>NZ_FNNP01000033.1 GCF_900106805.1 Ruegeria halocynthiae
TGTCTGACGTCAGCACCAATGGGACAGTTTAGGTCGATTTGATAAGAGAGGGTTTCTGGCTCATCGTAACCGCCAAGGAGTGGAGATGAGAAAGAAACCTGGACCCAAGCAGCGCCACGGTGAGAAAGTTGTAAAAGACATCCGCCGCGCCACGCGTAAGCAATACTCAGCGGAAGAGAAGATCAGGATTGTGCTGGACGGCCTGAAGGGCGAGGACAGCATTGCCGAGCTGTGCCGCCGTGAAGGCATTGCCCAGAGCCTCTACTACAGTTGGTCCAAGGAGTTCCTGGAAGCCGGTAAGAAACGCCTTGCAGGTGACACTGCCCGCGCGGCAACTTCCACTGAAGTGAAGGATCTGAGACGGGAATCCCGTGATCTGAAGGAGGTGGTTGCCGAACAGGCTCTTGAACTGCGGTTGCTCAAAAAAAGCATGATCGCGGATGGGGGCGACGACGAATGAGATATCCCGCATCCGAAAAGCTGGAGATCATCCGCCTCGTCGAAGGTTCATATCTGCCGACCAAGCGCACTTTGGACAAGCTGGGCATCCCGAAGACCACCTTCTATCGCTGGTATGACCGATATCTGTCGGGTGGTCCTGAGGCGCTTGAGGATCGTAGTCCCAAGCCCTCACGGGTCTGGAACCGCATTCCTGAGCCGGTTCGTGAGAAGATCAAGGATCTGGCTCTGAAGGAAAGCGATCTGTCGCCGCGCGAGTTGGCCGTGCAATTCACCGACACGGAAAAGTATTTTGTGTCACAGGCTTCGGTCTATCGCATCCTCAAGTCCTACGATCTGATCACCAGTCCAGCCTATGTAGTTTTGTCAGCCGCAGACGAGTTCCAAGACAAGACAACACGGCCGAACCAACTCTGGCAGACGGACTTCACTTATCTAAAGGTGATCGGCTGGGGCTGGTTCTACCTGTCGACCATCCTCGATGATTACAGCCGATACATCATCGCCTGGAAGCTTTGTGCAACGATGAGGACCGAGGATGTGACCGACACACTGGACCTCGCCTTGCAAGCCTCAGGCTGTGATCAGGCAACGGTGCTGCACAAACCGCGCCTGCTCAGCGACAACGGGTCCAGTTACATCTCCAGCGAGTTGGCCGACTGGCTGGAAGATCAGCAGATGGATCATGTTCGAGGTGCCCCGTATCACCCGCAAACTCAGGGGAAGATCGAGCGATGGCACCAAACCCTGAAGAACCGCATCTTGCTGGAAAACTACTACCTGCCCGGTGATCTCAGGCGGCAGATCGACGCCTTTGTCGATCACTACAACCACCGGCGCTATCACGAGAGCCTGCAAAACCTCACGCCCGCTGATGTCTACTTCGGACGCGGCCAGACCATTCTGAAACAACGAGAAAGGATCAAACGGAAGACCATCGAAACGCGACGCTTGCTTCACCGCAAATCCGCCGCATAATCACATGAACCAGATGAGCCAGACCCTCTCTTAGCTCACGCCGCCATCTGTCCCAAAATCCCTGACGACGGACA
>NZ_FNNP01000032.1 GCF_900106805.1 Ruegeria halocynthiae
TCGGCTACTGTAATCGCACGGTCATGTCCGATGTGAAGCCCAAGAAAATAACGTTTTTGGGGCACGGATAATTTCCAGTTATCGTTACGCTGGTAGCTGTTGGGTTGCAATTTGGCAGAAAATTACCTATATTATGCCAAATGACAACTCTGGGAGCTCGTCATGCCACAGTTGCAACTCGTTGAGAAAACAGCATATCAGCCCGCTGTACCGGAAGTCTCCGATGCCGAGGGTGCAGCCATGGCTCGCGCTGTCGTGAATCTCTTTGCCAAGTGGGACATCACCGATGCGCAAGCCGCTGTTCTTCTGGGCGGTCTGTCAGCACGTACCTGGGCCCGTTGGAAAGCCGGCGACATCGGTCGTATCCCGCGTGATCTAAAATCACGGCTGTCCAACTTGATGGGCATTCACAAAGCGCTCCGGATCATCTTCACAGATGCTGATCGCGCTTACGGATGGGTCAAACGTCCCAATGAGGCGTTTGGCGAAACGCCGGCACTCGATGTGATGCTGGGCGGAGAACTCACCGATATTATGCGTGTTCGTCGATATCTCGACAACGTTCGAGGCGGCTGACCCTCGTGCAGCCTGACGTCACCCGCGTTACCTGGTCCACAACGCATCGCATCATCCGGTCGCGCTTTCCGCCTATCGACCTGTTTGAAGACATCGCTGATCCCGCTGACTGGGATGCAATTTTCTCTGCCGAGGCCAAGACCAATCCGCGCGTCGCCGAGAGTGTCGGCATGCTCGATCTTGTTCCGGAAGATCGCCGCGTTGCGGGGGCAGGTGCCTCTTGGGCCATGGCGCCCTTCACGCACACATCGACAGACCGACCGAGCCGGTTCACCGATGGGTCATACGGCGTCTATTACGCCGGTGACCGTGTTGAGGTCGCGCTCTTTGAGACGATGCATCACCATGGGAGATTCATGGCGGCGACGTCTGAGGAACCGGGCTGGGTTTCAGACTTTCGGGAGTTAGTGGGCACTCTTGATGCCGACTTGCACGATCTCACAGGAGTCTCCCTGGAGGACGCGGTCTACGACAAGGATAACTATACTGCTTCGCAATCCCTGGCGTTTGAACTTCGTGATG
This sequence comes from Ruegeria halocynthiae, assembly GCF_900106805.1. Lineage (GTDB taxonomy): Bacteria > Pseudomonadota > Alphaproteobacteria > Rhodobacterales > Rhodobacteraceae > Ruegeria > Ruegeria halocynthiae. Next base: position 1,099 of record NZ_FNNP01000032.1, read on the forward strand.
AAAGTTCAAACGGCATCGTCTACACCAGCGTCCGATATCCGAAGGGGCATGCCGTTGCGCTGTTCTGGCCGGACATCGCTGGCATCCCGACGCAGGGTCAACATTTTTCTTATTATTGGGATGGGGTAGCGGTCACTCGAGTGAAGAACCTGAATTCAGGTGACGTGTTTAACATCGTTGAGGAGACCTCTGATTGATCCTGTCGCAAAGGACATAGCTCGAAGACGTTTTGGGTTGCCGGACTGCCTGCATGTTCCGATTGCCGCTCGAGACATCGGAGCTATCGAGGCGCATATCGGATCGATTGTTCAGCCGCTTGGTCGCGGAACACCTGCCACCGCTTATCTGATCGAGGCATTTCAGGCTCCGGCGATCGATGACCGATGGCTTTGTCGCAAACTTTGGTCGACATGTTGCACCTTCGCGCGGTTTGATCCAACTGGTGGTTGGTCTGCTGCAATGTTTGGGAATGTCCGGTGA
>NZ_FNNP01000028.1 GCF_900106805.1 Ruegeria halocynthiae
GAGCCTGCGCCTTCTGCGGTTTTCAGGATTTCCTGATAGGCGCTGCCGGTGGCGACGACGTGGCGGACCTTGGCGTTGCGCTCGGCGCCCAATGTGGCTTCGCACAGGGCGACCAGCTTATCATGGGCCTCTTGCATCACCTGTTCATGGTGATGCGGTTCAAAGAAGCTGCTGACGAAGCCTTCGCCGTAATCCGGCGTCACGGTCACCACATCCAGCCGCGCGCTGTCCAGATCGGCCAGTGTGGCAGCCCGTTCAAGGACCGCCACATCAATATCGCCGTTGCTGATGTCCACGGCACACAGAATCGCTTTTGTCATGCGGGTTCTCCCTGTTTTGCGGCTCTGCCGCGTTGGAGGAAAGCGACAAGGCCCAACAGGATCAGCGCCGGGATGAAGATCAGCTCTTTCGGCGGCTGGCTCTGCGGGGCCTGAATGGCCGTGATGCGCACCGCTTCGTCGGCGTAATAGTCGAACATGTCCAGCTCATCCGCGACCGGCGTGCCAAACAGCGGCTCTTCCAGTTTCATCAGGCCGTCCTCGTCCAGCGGGATCAGGCCCAGAGCTTCGACGCGGGCCGCGCCTTCAGCCTCGTCTCCGATGGTCAGCACAACAGTGGTCTCGGTCATGTTGCCGGTGTCAAAGTCAGGACCCGCGACCTCGATCCGCATGGTGCTGCCCGGTGCGGCCTCAGCCACGGCCTGCGTCAGCTGCGCCGGTTCGATCTGCGCGAACGGAGGCGCGATCCGGTTCATGAAGAAGTCCGGACGGAACAGCGCAAAGGCGATCAGGATCAGGGCCACGCTTTCATAGATGCGGTTCTTGGTCAGGAACCAGCCCATGGTGCCGGCGGTGAAGATCAGGATCGCAATCGTCGCTGACACCGCCACCAGAATGCCCTGCACCCACGTGACATCAATCAGCAACAGATCGGTGTTGAAGATGAACACAAACGGCAGCGCCACGGTGCGCAAGCTGTAGAAGAAAGCGATAAAGCCCGTCTTGATCGCATCCCCGCCCGACACGGCGGCAGCGGCAAAGCTGGCCAGACCCACAGGCGGCGTCACATCGGCCATGATGCCGAAGTAGAACACAAACAGATGCACTGCGATCAGCGGCACGATCAGGCCGTCCTGCGCGCCCAGCTCGACAACCACACCGGCCATCAGCGAGCTGACGACGATATAGTTCGCCGTGGTCGGCAGGCCCATGCCCAGGATCAGGCTGAGCAGGCCCACCAGCGCCAGCATGGCGATCAGGTTACCACCCGACAGGAATTCGACCAGATCGGCCATCACCTGCCCCACACCGGTCAGCGTCACGGTGCCCACGATCACGCCGGCGGTGGCGGTGGCCAGCGCAATGCCGATCATGTTACGGGCCCCGTCGATCAACCCGTTCCACAGGTCGGCAACACCTTCCTTGAACGCATTTGCCGTTTTGCTTTCACCGCGAAAGATCGACTTCATCGGCTTTTGCGTCAGCAAGATCACAAACAGCAGCGAGGTGGCCCAGAACGCCGACAGGCCCGGCGATTTCTGCTCGATCATCAGGAAGTAGACCAGCACGATGATCGGCAGCAGGTAATGCAGACCGGCCTTGTAGATATCGGCGATCACCGGCAGCTCAACCTCCTTGGCGTTGGGGTCATCGGGAACCAGATCCTCAACCCCTGCAGCCAGCTTCAGCAGGAACAGATAGGTCAGAATGATCAGCGCCGACAGGACCAGCCCGGACGCATCAGGAATGATCGCTATGATCGCCTTGATCGGGTACTGGATGCCATAACACAGCGCGGCAAAGCCCACGAAGAACAGCGCCATGCCACCAATCGTGCGCCCCATCGAGACCACGCGGTTGCCCAGCGTCGGCATGTTCCGCTTCACCGCCTCAAGATGCACGATATAGACCAGCGCGATGTAGGAAATCGCCGCCGGCAGAAACGCGTGCGTGATCACCTCGACATAAGAGATGCCCACATATTCCACCATCAGGAAGGCCGCAGCGCCCATCACCGGGGGCATGATCTGGCCATTCACGGAAGAGGCCACCTCGACCGAGCCCGCCTGCTCGCTGGAAAAGCCCACCCGCTTCATCAGCGGAATGGTGAACGTGCCCGTGGTCACCACGTTGGCAATCGACGACCCCGAGATCAGGCCCGTGGCCGCAGACCCCACCACAGCCGCCTTGGCCGGGCCGCCGCGCAGGTGACCCAGCGCGCCAAACGCCATCTTGATAAAGTAATTCCCTGCCCCCGCCTTATCCAGCAGCGCGCCAAACAGCACGAACAGGAACACGAACTTGGTCGACACGCCAAGCGCGATGCCAAACACACCCTCAGAGGTGATCCACATATGGCTCATCGCCTTTTTCAGGCTGGCGCCCTTCCACTGGATCACTTCAGGCACCCAGTCGGACGAGCCAAAGAACACATAGGCCAGGAAAATCGTGGCAATGATCGCCATTGCCGGGCCAAGCGCGCGGCGCGCGGCCTCAAACAGCAGCAGCAGGCCACCCAGCGCCACCCATTTGTCGACATCATCGGCCAGCAAGCCGTTATCGACCAGTTTCTCATAGAAAATATAGCCGTAAAGCGCGATGCCTGCGCCCACCACACCCATGATCCAGTCCTGAATGGGGATGTAATTGCGCGGGCTGGATTTCAGCGCCGGATAGGCCGAAAAGGCCAGAAAGATCGCAAAGGCCAGATGGATCTGGCGCGAGTTGTTCACCACGCTGCCCGGCAGCAGCACATTCGACAAGGGCGAGGCCAGCACCACCTGGAACACCGACCACAGAACCGCCACAATGGCCAGAAACAGCCCCACATTCCCTGCCGGGTTGCGGGCCCCCGCATCGGACGAGGTCACCAGTTCCTGAAGCTCTTCCTCGGATAGCGGGCGATTGGATTGTGTGTCGGAACTCATAAAGCGTCTCCCCGTCGCTCTGCGATTTGTTGGGCCCTGTTCTTACGGCCTCTCTCACTCCGGGTTCTCCCGGATGTGCAAACGGGGCGCCCGTTACAGGCGCCCCGCATCAGGTCCGGCTTATTGCAGCCAGCCTTTTTCCTTGTAGTACTTCTCGGCACCCGGATGCAGCGGCGCCGACAATCCGTCCGCGATCATCTCCTCCGGCTGCAGATTGGCAAATGCCGGATGCAGCTTCTTGAAGTCGTCGAAATTCTCGAAGACCGAGCTGACAACCGCATAAACCGCGTCATCCGACACATCCGCCGAGGTCACAAAGGTCGCGCCCACACCAAAGGTCGTAGTGTCACCGTCCGAGCCCCGGTACATGCCGCCCGGAATGGTCGCGGTGCGATAGTACGAGTTGTCGTCGATCAGACCCTGGATCGCATCACCGGTGACGTTCACCAGTACGGAATCACAAGCCGTGGTCGCCTCCTGGATCGAGCCCGACGGGTGACCCACGGTGTAGATCATCGCGTCCAACTGGTTGTCGCACAGAGCCGACGACTGCTCGGCCGCTTTCAGCTCGGAGGCCAATTCGAAATCATCGATAGTCCAGCCCATAGCTTCCAGAACGACATCCATCGTGCCGCGCTGACCGGAACCCGGGTTGCCGATGTTCACCCGCTTGCCCTTGAGATCCTCAAAGCTGGAAATGCCCGCATCGGCGCGCGCCACAACCGTGAACGGCTCAGGATGGACCGAGAACACCGCACGCAGGTTCTCAAACGCGCCCGCGTCTTCAAACTTCGACGTGCCATTATACGCATGGTACTGCCAGTCAGACTGCGCCACGCCAAACTCCAGCTCGCCTTCGCGGATGGTGTTGATGTTGTAAACCGAACCACCCGTCGATTCCACCGAACACCGAACACCGTGCTCTTTCCGGCCCTTGTTGACCAGACGGCAGATCGCGCCACCCGTCGGGTAATAAACACCCGTAACGCCGCCGGTTCCGATCGTGATAAATTCTTCTGCATACGCCGCCGGTGCCATCAGGGCCGCCGCGGCAAATGCGGTGATTGAGGTTTTCTTGAACACTTTGACACTCCTGTTGTCAGTCTTTTTTGATCTGTTGGGGCGCCCAAAACCGTTCAGAACGCAACAGAAAAAATTGCACTGGAATCAGGCCCTCCGATGATGAAGAGGAAAACGAAACCTGACAACATGTGTCTATACGGTAGATTACGTATAGGCTCAGAACCAAAGATACGAAAAGGAAGAGAACAAACAATAAAACATGACAATCAAAACAATAAAAAACCCTTTGGACAAAACTTGAACAAAACACTCAAACAACAAAATATACACCAAGAACATTCCGAACCGGC
>NZ_FNNP01000027.1 GCF_900106805.1 Ruegeria halocynthiae
ATGACATCCATAAAACGCACGCCGTTGCACTCCCTTCATGTTGAGTTGGGGGGTAAGTTGGTTGATTTTGCGGGCTGGGAGATGCCTGTGCAGTATCCTTTGGGGATTATGGGAGAGCATAAGCAGTGTCGTGAGAAGGCGGCGGTGTTTGATGTGTCTCATATGGGTCAGGTGATTTTGCGTGGCGAGAATGTGGGTGAGAAGCTTGAGGCGATCTGCCCGCAGGCTTATGCGACGCTGAAGCCGGGCAAGGCACGATACGGGTTCTTCACGAACGAAGACGGTGGGATCATGGATGATCTGATCGTGTCGAATGCGGGGGATCATTATTTTGTGGTGGTGAACGCGGCGCTGCGTCATCAGGACATTCCGCATATGAAAGCCAATCTTGAGGGCGTCGAAGTGACCGAGATCTTCGACCGCGCGCTGGTGGCGGTTCAGGGTCCGGCGGCGGAAAACGTTGTGGGCGAGCTGTGCCCTGCGGCGCGGGATCTGAAGTTCATGGAAACCACGGTGGCGCCGATCAACGGCGTTGAGTGTCGTATCTCGCGGCTGGGCTATACCGGTGAGGACGGGTACGAGATCTCGATCCCCGAGGACAAGGCGATTGAGGTCACACGGGCGTTTCTGGCGCATGAGGATTGCGAAGCCGCCGGTCTGGGCGCGCGCGACAGCCTGCGGCTTGAGGCGGGTCTGTGCCTTTACGGCAATGACATTGACCAGAGCACCTCGCCGGTCGAGGCCTCGCTGGGCTGGGCGATGCAAAAGCGCCGCAAGGAAGAGGGCGGCTTTCCGGGTGCGGACCGCGTGCAGAAGGAACTGGCCGAAGGCCCCGCCAAAAAGCTGGTCGGCATCAAGCCAGACGGGCGCGCACCGGCGCGTGAGGGCGTGGAAATCCAGTGCGCCGAGGGCAATACCATCGGCCAGATCACCTCGGGTGTGTTCGGCCCCACGGTCGGCGGGCCGGTGGCGATGGGCTATGTGAGCAAGGGCCATGGCGAACCGGGCGAGGTGGTGAACCTGATCATCCGGGGCAAGCCGCAACCGGCGCAGATCGTGGCGCTGCCTTTTGTTACCCAGAATTACAAGCGTTGAAGTCAGGAGAGAGACAACATGGCAACCTATTATTCCGAAGAGCATGAATGGCTGACCGTCGAGGGCGACATCGCCACACTGGGCATCACCAAGCACGCGGCTGAACAGCTGGGCGATGTGGTGTTTGTCGAGCAGCAGGAAGCGGGTGATGAGTTCGAAAAGGGCGGCGAGATCGGCGTGATCGAATCCGTCAAGGCGGCGTCTGAGCTTTATGCGCCGGTGGATGGTGAGATTGCGGAAGTGAACGAGGCGCTGGCCGACGCCCCCGGATCGCTGAACGACGATCCTGAAGGTGAGGCGTGGATCTACAAGATCAAGATCACGGATGCGTCGCAGCTGGAAGATCTGATGGATCTGGACGGCTACAAAGCCCTGATCGGCTGAACCTACTCCGGAGCCCCGGCATCGGGGCTCCGTCGCTTCATCCTTTTCCAATTACTCCCGCCGGAGGCATCCGCCAGAGCGGCCGGGCGAGACATTCCCTGAGGAGCGCAACAATGGCCTTCAAACTGACCGACTACGAAGCCTATGACTTCGCCAACCGCCGCCATATCGGGCCCAGCCCGGTCGAGATGCGCGATATGCTCAAGGTGATCGGCTTCAAGACACTGGACGAGCTGATCGACGCCACCGTCCCGCCTGCGATCCGCCAGAAAGAACCGCTGGACTGGGGTCCGGCGATGACCGAACGCGATGCGCTGTTCCACATGAAAGAAATCGCCAGCAAGAACAAGGTTCTGACCTCGCTGATCGGTCAGGGCTATTACGGCACCACCACGCCGGCACCGATCCTGCGCAACATTCTGGAGAACCCGGCCTGGTACACGGCTTATACGCCCTATCAGCCCGAGATCAGCCAGGGTCGGCTTGAGGCGCTGCTGAACTTCCAGACCATGGTCAGCGATCTGACCGGGCTGGACGTGGCCAACGCGTCCTTGCTGGATGAGGCCACGGCGGCAGCTGAGGCGATGGCGATGGCCAAGCGCGGCGGCCGCTCCAAGGCCAATAACGCGGCCTTTTTTGTTGACAAGAACTGCCACCCGCAGACCATCGCGGTCATTAAAACCCGCGCCGAGCCTTTGGGCATCGAGGTGCAGGTGGCTGATCCGGACACGCTGGATGCGGGCGCCGTCTTTGGCGCGATCTTCCAGTATCCCGGCACCCACGGCCATGTGCGCGACTTCACCGCCGAGATCGCGGCGCTGCATGAACACAAAGCCATCGCCATTGTCGCCGCCGACATCCTGTCGCTGGCACTGCTGAAGTCACCGGGTGAGATGGGCGCGGATATCGCCATCGGCTCGACCCAGCGCTTTGGTGTGCCGATGGGCTATGGCGGCCCGCACGCCGCCTATATGGCGACCACCGACAAGCTGAAGCGCTCTATGCCGGGCCGGATCATCGGTGTCAGCATCGACAGCCGCGGCAACAAGGCCTATCGCCTGGCGCTGCAAACCCGCGAGCAGCATATCCGCCGCGAAAAAGCCAACTCGAACGTCTGCACGGCGCAGGCGCTGCTGGCGGTGATCGCCTCGATGTATGCCGTGTACCATGGCCCCGATGGCATCAAGGCCATCGCGCAATCGGTGCACCGCAAGACCTCGCGCCTGGCCGCTGGCCTGGAAGAGGCGGGCTTTGCGGTGGAACCCGAGGTGTTCTTCGACACCATCACGGTTGAGGTTGGCCATCTGCAGAATGTTGTCATGGAGGCCGCCGTGGCCCGCGGCGTCAACCTGCGTAAGGTTGGCGACAGCAAAGTGGGCATCAGCCTGGATGAGCAGACCCGCCCCGAGACCATCGAAGCCGTCTGGGGCGCCTTTGGGATCGAGCGCAAGGATGACAGCTCGAACAAGCTCTACCGCCTGCCGGAACATGCGCTGCGCGAAAGCGCCTATCTGACCCACGAGATATTCCACAAGAACCGGGCCGAAGCCGAGATCACGCGCTATATGCGTCGTCTGGCCGACCGCGATCTGGCGCTGGATCGGGCGATGATCCCGCTGGGGTCCTGCACCATGAAGCTGAACGCCACGGTTGAGATGATCCCGGTCACCTGGCCCGAGTTCGGCAATCTGCACCCGTTCTGCCCGCAAGATCAGGCGCAGGGCTATCACGAGATGATCGACGATCTGAACGACAAGCTGTGCCAGATCACCGGCTATGACGCGATCTCCCAGCAGCCCAACTCGGGCGCGCAGGGGGAATATGCAGGCCTGCTGACCATCCGCAACTATCATGCATCGCGGGGTGAGGCGCACCGCAATGTCTGCCTGATCCCGACCTCGGCGCATGGCACCAACCCGGCCTCGGCTCAGATGGTGGGCTATCAGGTTGTACCGGTGAAAGCGGATGAGAACGGCAATATCGATCTGGGTGATTTCCGCGAAAAGGCGGAAAAGCACTCCGATCATCTGGCCGCCTGCATGATCACCTATCCGTCCACCCATGGCGTGTTCGAGACCACCGTGCAGGAGGTCTGCCAGATCACCCATGATCACGGCGGTCAGGTCTATATCGACGGAGCCAACATGAACGCCATGGTCGGTCTGGCCCAGCCGGGCAAGATCGGCGGTGACGTCAGCCACCTGAACCTGCACAAGACCTTCTGCATCCCGCATGGCGGCGGCGGCCCCGGCATGGGTCCGATCGGCGTCAAGGCGCATCTTGAGGAACACCTGCCCGGCCATCCGGAATACGGCTCTGCCGTGGGTCCGGTCTCGGCGGCGCCCTTCGGCTCGCCCTCAATCCTGCCGGTCTCATGGGCCTATGTGCTGCTGATGGGCGGCGAAGGTCTGACCCAGGCGACCAAGGTGGCAATCCTGAACGCCAACTACATCGCGGCACGTCTGCAGGACGCCTATCCGATCCTGTATACGTCCGAGACAGGCCGAGTGGCGCATGAGTGCATTCTGGATACCCGCCCGCTGGACGAGGCAGCGCAGGTCAGCGTCGACGACGTGGCCAAGCGTCTGGTCGATTCAGGCTTCCACGCACCCACGATGAGCTGGCCGGTGGCCGGCACCCTGATGGTCGAACCCACGGAATCGGAACCCAAGGACGAGCTGGACCGCTTCTGCGAGGCTATGCTGTCGATCCGGGCCGAAGCGCAGGACATCATCGACGGCAAGATCGACGCGGAGAACAACCCGCTGAAAAACGCCCCCCACACGGTGCGTGATCTGGTCGGCGACTGGGACCGCCCTTACACCCGCGAACAGGCCTGCTTCCCCCCAGGCTCCATGGGCGTCGACAAATACTGGTCCCCCGTCAACCGCGTCGACAACGCATACGGCGACCGAAACCTCATCTGCACATGCCCGCCAATGTCAGAATACGAAGACGCAGCTGAATAAAACAAACCATCAAACCCCCCGCCAATCAGGCAGGGGGGTTTTTAGCCAATCG
>NZ_FNNP01000025.1 GCF_900106805.1 Ruegeria halocynthiae
TCTTTCTCATCTCCACTCCTTGGCGGTTACGATGAGCCAGAAACCCTCTCTTATCAAATCGACCTAAACTGTCCCATTGGTGCTGACGTCAGACACTCTGCGAAAATTCCACTGGCAGGTTCCCAGTTTGAAATCGACGGATCTCTGTGGCGGGCCCAGGTCGCAGTTAAACCCGCCGTTGAGGATGGCGTTGCCTTTGCCTTGCGTCGCGCCGTCGCCAAGGAAATGTCGCTTGATGACTTGATGGTGGGCCTGCCGGATCTGGACGCCAACATGGCCGATCTGAAATCCGGTGTGGACCCGGCTGATGCCGCTGTGTTCGAAGCCTATGACAATGGCGGGTTCGGAGATTTTCTGCGCGCGGCGGTCAAGGCCAAGTGGAACATCCTTTTGTCGGGCGGGACATCCTCCGGCAAGACGACCTGGTTGCGTGCTTGCCTTGCCGAGGTTGATCCCACTGAGCGGATCATGACCATTGAGGATGTGTTGGAGATCCGGCCTGGTCAGCCCAATGCCGTGTCCCTGGTGGTGAACAAGAACGCATCGAGCAGCGATCTGTTGAAAGCCTGCCTGCGGTTCCGGCCGGATCGGATCATCATGGGGGAACTGCGCGGGTCTGAGGCATATGATTTCCTATCCGCAATCAACTCGGGCCATCCAGGCGGCATTTCCACGTTACACGCAGCCTCACCGGATTCCGCTCTGTCGCGCCTGGCTCTGATGGTTCTGCAGGCGGATACCGGCCTGACCTATTCCGAGATCCTTGAATACTGCCGCTCGATGATAGACGTCATTATCCAGTTCCGTAAAACCGGGGACCAGAGGCGACCAGTGGCCGTCAGGGTATTGAGACAACGGTAGTCGGGCAACAGTCGGGGGGTCTTATGACTCTTGTCCTCTTGGTCCACTGGGCTCAATTGCTGGAATCAAGGGAAATCCTACGCTCGTGGGACAGGGGCCGTTCGTTCCCTGTGCGACGAAAGAGGAAGAAGAGCCCACTTTGACCGATGCTGCACATGGTACGTATGACCGCTATTGAGTTCAATTCGGAACAGAATGCAGGGAGCATGGCCATGAATACCGAAATTTCATTATGTCGAAAACAGAGGTCAGTTTGCCTTCGCTACCAATTGATACCCAGGCTTGGCTATTGCGCGGACCATCGTAATCGGAGCGCCATTGATCCAGGTGGTTCGTTCCATGACAAACAGGGCTTCGTCAACGTCGGATGCCAGAAGTTCGGCCTCTTGTCGGGTTGCTCGCTTGGCAAGGAAACGAACTTCACAATCGCTGTAGGGGCGGTTTCGGATCAACCATTCGTTCGCGCTTTCGCGGCTGAGATCAACATCCAGGATTTCCGGCGTGGTTTCATGGGCAATCCATCTGTCTTCGAAGATGTAAGGCTGTTTGTTGGCCATATGCAGAGCCGTTACACGCAACATCTCGGTCGGTTCGGCAAGTCCGAAAGACGATGCAACGCGTGGGGGTGAAACGAGAATTTCGCGGGACACAAGGAAATAGCTATAGTCATTGCCAGCCGCTTCGATTTCAAGCCGGGTGATCGGAATGTCAAATGTGGTGCGTGTAATCGGGTGTAGCGTAATTGTGGTGCCACCCTTGCGACGTCGATCTACCGTCCCGCTCTGAGCCAGATCCAGCATGGCACGCTGGACCGTTGTTCTGGAACATTTGAACTCTTCCGCTAGCTCCTGATCATTTGGCAGCTTTGCGCCCGGCAATAGCTCGCGCTCCAGAACCCTCCGCCTGATTTCGTCTCTGATGTCTACCCAGTTACTACTCATGGAAGGAATCCGTGCTTTGCTCGTGTTTACCTGATTGGGCTCGGGTCATATCGCCCCGCACGTTCGCTGTGAATAATTGTGTTGACAGAAATATTATGTGCATGCTTAAAAACTTTTAGCAACGGCTAAATGGCACTTGCTATTTGGGAGGACATAATGAAACGCAGAGAATTTGTGACAGCCGGCGTGATTGGCGCTGCGGCGACGTCACTGGCAGCACCCGCTGTTGCCCAGGGCATCCGGCAATGGAACATGGTCACAGCCTGGCCCAAAAACCTGCCTGGTCCGGGGGTGGCGGCGCAGATGCTTGCCGACAGGATCACCACCCTGTCCGGTGGCCGGTTGGAGATCAAGTTGCACGCAGCCGGGGAACTCGTCCCTGGTCGAGGTGTCTTTGATGCGGTATCCGAAGGCACCGCCGAACTTTATCACGCGGTTCCGGCCTATTGGGGCTCCAAGTCAAAAGGAATTTTGCTTTTCGGCTCGCAGCCCTTCGGTTTGCGTGCCGATGAACAGTTTGGGTGGCTCTATCACGGAGGCGGTCAGGAACTCTATGATGAGATCTATGCACGCTTCAACCTCAAGCCGTTCTTGTGCGGGAACTCCGGGCCTCAGTGGCAGGGTTGGTTCCGCGACGAGATCAACTCGCTGGACGATCTGAAAGGGCTTAAATTCCGAACAACGGGCCTTGCTTCTCAAATGTGTTCAAAGATCGGTATGGCGGTGCAGGCTATGGGACCGCGGGATATGTTCCAGGGACTTCAGACCGGCGCGCTTGATGCTGGCGAATTCATTGGCCCCTGGACAGACAGTGCGGTTGGCTTCCAGCAGGTCGCCAAAAACTATTACTGGCCCGGTGTGGGTGAGCCGTCTTCAGCCGAAGAATGCGCGGTAAACGCCAATGCCTATGCCGAATTGCCGGATGACCTCAAGCAGGCGGTCAGCTTTGCTTGCGAAAGCCTCTACAACCCGGTCTGGACGGAATATACAACCAAGCATGCACAAGCCCTGGCCCATCTGGTCGCCAATGAGGGTGTTCAGGTCCGCAAATTGCCCGATGATGTCGTGCAGGCCATGGGTGCCGCAGCGGTCGAGATCATGGATGAATTGGCCCAGGACGAAGATGAACTGGTTCGGCGGATCACCGAGAACTTCCTGGCGTATCGGGATTCAGTCGGTCCCTACATGGTTTATGCAGACAATGGTCAGATGAACGCGCGTTCCAGCGTGTTGGGTTACTGATCCGCACATCCGGCGCGCGAAGCCGTGCGCCGGAACACATTTGAGGCGAAACGTGCAGAAACTCGTTCGGACTTTGGATTGCTTCAGCTATGGCGTTGGATCAGTTGTTCGCTGGCTGGCGCTTGCCATGGTGCTGGTTCAGTTCATGGTTGTCGTCGCGCGGTATGTATTCGGACTGAGCGATGTGGCGGTGAACGAATCCGTCCTATATATGCATTCGACCCTGTTCATGCTGGGGGCCGGATACACGCTATTGGTCAACGGGCATGTGCGCGTGGATATTTTTTACAACCGATTGGGTGATACCGGCCGACGCCGAATTGATCTCTTCGGTCATCTGTTTCTTTTGATGCCTACCATGTTTGCCATTCTCTATTGGTCCTGGCCTGCCGTCGTAAATTCATGGAGCATTCTAGAAGGACCGATCTCTGTCGGTGGGATCAAGGCGGTGTTCATTCTGAAAACGCTCATTCCCGCCTTCTGCATTCTTCTCCTGATACAATCCGCATCGGAAGTGTTGCGTCTTTTGATCGGGGGCAAGGCGCGTGACTGAATATCTCGACCTTCTGATGTTCGCGGCCCTAATGGCGGCTGTCCTGTCGGGTTTCCCCGTGGCTTTCAGCATTGCAGGCACCGCGATTGCATTCGCCTTTTTGGGTTGGTCGCTGGGGGTGATGAACATCTCGCTGCTGGGCGCGATGTCGCAGCGGATCTATGGCCTACTGACGAACGGTGTGCTGATCGCCATTCCGCTGTTCGTTCTGATGGGCGCGGTGCTGGAAAAAAGCCGGATCGCCGAAGATATGCTGGATACGATGGGGCGGTCCTTTGGCAGCTTGCGCGGTGGACTGGGTATATCCGTTGTTCTTGTCGGCATGCTGCTTGCGGCCTCGACGGGTATTGTGGGTGCTACCGTTATTGCAATGGGTATGATTGCCCTGCCGACTATGCTGCGGTCGGGATATGACCCGCGACTGGCCGCCGGAATTGTCTGTGCGTCCGGCACGCTTGGCCAGATCATTCCGCCTTCCACGCTGCTGATCATTCTGTCAGATGTCGTGTCAAACGCCTATCAACAGGCGCAGTATGAACAGGGCAAGTTCGCAATCGACACCATTTCGGTGGGGCAGATCTTTGCCGCCGCATTGCTGCCTGGCCTTACGATGGTCGTCCTTTATATTCTGTATATTCTGATCCGGGGGGGTCTGCGCCCTGCAGATGTTCCGGTTCTTAAAGATGCTGATGTCAGGTTGCCTTTGTCCGAGACTCTGTCGGCCATTTTGCCGGCCATTCTGCTCATTCTGGCGGTGCTTGGCGCAATCCTGAGCGGCGTTGCCTCGCCTACGGAGGCAGCTTCCGTCGGTGGGCTGGGGGCGATCCTGATGGCCGCGATCAAGATTGGAAAGTCGCGAAAGTTCTTGCTTTTGGGCACCACCTGTCTGGTGCTTTTGGCCATGGGGGCCAGCCTGTATCCGGTTCGTTTGCAACGCAGCGACCTGAGCGCCTTGGATTACGTCATGGGCGGGGGATACATGGCGCTGACCCTGATCGGAGCGGTTGCCATTCTGCTCGCCGTCAAGCGGTTGATCACGCAAAAAACGCTTCAACCGGCTTTGAACTCGACCCTAACAATGACGTCCATGATTTTCGCCACCATATTGGCGGCCGGAATTTTCTCGCTGGTGTTCATTGGCCTTGGCGGTGAAGAGCGGGTGCATGAAGTGTTGTCTGATCTTCCGGGCGGACCAACAGGCGCACTGCTTTTTTGCATGCTGTTTATCTTCTTTCTCGGGTTTTTCCTAGATTTCGTCGAAATCACGGTAATCGTTCTGCCTTTGGTCATGCCAACGCTCATCCTGATGGGGCATGATCCGGTCTGGCTGTCGGTCCTGATTGCGATCAACCTGCAAACGTCCTTTCTGACGCCACCTTTCGGGTTCTCTCTGTTCTACCTGCGCGGAGTTGCGCCAAAGGAACTCAGCACCGGTCAAATCTATGCGGGTGTGGCCCCGTTCATTCTGATCCAGATACTCGCCGTAACCGTCATCTGGTTCCTGCCCGAGATCGCAACCCTCTTGCCTGAGCTTTTGTTCTGAACTCGGCCAAACGATGCCTGATCAGTCTGCGATTTCCCCGGATTCAGCCAATTCGCCACTTCGGTCAGAGGCTCGGAAAAGGCGCTTGGGCGTTTCATTCGCAATCGGTTCGGCCCTGGCGTTTTCCACTATGGGCACTATTGGCAAGCTGACAATGAGCGGCGGAGTTGATCCGCTGACCGTCGTGACCTAGCGGGCCATTTTCGCGGCGTCGCTGGTCGCACTGTGGATTACGTTCAGGCAACCCAAAGCTCTGAGAGTGCGTGTACAAGATCTGGTCTGGTTCCTTGTTCTGGGTTTTGTCGGTATTTCGTTGAACTATCTCTTCTTCTTCAGGTCGCTGGAGCTTACAACGGTCAGCACGGCTGTCACGCTCGTTTACACCTATTCGATCATGGTGACCGTATGCGCCGCAATTTTGTTGCGAGAGCAGCTGACCCGCACCGCAATATTATGCGCCGGGTTGGCAACTGTGGGGTGTTTCCTGATCGCGCAGGTTTATGACCCAGATGCGTTTCAGCTCAATCGAGCGGGATTGTTGTTCGGGATGGGTGCTGCTGTAACCAAAACCGTCTACACGTTGATCACCAAACATCTATTGGGGCTTTGCCGCAAACTTTGGTCGACATGTTGCACCTTCGCGCGGTTTGATCCAACTGGTGGTTGGTCTGCTGCAATGTTTGGGAATGTCCGGTGATCGACTTC
>NZ_FNNP01000024.1:2500-6179 GCF_900106805.1 Ruegeria halocynthiae
GCGTATCACGACTGAAACGAACAGAGTTGTCCAAGTCTAATATACTAACCCGAGCGACCTGCGTTGATCAGCTGCACGGCTGAGAGACCATATGGGGTTGCTCAATTGTCCTCGTCCAAGTGGCGGGGGCGGGAAATGTATGTTTTTGGTTCAGAAGAATGACTGCCTTTAGTTACCAGCTGGGCGGTCTCGATCGACATATGTTCTGACGCAGCTTCGGTTGTGGGCGGTTAAACGTCCTCAAGTAGCCGAATAGGCGGTAGGACACTAAAGTGTGTCTTTCTTTTTCTGGATCAAATCAAGCGCGAGAAGGGCGTTTGGTGAATGCCTTGGCAGCAAGAGGCGATGAAAGACGTGATACTCTGCGATAAGCCATGGGGAGCTGAGAATAAGCTTTGATCCATGGATTTCTGAATGGGGCAACCCACCTGATACTTTGTTATTGTTACCCTTCGGGGTGATCAATAATGAGGTAAACCAGGTATTTATGACCTGAATACATAGGGTTATAAAGGCAAACCCGGGGAACTGAAACATCTAAGTACCCGGAGGAAAGGAAATCAATTGATACTCCCCTAGTAGCGGCGAGCGAACGGGGACCAGCCGAGCCGTGAGTGTGAATAGAACCTGTTGGGAAGCAGGACCATAGAGGGTGACAGTCCCGTATATGAAGCATGATCGGACGTATTAAGTAGGGCGGAACACGTGAAATTCTGTCTGAAGATCGGAGGACCACCTTCGAAGGCTAAGTACTCCTTGCTGACCGATAGTGAACCAGTACCGTGAGGGAAAGGTGAAAAGCACCCCGACGAGGGGAGTGAAACAGTACCTGAAACCGAACGCCTACAATCAGTCGGAGCCTCCTTGCGGGGTGACGGCGTACCTTTTGTATAATGGGTCATCGACTTGGTCTCACGAGCAAGCTTAAGCCGTTAGGTGTAGGCGTAGCGAAAGCGAGTCTTAATAGGGCGCATGAGTTCGTGGGATCAGACCCGAAACCGAGTGATCTAGGCATGGCCAGGTTGAAGGTAAGGTAACACTTACTGGAGGACCGAACCCACATCCGTTGAAAAGGATCGGGATGAGCTGTGCCTAGGGGTGAAAGGCCAATCAAACTCGGAGATAGCTGGTTCTCTGCGAAATCTATTTAGGTAGAGCGTCATCCGAATACCCCGGGGGGTAGAGCACTGGATGGGTAATGGGGCCCCACAGGCTTACTGATCCTAACCAAACTCCGAATACCCGGGAGTACTAGATGGCAGACACACTGCGGATGCTAACGTCCGTAGTGGAGAGGGAAACAACCCTGACCTACGACTAAGGCCCCCAATTCATGGCTAAGTGGGAAAGCAGGTGGGACGACCAAAACAACCAGGATGTTGGCTTAGAAGCAGCCATCATTTAAAGATAGCGTAACAGCTCACTGGTCTAAATAAGTTGTCCTGCGGCGAAGATGTAACGGGGCTCAAGCCATGAGCCGAAGTCTAGGATGCCGTAAGGCATGGTAGCAGAGCGTAGTGTGACATAAGACTTATCCTCTTTAGTGTCTTTCGGGGCACCTTGGAGGATCGAGTCTTTTCGATGAAGCGGGCGCGTGAGCGATCCCGTGGAGAGATCACTAGTGAGAATGATGACATGAGTAGCGACAAAGAGTGTGAGAGACACTCTCGCCGAAAGTCCAAGGGTTCCTGCTTAAAGCTAATCTGAGCAGGGTAAGCCGGCCCCTAAGCCGAGGCCGAAAGGCGTAGGCGATGGGAACTAGGTTAATATTCCTAGGCCGTGGAGTGGTGACGGATCTCAGAGGTAGTTCATCCTTATCGGATTGAATGGGCTGCTGAGAGGTTCCTGGAAATAGCCCTCCTATAAGACCGTACCCTAAACCGACACAGGTGGACTGGTAGAGAATACCAAGGCGCTTGAGAGAACGATGTTGAAGGAACTCGGCAAAATACCTCCGTAAGTTCGCGAGAAGGAGGCCCGGTTCCTAGGCAACTAGGGGCTGGGGGCACAAACCAGGGGGTGGCGACTGTTTATTAAAAACACAGGGCTCTGCGAAGTCGCAAGACGACGTATAGGGTCTGACGCCTGCCCGGTGCCTGAAGGTTAAAAGGAGAGGTGAGAGCCTTGAATTGAAGCCCAGGTAAACGGCGGCCGTAACTATAACGGTCCTAAGGTAGCGAAATTCCTTGTCGGGTAAGTTCCGACCTGCACGAATGGCGTAACGACTTCCCCGCTGTCTCCAACATCGACTCAGCGAAATTGAATTGCCTGTCAAGATGCAGGCTTCCCGCGGTTAGACGGAAAGACCCCGTGCACCTTTACTACAGCTTCGCACTGGCATCAGGATTGTGATGTGCAGGATAGGTGGTGGGCTTTGAAGCAGAGACGCAAGTCTTTGTGGAGCCTCCCTTGAGATACCACCCTTCGCACTCTTGATGTCTAACCGCGGTCCGTTATCCGGATCCGGGACCCTGCGTGGCGGGTAGTTTGACTGGGGCGGTCGCCTCCTAAAGCGTAACGGAGGCGCGCGAAGGTTGGCTCAGAGCGGTCGGAAATCGCTCGTTGAGTGCAATGGCAGAAGCCAGCCTGACTGCGAGACTGACAAGTCGAGCAGAGTCGAAAGACGGCCATAGTGATCCGGTGGTCCCGAGTGGAAGGGCCATCGCTCAACGGATAAAAGGTACGCCGGGGATAACAGGCTGATACTGCCCAAGAGTCCATATCGACGGCAGTGTTTGGCACCTCGATGTCGGCTCATCTCATCCTGGGGCTGGAGCAGGTCCCAAGGGTACGGCTGTTCGCCGTTTAAAGAGGTACGTGAGCTGGGTTTAGAACGTCGTGAGACAGTTCGGTCCCTATCTGCCGTGGGTGTAGGAGACTTGAGAGGAGTTGCCCCTAGTACGAGAGGACCGGGGTGAACGATCCACTGGTGGACCTGTTGTTGCGCCAGCAGCAGTGCAGGGTAGCTATGATCGGACAGGATAACCGCTGAAGGCATCTAAGCGGGAAGCCCCCCTCAAAACAAGGTCTCCCTGAGGGCCGTGGAAGACCACCACGTCAATAGGCCGGAGATGTAAGCGCAGTAATGCGTTCAGTTGACCGGTACTAATCGCCCGATAGGCTTGATTTGATCCAGTAATGGAAAGACTGCCAACCGCCTCAAGTAGCGAAGCGGTAGGCGAACAAATAAGCCAAAAACATACACACCTTTGACCATGGATAACTTCGCAGCAACACGCTGCGGTGTTGATTGAATATATAACCGTGCAGGAACGCGCATCCGCTTCGCGAATACGCTGCCTCCTGCCCGTCGCGCTTTGCTTCGCAAAGTCGCGACGTAGGGCTTTTCCTCGGTTTGGTGGTCATAGCGCAAGTGAAACACCCGGTCCCATCCCGAACCCGGAAGTTAAGCACTGCCGCGCCAATGGTACTTGGGCTTAAGCCCCGGGAGAGTAGGTCACCGCCAAACCTAGAAAAAGCCCTCAATCAAACTTCTCTCTAAACGATCAAATAAAACACGACCAGGTCTCAAGTAGCCAAACAGGCCGTAGACCAACGCAAGGCCTCAAGTAGCGTAAGCGGTAGGTCAAATACAGTGTCGCGGGATGGAGCAGCCCGGTAGCTCGTCAGGCTCATAACCTGAAGGTCGTAGGTTCAAATCCTACTCCCGCAACCAAAA
>NZ_FNNP01000023.1 GCF_900106805.1 Ruegeria halocynthiae
TCTTTCTCATCTCCACTCCTTGGCGGTTACGATGAGCCAGAAACCCTCTCTTATCAAATCGACCTAAACTGTCCCATTGGTGCTGACGTCAGACAGATCTGACAAAAAATCAAATAATGGCTTAACGGTTGTGTTTTTCTTTATCCCGTTGGTCGCGTCATGCCACCTGCTTTCGATAACACCAATTTTTGTACTCATCAGCGACCTTCCATCACTTGCCCTTGCTATGAACTTGCAGCAGTGGGAGGAGCGACACAACGGTGAAGATCATTTCCTCATTTTCGTTTGGATCGGAACAAACGGCTCTATTCAATCGTGGTGTGTTGGCGGCCCAAAGCAGACCTTTGGTAAGTTGACTGATGTAGCGCCGCAGCATTCCGAAACGCTGACACCGGTCGACGGCATGAGTTCTGGTGCCGTAAAAGTTGATAGTCTAATCGAATAATTTCATACAAATTTCTTAGCTTTACGGGTTTAGCACTAACGCGCCCTAAGCTACGATGTCGGAAGTAGCGAGGATATCAGCATGGCAGAAACTGGATGGTTGTCAGATCCCATTGGCCGCATCAACAACCTGTCTCTGGCACCATCGCCCAAGAATACACTTCAGCCGTTGTTCGAAGCTCTGATGAACTCGATCCACGCAATTGAAGAGCGTTTCGGGAAAGACAAGCTATCATCCGGAAACATCGATATAGAACTAACTGAGAACGAAGAAGGATCCTATACAGGGTTTGTAGTCACCGACAATGGTATCGGCATGAATGCCGACAACATGATCTCATTTCGCAAGTCGGACTCGATGAAGAAGGTGAGATTCGGAGGCAAAGGTGTTGGGCGACTTCTATGGCTCAAGGTTGCGGACAAAATCGGCGTATCCAGCAACTTCAAAAATGGTACAGGCATTGAATCGATCTCATTCGATTTCGTAGCTGATCCTAAGGTACCAATATCAAACCTAAAGGAAGGCTCCTCATCAGGGGTTGTAGGAACAACGATCCGGCTCACTCCAATCAAAACAGCATACGCCCTACATATCCCGGCGAAGTTGGAAACAGTCGCTGTCCGAACCGTCGCTCATTTCATCAACTATTTTGTCAATATCGACTGCCCGAAGATCACTTTGTTCGACTCGAAGGCCAGCATCGACCTGCTCGATAAATTCACTAGCGATGTGGTCAAAGATCAGAACTATCCGATTTCCGTTTTGGTCGACGGAGAAGAACGCAAGCTATCGCTCAACTGCTTCCTAGTGCCGAAGAACTATTCTGACGACGAAAAAGGAACCAACGGTCTCTTCTTTGGTGCGCACGGTCGCGCCGTGACACGATACGAAATGGACAGCGTCATTGGGCTCAAGGCCATTGACGGCAAATACGCTTTCTTTGGCTATCTCGAAGGAAATATGCTCAATGATGCCGTAAACGACACAAGGACAGAGTTCTCATTAGGCGAAGACCCGATTGATGACTTAAAGCGTGAGTGTATCACCGCAATCCAGAGTTTTCTGGCGACGGAAATTGGCCAGGTTCGAGAGCGTCAGCTTCAGACAATTATCGAGGTTCGGAACGAACACCTGCGCTTTTATAATATAGCCAAGGATCCGCAAGAAATTGCAGACAAGCTTTCCCTTTCGACCCAAAAGGACGAAGATATCTTTGTAGAAATGTCCCGGCAGTCGCTCCGGCAATATAAAAAAGCCCGCCGACAGTTCGCCGAAGCCAAGAAGAAAGACCTACCGGACATTGACCAAAAGGCGAAGGAGTATGTCGCGGAACTTCAGGATGAATCTCTCTCCTCATTGGCCGAATACATCTATAAGAGAAAATTGATCCTCGACATGTTTGATGAGAAATCGGCATTCACGGATGTAGATTCTGAAAAGGCGCACTACGAGCGTGTGGTGCATGAAATGATCTGTCCGCTCGGAACCACCAAAAGTGACTTGAACTATGAAGACCACAACCTCTGGGTCATCGATGACCGCTTGGCCTTCTACTCTTATTTTAACTCGGACAAACAGCTCAAAGCGCAAGCGACAAGCTCTGATTCTCGTCGTCCAGATGTGACCCTTTTTGACTTGGGGATGGGATTTGAGAAGGGCGCGTCACCAGAGCCGATCACAATAGTCGAGTTTAAACGCCCCAAGCGAGACGACTACACAATGGCCGATAACCCTTTCACGCAAGTTCAGGACTACGTCGAAGAACTTCGCAAAGCGGGAGAGGCAACGCGCTTTGATGGGCGGGTGATACGCACGATAGAAGACAACACCCCATTCATGTGCCAGATCATCGCTGATGATACGTCATCGCTACGATATGTGATGAAGCGGGTCGGAGGCTTCTACAAAAAGGCGGGCTCAAAGTCGTATTATCGCTGGGACGAAGGCTTCAAAGTATTCATGGAGGTCACTTCTTATGCCGATCTTATTTCTGGAGCCAAAGCCCGCCACGCTGCCTTCTTCGACAAGCTTGGCGTAGCTCCGTAAGGTGTTCTATTTTTTCGCACCTCGTGTCGGGTTACACAGGTGATATAGTCAAATCAATATCCACTTACTTCGATAAGTACTGAGTATTTTCACCCGCAGCGAACGTCAGCTTTCCCCCTTCCTTCGGATTGGTTCGCGCTTGCAGAAGGTATTTTGCGTTTGCGGCGAAGGTCTGCTTCGTGGCCTCACCGCCAACTAATTAACTTCAGTGCTGCACGAGTAACAAATGTCCTTTTTGGCAAAACAACCGACGGGACCGCCAATGTTCAACCAACCTTGAATAGCAACTAAAACTCATTAATAAACATTTCCGCAGCTCGCAGAATGGCCCAACTAGCCAGTCGTTCCCGCAAGCCAGCAGTTAACCGGCGATCGGAAGCGAGATGACACAAACCACCGGAATTCTTCTGCGGATCGGCTCGACGTTCTTTTTTACGTTGATGGTCATCTTTGTAAAACTCCTTGCTGACGATGTGCCTTTGGGTCAGGTCGTGTTCTTCCGCAGTGCGGTCGCTCTGATACCGCTGGTTTTGTTTCTTGCGTGGACACAAGAGTTTCCCAGTGGGTTGCGCACAAACCGACCCATGGCCCATGTCGCACGCTGCGTTCTGGGATGCGCCGCGCTCTTCGCTTCGTTTGCCTCGCTCAAGTTCTTACCTTTGGCCCACGCCTCCATTATCGGCTATCTGGCCCCTGTGATCGCCGTGATACTGGCAAGAGTTTTATTGGATGAATACGTAACTGGCAGGCGTTGGATTGCAGTTGGGCTTGGGTTTTCGGGTATGCTGATCCTTGTTGCGCCCAGGCTGACTGCTACAACAGTGGATCAGGCCTATCTGATCGGCGCATGCCTTGCGCTCGCAATGGCAATCCTCACAGCAGGTGCCAAGGTGCAGATCCGCAATCTTGCGCAAACCGAAAATGCTGGTGCGATTGCGTTTTACTTTGCGTTGACTTGTTCCATTGCGGGATTGGTGACAGCATTCTGGGGCTGGGTACGCCCTGACCTGACGCAACTGACCTACTTGTGCGGTGCTGGTATCGCGGGCGGGATCGCACACATAATGATGACGCTTGCGTTGCAACATAGCGAGATCTCGAAACTTGCGCCTTTTGAGTATCTGTCGCTGATCTTCGCAGTGATTGCGGACCTCGTCCTGTTCAGCATCGTGCCCGGCGGAACGTTTTACCTTTCGACGATACTGATTTTGGCGGCGATGTGGTTGATGGCTTTTCAGGATCGAACTCAGGTAGTGCCTCCGACGGCGAAAGAGCAGTAGCAGATGCGATGCTTCTGCAGGAGAGGAGCGACAGCAGATCGGATCAAGCACTCCTCGAAACCCATCCAAACCTCATGTCGCCGCGAAAGCTAGTCAACCTGGCGTAAGTATCCACCATCAATAGTGTGCAGTATGAGGCACTCTATGAACAGGCGGAAGACGGGTTCTGGGCGGATGAGGAGAAGCGAGAGATCTGGAGGCCGTTTGCGGCTAGCCGTTTCGGTATCACTGAAGTCGGAGTGAACGACTGCTTTCAGCGCTAAGCCATGCAGTCATCGCCCCTGCAGCGAACTTCCGCTTTCCGCCCTTGGCGCCGGAATCTTCCATTTATCCCGGGTATTCTGATGGGTTTCCGCGTGGCGCTGTGTTTTTAATAGTATGTCATTTTCAGCGCTATAGACGCTTTAAAAAGGTACTCTTCAAAGAGTTTCTCTTGCATTCTCTTTAAAATTACATGATTTAGGGCGTCATGAACGCTGGAAGATCGCAAAATCTGAAGAAAGTTCTCAACTCGGTGCCCACGGGATATCTCGTCGATGCCAACTGGCTCACCGCCCATGGCATAGCCTACGAAACATTTCGCGACTATGTAAAACGGGGCTGGCTCGAACGCGTTCACCGCGGCGTTTTCCGCCGACCTGTTCCCAATCCGCCCGCATCAAACACCGTTGACTGGAAGGCCTGCCTGATCTCGATGCAACATATCATGGGCTATGATATTCATGTCGGCGGCAAAACCGCTCTCTCACAACAGGGCTACGACCACTACTTTCGTTTGGGCAATAATGCCCCCGCCTGGATCTATGGCTACAAAATACCCAATTGGCTCACGAAGCTGCCACTCAATGCACCCATAGAAACGCGCAATACGTCGCTGTTCGCTGACCAGGCACTTGGCGTTACAAATGACGACATAAAATCTGAAAACCCCCTCCCGTGGGACTGGCAACTGCGCATGTCGGCCCCCGAACGGGCGGTCATGGAAGCCATGGACGAATTGCCGGACCATGAGAGTTTTCACAACCTCGACATGGTGTTCGAGGGCTTGACGACGCTACGACCTAAGTTGCTCTCGGCACTTTTGCTGAGCTGCAAGAAAATAAAGGTCAGACGCCTCTTCTTCGTTTTTGCGGATCGCCACAATCACCCCTGGCGCAAACGACTTGATGCTGACGCCTTCAACCTCGGGACGGGGGATCGAGCATTGGTCAAAGGTGGTCGGATACATCCGCGATATCGCATCATGGTACCCGAAGAGTTCGTCACGACAGGGGCAGAAAATGGCGCGTAGGAACTATGAATCCCAGGTCGCCCTTCTCGTGCGTGTATTGCCTTACGTCGCGAAGGAAGAGATATTCGCGCTCAAGGGTGGGACAGCAATCAACCTCTTCTATCGCGATCTACCGCGGCTCTCGGTTGATATCGACCTGACATATCTGCCGATCAAAGAGCGTGAACAGAGCCTCGTCGAGATCAACGAAGCCATGGATCGTATCGCTAAGTCGATCGAAAAGGTATCAGCGGGGCGAAGGCTCAAAGAATAAAAGGAGGTGGGGGCGGCGCCACCCGCGTGCTTGCGCGTCTGGAAGCTGCAGAAGTCAAAATCGAGACCTCGCCTGTCACACGCGGCGTTGTTCACGACACCGAAACCCGGGCGGTCTCAGAAACTGTAGCAGACGCGTTCGGCTATGCAGAAATGCAGATCGTCTCGTTCGAAGATTTGTTCGGTGGTAAGCTCCACGCAGCCGTGGATCGCCAGCATCCACGCGATCTTTATGATGTAAAACTTCTCTACGAACACGAAGGACTGACGGATGATCTGTTCCGAACTGTCCTGATCTACATTGCATGTTCGGCACGTCCGGCACACGAATTGCTGAATCCCAACCTGATTGATCTTGATCAGCCTTATGTGCGTGAATTCGAGGGCATGACCAAGTCACCCGTCGGCCTCGATGACCTGCTGGCGACGCGCAAGCAACTGATTGCGGACATCCAATCTCGCTTCGATAAACCCACCAGACAATTCTTGCTCAGCCTGCAGGATGGCACGCCGGATTTTACTGCGATAGATCGACCGCAAGCTGCCGACCTTCCGGCAGTACGTTGGAAGCTTCTCAATCTGGAGCGCCTGATCCGGGACAATTGGCATTCTTCCAGTGTGCAGCATCTGTTGAACTGGGCTCTCAGCGCAAATTGGCCCAAATGATGTAAGGATACCTGATGTTGTTGCTGCATCAGGTTTCATAGGCTTCCCATTTTCATCTTTCGCCACCGATATTCGCCGGTCAGGATGATGTGCGCCCATCCCGCTCGATGATGTCACGCATGTAAGGGACCACGGGATTATCGACTGGAATGCCATTTGAGTAAGCCCGCTGTAGACAAATCTGCAGGGGTCATCACCAGCGAACATGTCCGTCGTCAGGGATTTTGGGACAGATGGCGGCGTGAGCTAAGAGAGGGTCTGGCTCATCTGGTTCATGTGATTATGCGGCGGATTTGCGGTG
>NZ_FNNP01000009.1 GCF_900106805.1 Ruegeria halocynthiae
GTCGTAGGTTCAAATCCTACTCCCGCAACCAAAATTATCGGCCAGATATAAAACACTTAGCCTCGCATAACGCGAGGCTTTTTGCATTCGGGCCATAGCACCCGGTGCTACAACGGTGCTACGCTACACCGCAAACAATAGAACTTTCAGTGACCCCGAATCTCTCCCCAAAAGAAAACCTACCCGCAGTCACCGTCTGTAGGGTCGCCAGTTGCAAAGCCGGTTAAGGTGGCCGTCGTCGAAAAAAATGGCGCGGCGAGATCATACACTTACCCAGCCATCGTGCTGCCTTCCAAAGAGGTGGATGTTTCATTCCGTGTCGGAGGTTACATCGAGTTCTTACCGATCCGCGCCGCAGGGTTTGTAAAAAAAGGTGATATTGTCGCCCGGTTGGACACCCGCGATTTTCAATCGCAGGTTACTTCAACGTCGGCATGGATGAGGTAACGGAACCCTCTGTTTAATCCTACAGCACGCATATCGGCGGCTGCCTGCCAAGGCTGCCGCCGATTTTATTTTTGGTCCATTTAACTCAAGCGATGGCCTTTCAGACTCTCGAAGAGCATCACTACGTCGCTTTTGGAGTTTTCAAGCCTGGGGATCAATTTTTTACACCCTTGTATCGGCTGCTTTGGGCTTTGCACCCGCTTTCGCGGCGTTTTGTCCGAACGGTGGCTATGGAATCGCCAATTTTAGTGTATCGAATGAAGCTGTAAGTCTCAGGTAAATAGCCTGTGAGGCGAACGGCGAGTCCCAATCTGCCCTCAAGGTTTCAATCCGAAGATCACTTTGCTTCAATTCCAATCCGCACAAGTTTCATTCAAACCGACTAGGCGCAGCAACAAACAAGTGTCACTTTGTCCGCGTTGTATGAATTCACGGTTTCAGAATGGCACCAGATTCTGCTGCGATGCGATGAGAAAACCGACGCTGTTGCGGAAATTTCCTCGCTGCGAACGCACACAGCATGAAGCTCGAATTCACAGTCTGGGCTCTCTCTGGAACTCGGAGGCGGCGCAGCATCTACTCGGTCAGATCCCAAGACCACCTTCGAGGACGGCCCATTCCTGCCGTTGGCCAATGGGTCAAGATGCTGCGTTTGCAGCCCACATTGCCGACATTCGCCGCGCGTGCAAAATCTGAAGCAGCTCGAACTCACAGATCGCGGGACTTAGCCACCTTTCGATTGCTTGCTATCAACGACCATTTATAACCAGATGCGGCCATTCTTAGTTTGATATAAGTATGCGGCAGGCCAAGCCGCCAAGATCCGCTGATTTCTCCAATTTCAGTTTGCCGCCGTAAGCGTTCATCAGATCAATACAGATGGCCAAACCCAAACCGGTGCCGCTGACAGAGGTATCCAGTCGACCTCCGGATCGAAGCACTCCTTCACGTGCGTCTTCCGGAATTCCAGGTCCGTCATCCTCAATACAAATCTCAATGCCGCCGTCAACGCGTTTTGCAGCGATGTGTGCTGTAGTTCGACACCACTTGAGCGCGTTGTCGAGGAGGTTTCCAATCACTTCTTCAACGTCCTGAGTGTCCATTCGGGCTTGAAGCCCAGCCTCGCATTCTGTCGTCAGCGATTTTCCCTCGCGCTCTGCCATGACCGAAAACAGTCTGGACAGTCTGGCAACCGAATTTGAAAGATCAGTTCGCGAGTGCGTAAGTTCAGCGGAATTTGACGCACGCATGCGCCCAAGAGACCGCTTGAGTTGGGCATCTATCCTATTCAATGCGTCATCTACAGATCCAGTATCTACACCCGCGTCCGACAAAGTGGCCAGTTCGTTTCTAAGTATCGTTGTCGGCGTTTTCAGCGCATGTGCCAAATCAGCCGCTTGCCGTCGGGAACCAGACACAATTTCACGGTTTCTGTGCAGCAATTGATTGAGATCCTCAACAAGCGGCGAAACCTCTTCTGGGTAATCTTCCGGGATCAGATCATCTCCCTTGTCCCAGCGATGCGCCACATCTGCGCGCAGTTTTCTGAGGGGGACAATAATTGCTGACATCAACAACAGTGAACCGACAACTCCGATCAAGCCGACCAAACCAAAAACCGGAAGCAGGTTGTTCTGTGCGGTCCTGCGTTCGCTGATCAGCTCTCGCCTGCTTTCTGCGACCGTTACGCCCCATTCGGTTCCGTCTTCGAACGTGATTTTCTGATAGACGCTGCGAACCGCCTCATTATCCGGGCCAGTGGTGTTCCAGACGATTGCCTCTTCCCTCACACGTGCAGGTTCGGAAATTGTTTCGTCAAAGAGTGAGGCAGACGTAAATGTGGCTCCTCTGCCATCCGTCACTTGCCAATACCTGCCTGAGTACGGCGTTCTGTAGGCTGGGTCGAACATGAGATCACGCAGAGCCTCGGGGTCGTCAGTGGTCGCGCTCAATCCGACAACGAGTTGCGTGTGCCTGTCACGCAGCGTCTCGTCGAACTGCTCCAGGACGCGGGTGTTGATGTATGAAAATACAACCAACGTTCCGACGCCGACGGAAAGCGCACCTGTTGCGAGGCCACCAAGCAAAGCGCGTTGGCGCAGCGATAGCATCAGGCCGTATCGATCATATAGCCGCGCCCCCTGACCGTTGTAATGAGGTCAGAGCCCAGTTTCTTGCGCAGCCGGGTGACAAAAACGGCGATGGTGTTCGAGTCTCTGTCACCGTCGTATTCATAGATGTGCTCTGACAACTCGGTGCGCGACACCATGCGTCCCATGTTGTGGGCAAGGTATGTTAGGACAGCGATCTCCTGTGCGGTCAGATCAACGGGGATTCCTCCCACACTGACCCGCCCGTTACGCGTATCGAGCGCGACTTCACCCATTTCGATCACCGGATTTAACTGGCCACTCTGCCTGCGCAGGATGGCGCGGACACGTGCGGCCAATTCCGGCATGTGAAAGGGTTTGGTCATGTAATCATCTGCGCCCGCATCAAGACCATCTACACGTTCGCTCCACCCATCGCGGGCTGTCAGGATCAATACTGGCGTCTTAACGCCTGCACTGCGCCATTCGCGCAGGACGGAAATACCGTCGCGTTCTGGCAAACCAATGTCGAGGATGATCATATCGTAAGGTTCAGTCGCACCCAGGTGTTGGGCGTCCGTTCCATTATTGGCCACATCTACCACGCGACCTTCTGTACTTAGAAGTTTCTTAATTTGCTCGCATAGCTGCGGCTCGTCTTCGGCCAGAAGTACTCTCATATTTAGAAACTACAGCCACAACGGTTTTGGATTAAGCCCTATTTTTTACCGTTGCCTTTGCCGTTCCCTCCAGAATTGCCGCCACCATTTCCACCGCTGTTTCCGCCACCATTCCCACCGCCGTTGCCACCGCTATTACCACCGCCGTTTCCACCACCATTTCCACCGCCGTTACCATTGCCGTTGCCACCGCTATTTCCGCCGCCGTTGCCATTTCCACCTGCGTTGCCGTTGTTTCCGTTATTGCCACGGCTCGCAGCGACACCACGATTACTGTTGGCATTTCGATTGTTATTGGCTGCTGTGGGGTTCGAACGGGCAGCTTTCGATATTTGACGACCAACACTGGATCGATTGGAAACGACAGTGCCCGTCTGTGCATTCACAATTACACTGACAATTTTTCCATCAGGTTTTTTAACAAGAATGCGATAGTAAATCTGATCAGCCTGAAACGCGCGCGCATCGACCGGGGTTCCCCCATAGTTTTTCTCGACACCCTTGATAACCCGTTTGAGACGAATTGTGCCACCAGACAGGGTCGCCTTGCGTAGTTCACCTTGCTTGAGCTCACGAGTCTGCGCGGCTGCTTCCCCAATAGGCAACGCAACAAGCAAGCTTGCAACCACCAAGATCATCTTCGCACGCATGTAAAGCCTCGTATTTCCCGGCTGGAGGTTACGCGGCTCGACATGAACCGATGATGAACAATCAGTTAGCCCTGCGTTCAAGCGCCCTCAAGTTAAATGGCAACACGCCTAAGAGATTCGTGCGAATTGAAACGATTGAACACAGCGAGTTGGTTCAAAAAACTGATGCCCGCTGAATTCCACCGAAGAGGTTGACATGAAAACTACCAGTTTGAGTCTGCTAAAAGCATCTACCGTGGTAATCGCGTTGCTGGGATCAGCAGCCATTGTCGCCACCATCGCTGCTCCGGACGTTGCCTTTGCCAAGGAAGGTAAGGGGAATGGCGGAGGCAAAGGTAATGGTGGAGGAAATGGAAACGGCGGCGATAAGGGGAACGGCGGCGGGAAAGGTGCCAAGGGAAGCAGTGGTGACAATAGTTCTGCCGGCAATAAGGGCGGGAAAAAGGGCGCAGACAAAAGCCGCGGTGGGCGAAAAGCGGGAAAGTCTAAAGCCGGAAACTCGAAATCAAAATCTTCGCGTTCTGCTTCAGGAAAAGGCGGTCGTTTTTCTTTGAAGGACATCTTTAGTGGAAAAGGCAAAACCCGGGCAGCCAAGACTTCGAAGAAGGGTGCAACAACAAATGATGGCAAGCAAAAACCAAGAACACACAAGAAACCCTCAAAAACCGTGATTGTTGAGGAATCCATTCGCCCTGCCGTTCGGACAAAGGGCAACAGGATGGCCGCACTTCTTGGTGCTCACCCGTCCGAGTTAGGAGCTCTAAACTCTGCAAATGCAAGCGCTACCGCTTTGGCCAATGCGTCGCCAAATTCTCGTGTTGGTCGAATTGGCAACTATCGTGATACCGTTTTGGCCGGAGAGCCATTGCGTGCAGAACTTGCGGAACAATTGGAAGAACTCACTGGATTGGAGCCACCCGAGCGGACGGTCCCCGAGATCGAGGAAGACCTGCAAACCGCATTGGATGATGTACAGACCAATCAGGAACGCGTCGACGAGCTTGAACAGGAGTTGGAAGACGCCGGTGGAACGGACCCTGAGATCGAAGAACAACTGGAAGAAGCACGCGCGGATTTAGACAATTCGGTTGAAGAGGCAGAGGATCTGGACGATGAACGGCAGGCTGCCGTCGAATACGAAGAAGCGACTGAAGAAGTGCAGGACCTTGTTGATTTGGTTGAAGAGCAGGATTTGACCGAGCGCGAAGCACTGGAAGCCGCTGCCAACAAACCCGTCACCGACGCAGTTGAAGAGGAAGTCAAATCACTTCTGGGTTTGTAACTGCAGATCCAAAATTCTTCAGACCGATTAATCCCCAGTGCTGACCACTCACGGAAGTACTGAAAGCCGGGCCAGTCAAATGCTTCACAGGGATGGGAAGCGGCTGGCCCGCATCTTTTCGGGTAAGGCAATGTATCATAGGTAACGCCTTTGTTCATGATGGTGCACAAAAAAGAAATCCCGCCCCAAGCAGGAGCGGGATTCAGTTTTCAATTCCGAAATTTAGGACGAATATCGGGAATTGTTTGGGGGTCTGCTGAACTGCCTTCAGACGTTTTTTTGTGCCTCAAAAAGTCGCTTGTTGTTGACGATCTCTGTTAGTGCATTTTCGATAGGAGGGAAGCGACTGCTGCTCGATTTGGTCGTGGTTGACAAACGTTCCACAGCAATTTTGCCGGAGGTTTGCATCACAGCTGATGTGCTGGACTCTTCAGTCACAAAGGCAGGCTTTATCATGCTTTTCCCCTTGTCAGTGATCAAACGACATACCACTCGTTCGATCCAACCCTATCATTATGCCTCAGTTTGTTTGAACACTCTGAGAATACATTGTTCATGTTCTGTTAATGTTGTTCGCGAAATAAAGACAAAAGAGTAAATGGGCGACGATGTGGACGAAGAGCATGCTGTATTGGTGCTTTAGTTGGGTTAGGTGATGACACTCTCAGCACACGGTTTCAGTTCACGAGCGATCTACCGCATTGGAAAGCGACACTTCGCTGATGAACTCGCCCAGACCCGCTCAAGATCATATCTAGGTAAAGAAGGCGCCGGAAATGACAAACACTGTTGGAGTTTTGGCGTTGGCCTTGACTGTACAAGGCGCGCCAACTGCAAGCGCAAATCACAGCTTGTGGAGCCAGAATAGAGCAAGTTAGTGGAATTGACGCTACTGCGCCGATTCATGTGAAATCCAAATTCGGACATTGTCCGCCAGGCTTGGCCAAAAAGGCCGTACCCTGTGTATCGCCTGGGTAGGTTAAGAAATATCGACGTGGCGACTACCTCTATGATGGGTATGTCCGCATAGATGATCCCAGCCGTTGGGGATTACGGCGCAATGGATATTACGTGCGAGCCGGAGACTACGTTTACGAATTAAACTGTGAACCGCATGAAGTGCTGAACTTGATAGGGGCAATCGCCGATATTCTGAATTGAGAGATGTTATCGTTTACTGACTTGAAGCTCTGTTTGCGGCCATTCGGATGGATTGCGGCGGTCAAAAGTATGGGATCATAGCCGACTTGAGGCATCGCAGCGACGCCATGGCGGTCACGTGGCCTCCTGCTGCGGCTAATCTCTATTCTGGCCCATCGACCCGGCGGAGAGCGGCTCGTCCAACGTGGGCCAAAGGAGTTGCCGGATTACCTTAGGACGGACGTCGGCCTCCCGCCAGAAGTTGAACGCCCGCCGCCTTTGCTCAGTGATCACGCATACCTCAATTGTGGTTCGACCAAGCAATCAACGCTCTACAGTCCGCCGGTGCAAAAGAAGATTGCGATGTGGACAAATCTGCCCTTCACCTGTTTGGTTTCAATGACCGCTCGCAACCAAACGCGGACATGCCCGATCCGCAGATTGGACAGGAAGCAACTATGGTTGGCCAGGCAATCAAACGTTGGTCATGCGACGAAGTGGGCTTTTGTGCGCAGGCGCATTCTGCGCGGTTGCACCCTGTCGAATTGCGTGCTTTGCAATCGAGTTGCCCTTTGAGCCGGTCTACCACCTCAAACGACACCGAGGCAAAGCGCTTCAGAACCCACTTATGCGTTCTATGAGCCAGTACATCGATAGCGACCCGATGCCATAGGCAGTAATCACAGTCGCCCTTTGGCTAACTGGACGTGCCATCAATCGCCAGATCGCGACAAGAAGCGCCAATGCTGCGACAAAACTCAACTGGCCGGCCTCGACGCCTAGGTTGAAGGCAAGCAAGGCCGCTGGAATATCGTTTGAGGGTAGTCCGATATCTGCCAAAGCGCCTGCAAAACCAAGGCCATGTAAAAGCCCAAACCCGAAACAAACTATCCAAGGTTTCTGTTTCGAAAGCCGGAAACGCCCATCGCCGCCCTTAACAATCTCCATCGCCAGAAAAACGATAGAAAGCGCAATGATGGCCTCGACCGGCGGACCAGGGACATTCAGAAATCCCAGTGTGGCCAGTGCCAGTGTTATTGAATGGGCCAGGGTAAATGCTGTGACTGCGCCCACCAGCCTCCACGGATCACGGACCAGAATAAACAACGCGAAGACAAACAGTAGATGATCCCAACCTTCCAGTATGTGTTCAAAACCCAACTGGAAATACGCGGTGAAAACAGACCATGTGGTCTGTTCAGAAGGTATGTTCTGAACGGCTGTCTCTGGTGTGAACCGAAGCGTCGTGGGCTCAGCCTGCAGGGACTGTACACGGACCAATACGTCGTTCTTTTGAACCTCCAGACCTTCAATCTTGATGGGTAGACCCGCAATATCTGCGCTGCACTCGACAACCCAGGAAGACATCCATGCTCTGCCATCGGAGATCGGGGTAGGGCCGCGCGTCGGGGTGCAACCATCCGGCGCCATCACATCAATTGCCATCGGTTGACCATTCACATCGGGTTTCCGCCAATGAACGCTCCAGGTGTTCGATGTGATTTGGCGAATTTCCAAGTATCCCGGATCAAGCGCATGCGCCGAGGCATTTCCCGCGACCCACGCAATCAGCAACGCGAACAGTAGGCCAAATGCAGCTTTCATTTGGTTTGACCCAAGAGATCGGGCACATTGATCTCATAGTTGTCAGCAAGGATTTCATATTGCACTTGCGCCAAATCTTCACTCATCGTGCGACGCCAATCTCGCAGCACGGCATCGTAAATTTCTGACAATGGCGGTATTTGACTAGGTTCGATGGCCTGTATCTGAACCAGATGGACCCCGTAACCAGACTGGATCGGGCCGGCCCACTGACCTTTATCCAATGTTGTAAGACCCTTGGAAAAGCCTGATCCAAAGACCGAGTCTATCACTCTGGTCGCGGTCAAAGGCATAGATGCAGGCAGCAGTGTCGAGCCGCCCAGGTCGGAAACCTCATCCCCGGCACGCAGGGAGGCCAATACCCTCTCAACTTCAGCTTTGCTTGGCTCCTCACCAATAAAGACCTGAATGAAGGCCAGCTTGTAGGGCGTCGCATAGCGCTCCGAGTTGTTTTGCAAAAAGGCTTCTAAATCTTCGTCTTCCGGAACAACAGACGTGGCGATCGCTTCGGTCAGAAAATCCATTTTTTGACTGAGACGAGACCGGATCACGGAGTCTCCGCGATCAAGGCCAAGCTTTCTTGCTTCTCTGACCAGAACCTCTTCCCGAATTGTTGCATCGGCCAAAGCTTGCAGCTCGGCATCGTTTGGGCGCCGTTTCCACCGTGCTTCAAACTGATCAGACAAAAGCGCGATATCGTTTTCGTCGATTGTTATCGTCCCGAAATCTTCGACAGTCTCATTATTTGGCGCAACGATTTGGAACCAAATGAAAATAGCTGCTCCAATCAGGAAGAAATGGAACAGGGGTTCTTTCAATATTCGCATGAAGGCTCCTGCATGAAACGCGCTCCGGTTTTACGTATCGATGCTGACATCAGTCGATTGAGCATTGCAAGAAAACCAACGCGACGCACAAATCAATCGTCAGGTGAATGTGCCGAGGTAAGGCTTCTACCTCGGTTGCCAACGCCGTGATCGGCAGTGTTACTCTGCCGGTGTGTACCAAATCGGGGAAGAGTACGCGCGTTCCTGATGTGTGAGCACCGCGTCTTCGGGCAATTCGGCGCCAAATCTCAGTTTATCGTAAAGAATCCAACGCGGTGTTGGAATTTCGATCGCACGTACGTAATAAAATGCGCGTGCATCTGGATCGAATTCAGGATCAGACCAAACGGTTACAAGTTCGGCAGTTCCAATTGTGTTGGTCCAACTGGCGGTTTCAACATCTACTGTGTTTCCAACCGCAGGAATCTTGCCGTTTTGGTCAGCAGCACGGTTGTCCGACCACGCCACATCGTAAACCTTTTCCTGCAAGGCACCTTCAGAATCCAGCCATCCCTTTACCACCTGCACGCGATCTAGATTGGCACCAACCGGGTCGCGTAGTGCAGCGATCAGGAATGCGGGCGCACCTTCACCTTCGCGAGGTCGCAGATCCGAACCCATTGGAACACCTTTGGTGTAGCCCACATCAGCAAGGAAGCGAGTTTCAACATCCGCGTCACTGAAATCCCAACCGCCAAAGAACCGCAGGCCGATCCGAGGTCCGGTGGTTGCATAGGTTTCGCGTCGCTTGAACGCATCGAAGATTGCAGCGCGTGTGTTATCGGTTGCCCAAACTGCCGTGTATCCCGACGCGACAAGAAGATCGCCGGGAATTTCGCCAAGGTCATTGGCGATGAAAGGATGCTTTATCCTCGTGGCTGAAGGTTCAACACTGACGGATTTTCCAAAGAAGTTGTCCTCTTCGGCGGTTGCCAGAGACGTATGGCTATCGGTCGCACCGCCCATTCCGAACTTATATGGGTTAACGCCGAACTTTTCTTCCAACAACAAACCGCGCTTCAAAGCTTCTCGGGCGTATTCGCCAGCCAGCATGTCATCTGTTTTCAGCTCGGTTATATCGAGATTGCCGACGTCCCAGTTTTCGTAATCCGCGAATTCATCACCGGGGCTCAGGAAGGGGTGCGCTTCGCCGTCGCCTTTGATCTGAGTGACTTCGTAATGGGGCTCCCATTTCGCGCGCGCGGCCACATATTCCTCGTCTACCTTGCCACCGTGATAGGTGTCTTCGGTTGGGAACATCCATCCGTTCGAAAGGTTGCCGTTATGGGCAAAAGCTACCGCCCGACCGCCCGTTTTTTCTTGATAGTCTTCCAGCCATGCATAGAGCGCCTTTGGGTCGGTATCGCCAAAGGGTGGTTGCGTGACCGGAGGCACCATCTGAAGCGCCCTGATCGGTCCATCACGCAGCATAACGTTTCGATGCAGATTGAAACCCTTGGGTACAGAGGTCCACTCGAACCCGATGAACGCGGTGAAATTGCCGGGGTCGTTATGTTCTTCTGCGGCCAGAACGATTTGCTCCCATGTAAAAGCAAAAGCGTCGGCACCCGGACTGTAAGACTCCAAAAGGATTTCCGGCAGGGTCATTTGCGAGAAGTTGGTAATGATATCGAATGCCGCTTTTCCGGCCTCTTCGCCGCCTGCTTTGTAACCCGTATACCATTCCAAACCTTTTGGATCAGCAAGAATGCCCGGCTTGCCAACCTGAAGATCCGGGGCAAATCCCATTAGGTCAGTGTGGTCCGTGAGAACCATCCAATCCAGAGGCCGCGCAAGTCTTACCGGTTGTCCCGTGGATGAAATGACCTGTTCACCTTTTGCAAAGCGCCAAGCTTCGTCAGGTAGCAGAGTGTTCCCGAAAGCACCCGCGTCCAGCGAAAGCCCGGTGTGAAGATGCGAGTCCCCCCACAGCGGGCGCTCAGGGAAAGTGCGCTCGGCATATGGAGAATACGGTTGATCTGGAAATAAGCCCGCCGCCGCTTCTTCGCTGGGAACAGCGTCGGCAAAGACAGTCGATGATGCCAGCCCCAGTGAGATAGAATAAACAAAAGTTCGAAGCATATTGACCTCCCAATTCAAGATCGCCCGGTGCTGCCGATGGCTTACATCTCAAGAATTAATATTCCTATTTCTCTATATAACATCAATTTTCTATTTGCGGGACTATTCAGATCTCGGCTTTGTCACGCTGGTGCAAGTAGGAGTTTGGCTGACGAAGCTGGTCTTACAATGACCCGATAAGTCATAGCCTCGATTGTTGGGCACAACATCGAGAACGGAAGCTTTGGAGAAATTGCGACTCAGCATTGTTTGAGTTGGTGAATGTCCATCGTGAGCCATGTATGCACTTTTGCAAAGTCGGCAAAGCTGCGCTTAGATGACCTTCTTGGCTATCGCAGCATGGATCATTTTAGGCTCAGAACCGTCATTCGAGATATCGGCTTGGGCTGTAGTTTTTCCTACCCGGGGTATACCCGGCCCCGAGTATACCCCGGGTAGGGAGAAAATCCCTAGGTAGCGCGTCGTATACGTAGGCGTCCTACGTAACGTAGAGCTTTGGCAAGGTGGTGATGGCATTTATGGTTCTACCTCGCTATCGGCATCAATCCATTGCTGATCTGCAGCATCTGGTGTTGGATCCACTGATCCGGGATCGGATTGCGATGGCTTATGAAGCCAATGAGGATCGAGCTAATGACGTCGCTGGCATGGCCATATGGGCGAGTGTGTCGGAACAGGTGGATAAGAAAATCCGCGAGCAGATCAAGGTCGGTGTCTGGCCGTTGCGTTTGAAGCCTGAGGATTGGGTCAGCGGTGAGTTCAATTGGCTTTTGGATGTGATTGAGCCTGATCAGAAGACGACAATGCGCGTGTTGGCGAATTTCAAACAAGTTGCGAAGAATGGGGACTTGCGGTTGCATCCTGTGATCGGGCGCTTAGTGGATAAGGAAACGCTAAAAAAGATAGGCGCGTCGCAGGGAGCAGCTCACTGAGAGGATGACTGGGATCCGGCGTGGATGAAAGCAATGCCTTTTGTCAGTTGAACCTGAATAGAAAAGACGATTGTGGAGACGCAGCATGGCCTACGGATTTGGTACACCATCAACCTACGGAAAGTTCTTCCCAGATGGCGAGTTTCTTGGCTTTTATGACGACTATCTGGAAGCGCGCTTTCAGGAACTATCTGCCAAGGGAGAGGCCGGGCAGGAGTTCTTCACTCAATTCAGGAGTGACCTGATTCGGAACATGCATCGCGGTATTGAGCCTATTGCTGAGGATCTGTTGCCTAAGCGGTATTCTCTTGCGAAGCCATATAAATCGCTCGGGGATATTATTGATCTTGGATATGCGATCGCGGTTTCGGCACCACTTCTCAAGCTTACCGAGGCGTTGGATCCCGGACGTCATCAGGTCTGGCCCATTGAGGTTATCCTGCCTTCGGGAGAGGCTTATCCCACGGAGTACTTTATGCTCCGGGTCCTGAGTCAGCTTGATCCATTCGACAAAGAGAAAAGCGATCCCAGTTGTTGGAAAAAATCCGGCCGGATAATAAAAATGATGCGCCCCAAGGAAAACCATGCACATGGAATTGCTTTGTCGCGCAATGTGGTCGGGGATCATCATATCTGGCGGGGTCTTGTCACGCCCGAGACCGGCATTTCAGGGTTCAGTTTCTATGTGTCGGACAGGCTGAAGGCTGCCATTGACGAGGCGGGTTTGAAAACGCCACCATTTTATCAGTTGAAGGAAGTGTGAAAGCCGCATCAACCAGACTGGCTTGAACAAACGCACCGCCGTTTTTTCGTTGAAAGAGATTTGAGATGACAACTTCACTTCAGGGGCACGATCTGGTTCCACGCGAAATTCTGAAAGCGGGGTCAGAAACGGGTGATTTGTTTGCAAAATATCTTCCTGGATATTCGGTCAATGGCGCTTACAATTTCGTTGTAACAGGTGACAGCCCGGCGGTGGCATTGCAGTTAAACAAGCTCGTTCACGACAAAAGTCACGTCTGGCTCAACGATACCTTGAAGGACTTGTTGAGGGACTTCAAAACAGACTTTCCTGATGAAGTGGACCGCTCAAATCCTACTCCCGCAATAGCCACTTAGCCTCGCAACTCGCGAGGCTAAGTATGTTCTGCCGAGAATTAGCTTCCCAACCATTGCGGCGACAAAAGGACGGCGATCTTGTCAAAACGTCATAGCAATGGGTGATTTCGTCAATAAGGTGCCTGCGCTCAGGACAGACCGTTCGCCATACTTCAAAGAAATAAAGTATGGAGGCCAGCATTGAGTTGGAATATCTGCGTAGTCGGTGCAGGGAAGATTGGTCAGATGATCGCTGCCTTGCTAAAAACCTCGGCTCATTATTCGGTTACGGTTGCCGATCATGACCTTGCGGCGCTATCTGCGTTTAAGAAACGCGGGATCTCTACCCGACAGATTGATGCCCGCGACAGCGAGGATCTGGAACGGGGTCTTGCAGGGTTCGACGCGGTGATCTCCGCCGCTCCTTTCTTTCTGACACCGGCGATTGCGAACGCGGCCAAAGCTGCCGGGGCGCATTACTTTGACCTGACCGAGGATGTCGCCGCAACCAACGCCGTACGCGAACTGGCGCAGAACAGCGAAACAGCGTTCATGCCGCAATGTGGTTTGGCGCCCGGATTTGTCGGGATCGCAGGCGCGGCATTGGCTGCGGAATTCGATGATATCGACAGCCTGCATATGCGGGTGGGGGCGCTGCCGCTCTATCCGACCAACGCATTGAAATACAATCTGACCTGGTCAACGGATGGGTTGATCAATGAATATTGTAACCCGTGCGATGCCATCGTGAATGGCGAGCGGGTGAAGACTGCGCCGCTCGAAGATTATGAACTGATCGGACATGATGGTGTTGAGTACGAATGCTTCAACACATCGGGAGGGCTAGGCACACTGCCCGAAACGCTTGATGGCAAGGTGCGGGCGGTATCGTATCGTTCGATCCGATATCCAGGCCACCGGGATATTCTGCGCCTGCTGCTGAATGATCTTGGACTCGGACAACGGCGGGATCTGCTGAAAGAGATTTTTGAGACCGCATTGCCGCGCACCGATCAGGATGTTGTATTGGTCTACTGTACCGCTAAGGGCATAGTTGATGGTACGCTGCGCGAGAAATCCCTGATCAACAAATCCTTTGCCCGCACCATCGATGGGCAGGTATGGAGCGCGATTCAGATCACCACCGCAGCCGGTGTGCTGGGTGTTGTCGATCTGATGCGGACGGGTGTTTTGCCTTCGAGAGGCTTTGTCAGGCAAGAGCAGGTGAAGCTTGCTGATTTCCTGAACACCGAATTTGGCCAGCT
The DNA here is from genome assembly GCF_900106805.1 of Ruegeria halocynthiae. Taxonomy (GTDB): domain Bacteria; phylum Pseudomonadota; class Alphaproteobacteria; order Rhodobacterales; family Rhodobacteraceae; genus Ruegeria; species Ruegeria halocynthiae. The sequence continues at coordinate 14,099 of NZ_FNNP01000009.1, forward strand.
CTATCGTGCTGGCGATGTCACCGAACAGAACAAGGCGGCCTGAGATATGAAAGACGTTGCGATGACTGCTGAATCGACATTTGCAAATTTGAACCTGAGTGCAGCTGAGCTGACTGGTGGAACATTGCGGGTGACCTCGCCGATCGATGGAGGACTACTGGCCGAGGTGCATGAGACGCCCGTGTCCGAGATGGAGGCCATCTTTGCACGTTCGAAGGCGGCGTTCAAAGCCTGGCGCGTCGTGCCTGCGCCGCATCGCGGCGAACTGATCCGCCTGCTGGGTGAGGAACTGCGCGCTGCCAAAGATGATCTGGGTGCACTGGTCAGTTGGGAGGCCGGCAAAATCACCTCGGAAGGTCTGGGCGAAGTGCAGGAGATGATCGATATCTGCGACTTTGCGGTGGGCCTATCGCGTCAGCTTTATGGTCTGACGATAGCCTCCGAGCGACCGGGGCACAGGATGATGGAGACATGGCATCCTGCTGGGCCGGTGGGGGTGATTACGGCCTTTAATTTCCCGGTGGCCGTGTGGTCGTGGAATACCGCATTGGCACTGGTGTGCGGTGATCCGGTGATCTGGAAACCATCCGAGAAGACCCCTCTGACCGCGATGGCGTGCCAAAAGATCTTCGAGCGCGCCCTGGCCCGGTTTGGGGATGCGCCTGATGATTTGCTGCAGACACTGATTGGTGGGACTGCGCTGGGTGAGGCTTTGGTCGCCAGCGAAGACGTGCCAGTGGTCTCGGCCACGGGTTCTACAAGAATGGGCCGCGCCGTTGCACCGGTCGTGGCACAGCGTTTCGGTAAATGCATTCTGGAATTGGGTGGCAATAATGCGATGATTATTGGCCCTTCAGCGGATTTGGAAATGGCGGTGCGGGCAATTGTGTTCTCGGCCGTTGGGACAGCAGGTCAACGGTGCACCACGCTGCGCCGTCTGATTGTGCATAATTCGATCCAAGCTGAACTGGTTGCGCGCCTCAAGAAAGCCTATTCCGGCCTACCAATTGGTGATCCGCTGGCCGAGGACACTCTGGTTGGGCCGCTGGTCGATGAGGCATCTGGCAATGCGATGGCCGCAGCGCTCAGGGCCGCTGAAGCCGAAGGCGGCACCGTGTTCGGTGGCAATCGTGTAACCAAAGGCGTGCCGGGCGGCGTATATATGGAGCCCGCAATTGTCGAGATGCCCGGCCAGACAGCGACCGTTAAGACCGAAACCTTTGCTCCGATCTTGTATGTCATGGGTTATGACGATTTTGCTGAGGCAATCGAGATCCAGAACGATGTGCCGCAGGGTCTGTCCTCGTGTGTATTCACTCTGAACATGCGCGAAGCCGAGCAGTTCCTGACCGCCGCCGGATCCGATTGCGGCATTGCCAACGTCAACATTGGCCCCTCGGGTGCCGAGATCGGCGGTGCGTTCGGCGGTGAGAAGGAAACCGGGGGCGGGCGCGAAAGTGGCTCGGACGCGTGGAAGGCTTATATGCGCCGCCAGACCAATACGGTGAACTATTCGGCTGAACTGCCATTGGCACAGGGCGTCAAGTTCGACATCTGACCACCCAGACCCGGTGACGTTTCGCGTCGCCGGGTTTCAATCTGCGAACAGGTATTCCAGTTGCATGATGGCTTTGGCCTGATCTGTGCTGACACCCAAAAATTCTGCAATGACCGCCTCGTTCTCGGCACGGTCTGCCGTCTCGCGCAGATGGAATAGCGAATCGTTCCGTATGCCCCGGATCAACTCGGATTCGTAGGCCAGCGCATTGCGCAGGGTCGGCAATAATCGGGCAATCGCTTCGTCAGAACTGTTCTGACCTGCCAACCCGACACGATGGGCATGGCCGGTCAGGTAGTCATCCGAGTAAGCGCACTCAATTTCCAGAATACGCGTTCGGGCCTGATCGGTGCAGAAATCGCGAATGACGTCCAGATTGGCCGGATCAAGGCAAAGCACCAGCTTGTTGCTTTGAAAATGATCATACAACATGCGGGCGACAGCACGCCGGTGGCGGGATCGCTTGGTCAGAGTCGTCTCGATGCCGCCAAGATCGGGCAGCGGCGTTTCCTGTTCATCATAAATGTACTCGATGCAGGGAATGGTCGTTTCCGAGGCGATCTGATCAACAAGCCGCTTGGCGACATGCCATTTCTTGCAGACCAGCAGAAACAACTCGCGTTCGGGGCCCAGCGAATTGCCGATCTCCCAGAACCGCTGCGCGTATCGCCGCCCGACCCGCCCGCGCCCGGCAAGGAAGTGATACAGGTTGCGCCCTTCGTCCGAGATGTGGAATGAAACCCCTTCGCTGGCATAGAGCTGACCCAGTCGGTCTTTCAGCTCATGCGCCTCGGGGCTGATCTTGCGAGCGAACAGATAGTTCTGCCCCAACAGCAAGTCATAGTGATCATTGTAAAAGGTGACCGGCATACCGTAGTCGGAAAACATCAGGAATGTCAGCGTACGGTTATCGATCTCCTGCTGCGGGATCAGGTGACGGACAAGGGTTTGAAAGAACGTCTCATCCGGAATCCAGGTCGTCGAGAAGAACCGGACCACATCGCGGCGATTGCGCAGGAAACTCAGGATCATTTCGATGGTACGGCGGCGCAGGCACCACCATTGGCTGCCGATCATGACCTGCAGGTCGGCCGGAACCTCGCGGGTCAGGCCGAAACGCTTTTGCACCTCGTAAGCGGCATAAAACAAGCGCGGTTGATTACGTTCATTGAAATAGTGGCGATAGATCAGCCGGTCTTCTTTCATTCCGGTCTTGATCCAGTTGCTCTCGAAAAAGTCGTGGCTCTCGATGTAATCCAGGTCGTGTTCGTCGAGGAAGCTATGCACATATTCGGCGGTTTTGATGGCCATGCAATCGCCGGACAACATGTAAAAGTGGGTGGCACGTGGGAACTGATCCACTGCGGCCTGCAGCGCGTGAAGCGTGGCCTGAATCAATGACCATTCACCCCATCCGCATTTGATGCGCTTCTTCGAAAAAATGACGTTCTGGTTGCCCTTCAGGGCATTGCGTATCTGGGCATAATCCGCGTCGCTGGCACGGGCGTCAAAATGAATTGCCATGCAGTCGCCGGCAGCCGTCAACTGTCCGGCCTGCGCAATGATTGCATCAGGGTCTTTGTGACACAGCAAAATATAGGCAATCTTTGCCATCAGCTCTTTGTAAAATCCGTTTCTGCCCGTTTGCAACCGTGATACTGAGGATGAGCGATTGAATAAACAGAATTTTTTTGGTTTTTTGGCGTCATAAGCCGAGGGATCAGTCCGAGACCTAACCGGCGGAGGAGGCGCAGAAGATGGGTTTTCCCGGAACATGGATGACCGAAAGTCAAAGCATGGTCTACCGTGTGGTGCCGAAATGCGCCTGTTCGACGATCGGGCAGATCATGTATTTCTCGGATCATGGTCGGTTTTTTGATGGCGATATTCACGACGCCAAAGACGGAATGCACAAGTGGGCCTTTTACGCCAGCCAGGATCCGATCGCCAGAAATGTGAAGACACACGGGTCGTATACCTTCACCTGTGTGCGTAATCCCTATACCCGGATTCTCAGTTCGTTTTTTGACAAGGTCTGCGGCATTCAGCGTAACGGCAAACGCTATCGCGGCAATCTGGTGCCGACTCTGATCTATAACTATGGCATCGAAGTGGGTGGCGAAGACGGAAAGGGTGAATTCGACCAGATCGCCAGTTTCCGTCGCTTTCTGCTATTTGCGCGCGATACGATCCGGTGGCGACGCCCGATGGACCCCGATATTCATTGGTCGGCGATGTCAGGGCACGTCTCGACGCTGATCGCAAATGGCGGTCGGTATGATCGGATTTTCTGGACCGAAAAGTTCAATGACGGAATGCAGGGCGTTCTGAGTAGTTTGGAAACAGAGCATCCCGTAACCCTGTCCGAGATCCCGCGCTTTAACGAATCCGAAGGTCATGGCCCCAAACGAGCACATCCTGTCGAGGACTATTTCGACGATCTGTCGATGCATCTGGTCTATGAAATCTACAAACAGGATTTTGAGCTTTTTAGATACGATTTCGAGAATCCGGCGAACAAGATGCCAACAGGTGAGATCGATCTGGACGAAATTCACGCTAAATTGGGCGATTAAGGTCCGTCCGAAGGCTCCCGCCCGTCGTCAACGGCTCTGACGAGACGTCTCCTCAGGTTGGGCCCGGCGCCGCGCTTTGCGCGGCGCCGGGCCCAAGTTCGCAAGGGGTATCGGCGAAGCCGGTGGCTCGCAGCGGACGCGGGAGCACCTCCCCATAGTTTGAATTACACCTGACGCACTGCGCCCTTTGCGGCACTCGTCGCAAGTTTGGCATATGCCTTAAGTGCGGTTGAAACTTTGCGTTTGCGTGGGTTGGCGGGCAGCCAGCCTTTTTCATCCTGTACCTCGCGCCGGGCCGCGAGATCTTCGTCGGACACTGCGAGGTGAATGGTGCGGTTGGGGATGTCGATCTCGATCTTGTCGCCGGTTTGCACCAGACCGATCTCACCGCCTTCAGCGGCTTCTGGTGAAACATGGCCGATCGACAAACCTGACGTCCCGCCCGAGAACCGCCCGTCGGTCAGCAAGGCGCAGGCTTTGCCCAGTCCTTTGGATTTCAGATACGAAGTCGGGTACAGCATCTCTTGCATCCCGGGCCCACCGCGAGGACCCTCGTACCGGATGACGACCACGTCGCCTTCCTTAACTTTGCCGGTCAGGATGTCGCTGACGGCCTGATCCTGACTTTCGCAGACATAGGCCGAGCCGGAGAATTTCAGGATGTTCTCGTCGACACCGGCAGTTTTCACGATGCAACCGTCGCGGGCGATGTTGCCGAACAGCACCGCCAGACCGCCATCCTGACTGAATGCGTGCTCTTTCGAGCGGATCACGCCACCTTCGCGGTCGGTATCCAGTTCCTTGTATCGGTTCGACTGGCTGAAGGCCTGCGTAGTGCGCACGCCACCAGGTGCGGCCTTGAACAGATCCTGCGCCTTCGGGTTGTTGGCGATCTTAACATCCCAGTTGGCAATCGCTTCGCCCATCGTGCCCGAATGTACCGTATGGCAATTTTCATGCAGCAAACCGGCGCGGCTGAGCTCACCCAGAATCGAGAATATGCCACCAGCGCGGTGGACGTCTTCCATATGCACATTCTCGATGTTGGGCGCGACCTTGCACAGGCAGGGCACCTGACGGCTGAGGCGATCCATGTCGGTCATGGTGAAATCAACCTCGCCCTCGTGCGCGATGGCCAGCAGGTGCAGTACCGTGTTAGTTGATCCGCCCATGGCGATATCAAGGCTCATTGCGTTTTCAAACGCATCGAAGGTTGCGATTTCGCGCGGCAGAAAGCCCTTTTCGTCCAGATCATAGTGCCGCTTGGTAATTTCGACGATCCGGCGACCGGCCTCCAGGAACAGCTCTTTGCGGTCCGCGTGGGTAGCCAATGTCGAACCATTGCCCGGCAGGGCTAAACCCAGCGCTTCGGCCAGACAGTTCATCGAGTTCGCGGTGAACATGCCCGAGCACGACCCGCAGGTGGGGCAGGCGTTTTCTTCGATATGCTGGACCTGTTCGTCAGTGAACTTGTCGTCAGCAGCAGCGACCATCGCATCCACAAGGTCGATCTTCTTGGCGTCCAGATCGGCGATGTCGATTTTGCCCGCTTCCATAGGTCCACCTGAAACAAAGATCGCAGGGATGTTCAGGCGCATGGCGGCCATCAGCATACCGGGGGTGATCTTATCGCAGTTGGAAATACAGACCATCGCATCGGCGCAATGGGCGTTGACCATGTATTCGACCGAATCCGCGATGATCTCACGCGAGGGTAGGGAATAGAGCATCCCGTCGTGACCCATGGCGATGCCGTCATCCACCGCGATGGTGTTGAACTCTTTCGCGACACCACCCGCAGCCTCAACCTCACGCGCGACCATCTGGCCCAGATCCTTCAGGTGTACGTGGCCCGGAACGAACTGGGTGAAAGAGTTGACGATGGCGATGATCGGTTTGCCGAAATCATCGTCGCCCATACCTGTTGCGCGCCATAGGCCGCGGGCTCCGGCCATGTTGCGGCCATGGGTAGAGGTTCTGGATCGGTACATTGGCATGATGCTGTTTCCCTTTTGCCCCGGTTGCGATATGCGGGGTGCGTGCGTTATAGCGCACGTAGCACATGTGCGTTATAACGTACAAGACAAATCGCTGGGCGCGGATATGGAATCGGACGAAATCACGCTGAAACTAAAGGATGTGCGGGCGGTCTCTGGGCTGAGCCTGTCCAAGGTGGCCGAGCTAACTGGCGTCAGCAAAGCCATGCTGGGGCAGATCGAGCGCGGCGAATCAAGCCCGACCATTGCAACGCTCTGGAAGATCGCCAAAGGATTTCAGGTGCCGCTCAGCGCGCTGATTGGCACGTCGGACATGCGCGAACCCGGCGTGTTTCGCACAGTGACCTTCCCGGGCAGTATTCAGGTCAAAATAGTCTTTCCATTTGATCCGGTTCTGGGGGCAGAGACCTTTCATGTCGAACTTGCGGCAAACCAAATTCACGAATCCCCTGCCCACGTGACCGGTGTGACCGAAGAGGTTTTTGTGCTGAACGGTGCACTTGATGTTTTGCGTGACGGCGAGTGGGTGTCGTTGCAAGCGGGTGAGGGTCTGCGGTTTCCAGCAGACCTGCCCCATGGCTACCGCGCAGGAACACAAGGCGCGGCCTTTCTGAACATGCATCACTATTTGCAACCGGCCGAGTTGGTATCGGCGGGATAACTCCAACACTTAAGGACGTTTTTCATGGAGGCATTTCTGACCAGTCTGACTTTTGTTGACGCCATCGGGTCGATCGGGGCGCTGATCGTGGTCGCAGCTTATTTCGCCACTCAGATGCGGATGATGAATTCCGAGGATCTGACCTTTCCCGTGCTCAACCTGCTGGGCTCGATCCTGATCGTTTATTCGCTGCTGCATAACTTCAATCTGGCGTCGATGCTGATCGAAGGGTTCTGGATCATCATCAGCGTAATCGGGATTATTCAGCATTTCAGGCTGCGCCGGGCGCCGGAATAGCTGTATCCAGCCTTGAACCTGAAACGCGCCGCGTATAGGGAATTTTCAACGCGCTCAGGGGAGGCTTTGATGCAGGACGATCCAAAAACCCTCGTATCCACTGAATGGCTGGCCGCACATATCAAGGACCCGGATCTGCGGATTCTGGACGGATCCTGGTATTTGCCCCAGCAAAATCGTGACGCGAAGGCCGAATACGACGCAGCCCATATCCCAGGCGCCCGGTTCTTTGATATCGATGAAATTTCCGATCATCGTTCGGATTTGCCGCATATGGCGCCTCCGGTGGAAAAATTCATGTCTCGCCTGCGGGCAATGGGTGTGGGCGACGGGCATCAGGTCGTGGTTTACGATGGCGCTGGCCTGATGTCGGCAGCCCGGGTGTGGTGGCTGTTTCGCTTGATGGGGCAAGAGAATATTGCGGTGCTGGACGGAGGCTTTCCCAAGTGGCAGGCCGAGGGTCACCCGGTTGAAGACTTGCCGCCCGTGATCCGCGACCGTCACATGACAGTTCGGGTTCAAAATCATCTTGTCCGCGATGTCACACAGGTGTCTGCTGCCGCCAAGCTTGCAGATCACGAGATTATCGATGCGCGTTCTGCGGCACGCTTTGCCGGGGGCGAGGCTGAACCGCGCGAGGGTTTGCGTTCGGGCCACATTCCCGGCTCGCGCAATATTCCTTTTGGGTCCCTTTTGAACAAGAACAACACGATGAAATCGCCCGAAGACTGCCGCGCCGTTTTCGAGGCTGCCGGGGTGGATTTGGCAAAACCCGCGATCACGTCGTGCGGATCGGGTGTGACCGCCGCGATCCTCAGCCTTGCGCTTGAGCGTATGGGCAAGAAAGACCACTCGCTTTATGACGGCTCCTGGGCTGAATGGGGCGCCTTCCCGACCCTGCCCGTCGCAACCGGAGAGAACTGATGTTCGAAAACCTCAAACCGCAGCCCGCCGACAAGATTCTGGCGCTGATGCAGATGTACCGCGAAGATCCGCGCGATCAGAAGATCGACCTGGGTGTTGGTGTTTACAAAAACGCCGAGGGTATCACGCCGGTCATGCGCGCCGTGAAAGCCGCCGAGAAACGCATTCTGGAAGAGCAGGAAAGCAAGGCGTACACCGGTTTGGCCGGGGATCCGGCCTATGCTGATGCAATGATAGGTCTGATCCTTGGAAAAGCGGTTCCACGCGGCAATATCGCTGCCGTGGCTACCCCGGGCGGTACCGGCGCTTGCCGTCAGGCGTTCGAGATGATCCGTATGGCCAACCCCTCGGCGCGCGTGTTCGTGTCGAACCCGACATGGCCGAACCACCTGTCGATCCTGAATTATCTGGGAATCGAGACGGTCCCCTACCGCTATTTCGACGGTGAAACACGTGGTGTCGATTTCGACGGCATGATCGTAGACCTAAAAACCGCCAAGGCGGGCGATGTGGTTCTGCTGCACGGTTGCTGCCACAACCCAACCGGTGCGAACCTGAACATGGTGCAGTGGCAGGAAGTCGTGAACATCATTAATGAGCTTGGCCTGGTCGCAATGATCGATATTGCCTATCAGGGCTTTGGCGACGGGCTGGAAGAAGACGCGCAGGCGACCCGTCTGGTGGCCTCATCCGTCAAACGGTGCCTGATCGCGGCGTCGTGCTCAAAGAACTTCGGCGTCTATCGTGAACGTACCGGTCTGTTGATGGCGATCAGCGATGATGCGGCGCAAACCGCGCTGAACCAGTCCACGCTGGCATTTCTGAACCGCCAAAACTATTCCTTTCCACCAGATCATGGTGCGCGGGTGGTGACGACGATCTTGAATGATGATGCCCTGCGCGCCGATTGGACGGCTGAATTGGAAGAGGTCCGCCTGTCCATGCTGGGCCTGCGTCAGCAATTGGCCGACGAGTTGCAGCGCTTCAGCGGCTCGGACCGCTTTGGCTTTGTCGCTCAGCATCGGGGCATGTTCTCACGTTTGGGCGCTGCGCCTGAGCTGGTCGAAAAGCTGCGGGTCGATCATGGCATCTATATGGTTGGGGACAGCCGCCTGAACATCGCCGGATTGAATGCGACGACCGTGCCGATCCTGGCCGAGGCGATTATCAACGTAGGTGTCTAAACGTCGACGTCCACTTTGATATGAAAACCCGGACGCAAGCGTCCGGGTTTTTTGTTGGGCGGTGACAAGTCTTAACCCTTAGAGAATTCCGGGTAGGCCTCCATACCCAGTTCAGCCATATCAAGACCGTTAATCTCGTCTTCTTCGCTGACGCGAATACCGACAGTGGCCCGCAGAGTGGTCCAAAGGATCGCGGCACCCACAAAGGTGAACAGGCCGTATGCGATGATACCCAACAGTTGGGTGCCCAGGTTTGCCTCGCCATAAAAGACAACGGCGATGGTGCCCCAGATTCCGCAAAACAAGTGCACCGGAATTGCGCCGACAACATCATCAATCCTGAACTTGTCCAGCATCGGCACCGCGAATACCACAATGATGCCGCCAACGGCGCCAATCCACAAAGCGCCGAACAGGGTTGGGGCCAGCGGTTCTGCGGTGATCGATACTAGACCAGCCAGCGCGCCATTCAGCACCATAGTCAGATCGGGCTTTCTGTACAGAAGCTGTGTCATGATCAGGGCGGCAACCGCGCCCGATGCTGCGGCCATGTTGGTGTTGGCAAAAATGCGCGACACGTCCGAGACGTTCCCTACTGTGCCCATCGCCAATTGTGAACCACCATTGAAGCCGAACCAGCCCAACCACAGGATGAACGTACCTAAAGTCGCCAGTGCCAGGTTGGAGCCGGGCATCGGGTGAACTCTGCCATCTTTGTACTTGCCGATCCGCGGGCCAAGGATGATGGCGCCAGCCAACGCCGCCCATCCACCGACCGAATGCACAATTGTCGATCCTGCGAAATCCGAGAATCCGCGCGCATCCAGCCAGCCTCCGCCCCATTTCCATGAACCGGAAATCGGATAAAGAATGCCCGTAAGCACGATCACGAAAATCAGGAATGGCCACAGTTTGATCCGCTCAGCCACGGCGCCGGATACAATCGAGGCGGTGGCCGCAACAAAGACCAGTTGGAAGAAAAAGTCCGATCCGATCGAGGCATAGTCCAGTGCAGCATCTGCCGGAGCGACGCCCACCGGATCCAGTGTTGTCGTCGAGAAGAACGGACCCAGCCAGCCGGTGACGGTCCAGCCATCGCCGGGATACATCAGGTTGAACCCGATCAGCCAGTACATGATCGCGGCGAAAGAAAACAACGCCACGTTTTTGATCATCTGCATGGCGACGTTCTTGGACCGCACCAGACCGCCTTCGAGCATGGCAAAGCCGGCGGCCATGAAGAAAACCAAAAAGCCAGCCATAAGGAACAGCAGCGTGGTGAAGATGTATTGGGTGTGCAGCGCGGCTTCGCCCGTGGCGGCCTCTTGCGCAAGGCCCATCTGTGGCAGCGCGACAATCGCGGCGGCGGGGATAAGAAATTTCATCAGGTTCATTGTCAGTCCTCGAATGGATTGAAGAAGGGCGCTTACAGCGCGTCTTCGTTGGTTTCCCCGGTCCGCACGCGCATGGCTTGTTCGACATCAAGGACAAAAATCTTGCCGTCACCGATCTTGCCGGTTTTGGCGGTGGTGGTGATGGTTTCCATGATCTGGTCGGCCATCGTGGCAGGCACCACGATTTCCAACTTGATCTTTGGTACGAAATTCACGGTGTATTCGGCCCCGCGATAAATCTCGGTGTGACCCGATTGCGAGCCGAAGCCCTTAATCTCGGTCACCATCATGCCGCGCACACCGGCGTCGGTCAGGGCCTCGCGCACCTCTTCCAGCTTGAATGGTTTGATTGTCGCAATGATCAGTTTCACGTCTTTCCCCTCTACTGCGCCGGGCAGGCCGGTATTTTGCACCTGCAGAAAGATGCGCGACTGAGGTTCTGAGGGAACGCTTTCAGGGGGTGTGAGTGGGTAGAAATTTGGCAAATTTGCACAATTTCTGCACAAAATATGTGGTCTGGTGAAAATATAGGCGAGATGGAGAGGGGAAATACCGGAATTTCACACCTCTACATGACCGTTCCGGCGGGGTATGGTGCCCCAAAAGCATAACCGGGCAGAGTTTGAGCATGACTGAGTCCAAGCGCCGCAAACCGCGGCTGGTCGCGGATAAAAGATACCCGTCCAAAGGCCGAAAGCCCGCGGCGACCAAGCGGTCTACGAAGCCCGCAGGTAAGAAATCGACGCCTCGTAAAACCGTGCCGCGCAAGACGGCGCGCAAGAAAACACGCCGCAGTTCCGGCGGTAAGGGCGGTGGCATCTTCCGCCGGTTGTTCCGCTGGCTTTGGCGTTTGCTCTGGGGGATCACATGGCGGGTTGGCGCGGTTGCCGGGCTGCTTTTGGCGCTGGCCGTAGGCGTCGTCTACACCTCTCTGCCGGATGTGGATGCGTTGCTGGATGGGCGGGCCAAGGGGTCTGTGACCTTGCTGGATCGTAATGGCAAGGTCTTTGCCTGGCGCGGGGATCAGTTCGGAGGTGTGATCACGGCGGATACGGTTTCGCCGCACCTGAAAAACGCAGTGATCGCGACCGAGGATAAACGGTTTTACCGCCATTTTGGCGTCAGCCCGCGCGGTGTGGCGAGTGCGGTGCGCATCAATCTGAGCGAAGGGCGCGGGCCGCTGTCGGGGCATGGCGGGTCGACGATCACGCAGCAAACAGCAAAGCTGCTGTGCCTTGGTGTGCCTTATGATCCCACCGCATGGGAGTCAGAGGCCGCTTATGAGGCCGATTGCCGTCAAGGTTCGTTATGGCGCAAGGCGAAAGAGGCCGTGTATGCCATCGCGATGGAGGTGAAATACTCCAAGGATGAGGTTCTGACGATCTATTTGAACCGTGCTTTTCTGGGCGCGGGTGCGCGCGGGTTCGAAGCCGCCAGCCAGCGCTATTTCGGGATTTCGGCGGCCGAAGTTTCCCCGGCCGAGGCCGCGATGTTGGCTGGCCTTCTGGTGGCCCCCTCCCGCTATGCACCGACAAACAATTTGCAGCGATCGCAAGATCGCGCGCGGCTGGTCGTCGGGTTGATGGAGGACCAGGGTTATCTGACCGGTGCACAGGCCAGCGAGGCGCGTAGCCGTCCGGCCCAGTTGTCCGAGGCAGCTGCCGCCCGCGCTGGTGGCTATTTCGCGGATTGGGTCATGGCGAGCGGGCCCGAGTTCTTTACCCGCAACACGACAGAGGACGTTGTGATCCGGACCACGCTGGATCAACGCATCCAGACCTCGGCGGAAGAGGCGCTGAAATTCATTTTCCAAGAAAAAGTGCGCGAAGGTTCCAAAGCGCAGGCTGCCATTGTCGTGATGTCCGCCGATGGCGCGGTGCGCGGTATGGTCGGCGGGCGCAAGACCCGTGTGTCGGGCGCGTTCAACCGGGCTACGCAGGCTCTGCGTCAGACGGGTTCGTCGTTCAAGCCTTTTGTATATGCGACAGCGTTGGAGCTGGGGTACTCGCCGCTGGATACGGTGATGGATGAGCCAACATGTTGGGATATCGCAGGCTCGGGTCAGTGGTGTCCGAAGAACTACACCCATAAATTCTATGGCCGGGTGACCTTGGCGGATGCCCTGAAGAACTCATTGAACATCCCGGCGGTCAAGGTGGCCGATATTTCGGGTCTGGATAATGTCCGCACGGTTGCCAGTGGCTTTGGCCTTTCAAGTGATCTGGCCGAGGGACTCGCGCTGGCGCTGGGTGCATCGGAAAGCACACTGATCGAGATGACAGGTGCCTATGCGGGTATCCTGAACGGTGGCTCGGCGGTAGAGCCTTACGGCCTGACCGAGCTGAAACTTCTGGGTGAGTCCGATCCTGTCATGGTCACGACGACCGGCATCGGTGAGCGGGTGATCAACGACAAGGCTGCCAAACAACTGACCTGGATGATGGAGCGTGTGGTTTCGGAAGGTACAGGCGGGCGTGCAAAGCTGCCGGGCTGGCAAGTGGCTGGTAAAACCGGCACGACACAGGCCGCGCGGGATGCGTGGTTTATTGGATTCACGGCGGATTACGTGACGGGCATCTGGATGGGTTACGACGACAATACACCGTTGTCAGGTGTGACAGGCGGTGGATTGCCGGCGGAGATCTGGAAAGAGACCATGCTGCGCGTTACCGAAGGAATGACGCCCACACCGCTGCCAATGCTGGCGCCGGACCCTCCGGTCAGAACCGCTCAGCCGCAGCAACAGCGCCGTAAGAAAGAGACCGGGTTGGACAAGGCGATCAACAATCTGCTGAACAACATCTTTGGAAACTGACAAACAAAAAAAGGCGGTGCGCTGGGCACCGCCTTTGTTGTCTGAGAGATCGCGCGATTAGACGCTTTCGTCCAGCGCCGCCAGGATCGCATCGCCCATTTCGCTGGTCGATACCGGTTCAACACCTTCGTCGGCCAACAGATCGGCCGTGCGAACGCCGTCGGCCAGAACCTTTTCGATCGCCGCTTCCAGCCGACCCGCTTCGTCGCCCTGATCGAAGCTGTAGCGCAGGGCCATGGCAAAGCTGAGGATACAGGCAATTGGATTGGCTTTGCCCTGACCGGTAATGTCGGGGGCCGAACCATGTACGGGTTCGTACATCGCCTTGGGACGGCCATTGGCCATCGGGGCACCCAGTGAGGCCGAAGGCAGCATACCCAGTGAACCGGTCAGCATCGCAGCGCAATCGGACAGAACATCGCCAAACAGGTTGTCGGTGACGATCACGTCAAACTGCTTGGGTGCGCGCACCAGCTGCATCGCACCGTTGTCAGCATACATGTGGGACAACTCGACCTCGGGGTATTCCGCACCAACGCGGGTTACGACTTCGCGCCACAGGATGCCCGATTCCATTACGTTGGCTTTTTCCATCGAGCACAGTTTTTTGTTCCGACGCATCGCCAGTTCGAACGCCGAACGCGCGGCCCGTTCGATTTCGGATTCTGTGTAACGCTGGGTGTTGATGCCCACACGCTCATTACCTTCTTCGAAAATGCCGCGCGGCTCGCCGAAATAAACTCCCGATGTCAGCTCACGCACGATCATGATATCCAGACCGGCCACGATGTCTTTCTTCAGTGATGAGAAATCAGCCAGCGCGTCAAAACACTGTGCGGGGCGTAAATTCGAATACAGATCCATTTCCTTGCGCAGACGCAGCAACCCCCGCTCGGGCTTCAGGCTGAAGTCCAGATCGTCGTATTTGGGGCCGCCAACAGCACCCAACAGCACCGCGTCAACCTCTTGCGCCTTGGCCATGGTCTCATCCGATAGCGGCTTGCCATGGATGTCATACGCAGCGCCGCCGACCAGATCCTCGCTCACGTCAAATTGAAGGCCGCGATTGGTGCCGAACCAATCGATGATTTTGCGCACTTCGGCCATAACTTCCGGGCCAATTCCGTCTCCGGGCAGGATGAGGAGCGAGGGGTTGGACATCGACAGTCTCCTTGCGTTTTGTCGCACAGGCCCTAGCGTTTGCAGCGCATCGGGTCAATGAGACGTACCCGCCAAATCACGAGGAAAACACAGGCTGACACCCGGAATTCCGGCTGTTTCGCTGAAAATCGAAACTGTGGGTCGTGGCACCTTTGATCTTGGACGTGACACCTGCAGCGCGAGAGCATTCAGGTGAAAACGGAAAGCTGGTGATTCAGTATCGCACTCGGCGTCGTCCGATCAGCATTCACCAGTTGAGTGAGGGCAGAATATCTCGGTTGTCCGCGATGGCAGCGCTAAGGCCATGTTGTTTGCGGAGCCGGGGCATTTGTAAATCAAATCCAATCAAATCCAATCAAATCCTCCAATACATCTGGCGGCAGACAACGCCATTTGCGCAAGGTGCCATGTCAAACATTGTCGACGGCCTGAAGTTTTCTGTGGCCAGTATCTATCTCGCCCGGGGAACCCAAACTGGTGCGCTATGGGCCGTATTACAACCTGGCCTTCAGCCCTTCAGCCAGCAAATCCCAGACCCGGCGAATGCGCGGGGTCTGTCGCATCGCCTGAGGAGCGGCCAGCCAGACCGGAAGAACCGGTATTTCGACATCGATTTCCAGCACCTCAACATTTGGATCAGCCTGCACGATGCTGAGCTGGCTGAATCCCACCCCGCAACCCGCCCGGATCAGCTCCCAATAAGCCGTCTGGTTGTCGCACCGCGTGGCAAAGCTATCGCGGCTGGCAGGCCAACCTTTGTTGCGCATCGCGGCGATGATATCTTCGTTGGTATCAAATCCCACCAGGTCGTGCTGCATCAGTTCTGCTGGGCTTGTCGGTCGTCCGGCGCGATCCAGATAGGATCGGGCTGCGCAGAAACACAGCGGAACTTCTCCGATGTGCTTGGCGATGATATCGACCTGATCGGGGCGATACATGCGCACGGCGATATCGGCCTCGCGGAACAGCAGGTTTTCGCTGGCATCCGAGGCAACCAGATCAAGTTGAATGGCCGGTTCTGCCTGACGAATTGCGGCAATTATCGGTGGTAATAAATGGTGTGAAACAAAGACCGACGCCGTGATTCTGACTGATCCTTCCAGCTGTTGGATTTGCCCAGCAGCAGTCAGACCCAGTGCATTGACGGCGCCGTACATCTGTTGAGCCATCGGCAGCACCTGTCGCCCCACCTCGCTGAGCGTCAATCCTCGTGCGTGGCGATCAAACAGGGATACGCCCAGCTCGTCCTCCAGCGCGTGCACCTGCCGCCCGAGTGTCGGTTGGCTGCGCCCCAGTTGCTTGGCCGCGGCGGACAGAGAACCGGTTTCTGCGACAGCCAGAAAGCTTTGAATCAAGGACCAGTCGGACAGTTGTAGAGGATGCGCCATTCAAAAACGAATACATGATCTGCGTTTTTTGGCAATTTCCAAATACCACTGAATGAATAGGTTGGGCCCGAACGGAGGGCTGATGCAACAGACTGTACTTATTCTCGGAGCGACGGGCCGCTTTGGCCGCAATGCCGCTCAGGCTTTCACTGATGCGGGCTGGGCCGTGCACAGGTTTGATCGCCGCAGTGAAGATTTGCGCGTGGCGACCCGTGGGGTAGACGTCATCGTAAACGCCTGGAACCCGCCTTATCCTGACTGGGCGCAGCATGTCCCTGACCTGCATCGTCAGGTGATCGCGGCCGCATCCCACCGCGATCTGACCGTCATTGTGCCGGGGAATGTTTATGTCTTCGGCGCAGATACGCCCGGGCCATGGTCGGGTGAAACGCCCCATCTGGCGCGCAATCCGCTGGGCCGCGTACGGATCGAAATGGAAGAGGCCTATCGTGCCTCATCCGTGCGGACTATTATTCTGCGCGCAGGTGATTTCATCGATACTACGGAGTCCGGCAATTGGTTCGATCAGGTCATGATCAAATATTTGCGGCGCGGCCGTCTTGTCTACCCGGGCAACCCCGAGACCCCTCATGCCTGGGCCTATTTGCCCGATTTAACCCGCGCAGCCGTGGCGCTGGCTGAGATGCGTAACGACCTGCCGCGTTTCTGCGATGTACCCTTTGCCGGGTATACAGTGACTGGGGCTGAAATGGCTCGAATGTTGTCGCAAGTTACCGGGCAGCACGTCGAGATTAAGCAAATGGCGTGGTGGCCGCTGCACATCGCCCGCCCGTTCTGGCGCTTGGCTTCTCATCTGCTTGAGATGCGGTATCTGTGGGAGACACCGCATCGGCTGGACGATGGCTTCTTTGACGAGCTACTGCCTGGATTTGCGCAGACCGATTTGAGTGAAGCGCTGAGAAACGCAATTACCAAGCCAGCGGAATCAGAAACACGGGAACAATGCGGCGCAGCTCTGCAATCATGAATGCTTGCTGGTTGGCACGTCGCTAATCGTCGTACAGATCGACCCATACAAGCCGGTGACGGCTTGCTGTTTCAGCAACGTCGCGGGCTTCGGTTTCGGGCCAATAGATGCCTGCATCCAGTACGCGCCAATCGGCTGAGGGCAATACGTAATCCACTCGCATCTCACCAACGCCCTTCCACGCCACGGTTGAGGCCGACCCGGCGGGGTCCACAGGCATCGGGTCCTGGATCAATGGGTTGGCAATAAGGTTCCTGATTGCAGGTTTGTGGCCTTCCCCCCTGTGCGGGTCCAGATTCGCATCGCCGGCGATGATGAAACGGTGCGAAGAGAAAGGGCCGAGGTCACCATTCAGAAGCAGCGACCAAAACCGAATCTCATCCCTGTTACGCAACCCGTTCCGATCCTCGGGTCCATCAAAGACCGGAGGGCTGGCGTGAAAGGTCATCAGATCGATACGGCCACCCGGGGCGTCAATCGGTATGATCCAATGCGCGGTCGAAGACAGTCTTTGGACGGACTGGGCCTGCCCAGACGGGAAGGGTTCCCTTTTCACGGTTGGGAGGGTCGCCCCCGGCAGATCTTGCCACAGCATTTCGGAAAAGGACTGCACTTTGTCGGTCTCGATCGGATAGCGGGACAAAACCGCCAGCCCGTTCTGACCCGTGAACCGCCCCCAGCCCTGCGCGTCACCGGGGCCACCGGTCTTGCCGTCCCCATCCAGATCCAGACCCGTTTCGACCCCCGAATTGGGCTGCGCTGTGAAGCTGTGCGGATAGTTCAGGCCTCGGTCATTCAGCGCCTCTGCCAAGGCTGCAAGGGCAAGCCCGTCGAGATCCCAATCGAGTCCCTGAAGGGCTATGATGTCGGGGCGGGTTGCCGCCATCACCTCGATCACTGCGTTAACCTGCGGATCAGCGCGCTGGATGTCACGCAGCAAAATGCCGGGACCCTTGCGGCTTAGTTCGGTGTTGAAATTTGCAACGCGTAACGTCTCTGCCTGTGCCGCGAAGGGCAGCAATAACAGGATCAGGACGCGGATCATGCGATCTGGGTTGTCTCGGCGGTAGAGTAGGAACGGCGTTTTTCCACAATCAGGCCGGCAATGCGCAGCGTCGCCATGCCGCGCATGATCATGCTGGCGGGCAGGAAGGCCCATGCGCAAAGCGTCCAGATCAGGGTTTGAGGATCACTGAGCGCTATCGGCGTAATAAATTCAGCCGTCAGTTTGATTGCAGCGGGGATCAGGAATGGCAGCAAGGCCCCGATTGCGATGTTCAGCCGTCCGTCGCGTTGCAGACGTGTTACAACATCACCGCCCTTGGTCGGGTCAAACAGCGGCAGATTGGTCCAGACGTTGAACGCGCCATTCCCCGTGGGCCACCCCCGAAGTTTTACCGCATAGGCAAAGCTGGCGATGGTGACCAACGCTGCAAGATAGGCGATGCTGGCGGAAATTCGCACAAGCTCAACCAAAGGCTGGCTGGCATCGCCAGGAAGCATCAGAACCACAAGCCGAACGGGGGAATATGGGAAGTCCACCACGCTCGAGACCATCAGGCCAATCGAGTAGAACACAGCTGTCAGGTCTGAGGGGGCATAGGCGTTTTTGCAGATCAGGGTCAGGAACGTGACCATCGACATAAGGCCGACAAAACGCAGCCGGTTCACCGGCGGAGCATCACGGAATTCGATAAAGCTGGGAAAGGCTGAGTTGTATTCAGAGAAAGTCAGGATAAACGCAAGGATCGCCAGAAAGACGACAATCTCAGTCCCGTTCGACGTCGATGTAGGCAGGTACAACGCAGGGGTTAGCACCATCAGTGCTACCAACAATCCACGTATCGCCGCCCCCGTTGTGCGTGCAATCACAATCCGAACCCTTTCCAAACCGGAGTAGTCGATTCTGTGCCGACTTATCGTCCAACTTGTGCTCACCGCTCGTTCATTGGCGGCTACCTCATGGGAGCCAACATTGCCGATAAGCGGTATTTCGCTCAAGCCAGTGTGCAGAAAACACGCAATTTCGGGCAAAATGATGGCGCAACTGGTGCGGGATTGCATCATTTCCGACGCAAATCCGACGTGTATCTCAAAATGATACCTAGATATTGTGGATTCTGAAAACTCAACCCCAAGAATGCGAACGGGGTCGCGCTGGCGACCCCGTTAAGTTGAGTATCAACAGATTCGTCCCCAGAATCATACCCAGGGGCGGGCCTGGCTGGCGTGATTCTCGAATTTGTCGATGTGGTGGTCTTTTTCCATGGTCAGGCCGATATCGTCCAGACCGTTCAACAGGCAGTGCTTGCGGTGCGGGTCGATGTCGAACTCGATGACAATCCCATCCGAAGTGGTGACCTGCTGATCTTCAAGGTGAACGGTCATGCGGGCGTTTTCGCCCTTGTGCGCATCATCCATCAGAATCGCGTGATGCTCTTCTTCGACCACGATGGGCAGGATGCCGTTCTTGAAGCAGTTATTAAAGAAGATGTCGGCAAAGCTGGTCGAGATCACGACCTTGATGCCGAAATCCTTGATTGCCCAGGGCGCGTGTTCGCGCGATGAGCCACAGCCGAAATTGTCACCCGCCACCAGAATCTCGGTGTTGCGATAGGCGGGTTTGTTCAGGACGAAATCCTCGTTCTCTCCGCCATGTTCGTGAAAACGCATCTCATCAAACAGCACGACGCCAAGGCCGGACCGTTTGATGGTTTTCAGGTGAACTTTGGGAATGATCATATCGGTATCGATATTGATCAATGGCATCGGGGCGGCCACCCCGTGGACTTTGTCGAACTTTTCCATGTCTACACTCCTGCGAGAGTGGGCCGCGCCCATGTCCCGCGTTTAAGCTTGTTTCGTTTCGTCGTTGGGTGCGTTCTTGACGAAGAACGCCATGAAGACCAATCCGAACCCATTGAACAGCATCTCGATGCCCAGCAGGATACCCAGCAAGCTCAGCAGAGCTGCGGATTCCGATGCCGCATAGGACCAGATGATACCGGCCAGCAGGATCGACAAGATGCCCGAGATCAGCGTGGGCCAGAAAAACTGTGTTCCCTTCATCTGGAACGACAGGATGATCCGTGCGATGCCGCCTGCCATGAACAGGATCAGCACCACAGTCGCCAATGTCAGCGTGCCCTGAAGCGGGTGATCCAGAAAGGACCAGCCCAGGAACAGCATAACCACACCCATGATGAGCGACAGGATTTTGTTGCCGGTGCCCTCAACGGTAAAGCCGCCGACCACCTGCAAGCCGCCTGCGATCAGCAGTAGAACGCCGGTGACGACGGTCACGGCAACCGATGCAACCACAGGTGCACCCAGCACGAATACGCCGAACGCTATGGACAGCAGTCCCAGCAGCAGCCATTTGACCCAATCACTCATGTTTGTCTCTCCATCAAATATTTAGATATGAGAGACTCTTACATCAATTCACGGACGTCTGTAAGCCGTCCCGTGATCGCTGCCGCAGCCGCCATCGCGGGGCTCAGCAGATGGGTGCGCCCGCCCCGGCCCTGACGCCCTTCAAAGTTGCGGTTCGAGGTCGCGGCACAACGTTCGCCCGGTTGCAACTGATCGGGGTTCATCGCCAGACACATAGAACATCCCGCCAGACGCCATTCAAATCCGGCTTCCTTGAAGATATCGGCCAGACCTTCTTCTTCGGCCTGTGCACGCACCAGACCCGAACCGGGCACGACCATGGCACGCATCCCGTCCTTGATTTTCTTGCCTTTCAGGATCTTGGCGGCTGCGCGCAGGTCCTCGATACGGCCGTTGGTGCACGATCCGATGAACACGGTGTCGATTTCAACGTCGCTCAGCTTCTGACCGGCTTCCAGACCCATGTACTCGATGGATCGGCGGGCCGCGTCGACTTTACCACCTTCAAAATCTTCCGGGTTAGGAACGGTTGCGGTGATCGGCAGCACGTCCTCGGGGCTGGTGCCCCAGGTCACGACGGGTGCGATGTCTTCACCGCGCAGGGTGATGACCTTGTCGAAATGCGCGTCGTCGTCAGTATAAAGCGTTTTCCACCAGTTCAGAGCCGCTTCCCATTGGGCACCCTTGGGTGCGTGCGGGCGACCTTTTACATATTCATAGGTGGTCTCATCCGGCGCGATCAGGCCCGCGCGCGCGCCGCCTTCGATCGCCATGTTGCAGACGGTCATGCGACCTTCCATCGACAGATCGCGGATCGCTTCGCCGCAATACTCGATGACATAGCCGGTGCCGCCGGCGGTTCCAGTCTCACCGATCACGGCCAGAGTGATATCCTTGGCGGTCACGCCCGGCTGAAGTTTGCCGGTGATTTCCACCTTCATGTTCTTGGATTTTTTCTGGATCAGCGTCTGCGTGGCCAGAACGTGTTCAACCTCGGACGTGCCGATGCCGTGGGCCAGCGCGCCGAATGCGCCATGAGTCGCAGTGTGGCTGTCACCGCAAACAACGGTCATACCGGGCAGGGTCCAACCCTGTTCCGGGCCTACAATGTGCACGATGCCCTGACGGACATCATTCACCGGGTAGTAGTGAATGCCGAAATCCTTGGCGTTCTTGTCCAGCGCTTCAACCTGAATGCGCGATTCCGGGTTTTCGATTCCGTTCACACGATCCGGCGTGGTCGGAACATTGTGGTCCGGAACGGCGATGGTCTTTTCTGGCGCGCGCACCGGACGGCCTGCCATGCGCAGCCCTTCAAAGGCTTGCGGGCTGGTCACTTCGTGAACCAGATGCCTGTCGATATAAAGCAGGCAGGTGCCATCATCGGCTTCGTGCGCGACATGGGCATCCCAGATCTTGTCATAGAGTGTTTTGGGGGACATCTGTCCTCTCCCGTATGTAATGAGAAATAGCTGGCGAAATGGCTTAGGCCGCAGATAGGCGGGCCAGAACCGTGCGGGCGGCCCCATAGAACCGTTCACGCAAACGCGCACGGTCTTCCAGATTCTGGATTTGGGCCACTTTGAGTCTCATGCGCACCAGATATAACGGGGTTTGATGGCAATCAAGGTTCAATCGGGCTGCGGGCTTGCATCCTATCTTGCGGATGGTCAAGCTGATGGTCATGAATCAGGATTTGCTACCAGAATCGCTGTCCGAGCTTTACGGCAATATGGCGGCGGCCTTTTCAGCACAATTTGAGAATCTGATCGAATTGATCGTCACACCGGGCTGGAGACAGTATCAACTGGTCATCATCCTGTTTTTGTGGACGCTGGCATTCCTGCTGAAATTCCTGACCCAAAATCGCTGGGATTCATGGGCCCGCGCGCGCACCGGATGGCCGAAATGGCGTCTGCGCCTCCTGATCCAACTCATGCGGCGCCTGACGCTTGTGTATTTTGTGCTCATGTCCTGGTCGCTCTATTGGGTGATGCAGAACACGACGTGGCCCTCTCACAGTTACATCATCGGGGTCATAGCGACCTTGGCCGTGGCATGGCTGGCCATCGCGCTTGTGTCACGATTGGTCCGCAACCGAACATTGCGGCAAATTTTTAAATGGTCGATGTGGATCTACGCAACATTGATTGCTTTGGGGCTGACGGACGATGTGGCGGAATTTCTCGATGGCGTAGCGATTACCATCGGTGACCTTCATATATCGGTCCTTGGGATCATCAAGGCCGTCCTCCTGATTGGTGTTTTGTTGACACTGGCGCGGATCGGGACGCGCACAGCCGAGCGGGGTCTAAAGGGCAACGCGGATATTACGCCCTCGATGCAGGTGTTGTTGGCCAAGGGCATTCAGGTCCTGCTTTATGGCGCGGTTTTCATGGCGGCAATCCGCACGCTTGGGTTTGATCTGACGGGGATTGCCCTGTTGTCCGGTGCGATCGGCGTTGGGATCGGGTTTGGGTTGCAAAAGGTGGTCTCGAACCTGATTTCGGGCATCATCATTTTGATGGACCGATCGATCAAGCCGGGTGATGTGATCTCGCTGGGGGATACGTTTGGTTGGATCAATGCGCTGGGCGCACGCTATGTCTCGGTCGTCACCCGAGATGGGCGAGAATACCTGATTCCGAACGAAGACCTGATTACCAATCAGGTGGTGAACTGGTCACATTCCGACCGTTTCGTAAGGCTCGACCTGGATTTCGGTACCAGCTATGGTGACGACCCGCATCATGTGCGCGCAACGGCTATCCGATCCGTTAAAACCGTTGGGCGCGTGCTGAGCGGTGGCAAACACGAGCCCGTCTGTCACATCACCGGGTTTGGAGACAGCAGCGTGGACTATGTGCTGCGGTTCTGGATCAGCGATCCGAACAAGGGTCTGACCAATATCCGGGGCAATGTTTTTCTGGCGCTGTGGGATGCCTTCAAGGCCGAGGGCATCTCGATCCCCTTCCCGCAGCGCGAAGTTCGCGTTCTTGGCAACGAATCGCACGGCGCAGACGGGCAACAACTCGCTAAAGAGTGACGCGATGTGCACTGGCCTCTGCGCGCCTTCATTGAAATGTTGCAATCCCCTTGTTACCTTATTAGTACCCCTGCGCCGGGGTTTTGCGGCGCGCAGCAAAGGAGGACTATGTCCTGTCTCTACATACACAGGCGGGTTTGCCCGCCGAAGATGGGGCCAGTGTAATGGCCCACTCTCAGTCAATCAGCGACAAGCTGCTTGAGCGTATCCTTTCCTCACTTTCCGATGACAAGGCCGAAGACGTCGTGCAGATCAACCTGCAGGGCAAATCGTCCGTCGCGGATCACATGGTCATTGCCTCGGGTCGATCGACTCGTCAGGTCTCGGCCATGGCGGAAAAGCTGATGGATCGCATCAAGCAGGAATTCGGTTTCACATCGAAGGTCGAAGGCAAGGATGCCGGCGACTGGGTGTTGATCGATACGGGCGATGTGATCGTCCATATCTTCCGCCCCGAAGTGCGTGAATTCTACCAGCTGGAAAAGATGTGGCTGCCTCAGGGCGGCAGCGCCTCGGCGAACTGAGGCGCTATCCCGGCCAGTATTGAAAGGCCGGAGGCGAGAGAGACATGCGTATCAGCATCGTTGCGGTCGGGCGATTGCGCGCCGGACCGGAGAAATCCCTGCTTGACGATTACTTAACCCGTTTCGACCGAACCGGCCGTGCGCTGGGCCTTGGTCCTGCGCGAGTGATCGAGGTTGAGGATAAGAAAAACGCAGGGATGGGCGCCGAGGCCACTCTGCTGCGCAAGGCGCTGCCCAAGGGCGCGGTGATCTGCACGTTGGATGAGCGCGGGCGAGTCATGTCGTCACCTGACTTCGCTAAGAAACTGGGCAATTGGCGTGATGCAGGCCGACAGGATCTGGCGCTGGTCATAGGTGGGGCTGACGGAATAGACCCTAATCTGCGGGCCGAGGCGGATTTTTCCATTTCATTCGGCTCGATGGTCTGGCCCCATATGCTGGTTCGTGTGATGCTGGGCGAACAACTCTACCGGGCCGCAACCATCCTGTCGGGCGGTCCCTATCACCGGGTCTGACATGGCGCAGCTACTGATCGTTTATCATTCGCGCACCGGCGGCACCCGGCAAATGGCCGAGGCTGCAGCAGACGCCGCGCGAGACGAAGCTCATACGATCCTGAAAACCGCTGATCGGGCCGGGCCCGAGGATTTGCTGGCGGCTGACGGTTATATCTTTTGCGCTCCCGAGAATCTGGCCGCGATTTCAGGCCTGATGAAAGAATTTTTTGACCGCAGCTACTATCCCGTGCTGGGCGGTATCGAAGGCCGACCCTATGCGCAGATGATCTGCGCTGGATCAGACGGGGAAAACGCCGCGCGCCAGATCGCGCGCATTGCCACGGGCTGGCGACTGAAAGAGGTGCAGCCGCCTTTGATCATCTGCACCCATGCGCAAACGCCTGAGGCGATAATGGCTGAAAAAACCATTCCCGCAGATCAGTTGGGCATGTGTCGGGAGGTCGGCGCCGTTCTGGCTGCAGGGCTTGCGCTGGGTGTATTCTGAACGTCAGTTCAGATCGACCACCGCGGTGCTATCATTCCAGCCGTCGACACTGCACCGGGCCTGTATCTGCACCTGCGTCAGGCCTTCGGGGACGGTGACACCGCTCAGCGATCTGGTGAATGGTTGCTCATTTTCATGTGGGTGATGCAATACGCGCATACCCAGCTCGTTTCCCTGCATATCCAGCACTCGCCACCCGTCGGCGTAGTGGTCCCACCCGGTATCCGGATGACGGATCGTCACATCGAATTGCCAGGTGTCACCGCTTGAACGGGCAACGACCTGTTCGATCACTGGAGTGTCGGCAAAAGCGGGGCTGGCCAGAAGGGCGCAGAGAATCAGATATCGCATGGCCTGACCCTAAAACGGTGAGTGCTGTGCTGTCATCACGTCTGTGTGTTTCGTGAGGAATGTACGTTGGTGTAGCACGGGCGCTTGCCATCTTGGTAAATTGGTAATATTATTTTACCAAATGGAGGATCAGCGATGGAAATGCCGCAGCCAAATCCGGATGTTCTGGCGCGCAAGCGGGCGCTGGTGGCACAGTTGCAGCAGGTTTTGCCACCAGAAGCTGTCATCCATGATGAGGCCGAAACCCGTGCTTATGAATGTGATGCGCTGACGGCCTACAAATGCCCGCCCATGCTTGCGGTGTTGCCATCGACCACGCAACAGGTCTCGGACGTATTGCGCATCTGTCACGCTGAAGGGGTGCCGGTGGTGCCACGAGGCTCGGGTACGTCGCTGGCGGGTGGTGCTTTACCGACGGCAGATTGCGTGATCCTGGGGGTTGCCCGGATGAATGAGGTGCTCGAGGTTGACTATGACAACCGGTTTATCAGGGTACAAACCGGCCGAACCAATCTGAGTGTAACCGGCGCGGTAGAGGAGCAGGACTTCTTCTATGCGCCTGATCCCTCTTCCCAGTTGGCCTGCGCGATTGCGGGTAATATCGCAATGAATTCGGGCGGTGCGCATTGCCTGAAATATGGGGTGACCACCAACAACCTGATGGGTGTGATCATGGTCATGATGGATGGCAGCGTGGCCGAAATCGGGGGTGCCTATTTGGATGCCGGCGGATTGGACCTGCTTGGCGTCATCTGCGGGTCCGAAGGGCAGTTGGGCGTGGTGACCGAGGCGACCCTTCGAATTCTGCGCAAACCAGAAGGGGCACGGCCGGTCCTGATGGGATTCGATGACAATGAAGTGGCGGGTCAGTGTGTCTCTGACATTATCAAATCGGGCATCTTGCCCGTCGCGATCGAGTTCATGGATCGCCTTTGTATCCGGGCCTGCGAGAATTTTGCCAAAGCAGGATACCCTGATTGCGAGGCTTTGCTGATTGTCGAAGTCGAAGGGTCAGAGACTGAGATCGACAGTCAGTTGTCGAAGATTATAGAGATCGCCAAGCGCCACAATCCGGTTGAGCTGCGCGAAAGCCAAACGGCGGACGAAAGCGCGCGTATCTGGTTGGGGCGGAAATCGGCCTTTGGTGCGATGGGCCAGATCAACGATTACATGTGCCTGGATGGCACCATCCCGGTCTCCTCTCTGCCTTTGGTGCTGCGCCGGATCGGGGAACTGAGCAAGGAATACGGCCTACCCGTAGGTAACGTTTTCCATGCCGGTGACGGAAACATGCACCCTCTTATCCTGTTTGACGCCAACACACCCGGTGATCTTGAGAAATGTGAGGCCTTCGGGGCGGACATCTTGAAGCTCTGCGTTGATGTGGGTGGCTGTTTGACCGGTGAGCATGGGGTTGGCATCGAAAAGCGGGATCTGATGGCCCATCAATATGCGCCTCAGGACCTTGAGGCACAGATGGCGTTGAAAGATGTGTTTGACCCGGATTGGCTGTTGAACCCGGCCAAGGTGTTTCCACTGAGGGCGTCAGCTGCGCGCAGGATAGCGGTTGAGTAAAAGGCTTTGCCCCCTCGATCCGCGGAAATTTAGGAAAAGATGAAGCGCCATGAGACCTGAAACCGAAGCTGAACTTGCTGAACTCGTAGCTGGGTTGAACGGTCCGGTGCACGTTGTGGGCGGCGGTACGCGTGGGATCGGCGGCACTGACCCGGTGCTGACAACTGCAGGGTTGAGCGGAATTACCCTGTATGAACCCGGTGCCTTGACGCTGGTCGCCCGCACCGGAACGCCTTTGGCCGAGATCGAGGCAGCGCTGCAGACCGAGGGTCAGCAACTGGCGTTTGAACCGATGGATCATCGCCGCCTGCTTGGCACAACAGGTGAACCGACGATCGGCGGTGTTGTAGCTGCCAACATATCCGGTCCGCGCAGGATACAGGCCGGAGCGTGCAGAGATTTTCTGATGGGTGTGCGCTATGTCGACGGGCAGGGGCAGGTGATCAAGAATGGTGGGCGGGTGATGAAAAATGTCACCGGCTACGATCTGGTCAAATTGCTGGCTGGGTCTTGGGGCACGCTGGGGGTGTTGTCTGAGGTCTCTCTCAAGGTTTTGCCCATGCCTGAAGTCCAAATGAGCCTGACAGTGAGTGTGGACGATGTGCGGACGGCGGTGTCGGTGATGTCGGCGGCGTTGAAGTCTCCGTACGAAGTGAGTGGGGCGGCATATGACCCGACAAACGGACAGGCCTTGTTGCGGCTCGAAGGGTTTTCCGACTCGGTTGCGTACAGGCTTGATCGATTGCGCGAAATCCTCGGCGGTGAGAGCGTCGAAAGTGCGGGCTCGGCCGCGCTATGGGACGATTTGCGCGATGTCCGCGGATTCGAAGACCTTGACGGGGATGTCTGGCGATTGTCGGTCAAACCCGGCGATGCCCCAGATATTGCCGCGCGCATCAACGCTGATCGGGTTCTGTATGATTGGGGCGGCGGGTTGATCTGGGCGTTGGTGCCCGGCGGCACCGATCTGCCTGTGCGGTTGGGTCGTTTCGAAGGTCATGCGACGCTTGTGCGTGCAGATGCCCGAACCCTGGAGGACTTGGGTCGCTTTCATCCCGAGGATGCGACAGTAGAGGCTCTAACAAGGGGAATCCGACAAAAGTTTGATCCACGCTGTGTGTTCAATCAAGGGCTCATGAGATAGACGATGCAGACGACATTTACCGAAAAGCAACTGCTGGACCCGGCCGTTCAGCGATCTAATGAGATCCTGCGGAATTGCGTTCATTGCGGGTTTTGCACTGCAACCTGCCCGACATATCAGGTGCTGGGTGATGAACTGGACAGTCCGCGCGGGCGCATTTACCTGATCAAGGACATGTTGGAGAACGAACGGGTGCCGGACGAAAAGACCGTCAGGCATATTGACCGCTGCCTGTCCTGCCTCGCTTGCATGACCACCTGCCCGTCAGGCGTGCACTATATGCATCTGGTCGATCACGCGCGTGAATACATCGAGGCGAACTATAAACGCCCGTTCTCTGATCGTGCACTACGTTGGATACTCGCCAGAATCCTGCCTTATCCCATGCGCTTTCGCTGGGCACTGATTGGGGGCCGCCTGGGTCGGCCCTTTCGATCTCTGATGCCGGATGCCCGGTTGAAGGCGATGCTGGAGATGGCACCCAGAAATATACCGCCGGTCAGTCGCAACGACGATCCGCAGAGCTTTGCGCCAAAGGGCGCACGTAAGAAGCGCGTCGCGCTGATGACGGGTTGTGCGCAAAAGGCCCTGAACACCGATATCAACGACGCTACGATTCGACTTCTGACCCGATTGGGGTGCGAAGTCGTGGTCGCCGAGGGCGCGGGCTGTTGTGGCGCTTTGACCCATCATATGGGTAAAACGCGCGAGAGCCATGCCTCTGCTGCGGCCAATATCCGCGCCTGGGTGCGCGAAATGGATGGCGATGGCCTGGATGCGATCGTGATCAACACGTCGGGTTGCGGGACCACGATCAAGGACTACGGACATCTGTTCCGCAATGACGCGCTGGCCACGGATGCTGCGCGTGTGTCTACCTTGGCCATGGATATCACTGAGTTGTTAGTGCAATTAGAGGTTCCGGCCGGTGATAAGAAAGAACTGGTTGTCGCCTATCACGCGGCTTGTTCGCTTCAGCATGGTCAAAAGGTTACATCCCATCCAAAGAATCTGCTGAAAACTGCTGGATTCACCGTGTTAGAGCCTGCTGATAGCCATTTGTGCTGTGGTAGCGCCGGGACCTACAACCTGATGCAGCCCGAGATTTCACGCCAGTTGAAACATCGCAAGCTGCGCACACTTGAGGCCCGAAATCCTGATGTCATTGCGGCGGGAAACATAGGATGCATGATGCAGATCGGATCAGGCACTGACACGCCCATTGTGCATACGGTTGAACTGCTGGACTGGGCCACCGGCGGACCCGAGCCGCGCGCCCTGCGGGATGATGGGTGCAAGGTTCCCCGCCTGCGTTAGCGCGATTGACAAGCGCGCGCTGGAACAGACGGAAATCTCTTCGGTTGGCAATTGCCCTATTTTTGCCGCACCACGAGCATATGAACATTGGTCGGACCTCATGACCGGAGACCCGCGTGCGCAACTGGATCACGGCTTTTGTCTTCAGCGTGCTGCCATTGGCAGGGCTGGCACAGGATACTGGGTTGGAACGCCTGGAAACCACCGATGCCGGACGCGAGTGGATGGCTGTCGGACGGCTGGACATTGATGGAACCGGATTTTGTACCGGTTCTCTGATTTCACCCACGTTGGTCCTGACAGCGGCCCATTGCCTGTATGACAAAGCCACGAAACAGCGGATTGATCCGGCAAGGATCGAGTTTCTGGCCGGATGGCGCCTTGGACATGCCTCAGCCTATAGGCCGGCGCGTCGAACCGTGGTGCATCCGGACTATCAATATGATGGCGGTGTGTCTGCAACGCGGGTGCGTCACGACATTGCTTTGATCGAGCTGTGGCAGCCGATCCGCAACACCTCGGTTATTCCTTTTGAAACCGGGCGCCGACCCGCCCGGGGCGAGGATGTGGGTGTGGTCTCATATGCTCACGACCGTGCCGAAGCGCCGTCGCTGCAAGAGGTTTGCTCGGTCATCGGGCGACAGGCGGGTATACTGATAATGTCGTGCAACGTGGATTTCGGGGCGTCCGGTGCACCGGTATTTTCATTTGAAGGTGAGCGGCCGCGCATCGTGTCTGTCGTTGCGGCCAAGGCCGAAATGCGAGGGAACCGCGTCGCGTTGGGCGCCGCGTTGGATCAATCGTTGGAGTTGCTGCAGGCCGAACTGTCACAAGGAAGGGGCATGAACGCCTCGCTGGACAACAATACGAAACATCTTGGAGCAAAATTCATCAAGCCATGACCCATTTTCTACTTAGCATTGTTTTGATCTTTTCCGTTCTTGCAACTGCAACACAGGCCCAAAACAGCGGCAAGCGTCGCCTGACAGATCGGGATGATCTATGGGGATGGGAGGCCGTCGGGCGCCTGGATATCGGCGACCAGGGGTTTTGTACGGGCACTTTGATTGCAAAAGACATTGTTCTGACAGCGGCGCATTGTGCATTGGATAAGGCCACCGGCAAGCCTTATACCCCCGGAGAAGTAACCTTTCGCGCCGGGCTGAGTGACGGAGAGGCGTTGGCCGAGCGGAAAATCACCCAGATCGCAAGCCATCCGGATTTTGTTGCCAATGCCCCGGTTTCGGCGCCGCGCGTCCGTGTTGATGTGGCTCTGATGCGGCTGGACGAGCCAATTCCCTACTCGATCGCCAACCCATTTGCTCTGTACAGTGGGCGCATCAGCGACAGCGAAATCAGCGTTGCGTCCTACGGGCGGGGCCGGGCCGAGGCGATCCAGCGGCAGCGTTCTTGCCAGATTCTACGGCGCGGGCAGGGGCTGATCAGCTTTGATTGCGATGTCACATTCGGATCTTCCGGATCAGCGATTCTTGCCAAGAAAGGTCCCCGCTGGCAGATATTGTCGGTGGTTTCCGCCGGGGCTTCGGACGGGCGACGCAAGATCGGATATGGCATGGAGTTAAGCGAAATAGTCTCTGAGCTAAAGGCTATCATGCGTCGGGAAGCGCCCCGGCCAACAGCCACAATCCGCCGCTTGCAGCCGGGGTCTGACAAGTCCAGCTCGGGTGCAAAGTTCATCAGCGCGGGGGGGTCTTGAACCCGATTATGTCACTTCCCATCTGAGATATACCGGATCGCCAAAGCTGGGGTTCGGTACACATAACCGCCCGTCCATACCGGAGGGCAATCTCGTAAATCGCTCAATGATGAGGATCACGACATGCGTACTTTTGATTTTGCACCGCTTCACCGCGCCACTATCGGCTTTGACCAGATCGCAGACATGATGGACAGGGTTCTGACCAATGACGTCGCTCAACCCAGCTATCCCCCGTACAACATCGAAAAAACCGATGCGGATACCTATCGCATCTCGGTCGCTGTTGCCGGATTTTCCGAGGCCGATCTCTCGGTTGAGGTGAAAGAAAATGCTTTGATCGTGTCAGGCAAGAAAGCCTCGGAAGAAATGGATCGCAGCTATCTGCACCGTGGTATCGCCACCCGCGCGTTCGAGCGCCGTTTTGCGCTGGCAGACCACGTTCGCATCACAGGCGCAAGCCATGAGAACGGGATGCTGAACATCGACCTGAAGCGCGAAGTGCCAGAAGCACTGAAACCGCGCCGGATCGAGATTTCATCTAGCAAGGCCATCGAAAAGGATGTGGTTGACGCAAAAGCCGTGAACTGAGCCCTTTGATCACTTAGCGACAATCTTTACTGGATTGTCGCACCAAACGCCCCGCGTTCCTCCAGGCGCGGGGCGAAGTTTTTTGAGCCGCGCCCTTAAGATGGCAGGCTGCAGATACACACAAAAAACTGGCACTGGTCGAGGATGTCGGGCTAGTCTTTCTCGGAACATGTCGCGGAACAGCACAATGTACACCGCGCTGAGAGGGAGATGAAGCCGATGCGAATGAAACCTGTTTTCGCAGCGACAATCTGCGCCGCCGTTGCATTGACCACACTGACCACGACGCCGACCCGCGCCGATGATGCCGGGGCGCTTGTTGCAGGGGTTGCGTTGGGGGTGTTGGGGGCATCAATCGCCAAACACCATCACAAACACGGATCAAAGTATCATAAACATCCGCATGTTTCCCCCGAAGAGAATGCAATCGGACTGTGTATGCATCGGACCCACGCCGCCATGAGCAATCAGGGTTACTATGCCGTCGATTTCGAGCGGACACTTTCGTACACGACGAACTCTGATGGCATCGATCTTATCGATCTGGAAGTCGCGCGTTCGAAAGACAGCAATGATGTGCGCAGCCACATCAAGGCGCATTGCGCAATCCAGAATGATGCGGTGGTTAACTTCCGGTACTCAAACTACTGACCGTTGAGTTTGCATCACTGAATTGCCCCATGCGTTGCGTGGGTGACGCGCATGTCGTTTTCCGTTCAACATGAGCTTGCCACGCCTTTCTTTTCGCGCCTGAGTTTGCGAAGCTTTGCGAGATTTTGGTGCTCGAGGGGATGTAAATTGGTGTAACATTCCCTATGTTATTGGGCAGATAAGAAAAAAAGGAATAGGACAGATGTCGAACCAGCAATTCGAAGCTTTGATTCAGGAAACTCAGACCAAGGTGCGCGAAAGCCAATCGCAGATCGAAGGGCTGACTTCGCGGATTGAGGCTGCGCGTGCCAAGATTGGTACGGCTGAGGCGGATATCGACATCGAGAATGCTACGCTGGAAGACGTGCACGCCCATACCGAGGTGATGAACGCCAATATCGCCGAGTTGATCATGGGGCTTGATGACGTCACCAGCGCGTTTTCCAAGGATTTCGACGAAATGCGCTCGAAATCCGGGTGGGAGAGCTTTGTTGGCATCTTTTCCAAGGGCAAATCCGAATCGATGCGGCAAGAGCGGATGCGCACCGCCAATATCGACGATAAGCTGCAGGACCTGATCGCCAAGTCGGATGTGATCGTGAAACTGCTGGAGGGTCAGCTATCCGTGCTGGAAGAACAGCGCGTGAAGGTCGAGGACAACCTGAGCGGCACTCTGGACGACCGCGAGGCCACCGTGGCCGAGCTGGAGGCGTTACGCGCCGAGATTCAGGGCATGGACCCGACGATTATCACGCTGGAGAACAAGATCAGCGTCGAACAGGACGCCGCCGCGCGCACCCAGCTGGAAACCGAACTGGCCGAACTGAACAAGCAATACAACGCCAAGGTTCAGGAAGAGCAGGTCAAGCTGGCCAAGTCGCAAACGCTGGAACGCTATATCGAAAAGGGCAAGACCTGGGTCGATTCACTGCAAAACCAGGCGGCGACGCAGATGGTGCTGATCAACAAGCTGCAGACAGACACGCAACAGCGTGTGGTGCTGTATGATGCCCTGACCAAATCGCTGAAAACCGCGCAGCAGCAGGACGTGGCCCACCGCATCAACGAGATCGGCGTGCAGACGGATCAAGAGGCGCAAACCGCCATGGCCGCCATCGGCACCGCTACCAACCAGAAAATGGCCGACATGCTTGAGGCGCATGAGGATCACATGGTCTTTGCCCGCGACGTGCTGGAGAAAAAGGCCAAGGCGGACGAACGCTTTGCACGTCGCTTTGCCTCGATTGTCGAGAAGCATGATAAGAACTTGTATGGGGGGTGAACCATACGGCGGGTTTCGACGTGGCAAAAGA
The DNA here is from genome assembly GCF_900106805.1 of Ruegeria halocynthiae. Lineage (GTDB taxonomy): Bacteria > Pseudomonadota > Alphaproteobacteria > Rhodobacterales > Rhodobacteraceae > Ruegeria > Ruegeria halocynthiae. The sequence continues at coordinate 47,669 of NZ_FNNP01000009.1, forward strand.
TGTACTTATTCTACTGCTAAAATTGCTTGCGATGTGCGGGTGCCTTGTAGCGGCCATGCTAGTTATATTCTTCGTATCCCATAGATTTTTGGGTGAGTACAAATTCTTGTTCCTGTTGGTGAACCTAGCTGTCGGTCTCGGTAGCTTTTGCGCCCTTCTGTACTCGATGGGGATGCTCAAAGAAGAAATGCAGAAAATCGAAAAGAAACATCGTCCGTGGCTTTTTGATCAGCTTGGGAACCGTAAATGAAAATTTCTGATTTCAGACTAATTGGCCGACCGAGATCAGTGCCTGAATGGATCTACCAAATGGTCGTGGCAACATTGTTTGTGCTCGGCCTAATTTGGATTTGGCCGGAATCAACAGCTAGCTATGTTGGGATATACGCGGCGGTCTGCGTTGGTAGCCTAGTCAATTTGTATCTCATTGTTAAAAATACCAAAAAGGTAATAACTGAAGAAGTCGCCGAGGATGACTGACCCCACCCAAGACCATGTCGGCTTGACCGACACTTTCGCCTCGCGCCGCTATTTCCGCAAATTCGAGGTGATCACTGTCCACCTCCTGCGCGTGGCCGCGACGATGGAGGCAGAGGGCGCGATCAGCAAGCAGGAGGTGCGGATCGTGTCGCGCTACCTCTCGGGGCTGCTCTACACCTTCCGCGCGCTGTCTATGAAATACCTGCTGGTCGGGCGCGATACGGGGCGTTTTTTTGGCAGCCTCGCCATGGACAAGCGCGACAGCGGGTTTCCCGTGGCGGCCGAATTGCTGACCATGGCCAACGACGCGCAGCAGGCGCAGGTACATCTGGCGAATATGCCCACGGAAGACGACCTGAAAACCGACATGGTGCGGACGATCATTGGGGATCAGGCAATCCCCACCAAGCTGCAATTCGCGCTGTCCCAAAGGCTCTATTACGAGGAATTGCTGAAAGGTCAGCTGTTCTGGGCCCGCAACGATCCCGAATGTCACTGGATCGGCAATAAGGGAGAGCGGCGCAAGTTCATGATCCACTGGGCGGTCTATGACAGCCAGATCAACCTGCCGGTCATCTACCTGATGCAGCTCGAGGATAGTGGCAAAACCGCCCTGCCGAAAGACCAACGCCGCTGGCCCGAGGTGCAGGCCCATCTGATGGCGCAGTCTCTGGGCGGGCTGAAATTGGTCACCATCGCCAAGGGCTTCGATCAGGATTTCGACGACCTGCACCCAAAACACATGCGTCGTATCCATGTGGGGCCCATGTACTCCTCGGCCTATACCGAGCAATCCGGCCCTCTGAGGCAGGTGCTGGAGGACGCGCAATCTCCGCAAGGTCAGGACTGGGCGCTGGCATGGACAACCGAGGAACTGGAAAGCGAAGAGGTGATCGAAGAACGCGCCGGATGGTTTTCTACCGTTGAGCGCGAGGTCTTTGCGTTGGACCCATTCGGTGGGCAGGGGGCCGAGACCGGGGCCACCCGCACGCAGCGCTCGATCATCCTGCCCCAGCGTCCTTTTCAGGTTCTGGCCGAACGCAACCCGCCGGGATTTACCGATGTGCGCAAATTTGTGGTCAGCAAAGCTGGGCAGGTGTTGAGGTATTAGATGATAAGGAACGCATTGCTTATCTTTCTGTCAATGACACTCGCATCCTGTGGGGTCGACTTCCCAGCAAAACGAGATTGGTTCGAGCGGCAGAGTCAGATCGGAACCTCTGTTATAGAGTTTAGGGAAAAGATGGCCAAGCGAGGAATCGATCAAATGGACGGCGAAGCCTTACGATACAGAGCCGGGATTGAGGCGTCTGAAAGCCAAGAATGTTACCAGATGCCCCCGGCGTATCTTGGTGGATTCTATTTGGGCTGCATCAGCATTGATGATGCCGGAGTAATTTCGAACAGCACTTTCTCTAGCTATGCATATTGGTGAATCATGAGTTTAACGTCAGATCAGATGGAATTGCGCGAAGACGATATTCGCAAACATTACCCGGCGGCGACCGCCTTGCTGAATGGATTCGAGCATGCGCCTCGGATCGCAAAGGCAGTTGAGTCCGCCATTGAACGCTCACCGGGTGTTTCGACCGGACGGCGGTTCCGGTCCACCACCCCGGGGCTGGTGACACGCCGGACCGTACGGGCCGATGGGATACATCTGGTTGAACGGATCGAGGCGTCGGATGATGGGGATGCGCTGGTTTCGCCGCCTCAGGCCACTACGCAACAGGCAATCCGCCGTGCCATAGCCATCGCACTGGCCGTCGCCGAGTCTTATGCGGAACAGACCCCGCTGGCAGACCTGAAACGTGCGAACCTTGCGGGCGATCTGCCAGCCGCGCGCAAGACCGAGTTTTCGGAACTGCTGACCGCCGAGGCTCTGATCACGTCGCATACCTTTGGTAATGCGCTGGCCTATCTGATGTCCTCACATCTGGGCGAGACCACCGTCGATATCGGCGAGATCGAAGAGGTCCTGACTGATAACGGCCAACTCGCCCTGCACGGAGCATTGTGGGAGCTGGACCAGACACTGGCCAAGCACGCCCCCGACGATGCCCACCTGATCGCGGCCACCAGCGCCTATGCCGAACAACTGATGGACAAGGCCGCCCTGCGCGCCCAGTCTGCAGGCCATCTGGCCCCGTTCCAGAACGCTGCCTGGCATATTGAGGCTGATGACCTGACGATCCGGGGGTTCGAACCGGCCTCGAAGGCCAAATCCACAACCCTGACCATGACGTTCAAGAAACCGAACGAGGTGGTCGGCAACCATATCGCCAAATATCAGGCGATGAAGCTGGCCAAGATGGTGATGGCCTATGACTTCGACCGCCGCCTGAACCCGTTTGCTGAGCTCGGCGGGTTCATCTTTACCTTCATGGGCGATGGCAAACCGGGCACCGGCAAGACCACTCTGATCCAGATGATGGCCGGGCTGATCAACGACTATTGCCAGAACGCAGGCTATCCGTTCCGCTATCAGAACCTCAGCACCGACAATATCGACAGTTATCAGGGCAAATCCGGCCAAAACGCCAAGGCGTTTATCCACACGATCATCGACCCCTCGGTCATCGGCTTCGGTACCATCGACGATATTGACCAATTGGCCGGCAAACGCGGCGACCGGCAATCGTCAGCCGGTCAGCTGGAAATCACCGCTGTACTGATGGAGAGCTTTGCGGGCGCCAACACCGTCGTGCGGGGCAACTGCACCTTTGGCATGTTCTCGAACTACCCTGAAAATGTGGACGACGCCCTGCGTCAACGGGCGGGCGCGCGGTTCCTGGTGGACGGGCCGCAAACGCGTGAGGATTATATCGACATCCTGCACCTGCTGATGGGCCGCAACCACGACATCCCGTTGGGCGAACACGAAGCCTATGCCGCGCAGGAAATCAAAAAGGCCGTCGCCGCCAGTTTCGAAAGCCATTCCCGCCCCCATGAAGAGGCTCTATTGCAAGTCTATGAACGGATTCAGGGTCAGATCGGTCAGATGGATACGATTGCCAAGATGGGGGCGTATCTGAAGGCGATCCAGCAGGCGGATGAGCGCTTTACCGGCCGCGCGATCAAGAACATCACCGACGCGGTCAAGGTCCGCGCGATGGACTTTGAGCTGCCCGACGAATGGATGGAAAAACCCGACCTGTTCCTGTTCCGCGACTACGACATCAAGAAGGCCATGATCGAGGACCTGCGTCAGCCGATCACGGTCGAGATGGTTATGCAAGAGATCAACCGCTACGCCGACAGCGAATTCCGCTATGCCGACAAGAGTGACGAGGTCGCCATCGAAAACGCCATCCGCCAGATGGGCCGGATGGAAGAGGCCAAGCGGCGGTATTTGGAGGGGAAGGATCAGGGGGCAAACCCATGACAGCGTTGGTAATGGCAACATTTCCGTTGATGTTAATTCTCGGCATTATGTCAGGTTGCTTTTTGACGAAGCTCCTGCTCGGTCTCGTGTTGCCCGTTGAACTAGGAGAGTACACACCTCCAACAGTTTTGCTTTGGAGTTTCCTGAGCGTCGCTATTGGCGTTTTCACTGGGTTGTTACCTTGGTACTTCGGCTTCAATTGGTTTTGGACCCAAGTGGATTTCCGTTTCTTTATCGGAGCTTTTCCATGGGTTGAGCATGTTTGGGTTGCCATGTCGGCACCTATTTGGTTCGGAATTTACTGGGCCATAAAACTGCAACGAAATAGCGGTGAGTCAGCATGATCCGCCTCATCGAAAAAGGCCTGATGTTTGGCAACCTTGTCCACATCTCCAGCCCGGCTCTGGTCGAGCGGTATAACCGCGCGTTGCAGCATCTGGCGGGCAAGACCACGGCGCTGATGGATTTTCATGTCGATATCTCGGGCTATTCGCCAGAGGTGGGGATTGAGCTGGAGGATGAGCTCTACCTCAACCCCAATGGGGTCAACCGGCAGTTCATCCTGCTGACGACCGAGCAGAAACGCGCACCGTTGCTGAACGTCAAATTCTCGACCTCGCGCGATATCCTGCGCGAATTCATCGAGGTGAACGAGGCGCAGTTGTTCGCCCTGACCGCCACCGATGCGGTGGCCGGAGAATTGGTGAACTCGGTCATCAAACTCACCACGCCCCGCGATCTGTTCAACATCCAGAAGATCGAGATTGAGGCTGACACCGCAGGTGGCACCTTGCTCAAGGCCCAGCAATTGGCAGGCATGGTCGAGCAGTTCAAAACGGAAGAGGATGCCTGGTTCGACGACGTGTTGATCGCCAAGATGATCGAGACGGCCAAGGAAACCGGAGACGTCACCCGCAACCCCGTGCACCTGCGCCATACCGCGTTCGAGCAGCGCAATTTCTGGACGGCACATTTCGGGGGGCTGTATCTGTTTCCTGATCTGGATCACCCGGCGGCAATCTGCATGGGCGATAAGCCTGACAACCTGCCGATCAAATACGCCTTTGAACCGTCACAGCGGAACCAGATTGCCAAATTCCTCGACTATAACGATCTGGTTGAACCCATCGTCAAAGCACGCGGCGTGGATGCCGCCGCGATCCTGCAGCAGAAGATGGATTTTCTGACCGTTGCCGCCGCCGCAGATGCAGATGTAGATCTGACAGGACTGGACCGCAGCGACATGCGGCGGCTTGCGCGAAACCACTCGGACCGCCTGCCCGAGGCCTATCATGGGCTTGCACAACTGTTGCGCTGGGCGACGGATGGTGGGCGCTGGCCCCGCATCACCTCGGACCATGCGGCGTATTTCTATACGCTGCGTGCGGCGAACACGCCAAACCGCGATCTGGTGAACATGCTGCTGGCCGAGCTGGCCCCGCTGGACCCACGTCAGCTGTTCATCTGTCACAAGGAGCTGTTCTACAGCACCTACGCCAAATGGCCTGAAAGCAAGAAAGCCTATGTTGCCGACTTCCTCGCGCGCGAGTATCAGGTGGACAAGGCCGGTTCGCGCGCTGCGTTGTTCGGGCATGAGCCGGATATGAGCGGGGAGGACCGGGTCAGTGATGCGGTGATCTCGCGCGTTGGCCCATGGGGTGTGGTCGGGAGGAATTAGGATGTTCGGAGCTATGCGCCTGTTTCTGATCCTGCTGGTCGCCCAGACGGTCGCCTATTTTGCGCTGTCCTACTATTCGCGTGGGATGCGTCGACGCAAGCTTGAGACGTGGTGGGACGAGAAAGGCAAAAAGGGCAACAAAGAAGCCTTTGTTGAACGCGGGTTGCATGTGTATGACAACTCGTTCCGGCGCAAACTGATCCTGGGTGTCTATATCGTGCCATGGGTGGCGATTGGCGCGCTGATCTATATCGTGAATTACATGTGAGGGTTACGGCATGGCCTATGTGAAATGGGCATTCATTATCATCTTCTGGGGCACGATTGCCGTGATCCTGCAATATTCCCTGCCGCAGCACGATGTTGTGCGGATCGTCAACACCTACGAAGAACGTCAGGATCTTAACGATTGGACGCGGATTTTCTGGTCCGAGCCGGAGGACCAATCCACCAGTCTATCAAACCGAGATGTGCAGTTCATTCAAGCTGTGCGCACCAACGGTAAGCCCATTGTCTATCGCAACGAAGACACCGGTTGGGGCTGGCCGCCCTACTTCAAATTCGACACTGCGAACCTTTACACCGAGGCCAACGATGCAAAGTCGACCAAAGAAAATCCCGATTGGGTGGTCGTAACACATTACGGTTGGCGCAACGAGTTCATGTCGATCTTTCCCAATGCGATTTTCATCCGGCATGTCGAAGGGCCTGATGTTCGCATCATACCCTGGTTCAACATCATCTTCCTGACGCTGTTTGCAGCCTTTGTGTGGGCAATCTGGGTTAGGTGGCGTCGATTCCGGCAAAAGAAAATCGATCCTGTTCTGGAGAACATGGAAGATGGACTTTACGCTGCAGGTGACGCGATTGATGAAAAACGCAAGGGTTTACGCCGCTGGCTGGATAGTTGGAAATCCAAGTAAGTCAGATATCGGCGTAGTTCGTAGCAAAGCGCATTCGCTTGACCGCTCATCTGACGATGAACTCTGCGTGAAGCGCTCCGGCGGCCTTGATGGTTTTCAGGATATCGATCATGTCGCGTGGCGATACGCCCAAGGCGTTCAATCCGGCGACCACCTCGGAAAGAGTGGTTGCTTCGGGGATTTCTGCTAGCCCGGTTCCTTCTTCTTCCTCGATTCCAGCGAATGTGCGCGGAACAACCACAGTTTCGCCCCGGGCAAACGGATTGGGTTGAACTGCAATAGGGGCTTCCTCGACCGTAAGAGTTAAATTGCCCTGCGATACCGCCACGCGCGAAATTCTGACATCCTTACCCATGACGATAGTGCCGGACCTTTGATCCACAACGACGCGGGCCTTGCTTTCGGGTTCGACCAGAATGTTTTCAATCCGGCCGATGGCATGGGCGGTAGACGCCGTTCGGGTTGCGGCGATATTCAGCTCGACCGTGCCGGAATCGCGCATGATTGCAACGGCGCGATTGAATTCAGTGTTGATCGCCGCTTCGATACGCCCCGCAGTGGTGAAATCGGGCTCGCGCAACGCCAGTCTGAGCAGTGTCAATGTCGAGAGTTCAAAATCAATCTCACGTTCGACCCGTGCCCCGGCTGGGATGACGCCTGATGTCGGGACCCCTCGCGTGACTGATGCCGCGTCACCTCCGACTGCTGTACCACCGGCAAGCACCGTACCTTGCGCCACGGCATAGATCTGACCATCCGCCGCATTCAGCGGAGTCATAATCAGTGTCCCCCCCAGCAGACCCTTGGAATCGCCGATGGCAGACACCGTCACATCAATTTGTCCACCGACACGTGCAAAGGGTGGCAGGCTGGCGGTGACCAACACAGCGGCCACGTTCTTGGGGCGAAAATCTTCGCCATTCACGTTTACTCCCAACCGCTCAAGTATGTTGGACATGATCTCTTCGGTGAAGGGAGAGTTGCGGAGGCCGTCGCCAGTACCATTCAAACCGACCACAAGGCCATAGCCGACCAGATCGTTGCCGCGCACACCGTCGAAATCCACCAGATCTTTTAGGCGAATAGCACCTGCATTGGCGATGCAGGGTAAGATAATCAGAAGGAACGCGAGTATCTTCATCTCAGGAAATTCACCAGCGATAGGTTGGCATTGCGAACGGTCACGGAATACAGGCTCTCCAGCTGAAACTGGATGGTTTGCAGCCGCGCTGCGGTCTCGTATGGATCTGCGGCTATCAATTCATTGCGGGCGTGCTCGGCACTCGTTTTTGCGGCGGCATTGCGCGTGGCAGCGTGCTCAACGCGCGCCTCAGCTGCGCCGACCTCGGCCCGCAGATTGACCGTTGCGTCCTGTGCATTCGCCAGGTCGACACCGAGTTCTGTGAACAATGCGGTCCGCAACACCGGCGCCCAGTTCAGCGCATCATCCGACGCGAGCGCCGCAACGGCGGCATCGCGCATTGCGGCCTTCAGCGTGGGATCAGTTGCGGTGATTGGAAGATTGATCCGTTCATTCTCGGAAACCTGCATCGGCGCCAGGGCCGTTGCATTGCCGTGATATATGACCGCATCAAAACCAGTGGGGTCGTTGAACCAATCCTCTGCGGCCTGTCTAATATCAGTCGCAGTGGTCAGGCCGGTCAACTCAGCCTGCAGCGCGCTTAGCAGAGTTTCTGCAGACGCAAGCGGCGAGATATCGGTTGAGGTGCCAGAATACAGGCTCCGCCCGCCTGTCCGGGTGTTGAGTGCCGATATCATTGTATCGAGCTCATTTCGTGCCTGAACCGAGGCCTGTTCGTGCGTCACGGTCTGATTGGCGGTCTCAAACGACAGCAGCGACGCCGACAATTCAGCCACTGAATCGCCGAAGGTTGTCAGGCTTAGCTGCATTGCGTCGGTGAACAGGCGCGCCTCCGCGGTGGCGATGGAAAAGGCGTCCAACCGCTCGATACTGCGATCCAGATCCAGCAGATGCGAGTAATCGCCCCCTAAACGGCCTGAGATATCCTGCACTTGGCCTGTGGACATCTCGTAGGACAGGGTCTCGATCTGTGACTTGATCTCGGTGCTGCGTGACCGCAAGGTCAGGCCGCGCGCCAGATCACCTATTGAATTCAATGTCATGTTCATAACCTCAGCAGAGTGTCCATCAGCTCGTCGACGACGGCGACGATGCGGGCATTTGCGGCGTAGGCCTGCTCGATCTGCATCAGGCGTTGCAGTTCAGTGTCGCTGTCAACGCCGTGTTCAGCGACGATTTTTTGCATCTCCAACTGAGCATTCGCGGCAAAACTGCTGCGTTGGTCCGCAGCATGTGCGTTTGCTCCGGCCTTTGACGACAACGCTTCGGCGATCTCGGCCGCGCGCATGGACCCTGTTCCGAACCTAATTGCGGGAGTGGGGCGGGAAGCGGTCAGAACCGCGCTGAAAGCCTGCAATTGGCTCGCATCACCCGGAGCGCCGGGCGTCAGAGCGCCGAGGCCTGCACGCAATTTCCAGCTTTCACCACCCGTATCCGGATCAACCACAGCGTTCAGCGCAATGCGTGACGCGAGGCCGGTTTGCGCGGCGGGATCAAAGCGGTTGCCGTCATCGGTGAACAAACCTGGATCAGTGGCGGCGGTTGTCGGGTCCAACCCCGCAGTCTCAAACCGCTCGATCAGGTCGCGGGCGACCGCATCCAGATCGGCCTGCGCCTCGACGGCCAGTTCATCGCGGTTCGCGAACTGTGCCATCAGCGCGCCGCTTCTGATCTGGGCAAAGTCTCCGCTGACCCGGACGGTGTGGCCGTTGAGTTCGAGCCCGGACAGCAGGCCGTTGTCCACTGTCATATGCGGCATGGTATCGCCGGTGGTCGTGAATGAGAACGCGGCGGCGGTTCCCTCCAGCAAGATCAGTCCACCATCGGAATAGAGCGAGACCTGATCATTATCGCGTGCAATCGCGTTGACCGGCACCAGTTCATTGACCTGATCGATCAATATCTGCCGTTGGTCGAGAAGCGCGCCGATATCCCCACCCGAATTGCGGATTGCGGGAATACGGGCGTTCAGTTTTTCGATATCTTTCAGGGTTTGGTTCAGCGTATCGACCTGCTTTCCTATCGTGCGATCTGCGTCGGAACGCATTTGTCGCACCCCCTCGGAGGCGTTATTGAGCGCGGTGCTCAACTCGCTGCCTGCGTGGAGCACCTGATCCAGCCGCTGGGCGGAACCTGGCAGGCTGGCTGCGGTAATCAGGCGGCTTTCAAACTGGGCCAGCCTGGCAGAGATCGAAGTGGCATCATTGGCCGTTCCGACCAGCTTTTCAAAGCCTGAATGAAACTGCGCCAAGGTTTTGGCTGCAGCCAGATCTGCATCGGTTGCTCTGCGGTTTGCGATCAGCACCGGATCTTGATGCCGTGTAATGCCGACGACACGGACGCCATTACCAGAAACCGGGCTGGTCGCCAGTTCTAGCGATCTGCGGGCATAGCCAGGGGTCAGCGCATTCGCGATGTTTCCCGATACTACCGCTGCGCCGCGGCTGGCCGCGCTTAGACCGCCCAGTGCGTTGTTTAGTGCAGTCGACATATTCATCAGGCGTTTCCTTTCCGCCGGTCAGCCACCGGATCAGCGTTTGATATTGGTGGTTTCCTGCAACATCTCATCCACGGTCTGAATGACCTTAGCGCTTGAGGAATAGGCGCGTTGGGTCTGGATCATCGAGGTCAGTTCGGTAGCAACATCAGTGGTCGACTCCTCGCGTGCAAAGGACACCAGATCGCCTGTCGGCCCCTCGCCTGCGTTCCACAAGAAGAAAGTGCCGCTGTTGCGTGATGGCGCGTAAGTCTGACTGTCCAGTGCGGTCAACCCGTTTGGGTTGGGGACGTCGGCCAAAGGAATCTGGAACATCCGGCGGCTGATTCCGGTATCGTAAAACGCGTAGACATAGCCGTTTTCATCGACCTGCACGCTTGTCATGGTTCCTACAGCAGAACCATCGCGGGTGATCGAAACCGGTGCAAACGTGTCCGAAAGCTGCGTAATCCCGTCCGCGTCGCCGATCTGTCCGATATTGATCTCCATCGGTCCACCGGCCACATTGACCACTACGCTGCCGGTTGTCGGATCGTAGGCACCGCCGGACACGGCGGCAACACTTGCCAAGGTGCCACCGGCTGTGCGGCTATCGGTAAAGGTCAAAGTGTACTCACCGATGACAGTGCCACCCGAGGCCGAATCGCGCAAAGTCATAGTCCATTCATTGCTGCTGCCGGTTGCTGGAACCGTTGGTACCAATTCGATATCGACGCTTTCAGATTTGCCCAGGTTATCGAAATACTCGACCGATAGTGGCTGAGCATCCCCCGGCGCGCCGGCGTCGGTTGCAGTTGCCGGCAGGTTCATGCGTAGATTCATGGATGTTGTAGGGGCACCAGACAGCTGATTAACGCTCAGCTGAATGGGTTCCAGCGCAGCTGGTGTGTCGCGCGGAACGCTGGGGATGGTGCCGTCTGCAGCGGCGCGCCAGCCCAGAAGAACAAGGCCGGATTGGGTGACCAGATACCCTTCTTCATTAGTACGGAACGAACCTGTTGTGGTCAGCAACATCTCGTTTGAACCCGACGCGATCTGCGAGCTTGGGCGAACCGGCAGCATACCCCGGCCACGCACGGCCAGATCCGTTGAGTTGTTGGTGGTTACCAGAGATCCGCGTTGATCGATCAGGCGCTGGCTCGTGGTTCGGACCCCACCTGCCGAATAGCTACCACCCTGGCCCGACGTGACCATGGAATGAAAATCGGTCTCCACCCGCTTATAGCCAAAAGTCGAAGAGTTGGCGATGTTATCAGAGATCGTGGCCAGCCTGTTGGCGTTGGCCTTCAGCGCCGCCACACCGGCATTCAGCGAAGAGGAAATGGTCATCGGCACGCCCTTTTGTTGCGTCAATCGTTGTTGCAACACGTACCGCACCGGCCCTTAACAGCGCGCTAACAGCTAAAATTCTGTCTATCCTTTGCCTCTCAGGGATTGCGCAGGAAGATGATCTCAACGCGATTATTACGCACTGCCATCGGGTTACTTACCGATAGCTCTCGGTCTGCGTGCCCGGTCACACGGTCCAGGCGTGGTGGTTGGACGCCTTTGTTCTGAAGCAATTGGCGTGTGCTCTGTGCCCGGGCGGTCGACAGATCCCAAACCGGGTTATGTGCCAGCACAACGGGAGCGGATCGTACGTGCCCTTCGACCGAAATTGAATTGGTCACCAGATCCGAGGACCGTGCCACGAGAAGCACCAGCGCCCGCATCATTTGCGTCGGTTTGTCCGTGTCCGATTCGAAAAGCGGCTGATCTTCGGTGGCGAACAACTCGACCACGAGCCCTTCGTCCGTGACGCGGGTCACGATGTGCTTGAGCATTTTGTCGGACACCAGACTTTCGCCGCTTCGGCCCAGCAACTGAGCCTCGAGTGACGAGAAGTCTTCGAACGCGCCCTTGCCGCCGCCTTGCTCATCCACGCCAGTTGATCCGCGCGCTTGCTTTGCCTCGGTCGGGTTTCGGTTGCTGGCGCCCGACCCGTCCATCACCATGGTTTTTTCCGAGAACATGTTGTCGCCGCCAAAGGCGCCATCACCGCCGCCCGAGACCGGATTGACCGGAATCGTTGGCGAGAAATAATCTGCCAGACCCTTGCGTTGTTTCTCGGTCGTTGCGTTCAATAGCCACATCAACATGAAGAAAGCCATCATGGCGGTAACGAAGTCCGCATACGCGACCTTCCATGCACCACCGTGGTGGCCACCGCCACCAGATACGCGTTTCTTCTTGATGATGATTGGCGCCGCGTTGGATTGCGCACCCATCTCCATCACCTTCTATTCACCCGACTACCGGGGTAGCAGGGCAGGTCTTAAGGTGGACTTAACACTTAAAACTGTTCCGAATTCTGCAACTACCGTGCAGGGCCAGCGCGCCGCAGAATCAGCGATAGCCGGTTAAAGCTGTTGTCGATTCCTTCGGAATCGGACTTTGCAAAGAAATCATCCAGCTCTTCGTGAACCCGAACGGCACGATCCAACAGAGGATCGGTCCCTTCGGCATAAAGCCCGGCTTTGATCATGACTTCGGATTGTTCGTAACTGCCGACCAGTTTGCGCGTTTCTGCGATCATCTGATTCTCATCTGCGGTTGCGGCGCCGGGCAGACTACGTGACACGGATCGGCTGAGGTCGATGGCCGGGAACCGGCCGCGTTCCGCGATATCGCGACTCAGAACAATATGCCCATCCAGCACCCCGCGCAGAATATCGGCGACTGGCTCGTCCATATCCGAGCCTGCCACCAAAATGCTGAATACAGCGGTGATATCGCCTTGTTCAGCAGTTCCCGGGCCAGCCCGCTCGCACAGATTCGCAATCAGCGGAGTGACCGATGGCGGGTAGCCGCGCAGCGAGGGAGCCTCACCCATGGCAGCTGCGATTTCGCGATGGGCCTCGGCAAAACGTGTGACTGAATCGGCAAGAAACAGGACGTTCATCCCCTGATCCCGAAGAAATTCCGCCACCGACATGGCCGACCAGGCACAACGCCGGCGCGCCAGTGCGGACTGATCCGAAGTCGCCGCTACGACCACGGATCGTTTCATGCCTTCCACGCCCAATGCGGTCTCAACAAACCCATTCACCTCGCGCCCGCGTTCACCCACCAAAGCGACGACCACGGCATCTGCCTGCATCGAGCGGGCAAGAGTAGCCAGCAAAGTCGATTTGCCGACGCCCGAGCCGGCGAACAAACCGATCCTCTGACCCTGAACAATCGGCAGCATCGTATTGAGCACGGCGAGCCCCGTTTCCATGCGCGTACCCAGAGGTTTACGCGTAACTGCGGCAGGCGGGGCCTGCATGAGGTCGCGTTCCTGCGTGCCCGGCAACAGAGGTTTGCCGTCCAGAGGCTTGCCAAACGGATCGACCACCCGCCCCAGCCAGTGCGGTCCGGGCGCGAAGGCAGGCATCTGGTCGAGAGAGACGTGATCACCCAGACAGACACCATCGGGCGCGGTGGCAGGCAGCATATGAATCTCGTCTGAGTCGACATGCAAAACCTCTCCCGCCAGATCAGGGCCATTCTTTCGGCGCAAGGTCAGGTGATCCCCGATTCGGGCCTGTGCGGCCAGGCCATCAATTTCGATCACCCCCCGTGCCACGCTGGTGACACGTCCGATATGGCGCACTGCTGATACTCTGTCGAATTCGCATTTCAGACGTATCGGATCGAGATCAGCCATCACAAGTCCTCCATTTGGTTCCTGAAAACGGTTTCTAAAGGATTCGGGGTTAAGCCTTGATTGAAATTGATCGAGGGAGAAGCCCCGATGTTCTATGACCTGAACGTCTTTAAGACTGCGTACGCAATGGCAACCCATGCCGGGCAACGGCAGGCCGTCATCTCGCGCAATATGGCCAATGCAGATACGCCGGGCTATCAGCCCCGCGACGTTGAGGCCTTTCAGACTGCGTTTGAATCCACGGGCCGTGAGGTCGCGATGAGCGCAACACGTGCCAACCATCTTCATGGTGATACAGGCCATCAGCCCTGGGCGGAATACACTGCCGCGGCATCGGGTGATCCGAATGGCAATGGTGTTTCACTGGAAGAAGAAATGCTGAAAGCGGTTGAGGTCAAGCGTCAGCACGACCGTGCCCTGGCTATTTACCGATCATCCATCAGCGTGCTGCGCACCAGCCTGGGTCGGGCGTAAGGGGTTCAGGATGAGCGATTTTTCCCATTCCCTGACCGCTTCGGCCAGCGCTTTGCGCGCTCAGGCGGCGCGGCTGCGCCACGTGTCCGAAAATATTTCGAACGCGGATACGCCGGGATACCGGCGCAAGACCGTGCCGTTCGAAATGGTCGAAGTTGATGGCAAGGAAACGGTGCAGACAGGTCGTGTCAAACTCGACCGTCGCGATCTGAGCCGGATTTACGACCCGGGTCATCCGATGGCTGATGAGACGGGCCATTATCGCGGATCGAACGTCGATCTTATGATCGAAATTGCCGATGCCCGCGAGGCGCAGCGCAGTTACGAAGCCAATCTCAAGATGTTCGACCAGACCCGGCAGATGTCGTCGAGTCTGATGGATTTACTCCGAAAGTAAAGGAAAGCCAGAATGTATTTCCAATCACTCACTGCCGCTCAGAGCTATACAGGCGCGCGCCCCGCTACGCAGGCTGACCCGGACCATCAAGGGGTGGCGCAGGGGTTGCGATCCTCGTTTCAGGATTTTGCTGCAACACTGAAACATAGCGAGCAGGTAGCGCAGTCATCGATGGTCGGGCAAGCTGATCCACACGCACTGGTTCAGGCGCTGGCGCAGACGGAACTGGCGGTGGAAACAGCTGTGATCGTCCGAAACAAAGTCGTCGAAGCCTATCAGGAAATCCTGCGGATGCCGGTCTGAACCATGCTGAGCGAAGGCCTGTTCTACGACATTGTGCGCCAGGCGCTCTGGGTCGCGGTCATCACGTCGGTTCCGATTTTGGCGGTGGCGCTGATCTCGGGCCTCACCGTGGGTCTGTTTCAGGCTCTGACCTCGGTGCAGGAGATGACGCTGACCTTCGTGCCGAAACTGATCGCTATCGTCGTCGTGTTCTGGATGTCGATGGGCTTCATGACTCAGACGCTTGTCACCTTTTTCACCGGGACTTTGATCCCGCTTATTGCCGGAGGTCGCTGATGGACACCGCATATGTCACCCTATCCCGTCAATCCGGTCTGATGAATGAGATGCGGCTGGTGGCCAACAACATCGCCAATGCCAACACAACTGGTTACCGCCAGCAGGGTTTGGTGTTTTCGGAATTCGTCCGGGACCTGCCGGGCAATCCATCGCTATCGCTCAGCCGGGCGCAGATACGCAATACGTCCTTGCAACAGGGAGTGCTGACTGAAACAGGTGGCTCCTTCGACTTTGCCATCGAAGGCGACGGGTTCTTCATGATCGAGACACCTGCGGGCAACCGCCTGACGCGGGCGGGCAGCTTTTCATCCAATGCTGAGGGCGATCTGGTGACGATGGACGGGCACCGGGTTCTGGATAGCAACGGCGCGCCGGTCTTTGTCCCTCCGGATGCTGAGACGATCGACGTCGGCAGCGACGGCACCATGAGTGTCAATGGCCAGATCCTGGGTCAAATCGGTGTCTACAGCGTCGCCGACCCGGAAAACCTGGTGCGAGAGGGAAGCACCCATTTCCGCCCCACAGAACAGGTCGATCCGGTAGATGAACCGGTTGTACTGCACAGGTTTTTAGAAGGTTCCAACGTTAATGCCATCGGCCAGGTGACCCGGATGATCGAGATCCAACGGGCATATGAGCTTGGGCAGAGCTTTCTGGAAACCGAAGACGAACGCGTTCGCGGGGCGCTAAAGGCGTTGATGCGCTGATCACCTGAAGGAGAAAACGACATGCGTGCTTTGAAAATCGCGGCAACCGGCATGACTGCCCAGCAGATGCGGGTCGAGACGATATCGAACAACCTCGCGAATATGAACACAACGGGTTACAATACCCGCCGGGCTGAGTTTGCGGATCTGCATTATCAACAGTTGGCGCGCGCCGGGGCTGTCAACGCTTCGGACGGAACAGTTTTGCCGACGGGTATCCAACTGGGATTGGGCGTGCGACCCGCAGCGATCACAGTTCAACTGGAACAGGGTGGGCTTTCTGCAACGGGCAGCGACCTGGATGTTGCCATTGAAGGGCGCGGTTATCTTGAAGTGACATTACCCAATGGCCAGTCTGCCTATACCCGCGATGGCAGTCTGAAACGTTCGGCCGAGGGTCTGATCGTCACATCGGATGGTTTCGCCGTTGCCCCTGAGATTACCATCCCCGACGACGCAAGATCGATTTCGATAAATGCCGCGGGTGAAGTCTATGCCTATTTCGATGATACTGCCGAAGGGCAGCTGCTGGGTGAATTTACACTAGCCAGCTTTTCCAATGCCAAAGGGCTAGAAGCCGTAGGCAGCAATCTGTTCAAGGAAACCGAAGCTTCCGGCGCTCCTGTGGTCGGAACACCCGGTGAGGACGGATTGGGAACCTTGCGTCAGGGTTACCTTGAGGACAGTTCGGTCGATGCGGTACGGGAAGTCACAGAGCTGATCGAAGCGCAGCGCGGTTATGAGATGAACGCCAAAGTCATTTCCGCCGTCGATCAGATGATGGGCGCAACAACGCAGGTGCGGTGATGCGGATTCTGCCTTTGATCCTGTGTTTGATGCCGCTCGCTAGCATGGCCGAGATTGTTGTGCCCACCCGGACGATTCGCGCCAAAGAGGTCATCGTCGCATCTGATCTGGAAATCAAACCCGTTGAGGTCAATGGGGCGGTTCGCAGATCTGAGATTCTTGTTGGTCAGGAGGCGCGCGTTGCACTTTATCCTGGTCGGCCAATTCGTCCCGCTGATGTTGGTCCTCCTGCCATCGTGGATCGAAACGATCTGGTGACGTTAGTGTTTGATCGCATTGCGCTATCCATTACCGCAGAAGGTCGCGCGCTTGGCCGTGGTGCAGTCGGCGAGCGTATACGCGTCATGAATCTGGCGTCTCGCACAACAGTTACGGGCGTTGTCCGCCCGGATGGTCAAATCGAGGTAAAATGATGCCGAGCTTTTTAAAATTCTTGCTACTTATCGTTTTGAGTGTTGCGGCCTGCGGCCGACTGGACCATCTCGGCAAGCCGCCCAGTCTGACGCCAAACACACAGTCGCCTGAACATGTTGCGATGCTTTGGCCTGGGCTTCCTCTGCACAGCCAGCCGCAGCGAACGGTTGACCAATCCTCGTTGTGGAGTGGTGGTCAACATTCGCTGTTGGGCGATCAGCGCGCCATGAAAAAGGGTGATATTCTGACAGTTGTCATCGAATTGGACGAAAAGGCTGAAATATCCAATGACACCAACCGGTCGCGCGCGGGGTCCGAAAATCTTGAGGTACCGGACCTCTTTGGCCTGCCTCAGCGTGCGGGTAAAAAGCTGCCAGAGGGGGCTTCGCTTGATGAGGCCGTATCGATTGATTCAAAGTCTGTCAGCAAAGGCAAAGGATCTGTTAAACGCAAAGAAAAGCTGACCTTGCGTGTGGCGGCAACGGTCATCGATGTTCTGCCTAACGGGGTGCTTTCGATATCCGGCTCTCAGGAGTTGCGGGTGAATTTCGAACTGCGTGAATTGCTGGTCTCGGGCTATGTCCGGCCCGAAGATATCTCGCGCCAGAATGAGATTACCTATGACAAGATTGCGTCTGCGCGTGTGTCATATGGGGGCCGAGGGCAGATCACAGATGTGCAGCAACCGCGCTATGGCCAGCAGATACTTGATACCTTGCTGCCGTTCTGAGGGCTGAGTAGATGGGAAAGCTGTTACCAATCGTTCTGCTGATTGCTGGCCTTGCCGTTGGTGTGGGTGTCAGACTTGTTCTGGCGCCTTCCGATAAGGCCAAGGAACCTGCAGAAGCCGCACAGATACCCAAGGCGGACAAAACAAATAAGTCCAAGAAGGGCAAAGGCGATGACTCAGGGGTTCACGAGTATCTCAAACTCACCAAGCAGTTCGTGATCCCTGTTGTTGCCGAGGACGAGATATCGGCGCTGGTCACCATGTCCCTCAGCCTTGAAGTGCGCCCGGGGATTGCCGAAGCCTTCTATGAGATAGAACCGAAGCTGAGGGATCGCTTTCTGCAGGTCCTGTTCGATCACGCCAATATCGGCGGCTTCGATGGGGCCTTTACGCGATCAGACAACCTTGGGGCGTTGCGCAAGGCATTGCTCGAGGTAGCAAGAAAGGATCTGGGTCAGGATGTCTCGAAGGTTCTGATCATGAGCGTCAGCCGTCAGGATACCTGAACCGGTTCAAGGCAACAGTATGCGGCGCTGATCACGCCTCCTGGGATCTGGACTGTGCCGCGCGCCGCTTGTGATCTTGCACGCGGTGCGCCAGATTCGTAACGGCCTGCTTGCGCCCAAACGCCCCGCGAAGATTTTCCATTGCCGCAAGTTTTTGTGACCGCAGGCGCGCCAGCTCTGTATTCAGGTCTCGCCGCGTGGCTGACTCCCAGCTGTGCCACAACAGATCAGTGCCGGTCACATGATAGCCATCTGCCTGCGCACTGGTCGCTTTGACCGCGGCCAGTTGCGAATCCAGGCGGGCCAGTTGATTGAGCAACTGTGCTTCACGCTGCAATAAAGGGCGCAGCTTCTGGTGATCGCGCTGGAATACAGCTTCGGCTACCTTCGAAAGATCGGTCATGCGGTCATATGTCATCCGACCTGCCCCTTGGCCCTTTTGCGCATGGCTTCGGCAAATCGAATGGCAGCGGCGACAGGGCGGTATTGCTCTTCGGTGATTTCCTGTCCGATTTCGACCGTGGCGTGCAATGCCCGTGCGGTCGGCGGGTCAGAGTGAATGGGAACGCCTGCATCCCCGGCCGCAGCCCGGATTGTCGCGGCGACCTCATCGACACCTTTGGCCACACAGACCGGAGCGCTTCCGGTCGCCCGTGACCACTTCAAGGCAACGGCGTAGTGTGTCGGGTTTACGATCACCACATCAGCCTTGGGCACATCGGCCATCATCTGATTGGTCGCAATGTCCTGCGCGCGCTGGCGGCGTTTCTGTTTGACATGCGGATCGCCCTCGGAATCTTTGGTTTCATCCTGTATCTCTTTGCGCGACATTCTGTTTTTGCGCAGGTGTTCAGCGTGCTGCCACAGGTAGTCGATAACGCCGATTGCCAGTGCAATTGTAATGACAATGAACAGAAAGCGTGTCAGCAAATTCATCATCAACCAAATCGAGGACCGTTCGGGTGCTGCGCTGGTTGTTAGAATTTCGGACAGGTTCGCGCGTAGAAATAGCGCAAGGCAGGTGCCGTAGATCAGCAGTTTCACAAAGCTTTTGGCGAATTCGAACAGGCCGCCCCGGCCAAATTTATTCTTTGCGTTTGAGATGATCGATATGCGCGAGGCGCGTGGTTTCAGCTTGTCCGGTGCAAAGATCAATGCCCGCTGGGCAATCAGACTGAACAACACCGCCGCAGCCGGTACAATGAACAGCGCGGCCACCGGAACTAAGGCCGATTGCAAGATGCCAGCCACGGTGGAGGTCGCAGGGCCGACGGCCAGCAAAACCGCGATCTGGTCTGACTGGTCAATGAGCACAACAAGCAGGGTCCCAAGATGGTCTGCCGTGTACCGGCCTGCGACCAATAGTGCGGCCAGCAGCCCGGCATATGCGGCCACCACCGACAGGTCATTGGATTTTGCAATCTCGCCTTTTTTGCGGGCCTTTTCCAGTTTTTGCGGTGTGGCCTCAAATGACTTGTCGCTGTCGTCGTCCGATGCACTCATCGCACACTTCCCAGCGGATTTTGGAGGAACGAAAACAGGGCATCAGACCAGGTTGACAGGATCAGCGGTGTTCCAGCGAACAACAGGAACAAGCCCGCGAATGTAATGGCCGGTGCACCAACAAACGCGACCATGAGTTGCGGCATCGCCCGATTGATCACGCCGAGCGCGAGGTTATAGATCAGCGATGCAATGACAAATGGCATTGCCAGCGCGAAGGCCAGCCCAAAGCTGCTTGCGATTTGTGTGACTCCCCATTGCGAAAGGTCGGGTGCTGCTGGCAGCACTCCTATGGGAAACAGCATGTAGCTGTTGATCATAAATTGTGCGGCGCGGACATGCAGACCCAGAAACATTGCCAGCGCCAACCCGGCCAGTGTCAGCAAATATCCCATAGCAGGGACAGGTTCGGTGGCCGCCCCGCCCAGGATTTGCGACAAAGATGTGGCCTGCGCCGCGATGGAACCCGCTGTTTGGAGGGCAAAGACAAACAGGCGCAAACCGATACCGAGCAAAAGACCAATCAGGATTTCGACACCGATCATACCTGCCATGCCAGGAAATTTCGGTAAAACATCCGCAGAGGGGATGGCAGGCATGATAATTATCGTGAACGCGACCGCGACCCCAAGTTTAACCCGCGCCGGAATGCTGCGTTCGCCAAATGCAGGCAGCAGTGAGACCATTGCAGACACGCGAAGAAATACGGCGAACAAATGCCACAGGTTATGCCCGAGATGTGGCAAAAGCTCTGCGGGGAAAGTGATCACGCGGGTACTGTCCCAACCAATGCAGGCCGCGCCTCAAGCCCGATCTCCTCAAAAGACAGGACCGGATTTGCGACGCCACGCGCGTGCATTATCGTTCTCAACAATCGCCGCCGCCGGGTCGAAGTCACAACCGCCGGAAACAAGCCGTGATCGGCTGATTTTGCAATGCTGTCGACGACGCCATCGGCAAGCTTGTTGAACAGGTTGGGTGGCAGCGCCACGTCCATGCCAGTGTTCGGGGCATCGATCTGGTAGGTGGCAAATGTGTCCTCCCACTCCGGCGCGAGCTGGATCAGCGGGATTGATCCGTCTTCGCGCTTCATGTCGGCGACAAGTTGGAAACCCAGCCGCTGACGCACCAGTTCACAAATCCCCTCGGGCTGTGTCGTGGTCAGGCGTGCTTCGGCCACACTTTCAAGGATGAGTGCCATATTGCGGATCGAAACCCTCTCATCAAGTAACAGCCGCAGGACCGCGTGCAGCGTGTCGATCGGCACTTTGTCCGGGATCAGCTCATCCAACAGCTTGCGATTGGCCTCTGCCCGTGTCGGATCGCTGAGCCGCGTCATCTCGGACAACAGGCGCCGCAGGGATTTCAGCGTCAGCAAGCGCGAGAAGTTCTGCTTGATGATCTCAAGAAGGTGGGTGGCCAATATTTCGGGTGGGGTAACGATTGTGGCCCCGTTCAGCGCGGCAGCTTCCTGATCTTTGGGTAATATCCAACGCGCCGGAGCACCATAGACTGGTTCGGTAACGTCGGTGCCGTCGGGTAGAAAGTCGAACCCGTCCTGCACCAGAGCCAGCACAAGTTCAGAGTTCAGAACGCCGCGCGCCTGTTCGACCCCCTGGACCTTGATCACGTAAGTTCCAGTCGGCAGATCGGCGCGGTCGGTCAGGCGAATCTCGGGCAGGATGAGGCCAAAGCTTGAGGCGACATAGGTCCGCATATTGGCGATCCGTGCATCAAGTCCGGTACCCGGATTCAACACCATGCTGACCAGATCGGGGGCGAACTCCAGATGCACGTCATCCAGATCGAGAATGTCGCCGATGGCCTGTGAAATCGGAGAATCGGCCTCAACTTCTACTGTCTGGGCCTCTGTGGCGTCAGCGCCGTGCTTTCTGAGGCCGGAAAAGGCGGCATAGCCCAGCACTCCGGCCCCTAGAATGAAGGGCAGAAACGGCAGGCCGGGCACCAGCGCGAACAGTGCCATCAGCATCGCGACGGTTGCCAGCGCCGCCGGGTGCCGTCCAAGCTGCGAGAAGATCGCATTGTCGGTTGCACCTTGCGTGCCGCCACGCGCCAGCAGCAAAGCTGAGGCAATCGATATGATCACTGAGGGTATCTGGGATACCAAGCCATCGCCGACAGTAAGGATTGCATAGGTTTCGAAGGCGGATGACACCGGCATTCCGTGTACGATCACGCCCATGACCAACCCCATCACGAGGTTGAGCAACGTGATCAGAAGCCCTGCAATCGCATCACCCTTGACGAATTTCGACGCCCCGTCGAGTGACCCGAAGAAAGTGGTTTCCTGTTGTTCGCGCTCGCGCCGTTCCTTGGCCTGTTGGTGATCAATGGCACCGGCGGACATGTCGCTGTCGATGGCAAGCTGTTTGCCGGGCATTCCGTCCAGCGCGAACCGGGCGCCCACTTCGGCCATGCGGGCCGCGCCCTTGGTGATGACCATGAAGTTCACAATCAGCAGCACGCCAAACACGACGAGGCCCAGAAAGATGCTGCCGCCCATGACAAACTGGGCAAAGCCCTCGATCACGTCACCTGCTGCGTTGGTGCCGGTATGCCCCTGACCGATGATAAGCTTGGTCGAGGACACGTTCAGCGACAAGCGCAGCATTAACGAGGCGAGCAGGATGGTCGGAAAGGACGAGAAATCCAGTGGCCGTTCGATAAAAAGGGTCAGGGTGAAGATCAGGATCGCCAGCGCGAACGATGCCGCCAAGCCCACATCCAACACCCAAGCAGGCATAGGCAGTATCATCATGACGATGACCGCCATGAGCGCCAAAGCCAGCAGGACGGTCGGAGAGAACAGGGTGCGGGGATCGATGCGGGGCACTGTCTGCTCCTAATTGAAAGTGATGAAAGCGGTTGCAGTGCCGGTGCCAGGAACCAATGACCCAAGCGCATTTCGGTCGAGGGCAGGTGTGTTCAGGGGAATGAGAGGGCTGGCAGAGGCGGTGAAAGGATCACGCCCCTTACTGATGTCCGCGCCGTCCAACTGTGCCAACACGGTTTGAAAGCGATCGGTATATGCGGCCGCGTGGTGTTGAGTGCGCGAATGGTAAGCTCCGGCGGCGGCTGGCCACGATCCGAGTTCCGCATAAAGCTGCGTCAGAAACCGCGCCGCGTAGGTGGCATTTTCATCCGGATCGAACATCGCATCAATTGAGCGGAAGGCCTTGCCATGCCAGCGATAGTTGATCTGAAAACACCCGACATCAAAGCTGCGGACGCCGGATCTAAATATGTCGAACACATAGGATTTTGCTTCGACTTCCGACGCAAACCAATATCCCTTGCCTTCGCGATTGACGGTCCAGGGCCAGGGCTCCAACCTGCCATCCAGTGCGCGACCTGTCTCCACACGGGCAATTGCCCTTAGAACCTTCAGCGGAACGCCTTCGGACTGTGCGGCACGCTGCGCGGCGCGATCACACAATGCTGCCATATGCGCGCTGGGCGTTGCATGTCCGGCCTGTGCCAGCAGCGTCTGCGCCAGTAGCGCTGTAGTTAGAAGTTTTTGAATTGGCATTCTGCCGGTCCGGGATTTTGATCGATCCCGGCCAAGCTAGCCAATCATCCGTTTACAGAGGGTTAGCGCGCCTCAATTTCGATCGATCTTTCGACCAAAAACCACGCTGGTGTTGGTGCGCAACACACCGGGGACTCGCGCCAGTTCGTCAACCAGAATGTCGAGGTCTTCGATCCGTGGAGCTTCGGCTGACAGCAGCAGGTCAAACTCACCATTGATCGACAGGCACAGTTTCACCTCGGGATAGGTTTCAAGCCGCTTGATAATGCGCGTGGTTTCCTTTTGCTGCACTTCCAGAAGAACGATGATTTGCACCTTCGGTGTGTCTTCGGTTTCACGCAGGACGACGGAATAGCCCGCGATGACGCCGCGCTCTTCCATGCGGTTGATGCGTTCATGCACCGTTGTCCGTGCAACACCCAGCATAGCCGCGATGCGCGTTGTCGAGTCCCTGGCGTTATGCTGGAGGGCGGCGATGATGCGTCGGTCAAGCTGGTCCATGCTGGCTCCGGGATGAGGCGAGTGTGTCCGGGTTTATGATAGTTGCTGGTTTGAGCTCAAGGTTCATGAGGAACGCGATGGTGCAAATCGTCAATGATAATCGGGTGGGCATGGGGTTTTGGTCCGGTCAGATGCGGATGATCCGGAGGTAGATCCGGATGGCTGTGAACCACTGCTTTTGTGTTGGTTCGCGGCCATACTCTCAGCACAAGAGTAAGCCCCAGAATGGCGGCGACTGCCATTCCAGCCATGGCTGTCGTGGCTCCAAAGCGGGTCATCAGCCACCCGGCCAGAGGATAAAGTACCAGCCAGCAGGCATGAGACAGGGTGAACTGGGCGGCAAACACGGCAGGGCGATCTTCGGCATGGGCGGATCGGGTCAGCAGACGGCCCGACGGCGTAAGTGTGCTTGAATACCCAAAGCCGACCAATACCCAGGTCACCGTCAGCAGACCCAGCGTGATTGGCATGGCGGCAGAAAGACCTGCCGCGATTGCCATTACACCCGTTCCCAGCACTGCGCCACTAAACATTACCCGGCGATCGGAAAAGCGTTTCAGCAGGCGCGGCAATGCAAAAGCCGCCAGCATCGAGCCGCCGCCAAACCCGGCCAGAGCGATGGCAACGGCGCTCTCGGAAAGATCGAGGTTGCTGCGCACAATGACGACCGTATTGACGATCACCATCGAACTCAGCGCTGCTGCGCTCCAACTCAGTGCCAACAGGCCCCGCAGGCGTGGCGTCTTGAGATATATCCTGATGCCGCGGGTGGTGCGGTCATAGATGCCGCGCGGTTCAACCGGTCTGGGCGAGGGCAGGGTGGCAGACACCACAAGCAGGGCAGAGGCAATAAAGCCGACACTGGTGCCCAGAAACAGACTGTCGAAACTGACAAACAGCAGCAGGGAGGCGGCCAGCATCGGGCTCAGCAGGGTCTCCATATCGACTGCGAGACGTGAGAGGGACAGGGCTTTGGTATAGTCCTGTTCGTCTGTCAGGACATCGGGGATCGTCGCCTGAAAGGCCGGTGTAAACCCGGCTGATGCCGATTGCAGAACAAAAATCAGCACATAGACCTGCCAAATTTCGGTGACGAATGGCAGACACAGTGCGACCAGAGCGCGCACGACGTCCAATACCACAAGCATTTTGCGTCGATCCAACCGCTCGGCAAAGGCGGCGGCAAGTGGGGCTACTGTGACATAGGCCACCATCTTTATGGTCAGCGCAGTGCCTAGAACCAACCCGGCAGAATTTCCGGCCAGATCAAAGGCCAGAAGCCCCAGCGCCACTGTCGCCAGTCCGGTGCCTGTCAGGGCCACGATCTGGGCTGCCAGCAAATGCCGATAGGTGCGATTTGTTAGTATGCTGAGCATTTGTCAGAGGTATTTGGTAATGGTTTTGAAGTCTTCGATGGCATTCCGATCCGCCTCATCAGACAGGCAGTGATCAACATGGTCATGGATCAGCACACGCTTGGCGTTGGTGATTGCTTTCTCTACCGCAAAAAGCTGCTGAGCGATATCTGCGCAGGGGGCCTCATCTTCGAGCATGGTGATCACCTTGGCCAAATGCCCATGCGCGCGTTTCAGGCGCGCTGTGATCTGCGAATGGGAATTGTGGGTATGGGATGTCATAGTGCATCCTAATCCCCCCCATGGGGATGATGTCAAGATAGTTGCCCAACAGAAACCACCTTCACGCTGATGACGTTGAGTTTGCCTGCGAAACCTCCTATCTCGGGGTCGAGACCGCACAAAGGAAGCCGGCGTGGCGAATTACCTGTATAAAAATGATCTGCCCGATGGGTTGGATATGGGCCCGGTCGTGGCCATCGATTGCGAAACCATGGGGCTGAACCCGCATCGGGACCGGCTCTGTGTCATCCAGATGTCGGGCGGGGATGGAAACTGTCACATCGTTCAGGTGGAGAAGGGTCAATCATCGGCACCGAATCTGTGTGCGATGCTGGAAAATCCCGAAGTGTTGAAGCTGTTCCATTTTGGCCGTTTCGATATTGCGGCGATGTATCACGCGTTCGGAGCACTGGCAGCGCCGGTCTACTGTACCAAGATCGCCAGCCGGTTGGTACGCACCTATACCGACCGCCACGGCCTTAAGAACCTGTGTCAGGAATTGCTGGGCGTCGATATCTCGAAACAGCAACAGATGAGCGATTGGGGTGCTGAAACGCTGACGGACGCTCAGCTGGAATATGCCGCATCTGATGTGCTGTATCTGCACCGTCTGCGTAACGCATTGGATGGGCGGCTTGCCCGCGAGGACCGCACCGAAGTGGCACAAGCCTGTTTTGATTTCCTTCCGACGCGTGCGAAGCTTGACCTCGCAGGCTGGCCTGAAACCGATATTTTTGCGCACTCATGACTGATACCGAGTCCTTTCTGAAAACAGCCCGTCAGGTCATCACCGATGAGGCCCGGGCCTTGGACGTCCTCGCCAACGGCTTGGACGAACATTTCGCCGAGGCGGTGCAGCTAATCCTGCAGGCAACAGGTCGCATAATCGTCAGTGGTATCGGCAAATCCGGCCATATCGGCCACAAAATCGCGGCGACGCTGGCCAGCACCGGAACACCTGCGTATTTCGTCCACCCTGCCGAGGCCAGTCATGGTGATCTGGGCATGGTCTCGAAAGGTGATGTCGTTCTTGCCATCTCGAATTCGGGTGAAGCGCCGGAACTGGTCAATCTGCTGGCTTTCACCCGTCGCTTTGGTATCCCGCTGATCGGGTTGTCCAGCAAGCCTGAAAGCACTTTGATGAAGCAGGCAGACGTGCATCTGCTCATTCCATCAATGGGAGAGGCCTGCGGCTTTGGTATGGTGCCTTCGATCTCGACCACGCTGACACTCGCGATGGGCGACGCGTTGGCGATTGCATTGATGAAGTATCGGGATTTCAAACCAGAGGATTTTCGCGCATATCACCCAGGTGGCAAGCTGGGGGCGCAACTTTCTACGGTACGTGACCTGATGCATAAGGAATTGCCTCTGGTGACTGCCGGCACCCCGATGAGCGAGGCCCTGCTGGTCATGAGCCAGAAAAGCTTTGGCGTCGTTGGCGTAACGGATGAGGCAGGCCGTCTGATGGGCATCGTGACAGATGGCGACTTGCGCCGGAACATGAAAGGCCTTTTGGACAAGAGCACCGAAGAGGTGATGACCAAGAACCCGCTGACCATTGCGCCCAACGCGATGGCGGAAGAGGCGGTTTCAATCATGAACGACCGCAAGATCACCTCGCTCTTTGTAGTGGACCCCGCAACCGGGGGGGCGGCCGAAGGGTTGTTGCACATCCATGATTGTCTGCGCGTAGGCTTGGGTTAACGAGATGGCACAGGTGGATCGTCATTCCCGTTGGGTGCAGTTCCTGAAGGTGTTGCTGCCGCTGGTTGCGATCTTGTTGCTTTCTTCGGTTTTCCTGCTTTCGCGCAGTATCGACACCAACGTTTCGGTGCCGTTTAGCGGGCAGGAGATCGACAACCGGCTGACCGATCAGGTTGTCACACGTCCTGACTACAAGGGGGTGACCCGCAAGGGCGAAGAAATTCGGGTTGAAGCGCGCCGTGCCAGCAAGGGTGGTGAGAGCGATACCCCAACGGCGGCTGAGGTTCAGGGCCGCTTTGGGCTAAGCAACGGTGGCGAGATAACGCTTGAATCCAACACCGGCATGATCCGGCCCGACAAGGGAACTGCGACGTTTGTCGGGGACGTGGTTATTACAACCGCGGATGGCCTTCAGGTGACGACCGATCTGTTGAACACATCTTTGAACGAAATCCGTGGCGATAGCCCTGGTCAGATAGACGGAACGGGTCCGATTGGCGACTTTACCGCAGGGCGAATGACATTTGGGACTGAAAAAAAGGACGGACCAGTCCATATTCTTTTTACAGGCGGCGTGAAGCTGATATACGAGCCGCAAAAAGCAGAAAGATAACTTGTGTTCGATTTACGTGTCGCCTGTTTGTGTATTGCCGTGGCCGTCGGTGCCGCGCCCGTTTCTGCGCAGGAGGCTCAGGTGGCATTTGGCTCGGCCAATGCCGATCCGACCCTGCCGGTCGAAGTGACCTCCGAGACGCTGAACGTCAATCAGGAAGACGGATCGGCCGAGTTTGTTGGCAACGTTGTCGTCATTCAGGGCGAGATGCGCCTGACCGCAAAACGCGTTCTCGTCATCTATAACAACGAACGCTCGGCCATCGAACGGATGGAAGCGACCGAAAACGTGGTTCTGGTCAGCCCGCCCGACGCCGCCGAGGGTGACTGGGCGGAATACACTATCGATTCCGGCGTGATCGAGATGAAGGGCAATGTGCTTCTGACACAGGGGCCCAGCATTATCAGCGGCGATCAAATGATTGCGAACCTGACTTCTGGCACAGCCACGATGTCGGGGCGGGTCAAGACCATTTTGCAGCAAGGTGGAAACTGATGAACCGTCCTGAACTGTCCATCGCCGAAGGCTCGTCTGGCCTGAAGATCGAGAAGCTGCGGAAATCATATCGCAAGAAGACTGTCATCCGTGATGTCTCGATGACCCTGAACCGGTCAGAAGTGGTGGCATTGCTTGGGCCGAACGGATCGGGCAAGACGACCACCTTCTATTCGGTCGCAGGGTTGGTTTTCCCCGAAGCGGGCACCGTCGAGATTGACGGGCAGAACGTCACGACACTGCCGATGTATCGCCGCGCCCGTTTGGGCATCGGCTATCTGCCGCAGGAGATGTCGATTTTCCGTGGCATGAGTGTCGAGGACAACATCGCGTCGGTTCTGGATATCACCGTCAAACACGCGCATCGCCGAAAAGAACGGCTTGAGGAGTTGTTGTCGGATTTCTCGATCGAGCATCTGCGCAGGGCGCCGGCGCTGGCTCTGTCTGGCGGGGAACGCCGCCGGGTTGAAATCGCGCGCTGTCTGGCTGCCGATCCGAAATACTTGCTGTTGGACGAGCCCTTTGCCGGGGTCGATCCGATCAGCGTGGGTGATATCCGACATCTGGTGGCCGACCTGAGAAAGCGCGGCATCGGGGTTCTGATCACTGACCACAACGTTCGGGAAACGCTGGAGATTGTGGATCGGGCCTATATCCTGCATGACGGTCAGGTTTTGATGTCGGGCACTCCCGATGAGGTGGTCGAAAACGAGAATGTGCGCCGCGTCTATCTGGGTGAAAACTTCCGCATTTCATGAGGATACGCGGAAATGCGCCGGATGCATGGCGGAATTCGCGTATATACACACCTGTTTTGATTGACTCTTCCGCCGTCTCTTGCCTCAATTGGGTTATGGCAATTCTTCGGTTCCAGTCTGGATCTCGATGTCCCTTCTTCGAAGGGCTGGATCAGCGGCAACCGCAGAGTCCGCCGCGACCCCCCACCCGATAAAAACAAGTCCGTCACGTTCCGTGGCGCCAGAATGGGTGTGAATTGTGAAGGAGATCACATGCGTTACCAAATCAGCGGAAAACAGATCGACATCGGTGCGGCCCTGCAGACCCATGTGCAGACCGAACTGGGCGAGGTTGTGGGCAAATATGCCCAGCGGCCAACAGACGCCAACGTCGTCTTTTCCCGTTCAGCGCATGAATATGTATGCGAAACCACTGTGCATCTGTCGACCGGCCTGACCGCTCAGGCCAAGGCTCACGCGACCGAGATTTATGCGGCGTTTGAGGGCTGTTGTGACAAGATGGAAACACAACTGCGCCGTTACAAGCGCCGCCTGAAGGACCACCATAAGGATCGCTCAGAGCCGGTTGAACTCTTTGGTGCGTCCTCTTATATCCTCGCTTCTGACGAATCGGAGACGGCTGACGAACCTGAATCACTGCAGCCAATGATTGTGGCTGAGATGGAAACTACGATCCCATCGCTGAGTGTTGGTGAAGCCGTTATGCAGATGGAACTCGCCGGTGCGCCGGTGCTGGTGTTCCGGAACGAAAACAAGGACGGATTGAATGTCGTATATCGTCGTGAGGACGGTAACATCGGCTGGATCGATCCGTAAACAGGCAAGAATAATTGGCCTGCCCCCTGACCACGGGGGCACGGCTAAGGAGCGAAATGATGGAGCTTTCGAGCATTCTGAAGCCCGAAGCAGTGCGTGTGCTTTCAGCCGCGTCCAGCAAAAAGCGTTTGTTTCAGGAAATTGGCGATGTGGGCGCTGCAACGCTAGGGCTTGATGCGCAGGTGATTGTCGACAGCCTGCTTGAACGGGAAAGCCTTGGTCCGACAGGTGTTGGCCACGGTGTAGCGCTTCCGCACGCCCGTCTGACCGAGTTGGAAGCGGTCTCGGGTGTGTTTGTCATGCTGGAAAAGCCCATCGATTTTGGCTCGGTTGATCGTCAGCCCGTGGATTTGGCGTTTTCGCTGTTTGCCCCGGAAGAGGCGGGGGTTGAACACCTTAAGGCGCTGGCACTGGTGTCACGCACGTTGCGCGAGCAATCAGTCTGCACAAAACTGCGGGCCAATCCAGATCCGGTAAAGCTCTATGCAATTTTGACCGAAGCCCAATCAATGCAGGCGGCCTGAGTTCCATGTTCTCCGAAAAAAAGCCCCCGATTTTCGGGGGCTTTTTTTATGTCCGTCACGGGCTTGATCAGCCGCCGGTTCCCATTTCCAGCGTCCACCAGATCTTGCCGCCGTTTTCCTGATGCCAGGCAAAGCCCATCTGGGTGGCTTTGGGGTCCATGATCACTGCGCGAGGTCCTGGTTCCTGCATCCAGGCGGCCAGTGTTTCGGTCTCGGTTTCATAGGTTTCCGAGATCGCCTCGCCCAGGAAGGTCCCGAAATAGCCGACACGTGTCGCCCGATCTAGCGGAGAGGATCCGTCCGAGCCAAAGTGCCAGGGCCGGTTTTGCCGTGCCATGTCTTTCGAGTGGGTTTCAGCAGCTGCATTCAGTTGCGAATTCAATTGTACCTGCTGCAGGCCCGAGGCCTGCCGCAGCGCATTAACCGAATCCAGCATTCTGAACTGCAGTTTTTCAGGGTTGCCCCGGATTTTGTAAACCGAGGGCAGTGGCCGACCATCAGCGCCAATCGTAGCAACCGAATCGGTACATGCCGCCAAAGCGACAAAACAAATCATCAGAAGAGAAAGAATACGTGTCATGAGAGGCCTAAATTTTGTGTCGACAAGGGAAATAACCTGCCTGACGGCCCGGAGCAAACGCACAATGGCCCAACCTTGCGTGAATCTGCCGGTTTGATTTGCGACTGAAGCATTCTGGCCATAAAATACCCTAGATTTTACATTCTACGTTAACAAAGGACCGCTCTGCATGGTCAAGAATCGCATTCCAACTTCGACGCGCCGTGGATTCCTGGCTGGTGTGACCGCCAGTCTGGCTTCACCTGCGCTTGCTCAATATATCCCTGGCGACCCCTTGCGCCCGGCTCCGGAGGCTGAAGCCGATGTGCGCCGCAACGTATCCGGCTTTAGGGCGCTGGACTGGCAACCCTACTTCTCGAACACCAATAACGGGGCCATTCTGGTCGATACAGTATCTCGGGCGCTGCATTATTGGTCAGATGATCAATCCGTATACAAACTCTACCCGTCTTCGGTGCCTCTGACCGAAGAATTGACCCGCCGCGGGCGCACCAGCGTCATTCGCAAAGTGGAGGGGCCAAGCTGGTCGCCGACCCCATCGATGAAAAAACGTAACCCGGAATGGCCGGATTACATCCCGCCCGGCCCGGATAACCCATTGGGGACGCACGCTTTATATCTAGGCTGGAAGTACTACCGCATCCACGGCACCCACGATACGCGCAAAATTGGCCGCCGATCGTCGAATGGCTGCATCGGCTTGTTCAACGAAGATATTGCCGAGCTGTTCTCAATGGCCAGGGTCGGCACGCAAGTGTTGCTAATTTGACGACATTTTCGCGCATGAACCCGCTTGCAGCGTAAGTTGCAATTGCAATCCATGGGGATAGCTGATTAGAAAAACTCACGAGGTAAGTCTTAGATGTGCGGTTTCGCTATTGGGAATCGCGCAAATTCTGGAGGTTAATATGAAGAAACTCGTTATCGCTGCTGCTCTGACTGCTGCTGCATCGACCGCATATGCGGGCAACCTGGAAGAGCCGGTTGTTGAAGCACCGGTTGTTGTCGAAGAAACCCAAGGTTCGTCGCAGGGTATCATCCTGCCGCTGATCCTGCTGGTCGTTGTTGCTGCAGCTGTTGCCGCAGGCTAAGTCGACGAGACTTTCATCGATTTAAAAGGCGGTGGTGCAAACCACCGCCTTTTTTCATGTCCGGTCAATGGGCGTAGTCAGTCCAGCCAGCCGCGCAGGTTGTCCTCGATCACTTTACCCAATGCTGCGATATGCGAATCATCGTCATTGAGGCACGGGATATAAGTGAAAGCTTCTCCACCTGCTTCTTCGAAGCTTTCGCGGATTTCTTCGTTGATCTCTTCCAATGTCTCGATGCAATCGGCAGAAAATGCAGGTGCGATGACGGCGATATTCTTATTGCCTGCTCGTGCCAGATCAGCCACATGATCGACAGTGTAGGGTTTCAACCACTCTTCTGGCCCAAATCGTGACTGGAAGGTTGATACCAACTGATCGTCTGACCATCCCAAACGCTCTTTCAACAGTCTTGACGTTTTGATGCACTGACAATGGTAAGGGTCGCCTTGCTGCAAATAGCGCTCTGGCATCCCGTGGTAAGAGCAGACAAGGACATCCGGCTTGGTCTTCATTGCCGCATAGGCGCGCTCGACCGAGCCTGCCAGCGCATCAATATAGGCCGGTTCATCGAAATAGGCGGGCACGGTGCGGCTGGCGGGTTGCCACGTCTCTTTCATCAATGCACGAAAGAACTGATCGTTGGCGGTGGCTGACGTGGCACCGGCATAGTGCGGGTAGAGCGGGAAAAACAGGATGCGGTCGCAGCCTTCTGCCACCATCTGACGCACTTTGGAGTTCGTGGATGGATTGCCATAACGCATACAGAAATCAACCATCACCCGATCACCATAGCGGGCCTGCATTGCCTCGCGCAGTTTGATTGTCTGATCCTTGGTAATCGTCATCAGGGGGCTTTCACCCTTGTCGTGATTCCAGATCGATTTATAGGCCTCGCCCGAACTGAAGGGGCGTTTGGTCAGAATGATACCTTGCAGAATTGGTTGCCATTTCCACGCTGGATAATCGATCACCCGTTTGTCCGATAGGAATTCGTTCAGGTAGCGCCGCATCGGCCAGTACCCGAAGTCATCCGGTGTCCCAAGATTGGCGATCAGGATACCGACACGACCCATCTTGACCTTGGGATGGTCTGCGGGTGCATGGGTGGGACGAGTGGCATCAAACATGTGAAGCTTCCTGAATTGTGGTGTCTGGCCTGAGATAAAGGGAATCGACCGGTCGTCAATCGGGCAGTTTGCCCTCATCCGTGCCCAACGCATCAGCAAGACGCATACGGGCTGATCCCGGGCGTAAAGGTTTGGGCTGGTTGTCGTCAGGAGCCCAGCCGGTCAGGCAGACCAGTTCAAATGTTGCGGCCAGGCGGCCTTTGGCCGTTGTGAAGTGAGCAGAGTAGAGTTCTTGCGCTTTCTCAAAAACAACGCGCCGTGTCGGTTGCTTCAGGCGATTCGCCAGTGCGTTGGTTTCCCCCATTTGCCGCAAATCCTGCATCAGATGCGTCAGATCGCGATACTCAGCCGACAGCGTAGCCTTGTCGGCAACGGGTAAGGCAAGCCCGGCCCGTTGCAGCAAAGCGCCCAAATCGCGTAACTCCGCCATCGGTGCGATTCGGGGGCTGAGACCGCCTGTAACCTCGATCTCAGCCTGACCCAGTGCTGCACGCAGTTCTTGAAGCGTATCACCGCCCAAGCATACGGCCAGCAGCAAGCCATCGGGTTTCAGAGCGCGATGGCATTGGATCAATTGGCCAACCGGGTCGTTTGCCCAATGCAACGCCATCGCGTGTATCACCAGATCATGGGTGCCCGAAGTCAGATCCAGAACCTCATCATCCTTGATGATCCGGGCCTCGGGCCACAAGCCTTCCCAAACATGAGGGAATGGGGTCACGACGGCGGGAGCCTTAAAGGTTTTGTTAACCATGGATAGACGATCCTGCACCTCGTCAACCGCGGCGCGGTGCAGGAACAACGCCTCATCGTGCGCGCGCCTGCGGTGAAGCGTAAGCGCAGCGCGATCAAACAGAGAGGGTGCAGTGTCGGACGGCAGTTTCATAAGCCGCAAGTATCGCATTCGTCAGGGGATTCAAACCGCAGTTGAGATGATCTATCCCCCGCGTTGCCTTTCCTGCGGCGCACTGACCGAATCAGACTTTGGCCTGTGTGGCCCTTGCTGGCGCGATACACCGTTTATTGGCGGAACGGTTTGCGAGAGTTGCGGGATCCCGGTTCCCGGTGCACGAGATGGGTACAGGATTGAATGTGACGACTGCCTCAAGCGATCACGCGCATGGCGGGATGGTCGGGCTGCGCTGCTGTATCGGGGGGGCGCCAAATCGCTGATCCTGGCGTTGAAACATGGGGATCGTCCGGAATTGGCGCGCCCCGCTGCGCGCTGGATGGCCCAAGCCGGATCCGAGGTGTTTCGTCCGAACATGCTGATCGCACCAGTTCCCCTGCATTGGTCCCGGCTGATCCGACGACGGTATAACCAGTCGGCACTGCTTGCGCTTCAATTGGGTCGGGAAACGGGTTTAAACGTTTGCCCTGATCTATTGGTGCGCACCAGACGCACGCCAGTTCTGGATGGCAAAACAGCGGTCGAACGCGAAGCAGCACTTACTGGCGCCGTAGCTGCACATCACAAACGAGAGCATATGATGCAGGGTCGCGATGTTCTTCTGGTCGATGACGTTATGACCTCGGGCGCGACGCTGGAGGCCTGCGCGCGTGTCTGCCGCGCGTCGGGGGCAAATCATATTTTCGTGTTGGTACTGGCGCGCGTTGCCAAGGATGCATAATTCGCGGAAGATTATGCGAAACCCGAAGGGACGGAATATGAAGCCGGTAGAAATCTACACATCACCGCTATGTGGCTTTTGTCACGCGGCCAAGCGGTTGCTGAAGCAGAAAGGCGTCAAGTTTTCAGAGGTCGATGTGTTGATGCACCCCAAACGCAAACCCGAAATGATCCAGCGCGCTGGCGGCAAGCGAACTGTGCCGCAGATTTTCATAGGCCAAACCCATGTCGGCGGTTGCGATGAACTGCACGAGCTTGAGCGGCAGGGCAAGCTGGATCGCCTGCTTGCGGCGTGATGAAAACCGCCCTGCTGCAGATCACCTCGTCGGATAATCCGGCTGAAAATCTGGACATGGTGCGCGCCATGATGGCCGAGGCTGTCGCCGATGGCGCGCGCTTTATCCTGACGCCTGAGGTGACGAACTGCGTGTCCACCAGCACCACGCGACAGCGCGAGGTTCTGCAGCATGAAGAAGATGACATTACTCTGGCTGGCTTGCGCGAACAGGCCGCCGCGCTGGGTATTTGGCTGCTGATCGGATCGCTTGCGATCAAAACGCATGACGCGGATGGGCGCTTTGCCAACAGGTCTTTCATGATCGACCCGCAGGGCCAGATCGTGGCGCGATATGACAAGATACACATGTTCGACGTTCAGGTCACTGAGACTGAGACGTTCCGCGAATCAAAGAACTATCGCCCCGGTGAAAAGGCCGTAGTGGCCCAGACCGATTTCGGCACGGTTGGCCTGTCGATCTGCTATGATATCCGGTTTCCGCATCTCTATGCCGCACTGGCGCAGGCGGGGGCGCGTATTCTGACCGTACCTGCCGCGTTTTCGCCCGTAACAGGTGCGGCGCATTGGGAATCGCTGTTGCGCGCGCGGGCGATTGAGACGGGGTGTTGGGTGCTGGCCCCGGCCCAGACCGGCGAGCATTCGAAAACACGCGGCAAAACGCGGCACACCCACGGCCACAGCATGGTTGTGACCCCGTGGGGAGAGGTGCTGATCGACGCAGGCACCGATCAAGGCATTCACATTTTTGATTTGCATGATAGTTCTGTGACCGAGGCGCGCCGCAGGGTGCCCTCGTTGACACATATCCGTTCCTTCGACGGACCCTGATCCAGAACCGGACCATGACTGACGAGAAAAATGCCCTGGCGGTCACGCTGTTCAGCGAGATCCTGACCGCTGACCAATTGTTGCGCAACCGGCTAAGCCGGGTGCTGCCCAAGGGCATGGAAATCTCGCATTTCTCGGTGCTGAATCATCTGGTCTTTGTCGGGGATGAGCGCAGCCCGGCACAATTGGCCAGCACCTTCCATGTGACCCGAGGGGCGATGACCAACACCTTGGCCAAGCTGGAATGGGCCGGATACATCCACATCCGCCCCGACTGGGACGACGCCCGCCGCAAGATGGTCGCGATCAGCCCCGCCGGTCGCCGCGCGCGGGATCAGGCGATTTCGTCGATTGCCCCGCTGATCAACCGCGTGGTCGGAGAGCTGGGGCTGGAGCGGGTGCGCAGTACACTGCCAGTGCTGCGGGATTTGCGGTTGCAGTTGGAGGGGGAGTAGGGGTTCTTTGTGCAGATTGATTTGATCGGCTAAAGGTCAGCCTTGGCGGGAACAAATGGGTTGAGGTTGAGGTGTATCCCCTTAGCATATGTCCTCGACCACTAATAGTGGATCGTAAGACGAGTATCATATGCTAAAAAAAATATTAAAGTTCATTTTCAGTATCGAAGCTTGGCACGGCCTTCTTACAAACGAATTTGTTGCTCCGTGGTTGTGGCCGTCTTTAGGCGTTGTGCTGGTAGGGGTAGCTCATTACTTTACCGCGTCACCAGTCCCGTTGCCATACCTAATCGCTGCTATGGCACTGACATTTGGAGGTATTGCAGGGGGAATTGCCAATGTATCCTCATGGAGGTCTAAGATTACGATAGATGGCAAACTTGTGCACTCACAGCCCTATTTGGAGGCTTATACAGATGCCAACAATCAGGCTCTAAATGCTGTAAAACTTGGGTTCATCGTGAATAACCTCGCGGACTACCCTATCGAGTTCAAAGTAGACGAGTTGTATACGGAAATTGGCGCAAGAGTTCCCTCTGGAGACAGCGACAAGAGCCAAACCTACGAAGTTCCTCCTACAGGTCAAGGCTGGTATCTCAACGGTGCAATCGACCTAAAAACCGAAAGCAAAGTATCCGGGCTTTCTGGAAAAATCCAATATAAGGTTACCTACTGGCGCAAGGGCCAAAAGAGTACTGCGTTACTTGAAAAGCTAATGCATGTTGCTTTGCAAAGACTTCCGAGTGGTGATTTGACGATCCAAACAATTGATCAAAAAGCATTAAAAAACACAACATAGGTCTTGTAGGGTGAGTGCTTGCACTCATCTTCCCGCATCATTGATGTTTGCTTGACAGGCGTGAAAACCCCTCCTACGGCCCATCCTTCACACTCGCCGTTACATAATTCACGCTCAAATCCCGGTCCGAGATCGACCAGCTCCACAGGATCGGGTTGAACACGAACCCCTTGCGGTCCACCGGCTCCAGCCCGGCTTGGTGCAGCAAGTCGAACAACTCATCGGGGGTGATGAACTTGTTCCATTCGTGCGTGCCGCGCGGCAGCCAGCGCATGACGACCTCGGCCCCGAAAATCGCCATGGCATAGGATTTCGGGTTGCGGTTGAGGGTGGAGCAAACCTCTAGCCCGCCGGGTTTCAGCAATTGCTGCGTGGCGGTCAGAAAGCTGAGCGGATCGGCCACATGCTCGACCACTTCCATGTTTAACACCACGTCGAACTGTTCACCTGCGGCGGCCATCGCCTCGGCGGTGGTGTGGCGATAGTCGATCTGCAGGCCCGATTGCTCGGCATGGATGCGGGCGACGGGCAGGTTGCCCTCGGCGGCATCGGCTCCGACCACTTCGGCCCCAAGGCGCGCCATAGGCTCGCTCAGCAGCCCGCCGCCGCAGCCGATATCCAGCAGGCGAAGGCCCTCGAACGGGTGCGGAGCCTTCAGATCACGGTCAAATTCGCCCGCGATTTGCTGTGTGATATAGTCCAGACGGCACGGATTCAGCATGTGCAACGGTTTGAATTTCCCATGCGGGTCCCACCATTCGGCGGCCATCGCCTCAAATTTTGCGATCTCTGACGGGTCAACCGTGTTCGGATGCGCTTGCATTCCTGTCTCCGTATGCTCTTTTACGCTTAAGGACTATATAGGGCCATAATGGACAAGTACCCGGACCAAAAGCGCGCAGTTCAATATCTTTACCCGCCGATCGATCCGTTCGATCAGCGTGTGGTCGATATGGGCGATGGGCATCGTATCTACGTGGAACAATGCGGCAATCCCAGCGGGATACCGGTTGTGGTGCTGCATGGGGGACCGGGAGGTGGCTGTAGCCCAGCGATGCGGCGCTATTTCGATCCGGATGTCTATCGGGTGATTCTGTTTGACCAGCGCGGATGTGGCCGGTCACGGCCCACGGCCTCGGTCGAAGATAATACGACCTGGCATCTGGTCGCGGATATCGAGCGGTTGCGGACGTTGTTTGATATTGAGGACTGGATCGTCTTTGGTGGCAGCTGGGGTGCGACACTGGCGTTGATCTACGCGCAGACGCACCCGGATCGGGTCAACCGTCTGGTGCTGCGCGGTGTGTTTCTGGCCACGCAGGCCGAGCTGGATTGGTTCTATGGAGGCGGTGCGGGCAAGTTCTGGCCCGAGCAATGGGCTAAGTTCACCTCTCTGTTGCCTGAGACCGAACAATCCGACGCTATCAATGCCTATCACAAACGTTTGTTTTCGGGGGATCGCGCAACCGAAGTTCTGTATGCCCGTGCGTGGTCGCACTGGGAAAATGCGCTGGCCTCGATTCACACAAACGGGTCGGTTGGGGAAAGCCCGGGAGAGTATGCCCGGACCTTTGCGCGGTTGGAGAACCACTATTTCAGGAACAGTGCCTTTCTGGAATATGACGGGCAGATTCTGGGTCAGATGGACCGCATTGCGCATATCCCAGGTCATATCGTGCAGGGCAGATACGACATGATCTGCCCGCCCAAGGCAGCCTGGAACCTTTCGCAGCACTGGCCAGGTGCCGAGTTGAAGATGGTGCGTCAGGCAGGGCATGCCCTGTCCGAGCCAGGCATAAGCGTCGAGTTGGTGCGGATCATGGATCGCGTTGCGGAGGGTGCGGCATGACCCGGATCGACCGTCGTGCCTTGTTTGCCTCTGGTGCGGCCGCTGCATTGCTCACGGCCACGGGTGGATCGCTGGCGGACACACCGAAGACAGGTGGTAAGCTGCGGCTTGCTGTCCCGCGCGATGACAGTTTGGAGTTGTTGGCTCGTGGGGCGGTGTTCGACACGCTGACCGAAGTCGCGCCTGATGGTACCTTACGCGGCGAACTGGCGGTTGCGTGGCAGACTGAAGAACAAGCGCGTGTATGGAACTTTGATTTGCGCGGTGACGCGATGTTCCACGATGGAATACCCTTGCATGTTGACGATGTAGTTGCGGTGCTGGCAGAAATCGGACGGGTCGAAGCGTTGGCCCCTGATCGCGTTAGGCTGGAACTGGTCGAGGCTAATCCGGGCCTGCCTTTCTTGCTGGCCGACAGTCGATTTGTTGTCACACGCGGCGGGCAAGGAGTAACCCCATTGCACAGGGCGAGTGGCACTGGATGCTATCGCGTGGAACGGGCCAATGATTCTCACCATTTCCTTGGACGTAGGGTTGCAGGACATTACAAAGATGGTCAGGCGGGTTGGGTTGACGCGCTGGAAATCATCGTGATCCCTGACGCGCGTGTGCGTGCCGAGGCTTTGCGGGATGGGTATGTGGATATTGCTGCCTTGCCCGAAAGTGATGAGCTGAAGGGTCAACGCGGTCTTAGATATCATCCAGGTGAGACCGATGTGATGTTGGCTGTGGCCGCACATGTCGGGATGCCGCGTCAGATCGGCAAGGGGGGTGCGCTGGATGACGGGCGCATCGCCGAACGGTGGTGGCTGGCATAATTCTGATCACGATCTGCGCCGGGGGTTGCAGACTCGGAAAACCGTGCGTATATGCAGTTGCAACAGCGGCGCGTCGGACTTCTGGTCCGAGGCACCACCGGAAATTTCGACGGGCCGCGCGCCCGTTTTTTTGTGCCCGACGACAGGGTAGAGAACCAGATGACAAACGACCTGATAGCAAAAGCTGCCATCGACCGGCGACTGGCCGAGATCATCACCCCCGTGATCGAAGATCTGGGGTATGAACTTGTGCGCATTCGCCTGATGAGCGGCAAGATGACCACTCTGCAGATCATGGCCGACAAGCCTGACGGCGGGATCGAAGTGGACGATTGCGCCGAGATTTCCAATGCAGTCAGCGCCACGCTGGATGTCGAGGACCCGATCCTTGACGCCTACGCTCTGGAAGTGTCCAGCCCCGGCATCGACCGCCCGCTGACCCGTCTCAAGGATTTTGAGATGTTCGAAGGGTATGAGGCCAAGATCGAAACTGCTGAGTTGATCGATGGCCGCCGCCGGTTCAAGGGTGAACTGGCCGGGATTGAGGGGGATGAGGTTCTGATCAACATCTCCGAGGGAGATGAGACGATCACAATTGGTCTGCAATTTGACTGGCTGAGCGACGCCAAGCTGGTCCTGACTGATGACCTGATCAAGGAAATGTTGCGCCAGCGCAAAGACGCCGGTGCCCTGAACGAAAACGCTTTCGACGAGATTGAGACCGAAGGGTCCGAAGAGGAGACGAACTGATGGCAATCACCTCAGCCAACCAGCTGGAGCTGCTGCAGACCGCCGAGGCCGTGGCCCGCGAAAAGATGATCGACCCCGGTCTGGTTGTCGAAGCGATGGAGGAATCGCTCGCCCGTGCCGCCAAGAGCCGCTACGGCGCCGAGATGGACATTCGCGTCAGCATCGACCGCAAAACCGGCAAGGCGACCTTTACCCGCGTTCGCACTGTGGTCGAGGATGAAGAGCTGGAGAACTATCAAGCCGAATTGACCGTCGAGCAGGCGAAGCAATACATGGAAGCGCCCGAGGTCGGGAACGTCTACGTCGAAGAAGTGCCGCCGGTTGAAATGGGTCGGATTGCAGCCCAGTCGGCCAAACAAGTCATCTTGCAGAAGGTCCGCGAAGCTGAACGCGACCGTCAGTACGAAGATTTCAAGGATCGCGCAGGCACCATCATCAACGGCGCGGTCAAGCGCGAAGAATTTGGCAATGTCATCGTCGATCTGGGCGGTGCCGAGGCCGTTCTGCGCCGCAACGACAAGATCGGCCGCGAAAGCTATCGCCCGAATGACCGCGTGCGCGCTTATATCAAGGAAGTCCGTCGCGAGGTTCGTGGCCACCAGATCTTCCTGTCGCGCACCGCGCCGGAATTCATGGCCGAGCTGTTCAAAATGGAAGTGCCGGAGATATATGACGGCATCATCGAGGTTAAGGCCGTGGCCCGCGACCCCGGTTCGCGCGCCAAGATCGCCGTTATATCTTATGACGGTTCGATCGACCCCGTCGGTGCCTGCGTTGGTATGCGCGGCAGCCGTGTGCAGGCCGTTGTAAACGAGCTGCAGGGCGAGAAAATCGACATCATCCCGTGGAACGAAGATCAGCCGACTTTCCTGGTGAACGCGCTGCAGCCTGCTGAGGTTTCCAAGGTGGTTCTGGACGAAGAAGCTGGCAAGATCGAGGTTGTCGTTCCTGAAGAACAACTGAGCCTCGCCATCGGTCGCCGTGGTCAGAACGTGCGTCTGGCCAGTCAGCTGACCAATCTGGACATCGACATCATGACAGAAGCCGAAGAATCGGCCCGCCGTCAGAAAGAATTCGAAGCCCGTACAAACCTGTTCATGGAAACCCTCGATCTGGACGAATTCTTCGCTCAGCTGCTGGTTTCCGAAGGGTTCACCAACCTCGAAGAAGTGGCTTACGTCGAGATCGACGAATTGTTGGTGATCGACGGTGTTGACGAAGGCACCGCACAGGAGCTGCAGACCCGTGCGCGTGAATTCCTGGAAGCACAGGCCAAGGCGGCGCTGGATGCTGCGCGCGCGCTGGGCGTTGAGGACAGTCTGATTGAATTTGAAGGCCTGACACCCCAGATGGTGGAGGCGCTGGCCAAGGACGACGTGAAAACGCTCGAAGACTTTGCGACTTGCGCTGACTGGGAGCTGGCTGGTGGCTGGACGACAGTTGATGGAGAGCGAATCAAGGATGACGGTGTGCTGGAACCTTTCGGCGTCACGCTGGAAGAAGCGCAGGATATGGTCATGACCGCGCGCATCATGTTGGGCTGGGTTGATCCGGCTGAGTTGGAGCAAGCCGAAGAAGACGGCGAAGCAATTGAAGAGGAGGCCGAGGCCTGATTTCAGGCTTCGGGTGGCGAAAATGGGTCGCGGTGGCGTCCATAAAGATCGGTCTGACGGACCCGAACGCAAGTGCATCGCCACGGGCGAGGTTCAACCTAAATATGGGTTGATCCGCTTTGTCGCGGCACCGGACGGTCAGGTCTTTCCCGATGTGGCGGCAAAATTGCCGGGGCGCGGGGTCTATGTGGCGGCAGATCGGTCTGCACTGGAGAAGGCCGTAAGCAAAAAGCTGTTTGCACGCGGTTTCAAGGCGCAGGTAACTGCGTCGCCGGATTTGGCGAACGAGGTTGAGCGGCAGGTTACGCGCCGCGTGATCGAGCTGCTGAGTCTGGCGCGCAAGTCCGGCGATGCAGTCGCTGGATACGAAAAGGTCAAGGCGATGCTGGACCGGGAAGAGGCCCAGGTGTTGCTTCAGGCCGCCGATGGATCGGGGCGCGGCAAGTCCAAACTCAGCACGCCGCACTTTGGAAAATACATCGGTTGGCTGACCGCGGACGAGTTAGGGCAAGCATTTGGGCGCCAAACGGTGATTCATGCGGCCTTGGCCTCTGGCGGACTCGCCAAACGTGTTGTAGAGGAAGCGCAGCGCCTGCTTGGCTTGCGCGAAACGGATGACGGCGGCAAGGGCCGCGCGGAAGGGTAAGAAGCTTTATGAGCGATAGTGACGGCAAAAAGACATTGGGTCTTCGTGGCGGGGCACGCCCCGGAAATGTGAAACAGAGTTTCAGCCACGGACGTACCAAGAATGTCGTGGTGGAGACCAAACGCAAACGCGTCGTGGTTCCCAAGCCGGGCGCGTCCAAGCCTGGTGGTGCCACGCCTTCGGGTGATCCTTCGCGTCGTCCTGCGGGAATTTCCGACGCCGAAATGGCACGCCGGATGAAGGCATTGCAGGCCGCCAAGGCCCGCGAGGTCGAAGAGGCCGCCGCGCGTGAAGCCCAGGAAAAGGCGCGTGAAGAAGAACGCGCCCGTCGCCGTGCGGAACAGGAAGCCAAGGAACGCGAACAGCGTGAGGC
Organism: Ruegeria halocynthiae; assembly: GCF_900106805.1. Taxonomy (GTDB): domain Bacteria; phylum Pseudomonadota; class Alphaproteobacteria; order Rhodobacterales; family Rhodobacteraceae; genus Ruegeria; species Ruegeria halocynthiae. The sequence goes on from NZ_FNNP01000009.1 coordinate 91,000, forward strand.
TGAAGAAAAAGCCCGTGCCAAGGCCGAGGAAGAAGACCGTAAGCGCAAAGAGGCTGAAGCAGCGGCCAATCGCGCTGCGGCTGCTCCGGCTGCGGAAGCACCCAAACCGGCACGTGCTCCGGTCAACAAACCGGCCCCTGCTGCAACTCCACGCAAGCAGGATCGTGAACGCGATCAGCGTGGTCGTGGCAAGGGACGTGACGACAACCGCCGTTCCGGCAAGCTGACACTGGGTCAGGCGACCGGCGGCGAAGGCAACCGCCAACGTTCGATGGCGGCGATGAAGCGCAAGCAGGAACGCGCACGCCAGAAAGCCATGGGTGGCGCGGTCGAGCGGGAAAAGGTGATCCGCGACGTGCAGCTGCCCGAAGCGATTCTGGTTTCGGAACTGGCCATCCGTATGGCCGAACGTGTGGGCGATGTCGTCAAATCGCTGATGAACATGGGTATGATGGTCACGCAGAACCAGACCATCGACGCCGACACGGCCGAGCTGATCATCGAGGAATTCGGTCACAAAGTGACCCGTGTTTCTGATTCTGATGTTGAGGACGTCATCAAAGAGATCGAAGACGAAGAAAAAGATCTTCAGTCTCGTCCGCCCGTCATTACAATCATGGGTCACGTTGACCACGGTAAGACCTCACTGTTGGATGCGATTCGCGATGCGCGCGTTGTGGCAGGCGAAGCGGGTGGTATCACTCAGCATATCGGCGCTTATCAGGTGAAAACCGACGGCGGCACGACCCTGACCTTCCTGGATACGCCGGGCCACGCGGCCTTTACTTCGATGCGCTCTCGTGGTGCTCAGGTGACGGATATCGTGGTTCTGGTGGTTGCGGCCGACGATGCGGTCATGCCGCAGACCATTGAGGCGATCAACCACGCCAAAGCGGCCGAAGTGCCGATGATCGTGGCGATCAATAAGATCGACAAGCCCGATGCAAACCCGGACAAGGTGCGCACCGACCTGTTGCAGCACGAAGTCATTGTCGAGAAAATGTCGGGTGAGGTTCAGGACGTAGAAGTGTCTGCTGTCACGGGTCAGGGACTGGACGAACTGCTGGAAGCCATTGCGCTGCAATCCGAGATTCTGGAACTGAAAGCCAACCCGAATCGCGCCGCCCAAGGTGCCGTGATCGAGGCGCAGTTGGATGTCGGTCGCGGCCCCGTGGCCACCGTTTTGGTTCAGAACGGCACGCTGCGTCAGGGCGATATCTTTGTTGTGGGTGAGCAGTACGGTAAGGTCCGCGCGCTGATCAACGACAAGGGCGATCGTGTCAAAGAGGCCGGCCCTTCGGTTCCGGTCGAAGTTCTGGGTCTGAACGGCACACCCGAAGCGGGCGACGTTCTGAACGTCACCGAGACCGAAGCGCAGGCCCGTGAAATCGCAGATTACCGCGAACATGCTGCCAAGGATAAGCGCGCAGCTGCGGGTGCCGCGACCACCCTTGAGCAACTGATGCAGAAGGCCAAAGAAGACGAAAGCGTCAACGAACTGCCAATTTTGATGAAAGCGGATGTGCAGGGTTCTGCCGAAGCCATCGTTCAGGCGATGGAGAAAATCGGTAACGACGAAGTGCGTGTGCGCGTACTGCATTCAGGTGTTGGTGCGATCACCGAGACGGATGTTGGCCTGGCCGAAGCGTCCGGTGCGCCTATTTTGGGTTTCAACGTGCGTGCCAATGCCTCGGCGCGGAACACCGCGAACCAGAAGGGTGTGGAAATCCGCTATTATTCGGTAATCTACGATCTGGTGGATGACGTGAAAGCGGCAGCATCCGGCCTGCTGAGCGCCGAGATCCGTGAGAAGTTCATCGGTTATGCCGAGATGAAAGAGATCTTCAAAGTCACGGGTGTTGGCAAGGTTGCTGGCTGTCTGGTCACCGAAGGCGTTGCCCGCCGTTCGGCTGGCGTCCGCCTGCTGCGCGACAATGTGGTGATCCACGAGGGCACGCTGAAGACGCTCAAGCGCTTCAAGGACGAAGTGGCTGAGGTTCAGTCGGGTCAGGAATGCGGTATGGCGTTCGAGAACTACGACGATATTCGCGCAGGCGACGTGATCGAAATTTTCGAGCGCGAAGAAGTGACCCGCACGCTCGACTGATCCGGCTTAGGATGAGAGATAAGAAACAGCGGCTCTGTTGGGCCGCTGTTTTCTTTTGGGTTACTCGCTTCGCGACGACAAAAACGTACCCGAAGGCATGATGATGTCGAAATGATGCCTTCCCTGCTGCAGATCGAAACTGACAGAATGCCCCGCTTTTCGCAGCAACTCTGCATAGTCACGGCTTTGTCGAACAAACTCGGGTGTATCCCGTTCCGCAGCTGTCACTCTGTAGCGCGGTCCTGGTGCGGGCAGATTGAGGCAGGGTGAAAGATCGTGAATCTCGACCTTGGTCAGTTGCAAAGGGTCATTTGCCGAAGTCAGGCTGATCGGTTCCAGATCATAGACGCCACTGATCAGAATCACATTGCGCACCCGCAGGCCCGCCTGTGCCAAAGCGCTGGAAGAAGTTGCCATAACCATCGCCACCAGATGCGCGCCCGCACTATGACCTGAAAGGGTGATATTGGTCGGATCAAAGCCCAGTGACTCGGCTTGTGATGCAAGCCATAGCAAGGCATCTCGGCATTCTTCGACCATCTGCCCTAATCGGGCTTCGGGGGCGAGCGTATAGTTCAGCGTCGCAAAGGCTTGCCCGTTTTCGTGCAACACTGGTGCCATCGGAGCTGACTCGCGTTGGCTGAGTGCCTGCCAATAGCCACCATGTACGAAAACATGCAAAGGCGCGTTTGTGTCAGAGGAAGGGAAGAAATCCAGAACCTGTTCTGGCTGGTCGCCGTATTTCAGATTCTCCTGAACTTTCATCTCTGCTCGCGCTTGTGTGCTCAGGGCCGTGTAGCTTGCCAAATATGGTGTCAGATCGCCGCCGATCATCGAACTGGGGGAATATTCCTGCTCAAGCTCTGCCTGAGTGAAGCCGCGGTACATCATGGGTTAGCTCCCTGAATACATAAGCTCGGCCCGCATATCATATAGGTCGTGGAAGAACCGCAATTCCAGCGCCTTGCGCAAGAAAGCCACACCGCTGGAGCCGCCAGTGCCGGGCTGCATTCCGATCACGCGTTCGACCGCTGTGGCATGATCGAATCGCCATCGTTGGAACAGAGACTCCACATCCATCAGCTTTTCGGCCAGCGCATACAGATCCCAGTGCTTGTTTGTGTTGCGGAACACCTCGACCCAGATCTTCACCACGCGCGGATCGCCGGAATAAGGTTGCGCGTAGTCCCGTTCGATCAGGTCCATTGGTACATCGAACCCCTGACGGGCCAGCATATGCAAAACCTCGTCATAGAGAGATGGTTTGGACAACGCAGCATTCAGCACCTCCATAACCTCCGGGTCGTGCGTGTGCACCTTGAGGGTCGAGGCATCCTTGTTGCCCAGAATGAACTCGATCTGACGATAGCCATAACTTTGAAAGCCCGATGAGCTGCCTAACGCATCCCGAAACGTCATGTAATCGGCGGGCGTCATGGTAAGTAGTGTTTCCCAAGCGGCGATCAGCTGCCTCTGGATCGCTTTGATCCGGTCGAGGTTTTTCATAGCAGGGCCGAAATCGTCTTGCTGTAGGAACCTGCGTACCTCTACCAATTGGTGGTGCATCAGTTTCAGCCACAGCTCACTGACCTGATGGATGATGATGAACAGCATCTCATCTGGCTGAGCAGGGTTCTGAAATGTTTTCTGCAGGTTCAACAGGGTCTTAAGCTGCAGAAAGTCGCCATAGCTTTTGCGATGCGTTTCGGTGAAATCGGTGATCAGTGAGTCCTCGATGCCGCGCTCCAGCGGTCGGTCATCTTTTGTGCTGCCCATTTGGTCCTCCGGCTTGTTGCTCGATCCCTGTGTATTGGCCGGTTTTGCAACTTTCCAGCGTGTCAGGTCCAGTCCAGAACAACCTTACCTGATAAGCCGGACTTCATCGCAGCGAATCCTTCCGCAAAATCGTCGACGCCAAACTGATGTGTGATCACGCGGCTTACATCCAAACCGTTCTGCAGCATGGCGATCATCTTGTACCAGGTTTCGAACATTTCACGCCCATAAACACCTTTGATGGTGATGGCCTTGAAAACGATCCGGCTCCAGTCGACGGGGGATTGCCCAGGCGGGATACCCAGCAGCGCGATCTTACCACCCATGACTAGCGCTTCGACCATCTGATCCAATGCGGCCTGCGATCCGGACATTTCCAGACCCACGTCGAAACCTTCTTTCATCCCCAGTTCGGCTATGACATCGGGTAACTCTTCGATGGTCACATCGACCGTACGTATCGACGGCACCACATGTTCCGCCAGTTTCAGGCGATCTGCATTGATATCAGTGATGACCACATTTCGCGCACCGGCATGGCGGGCAACTGCGGCCGCCATGATGCCGATCGGGCCTGCGCCTGTGATCAACACGTCCTCGCCCAGCAGGTCGAAACTCAACGCTGTATGAACCGCGTTGCCCAGCGGGTCGAGAATAGCGCCAATCTCATCCGGAACATCATCGGGCAATGGAATCACGTTGAAGGCCGGCAGCTTCAGGTACTGCGCAAATGCACCCTGTTCGTTCACACCGATTCCCCGCGTACCGGGATCCAGATGGAATTTGCCTGCCCGGCTCTGGCGGCTGTCGGTTCCGATCAAGTGCCCTTCGCCCGAGCAGCGCTGGCCGATCTCGAGCCCGGAAACATTTTGCCCGATTTCAACGATCTCACCGGCGAACTCGTGTCCGGTGATCATTGGGACCGGCACCGTGTGCGAGGCCCATTCATCCCAATTCCAGATATGGATGTCCGTACCGCAAATGCCGGTCTTGTTGATGCAGATCAGAACTTCGTCCGGGCCAATCTCGGGTACAGGGGCCTGAACCATCCAAAGCCCTTCTTGAGGTTTGGATTTTTCCAGTGCTTTCATTGTGTTGGGTCGCATCAAATTACTCCCAACTCTTTGCCGACTTTGCCAAAGGCCGCGAGCGCGCGATCCAATTCATCCTTTGTTAGAGCCGCATTCATCTGCGTTCTGATCCGCGCCTGACCTCGCGGTACCACCGGGAAGAAGAAGCCAGAAACATAGACGCCCTCATCAAACAACCGCGATGCCATCTCTTGGGCCAAACTGGCTTCGCCCAACATCACAGGAATGATTGGATGCTCACCGGGAAGCAGGTCAAATCCCAGCTTTTCCAGCCCTGCACGCCAATATTTGGCATTGCCGAACAGTTGCGCGCGTAGCATGTCACCTTGTTCGACCAGACGGATTGCCTCAAGCCCGGCGGCGACGATGGAGGGTGGCAGCGAATTTGAGAACAGATAGGGCCGCGCCCGCTGCCGCAGCAGGTCGATCACTGGCTGCGGCCCGGCGATGTAACCGCCGATTGCCCCCCCAAGTGCCTTGCCCAAGGTTCCCGTTAATATATCCACATCGACGCCGTGATAATCCGGCGTACCTGCACCGTTTGGCCCCATAAAGCCTGTAGCGTGGCAGTCATCGACCATGACGATGGCGTCGTATTTGTCAGCCAATTCGCGGATTTTTGGTAGATTGGCCAAATAGCCATCCATCGAGAATACGCCGTCGGTCGCGATCATGAGGTGCCGCGCCCCATCCTCGCGCGCCTGTTTCAGCCAGGCTTCGAGGTCGTTCATGTCATTGTTTATGTAGCGATAGCGTTTGGCCTTGCACAGCCGCACGCCGTCGATGATTGAGGCGTGGTTCAGGCTGTCCGAGATAATGGCGTCTTCAGGCCCTAACAAGGGCTCAAACAGCCCACCATTGGCATCGAAACAGGCGGCGAACAGAATTGAATCGTCTTTGTTCAGGAACTTGGCCAACCGTTGCTCAAGTTCGCGGTGAATATCCTGCGTGCCACAGATGAACCGGACCGAGGCCATGCCGAACCCTTTTGGTTCCATGGCGTTCTTGGCTGCTTCTATCAGCGATGGGTGATCCGCAAGACCCAGATAGTTGTTGGCGCACAGGTTGATGACCTGCTTTCCACCCACAGTAATCTCGCCGCCCTGAGGCGAGGTGATCATTCGTTCGCGCTTATACAGACCTTCGGATTCGATCTGCTTAAGGGTGTCCGTGATGTGGGACAGGAATGCATCTGCCATGGCGATCTCCTTGCTCTGAGTCGCACTTCTAACATAACGGATGAAGTTCCCAAATAGGGGATTTACGAAATTACGGATAAACTTCCGTGAAGGCGGAAATCTGCCAATCCTAAGCGTTTTTTACGATCAGAAAGACACGCGCCTGATCAATTGCAGAAATGGAATGTACAACATCAGCGGCATATCGGGCCGTATCCCCTTGGCGAAGTTCGGATACAGCTGCGCCAGACGTGACGCGAACGGCACCTTCCAACACGGTCAACTGTTCGCGTGCACCGCGCGCATGGGGTTGGCTGTTCAGGGCGCCGTCTTTATCGAGCTGAATATCATAGACCTCGTGGCCTCCGGCCTCTTCCGGCGGTGAGAGGATGCGGATGCGGCAGTTTTCCCCCATGTTATCGATGCTGGGCACTTCGGATTTTCTGAGAACCTCAATCTGGTCGGTTGTCTTTGAGTCTTCCAATAGCCCGGCAAAATCCACTTGCAGTGCTCGGGTAAGATTCCACAGCGTCGAGATTGTGGGGCTGCTTTCACCCCGCTCGATCTGGCTGACCATGGATCGCGATACGCCGCTCAGATTCGCGACCGCTTCGAGGGACAGGCCTTGGGCCCGACGTGCCTCTTTCAGGCGGGCAGGAAGGCGTGTCAGGATATCGTCTGTTTTGTCCGTCATGACGGAATTTCATGCGCCTTGAATCGGCAGATGTCAATTCCGTCTGTGACGGGACGTCTCAGGCGACAGGCGGTTTCTGCGGGTGCATACTGCGACCAACCACAGGAGGAGTGACCCATGACCGATATCGTTATTCTGGATGGTGCACGTACTGCCATCGGCACCTTTGGCGGTGCACTGGCCTCGACCGCACCGATTGATCTGGCGACTGTGGCGACTGAAGCCGCGCTTGAGAGATCGGGGGTCGAAGGTGGGCAGATCGGGCATGTCGTTTTTGGCCATGTGATCAACACCGAACCTCGCGATATGTACCTGTCGCGCGTAGCAGCGATGCAGGCCGGCATTCCGAACGGGACCCCGGCAATGAACGTGAATCGTTTGTGTGGCTCTGGCGCGCAGGCGATTGTGTCGGCGGTACAATCTTTGATGTTGGGAGATGCAGAATTCGCTGTGGCCGGTGGCGCCGAGAGCATGTCGCGCAGCCCCTACATTGTGCCTCAGGCAAGATGGGGGGCCAAGATGGGCGACGTCACCTCGCTCGACATGATGCTGGGGGCACTGAATTGCCCCTTCGGTACTGGCCATATGGGCGTGACGGCTGAGAATGTGGCCGACGAACACCAGATCAGCCGTGAGCAGATGGATGCGTTTGCCGTGACCAGCCAGACCCGTGCAGCGGCAGCGATCGAAGCCGGATATTTCGAAAGCCAGATCGCGCCTGTGCAGGTCAAAGTCAAACGCGAGATGGCGGACTTTAAAGTGGATGAGCACCCGAAGGCCACCACCACCGAAGCGCTGGCTGGATTGCGTGCGGTGTTCAAGAAGGATGGGCGTGTTACGGCAGGGAACGCCTCGGGCATCAATGATGGGGCCGCGGCTATGGTTCTTGCAACGGCGGGCGCGGCTGAAAAGGCCGGGCTAAAGCCGAAAGCCCGTGTGTTGGGGTATGCCCACGCCGGGGTGCGTCCTGAGGTGATGGGGATCGGACCGATTCCTGCGGTTCAGAACCTGTTCAAGAAGACGGGTTTGTCGGCGGACGATTTCGATGTGATCGAGAGTAACGAAGCATTTGCCGCACAGGCCCTGGCCGTCAATCAGGAGCTTGGGTTGGATGCTGCCAGGGTCAACCCAAATGGTGGTGCAATTGCTTTGGGGCATCCCGTAGGAGCGACCGGTGCGATCATTACGTTGAAAGCACTCTACGAGTTGGAGCGCATTGGAGGGTCCAGGGCACTCGTCACCATGTGCATTGGTGGCGGTCAGGGTATCGCCCTTGCCATAGAACGGCTCTGACCATCGACTATGCAAGGGGGGCTGTCTGCCCCCCAATTGCGCAGGGCGCAATCCCCCCCGAAGATATTTTCGGCCAGATGAAGCTGGCGGATTGGTGTCAGCCGAAGGACATCACGGCAAGTGTGGCGGCAATCCCAGCGGCAGCGCCGATCGCAGCCGGCAGAAGTATTGCGAACTTGCTTGAGGCCAGGGTGTCATCACTTTTGGTTTGGGCAATCAAGGCGTTTTCGACCAGTGCGGGCAGGCGTGGGCCGAAACGGGCCAGCACCATTGCTGTTTTGCCAAAGTCACGCAAGGCTGCGCGCGGGCCGATAGAGCGTTTGATATAATCTTCGACCACCGGGTGTGCGACCTCCCAGATGTTCATATGGTCATCAAGCGAGCGGGCTACGCCTTCGACCACAACCATCGTGCGCTGCAAAAGGATTAATTCTGTCCGGGTTTCCATGCCGAAACGTTCGGTGACTTCGAACAGATAGCTGAGCAGCCGACCCATTGAGATATGGGTGGCGTCCATTCCGAAGATCGGTTCGCCAACTGCACGCAAGGCGCGGGCAAACTCGTCAACGTCCCTGTCGGCGGGGACATAGCCGGCCTCGAAATGCACCTCGGCCACGCGTTTGTAATCGCGGCGGATGAAACCGAAAAGGATCTCGGCATAGACCCGACGTGTGTATTCGTCGATATGGCCCATGATGCCGTAGTCATAGGCGATAATATCACCGTTCGCGGCGACCTTCAGGTTGCCCTGATGCATATCGGCATGGAAATAGCCGTCGCGCAGAGCGTGAAGAAGGAACAGACGCAGGACACGTTCCGCCAGATCGCGTCGATTGTGGCCTGCGGCATCCAGTGCGTCATTATCACCCAGCGGGATGCCGTCTGCCCAGCTGAGTGTCATGACTCGGCGTGCAGAAAGAGACCAAACCACCGGCGGCAGCCAAAAGCCGTCATCGTCCTTGGTGTTGGCGGCATACTCCGAGGCGGCGGCGCTTTCCAGCCGCAGGTCGAGTTCGCCGCGTACAACTCCGTCGAAGTGTTCGATAACTTCCATCGGACGCAGGCGGCGGGCGCCCGGGGCAAACAGATCGACAATCCGGGCGGCGAAATAGAACGCATCGACGTCCTTGCGGAAGGCGCGCTCGACATTGGGGCGCAGGACTTTGACGGCCACATCCTCGCCCGTGCTGGTCAGCTTGGCCTTGTGGACCTGCGCAATCGAGGCGGCGGCGATGGGTTCGCTGAAGTCACTGAAAACCTCGGCGATCGACTGGCCGAGCTCTTTCTCGACCTCGGCCATGGCCTCGGCCTTTGAAAAAGGCGGAAGCTTGTCCTGCAAGACGCGCAGCTGCGCTGCCAGCTCATTTCCTACCACATCCGGCCGGGTCGAAAGCACCTGCCCAAACTTGATATAAGCCGGGCCCAGCGCCGTCAGAGCGCGTGTGGCAGGCGGCATATCGGGATCGCCCTTGTAACCCAGCCACTGGAACGGCTTGCCCAGAACATGCGCCAGGATGCGGATGGCCCGTGGGGCTTCGAATGCATCGAGCACCACGTTCATGGCGCCTGTGCGTTCCAAAGTAGCGCCTGTCCGGATCAGGCGGATGATATTGTGAGGTCCGCGCATTTAGATTTTCCAGCCGGAATGCAGCGCGGCGATGCCCATGCTGAGGTTACGGTACTTTGCGTTTTCGAATCCAGCAGTGCGGACCATCCCTAGGAACGTCTCCTGATCGGGGAATTTGCGGATCGATTCGACCAAGTACTGATAGCTGTCATAATCATCAGCGATCAGTTTGCCCATGCGCGGGATGACGTTGAAGCTGTAGAGATCATAGAGCTTTTGCAGCCCGTCATTAGGCAGTTGGCTGAATTCCAAAACCATCAGACGGCCGCCGGGTTTCAGTACGCGGTAGGCCTCATTCAGGGCCACCTGCGGTCGGGTGACGTTCCGGATGCCGAACGAGATCGTGTAGACATCGAACGTGTTGTCTTCGAACGGCAGCGACATCGCATCGCCGACCACCCAGTTCAGGCTGTCGGACATCCGGTCGGCTTCGGCGCGCTGGCGACCTTCGATCAGCATCGGCTCGGTCAGGTCCAGCACGGTGGCATGACCGTGGCCCGCACGTTTCAGAAACCGGAACGAGATATCCCCTGTACCCCCCGCCACGTCCAGCAGGCGCTGGCCGGGGCGCGGGGCCAGCCAGTCCATCATCGCGTCTTTCCAGACCCGGTGGATGCCCATCGACATGACATCGTTCATCACGTCGTATTTCGAGGCGACAGAGTTGAACACGCCCTGCACGCGTCCGGCCTTGTCGGCCTCGCGTACGGTTTCGAACCCGAAATGGGTGGTCTTGTCGCTGTTGTCGGACATCAATGGCTGCCTCTGTCTGTGTTGCTCATCCTTATAGGCCGCGGGGCGGGGAAGACAATCGCGCGAAATGGTAGCAGGGGGCACAGATGTGCCACAGATTTTCCTTAGTCGCCACATATCACAGAGCGTAGGTATTCTAGACCCTCGGAGATTTCCTGTTGACGAGCTTGCTGGTTGCGTTGCTGTCCATAGCTGCTGTTCTGTTGTATTTCGGCTGGCGGATCAGGGCCGTCTTTCGCACGATCCTGCGGGTGCGCCGCGCCGAAGGACTGGGCGACAAGCTGGATGCGGCAGTCCGGCACTTTCCAAATGACATCATCGAAGAGGCCATGTTGCGCGCGGGCAGTGACAAGCCTGTGCTGCAAACCTTGACACGCAGAACTTTTCGCACCGCTCCTGGGGCGATTGTAGTGACGATCATGGTGCTGGTCGCCTATTTCTATACGGGTTTTGTCAGGCCTGATCTGGGTGGGTTCGACGAGGCGATCCCTCTGCAGAGCCCGGAAGTGATTATCGCAGTCAAACTCATTCTGCTGGCTTTGATGATCTACACTCTGATCCTTAATCTTACCAACACGATCACGATTGACGGGACGGAACTTGTCACCAAAGGCTCGCTTTTTCAGAGGCAGTGCTATGACCTGAAAAAGCTCGCCAAGATCAGCCTTAGGCATCATGGGACTTACGTATTGCGTTTTTCAGATGGGAAGACTGCGCGGATTCTGAAATATGTAACCGGACATGATGAAATGATGCAGGCCTTCGAAGATACGCTTGCCGCCAATCAGGAGGGTACATGCCGGAACTTCCCGAGGTTGAAACGGTCCGTCGCGGGTTGAGCCCCGCGATGGAGGGTGTGGTGATCGAGCGGGCAGATGTGAACCGCCCCGATTTGCGCTGGCCGTTCCCGGATCGCATGGCAGAGCGTCTGACGGGACAGCGGGTAGATCGGCTGCGACGTAGGTCGAAATACATCCTTGCCGATCTGAGCAGTGGTGAGACGTTGCTTATTCACCTGGGCATGTCCGGACGGATGACGGTCTCAGGTGATCCGCTGGGGCAGTTCGTGCAGGACCATCCAGCGAAGCAAAAGCACGACCACGTCATCTTTCACATGGCGAATGGTGCGCGCATCACGTTCAACGACCCGCGCCGATTCGGGGCGATGGACCTGTTGTCGACAGCAACGGCTGAAGATCACAAGCTGCTGGCGGTTCTTGGGCCCGAACCACTGGGCAATGATTTTCACGAGCAGCACCTGATCGATGCATTCAAAGGTAAGAACACCCCGGTCAAATCAGCGCTTTTGGATCAGGGAATCGTTGCCGGTTTGGGAAATATCTATGTCTGCGAGGCTCTTTATCGCGGCAAGGTGTCGCCACGTCGCAAAGCCGGGAAGATTTCTGCACCGCGCGTCGCAGCACTGGTGCCGATCATCCGACAGGTGCTGCAAGAGGCCATCGAGGCAGGTGGTTCATCGCTGCGCGATTTCCGCCAAGCTGATGGAGAGCTTGGATATTTTCAGCACCGCTTTGATGTTTACGGCCGCGAGGGCGACCCCTGCCGAACCGATGGATGCGGGGCTGCTATTAAGAGAATCACCCAATCCGGTCGCTCATCCTTCTATTGTGCGCAATGCCAAAGATAACTTGATCCAGCGAAATCGCGTGGTAAGGAATCGTACTTGAACGGAACAACCGGAAGCTTACATCTCATGGCTTTTGAGACGATCATCGTCGAAATCGAAGACCACATCGCCCTTATCAAGCTTAACAGACCAGATGCGATGAACGCGCTGAACACCCAGTTGCTGGGTGAACTGTGCGACGCGCTGGAAGATGCGGATGGCAACGACAAAGTGCGCTGCATCATCATCACCGGCTCGGACAAGGCTTTTGCCGCAGGCGCGGACATCAAAGAGATGTCCGCGATGAGCTATGTCGATGTGTTCAACATTAACCTCTTTGCCGACGCGAATGATCGTGTGTCGGCAATCCGCAAGCCGATTATCGCGGCTGTTGCAGGCTATGCGCTAGGTGGCGGATGTGAACTGGCGATGCTGTGCGATTTCATCATTGCCGCCGATACCGCCAAGTTCGGCCAGCCCGAGATCAATCTGGGCGTTATCGCCGGACTCGGCGGCAGCCAGCGCCTGACGCGGTTCGTCGGCAAGTCCAAATCGATGGATATGAACCTGACGGGCCGGTTCATGGACGCCGAAGAGGCCGAGCGTGCCGGATTGGTGAGCCGCGTCGTGCCCGCCAAGAAACTGATCGAAGAAGCAACCGGTGCGGCGCAGAAGATAGCAGAGAAATCCCAGATCACGGCCATTGCCGCCAAAGAAGTCGTCAATCGCAGCTACGAATTACCGCTGAGCGAGGGCATGTTGTTTGAACGCCGGGTGTTCCACTCGATGTTTGCGACGGAAGATCAGAAAGAAGGCATGGCGGCGTTTCTGGAAAAAAGAGCCGCGCAGTTCCGCGACAAGTGACGACAACGGACATTCAGCGAAATCAGGCGGGCTTGGTCCCGCCTTTTTCATGTCAAAGCTCAGGCGCAAGAATCAGCTTGGCAAACCTGCCAAACTTGGTTAGAGACCGCCGCTATACATGCGCGTGCGGCCCGCTCTGGCCCGACTCACACTCGTGATCTCGATCCGGTGCGGATTTTCCCGTGGCGCGCAATTTTAGAAAACCGTACCGAACAAAGGTCAGAGACACATGGCTAACTCGCCCCAGGCAAAAAAACGCGCGCGTCAGAACGAAAAGCGTTTCGCTATCAACAAAGCACGCCGTTCGCGCATCCGCACTTATCTGCGCAAAGTTGAAGAAGCAATCGCATCCGGTGACAAGGACGTGGCCACCGCAGCCCTGCGCGCTGCGCAACCCGAGCTGATGCGCGGCGTCACCAAAGGCGTCTTCCACAAGAACACCGCTGCCCGCAAAATGTCGCGCCTGTCGGCACGCGTCAAAGCGCTGGGCTGATTCTCTTCGAATACCAGTCAAGCATTGAATTGCGAAAAAGGCGTCGCGCATAGCGGCGCCTTTTTCATTGTTGCTTGAAAGCCGCGTCTTCACGGGCTCGAGAGATTCTTTCGGCTCGAACCCCGAGTCAATATCAGAGTTTCGTTGCCCGCGCCCGCGGCCTCTTGCTACCACTAGATCAGCGATTCACTCGCTTGGGGGGACAGGCTGTTCCAGCGATCTGACTGACGGGCATCAGAAGGATCACGGAACGAATGTTCGAAAACCGGCTGCGGCCGGATGGACGATCTGCTCTGGGTTCCGGGTTTTCCGGCGATCCTAGCCCTGTCAAAAAATTGGAATGTCATGCGCATCCCGGTTTCCGGGTGCGCCCTAGTTTTGGGGCAGTGCTGTATTGGACTGCGATGATATTCAGTCATACCCGCCAGACCAGTAGGTTTGGTGCATGGTACCCTTGTGTGTGAACGTCATAAGACCCGGAAAACGGGACATATTGATAAGGCCACTAGGCCAACAAAGATGGGATGCGTGAGGCGCCGTATGACACAAGAGAAATGGGGACAACTGCGTAGTAAACTGATCAAGGCGGTTGGAAAAAACAATTTTACTACCTGGATTGAACCTTTGGAGTTCCAAGAGTTGCAGGACGGTGTGGCGGTGTTCTCGGTGCCGACCAATTTCATGGGCAACTACGTCAGCCAGAATTTCGCAGATCTCATTCTTTATGAACTGAACACATCGGGTGAGACCGTGCAGCGCCTGGCTTTCCGCACAGCGGCCAATTCCTCAGCGCGCCCCACTTTAGTGGAAGAGTCCAAGCCATCATCAGCGCCCGAATCCCGGCCCGCCATTACAGACACGGCCAATGATGCGTTTGAGGCGCTGCAGGCTGCACCGCTGGATGCGCGGTTTACTTTTGACAGCTTCGTTGTCGGTAAGCCGAACGAGCTTGCCCATGCCGCAGCGCGCCGCGTATCCGAAAGTGGCCCGGTCACTTTCAATCCGTTGGTGCTTTACGGCGGTGTCGGCCTTGGTAAGACCCACCTGATGCACGCGATTGCGTGGGAGCTGAAGACCAAGCATCCCGAGTTGAACGTGCTCTACCTGTCGGCAGAACAGTTCATGTACCGCTTTGTGCAGGCCCTGCGCGAACGTCGGATGATGGATTTCAAACATCTGTTCCGCTCGGTTGACGTGCTGATGGTCGATGACGTCCAGTTCATTGCGGGCAAGGATTCGACGCAGGAAGAATTCTTTCACACCTTCAATGCGCTGGTGGATCAGAACAAACAGATCATCATCTCGGCGGATCGTGCGCCGGGTGAGATCAAGGATCTTGAAGATCGCGTGAAGTCGCGCCTGCAATGTGGTTTGGTCGTTGATCTGCATCCCACCGACTATGAATTGCGTCTGGGCATCCTGCAGAACAAGGTGCAGCAGTACAGCAGCACCTATCCCGGCCTGGAAATTGCCGACGGTGTTCTGGAATTCCTTGCCCACCGTATCTCGACGAATGTGCGTGTGCTTGAAGGCGCCCTGACGCGTCTCTTCGCCTTTGCCTCACTGGTCGGCCGCGAGATTGATATGGAGCTGACGCAGGATTGTCTGGCCGATGTGCTGCGCGCATCTGAACGCAAGATCACCGTTGAAGAAATTCAGCGCAAGGTTTCAGAATACTACAACATCCGCCTCAGCGATATCATCGGGCCCAAGCGTCTGCGGTCTTATGCCCGCCCGCGTCAGGTGGCGATGTATCTGTGCAAGCAGCTGACCAGCCGGTCATTGCCGGAAATCGGGCGTCGTTTTGGTGGGCGCGACCACACCACGATCATGCATGGCGTTAAGCGCATCGAAGAGCTCAAGCTGACCGATGGCCAGATTGCCGAGGATGTCGAGATGCTGCGCCGGTCGCTGGAAGCCTGATCCGGTCATTCCATCTGAACGCCCCGGAACTGCCCTCCGGGGCGATTTCTTGTGCAGAATAGTCCACGATCCCGGATGAACTGTGTCCTGTGGACCACGTGCCCCTTGACGCATGGGGCAATCCAACCCAGAAATTCGTAAAAAATCCTTGTGCCTCAGGGCTGAACCGGTAACTTGCCAGTCCCGCCCATGTACGCACTCAAGTCAGAGGAACCGAGGGTATGAAGATCAGCATCGAACGCGGCACCCTTCTCAAGGCCGTTTCGCAGGCCCAATCCGTTGTTGAACGCCGCAACACTATTCCCATCCTGGCCAACGTGCTGATCGAAGCCGAAGGTGATCAGGCGCTGTTCCGTGCAACTGATCTTGATATCGAGGTTGTCGACAAAGCTCCTGCGCAAGTTGAGAAAGCGGGCGCGACGACTGTTGCGGCAACAACATTGCATGAGATTGTGCGCAAGCTGCCCGATGGAGCGCTTGTGACGCTGACTGCTGACAATGCAGCGGGCCGTCTGACGGTCGAAGCAGGGCGGTCGAATTTCTCGCTGGCGACGCTGCCGAAAGAAGATTTCCCGGTCATGGCGTCGTCGGAATATCAGTCGAACTTTACCGCATCAGCGGCACTGCTGCGCCGGTTGTTCGACAAGTCAAAATTCGCCATTTCGACGGAAGAGACCCGGTACTATCTGAATGGTGTCTACATGCATGTGGCGGACGGATCTGAAGGCGGCAAAGTACTGCGCTGTGTCGCTACTGATGGTCACCGTCTCGCGCGTATCGACGCGGATTTGCCGGATGGCGCTGCGGACATGCCGGGCGTAATTGTTCCCCGCAAAACTGTAGGTGAAATGCGCAAGCTGCTGGATGATGACGAGATGGATATCGCCGTCTCGGTCAGTGAAACCAAGGTGCGTTTTGCAACGCCAGACATCACGCTGACATCGAAAGTAATTGATGGGACGTTCCCGGATTACACCCGCGTTATTCCACAGGGCAACACGCGCAAGCTGGAGGTGGACGCCGCCGAATTTGCACAAGCCGTTGATCGTGTGGCGACCGTTTCGTCCGAGCGGTCCCGCGCGGTAAAACTGCAATTGGATGCGGATAAGCTGGTCCTGTCGGTCAATGCGCCCGACAGCGGTGCGGCAGAGGAAGAACTTGCCGTCGCCTACGGGGATGAACGGCTTGAGATTGGGTTTAACGCCAAGTATCTGCTCGAGATCGCGTCTCAGGTGGATCGCGAAAACGCTGTGTTCATGTTCAACTCGGCAGGTGATCCGACGCTGATGCGCGAAGGAAGTGACCAAAGCGCGGTTTACGTCGTCATGCCGATGCGCGTCTGATTTGCCCGGTTCGGGTGATTTCTAACGAAAGGGAGGGGTCATGGGATTGGCCCTGACCGAGCTTACGGTCTCGCATTTCCGGTCTCACAAGCTGGCCCGGTTGTCTTTGGATGGACGCCCGGTGGCGATTCACGGCCCGAACGGGGCGGGTAAGACCAACATCCTTGAAGCGGTTTCGTTGTTTTCGCCGGGTCGCGGGATGCGGCGAGCGAGCGCGGCTGAGATGACACGACGACCTGAGGGGCTGGGTTGGAAACTGTCGGGGTTATTGCGGGCGCAGGGTCAAAACTTTGAGGTTGAAACCTGGTCTGAAGGTGGCGCGGCGCGACAGGTTCGAATTGATGGCAAAGCTGCCAGTCAAATCGATCTGGGCAAGCTGGCGCGGATTGTTTGGCTGATCCCCTCGATGGATCGTCTATGGATCGAGGGGGCCGAAGGGCGGCGGCGCTTTCTGGATCGTATTGCTCTGAGTTTTGATCCTTCACACGCTGAGTCATCCCTGACCTATGAAAAGGCCATGAGAGAGCGAAATCGCCTACTGAAAGATCAGGTCCGGGACGCCCATTGGTATACCGCTCTGGAAGGGCATATGGCTGAAACGGGCCATCGCATTAACACCGCGCGCCTGGCGTCATTGGATCATCTGCGTGCGGCACAGGAACAGGCGGAAACCGCATTCCCATCGGCAGAGCTGGAGCTTGTCCAGACGGAAGGCACAATGCCTGATACGGTGGATGATCTGCGCGAGGCTTTGCATGAAAGCCGGTTCCGCGATCTGGCGGCGGGGCGTACGTTGGTCGGGCCGCACCGTTCGGATCTTTATGGGGTGTTTGCCGCGAAGGGTGTGCCAGCCAAAGATTGCTCAACGGGTGAGCAGAAGGCATTGCTGGTTTCGCTGATACTCTCGAACGCGCGCGCACTGGCGGGTATGGTGGGTGCCCCGCCGATCGTGCTGCTGGATGAGGTCGCTGCGCATCTGGATGCGGCGCGGCGGGCGGCGCTTTATGATGAGATCTGTGCGTTGGGCGCTCAGGCCTGGATGACGGGCACCGGGCCTGAGCTGTTTGCGGAACTGGGCGAGCGGGCCCAGACGCTGGTGGTTACCGACGGCGAAGCGGGCTCGGTTGTCCGCGCCTAGGCAGGCGCGCCGATCCTACGCTCCCACAAAAAACCACGCATCACCTCGTCAACGGGCGTCTGCGCCATGTGGTTGACGTAGTTGGACATGGTTTTCTGCGCCAGACCCAGAACCACGTCTAATACTGCGCGGTGGGAATATCCCGCGTCAAAGAAGGACTGCAGCTGTTCTTCGGTCGGATTGCCGCGGGTCTGCATCATTTGCAGAGTGAAGGTACGCAACGCCTCAAGCTTGGCCGAGGGCAGCGGGGTTTCATTGCGCAGGGCCTCGGTGATCTCGTCTGGCACCTTCATCATCTTGGCGATGCCGGTATGGGCCGGCACGCAGTAGTGGCACTCGTTTTCCACATTGATCGTCTGCCAGACGACAGTTTTCTCATCATTGTCGAAATCTGTCTGCAGAAACAGATGGTGGAGGACCTGATAGCCTTCCAGATGCTGAGGGCTTTCCGCCATGACCTTGTGCAGACCGGGCAGGCGACCAAACGCGGCTTGAGATTTTTCCAGCAGGGGTTTGGACCCGTCCGGGGCGGATTCGAGGTCGTGCGAGGGGAAGTCTGCCATCTTGGAACTCCTGTTTTGATGTGATGACACCGAAATAGGGTTTATTGAGCGTTCACTCAAGTATATATTTGAGTGAACGCTCAAGAATTGGTGAAGACGATGCCACGAAAGCCTGAATATGACCGGGATGCCCTGATCTCCCGTGCCCGCGACCTGTTTTGGCGACAGGGTTGGGCGGGAACCTCTCTGAAAGACCTTGAGCGCGAGTTGAGGCTGAAGCCCGGCAGTTTCTATGCGGCGTTCGGGTCCAAGGATGCGCTTTATGCGTTGGCTCTAGAACGTTATGCGCAAGAAGGTGTGGCGCGGATGACCGCACTGGCAGATGACATCGGGCCAAAGGCCGCGCTGCAAACGCAGCCGCGCCTTGTGGCCGAAGGCACAGAGATGCCCACAAAAGCCTGTATGCTAGCCAAAACCTACGCGGAACTGCAGGCGAAGGATCATGATCTGGCGGCACGGGCCAGCGCATATCTGGCCGAGATGCGCGCATGTTTCGCCTCGCTTTTTCGTCGTGCACAGGAGATGGGCGAAATCGACCTGAAACATGATCCGGAACGGCTGGCAGCGCGCTATCAATCCGACCTCCTGGGGTTGCGATTGACCGCCGAGCGCGGCGATGTGGATGCGCTTGCAATCGCCGAGGATATTGCGGCTGATATCGAGCGTCTCTGATCTGCGTGAAAATGCCGAAACACACACAAAATGTTGGGGGATCGCGTGACATTCCCCACCAGAGAACGTATAAGTTACGAAAATAATATAGGTACTAACGGCATGTCCGAAGACGCACAGGCACCCCAGGAATACGGCGCAGATTCCATCAAGGTTCTCAAAGGCTTAGAGGCGGTCCGCAAGCGCCCCGGAATGTATATCGGGGATACCGATGATGGCTCGGGGTTGCACCATATGGTGTATGAGGTTGTCGATAACGGTATTGACGAAGCACTGGCCGGTCACGCTGATCATGTGACCGTCAAAATTCATGCCGATTCCAGTGTCTCGGTCAGCGACAATGGGCGCGGGATTCCGGTGGATATTCATCCCGAAGAGGGCGTCTCGGCGGCTGAAGTCATCATGACCCAATTGCATGCGGGCGGTAAGTTTGACAGCAACTCTTACAAGGTTTCGGGCGGTCTGCATGGTGTGGGTGTTTCTGTGGTGAACGCCTTGTCGAACTGGCTGGAACTGCGCGTCTGGCGGAACGGTAAAGAGCATGTCGCCAGGTTCGAAGGGGGCGAAACCGCTGAACATCTGAAAGTTGTGGGCGAATGCGGTGACCGCACCGGAACCGAGGTGCGCTTTCTTGCCTCTACGGACACATTCTCAAACCTGGAATACTCGTTCGAGACGCTGGAGAAGCGACTGCGCGAACTGGCATTCCTGAATTCGGGCGTCCGGATCATTCTGATCGATGAGCGCCCCGCAGAACGGCTGGAGACAGAGCTGTTTTATGAGGGCGGCGTCAAGGAATTCGTCAAGTATCTGGACCGGTCAAAGACGTCCTCCATGCCCGAGCCGATCTATATCAAGGGCGAACGGGACGATATCGGCGTCGAAATCGCGATGTGGTGGAATGACAGCTACCATGAATCCGTACTTCCCTTTACTAACAATATTCCCCAACGAGATGGCGGCACCCATATTGCGGGTTTCCGGGGCGCTTTGACGCGCACGATCAACAACTATGCGCAGTCCAGCGGGATCGCGAAGAAAGAAAAAGTCAGTTTCACGGGCGACGATGCGCGCGAAGGCCTGACTTGTGTGCTTTCGGTCAAAGTACCTGACCCAAAGTTTTCCTCCCAGACCAAGGACAAGCTGGTGTCGTCCGAAGTGCGCCCGGCGGTCGAAGGGATGGTGAACGAAAAACTGGCTGAATGGTTCGAAGAAAACCCGAATGAAGCCAAGATCATCGTCGGCAAAATTATCGAGGCCGCTCTGGCCCGTGAAGCCGCCCGCAAGGCCCGCGAACTGACCCGCCGCAAGACGGCGATGGATGTGAACTATCTGGCCGGCAAGCTGAAAGACTGCTCCGAAAAAGACCCGTCCAAGACCGAGGTTTTTCTGGTCGAGGGTGACTCGGCCGGTGGTTCGGCGCAGACGGGCCGGGACCGTCTGACGCAAGCGGTACTGCCGTTGCGCGGGAAAATCCTGAACGTAGAACGCGCGCGGTTTGACAGGATGCTGTCGAGCCAGGAAATCGGTAACCTTGTGATGGCGCTGGGCACCGGTATTGGCCGTGACGAGTTCAACATCGAAAAGCTGCGCTACCACAAGATCGTCATCATGACCGATGCCGATGTCGACGGCGCACATATCCGAACGCTGCTGCTGACCTTCTTCTACCGGCAAATGCCGCAACTGATCGAGGGTGGGTACCTCTATATTGCACAGCCACCACTCTACAAAGTGGCGCGCGGCAAGTCCGAGGTCTATCTGAAAGATCAGGCTGCGCTGGATGACTATCTGATCAACCAAGGTGTCGAAGGAGCCGTACTGAAACTTGGCTCGGGCGAAGAAATGATCGGCCAGGACCTGACTCGCGTCGTTGACGAGGCGCGCCAGTTGAAACGTGTTCTGGACGCTTTCCCGACGCATTATCCGCGCCACATTCTGGAGCAGGCCGCCGTCGCCGGTGCCTTTGTGCCCGGTGCAGTGGATGCCGACCTGCAAGGCGTGGCGGATAAGGTCGCCGCCCGATTGGACCTGATTGCGCTGGAATACGAACGCGGTTGGCAAGGCCGGATCACGCAGGATCACGGCATCCGCCTTGCTCGTATCCTGCGCGGTGTGGAAGAAGTGCGCACGCTCGACGGCCCGATGCTACGCTCGGGCGAGGCCCGCAAGACGGGCAGCTTCACCCAAAGTCTGCAAGAGATCTACAACACGCCGGCCACCTTGATCCGTCGCGACCGATCGCAAGCCATCCACGGCCCGCTGGACCTGCTGCGCGCTATTCTTGAAGAGGGCGAAAAGGGTCTTTCGCTGCAACGCTACAAGGGTCTGGGTGAGATGAATCCGGATCAGCTTTGGGAAACGACGTTGGACCCCGATGCGCGCACATTGTTGCAGGTCCGCGTTGATGACATGGTCGAAGCCGACGATCTATTCACGAAGCTGATGGGTGATGTAGTGGAACCACGGCGAGAGTTCATTCAGCAGAATGCGTTGAGTGTCGAAAACTTGGACTTTTAACGTTGTAAAATGCCCCCCACCATTGCTGAACGCGATCTAAACGGAATTAAAACAGTCAGTTGATGGCCGTACCGGGTATTGGCAAGAGATTTTACATAAGTCACGATTATGGGGTGCATCACTCGGTTCATGCGAATGAACGCGAGTTCGCTATCCGGCGAAATTCGACCTATGACTTCATAGTTTGTTGAACCGGCACCATCCGTTTGGTACACATGCGTTCCGGAAACCCTGATTCAGGAGAGATCAGAAATGCTGAATTGTCAGACCTCAATGCTTCGCGCGGTAGGCGCAGTAATCCGTTAACGCGGTCTGACAGGTTTCTAATCTGAAGGCCGCCTCATGAGCGGCCTTTTTTGTGTTTTCCTCATGTGGCGGCTTTCCATCAATTCATGGAGAGAACAATGCCAAGCTTATACCTTTACATCCCCCTCAGCCGGCAGCACGGCCTCTTGCTGCGATTGGTAGAAAGTCTAGTGCGGCGGCTCGGTGGAGAGTGTCCCGTCCAGTTCAGGCATGCGGAGTTGCCGGACCATCTGAGGAAGGACGTTGGCCTCCCACCAGAGGTTGAACGCCCGCCACCACTTCGCCATAGGTTCCCTTTCTGAACAGCCTATCGAACAGGGGCAGCTTGCTGCCTCTGTTCGCAACAAACACATTAGTGAAATTACAGTTAGCGGCTCAGTGGAACCATAGCGGCCAGATATCAAGGGTCAGTCAAAGTTTCGCCAGGCGGGACCAGGCGGCTTTTCGCTTTTGGCCGCTCACTAGCGGAAAACCGGTTGGGTTTGCTTTAGCCCATTCACCGCTAGGATCTGACGTGTTGCAACAAGCTGTGGTCCTTTGGTTTTTCGGACCGTGTTATGTAAGCATGTGCCTAAATACCGATAACCGCCATGCACTGGCATAGCCCATGCAACCCATTTGCCGCCTAAGGTTTCAGTTTGACCCGATCAAAGAACCATGAAGATTGTATGGCAGGCTACTAACTGACACCTTTGATATGGGTGCAAGCCCAAAACACCCGCGCGTCCTGTGTACCCAGGCTTCTAATACCGTGCCGCATTGTACTGTC
>NZ_FNNP01000035.1 GCF_900106805.1 Ruegeria halocynthiae
ATCTTCGACACGACGCCGGCGCCGACGGTGCGGCCGCCTTCGCGGATGGCGAAACGCAGGCCGTTTTCCATCGCGATCGGTGCGATCAGCTCAACGCCGAACGACACGTTGTCGCCGGGCATGACCATCTCGGTACCAGCCGCCAGGGTCACGGTACCGGTCACGTCAGTCGTACGGAAGTAGAACTGCGGACGGTAGTTCGCGAAGAACGGAGTATGACGGCCGCCCTCTTCCTTGGTCAGGATATAGGCTTCGGCTTCGAACTTGGTGTGCGGTGTAACCGAACCCGGCTTACACAGAACCTGACCACGCTCAACGCCTTCACGGTCGATACCGCGCAGCAGGGCGCCGATGTTGTCACCCGCTTCACCGCGATCCAGCAGCTTGCGGAACATTTCAACACCGGTACAGGTGGTTTTCTGTGTGTCACGGATGCCGACGATTTCAATCTCGTCGCCAACATTGATGACGCCACGCTCAACACGACCGGTCACAACGGTACCACGACCCGAGATCGAGAACACGTCTTCAACCGGCATCAGGAACGGCTGGTCAACAGCGCGCTCAGGTGTCGGGATGTACTCGTCCACGGCAGCCATCAGCTTGCGGATCGATTCTTCGCCGATTTCCGGCTTGTTGCCTTCCATCGCCGCCAGAGCCGAACCGGCAATGATCGGAATGTCGTCGCCGGGGTAGTCATACGAAGACAGCAGCTCGCGGATTTCCATTTCCACCAGTTCCAGCAGCTCTTCGTCGTCTACCTGATCCACTTTGTTCATGAACACGACCATGGTCGGGATACCAACTTGGCGGCCCAGCAGGATGTGCTCGCGCGTTTGCGGCATCGGGCCGTCAGCAGCGTTCACAACCAGGATCGCGCCGTCCATCTGAGCGGCACCGGTGATCATGTTCTTGACGTAGTCGGCGTGGCCGGGGCAGTCAACGTGGGCATAGTGGCGGTTATCAGTCTCGTATTCCACGTGGGCGGTCGAGATGGTGATGCCACGAGCTTTTTCTTCCGGCGCGCCGTCAATCTGGTCATACGCTTTGAAGTCACCAAAATACTTGGTGATCGCTGCCGTCAGCGTGGTCTTGCCGTGGTCAACGTGGCCAATCGTGCCGATGTTGACGTGCGGCTTATTACGCTCAAACTTTTCCTTTGCCAT
>NZ_FNNP01000034.1 GCF_900106805.1 Ruegeria halocynthiae
GCTGCACTGCGGCCCGTCGAACCCGATGGGGTGGATAGCTCCTGCTCCAACCGGCGTCGCAATGCGCCATACTGCAGTTGTGTATCACTGCTAGGAAAGGAGCTACCCAATGCAAGTTACAACAGTCGGCATCGATCTGGCCAAGCATGTTTTTCAAGTCCATGGGATCACTGCGGATGGCACCGTCGTTTTCAATCGAGCGATCCGGCGCGCCCAACTTGTCACCTTCTTTGATGAGCTCGAGCCATGTTTGGTGGGGATGGAAGCATGCGGGTCCAGTCATCATTGGGCACGAGAACTCTCAAAGCTGGGCCATGATGTTCGGCTGATCCCGGCCAACTACGTGAAGCCTTATGTGAAACGCGGCAAATCTGACGCGGTTGATGCTGAGGCGATTTGCGAGGCAGTGACGCGCCCAACAATGCGGTTCGTGGCGCCGAAATCGGAAGCGCAGCAAGCGGTCCTATTCCTACATCGTGCTCGCGATCTGATAGTCCGCCAACGGACACAGCTCAGCAATATGCTGCGCAGCCTGCTGGTCGAGTTTGGCATTATCATTGCGCAGGGTACAGGAAGTGCCGTGAAGTATGCCAAGAGCCTTCTGGATGGAGACAAACCAGACCTGCCTGAAATTGCGATAGATGTTCTCAAGCAGCTGAGTCATCAACTCGTTGCCATGCATCTCCGCCTCCGCTGGTACGAGGTGCGCATGCGTCTGCATTCGAAACTGGACAAGCGCGTGATGTTGCTGCGCACGATCCCAGGAGTTGGACCCGTGACAGCATCGGCAATTGTTGCAACCGTCGGTGACGCGAAGCAGTTCAAGAACGGCAGACAGTTTGCAGCCTGGCTTGGTCTGACACCGCTCAACCGATCCAGTGGTGGTAAGGAACGATTGGGGCGGATCACGAAGATGGGCGACCGATATATCCGGCGCCTCTTGGTGACCGGTATGACGGCGCGATTGCGGCAAATGAAGGTGAACCCCGACCGTGTCGATCCATGGGCCATAGACCTGCTCACCCGCAAGCCTCCCCGTTTGGCGACGATCGCCATGGCCAATAAGACGGCGAGGATCGTCTGGGCTGTGCTGACCAAGAGCGAATACTACCGTCCCCACACGATCTGAGAGAACAAGAAGGGAATACTCGAGACAGCAAGACCCTTGAAATGATGGAGTACAGTCAGCCCGCCAGCCAAGACACCCCGTCGAACGGCCAGGACACCTAGTTGTCCGCAATACCCGTATGGGACTTGGTCGCGGAAACCATCAAGGCCAGCAGCCGCGTGTGCTGCGCAAACAGGCCGGACACACGTCTGCTTCTGACCAGTGCGAAATTACTTTCAAAAATGTCTTGCTATGCAGGAGCTATCCACACAGGCCGTTCG
>NZ_FNNP01000007.1 GCF_900106805.1 Ruegeria halocynthiae
GGTCAAATACAGTGTCGCGGGATGGAGCAGCCCGGTAGCTCGTCAGGCTCATAACCTGAAGGTCGTAGGTTCAAATCCTACTCCCGCAACCAAAATTATCGGCCAGATATAAAACACTTAGCCTCGCATAACGCGAGGCTTTTTGCATTCGGGCCAACACAACTGGAAGCACTGTGGAAGCAACACTTGCTTCCGGTGAGGTTAGTCGCCGGAGTTAAGCATCAGATTAAGCGTTACAGAAAATATCAAAAAACGGATCATGAGTAACATTTATCTTGCCGCGAATCGATGTGACGCTTATTAACCGACCTATCGGTCAATTATTGGCATGACATCAATTTTGGAGTGTTCGTTACATGGACGCCTTTATCTGCGACGCCCAGCGTACCCCAATAGGACGATATGCAGGCAGTCTGAGCCAGGTGCGTACGGATGATCTGGCGGCAATTCCATTGGCTGCGCTCGTTGCCAGAAACCCTCAGGTGGATTGGGCTAGCGTGGATGACGTCATTTATGGAGACGCCAATCAAGCCGGAGAGAGCAACCGCAACGTGGCGCGGATGGCTGCGTTGCTGGCAGGATTACCAGTCGAAGTTCCAGGTACAACGCTCAATCGGCTCTGTGCGTCCGGTATGGATGCGGTGGGCATGGTCGCGCGCGCCATAAGGGCCGGGGACTATGACATGGCGATCGCGGGAGGTGTCGAAAGCATGTCGCGCGCGCCTTTTGTAATGCCCAAGGCGGCAGCCGCTTATTCACGCACAAACGCGGTTTACGACACCACTATTGGCTGGCGGTTTGTGAACCCGAAGATGAAGCAGGAATTTGGCATCGACTCGATGCCCGAAACAGCAGATAACGTTGCGGAAGCTTACGGTATCAGCCGCTCTGATCAGGACGCGTTTGCCGAACGCAGCCAGGCCCGATGGGCCGCGGCGCACCAGGCCGGGGTGTTTCAGGAGGAGATCACCCCGGTCACCATCCCTCAACGCAAAGGCGATGCGATTGTCGTCGAAACGGATGAACATCCGCGCCCCGGAACAACTGTAGAGAAACTCGCTGGCCTGAAGGGGATCAACGGGCCCAACAAAACTGTCACCGCTGGAAATGCCTCGGGCGTGAATGACGGTGCTGCCGCTATTTTGCTGGCCAATGAGGCCTCGGCGGTCAGGAATGGCCTAACCCCCATTGCCCGCGTGGTTGGGATGTCTGTCGCAGGTGTCGAGCCGCGCATTATGGGTATTGGACCTGTTCCTGCCAGCCGCAAGGTTCTGGCGCGCGCGGGTCTGAACATCGAACAGATGGATGTGATAGAGTTGAATGAGGCCTTCGCGTCGCAAGGCCTTGCCACGCTGCGCGAACTGGGTGTGGCCGATGATGCACCGCATGTAAATCCAAATGGTGGGGCAATTGCGATCGGCCATCCGCTTGGGATGAGCGGCGCGCGACTGGTCATGACAGCGGCCTATCAGCTACGCCGTACGGGCGGACGCTATGCGCTTTGCACAATGTGCGTGGGCGTGGGCCAAGGTGCCGCACTTATTCTTGAACGCGTGTAAGGGAGGAGACCCGACATGTACGCTCAGATGGTAAAATCAGCTGGAACCGGTGTGAAATCCCGCGAGGAGATGACCGAGCAGGAGCGCGCCTTTCAGGACAAGATTGACGCCGATATCAAGATCGAGCCCAAAGACTGGATGCCCGATGATTACCGCGCTACGCTGATCCGTCAGATTGGTCAGCACGCGCATTCCGAGATCGTTGGTCAACTGCCCGAAGGCAACTGGATCACCCGCGCGCCGACGTTGGAACGCAAGGCGATCCTGCTGGCCAAGGTGCAGGATGAGGCCGGGCATGGGTTGTACCTATATTGTGCAGCTGAGACGCTGGGCGTCAGCCGGGATGAAATCACCGAGATGCTGCTGGATGGCCGCATGAAATACTCGTCAATCTTCAACTATCCGACGCTGAACTGGGCCGATATCGGTGCGGTCGGATGGTTGGTTGATGGCGCCGCGATCATGAATCAGGTTCCGTTGCAGCGGACATCCTTTGGACCGTATTCGCGCGCCATGATCCGCATCTGCAAAGAAGAAAGCTTTCATCAGCGTCAGGGCTATGACGCGATCCGCAAGATGGCAGAAGGCACGCCAGAACAGCGCAAGATGGCACAGGATGCAATGAACCGGCTCTGGTACCCGTCGCTGATGATGTTTGGTCCATCGGACAAGGAAAGTGTGCATTCGGCGCAATCCATGGCGTGGAAGATCAAGATCAACACCAATGATGAGCTGCGCCAGAAGTTCGTGGATCAGACTGTGCCGCAGGCCGAATATCTGGGTCTGAGCATCCCCGACCCGGACCTGAAATGGAACGAAGAGCGGGGCCACTACGATTATACTGACCCGGACTGGTCCGAGTTCTTCGACGTGATCAAAGGCAACGGCCCTTGCAACGTCGATCGTCTGGCTGCGCGCAACAAGGCCTGGGATGATGGCGGGTGGGTGCGCGACGGGCTGCTGGCCCATGCCCGCAAGAAACGAACACGCAATCTGGCTGCAGAATAAGACTGCCCTGAGGAGGATACCAAATGAACAACGAATGGCCCCTGTGGGAAATCTTCATCCGCGGTCAGCATGGGATGAGTCACCGTCACGTCGGCTCACTCCATGCACCCGACGCGGAAATGGCGATCAAAAATGCCCGCGATGTCTATACCCGCCGCAACGAAGGTGTGTCGATCTGGGTGGTTGAGGCCAACAACATTTCGGCCTCGTCGCCCAGCGACAAAGGCCCGCTGTACGAGCCCAGCGAAAGCAAGGTCTACCGCCACCCGACCTTCTTTGACATCCCCGATGAAGTGGGGGCAATGTGATGACCCGGGACGAGGCATTCCTGCAATTCCTGCTGCGGATGGGGGACAACTCCCTGATCCTGGGCCATCGCGTTAGCGAATGGTGCGGCCATGCGCCGGTGCTGGAAGAAGACATCGCGTTGGCCAATACCGCGCTGGACCTGATCGGTCAGACCCAGATGTGGCTGGGCTTTGCGGGCGAAATCGACGGAGGCAAAAGTGCCGATGATCTGGCCTTTCTGCGTGACGCGTGGGATTTCCGCAATGTCCTGTTGGTCGAAGTTCCGAATGGCGACTTCGGTCGCACCTTGATGCGCCAGTTCCTGTTCGATGCATGGCATTCGATCATGTTGGGACGGCTGATGAAATCCTCTGACGAACGGGTTGCGGCGATCGCCGCCAAGGCCAGCAAAGAGGTCACGTATCACCTCGAACGCTCGGGCGATACGGTTGTGGGTCTCGGCGACGGGACCGAGGAAAGCCATGCCCGGATGCAGGACGCGCTGAACTATCTCTGGCCCTATGTGGGCGAGATGTTCGCCAGCGACGATGTGGACGCCGAGATCGCCAAGGCCGGAATCGCACCGAACCCCGCCGATCTGCGTGCGGAATACGACGAACTGATCGGACGGGTTCTGACCGAGGCAACGCTGATCATCCCTGAAAGCCGCTTTGCCCATAAGGGCGGGCGCGACGGGTGGATGCATACCGAACATCTGGGCCATCTGCTGACGCAGATGCAGTGGCTGCAACGCGCCTATCCCGGCGCAACCTGGTAAGGACGGATGCGCGCCGCAACGGATCAGATCTGGGGTTGGCTCGATGCCGTTCCCGACCCCGAAATCCCGGTGATATCCGTCGTGGATCTGGGCATTGTGCGCGACGTACGGTGGGAGGATGACACGCTGAAGGTTACGGTCACGCCAACCTATTCCGGCTGCCCGGCGACATCCGTGATTGCGATGGATATCGAAACCGCCCTGCGTGATCACGGGATTGATGATATCCGAATTGAGACCAGCATCGCCCCTGCCTGGACCACCGATTGGCTCAGCGAAAAGGGCCGCGCCAAGCTGGAAGAGTTTGGCATCGCCCCGCCGCAACCCGCAGGCGGCCCCGAACGTTGTCCGCGCTGCGCCAGCAAGGCAGTTGAAAAGGTCAGTCAGTTTGGCTCGACCCCGTGCAAAGCGCACTGGCGCTGCACGGACTGCCTGGAACCGTTTGATTATTTCAAGTGCATCTGAGGAGGAGCACCGGATGGCAAGATTTCACGATCTTGAGGTCACCGACATTCACAAAACCATCCGCGATGCGGTGGTGGTGACACTGAAGCCGGAAAACGGCGCGGCCGAAGAATTCGATTTCACCCAAGGCCAGTACCTGACCTTCCGCCGTGATTTTGACGGGGAAGAGTTGCGGAGGTCCTACTCGATTTGTGCGGGCAAGGATGAAGGCATTCTACAGGTAGGGATCAAACGTGTGGACGGCGGCGCGTTTTCGACATGGGTTAATGCGGACTTGAAAGTCGGTGATGTCGTGCAAGCGATGCCGCCGATGGGAAGTTTCCACACCGCGATCGATCCTTCTGCGGAAAAGCAGTATCTGGGCTTCGCGGGTGGGTCGGGTATCACACCGGTATTGTCCATTCTTAAGACAACGCTGGCGCGTGAACCGCATTCACGTTTCACACTGGTCTACGCCAACAAAGGCGTGAACACGATCATGTTCCGCGAAGAGCTGGAGGATCTGAAGAACCTCTACATGGGCCGCCTGAACGTGATCCACATTCTGGAAACCGACGCGCAGGAGATTGAGCTGTTTACCGGGTTGGTGACTCAGGAGAAATGCGCTGAGCTGTTTGAGCACTGGATCGACATCAAGAACGTCGACACAGCCTTTATCTGCGGTCCTGAACCGATGATGCTGGGCATCGCAGCTGCCCTGCGCACCCACGGGCTGGACGATGGGCAGATCAAGTTCGAACTGTTCGCCAGCGCCCAGCCGGGTCGTGCCAAGCGAAAGGTCAGCGATGCAGGCACTGTGTCTCAGACCAATCAAACCAAAGCATCGATAACAATGGACGGGGCGACGCAGACCATCACGATGCCCAAGGACCAGTCGATCCTCGACGCGGCGTTGGAAAACGCAATGGACGCTCCTTACGCCTGCAAGGCCGGGGTTTGTTCAACCTGTCGCTGCCGCCTGATCGAGGGCGATGTCGAGATGGTCGCCAATCACGCATTAGAAGATTACGAGGTCGAAAAAGGCTACGTGCTGAGCTGCCAAGCCTATCCACTGACCGACACTGTTGTTGTCGATTACGATCAGTAAAGGGGAAGACCAATGGCCGAAGACATGACACTTGAAAGCTATCTGGCCGCAGGCGGGATGCTGACCAATCCCACCAATGTCCCACCGCGTTACCGTGCTGAACTGATGAAACTGATGGCGACGTTTGTTGACAGCGAATTGGCTGGGGCGGCCGGTTTTGCCGATATCATTAATCAGGGACCGGGGATCAAGGAACGAATTGCAGCGGCAAAGATCGTTCTGGAAAAGACCGACAATGCCGAACGTGTGCTAAGGCTCATGGGTGAATTTGGCGCCAACGCCGACCGTTATGCAACCCACCACCCCTGGACCACCCGATTGGATCGCAACGCCGATATCGGCACCACCCGGACCGGGCATGACATGCGTCTTGCGGTATTCAACTACCCGATCGAAGGCTGGGAAGACGCGGTTGTAATGAACCTGTTGATGAGCTGCGCTGTCGCGGTTCAACTGTCCGAGTTCTCGCAGATCTCTTATCAGCCGCTGGCCGAAGCCTTCCGTGATATCACGCCTGTTGAAGCACATCATGGCGAACTCGCTTTGGAGGGCGCGGTAAAGCTGATCGAGCAGGGCAAGGCGACGCAGATGCAGTCGTCAGTCGAATACTGGTGGCCACGCGTCGCGGCGAGCTTTGGCGCA
The DNA here is from genome assembly GCF_900106805.1 of Ruegeria halocynthiae. GTDB lineage: Bacteria > Pseudomonadota > Alphaproteobacteria > Rhodobacterales > Rhodobacteraceae > Ruegeria > Ruegeria halocynthiae. Next base: position 5,828 of record NZ_FNNP01000007.1, read on the forward strand.
GGTGGTGCAGAAAAAACCGAAGCTTTACATAGGATGGGATTGCGAAAACGAACCGGGGCAGAGCTGAGAGACCTTTGGGCGACCAAGGCTGAAGAAATGGTTCGTCACCTCGGGCTGAAAACACCCTAGCGCATCATGCCCGACGTCTGCGACTGAGCAGGCCATATTTCACAGCCCATCCGCGTAGTGATCAGCGCTTGCGTCTGCCCTGCTTCAGCGCCTGTTTCGACGGCGCGCCGCCTATTCGGTTAAACTCGAATACGTCGATAATGCGTTCAGCGCAGCCGCAGGTCTCGCCCTTTGTGACTGGGGTGATCCCGTGGCATTTTTCCTTGGCGCTCGCGTGCTTCAAACGGGCGATATGGGCCATGCTGGATCACACCACCAATTGCCCCAGAATACTCTGGTGACGGAACTTCAGTTATTCTGATAGTAAAACGAAAGCCTGCGGCTTGACCCGCTTGGTGGGCGCGGAAACGGGGCTGCTCGCATGACTTGCTCTTTTGCCGCGCGTTCGATCTCTGGCGAGCCTGAGCTGTCTACAATGTCAATCCAGGCCAATGATCCGTCGGGATTGATTTCAAAGAACACCTGAGCGAAGCCACGAACCGGCACATAGACAACAGGCGCACGGTTCAAATGGACAAGGACCTGACCCGCATAGTTGGTAGTATTGGAATTGCCCGTACCACGACCTGTAGATTGATTTCGATTGGCCGTGAATGGATCAGTTCCTTCCTTTTGATAACGGCTCAGAGGCGATTCCAATGTTGTTTCAGGAAAGCGTAATTTGTCGAAATTCTTGAATCCACTGAGACCACTCTGGGTCTCTGGCGCTGGTCTGCGATCCGGAAGGCGCGGGCGTTTCGAAACAGTCACCGCCTGTTCTGAGGTGTCCGTTTCCGGCTCATCGATTGCACTCGGGATTTCCGGATCAACCTCTGCGTTCTCGGAAGGGATCACCGGGGCAGCGGGATCGTTTGCAGGAGGTAGCGCGGCCAACCTCTCTGGTTCCTGAGTAACGGGAGGCGTTACCGCAGCGTCGGAGTTCGCAGTTGTTTCGGTGCTGGACGGGGCGACCGGCTCGGTCAGAACTTCTTCCTGCACCTCCGATTGTGGAGAGGCAGGGGCCCCTACATCGGGTGAAGTTACCTGCTTTGGATCGGGAGATGCGACATGGGTTTCGCTGATCGGGATTTCAGCACGCTCTGGCGTGATGACCTCTTCGATCGGCGGTTCCGGGGTTACAGCGGGTTCCGGTTGAACCGGATCGGGTGTGATTTCGGTAAAATTTTCGAATGAGTTACCCAGTTCTACTGCATTAATCGGGCCGTCATCAGATCGATTCTCGGTCAGGTTGGGTCCGAAAAAGTTGATCCCCAGGAAATGCAGGAAAAGTGATAGCAGACCAGCCGCAGCGGCGACCAACGCCGACTTCCGGATCATTTCAGCGCCTGCGCGGTCACGAGGAACACCGATGATGCACCATGCCTTCGAAGGTCGCCGGTGACCTCCATCAATCGTTGTCCCGAAGCATTGCGATCAGGGACAATCCTGACAGGCCCCTGATCACGGCTGGCCATGAAGGTTTCGGGGTCCGTTTGCGCTCCACGAAAACTGAGCACCCCATCTGCTTTCAGCACCAACGCGTCGGGCGGTTCGCGCCCCTCGAGTTCTGAAGTGTCAACGAGTTGAAGTTCGGGGTCGAGCGGTGGGGCCACCGTGCCGGCAATCAGAAAAAAGATCAGCATCAGAAAAACGACGTTGATCAACGGTATGGTCGAGTCACGCTTACGGTTTGGGCGAACGTAGCGGATCATCGGCTTACTCCAGTACCGTCACTGCCAACCCATCGCGTCCGCGCAGCCTGACCAGCAGGTCAACAAGTCGCTGAGCTGACGTGTCGGCGTCAAGACTCACCAGGGCTTGTCCGGTACCGACCTGCGCAGACAGCTCGTCAAGCGTTACGGGTTCACCGTTCAAAACTATCCGCTCGGCACCGATCTGGATGAATGCTCGCTCTGTTGGCTCTTGCGCTGCGGTTGCTCCTGCGGTCGCGCTGCTCAGTTCGATTTCCGCGAACTTGGAGAATGTCGAAGACAACATGAAGAACAGCAACAGCAGAAATATGACATCAATGAGTGGTGTCATCGACATAGGTCGTCTGACAAAGGGTGCCGTGTTACGCATGTTCAGCGCTCAGAAACGCGTTGGGGTCAGCCTCGGGATTGATGGATTGGTTCGGCACCAGAACCGTACGCAGCGCTTTGTCTGCAAAGACACGTTCCCGCGCGGTTCTGCTTTCAAACCAGGACAATACCATTGAAGTTGGCATTGCCACGGCAAGGCCGACGGCGGTCGTTACCAATGCAACCCAGATGCCACCTGCCAACAACGACGGATCGACCGAAGAGCCAGCGGACTGAAGGCTTTGGAACGCTTCGATCATCCCCAGAACCGTTCCGAACAATCCAAGCAGTGGGGCAAGCTGGGCAACCGTATCCAACAGGCGAAACCCGCGTTCCAACCCGGCCAGCGCCAACCCGGCCTCGGCATCCAGACGGGCGTCAAGATCCGGAGTATCCGGCGCATCCATTGCTGCTTGTACAAGAGGAGCGAGATAGCTGCTGCTCTGTGCTAGGCGCGTCCGTGCATTGGCCCGATCACCCGCATCCCAGGCCTGCAGTGCTTGCGATAAAATTTTGTGCCGACCCACACCACACGCCGCGAATTGCCACAGCTTATAAAGGCTAACCGCCACCGTCAGGATCGACATGACAATCAGGATTGCGACTACGGGCCCGCCGAGGGCCAGGATTTCACGAATAGAAGACAATACACTCATCCTAGCAATTCCACGTCTATCCGGCTGCTGAGCGATAACGCTGATTGACATATATCGCTCTGAGAGCCGTTTATCACACACGAACTTGCACCATTAATCAGTGCACGCCCTACCGCGGCGCAAGCCATCCCCGGCAGATCGAACTGACGCACACGCGGACGATCCATTGGGAGATCACGAAAATCAAACAGCGAAAGCGTAACCACACCACCATCAGCGTTAAAGATCACAGTCTCGAACACGGCTTCGTCAATTGCCGATCCGGATTGGTTGTTAACCAGAAATGTTAACCTGCAGGCTTCACCGACATCCTGAACGGCATTGAGTTCCAGTGAAAGCTTGGCAAGAGGAGTCTCGGTGGTTTGTGCCAGGGCTCCAAATGAATAAAGACATGCGGAACATGCAGCAAGGAGACGAAGTATTAGCATTGGCGGGTACCCATTTGCTTGTACGAACCTAGATTGTCCGCGAATTAATACCGACAATGATAGTTCCTTACCTGATAGTACAAGCACATCAAGGGATCGCTGAAACTATTGTGAATTCGTCAGTAAAGACAGGTGCGTTTTGGAATGATGTATTTGCATGACATAAGTGGCGAACCACAAGTCACATGATCGATTTCGATCACAAGGCCATAAGGCGGCAAGATATGATCGCAGGTACGGCCCACACCCCTTTTCAGCGTCATTTGCCGACGATGGGGGCTGCGAACTGCAACGTCGAAGATCAGAGCTTCAACGGCTACTTCGTAAGCAGACCCGGTGGTCCTCCAGTGCAGCAGTTTTGACCGATGTTCACAAAGTCCATGACAGGACCATGCTGATTGCCTAGAAATGTCAATTAAGTTTGCGATTGGAACCAGGTGATCCAAGTGGAGCAATTGGCATTTACTTACGAGATGGGTGTGGTTTCCGCGCTTTTGGCCTTTACGGTTTTCTTGTTTGTATCCGAAATCGTCAGAATTGATCTCTCAGCCATTCTTGTTTTGGTGATCGTTGGCCTTCTAAGTTATGCACCTGGGCTCGAGAATCTGGCGGATGTCCCTCATCTGTTTGATGGTTTTGCGTCAAACGCAGTCATTTCGATCATCGCGGTCATGATCGTGGGGGCAGGGCTGGATAAGACCGGTTTGATGAACAAGGTTGCCTCGGTCATTCTGAAATATGGCGGCAAGTCCGAAAAGCGTGTGCTGCCGATCATATCGGGCACCGTGGGCGTAATCTCATCATTCATGCAGAATGTTGGGGCGGCGGCGTTGTTTCTGCCAGTGGTCAGCCGCATTTCATCGAGATCGGGCATCCCGCTATCACGTTTGCTGATGCCCATGGGGTTCTGCGCCATTTTGGGTGGGACAATGACAATGGTCGGGTCATCGCCTTTGATCCTTTTGAATGACCTGATCCAGACCGCAAACGAAGGGTTGCCAGAAGCACAGAAGATGCAGCCATTTGGACTGTTTTCGGTCACGCCCATCGGGGCGGTGCTCATCCTTACGGGGATCGGATATTTCTTGCTTCTGGGCCGGTGGGTGTTGCCGGGCGATTCAGGGTCGAAAAGCACGGGTACCGGGCGGGGAACGAAAGAATATCTCCAGCGGGTTTATGGACTGAAGGCGGATGTTTTTGAGGTCGTGGTGCCGGCCGACAGCCCATTGGTCGGGCAGATTCTGGCGGATATCAATTTCGAAAACCACCTCTATATCATTTCGACCTTCTATCGCGGTAAAACGTCAATGGTTCAGGTGCTGACGGCCGAGATTGCCGCGCCCTGCAGATTGGCAATTGTCGGGCGGCGCTGGGTTGTCGAAGAATTTGCCCAAAAGTATGGGCTGACTGTGCTGCCGGATCTGGATGTCTTTGTCGAGGAATTTGCACCGACAAATGCCGGGGTGGCCGAAGTGGTGGTAACGCCCGATAGCAAGTTGATTGGCAAATGCCCCCGCGAACTTCTGTTCCGCAAAACATATGGAATGTCTCTGCTCGCCATCCACAGGGGGGAAGAGACGCTGAGCCATGTCGAGACAGACACGCATGAATCCACGCAGATCGGGCTTGAAGAATTCAAGGCCGGTGACATGTTGGTTGCCCATACCCGTTGGGACAACCTGATGCGGATCAAGCGTGATCCGGACTTTGTTGTTGTCACGTCGGACTTCCCGCAAGACGAATTGCGCCCGCAAAAGGTTGGCTGGGCACTTTTGTTCTTTGCAATCTCATTGTCGCTGATCCTGTTCACGGATGTGCGGTTATCGCTCTGTTTGCTGACCGGCGCTGCAGGAATGATGTTGACCCGGGTGCTGAGCGTGGACGAGGCGTACCGGGCAGTCGGGTGGAACACGGTCTTTTTGCTGGCTTGTCTGATTCCATTGGGTCAGGCCGTGCAGAATACAGGGACTGCAGCGTGGATCGCGCAGCAGATCATGATCATTCTGGACGGCTGGCCCATCTGGTCGCTGCAGGCGGGGGTTGCCATTTTGGCGACGGCGTTTTCGCTGGTGATGTCGAATGTCGGGGCCACCGTTTTACTGGTACCCCTTGCGGTTTCAATTGCCGTTGCCGCCGGTGGCAATCCGGTGGTCTTTGCGCTGACCGTCGCGATTTCGACCTCGAACAGTTTCATTATCCCGACCCATCAGGTTAACGCGTTGATCATGGGGCCTGCAGGATACAAGGTGACGGATTTCGTACGCTCCGGCGGTATCATGACGATCATTTTCTTGATCGTCTCGCTGTTGATGCTCAACGTGATCTTCTGACTCAATCGACTATTCAGTCAGTCTAATCGTTCGGCCCTGTTCGGATGCCTGTTGCGCAGCAAGCCCGATGCGGACGGCCCATATCCCATCACGCAGAGTGACTTCGGGTGTGGTGCGCTCCCCCCGGACCAACTCCAGGAAACCTTTGTGTTGATAATAGGTCGAGCCATTGTGGTCTCCCGCCGCCAGCAATTCGGGATCAACTGGGATGTTACGCTGGATTGGGCCCTTTGGTGCGCGAGGGCTGATGATCAACTGTGGCATAGGCGCGTCGCTCAGATGCTCGGGCCAGAATCGGCCAGGGCCCGGGACCAGCGCTTCGATCTTGGCTTTAGACCCGATTGCCGAGATCTCCTCCTGATAGCGTGCGCCTTCAGCAAACATGCAAAGCTCCAACATGGCGCGTGCGCCTGAGGCGAAATCGACGATGACATAGCCGTGGTCCAGTATGTCCGGAGTCTCGCCGTCATACTCTTCGTCCAGGTGATTGACGGCTTGGCCGCCGCTTGCTGAAACCCGCACAGGGTCGGATTGCAGGATCAGGCGCATGAGGTCAAAGAAATGGCAGCATTTCTCGACGAAAGTCCCACCGGTATTGCGGCTAAATCGGTTCCAGTCGCCGACTTTTTCCAGGAAGGGGAAACGATGTTCGCGGATCGACAGCATTTTGACCCCACCGCTGGTGGTTTCAGCTTTGTCGATCAACGCGGCGATGGGTGGCATATAGCGATATTCCATCGCAACCCAGATCGGGTGAGGATAGCTGCGTTCCAAGTCCTCAAGCCGGTCAAGATCGGCGGGATCGGTGAACAAAGGTTTCTCGATCAGCAGGGGCAGGGGGCGGGTCTGCGCTATCTCGGCCAGCTGTTCGACATGCAAGTGGTTGGGGCTGGCGATGACCAAACAGTCCAAGTCGCTGATGGTCAGAAGGTCCTGAATTGACGAAACCATCTGCGCCTCGGGCGCGATGGCCTGTGCCTTTTGCGCCATCGCCGGGTCAGGTTCAAATATTGCAGCGACGCGTGTGCCCTTTAGCAGAGCGATATTGTGCAGGTGTTCCTGCCCCATCATGCCGCATCCGATCAGCCCGTAATTGGTGGTCCGGGTCATGCGCAGTTCCTTTTACTTCAGGCGTTGGACGTATGTGGCCCGATCCGGGTCGAACCATGTTTTCGAGAATTCGACGGGTTCAGCTTTTTCAGACCAGCTAAACCGTTCGATATACCCTGCGGTCTGGCCTGCAGGTTTGGTGAAGCCACCGGGAGTCCAGTCGGGCAGGGTGCCTATCGAAACGCGATCCTCGGCCCTGGTAATCCAGAAGCCAAGCTGTTGCTGATAATAGCGATACAGCGAGTCGGATAGCAGACTCCGGTCGATGATTCCGGCCGATTCGTCCAGCCAGATTTCTTCGACCGCGATGATTGTGTCATTCAGATAGCGCATCCGGCGCACGCGCGAACCGTAGTCAGACAGGCCAAACCTTGGCAGGTCTGCGGGCTTCTCCAGATAATCGACCGACAAGATATCGGCGCGCGGCAAACCACCGCCTTCGGGCAGTTCTAGCCGGAACATCGCATAGACGCTGTTCTGCGTTCCAGTCTCGCGTATGTAATTGCCCGAGCCATGAATACGCTCCAACATGCCTTTTTTCTCAAGCTCGGCAAGCGATTTTCGCAACGTGCCGACCGAGACATTCAAGCTGACAGCCATGTCGCGCTCAGGCGGTAGTCGTTCGCCATCGATCAGACGGCCTGCCGCGATGTCGCGGATCAGCAGTTCGGATATCTGTACATAGATCGGCAGGGCGTTGGGGTTGCGGTTGTTTGGGGTCACTTGCGGGCGCTTCATTCGGTCGCAGGAAAAATTGATACACTATTGATCTACATCAATGTGATTGCTACGCAAGAGAAAAGTAAAAGATGCACGGAGCGCGAATCAAATGACCATCGTCCCCATCACATCCCCCGACCTGGATGCGGCCGAGGTTTCGTGGTTTGCAGCACTATGCTCGGATGACTATCAGTTTCTGGGTGTGCCCGATGGTGATCTGCGATCCAGTTGGGATCATTGTTCTGGCATCGTGAAAGAAGCCGAGGCGCAAGGGTTCCGCAACATCCTTTGCCCATCGTCTTATCAGGTCGGTCAGGACACGCTGAGCTTTGTCGCAGGTTGCGCGCCGATCACGGAAACGATCAACCTGCTGGCCGCCGTGCGGTGTGGTGAGATGCAGCCCATCATGCTGGCCCGCACCATCGCGACGCTGGATCACATGCTGAAAGGTCGGTTGACGGTTAACATCATCTCGTCCGATTTCCCCGGTGAGAAAGCCGACAGCGCGTTCCGCTATCAGCGCTCACGCGAAGTGGTCGAAATTCTGAAACAGGCCTGGACACGAGATGAGATCAACCATGCGGGTGAGGTCTACAACTTCTCGGGCCTGACTACGGACCCGGCCCGGCCTTATCAGAGCGGTGGCCCGCTGCTCTATTTTGGTGGCTACTCACCATCTGCTCTGGATCTGTGCGGCGAGCATTGTGACGTTTATCTGATGTGGCCAGAGACCAAAGATCAACTGGCTGAGCGGATGAAGGCGGTTCACGCAGTGGCCGACAGCTACAACCGTACGCTGGATTATGGCCTGCGCGTTCACATGATCGTCCGCGATACCGAGGCCGAAGCACAGGACTATGCGGATTACATCGTCTCGAAACTGGATGACGACTATGGCCGCGCCATCCGTGAACGCGCGCTGGATGCGACCTCGCTGGGCGTGGCGCATCAGTCCAAGAACCGCGATCTGGCGGATGAGTATGGCTATGTCGAACCCGGACTGTGGACGGGTGTGGGGCGCGCGCGGTCGGGCTGTGGTGCGGCGCTGGTCGGGTCGACCGATCAGGTCATGTCCAAGATTGAAGAGTATCAGAAGATGGGCATCCGCGCGTTCATATTCTCGGGCTACCCGCACATGGATGAGGCCAAGCATTTTGGCGCCCGCGTGATGCCCAACCTGAAAACCTGCTCGTTGCCCGAAGCTTATGGGCGCGTGCCTGCAAACACCCCGGCGACCCCGCTGGGCAACGGAGTTCGTCGCTGATGCAACGTGTGAAACTATCCGACAGGCTGGAATTGAGCCGCCTTGTCTACGGCATGTGGCGGCTGGGCGATGATAGCGATACATCAACTGCGCATGTTGAGGCCAAAATTCAGGCTTGTCTGGATCAGGGTATAACCACCTTCGATCAGGCTGACATTTATGGCGGATACGCGGCTGAGGCCGTTCTGGGCAACGCCTTGCGCGCCAATCCCAGCCTGCGTGCGAAGATGGAGATCGTCACCAAATGTGACATCGTTGCGCCGATGGGGCGCTATGCGGAGGCGAAGGTCAAATACTACGACACGTCGCGCGCGCATATTCTGAAATCGGTCGGGACGTCTTTGTCGGAAATGGCCATTGACCATATAGACTTACTGCTGATCCACCGACCTGACCCATTCATGGATCATCATGAAACCGGCGCGGCGTTGGACGAGGTTGTGGCCAGCGGCAAGGTCGGCGCGGTTGGCGTATCCAATTTCCGTCCGTGGGACTGGTCTTTGCTGCAGTCGGCTATGAAAAACCAGCTGGTCACCAATCAGGTTGAGATTTCTCTGGGCGAGATCAGCCCATTTACCAACGGCGATCTAGCGTTCCACCAGCAGCATGGGCATCCGTTGATGGCGTGGTCTCCGTTGGGCGGGGGCCTGCTGATGGCCGGGAACCCCCCGGTCGGTGTTGTTGCGGATGAAATTGCTTCAGAATTCGGTGTGGATCGAGCCGCTGTAGCGGTTGCCTTCCTGCTCGCGCATCCGGTGAACATCCTGCCGGTTCTGGGCACCAATAATCTGGGCCGCATCAAGCGCGCCTCGGACGCTTTGAAGGTCAAAATGGATCGCGAAACCTGGTACCGCCTGTATGAGGCGGCGCTGGGGCATGAGGTGCCATGATGAATGCAATCTCGCGTGACATGACCTATACATTCGTCCCCCGTAAGGACGATACCCGTACGTTGCGCGACGCGTTTGGCCGTTTTGCCACCGGTGTCACCGTCGTGACCTGCGACAGCGAAGATGGGCCGATCTGCATCACCGCCAACAGCTTTTCTTCCCTGTCGCTGGATCCGCCGCTGGTGATGTGGGCCGGCGATCGTAGTTCACGCCGGTTCCGTTATTTCCACGCGGCGCGTCACTTCAGCGTACATGTCCTGTCTGCCGAACAGGCTGAGCTGTGCTTTGGCTGTTCGAAAGATGCCCACGCGCTGCGTGAAATCGAACATGACCGGTGTGAAAACGGCACCCCTTTATTGCCGGGCAGCCTTGCCCGGTTCGAATGCGAGCAGCATGCCTCTCACGATGCAGGCGATCACGTGATCGTGGTGGGCAAAGTTCTGAAGGTCAGCATGGCGGATGGAGACGCGCTGACCTTTTACGCCGGAAAACTCGGCCAATTCGCGCAGGACTAAGCGCGATATGACGACTGCGGGAAAAACCCGCAGCCGAAATTGGGAGGATCCGCATGGGCGGACTGGCATCGGTGCTGGCGCCGATTGCATTCGTGAACGAAACCGCGCTGCGTCTGGGCCGCGCGGTTGGTGTCGTTGCGATTGCATTCATGGTCATCGCAATCCTGATCCAGGTGTTTTTCCGATATGTATTGGGAAACGCCCTACCTTGGCCCGATGAGGCCGCGCGGTTTTGTATGCTGTGGATGACCGGCCTGATGGCCCCCACCGCGTTTCGCCGCGGGGGCTTTGTCGCTATCGATATGCTGCAGCGTTTCCTGCCACGCGTGTTGGGCCTCTCACTCAATCTATTCCTGCAGCTGATCTCGCTGGCTGTCCTGCTGGTCGCGGTCAATATTGGCTGGTCCGAGGTCACTGGCTTTGGTGGCCGTTTCACCACGGCGGCTCTCTATCTTCCCACCTCCTTCGGGTTCGATGAATGGTACCGCATTCCGCGAAGCTGGATGATGGCTTCGCTGTTGGTGGGGATCGTCCTGCTGATTTCGGTCAATATCGAACTGATCCTGCGGTCTGTCGTCACCCTACTTGGTGGCGCACACCTTCTGCCTGAAATTCCCGAAGCTGCAGTGGGGGCTGAATAAATGCTGATCTGGTTCCTACCCACATTCCTGATCTTCCTGCTGATCGGCCTGCCGGTCTTTTTCGCACTGCTTGCAGCGCCTGGCATCCTTCTTTGGCTAAACGGTCAAACCAACGACATCACGCTGCTTTACCGCAATGTCTATAACGGCATGGACAGCTTCCCATTGATGGCGATCCCCTTTTTCATGCTGGCCGGAGAGCTGATGAATCGGGGCGGCATCACCATCCGTCTGGTCGAGTTCAGCCAGGCCTTGATGGGCCATTTTCGTGGCGGTCTGGCTCATGTGAATGTCCTGAGTTCTATCCTGTTTGCTGGTCTTTCGGGGTCGGCGGTTGCTGACACCTCGGCGCTGGGCTCGATGCTTATCCCGGCGATGGAGAAACAAGGCTATACTCGGAAATTCGCCGCTGCGATTACGGCTGCCAGTTCCGTCATCGGACCGATCATCCCTCCATCTGGCATCATGATCATCTACGCCTATGTCATGGGCGAAAGCGTCGCTGCTCTGTTCCTTGCGGGCATCGTGCCTGGCGTAATGGTCGGCGTTGGTCTGATGCTGATGATCAAGGTCATGGCCGACAAATATGACTTTCCCGTTGCCAGCCGCAAATACACCTGGCCCGAACGGCGCCAAGCCAGCCTCAAGGCATTTTTTCCGCTGATGACCCCGGTGATCATTCTGGGCGGTATTCTGGGTGGTATCTTCACACCAACCGAGGCTGCAGCGGTGGCCGTGGGATATGCGTTCATCATCGGGTTCTTTGTCCTGCGCACCCTGACACTGAAGGAAGTTCCCGAGATCCTCAGCAACGCCGGCATGACCTCGGCGGTTGTGCTTCTGTTGGTCGGGGCCGCGATGGCGTTCAAAACCGTGGTCAGCCTCAGTCACGCGCCGGAACAGCTGGCCTCGCTGATCCTCAGCCTGTCGGAAAACCCGCTGATCCTGTTGTTCCTGATCAATCTGCTGCTGTTCGTCGTCGGCATGTTTCTGGACGCTGGCCCCGCGATTATCATCCTTGGCCCGATCCTTGGCCCCATCTTCACCAGCCTCGGCGTCGACCCGATCCATTTTGCCATCATCATGAGCGTCAACCTGACCGTTGGGCTGGCCACGCCGCCGATGGGGCTGGTGCTGTTTGTGGCCGCCGCCGTGTCACGCGAACGGGTCGAAACCATCGCCAAGGCGATCCTGCCATTCCTGGCAGTCGAAATCATAGTGATCTTTCTGATCACATACATCCCGGCACTATCGATGACGATCCCGAGGATAACGGGATTTGCAAACTAACTGAGTATCACAGGGAGGAAACGCATGCTCAGAAGATTTATCAAAACCGCAGCGGTGGCGACATCGCTGGTGGCCGCGTCCGCCATCGCCGCGACAGCGGCCGATTACACGCTGCGCGCCACCGCGAATTCAAACGAAAACGATGAGGACTATGACGGCCTGGTCGTTTTCAAGAACTATGTCGAGGCCGCATCGAACGGTGCAATCGAGGTGGAACTGTTTATCGGTACGCAGCTGTGTTCGAACGGGGCAGAATGCCTGCAGGGCGTGGCGGATGGAACCATCGACATCTACATCTCAACTTCGGGCGGGGCCTCGGGTATTTTTCCTTACGTGCAGGTGCTGGATCTGCCCTATCTGATGGCCGATGACCGCATTGCCGAGCATGTCCTTTCCGGTGATTTCACCCGGCAGATGCGTGATATGGCACTGGAGGATTCTGGCGGCGCGATCCGTCTGATGACCATTGGCAATACCGGCGGTTGGCGCAACTTCGCCAATACACAGCGCCGCGTGGCCGAGCCTGCCGATATGGAAGGCTTGAAAATCCGCACCGTTGTCGCCGACTTGCCACAGGAACTGGTCAAGGCGCTGGGCGCGTCGCCGACCCCGATCCCGTGGCCGGAACTGTTCACCAGCTTCCAGACCGGTGTTGTCGAGGGGTCCAAGAATGGGATTACCGACATCATGGGGATGAAATTCCCCGATGCGGGTCTGCAATATGTCACCCTTGATGGTCACGCCTACATGGGCGCCCTGTGGTGGATGAACAATGCAAAATTCCAGGAAATGCCCGAGGACATGCGCCGCGTTGTTGTCGACGGTTTCTATGCTCTGCAGCAGGCCACCTTTGCCTCGCCCAAGCGTAAGTCGATCCAGGCTTATGAGGATTTCGTCGCCGGTGGAGGTGATCTTTACGTTCCCACGCCCGAGCAGAAAACCGCGTTCAAAGAGGCCGCGACTCCGGTCTATGCCTGGTTCCAGTCCAATGTGGCGCGCGGAGACGAAGTGTTCAATGCTCTGAACGAAGCGGTCGCAGCGGCCGAGGTAGACGTAAACGCCTCACGCGATGCGGACCTGAACTAAACTGTTGGGTCGGGCCATTTGGCCCGGCCTTTACCGAAACGGGTACATCCACCCCTTGTAGTCATTGACCAGAACATGCGCCCTTTCGATTTGCTCCGGTGTCATTTTCTTGATTACTTCCTCAAGGCTGATCGCCGCATCGGGATCGCCGCCAATGGCGCTGAGCGTGTACCACATATAGGCCCGAACCAGATCAGGCGCGGGCAAGCCCAGACCCAGTTCATAATACCATCCGATACCGGACTGCGCCCCCGGATGCCCTTTCATCGAGGCGCGCAGATACCATTCGAACGCCCGTTCATAGTCCTGTTCGACCCCAAGACCCAGCCCGTACATGACACCGATCAGTTCCTCAGCCTCGGCATTGCCCGAACGCGCGGCGGGCAGCAGTTCCTCGCGGGCGGCCTCGAAATCCCCGGACTCCATCAGATCGCGTGCTTGTTCCAATTCGGCCAGCGCCGGCGATGCAAGCAGGCAAAGGGCAAATACAAACTGACGCATGGCGTTGCTTTCCTTTTGGCCGGGGCTGCGGCAGCACAGGATTTGCCGCGCCCTCTGACGGATGACGATTTCATCCCCTTTGATATGGAACAGGCCGCCATCGGTCATCAACTGTTTTACGATCCGATCCTGTCAGGTAATCACAACATCGCCTGCGCCCATTGCCACCACCCGGATTTTGGTACCTCGGACGGGTTGTCTTTAGGCATCGGCGAGGGTGGGCAGGGTCTTGGTCCTGACCGTACGCCCGGCACCGGAGCAGACAAGATCCGTAAACGTATCCCGCGGAATTCTCCGGGCCTGTGGAACTTGGGCGCGAAAGAGCTGCATACCGTCTTCCACGATGGCCGCCTGAGCATATCTGACGTGTATGGCAACGGCTTCAATTCCCCCGCGCAGGAATGGCTGCCCGAGGGTCTGAATTCGCTCTTGGCCGCGCAGGCGTTGTTCCCGATGACGTCGCAGTTCGAGATGGCGGGGAATGTGGCTGAAAATGAAGTCACTGGCGCGGTACATGATCGGATCGACAAGGGGTGGCCGATCCTCGCCAAACGAGTACGCACCGATCCGCGGTATGGCCCTGCCATGGTTGCAGCTTTTGATGAAATCGAGACAACTGAGGAGGTTTCAATCACCCAGATCGCCAACGCGCTGGCCGCTTTCATGGCGATCGAATGGCAGAGCACAGACAGCCCCTTCGATCAGTATCTGGCCGGAGACAGCACCGCCCTGACGCCGCAGCAAAAAAACGGGATGGCCCTGTTCTTTGGCAAGGCTGATTGCGCATCTTGCCATTCCGGCCCGCTTTTGTCGGATCAGGGGTTTCACGCGCTCGGCTTACCTCCGTTTGGTCCGGGCAAAACCCGGCCCTATGATCCCTATGCACGCGATGTTGGCCGGGTCGGAGAAAGTGACCGGACCGAGGATGCCTACCGGTTCCGCACACCGATGCTGCGCAATGTCGCCAAAACCGCTCCCTACGGCCATAACGGCGCCTTCCCTGATCTTGAGGGTATCATTCGCCATCACCTGAACCCCGGCGAAAGCCTGGCGGCGTGGACCCCGGACATGGCGGCTTTGCCCAAGGTGCCGTGGCTGAGGAGTATTGATTTCATCGTCTGGCATGACCGTCTGGAAATGGATCGCCAGCGTCGCAAGGTCGATGTTGCACCACTGGATTTGACGGATGAACAGATCGCCAGCCTTGTTGCCTTTATGCACTCGCTGACCGGAACCACCCTTGATGCACCTGTATTCGGCGCCCCGGACGATTTCGAACCCTAAGGCAGACCTGTTGCGCCCGCGCAAAAAGCCTGCGCCCGACGCCGTGTCAGCATTGGACATCTGTTCGAAATCTCTTAATGCTCCGGCGCAAGTATTCGGGTCGGACGCAGCCCGACATAAGCCACGGAACAGAACAACCTCCGAGGGGGCACATGCAATATCACAACAAGCCTTATGACAAGTTGAAGGTTGGCGACTCGGCTGAGTTGACGCGCATCTGTACCGAGGACGATTTCTTTGTTTTTGCCTCGAACTCGGGCAATCACAATCCACTGCACCTGTCCACCGAGGACGGAGACGGTGACTCTGTGAACGAAGCGATTGCCCCGGCCATGTTCGTGGGCGCGCTGATTTCTGCCGTGCTTGGAAACATCCTACCGGGGGCAGGAACGCTCTATAAATCGCAGAGTTTTGAATTCGGCACCAGGGCAAATGCAGGTGATGAACTTGCGGCGCGCGTAACCGTAGTTGAAATGCGGGCCAGCCGCGAAGTTGTTCTGGACACCAGTGTGATCCGGCCCCGTGACAATGCGGTGATCGTGTCCGGCAGTGCGGTGGTGATTGCGCCGGAAAAAGAGATGTCATTCAGCGAGATTGAGGTGCCTGGCCTGGTGGTTCAGCGGCACCGGCACTTCGACGCATTGCTCGATCGTTCGCGCCCATTGCCGCCGATCCCAACTGCGGTTGTTGCGCCGGAAGAACCCAACTCGTTGGGTGGTGCTTTGCTGGCAGCGCGTGAGACCATTATCAAGCCGATCCTGATTGGCGATCCCGATAAGATTGCTGTGGCAGCGCGTGACCTGGATCTTACTTTGCAGGATGTCGAGATCGTTCCCGTTCACGGCCATCTAGATGCCGCCAACAAGGCGGTTGATCTTGTTGCGGACGGGCGCGCCGAGGCATTGATGAAAGGGCACTTGCACACCGACGATCTGCTGCGCGCAGCACTTCGGCGCGATCGCGGCCTTAGGGCGGGTCGCCGATTTACTCATGTATTTGTCATGGATGTGCCGGGGCAGCCGCACCCGCTGTTGGTGACAGACGCCGCGATCAATATCGAGCCGGATCTGGAAACCAAGATCGATATCACGCAGAACGCGATTGATCTGGCGATTTCGATCGGGATTGGCGCGCCGAAAGTCGGGGTTCTTTCAGCGGTTGAGACAGTGAACCCTGCGATTCGGTCATCGATCGACGCGGCGTTGCTGTCGAAGATGGCTGAACGCGGGCAGATCAGGGGCGGGCTGGTCGACGGGCCGCTTGCCATGGACAATGCTGTCAGCCTTGCGGCGGCGCGCACCAAGGGTATCGTGTCCGAGGTGGCTGGGCGGGCGGACATTCTGGTCGTGCCCAATCTGGACGCTGGCAATATGCTGGCCAAGCAGTTGACCTATATCGCCCACGCCGAAGCTGCCGGGGTCGTGCTTGGCGCGCGGGTGCCGATCATCCTCAATAGTCGGGCGGATGACGACAAGGCGCGGTTGGCATCCTGTGCCGTTGCGGCGCTACACGCGGCACGCATGTCGGGCAAGATCTGATGGACCACATCATTACGCTGAATTCGGGTTCTTCTTCGTTGAAATTCGGGCTGTTCGCAGCAGGCGGCGCTGATCCGATCCTGATCTGCTCGGGCGAGGTTGAACGTATTGGCAGCCCTGATGCGCGGATCAGTGCAACTACCACGGATGGTCGAGTGCTTGCAGATACTTCCTCCGAAGTGCTGCGGGATCAGGCCAGCGCGTTGGATTACATTCTGGATTTGTTCGAGCGCCAGTTCCCATCTGCGCGCGTGGCGGCGGTGGGGCATCGCATTGTGCATGGTGGGCCGGACAATGATCAGCCCATTTTGCTGACCCCTGACAGTTTGCGGATGCTTGAGCAGTTGGAACCTTTTGCACCGCTCCACCAACCCTATAACCTGCATGGCGCGCGCGCTGCGATGGAGAGATTCCCCGAGGCCAAACAGGTTGCCTGTTTCGACACCGCCTTTCACCGCCATCACCCTTGGGTCAACGATACCTTTGCGTTGCCGACCGAGTATTACGACATGGGCGTTCGGCGTTATGGTTTTCATGGGTTGAGTTATGATTATATCTCCGACCACCTGGCCAAGACCGCACCATTGATTCACGGGGGGCGGGTCGTTGTGGCGCATCTTGGAAACGGGGCCTCAATGTGCGCCATGATCGGGGGCCGCTCGGTCGGGTCCAGCATGGGGTTCTCGGCCATGGATGGCTTGCCGATGGGGACACGCTGTGGTCAGCTTGATCCGGGTGTTGTGCTGTATCTGATGGATCAGCAAGGCATGAATGCAGACGAGATTTCTGACCTTCTGTATCGCAAATCCGGTTTGCTCGGCCTGTCGGGGATGACGAATGACATGCGCACGCTTGAGGCATCAGACACGCCAGGTGCGCGCAACGCGATCAACTATTTCACCTTCCGAATACGTCGCGAGTTGGGGGCTTTGGCCGCTGTACTGGGCGGATTGGATGCGGTTGTGTTCACCGGGGGGATCGGAGAGAACTCGACCTATATCCGTGATCGGATCTGCACCGATATGGGGTGGTTGGGCGTTGAGCTGGATCATGATGCCAATGCGGATAACGGGCGGGTTATTTCGACCGATCTGTCTCGTGTGAAACTGATGGTCATCCCCACGAACGAGGAACTGGTCATTGCCAGGGCGGCGGCCGCGAACGCGGCTTGAAAACCGGTTTTCAAGACCCGGCCGGTTAAAAATTCTTCAGTGCCGGAAAAAAAATTTCGGGCACTACGGGAATCCCCCAATATCGCGGTTCGCATGGGTGCGTTAAACATTGATTAACTACCGGGCCAGTGCGCCCAATCCACTTTCACTGATTTCCCCCGATGAGGGGCTGGCTTCTTACCCCCTCAGCCGGCCCCTCAATCTTTTTGAGGCCGTGCTTGCAACGCCTCGTCCTGCACAATTTGTCGAACAAGATCCGGCAACGCGGCACTGTTGTCATAGCTGAGCGTGTGCGGCAGCGCCGAGACGGGTGATTTCCGATATCCCCGCTCAAACAGCAAAAACGGCACCTGCGCGCGCTGGGCTGTTTCGGCATCTACCTCACTGTCACCAACGAATAGTCGCGGCCCGACGGATGGCAAGGCGTCGAAGCTGGCGTGCAGATGTGCCGGATCGGGTTTGCGTGTCTCCAGCGTATCGCCGCCCAAAACCGCATCGAAATAGGTCAACAGGTTCAATTCGCTCAGCACATGCCGGGCAGGCGCTTCGGGTTTGTTGGTGCAGATGCCCAGAACGCAGCCCATTTTGCGCAGTTCATCCAATGCCCCGACCACGCCGGGATAAACGGTCGTCCGATCACACGCGCCTGCATTGTAATGCGTCAGAGTAAGTTGCGTGAGTTCACTGTGGCGTTCCGGGTCCAAAGCGCAATGGGTCATCACACGCTCGACCAGTTTGGGTAGGCCGTTGCCTACGAATCCGCGGATCGTTTCCTGCGGCAGAGCGGGCAGTCGCTGATCGGACAGCATTCGGTTTGCTGCAGCCGCAAGGTCTGCAAGGCTGTCTATCAGGGTACCATCCAGATCAAATACTACAACTGCTGTCATCTGCGAATCTGCCTTTGTTTACTGGTGTTCAATGCCTAGAACGCGCCGCGTTACGGCGCAATAGCGACCCGAGAAAGACGTCATAAAAACCCAAGCTTGACATATCTTACTATTTTTATCAGATTAAGCTCACGAACAGATAGCCAACCCGGTTCAGGGTCAGCCAGATAAAGCGAAACAAAGACAGACAAGGCCATGTGCCAATGACGCTCTGGAGATGTCCGATGAACGCGCAATCCCCTACTTCGACTCAAAGCTATGCTGTTTCTATGCTGCCGTCCCACAAGGCTGAAGACCTGACAAAAGGTGGCAATCTGGCTCATATCGAGCTGGGCGATCAGCTTTATACGCTGCGCATTACCCGCGCAGGCAAACTGATCCTGACAAAATGAGCGCGCCAACTTCGCGTGGTGGGGCAGCCGTTGGTCGCCTGAGCGACCTAAGCCCTGTTGAGGCGGGTGCCGTCATGTACCTGCGCCTCTGGGGCGATGGGGTTGAAGGCCGCGCCAACGCCGCAAGCGATTTTGACATCGCGCTGGGTGCAAATCAGGGCCGCGCCACGATGCTGACGCTGGATCGGCTGTGCTCACTGTGTGCACATCACGGCCGTCGGCCTCTGGTTCGTCACGGGTTGGGATGTGCGTGTCTTGGGGCGGATGAAAACTGTTTTGCCCAGATGATTGCAGCCGCTTCCGAAGGTGCGCGCGAAGACGCAATGATGATGGCCTCACTGATCGTGCGACCAGATTTTGCCCCAGCGCTGGCATCATTATCCGAAGAACTGGGTCTGGCTTTGCGCCGAATGACTGCAGCGGTACCTTTGCCGACGACCGGGCACCAACCCCCAATTTCGGTGCTCCACTGATCGGTGGTAGCAGAGCCCCGGCTATTTTGCCGGGGTTTTGTTTTCTCAGCAGCAACCACAACCTGCATGATGGTGGTCGTGTTCGCACTCGGGAACTGGAGAATAGTCGCCGACCTCTGCAAGCACATCGCGCAGTGCCCACAAGATCATGTCCACATCCTCGGCCTCGATGGTCAGCGGTGGCCGGATTTTCAGAATGTTATCCTTCGGCCCCTCGCTACCAATCAGGATGCGGTGATCGCGCATCCGATTTTTTACATAGCCGCAAATCTCGCCACTTTCCGAGCCGTCCGGATTGATCAGTTCAACACCCAGAAACAGGCCCATACCGCGCACATCACCAACGCAGCCAAAGTCAGCCTCGATCTGTTTGAGCCCGTCCATTAGACGCGCCCCCATCGCGCGGGCGTTCTCTTGCAGGTGTTCGTCATCTACAACATCCAGCACCTCTTTCCCGATCCTGCAGGACAGGGTGGAGCCACCGAAGGTCGAGAAGAACTCGATCCCGTTATCGAAGCTTTGGGCGATCTCTTTGGTGGTCACTAGCACGCCCAACGGATGGCCATTGCCGATGGGTTTGCCCAAGACAACGATATCGGGCAACGCTCCTTGATGTTCAAAGCCAAAATAGTACTCGCCCAACCGTCCAAGGCCGGTCTGGACCTCATCGGCAATACAGACGCCTCCGGCAGTTCGGATCTTTTCGTAGACCGCAGACAGATAGCCCTTGGGCGGGATGATCTGCCCCCCTACCGAAGGGAAGGTTTCGGCAATGAAACCGGCTACACCATGACCCTTAGATTGCAACGCGGCTATTGCGGGGTCGACAAAATTCGCGAATTTAGCGGCACGGTGCGGGTCATCACGCTGGAACGAACCGCGATAATCATCCGCGACCTCCACCAACTCTACCCAATCGGCCTGCCCGATTCCACCGGGTTTGTTGAATTTGTAGGCTGAGATTGCCACCGCAGCGTTTGTATTGCCGTGATAGCCATGATCCGGCGTTACGATCCCCTTTGCCCCGGTATGCGCGCGCGCCAGACGCAGGGCCAGTTCATTGGCCTCAGTCCCAGAGTTCACGAAAAAACAAACCTCAAGATGATCTGGTAGCTTCGATAAGATCTTATCGGCAAAGGCGGTCTGCGCTGGATGCAGATAGCGCGTGTTCGAGTTCATTCGTTTGAGCTGATCAGCTGCAACCGTCTGAATACGAGGATGCGCGTGGCCCACATGCGGAACGTTGTTATACGCATCCAGATAGGGCCGCCCCCATTCGTCGAACAGGTGATGTTTCCAGCCGCGCACTAACATAACCGGGTCATCATAGGTCAGGCTGAGATTGCCGCCGAAGTGATCCCGGCGCTGCTGCAGGATCGAATGCTTATCGGTGGGGTGATAAAAAACCTTCTCATCAGGCAGGTTCAATAAAGCTGCCGGATTGGGGCACACCGCGTGCCACAGCTCAAGCTCATCCGGGTCGGCGACGCCGGGCCAGTCGGCCTGCATGCCGTCGGTGGTCAGCGCCAGCTGGAAATGCACATGCGGTGCCCAGCCGCCATTCTGGCTGGCATCACCCAACCGCGCAAAAGCTGCGCCTTGTGCAACTGGATCACCGGATTTCAAGCGCTCGCACAGCTCGGGATCCAGATGGCCGTATAGCGTATAGAACGCATCACCTTCGGGTGTTTCGTGATGCAGGATCACAACCCCGCCGTAATCGAGATGAGAGTTCCGGTTTTCAACCGCCTCGACCCGACCACTCAGTGGCGCATGAAGCACGGTTCCGGCGGGCGCAAAAACATCCACTGCCAAATGCACTGTACGCCGATCCGACGCTTTCCAAGGGCCTTTGCGGAATCCAGGCTCTGCATAGATCAGGCGGGGTTCACTGTAGTACCCAAGCCAGAGACCTTCCCCGAATTCTTCTCCGACCCGTGCTGCCTCTTTAAGTGGCATGTGGAACGGATTCTGTGGCCAGGTCGAATTTTCAACGGATAATGAGCCCATTGGCGCGTCGCTCAAATCCTGCCCAAACATGTGCGCGAAATGCCCGCAATGACTGGACAGGTAGGCGTGGACCCGTTCGGCACCGTCAACAACCGGCAGGCCACAGGCGGCGCGCAGGCGGGCGGACATGAGCGCGCCATTGATTGATGCGTCCTCCAGAAACCGCCACGCCGGGGCTTGGCTAATCGTCACATATGGATCGTCCGGGTTCTCGGCCGCCATCAGGGTCGAGTTCACCACGGACACCGCCAGCCGCATCTTCAGCAAAGGCCAGATCAGATCAATCTCATCGGGTCGCAAACGGTTGGCGGCATGATAGCCGCGCACCAATGCTGCCAATGCGCGTTCGGGTTTTGGGTGGTCTAGAACGACATAAGCCCCGGCAATGGCCAAGTCGCAAACACGCGGTGCCGCGCACATGTCGCCAAGGTCGATCAAGCCCGAGACGCTCCGACGTTCACTCAGCTCGCCTTCTACCAGGATATTGTAATCATTGGCATCGTTGTGAATCGCCTGTTTCGGCAACCCATTTAGTTGATCACCAATGGCATCAAAATCCGAGGCTATCTGCTGCAGCCTCGCACGCCTCGCCGGATCAGAAATCGCCTCCAACCGATCGACGATCCAACCAGCCTGGGTCAGGTCCCATTTGAAATCGGCACGATGCAGGCCATCATGCTTGAACCCCTCCAGCGCCCGGTCCGTTGCACCTAGAACGCGCCCCAGCTTGAGTATCAGGTCCTCGCTTTTGGGGGCGCTGCGGGCAAAGCATTGGCCTGGCATTCGTTCAAGCAGCCAGACCAGCCGCGGCTGCCCTTGCGCATCGGCTATTTCTGGCAACGGTGCTCCGTTCAGATCAGAAACAACGGCAGGAAACGGCAGGCCCGGCGCCTCGGCATCAAGGTGCTCCAGCGTCTTGATCTGCAAATCCACCAGATCAGCATCGCACCCGGCCCGCATCACTTTGAGCACATAGTCCTGCCCATTCGTGGCCTCGACCAAAAAGTTGAGGTCATATTCCCCATCCAACCGCGTCAGGCGGGCTTCCAATCCCCAGTTCTGACGCAGCATTCCAGCCCAGTATGCATTCAGATCGCCCATGCGTTACCCCTTGCCATTCCCAATTTGATCCACTTCATCTGGCCGAAAATACCTTCGGGGGAATCGCGCCTTGGCGCGATGGGGGCAGACAGCCCCCTTTGTCCTTAACCCAACGTGCGCAACCGTTTGAACAGCGAGGAGGTATCCCACCGGCTACCACCAAGCTTCTGCACGTCCTTGTAGAACTGATCGACCAGCGCGGTCACCGGCAGCGAAGCTCCGGTCTCATTCGCGGTATCCAGACAAATACCCAGATCCTTGCGCATCCAGTCCACGGCGAAACCATGTTCAAAATGATCGTCCAACATAGTCTCGTACCGGTTCGCCATCTGCCAACTACCTGCGGCACCCTGGCTGATCACCTCGACCACGGCGCGCCCATCCAGACCAGCCTTTTCAGCAAAGTGCAGCGCTTCGCTGAGACCTTGCACCAGCCCGGCAATGGCGATCTGATTACACATCTTGGTCATCTGGCCGGCGCCGTTGTCACCAATGCGGCGGCAGATCTTGGAATAGACCTGCATCACTGGTTCAGCTGTGTCATAGGCCACTTGATCGCCGCCACACATGATCGACAATACACCATTTTCAGCCCCCGCCTGACCGCCCGAAATCGGGGCATCCACAAAAGCGATCCCCTGCGCTTTGCCGACCTCGTATAACTCGCGGGTCACCTTGGCAGAGACGGTGGTGTGATCGACAAAGATCGCTCCCTCGGTCATTCCGTGGAACGCTCCATCCTTGCCGGTGCAAACCATACGCAGATCGTCGTCGTTGCCGACACAGGCCAATACGAAATCTGCCCCTTCTGCGGCCTCGCGCGGGGTCAGCGCCATGGCTCCACCATGTTGCGTAACCCAGTCTTCGGCCTTGGATGCAGTGCGATTGTATACAGTGACGTCGTGGCCCGCAGCTTGAAGGTGCCCAGCCATTGGGTAACCCATGACACCAAGGCCAAGGAAAGCAACTTTTGCCATGTGAAAATCCTCTCTGTAAACTGACCCCGGCCTGATCGGCACGACAGGGCGTGAAGTCTAGCAGAGACAAAGCAAAGCTTGGGCCAAAGGGCAACCCTGCGTTAGGGTTTGCCGCCCAGGTCTTTCAGGATCGGGCAATCCGGGCGGTCATCTCCGGCACAGGCGTCGACAAGATGGCTGAGTGTTTCACGCATACCCTTGAGATCGTCGATCTTGGCGTCAATCTGCGCCAGATGGTCCCGCGCGACACGTTTAACGTCAGAGCTGGCCCGGGTCTCGTCCTCGTAAAGGGCCAGCAGTGTGCGGCAATCTTCGATCGTGAACCCCAGCGCGCGGGCGCGACCCAGGAATTTCAGCTTGTGAATATCTTGATCTCGAAACCGGCGATACCCGTTGTCGTCTCGCAGCGGTTTTATCAGGTCAATATCTTCGTAATAACGGATGGTTTTGACGGGCAGGCCCGTATGGGCTGAGACCTCTCCGATGTTCATGCCGCCACCTCCTGACGAAATGCTTTGTCGCCGATATCCGGCATGCTGGTCTGGATACGCCGTAGCCTCAGGGCGTTTGAGACGACAAAGACGCTGGACAACGCCATGGCCCCGGCGGCCAATGCCGGTGACAGTAGATGGCCACCCAATGGGTACAGCGCTCCGGCCGCAACCGGGATCAGCAATGTGTTGTATCCGAAGGCCCAGCCGAGATTCTGGCGGATGTTGCGCATTGTGCGCTGGCTGATTTCGACCGCATTCGCGACCCCGCGCAAATCGCCGGACATCAGCACGACATCTGCAGTTTCAATTGCCACATCTGTGCCGGTTCCGATAGCCACGCCAATATCCGCCGCCGCCAGAGCAGGTGCATCGTTGATGCCATCACCGACAAAAGCGAGAGTGCCGAATTTGTGTTGCAGCGCTTTGATTGCTTCAACTTTACCCTCTGGCAGCACTTCGGCGGTAACGTGATCGATGCCCAGCTTTTCAGCCAGTGCCTGCGCAGTTTGTGCGTTATCGCCAGTGACCATGGCCAGAGTCACGCCCATCGCGTGTAATCGTGCCAGCGTCTCTGCCGTGCCCGGTTTGATCGGGTCTGACACCGTGAGGGCTGCGGCGGATTGCCCGTCGATCGCGACATAGATCGGCGTTGCACCCTTGGCGGCTCGTTCCTGGACTTTAGGCTGCAAGTCACTGATGTCGATGTTGTGCTGCTCCATAAGCCGGTCAGCACCGATCAGAACCGAACGCCCTTCGACCTGTGCGCGCAGTCCGAGACCGGTCAAAGATTCGAACTCCTCCGGGTTGGGCAACTCGGCGGGTCCTGCGCGCACGATTGCAGAGGCAATCGGATGCTCGGAACGCGCCTCGGCAGCGGCAGACAGGCGCAGGACATCGGCCCGGTCAAATCCATTTGCTGTCATTACATCTTCCAGCTCTGGACGGCCCAAAGTCAGAGTGCCCGTCTTGTCTAACGCGATCACTCTGGCCTGTTGCAAGAGTTGCAGCGCATCGCCCTTGCGGAACAACACGCCCAGTTCAGCCGCACGCCCGGTGCCCACCATGATTGAGGTTGGCGTAGCCAGACCCATCGCACAGGGGCAGGCTATAATTAAGACCGAAACCCCGGCCACCAACGCCAGCGGCAAGGCAGGGGCTGGCCCATAGATCAACCACGTAGCAACCGTCATCAAGGCCATGCCCATGACGGCAGGCACAAAGTAGTAGGTGATCCGATCCACCAACCCCTGAATGGGCAGCTTTGCACCCTGCGCCTGTTCGACCATACCGATGACCTGCGCCAGCACCGAGTCAGCGCCCACATGCGTCGCGCGAATGCGCAGCGCACCAGTTCCGTTCACGGTTCCGCCAACAACCGGATCGCCCTTGGCTTTTCCGACCGGCACGGGTTCACCGGTGATCATGCTCTCGTCGATATACGTGGTGCCGTCCAGCACGTCTCCGTCAACAGGTATGCGCTCACCTGGGCGGATTTGCACGATATCCCCTGCGACGATTTCAGCGAGGGGCCGATCAAGCGTAGCCCCGTCCCTCTCAACCCGGGCAGTTTTGGGCTGTAGCCCGACCAGTTTGCGGATCGCGGCCCCGGTTCGCCCCTTGGCGCGGGCCTCCATCAGACGGCCCAGCAGGATCAGCACAACAATGACAGCTGCGGCCTCGAAATAGACATTGGCGGTGCCCTGCGGCAGCAACTGCGGCGCAAAAGTCGCCAAAACCGAGTATAGATATGCAGCGCCTGTCCCCAGCGCGACAAGCGCGTTCATGTCGGGCGCTCCGCGAAGCAGCGAGGGGATGCCTTTGGCATAAAACACCCGTCCCGGGCCGATCAGCAGCGCCGAGGTCAGGGCAAACTGGATCAGATAACTTGTCTGCAGGCCAATGGCCGCGTGCACCCAATGGTGGAATGCAGGGATCAGGTGGCCTCCCATTTCCAGCACAAAAACCGGCAAGGCCAGCGCTGCAGCAACCAAAGTCGTCCGGCGCAGGCTGGCGAGCTCATCGGCTCTATCATCAGGATCCGGAACACCACAATCGACTGGATGTGCGGGATATCCCGTCTCGGTCAGGGTTCTGGCCAGCGTCGCTGGATCGGTTGCACCTTCGACATAGGTCATCATGGCACTGTTGGAGGCAAGATTGACAGTAGCTTCGGTCACACCCGGGATCGCCTTCAGCGTACGCTCGATCCGGGACACGCATGAGGCGCAACTCATGCCGTCTATGCTCAGACGAGTCTGCCGTGTCGCTGCTGGATACCCCGTTGCTTTGAGGGCGCTCAGAACCTCAGAAAACGATCCATCGTAGGTGACATCCGCCGATGCGGTTGCAAAATTGACCTCAGCAGCGCGTACGCCTGATGCAGCAAGCAGCGCACCCTCGACCCGGCCAACACATGAGGCGCACCCCATCCCTGTAATCTTGATTTGTGTCTGCAGTGAACCAGTCATGCGAGTCGTCCCGACAATGAACTTCGCCCATGACATAAGGGTTCCAGTGACGGGAAGGTCAAGGCACAGTTCTTATCTGCGCCCGACCGCCGCACCTGGCCTTTCTATGCGCCCGCTGCGCGAAGCTCATCCAGTTCCCGCTGCAGTCGCTGGTTTTCCGTCTGCAAAACAGCAAGTTGCTGACCCAGAGTGTTTAGATGGGGCCGAAGTTCGGCTTCTGTGAACCGCGGCGTAATGTGGCGGGGGCAGTTCCAGTCGAGCGCTTCGACCTTTATGATTGCGGCGCGTTCGGCCCCGGCCTCAGCGCCTTCGGTAATAACATCGGCGGCTGCCTCGACGCCTTCTGTGAAGGTCATTCGCCCCAGAATCTTGAGGCGACGCTGGTTCGCATAATCCATCAGGATCAATGCCACGCGATCATTCCCATCCAGATTCCCGCGCGAGATATACTGCTTGTTTCCGGATAGGTCCGCATAACCGATGGTTTGCGGGTCCAGCACTTTCAGAAATCCGGCTGGTCCGCCGCGAAACTGAACATAGGGCCAGCCGGTCTCGGACACCGAGGCCTGATAGAATCCGTCACGGCCCTGAATGAACGCCTCTTCCGCAGGGCCGATTTGATGACCTTGTTGCGGACCGGATTCAATGAACTTCGCATAGGTCGCGGCAGAGCCCATCCTTTCCTGATGGGCGCGCACAGCGGGCGTGAAGGTCAATGCAGAAAAGGCGCGGGGCATTGTGCTGTCTCCTGAGGCGGTCTGGGTTTCACTGATATATGAGCGTCGGTTCTCGGGATTGTCAGCAGCGGGAACGGAGATGTGAACACATCCCTACATGATGCGGCGGGTGCGCAAAAAGACGTTGCGTTGCGCTTGCCCCGGACGCCACGTCACACCGATTGGAAGAAATCGCACGCAGGGGTAACCTTGGGCAAACACCTGATCTGGAGAGCTTTTTGATGTCGCTTTTTACCAGCACTGCCGCCTGGGTTACTGACGAACACCGGATGTTTGCCGAAATGGCGGGCCGCTTCATGGATGATGCGCTGGTGCCCAATACCGAGAAATGGGCCGAAAACGGGATGGTTGACCGCGCGTTCTGGTTGCAGGCGGGACAAACCGGGCTGATGGCCGGTTCGATTGCCGAGGACTATGGCGGCGTCGGGGGCGGCATGGGGTTCGATGCCGTCACCTTATATGAACAGACCGCGCGCGGTGATGCGGGTTGGGGTTTTGGAATCCAGTCCATCGTGACTCACTATATTACCGCATATGGCAGTGAGGATCAGAAGCAGAAGTGGCTACCGAAGCTGGCCTCGGGTGAAATGGTCGGCGCGCTGGCCATGACCGAGCCGGGCACCGGGTCGGACGTGCAGGCGGTGAAGACCACAGCCGAGAAGGACGGCAACTCGTACCGGCTCAACGGGTCCAAGATTTTCATCACCAACGGGCAATCCGCCGATCTGGTCATTGTCGCGGCCAAAACCGACAAGTCTCTGGGTGCGAAGGGCGTTTCTCTGATCGGGGTGGAAACCGAAGGGGCTGAGGGGTTCCGACGCGGGCGCAACCTCAAAAAGCTGGGAATGAAGGGCAACGATACGGCCGAGCTGTTCTTTGAGGACGTTAAGGTGCCGATGACCAATCTTCTGAGCCCGGAAGAGGGGCGGGGATTCTATCAGTTGATGAAACAACTGCCGTGGGAGCGTCTGACCATCGGGATCATGGCGCTGGGCGCGATCGATTTTGCCATCGCCGAAACCGTGAAATATGTGCAGGAACGCAAAGCTTTCGGTCAGCGCGTCATGGATTTTCAGAACACCCGGTTCAAGCTGGCCGAGTGCAAGACCAAGGCTGAGGTGCTGCGCAGCTTCGTCAATGACTGCATCGGCAAACTCGAAGCCGGTGAACTGGACGCAGCGACCGCTTCGATGGTGAAATACTGGGGCTCGGAGGCGCAGAACGAGGTCATGCACGAGTGTTTGCAACTCTTTGGCGGTTACGGATTCATGATGGAGTATCCGATCGCACGCCTTTATGCGGATGCGCGGGTTCAGATGATCTATGGCGGAACCAACGAGGTCATGAAAGAACTCATCGCGCGTTCATTGGATGTCTGACCCAATGACCTCCCGCGCGTCGTCGACATTCCTTGCGGAACGTCTCCTCCCGTTGGGCCAGGCAGGCGCGGGCGCAGCCCGCGCCTGCCTGGCCCCCGCCGTCCGCAGGACGCAAGGCCTTAGGCCGCGCAGGTTATGTTAGGCATTGACGTTGATGATATTTGTCCCCGCTGCCATTATACTTAAGGATCGTTTCACAAGGGGGCTTCACCATGGGAATGTCAAACAGAGACCGCATATGTGCCCTGCTTAAAAGCATTGAGACCGGCGACCCGGCTCCGGTATCAGTTGTGAACGAAGCCCGGTACATTCAGCATAATCCGCAGACTCATGAGGGCAGCGAGGGACTTGCGGCCTTGTTCAAACGTCTGTCTGAAACCTCACCTCGGGTGAATATAGTGCGCGCATTCGAAGACGGTGACTTTGTCTTCGCCCACACGGAATACGATTTTTCGCGCCGCAATATCGGCTTTGAGGTGTTCCGGTTTGAAGGCGGTCAGGCGGTGGAGCATTGGGACAATATCCAGAAACGAGAGGGACCGAATGATTCGGGCCATTGTATGGTCGACGGCCCAACAGAGATCCGCGATATTGAGAAAACTGAGGAGAACCGGAGCTTCGTCCGGTCTTTCGTTGAACAGGCGCTGATTGCCAAGGAACTGAGTCAGTTTGCTGCCTGTTTAGACGCGGCAACCTTTGTGGAGCACAGCCCCCGATTCACTGATGACCTGATGGCATTGCAGACCGCGTTATCTGATGCGGGGGGCGTGAACTATCGACATCTCCATCGTGTATTGGCCGAAGGGAACTTTGTGCTGACGGTGTGCGAAGGCGCGCTTAAGGGCCAACACAGCTCTTTCTATGATCTGTTCCGCGTAGCTGAAGGCAAGATCGTCGAACACTGGGATACGGTTGAGGCCATTGCCCCACGCAGTGCCTGGAAAAATGACAACGGCAAGTTCTGATGCGGGCCTAATGGCCAGCGTCTGCCTCAAGCTGGTCATTGATCCAATCCCGGAATGACCGCAACGGTTCGGGCACAGATCGGTCGTTCGGCCAGACCAGATAGTAGCTGCCCAGGCTTATGCGCGGCCCGCCCCACGCCGAAACAAGCCGCCCGGTGCGCAGATCGTCCTGCACCAGATAAAATGGCAGCAGAGCCACGCCCAGCCCGTGGATTGTCGCCTGTATCATGGTTGAGAACTGGTCAAACAGCATTCCGCGCAGGCCTACAGCCGCGTGACCCTGCATCTCGAACCACCGCTCCCAGGCGTCGGGGCGCGACTCCAGGTGCAACAGCGGCGCAGAACTCAGCGCGTCCAGATTGGCGAAACCGGTGGTCGCAAGGGTTGGGGCGCAGACCGGCAGGACCTCTTCCCGCATGAGGGGCAGATAGTAGACACCCGCCCAATCCTGTTGACCGAAATGGATGGCACCATCAAAGGGTTCCAAATTGAAATCAAACGGTTTGAGCCGGGTGCCCAGATTGACCGTGACTTCTGGGTGACGCCGGGCAAAGTCCTGTAAGCGAGGTGCAAGCCAATGCATCCCGAACGCGGGAAGGATTGACAGGTTAAGCGACCCACCCGCCGGGTTTGCTTTGAGTTTCAATGCCGCTTGAGCCAGTTCCTGCACCGCAGACCTTGCGATTTGCACATAGTCTTTGGCCGCAGGCGTCAGGTGCAACCGCATCTGGCTTCGCTCGATCAGCTGAACCCCAAGTTGGTCTTCCATCGTCTTCAATTGGCGGCTGATTGCACTTTGGGTCAAGGACAATTCGGCAGCCGCGGCCGAAGCGCTTCCCAACCGGTCCACAGCCTCAAGCGCAAGCAGGGACGAGATCGAAGGTAAAAACCGTCGAGGCGCAATCATATAACAAATCCTCATACCTTATGAATGCAATAACACTGGTTTTTTCCAACCGCCAGCGCGATGACTGTTGGATCGCATCGCTTAGGTGACTGACTGCGCGCCCACGCATCTGCGATCTTGAAATTCACGCCTGAGCGCGGGACTAATCAACCGGCGGGTCAAGCCCGCCCAGAAGCCAGCCAAGGCCGATGATACAAACCAGACAAAAGCGAGAGCCATGGACCGCGCCCAGATTGTACATGAGAACTTCCTGACCCGCGTCGCAGATCGCAACCTTCCTGACGGTCCACCGCCGCGCCCGGGATTGAGCGATTTGGATGCTGTTTCGCTGTTCCGGTCGCAGGTTCTCAGCCGGGCTTTGGATCGGACCAGTCGGGCAATGCAAAAGGCCGGGCAGGGGTTCTACACCATCGGCTCGTCCGGGCACGAAGGCATGGCCGCCGTCGCGCAGGCATTGCGCCCGACCGATATTGCATTCCTGCATTACCGGGATGCGGCGTTCCAGATTGCCCGGGCCGAACAGGTTCCCGGCCAGCAGATCACGTGGGATATGCTGCTGAGCTTCGCGTGTTCGAAAGACGACCCGACCTCGGGCGGGCGGCATAAAGTGCTTGGGTCAAAGGCGCTGATGATCCCCCCGCAGACTTCGACCATTGCCAGCCATTTACCCAAGGCGGTGGGAGCGGCCTATGCGCTTGGGGCCGCGCGCCGTCATGCGCCTGAACATCTTGTGTTGCCAGAAGACGGGATTGCGATGTGCTCGTTCGGGGACGCTTCGGCGAATCATTCTACTGCGCAGGGGGCGATCAACACTGCGGGTTGGACCAGTGTGCAATCGACGCCTTTGCCTTTGCTGTTCGTGTGCGAAGATAACGGCATCGGCATCTCGGTCAAAACGCCCAAGGGCTGGATCCAGGCATCGATGGAGCATCGTCCGGGGATCAAGTATTTTCAGGCCAACGGGTTGGATATCTATGAAACCTTTGCCGTTGCGACAGAGGCCGCTGAGTATGTCCGCAAACGCCGGAAGCCCGCCTTCCTGCATCTGAAAACCGTTCGTCTGTATGGGCATGCCGGGGCGGATGTGCCGACGACCTATTTGCCGAAATCCGAGGTTGAGGCGGATGAGGCCAACGATCCGCTGTTGCATTCAGTGCGCCTGCTGGATCAGGCGGGGGCGTTGTCGCCGGATCAGGCATTGTCCATCTATCGCGACACCTGTGCCCGCACGGATCGCGTGGCCGCTGATGCAGTAACGCGCCCGCATTTGGTCACTGCGTCCGAGGTGATGACCAGTCTGATCCCGCCCAAGCGCGTCTGTAAACCCACCAATGGTCCCAGTGCCGAGGCGCGCGCCAAAGCCTTTGGCGGTGATATGCGTGTGATGGCTGAGCCGCAACCGATGAGCCGTCTGATCAACTGGGCGCTGACCGACCTGATGCTGGAACATACTGAACTCGTCTGCATGGGCGAAGACGTTGGTCGCAAGGGCGGCGTCTATGGCGTGACGCAGAAATTGCAGCAGCGCTTTGGCCCGGACCGAGTGATTGACACGCTGCTGGATGAGCAATCCATACTCGGGCTTGCCATCGGCATGGGTCACAACGGTTTCATCCCGATCCCCGAAATCCAGTTTTTGGCCTATCTGCACAACGCCGAGGACCAGATACGGGGTGAGGCTGCCACGCTACCTTTCTTCTCGAACGGTCAGTATTCGAACCCGATGGTTCTGAGGATCGCCGGATTGGGATATCAAAAAGGGTTCGGGGGGCATTTCCACAACGACAACTCATTGGCCGTGCTGCGTGATATACCCGGTGTGATCATCGCCTGCCCGTCTAACGGGGCCGATGCGGCGCGGATGCTGCGCGAATGCGTGCGACTGGCCCGTGAAGAGCAGCGCGTCGTGGTGTTTCTTGAACCAATCGCGCTCTATCCGATGCGCGATCTTCACGGGGCGCAGGATGGAAGCTGGATGACCACCTATCCGCCTCTGGACCAGAAGATCGCGCTGGGCGAGGTTGGGGTGCATGGCGACGGAACAGATCTGGCCATCGTAACCTATGGCAACGGGCATTACCTTTCACATCAGTCCTTGCCTGAACTTGAAGCAGCGGGATTGAAAACCCGGATCATCGATCTGCGTTGGCTGGCTCCGTTGCCAACCGAGGCCTTGCGCGAAGCCACCAAAACATGCGCGCATGTTTTGGTCGTTGACGAATGTCGTCGGACCGGCAGTCAATCCGAGGCGCTGATGACTTTCTTCGTCGAAGAAAGTCCCGCCACGCCGACCGCCCGTGTTGTGGCCGAAGATTGCTTTATCGCGACTGGTCCGGCCTATGCCGCACCTCTCCCATCGAAAGACAGAATAGTTTCTGCGGCGCTGACCCTTACCGGAGCAAAATCATGACCCGTACCGCTGTTTTGATTTGCCCGGGTCGGGGCACATATAACAAGCCCGAGCTTGGCTATCTGCATCACCACCACACAGAGCGAATGGACCTGTTTCGTAGCTTCGATGCCATCCGTGCCGAGGCTGGGCAGGATGCAATCACGGCGCTTGACGGGGCCAGTCGCTATGGCGTTGGCAAATACTCGCGCGGGGATGTGGCCTCACCCCTGATCTATTCAGCATCGTTGGCAGATGCGCAGGCGCTGGCCGAAGATATCGAAGTCGTCGCAGTCACGGGCAATTCGATGGGATGGTACATCGCATTGGCCGCCGCAGGGGCACTAACACCCGAGAACGGCTTTCGCGTGGTCAATACAATGGGCACTTTGATGCAGCAGCATCTGATCGGCGGCCAACTGGTATACCCTTTCGTCGGCGACCTGTGGAAGAATGATCCGGCACGAAAGGCCGACCTGTTGGGCGAGGTCGCGCGGATTAACGAATTGAACTACCATACGCTGGCGCTTTCGATAGATCTTGGCGGAATGTTGGTGCTTGCGGGGGATGAGGCCGGACTGCAGGCGTTTGAGGCCACCCATCCTGTTGTGCAGGACCGGTTTCCGCTGCGGCTGGCCAATCACGCCGCCTTTCACACCGCGATGCAGGCCCCTGTGGCCGCAGAAGGCCGGGCGCGACTGGGGTCTGATCTTTTCAGTCAACCCAGGCATCCGATGATCGACGGTCGTGGTAAGATCTGGTGGCCCGGCGCGACGGATACCGAGGCGCTATGGGAATATACTCTTGGGCATCAGGTGACCGCGCCCTATGACTTTACCCACGCCATTCAGACCGCTGCGCGTGAATTTGCCCCAGACCTGTTCATCGTCACCGGTCCGGGTGCTACGCTGGGCGGCGCGGTCGCGCAATCTCTGGTACTTGGGGGCTGGCGGGGGATGACGGACAAGGCGTCGTTCCAGACGCAGCAGGAAGCGGACCCGTTTCTGGTCGCCATGGGACGGGCAGATCAACGGGCCCTTGCAACCGGATGACGCCGGTCCGATGATCTGCGAGATTCTGGCAGGGTTCTGGTATGCGTGATTATGATCAATCATTATGGCTGCAAACTAGTCGCGAGCGTGTTGCCGCGCAGACGCTTTCTGGTGATCTGACCGTTGATCTTGCGGTTATCGGTGGCGGGTACACCGGATGTTCTGCCGCCCTGGCGGCAGCACAATCGGGGGCGTCTGTCTGCCTGCTTGAGGCGCACCAGATCGGCCATGGTGGATCCGGGCGGAATGTGGGGCTGGTCAATGCCGGGCTCTGGCTTCCGCCAGACGAGATACGGTTGCATCTGGGGCAGGCGGTGGGTGACCGGCTGATTGCTCTATTGGCCAAGGCGCCTTCCGAAGTGTTTGAGTTGATTGATGCGCACGGGATCGCATGCGAGCCGGTCAGGAAAGGCACGTTGCACTGTGCGCATTCGGCCTCGGGCTATGGGGATTTGTGTACGCGCCATGCACAGCTGAGTACATCCGGTGCACCGGTCGAACTGCTTGACGCCACTACATCGCGCCAACGCACGGGCAGCCCCGCCGTCCATGGAGCGTTGTTTGATCCGCGCGCGGGCACGATTCAGCCGCTGGCCTATGCGGTGGGTCTGGCCTGCGCCGCGCAGGACGCGGGCGCGCAGATTTGCATTCAAAGCCCGGTCCGATCCTTGCGCAAGGATAACGAGGGATGGGTTTTGCGCGTAAATGGCGGAACCGTACGCGCCAAATCGGTCATTCAAGCGACCAACGCCTATCATCAAGATATCGCCATTACTGCGCCTGACTATGTGCCGGTCTATTACTTCCAATACGCCACCGCACCGCTGTCACATAATCTTCGGGCCAGCATATTGCCCCAAGGCGAGGGCTGCTGGGATACCGGCTTGATCATGACGTCGTTCCGACTGGATCAGGAGGGCCGCTTCATTGTTGGCGGCATGGGGAACCTAAGCCACGCCGGTGGCTTCGCCCACAAGGCCTGGGTCAGGCGCAAGCTGGCGACGTTGTATCCACAGCTTGCAGATCAGCCACTGATCGAAGGTTGGCACGGACGGATTGCGATGACATCGGACCATATTCCCAAGATCACGCAGATTGGTCCAAATGCGCTAGCCGCGCATGGGTTTTCCGGGCGTGGGATTGGGCCGGGAACCGTGTTCGGGCGTCTGATGGCCGAAAGCCTGCTGAACGGTGATCCATCTCTGCTTCCCGTGCCTCCGGTGCCAGAGTACAGCGAAAATTGGACCGGCCTGCGCCACGTCTTTTTCGAGACGGGCGCAGCGCTGACGCATTTCATCAAGGCACGTTTCTGACACTAAACAGAGCGTGTGATGCCGCCATCCACACGAATGTTTTGACCGGTGATGTAACCTCCGCCCTCAGACGCGAGCATGGCCACG
Source organism: Ruegeria halocynthiae (assembly GCF_900106805.1). Classification (GTDB taxonomy): domain Bacteria; phylum Pseudomonadota; class Alphaproteobacteria; order Rhodobacterales; family Rhodobacteraceae; genus Ruegeria; species Ruegeria halocynthiae. The sequence continues at coordinate 41,073 of NZ_FNNP01000007.1, forward strand.
ACCGAGGCAATTTCATCATAGCTGCGCCCATAGCGGCCCAGCGGGATGCGGGCACGGAATTCCTCTTTCTCGGGCAGGCTGTCGATGAAACCGGGCAACACGTTGTTCATGCGGATATTGTCGGCCGCATAATTATCCGAGAACAGTTTGGTGAATGCCGCCAGCCCAGCGCGAAAGACGCCTGAGGTGGGGAAAACAGGATCGGGTTCAAACGCGGCAAAGGTCGAGATGTTGATGATCGAACCGCCGCCTTGCTTTTGCATGATTGGGGTCACCAGTCGAGTGGGGCGCACCGCATTCATGAAATAAACATCCATGCCAGTGTGCCAGTCCTCATCCGTCAGTTCCAGTACCGGCGCGCGCGGACCATGCCCTGCGGAATTGACCAGCACATCGACGCGCCCCCAATGGGACATTGCGGCGTCGACCAAATTCTGCAGATCATCATTTGACTGGTTCGACCCGGTGATGCCGACACCGCCCAGCTCTTGCGCCAAGGCCTCTCCCTTGCCCGAGGACGAGAGAATGCTGACCTTGAACCCATCTGCGGCCAGCCTTTTGGCAGAGTCTGCGCCCATGCCGCTTCCGCCAGCCGTGATCAAAGCTACTTTTGTCATCTTTTTTGCTCCAATGCGTTGTCTGTAACCAAAATGGGTGTCTTTGGTTAAATTGACCAATCAGTTCTGCTGCGTTAAATATGTAGAAAATCTACAGTCTGGTCTTATGACAGCACTCCCACCCCTCAACGCTCTGCGCGCCTTCGAAGCGTCCGCCCGGCATCTAAACTTTCGTTTGGCCGCGGAAGAGTTGGGCGTCACCCAAGGCGCCGTTGCCCAACAGGTAAGGGGGCTTGAAGCCCGATTGGGGGCTGGCCTGTTCGAACGTTTACCCCGTGGATTGCGCCTGACCGAAGCGGGGCGCAGGTTCCACGCACCCTTACGGCGGGCCTTTCGTCTGATCGAAGAGGCTGTGGATGACCTGTCGGGTCAACGCCAGATCACCATCTCTGTCACGCCCAGTTTTGCCTCGAAATGGTTGGTGCCGCGCCTGAATGGATTTATGTCCAGCTATCCCGATGTTTCGGTGCAGGTCGATGCGGGTGAACGGCTGGCCAATTTCCAGTCGGACGGGATTGATATTGCCGTGCGGCAGAGCCGTGCACCAATTGCACCGGATTTGATTGCGACACCGCTGTTTTCTACTGAGTTCGTTGTGGTGTGTAGCCCGGAACTGGCTGCAGAGATTACAGTACCAGCGGACTTGATGAAACACGTATTGCTTAGTGACTCGCACGGGCTGTGGCCGCTGTTTCTTGAGCGGGCAGGGGTCGAAGGTCGCCCTCGGATGATGAGCTTCAGCCAGACGAGCCTGGCGATAGACGCGGCAATCTCTGGTCAGGGCTTTGCCTTGGCGAATGCGCCGCTAGTCTCGTCGGAACTGGCTGCGGGGCGGCTGGTGCAACCCCTGTCCGAAGTGCTGATCGACGATCTGAGCTTCTTCATCGTCACCCCAAAGAAACCACGCCAGCCGGAACTGGTGAAACAGATGCGCGATTGGCTGTTATCTCAGGTTTGAAGCATTGTTGCGATGGTTTCGATCCGCCTGCGCAGCCAGCGATGGGCTGGGTCATTGGTCGATCGCTGATGCCAGACCATGTAGATCGTCACGGGATCACTGGCAAATGGCAGCGGTGCACAATCCAGACTTGCCAGCGGGCCCAGTTTCATCAGCGCCGTGTCGGTCGAGATCAGAGTGCTGCCTTTCACGAACGGCGGGATTGCGTTGAAATGGGGCAGGGTCACGATCGGTGCTCGGATTTGGCTTTGATCCACCCCGCGCATAACCGCACGTGCATTGCGCCCATCGGCAAAGCGCACTTCGACATGATCACTGTCGCAATAAGCCTGCCAATCCTGCGGAGGATCCCGGTGTGCGGCGTCGTAAAACACCATCAGCGGACTGGTCACCAGTCGTTTCTGAAATATGTCTGGTCCATCCGGAGGCAGTGGGGTCAGCATCAACTGGCACCGGTCGCTCCGCAGCAGATCCGGGTCAGGTACACCCGAGGGGATGAATTCCAGTTGCAACCGAATATCTTCAGCCCGGGCCTCCCGCAGCAGGTCGGGAAAGATCAACTCACGCGGCATGTCATTGGTGGCGATCTGGATGTCCATCCGTTCAGACAACGGATTAAATGGCCGCTCTTCAGTAAGGGCCCGCATATTATCCAGCACCTGCTGAACTGGTTCTTTGAGTGACAGCGCGCGCTCTGTTGGGGTCAGCCCTTGACCTGATCGTACGAACAGCGGGTCTCCTAGTATCTGCCGCAATTTTCCCAGGGTATGGCTGATGGCCGATTGCGTCACGCCTAGTCGATCGGCGGCTTTTGAGACTGAACTTTCCTCTAGTATCGTCAGAAAGATGCGCAGGACTTTACCGTCCAATTCCATAAAATCAATTTTACTCATACCATCTATGATTATTCATGAATGGATTTGGTGTCTATGCCGGGGTAGGGGGTAGGCAGCAAGCAGGAGGCGCGCAATGGGGATCCGCTTTTTCTCGGACAAAAACCGACCCGTTCACATGGGATCGTATCCGCTGGAACGGTTGGCGCGGCAGGACCGGATGCCCGATCTGATGCAGGTCAATCGGATGCGCGCGCTTAGCTTTCACCGGCCTGACCAGCCCGAAAGCATCGTTAATGCGATGGGTGAATTTCAGGCGATGCTGGATGCGATCCGGGATGGGTTCGTGAATCCGGTTACCTCGGACATTCCCGCCGACCCAATTGACCGGGCCAACCACTTAAAGGCGTTTGGCTATTTCAACGACGCGTCGATGATGGGCTGCGGGCCGTTGCCTTCAGAAGCGATGTTGCCCGATCCTCGGCGAAACCCGGATATTGACCGCCTCGCGTACGCGCTGCGAACCCGCCAAACCAAGACCCTGGCCTCGGGTATAGATCTGATCATGGCCGATCTGAAAGAAAGCATGGAGGCCGCGCCCAGGCCCATCGACAACCATTGCCATGCGATTGTGTTTCTTTATGAGCTCAATCGCGATCCTGACTCATCGGAAACCGGGGCTGAATGGATTTCGGACGCGCAGGATCACCGTGCCTGTCTGCTAGCGACTGAAAATGCGGTCGTCATCGCCAACTACATCCGATTGCTGGGTTTTGACGCGCGGGCTCATTCGGCGATGTCGTCCGAGGTTGATTTGGGTAAGCTGGCCGTGGCGGCGGGGTTGGCTTCGATGGAAGCCGGCGAAGTCGTTGTGCCATGGTTGGGCAAACGCTTTGGCCTGGCTGCGGTTACGACCGAGATGGAAATCAGTCACGATCGTCCGCTGTGCCCCATGGCAGAGCAACCTTGGTTCCGCACCCAGGGTCCCGCATGGTGGCTGGGTACAGGGTTTGCCAAAAACGCCCTGAACCGCGATCCGTATGCCAAGCGTCGATATGTCGACGGTGCTCATGCGTTCGAAAATCTCAAACGAGTAGACGACCCGACCACCTATATCGACGAGGACAATGTTGCCCGCGTTCCCAAACGCGCGGATATGTTCGCGCGTGCTCAATTCGGAGACATGGGGAAAAAACTGCAGGATGCAGCCAAGGGCGGCTATTATGTCCGCAAGGCTGCACCCAGCTTTGCCCAACGCCGAGCACTGGGCGCGTTTGTTTTGCTGCAAGATGGGGGCAGCGCCGAGGTCGAACAACCAACAGATGCCGAACGGAATGCGGCAAACATCAAGGCCGCGACCTATTTCCTTGGGGTCGACGCGGTGGGCCTCAGCCGGTGCCCGGAATGGAGCTGGTATTCTCACGATGCCACCGGAGAAGAGATCGTACCACCCCACGATCAGGCGATCAGCATGATCATCGATCAGGGTTATGAAACGATGGAGGGCGCCAGCGGGGATGACTGGATCAGCGTGGCCCAATCCATGCGGGCTTATCTGCGGTTTTCGCTGCTGGGTGGCGTGATCGCGCAGCAAATTCGAAATCTTGGCTATAAAGCCAAGGCCCATACGGTGATGGATGGCGAAGTGCTGCAACCGCCGCTTCTGCTGCTGTCGGGATTGGGAGAGGTCAGCCGGATCGGTGAGGTCATCCTGAACCCTTATCTCGGCCCGCGTCTGAAATCAGGTGTCGTTACCACCGATATGCCGATGGTGCATGACAAACCCATCGATTTCGGTCTGCAGACCTTCTGTGAGTCTTGCAACAAATGCGCACGGGAGTGCCCGTCGGGCGCGATCACTGCCGGACCGAAGCTGATGTTCAATGGCTATGAGATATGGAAATCCGACAGCCAGAAATGTGCGACCTACCGGGTCACGACACCAGGCGGTGCCATGTGCGGGCGATGTATGAAAACTTGCCCCTGGAACCTTGAAGGTATCTTCAAGGAACGCCCGTTCCGATGGGCCGCGATGAACATACCTTCAGCCGCACCCGTGCTGGCGAAACTGGATGATATTGCTGGCAACGGCGGTCTAAACGACGCCAAGAAATGGTGGTGGGATATCGAGTTGGAGGCCGACGGTGCCTATCGCCCAACGCAACATCCCCTGAACCGGCGTGATCTGCAAAAGGACCTCGACCTGAAATATGAGGACCAGACGCTTGCAGTCTATCCGGCATACCTTGCCCCGCATCCGTGGCCCTATCCGTTTGTGATGGACCGCGAGGCCGGGATTGCAGCCTATGAGGCAATGTTGACCGCAGATGAATACAAGGCCCGCAAAGAGGCGGGTGATATGTCGGCGATCCATCGCTATCAGATTGCCGGGGACGCTCCGGTGATGCGGGTTGAATTGACCAAGGTCGACAAGATGACCGCGGATGTTACGAAGTATGAATTTTCGACCCTCAATGGTGCGCCGCTGCCTGAATGGACCGCTGGCGCGCATCTGGACGTGCTGGTCGCGCCCGAGTTTTTGCGGCAATACTCCATGTCCGGCGATCCATCTGATCGATCGGCCTATCAGATCGGAGTGCTGCGCGAAGATGAGGGGCGTGGCGGATCAGCCCTGTTGCATCGGATTTTCAACGAAGGCCGCAAGGTTTTTATTTCCAAACCCATCAATCATTTCGAACTGGATGAGAGCGCATCAAAAACCTTCCTGATGGGCGGCGGCATCGGTATCACTCCGATGATCGCTTTCGCGCATCGATTGCACGCACTAGGTAAACCATTTGAGTTGCATTATTCCGCCAGCACGCGCGCCGGAGCAGGATATCTGGACGATCTGGCCGCGATGCCATGGGCAGATCATGTCCACTATCATTTTTCTGATGAAGGTACCCGCGCCGATCTGGATGTAATCCTTGGCGGATATCAAGAGGGTTGGCATGCCTATACCTGCGGCCCGGATCGTTTCATGGATGGTGTCATGCAAGCCGCCAAAGCGCAGGGGTTCCCGGAAGAAGCGCGGCATCTGGAGTATTTCTCAGTCCCTGAAAAACCGGAATACGAGAACCACGACTTCACTCTTAAATTGGCGAAATCGGGTCGGGAACTGAGTGTACCTGCTGACAAGGATGCGGCTGAGGTCCTGAATGAAGCGGGGATTCACGTCGATGTGAAATGTGCAGATGGCATCTGTGGTGTCTGCAAATGCGGAGTGATTTCGGGTGAAATCGAACATCGTGACTTTGTGCTTTCGAACAAACAGCGAGAAGGGGCGATCATCCTCTGCCAAAGCCGTGCGGCGGAAAAAGACGGTGTGATCGAAATCGATCTCTGAACCCAAATTGTTTGGATTAAAAATAGGTCGCGCTTGCCATGGACGAACAGGGGTTGCTGCACTAACGTCCCTCGCAAAACCCAGTGAACCCTGATTAACAGGTGCGAGGTACTTACATGGACTATCACAGCCCCGCCAGTTTTGCCGAAGCATCGGCGCTGGCAATTAATGCAACGGGCATTACGCGGTTTCTGGCAGGTGGCACCGATGTTCTGGTGCAACTGCGCTCGGAACTGGTAACGCCTGACACGCTGATCGATATCAAGAAAATCAACGGCGTACACGACATCACCCGCAATTCAGACGGCAGTTGGACATTGGGCGTTGCCGCGACCGGCGCAGAGATGAGCGATCACCCTGAGCTTGGCCTTGACTGGCCCGGCGTGGTCGAAGCGATGGACCTGATTGGATCGACACAGGTGCAGGGGCGCGCAACTTTGACCGGCAACCTTTGTAATGGCTCTCCGGCGGCTGATTCCGTACCCGCCATGGTGGCGGCCGGTGTGACGGTCACGATCACCGGCCCTGAGGGTGTTCGAGACATGGCGGTTGAAGACATCCCGACCGGCCCTGGCAAAACCGCGCTGGCCAAAGGTGAGGTGATCTCAGCGATCAACATCCCTGCGCGTGGTGAAAACGGTGGGGATGCCTATCTGCGGTTCATCCCGCGCACCGAAATGGACATTGCCGTGGTTGGCGTAGGAGTAAACCTGCGCTTGGACGGCGACACCATCACCGAGGCGCGCGTATCGCTGGGGGCTGTTGCTCCGACTGTTCTGCTGGTCGATGATGCGGCCCGCGCAATCATCGGCACCACGCTGGATGACGCCGCGCTAGATGCCCTAGCCGCCGCCGCGTCGGGCGCGTGCAACCCGATTGATGACAAACGCGGCACCATCGCGTTTCGGACCGAAGTCGCGGGCGTTCTTGCCAAGCGCACCGCCAAGATCGCCTATGCCCGCGCCAAGGGAGAACAAGCATGAGCAAGCTCCACGTCACGACCACCGTCAACGGCGATGAGGTCGAATATCTCTGCGATCCGCGTGAAACCCTGCTGGATTGTTTGCGCGACAAATTGAATCTGACCGGGGCGAAAGAGGGCTGCGGTACCGGAGATTGCGGCGCCTGTTCTGTCACCGTAGATGGGCGGCTGGTCTGCTCATGTCTGATGCTGGGCGTCGAGGCCGAGGGCAAGCAGATCGAAACCGTCGAAGGGATTGCCGATGGCGACGTTCTGCATCCGCTGCAGAAGAAATTCATCGAGTATGCTGCCCTGCAATGCGGGATCTGCACGCCGGGTATTTTGGTTGCGGCCAAATCCTTGTTGGAAAAGAACCCCGATCCGACCGAGGAAGAGGCACGCTATTGGTTGGCAGGCAACCTGTGTCGCTGCACCGGGTATGACAAGATCATTCGCGCCGTGATGGATACGGCTGCTGAACTGCGGGAGGCTTCGTAATGGCACTCGACGATCAAAAATCCATCTTCACTTTTGTAGGCACCCGACCAGATCGTCCGGATGGGTTGGATAAGGTCACGGGTCGCGCCAGGTTTGGTGCGGATGCTCATGCACCGGGGATGTTGCATGGTGCGATTTTGCGTTCTCCCCATGCTCATGCGCGCATCGTGAAAATCGACGCCTCGAAGGCCGAGGCATTGAAGGACGTCAAGGCCGTGGTCACGCGTGCCGATTTCGCCGAAGTCCCGTTTGAACCCGGTCTGGAAGGTGAATTCTGGAACGTGCTGGAAAACGTCATGGCAGGTGAAAAGACGCTTTATGACGGGCACGCCGTTGCAGCCGTGGCCGCAACCTCAGCGCTGGCGGCGCGCGATGCGCTGAAGCTGATCGAGGTAGAATACGAAGTCTTGCCTCATGTCACCGATGTGGACAAGGCCATGGAAGCTGATGCGCCTGTCATCCGGGAAGGCGCCGCAGACTATTCAGTTCCCGAAGGAATGCACCCAAACGTCGTGCGCTATCACGAAAGCGGCCATGGCGATGTCGAGGCAGGCTTTGCCGAGGCTGATCTGGTTGTCGAAGACAGCTTTGTTACCGAGGCGACCCATCAGGGCTATATTGAACCCCATGCCTGTTTGGGTTCGCTGGGCACTGATGGCAAGGGTGAACTGTGGTGCACAACCCAAGGCCATTGGATCGCGCAGAAAACCTGTGCGGCACTACTGGGAATCGAAACCTCGCAACTACGCGTCACCGCATCCGAGATTGGTGGCGGGTTCGGCGGCAAGACCACAGTCTTTATCGAGCCGGTCGCACTGGCGTTGAGCCGCAAGGCCAATCGCCCGGTCAAATTGGTGATGAACCGGTCCGAGGTTTTTCGCGCCACCGGCCCAACCTCGTCCGCGTCGATGGATATCAAGATTGGTATGAAAAAGGATGGCACGATCACTGCCGCCGAAGGGACATTCCGCCTGCAGGGCGGTGCGTTCCCCGGTGCACCCGGTGACATGACCGCCATGTGTGCTTTTGCGCCTTACAACCTGACCAATGTGCGGCAGGTGGGCTACGATGTGATGGCCAACCGGCCAAAGCAGGCGGCCTATCGCGCACCGGGTGCGCCGATGGGGGCGTTTGCAGTTGAATCCGTGCTGGATGAGCTGTGCAACCAACTGGGTCTTGATCCCGTCGACATGCGCCTTAAGAACGCAGCAGCTGAAGGCTCAAAGGCCAGCTATGGCCCAACCTATGAACGCATCGGTCTGGTTGAAACGCTGGAAGCGGCCAAGGCGCATCCGCATTATTCCGCTCCGCTGAAACCGGGGCAGGGGCGCGGGATTTCCTGTGGCTTCTGGTTCAACCATGGGGGCGAGACCTCTGTTTCGCTGGCCCTGTCCGAGGATGGCTCGGCGCAAGTGATGGTCGGCACGCCGGATATCGGCGGCTCGCGTGCGTCGATGGCGCTGATGGCGGCCGAGATCCTGGGAATTCCATATGAGAACATACGGGTGACCATCGCAGACACTGCTTCGCTGGGCTATAACGACGTCTCGCACGGCAGCCGGGTGACTTATGCCAGCGGCCTTGCCACGATCAAGGCGGCGAAACATGCGGTCGAGAAGCTGTGCGAACGGGCGGCTGCAAAATGGGGCATCCCGGTCGATGCGGTGAAATGGGAAAACGGTTGCGCGGTGCCGTCGGGCCCGAACGCGGGCGACTTCGACCCCTTGCCATTGGCTGACATTACCGCCGATATGGGCGCGACGGGTGGGCCGATCTCGGGCCATTTCGAAGCGACACCCGAGGGCGCGGGCGTATCCTTTGGCACCCATATCGTCGATGCCGAGGTGGACCCGGAAACCGGCAAGACCAGTGTTACCCGCTATACGGTCATTCAGGACGCTGGCAAGGCGATCCACCCGACCTATGTGGAGGGTCAGTATCAGGGCGGTGCCGCGCAGGGTATCGGCTGGGCGCTGAATGAGGAATACATCTATGGTGAGGATGGTCGATTGCAGAACTCGATCTTCCTTGACTACCGCATCCCAGTCGCGAGCGACTTGCCCATGATCGACACAGTGATTGTCGAAGTGCCCAACCCTGGTCACCCGTTTGGCGTGCGTGGCGTGGGCGAGACTGGCATCGTGCCGCCCCTCGCGGCCATCGCCAACGCGGTTTCCAATGCGGCCGGTGTGCGGATGCGGCAATTGCCGATGTCACCTCCGCGCATTCTGGCGGCGCTCAAGGACAAATGATCGAGGTTCACCTCTGGTCCAGCCTCCGGTCTTTGACCGGAGGTCAGCAGGTGGTCGAAGTTGAGGCCGCTACCACCGGAGAGCTGCTGAAGGAACTGGTGCGTCTGCATCCCGGGTTGCAGGCCCCGATCGACGCGGGCGTATCGGTCGCTGTTGACGGGCGCATCATCGCAACCGGGCTATCCGAGCCGATCCCCGAAGACGCCGAGGTTTATCTGATGCAGCGCCTTAGGGGCGGTTGAGAGCCCAAGGACCGCCCTTAAGCAAAGTCACATGACAAGATGAATGCACTGCACTGATCGGTCAGGTCCTGAAACCGTGATCGTTCGCGGATGTACAGATATACCTGTCGTTTATCGTGCAGGTCCGAAATCGGGCGGAAGCTGACTGCTTCGGGCAGATATCCGGCAACAGTCTGTGGCAGAACGGTGATCCATTCGCCTGTTCGAACCATTGTGATCAGCGAATGGGTATTGTGAATGGTGATCTCGGCGTTTTCGATGGCCGGCAGGAAGGCAGGCGCCTGTATAAGATCGCAAAGAGCATTACGAACAAATGGTGCGGTCAGGATGTCCGCAATTGTCAGCGGTTCCGATCTTGTAATAAGCGGGTGATCCGAGGCTGCAACTAGACCAAAGGAATCCTGAAACATCGGAATGGTCCTGACCCCGTTCAGAGGATGATACCCTGATGCAATACCAATATCGGCCTGGTCTTCGGCTATGCTATCCAACACCTGCTGAGTGTGCGTATCGCGCAGTTCGATCTTCACCCCGGGAAATTCGCGCATCATGTAGTCCAGTAACGGTGGAAAGATCAACGCGCCAACCGAAGGAACGGATACGATCCGGATAAGCCCCCGTTCGGCCTGAGCCGCGGCTTCGATGTTCTGGACGGCCTGATCAAACTGCCGAACCTGCCTCAGTGCCAGATCAAATACGCCTTCACCTAATGGCGAAAGCTGGTTTTTCCGTTCGCCTTCGAACAGCTTCTTGCCCAGATGCTCTTCTAGCTGTTTCAACGTCATTGAGACGGCTGATTGCGTGCGGCCAAGGCGGTCTGCGGCCTCAACCAGATTGCCGGTCTGCGCGACGGTGCAAAAACAGCGCAACATTTCGATTTTAATGGCCACGCTTCAGCTTCCTTGAAGTTTGCTTAAGTTATTTGAGTTTGACTGATGCGCCCTCAAAAATCCATCCTGTGACAAACGAATTCTGACTCTGGGGCGCATTGTGACAAAACTGAACCTGATCGCTGGCGAATGGCTGGCAGGCGAAAGCGAAATTGAAAACCGCAACCCTTCTGATCTGAGCGATCTGGTTGGTATGTTCGCGCAAGCCAGCGCTGACCAGCTTGAGGCGACGCTGGATCAGGCGCGCGTGGCGCAAGCCGAATGGGCCGCCTATGGGCTGGAGCGCAAGCAGGCCGTTCTGAATGCGATCGGCAATGAATTGATGGCCCGCGCCGAAGAGCTGGGCACGCTGCTGGCCCGGGAAGAGGGCAAACCGCGGGCCGAAGGCAAGGGTGAGGTCTATCGCGCGGGACAGTTCTTTACCTACTATGCCGCTGAATGCCTGCGTCAGATCGGTGAGAACGCCGATTCCGTGCGCCCGGATATCGAGGTGGATGTACGCCGCGAGGCCGTTGGCGTTGTTGCGATCATCAGCCCATGGAACTTCCCCACCGCGACCGCATCATGGAAAATCGCTCCGGCGCTGTGCTATGGCAACGCGGTTGTGTGGAAACCGGCCAACATAACCCCCGCTTCGGCAGCGGCCTTGGCCGAAATCATCGAGCGTCAGGACATCCCGAAGGGCCTGTTCAGCCTTGTGATGGGGTCTGGTCGTTCGATCGGCCAACGGCTGGTCGAAAGCCCCAAGGTCAATGCGATCTCCTTCACCGGTTCGGTGCCGGTGGGCAAAGGCATTGCCTCTGCTGCCATTCAGAATCTGACCAAGGTGCAGATGGAAATGGGGTCGAAAAACGCACTGGCAGTGATGGACGATGCTGATCTGGATCTGGCAGTAACGCTGGCCTTGGGTGGCGCGTTTGGCGGAACCGGACAGAAATGCACTGCCTCGTCCCGGCTGGTGGTTCACGCGGGCATTCACGATGCCTTTGTCGAAAAACTGGTAGCAGGCACGCAGGCGATGAAAGTTGGCCATGCGCTGGAAGACGGGGTTCAGATGGGCCCTGTCGTCAGCCAGCAGCAGCTGAACGAAAATCTTGCCTATGTTGATCTGGGCAAATCCGAAGGCGCGGAACTGGCCTGTGGTGGTCTGCGCCTTGAGATGCCGCATGAGGGCTTCTACATGTCGCCGGGCGTTTTCCTGAACACCAACAATGACATGCGCATCAACCGCGAAGAGATGTTTGCCCCCCTGACCAGCGTCATCAAGGTCGGCAGCTATGACGAGGCGCTGAGCGTGGTCAATGACACCAACTTTGGCCTGACGTCGGGTATCGTGACCAAGTCACTGGCCCGTGCCACGCATTTCCGCCGCAATGCCCGCACCGGTGTTGTGACCGTCAACCTGCCCACCGCAGGTACGGATTACCATGTGCCCTTCGGCGGGCGCGGTGACAGTTCGTATGGTCCGCGTGAGCAGGGCAAGGCAGCAGCCGAGTTCTACACCACGGTCAAGACGGCTTATATCAGTGCAGGCCCTGTCTGATGCTGATCGACGGCCTGCAATATGCCAACTGGTCGGAAAAGATTTTCCGCCAACTGCGCGAAGGCGGCGTGGACGCGATCCACGTCACCATCGCCTATCATGAGAATTTCCGCGAAACCGTTCTGAACTTTGAGAAATGGAATCGCTGGTTCGAGCAATATCCGGACCTGATCATGAAAGGCCGCTGGGCCAGCGATATCGACATCGCCCGCGAGACAGGCCGGACGGCGGTGTTCTTTGGGTTTCAGAACCCGTCCCCGATTGAAGATGACATCGGTTTGGTCGAAATCCTGCACGACCTGGGCGCGCGCTTCATGCAGCTGACCTATAACAACCAGTCCCTGCTGGCGACCGGCTGTTACGAGGCTGAAGACACCGGCATCACCCGCATGGGTAAGCAAGTCATCAAAGAGATGAACCGCGTGGGGCTGGTGATCGACATGAGCCATTCGGCGGATCGCTCGACCATCGAAGCAGCAGATATTTCGGACCGGCCAATCGCCATCACACATGCCAACCCCCACGAATGGTCTCCGGCCCTGCGCAACAAGCGTGAGGATGTGATCCGGGCGGTGACGGAAAAAGGTGGGATGCTGGGCTTTTCGGTCTATCCTCATCACCTGAAGGACAAATCCGACTGCACGTTGGAAAGCTTCTGCGAGATGATCGCGCGGGCAGCCGACAAATACGGCGCCCAGCATCTGGGGATCGGCACCGACCTGTGTCAGGATCAACCCGACAGCGTGGTTGAATGGATGCGGGTCGGACGCTGGACGAAAGAAATTGACTATGGCGAAGGCTCGGCTTCGAACGCCGGGTTCCCGCCGATGCCGCCCTGGTTCCGTGACAATCGGGATTTTGGCAATATCGAAGCTGGATTGCACGCCGTTGGGATGAATGCTGGGGAAGTTTCGGGGATCATGGGTGGAAACTGGTATCGGTTCTTCGCTGAGAACTTTGGACCGCAAAAGCCATGAACACCGCGAACCCAAATATCGAACGCCGCGATCCCGCCACGGTGATGCGCCTTTCGCGACTGGGATCGCTTCATCAATGTCGGCTTAGTTTCATGCGCCAGCTCACGCGCCGTATGGCCGCTGAACAGTGGGTCTTCACCCGCCCGGTCTTCGATATCGATGACAACGGCGTGGGTCACGCGGTCTATTCCGCGCAAAGCCCCGATCACATCTATTCGTTGGTCGCCTTCGCCCATGACCTGCCACCCGAGCAGCGCTCGGACCGCGTGATTGCCGAGGCGTGGGATGCTACCTTTGCCCTGTTTGACGGTGTGCCGAGCAAAGACGACATTCAACGCTTGTCGCAAAACGTGCCATTGCAAGAGGCCGGTCGGATCAGCGAAAGCGAACTGTCGTTGTCTCGTGCCAATCGCTCGGTCCGGTTGTGGACCCATGTGGTTGACCGGCTGGCCGCTGGTCAGCAACCCGATCTCGAACAGATCTACAAGGTCGGCTACCTGATGCGTACCACGGCTGTCTACGGATCGGGCAAGTTCGGTGCGGCAGACCGGGAGAAGATCGCAGATCGCTCTGAGGTCAGCGGCCCATTTCAGGCTGAGATGCTATCGGTTTACCTGACGCGAACTTTCGTGCGCGACCTCGTTCAACATATGGCATCGGTCAAAGGTGGTACGCAGACCGCGCAGTTGGACCCTCAGATTGCCCGCTGGCTGGGCATCGGCAACTCGACCGGTCTTGGAATGGCGCCGTTCATTGTTAATCACCCGATCCTGTTCAACAACTGGATCATGGTGCGCGAAGAGGCGATCGCGCGGGTTCGGTCCATCGAGACCGCAACAGAGGCAGAAGTGGCCAAGTTCCTCGACATCTTCGAGCGCAGTAAACTGTCGATCTCGTGGTGGCGGTCAGAGCATCCGATTCAGATTGAAAAGCTCACCGCGCTGAACGCTGACCTGCGCGCAATCTCAGACTATCTCGACCAGACCGATCTGACGGGCAATCGACCCTGGGACCGCTTGATCCTGTGGTCTCAGGCTGCACTTAGCGAAGAGGGGCAGGAGTTGCTGGCCTCGCTGATCCTAGAGCCTTATGGAGAATTGGTTGATGGGCTGAGTAGTTGCATGGCCGACGCCAACAAATCCGCCTTTGCCATCGACGGTGCGATGCCTGTTGAAACCGTGCGCCACCTGATCGGCAACAGCTTTGGCTGGGCGCTGGACTTGAACTGGAGCGACCCAGTGCATTGCGCGCGTGCGTGGTATGTTTCTGAAGAAAAGCTTGAACCCCGGCTGGGTGAGCGGTTTGACGAGCCCATCGCCGAGTATGAGCAGCCTCTCGCCCCGGCGCGCGATGCAGCGTTTGCCTATGAGGCTTTGTCGGACTGGCCGGGCAAAGCACCGATCGCCGAATTCCTGCTGCGCCACCCGGAACATCGCCATACGGTACGCCGTGCGCAAATGAGCCGTCTCGCGCCATATGGCGAGATTCGCGACAATACGATCAGTGCTGACGTCCTGCCCATCGACATGCTGCGCGCCAAATTGTCATTCTTTGGTGCGACCCATTTTGACCCACGTTCGGATCGGTGGGTGCGCATCTGCATGTATTCGGGCGCACCTTACCCCGAGGAACTGAGTTCACAGAGCGCAGATTTATGGGTGTATCCGGAGCGTGGGCAATGAATTTCTCCCTCAACGAAATCGAAGCCACCGCCAAACGCGCGACGCGGGGTGCAGGCTATGCCTGGGGTATAGCTGAAGATGCCGCCAAGGCGACACGTTGGCTTTGTTCACAAGGCGTCGACGGCGTGGTGGAACTGGCGCGTGTGCTGGAACGCGAGTTCACCGGCTCACTGGATGATCACGTGCCAGCAGGGTTGTATTGCGATTGGGATGGCGGCAAAGACCTTTGCCCTTTGACGGTTGGAGTTCTGCTATCAGATTGTTCCCACATGCTATTAACGGGTCCCTTCAGGATCAGGCAAGTTGCGTCACCGATGATGCTGCTGCCATTTGCAGCCCATGCCGCGCGCAGCCAGAATGTGGTGGCTATCGTCACAACGGGTGATTTTTCCGCTGCAACGGATGGTGCGAGATTGGCACTGAGAAACGATTGCCCCGATTGGGCGGATCATGTCGAGGTCGCACTGGGCGATATCCTGACGGAGCCGTGTTCACCACAAACCCGGGCAACGCCTGATCCGATTGCGTGGAAGATCCTCAACCGTATTGCCCATCGTACCTATGCTCCTGCGACCGAAGAATCCCGCTTGCTCGGCGCTGGGGCCGGGCTTTCCGATAACGACTGAAAAGAGGCCGTCATGATTGAAACCCGCACCCTCTCGCTCGCTGAAATCGAAGACTTGTCCTTTCGGGCACTGGTGGCTGCGGGCACCAGCGAAGAAAACGCACGGCCATTGGCGGTTGCGACAGCGGCGACCGAGGCCGATGGGGTTGCCAGTCATGGCCTCGCCTATATCTCGATTTATTGCGAGCACGTCCAATGCGGCAAGGTGGATGGGCAGGCCAGACCCGTCCTGGCGCAGCCACGCCCCGGCGTTGTAACCGCCGATGCGGCAACAGGCTTTGCGCATTCTGCGATCGATGCCGGGTTCGAGATTCTGATCCCCGCTGCCAGGGCGCAAGGAATTGCCGCTCTGGCGATCCGAAACAGCTATAATTGTGGTGTTCTTGGCTACCATACCTATCGGCTTGCACAGGCTGGGCTGGTTGGCCTCGGCTTTACCAATGCCCCGGCCTCGATTGCTCCTTCGGGTGGGTCCAAACCAGTAGTTGGCACCAATCCGTTCTCAATCGCCGCCCCGGGCACTGATGGGCAGCCCGCCCTTCTGATAGACCAGAGCGCCAGCACCATCGCCAAAAGCGAGGTCATGAAACACGCGCGCGAGGGTAGGCCGATCCCGGTTGGCTGGGCGTTGGACGACGAAGGAAACCCAACCACCGATCCGAATGTCGGCCTCAAGGGCTCTATGGCTCCGTCGGGTGGCTACAAGGGTGTAGGTGTGGCCTTGTTGACCGAGGTTTTGGCCGCAGCACTGACTGGCGCGACATTGGGAATTCACGCCTCGCCCTTTTCGGGGACTGCAGGTGGCCCGCCCAAGACCGGTCAGTTTTTCATCGCGATTGACGCAAATGCGACAGCCGATGACGCATTTTCTACAGGAATTGTCGATCTTGTCGAAGCGATCCGATCTCAGGACGGCGCACATTTGCCGGGTGACGGTCGTCGGGCAAACCGATTGAAGGCACAAACAGATGGTGTCGCCGTCAATGTGGCGACGCTTGCTAAAATTGAGGCTCTGCTGACGTAAGGCCTTGAGGCGAAATTCCGGGACGCCTGCGAAGACTTTCCCGGAAATCAGGACACGTGCGAACAGGGAGGAAACACATGTCTATGAAGGAACCTTTTACCGATCTGGATATCAAACGATCTTCGGGTGGGTTTTATGAAGGTCACAGCGTCGAGATTGCCTTGCTCAGCAAGTCAATTATGGTCGCTTTGGTCATCTGGGCTTTGGTGTGGCCTGCAAATGCGAATGGTGTTCTGGGAAGCCTGAACTCGCGCCTGTTGGAAGACTTCAACGCCTTCTACATCATCATCGTGGGCTTCTTTGCCTTTTTCCTGTTTGTCGTGGCGGCGCTGCCGCAAACCGGTAAGCGGCTTATGGGCCCCGAGGGTGAAAAACCTGAATTCTCGGATTTCTCGTGGTTTTCTATGATGTTCGGCGCCGGTCTGGGTGTCGGCCTGATGGTTTTCGCCACCGCCGAGCCTCTGGGCTTGTGGGGGTCGAACCCGGTTGTCATTGCGGGTGATGTCACGGGCAACACTGAAGACGCGTTGCAATCGGGATATCGCTACACCTTCCTGCATTACGGCTTTCACGCATGGTCGATCTATGTGGTGACCGGTCTATCGCTGGCCTATTACGCCTATACACGTAATATGCCTTTGACCATTCGCACCGCGCTGACGCCTCTGTTCGGCAAGCTGATGAACGGGTTCCTGGGTCATGTGGTGGATGTGCTTGGTGTGGTTGCGACCATTCTGGGCGTGTCGGTGACCATTGGCTTCGGCGTATCTCAGTTTATCGACGGCCTGTATGCGATTTCGGGTATGGAATGGATGATGGACATGACCGGTGAGGTTCCAGCACCCAGCACCGTTGGCCTGCTGG
This sequence comes from Ruegeria halocynthiae, assembly GCF_900106805.1. Lineage (GTDB taxonomy): Bacteria > Pseudomonadota > Alphaproteobacteria > Rhodobacterales > Rhodobacteraceae > Ruegeria > Ruegeria halocynthiae. Next base: position 58,388 of record NZ_FNNP01000007.1, read on the forward strand.
CAGGTCTGATCGTGATCATGGGCCTGTCGATCATTTCGGCTGTCTCGGGTGTTGGGCGCGGTGTTAAATACCTGTCGAACCTGAACCTGGTTCTGTCGCTGATCCTGTTGCTGGTCTTTGTCGTCTTTGGCTCGTTCTTGTTTGCCATGACCACTTATGCAACGGCGTTCGTGGACTACATCCTGCACTTCATCTCGCTCAGCTTCGGTGCGTTCAACCCGCAGTCGGCGACAGCGTTTGATGCAGCCCTGCCAAGTGAAGCCGCACCATTCGCAGACGCTTTATACAGTGGTGCGACCAACCCGTGGGGTTCGTTCGACGGGTTCAAATCCGGTCTTGAAGGTGACGCAGCTGCATTGCCCGATTCGGTTCTCGCTTCGGTCTATGCCGCGGGTGATCCGGGGCGTCAGTTCGGATGGCAAGCAGGCTGGACCACGTTCTACTGGGCCTGGTGGATCGCGTTCTCGCCCTTCGTGGGCTTGTTCCTGGCACGCATCTCCAAGGGTCGCTCGGTTCGTGAGTTCATCATCGGCTGCGTGTTCGCGCCCGCGCTTGTGTGTTTCGCCTGGATGACCATTCTGGGTGGTACCGCGATCGATCTCGAGCTGAATGGCACTGCAGAAGGGGCCATCCTTGGTGCGTCGAACACAGCCAAGCTGTTCGTCACCCTGCAAGAGATGATCAGCGGCGGGCTGCTGTCCGGTATCACGGTCATGTGCGTTGTTCTGATCATGACCTTCCTGGTCACCTCGGCGGATTCCGGCATTCTGGTGATGAACACCATCATGTCGGGTGGCGATCAGAATATCGGAAACAAGCACAAGATCATCTGGGGTCTTATCCTGACCGCGGTAATCGGGGCCTTGATCCTTGCAGCCGGTGAGAACAATCCGATGGACGCATTGCGGAACGCGATGATCATCGGCGCGCTGCCATTTACAGTGGTCATGGGGCTGATGTGCGTGGCGCTTGCCAAGGCGCTGTATCGCGACGGCCAGCGGCAAAAGCAGGCAGCTCCGGCAGAATAAACACAGGTTTCCGGGCGGTTGCAATGCGATCGCCCGGTGCCATCCTCAGTCAGGAAATCCGACCTGCCAACGCGGTTTGGATGAACTACAGCCTCTCGATATTCCGGCATTGTTAACCAGTACCTGCGCGGCCAATCCGGCGATAAAATACCCCCAGCTTTCTGATCAGTTCGGTTTCAGGTTCGTAGATCTACGAGTGAATTTCGGGTCAGATTCCGGCGCACCAGTGCCGAAGTGCCGTTTCATCATCTGGTAAGGTCTGGGCCAATCCTCCGGCGAACTTCAAAAAGGCCTCTTTGTTTGCCTTGCCGACGCCGACCAACACCGGAATGCCATGATCCAGTGCCTTTCCCATGACAGAACAGAACCCTCTGCCTGCGGCCTCTTCGGGTCCGAATTTGTTCAGGATGAACAGGTCGACATTCTGAAAACCTGCCTGTTCAACGCATGTCACAGCATCGGTTAATGCCATCGGATCCAGCCGACAGGCATCAGAGCCCTTGCCGAGGTTTTGGGTGATCTTGATCACCGGTCCTGCGGGCAGCACGCGCACGCTCATGTCGCAACCGTTTTCGTGAACCGCAGAGTAACTCAGGTCCTTGATGATCCCACTCAGCACTATGCCTTCACTTTCCAGTTCAGCAGCCAGTTCCGCCAGCAATCGGTCGATTTCGCCCTGTTTCTGTGAGGTCACACATGCAAGCTTCATTGTTTCATCCTTTCGGCCTTGGGGCTTTTGCTAATGTTTCGTGCCGACGACCGCTGAGAACGGGGCGTCGCAGCGGGCCGGTAAGCGCCGGCAGGAATCCAGTGGCGAATGCGATCCAGGCCAGACACCATGTTACGGCGGCCAGCATCGTAAGCGGAAGTTCTACTAACACCGGGGCCACCAAACGGATACAGGTTGCAGCCCAGATTAGCATAAATCCGAGTTTCAATCCGGTGTTGGCTTGCATCTCTCCCAATTCCGTATGCGCGGCTGCGCGGCCTGAAATTGCCATGATCAGACCGGACATCGCGCCAATCGTCACGGCGTGCACCGCGTCGGTCGCTGGATAAAGGGCAGGGGCCAGCCTCGAAAATCCAATGGTCAGCAGCCCAAGAGGCAGCCAGAGAAAACTGACGTGCAGGGCCGCAAGCAACGGGTTTGCCAGCGCCGCCCTGCATTGCCAGCCCCGCATGTTCCAAAGTAAACCAAGCGCTGCGCATATCATTGCGCCATTTGCGATCTCATCTTGACCGAGCAGTTTGGCGACCATTGAAACGGCCAGCGCCAGTTGTGCCATCACGATCACTGCTGCCAATGCCGGGCGGGCTCGCATCGTATATCCGCGTTGCGCGAACCAGTTGTTGGTGAAAGCCGGGATCGCGCGTGTACCCACCGTGACCATCAGCATGACAACGCCAATCAGCAGTGCGCGCGCCATTTCAAGACCTTCCCACTGCATACCGTAAAGCACCCTGGTCAGAAACAGCGCCTCTGCTGTGCCAAGTGCTGTGACCGCAAGCAAAAATCCCAACTTTCGATAGGCGCGGGTCGAGACGAGCTGTTGGCCAATGATCCCTGAAAGCAACACAAAGTAACCGCTGTTGAGGGCAAAAAGCACAAGATCAGGAAGGTAAATCGCCAGTGCCATCGCAAGGCGGGCCGACACCCAGAATGCCAATAGCAGTTTCAGGATGCCCCCGCGCACCGGCTGGTTCCCTGTCCAACCGGGCAATGCGGTGAGCAGATAGCCTCCGATTGCTGCTGCAGCGAACCCAAAGAAAAGCTCGTGCACATGCCAGGCGATTGCCGGTTCAAAAGCTGGGCCGGGCAGGCCAAGCCGAACGCCCAGCGGCCACCATGCTACGCTCAGCAAGGCGCATGAGATGGCTGCAAGAAACAGCGGGCGATGTGGCGCTTCCCAGAATGCGCGGAAGCCTGTGCAGTCCCTGACCGCCGCCATCACCGGTTCGGAGTGCCGCGATCCTGGGGGCCGGACCAGTCAGCACCGCAGCTTCCTGTCAGAAACCCGTCGCTCAGACGGATATCGGGGTTAAGTGTGCGGATCTGCTGTGCAAGGTCACTCTCGGCAAGGCTCTGATCGATTCTCTGGCGATAGAGATCACATAGTGGGATGAAACCTTGGGACTGAGGTGAAAGGCGCAGGGATGAGACACCTGCAGCACGCAGCAGTTCGATCTGATGATCGGTACAGGCATAGCTGTCCGATAGCGTCTGCACACCGTTCATCGCCATAAAGGGTTTGCCATCCCGTGTCATCACATCCAGCCCATCCGGGTCGTCTTCGCAGGCGAACTGGCAGTTGTCCTTGCTACGCCCATGCATCCGCGCGTGATAGCAGCGCCCGGATATCGCCAGCGGCAGCCGCCCATGCCCCCAGACCTCGACCGCGACGCCCAGATCGCTGGCCGCCTTCGCAAGCGCCGCGACCGAGGCCAGCGGCAGTTCCGGCGGCAGACATACGCGGCGCGCACCACGCGAAGCCAGCCATCTCAGTGTGCCTTCGTTATAGACATTCACCAGCGGACCCACATAAAACGTTTGTCCCTCAGGAATGTAAGCCAGTGCCGTCAGGTCGTTGATTTCGACCGTCACGCCCATTTCGGCCAACGCAGCCGTCAACTTGCGTTCCCGCTTGAGTGTCACGAGGGCGAGGCTGGTCAGAGCGACATCTTTTCCGGCTTCGATCAGAGCAGATACAGCGTCTGGAATACGGTCCTGATAAAACGGCAACCGCTTAGAACAGACCAGTTCGCCAAGCACGATGCGATCGACCGGCGCATGGGTCAGATCGTCATAGAAGCTGCTCCAGGTTTCTGCTGGCCAGAAAAATTGATTTGGCCCGATTGTCAGCTCCATTGTGTTATCTCCAGGTCTTCTTGTAAGCGCCGGTTGTCATGGCCTGACCTTCGGAGAGACGCGCCAGCATACCCTCGGGCAGCGGGCGACCCGCGTCCAGCGCGTCAACCGCCGTGCGGAAATTGCGCACGACCTGAGCGACATAGGATTTTGACCGCTGCCGCCCCTCGATCTTCAGTGCCGTTACCCCGGACTTTTGCAGTTGCGGGATCAACCTTTCGGCATTCAGACTGACGGGATCTTCGAACAGATGCCCAGTCTTTTCACCAGCCGAGAAACAGCCTTTGCACAGAGTCGGATAAGGCGCAGGCTCATCCTTATCGACGCGGTGAATGAGGTATCCGCCAAGCCGGGCATCCAGAACACCCTGATGCTCGCTATAGTCCACGTGACTGGCAGGCGAACAGACGCCATTCATGTTCGGGGACAACCCGGTAGCGTAGGACGACAACGAGCACCGGCCCTCGGCCATGACGCAAAGACCGCCAAAGACAAACACCTCGGTCTCCACCTCAGTTTCGGCGTTGATGGCAGCGATCTCGGGCACCGACAGAACGCGCGGCAGCACCACCCGCTTCACGCCAAAAGTTTCAGCGTAGAAGTTAATGACATCAGCATTGGCCGCTGCGGCTTGTACTGACAGATGTCTGCGTAATCCCGGGTGGTGGCGCGCTGCATGATCCAGCAGACCGGGATCGGCCAGAATGACCGCATCTGCGCCACAGGCTTCGGCATCATGGATGGCGCGATGCCAGATTGCCTCGTCGCCTGCGCGGGGAAACGTATTGATGGCGACAAGAACCTTGGCGCCATGTTGATGGGCAAAGTCTACGCCGGTGCGCATTTCGGCCCGGTCGAAATTCAGGCCGGGAAAATTGCGCGCGTTTGTTTCATCGTTGAAACCGCAGTAAACGGTGTGCGCACCGGCTTTGACTGCGGCGCGCAAGGCGGCGGGGGTGCCCGCCGGGCAAACGATTTCCATTACCATATCGTGGCGTCCTCGGGTCGGGTCAGACAAAGCCCGGTCTGGTGTTCTGCGATGGCGATCAGGTGATGGACTGGCCGCGCAAGCGGGCCCGAAAGTGTCTCGGCCTCTTGTGCAAGGTCCAATTCGGCGTCGTCTATCGCGTTGCGCAATGCCAATGCCGCACCTGTGTCGCCTTCGATCACGAGATCGCGCGAGAAAAACAAGGCGTCACCGTCAAATGCGCCGTGAACCAATCCAATCAGCGCTGCCAGCGGGCCCGATATCCGCGCCGCGCCCTGAGCCTTCCGACGCGTCAATTTGATCCTGGGTCGGCCATCATTTGGATTGAGACACACAACAATCGGCAGATCGACCGGATCAAGCACGAATTCCGTGCGGCCATAGGCCCCGAGGCGTTGAAATAGAGCGGGATGATTCCTTGCGATTCTGCGCGAAAACGCGGTCAGTGAAAGCGAAAGTGGTGCAAGCGGCATGACGCGCAAAGCTGCCGCCAATGCTGCGGGACAGTGCGGTAACTGATTTTGAGGATCGGACAAACAGACCTCCTGCTGCCTCGACGAGGTTGATCACTGATAGCTTCTTAGGATGACCGCAGGTTCAGGAAATTGACCGTTGTCAATTCTGTGGCGTTGCATCGTTGATACGGAGGAGAAAAATCCCGGAGCAGTCACATTCGTACCCTGCCACCATACCCCTCGCTTCGACATTTCCTTAATTGGTGCGAAGAGACCGACCAGTTCCGCGCGATTCCGGACACGGTTTCAGTGCGCCATCAGATGACAGCCGTGCACCGGGCCGTGCTGGAAGCACAAGGGCCGGTTCTGCAATTCGATCAACCCCTGATCGAACAGGATAGATTGTCGGATATCCCGGTTGTCGTGAATCTGTTCGGTACCAAAGAACGCGTCGCCGCCGGTCTAGGCGTCACGCCTGACGGGCTGGAAGGGTTAGGTGAGTTTCTGGCCGCACTCCGCGCCCCGACACCGCCGGATGGGTTGCGCGATGCGCTGTCGCGTTGGCCGATGCTTAAAGCCGCCCTTGCCACCCGACCCAAGATTGTCAGGTCGGCTCCTGTTCAGAGTGTGGTTCACAGCGGGGCCGGGGTCGATTTGTCGACGTTGCCGGTTCAGACACATTGGCCGGGTGATGCGGGGCCGCTGATCACCTGGCCGGTGGTGGTGACCCGCCCCTATTCCAGCGAACCTGAAAACACTGGTCGGTACAATGCCGGCGTCTATCGGGTGCAGGTGCTGGACCGGGATCGCCTGATCATGCGCTGGTTGCCGCATCGCGGAGGGGCTGCCCATCATCGCAGCTGGGCGCAACGCAACGAAAAGATGCCCGTGGCGATTGTTCTGGGCGCAGATCCGGCGACGCTCTTGTCGGCGGCGCTGCCGCTTCCGGAAACCGTTTCCGAGCTGACTTTTGCGGGGGCTCTAAACGGGGCCCGCCCGAGGTTGGTGCCCGCCAAAACAGTTCCGCTGTATGTCCCGGCCGATGCCGAGATCGTGTTGGAAGGTTGGGTGTCCGCCACCGATACCGCCCCCGAAGGTCCGTTCGGCGATCACACAGGATACTACAATCCGGCGGAACCTTTTCCGGTGATGCAGGTCAGTGCGGTGACCCACCGCAATGCGCCGCTGTATCTGTCGACCTATACCGGCCGTCCACCGGACGAACCCGCAATTATTGGCGAGGTGTTCAATCGGCTTGCCTTGCCGACAATCCGCGCACAAATACCCGAGGTCCGCGACCTGTGGCTACCACCTGCCGCCTGTTCCTATCGCATCGCAGCGGTTAGCATCGACAAACGCTACCCGGGGCAGGCGCGGCGGGTGATGATGGCACTGTGGGGAATGCTGCCACAGTTCAGTTACACCAAGATGATCATTGCCGTGGACGATGATATCGACCCCGGAAACTGGGACGACATTGCCTGGGCTCTGGCCACGCGCATGGACCCTTCCCGAGATGTGATGATGCTGGAGAATACCCCTATGGATTACCTCGATTTCGCGTCTCCTCAGGCAGGGCTGGCGGGTAAGATGGGCATTGATGCCACCACCAAGATCGGCAGCGAAACCAGCAGGGAATGGGGCTCGGTCATGCACACCTCTGACGCGGATATGGCCTTTGCCGACAAGCTGGTGGGCCGCATTCTGCCCGAGCTGCGCAAATGACGGCGGCGCGGGTTATATTGGGTGTCTCTGGCGCGTCCGGGGCAGGTCTCGGCCTTGCGGTCGCGCGTTGGTTGACGACATTGGGTGCCGAGATTGATCTGGTCGTCAGTCGGGCCGCGCATCTGACTTTGGCACAGGAATGCGGTGCTGATGCGCTTGTCGAGCTGAAAGCGCTGGCCACCCGGTTCCATTCGAACGCAGATGTCGGGGCCAGTATCGCGTCGGGCTCGGTTCCGGTGTTGGGCATGATCGTAGCGCCTTGTTCGATGCGCTCTCTTGCGGCGATCTCGCACGGGCTGGACGATAATCTGCTGACCCGCTCCGCCAGCGTGCAACTCAAAGAACGCAGACCTCTGATCCTGCTGGCCCGTGAAACGCCGCTGACGCTGGCTCATTTGCGGAACATGACGGCCGCGACAGAAATGGGCGCAGTGATCATGCCGCCGGTTCCAGCCTTCTACCTTGGACCGCACGATCTGAGCGATATCATCAATCAGATCGCGGCCCGTGCTGTCGATTGTCTGGGGATTGGCGAACCAGTGGCCAACCGCTGGAACTCATCCACGACCTGAAAAGGGTACGAAACCGCGTAAGATACTTGCTTGGATCATGGCCTGCAGATCACTCGGGGTGATCGGCGCGAAACAGTGCCCATGCATCTTGCGAGGTGCCATCCGGTTTGGTGCAGATTCCCACCTGACCCGAGCCGGTATCCTTGATCTTGTAGCTGCCACCGATCTCAAGGCAATAGGCCGCGGCTGGGTTCACTAACTGATGATTGCCGCCATGGGCTTTGCGATACAGTTCCCATGCGTCGGCGGACGCGCCGTCGCTGAACGTGCAGCGAGACGTCTTCAGATCATAGTCACCGCCAATCGACCCGCAATAAACTGCGGCGGGATTTGCAAGCCCGGTCGTTTTGTTGTTGTTTTGATCCGCGTCGTGTTCGCGAAAATAGGTCCATGCGTCGATTTTGGTGCCATCGGGCAACTGGCACACGCCGCTCTGTCCGTCGGCGCCGTCGCGGATGCCATAAAGCCCGCCCTGCGTGATGCAGTAGGTTGCTGCAGGATTGGCCAGACCGGGATTGGCGGTGCTTGCTGTGGGCAGGGACACCCACAAGGCCATCGCAAGGGCAAAAAGCGGGCCCGGAAATTTCAAGAGTTGATTTGTCATGTTCTCACCTCGCGCAGCTTGTCGTTAGGGCAGGTTTTCGGGCTTATACCCAGTGTTCAGGTCGATCCGTTCCCGGACCGAGGGGTGGAGGGTTGCATCAATCGGAACAAAGCGCGGCTCTTTCATCGGGATGTAGAAGTCGGGTTGCTTGCGAATTTCCGGGTTGTCATGCCATTTCTTCCGTTTCGGTAGATATTCCAGCAGTCGCCACCAGAAAGTCATTGAATCGTGTAGCTCTGCATGGATATCGGGGGCCGCGTAGTCACGTTTGCTGCCCGCTCGCACATTCCTCGGGTTCTCGCCCATGACCAGCCGTTTGACCATAGTTTCGCGAAACACCAGCCCGTGGGCGCGGGCTTCGTCCACCATCCAAGCCAGCGGATACTTTGCGGCGCCACTTTCCTGTTCGGGATATCCACTGCCGTTGTCCCCGTGCAAGCCTGCAAACCAGACCTGCTGAATATCCTGCGGTTCGGCATCCTCGTCCTTGACGAATGGGTTGGTTTTGAACGGCTGCGGCTCTTGCCAGCGGGACAGGCGGAACATGCGGCGGCGTTCATCGATTGCGCAGGCATGCCGGAACACACGCACACAAGGGTTGGTCTGCGTGTAAGGCAGCGCCTCGAGTGAGGGCAGGTACATCCGGTCGGGTCGCGGCACGATCACCGAGGCGCCCGTATCCCAGCAACCCATGAACCGTATGGTGATGCGGCGAGTATTCAGGACCTCCTGCACACGCCACGCGACGTCGAATTCATCCCGGGCGCCGGATTGCTTGTAAGCCGTTAGCGCGTAAGAGCACAGATGCTCCTGATGGGGGTGCAGCAGGCCGACCATATTGATGAACCCGGCCAGCACACGCACGGTATGTGCGCCGCGCGAGAAGCCAAACAGGTAAACCTCATCGCCGTCCTCGAAATGGCGGATCAGGAACCTGTAGGCATACAGAACATTGGCATCCAGCCCATATCCGGTGGCCAGCCCGAACACACCCTTGAGCTGGTTCTTGAATCGGCTCCAGGCGCCGCTGTTCGAGATCGTCCCGACGCCCGGGTCATAGAACCCGATCTGATCGGCGCTTTCCTTGAGGACCCGATAGAATTTGAGAACATTGAATTGGTTCTCACGGATCTCATTCCCGGTACCATCGCAACATATCACAATTTTCTTCACGGACCGTCCTTGAGCAAATGTATGAATACGAATGCCCTGACCTTACGAGAAACTGACCTGCCTGTTAATGCGGGATTGCCCGGACTGGCGGCGCTATAGCCGCTCAACTTTGACCGAGTCGCCGGGGTAAAAGGCCAGATGGTCCTTTAGTTCAGCCACTGCGGGGATTGGATCTTCGTAGCTCCAGACTGCGTTTTCGGTGACCGAGGATTTGTTCACGATCGAGAAATGCGCGGCCTCTCCTTTGCCGGCGCACTGGGTTACCTTGTCGGTCCGATCCAGAAAGGCCATCGCGATATCCGTGCGCGGGAAGTAGATCACCGGGTCTTTTTCGCCTTCAAGCAACTCCAGCGCCGCCGTGGTTTCACCCAGAATCGCCCCGCCTGAACGGACGCTCCATTTGCCCGGTGCTTTGCGGATCGTGATGTTGTCTGTCATTCCTGTTCCTTCCCTCGTCTTTTCAGGGCCTCTCCTTTGCCCAATCTATGTAACACTCCGGTGTCAGACCGGTGCGGTTGCGGCATCCAACCACAGTTGCACGGCTTCGCCCAGCCTTGGCCGGACTTTTTCCGCCACGTCGCGGTGGTAGGCGTTCAGCCAGGTGCGTTCTTCGCGTGTCAGCATGTCCACGACGATCAGGCGCCGGTCAACGGGGACATAAGTCAGCGTGCGCCAGTTCAGCATGGCACGTTCGCCGTCACCGCCGGCCAGGGTGGGAGCCTTTTCCACAACGACGAGGTTCTCGAGCCGGATGCCAAAAGCGCCCTCGCGATAATATCCCGGCTCGTTGGACAGGATCATACCGGGCTCAAGCGGGACATGGCTGACCCGTGACAGACGCTGAGGGCCTTCGTGCACGCTCAGATACGTGCCGACCCCGTGGCCGACCCCGTGGTTGAAATCCTGTCCGGCGAGCCAGAGCGGCAACCGCGCGACGCATTCGATATCACGTCCGGCCAATCCAACCGGCCAACGCAGCATCGACATGGCAATCATACCTTTGAGTACGCGGGTAAAGCAGGCCTTTTCCTCATCGCCAACTTCTCCGATGGCAATGGTGCGGGTGATGTCCGTGGTGCCGTCCAGATACTGCCCGCCGCTGTCCAACACCAGCAGGTGACCGTTTTCCAGTCGGCTGTCGGTTTCCTCGGTCACCCGGTAGTGCATGATGGCCCCGTTCGGTCCGGTGCCCGCGATGGTATCGAACGAGATATCCTGTAGCGCATTGTCCCGGCAGCGGCATTCTTCCAGCCTGCTCACCACTTGCGTCTCGGTCAGGCTGCCGGGTTCTTGTGCATCCAGCCAGCACAACAGCTCTGCCACTGCCGCCGCATCGCGCAGATGAGCCTCGGCCGTGCCCGCGATTTCGGCGGGGTTTTTGCGAGCTTTCGGCAGAGCGCAGGGATCGCCACCATCGACCATCCGATCCCCCAGTGCATCCGCCACGATCTGCGGGACCGTGCTTGGATCAACCTGCACTTTACCCTTAAGCGCCTCGACGGAGGCAAGGAACGCCTCCGGCTCGTGTTGCGTTACCTGCGGACCCAGATGATCCGCCAACCCGGTCAGCTTGGCGGCGGCCATGAACAGATCCACCCGGCCATTGCTGTGCAAAATGGCGAACCCATGAGCCACCGGATTGTACCCGATGTCCGAGCCTCGGATGTTCAGCAACCACATGATCGAATCCGGCAAGGTGATTACCGCCGCCATGCGATCGGCATCCTGCAGTTCATTGGCGAGGCGCTTAATCTTGTTCTCAGCACTTTCACCTGCAAACTCAAGCGGATGCACCCTGACCGGGCTCTTGGGCGGTACCGGTTGGTCTGCCCAAATCCGGTCCACAAGATTGTTGCAGCGCACCAGCTCGATCCCGCTGCCCTCAAGGTCCTTCTGAGCGCTGGAAATCTGCCCTGCCGCATGGAGCCAAGGATCGAACCCAACCTTGCCGCCGTTTGGCAGTTGCTCTTTCAACCACGCGCTCAGGCTGACATCCGGCCACGGCACCGGAGTATATTCCTTAGCAACCTGCGCCTTCACCTGCGTACGATACCGCCCGTCGATGAAGACCCCGGCGACATCCGTCAACGCTGCACAAAACCCGGCCGAGCCCGTGAAACCTGTGAGCCAAGCCAACCTTTCATCCCGAGGGGCCACATATTCCCCCTGATGCGCATCCGCGCGTGGGATCAGGAAGCCCTGCAAGCCTTCGCGCGCCAACTCGTCCCGCAAGGCAGCCAGTCGCGGGGGGCCTTGTTCCGGGCGTGCGGTCACTTCGAAACTTTGGAACATGGGCAACCTCATCAGGTGTGTCTGGATGCGGTGGAACCTGAGGGCTGAACCGAGAAATGTCCAGCGCCTGATCAGTTTTCGTCAGGCGCCTCAAGAAACTCAATCAGGCTTTGCATATATGTGTCGTAAACAGAGTTTCCGGGCAGCGGAATGTGATTGGCTGTTTCCAGAATAGCCAGTGAAGCCCCGGGAATTCCCGCTGCCAGTTTGTGGGCTTCGGACAAAGGATGAACCGCACTGTTTCGCGCGTGCAAAATCAAGGTTGGGCATTGGACCTGCGGCAACAAATGTAGAACCGAAGCTGTGTTCCCGCTATCGCGCTGGTACAGCTTTTCCTCCACGGAATAGAGCGTTTGCAGTTCGCCCACGATCTCGCGCACGGTTTCAAGCGGGCCTTCCGGGAAATAGCTAAGTAGAGAGCCGACCGCATAGCCGCTACCGGGGTCCTGCCACCCCTCTACAATCAGGTTGCGGATAGAATCCGGCCCCTCCACGCCGTCGCGATGATTGCGACCTTCTGCCCAACCCCCAACAATGACAAGGCGACTGACCCGTTCAGGATATTTGACGGCAAACCGCAGGGCAGAAAATAGGCCGCCAAACTCGGCGACGATTGCAAAGCGGTCAAATCCCGCGGTTTGCGAGACCGCCAATATGTCCTCGGTTACGCCGTCATAGTCTACATGCCTGGGATCACCCCAGTTTGTCTGATGGCGCTTGTTGTAGCGCAGCAGAGTGAATTTCTCTTCCATCGCGTTGATATAGGCGCGTTCTGATGGCAATCGCCATTCCGCTTCCAGATCATAAGCGATTGATCCCACGCGCACGACTGGTGGGCCTTCACCTGATTTGGTGTACGCAATCGCCTGGCCATTGGTCCCTTGCGCATATTTCAGGTGCTGTGTTTTTCGATGTTCACGCGGGGTCAGCGTGTTCTCACAACTGACCTCGACGGCCATCTGCAGACCGCGCCGTACAATTGTCCGAATAATCCGTTGCGATTTACCATCATCTCCAACCGCCCGGCGGGCTGCGGCGATACGCGCGCTGATCGTTGAATCTGAGACAAACCGACCATTCCAGACCCGTTCGATGATCTCGTCGCGCACCACTAGCTTGCCGGGACTTTCAGCCAGTAATTCCAGCAGATCAAAAACCTGAGGCTCTATCGGCACGGTTTCACCAGACCGCAGCAATACATGGCGATCAACATCCAAAACACAATCTGCAAACTCATAGCGCATGGGCCGAATACACTCCGTTTCGATTGGGGCCACAAGGTTCAATGGCATTCCCAATGGTTTCTCGGGGATTTCTCAGGATTGTCTTCAAGCGAGGGGAGGGCGCGGTTGCCAAACTAGAGACAACAAACAGGAGGTCCCGATGATGCCACCCTTCGACATCGCATTGCTGCACCATACCGCCGTTCGGTACGCGCGCGATACAACCCAACCCCGAATTGAGCCAATGGCCGGATCGCTGATATGGTGTTGGGTATTGAGGATGCTAGCCCGCCACATAGGGCGAGGTCAACGGGCCTAGCTGGCCCGTTTCATCCCCATGACTCTGGCCCGCGCCCGCGGATCGCTGTCGAACAGTGCCGCCAGTTGCTCGGTCATTGCCCCGGCCAATTGCTCCACATCGGTGATGGTCACGGCTCGGTCATAATACCGGGTCACATCGTGGCCGATCCCGATGGCCAGCAACTCTACCATCTGGCGCTTTTCGACCATGGCGATTACATCGCGCAGGTGCTTCTCCAGATAGTTTGCCGGGTTCACGCTGAGCGTTGAATCATCGACCGGGGCACCATCCGAGATCACCATCAAAATCTTGCGCTGTTCGCGCCGCGCCATCATTCGGCGATGCGCCCATTCCAGCGCCTCACCGTCGATGTTTTCTTTTAGCAGGCCTTCTTTCATCATCAGGCCCAGATTGGGTCGTGCACGCCGCCACGGCGCATCGGCGCCTTTGTAGATGATGTGGCGCAAATCGTTCAAACGCCCCGGTTGCTGTGGGCGGCCATCGTTTAGCCACGCCTCACGCGCCTGGCCGCCTTTCCACGCACGGGTGGTAAAGCCCAGAATTTCAACCTTCACGTTGCAGCGTTCCAGCGTCCGCGCCAGAACGTCGGCGCAAATGGCAGCGATCGAGATCGGACGACCTCGCATCGAGCCGGAATTGTCCAGCAGCAGCGTCACTACGGTATCGCGGAACTCGGTATCCTTCTCGACCTTGAAGCTTAGCGGTGTGGTTGGATTCGCCACCACGCGCGCCAGTCGACCGGCATCCAAAATGCCCTCTTCGAGGTCAAACTCCCAACTGCGGTTCTGCTGTGCCTGCAAGCGACGTTGCAGCTTGTTGGCCAATCGGCTGACCGCGCCTTTCAGCGGCTCCAGCTGCTGATCCAGATAGGCGCGCAGGCGTTCCAGTTCAGCCGGTTCAGCCAGATCTTCGGCGGCAATCTCTTCGTCATGTGTGCTCAGATAGACCTTGTAATCCGGATCGGCTTCAGACGCGGGCGGAGGGGCAGGCGGCTCCATCGGAGCTTCGCCTTCAGGCATTTCAGCCTCATCGCCCATCTCATCCTCGGCCATCTCGTCCATCGAGACCTGGGCCTGAGACTGGTCCTGCTGCTCTTCCTGAGTTTGCTCAGGGGTCGCATCGGCGTCCTGCTCGTCCTGATCATCCTGCCCGGTGCTGTCGGGATCGGGTTGCTCTTCGGAATCGTCCTCGGCCTGATCTTCCTGCTCGTCATCCAGCTCGTCCGGGTCATCACCCAACTGGTCGCCATAGCCGAGGTCTTTGATCATCTGCCGCGCGAATTTCGCGAATTGGGCTTGATCCGAAAGAATCTCGTCAAGGTTTTCCAGCGTCCCGCTGGCTTGTTCTTCAATGAAACCACGCCACAGGTTCATGACATTCTCAGCTGCAGGCGGCAATTCGCGCCCAGTGGCCAGATGTCGGATCAGATAGCCAGCCGCCACCGCCAAGGGCGCATCCGCAGGTTGCTTGCACTGGTCATAGCCGCGCCGGATCGCCTCATGCCCGATCTTGACGTCGATATTGCTGGCCGTACCGGGCATGTCGCGCGCACCCATCGCCTCGCACCGAGCAACTTCCATCGCCTCATACAGATCGCGCGCCATATCGCCCGGCGGGGCATAGCGATTATGCGTCGCGTCATCATGATACTTGCGTTGCAACGCCAAGGCATCCGCCGTACCGCGCGCCAGAAGAACCTCTTCCCGCGTCATCCGGCGCGAGACCTGCGGCAGCCGCATCGACTCGCCTGACAGGCCAGAAGGGTCGACCGTATAACTCACCGACAACTCGGGGTCATCGGCCATAACTTTGGTGGCTTCGGCCAGAGCCTTCTTGAACGGATCAGCAGGATTGTCGTTCTTCTGCACCATGTTCAAACGCCCTTCGTGTTTCGGTGACCCGCCGCATCAATGCGAAACCGGATCCCCCTTCATCTGGCCAAAAATACCTCCGCCGGAGGCATTACGCCCGTCAGGGCGCAATTCAGAAGCTTAGCCCAGAGTTGCACTCGCTGCACTTTCCGGCAGTTCCTCGTCAAAACAACGCTGATAGAACTCGGCAACCGTCTGACGTTCCAGTTCGTCGCATTTGTTCAGGAACGACAAACGGAATGCATAGCCTACATCGCGGAAAATCTCGGCGTTCTGCGCCCAGTTGATCACGGTTCGGGGGCTCATGACAGTCGACAGATCGCCGTTCATGAAGGCGGTCCGGGTCAGGTCGGCGACGGTGACCATCTGACTGACGGTCTTGCGGCCCTCGGCGGTGTTGTAGTGTGGGGCCTTCGACAGCACGATCATTGTCTCTGCATCATGGCTGAGATAGTTCAGCGTCGAGACCAGCGACCAGCGGTCCATCTGCGCTTGGTTGATCTGCTGCGTACCGTGATAGAGGCCAGTCGTGTCGCCCAGACCCACGGTGTTGGCAGTCGCAAACAGGCGGAAGTTCGGGTTCGGTGTGATGATTTCGTTCTGATCCAGCAGGGTCAGCTTGCCGTCATGTTCCAGCACGCGCTGGATCACGAACATCACGTCTGCGCGGCCTGCATCATATTCGTCGAACACGATGGCAACCGGGTTACGAAGGGCCCAGGGCAGAATACCCTCGTGGAATTCAGTGACCTGCTTGCCGTCGCGCAGCTTGATCGCGTCCTTGCCGATCAGGTCGATCCGGCTGATGTGGCTGTCGAGGTTCACGCGAACGGCGGGCCAGTTCAGACGGGCGGCAACCTGTTCAATATGGGTCGATTTCCCGGTGCCGTGATAGCCCTGAATCATCACCCGGCGGTTATGGGTAAAGCCTGCAAGAATCGCCAGCGTCGTTTCGGGGTCGAACTTGTAGGTCGGATCGATCACTGGCACGCGGTCGCTGCGCTCGGCAAACCCTTTGACTGCCATATCGCTGTCAATGCCAAACACCTCGCGAACCGAAATGTCTTCGGTGGGTTTTGCGTTGATATCAATCGATCCGTCAGCCATGCGCCTTGTCCTTATCCTTTGGCCCGTTCACCGGGTTTGAACCCGTGTGTGGTGCAACATATTGCGGACAAGGGCAAGGGGAAGAGGCGGCGGGATCACGTTAGCCGGATGTTTCTTTGAAACTGGCCTTATGATGGCGTTGGTTCTAATGAAAGTCCCGGCTCGGAAATAATCGCTTGGCCTGTTCGCGTGGATGGCGCGCGCTGGATGCAGTCTGCCGGGGGCGTGGGGTGTCATCCGCCTGCGGTTGGGTGATGCCGACAGCCTCGTCCAGAGGATGCCCAAGCTCTGACAGCTTATGCGACATATCGGTGATCTCCTGCGCGATCAGATGCACGACGATCCCCTCGCGCTGCAGATATCCGCGGACCTGCAACAGCCGCCCGCCCATCACAATCCGGCGAAACCGTTCATAGACCTTGGGCCAGACAACCACATTGCTGACCCCGGTTTCGTCCTCCAACGTCAGAAAGATCACGCCCGAGGCTGTCCCGGGTCGCTGGCGCGTAATCACCAGCCCGCAGACGCTGTAGCGGCCCAGCGGGATGTCCTGCAGCGTGGCGTGCGGCACAAGGCCGGGCAGGGACGGGCGCAACAGTTCCATCGGGTGCGAGCGCAGGGTCAGACGGGTTGAGACGTAATCTTCCACCACCTCCTCGCCCAGATGCATCACCGGCAGGTTCACCTGTGGCTCGTTGATGCTTTCCCCATCAATCGGGTCGTTGAACAGGGGCAGGGCGGTCCGGCTGCGGATGGCTTTGACATGCCACAGCGCGTCGCGCCGGGTCAGGTCCAGGCCGGAAAACGCATCCGCCTCGGCCAGACGGGTCAGCACATCCGGGCGCAGCCCGGCCCGCAACCACAGCGTTTCGGGGTCCGGATACCCATTGCCGCGCGCGGCCACGATCCAATCCGCATCCTCCTGCTTGAACCCCTTGATCTGGCGAAAACCCAGCCGTAGGGCCAGCGCCCCATCGGCGCGACGCTCCAGCAGATTGTTCCATTCCGACGCGTTCACGCAGACCGGGCGGATCTCGACCCCATGCTCGCGGGCGTCGCG
Source organism: Ruegeria halocynthiae (assembly GCF_900106805.1). Lineage (GTDB taxonomy): Bacteria > Pseudomonadota > Alphaproteobacteria > Rhodobacterales > Rhodobacteraceae > Ruegeria > Ruegeria halocynthiae. The sequence goes on from NZ_FNNP01000007.1 coordinate 75,674, forward strand.
CACGATCTGGGCGGGGGCATAAAACCCCATGGGCTGCGAATTCAGCAGTGCACAGGCAAAAATCGCCGGGTGATGGCATTTCATCCAGGCCGAGACATAGGCCAACATCGCAAAGGCCGCGGCATGGCTTTCGGGAAAGCCGTAATCGGCGAAGCCTTCGATCTGGGAAAAGCAGCGCTCGGCAATCTCGGGCGGATAGCCCTTGTTCAGCATACCGGCGGTGAACTTGTCCTTGAACGTGCCAATCGTGCCCATACGCCGGAATGACGCCAGCGATCGACGCAGATGATCGGCCTCTTCCGCCGAGAAACCCGCGCCCACAACGGCAATTTGCATGGCCTGCTCCTGAAACAGCGGCACACCCAAGGTGCGGGCGGTCACCTTTTCCAGCTCAGGCCCGAAAGGTTCTGGCTTTTCCAGCCCGTTGCGCCGCCGGATATAGGGCTGCACCATATCGCCCTGAATGGGGCCGGGCCGGATGATGGCGACCTCGATCACCAGATCGTAGAACTCTCGCGGCCTCATCCGCGGCAGGAAATTCATCTGCGCCCGGCTTTCGACCTGAAACACGCCCACCGCATCAGCGGCGCACAGCATATCATAAGTCGCCGTGTCCTCTTGCGGGACAGTCGCGATGCTGAGGGTTTCGCCGTTGTGCTGCTGCATCAGGTCAAACGCCTTGCGGATGCAGCTGAGCATCCCCAGCCCCAGCACATCGACCTTCAGAATGCCCAAAGCATCGATGTCATCCTTGTCCCACTCGATCACGGTGCGATCTTCCATCGCGGCGTTTTCAATTGGGCACAGCTCATCCAGCCGCCCTTTGGTGATGACGAACCCGCCCACATGCTGCGACAGATGGCGCGGGAAGCCGATGATCTCGCCGATCAGGCGGATCGTCTGCATCAGGCGCCTGTCTTTGAGGTCGAGGCCCAGCTCTTTCAGCCTCTCCGCGTCAACACCGCCATTGCTCATCCCCCAGATCTGGCCGGACAAACCGGCGGTGACGTCCTGAGACAGCCCCATCACCTTGCCCACCTCGCGGATCGCCGCGCGGGACCGGAAATGGATGACCGTGGCACAGAGGCCCGCGCGGTGGCGGCCATATTGCTCGTAAATCCACTGGATCACCTCTTCGCGCCGCTCGTGTTCGAAATCCACATCGATATCCGGCGGCTCGCCCCGGTGTTTCGAGACAAAACGCTCAAACACCATGGCGATCATGTCAGGGCTGACATCGGTGATGCCCAGCAGATAGCACAGGATTGAATTGGCCGCCGAGCCGCGCCCCTGACACAGAATGCCCTGCGAGCGGGCGAATTGCACAATGTCATGCACGGTCAGGAAATAGGCCGGGAAATCCAGATCCGCGACCAAAGCCAGTTCCTTTTTCATCAGGCTGATGGCTTTTTGCGTCGGCCCATCGGGATAGCGCCGTTTCAGCCCCTCGCGGGCCAGACGTTCCAGCCGCGCCAGCGGGGTCTCGGCAGTGGCGATCTCGTCGGGGTATTCATAAGACAGCTCACTCAGGTCAAAGCTGCAGCGGTCGGCGATCTCAAGCGTGCGGCGCAGCGCGCCGGGGTGGTCCTGAAACAGCCGGGCCATATCTGCATAGCCTTTCAGCCGCCGTTCGGCATTGGGTAGGGCGCGGGTGCCGATCTGGTCAATCGTGATGTGTTCGCGCATGCAGGTCAGCACATCGGCCAGTTGGCGGCGGTTGCCACGGTGCATCAGCACATCGCCCACCGCAACCATGGGGGCCGAGGCTTTCTGCGCGGCGCGCGCGCAAGCTGCCAGATAGGCCCGATCGCTGCCATCATAGCGCGGCGTGGCCCCCAGAAAGACCGCGTTGGGAAATTGCCGTCTGATCCTTTGGACATCCGGGATGGCCTGCTGCAATCCAGCCGGGGGCAGCGCGATCAGGATCATCCCCTGACAGGCCCCCAGCATGTCCTTCATGTCCAGATGGCATTCCCCTTTCTCGGCCCGCCGTTTGCCCAAAGTCAGCAGGCGGGTCAGCCGCTGATACGCGGCGCGGTCGCGGGGCAGGGCCAGCCAGTGCACCGCGCTGTCGCGCAGAACCAGACGGCAACCGACGATCAATTTGGGCAGGGCGGGCACGTCCGGTTTGTCGATCGGCTGCACATGCCCGACCTCTTGCCGGGACGAGGAATCGAGGCGGTGTTGCGAGCGGATCTGTACCGCGCCTTCCGCCTCGCGCCGCAGCTCTTTCAATGCGCTCCAGCCCCGGACCACCCCGGCCAAGGAGTTCCGGTCGGTGATCGCGATGGCCTTCAGGCCCAGCTCTGCCGCGCGGGTCACCATCTCCTCGGGGTGTGAGGCCCCGGTCAGGAAGGTGAAATTGGTGGTCACGCACAGCTCGGCATAGCCGGGGTCCTGCGCGTGTGAACTGGGTGGCTTTGGCTTGCTCATGCGAATTCCCCATGCACGAACCACCCCGGGTTTTGCGGTGTGTGAAACAGCCACAGTCGTCGCCCTTGTCGCGTCTCGACTTGCCAGTAATCGCGCAGGCCAGTGCGCCAGTTCTCATCCTCCAGCCACCATTCGGGGCATATACGTTCGGGGCCAGTTGAGCGGCCCGAGGTTAGGGACATGCGTCGCCAGCGAAAGCGGCGTGGCGGGTGCGGGCCTGATCCGGCGATGGGTTCTGGCGGAAACAACTGCAGGGGGCGCGGGCGCAGAGCGCACCACCCGCCTGCGGGATCGGAATAGGCGGCGGGCGAGATGATAAAGCTGCGTTCGGGGATATGGCTTTGCGCGGGCAGCAGGCGGTGGACCTGCTCCAGCCCGATCCGGGTGCCGATGCGGGTGATCAGGTCGTCCAACTGGTCTTTGCCCCGGCTTGCGGCGCGGCTGATCTGGCGCACGGGCAGGGGTTCCACCAGCGTGGCCTCCAGCCGGAGCTGATCAACCCCGAACCCCGCATCCACCTCGGCCAGTCCACGTTCGAACAGGGGCAGGATGCGGTACGGGTCACGCAGAGGGCGGGCCAGCCGCAGTTCGACCTGCTGATGGTCCTGATCCACACGGCGCAAGGTCATGCACAGCTTGCGCGCGCCTTTCTCCTGCGCTTTCAGCTTGTCGCAGAGCCGTTCCAGCAGCCGTTCCGCCCCGGCCATCATGTCAGACAGCAGGCCAATGGGTTCGGGCAGGGTCATGCGCACGCCGTAATGGGGTGGGTCGGCCAGCGGGGTGATCTGTTCGGGCTGATCCCCCAGCGCCTGATCCAGCCGCATCAGCACCTCGGGGCCAAACCGGCGCGTTAGCGGCGCGCGCGGGGTTTGCGCCAACTCGCCAATCCGGCGCAGGCCCAGCCGTTGCAGCGCGACCGAGGTATCTTCATCCAGTCGCAGCGCCGCCACCGGCAGGGCGCGGATGGCTTTCAGCGTGTCTTGGGTCGCGACCCCCTCGCCATAATGCGCCAAAGCCCAGGCCGCCCCGCGTGTCGGGGCAAGGCCGATCTGCACCGCCAGCCCGGCCCGGGCCAGCCGCCTGCGCATATCGGTCAGCATCATCTCTTCCCCGCCCGCAAGATGGGCCGATCCAGTGATGTCCAGAACCAGCCCATCCTCTCCTTCCAACCCGACCCAGGGGCAATAGCGCGTGGCCCAACGGCGCAGGGCGTGCAGGAACCGCTGATCCCCCTGCGGGTCGGCGGGATGGCTTTGCAGATCGGGGCAAAAGGCGCGGGCATCGGAGTAAGGCATGCCGCGATCCAGGCCCTGCCGCTGGGCCTGCGTATTCAGGCAGTACACCCGGTTTGCGTTGTTCTGTTTCAGCGTCAGAACAAACGGCCCATCAATCGGCCGCACGCGCAGAGCCCGGTCACTTGCCAGCCGGGGAAACCAGAGTGAAATGATGCGGCGCTGCATCCCAGCGAACATATAAAACCTCAAATGTTCTATATTTGTTCTTATACGTTCTCAGCCCTCAAAGAGTCGAGTCCTTGAGGGCCATATCGTCAGGGGTCAGAAGCGGAGGATTACTTCAGCGCCCGCGCCAGAAACGCTTGCGTGGTCTGATGTTTCGGGTTGCCAAACACAGTCTCGGGCGGGCCTCCTTCGAGGATCCGCCCGCTGTCGAGGAAACAAATCTTGTCGGCTGCCTCGCGGGCAAAGCCCATCTCATGCGTGGCCATCACCATCGTCATGCCCTGTTTCTTAAGCATCAGCAGAACATCCAGCACCTCGCCCACCAATTGGGGATCAAGGGCCGAGGTGATTTCATCAAACAACATGACCTCGGGCTGCATCGCCAGCGCACGAACGATGGCGACGCGTTGCTGCTGCCCACCCGACAGCTGGTCAGGATAGTTGTGCATCCGGTCGGCCAACCCGAACCGCGCGAACAGCGCCTCGACCTCAGGCTGCAATTCGGCGCGGGTCAGCCCGCGCACCCGACGGGGGGCGAGCATGACATTCTCAAGCGCGTTCATATGCGGAAACAGGTTGAAGCTTTGGAACACGATCCCGATCCGGGCGCGCACCGATTGCGGGTTCAGACCGGGGATCGAAATATCCTCGCCATCCAGAAAGATCGCGCCGTCTTCGATGGGTTCCAGCAGGTTGATACAGCGCAACAGGGTGGATTTGCCAGACCCTGACGCGCCGATCAGGCAGACCATCTGGCCTTCATCCACAGTCAGATCAATCCCGTCACAGACCGTACGGTCGCCAAAGCGTTTGATGACGCCCTGAAGTTCCAGTTTGGGCATCAGCGCCTCTCTCGCATTTGGCGGGCCATCAGGTGATCGGCGTAGCGGGTGGCGGGGATGGTGACGATCAGAAAGATGATCGCGGCCCCCACATAAGGAGTGAAATTTGCCAGCAGCGATTTGAACACGCCCGCCTGACGGAAGATTTCGACCGGGCCGATGAAGCTGAGCAACGACACGTCCTTTTGCAGCGCAATCAGCATGTTCATCTGTGACGGCACCACATTGCGAATGGCCTGCGGCAACACCACGTCGCGCATCACCTGCTGCTCCGACAAGCCCAAAGACAGGGCGGCCGCACGCTGGCTGTGATGGACGCTATCGATACCAGACCGGAAGATCTCGGCCACATAGGCCGAATAGGTCAGGATCAGAGCCAGCGAGCCCCAGATATAAGGGGAATTCCACGGGCGCGGCAGGCCTAGCCCCGGTATGCCGAACCCGATCAGATAGACGGTCAGGATGACTGGCACGCCGCGGAAAATGTCGGTGAACGCCGCGCCGAAGATGCGCAACGGAAACAGGGCGGGCGATTTGGCATCCCGCGCCAAAGCAATCAGCAGGCCAAGGACTGCGATGGCAGGCGCGGACCACAGGAAGATCATCACGTTGATCCGAAACGCCTCAAGCAGTTTTGGGAAGGTTTTGACCAGCGTGTCGCCGTTGAAAAAGCTTTGCTGAACCTTCGACCATCCCGGCGCCAGCGGCACCAGAAAGTAGAGCGCGGCCACAACGGTGACAGAACTGACCGAAGCGATCACCAACGACCTGCGCCGTTGGTGCGCCTCATAGCGTTCGCGGCGGGTCATCCCCGCCGCCTTGGACCTGCCCATGTTACTGGATCAGAGGAACACCAGTGGTGTCCTGCAACCATTTGGCTTCGATCTCGGCCAGCTTGCCGTTCTCTGCCAGCGCTGCCAGAGCCTCATCAACGCAGGTTTTCAGCGGGTTGCCCTCTTCCATCAACATTCCAAAATGATCGGGATTGTCATTTTCATCTGCGGGGAACTGGCCGATGACTTTCGAGCCTTCGATCATCACCGCGCTCAGGAACAGGGCGGTGGGCAGGTCGAACAGGGCTGCGTCGATCTGGTTGGCCGACATGGCTGCGTTGACATCGGCATTGTCGCCGTAAATCAGCGGGTCATTGTCCGGCTCGATGGTGCTGGCCAGCTTGGGTACAGCTGTGGTCGATCCCATGACGCCCCATACCAGACCTTTCAACGCCTCGACGGTCGGAGCGGTGTCCGCCGCATTTGCGCTGACCAGAACTGCCATTGGTGCTGTGTAATATGGGGTCGAGAAATCAATCACCTGATCCCTTTCGGGTGTGATCGAGTATTGCTGAATGTTGACGTCGAAATTCTTGGCGCCGGGCTGGATCGCCTCATCGAACGAAGACCGGACCCAGACGACATCATCTGCCGAGAACCCCATTTCCTGAGCTACGGCATAAGCCACGGCCGCCTCAAACCCTTCGCCGCTTTCGGGTGCGTCATCGATCACCCAAGGGTAATAGGCCGGGTTGCCCGTTGCGATGGTAAATTTGCCATCCGTCAGGGTTTTTCCGGTGGCGCACTGCTCTTGCGCGAAAGCCGCAGTAGAGAGAGCCAGAAACGAAGTTGCCGCAATCGAGAATGCCCTGAGCATCTGATACAAACCTCCAGTTGGATTGAGTTGCGGCTACGGTAGTTCTGCCCATCGGCACTGTCCAGCGGATGATGGCCGGTATTGGGTTGTGAACGAAAAAGAAACCCGCCAGAATCTGGCGGGTTTCGTTGGTTTCAGTGGTCGCCTGCGTCGCGGTTTCAGCCGAAGACGCGTCCCAGTGCGCCATCCACGGCGTCGGTGATCTGGTCGATGTCATCCGCAGTCGCGATCAGCGCCGGCGAGAAGCACAGCGTGTTGTTGCGACTTGGGATCGAGCGGTTGGTGACGCCGATAATGACGCCTTGCGCCATGCAGTCTGCGACAACAGCCTGCGCCAGCTTTTCATCAACCGGTTCTTTGGAACCGCGATCAGCAACGAGTTCGGCACCCAGGAACAGGCCTTTGCCGCGTACGTCGCCGATGACTTTGTGCTTTTCCATCAACGCCTGCAGGTTGCCCATCATGCGGTCACCCATATCGGTGCAGTTCTGCAGCAGGTTTTCATCTTCGATGATCCGCATGTTCTCGATTGCCGCTGCGGGACCAGCGGTGCAGCCGCCAAAGGTCGAGATATCGCGGAAATAACCCATCGGGTCCGAAGCATCCTCTTTGAACATGTCAAAGACTTCCTCGGTGGTCACCATGCAGGCAATCGCCGCATAGCCCGAGGCGACACCTTTGGCCATGGTCACAAAGTCGGGTTTGATGCCGTATTGCTGGTAACCGAACCAGGTGCCGGTCCGGCCAACGCCGCAGACAACCTCGTCGATATGCAGAAGCACGTCGTATTTCTTGCAAATCTCCTGCACGCGCTGCCAGTAGCCTTCGGGCGCTTCGATCACACCGCCACCTGCGGTTACCGGCTCAAGGCACAGCGCGCCTACGGTGTCGGGGCCTTCGCGCAGGATGACCTCTTCGATCTGATCCGCTGCCCATTCACCAAAGTTCTCAACGGGCGCGCCGTCCAGCTCGTGCTTGCGGTATTCCATGCAATGCGGCACGCGTACGAAATCGGGCGCAAAGGGGCCGTACTGCGCTGTGCGCTCGTCCTGACCGCCCGCAGACATAGTTGCCAGTGTTGAGCCGTGGTAGTCGCGGTCGCGATACAGGATCTTGGTCTTCTTGCCGCCGTACTTCTTGTGCGCGATCTGGCGGATCATTTTGAACGCCTTCTCGTTCGCCTCGGAACCTGAGTTGGTGTAATACACACGGCTCATACCCGGCATCTTGTCGATCAGCATTTCCGCAAAATTCGAACCGGGGATCGAGCCTGCTGTGTTAGCGAAGTAACACAACTTCATCAGCTGGTCATATACCGCCTTACAGATGGATTCGCGGCCATAGCCTACGTTCACTGTCCAGACCCCACCGGAAACGGCATCCAGGTGCTCTTTGCCCTTCTGGTCCCAGACGCGCATACCTTTGCCTTCGACAATGATACGGGGATCATTGGTTTCAAACGGCTTGTGCTGGATCAGGTGATGCCAGATGTGGGCGCGGTCGGCTTCGACGACGCGGGAAAGATCGTTTTCGTTGAACGTGCCGTCCATGACATGTCCTTTCAAAGATAGGGCGCGCGGGGAATCAGTAGGTCCCAACGGGCGTAAAGTGACGTGATACTGCAGATCAACGCGAATGAGGCCGACGAAGTAGGGCCAGATTGGCCCATAGGATATCTCCAGTGTACCAGAATCGCGTATTAATACGAGTTTGTCTTGGTGTAAACTTTGTGCTCAATACAACAATCTGACGAATTTGGGAGGATCGCCGGATGACAGCCACCACAATCTACCAGCAGCATCTGGCTAAAACCCGCGCAAATTTCACGCCCTTGTCGCCACTCAGTTATCTTGAGAGGACTGCGGCGATTTACCCGGATTATCCATCCGTTGTGTATGGTGCGCGCAGGTTTGTCTGGGCAGAAACCTATGCACGGTGTCAACGTCTGGCCAGCGCCTTGGTCGCACGCGGAGTTGGCACAGGCGACACTGTATCGATCATAGCCGCCAATATCCCCGAACTTTACGAGGCACATTTTGGTGTACCCATGGCAGGTGCGGTGTTGAACGCGATCAACACGCGGCTGGATGCGCCGATCATCGCCTTCATACTGAACCATGCCGAAGCCAAAGTTCTGCTGGTCGATCCCGAGTTTTCAGGCGTCGTGAAACAGGCGTTAGAGCAGGTGGATCACGACATTCTGGTGATCGATATCGAAGACACCAGCTTTGACGGCGGCGAGCGGTTGGCTGATCTGACCTATGAAGGCCTGCTTTCCGAGGGTGCATCGGAGTTCGATTGGTCTCTGCCCGCAGACGAATGGGACGCGATCACACTGAATTATACCTCAGGCACCACCGGCAATCCCAAGGGCGTAGTCTATCACCACCGGGGTGCGGCGTTGAACGCGACCTCGAATATTCTGACATGGGGAATGCCGCAACATTCGATCTATCTGTGGACCCTGCCGATGTTCCATTGCAACGGCTGGTGTTTCCCCTGGACGATGGCGGCCAATGCGGGCACGTCCGTTTGTCTGCGCTCCGTACGGGATGAGCCAATCTACCGGGCCTTCCGAGAGGAGGGCGTGACCCATTTTTGCGGCGCACCGATCGTACTGAATATGCTGGCCAATGCGCCGGATCACCTCAAGGATTTCAGCCAACAGATCAAGGTGATGACTGCTGGTGCACCGCCGCCTGCGAAGGTGATCGAAACCATGGAAGGGATGGGCGTCGAGGTGACCCATGTCTACGGCCTGACCGAAACCTACGGGCCGTCTGTCGTCTGCGCATGGAAGGGCGAATGGAACGAGAAGGGCCCCGAGGATCGCGCCGCGCTGAAGGTGCGTCAGGGCGTGAAATACGTGGCCTTGTCCGGGCTGATGGTTGCAGATCCGGAAACGATGGAACCCGTGCCGTCAGACGGTGAGACCATGGGTGAGATATTCATGCAGGGCAACATCGTCATGAAGGGTTACCTCAAGAACGCCGAGGCCACGGACAAGGCCTTCAAGGGCGGTTGGTTTGCCTCGGGCGATCTAGGTGTGATGCACCCGGATGGCTATATTGCTCTGAAAGACCGATCCAAGGACATCATCATTTCGGGCGGCGAGAATATCTCGTCTGTTGAGGTTGAGGATGCGCTCTATAAACATCCCGCCGTGATGGAGGCGGCGGTGGTTGCTCGCCCGGATGAGAAGTGGGGTGAAACGCCCTGCGCCTTTGTCGAGTTGAAGCCGCAAGCTCAGGTGAGCGAGGCCGATATCATCACCTTCTGCCGCGATCATATGGCCCATTTCAAAGCGCCCAAGACGGTTGTTTTCGGGGCGCTGCCGAAAACCTCAACCGGAAAGATCCAGAAGTTCATCCTGCGTGACCGGGCGCGAGAGTTAAGTTAGTCGAAGATCGACAGATCAAGATCCAGCATCTCGCCCATCCAGATGGCGCGATCGCGGTGGTCTGTAAGATGATCGCCGGTCTCGGGGTGGGTGAAGATGGTCAGGCCCTGCCGGTTCAGAATCAGCCAGGGAAAGACCTGTTCAAAGGCCTCGGCGGGAAAACCTAACTGGCAACTCCAGCGCGGGTGGGGACCAACATTGCGCGCGTGCACCCGGCCCATCCGGACGGCGGGAAACAGACGCGCAGCTTCCTCGCAGATCTGTTGGGCCGTGTCCTGTGTGTCGGCGTTGAAATAGACATGGGCGTGATAGCCGGTGATCTGGGGCATGGGGGCTCCGTATGTTGATACGGGGAAACTTAGGTTCTCGCAGAGCGTTTGGGCACCCACACAGCCACACAGATTCTGTGCGTCGCTTCAGAGCGGGGCGTGCAGGTCGGGATGAGCCGCGGCAAAGGCGGAATGCTCGGCGCAAATGGCCTCGACCGCCGCCAGGCGTGGCATGTCTGACAGATCAACATTCCAGCGATGCGCGTTGTAAAGCTGCGGGATCAGGCAGATATCGGCCAGTCCGGGGGTGTCACCGGTACAGAACGGGCTTTGGTCGAATCCGCCCAGCAGCGATTCAAATGCCAGCAACCCGGGTCGGATGAAGTGACGCATCCAGTCGCCGGGCATGTCACCTGCGCCATTGCTGAGCGCAGTGGCATGTTTGGCAACCGACAAATTGCAGACCGGATGGATGTCCACAGCGATACTGTGCGCCAAGGCCCGTGCGGCCGCCCGCTTGGCCGGGTCGGTTGGCAGCAGGCCCAGTTCGCGGGTCTCGTCCAGATAGTCGATGATCGCCAGCGATTGGGTCAGTCGAATCCCATCAATATCCAGTACCGGGACCAGACCCTGCGGATTGCGCGCCAGATGATCCGGTGCGCGATGCCCCCCGTTCACCAGATCAACCACAACGGGGTGATAGGTAAGCCCGGCCAGATTCAGTGCAATCCGCACCCGGTAGCTGGCAGAGGATCGCCAGTAGTCAAACAGTACCACGTCGGTCATTCAGAAATTAGCCCTTGCTTAGTTCCTTGGCGTGCAGCCAGTCCGCATGTTGGGGTGCCCGTTTGGTCCGCGACCATTCCTCAAGCATATCCCATTTCACCGAATCCAGCCGGGCCAGCATGGCCTCTTCTTCGGGATCGGGGCAAGCCAGTTCCACCCGGTGGCCATTGGGGTCGAAGAAATAGATCGAGTGAAAGATCGAATGATCGGTGACGCCCAGTACCTCGACGCCGTTTGCCTCAAGATGGTTCTTGAACGCGATCAGTTCATCGCGGTCCTTCACCTTGAAAGCAATGTGCTGTACCCATTTTGGTGTATTCGGGTCGCGCCCCATCTCGGGCTTGGTCGGTAATTCGAAAAACGCCAGTACATTGCCGTTCCCGGCGTCCAGAAATAGGTGCATATATGGATCAGGTTCATGGGTCGAAGGCACATGGTCTTCGGCAATCGCCAGAACGAAATCCATGTTCAGCATCTTGCCGTACCATTCGACCGTTTCCTTCGCGTCCTTGCAGCGATAGGCGACGTGGTGAATCTGTTCGATTTTCATGACGCTTACTCCTGTTTCAGGGCTGCGGCGACCAGGGCCTGTTTCAGCACCGCGCTGTCCCCGATGTGGTTTGCCAGAACCAGCACGAGGCGGGCGTTGAACGCATCGCTTTCAGCTTTCTCCAGCCCGTCATGGGCCGCCACCAGATTAGCATAGAAGTTGTCCGCATGGGTCAGGTTGGATGAGAGGATCAGATCGGACATGTCGCTTACTCCTTGCCTGTGGCGCGGCGAACCGCGTGCCGGAATGTGTTTTCTTCGTAGGTGTCGCGGCGGGCGGCGACGTGCTGATCGGGCCGGATCAGATAGACCGCGCTCGCAGCATCGCCCAGATAGCGGCGTTTCAGCGTTAGTGTCGGATCGTCCTTGACCGAAAGCGCCAGGCGTTTGACCGTGATGCCATCGACCTCAATCTCATCCGGTGCATCTGCGTCGATGGTCAGCATCGTGAACTGCCCAGCAAGTTTTGGCAGCAGGAACCCGTCACCCAAGGGCGCATCCGGGCAGGACGCTCCCGGGCGTGTCTGCGCTGGTCCGCTTAACGCATCCGCCGAATTCAGAGCAGAGCCGTCATAGACGCAAGGCACGCTCAGGCGGCCGGAATTCACCATTGGGCGGGCAAAGTCGTAATGCTCGCTCAGGTCCAGCACCGCGTCGCGCAAGATGCGGGACATCCGGGATTTCGGAGTGATGAAATCGGTCGAGCGGGTCGAGTTCAGGATGTTCTCGTCCGCGCCGTGAATGCGTTCCTGATCATAGCTGTCCAGCAGCGATTCGGGCGCTTTGCCGTCGATCACCAGTTTCAGCTTCCAGCACAGGTTGTCAGTATCTTGTACACCCGAATTGGCCCCGCGGGCGCCGAAGGGGCTGACCTGATGCGCGCTGTCGCCCGCAAAGATCACGCGGCCATGGCGGAACTGATCCATCCGGCGGCATTGGAAGGTGTAAATACTGACCCATTCCAGTTCAAACTTCACATCCTCGCCCAGCATGGCCTTAAGGCGCGGGATGACGTTTTCGGGGCGTTTCTCACGTTCTTTGTCGATATCCCAACCCAGCTGTAGGTCGATCCGCCAGACTCCATCTGGTTGTTTGTGCAGCAGCGCTGACTGACCCTTGTTGAAGGGGGGATCAAACCAGAACCAGCGCTCCGAGGGGAAATCGGCCTCCATGATCACATCGGCGATCAGGAAATTGTCCTCGAACACGCGGCCCACAAAATCCTTGCCCAGCATCGCCCGCATCGGAGAGCCCGCGCCGTCGCAGGCGATGACCCAATCGGCTTCGACCGTATAAGACCCCTCAGGCGTTTCCACCTCAAGCTTGACGTGATCGGGATGGGTGCCCACGGCCTCGACCTTGTTGCGGCCCCGGATTTCGATCGGCGCGCCCTGTTCCTGCAACTCGCGCACGCGGTCGACCAGAAACTGTTCGAAATAGTATTGTTGCAGGTTGATGAAGGCGGGGTGCTGATCACCGCTGTCAGGTTGCAGGTCGAATTCGTAAACCTGACGCTTGTCGAAGAACACTTTGCCCTTGTTCCACAAAACACCCTTGTCCACCATCGGCTGCCCACAGCCCAGACGGTCGAGGATTTCCAGCGGGCGTTTGGCAAAACAGATGGCGCGGCTGCCAAAGCTTACCTTGTCATTGTCGTCCAGAACCAGAACCTCGATCCCTTGCTGGGCCAGATCGATAGCGGCAGCCAGACCTACGGGTCCAGCCCCGACAACGATGACTTTGTGGCGCACGGGTTCTGGCGCGGATTGGTCCGGGCTGGCCTTGTAGGCGTAAAGTGGAACTTCGAAAATCTTGTTCACTGTCTCTCTCCCTTTTCTGGCACAGCTCATCTGGTCTCCGGTGCTGTTGCACCGGAGGGCTTGCGCCAGAATTTCACTGCCGATTCCGGGCCGCCACGATCTGGATCAAATCCGGTTCGAAAAATTAGGCCTGCAAAACCATTCGTTTTTGGGATCAGTCGAGGCGGGTGGAGCAAATTGCGACGCTCGTCACATGATCATGATCGACGGTAACGCACGGGCACGGATGGCCTTAGGCGTCAGAACCGCGCAGCCATCTTGCCGAGTTCGGTTTGCGGTGCTTGGATGTCGATCGGGGACATGATTACCGCGTTCAGTTCCTTTGCAGAAATTCGAGCCGGTTGCCGAAAGGGTCTTCGGTGAAAAATCGACGGCGGTCTTTCAGCGTTGTATCCCAGCGCAGGGTCTGGCCGAAGGTTTCGATCTGTGCTGCTACCGCATTCAGATCATCAACTATGAAACCCGGATGCGCTTTGCGGGCGGGCGAGAATTCTTTTTCGACCCCCAGATGCAGCTCGCCCTGATCCAGTGCCAGCCAAAGGCCGCCACGTGTACGCAGGGGTTCGGGCTTTGCGAGTTCCTCCAACCCCAGTGCATCGCGCCAGAATGCCCGTGCCTTTGCCTCACCCCCTTGGGGGATCGCGATCTGGATATGATCAACTGCAAACATCGATCAGCGCGCGTACGGGTCTTCCAGAGCAGGCAGAACGGTGCCGGAACAATCGCCAAAACCAATAGTGTACCCGTCCCCCTTGGCCGCCCCGATCAGGGTCAGGGTGTCGCCATCTTCGATAAAGCTGCGGGTTTCACCCGTGTCCAGCGTCAGGGGGTCCTTGCCACCCCAGCTGAGCTCCAGTAGCGAGCCGCGCTCGGGCTTGTTCGGGCCAGAGATCGTGCCCGAACCCAGTAGATCACCCACGTTCATCGGACAGCCCGAGGTGGTGTGATGCGCCAGCTGTTGCGCAGCGGAATAGTACATTTCGCGATAGTTGGTCTGCGCGATGGTCGTGGCCGCGTTGCCCTGTGGCGCCATCGTCACGGCCAGATCGATGTCATACAGCATCGGACCGCAATCCTTCAGGTGATCCAACAACGCAAACTCGCGATCCGGGGCATCGCAGCGGAATGGTTCGAGCGCTGCTTTGGTCACGATCCAAGGGCTGATAGATGTCGCGGTCGCCTTGGCCTGAAACGGCCCCAGTGGCTGGTATTCCCAAGCCTGCACATCGCGCGCAGACCAGTCGTTCAACAAAACGTAGCCAAAGATGTTGTCATCCGCCTCCTGTACCGAAATCGGGCCATCCGAAGGTGTGCCTACGATGGCGCCCATCTCTAGTTCGATGTCAAAACGTCGGCTGGGCAGGAAAGCGGGCAGGTCCTGATCGGGCGATTTCAGCTGTCCCCAAGGGCGGCGGATTTCAGTGCCCGACACAACCACGGATGAAGCGCGTCCGTTATAGCCGATCGGGATGTGCAACCAATTCGGCGGCAGCGCGTTTTCCGGACCTCGAAACATGGTGCCGACGTTCTGGGCATGATTCCGGCCCGCGTAGAAATCGGTGTATTCGCTGACGGCGAACGGCATATGCAACTCGGCTGCGTCCCGCGGGATCAGCAGCGCCTCAAGCTTGTGCTGTTCGTCTGAGCCTTCGGCCAGCAGGGCGGTCAGACGCGCGCGTAAGGCGGCCCAGACGGCGGGGCCTCCTTCCATCAGGGGGTTCCAGAAGGGCAGGTCAAAAAGTGGCTCGTCCGACAGGGCAATCAACCCGTCTGTCTCGGCCGCGGTAACGTCGAAAATCATGTCACCGATGGCGACGCCACAACGGGGCTCGGTGGTTTCGGTCGAGAACACCCCATAGGGCAGGTTGTTCAGTGGAAACGGGTGATCGGCGGAATTGGCCGATGTGACCCAGGAATTCATCAGTGCCATGAGGAGTCCTTATGTCTTTTGTTCACTGCGATGCGGTGCGGAGGGATTTCAGGCCCAGCAAGACCGCCGCCAAAATCAGGAAGCTGCCGCCGATCCGGTCAAGCCACGGCTTTGCCGTGCCCTGCAGGCGCCGGGCCAGCCAGCTTGCACAGCCACCATAGGCGATCAGGAATATCCCGTCGATGACCAGATAAGTCGCTGACAGCGTGGCGAATTGCGGCCAGAAGGGCAGCGCGCCGTCGATAAACAACGGAAACAGCGCGGCGAAGAACACCACCGCTTTGGGGTTCGTGGCGGAGGTGATGAAGCCTTGCATCCACAGCGCATTGCGACTGGTCCACACGGCATTGCGTGAGGATGGTGCACCGGCTTTCAGGATTTGCCTGAACCCCAGAAACACCAGATAGGCGACACCAAGCCATTTGATTATGGTCAGTGCTGTTCCGGAGGTCGCAATCAGCGCAGCAAGGCCCAGACCTGCCGCCAGCATCTGAAGGGAATTGGCAGTCAGGTCTCCCGCAGCCGTGAACATCCCGCGCCGCAGCCCATTGGCCGCAGAGTTCGACAGCATAAGCAGCTGGCTTGGCCCGGGTGTGGCCATCATCAGCAGGACAGTCACCACATAGGTCGTCCAGATATCAAAACTCATTTCGGCTCCGGCGCTTCTTACAGTTTGGTTCAGTATTACTTTTAGAGATGTTGTTGTCATCCTGCCGCAGCGCGCAGAAGGCTGCAATTGCCGTTCGGTGTGGGCGTGGGCGCAAAAGTCTTTCAGTTTGCAGCTTGCCGATTATTGGTTGGTTTTGTAACTATCAAGCATGGCCCATTTAGATGATGACGACCCCGACACGTTCGACTTACGAAGTTTTCTGCCCTTCCTGTTGAATCAGGCGGCCGAGGAAAGCTCGCTCGAATTTCAACGGGTGTACAAGAACCGCTATGGCATGTTGCGCACCGAGTGGCGAGTGCTGTTCCACCTTGGAAACTATGGTGAGATGACGGCGCGTGACATCGTTCTGCGCGCGAAGATTCACAAAACCAAAGTCAGCCGGGCGGTGCGGGGATTACAGCAGCGCCGATACCTGCATAGGCTGCGGGACGAGAATGACCGGAGGGTTGAACAGTTATCGCTGACCGCCTCGGGTCAGGCGGTCTATCGCGAGCTGCGCGATATCGCGCGTGACTATGACGCCAAGCTGGCTGCACGCTTCACCACCGGCGAGGCCGCTTTGCTGCGCATGATGTTGCGGCGTCTCGCCGGGATGGATTAGGGCACTGGTAATCCGGGGTCTCCATCCCCAGATCAAGCTCATAAAGGACGCAGGAACGTGACATGACAGCGCCGGACACCCCAGCGGCAAAATCCCATGATCTGATCGATTGGCTGGTTACCCGAGGCTTGGAAGGGGCCGACAAAGAAGAGCTGCTGGACGGGTATTGCAACCGTCTGGTCGATCTTGGCATCCCCTTGATGCGGTTTCACGCGGCGCAGCCGGCTTTGCATCCGGTATACGGCGGAACCGGTTATAGCTGGTATCAAGGGCAAGGGGGCGAGTTCCAGACCTTCGAGTTTTCCGAAGAGCCCAGTGAGGTTTGGAAGAAGAGTCCGCTTTTCGTCATTCTGAACGAGGACGTTGACACGATCCGCGAACGACTGGTTGATCAGAACGAACCCAACCGCTTTCCCTTGCTGAACGAACTGCGGGAACATGGTGCGACGGATTACTACGCCACCGGCGTCAGCTTTGATGTGCCGTCTCACAGCAGCACACGCGATGCAAAAAAGGCAATCGATGGCGTGTTGATGTCCTGGGCCAGCAACGCGCCCGATGGGTTCTGCGATGCTGATCTGGAGGTGATCGAAACAGCGCTGCCGCATCTGGGGCTGGCCCTGAAATCGGCATCGAATGCGCGGGTATCGCAAGATCTGATGCGCGTTTATCTGGGCCGCGACGCAGGGCAGCGGGTGTTGTCCGGTGAAATCCGCCGCGGGTCTTTGCAGCAGATTGATGCTGTAATCTGGAACTTTGACCTTGAAGGCTTCACCAGTCTGTCGGAAGAGCTTCCGGGCACTGAAATCATCGACATGCTGAACGACTATCTCGCTGTGGCGGTGGAGGTGGTGCACCAATGCGACGGCAGTATTCTCAAATTCATGGGCGATGGGCTCATGGCGATGTTTGACGTGGGTGAGATCGACGCCGATGCCCGCGCTGCGCTGGGCGCGGCGGCCATGCTGCAAGAACGTATGACCGAGTTGAACGCTCAGCGTTCATCGCGGGGTCAACCGGTCTCGAACTACACGCTGGCCCTCCATGCCGGTGAAATCCTCTATGGCAACATCGGTGCCGAGAACCGGCTGGATTTCACAGTGATCGGCCCAACCGTTAACCAGGCCGCGCGGATTGCCGGGATGCATCGTTCGCTTGGGCAGCGGATTTTGATTTCTGACAATGTGGCGAAAGCCGCGGAACCCTGTACGCAGGAACTGATCTCGGTTGGCCGCTATATGTTAAGAGGTGTGGCCGAGCCGAAAGAGCTGTTTACAGTCCACTCTCCGCCTAAATAACAATGGCAACCCGGTCACTGTCCTTTTGGTTCAGATCTGGATTATGCGACGTCACGGCCTACGAACGAAACCTTGGGTTGGAACGGATGAATGCGAATATCGCTTCCCTTGGTTTCGATTGCCGTATTCACCGGAACTTCGTTCCAGTTCCCGCAGTTCCCATCCAGAGGCTCTGACGACACGACGATACCGTCCTCGCATTCCCGATAATGAAGGCTTGGGGCATAACGATCCGATGCGTATCTTGCCGCGAACAGGCTTTCCCCATCAGACCAGCAGGCTGCAAATCGCAGATAAGGTAGCGCTCCGCTTTGCCTCGATAGCGTCTCGACGCGTTCGACTGATCTGAGCATTGCACCAATCGGATCGGTCTCCAGGCCCTCACCGTAGGCGATCAGGAAAATAGCCTCACTCTCTGTTGCACCCAGCCTGTGTTCATAGAGGTTAGCTGGTATCATGGCGTCCAGCTGCTGTCGGATGCGGTTGTGACCACCAGCTTGCCCGTTATGCATAAAGCTCCACCGACCATAACCGAACGGGTGGCAATTGTTGCGTGAAGTCGCCGTACCGGTCGATGCGCGTACATGCGCAAGAAAGAGATTTGAACGCGTGTGATGCGTAAGCTGCCGCAGGTTGGCATCCGACCATGCCGGGTTGGTATCTTTGTAGAAACAGGGATTTGTGTGATCCGAATACCAGGCAAGGCCAAACCCGTCAGCATTTATGGGCGTTTTTCCAACAAGCGCGTTACGGCTTTGTTCGACAAGAGATTGCTCTTGTTTGAACACCAACTCATCCAGATAGCGGTTTTCACCAACCCACGCCAGAAATCGACACATCAGCCTTTATCCAATTCTTGAGAAGACCGGATATCAATAACATTGGCGAATGAGAAAGATTTACCCAGAATTCAGAGATTTCAGCGCATTTGTCTATCAAGCGACAATGTATTTGCGAAAAGGGCGGGTCAAAGCCACCACTCTCGTCGGTAGGCGTGTATATTTAAGCTGCCTACCGTCAGGATAACTGACTGTCCGCCAGATCTTAGAAATCGATTTCAACACCCGGCAGGGTCAGCTCTTTCATCATATCGCGCAATTCCTGACGCGCGGCGATGTTCGAGATGTTGAGCTGCTTGACGCCGATATCCTTGAGATCCAGCAAGGTCAGCCCACGCGGGAACAGTTCACGGAAAATGACGCGTTCTGAAAAGCCCGATGCGACGCGGAATCCGATACGCTGCGACAACATCTCGATGGCGCGCTGCATCTTTTCCTTGTTGACCATGCGCTGGGTCCCGACCCGGTTGCGCACGACCACCCAGTCGATCGGTTTCAGTCCCGCCTGCGCGCGCAATTGACGTGCATTCCAGACCATCTCGGAATAGACCGATGGGCCAAGGATTTTCTCACCCTTTGAATCAATCCGCGCCAGCAGATCGAAATCGATGAAACTGTCGTTCAGCGGAGTAATCAGGGTATCGGCCAACGAATGCGCCACCTGGCTGAGGCGGGTGTGCGAGCCCGGACAGTCGATCAGAATAAAGTCGCTGTCGCTTTCCAATTCGGCCACGGCAGCCGATAGGCGGTGGTCATAGATGTTCTCACCGGGTTTCAGTGCACCGGCGTCGATCTCGGGCAGGTCATGGTGGCGCGGGCTGGGCAGAGAAAGGTCTGAACCGTTCAGAAAGTTCAGACGGTTTTCGAAATACCGGCCCAAACTGCGCTGCCGCAAGTCCAGATCCAGCGTGCTGACTTTGTGTCCCAGCCGCGCCAAACCTGTGGCCACGTGCATCGACACAGTCGATTTGCCTGCGCCGCCCTTTTCATTCCCCACCACAATGATATGTGCCATACCTGTCTTCCCACGTCCCGCCGTGTTTGCCTACACGTTGTTGGCAGCCA
Source organism: Ruegeria halocynthiae (assembly GCF_900106805.1). Classification (GTDB taxonomy): domain Bacteria; phylum Pseudomonadota; class Alphaproteobacteria; order Rhodobacterales; family Rhodobacteraceae; genus Ruegeria; species Ruegeria halocynthiae. The sequence continues at coordinate 95,286 of NZ_FNNP01000007.1, forward strand.
CTATATGTTGTGTGGACAGGGAAGGGAAGAACCTCGAACCGTCCTGAGAGGCTTTATCAGGCTCTAATTTGGAAAAGCACGTGCTGGTTGGGGGTTAGGGTAAGTCCTTGCCAAACGGATGGCCCTGTTTCACTGTTCCGATCGGGGTTTTGTGATCGAGGGCAACCATTGGACCACTTGTTTCTGAACGTCCTGAACGTGGTTTTACCCGTCCTGATCTGTGCTGGAATCGGCTATTTACTGGCGTTGATCCGAGCCCCTTTTGACAACAAGGTGATCGGCGGGATCGTATCGAGGGTCGGGTATCCGACGCTAATCATCTCGCACCTGTCGACCACACAAATCGCGGTTGGAACCTTTCTTGACGTCATGACCGCAGCGGCTCTGGCGATTGCGGGATTTGGCCTGTTGGGAGTCGTCGCGCTTAAACTGATGGGGCTGCCCGTACGGGCGTTTCTGACGCCGCTCATGCACGGCAATGTCGGCAATATCGGCCTGCCGATTACTCTGCTGGCGCTGGGGGATGCGGGCATGGCCTATACGATGGGGTTTGTGGTCGTTGTACTGATCAGCATCTTCACAATCGGTATGTGGATACCGGCCGGGGAGTTCTCGCCAAAGAAGTTGGCGACGACCCCGGTTATCTACGCAGTCGCGTTGTCTCTGGTGCTTATGGCCACCGGCTACAGCCTGCCACAGCCCGTTGCCAAATCCTTTGATATTCTGGGCGGCCTCTCGATCCCGCTGATGCTGCTGACTTTGGGACATACGTTGGCAACGCTGCAGATCAGACGCCTTGGGCGCGCCGTGTTGCTGACGGCGGTGCACCTGTTGATGGCATTTGTCATTGCAAGCATGCTGGTCTGGATGTTCGGTTTCACCGGGGCTGAGCGGGGGGCGGTTATCCTGTGTTGCCTGATGCCGTCGTCGGTTGCCACCTATCTGTTCATCGATCAGCACATGCCAGAATACGGACCCGATGTGGCCGGGTTCATTCTGGTCTCGACGCTGACCACGATATTGGTGCTGCCGGTGGCGCTGTCGTATTGGATATGATCTCTGCCACGCCCTGTAATCCGTGTTGCGGCGTGCACCCTAGGATTGAAGGCGAAAAAATGCCTTAATGCCCGTGAGTTAATTTGCTGACGCGCCATAACAGGGCGTATCTTGGTTAGAGGGCACAGCGATGAAAACCAGTCAAACCGATGGGAATTCCGGTGCAGGCGGAGCGCGCATGGTTCTGATTATGACGGCCATTTGCATGATGGTTGTCGGGTTCAATACCACCGCCGTTGCGACCATCCTGCCAAATCTGAAGGCCGAGTTCGACCTGACCCCATCCGGCCTGCAATGGGTGATGGCAGCGTATACAGTGGCCAGCGCCACACTTGTGACCATCGTCAGCCGGTTGGGAGATATCACCGGCAAGATGGGTGTTTTCTTCTTCGGAATGATCGTCTTTGCCGTGGGCTCGATTCTGGCGCTGCTTTCACAGGATGCAACGATGATGCTGATCGGGCGCGGCGCGCAAGGCGCCGGGGCGGCAGCGCTGTTTGGGACGTCTCTGTCCATCCTGACTGCTGCGACACCCGAAGATCAGCGCGCAAGCGTCACAGGCGCCTGGGGCGCTATCGTCGGGCTCGCCATTGGCGTCGGGCCTATCGTCGGCGGCGCCTTTGCGCATTACATCAGTTGGAGAGCTGTTTTTGCCACCGACCTGGTGTTGCTTGCTATTGCATTTATCATCGGGCTGCAGGTCAGCAAACGCAATTACGTTCCGGATATGCGGCAGGCGGATGCCCGGTTCGATTATGCCGGCGCCATCGCCATGATCATGTTTCTGGGCCCATTGTCCTTCGCCCTCGGCAATGGTGAAGGCAAGGGTTGGGGATCCATGTTCACACTGGTTCCTCTGGCCGTTTCGGGCTGCGCTGTTGTGGCCCTTGTCCTGACGTCGCGCCTCAGTCAGGACCCGCTTATCGAGCTGCGATACTTCCGCCACCCCCGCTACTTTATGGCGGCTGCGGGTATGTTCTTCACCGGTTTCACGCTCTTTGCCTTTTTCGTCTATTTCAACGTGTTTGTGCAATCGCCGGACGCCTTTGGATACTCGGCCATTGATGCAGGCAGCGCAATCCTGCCGCTGAGCGTCAGCATGTTCATTGTGTCCGTCACGGCTCCGCGATTTCTTGCGCCCTACAGTTTTCGATGGCCGGTCGCGCTGGGCATGGGATTCATGGCCTGTGGGTTTTTGTTGCTAATGACGACGACAAACACCACCAGCTATGCTGGGATGTGGTGGAAGCTGGTCATTGTCGGGATCGGTCTTGGCATCGGTTTTTCTCTGCTCCCCCGTCTCGGCCTACGGCTGCTGCCCGAAGAACATGTCGGTCAGGGATCAGGCGTGATCAACGCGTTCCTGTACTTCGGAGCTACTCTGGGTGCGGTGATCGGGGGCCTTGCCGAATCCATTACCATCCGCCGCGGGCTGTCCGAGGTCATAAACGCGCTGCCCGCAGGGTCGAGCCAGCGTACCGATCTTGCCCATGCCCTGACGCATGGGACGCCCAGCCAAGTGCAGCAATTGATCGCCGGGCTGAACCCGGATACCGGAGCGCAACTCGCTAAGGCGCTGCGTGATCTTCAGGACAACGCCTTTGACAGCGCGATGCTGGTGGCCGCCATCGCTGCGTTCGTGGCGATGATGCTGGCGCTGATGTTGCTGAAAGGACCCGTTCCACCGGTTCACAGCGCCGTTGATCTGACAAAGGACTGACCAGACCGATGGTTGTGGGTCACTTGTGACCACCGACCAATCCGCCTAGGCTTTTGTCATGTGTGGAAAATTTGCAGCCGGTCATCTGACACAACGGGAAATGCTGGCGATAACCGAGTATTTTCTCTACGGAAAGGTTTCGCCTCATCTGCCCGATCAGTTGCCCTCAGGCGGATACAACGTGTCGCCGACCGATAGGGTCGGCATGATCCGGTGGGATGGTGACCGGGCCGAATTGGCCACGGCGCGCTGGCAGATCAAGGACCCGCGCAGCAAGAAACCCATGATCAACTCGAAGATCGAGAATGTTGGATTCTGGCAGGACTATTGGAACAACGGACGCTGCCTAATTCCGGCGCTGGGCTATTATGAATGGCCCAAGGATCAGGGCCATGATTGCCCGGTCTATATCACGGTACAGCGCAACGCCCCGGTAATGTTCTTCGCCGGATTCTACCGAACAGATGACAGACGTCTCAGCTGCACGATCCTGACCCGGAAACCCAGCCCCCAGATCGCCCATATTCACAACCGTATGCCGGTGATCCTGACCCCGGACGAGATTGAAAGCTGGCTATCAGGGGTCACGACCGCACAAGAGGCTCAGCAGTCGCTGGGGGTACAGTATGATGGTCGGTTCGAATGTCATACCGTCAAACCCATCAAGCGCGGTGCCGAGGGGGAAGATATGATCGAACCTTATTCGCCGCCCGTCCAAATCGGTTTTGATTTCTGAACGCGCCGTCCATTGTAGCCGGATCAGCCTTCAATCAGAGCGGCATCAAAAAAGGCCGCCCCAAGGGACGGCCTTTTTGCATCTCAAACGGGTCTGGCTTAGAAGCCCAGACCTTCGTACTTCTTTTTGAACTTCGACACACGGCCGCCAGCGTCCAGCAGACGCGACGTGCCACCGGTCCATGCGGGGTGCACGGAGGGGTCGATTTCCAAAGCCAGCTGGTCGCCTTCGCTGCCCCAGGTGGATTTCATCTGAACCACGGTGCCATCGGTCATTTTGACGTCGATGACGTGATAATCGGGATGGATGTCTTTTTTCATCTTTCCGTTCCTTACGCTTCGGCGCCAGCCTTGGGCTTGTAGTTGGTGACTTCTGCGATACGCGCGGACTTACCGCGACGGGTGCGCAGATAGTACAGTTTGGCGCGACGAACGCGGCCACGGCGGACAACGGTGATGCTGTCGATGTTGGTCGAATACAGCGGGAACACACGCTCCACGCCTTCGCCAAACGAAATTTTGCGTACGGTGAACGCGCCGGCGATGGTGTTGCCGCCTTTGCGGGCGATGCAGACGCCTTCGTAGTTCTGTACACGGGTGCGCGACCCTTCGGTCACCTTATAGCCGACACGGATGGTGTCACCGGCTTTGAAATCGGGAATGTCTTTCCCCAGGGCGGCAATCTGTTCCGCCTCAAGCTGTGCGATCAGGTCCATCGCAGGTACTCCTATCTGCTCGTGGTTGGTCCACGAAGTTTGGGCACGGCCTGAGAGCTCTTGGTCTTCACCGGGTCCTGCGTACAGCCCGCCAGAGGTCAGATCGAATGTTCCTTTGGTCCGGTCTGCCCTGTCGCGCCATGGCAGAAGAAAGCCGGGCGTCACGTCAGGATGCAAACCAAAACACCGGAGTCGCTCAATGCCACACCGGATTGCGCTCGTTTAAGGAATTTGCGGACAGGGATCAAGCCCTAAATCTCTTCCTGAACAGGTGCGACGGTGCGTTTCCGCCGCTCGCAAACTATACCATTGCGTTGTTGCGTCGATCGGGCATTCTAAAGCCAATAAACACGAGCAGATTTGAGACAAAAAAGATGATGCGCAAAGCACTTTTTCTGGCCGTTCTAACCCTCGCGGCCGCCTCATGCGGTCGTCAGGGGCCCGCACCTCAGGTGGTTGAGCCACAGGCGTTTGCGGACACGACACCGCCCTCGATTATCTATCCCGGTTTCGGCGACGCGGACCCGCACGAATGGGAGGGGCGCCATCCCGGCCACTACCCCGTGCACGGTTTGGATGTATCGCGCTGGCAGGGACCGATTGATTGGCGCACGGCCCGCGCCTCGGGCGTGAGCTTTGCCTTTATCAAAGCAACCGAAGGCGGAGATTTTACCGACCCGATGTTTGATGAACACAGACGGGGCGCACAGGCCGCTGGGGTGCCATGGGGCGCTTATCACTATTATTACTTCTGCCGCCCAGCCCATGAACAGGCTCGCTGGTTCATCCGCAACGTGCCCAAAGGGTCGGACCTGCCGCATGTGCTCGATATGGAATGGACACCCCATTCCAAGACCTGCACGCTGCGCCCCGATGGCCGAACCATCCGGGCCGAGGCGCAAAAATTCCTCGATATCCTGGAACGGCACTATGGCCGCCGCCCGATTGTCTACACCACGGTCGATTTCTATCGAGACACTGATATCGGACGCCTGCCGAAGACCGAATTCTGGCTGCGTTCAGTCGCAGGACACCCACGTAACGTCTATCCGAGCGCCATCTGGCGGTTCTGGCAATATACCGGCACCGGGCTGGTGCCGGGGGTTCAGGGTAAGGTGGACATCAACACGTTCAACGGCACACCCGAGACCTGGGCGTTGTGGAAAACAACGCGCTAGTCTTAATCGTTGTTTTTGGATTTCCGGTAAGCATCCCACAGATCGGGCCGCCGTTCGCGGGTGATCTGTTCGGACATGTCGTTGCGCCATTCGGCGATCCGGCCATGGTGACCAGACATCAAAATATCCGGGATCGGGCGACCCTTCCATTCGGCGGGGCGCGTGTATTGTGGATGCTCCAGCAGGCCGGAAGAAAAGCTTTCTTCCTCGGCGGAGGCCTGATTGCCCAGCACGCCGGGGATCAGCCGCACCGTGGCATCTATCAACGCCTGAGCGGCGATTTCGCCACCGGTCATGACAAAATCACCCAAGCTGACCTCTTGCACGCCGTAATGTTCCAGCACCCGTTCATCGACGCCCTCGAAACGACCGCACAACAGGGTCATGCCATCGCAACGCGCCAGATTTTGCATCATCTGCTGGTCCATCCGGCGGCCGCGCGGGCTGAGATAGATCAGCGGCCAGTTGTCCCGAATGCCCGTCATCGTGTGCTCGATGGCTTCGCCCAACACATCCGCACGAAGGACCATACCTGCACCGCCGCCCGCAGGGGTGTCATCCACATTGCGATGCTTGCCGACGCCGAACTGACGCAGGTCGATGGTTTCCAATTGCCATAGACCCTCCTGCAGGGCCTTGCCCGTCAGACTTTCGCCCAGAACACCGGGGAAAGCGGACGGAAACAGAGTGATGATCTTGGCCTTCCACACCCCGTGCAAATCTGGGGTTGGGGTCATCAACTCACGCGGTTTCAGCGCCGGGCGGATGGCTTTGCGGCCATGGGACTTTCCGGGATTTTCTGTCATCTTGTGCCGATCAGATCATTCTGGACGCGTTGAACCAGAGCCGCCTTTTGGTCGATAAGCGCTGCGTCGTCCAGCGCGGACCGGTTCATCTCCAACATTTGCTGCAACACATCCTCGGGCAGGCGCGGGTTTGATCGGGTCGGACCAACCAACTCGGCGGCCTTTTCCGGGGGCAGATCAAGGAATTCGGCGAACGTGTTTCCAAGCCCGTACCGCAGGCCCTGCAGGTCCTCCAGCCATTCGGTCCGGACCGAAACCGAGGGCAGGCGATCCCGCACCGCCTCGGCTGCGATCTGAGGCGAGGGCACAGGTTCAAGCCGCGCGCGGAAGGTCTCAAAATCCTGAATGAGGCGCGAGCGTTGCAGATCATGCGCCCACAGGCTGCGCAGCCAGCTTCCCCGTTGGCGCAGCGAATAGTAGAGCGTGATATGCACCTCTTCGTCGGCGAACCGGTCCCGGATCAGCCCCACCAGACAGGAGGCAAGCTCTGGCGCGGCCTCATATCCCACCGCGACGTTGCGGCTGGGGCGTAGACCCGAGAAATTCTCTTCGCTCAGAACCAACCCGCGTTTCTGGCCGAATTCCAGCGAGTTCAGGAAATGGCGCATCTGATCCCTGAAATCGCTCAGCGCGCCGGGCGTGCCGTAGACGGAATAGCGCGTGGCGGCCTCGGACAGGCCGGTTTTGCGGGTCCGATAAGGTAGAACCAGCGCGTGTTGTGGCCAGATCAGAGACCGGTTTTCAAATAAAAAAGACTGCGCCGCCGTCGTTCCGGTCTTGTGCAGACCCAGATGCAGCAACACACGGCGCATTACAGCAAGCCCTCGGGCGGATCGGCGATGATACGGCCCTTATTCAGATCAACAGTCGGCACAGCGTCCAGTGTAAACGGCAGCAGAACGGTGGATTTCAGACCCGATCCGTGCAGTTCCAGCAAGTCCGCTGCTCCGTGGTTTTGTACCGATTTGACCCGGCCCAGCAGGGTGCCGCCGGTGTCGTAGACCTCAAGCCCAATCAGGTCGGTGTGATAGAACTCATCATCGGGTAGCGATGGCAACTGTTCGCGCCGCGCATACAGGCGCAGGCCGTTCAGCGCATCCGCTGCTTCCTTGGTCTCAACGCCGCCCAGCCGGGCAGCAAAGCCGTTCTTGATTGCGCGTGTCAGGACCACAGGATAGCGTTCTTTGCCCTCTTCGTCGGTCAGCGGCGAATAGTCTTCGATATCCTCAGGTACAGCACAGAAGCTTTTCAGCCGCACCTCGCCGCGTACCCCAAAGGATCCCGCAATGCTGCCAACGCAGATCAGATCACTCATTTGAGCCTTCCGTTACACATAGTCCGCTCCGCCATTGTCCGACCCCTTCACAGGCCTCGCGTTGGTTCGAGCGCTCAAAGAACACGCCCACAATAAAGGCGATCGCCAGCAGGATGGGAAGCCGTAACAATCCGAACATGTCTAGCGCACCTCAATGGGCAATGAGTTGTTGCGACATTCCCAGCCGATCTGCTCCAATTCCGGTATATCGGACTGAGCTTCGGGCCAGCCGACGCAGAAATAGCCGATCAGCCGCCACTCGTTGGGCACATCCAGGTCCTGGGTCAACTGATCAGGATCCAGGATGGACACCCAACCCAGCCCCAATCCTTCTGCCCGTAAGGCCAGCCAGAACAAGGTGATGGCCGAGACGACAGAGTAGCGCCGCATCTCGGGCATGGTGTCCGCACCGAGACCTTGCCCCTTGTCTGTGGCATCGTCACAGAACACGGCCAGTTGTACCGGCGCTTCCCGCATCCCGGACAGCTTGAGCTGGCCATAAAGTTGGGCTTTTTCACCGGAATACCCGGCAAGCGCCCGTTCGTTTGCGGTTTGGAAATTCTTCAGTGCCGCGCTGCGCGCGGCCTCACTTTCGACGCGGATCACGCGCCAGGGTTCGCTCAGCCCCACTGAAGGGGCCAGTCGAAACGCGTCGAGGCAGCGCGTCAGCACTGCCTCGTCTATAGCGTCGGTGCGGAACCGGCGCACGTCACGCCGGAGCCGCATCAACAGATCGAACTGCGTGCGAAAATCGTCGGTGAAAGCCTGATCCTGCACGCGTCCGCCTGCTTATTCTTCTGCGGCCGCTTCTTCAGCCGGTGCAGCAGCGGCTTCGGCTGCGGCAGCAGCTTTGGCAGCTTTCTCTTCCACGCGCTCTTGGGCTTTCTTGCCCGGTGCACCCTTGTTGGGGTTGTTGCGCTCGGCCTTGTCACGGGCGCCAGCAGCTTCGAGCATGCGCGCAATACGGTCGGTGGGCTGTGCGCCCTGATCCAGCCAGTACTGGATGCGCTCCATGTTCATTTTAACGCGCTCTTCGTTGTCTTTCGGCAGCAGCGGGTTGTAGGTGCCCAGCTTTTCGATGAAACGACCATCGCGCGGCATACGGCTGTCAGCCGCTACGATGCGATAGAAGGGACGCTTTTTCGAGCCGCCGCGGGCGAGACGAATTTTCATTGCCATGGTGGTATCTCCTTTGAATGGCATCACGCCAGAGGCGTGTCTTTTAGTGAGCCGGGATCTTTTCCGGTTAATTCTGGTGTTTCTTGTGGTGTCGGATGACTTCCTGAATGATGAAGTTCAGGAAAGCCTTGGCGAAGTCGGGGTCCAGATCGGCCTCTTTCGCCAGGTCTTCTAACCGTGCGATCTGCGCCGCCTCGCGCGAGGGATCGGACGGGGGAAGGTCGTGTGCGGCCTTGAGCTTGCCAACGGCCTGCGTGTGTTTGAACCGCTCGCCCAGTGTGTAAACAAGGATCGCGTCCAGCCGGTCGATGCTTTCGCGATGCTCTTTCAACAGCGTGGCAGCCTGTGTCACGGGGTTGGTCATTGGCCGGCCCTTTCGGTGGTCAAGTCGGACTTCGGGTGGCGCCACATCTGGGCTTTCTTGCCCAGCAATTCAGCCTCGCACTCATAGGTGGCTCCAAGGCGTTCGGCTAAAGCGCGTGAGCGATCATTGGCATGGGCGATATAGCTCATGACGCCATTCAGCCCCTGGTGCCGCGCTGCATAGTCGCGCGCGGCCTGCGCGGCTTCAAAGCCCAGCCCTTTGCCTTCGGCCTGCTCCATCAGGGTCCAGCCAAGCTCGGGCTCGGCCCAGCCGGGTGCATAGATCATACCGGCCCAGCCGACAAATTCGCCGCTGGATTTCTCAGTCAGGTGCCATAGGCCAAACCCGTTGAGCGCCCAGTGGCCCAACCGCTTGACTAGCGAGTCCCAACAGCCGATCTCATCCTTCGGGCCACCCACCATATGGCTGCGGTCGGTCCCGAAGAATTTTGTCATCGCGGGCAGATCATCCTTGTGCGGCGCACGCAGGACAAGGCGATTGGATTCGACGGTGGGGATGGTAAAGGTTGTCATGCGGATACCCCGGCCAACTGCTTTGGGCCGGGATGGCGATAGACCATCTCAGTGCCGTGGGTCACATTTTCATAGCTGCGTTCGTAATGCGCACCCAGCCGCTCGGCCAAAGCGACCGAACGAGTATTGCCGGGAAAGATGTTCGAGCTCAACGTATCGAAACCCAGAACGTCATAGGCATAGCGGCGCACTTCTTCTGCAGCTTCGCGGGCATACCCCTTGCCTTCGCTGCCTTCATACATGACCCAGCCAAGCTCGGGTTCGGGCCAGCCTTCAGGCCCCCAGATGCCGACAAAACCGATCGGCTGGTTGTCGTGTGTTTCCACCATCCAGAAGCCATATCCGTTCAGGACCCAATGGCCTATCAGGCTGGCGAACCAGCGCCACGCTTCATTTCGGTCCAACGGGCCACCAAAGCCCCAACTGCGGTCTTTGTCGGCAAAAAACGTTGCAATGGCTTCGAAATCATGTGCCTCTGGGCCGCGCAGGATCAGGCGCTCGGTTTGCAGAACGGGAATGTGCAGGTCCATCATGCGTAGGCCTCCATCCCGCCATTCACCAGATCGGACGGCGCAGGGTGACGCCAGATTTCCGTGGTGCCAAACTTGGGGTGTTCGTAGTGATAGTCAAACTGCGCGCCCAAGCGCTTGGCCACAGCTTTGCTGCCCAAATTGTCCGGGTCGATCAGCGAGATCGCCGTTTCCCAATCTAGCACATCATAAGCATACGTTCGTGCTGACAGCGCGGCCTCGGTCGCATAACCCTTGCCGGTGGCGTGGTTCATGAGAGTCCAGCCGATCTCGGGTTCGGGCCAACCATGCGGATACCATAGACCGACATGGCCCACATAGGTGCCGGTACCTTTTTCCTCGACGCCCCAAAACCCGTAGCCTCGTAGCGACCAATGCCCGAGCAACATGGCAATGGCCCGCCATGTTTCATCCGGGCGCAAGGGCCCGCCAACAAACTTGGAGGCATCGCTTGTGAAAAACTCGGCCTCGGCTTCGAAATCAGCCTCGGACGGGGCGCGCAGGATCAGGCGCTCAGTCTCAAGCATAGGGATATGTTGGGCGAGTAGGTTCACTTTTTCTTTCCGAAACCACTCAGGCCCGGAGGCAACGCCATGCCGCCACCCATACCGGGCATTCCGCCGGGCATCTTACCGCCCATTGCCTTGGCCGCCTGTTCCAGAGCTTTGGGGTCCATGCCTGCAGCCATGTCCTCGGGCGAGGGGCCGCCTTTGCCGAACATGCCTTTCATGGCCTGTTTCAGCATCTTGCCTTTGCCCATCTTGCCCATCTTCTTCATCATGTCCGACATCTGTCGGTGCATCTTGAGAAGCTTGTTGAGGTCGCTGACCTCCATCCCCGAACCGGCAGCGATGCGTTTCTTGCGGCTCGCCTGCAACAACTGAGGATTGGCGCGTTCGCGTTTGGTCATCGACTGGATCAGCGCGATCTGCTGACGCAGGATCTTGTCGTCGAGACCCGCCTGATCCATCTGCTTGGCCATCTTGCCCATACCCGGCATCATGCCCATCATGCCCTGCATACCGCCCATCTGGATCATCTGTTCCAGCTGCATTTTCAGGTCGTTCATGTTGAACTGGCCTTTGACCATGCGCTTCATCATGCGCTCGGTCTGCTCCATCTCCATCGTTTCCTGGGCCTTTTCGACCAGGGCCACGATGTCGCCCATGCCCAGAATACGTCCCGCAATCCGGTCCGGCTCGAATGTTTCGAGCGCGTCCATCTTCTCGCCCAAACCAACAAAGCGGATCGGCTTGCCGGTGACCGCGCGCATCGATAGCGCTGCACCACCGCGCCCGTCACCATCCATCCGGGTCAGAACCACGCCAGAGATACCGACCTTGGCGTCGAACTCTTCGGCGACCTCAACGGCGACCTGTCCGGTCAGGCCGTCGACGACCAGCAGGGTCTCGCGCGGGTCAACCACATTGCGGACCTGCTCGACCTCGTTCATCAGCACTTCGTCGATGTGCAGGCGACCTGCGGTGTCCAGCATGTAGACGTCATAGCCGCCCAGTGTCGCCTGCTGCTTGGCGCGCTTGGCAATATCGACCGGGGATTGGCCGGGTACGATCGGCAGCGTATCGACGCCGACCTGCGTGCCCAGCACTGCCAGCTGGTCCATCGCCGCCGGGCGATAAACGTCGAGCGAGGCCATCAGGACCTTCTTGCCCTCTTTCTCTTTCAGGCGTTTGGCCAGCTTACCGGTGGTGGTTGTCTTACCCGAGCCTTGCAGGCCGACCATCAGGATCGGCGCAGGCGGGTTGTCGATTTTCAGGGCACCCGGGTCTTCTTCACCGCGCAGGGTGTCAACCATCGCGTCATGCACGATCTTGACGACCTGCTGGCCGGGAGTGATCGATTTGGTCACCGCCTGACCGGTGGCTTGATCCTGCACTTTCTTGACGAACTCACGGGCCACCGGCAGCGAGACGTCGGCCTCAAGCAGGGCAACGCGGACTTCACGCAGGGCGGTCTTGACGTCTTCTTCGGACAGGGCACCCTGTTTGGTCAGCCGGTCAAAGACGCCAGAGAGGCGTTCGGATAGATTTTCAAACATGCCTTCGGCCTCCTATGCCGGTTATCTCTTGGCGTGCCCTAGATAGGATGCGCCGGCTAAATGCACAAACGCCCCCACGGGCGTAACACGCTGGTGGGGGGCGATCCCTGAACGACTCAAGGGACCGGAAGATCAAGATGCTTCCGGATGTTTGCGGGGATTTAGGCCGATTGGCTGGCAGAGTCAACCTTGCGCGCAGGTAACCAGTCATTGATTGTATCCACCAGCTGATGGGCGCCACGACCGTTTGAAAACGCCTCGACGATGGGATGCCGGCCCTCGCTCATTCCCTTGTCCAGTATTAGGACAGGACGGTAGAGGGTTGATGTGCCCTTGTCGCTGCGCGACGTTGTGCTTTCGATCTCGGCATGGGACAGGCTCGACAATACGTGTTCCACCGCTTCATAGCCAAAGACCGACTGCCTGCGGATCACGATGCTGTCCTTGTTGCGGTCCAGTATGACTTGTACGCGGCGGACAAAGGCGCAGAAAGCGCCAAAGCCCATACCACCGCCGAACAGTGCGAAGAAGATGCCGAACAAGATGCCCTCACCGCCTTCACTAGCCAGGAACAGGCCTGCGCCGACAAAAGCCAGAATGAAGAAGACCAGCGTGATGCCGATGAACCACGGCGTATCGGACAGGATCAGTTGGTTCGGAGTATTGCGCGTGACTTTCATGGTGGCACGCTAGCACCGAACTCTGCGCCTGTCGTGGCTTGAATTTGCCCTCGTGATGCGCGATGAGCGCGGCACACAAGGAGGTTCCCATGGACACATCATCCGCCTATCAGGATACACTGCCGCTCAGCTCGGATGCGCTGTTGGCTCAGCTGGATGAATGGGGGCTGTCCTATCGGTTGCACACCCATATCCCGCTGCGCACGGTGGAGGATGCCAAAGGCGTCGAGGACCAGTTCATCTTGCCGGGTGAAAACGTTCTACGACTCAAAAACCTCTATTTGCGTGACAAGAAAAAGCGGAACTATCTGGTGACGCTGGAACAGAGCCGCGAGATTGACCTTAAGGCGCTGGGGGCGGAGTTGGGGATTGGTAATCTGTCCTTCGGTTCGGCAGATCGGTTGTTTCAGAACCTCGGCATTCGGCCTGGTGCGGTCAGTCCACTGGCGATGATCAACGGTTTTGAGAACAACGTAAAGTTCTTCATGGACGCAGCCGCACAAGAGGCCGATGTCATTAATATGCACCCTTTGGTCAACGACCGCACCGTTGCAATGGAGCGCGTCGACCTTATGACATTCTTCGACAAGATCGGATGCGAGGTAACCTGGCTACCCTGATCACTCCTCAAGCGCTTCGCTCAGAGCGGTGGAGACATGAGCGGCAGAGGGGTTGATGAACAGGTGACCATCCGCCTCGAATACCGGGTCGTCCAGATGATCGGGGAAGGCCAGAGGCAACTCGGTACACGCCAGCAAGATCGCCGTTCCGGGTGCGGCATGCTTGTTGCAGAACGCCAGCAGGCGCGCGTGTGCGGTCTCAGACGCGCCGCCATAGAAATCACTGTCGATCATCGCCTGCATCTCGGCAATCTCAGTCTCGGGTAGGCGCGGGTTCGCGGTGATGCCCTCGGCGACCAGCCGCTCGGCATAGTTGGTGGCTTGCATGGTGACCGTGGTTCCGAGAACCAGTGCCTTGGTCGCACCTGTCGAGGCAGCCGCTTCGGCGGTCGCATCAAAAATGCTGAGAATGGGCATTGAGACACCATTGCGGATCGAATGCAACCGCGCGTGGGGCGTGTTGGAGGCGATGATGCCAAAGTCACAGCCAGCGTGCTCCAACGTCAGCAGAGCTTCGCGGAACACTGCGTCGAATGCGGTCCAGCTTTCTTCGTTATCGGCCACGCCGCGCAAGGCACGGGTTTTGGCTTGGGTGACAGATTCGATAGTCATGGGTGGGATGGGCAGCGGTGATCCGTGGCCGCGTTCAGCGAAATACCGGCCCGCGCCTTCAGCAATCGCCCGATAGTAGTCGACGGTTGAGGCCCAGCCAACACCGCCCAATATTCCGATCTTCTTCATGTGAAACGCCCAGCCAGCTGATTTGCCTCGGCGCAGACTGGACGTTTCAGGGGGGTCAGGTCAATCAGGCCGCCAGTTCTGTGACGGCTTTTTGCGCTTTGGACAGTGTTGCCTCGGGGTCCAGCGCCATACGGTCTGCGGCGATGACCTCGACATCATGGATGCCGATGAAGCCCAGAACATGGCGGGCATAGGTGGTGGCAAAGTCAATCTCGGATCCGACGGCTGTGCCGCCCGATGCTACGGCGAGGATGGCGCGTTTGCCCTCCAGCAGGCCTTTCGGGCCTTCCTCGGAATAGGCAAAAGTCAGGCCCGCGCGGGCGACCAGATCGATCCATGCCTTGAATGCGGCCGGAACCGAGAAGTTGTAGATCGGCAGACCGATGACGATGGTATCTGCCTTTCGCAGTTCCGACACCAACTCGTCCGACAGGGACAGGACGTCTTGCTGGACCACGTCGCGCTGATCGGCGGGGGTAAAATTGGCACCGATCCAGTCTTCGGTGATCAGGGGCAGGGGAGATGCAAGATCGCGGCGGATGATACGCCCGGCTTTCAGGTGGCGGACCACCCGGTCGGACAGATCGCGCGTGGCGGATCCGGTGCGGCGGGCAGAGGCGTCGATATGCAGGATGGTTTTGGTCATTTCGGCTTGTCCTTTGTTTGAGGTTTCCCTTTTGTCGCCTCAATATGATTGTTGCGAATGTGAACAAAACTCGGATATACCCACACCCATTGTTAGAATTTGCACAGTGGAACGCATGCAATGGACAATTGGGACGAAGTGAGAACCGCCTATCAGGTGGCCCGCATGGGAACGGTTAGCGGTGCCGCCGAGGTGCTGGGTGTGCACCATGCCACGGTCATTCGCCATATCGATGCGATCGAGGCGCGGCTGGGTGTCAAACTGTTCCAGCGCCATGCGCGCGGTTACACCCCAACTGAGGCAGGCGAGGATCTGCTGCGCGTGGCTCAGGCGACCGAAGATCAGTTCAATCAACTGGTCGGGCGCATGAAGGGGCGCGGAGATGATGTCTCGGGTGAACTTGTGGTCACATCGCTGGCCTCTCTGGCGCCGCTGATTGTACCGACGCTGACCGAGTTTCAGCAGTCCCACCCGGAGTTGATCGTGCGCTATCTGACCGGCGACCGACTGTTCCGTCTGGAATATGGCGAGGCACATGTGGCTATCCGCGCCGGGGCCGCACCGGATCAGCCGGACAACGTGGTGCAGCCCTTCATCCCGCAAGAGGTCGGTTTGTTCGCCAGCAAGAATTACATTGCGCGTCGCGGCAAACCGTCCGATGTGGAAGACTTTGCCAATCATCACTTCGTTGGCAATGACGACGAAAACAGCCGCGCACCGTTTTCCCGCTGGTTGCGCGCCAACGTACCGGAACAGGCGATCACCTTCCGCTGCACCAACAACTTCTGTATGCGCGAGGCCGTTCTGGCCGGGGCAGGCATCGGTTTCATGGCCCGGTGGGAGGCCGCGCGCGATCCCGATCTGGTCGAAGTGATGGAGCCTCTGCCCGAGTGGTCGGGCAATCTGTGGCTGGTGACCCATGTGGATCTGCACCGGACGACCAAGGTGCAGGCCTTTCTGTCCTTTCTGAAAGATCAATCCAAAGGCTGGCTGCCGTGACTCCGCAAGCGCGCGGCCATCTGGCCATGTTGACGTTCTCGGCTTTGGTGGCGGGCAGTTTCTCGTTGGGCTCGATGGTTGCGAACGAAATCGCGCCCTCGGCAATCACGGCGGCACGTTTTGCCATTGCAGCTGTGGTGATCGGCCTCGCGGCCCTAATCACAACGGGCATACCGCGCAGTGCAACACAAGCACCGTGGCGCTATCTGGTGCTGGGCGGGTTGTTTGGGTCTTACTTCGTGTTGATGTTCTACGGCCTGAAGACCGCACCGCCGGTCAGTGCGGCCGCAGTCTTTACGTTGACCCCTGTGATGTCGGCGCTAGCCGGGTGGCTGCTTCTGCGCCAGATCACTACGCCACGTATGGCGCTGGCTTTGACCGTTGGCGCGGTCGGCGCGCTTTGGGTGATTTTCAGGGCCGATTGGCAGGCGTTTCAGGTCTTCGAGATCGGAGGCGGAGAGATCATCTATTTCTGGGGTTGCGCGGCACATGCCATCTATACACCCATGGTGCGGCGATTGAACCGAGGGGAGCCCGCAGTGGTGTTTACCCTCGGCACGCTGGTGGCAGGGTGTTTGATCCTGACGCTGTGGGGTTGGTCGGACATTCGTGCGACGAATTGGGCCAACCTGCCGGGGATCGTCTGGGTGACTCTGCTCTATATTGCGCTGTTTGCCACTGCTGCCAGCTTTGTATTGGTTCAGTACTCGGCCTTGCGCCTGCCTGCCGCCAAGGTGATGGCCTATACCTACCTGACACCCAGTTGGGTGATCCTGTGGGAAATCGCTTTGGGACGTCCTGCTCCGACAGCGTTGGTATTGGTTGGGGCTGCGCTTACTGCTGTTGCCCTGTTGTTGCTGCTGAAAGGTGAAGATGCTCCGGCCAACACCCCTGTGCGCTCGAATTGAAGCTTGTGTTTTGTACTTGTTGTGGCAGCCTGCGCGTCACTATCGAGGATCTGAGCCATGCAAACACTGTCATTCATACCCGCGCTGCTGATGCTGTCTGCCTGTGCCTTCGGCGGAGCGGACGACGCAGAACAGGCCGACCTGCAAGCCAGTTGCGAGGCTCTGGTGGGTGCAGAAACCGATACAGGTCCGTCCGGCGTCAAAGCAATCTCAACCCAGTCCGACCCGACGGGCTCGGTCACAAGCGTTTTCGTGGCCGGGGCAGAAGCACCGTGGCTCTGCCGGGCCGATGCGACGGGTGTTGTGACGGGGGTCGAGTACAGTCGAGAGGGTTAGGGGGCATTACAGCGCCAGTATGGTGCGCATGATTGGTTATGTGCGCATACCGACATATCTCTTGCTAAGGAGGACGCCGCAATGTTCAGACATATAATGGTCCCGATTGACCTGCACATGCCACCAGAGGTCAAGAAAGCCATTGAAGTTGCCGCGCAATTGGCCGAGTGGCAGGGCGCCAAAGTCACCATCGTCAGTGTCACCGGCTCGCAACCCGGAGATACCCATATGACGAGCGAAGCGATTGAGCGCGAGATGAAAACCTGCGCCAGAGAAATCGCAAAGCAGAGCGGCAGACAGGTAGACACGCGCAACATTTACTCGGTCGATGTTGCGGTTGAGATCGACAAAAATCTGACGCGCACCGCAGAGGAAATAGGGGCCGATCTGATCGTCGTCGGTACCCATGCGCCCCGGATCACCGATTACATCTTTTCCAGCCATGCGGAATATCTGGCCAAGCACACCACCATGTCGGTCTTTGTCGTCCGCTAAGCTTCAGGCCTCATCCGTGGGTAGCTCAATCTCGAGAAACCGTTCGAACGCATCCAGATTGACCGGTTCGAACTGCCCGAACCCCTGCATCCAGACCGATGTCGCGCGTAAGGCGTCAGGCTCAAGCTTGCACCATTTCACCCGCCCGCGTTTCTCCTGCGAGATCAATCCGGCTCTGGTCAGAATGACCAGATGTTTCGAGATCGCGGCCAGAGACATCTCGAACGGTTCGGCCACGTCTGTCACGGCCATATCATCCTCAAGCAGCATCGCAAGGATGGCGCGGCGGGTGGGGTCGGCAAGGGCCGCGAAAACGGTGTCGAGATCGTTGGACATGGCTCTTACCTAAAGCGCAGGAAGCGGTTTGACAATTTCCGCCAAAAGATCACTGTGCCCCAAGGCTAAGCAAAGGGGCAGGCAATGGCGCTGAAATACTGGCTGGTGATCTGCATCCTTGGCATCGGCTGGGGCATGTCTTTCATGTTCAACGCAATTTTGCTGCGCGAATTGGGGCCACTATCGGTATCGATGGGGCGTGTCGCATTCGGTGCGCTGGGCTGCTGGCTCTATGTCATCGGCGCGCGTCTGCCGGTGCGCTTGACCATGGCACGCGCCGTTGGATTGCTTGGCTTTGGAGCGCTCAGCTATGCAGCACCCTTTGCGTTTTACGCGCTGGGGCAGCAGCAGATCGCCTCAGGCGTGGCTGGTATTGTAAACGCGACGACACCTGCCTTTGCGGTCATCGTCTCGCATTTCTGGCCGGGCAGCGAACGCGCCACGCTGCTTAAATCGCTGGGTGTCATATGTGGTTTCACCGGCATCGTGGTGCTGTCTTTGCCTGTTCTGAACGCCGGAGCGACATCTGAGTTCTGGGCCATCCTGCTAATCCTGTGCGCGCCTGTTTGCTATGCCTTCTCGCTCAACATCGCTCGCTCGTTTCGCGACATGCAGCCTGTGGTGCTGGTGGCGCTGGCCCTGACGGGCGCGACGCTGGCCATCGCTCCGCTAGCATTGTGGCGTGAAGGGTTGCCTCATATTACGCGGGTCGAGACATGGGCGTCGCTGCTGATGATCGGGTTTGTCCTGACCTCGGCGGCCTTTATCGCGTTCTACTGGCTGCTGCCCAAGGTGGGGCCAACCAATATCTCAACCGTCACCCTGATCGCCCCGATTTCGGCGCTGGTGCTGGGAACATCGGTTCTGGGTGAGGCACTTTTGCCCGAACATCTGCTGGGTATGGCGGCCATATTCGCGGGGCTGTTGCTGATCGACGGGCGGATAGTCAGGAGATGGCGAGCGGACAAGGGCAACAAAGATCAACCAAAAGGTTGAATATGCAGATTCAAGCCCAGCGGCCTGCTCTATCGCTATAGCGCATCCTCAGTGTTCAGCGGGCATATGATTTATAGAATAAGAATCATAGGCTTACAGATGTATCGCCCGCATCTTCAACACCGTTGACTCTGTGCTCCATGCCCCTTAGCACCCTACCCAAGACTGTACGAGGGAAACGCCCGTGACCGATGATGACCAAAAGCAGCGTATGGCGCAGCTTGAGGCCAAGATCGCGGCGACGAAAAAGGCCAAAAAGCCCGAAGCCCGCGCAGACGCCGACTTTTCGGGGGGCGAGCTTGCCTGGCGGATGGTCATTGAAATGGTATCCGGTCTGGGGATCGGATTTGGCATCGGATACGGGCTTGACAGCCTGCTCGGGACAATCCCGATCTTTCTGGTGCTGTTCACATTGCTGGGCCTTGTCGCCGGAGTGAAAGTTATGCTCCGCAGCGCACAAGAGGCTCAAGAGAAACAAGCGGCCGCACATATGGCCGAGAAGGACGAGAGGGACTGAACGTGGCGACTGAGACCACCGCAGCACACGGCGCCGAAGGCGCAGCAGAAAGCAGCAGCCTGGTGTTCCACCCGATGGACCAGTTCATCGTCGAGCCGCTGTTCGGTGACGGCGCAATTGCATGGTACACGCCCACCAACGTGACGCTGTGGTTGTTCTTCGCCATTCTGGCCATTATTGGCCTGCTGGTCCTCAGCACCTCGAAGCGCGCCATCGTGCCGACCCGTATGCAGTCGGTCGCGGAACTGGCTTACGGCTTCATCTACAAGATGCTGGAAGACATCTGCGGCAAGGAAGGCATCAAGTACTTCCCTTATGTCATGACGCTGTTCATGTTCATTGTCGTTGCGAACTTCCTGGGCCTGATCCCGACCTCGTTCACCACCACATCGCATTTCGCCGTGACAATCCCGCTGGCTTTGGCTGTGTTCCTGACTGTGACCATCCTGGGTTTCGTCAAGAACGGTGCCGGATTCCTGGGCCTGTTCTGGGTCTCCAGCGCACCGCTGGCGCTGCGTCCTGTTCTGGCGATCATCGAGCTGATCTCGTACTTTGTACGCCCCGTCAGCCACTCTATTCGTCTTGCCGGTAACGTCATGGCTGGCCACGCCGTGATCAAGGTTTTCGCAGGCTTCGCCGCGATTGCAGTGATCTCGCCTGTGTCCGTTCTGGCGATCACCGCAATGTACGGCCTTGAAGTCCTGGTGGCCTTCATTCAGGCCTACGTATTCACCATTCTGACCTGTGTTTATCTGAAAGATGCTCTGCATCCGTCGCACTAAGGTCTGATAACCCAACATCGAAACTTCCAATTCGTAAGGAGAAACATCATGGAAGGCGATCTCGCACACATCGGCGCAGGCCTGGCAGCAATCGGTTCCGGCGCAGCCGCAATCGGGGTGGGCAACGTTGCAGGCAACTTCCTGGCCGGCGCCCTGCGCAACCCTTCGGCGGCTGCTTCGCAGACCGCAACCCTGTTCATCGGTATCGCATTCGCAGAAGCCCTGGGGATCTTTGCATTCCTGGTCTCGCTGCTGCTGATGTTCGCCGTCTAATCTGCGGAACCTGATCCTTACGCGCAGGTGGGTCCAAGCCATAGCGGCCCACCTATTGTAAAGACAACGTTCCGACGGAGGACATCATGGCGACTGAACCCCTTGCCAAAGAAGTAGCTGGCACCTGCGTTGACTCTCATGGGTCGGCGATTGGTATGCCACAGCTCTGCTTCGATTGGTTCCCCAACCAGATTTTCTGGCTGGTCATTACGCTGGTCGTCATCTTTCTGGTCCTGTCCCGCGTGGCCTTGCCTCGCATCGCGGCAATCCTGGCAGAGCGTCAGGGGACCATTACAAATGACCTGGCTGCGGCCGAAGATCTAAAGGCCAAAGCGGTCGAGGCTGAAGAGGCCTATAACAAGGCGCTGGCCGATGCCCGTTCTGAGGCACAGCGTATCGCAGCGGAAGCCCGCGCGGAAATCCAGTCTGGTCTGGATGACGCGATTGCCAAGGCAGATGCGGAAATCGCTGCAAAAGCGGCTGAATCGGAAAAGGCAATTGCCGATATCCGTGCCGGTGCGCTGGAAAGCATTCAAGTGGTTGCCAAAGATACGGCGGCTGAACTGGTTACCGCACTGGGCGGCGAGGCGGATGCCAAAGCCATCAACAGTGCAGTAGACACGCAGGCGAAAGGATAAGTGACATGCGGAACACTCTTGCTCTTATCCTGACCGTTGGTGCCGCCAGCCCCGCGCTGGCCGCAAGCGGCCCGTTCTTCTCACTTGGCAACACTGACTTTGTGGTCCTTCTGGGCTTTATCGTCTTCATCGCGGTCCTGTTCTATTTCAAGGTCCCCGGCATGATCGGTGGTGCGTTGGACAAACGGGCCGACGGCATTCAGTCGGAACTGGATGAAGCTCGCGCCCTGCATGAAGAAGCGCGCAGTCTGCTGGCCTCGTACGAGCGTAAGCAGCGCGAAGTTCAGGGCCTGGCTGATGCCATCGTCGAGTCGGCGAAGGAAGACGCGGCTCTGGCTGCTGAACAAGCCAAAGTCGATCTGGAAAGCTCTATCGCACGCCGTCTGGCCGCTGCGCAGGATCAGATCGCATCGGCTCAGGCTTCGGCTGTTAGAGAAGTCCGTGATCAGGCCGTCACTGTTGCGGTTTCGGTCGCAAAGGCCGTGCTGGCCAAGCAGATGACCGCCGCTCAGGCGAACAAACTGATCGACGCGTCCATCGCGGATGTTGGTGAAAAACTGCATTGATCGTACTGGTCAATTGAAATGAAGAACCCGAGGGCCTCAGGCACTCGGGTTTTTTTGTTTTGGGCTCTCGGTGTCTTTCTTTGATCTGCGCCAAGTGAAGTACCAGACGAGAAGGGCAGTCATCGTGATTATTATCTCAACCTTGAAGGTCCAATGGTTGAGGAACGATAATATCCAATGAGAATGGGTCGCCTGCACCGTGACCAACGGATGGGTTGCGTTTGAAATCGGCCAGAGCCATGCGACCTCGCCTGCGATTGAATCCAGTACCATGTGAACCAAACCGCCTGCTCCGAAGAAGGTCAGAAATGTGCCGGTTTGTTGCAGCCATCGCCGGACCAGAAGGCCAGTTAGCAGAAAGCCTGCCCAGATGATTGGCCGATGTGTCAGGTAGGAATGATGATGGTGCCCTCGATCATCAACAAGATAGAACCAGAGGATATCTATGTCGGGTGCAACAGCTCCGATCATTGCGGCTGTAAACGCAAGCTTGGTCAGATTGGGAGCTGTCGCTCGGAAGATCAAATAAGCGCCCGGCAAATGCCCGATGAACATCAAGCTTCTCCGGTTTCGTGCTTCAACCTCTGCTGCGCAATCTCTTCGTTGCGCAGGGCCTTTTGCTGATCGACCATGCAGCTTTTGACAAAGTTCAGATGGTCCTCGACCGCCTGCCGCGCGCCCTTGGGGTCACGGTCCTGCAGTGCGGTGTTGATCGCGCGGTGCTGATCCAGAATGGCGTCCCGGGTGGTACGTTGCTGGAACATGATCTGGCGGTTGTAGAACACACCCTGCCGCAGCAGATCGAACATCGACCGCATCATATGCAGCATCACCACGTTATGGCTTGCCTCGATGATGGCCATGTGGAACTGCGCATCCAGATGCGCCTCTTCCTCGGCTGCGTTGCGGTCATGGGCGGCTTCCATCTTGTCCAGAATGGCCTGAACAACCTTCAGATCACTGTCCGATCCCATCCGGGCGGCGCGCTCGGCTGCCAACCCCTCCATATCACGCCGGAACGAGAGATAGTCTGACACCGCCTCGTTGTGATTGCCGAACAGCCGGATCAATGCAGGTGAGAAGGCCGAGCCCAGAACCTCGGCCACATATATGCCAGATCCGGCCTTGGCGGCCAGCAACCCCTGATCCTGCAGATCAGCGATGGCCTCGCGCAGCGATGGGCGCGACACGCCCATCCGCTCGGCCAACTCGCGTTCCGAGGGCAGGCGTTCGCCGGGGCGCAGGATACCGCGCAGGATCAGCAGCTCGATCTGGCGCACCACGGCCAGAGACAGTTTTTCGGTTTGAACTTTCTGAAAGGGCATCCGGCTAACATCTAAAATTGGTCAACTTACCTGACCACGTTTGAGGGTGGTGTTCAAGCCGCTCACGGGGACTGAAATATTAGGTCAGAATTATTGACATAAGTTACACATTGCCTAATCTACTGCCCAAGGGGCAGAGGAGGCCCCACTGAGATGGATCAACTCTATGCCACCCGCACCTCTCGGATGAAGGCGTCCGAAATCCGCGAATTGCTGAAGCTTCTGGGCGAGCCCGGCATCATTTCATTCGCGGGCGGCATCCCAGACCCGAACCTGTTTCCGGCAGAGGCTTTTGCCGAAGCCTTCCAAAACGCGCTTGGCCCAGATCATCAGGCACAGGCGTTGCAATATTCGGTCAGCGAAGGCTATGCGCCGCTGCGCGAATGGCTGGTCGGTTACATGCGCGGGGTAGGTGTGGATTGTGACATTGACAACATCCTGATCACATCCGGCTCCCAGCAGGCGCTGGACTATCTGGGCAAGCTGTTCCTGTCGCCGGGTGACACCGCGCTGGTCGGCTGGCCCACCTATCTGGGTGCGCTCAACGCCTTTGATGCCTATGAGCCGCGCTTTGATCAGCTTAGCATCAACGGCAATCGCAGGGTCGCCGAATACCGGGAAGCGGCCGGGAACAGCCCGATCAAATTCGCCTATCTTTCCGCTGATTTCGCCAACCCGACGGGTGAGACCGTGGACCTGCGGGGCAGGGAGGCCCTGTTGGATCTGGCCGAAGACCTGGACTGCGCCATAATCGAAGACGGGGCCTATCAGGCTCTGCGCTATGACGGAGACCCGATCCCCCCGATCCTGGCGCTGGAACAGGCCCGTGAAGGCTCGATCGAAGCTTGCCGCACGATCTATTGCGGCAGTTTCTCGAAAACCCTGTCGCCGGGGTTACGCGTCGGTTGGGTCGTGGCCGCCAAGCCGGTGATTTCGCAATTGGTATTGCTGAAACAGGCCGCTGATCTGCATTCCTCGACGATCAACCAGATGGCCGTCTATCAGGTGGCACGGGACTGTTTTGATAGCCACGTCCCCATGCTGAGGCGCGCCTATGCTGCGCGGCGTGATGCGATGCTGGATGCCTTGGCACAGCACATGCCCGACGGTGTGGATTGGACCCGACCCGAAGGCGGAATGTTCGTCTGGGTCACCTTGCCGAAAGGTGTGAACGGGGCCGACCTGCTGGCCCGTGCGCTGGAAACGGTCAAGCTCGCCTTTGTGCCCGGTCGGGCCTTTTATCCCGATGACACAGGCGCCAATACGATCCGGCTGAGTTTCTCCAATTCGGATGAGGACACGATCCGTGAAGGGATACGCCGACTGGGCGAGGTGCTGCGCGCCTGAACCGAGAAAGGTTTCTTTAACCATATTGGCGCTAGAAAAGCTGCATGGTCCGTCTGCTCGCCTTCCTGCTGCTGGCCGCCTGTTCGGGTGGCACGCCCTATTTTCGCGATTTGCCCGCAACGCGTGTCGCCGTAAACGGCAGCGTCTTTGACGTGCGGGTCCGCGGTGAACTAGTCGAGGCGGTCCGCGTGAACCCACAATACGCCCCGCGACTGGGCCCGGTTCGTGAGCGTGCAGCTCTTGCCATGACGCAGGTGTCCGGCTGCCCCATCCTTGATGTTTTGGGCGATGCGGCGGTCACGGTGGGTGTTTTGGGCTGTGACCAGACCAGCGGGAAAAAGCTGTTGCAGTCCGCTGTATCGTCATCGAACTACGAATGTATCGACTATGGTCTCTATGAGGGCACCAGCAGCGATGGTGGCTATCAGGTCTTTGAATGCACCCCATACTGATTTCGCGGATTCCAGCTCATTTTCGCCAAGATGTTGTGGATAACTTGGGCAAACAACCCATATCCTGCGCAATCACGTTGACACCTTGCCCCTCCGTTGCGCAGACTTCTTACCCATAGGAATCACACCAAGAGCAGCCATTGCGCTTTAGCAAACTCAAACTGACCGGCTTCAAAAGCTTTGTGGACCCGACCGATTTGATCATCGCGGACGGGTTGACCGGTGTGGTGGGTCCCAACGGCTGCGGTAAATCCAATCTGCTGGAAGCCCTGCGCTGGGTGATGGGCGAAAACCGCCCCAAATCCATGCGTGGTGGTGCCATGGAGGATGTGATCTTTGCCGGTGCCGCCACCCGGCCTGCCCGCAACTTCGCCGAAGTGGTCCTGACCCTGGACAACTCGGAACGTCTGGCCCCGTCGGGTTTCAATGACAGTGATCAGCTTGAGATTTTCCGCCGCATCACCCGCGATGTGGGCAGTGCCTACAAGACCAACGGCAAGGATGTGCGCGCCCGCGATGTGCAGATGCTGTTCGCTGACGCCTCGACCGGAGCGCATTCGCCCGCGCTGGTGGGGCAGAACCGCATTGCCGAACTGATCAATGCCAAACCCCGCGCCCGCCGCCGTATTCTGGAAGAGGCTGCCGGGATCTCGGGTCTCTATCAGCGGCGCCACGAAGCCGAATTGAAGCTAAAAGGCACCGAGTCCAACCTGACCCGCGTCGATGACGTGTTGGAACAGCTGGGTGGTCAACTCGCGCAACTCGCCCGTCAGGCCCGTCAGGCCGCTCGATACCGTGAGATCGGTGAACAGTTGCGGCAGGCCGAAGGGATGTTGCTCTATCGCCGTTGGAAAGAGGCTGACATGGCCCGCCAAGCGGCGGAAGAGAAACTGCGCGACCGCACCACCGAAGCCTCGCGCGCCGAGGCCGCCGCCCGCGAATCCGCCGCCAAACGCGCCGAGATTGAAGAAACACTTCCTCCACTGCGTGAGGAAGAAGCCATCGCCGCCGCCGTGCTGCAGCGCCAGCAAGTGCAGCGCGATCAGCTCTCCGATCAGGAAACCCGCGCGCGCCAGACGATTGAGACGTTGACCAACCGCATCCAGCAATTGGGCAACGACATCGAACGCGAATCCGGTCTGAACCGGGACGCAGGCGAGATGATCGAACGGCTGGAATGGGAAGCCCGCGAACTTGCCAAAGCCACCGAGGGTTATGACGAAAAGGTCGCCGAGGCTGCCGAGATTGCCCGCGAAGCCGCCTCGGTCTTGCAGGATCGCGAAGATCACTTGTCGCAGGAAACCGAAGACATGGCCCGCCTCGTTGCGCGCCATCAATCGGTACAGCGTCTGGTTGAGGATAGCCGCAAGACTTTGGCCCGTTCCGAAGGTGAAGAAGAAAAGGCCCGCGCTGCGGTAGATGAGGCCAAGACAGCCCTGACCCGCGCCAGTGAGGCCTTCGAGACCGCGCAGGAAGATGAAGAAGAAGCCCGCGAAGCTGCCGAGGCGGCTGAAGAAGCCCTGGCCACTGCAGACGAGTTACGCAATGAAACGCAAGGCCGAGAAGCCGAGGCGCGTGCAAAGCGCTCTGAGGCTGAAGGCGAACTTGGTGCGATCCGTGCCGAAACCACCGCGCTCGCCAGACTGGTTGAGCGCGATACGGCAGAGGGCGGACAGGTCCTTGATCTGCTGCGCGTTGCCACGGGTTATGAGAAAGCCTTGGGTGCCGCGCTGGCCGACGATCTGCGTGCGCCGTTGGTCGAAGGCGACGGACCATCAGGCTGGGTGCAGGTAGCGGGCTATGGCAGCGACCAACCCTTGCCGGATGGCGCCGAGCCGTTGGCGTTGCACGTGTCCGGACCGGATCGCCTCAGCCGCCGGATTGCGCAGATTGGTTTGGTCGATGCGGACCAAGGTGCGCGCTTGCAGGCCACGCTGAAACCCGGTCAACGGCTGGTTTCACGTTCGGGCGACTTGTGGCGCTGGGACGGGTTTCGCGCCTGGGCTGAGGATGCGCCAAGCGCTGCGGCCCTGCGGCTCGAACAACTGAACAAGCTAGAGGCCCTGAAACAGGAACTCACCCGCACCGAGGCGCAAGCCGACGGCGCGCGCGCTGCGCATGAGGCGTTATCGCAGCAACTGGCCGACGTTACCGAAGCTGACCGCCGTGCACGTGAGGCGCGCCGTGCTGCGGATCAGCGCATGGCTGAATCTGCGCGTATGCTCAGCCGGGCCGAGGCCGATTGCAATCTGGCACAGGGCAAGCTGGAAACCTTGACGCTGGCCGTGGATCGCCACAAGGAAGACGCCATGTCAGCCCGCGCACAACTGCGTGAAGCTGAAACAACCTTGAACAGTCTTGGGAACCTCGACAGCGCCCGTGGGCAGGTCGAGGATATCAAGCAAACGGTCGAGGCTGCGCGGATCACCATGCTGACCCACCGCTCGACCCATGATGAACTGCGCCGCGAGGGCGAAGCCCGCACTCGTCGCAGTCAAGAGGTCACCAAAGACCTCAGCGGCTGGCGGCACCGGTTGGAGACGGCTGAGAAACGGATTTCCGAATTGGCTGAGCGCAAGGAAAGCTCGGAAGAGGAGCTCTCGGACGCCATGGCTGCCCCCGGTGAAATCGCCGAGGCACGCGAGGAACTGAACGAACTGATCGACACCGCCGAGGCGCGCCGCGCAGAGGCT
This sequence comes from Ruegeria halocynthiae, assembly GCF_900106805.1. Classification (GTDB taxonomy): domain Bacteria; phylum Pseudomonadota; class Alphaproteobacteria; order Rhodobacterales; family Rhodobacteraceae; genus Ruegeria; species Ruegeria halocynthiae. The sequence continues at coordinate 122,827 of NZ_FNNP01000007.1, forward strand.
GCCGATAAGCTGGCCGAGGCCGAAACCCAACAGCGCGAGATCGTGTTGGCAGAACGCGAGGCTGAACGTCTGGCGTCTGAAGCGCGCGAAACCCGTGCCGCGGCGGAAGCACGCTGTGAGGCAGCCAAAGAGGCGGTCACGGCGGCCGCAGAACGCATCGCCGAGGATCAGCAACTGACGCCAAACCAGTTGCTGAACCAGCTCGACACCAACCCTGATCAGATGCCCGCAGCCGACGCTCTGGAAGCCGAGGTTAATCGCCACAAACGCCAGCGCGACGCAATGGGCGCGGTGAACCTGCGGGCCGAAGAGGATAGCAAAGAGGTTCAGGAGGAATTTGATAACCTGAACAGCGAAAAGTCCGATTTGGAAGAGGCGATCAAAGCCCTGCGCAGCGGTATTTCCAGCCTCAACCGCGAAGGGCGCGAGCGTCTGCTGACTGCGTTTGAACAGGTGAATTCGAACTTTGCGATGCTGTTCAAGCACCTGTTCGGCGGCGGTGAGGCCAATCTGGTCATGGTCGAAAGCGATGATCCGCTGGATGCCGGGCTGGAAATCATGTGCCAGCCACCGGGCAAGAAACTGTCGACGCTCAGCCTGCTTTCAGGCGGGGAACAAACCCTGACCGCAACCGCGCTGATCTTTGGCGTCTTCCTTGCCAACCCCGCCCCGATCTGCGTGCTCGACGAGGTCGACGCGCCGCTGGACGATGCAAACGTCACACGGTTCTGCGACCTGCTGGACGAGATGTGCCGCCAGACCGATACCCGCTTCCTGATCATCACCCACCACGCGGTGACCATGGCGCGGATGGACCGCCTGTTTGGTGTGACCATGCAGGAGCAGGGCGTTAGCCAGCTGGTCTCGGTTGATCTCAAGAAAGCTGAGCAGATGGTCGCCTGAGCGATCACCGCAACGTTATGACCCATTCCGACATTGGCGGGTTAGTGTAGCGCATGATCCGATTTCTGATCCCATTTCTTGTGTTCGCTACACCCGTTGCCGCCGCCGATTGGGCCACAAAACCCGGTGACAGGCCGCTCAACCCGCAGGAACTGAAGGCTCTGGCAGGTCAGACGCTCACATTCTATGACGACGGTCAGTCCAAGTTCTCGGCCGGAGGAGCCTATTCCTACACCTATGCCAGCGGTGACTCTGCCTTTGGCACCTACTCCATCGCCGAGGACGGCAGTGTCTGCATCGCTTATCGCAACGGGTTCAGCCGTTGCGATCTGTATGTCCTCAGCGGCGAGCGGCTGATCCTGATCGATGAAAAAGGGGATCGCTATCCCGTGCGGTCAGAGTAGACGGGACACGCAGAGACTATGCGAACTTACGCGGTGTTTTCCCATTGCTCGATGGTGCGGGTATCAAGAACATCGAAATGAGCGCCGACAACGCGAACCAGAGCTGCGTAATTATGATGATCAGCAAGCCGACGTTACCCAACAGAGACACACCTGATCCTGCGGGGCGCGTGTCCGTGAACGCTGCGAAAACAAACAAGGTTAGACCCAAGGCCCAACCGATGCCGGCGGTCCAAAATCTGCGGATTTGCTTATCATAAACTTCTTTGTAATTTGGATCGCTCCCGCGCCAGACATAAGCCAGCACAATTCCAAAGAATGAGGTCAAAACAGCTACGAGGCTTACGGTATAAAGTGCCCAGACAATGGTGGGTTTTGTTTTAGATGACATCTGGACCTCAGCGCTTCTTGTTTCATTCCCTTGCTATTGAAGTTCGAACGTGCCGATTCCGTGGCTGTTTCTCGCCTTTTGTTTGACAGCCTAAAGAAGAGTTTCTTGCAACGTTTGCGCGGCTAAATAGAAACCTGAATGAGAAGCCTCGTTCAGCCCGGCTCGTACAACCACTCTGCAGGTATATCAATCTCGGCCCGCCCGGAATGATGTGGCACATCCAGAGGATGGGGCAGGGTTGATATTGGACGGCGTGTTTTTATGCGGTCGTTGCGCAGGAAGGTGGCTTCGACCACCCGGGGAAATTCGACACCATCTACGCTCATCGATCCTGATGCATTATTGGTATGAAGATGCACGCAGGTGAATTTGGCACCGATCGCGTCATAAAGCGGTTTTGCTTTTTCAAAGAACCGCGGTTTGGTCAGGATTGATGGTATCCGGTGAAGCTCGATCACGATAATCCGGAACCGATCGAGGCAGACGGCGGGAAGGGTCTCAAAAACCGGGTATTCGGCCGCTTCGATATCCATTTGCAGCATCAGATCCCCAGTCTCTGGCGCATTCTGCTTCATCCAGTCCTCAAGCGAGATCACGTCGCCTTTGCTTTGCGCACCGAGATATTGCTTGGAGAAGGTCGCGCCGGGAATCACCTCGGCTGGCCCGTCCACCGAGGCATCGGCCATGATCGACGGTATGCCCCATTTGGCCAGATCAAGCTCAAAGCTCGATTGCTTTGAGACACCGGGCGAAAAGCAGGCTTCGATGCCGATCAGATCATTGGGCAACAGATAACCGCCATCGCCAAAGGCACCGATCCGGATCAGCTGCTGACCCACGTCAAACGGGCGCAAAACATCGGCAAGCAGTTTACGGCGACTATCGATTGTCATGGAGTGGTCTCGGGTCTTCGCGCGTGTTTTGGCCAGATTAGTGAATTGTCAGTTTGGCCGCAAACGATAGATGACTATGAAGGCTAAGCTCACAGACGGTTCAGCAGATCGGTGGTCGGCCACGCATCCGCAGGCAATCCCAGCCGTGCCTGTTCGGCCTGCACTGCCGCGCGGGTTCCGGCGCCCAGAATGCCGTCGATCTTGCCCACGTCATGGCCACGCGCCTGCAGCTTGGTTTGCAATTGCTTCATCTGTGCGCCTGACAGTCCCGGTGCGGGATTGCCTGCGTCGTAGATCTGACCGCCCTCTAGCCGCGTGCCGAAATAGGCAGCTGTCAGAACATAGACGAAACTTTGGTTCCATTCGAAATAGACGTCGAAATTCGGATAGGCGAGGAAGGCGGGTCCGTTGTGTCCTTGCGGTAGGATCAGTGAGGCAGGCAGGTTGGCCAGCGTCCCATCGCGCGCCTGCACACCCATCGCGCGCCATTCGGAGATCGGGCGCGGTTTGCCGGGGCCGGACAGGGACCAATCCGTCTGTGCGGGAACCGTGACCTCCTGCAACCACGGCTGACCAGGCTGCCAGCCCAGATGCGACAGCATCTTGGCCCCGGACATCAGTGCATCCGGCGCGGATGTTTTAAGCGAGACCTTGCCGTCTCCGTCCCCGTCCACGCCGTTTTCCAGAATATCGCGGGGAAGCATCTGGACCATGCCGATTTCGCCCGCCCAGGCGCCGGTGGTGCGGGCGGGATCGAAATCACCTTGTTGATACAGCTCGATGGCGGCGAAGATCTGCGGCCGGAACAGCTCGGGTCGGCGGCAATCATGGGCCAGCGTCACCAGCGCGTTGCGGGTGTTGAAATCGCCCTGAAACGCGCCGTAATCGGTTTCGAACGCCCAGAAGGCCAGCAATACACCGCGCGACACGCCGTATTCCCGCTCGATCCGGTCAAACACCGCATCGTATTTGCGCGACATGGCTTGGCCCCGATCGATCCGGTTTTGCGAGATCAGGTGGCGTGAGAAGTCGATGAACGGTTTCTGGAACACGCCTTGCGCGCGGTCGGCCTTCAGTACCGCATTGTCCTGCCCAACACCTTTGAAAAAGGCGTTGACGGTGGAAGTGTCAAACCCCTGCTGAACGGCCTCGGCCTTCAGCTCTTTGACGAAAGCATTGAACCCGCCGCCGCATTGGGCAAGGGCGGGTGAAGCGAAGAGGGCGGCGGCGGCGAGGCCGGAAAGGAAACGCATGAGGCTGATCCGTCAGAATATGAAGTTGATCCCAACCCACACTGACACGAGCCCAAGTGCAAGCCCCCATACCTGCCACAGCATGTTGGATGCGCGAAAAACCTCCGCCGCGTCGATATTCTGCCGAGCATCTCCATTCACCCAGGCGAGATTGCGCATCTGTCCGTCATAGCTGCGCGGCCCCGCCAATGCGATATCCAGCGCCCGCGCCATCGCGGCCTCGGGCCAACCCGCATTGGGTGAGATATGGCGCTGGGCGTCGGCGGTTATCTCGCTCCAGCTTGCCCATTGACCTGACAGGGCCACAATCATCAGGCAGGTCAGCCGCGCGGGGATCAGGTTCAGCAGATCATCCAGTCGAGCAGCGGCCCATCCGAAGTCGCGATAGGTCTCGTTGCGGTAACCGATCATGCTGTCGGCGGTGTTGATCGCCTTGTAGATCAGCAGCCCCGGCAGACCCGCGATCAGAAACCAGAAGGCCGGTGCGATCACGCCGTCGCTCAGGTTTTCGGCGGCGCTTTCGATGGCGGAACGGGCAACCTGCGCTTCGGTCATGGCGGTAGTGTCGCGTGAGACGATCATGGCGACCTGTGCGCGCCCTTCGGCAAGCGAGGACAACAGCCCTTCACCGACCGCGCGGACATGCGTGATCAGAGATTTTTGGGCCAGAAGAATGGCGCAGATCACGACCTCGGCAATTGGACCAAGCAGAGCCAGCAGGCGGCCCAACACAAGGGCCACCAGAACTAAGATGATCACCACCAGAACCCCATTGAGGCGGCGTTGAGCCCCGTTGTTCAACCGAGCGTCCAGCCAACCAATCGCGTTGCCCATCATCACTGCCGGATGGCGGATACGTGACCACAGCCAATCCGGCTCACCCAAAGCCGCGTCCAGACACATCGCGCAGACCAACAGGAATGCCGTGTTCACAACGCTGCCTCCAACCGCGCCCAGCCATCTGTGGGTGGCAATCCAAGGCGCAGATAAGTCTTGGAATAGGGAAAGATACGACTCCAGATACGCGCACGGGCCAACCGGTCCTGCCACGCGGTGGCGTCATCAACTTCATAGAGGCGGAACAGGCTGGTGCCGCCGATCAGCCGCGCTCCTTTTGTGACTACAAGATGATCCAGGCGCTCTGCTTCGTCTGCCAGACGAGCCCGGGTTGCCGCAGCCCATCCTTGATCGCGCAAGGCCTGTTCTCCGACCCGCAAAGCCGGACCGGCAACGGACCACGGTCCGGTCAGGTCGTTCAACCTTGCGATCAACTCTGGATGTCCGATCGCAAAGCCCAGCCTCAGCCCGGCCAGTCCCCAAAACTTGCCAAAGCTTTTCAGAACCACAATACCGGGTCGTTCCGCCAGATGGATCAACGAGGCATCGGGGGCGACATCGCAGAAGCTTTCGTCAATCACGGTCAGCGGCGCATTGGCGTCGGCGTCATGCCAGATGCGCCCATCGGGGTTGTTGGGATGCACGATCACCCGGGCTTCGGCCGGGGCGCAGTCCTGCACTGTCCAACCCTGCGCAGAAAACGCAGCGGCATGTTCATTATAGGTGGGCATCGTGATCTGCACCCGGCCCGTCTTGGCCAATGCCGGCATGCGCGCAATCACCGCCGATGCACCGGGTGCAGGCAATATCTCGGCACCGTCCGGCACGTTCCAGAACTTTCGCGCTGCATCCGACAAGCGCTCAAACGCGCCGTGATCAGGCAGTTCAGCCCAATCCGAAGTGAGCAGGCCTGATATTGCGTAGGGATGCGGGTTGATGCCGGTGGACAGATCAATCCAGTCGCTGCGCGTACCACCATATCGTGCCATCGCGCCATCCAGCCCTCCACCATGATCGCGCGCTACTCTCGGGTTCAGATTTTTAGCCTGTCCAACCATGTGCCCTTGCCGGAATCGCCTGTTTATGCAGCTTCAAGCGGATTTTTGCCGCTCTTACAAGCGAATCCGCCCGTTCACGGCCCCGTGCGGGCGTTGTTAACACTTTGTTAAGGAAATCGCGTGATCACGGACAGCAGGGGTCGGCACCACTCATCCTATCATGTGCCGAGGTTGTTGCAAATGAAAGTACTGATTGTTGAGAGTAACCCCGACCTCGGTCGGGTCTGGCAACGGCATCTGCAAAGGCAGGAGGCCGAAGTCACACTGGTCGAAACGCAAGAGGCCGCGATCCTGGCGCTCTACGGGACGGCCTTCGATATCATCGTGTTGGATCTGGTTCTGGAAACCGGCAGTGCGCTGGCGGTGGCCGATTTCGCCAGCTATCGTCGACCTGACACGCGGGTGATCTTTGTCACCAACACCACCTTCTTCTCGGACGGGTCAATCTTTGCCCACAGCGCCAATGCGTGCGCCTACGTCCAAAGCTCGACCCCGCCCGAGGATCTGGCGGCCATGGTGGAACACTACGCCGCCGGACGTTGATCCCGTCCATGCGATTCTGAGTAATCCAGCACTGGGTTCACGGGAATGATCCGGTGCGGATTGATGCTGTCGTGGCTGTAGTGATAGTGACGCACGATGTGGTTCATGTTCACCGTCTCGGCCACGCCGGGCCATTGATACAGTTCTCGGGTATAGGCCCATAGGTTCGGGTAATCGACCAGCCGCCGCTTGTTGCATTTGAAATGAAGATGATAGACCGGATCGAACCGGATCAGCGTTGTGAACAACCGCCAATCGGCCTCGGTCACGCGGTCACCCATCAGGTAACGGTTGTGGGCGAGACGATCCTCAAGCCAGTCCAGTGTGTCGAATAGCGGGCCAACGGCTGCGTCGTAGGCGTCTTGCGAAGTGGCAAACCCACTTTTGTAGACGCCGTTGTTGACGTCCGAATAAATCCGCGCGTTGACCTCTTCGATCTCCTCCCGCATCGCCGCGGGCCAGTAATCATCGGTATTGCCGGTGATCCCGTTGAAGGCCGAATTAAACATGCGGATGATTTCCGAGCTTTCGTTCGAGACGATGGTCTTTTCCACCTTGTCCCACAGGATCGGTACGGTGACGCGGCCTGAATAGTTGGGATCGGCACGGGTATAGATCTGATGGGCAAATTCCGACCCGAACAGCTTGTCGCCGGTCGCACCATACGCGTCCGTCTCAAAGGTCCAGCCCTTGTCCAGCATGTCCGGATGTACGACCGAGACCGAGATGTGATCGCTCAGTCCCTTCAATTCGCGAAAGATCAGCGCCCGGTGCGCCCAGGGGCAGGCCTGGCTGACATAGAGGTGATAGCGTCCGCTTTCGGCATGAAACCCGCCGCGCCCCGAAGGCCCGGGCGCACCATCGGCTGTGATCCAGTTGCGAAACTGCGCGGCCGAGCGTTTGAACGCCCCGCCAGTGGATTTGGTGTCATACCAGGTGTCATGCCATACACCGTCGACAAGCAGGCCCATCGTTTGTCCTTTCGCTTTGCGATTGGCGCCAAGATAGGCCGCCTTGCGCCGCGTTTCTATTTCAGCGCGCGCGCAACTGGCCTGCATGCGCGCACAGAGACATCAGGCAACAGATTGCAAATCCCGAAAGTTATGTGACGCCGTTCACTGGATTTTTACAAAAACCACGCCAGAATAGATGTGGTTAAGGGGGGAATTTTATTATGAGTACCTATGTTTCCAAAGAAATTCGCGCCGAATTGGATGCGGCCCGAATCACGACCCTCAAAAGATCCAGCCGTTTGCGGGTGGAGGTCGGCGACAATAGCTTCAAAATTCTAACATTGTGGAAGGATGGATTCACGGTAGAGGCCGAGACCACACCGCGCCTGCGCGGGCTGGTCGATATCTTTGACGGGGCCAATCACATGTATCAATGCCTGATCATCGCCGATGAGGAAGCGGTGGGTGAGATGCGCTATGAATTCAAGCGCAACACCGTCGCCGCCGACAAGGCCCCGCTGGATTTCTATCGCCCACCAGATGCGCCGATCGCGCTGTTGGGGTACGAGGATTAAAGCGCGCAAAATTTGATCTGTGGCACAAATGCCCCGACGCGCCTTGGGCGCTCAGGGGTATTGGCGCTGCAAGACTTTCAGCTATCGGACAGGGCGTTTTGATCGGGGGCAGTCAGGGTCAGGTGCACGGGGGCCAGACCATCGATGCCGCCTTCGATTTGGTCTCCGGCGACCACGGGCCCAACCCCGGCAGGGGTTCCTGTCAGGATCAGATCACCGGGGCGCAAATGATAGAAACCCGATAGATGGCTGATCAGTTCATCAATCTTCCAAACCAGCTCTGACAATGTGGCATCCTGTGCCAGCTGCCCATTGACGCTCAGATAGATGCGCTTGTCATCCGTTGGGCTCCAATGATCTGCGCGGGTCAGCGGGGCGAAGACCGCGCCGTTTTCCACATCCTTGCCCAGATCCCAAGGGCGCTGTTTGTTGCGCTCGCGGATTTGCAGGTCGCGGCGCGTCATGTCCAGGGCACACCCATAGGCAAAGATCGCCGCGTGGGCCTGTGCGGCCGTAGTCTGGAAAACCGGCTTACCGATTGCAACGGCCAGTTCCATTTCGTGATGATAATCCTCGGTGCCCGCCGGATAAGGCACGCGTGCCCCCGTCAAAACCGCGTTGGGCGCGGATTTGGTGAAATAAAACGGCGCCTGGCGATCCACCTCGTGCCCCATCTCGGCGGCATGGGCGGCATAATTGCGGCCCACGCAGAAAATTCGTCCGATCGGATAGGTCGCCTGTTCCCCCTGTACAGGGATGCTCGGGATGTCCGGAAGCGCAAAAAAGGGGTTGGGCATGACGTGCCTCCGTTTGTTCTCAGACGGGGTTTATTGCAAATCACCAAACGCGTGTTTGAGGCGGGCACAAGCCTCTTCTACCCGCGCGCGTTGCGTGGCCAGATTGAACCGCTCGAACATCTCGCCGCCGGTGCCAAAACCGGGGCCGGATGAGGTGGCGATCCGAGCGTCCTCGCGCAAACGCCGGACGAACTCGCCATGATCCATTCCAGTGCCCGAGAAATCGACCCACGCCAGATAGGTCGCCTGCAGAGGCATCGACCACAGGCCGGGTATCTCGGCAATGGTGGCATCGAACAGTCTTCGGTTGGCATCCAGATGGGCGACCTGTTCGTCGACCCAATTCGCCCCTTCCGGCGAATAGGCGGCGGTGATCATCGCCACACCCAGGGCGCTGGGGTCATAGTCCAGCGTGGCGATCCGGTGACGCATTTCGGCGCGCAGTTTGGCGTCGGGGATGATCATATTGCCCGTGCGCTGTCCGGCGATGTTGAAGGTCTTTGATGCTGCAGTCAGTGTTACGGTCCACGGACGTGCATCCGGGGCGGCCACATCCATCGGCACGAAAGTGTTTCCCGAGTAAACCAGATCATGGTGGATCTCATCCGAGACCAGGATCAGTCCGTTGCGCTCGGCAAACGCCGCCACAGCGCGCAGCTCATCCGGCGTCCAGACCCGGCCCGAGGGGTTCTGCGGTGAACACCACAGCAGCAGCTTCTCCGATCCATCCAGCCGCGACTGCGCATCTTCCAGATCCAGCGCATAGCTGTCGCCATCCCGCACCAGCGGGCATTCCACCAGGCGGCGGCCCGCCTTGTTCACCTTATGGGCAAACTCATGATAGACGGGCGAAAAGATCACCACGCCATCATCCGGCTCGCTCCAGACATCCAGACACAGGGCAATCGCATTGCCCAGACCTTGCGAGGTCAGAATCCAATCGGCGTCGATCTCCCAATTGTGACGGGTCTTCATCCACCACTGGATTGCATTCAGATAATCCGGGTGCATCCACGAATAGCCAAATGCGCCGTGATCAGCTGCCTTGCGTACAGAATCGATTACGCAAGGGGCGGTGGCATAGTCGGAATCGGCGGTCCACATGGCCAGCCCGTCCTCGGGCGAGACGCCGTACAGACGCTCCATCTTGTCCCATTTTGTACTGTTGGTGCCCCGGCGGTCGATCAGGTCGTTGAAAGTCATGTCATCTCCATCTGTCGAAGCGAAAGCTAACCTCAAATCCGCCATGTGCAAGGGGGCCGTTGCGGTGGCGGGCGTGATGTCCTAAATCAGCCTCATGAAACGCAATATCCTGATCCATCCCGACCCCCGCCTGAAAAAGGTCTGCGCGCCGGTGGCCGATATCACCGACGATCTGCGCAAATTGGCCGATGACATGCTGGAGACGATGTATGACGCACCCGGCATTGGCCTCGCCGCGCCACAAATCGGTGTGCTGGACCGGCTGATCGTGGTGGATTGCGTCAAAGAAGAGGGCGAGGCACCGCGCCCGCTGGTGATGTTCAACCCCGAGGTCGTCGCCGCGTCAGATGAGACGAATATCTACGAGGAAGGCTGCCTGTCGATCCCCGAGCAATATGCCGAGGTCACCCGCCCCAAAGTGGTGGATGTGACGTGGCTTGACCGTAACGGCAATCTGCAACAGGACACCTTTGATGGCCTCTGGGCCACCTGCGTTCAGCACGAGATCGACCATCTGAACGGCAAGCTGTTCATCGACTATCTCAAACCGCTCAAGCGGCAGATGATTACGCGCAAGATGCAAAAGCTCAAACGCGAACAGGCCCGCGCATGAGTGTGCGCACCTGTCTGCCGTGGCCGGATAAACGCCTGCGGACCAAGGCCGAAGATGTTCCGGAAATCACTGACGACATTCGCGCCATTTGGGACGACATGATCGACACGATGGAGGCAATGCCCGGCGTCGGCCTCGCCGCACCTCAGATCGGGGTGATGTTGCGTCTGGCCGTTGTCGATGGCACGACCGAGCGGGGCAAGGCGGTGCGCCTGGCCAACCCGGAAATCCTGCACAGTTCCGTCGAGCTGCGCGAACACGAAGAGGCCAGCCCGAACCTGCCCGGCGTCTCGGCCAAAGTAAAACGCCCCCGCGCGGTGACGGTGAAATTCCTGAACGCCCAAGGCCAGATCGACCGCCGCGATTTCGTCGGCATCGAGGCCACTAGCGTGCAGCACCAGATCGACCATCTGAATGGGCGAATGTACTTTGACCGGCTCAGCAAGGTCAAACGCGACATGCTGTTGCGCAAGGCACGAAAATCAACGTAGGCCGGGCTTCAGCCCGGCACCCCAACAGCCCGGAGCCAACGATGCGCATAATCTTCATGGGAACGCCCGATTTCTCAGTTCCGGTTCTGGATGCACTCGTTGAGGCTGGGCATGAGATTGCCGCCGTCTATTGCCAACCACCCCGGCCAGCCGGTCGCGGCAAGAAGGACCGCCCGACCCCGGTGCACGACCGCGCCGAGGCGCTGGGTCTGGACGTGCACCACCCGACCTCGCTGAAATCACAAGAAGAGCAGGCGCGCTTTACCGCGCTAAACGCGGATATCGCCGTAGTCGTGGCTTATGGCCTGATCCTGCCGCAACCCATTCTGGACGCGCCAACGCTTGGCTGCCTGAACATCCACGCCAGTCTCTTGCCGCGCTGGCGCGGCGCCGCTCCGATCCACCGCGCGATCATGGCGGGCGACGTGCAGACCGGTATCTGCATCATGCAGATGGAGGCCGGGCTGGACACCGGCCCTGTTCTGCTGCGTGAGGCAACCGATATCGGCATCGAGGAAACCACGGCGCATCTGCATGACCGCCTGTCGGATATGGGCGCAGCGCTGATCGTTGACGCGCTGGCAAAACTGCCCAGCCTGACCCCCGATCCGCAACCCGAGGACGGCGTGACCTATGCCGCCAAGATCGACAAATCCGAGGCGCGGATCGACTGGTCAGCCCCCGCCACCGAAGTCGACAGACAAATCCGCGGCCTCTCCCCATTCCCCGGTGCATGGAGCGAAATCGAGGGTGACCGGATCAAACTCCTCGCCTCACGTCTGGCCGAAGGGCAGGGCATCCCGGGCGAGGTGCTGGACGACGACCTGACCGTGGCCTGTGGCGAAGGCGCGGTCGAACTGATGCGCTTGCAAAGGGCCGGCAAAGGCGCGCAGGATAGGGAAACTTTCCTGCGGGGCCTGCCCATTCCGGTTGGCACCCGTCTGTCAACGGAGTAAGCCATGTTCATGATCATGATGGGCACCGTCGTGATTGCGGGGATCGTGGGTTATCTGTCCGAGAAGACCGGGTTTACCCATAACGGCTACCTGCAATCGATCATCATCTGCATTGGCGGAGCCTTTCTGTTCTATTTCGTCCGCATCATGTTCGGCATCAGCTTTGGCCCTCCGGGATTGGACGCGGTGCTGTCTTCCATCGGTGCGCTGATCATCGTGCCGACCCATTGGAGGAAATGACTTGCCCATCATCGCCCTGATCATCATCGGAGCCGCCGCAGGGTTCCTCGCTACTCGCCTGATGCGGATCGAGGCGGATATTCCAACCACCATGCTGATCGGCATCGTTGGTGCGTTGGTGGGTGGATTGATCCTGCGCACTTTGCTGGCCGTGATGGGCTGGCTCTCGGGGTTTGTCGGGGCTGTGCTGGGTGCGTTGTTGGTGATCTGGATCTGGCAGACTTACTTCCGCCGTTGAACGCTTGACCAGCCTGTGATCTGCGACCAGTGTCCCGCCAGTTCTTTGTCGAAAGGTTTTTCATGTCACATGATCTGACCTCCGGTGATGTTGCTCTGATGGGGGTGCCGCTGGACCTGCATTCCTCGTTCCTGCAGGGCCCTGCCTTTGCCCCGGGGCGCATCCGCGAGGCGCTGCACTCCGGTGCCGCCAACCTGACCGCCGAGGATGGCACCGATCTGGGCGCGACAGAACGCTTCAAGGATACCGGCGATCTGGACGTGTTCGAGATGATGGGGCAGGAACCCATCGACCGGATCGAGGCGGGCGCCGCCGCCCGGATCGAAACCGGCGCACGGTTGTTGTCACTTGGGGGCGACCATTCGGTGGCTTTCCCGCTGATCAAGGCCCACGCAGACCGGTATGAGGGGTTGAATATCTTGCATATCGACAGCCATCCCGACCTTTATGACAGCCAGCAGATCGGCCCGCTGGGCCATGGCTGCCCCTTTGCCCGCGTGATGGAAACCGGCAAGATCAACCGTCTGGTGCAGGTCGGCATCCGCACCATGAACGCGCATCAGCAGGACCAGGCCGACAAGTTCGGGGTCGAGGTGATCGACATGCGCAATTGGCGCCCCGATCTGGAGATCAGCTTTGATGGCCCGGTCTATCTGTCACTGGACCTCGATGCGCTGGATCCGGCCTTTGCGCCCGGTGTCTCGCATCACGAACCCGGTGGGCTCAGCACCCGCGAAGTGATCGACCTGATCCACCGGTTCAAGGGGCAGTTGGTCGGCGCGGATATTGTCGAGCTGAATCCACATCGCGACCCCTATGGCATGACCGCCATGCTGGCGGCGAAATTCGTCAAGGAAATCGGGGCACGGCTGCTGAGCCGCTAGCGTTCGTCGCAGATTGCGGCGGCCCCAAGTCGGGTGGCTGCGCGCGTTGTCATGTCATACCGGTTGGCCTCGGCCGAGGTCATCCAGTGCATCTCGTCTTCGGGCGCAGCATCCAGCGTAAACCAATAGAAGTCCGGATTGACGCCGATATCTTCGAAATAATCGAGGTACCGGTCATGTTCGGGATGACCATCGGGCAGATCTGCGGCGACATAACCTCCGCCACCCCAGCTGTGGACCCCTACGCAGGCGCCGGGTTCCAGCAGGCGCCGATTGCCCGCCAGAAACAGATCGGTCCCGCCCGAGGCGACCAGCCCGTTTGAGGGCACGACCGTATCGAACCCTTCCTCGCGCACGACGCGGCTGAAGACGACATTCGAGTCGTCATCGACCGAGCCTTCGATATTCTGCAGCACCAGCGTCTTGGCACCGGGATTCTCGTCCATAATCTCTTCAAACGCGCTGAGTGTTGTGTGGTCAATGGTGCCGCTCGCCACGATCTGATCCCCTGCTGCGGTAAAGCTGACCGGGGTGTATTGGCCTGAACACGCTGCCAGCAGCGGCAAAACTGCGGCTAGAAATGGTAGTCTGAGGGTCTTGGCTCTGTCTCGCTGCATCTTATGTCCTATTGTCGCGGTGGCCGGGATTTGTAAACCGGCAACTGCCAGCCGAACAGCAGCGACCCGGCTCGCAGGGCCCAGCAGACCAGTGCGCACAGCGCCAATGCGGGCAGGCCACCCAGCCCAATTTGCGTCGCCAGCACTGCTGTCAGCGCTCCGGCAAACGCGCAAGAGACATAAAGCTGACCCTGTTTCAGCACCAGCGGCACTTCGTTGCAGACTACATCGCGCATCAGTCCGCCAAGACACCCGGTCGTCACGCCCATCAACACTATGATGATGCCCGACTGACCCAGTGACATAGCCGCACCCGTGCCAGCAGCGACCGCGATGGACAGGGCAAAGCTATCCAGCCAGATCAGCCAATTGTACCGGCTTTCCATCAGATGTGCGGTAAAAAACACCAGTATTGCTGCGCCGCAGGCGATCAGGATGTAATCGGGTTGGCCGACCCAGAAGACCGGATGCCGGTCCAGCAACAGATCGCGCACCGTGCCCCCACCCACCGCCGTCAGACAGGCAATGAAGGCAAATCCGACCAGATCCAGCTGCGCCCGGCTGGCCACCAGCGCACCGGTCAGTGCAAAGATCAGGACCGAGGTGTAATCCAGCAGCGCAAGACCGCTCACGCTTGGGTCTTCTTTGGTTTGAACGGCGCCATTCCTGCGCGCGCCAGCTCATCGGCCTTTTCGTTCTCGGGGTGACCCGCATGGCCCTTGACCCATTCCCAGGTCACCTCATGTCTCTGCTGCGCCTCATCCAGACGCTGCCACAGATCGACATTTTTGACCGGCTTCTTGTTCGAGGTCTTCCAGCCGTTCCGCTTCCATCCGAAAATCCAGCCGGTGACGCCATTTTTCACATAAGCGCTGTCCGTAACGATGGTGATCTCCGATGCCCGCTCCAGCGCCTCCAGCGCGCTGATCGCGGCCTGCAGCTCCATCCGGTTGTTGGTGGTCTCGGCCTCTCCGCCGCTGAGCTCGCGTTCTTTCAGGACGGTGTCGCCGTCCATCGCACGCAGCAACACGCCCCAGCCCCCGGGGCCGGGATTGCCGGAACAGGCACCATCGGTATAAGCAAAAAGATCAGGCATGGGCAAACACCAGAATGAATCCGTCGTAAGATCCGGCCAGACCCTTACCCACGCCACGTTGGGTACGGTCGATGGTGAATCCTGCAGTGACGAGGGCGTCTTCGATCTCGGCCTCCGAATAGTAGCTATAGTACCGGTCCAGATCGTCGCGATGCTCACCAGTGCCCAGTTTCATTCCCAAAAAGAACTGACCACCCGGTTTCAACGCCTTGTGGATGGCGCTTAGGTGGCGCGGAAAATCCGCACGAGGGGCGTGCAGCAGCGAAAAACTGGCATAGACCCCGTCGAACTCCGATATCTCGGTGATATCGTCGAAGGTGCCCAGATGGGCATCGACACCGTTATTGCGCGCATGCTCGACAAACGCAGGGGTGGCATCCAGCGCCCGTACTTTCAGCCCCTGTCGCATCAGGAACGCACTGTCCGATCCGGGCCCCGAGCCCAGATCCAGAACATATCCGTCCGCGCCGACAGCATCGACAAAGGCCTGCCGCGCCTCAAGCTGTTCGGGGGGCAGCAGGATTCTCAGATATTCCGCGACGCGGTTGGTGTAGGCGCTGATCGTCCGTTTATCAGTCACAGGTAAATCCCCACTGCAAGACAGGCCAGCACAACCGCGGTCAGCAGAATGCGCAACCGCATCCACCAGACCGGGGTCAGCCGCCAGTAAGAGAACATGGCGTCCAGCATTAGCAAGCCCGTAAACCCATAGATCAGGTTCGTGCCCGCGTTGACCGGGCCACCGCCGGTCATGAAGAATGCCCAGAGGGCAGGTAGGACCGACAGAGTATAACAAGTCGTGGCCTTGCTGCCCGAGGTCTTGGTGGCAAAGCCCCACAATACGCCCGACATGAAGCTCAGGATCAACGAGCCGTAGAACAGCTGAACATACGGCCCCACGAACTGCGATCCCAGTACCTGTCGGCCCCAATCGTTCAGATCACCGTTCAGATATGTCAGCGCTCCCCAGATAAACGGGACCAGCCCCGCCAACCCAAGGAAGAACGGCGCGCGGGGGATGCCGCTCATGCCGGTTGCCGCAAGACGCGAGGCACTTTGAATTCGACGTTTTCCACGGCGGTTTCGACCAGCTCGACGGTCACGTCATAATGATCCCGGAATGCGTCGATCACCTCGTTTACGAGAACTTCGGGCGCGGATGCCCCGGCGCTGATGGCAATGTTTGAGATGCCGTCCAATGCGCGCCAGTCAATCTCGGTGGCGCGCTGCACCAACTGCGCATATGTGCAGCCCGCGCGCGAGGCGACCTCGACAAGACGCCGCGAATTTGATGAGTTTGGCGCGCCAACCACTAAAAGCGCATCAGATTTAGGCGCGACGGCCTTTACCGCTTCCTGCCGGTTGGTGGTGGCATAGCAGATGTCTTCCTTGTGCGGCCCGACGATGGCCGGGAACCGGGCCTCGAGGGCGGCAATGATATCCTTGGTGTCATCGACCGACAGGGTGGTCTGGGTCACAAAGGCCAGCTTTTCCGGGTCGCGCACAGCGACCTGCGCCACATCCTCGACGGTTTCGACCAGCAGAACCTCGCCCTCGGGCAGTTGACCCATGGTGCCGATGGTTTCGGGGTGGCCCTTATGGCCGATCATGATCATCTGAAGGCCCGCTTCGGCGTGGCGCTGGGCCTCGACATGCACTTTGGATACCAACGGGCAGGTGGCGTCGACATAGATCATCTGGCGCTGGGCGGCGGTGACGGGTACCGATTTCGGCACACCATGGGCGGAAAAGATTACCGGGCGATCATTGGGGCATTCGTCCAGTTCCTCGACAAACACAGCACCTTTGGCGCGCAGCCCGTCGACGACAAATTTGTTGTGCACGATCTCATGGCGCACATAGACCGGCGGGCCCCATTTCTGCAGCGCCATCTCAACGATTTTGATGGCACGGTCCACACCGGCACAGAACCCGCGCGGGGCGGCTAGATACAGTGTCAGCGGCGGCTTGGTCATTCGGCGGTCTCCTTGCCTCAGACAAGTAGGTCTTTTCATTGCCATGGTCCAGACAGCTAGGCGTCATTTCCCTGACATGAATCGCTGTTAGCACAAGGGTGTTTTCAGCACCTATCCATTTAAAAGTAGTGCGGCCAGGGCTTCTGGCCCTGGCCGCACGTAATATCGAGACCCCGTAGAAGAGTGAGTGGTGGGGTTTGTGGTGTTACTGTCCGCCGGCAGCGGCAACGCTGCGCGGCTCAACCGGCATCTCGCGCGGAGGTCGGCCGATCACGTCGCGCAGGTCCTCCAGCTCGATGAAGTTGTCCGCCTGGCGGCGCAATTCGTCCGAGATCATCGGCGGCTGGCTGCGGATGGTCGAGACGACCGAAACGCGCACACCCTGACGCTGCAGGCTGGCAATCAGCGGGCGGAAATCCCCATCGCCCGAAAACAGCACAATATGATCAACGCGCGGTGCCAGTTCCATGGCATCGACCGTCAGCTCGATATCCATGTTTCCTTTAACTTTCCGACGCCCCATGCTGTCGGTGTATTCCTTGGCCGGTTTGGTGACCATGGTGAAGCCGTTGTAATGCAGCCAGTCCACCAGGGGTCGGATCGGGGAATACTCGTCATTTTCCAGTAGCGCTGTGTAGTAGAAAGCTCTAAGCAATTTGCCTCTGCGCATGAATTCCTGACGCAGCAACTTGTAGTCGATGTCAAACCCCAGTGCTTTGGCGGCCGCATAAAGATTCGAGCCGTCGATGAACAGCGCTAGCCGTTCGTCTTTGTAAAACATAAAAATGGTCCTTCCGGTATAAGCCACCACACTGTAGCTCCGTGAGTGAAAAGTGTTTGGTCAGTGCAATGGTGTGTCTAAAATAGGCCATTTGGCTTATATCGCAAGTATTCTCTGGTCCGAATATGGGGTTCGAAGTGGACAAATCTTTGTCAAAAGCCGTCATCGCACTGGGCGCAAATCTCAGTCTGAGAGGGAATGGGCCCAAGGTGACACTTGAGCAGTCGCTCGCCGCGATGGCCGAGGCTGGTCTGGTGATTCGCGCGACAAGCCGGTTTTTTGCCACGCCTTGCTTTCCCGCGGGGGCAGGGCCGGATTATGTCAACGCGGCCGTTCTGATCGAATCCGACCTCGAACCTCGGGGTGTTCTGGACCTGTTGCACCGCATCGAGCATGACTTTGAGCGCGCCCGCGAACAACGCTGGGGAATGCGCACGCTTGATCTTGATCTGATCTGTTGGGACGATCTGGTGCTGCCGGATGGCGCCGAATATCACCGCTGGCTGACCCTTCCGCCCGAAGAACAGGTCAATTCCGCCCCCGAACAGTTGATCCTGCCCCATCCTCGCCTGCAGGATCGCGCTTTTGTGCTGGTCCCGATGGCAGATGTTGCGCCCGACTGGCGTCATCCGGTGCTGGGTCGGACGGTGACACAGATGGTTGCCGCGCTGCCGTCCGGGGATGTGGCTGAGGTCACGCCTCTGTGATCCTCGCAATCGCGGCATTTCCTGCTTGTCAAGGCGGGGATTCGCGCTTAGATAAACCCCTTCCAGCCACGGATTCATTTACGGAGAGCGCCCCATGGCCCGCGTTACGGTTGAAGATTGTGTAGACAAGGTCCCGAACCGGTTCGAACTGGTGATGCTTGCAGCCCACCGGGCGCGCGAGATTTCTGCCGGTGGCCCGATCACCGTCGACCGCGATAACGACAAGAACCCCGTCGTGTCGCTGCGCGAAATCGCGGATGAGACCCAAAGCGCCGATGAACTGCGCGAGCGTCTGATCGAAGCCAACCAGACTCAGATCGAGGTTGACGAGCCCGAAGAAGATCAGATGGCGCTGCTGATGGGTGCGGAATCCGATAAGCCTGCGGATGACGACATGTCGGAAGAAAAGCTCCTGCGCGCGTTGATGGAGGCGCAGGGCCAGGGGTAAATCCCAGCGACAAAGGTGCGGACCGGATGATTTCAGCAGAAGACCTGATTGCGCTGGTCCGCAACTACAATCCCAAGACAAATGCCGAGCGCATCACCCGGGCCTATGAATTCGGCCAACAGATGCACGACGGGCAATTCCGCCACTCTGGCGAACCTTACTTTTCGCACCCCGTAGCTGTTGCCGCCATCCTGACGGAACAGCGTCTGGATGATGCGACCATCATCACGGCGCTGCTGCACGACACGATCGAAGACACCAAAGCCAATTATGGCAAGGTCTCGGAACTGTTTGGCGAAGAAGTTGCCAAACTGGTCGATGGCGTCACCAAGCTGACCAACCTGCAGCTTTCCAGCCGCGAAACCAAGCAGGCCGAAAACTTCCGCAAACTGTTCATGGCCATGTCCAAGGACCTGCGGGTCATTCTGGTCAAGCTGGCTGACCGTTTGCACAATATGCGCACCATTAAGGCGATGCGCCCCGAAAAGCAGGTTCAGAAAGCGCGCGAGACGATGGATATCTATGCACCGCTTGCGGGCCGTATGGGTATGCAATGGATGCGCGAAGAGCTGGAGGATCTGGCCTTCCGCGTGCTGAACCCCGAAGGCCGCCAGTCGATTATCCGCCGCTTTATCACTCTGCAGCGTGAAACCGGCGACGTGATCCACCGGATTACCGGCGACATGCGGCACGAGCTTGAAAAAGCGGGCATCGAGGCCGAGGTCTTTGGCCGCGCCAAAAAACCCTATTCGATCTGGCGCAAGATGCAGGAAAAGGATCAGGGCTTCTCGCGTCTCTCGGACATCTATGGCTTTCGCATCATCACCGGTTCTGAAGAGGACTGCTATCGCACGCTTGGTGCGATCCACCAACGCTGGCGTGCTGTGCCGGGGCGGTTCAAGGACTACATCAGCCAGCCGAAATCGAACGGATATCGCTCGATCCATACCACGGTGTCGGGGCGTGATGGCAAACGGGTCGAGGTTCAGATACGCACCCGTCAGATGCACGACGTGGCTGAAACAGGTGTTGCGGCGCACTGGTCCTATCGCGATGGCGTGCGGACCGAGAACCCCTTTGCAGTCGATCCGGCAAAATGGATTGCCAATCTGACAGAACAATTCGACAGCGAAGAAGATCACGAAGATTTTCTCGAGGCTGTCAAGTTGGAAATGTACTCGGACCAGGTGTTCTGCTTCACACCCAAGGGTGACGTGGTGAAATTGCCGCGCGGGGCGACGCCGATCGATTTTGCCTATGCCATCCACACGCGCATTGGCCATGCCTGCGTGGGGGCCAAGGTCGATGGCATTCGCGTTCCGCTCTGGACTCGGATCAAAAATGGGCAATCGGTGGATATCATAACGGCGGACGGCCAGACCCCGCAGGTCACCTGGCTGGAGATTGCAGTCACCGGCAAGGCCCGGACCGCCATCCGCCGCGCCCTGCGCGAGGTCGACCGCGAGCGTTTTATCAAGCTGGGCAAGGAACTGGCCCGCGCCGGGTTCGAAAATGTGGGCCGCAAGGCCACCGACAAGGCGCTGGACACCGCCGCCAAGCATCTGCGGCTGAAAGATCGCCATGAACTGCTGGCCCGGCTCGGCAGTGCCGAGCTGACTGCGCATGAACTGATCGAGGCCGTCTATCCCGAACTCACCAAGGATGAGGGGGATGCGATCTCACCCCGTCGTGCGGTGATCGGGCTTGAACCCGGCCAGAAGTTCGACCGCGCCCCCTGCTGCCAGCCGCTGCCGGGCGAACGCATCGTCGGCATCACCTATCGGGGCAAGGGCGTTGTGGTTCATGCCATCGATTGTGATCGCCTGCCCGAGTTCGATAACGAACCCGAGCGCTGGGTCGATCTGCACTGGCATTCAGGCACCCACCCCGCTGTCTATGGCGCGACGCTTGATCTGACCATCGGCAATGATGCCGGGGTACTGGGGCGTATTTGCACATTGATCGGAGAGAAAAAGGCCAATATCTCGAACCTTGAATTCGTCGACCGCAAACCGGATTTTTACCGCCTGATGATCAATATCGAACTGCGTGACCTCGAACAGCTGCATTCGCTGATGCTGATGCTCGAGGCCGAAAGCGATGTTGCCGCGGTTGAACGGTACCGGGAAAGCAAGAAAACTGCCGTCGCGGCTGGCTGAGAAGGGGTGATCACGAGTGGTTTTCAAGCGCCGAGATCGCCGCTCGCCTGTCCGGATCGCGTCAGAGTTCGTCTATCCGCGTGGCGGCTGGACCCGTGCCTTTCACTACGTCAAACACCGCGTGCGTCGCCTGCCTGACAGCCCTGAACGCATCGCGCGTGGCATCGGGGCAGGGGTGTTCGCCTCGTTTACACCGTTTTACGGGTTGCATTTCTTGGTCGCCGCCGTGCTGGCCCGGCTGTTCAACGGCAATATCCTCGCCTCCCTCAGCGGCACGTTTTTCGGCAATCCCCTGACCTATGTGCCGATAGGTGTCGCCAGCCTGCAAACCGGGCATTTCCTGCTGGGCACCAAGTTCCGTAAGGATGACACGGACGGCCTGATGGGCAAGTTTGCCGATGCGATGGGCGATCTCAAAGACAATTGCATCGCGATGTTCACAGACCGGCAAGCCGATTGGCATGGGCTAAGTCGCTTCTATGACGATGTGTTTTTTCCCTACATGATCGGCGGCGTTATCCCTGGCATCGTTGCGGGTGTGGTCTGCGGTTATCTCAGCTTGCCGCTCATTCGAACCTACCAACAGCGCCGTCGCGCCCGGATCAAAGCGAAGTTCGAACAAATCAAACGTTTGGCACAGGCAGAGGCTGCCGTTCCTCCGCCAAACCCACTAGGCTCGGCCGCAGGGACCAGGAAGGATTCGAAAGATGTCTGACAACCATTTGCGTCTGGGCGTGAATATTGATCACGTGGCTACCATCCGCAACGCGCGCGGCGGGGCATACCCTGATCCGATCCGCGCCGCGAAACTGGCGGAAGAAGCCGGGGCCAATGGCATCACCGCCCATTTGCGTGAAGACCGCCGCCATATTCTGGATGCTGATATCGAAGGGCTGATGGAGGCGCTGACCGTGCCGCTCAACTTTGAGATGGCCGCGACCGACGAGATGCAGAAAATCGCCCTGCGCCACAAGCCGCACGCGGTCTGCATCGTCCCGGAAAAGCGCGAGGAACGTACCACCGAAGGCGGGCTTGAAGTCGCGCGCGAGGAAAACAAGCTGGCCCATTTCATCGCCCCTCTGCGCGATGTTGGGTGCCGCGTATCAATCTTCATCGCCGCCGACCAACGCCAGATCGAAGCCGCCCACCGTATCGGGGCTGGGGTGATCGAACTGCACACTGGTGCCTATTGCGATTTCCACGCCGAAGGCAAGCTGGACGATGCCGCCCGCGAACTCGAAGCGCTGCGCGAGATGTCCGCCTATGCCCATTCGCTTGGGTTGGAAGTCCACGCAGGCCACGGCCTGACCTACGATACCGTGCAACCAGTGGCCGCCTTCCCTGAAGTGCGCGAGTTGAATATCGGCCACTTCCTGATCGGCGAGGCAATATTTCGAGGCCTCACTCCGGCTGTCCACGAAATGCGCCGCCTGATGGACGAGGCGCGAGGATGATCGACCTGACTTCCCTTGCGGTCACGGCCCTTGCCTTTTTTGTCGTCGCTGTATCACCGGGCCCCGCGAATATTTCCAACGCTGCAGTCGCGATGACCTATGGGCGCAAGACCAGTCTCCGCTACGGCGTAGGCCTGTCCTGCGGTCTGGTGTTCTGGGGGTTGGTTGCCGCAAGCGGTATGGGCGCGGTGCTGCAAAGCTCGCTCTACGTCCTGATGGTGCTCAAGGTGCTGGGTGGATTGTACCTGTTGTGGCTGGCGTGGCAGTCGGGACGCTCTGCGCTGCAATCTGATGCGGCCAGAGTCTCCGTTCCTGCCAAGGGCAAATGGTTCTGGCGCGGACTGATCCTTAACCTCTCCAACCCTAAATCAGTGATCGCGTGGATGGCGGCCTTATCGGTCGGCCTCGGCCCGGATGACGGTCTGCTCTCCGTTGCCGTCGCAACCCTGATCTGCATAGTCGCGGGCTTTCTCAACAATTTCCTCTATTCAATGTTGTTTTCGATCAGCGGCATGATGGCCGCATATCGCCGGTTCCGCCGTCGGATCGACGGGGTAGTCGCCGGATTGTTCGCTGTCGCAGGGTTCGGGCTCATCAGATCGGCTTTCACACGATGATCACCTCGGGCTTTGTTGCAATCTGGTTCGCCTGGCTGATGGCTGGGGGCTCTCCGGGTCCGGCCACAATGGGCATCGCAGGCACCGCCATGAACGAAGGACGCACCGCCGGTCTGGCCTTTGCGCTGGGCATCTGCGCGGGCTCTGCCGCATGGGGCATCGCAGCCGCGCTGGGGCTGTCGGCGATCATGCTTGCCAATGTCTGGGTGTTTGAGGTGATCCGTTATATCGGCGTCGCCTATCTGGGCTGGCTCGCGTTCAAGGCCCTGCGCCGCGCCTTGTCCTCGGAAGAGGTGGCGCTGGGCAATCCGGTCACCGGTTCACTGGGCACGATTTTTGCCAAAGGTGCAGCGATCCACCTGACCAATCCCAAGGCGATCCTAAGCTGGGGCTCGATCTACGCCATCGTCGCCCCGAACGACGCCAGCCTGTCGATGCTGTTGACCTATTTCGCAATGCTCTACGCGGGCTCATTGCTGATCTTCATCGGTTATGCCTTCCTGTTTTCGTCTGCACGCATGGTCAACGCCTACCGCCGTGCCCGCCGCTGGTTCGATTTCGCCTTTGCAGGCTTCTTCGGGGTCGCCAGCTACAAGATCCTCACGGTACGCTTGTCATGACAATCGAGGTGCAAGGATGATCCGACACTGCGTGATGTTGCGCCTCAGACCTGACCATGACGTTTCGGAACTGACCGCGGTCATGCAGGGCCTTGGTGATGTGGCCAAGCAATTGCCCGGCTGCAGCGGTTTCGTCCACGGCCCAAACCGTGACTTTGAGGCGAATTCACCGGGCTATCCCTTCGGCTTCACACTGGATTTCGCGGCTGAGGCTGACCTGCATCGCTACGCCGATGACGACACCCACCGGCAATTGGGCGCACGACTTGTCGCCTTGTGTACGGGCGGGGGCGACGGGATCATGGTATTCGATCTGGAATTTCCTGACCCCGCCGGACAATAGAGAGTGAGGGACTGTCATGAAAGCAATCACCTATCGCAGCTTCGGCGCAGCGTCGGATGTTCTCGAACTTGTCGACATGCCCACACCCGACCCCGCCCCGGGTGAGGTGCTAGTGCGTGTGCACGCCAGCGGTATCAACCCATCAGACGTCAAACTGCGCGGCGGTGCGCGCCCGGGCACAGTGATGCAATACCCGGTCATTACCCCACATTCCGACGGTGCAGGTGTGATCGAGGCGGTGGGCGATGGCGTCGACCCCGCCCGCATCGGCGAACGTGTCTGGATCTGGAACGGCCAATGGCAACGCGCCTTTGGCACCGGAGCAGAATATGTCGCGCTTCCCTCGGAACAGGCAGTGCATTTGCCCGGCACCACCAGCTTCGCCGAAGGCGCCTGTTTCGGTATTCCGGCCATGACCGCGTGGGCCGCGCTTTATTTCGACGGTCCGATCACCGATCAGACCGTGCTTGTCACTGGCGGTGCGGGCACCGTCGGGCGTTATGCCTGCCAGATGGCTGCACTGGGTGGCGCGCGCGTGATCACAACTGTCAGCTCGGACGAGAAAGCCACCCATTCTGGCGTATCCGAGTGGATCAATTACCGTACGCAAGATGTGATTGAGACAGTGATGGATCTGACGGGCGGAGCAGGCGTCGATCGCATCGTTGAGGTAGATTTCGCCGCCAACCAAGCCGCCTCGCTTTCGCTGATCCGCCCCGGCGGCACCATCGCCAGCTATGCCTCGGCCTCTCAAATGAAGCCCGGACTGGATTTCTATGGCTTCATGTTCAAGAACGTGCGCTTGCATATGCTGATCGTCTATCAACTCGATGCCGCCGCCCGCCGCCGTGGCGAGGCCCAATTGGGCCAATGGCTGGAACAAGGCGCGCTGACCCATGCCGTTGTCCCCGGTGGAGGGCTGAGCGACGCAGCGACTGCCCATCAGATGGTTGAGGCAGGGCAAAAGCTGGGCACCGTTGTGTTGGAGGTATGATTTGACCTACCGGGGCGATAATATCAGTTCCGGATTTTGGCGCGCCGTGTCGCTGTGGAAATCTGAAAGGACACCTCTGTGATTGAATCCATGCTGTGGCGCTATACGCTTTGTTTAGTGGTGATCAGAATGCTGCTTCCAATTGCGTTGGTTGTGCTCAGAGATTTGGCTGGCCTTGATCTTACAAGGGCCGGGATTCCCGTGGCGTCTGCGATTCTGTCCGCCG
Organism: Ruegeria halocynthiae; assembly: GCF_900106805.1. Lineage (GTDB taxonomy): Bacteria > Pseudomonadota > Alphaproteobacteria > Rhodobacterales > Rhodobacteraceae > Ruegeria > Ruegeria halocynthiae. Next base: position 148,097 of record NZ_FNNP01000007.1, read on the forward strand.
CTGTCGCCGGACGTATCGCCGCGCGCATCTTTGAGAGGATGCCGACGTGGCGTGAGCTATTGGCATTTGCAATCCTTGCCACTCTCGCATTCTTCCTAGTGAATTACGTGGCTTACCTGATATTGGCGCAGGCCGGCATCGGACCAATCCACACGTACCACCTCGTGAATTGGTATAGGCAGGGTGAATTCGTAGGAGTGATGATGTTTCTGACAAGCGTGGCGTTTGTTTCAAATGCTGTACTTTACCCGATCAGTGCGATGATCGAACTCAATGCCATGTCGAGACAGACTAAAGATGAGCACATTCAATGATCCTCGGCATCGGCACTGATCTCGCCAATATCGACCGCATTCAAGGCACGCTCGACCGCTTCGGCGACCGGTTCCGCAATCGCGTGTTTACCGAGACCGAACAACGCAAGGCCGAACGCCGTCACGATACCGCAGGCACCTATGCCAAGCGCTGGGCCGCGAAAGAGGCGTGTTCCAAGGCCTTAGGCACCGGGTTGGCGATGGGCATCGCCTGGAAGGATATGTCGGTGACCAACCTGCGCACGGGCCAACCCGTCATGCACGTCACCGGCTGGGCAGCGGATCGATTGAAAGAGATGACGCCCGAGGGCCACGAGGCGATCATCCACGTTACCCTGACCGACGATCACCCCTGGGCGCAGGCCTTTGTGGTGATCGAGGCCAGACCGATGGAAGAAGCGCCCGCACAGCCTTGACTTGCACCCAACTGACACGCATGTAGCACCCCAACCACGCATAGACTGGAGAGAGCAGTATGGCCGAGGAAGCCAAATCCGGAAACGCCATTTGGGAGACGATCAAAACCATCGTCTACGCCCTGCTGATCGCGGGCGTTTTCCGCACCCTGTTCTTTCAACCGTTCTGGATTCCCTCTGGTTCGATGAAGCAGACCCTGCTGATCGGGGATTTCCTGTTCGTCAACAAGATGGCCTATGGTTATTCCTACGCCTCCTGCCCCAGCCTGATCATCCCCAGCGTCGGTCTGAACATCGATGCTGAGGACGTTTGCGGCTGGATGCAGGGCGACGATAACACCCGACTGCTGGGCGGAGAGCCCGAGCGCGGTGATGTCATCGTCTTCCGTCACCCGGTTTCGGGGCGCGACTATATCAAGCGTCTGATCGGCCTGCCCGGCGACCGTATCCAGATCCGTGAAGGTCAGATCATCCTGAACGATACCCCTGTGCCGCAGAAGCCCGATGGCGTGTTCACCGAAATCGCCGAACGCCAAGGCCCGCAAGGCCTGCGCCCGCGCTGCGAAAACGGCCCCGTCGGGATCGGAGGCAGCTGCGAAAAGACTCGCCTGATCGAAACCCTGCCCAATGGCGTCTCCTATGACGTGCTGAACATCGGCAATCAGGGTTCGGACAACACCGGCATCTATACCGTGCCCGAAGGTTACTATTTCTTCATGGGCGACAACCGCGACAACTCGGCTGACAGCCGCTTGCCACAAGCCGCAGGAGGTGTGGGTTTTGTGCCGTATGAAAACCTGATCGGTCGCGCCGACCGGATCATGTTCTCGTCCGCTGGCCGGTCCATGCTGTTCTTTTGGACCTGGCGCGGTGATCGCTTCTTTAAGGCGGTCAATTGAAGCTATCGGCCGAGATAAGGGCGTTCCAGCAGCGTCTGGGGTATGAATTTTCCGACCCCGAGCTGTTGGTGCGCGCGCTGACCCACGGATCGGTTTCCTCATCCACGCGCCCCGACAATCAGCGGCTCGAATTTCTGGGCGACCGCGTGCTGGGTCTTGTCATGGCCACGGCATTGCTTGAGGCCGATAAAAAGGCTTCCGAAGGCCAGCTGGCTCCGCGTTTCAACGCGCTGGTCCGCAAAGAGGCTTGCGCCGATGTCGCCCGTCAGATCGACCTCGGCGCAGTGTTGAAACTGGGCCGGTCCGAGATGCTGTCTGGTGGTCGTCGCAAACAGGCCTTGCTGGGTGACGCGATGGAGGCCGTGATTGCCGCCATCTACCGTGATGCAGGCTTCGAGGCCGCGCGTGATGTCATCCTCGCCCTCTGGGGCGAGCGCATCCACAAGGTCGAGGACGATGCGCGTGACGCGAAAACCTCACTGCAGGAATGGGCACAAGCGCGGGGCCAGAAACCCCCGGCTTATGTCGAGGTCAAGCGCACCGGCCCCGACCATGCCCCGATCTTCACCATCGCTGCCCGCCTGCAGGACGGCACCGAGGCGCAGGCCACCGCAGGATCCAAGCGGCAGGCTGAACAGGCCGCCGCCAAGGCTTTGCTAGAGCGTCTCGGTTAACGCATTACCGGTACAGCGTTGTAAAAAATGTAACAGTTCATTGATAATGCTGTTAAAAACCGGCTGCCATTTTATGTAAAGCAGACTTGCTTTGACCCAGCCGCATTCGCCCGGTCAGAGTTCACGCATAGAAATTATTGAGAGCGGTTCAATGGAAAATAGCAGACTGAGTGCAACCTATATCGGGTTCTTATTCATCGCCGGGTTTTTCGCCACCATAGCATTTGACACATGGGGGCAGATCATCAGCCCATCACTCGGTTGGGCAAACCTGTCACCGGAAGGATTGGCAAGCAGCTTGCTTGGTCGTCTTGGGTTGCCAACTGACGCGTTCTTGGGCTTTTTCATCCACTTCTACATCGTAGGCCTGATCGCTTATCCGATGGGATGGGCCTATGTGTTCAAACCGATCTGGGCGCGTGTTTTGGGCCGGGGCCACTGGGTGGTGGCATCGGCCATCTACGGATTTGGGCTGTGGGTCTTTGCAATCGGAGGCGTTACCACCTTCTCGGGCTTGCCGCCGTTTCTGAACTTTACCGGGATCACCTGGGTCGCACTGATTGGCCATGTGCTTTACGGCATCGTACTAGTCGCGATCCTGCGCCTGATCGCCCGCCGGGACGCCTGACCCTGCTAAATCTGAGGGGCGCGACCCGCTCCTCAGACCACCCGAATGAACCCTGTCAGCCCGGTCTTCTGGTGCTCGATCACATGGCAATGAAATGCCCAATCTCCGGGATTGTCCGCGACCAGCGCGATCTCAACCACCTCATCTTTCAACAACAGCATCGTGTCCGTCATCAGCGGCGGCAAGGTGCGCAGGTTCGATTTGATCGGTATGAATGCCAGCCCGTGCAGATGGATAGGATGCAGATTGGGGGATTCATTCCGCAGCCGCAAAACATAGCTCTTGTCCATTTCCAGCGTCGCCAGAGGCCCGACATCCTGCGCGGCATCTCCCGGCCATGGCGTGCGATTGATCGACCAGAAGTTATAGCCCAGAGAACCGCAGAATCCATTATTCGGTTCACCCCCTTCCGGGGTCCAGCCAAATACAAATTCGTGCAGTTGGGCATTGTCCAAATTTGGCTTTGCGACTGGGTTGGCAACCAGGGGTGACAACTCGCGCAGATCTCGTGCCACCGAAGCACCGAGGGCTCGTAACCTGGCCATCGCGCGCATGGGCTGCCCTGGAAGTTTAGCCATCAGATTTATCGTCTGGCTTTCACTCTCAGGCATCCTCACAGCAAAATCGACGCGTTGGCCGGGTCCGACCAGCAGTGGGTCATTTGCACTGGGCATCGGCACGTCAATCTCTACCGGATGCCCGTCCCAAGCGATGATACGGGCGCCCGCGCCATCCAGATGCAGTTTGTAGATCCGCGTTGTGTCGGTGTTGACCACACGCAATCGCACCAGACTTCCGGCCGCGTGATCGTAGGCCGGCGCTTGCATCCAGTTCGCGGTGTGTACATTGCCAAACGTACCGGCTCGGGCGGCCCCGCGTGGCGTATAAGCGGGCAGGAACGCGCCAGCGTCATCCAGTCGAAAGTCGCGCAGATTGATCACCTGCTCGCTGTTGAAACCGGGGTCCTCGGCCTCGGTGATCACCATGACCCCGGTCAATCCATGGGCCATCTGCTCCATAGTCATACAGTGCGGGTGATACCAGTAGGTCCCCGCATCCGGAGGTGTGAATTCATAGTGGAAGGTTTCACCTTCTCCCATCGGAATCTGCGTCAGGTAAGGCACCCCATCCATCTGATTGGCGATCCGCAGCCCATGCCAATGCATCGCCGTATAGTCGGGCAGGGTATTGCGCACGGGCAACCGCATCACCTCTCCCTGTTTGCCATACAGAACCGGCGGCGGTGCATCAGGTGACAGGCTGACCATGCCTTCCGTCACCTGTTCTCGCAGGGAAAAGCTTGCGGGTTGTATCGCCAGCTCCTGCGGGCCTGACGCCAGCGCGAATCCACCCAGACCCAATGCACCTGCAGCGGCTCCGCTACCCAAAAGAAACTCGCGACGTTTCATATCTCGCCTCACTGAAAGGATGATTGCCTGGCTAGCTCTGGCTCTGGCACGGCACGTTGCTTTGGTGCCAGCCTACGCGCCGGATCGCAATGCGACAAAACCCTCTGGCCCGCCCGGCCATTCTGCTATAGGGATGCGCACTTGCAAACAGGATAGCATCACTCATGACCACACGCGCCGGATTTATCGCCCTGATCGGAGAGCCCAACGCAGGCAAATCCACTCTGCTGAACCGCATGGTCGGGGCAAAGGTCTCGATCGTGACCCATAAGGTGCAAACCACGCGCGCGCGCATCCGTGGCGTTGCGATGGAAGGCGATGCGCAGCTGGTTTTTGTGGACACGCCCGGCCTTTTCAAACCCCGCCGCCGACTGGATCGCGCCATGGTCGCCGCCGCATGGGGCGGAGCCGCCGATGCAGATGTGGTCATACTGATGATCGAGGCCCATCGCGGCATCACCGAAGGGGTCGAACGTATCCTCGAAGGGCTTGAAGAGATCGGGCAGGGCCGCATGATTGCGTTGGCGATCAACAAGATCGACAAAGTACCCTCCGAGAAACTGCTGGCACTAACCAGTGACCTGAATGCGCGCTATCCGTTTGCCGAAACCTTCATGATCTCTGCCGAAAAGGGCCATGGCGTTGACGATCTGCGCAAATGGCTGGCCTCGAAACTACCCGAAGGCCCGTGGCTTTATCCCGAAGATCAGATCGCCGATCTGCCTTTGCGGATGATCGCTGCCGAGATGACGCGCGAGAAACTGACCTTGCGTCTGCATCAGGAACTGCCCTACCAGATGACGGTTGAGACCGAGAACTGGGAAGAGCGCAAGGACGGTTCTGCCAAGATCGATCAGATCATCTATGTCATGCGCGACGGCCACAAAGGTATCGTGCTGGGCAAAAAAGGCGAGACGATCAAAGCAGTCAGCCAGGCCGCGCGGGCCGAATTGGAAGAGTTCCTTGATCGCAAGATCCACCTGTTCCTGCAGATCAAAGTTCGACCCAACTGGTTGGAGGAATCCGAGCGCTACTCGGAGATGGGTTTGGATTTCAAAGACGGCAACGCATGACACGGACCAAGAATTTTCGTCGAAAATTCTCGGGACCAGCGGATAAGTCCGCGCGATGACCCGGCTGACGGCGGAATTCTGGGTGCAAGCCTATCTGGCGCGGCTGCGGTTTCAGGAAATACCGGGTTTTGTTGTCGCTCATGGTGATGACACCGCAGGTGCGGTGCTGGTCAAGCTCAATACGCTCGACGGTCAGGCGGTGGCATTCCAGCGCAGTTTCGACCTGATGAGCGGAGAACGAAAATGGGTGGAACTCTCCAGCGGGCCTGAGGCCGAAGTAGACGCCGCCATCACCAGACAACGCAGCTTTGACCCCGATCTCTGGGTGATCGAGGTCGAAGACCGGCAAGGGCGGCACTTGCTCGGTGAAGAGGGCCTTGAATAATGAGCTTTTCGAATCTGGTCAGGGGTCTTGGTCACCTCGACCAAAACCGCTAATTAGAAAACCGCTGTCGCCGAAAAAGCGATCTCTCGCGGCGTACCAATAGTAAAAGAGGTGCTCTCTTGCGCGAAACACTGAGTCAAAAGCTTCAAAGGTCGGAATTCGGTCACTGGATGCAACGGTTCGAAGGCTTCATGGTCTTCGTCGGTGTTGTCGGCCCGTTCGCGACATTGCCGCAGTTGATCAAGCTCTATCTCACCCATAGCGACCATGCGTCCGGTCAATCACTGCTGTCCTGGTCGCTGTATGCCGCGCTGTCTTTTCTTTGGTTCATCTACGGCATTCTGGTCAAGAAACTCCCAATCTATGTCGGCAACGGTATTTCGACGGTGCTCGACCTGCTGATGGTACTCGGCATCCTGCTCCACGCCGGGGTGACGTTCTAGGCGGACATGCCCGCAAAAATGCGGGCACTTTGATCTCGAAGTTGACAGTTGCACCGATGGCGCGATCAACCAGCGTCGCCGAAATAAACAAAACTCATCTTGTTCCCATCCGGGTCGCGCGCATAAGCGCCAAAGAAGTTCGGACCATATTGCGGACGTTCACCCGGGTCGCCTTCGTTTGTTCCACCATTTGCCAGGGCCGTTGCGTGCGCTTCGCGAACTTCCGCCTCGCTTTGGCACAGCAGGCCGACCATATTGCCGTTTCCAACCGACGCTGCCTTCTTATCGAAGGGGGTTGCAACCCACATTGACCCGCCGCCGCGCAGTTCATAGCAGACCGCGTGCGGCATGTATTCGGCGATGACCTTGCCGCCTATTTCGGGCACAACCGCGTCGTAATATGCGCGTGCCTTGGTGACGTCGTTTGAACCGATCATGACGTAGTTAAGAGACATTGTTCGAATCCCATTATGAAGAACATAAAGCGAACATTAATGCTCTTGCCGTTTTCACACAATGGCTTTCTGGTCCGCGAAACAGCCTGCAGGCCCGTTTGTACCTTGAACGCGTAACGGTCATAAGTTCTCCTGCAGACATCTGGTGACTGAACGAGGTTGAACTTGGACTGGCGTGATCATGGCATACTCCTGACCTCTCGCCGCCACGGCGAGACGGCGGCGATTATCGAGGTCTTTACCGAGACCCACGGTCGTCATGCGGGTGTTGTGCGCGGTGGCACCAGCCGCAAGATTGCGCCCATCCTGCAGCCCGGTGCCCAACTGGACGTGCTGTGGCGCGCCCGACTTGAGGAACATATTGGCACCTTTCAGGTCGAACCCCTGCGGTCGCGCGCAGCAGCAGCATTTTCCGGGCGGCTTGCGCTGTCAGGGCTGAACGCTGTGGTGGCTTTGCTGTCCTTTTGTCTGCCTGAACGTGAACCGCACCCGGCGATCTACAGGCAAACCGAACAATTGATGGACCTGTTGGGGCAGGATGAGGTCTGGCCGCTGGCCTATCTGCGTTGGGAGCTGGCCTTGCTGGAAGAGCTAGGCTTTGGTCTCGATCTCTCGGCCTGCGCGGTGACGGGGACGACCGAAGGGTTGATCTATGTCTCGCCAAAAACCGGTCGTGCGGTCAGTGCCGCGGGGGCAGGAGAGTGGGCTGACAAGCTGTTGCCACTGCCGGCCTGTCTACGGGGGGAAGGGTCCGCACCGGATGCCGAGATTGCCGATGCGCTGCGCACGACCGGGTATTTTCTTGAGAACCATCTGGCGCCTTCGCTTGGCAACACCCCTTTGCCAGATGCGCGCGCACGGTTCGTGGCGCAGTTTACTCGACGGCTTTGAACACCATTTCATGCCCGTCCTCGTTGCGCAGGATCAACACATCGCCTGACACTTCGGATTGGGTCATCGACATTAGTGCGGCGAAATAGAACCCCTCGGCCTCCAACCCGGCACAGGCCGCGCGGGTCGCGGCCAGATCGGCGATCTCGAACCACGGATAGGGGGCGTTCAACGTGCCCGAATAGGTGTTGCAGGGGGCATTGCCCGCGATCCGCCCTTCTTCGGGAAAGCGCAACAGGGCACTTGCCTCAAAGGGTTGCCCATCGATTTCGTGCAGCGCCCATGCCTGATCCGCCGCGCCATAGGCGGCCACAGACTCGTCCTTGTCGCATTGGAAAAGCGCCACTAAGGGTAGGATCAGGGCCAAACGCATCATCGCAGTATCCGATCAATAGGGGTTCGCGCCGCTTATCAGGTCTTCCCGCACCTCTAGGCGTGGCCGCCAGTTGTATTTAGTGTCTTCGCGAAGCGGTGCCCAGTGCAATACACCACTGTTTCGCCATGGATCGAGGATGATGCCATCAGACATCGAATCCCCCTTGGCGCTGATCAGGGCCGAATGGTGGATGATCCGAAATGCGGTTGGGGGCGAGGTGATCCAGTGCAGATCCAGCGTGCGAAAATTCTCTTGTTTCAGACGTGTGGTCATCGCTTGCGCCCAGTCATTACACAGGCCCTTTTCGCGAAAGCCGTTGATGATCTTGGCATTGTGGATGAGGGCCGGATCGGTGACGTTCCATTCCTGTTTCAGTTGGCTGGAATAGGCATAGGATATCTCGGCGGCGCGTCGTGCTTCGGCCGGGTCAACCTCGGGGTCCAGTTGCTGGATTGCTTGCGCCAACTGGTCCACGTCGTCGGACCCGGTGACCGGAGCCATGGCGCATCCGGCGAGGGCCAAACAGGTGGCCAAAATTGAGATGATGACTTTCACGCGCGATTCTCCTTTGGTCAGCCTGCGGGCCGGTTGCTGCCCTTTATCTGATTCCGGCATGCGATCCGAGGGGGAAGTTTCGATCATCGAACCACAAATCCGAGTTGTACAACTCGGAAGATTTGGGCTTTGCGACCTGTACAACTCAGAAGAAAAAGAAAACCCGGCGCGAGGCCGGGTTCAGTTGGGGAAACTGCATCGGTTCGGGCGTTAGCCCAGCAATCGCCGCGCGATGACCTGCGCCTGAATTTCGGCGGCGCCTTCAAAGATGTTCAGGATGCGCGCGTCACACAGCACGCGGCTTATCTTGTATTCCAAAGCGAACCCATTGCCGCCATGGATCTGCAACCCGTTATCTGCCGCCGCCCAGGCGACCCGGGCCCCCAACAGTTTGGCCATTCCAGCTTCAAGGTCGCAGCGCTGACCGTGGTCTTTTTCCCAAGCCGAGAAATAGGTTAGCTGACGCGCGATCATGATCTCAACCGCCATCATCGCCAGCTTGCCCGAAACGCGAGGGAAGTTGATCAGAGATTTGCCGAACTGCTTACGGTCCTGCGCATATTGCATGGCGATGTCCAAAGCGCTCTGCGCCACACCAATGGCGCGGGCGGCTGTCTGGATGCGAGCGGACTCGAAGGTTTCCATCAACTGCTTGAAACCTTTGCCTTCTTCGCCACCCAGAAGGTTTTCGCCCTTCACTTCGAAGCCATCAAAGCCCAGCTCGTATTCCTTCATGCCGCGATAACCCAGCACCTCGATCTCGCCACCGGTCATACCTGGGGTGGGGAAGGGGTTCTCGTCGGTTCCAGGTGTCTTTTCAGCCAGGAACATCGACAGGCCGCGGTGATCGGTGCTGTCGGGGTTGGTGCGCGCCAACAGGGTCATCACATGGGTGCGCGCAGCGTGCGTGATCCATGTTTTGTTTCCTGTTATCTTATAGTTACCATCCTCGCCCTTGACAGCCCGCGCCCGTAGGCTGCCCAGATCAGACCCGGTGTTGGGCTCGGTAAATACGGCGGTTGGCAGGATTTCGGCGCTGGCGAGTTTCGGCAGCCAGTTGGCTTTTTGCTCATCCGTGCCACCCGCAATGATCAGTTCAGCCGCGATTTCGGACCGGGTACCCAAAGAGCCCACGCCGATATAGCCGCGCGACAGTTCCTCGGAGACCACACACATCGAGGCTTTGGACAGCCCAAAGCCGCCAAATTCCTCGGGGATGGTCAGGCCGAACACGCCCATCTCGGCCAGTTCTTCGATGATCTCGATCGGGATCAGTTCGTCCTTGAGGTGCCATTCGTGGGCATTTGGTTCAACCTTTTCAACAGCATAGCGGCGGAATTGATCACGGATCATCTCTAACTCGTCGTCTAGACCAGACGCACCGAACATGGTGGTGCCGGATTGCTCCTGCATCAGTTCGACCAGACGGGACCGCGCGGCCTGAGAATTGGCTTGTGCCATCAGGGTCTGCACTTCGCTGCATTGGAAACCTGACAGAGCGTCCCAGCCAAGACCAAGGTCCTGCAAACGCACAACTTCCCCCTGGTTCATCGGGATGCCACCAGCGATCTGGTGCAGGTATTCGCCAAAGGCGATTTGATGCAGCAACTGCTCCATCTCGCCGAATTTCCCTTCGGCCTGCAGCGCCTCAGCCCAGCGTTGCATCTGTTGCAGTGACTGGTTGTAGGTTGCCAGCCACGCCAACCCATGCGCTGCCGTCTGATGCGCCTCGATCAGTGCGCCCGAGATCCGCCCGTCGCTTGTCACCATCTCGCGGACCGAGCTGCGCGCCTTGTCGAATACCGCGTTCACCGCGGGCAGGGCTGCTGCGCTAAGTGTCAATAGGTTGGGCAGTGCCGTCGGCTGCGTCATGTTCGTCATATCCTGTCCGTCATGGGCCATGAATCAGGTCCTCTGCTGGGTCGTCTGGTCATATCATGCTGCACGTGCAGCGCAACAAAAATACGAAAATAACCCAAGAAAAGTTCAAATATTTCTCGAACGTTTTGCGGTGCAGAAAAAATCCGAGGTGTTATGAAGGGCTGATGGAATTGTTTTCGCTTGTGTCTCCGCAGGAGCTTTATCTTTCACTGGTCGTCGCTTTTGTGGCGGGATGGGTCAAAGGTATGGTCGGCTTTGCTATGCCAATGGTCTTGGTGTCGGGGCTCAGCATGATGCTGCCTCCTAATCTTGCGCTGGCCGGGTTAATCCTGCCAACTTTGGTGACCAACAGCTTGCAGGCCCTACGCGAAGGCAGAACGGCCGCCGTCGCTTCGGTGCGCAAGTTTCGGGTGTTTCTCGGGGTTGGTCTGATCTGCCTTCTGGCGAGTGCACAACTGATCAACGTATTGTCGCCAAAGGCCTTTCTTCTGACCTTGGGTGTGCCGGTGTTCTTCTTTGCATTGGTTCAGCTTATGGGGCTCAGGCTGACCCTGCAGGCCCCGTCGGTCCGGGTTGAGGCAATCGTCGGCGCGGTTGCCGGTGCCGTCGGAGGCATTTCTGGCGTATGGGGGCCGCCGACCGTGGCCTATCTGACGGCGTTGAACACGTCTAAGAAAGATCAGATGCGCGTTCAGGGAGTGATCTATGGTCTGGGGGCGCTGGCGCTGGTGGTCGCGCATGTGGGTTCGGGTATCCTGCGGGCTGAGACGGCTTTGTTCTCGGCGCTGTTGGTTCTTCCGGCTCTTGCGGGGATGCGCGGAGGCCTGTTTCTGCAGGACCGGATTGATCAGGTACAGTTTCGCAAGCTTACGTTGCTGGTACTGCTGATTGCCGGGCTGAATCTGCTCAGGCGTGGCATTCTGGGCTAGCTGTGTTTTTCGGCCATTCGGAATGCGAAATGCAGACCCAACATCAGAAATAACAGACCTGATATATCGCCAATCAGAAACGCGATATATTCAGCGGGGGCGCTTCCAAAGGCTGCATTGGTGAGGATCGAACCCAAAACCGAGGTTATGATCCCGACCCCCATCACGCACAACCAACATGGTTTGCGATCAGAGCGCGGAAACAGGTCCCACCCCAAAGCTTTGCAGGTATAAAAGACCGCAGGTACAATCGTGACCGCGATGGTTATCGCCAGTAATCTGCTGGGCAGAAGGACATCCCAACCGCCGATCAACGCAAAGACGATCACGACGCCGGGCAGCAGTGCAAAGATCGCGCGCCACCCCAGCAACCACGCCGCCAGTACCCGCACCCCGTGCGGGAGAAACAGCAGGCTGGCATGGCTGGGATATTCCGGAAAAAAGATGTTCTGAAGCGGCATCAGGACCTCGAATGTGAGGAACGATGCGGCAATGTAGGCCAATGAGGCGTAGAAAGTGTCAGAGGCCCATCTGTGCACGAGGATCAGCCGTTTCCAGTTTTCAGGCGGCGATCACCTGGGCGCATGGACCACATACCGCCCGCGATTGGCGCTTCCGCTTTGCGAAAGGTAACCTTTCTGAACCAGCGATTTAAGGGCACGGAAGAAGGTCGGGCGCGAGACGCTTTTGACCAGTGTATGTTCGATCAGACCAAAGGTGCGGACCTCCTGAGCGTTTTTCGAAAGCTCTTCGGCGGCGTAGTAGATGTCCCGCTCGACCGGGGATAGTTCCTCCAGCCCCAGAGTGCGCTCCATGCTTTGCATCAGTTTGCGAAGTTCGGTGAGTTTTGAAATTTCAGTCATAACGTGCCTATCATTTCCGTGTCTGAATGAGGCACATGGAAAGGCCGTAGCCTGTGAAACACATCAATCCGACACCCATCCCCTTGTGGATACAATCATTACCTTCTGGGACGGCCCGAACGCGGTGTGAGCAAAGTCGCCCGGATCGCCCAAAGTTGAATTTCAAGGATTCCGCCGCTGAAATACGCCGGGCTCCTGCGCTATATTGATAGAATTCGATAGCGCAACTTACCCGTTCTCGCAATGAACTTGTCCGTTAGCTTTCAGGTGCCGCAGCGTAACTTTGGGTGAAGCGGGGGCCGTGATGACCCCCGGTTCCGGTCAGCCGATTGCGACGGCTTTGATATCTTCATCGATGAAGGGCAGATACTGCTCGAAGTTCTCGGCAAACATTTGCACCAACTTCTCTGCCTGCTTGTCGAACGCTGCCTGATCGTCCCAGGTGCGGCGCGGATCCAGCAGAACTTCGGGTACGCCCGGTACGGAAACCGGCACGTCGAAGCCGAAATTGGCATCCTTGCGGAATTCCGCATCAGTCAGCGATCCCTCCAGCGCGGCCGTCAGCAAGGCACGGGTGGCCTTGATCGGCATCCGACTGCCAACGCCATAGGCGCCGCCGGTCCAGCCGGTGTTGACCAGCCAGCAGGTGGCACCGTGCTGGGCGATCTTGTCGCGTAGCAGGTTGCCATAGGCTTCGGGGCGACGTGGCATGAAGGGCGCGCCAAAGCAGGTTGAGAAGGTTGGCTGCGGCTCGGTAACACCACGCTCGGTCCCGGCTACCTTGGAGGTGAAGCCCGACAGGAAGTGATACATTGCCTGCGCTGGCGTCAGCCGTGCGATCGGAGGTAGCACGCCAAACGCGTCGCAGGTCAGCATGATGATGTTCTTCGGGTGTCCGCCCAAGGCACTGCTGGATGCATTCGAAATGTATTCCAGCGGATAGGCGCAGCGCATATTCGCGGTCAGTGAATCGTCGTTGAAGTCGAGTTCTTTGGTCTCAGGATCGAAGATCATGTTCTCGATCACGGTGCCGAATTTCGAGGTCGTCGCGTAGATTTCCGGCTCGGCCTCGGCATTCAGGTTGATGGTCTTGGCATAGCAACCGCCTTCAAAGTTGAAGGTTCCACGATCTGACCAGCCATGTTCGTCATCCCCGATCAGGATACGGGACGGATCGGCAGAAAGGGTGGTTTTGCCGGTGCCGGACAGGCCAAAGAACACGGCGGTGTCGACTGGGTTGCCAACTGCATGGTTCGCTGAACAGTGCATCGGCATCACGCCTTTGTCGGGCAGCATGTAGTTCAGCAGCGTGAAGACGGATTTTTTGTTCTCACCTGCATATTCAGTGCCGCCTATCAGGATCAGCTTGCGATCAAAGTTCAGCGCGATGACAGTCTCGCTGCGGCAGCCATGCTTGGTCGGGTCTGCTTGAAAACTGGGGCAGTTGATGACGGTGAAATCTGCGGTGAACTCATCCAGATCCTCATGATCCGGGCGACGCAGCAGGTGACGGATGAATAAGTTGTGCCAGGCTAACTCGGTGACCATGCGCACATTGATCGAGTAACTGGGGTCAGCTCCGCCCACGAGGTCCTGCACGAAGTAATCGCGGCCTTTCATATGGGCCAGCATGTCCTCATACAGTGCGTCAAAGCCCTCAGGGCTCATGGCTGCATTGTTTTCCCACCAGATAGTATCAGCCACGCTGTCGGTTTTGACGACGTGCTTGTCCTTGGGGGAACGACCGGTGAACTTGCCGGTAGTGACCAGAAATGCTCCGCCCTTGCCAAGGGTACCTTCGCCGCGCTTGAGCGCTTCTTCGATCAGCGCCGGTTCCATGAAGTTGTAATAGACATTGCCCAGACCCTCGATGCCCTGATCTTCGAGGCGGAATTGCGGGTTAACCCGTCCAGATGTCATGTGTGTCTTCTCCTGTGGCGGCGCATTGGCGGTTGGCCTTGTGCGCCATTGGGGCGGATACCGGAATCTGCCGGCGGTCAAGCGCCTCTTATCATGGTACTTTAGGGCATGAACAGGCAGGTTGGCAGGAGTTAGCGCAACCAAGTTCAGGTTTAGCGCCATCACAAAATGCCTGCATCAAATCAAGGCGGCAATTTGAGTGCAGCAAGGCAAATTTGCCGCATCCCTGCCGCAAGAAAGGCACGATTCGCAGTTACGGATTGATTCGGCGGCTTAAAACCGCCAACAATGCCTTACAAAAAAGCGTATTATTGCGCGAGTGAGCAGGAATAGGGGTGAACCCGATGTCAAAGATTGCACTTGTGGACGACGACAGAAATATCCTGACGTCCGTGTCCATGACTCTCGAAGCCGAAGGGTTTGAGGTCGAAACATATAATGATGGTCAGGCTGCGCTGGACGCTTTCAACAAGAAGCTGCCGGACATGGCCGTTCTGGATATCAAGATGCCGCGGATGGACGGCATGGATCTGTTGCAGCGCCTGCGGCAGAAAACCCAGATGCCGGTGATTTTCCTGACCTCCAAGGATGACGAGATTGACGAGGTTCTGGGCCTGCGTATGGGCGCGGATGACTACGTTAAGAAACCGTTCTCGCAGCGCCTTTTGGTCGAACGTATCCGTGCGCTACTGCGCCGCCAGGAAGCAGTCGACGGTGATGTAACCAACGCCACCACTGGCGACACCAAAGTGATGGAACGCGGTGAGTTGCGGATGGACCCGCTACGCCATGCGGTCAGCTGGAAAGGCAATGATGTTTCGTTGACCGTGACTGAGTTTCTGTTGCTGCAGGCTCTGGCGCAACGACCCGGCTTTGTAAAAAGCCGTGATCAGTTGATGGATGTGGCCTATGATGATCAGGTCTATGTGGATGACCGGACCATCGATAGCCATATCAAGCGTCTGCGCAAGAAGATGCGGGTCGCCGATACCGAGTTTTCGGCGATCGAAACGCTGTACGGTATCGGATATCGTTATAACGAAGAATAGGCGCGGCCGTTTTTAAAGGGCGAAGGGGTCTCGTGCGCGATACTGAACAAGCCAACCAAGTGCGCGACGCAGACGTCGTTCTTGGGGATGACTGGGTCATTCCCCAAGATTCCGAGTCGGCCGAATTGCAGGCCAAGCGGTCGCGACGAAATATCTTTACGCTGCGCTATTCGCCTCTGGCGCGCAGAATTATCACATTCAATCTGATCGCTCTGGTCATTCTGGTGGCGGGGTTGCTGTATCTGGACGACACCCGAAAAGAGCGGGTGCAGCAGACTGCGCAAAACCTGGTCGGAGATGCGCAGCTTGTCAGCAATGTTTTCGAGACCCAGCTGCGTCAACCCTCGGACGGGGGTGCTGGGGCGCTGGACGTACGGGATACGCTGTCGGGGCTCAGCCTGCCCGAGGGTGGTGAGGTCTTTGTCTACGACGGCACCGGTACGCTGATCGGTTGGACACGGGGTGCATCATCGTCGTCCGAACTGCCCAGCCTGTTGCATCGGGACGCCGACACTACCACCGGAAGCACGTTGATCAGCGATGCGCTGAATGTGGTGTGGAATGGCGTATCCGCGATCTTTAGCAGCTCTTCTGAAATTGAGGCCCCGACGCTTGCGCAGCGGGTGCAGGAAATGATCCCGAAGGCGCTTAACGGCGGGATGCAGGTGCAGGCCGTAAAGGACGACCAGGGCAAGACGGTGATCGTGGCGGTTGCCCCGATCCTGTTGGACGAGGTGCCCGTGGGTGCTGTCGCCATGGCAGGCCCGGCAGGCGAGATCGATGCACTGGCCCGCAAAGAGCAGGAGCGTATCCTTCAGATGTTCGTCGTGGCGCTGCTGGTTTCGATCGGTCTGAGCCTTGTACTGGCTTCGACTATTGCCAACCCGCTTGCCGATCTGGCCGCCGCCGCCGAGTTGGGCAAGGATCGTGGCGCGGGTGTGAATCCGGGGCGTATCCGTATCCCTGACCTTAGCGCCCGCCCCGACGAGATTGGCCGCCTCAGCCAGGCTCTGCGCGGGATGGTCACGGCACTCTACAATCGGATTGATGCAAACGAACAATTCGCCGCCGATGTGGCACATGAGATCAAGAACCCGCTTGCCAGCTTACAATCGGCCGTTGGCACCATGCGATTGGTTAAGCGCGATGATCAGCGTGAAAAGCTGCTGGGGGTGATCGAACATGACGTGCGGCGGCTGGACCGTCTGGTCAGCGATATATCGAACGCGTCACGGCTGGATGCGGAACTCGTTAAGGAAGAAGAGCAGCCCTTTGATCTGCTCAATCTGCTGGGCAATATCAGCCAGTTTCTGGGCGAGGATGCCCGTTCGAAGGGCATCGACTATATAACCGACCTGCCATCCGGATCTATCGAGGTCGACGGGCTCGAAGCGCGTCTGGCGCAGGTGTTTGTCAATTTGATCACCAACGCGATTTCCTTTTGCGAGGACAAGGATGCCATCCGTGTCTGGGTTCGCCGGCGGGACAATCGCGTACTTGTTGTGGTTGAAGATACCGGACCCGGCATTCCGGATCAGGCGCTGACCAAGATTTTCAAACGCTTCTACTCTCAGCGCCCCGAAGAGCATTTTGGCAACAACTCAGGTCTGGGCCTGGCGATTTCGAAACAGATCGTCGAAGCCCATGGTGGTGTGATCTGGGCTGAAAACATCCGTCCGACCGAAGCCGATATTACATCGGACCCGCTGGGCGCGCGGTTTGTGGTTGGGTTGCCCATCTAAGTCATGAACGCGATCCCTTTTTCAGACATCGCAGATCAGAAAACCGCATGTGTTCACGCCACCTGCGTGGCAGTGGATGGCGCTGGAATATTGATCATTGGTGCTTCGGGCGCGGGTAAATCGGCGCTTGCACTGCAGATGATGATGCTGGGCGCGAGGCTTGTCGCGGATGACCGGATCAATCTGTCAGCGCGGGACGGCGATGTGATGGCAGATGCCGTTCCGCAAATCCGCGGACTGATCGAGGCGCGAGGGATCGGGCTGCTGCGGGCAGACCCTGTGGGACCAGTCCCTTTGGCTTACGTTGTGGATCTTGATCAAGCCGAACCTGCAAGACTGCCAGATCCTGCGGAAATTCTGTTGTTGGGGCAAACTCTTCCCTTGCTTCGGGTCGACGGCGTGCCCAATTTGGCTGCAGGACTTCTGCAACTTGTGAAAATGGGGCGCGTGGCCCCGGAATGGCCGAATACATGACAACACAACGGCGCGTCGTTCTGGTGACAGGCCCTTCGGGCGCGGGCCGGTCTACCGCTATCCATGTGCTTGAAGACCTTGGGTTCGAAGCGATCGATAACCTGCCGATGGGTCTGCTGGTCCGGTTGCTTGAGCCGTCCAATCCTACGCCCCCCATGGCTTTGGGGATCGACGCGCGCAACCGTGATTTCTCTACCATTGGATTTATCGAACTCGCCGCCAAACTGGGCCGTATGGAGTTTGTTGATCCAAGCATTCTCTATCTGGATTGCAGTGACGAAATGCTGCTGCGCCGGTTCTCGGAAACCCGTCGTCGCCACCCGGTTGCCACGGATGCCAGCCCGGCAACCGGCATTCGGCAAGAAAAGGAACTGTTGGCCCCGATTCGTGAGATTGCGGATACGCTCATCGACACAAGCGCGCTGAATGTTCACCAGTTGCGTGAAGAGGTCGAACGCTGGTTTGCCCCAAAAGGCGGGCGACATCTGGCGGTATCGATCGAATCCTTCTCGTACAAACGTGGCCTGCCACGCGGTCTGGACATGGTGTTCGATTGCCGGTTTCTGGCCAATCCCTATTGGCGGCCCGAACTGCGTGCGGCCGATGGTCGTAATGGCGATGTAGCGGCCTATGTTCAGTCAGATGCGAATTATGTGACGTTCTTCGACCGGGTTGTAGATCTGTTGATCGAACTGCTTCCGGCCTTCCGAAACGAGGGCAAAGCGCACCTGTCGGTCGCATTCGGGTGCACCGGCGGGCAGCACCGCTCGGTCGCCGTGGCGGAAGCGGTTGCAAAGGCCCTTGCGGAAGGGGGCCAGCAGGTGGCAATTAGGCATCGCGAAATGGAACGACGCGCGTTGAATGTGAGGCCGGAGTGATCGGGATCGTAATTGTTGCACATGGTGGGTTGGCGCAGGAGTATCTGGCCGCCACGCAGCATGTGGTTGGAAAGCAGCCTGGACTGGTGGCCATTCCGATCGAAGCGGACCATGATCGCGAAGCGAAACAAGCTGAAATCTGCCGTGCCGCCGACGAGGTAGACATGGGCGATGGCGTCGTTGTTGTGACTGATCTGTTCGGCGGCAGCCCATCGAATCTCAGCCTGCGCGCCTGCGCGCCGCAAGACCGGCGAATCCTTTACGGGGCCAACCTGCCCATGCTCATCAAACTGGCCAAAAGCCGCCACCTGCCACTGGCCGAGGCCGTGCGTCTGGCGCTGGAAGCTGGACGAAAATACATCAATGCGCAAAATGTGACGCTGGATTGATACCGGATAGGTTCTTATGACGACCAAGAGTTTGAAAATTATCAACGAAAAGGGCCTGCACGCCCGCGCCTCGGCCAAATTGGTCGAGGTGGTCGAAGGCTTTGATGCACTTGCCGAGGTGTCGCGTGACGGGCTTTCTGCATCGGGCGATAGTATCATGGGTCTTTTGATGTTGGCAGCGTCGCGCGGAACCACTATTGACGTCGAGACGTCTGGCCCGGATGCTGAGGCGTTGGCGGAAGCGTTAGAAACTTTGGTGAACGATAAATTTGGTGAGGGGTTCTGACAGCGCTGCTGCCACGATACCAAGGACGGAAAGACCAAGCAATTGGCGGAAACCACGCACGAAACTAAGACCGGCCCAGTCGCTGAGCATGACACCACCCAAGGTGAAATCTACGACCGCAAAACGCTGACCTACGCCAACTCGTTTGACGATGCCTGGACGTCTACGGCCATTCGCGCCATCGAGTGGTTTACGGGGAAATTGACCATCTTGCGCATGGTCAACAAATTCGAGAAACAAAACGAGTATTATCGCGGCCAAAAATTCTGGGGCGGTGCACTCGAGGTGATGGGCATTGATCTCACCACCCCCGCTGAACAGATTGCCCGGATCCCCAAAGAGGGCCCGGTCGTCGTTGTGGCCAACCACCCGCATGGCATGGTCGACGGCATGATTCTGGCCGAGCTGATCGGCCGCACCCGTAGCGACTATCGCATTCTGACACGCTCGGTCCTGACCGGCCTTGATGAGGCCGCAACCTCATTCATGATTCCAGTGCCTTTCCCACATGATCCGGAAGCACAGGCCAAGATGCTTGAGATGCGCGGTAAGTCGATGAAGCATCTGGCTGACGGCGGTGTCGTGGCGCTATTCCCTTCGGGCGTTGTCATGTCATCTGATGATTGGTTCGGACCTGCGCAGGAGCAGGAATGGAATGTCTTTACAGCAAAGATGATCCGCCGCTCGGGTGCCAAAGTTGTCCCAATCTTTTTCCCGGGCAGCAATTCTCGCTGGTACCAGATCGCAAACCGTCTGTCGCCGATCCTGCGTCAGGGACTGCTGCTGCACGAAATCGTCCGCTCCTGCAACAAGCCGCAGTCTCCGGTCATTGGGGACCCGATTTCAGATGAAGACATGGCGTTGCTGGAACGCGATCCCCGTGGCTTTATGGCCTGGCTCCGAGATCACACGCTCGCCCTAGGCAAGTCCTGATCCGGCCCTTCATCTGGCTCTAATCTTCCCAGGAATGAATTGAGCCACTATCTCAAGAGAGGGCAGCCCTCTTAATCCCTAGCGCGTCGGCACAGGTACCTCGCCTCGATAATCATAAAACCCGCGCTCGGTCTTGCGGCCCAGCCATCCGGCTTCGACATATTTGGTCAGCAGCGGGCAGGGGCGATACTTGGTATCGGCCAGCCCGTCATGCAGCACGTTCATGATCGCCAGGCAGGTATCCAAACCGATGAAATCCGCCAGTTCGAGAGGTCCCATAGGGTGATTGGCACCCAGTTTCATCGACTGGTCAATGGATTGCACATTCCCGACCCCTTCGTACAGGGTATAGACCGCCTCGTTGATCATTGGCATCAAAATGCGATTGACGATAAAGGCCGGAAAGTCTTCGGCACTGGCCGAAGTTTTACCTAACCGGTCAACCACCGCTTTGCACGCACTGAACGTCGGCTCATCTGTGGCGATGCCCCGGATCAGTTCGACCAGTTGCATCACCGGCACCGGATTCATGAAGTGGAACCCCATGAAGCGCTCGGGCCGGTCGGTACGGCTGGCCAGCCGGGTGATCGAGATCGACGACGTGTTCGAGGTCAGTATCGTATGCGGCAACAGATGTGGAAGCAGATCCTCAAAGATCGCCTGCTTGACCGTCTCCCGCTCGGTTGCGGCCTCAATCACAAGATCGGTTTGTCCCAGATCGGGCAGGTTCAACGTGGTGGTGATCCGTCCCATCGCAGCTTTGACGGCATCATCCGTGATTTTTCCGCGTGACGCCTGACGCACCAAATTGGCCTCAATCGTCGCAACCGCGTCATCCAGCGCGTCTTGGCTGATATCGTTTAGCAGAACATCATACTCTGCCAGCGCCATGACATGGGCGATACCATTGCCCATCTGTCCAGCGCCGATCACTCCGACTGATTTTACGTCCATGTTCTGGTGTCCTTGTTCGCAGGATGTGGCGACATTATCGGCAGTTCCGCGCGGGCGGCAAGGGGATCGGACCAGTCAAATTCGCTTCAAATGCGCGCATTAGGGATTTCGCAAGACCTGCGGCTGCAAAATGGTAACCGGGTGAATATTTGGGTGAGTGTGATGAGCTATCAATCGATCAATGCGGAGCGATCCGCTGAAACCACGTGTTGTTACGGGTCTTCGAAGCTGCGTTTCAGAGGCCCGCAAAGGGCACTGAACAGTCCCTATCTGGCGTGCCTAGGCGGAGAAGAGACCTTTGGCCGATTCGTGGAGTCTCCGTTTCCCGGATTGTTGGAACGTCGACTGGATCGCAGATGCCTTAACCTTGGCAGCCTGTTTTGCGGAGTTGAGGTGTTGACACAGGAAGCAGCTCTGCTGGATATCGTGAATCGGTCCGATATCTGCATTATGCAGATGCCGGGTGTGTTGGGACAATCAAATCGGTTCTATCGCGTGCATCCCCGCCGTAATGACCGTTTTGTGGCGCCAACCCCGGAATTGATCGCGCTGTATCCCGATGTGGATTTTACGGATATCCACTTTGTACGTCATCTCCTGACGCGCCTGAGGGCGCATTCGGATGCCCGATTTGAGCTTGTGGAGCAGGAACTGCGAAAAGGGTGGATCGAAAAGCTCAGCACATTTCTGGGCAAAGTTCGCCCCCCCGTGGTGCTGTTGGACCTGGAAGTGGAGGATTGCGCGTTGGACACGTCGTCACGCGATTCAATAATGCGAGATGCGTCGATGATCGGTGCACTAAAACCCCAATGTACAGCCTCCATCAGCCTGCGTGTTCAGGCCTCGGGCGTATCTGACGAGATTGAGGACATGTTGTTTGGCACTCTGCAGCAGCCTGTAGCCGAACATATGATTGGCCCGGCGACGCATCGTATAATAGCGGAGTCTCTGGCGCGTACGATTCGTGACCTGGGTGTCTAACCGGAAAAGAAAAGGCCCGCCATTAGCGGGCCTTCCAAGATTTTTCGGC
This sequence comes from Ruegeria halocynthiae, assembly GCF_900106805.1. Classification (GTDB taxonomy): domain Bacteria; phylum Pseudomonadota; class Alphaproteobacteria; order Rhodobacterales; family Rhodobacteraceae; genus Ruegeria; species Ruegeria halocynthiae. The sequence goes on from NZ_FNNP01000007.1 coordinate 169,943, forward strand.
GAAAAATCTTTGTCTGAAATCAGCCGAGTTTCTCAGTGAGTTCCGGCACAGCTTGGAACAGGTCAGCGACAAGACCAAAATCGGCGACCTGGAAGATCGGCGCTTCTTCGTCTTTGTTGATCGCAACGATGATCTTGGAGTCTTTCATTCCGGCCAAGTGCTGGATGGCGCCCGAGATGCCGACTGCAACATACAGATCAGGCGCAACAACCTTACCGGTCTGACCCACCTGCCAGTCGTTCGGCGCATAGCCCGAATCCACCGCAGCCCTTGACGCGCCAACGGCCGCGCCCAGCTTGTCGGCCAGACCTTCGATCAGTTTGAAGTCTTCTTCCGAGCCGACACCACGGCCGCCCGAAACAACCACACCGGCCGACGTCAGTTCCGGACGATCGCTTGCGGCAACCTTGTCCTCAACCCACGACGACAGGCCATCCGAACCCGGAACCGAGACAGTCTCGACCGGGGCGGCGCCACCTTCGCCTGCAGCATCAAAGCTGGCGGTCCGCAGGGTGATGACCTTCTTGGCGTCGTTCGATTTCACGGTCTGGATCGCGTTGCCGGCATAGATCGGGCGCTCGAAGGTCGAGCCGTCAACAACGCCGGATGCATCCGAGATCACCATCACATCCAGCAGCGCAGCAACGCGCGGCATCACGTTTTTGGCGTCGGTGGTCGCAGGGGCAACGATATGCTCGTAGCCATCGGCCAGACCCACGATCAGGGTCGCGGTCGATTCCGCCAGGCGGTGACCCAGCGAGGCATCCTCGGCAACCAGGACCTTGGACACACCGTCGATCTTGGCGGCGGCCTCACCGGCTGCGGCGGCTGAACCTCCTGCGGCCAGGATGGTAATGTCACCCAGCGCCTTTGCGGCGTTGACGGCCTTGGCGGTGGCGTCCATCGCTAGTTCGCCATTGTTAACTTCGGCGAGAAGAAGAACAGCCATTACACAGCCCCCGCTTCTTTGAGTTTCTCGACCAGCTCATCTACTGAGCCAACGATGATACCAGCGGCACGTGCCGCTGGCTCGTCGGTCTTGACGATTTCCAGACGCGGCGTGACATCGACGCCGTAATCGGCGGCAGTCTTCTCATCCAGCGGCTTTTTCTTCGCCTTCATGATGTTGGGCAGCGACGCATAGCGCGGCTCGTTCAGACGCAAATCAACGGTCACGATGGTCGGCATCTTGACGCTGATGGTCTGCAGACCGCCGTCCACTTCGCGTGTAACCTTGGCGGTATCGCCTTCGATGTCCAATTCGGACGCAAAGGTGCCCTGGCTCCAGCCCAGCAGGGCCGACAGCATCTGGCCGGTGGCGTTCATATCGTTGTCGATCGCCTGCTTACCAGCCAGAACGATGCCCGGCTGCTCTTCCTCGACCACTTTGGCCAGGATCTTGGCCACGGCCAACGGCTCGATGTCCTGATGGACGTCGTCGGCTGCAATCACCAGAATGGCGCGGTCCGCACCCATGGCCAGAGCAGTACGCAGGGTTTCCTGCGACTGCTTCACACCGATAGAAACGGCAACAACTTCGTCAGCCTTGCCCGCTTCTTTCAGGCGGATAGCCTCTTCTACCGCGATTTCGTCGAAGGGGTTCATCGACATTTTTACATTGGCGAGATCAACACCGCTGCCGTCCGCTTTCACACGAACCTTAACGTTGTAGTCGATCACGCGCTTGACAGGCACAAGTACCTTCATTTTTGCGTATGCTCCTTACAAAAACGGCAAGCCGCGTTGCGACTCCACCAATGCTCTCGCTGGCCTAGATAACGGGTCGTGATGACCTACAACAGAGCAAAATCGTCACGTCATGGTTTCGAGACGTCGCGTTTCGTCATTTTTTCTGCTGAAAACGAAATTTTGTTTCCCCGCTATGGCTGTGATCAGCGGTTTGCACCGGGAATCCAAAGCACATCGTCACGCCCTTCGTTGTTGGCGCAGCGCGCGGCAACAAAGAACCAGTCGCTGAGACGATTGAGGTATTTCACGGCCGTTTCATTGACAGGTTCCATATTGGTCAGTTCCACTGCCAGTCTCTCGGCCCGACGCGAGACTGTACGGCACACATGCAGCTGGGCTGCCAGCCGCGAACCACCTGGCAGGATGAAACTGCGCAGCGGTTCCAGCGTTTCATTCATCACATCGATTTCGGCCTCAAGCCGCTCGATCTGGGCTGGCACAACGCGCAGGGGCGGATAGTCGGCCTCGGCATCTTTTTCCATGTCGGGGCGACAGAAATCGGCGCCAAGATCGAATAGGTCGTTCTGGATTCGTGCCAGGGCAGCATCAACATCACCGTCCGCTTCGGTGCGGGCGACGCCGACAAAGGCGTTCAGTTCGTCCACCGTGCCATAGGCGGCAACCCGGCCCGCGTATTTTGCGACACGCTCGCCATTGCCCATCGCGGTTTTGCCGTCATCGCCGGTCCGGGTGTAGATTTTGTTGAGTACGACCATCGTTTAGACTCCCTGTCCGCGCAGGTAGACGTAGAGCAAGATCAGCACCACGGCAATGAACTGGAACAGGATGCGCAGGCGCATCATCTTGTTGCTTTTCATCGCGGCGTCTTTGCCGGGTTTTCCGAAATTGGCGATGCCAAGTACCAGCACGGTAACCACCGCCGCCATCGCCAAAAGGAGTACGACCATCAGAAGGTCCATAGAGTCACCGTTCACGTTTGTTGTCCCGATGGCTCTGATCTAGCCTTGATCGGGCCAAAAGCGAACGGGTAATTTGGCCTCAGATATCGGACAGGATACGATCTATGGTCCGGGTCGGTAGGATACGGCGCAGATATCCGGCGATATAGGTGGGTGTCGTCACGTAGTACCGCGGGCGAGGACGCCTGGATTCAACCGCATGGGCAAGCTTGGCGGTGACAGCCGAGGCGGGCAGTTCGAACCTGTCTGTCCCCGAGGATTCGTAGAGGCGCTTTAGCAGCGAGTCTTCGTATTTTTGCCGAAGGGCCGAGCTTTCCCAATCGATAAAGCGCTCGAACATCGGGATTGAATTCACGCGAATTTTCGACGTCACCGGACCCGGTTCAATCAGTATGACTTTGATATCGGTATCCCGCAGCTCAAGCCGCAAGGTGTCGGTCAGGCCTTCGATGGCGTATTTGGTGGCGACATAGGCGCCGCGCCACGGAAACGCCACCAGTCCCAGAACCGATGAGTTCTGCACGATGCGCCCGTGCCCCTGCGCCCGCATGATGGGAATCACCTGCCGGGTCAGCTCGTGCCAGCCAAAGACGTTGGTTTCAAAGATCTGGCGAAGCCCGTCAGTTGGGATGTCCTCAACCGCGCCGGGCAGACCATGTGCTCCGTTGTTGAACAGCGCATCCAACGTGCCACCGGTTGCGTCCAGAACCTGTTGCAGGCCGCACGAGATGCTGTCGGTGTCGGTGTAGTCGATCCGTGGGCTATCAAAGCCCTGTGCCCGCATCCGGTCGCAATCGCGCTGTTGTCGGCAGGATGCAAAGACCCGCCAGCCGCGGGCGCGCATCCCGTGTGCCGCGTCCAGACCAATGCCGGACGAGCAGCCTGTGATAAGAATGGATTTTTGCATGACGTTTCCGAAACTGAACCTCGCCCATAGCTAAGGCGAGGTTCCGGTCAGGACAATGACACAGTTGCGTCAGTTTGTAGGTTTCCGAACCAATGAGGCAGAAATCCAACCCACTCGCTGATCGGGGAACAGCCGCAGACGCAGCCAGCCGGTGCCGGATTCGCTCAGAACCTCAACGCGTTGACCGATCGCTGCCTTGGCGATGATGGGATAGATGGTGCCGGGCCCGTCGCGCATGTTCACGCGTGTGCCCGAGATTTCACGGATGTCTTTTTCAGGCTCGACCACCTGTGATGTCGGGGTGACATCATGCTGAACCTCGGCTTCTACCTGCAACAACCCGGCGGCTCCATCCGCAAGCGAGGCCAGGGTGAAGCTGGCACCGCTTTCGTCAAATGCTGAGAACTGAGACAACGGATCAGCCGTCACCTGTGACAGGACAACGGCGGCGTCATCCTCGGCCAGAGGCTCTGGCTGAACGCGCGCAGAAACAGCACGAGCTGCCACATTGGTGACAAGGTCCTCTGCGCGGGATGCCGGGATCGGGGCTGGACGGGGCTCTGGCACCGATGCAACACGCAGGGGCTGATCTGCCCTGGTTCCGCGCGGCTCAAAATCCGGGCCTCCGCTCATCACGTAGAAACTCCACCCGAGCATTGCAAATGTAATAATGATAACGCGCGACATGGCGCACCCCCTGACAATCGTAACAACAAGAAAATGGCAGCATCTTAATGTTCGAAAGCTTACCATAATTCGGACGTTGAGTCGAAAAACGGGGGAAATCCGATACTTGCCTCCCCCTGTTGCAAAAAGCGCGACTTGTCCCCGGTAAAATACCTGTTGTTTGCTTTACCCGCGCGCGCTTGCGTCGTATCACATCATGTATGAATGATACGATCGACGACCCCAATATGGAGGCCCCTGAAAACGGGGGCGAGATAGCTGAACCGCTGCGCCGCGCAATTGGTGAGCGCTATCTGACCTATGCGTTGTCCACCATCATGCACCGTGCTCTGCCGGATGCACGGGATGGGCTGAAACCGGTGCACCGGCGAATCCTTTATGCGATGCGCGAGTTGCGACTCAGTGCAACCGGTGGGTTCCGGAAGTCCGCTAAAATCTCTGGCGACGTTATGGGTAACTATCACCCGCACGGTGACGCCGCGATTTACGATGCGATGGCGCGCCTGGCGCAGGACTTCAACGTGCGTTACCCGCTGGTCGACGGACAGGGGAATTTCGGCAATATCGACGGTGACAATCCGGCTGCTTCGCGATACACCGAGGCGCGGATGACCATCGTGGCTGAGGCGCTGCTTGAGGGTTTGAACGAAGACGCCGTTGATTTCCGCGACAACTATGATGGCACGCTTTCCGAGCCTGTTGTGCTGCCCGCTCAGTTCCCCAATCTGCTGGCCAATGGTTCCAGCGGTATCGCAGTTGGCATGGCGACGAACATCCCGCCGCACAACATCGCTGAATTGTGCGACGCCTGCTTGCATCTGATCAAGACGCCGGACGCGCGGGATGACACGTTGCTGAATTACGTGCCGGGCCCGGACTTTCCAACCGGAGGCGTGATCGTCGAGCCGCCCGAGAATATTGCTCAGGCCTATCGCACCGGGCGCGGCTCGTTCCGCCTGCGTTGTAAGTTCGAAGTTGAGGATCTGGGCCGCGGGCAGTGGCAGATCGTCGTCACCGAGATTCCTTATCAGGTTCAGAAATCCAAGCTGATCGAAAAGATCGCGGAGCTGATCCAGACCAAGAAAATCCCGATCCTCGCCGATGTACGTGACGAATCCGCTGATGATATTCGCCTGATTCTGGAACCGCGCAGTAAGAATGTGGACCCCGAAGTGCTGATGGGGATGCTCTATCGCAGTTCGGACCTTGAGTTGCGGTTCAGCCTGAACATGAACGTGCTGATCGACGGTGTAACGCCCAAGGTCTGTTCGATGAAGGAAGTGCTGCGTGCTTTCCTCGATCACCGGCAAGAGGTGCTGTTGCGCCGGTCACGTCATCGTCTGGGTAAGATAGATCACCGCCTTGAGGTGTTGGAAGGCTTTATCGTCGCCTTCCTGAACCTCGACCGCGTGATCGACATCATCCGCTATGATGACGACCCCAAAGCAGCGCTGATGCGCGAGGATTGGGGGATTGACCACGTTCGCGCAACCGACGAGTCCGACTATGTCTCGCCGAAACCGGGCGAGGGCGAACTGTCCGAGGTTCAGGTCGACGCCATCCTCAACATGCGTCTGCGCAGCTTGCGCCGTCTCGAAGAGATGGAGCTGGTGCGCGAGCGTGACGAGTTGATGCTGGAACGCGCCAATCTCGAGGACCTGCTGGCCGATCCCGCCCTGCAATGGGCCAAGATCGCCGAGCAGTTAAAAGAAACCAAGAAGACCTTTGGCAAGGATTACGAAGGCGGTGAGCGCCGGACCCGGTTTGCCGAAGCTGGGCAGGTCGAAGAAGTTCCGCTTGAGGCGATGATCGATAAGGAACCGATCACGGTCGTCTGCTCTCAGATGGGCTGGATTCGCGCCATGACCGGCCACATTGATCTGAAGCGCGAGTTGAAATTCAAGGATGGCGACGGCCCGCGCTTTATCTTCCATGCGGAAACGACAGATCGCTTGCTGGTCTTTGCCTCGAATGGCCGTTTCTACACCGTCAGTGCCGCCAACCTGCCCGGCGGGCGGGGTATGGGCGAACCACTGCGCCTGATGGTCGACCTGCCGAACGATGCACAGATCATCGACATCCTGATCCACAAACCGGGGCGCAGGCTGCTGGTGGCCTCGGACGCAGGTAACGGCTTTATGGTGCCTGAGGATGATGTTTTGGCGCAGACCCGAAACGGCAAACAGGTGCTAAATGTTAAGAGCGATGAAACAGCGATGATCTGTAAGCCCATCGCGGGTGATCACGTGGCCGTGGTATCTCAGAACGGCAAGTTTCTTGTCTTCCCGACCGAAGAACTGCCCGAGATGACACGGGGCAAGGGCGTACGTTTGCAAAAATACAACATGGCTCGAGGTCGACAAGGCACATTGGAACTGGACGGCGGTCTGTCCGACGTGACGACCTTCGACTGGGAAGAGGGGCTGAAATGGTCCATGGGTGGCGATAAAACCCGGCACGAGGCGGATATGACTCAATGGCTGGCCAAGCGAGCGGGTGTCGGTAAGAAAGCGCCCTATGGCTTTCCGCGCGATTATAAATTCTCGTGACCAAACCAACTGTTTGGTGAATTTCTGCCGATACCGCTTGGCACAAACGGTATCGGTGCGTTACATCCAATAAAAACAGGCCTATCGAGACGAGAGACATGCTGCGTATTCTGACACTGATCACCGGGCTGGTCCTGATGGGGGCCTGCACCCAGACACAGGTATATGAAGAGCCCGAATCCCTGGGCGAATTTAAGCTGCGCGTGAACTATGCGTTTGCCGAGAAAGCCAAGCAGGGGCCGGTTTCGCGTGATGCAACCCCGAAAGAGTGGGAGGACGCCATTCAGAATGCGGTCGATATCCGTCTGGGCCGTTACGAGGGCGCGCAGGAATACGATGTCGGTATCAGTCTGGAAGGTTACATGTTGGCGCCTCCCGGCATACCTGTGATTTACAACCCCAAAAGCACCGCGATCGTTCTGGTGAACGTCTATGATGTGAACAACAAAGAGTTCCTGGCCAAGGGTAAGCAATTTCAGGTTCTGGAAGACACGACTGGCGGAAGTGCCTTCAAAGGTTCAGGTCATGAGCGCACGAAAGAAGAACAAATGAGCGGGCTTGCTCTGAAAGTTGCCGACAGGGTCGAAGAATGGCTGGCCGAAGAACATAAAGACAATGGCTGGTTTGATCGTCGCCCTGACTTGATCCAACCGCTGGAAACCGAGGCTGTGACCCAAAATCCGGCATCTTGACCAGCTTTTCCCTCAGGATGTGCTTGATTTTCCCCTTTGAACCAAATATCTCGCGCGCGCAGATGTAACCACGGGACCAAAGGTCCCCCAAATCGCAAAAGGGCGCCTGAGGAATGGCAAAGGAAAAGTTTGAGCGTAATAAGCCGCACGTCAACATCGGCACGATTGGCCACGTTGACCACGGCAAGACCACGCTGACGGCAGCGAT
>NZ_FNNP01000031.1 GCF_900106805.1 Ruegeria halocynthiae
TTGTCGATCTGAACCCGCAAGTCCTGCATTGTATGGCAGTCTTTTGGCGATGTCAGAGTGGGCATGTTCATCTCCTCATGGCCCGGGAATTTCCCGGACCACGAGATGTCCTATTCCGCGGCTTAGAACAAGCCCTCGATCTCACCTGCGTCGTTAAGGCAGATGCTTTCAGCTGCTGGTTTGCGGGGCAGACCGGGCATGGTCATGATCTCACCGCAAACAACCACGATGAAACCGGCACCTGCGGACAGGCGAACCTCACGCACAGGAACCGAGTGGCCGGTGGGCGCGCCGCGCAGCGTCGGGTCGGTCGAGAAGCTGTACTGCGTCTTGGCCATACAAACCGGCAGGTTGCCGTATCCGGCGTCTTCCCATTCGCGCAGCTGGTTGCGGATCTTGTTGTCGGCCAGCACTTCATCAGCACGATAGATGCGCTTGGCGACGGTTTCGATCTTCTCGAACAGCGGCATATCGTCGGGGTAGATCGGCGCAAAGTTGGCGCTGCCACCTTCGACGATTTCCACAACTTTCTCGGCCAGCGGGGCCGAGCCTTCAGAGCCCAGCTCCCAATGACGCGACAGAACCGCCTCGACCCCATGTTCAGCGCAATAGTCGCTGACCGCCTGCACTTCGGCATCGGTGTCGGTGACAAAGTGGTTGATGGCAACCACAACAGGCACGCCAAAGGATTTGACGTTTTCGATGTGACGGCCAAGGTTGGCACAGCCCGATTTGACCGCATCAACGTTTTCCGCGCCCAAATCGGCCTTGGCAACGCCACCGTTCATCTTCATCGCGCGCACGGTGGCAACCAACACCACAGCCGACGGCGCGATGCCTGCCTTGCGGCATTTGATGTTCATGAACTTCTCTGCACCCAGATCAGCACCAAAGCCCGCTTCGGTGACCACATAGTCCGAGACTTTCAGCGCAGTCTTGGTCGCAATGACCGAGTTACAGCCGTGTGCAATGTTCGCGAACGGGCCGCCGTGAACGAAGGCCGGGTTGTTTTCCAGTGTCTGCACCAGGTTCGGCTGCATTGCGTCCTTCAGCAAAACGGTCATTGCACCTTCGGCCTTGATGTCGCGACAGTAGACTGCGGTCTTGTCGCGGCGATAGGCCACGATGATATCACCCAGACGCTTTTCCAGGTCTTTCAGGTCGTTGGCCAAGCACAGGATCGCCATAACCTCGGACGCCACGGTGATGTCAAAGCCGGTTTCGCGTGGGAAGCCGTTCGATACACCACCCAAGCTGGCCGTGATCTGACGCAGAGCACGATCGTTCATGTCGACCACACGACGCCATGCAACGCGGCGGGTATCGATCTCGCATTCGTTGCCCCAGTAGATGTGGTTGTCGATCATCGCCGACAGCAGCGAGTGGGCAGACGTGATCGCGTGAAAGTCACCGGTGAAGTGAAGGTTCATTTCCTCCATCGGAACAACCTGCGCGTAACCACCACCAGCGGCGCCGCCCTTCATGCCAAAGTTCGGGCCAAGCGAGGCTTCGCGGATACAGATCATGGCGTTCTTGCCGATGCGGTTCAGACCGTCACCCAGACCAACGGTGGTGGTGGTCTTACCTTCACCTGCGGGGGTCGGGTTGATCGCGGTCACGAGGATCAGCTTGCCGTCTTCGCGGTCCTGCACAGAGTTGATGAACTCCTGGCTGACTTTGGCCTTGTCATGGCCATAGGGCAACAGATCGTCGCTGGAGATGCCGATTTTGGCGCCGATTTCCTGAATCGGCTTCTTGTTCGCCTCGCGGGCGATTTCGATGTCGGATTTGTAGCTCATTGGGCAGGGTCCCT
>NZ_FNNP01000015.1 GCF_900106805.1 Ruegeria halocynthiae
GTTGAGCTGATCGCACCGATCGCGATGGAAAACGGCCTGCGTTTCGCCATCCGCGAAGGCGGCCGCACCGTCGGCGCCGGCGTCGTGTCGAAGATTGTAGAGTAATCGCTCTGGCGATAACTAAAGAAAAGGGCGCCCCGAGGGGCGCCCTTTTTTCGTTTGCAGAAAAACTAGTCGTAGGCTGCATCTACAATAAATTCTACTTTCAATTCTGGGCGCGCTAGTTTGGCTTCACCGCAGGCGCGAGCCGGGGCGTGGCCTGTTGGAACCCAAGCGTTCCAAACCTCGTTTAACCCAGCGAAATCCTTCATATCAGCTAGCCAGATCGTCACCCGCAGCATCTTTTCGCGTGATGATCCAGCTTGGTCGAGAAGGGCATCAATTTTAGCAAGGCAAATCCGGACCTGTTCCTGAATCGTCTCACCCTCGGCAACTTGTCCAGTCAAATAAGCCACCCCGTTATGTTTCACGATTTTGGAGGAGCGTTCGCCGGTATCAATGCGTTCAATCATTGGCATTCTCGTTTTCTTAGATTTGGTATGGCTGTTCTTGGTCACAAGATACCTTGCATGGCAAACAGAAATCCATTGAGTGGGCTTCAGCAAAACTGAAATTGGTGTGAGTGAGATTGGTCTCAAAGTGCGCTCAAAAAAATACGACTAATCCGTCGAAGGTATGCGGAACCCCTTGTGTAAATCAGTAACGGTGAAGAGATTATTCGACGAATAATCTCAGAGCTGACGAAGCGGTGGCGCAAAGATACGCGACTGTGATTTTTCTTAATCAGACGTCCATCTCAATCGAAGACTAAACACCCACCTGTGAACTGCAATAAATGAAGCGGACCGCAGTAGGGGCGAGCCGCTGAGATCAGGGGGAAATCATGTTTGGTTTTGAATTCATAAACTATGGAACTCAAATCCTTCACAGCAAGGATCTGGATGATATGCGGGACGCCGTTTTGGGCGGAGATGAGCAGGAAGTTGATTGCAATGTCAGTGATTTTTGTCGCGAGCGGAAACGTTTCGACATCAGGCTCGCTGACGTATCTGGAAGCGTTCGGCGCGTAGGTGCGAGATGCAGGTCATGATCCGCAGGCATTAATAAGTGGTATGGTGCGGGTGGCACCCATTGAGCACGGAGTTGAATGAGTCTTGGCGCAGAGAGTACTCAAGTACCTTTAGACCAAGGCTCTCGCCCCATCATGCGGTCAGCCTCGGCGGTGATATCGTTCATGTGCCGCTCGAGGCTAAGCCGCAGCGTTTCGATTTGCTCTTCAGTTGCCTTTCGCGGGACCAGATCGGTCCACTCGCGGCATAGAAATACACCTTCGTTGCGCCATGGGCGTGGCATCAGCAGGCGATCCCAGGTTCCGGCTTCGCGTCCGTACTTGGCAGAATAGGTGATCCCAAAGACACGTTTGCCAGATGTACGGGCCCAGATCAGGGGTACGGTTGAGGATACCCGTTCAGGGCCACGCGGTCCGTCGGCGGCGATTCCTATCGAGATACCTTGTTTCACTTTGCCCAACACCTCGCGTGATAGGGCGACGTGGCGTTTGCGGCTGGACATCGCGATCGTGTCCATACCGAATAGTTTCTGCACTCGGCCGACCATACTGCCCGCTCGCGCGGCAGAGGTGATTGAGCAGATGCGGCCCTTGTCCAAGGGGAAGAAATATGGGGACTGTACCAATCGCTGATGCCAGAGAACCACAATAACCGGTTCACCCTGCTCGGTTAGCTGGTCCAGTTCTTCATAGCCTATGCGCTGCCAGTTAGTGTTGCTATTAACCATCCGGATATAGCTGGCAATTCGCCGCGCGACCCAGTTAAGGACGGCTTCGCTGTCGGCGATTTTCTTGCGGATGCTCAAGTCTGCTGTCCTTTTGCTAGCCGAGCATTGTCTTAAAGGACTGCGCGCTGGGTGCAACTTTTTTGTCCGTTGCAAAGTATCGGGAAAACTCAAAAAGCCTCTTGAGTCCTCTGCGCCTCTGGCATATCTGATGGCCCAGCCTAGGGGTATAGCTCAGTTGGTAGAGCGACGGTCTCCAAAACCGTAGGTCGCGGGTTCGAACCCTGCTGCCCCTGCCACGTTCCTCAGAACCGAATCGATTCCAGTTTTATGAGCCACAAGGTCAATGCGCGTGTTTGGCGCAATTCACTTGACGTTCGGGGCAAGAAAGAAAAAGCTTGATCAAGGCTGAGGGAAAAGCCATCAGAGTTGTCCGGCTAAGGTGCCTGAGTCCTTTGACTTTTGTACCGGGCTGGACAAGCCTGACCGGGTGGGGGAACCCGGAGCCGATCGGGGGCATTGGGGATTATGGCAGAAATTGACGTATTTCTCGAAGAACTCGGGCTGTCGAAATATGCGCCTGTTTTTGCGTCAAACGAAGTGTCACTGGCTGATCTTACGCATCTGTCCGAACATGATCTGATCGATCTCGGTTTGCCGTTGGGCCCCCGACGTAGACTGATGGTTGCGTTGGGGCAGGCGCGCGAGGCGAATTCTACACCGGTTCAGGGCAGTGGTAAGATTGTGGCTGAGCGGCGGCAACTGACCGTGATGTTTGTGGACCTCGTTGGGTCGACCGCCATGTCCGAGCGTCTGGACCCCGAAGATCTGGGCGAGTTGTTGCGGCGGTTCAAGGAAATTTGCTCGACTTCGGTTGCCCGTTTCGGCGGTCATATCGCCAGTTTCATGGGCGATGGGGCGATGATCTATTTCGGTTACCCCCACGCACTGGAAGATGCGGCCTCTCGTGCGGTTCATGCGGGTCTGGATATTCTGGACGGGCTGGCCCGTATTGAAGGTCAGGAACAGCTGAGCGCCCGGATTGGTGTATCGACTGGCCTTGTCGTTGTAGGAGAGATCCACGGCGAAGGGCTGAAAGAGCATGATGTGGTCATGGGGCGCACACCCAATCTGGCGGCGCGCCTGCAGGGATTGGCCGAGCCCAATACCCTGATCATCAGCCCATCGACCCGCAGGTTGATCGGAAACGCATTCGAGCTTGAGGATCAGGGGTCGTTCGCGCTCAAAGGGTTTTCGGAACAGATACAAGCCTGGACGGTCACAGGGCAGGCCCGGATCGAACGGCGATTTGACATCATGCCGGATGCAGGGGCAGGTCGACTTGTCGGGCGCCACGCCGAGTTCCGCAAACTGACCGACAAATGGCATGAAACATGTCAGGGCGCAGGTCAGTCGGTACTGATTTCTGGCGAGGCCGGGATCGGCAAATCACGTCTTATCGAAGGGCTGAGTCAGGAGATGCAGGATCAGGGCGCACTGCGCCTCAGTTTCCAATGTTCCCCGTTTCACGCCAACTCTGCGCTTTATCCCATCATTCAGCATTTGGAACGCGCGGCAGGATTTGCACCGACTGACGGCGATCCGGACAAACTGGTGAAACTGTCGCATATGCTACGTCACCATCCGCCCGAGCATCTGCGCCTGATCGCTGATTTGCTGAGCGTCGAAGCAGACGCCGCGCTGGGGCCGCTCGACCTGCCGCCTCAGGCCAAGCTTGAGCAGACGCTTGACGCGGTGACAGCGCGACTTTCTGCGCTGGCGCGCGAGAAACCGGTCTTGGTGTTGTTTGAAGACGCCCATTGGGTTGATCCGACCACCTTGTCGCTGACCAATCGGGTGATAGAACAGATTCGGGATTTGCCGGTGCTGATTGTCGTGACGGCGCGCCCCGGTTTTGACCCTGGTTGGGGGCATCACCACAATACGCTGCATCTGCCGCTGAAACGTCTGGCCAACCGGGACGTTGCCGGAATCGTTGCAGAAGTGGCAGGGGGGAACACGGTGCCCTCTGAAGTCTGCGATCTGATTGCAGCCAAAACCGATGGCATACCGCTTTACGTACAGGAAGTAACGCGCGGCTTGTTGGAATCCGGACAGCTCAGGTTGACCGATCAAGGATATGCGCTGCGGGGACCACTGCCATCGCTGTCGGTGCCCAGTACGCTCAAGGACTCGTTGATGGAACGTCTGGACCGGTTGGGCACCGCCAAGGAAGTGGCGCAGACCGGTGCGGTGTTTGGCCGGCAGTTTTCGATTGCCTTGTTGGCCTCGGTTTCAATTCTGTCTCCGACGGTTTTGCAGGCTGGGCTGGAACAGCTTTCGTCGGCCGGGATTATTCTGCAGGCTCCGGATGCGGCAGAGGATGAATTCATCTTCCGGCACGCTTTGATTCGCGACATGGCCTACGACAGCTTGCTGCGCACAGAACGGCAGGCGTTGCACGACCGAGCAGCCGGTGCCTTGCTGGAAAACCAACCGCAACTGGCGCAGACGCAGCCCGAAGTTCTGGCGCAGCATTACACACTGGCCCTACGTGCGGATGAGGCTGTGATGCATTGGCAAAGCGCGGGGCAGCGGGCGATTGAACGTTCGGCCCAGACCGAAGCCTTGACGCATCTGTCGACGGCACTGGATCAGCTGGCGGATTTGCCCAAAAGCCGCGAACGGGATTTGCAGGAAATCGACATTCAGATCCTGCGGGCGGGTGTGCTGCGCTCAACCAGCGGTATCTCGGGGGATGCTACGGGGGACGCCTATGGGCGCCTGCGCGATCTGTGTCACCGGGCGGACGAGACCGAGCGGTTGTTCCCGGTCCTCAATGGCCTATATGCCTTTCATCTGGTGCGGGCAGAATACCGTTTGGCGCAGGATGTGGCGGCTCAGATACTCGATCTGGCAGCGGAAAGCGGTAAGACAGAACACCGAATGGTCGGGCATCGCGCCATGGGGGCGGTGCAGTTGCATCTGGGCAATTTACCCGCGGCGCAGAGGCACCTTGAACAGGCTTGGGCATTGTATGATTTCGATCAACACAGCCAGTTGGCCTATGTCTATGGAACGGATCATGCAGCGATAACGTCAGCCTTCCTGGGGACGTGTTACTGCCTGATGGGGCGGCATCAGGACGCCTTGCAGGTGCAGCGCACCGCATTGGAGTGGTCCAAGAACCTCAAACACGCCCACAGTGTCGCGCAGATCATGGTCTATATGTGCAAGGTTCATCTGCTGGCGCGCGACATTCCCGCGTTGCAACGGGATGTCGAAGCGCTGTCGAAGGTTGCAGAGGAACATTCGCTGCCGTTCATGGCAACCATCGCGCGGCTATGGGACTGCTGGGCGACCGCGACGATAACCTCGGATGTCGCGCATATCGAAAACCTGCGTCAGGCATCGGAAGACTGGTGGTCGGTCGGGGCGGGTAACTACAAAAGCTTTTTTCCATCACTGATTGCCGAACTTCTGATCGGCGCCGGCGATCACGAGGCTGCGCAGCAATCTTTGGCACTGGCAGCCCGGTTTCTTGGTGAAACCGAGGAAAAATGGGCCGAGGCCGAACAGCTTCGCATCGAGGCGGCTCTGACCGCCCAGACCGGAGGCAACCCGGAACCTTTGTTGAAACGGGCAATCGAAACGGCCCGGCGCCAGGGGGCATGCCTTTACGAACTGCGCGCCGCGGTAGACTTGACCCAGTGGCGCCAAAACCGTGGTGAGCCCGTTGGTGAGACACTGAATACGGCCTTGTCGCATTTCGGTACAAATGATGATCAGTCAGACCTGAGAGACGCGCGGGCTTTGATGGAAACGACCTCTTGACCGGCGGGGGCCATTGCTGCCAGCTTGGGCTCTGGCGGATATGGGGTGATATCTAAAATTCTGGATAGCGGCACGGAGACTTCATTCTCCGTGCAGGCAGGACATTTGGTGTAAGGAGATCCGATGCGAAAGATCAGCAAAACCCTTCTGGCCAAGGATATAATTGCACAAAGCCGTACCGATCTGGCGCTACAACAATACCACGCGATCACACCCGAACAGATACGGGCGTTTGAGAAGGATCTGATCGGAACGGTCACGCTTCCTACCGACTCCGACTACAACAATGACCGGCAGGTCTGGAACCCGGCGTTTCAGGATTACCCCGAGATCATTGTCTACTGCGAGACCATTCAGGACGTGCGCGCCAGTCTGGCTTTTGCGCGTGATCATGGCCTGTGGGTTGTTGCGCGCTCAGGGCGACACAGCACGGCGGGGTATTCGGTCAACAACCAGATGGTGCTGGACACCAGCAAGATCCGTTATGTGACCGTCGATCCGGATGTGCCGATGGCCTATGTGGGGCCGGGCACGCCATTCAAAGTGCTGAACTCGGAGTTGAACTCGTACCACCTGCATGTGCCGGGTGGGGCCTGTCAGGATGTCTGCGTGGCGGGCTTTATGATGGGCGGCGGCTATGGCTTTACCTCACGCCGGTTCGGGATGGCCTGCGACAATGTGCTGGGCGTTACCGTGATGTTGTGGGACGGGAGCATTGTTATTGCGGATAAGGATACAAACCCGGATCTGTTCTGGGCTATCCGGGGCGGGACGGGCAACAACTTTGGTGTCCTGCTGGAAATTCGTTACCAGCTGCATCCGCTGTACAAGGTCTGGGGCTGCCACATCACATGGCCGCTAGACAAAGCCGCAAAAGCGCTGGAGTTTCTGCAGGCGAACTACATGAGCACCTGCGAAGACGACAGGTTCGGTGCCTATATCTTTCTTGCGTATCAGGGGGATAGAAAGGTTCTTCTGGTCTCGGCGCTTTACGACGGTACGCCCGATGAGGGGAATGCGTTCATTCAGCCCTTACTCGGCGATGAGATCGGCGGCGAGATGGGTGAGGATGATCAGAACTATGGCACCTATCAAGAAATCAACTCGTGGCTCTATGACGATAAATACGACATCCCTGTTGTGCCCGATCAGGCGCGTGAGGATAAACAGGCCGGGTACATCAGGCGTCAGCTCAGCGCAGCTGAATGGCAGCGCGTTGTGGACTACCTCGACAGTACACCCAATGCCTATGGTGCCGTCGCGATCGAACCTTATGGCGGGGCGATTAACCGGATGCCGCTGGGCAAGGACGGCAACGCCTTTATCCATCGCGATGTGTCGCTGAACTTCTATGTCGATGTGTTCTGGGTGTCCGAAGAAGAAAAAGAGACCGTCGTGCCCTGGCTCGATGGGTTCATGAAGCTGATGACCGATGAGGACTATTTCATTGATCGAGTCTATCAGAACTATCCGCGCCGGACGCAGTTGAACTATCGCTGGCAATATTGGGGCGAGTATTTCAACTCGCTGCTGTTCGTGAAGCAGAAATTCGATCCGAACAATTTCTTCCACTACCAGCAAAGCATCTCACCCGTGCCTGATGATGCGCCGGAGGACATTGTCCGGGACACGTCGAAATCGATCTTTGACGACCCGACCATCACTTATGAGACATATTCGAACCCCTGAAAGCGGGGGCAGCCAAGGCCAAACGGGGGAGGGCCCAGCATGGACACGATACAGGAGATTTTCTTTCTGCCACCCATTGCGGTTGCCCGTTTGGGACCGGGTGAAACACCGCTGGAAAGTTATGAGTGGCAGCAGGATTTGGATGCCCATGGCAACAACAAGACGGTCATCCGATCGAACATAACTCTGCGTGAGGTCGAAGATGGCAGCGTTACCGCCTGCCTTCCCGATCCCGACACGATCCGCTTTCGTGACGAAGGCGGTGCGTTGCGTCCGGTTGCGCCGTTCTTTGAGCTTTGGGCGCGGATGCATGACGCTGAGACGGGTGAGGAATATGAGACGCCGGTGACGCTGGACCTGCTCGAGGATCAGGGCCTGTCGCTGCAGAACGTGCGCTATTCGATCACCGTCGGCAACACCAAGGCCGAGCGTCGGACCGGAGACGCAGCCTGTGGTTTTCGCGCACGGGTCGAGATTGCAGGGCAGGATTTCACACCGAAACCCCTGTTGGCATTCAGCCCGTACACGTCCGAACAGCAACCAATGGTCTACGAACATAATCCGATCCCGCTGGGTTCGGTCCGCGCGATCCATCCGGTACAGGGATATGATGAACCGGTGGAAGGCGAATTCATCGATCGCAGCATCCTGCGCTTGCGCTTCATGCCCCCGAAAGGTGAGGTTTATGGCCCACCCGATGCGGCTTATGGCCCTGCCACTCTGGCGGTGCCGGGATACCAGAACGACCCGCCGAAATCGGAATATGGTCGCATCCATGAAATCGTGCCCGAGCAGAACCGCATTCTGAACCCCGACACCCCATGGTCGAAATGGATCATGATGTCTGGCACCTCGGACGATCCCGAACCACATGACAGCTATGATGGTGCACGTGTCGGCAACGACCAATCCTGGGGCGTGGCCGATGACACCAGCGATGGCGTGATCGAAGCGACGCTGGCCGTGCGCGGTGAGCGTCTGACCGCGCGCGCGCAGATCATGACCGGCCCGCCCGACTTTGCGCCCGATGCAAGGCCGTTTTATAGCCTTGAGGATGATTTGGCAGACCGCGATCTATCGTTGATTTCAGTTACCGAAGACAACTACCAACAGGCCAAGACCGAAGTGGTCGACATCTTCCGCCGCGCGTTCGAGACCAACGGTCTGATCAACCTTGACGATATTCGGGCGCAGGGTCTGAAGGATAATGCCAAGCTACAGGCGAAGACCGGGATTTCCCCGACACCGGGTCTACCGTCCACCGACGCGGCCTCAATGACCGAAAATGACGTAAGGCCACCGGACAAGATTGATGAGTTGATCCGCCCGCAGCCAGTCTCGGTCTTTTCGAATTCGGTGCCCAATGACCGGCTGCCCTATACCGTAGCGACCAAATTCGTGCATGAGCAACTGATTGACGAGGCGAACCTGCTTGATTTCCTACGCCGTCGTCCGGATTTCGTGAAAACTCTGTTGCGCCCGCCTTATGGCATCCTGACGGAGCTTGAGACCGACCCGAACCCGGATCAAGACCCCAATCCAGATTTTCGTGATCCACGCATCATCCGCGACTCGATGCATGACGCGCGGATGCCGCCTTATATGCGCGATTCCAACTACTACCCGCTGTCGCTGTCGCGCAGACAGTATCATCTGGTGATCTCGTTCATCGACTATCTGGTTGCACAGGAATCGGAGGCTCAGAATGTCTGATCAACCCGGCCAAATTCGCGTCACACCCCGTAACCTGACCGCGCGTGCGGCCTACAAGGTTCCGGGAAACCCCGGCAACACGCGTCTGGACGGATCGGTGGGCAATTGCTTTCCCGGTCTGGAAATGGACGTGCGCAACCTCGACCGGCGTTTCTTTCCCGGACTGGTGTTCAACGCGGTGCGTGTGCCGCTTAGCCCCGTGCCCGAGGCGCCGAAGAATGCGCAGGGCTTTCATCTGGTTTTTGTCGACTATTTCTACGACCCGATGCTGCCCGATAACAGCCCCGAGGGCTGGGTGCAGACCTTGCTGGAGGCCTATAGCGGCGACATTGGTGCGAAACTCAGCCAGGGGCGCTGGTTCCTCTCATGGGTTGAACAAAGCGGCAAGCGGATCACTTTCAAAGAGGAAGACGGCACGCCCTATGATGGCCTGATGATCTGGCGTTTTATCCGCAGTCTGGAACACGGTGATGACAAACCGGTCAGCATCGCTCTGGAGCGGCGCAATCACGAAGGGATTGTGGATACTGAACAAGTTGTCTTGCACGGTTTCCGACGCCAGTACCGGACCGAGGCGGGCGTCTTCAGCGAAGCCTATGATCCCGGTGAACTGACGCAGAGCCTGTGCAACCCCTGGTCCCATGATTTCCGCGATTGCGGCTGCCATTACTGGCCCTCGAACCACCCTGACGTGGTGATGGCTGAGGTGGCCCATGACGATCAACTGCCTTCGGGCCAGTCGAAGAACCCGATCGAGGCCGAGACATATCTGGACTGGCTACGCTCGGACAAGTCGCCATCGGGCAATGTGGCGGCTCTGAACACGGTGGAGCAGAACCGCCCTTATCAGATCGACCACTATCAGGTGAACCAGATGTGGAGTGAGCTGCCCATCGTCGTTGAAGGCCGTGAAACCGGCGAGGTCTACGAGGTCGATCCTGAAATGCCGGGTGTCGAGCCCTATGACACGCCTGAGGATATGGTCAAGGACCTCAAAACCCGTTTGGCCGCAATGGAAATGACGCTGAGCCTGCAATATCTCTATGCCTATTTCTCGCTGGCTGATCCTGAGACGGCAGACACCCAGAAATGGCCGACGCTCAAGGACGACCTGATCTTTGCTCGGCGTTCGGTGCTGGAGGTCGCGATTGGCGAGATGACCCATATGCGCTGGGCGAACCAGCTGCTGTGGGAGCTTGAGCCTGACGATTACGAACCCATATTGACCCCGTCCGAAACTCTGCCAGCTGGCAGGTGTAAGACGCAGCCACGTGCGCTTCGTCCCTTGACCGCCGAAGCCCTTGCGGATTTCATCGAGATCGAACGCCCCGGCGGATTTATCGACCGCGCCTATGCGCAATGCGTGGCGACCTTGGAGCAAGAGGACTTGTTCCCCGAACGTCGCCTGTACGCTCTGGCGGTTCGGATCGACACCGACGGGGATGAGCATTTCCTGCGCTTCAGTCAGATGAAGGACGTTCTGGCCAAGTATGACACCGGTGAAGACACACCAGCCTATCTGCGCCCGATTGAGGTCGGGACCGAAGCGCAGGCCAAAACAGCGCTGGATCTGTATGCAAAGGTCAAGGATGGGCTTGCCAAAGCCTATACGCTGGAGGCCGAGGGCCAGTTTGAAGAGTCGCAAACCTATATCCAGCAAGTGCGCGATGACATGAAGCTGTTCCGGGACGAGGGCGAAGCATTGGCCGCCAAAAACATCGGTATTCCGTTCTGGACGGAGGGCAAGGCGTGATCCCACCCGCCGCGCAGGTGCATTTCTTTGACAGCCAGCATGGTGACCACATGCTGGCTGTCGATGGATCACGCGTATTCGATGTACCTGCGGGAACGGCGGATCAGTTCGCGTCGATGGATCAGCCCGGCCAAAGCGCTTTCCTCAGGTCGATGGGGTTGGATGGTGCGCCGTTCATTGACGATACGCCACCGCAGGACATGCCGGTGCGGTCGCTGTCGTTGGCGGTGGCGCAGAAATGCAATCTGGCCTGCACCTATTGCTATGCGGCAGGTGGAGAATTTGGCGGTCCTGCAAGGAATATGGAGTGGGAGGTCGCCAAAGCCTCGGTCAATCGGCTGGTGGCTGAGGCCGAGCCTGGCGTGCGGATCAACCTTGCCTATCTGGGCGGGGAACCCCTGATTAACCGCGATCTGGTGCAGCGCACCACGGACTATGCGGTGGAGCAGGCACAGGCAAACGGGTTGAGCGTTGGCTTTTCGATCACCACCAATGGCACCTTGCTCCGCCCCGAGGACGCTGCCTTTTTCGAAGCGCATGGCTTTGCCGTCACGATCAGTCTGGATGGTGTGGGTGAGGTGCATGATAAGTTGCGCCCAAATCGCGGTGGGCGGGGCAGTTTCGATACGATCCTGAAACGGGTCGAGCCTTTGCTGGCCGCGCAACATCGCATGCAGGTTGGTGCGCGTGTCACGGTCACACCGCAGAACATGAACCTGCCCGAGACGTTGGATCGGTTTGTCGGGATGGGTTTCCATTCAATTGGGTTCTCACCGATGTTGGCGTCACCCAACGGCCAGCATGAGTTGGATCGGAACGATCTGGACGAGATGCTGGCACAGATGATCCGTTGTGGTGAGGTGTTTGAGGCAGCGGTGATGCAAGGGCGGCGCTATCCGTTCTCGAACATGGCGGCGGCAATGCAGGAAATCCATCGTGGCACGCACCGCCCCTATGCCTGTGGCGCAGGCGGCGGGTATTTCGGCGTTTCAGCCGATGGCGGGCTGTTCGCCTGCCATCGCTTTGTCGAGGACGAGGCCGGAGCCATGGGTGACGTCTATGATGGCCCTGATCTGCGGCGCGAAAACTGGCTGGCGGATCGGCACGTCCACACTCAATCCCCCTGCAACACTTGCTGGGCGCGGTATCTGTGTGGTGGCGGTTGTCATCACGAGGTCATCCACCGCGGACGCCCGGCCTGCGACTATATTCGGGGCTGGTTGCACTATTGCTTGCAGGCCTATGTCCGCTTGTCCGAAGCGCGCCCAGACTATTTCGGCGCGCCCACGCTGGCGGCCTCTGCCTGATCGGATGGTCATTGAGACCGAAATCTGTGTGATAGGTGGCGGCCCGGCGGGCAGCGCGACCGCGCTGAGGCTGGCGCAACTGGGCCGCAATGTCTGCCTGGTCGAACGCCAACAGTTCCCGCGCCAGCATGTCGGTGAGTCTCTGCCGTCCTCGATCTGGCCGATCCTGAAGCTGTTGGGGATTGATCAACCCATCGCACAAGCTGGGTTTCTGCGATCAAGCGGATCAATCTTGCATTGGGCCGGAGCGTTTGAACGTCGCGGCATGGACGGCGGTCATCCGGGCCTTTTGGTGGATCGGGGGCAGTTCGATGCAATGCTGTTGCGCACTGCACAGGCGACAGGCGTCCGGGTTATCCAGCCCGCACGGGCGTATCGCCCGACGCGCGGAAGGTCAGGCTGGGAAATACCAGTCCGCACCGATACGGAAGGCTTCCAGATACGGGCTCAGATCCTTGTGGATGCTGCAGGGCGGCAAGCTGGGCTGGGCCGCAGGTTTCGTCCGGCCTCTCAGCCTTTATTGGCGCTCTATGCTTATTGGTACGTGCCCCCGGGTTTCGGCCCTCAAGCGCGGATCGAAGCTGGCGCATCGCACTGGTACTGGGGCGCGCAGTTGCCCGGTGGTGTGGTCAACGCAATGGTCTTTGTCGATCCCGATGCTTGCACCGGTCTGTCGCCAGCGGGTCGGCGCGATCTCTACCTGAACCTGCTGGCGCAATCGACTTTGCTGTCGCCCTGTCTCGAACAACGCCGGATCGGGCAGGTGCGACGCGCGGATGCGACCAGCCGGGCCGAGACAACATCTCCGGCGCGCGACCTGCTGCGGGTCGGAGAGGCCAGCTTTTCGGTCGATGCACTTTCGTCGCAGGGCGTGCAACTGGCGATGGGGCAGGCAATACAGGTGGCGGCGGTGGTGAATACGGTGCTTGGCACACCCGAACATAGCGATCTGGCGTTGTCGTTCCATGCGGACAGACAGTCCGAGCGTATACAGGCCCATGCGGTTCTGTCCGCCGATTTCTATGCGCGGCAACAGGCGGTCAGCCCATCCCGCTTCTGGGCCGACCGTGCACAGCCGCTGGAATGGCTGAAACAAACGAAATCCGCTCCGAACCCTGAAATATTGCCCGATGGGCAACTGCTGAAGCTATCACCGCAGGCAACGCTAATGATGTCCGGGGTCCAGACCGCCTCTGGTATCGAGCCCGGTCTGGTCGTAACCCATCCAAACCTTCCGCGGGCGGTTGCAAATCTGGAAGGCGTATTGCTTGGTCCTCTGCTTCGGCGATTGGAAGATCCCGCAACCGTATTGGAAATCGCCGGGTGTTGGTCGGATATGCTAGAGGCCTCACGTGCAGCGCGAATAATACGCTGGCTCTGGTATAACGGCATCCTGATCGCGGCGGCAGATCGGTCGTAATCACGGTTCCCTCGGCCCGCTGAATCACTTATGGTCCGCCGCGACGCCAACAGCCAACAATGAGGTCGCATGTCGCGTTTTGATGGGTATTTCCTGCGGCAATTGCTGGTGCTGTTTGGCTTTTTCACTCTTGTACTTGTTGGGGTCTTCTGGATCACCCGATCGGTCAGTCTGTTTGATCGGGTGATCAGCGGTGGCCAATCGGCAATGGTGTTCCTGGAATTCACAGCGCTGACGCTACCGACGCTGATCCGGACTGTCATGCCAATGGCCGTCTTTGCGGCAGCAGTTTATGCCACCAACCGGCTTAGCCGCGAAAGTGAAATGACCGTGATGTTGGCAACTGGCTCCAGCCCCTGGCGGCTGGCGCGTGCCGTCTTGATGTTCGGGCTCGGCGCTGGGTTGATGATGGCGGTCATCAGCGTATTCCTGCGGCCCGCATCGGTTGATCAACTTGAACAAAGACAGGATGAGGTCGCCGGAGACGTTACCGCGCAATTGTTGAACGAGGGGGAATTCCTGCACCCCGCAGAGGGCGTGACCGTCTACATCGGCGGTATCGATCTTGACGGAACGTTGCGCGAAGTATTTGTCTCGGATGGGCGCGATGAGATGAACCCTGTCAGTTACTCCAGCACAACAGCCTATCTGGTCAATCAGGCTTCTGGCATTCATCTGGTGATGCTGGATGGCATTGCACTGCGCTTTGATCGCGCGGGTAATACGCTGTCATCCACGTTGTTCGAAGATGCCTCATACGATGTTTCGGAACTGACCCGGGACTCGGACATGGGTCACCGCAGCCTCGAAGCGATCCCAACGGTAGAGCTGATCTGGGAGCGGGCGGCCGTCGCTGAAAAGGATGATCACAGTATTGGCCATCTGGTCGACGAATTGCACCAGAGGTTCTCGTGGATTGCCATATGTATCGCGGTTGCGCTGGTCGGATTTTCAACACTGATGCTGGGCAGTTTTTCCCGATTTGGTTTGTGGCCACAGATATTGACGGCTTTCACAATTCTCGTGGTGCTGGAAGGCGTGCGGGGTTTCGTCTCACCCTTGGTGATCGAAAACCCCCGGCATTGGATATTGCTTTATGTGCCAGCGATGCTGGGCGTTGCCTTGTCGGGCTTGTTTCTGACCATCGCCGGACGTCCGCTGTTCCGCCGATCCTCAAACACTGGAGACGCGGCTATTTCATCCGCGTGACGGCTTGAAATTCTTTTGCGTTGCGGGTTGGCCCCGCTAATCTGGCCGGGCAAGCAGCGATAGGAGCGCGCCATGCTGGACAAGAGCCACAAACCCACCTGGACTAGTTTTGAAGAGGCAACCAAGGCCGATTGGGATGCGGTCATGGATTATGAAGAGGCCTATAACGCAGCGCTGCCGGATCGTATCCTTGATGCCATCCGTTCGCTGGACGAGGAGTGGACGCCCTATCCTGTCAATCGCTATCAACACAGCCTGCAGGCGGCGACCCGGGCCTATGAGGATGGCGCAGATGAAGAGCTGGTTGTTGCGGCATTGATCCATGACACCGGCGATATCCTGTCGCCGTACAATCACGGAGAGTTGTCGGCAGCGATGATGAAGCCTTACGTCAGCGAGAAAACCCATTGGATTCTCAAGCATCACTGCGTGTTTCAGGGCTATTACTATAATCACCATCTCGGCGGCGACCGGAACGCGCGCGACAAGTACCGCGACAGCCCTTACTGGGAGGACTGCCGTTATTTCTGTCATGAATATGATCAGAAAGCGTTTGACCCGGACTATCCAACCAAGCCGCTGGAGTTTTTCGAGCCCATGCTGCGCCGCGTGCTGAGCAGGGGCGAGGGGCATATGGAGCTGAATGAAACCGCCGATAGTTAACGACAGCCATCAGAGATAGGGCGATAAAGTCCGGGGCGGCATTTCCGCTTGGGGCAAGCCCGACCACTTTGAAACCAGCGCATTTTCGGGCTTTCAGGAATGGGATCGGAATGATTTTAGGCCATCACGCATCACTGGGTCGATGCGGGTCTTGTCGACCTTTATCTGCACTTTGGCGAAGACGCTGGTCACGCCCGGGCCGATGCTCGCGGTCAGGCCGGCCTCTTTGACGCGTTCCTGATAGGCACCGTTTCAGTGATAGGTGAACTTGGCTTATCCTGGGGATGGAACTTGCGGTATCGAGGTAAATGGCGGCCGTTTGATCTGGCCGAGTTTTAACTAAAGGATCGGATTGGGATGAGGTGGTTGTCCCACTGGCAGTTCAGTTGGGCAGAGATTTCGGCGCGTGTGGTGTTCAGGGTGCCAAACGCACCGGTTCCGGTTGTGAAAACCAGACCCGTAGAGCCAGCGCCCAATCCGCAGACGTCCTCAAGCGCAAAGGCATCTGTGAACGTACCGTTTGTCACATTGAACCGATGCAGAGCGTTACCTCGGGGGCAGGTAATCGCGATCGACTGGTTGTCGGCGGAAAAAGCGATGCTTCCGGCATAACCCTGCAATGTGCTTTGACCCGTGTCCGGGGCTGACAAAAGGTGCGGTTTTTCGCCCTGCCGGTGCAAACCCAGCAAGGGCGGGTGCTTAGTCTGACTGCCCTGCCATTGCATCGCAAAGCCCACAAGCCCGTCACGACGCACCGCAAGATGGCGGATCGAGTTCTTGTGTAGCGCAGGGGGCAATTCAACTTGATCCAGTATCGATCCGGATAGGTCGACATAGGTCAGGTTTGGCTGCATCGTAGGCAGGTTCAGCTTTGTCCGGCCCGACTCTGGGTGGGTTTCGATGCCGCCATTGGCGATGACCAACGTGCCCCCGTCGGGCATCAGCCGCATGTCGTGGGGACCAATGCCACCTGAGGGGAACTCTCCCAGCCGGGCAAAGCTTGCCACGTCCCAGACACCGACCACGCCGTCTGCGGTTTCATAGTTGTTTTCAGTTGTAAAAAACTGGGTGCCATCGGCTGAGAAAGCTCCATGCCCGTAGAAATGGCGGCCTTTTGGTGCCTTCAGCCGTTTGATCACAGTCCCGCTTTCACAGTCGATTACGATTGCGAATGTGCCGGGGCGGCGGGCGAAGGCGACGGCTTGTGCTTTGATTGGATGCGCTGCTGCGGCGTGGCCACGTGCGGGCAGAGGGATCGAGAACAAGATGTTGCCCGTGCTGTCCAGACCCGACAACCTGTAGGTGCCATCGGGAAACAGGGCGGCGGCAAGGAAATCTGGCCCACCCACGGATGGCCAACCTCGCACCGGAGCAAAGCTAGCGGCAGCGAGACCGGCAAGGAAAATACGGCGGCTTGTCATCGCTCAGTCCCCGTCCAGAGAATTGAACCCTGCGCTGATGCCGAGTGTCGGACCAAGCTTGGTCGAGGCGATTTCACGGATGTCGTTGATTGATTGCTGTAGTGCCTCGACCCGGATGCGGCCCTGCGGCGTGCCTACATCGGCAAAAGCGGGGTCGTTCAACGACTGCGCCCGGTCAATGGCGCGCGCGAATGCGGCCTCCAGATCGGCGGCAATCTCGGGGTGGTCAAAAGACAGGCGCGCGGTCAGATCACGCAAGGCGATCAAAGACAGCTCTACATGGCGTAGCGACCGCTCGGACCGGCGCGCTTCGGCGCGGTTGGGACGAGGACGTTCGAATGTTCCCAACGGACGCCCAAGCCGCGTATCTGCGGTGAACTCCAGACCCGTCGTCAACGCCCTGTACAATTCCTGCATCGCCTCATCGCCCGAGCGATAAGGGCTGTCATCGCCCGGCTGCGTCATGTTTGGTGCATAGGATTGCCAATCGGTGTGCATCGCATTTGCATTCTGGTCGATATCGGTGGCGATGGCGCGGATCAGTGCGCAGCGATAGGCTGCGTTTCCCTGTTCGGCGATGGCCGGATCGTAGAGCATCCGTTCCAGCGCCAGAAATCCACGCCCGGCAATCGAAGTCTCGGCATACGCTTCTGGGGAATCTACGGCCGCGTCTTCGGTATTGATATGCTGGGAAAGGGCCTTCGGCGTGAACCCTTTGGTGTCGGGCCAGAAGGCCATGGCAAAGGCCCGGTCGTCTGTTTCGGTCGGGCCGAACCTCAAATGGCTGGCCGAAATCCAACTGTCGAAGGCCGTCCCATAGGCCGCGCGCAGGTCAGACGATCCCGGTTCACAATCAGTTTGCGCTGTGGTTGCCAGGGCTTCTGTCGTGTCCGTCAGTTTTGCAAAGCGCGGTAGAATGTGCGTTTCGGTCACATCCATCAGGATTGGCGCGCTATCCTGTGCATGGGCGCCCATTGGCAACAAAATCGCTGTGACAAATGTAAGAGTGCGCATGGTCAGAGACTCTCCAGAAACCGGATGAGGGCATCGCGGTCGGTTATGGACATCGAAACAAGCGTGTCGCGGGCGGTCTGTGCTTCGCCACCGTGCCACAGGATTGCTTCAAGCAGATTACGTGCCCGCCCGTCATGCAGGAATTGAGTGTGACCCGAGACCCGTTGCGTCAGACCGATGCCCCACAGTGGTGGTGTCCGCCATTCTCGGCCCGTGGCGCGCGCCTCAGGGCGGTTGTCTGCCAGATCTTCCCCCATGTCATGAAGCAGCAGATCGGTATAGGGCCAGATCAGCTGGAAACTGTGTTCAGGCCTATCGGGCATCCTGTGGGTGACATAGGCAGGAGTGTGGCAGGATGCGCAACCGGAAGTATGAAATACCTCTTTGCCGCGCAGCACTGTTGGGTCTTCGGTGTTGCGGCGGGCGGGAACACCCAGATTGCGGCTGTAGAAGGCCACCAGATCCATGCCAACCTCGTCGATCTCGAAGCCGCGCACATCGTTGTCTCCATGCGGTGCCTCAATGCAGTTGATCTGCGCTTCTGTACAATCGCCATACGGGGCGGGGTAGAGCGGGCTGGAAATGCCGATATCCCCTGCGAACGCTGCTGACGATTGCTCCATCACAGTGGGCATTCCGGCCTTGTAGCCAAAGCGCCCAATCATTGGCTCGCCGAATTCCTTCGACCACACGATGTTCGGGCGCCCCGAAATACCATCGCCATCTTCATCATCTGGATCGGCCTTCGTCAGCAGGTCCTCAACCGGGATGGATTCGAGCAATCCCAACCCGATCATCTGCGGCGCAACCCGCGGGCTGAGCATCGCATCGGGATGCAGCGGTCCATAGCCCAGATCGGCAGCTTTGTAGGTGGGGCGGCGCAGCGAAGCCGTTTCGCCGCCGGACAGCTCGACAGAAATTTCTTCATAGGTGATATCCAGCCGGTATTCCGCCGGATGACCTGCCAGAGCGAAATCCTGCATCTGGCCGCCATAGTTCGGGTCGGGCAGGGTGGCGATGTAGTCTTTGATTTCGGCAGGTGCATCCTCGGGTGTGCCGGGGATGGAAACCCGAAGAAACATTGACACGGCACTGTCGTCCTGTCCGTTGGGCGTATGGCCCCGACCGTCCTTGATATGGCAGCGCTGGCAGGAGCGGGCGTTGTAAAGCGGGCCTAATCCGTCCGAGGCCAACGTGGAAGACGGCGACGAGACCCAGATCTTTTTGAACAACCCGTTGCCAACCTTGAAATCCAGTTCTTGCTCGAAACTGATATTGGCCGAGGGCTGCGAGAACGTGTCCGCGTCGTTTCGCACACGTACGGTAGCGGCCCCTGCGGACAAATCTTCAAACCGTTGTGGTGCGTTGAAATCTTCGGGCGCTGCGGTAACAGCGTCGATCCGAGTGCGCTCTTGGTTGGTTCTGGGAAGGATGTTGAGATGTGAATCCCGTAGCTCGGTCGCCAGGGAAGAGGTGGCCGACAGCGCGGCCACCGATACAAGGGCAAACTTAGTCGCCTTCGTCCATTGTTGATGCGTTGAGTTGCGCATAGTTGGCTTCGCCGATCCTTTCATATAGGTCGAGTTGCGTTTCGAGGAAGTCGATATGGTCCTCTTCATCGGACATCAACTTTTCGAACAGCGACATCGACACATAGTCGCCGGCGTCCCGGCAGTATTCGCGCGCTTCCTTGTAAAGGGCTCTTGCATCAATTTCGGCAGCCAGATCACATTCAAGGGTTTCCTTGGGCGTCTGACCAATTCGCAATGGATCGAGTTTCTGAAGGTTGGGGTGACCTTCGAGGAAAATAATTCGCTCAATCAATTTGTCTGCGTGTTCCATTTCTTCGATGGATTCTTCGCGGCTCTTCTTGGCCATGTGACCAAGGCCCCAGTCTTCTTGTAACCTGTAGTGCAACCAGTACTGGCTAACTGCCGTCAGTTCATGCCGCAGTGATTTGTTGAGATATTCGATAACCTTGGGATCGCCCTTCATCGTGTGTCTCCTCTGTTGGCCTGGTGCGCAGGGCGCGTAGCTGCATGGGGACTCTCAGATTATCGTCTGAGCGCATCGTGTCTAGGAAAAGCGGCATACACCCGCCACAATCCGCAGACTTACCAAGGGCGTGGTAGATCTTTCCGGGGGTGATGATGGTTTGCGGATCCGCTGTCCGCATCCAGTTTATCGCGGCCCGGATGTCGTGGTCAGAGATGTTGGTGCAGTGACATACGATCATGGCGACTCAGCCTGCTCAGAGATAGTTTAGTCAAATAGTAAGTTATTACACTGACGTCCAGATTGAATTGTCAATGCCGGTAAGCTGAACGCCCGGGAGCGCATTTGAAACACGCCCCCGGATTCGGCCGGATGAGTGAACCCGGCCTGAGTTCCTACTGGAATACCGCGTCAGGGCTATCCAGACTGTCCGAGCCTTCGAATTCAATCTGGTCGAGTTCTAGCACAGTCACGATGCGTTCGATTGTCTTGGTCTGATCAACCAGACCATTCACACCACCCATGATCAGAGCTTCGCCGCCCTCATTGCCGCGTTCCAGCATCTGGTCATAGGCAAAGCCCGCTTCTGCAGTCGACTTGAGACGACCCAGGGCCTGCATAGTGTTTGCCAGTTTCGCCTTCATTTCGGTGTCGAGAGAGGGGTCAGTAGCAACCACCAGATCCGACAGCGATGCGCCCGAGACCGGGGTGCCATCAATACGGGTGTAGCTGCCCAGATAGACGTTCTGGATGCCCAGACCATCATAGTAATGGCTGTTGTGGGTGTTGTCAGCAAAGCAATCATGCTCTTCCTCAGGGTCATTCAGCATCAGACCAAGGCGCATACGCTCACCTGCCTGTTCACCGTAGGACAGAGAGCCCATGCCGGTCAGGATTGCGCTGACACCGGCAGACGCATCTGCAGTCAGAGCGGCGCGTGCTTCGCCACCTTCTACCCACTGAGCTGCCATCCACTCTAGATCGCTGACTAGCAGATCGGTTGCGGCGCTGAGATATTGCCCGCGGCGGTCACAATTGCCACCGGTGCAGCCATCGCCCTGAACGTAGTCGGTGTACGGACGGTTACCTGCGCCAGCGTCGTGGCCGTTCAGGTCCTGACCCCATAGCAGGAATTCGATTGCGTGATAGCCGGTCGCGACATTGGCCTCGATCCCGTCTGCTTCGTGCAGAGTGTCGGACAGCAGGGCCGGGGTGATCTTGCCAGCGTCGATGGTCTCACCTGACAGCTCAAAGCTGGGGTTTGCGATGACGTTCAGTACGGCGAACTCGTTCTCATCGCTCGGGCCACCGTAGGCGGCATCCACATAGTCGATCAGGCCTTCATCCAGAGGCCACGCGTTAACCTTGCCTTCCCAGTCATCGACGATGGCGTTGCCAAAGCGGTAAACTTCAGTCTGCTGATAAGGCACACGAGCGGCGATCCACGCTGCGCGGGCAGCGTTCAGGGTTGCATCCGACGGATCGGCGATCAGTGCGTTAACCGCAGCTTGCAGTGTTTTTGCGGCGATCAAGCTGTCGTCGTATTTGGCTTCTGCGATGTTGGCATAGGTGCTAAGAACATCGGCTTTTGACGGAGCGTCGGCGACGGCTGTGCTTGCGATACACAAGGACAAGGCGCTGGTCGCGGCGAACAATCTGGTCATTTGATAACTCTTTCCTGCTTGACGGGATATGAACCCCACAAAGCGGCGGGGTAGACGCCGGTTATCTGAGGGAAATAGTCAACAAAGTCAACCTGAGTTTTATTGTCGGATAATATATCCCGTTTCTGCCTAACCATATCTGGGGAGGTCAAAACGACTGCTGAACATTGCGCTGAAGCGCAATTGTACTAAAATACCTACGATTTGTTTGGTTAATGGTGAGTAATATGAAATGCGCGACAGTTCTCATTACGCTAATACCCGTCGCGCCGATGGCTCAGGAACTGTCTGCTATTGATGCGCACACGCACGGCGCCGGTCATATTACAATTTCCATTGAAGAGACTGGGTTTACCCTGAGTCTCGAAGTGCCAGGTATCGATATCGTCGGGTTCGAGCATACGGCCGAGAACGAGGACGAGCAGGCCGATGTCGCGGCTGCAATCTCGGATTTGTCCAAGCCGCTGGAAATCTTCGAACCCCCCTCGGAGGCAGAGTGTGTAACGGCAACCGCCAATGTGGCGCTTGTTGGTGACCTTTTTATTCCTGATGAGGGGCAAGCCAGCGATGACTCTGCGCATCACACCGAGTTTCAAGCCGAATATCTGGTGCAGTGTCAGGAGCTCTCGTTAGTGACGTCGATCCGGTTTGTCTATTTTGAACGGTTTATCCGTGCAGAGCGCCTTGTTGTCGAACTTATGTCACCGGAAGGGACGCAGAACCTAACCGTCGAGAGGGCAATGCCGGTTTTGAATCTGCCGAACTAAACTGGCGCGCGGTCAGTCCACGACGGCCGGTTCGCCGGGCCAGAGACCGTGTTAATCCCTGGCCAGTGCGGTTTGTAATGCGCGGTAAGACGCTTTGGGTGTCCTTTCAAGCGTCTCGAAATCCACATCGACCAGCCCGAACCGTTTTTCGTACCCAAGCGCCCACTCGTAGTTGTCGAGCAGGGACCAGACAAAATAGCCATTGATCGGAACGCCGTGTTCCAGCGCCTTGCGGACTTCGGCAAGATGCTGATCCAGATAGTCTATTCTATCTGTATCCTGCTGGCGTTCGGGGCTCGCCATGCCGTTTTCGGTCACGTAGATGGGAAGATCGCCGGTATGATCCCGCGCCGTCCGGATCAGGAAGCGAGAGAGTGCTGCGGGATCAATCTCCCATCCCATTTGCGTTTTGGGCAGGGGGCCGGGCACCTCTTTCAAAGCGGGCCAGGTGGTTGCGGTGCGGGCGATCAGTTTGCGCGTATAGTAGTTGAGGCCGCACCAGTCGACTGGCGCACCGATGGTGTCGAAATCGTCCTGCCAATTGAACGGCAGATGAGGCTCCAACCCTTCCAGAACGTTTTCGGGGTAGGATTTGTTGAACACACCACCCAGAAAGAACCGATTGTAGATCCCGTCGTAAAGCTGTGCCGCTTTCTGCGATTCGCTGCTGTCATCGGCAGGTTCTGCCCATTCAAGATTGAAAACGGCACCAAGATTGGACAGGCCCAGCCCGCGCATCGCTTCGATCGCACGGCCATGAGCCAGCAGAACGTGGTGCATGGCATGTGCCGTCGCGCGGATGTCGCGCAACCCAGGCGCATGATGACCTTCAAAATGGCTGAGCCAGCTGACACACCACGGCTCGTTTATCGGAGCGACGCTGAACATCCGGTCACCGATACGGCCCATGATAACTTCGGCGAAGTCAGCGAACCAATTCGCAATATCCCGATTCCGCCATCCGCCGAGATCGGCCAAAGGTGAGGGCAGCTCCCAGTGGTACAGTGTTGCGCAGGGTTTTATGTTGCGTTCGAGAAGTGCATCGGTCAGCCGGTCATAGAAATCAAGGCCCTGCGAGTTGACCGGCCCGCGACCCTCGGGCAGGATGCGGGCCCAACTGGTCGAAAAGCGGTAGCAGTCGAACCCAGCGTCCTTGATCAGATCCAGATCGGCCTCGAACCGGTTGTAGTGATCGCAGGCCACGTCCCCGTTTTCACCCTTTGCCACATTACCTGGAGTAGCCGCGAAACTGTCCCAGTGGGTTGTGCCCGCGCCACCCTGTGCGTGCCCTTCGATCTGGTAGGACGAGGTTGCGACACCAAACTGAAAATCCAGAGGGAAGTCTGCCCGATTATGCTTCATTTCAAGCCCTCTGCGGGGCGGGCCCGGTGGAGCTGCCAACGACAAGTTCAGCCTCCAGCAGGCACGTTTTGGGTGGGTCGTTGGGTGCGTTGATCCGCTCGATCAACATCTCGGCGGCCAACTCGCCCGCGTGCCGGACTGATGAGCGTGTGGCGGTAAATATCGGTACGTCCATGCCATTGCGCATGTAAGACAGTTCATCGTCATGGGCGATGACCGAGACATCGCGCCCCATTTTCAGCCCGTTGTCCTCAAGCGCGCGTCGAACGCCAACTGCGGAAATAATCGAAGAGGCCAGAATGGCCGTAGGCGGGTCATCGAGTTTCAGCATCTCGCAAGCTGTCTGGTGCCCGTAGATCTCAGTCATCTCTGCGCTGCGCAGCAGGCACGGATCAAGCGCGATCCCGGCCTCTTCGAGGGCTGCCACGTATCCACTTCTGCGACGCTGGGCAAAATCCATGTCCTCAAGGCCGTTGATCAGCGCAATGCGCCGGTGGCCGAGATCGATCAGAAACCGCGTTGCCCGCTCGAACGAGCGCTGATTGTTCACATCAATCCAATCATACGCCCCCTTGGCGCAGGTCGAGCGGCCATGGACAATGAAAGGAACGCCCATGCGCGACAACACCGATATCCGCGGCTCGTCCACCTTTGGGCCCTGCAAAACCACGCCGTCCACGACGCCGCGGTTGAACAGGCTGCGATAAGAGTCTTCGATCGATGTGTCAGGCGCGTGTGTAAACATCATGTCATAGTTGTATTCGGCATATGTCCGGGCCGCACCGGCGACGAAATCCCCGAAGATCGGGTTCACCATCTCATGCTGGGATGAGCTGGGAATCACATGTCCGATCACCATGGACCGGCCCGTAGCTAACCCTTTGGCGCGGCTATTGGGGCGGTATCCATGTTTGTCAGCAGCGGCCTGAACCCGGATGCGTGTCCCCTCACTCACCTCGGGGTAACCGTTCAGAGCGCGGCTGACGGTGGTTTGAGAAAGGCCCAGAATCTCAGAGAGCTGCTTCAGGTTCATAGTTTTCAAAGCGCCTTCAAATTACTGCTTGTTTTGTTTTGTTGTGAAAATCCGCTTCCGTCAACCTGTTTCACCAATTGCACTCATAATATTATTATTGCGGTTAAGATTGGCAGAGATGTTGACAGGCATTCAATGTTAGCGGATAAGATGATGCATCCAAAGCGCTTTGAAAAAGAGTCTCAAAGACGCATTTATAGTTGGGAGGAGAACTCATGAAACACTCGCTTTATGCAGGCGCGGCGACGCTCGCCCTGATGGCGGGCGCTGCTCAGGCCGACAAGGTTACTGTTTTCGGACCGTGGTTGGGGCCGGATCAGGAGAATGTCGAAAAGGTTCTGGACGGCTTTGCTGCCGCGACGGGTCATGAGTACGCCTATGTCGGCTCGGACAGCTTTGAGCAGCAGATCAGGATCGATGCCGAGGCAGGATCGGCTCCGAATGTGTCTGTGTTCCCTCAGCCCGGTCTTGCGGCGGATATGGCAAAATCGGGTTTTCTGACCCCTCTGGGTGATGGCACCGGGAACTGGATCCGGGACAATTATGCAGCCGGTCAATCCTGGGTCGATCTAGGCACTTACCCCGGTGCCGATGGCGAAGATCATCTTTATGGCTTCTTTTACAAGGTCGATGTGAAATCGCTGGTCTGGTATGTGCCCGAGAATTTCGAAGATGCGGGTTATGAAGTGCCGACCACGATGGAAGAGCTCAAGGCGTTGACCGACCAGATCGTTGCAGATGGCGAGACGCCGTGGTGCATCGGTCTGGGTTCTGGCGGCGCAACCGGTTGGCCCGCGACGGACTGGGTCGAGGACATGATGCTGCGCACTCAGTCGCCCGAGGATTACGACGCTTGGGTCTCGAACGAGATGAAGTTCAACGACCCCAAGGTGATCGAAGCCATCGAGGAATTCGGAGCTTTCGCTCGCAATGATGACTATGTTGCAGGCGGCGCTGGAGCGGTCGCAACGACTGATTTCCGTGACAGCCCGAAGGGCATGTTCAGCTCACCTCCGCAATGTTACATGCATCGTCAGGCGTCGTTCATACCAGCCTTCTTTCCTGAGGGAGCTGTTGTGGGCGAGGATGCAGACTTTTTCTACTTTCCTGCCTATGAAGGAAAAGACCTCGGCAGCCCGGTATTGGGTGCCGGTACGCTTTGGGCGATCACCAATGACAGCCCGGCCGCGCACGATTTGATCGCTTATCTGCAAACACCCGAAGCGCACGAGATCTGGATGCAGCTGACTGGTTTCCTGACCCCGCATAAGGGGGTGGATACATCCTTGTTCTCGGACCCGACGCTGAAGAAGATGAACGACATTCTTCTGGGCGCGACCACATTCCGGTTTGACGGGTCCGATCTGATGCCGGGTGGCGTTGGTGCGGGTACATTCTGGACAGGTATGGTCGACTATACCGGCGGCAAGCCAGCCCAAGAGGTTGCCGACGAAATCCAGTCCTCATGGGATGCGTTGAACTAAGCAGGTCTGAGACCGGGTGGCCTGCACATCAGGCCGCCCAATTCCCCTTTCGCAACGGAGAGCGTCATGCATCCGGCATTTCAAGGCCTGCTGACCATCGCCATCGGCGTGTCGGGCTGTGTGGGCTATTTCTACCTGTCAAACCAGGTTCTGGACAAGGTTCTGTTCCCTGCACGTGGTCCGAATGTAGGCCGGAATATCAACCGCGCCAACATGATCCGACCCTGGCTGTTCCTGTTTCCCGCATTGCTCGCTCTGGGATTATATCTGGCCTATCCGGTCTTTGAGACGCTGCGCTTGTCGCTGACCGATCGCATCCCCGGAGGCGGTTATAAGTGGGTTGGCCTCGACAATTATCGCCAGATGGCCGCCGAGCCCAAATTCTGGGAAGCCATGCGCAACAATATGCTCTGGCTGATCGTGGTTCCAGCGATGTCGACCGCATTCGGGTTGCTGGTGGCACAACTCACTGACCGCATCCGCTGGGGCAACGTGGCCAAGGCGCTGATCTTCATGCCGATGGCGATTTCGTTCGTGGGGGCCTCGGTGATCTGGAAACTGGTCTATGACACAAGACCGGCGGAACAAGATCAGATCGGCATCCTGAACGCGCTTTACATCTTCTTTGGCGGGGCCGAGCCGCAGACATGGCTGACGATTCCGTTCTGGAACAGCTTCTTCCTGATGATCGTTCTGGTCTGGATACAAACCGGTTTTGCCATGGTCATCCTCTCTGCCGCCTTGCGCGGCATCCCCGAGGAAACCATAGAGGCTGCCGTTCTGGACGGTGCAAACCCGTTCCAGATATTCTTCCGGATCAAGGTGCCGCAAATCAAGACAACCATTCTGGTGGTCTGGACGACGATCACAATCACCGTTCTCAAGGTCTTCGACATCGTTTTTGCCATGACCAACGGGCAATGGGAAACGCAGGTGCTGGCCAATTACATGTTCGACAAGCTGTTCCGCGCCAATGACTGGGGTGTCGGGTCGGCTTCGGCCATGGTGATCATGCTGCTGGTGACACCGATCCTGATCTGGAACGTGCGCAATGCGCGCAAAGAAATGCAGTAGAGGAGGGCGGCATGAACGATATTGCAGGAACCAAACCGGCCCTCAGATGGGCGGTCCATGCCTCGGTCCTTCTTTTGGTGGTGCTGTGGGTCTTCCCGACACTGGGTCTGCTGATTTCATCCTTCCGGACGGCGGATCAGATTGCGACCAGCGGTTGGTGGAGATCACTGTTTCCATCCGAGCAGAACCTGACGCTGCGCAGCGCCGCGCCCGAGACGCAGGTGCTTGAGAACGGGCTTTATGTCATTAAGGGTAATCTGTTTGACGCCGGTGTTACGGCCAAGATTTCGCAATGGGGCGTAAGCTCTCGCGCGATTGATGCGTTCAAACCGGGCGAAACGGCTGAGTTGCGCCGTGGTGGCGAGATCACAGTCGACGCCGATGGCAACTATCGCATGGAAAACACCGAAGAATTCTCGGGCAGTCGCGGTGCGCGTGTATTTGTAACCGCCGAGCTTCCACCCGAGTTTACGCTGGGCAATTATCACAAGGTGCTGCTGGCCGAAGACAGCACCGACAGTATGGGCAAGGCCTTCTTCAATACACTCACGGTCACGATCCCGGCAACGATCATCCCGATCCTTGTCGCCGCTTTTGCGGCCTATGCGCTGGCATGGATGGATTTTCCGGGCCGTGCCCTGCTGATTGCAGCGGTGGTCGGTTTGCTGGTTGTTCCTTTGCAATTGGCGCTGATCCCGCTGCTGAAGCTTCATCTGAGCATCGGTATACCCAAAGGGTATCTGGGCGTGTGGCTCGCGCATACCGGCTTTGGAATGCCGCTGGCGATCTATCTGCTGCGCAATTACATGGCCGGGCTACCCCGCGATCTGATCGAAAACGCGCGGGTCGACGGCGCAACCGAGTTTCAGATATTCACCAAACTGATCCTGCCGCTCAGCTTCCCTGCGCTGGCTTCATTTGCGATCTTTCAGTTCCTGTGGACATGGAACGATCTGCTGGTTGCCAAGGTGTTTCTGATCGATGCCACGGGTCAGACGACGGTGATGACCAACCGAATTGTTGAGTTGCTGGGCACACGGGGCGGCAACTGGGAAATCCTTGCCACGGCGGCGTTCGTTTCAATCGCGGTGCCGCTGGTGGTCTTCTTTGCGATGCAAAAATATCTGGTTCGCGGTCTGTTGGCCGGATCCGTAAAATAAGGGCGTGTGATGAACGTGCAGACCAACGCAACATTTTCCAAAGCAACCAAAGCGACATCGGACTGGTGGCGGGGCGGTGTGATCTATCAAATCTATCCGCGCAGCTTTCAGGACAGCAACGGCGATGGGATTGGAGACCTTAAGGGTATCACTCAGCGGCTGGGCTACATCGCGTCTCTGGGCGTCGATGCGATCTGGATTTCGCCATTCTTTAAATCTCCGATGAAGGATTTTGGGTATGATGTCAGCGACTATCGCGATGTTGATCCGATGTTCGGCACGATGGCGGATTTCAGGGATTTGTTGGATCAGGCGCATTCGCACGGGTTGAAAGTCATGATCGACCTCGTGCTGTCCCACACCTCGGATCAGCACCCGTGGTTTGGCGAGAGCCGCGCCAACCGTGAGAACCCAAAATCTGACTGGTACGTCTGGGCCGATCCTAAGCCGGACGGGACGCCACCGAATAACTGGCTGTCGATCTTTGGTGGTTCGGCCTGGCAGTGGGATGCGCGGCGTCTGCAATATTACCTGCACAATTTCTTGACCTCGCAGCCGGATCTGAATTTCCATTGCAAAGATGTTCAAGATGCATTGCTGGATGTGGCCCGATTCTGGTTGGACCTGGGGGTCGACGGGTTCCGTTTGGACACGATCAACTTCTATTTCCACGACGCTCAGCTGCGCGACAATCCCGGCCTCCCCATGGATCAGCGCAACGCATCCATTGCGCCAATGGTGAACCCGTATAACCATCAGGATCACCTGTTTTCTAAAAGCCAGCCCGAGAACATCGCCTTCCTCGAACGTCTTCGCGCGCTGACTGACGAATACGAAGGCCGCGCCTGTCTGGGTGAGGTCGGCGACGCGCAGCGCGGGCTTGAGATCATGGGCGAATACACACGCGGCGATAAGCGGATGCACATGTGCTATGCTTTCGAGTTCCTTGAAAAGCGGGCTTTGACGGCAGCTTACGCAAAGCAGGTTTTTGACCAGCTTGAGGACAAGGCGGGTGATGCATGGCCCTGCTGGGCCTTCTCAAACCACGATGTTCAACGCCATGCTTCGCGCTGGGGTTTGGACGATGCAGCTATCCGGCAGCACGCCGTTCTCATGATGTGCCTGCGTGGCTCGGCTTGCCTGTATCAGGGTGAGGAACTGGGTCTGCCCGAGGCGGATGTTGCGTTTGAAGATTTGCAAGACCCTTATGGCATCGAGTTCTGGCCCGAGTTCAAGGGCCGTGATGGATGCCGCACGCCGATGGTCTGGGCTGCGCAGGATGAACAATCCGGGTTCAGTTCAAGTCGACCGTGGTTGCCTGTCAGTTCCGCACAAGCTGAACGGGCTGTGGACAGATTGGAGCAGGATCCGCAATCGACGCTGCACCATTACCGCAGGGCGATTGCACTGCGCCATACATATTCGGCGCTGATGTCCGGGGCGCAGACCGGGATGTCGCAGATCGGATCGGTTCTGACCTTCACTCGCGAAGATGCAACAGAGCAGGTGTTTTGCGCCTTCAACATGGGTTCAGAGCCCGCAGAACTTGAACTACCCGGAGGCGACTGGCGTGTGATCGGGGAGGATTTGGGCGGCGTTCGCGGGGAAGGCACGGTAACGCTGAGCGCCGCTCAATTCTGTCTGCTGGCTCGGGAAAAGAGGTAAACTATGTCGGAACTCAAACTCACGGATGTGGCTAAATCCTATGGCCCGGTCGATGTTCTGAAACATATCGATCTTGAAATCGAGCAGGGCGAACTGATTGTCTTTGTCGGTCCGTCTGGGTGTGGCAAATCCACTTTGCTGCGGATGATTGCGGGCCTTGAAAAGATCACGGGCGGCACGCTTGAAATCGAAGGGCTGGTTGTCAACGATGTTCCACCAGCACAGCGGGGCATCGCAATGGTGTTCCAGTCCTATGCGCTCTACCCGCATATGACCGTGCGTGAGAACATGGCCTTCGCGCTCAAGATTGCCAAGATGCCCAATGCTGAAGTCGACGCTGCGGTAGAGCGTGCGGCCCAAATCCTGCAACTTGAACCTTTGTTGGATCGCCTTCCCAAGGCACTTTCCGGTGGGCAGCGCCAGCGGGTTGCGATTGGCCGCGCGATCGTGCGTGATCCGAAGGTTTATCTGTTCGACGAGCCACTTTCGAACCTTGACGCTGCCCTACGAGTGGCCACGCGGATCGAGATCGCGCGGCTCAAGGAAGCAATGCCAGATAGCACGATGATCTACGTCACCCACGATCAGGTCGAGGCGATGACGCTGGCCAGCCGCATCGTGGTTCTGGCCGACAAGGGGATCGCGCAGGTAGGTACACCGCTGGAGCTTTATGAGACGCCTGACAACGAGTTCGTCGCCCAGTTCATTGGCTCCCCTTCGATGAACCTGTTGCCGGGCATTATCACCGCGACCGGAGAGACGACGACGGTGACGCTGGATGACGGTGGCGTGGCGGTCTCCTCAATTCCGACCGTTGCTGGTGACGAAGGTAAGGCCGTCAACATCGGTGTGCGACCCGAGGATTTGGTGATGACCGAGGGGGCCTCAGTCTACGCGGGCGTGGTTGATTTTACCGAAGCCCTGGGCGAGGTCACGTTGCTTTACTTCGCTGCACCCGAAGGCCGAGAGACAGTAGTCGCCAAGCTACCCGGTATTCAGCGCAACCTGCGTGGTCAAGCTGTCTCGGTCACGGCTGCACCCGACAAGGTGCATCTGTTCCACAATGGACGGTCGATGCGGCGTTAGCTCTGTCTCGCAAGGCAATCGGATACCTTCCCAACCCTTCCCGAAGGATTGACGGTGTATTGGCGTAGGCGTTTTCGGCCCACAGTGGGATAGGCGTCACCTCGGCGCCGAATGTACAATGGGTGACGATGATATTCTCGCGCTTTTTGGTGTTCATACAGGCCGCAGATCGCATCGCGCAGCCGACCCGAGCGCCGGATCGCACCATAGTCATCTTCATCCCCAGCAATTCGGACAGATCATCCGAGTTCCGCTCGGCGAGCTGCAGAAACTTGGTGATGGTCAGGCTTTCGACACAGGTTTCCGCAGGACGATAGGCGCATCTGGCTTCCCATTCGCCCATCCAGATTTCGACGCCAATGGGCTCGATCTTGATCATGGTATCCTGTCAGATTGTGCCGGTTGCATCGATCCCGTGGCGCAGGCGCAAGAACAACCAAACCTTAGTCAGGATTGATCGCCGCAACCGCGGCCTGAACAGCGTCATGGGTCAAGTCCAGATCTGCCTGCGTCACTGCCATCGAGGGGTAGAGTTTTCCCGGAGATTTGAACACGCCCTTCTCGCGCAACACCGCGTTGTAGCGCGCATTGCGGCTGGGATCGTCATGAGCCGCACTGCGATAGTTACAGCAGGATTGGTCTGTGAAATAGATGTCGAACAGGGTTTCATCCCCACAAATCTGATGGGCGATCCCGGCTTTGACTAACGCGTCAGACTGCATCACTTGCAGCTTGCGCCCGACATCCCGCAGATGGTCATAGGCACCGGCGCGGGCCAGAATCTCCATTGTTTTCAAGCCTGCGGCTGCGGCGACGGGATTGCCCGACAACGTGCCCAGTTGCATCAGCCATTTGTCGGCGCCGACCTTACCCTTATCAAAATGCTGCATGATCTCGGCGCTGGCCCCAAGTGCCGCCAGCGGGAAACCGCCGCCGATGATTTTGCCCAAAGTGCAGATATCCGGCGTCACGCCATAGCGCTCTTGCGCGCCGCCATATGACAACCGGAATCCTGTTACGATCTCGTCGAAGATCAGCAGCACATTGTGTGTGTCGCACAGATCGCGCAACCCCTGCAGATAGCCTGGTGCAGGCGGTATGATCCGTTGCACGGGCTCGACTATTATTGCGGCCACGTTGTCATATTCTGCCAACAGCGCAGCCACGGCTTCAAGGTCGTTGTAAGGCGCAATCAGCATCTGGTCGACAACGCCTTGCAGGATACCTGCACTATCCGGCACCGCTTGGGGGAAGTTGACGCGCTTAGCAGGGGCCAGGCTCATTTGTGCCTCGGCGCTCATACCGTGATAGCCGCCTTCGAACTTCAGGATTTTGTCCTTGCCGGTATAAGCACGCGCCAGCCGGATCGCATACATATCCGCCTCACCACCCGAGGCGACAAAACGTACCTGTTCGCAGCATGGCACGGCGCCGACGATTGCCTCAGCCAGTTCCACACCCTTGCTGTTATTGGCAAAGAAGGTCATGCCCTTGGGGAGCTGTTCCAGCACGGCCTCCATCACTTCGGGGTGGCCGTGGCCCAGCAGCATTGGGCCGGACCCGATCAGATAGTCAACATACTCCTTGCCGTCCTCATCCCAGACGCGGCTGCCTTCGCCGCGTGCGATGAGGATACCGGGCTCAAAATTGCCAAACCCTCCGGCCGGCAAAACCTGTTCGGCGCGTGCGATCCATTCGGATTGAGTATGCGTTTTCAACATCTGTCAGACCACTTCCAAAATCGGATTTCCAAGGAGTTCCGGGGCGGGCGCCACGCCGAGCCCCGGACCATCAGGCGGTGCGATACGACCATCCGCGCGCTCCGGCGCATCCGGGCACAGACGCGGTGAGACATAAGCCGACAGATCGCAGGTGTTCATCAGCGAACCATGCGGTGTGGACGCCGCAAAATGCAACGAAGCGGCGGTCACAATATCGGAGCCCCAGGTACATTCGGCGCATATCTCGGCCCCCAGATGAACCGACAGATCACGGGCGCGGCGCATTGCCGACAGGCCGCCGAATTTAGAGAGTTTCAGCGCAACCGCGCCCATGCAGCCCAACTCTGATGCGCGCATCAGTGAGGCCAGATCGTGCGCGTTTTCGTCGATTTTCATCGGCAAGCCTGTGGCCTGACGTACCGCGGCGCAATCATCCAGCGTCTTGCAGGGCTGTTCAAGCATGATGTCCAGATGCGCTATGGAGCGGCCTGTTCGCGTGGCGTGCAGGCGGGATGCACCACAGTTCCAGTCGCCATAAACCAGCGGGCCAGGACCAACGGCCTCGCGCACTTTGATCAACCGTTCTGCATCTGCCTGCCAATCGCCCTCGACCCCGAGTTTGACCTGGAACTGTCGGATGCCGGTCTGAAAGGCGGTTTTGGCGATCCGAACCATCTCGTCCGGCGCGATGCAGGTGATTGAGTGATAGAGCGGCATGTCCCTGCGCGTCCGCCCTCCGAGCAGGGTGTAAAGCGGTTGCCCCGTGGCCTTACCGAACAGGTCCCACAAGGCAATATCGACAATCGACTTGGCGTAAGCGTGGCCCTGCAGAAAGCCATCCAGCTTGCACATTTGTGCTTCCACACCAAACGGAGGCATGCCGATGATTTCAGAACCCATCTCGGCCACCGCGCTTGGCACACCCTTTGCAAAGGCGGGCAGGTAATGCGGGATCGGGCAAACCTCACCCCAGCCTTTCAAGCCAGTATCGGTTTCGAGGCAGAGAACATGGGTTTCAACAGTGGCACAGGTTTTGTCGTCGGCCATGTAATAAGTTTCGTGGCTGGTGAGATCGACCGACCAGAGGCTTAACTTTATGATTTTCATATAGTCTACCCCTCGGGGTTAGGTGGAGTTTGGTTGGAGAGGGTAGCCGCTTTCTTGACCGTTGGCCCATTCAATCCCTGTGATATCTGGGGCCAGAAGACGAGGCAAATCATCGCGGGATCTCGTAGGTAGCGATCGGAGAGCCGAGGGTATCCTCGTCTGGGTAGACTCCGAGACCGGGTGTTTCCGGCAGTTGAAGGTGGCCATTTTGATTACGAGGTCCGCGACCCCCGGCAATATCAACGG
This sequence comes from Ruegeria halocynthiae, assembly GCF_900106805.1. Taxonomy (GTDB): domain Bacteria; phylum Pseudomonadota; class Alphaproteobacteria; order Rhodobacterales; family Rhodobacteraceae; genus Ruegeria; species Ruegeria halocynthiae. The sequence continues at coordinate 34,182 of NZ_FNNP01000015.1, forward strand.
TGATCATGTCCTGACAGGCCCAAACCGCGTGACAATTCATATCCGGAATGGTGGCGGCCAGATGCAAGGCTTCAGTATCCGCCAGAATCGAACCGCCGGTCGCCATGACAAATAAATCAATCCCGTGGGCCAGCGCCACATCGCGCATCCGGGCTGCTTTGGTCAACCCGCCGACGCGATTGAGCTTGATGCCGAAAATCTCGGCGATGCCATCGCGGGCGATGCGGGTCGCGTCCTGCAAGGTCACGAGGCTCTCGTCGACTGACACCGGCGAGGCATGTCGGCCCGCAAGCGCCGCGATATCGTCCAGAGACTCGCAGGGCTGTTCGATCATTATGTTTAGATCTGCAACTGCGCTCATTACCTGCAGGGCCTGCTGACGGGTCCAGCTGCGGTTGACGTCATAGAGAATGATCTCATCGGGTCGGCGCAGGTTCTCGACGTCGCGGATGCGCGCAATGTCATGGGTCACATCCCCTCCGATCTTGACCGAATGGGCGATATAGCCGCGCTGGCGATAGCGATCGATGACTGCACGGGTTTCCTGGACCGTCTTGGCCCCCACAGAAGAGGCGATCGGGCGGGGTGTGCGCGATCCGCCGCCCATAAGATCGGCGATCGGAAGACCCGCAGCCTGACCGGCAATATCCCAGCAGGCCATATCGATCGGGCTTTTGGCATAGAGATGCCCGGGCAGGTTCAGATCCATCGCGCGTTCGACGTCCAGGACCCGGCGCGGGTCGAGCCCCAGCACAAACGCGGCCATCGTCTCGATCCCGGCCCGAATGCCGGGTCCATGAGCCGGAACATAGGTGTGCCCCCAGGGTGTGCCTTCACCCCAGCCGATCAGCCCTGCATCAGTTTCAATTTTCACTAATGTCGCGTCGAGCATTTCGAATTTCAATCGTCCGCCGGACAGCCAATAAGGGTGCTCCAACGGCAGGTTGATTTGAAAGACCGAAATCCGCGTGATTTTCATTTCAGTTCCACTTCGACAAACGACATCCGAGTCTCTCCGGCATTGATCACGTTATGCTCGACCCCTTCATCGCGGCGATACGCTGTTCCGGCGGGAACCGTCACTTCGCTGATTGTGCCATCCGGCAACTCCAAACGCATATGACAATCGGAAATGGCCGTAATGACGTAATCCATTGCGTGTTGGTGCCAGCCGGTTTCAGCGCCGGGTACAAAGTCGAAACGGGTTACGCGTACCCGTGCATCGTCGATCATCTGGGTCGCGGTGGCCTGTGGTCTCATTTGGTGACCTCATCAGTTGGAGAACAAAGAATCTGGATTTCCAGCACGGCGCTCAGTCCAGTGGTCGATGATGCGTATTTCATGCCGGTGGCGGTTCCACATGTACTAGTAAAGCCGTTCATGGATATGCTGCGGTCACTCAGCGTCATGGGGCATCCATCCGGGGCAGATCGCCCAAACCGTCACCGCGCCATAGGACAAAGGTCAGGATCGGCTTGTCACTCGTGGTCATGGCGTGGCTTTGCCAGCTTTTATGCAAACGGGTCTGACCCGGACCGATGATTTTCTCATTACCCCTGATCCGAAACTGCGCCTCACCTGCAAGGGTCAGATACAACTCTTCCGCCTGATGGCTGTGCCAGTCATAGTGCAGACCCGCACCCCAATACGCGATGTACCCCCGCAGTTGGGTCGAGTGGAAATGCCCGCCGGGGCCGAAAAGTTCGTAATACCCGAAGCGAGCCAGAAAATCCGCTCCGACTTCCTTCTCGGTGTAAGTTTGTTTCCAATGTGCAAGCTTTGCAGTTGCCGCGATGGCCGTCACCAGAGCTTGAGTTGTGTCTGTGCCGTCAAGGTCAAATTCCCTGATCAGCCGGGTCGCGGGAACCTGCACTGGCTGCACGTCCGCAGCAGAGAGATCAGTCGGCCAATCCCCAAAATCCGCCAAAGTGGGGTGGGTCTGATGCAGCTGCCGGGCGGCTTCTAATACGTCCTCCATCATCATGGGATCACCACGATATTGCCGGTGTGCTTCTTTGCTATAAAGGCGGATTGCGCCTCATGCAGTTGTTCCAGGGGATAGATCGCAGCCAGGGCAGGCTTTACCTCGCCCACCTCTATATATCGCACCAGGTTCCGTATTACCTCGGGGTCGATTACGGTTGAGCCAGCAAAGGTCAGGTCGCGCAGATAGAACGTGCGCAGGTCGAACTCGACCATCGGACCGGCAATCGCACCCGAACAGGCATAGCGCCCGCCACGTTCGAGTATGGCGATAAGCTGCGGCCAGTAGGGTCCGCCAACTACATCGGCTACAACGGTTATCTTCTCGGTACGTAAGGATTCGCGCAGATCATCCGGTGCGCGGGGTAAGATGAGATCAGGCCCCAAAAGCGCCACGTCATCGTGTTTGGCTTCAGATGCCAGCGCGATGACCCGGGCATTGCGTCGTTTGGACAGTTGCACCAAAGCACCGCCTACGCCGCCCGACGCGCCCGGAACAAGCACAGTGTCGGTTTCGGTCACTTTGGCGCGGGTGAGCATACCCTCGGCAGTCGAATACGAGCAGGAAAAAGTTGCCAGTTCGGCATCCGAAAGGGACGAGCGGACAGTAATCGCATTTTGCGCCGGGATGGTCGTATATTCGGCAAAGCCGCCATCCCGCTCTGATCCGAAATAGCCGGTTTTATCCTTGTTCAGCGGGTCTTTCGGGTCGCGCAACCAGCCATCGGTGATGACGCGCTCTCCTATCCGTTTTGGGTCCACCCCCGCGCCAACTTCTACGATCCGCCCGCAGACGTCTGCGCCCTGAATGCGCGGAAAAACAAGAGGGGCACCACCCCAGGTCGGGTCGTCTGTGCCGACCTCTTCAAACGCGTCTCCAGTTGTCGCGTCGCTGACGGTTTTTGAGTACCAACCGGATCGGGTGTTCACGTCGGTATTGTTCAGGCCACAGGCCCCAACCTTGATCAAAACCTCGCCCGGTTTAGGGCTGGGGCAGGGCCACGCGGAGTGCCAGACCATCTGATCCAGATCCCCATGCCCCTTAGTAACCATGGCTTTCATTGTAACGGGCCGCGTCATTCGTAAACCTCCATCATTATGTCCGCGCGTGGGCGCAGGTTTTGCGGGTCATAAGCGGGCTCAGACAGAACCCGCGCAGCACGGGGCGTGCCCTGGATAATCACTTCCAGCAGGGTGCCTGCGGCGGCGGCAGCGGGTTTGATGTAGGCGAATGCAAGAATCTTCCCGACGCTGTGCCCGTAGGCCACCGAAGCGGTCGAGCCGACAACGCGCCCGTTTAGCAGCACGGCCTCACCACCATGGCCGTCAATTTCGCCATCCGGTTCGATTTCGAGATACGCACAGACCCACGGCAGATTCGTGTTCAGCGTTTCATCGCGGCCCAGATAGTTCTTGTCCGTGCGTGCAAAGCGCAGCAGGCCCGCTTCGGCCAGCGTGACTTCGTTCGTCAACTCTCCGGCTCCTTTAAAGCCTTTCTCGATCCGCATGACATTCATTGCAAAGCTGCCATAATTGGCGATCCCGTGCGCCTCACCAGCAGCCCAAAGGGCGTTATAGACGTCCAGACAGGCGGCGTTGGGCATGTGCAATTCCCAACCGAGCTCGCCGACATAGGACAGACGGAATGCCCAGACTTCGTGACCCGCGATCCTGATCAGCTGGGCAGAGAGCCAGCGAAACCCGGCGTTGCTTAGGTCAGCTTCGGTACAGGCACTCAGGACATCGCGCGAATCTGGACCGTTGAGCGACAGCGCTGACCAGTCGGTCGAATGGCTGATGACGGAGACAGAATTTTCGTCGAAAATTCTTGCCTCGCACAGTTGGTCCAACAGGCGTTGTTCGAAGAACGCCGCACAAACAAGGTAATAGCGATTCTGTGCCATGCGGACGATGGTTGTTTCCAGCTCAATCCGACCCCTGCGGTTCAGCATATGCGTCAGCGTGATCGAACCGTCCTTCTGCGGCATCCGGTTGGCGGTTAGCTGGTCCAACAGGGCGTATGCGCCTGGTCCCGAAACTTCGACTTTGGTGAAGGCGGTGACGTCCATGATGCCAACCCGTTCGCGCACGGCTTTGACCTCGTGTCCAACCATCTTGTCGACGATGGTGCGGCGGAAGGAATAATGATCGTGCTGCGCCACTTCATTGCGGGCGAACCAGCGCGGGCGCTCAAATCCATATACCTCTTCATGCACGGCGCCCTTGGATTTCAACAGTTCGTGCAGCGGTGACGGTTTGATCGGACGGCCAGCCAGCCGGTTGAAATGTGGAAAAGGGATTTCGTGGCGCAGGCAATAATCTTCCTCGGCCTTGATCACCTGCCAATCCTTTGCGGCGTAGCTGCCGAAACGGCGCGGGTCATACTCACGCATCGAGATGTCAGCCGCCCCATGCACCATCCACCGCGCCAACTCGCGCGTCAGGCCCGGCCCCCAACCGATCCCGATCTGGGTACCGCAGCAACACCAGTAGTTCCGCACACCCGGCGCGGGACCGATCAGTGGGTTGCCATCCGGCGGATGGCTGATGGCCCCATGCACCTCGCGTTGAATACCCAGTTCTGCAAAGATGGGCATCCGATTCAGGCTTTCTTCAAGCCACGGCATAACCCGGTCGTAATCGGCGTCGAACAGCCAGTTCTCGTAATCCCACGGGCAATGATCATGCCAGACTGAGTTGGGGTTTTCTTTCTCGTAAATCCCAATCAGACCGCGCTTTTGTTCCATTCGGATATAGCCCGAGACCTTTTTGTCGTCGCGGATCACCGGCAGTTCTTTGTCCAACGCTTCGAACTCGGGCACCGGTTCAGTCACAAAGTAGTGGTGCGTCATCGAGGTCATAGGCAATTGCAAGCCCGACCATTCACCCATCTGCCGTGCATACGTGCCGCCCGCGTTGACCACATGTTCACAGGTGATTGTGCCCTTGGGTGTCTCAACAACCCATTCGCCGTTTTTGGCCTGCGTAATGTCGGTCGCCTGACAATGACGGATGATCCGAACACCTTTCTGGCGGGCGCCCGCAGCCATCGCCATGGTCACATTGGTCGGGTCCACATGGCCGTCATCGGGGGTGTGCAACGCACCCAACGCGCCGTCCAGATTGTAGAATGGATGCAGTTCGGCAATCCGGTCTGGACCGACCAGTTCGATATTGAAGCCCAAAGAACAGCCGACCGAAAGGGTATGGCGCAACCAATCCATTTCGTCTTCAGTATAAGCCAGCCGGAATGAGCCACAGCCATGCCATGTCACGGCCTGACCGGTCTCGGCCTCCAGGGTGCCAGAATAGAGCCCGATATTGTAGTCGACGCATTTTCCCAGTCCAAAGCTCGAGGTTGAATGAGTGATCTGCCCTGCCGCGTGCCAGGTGCTGCCGCTGGTCAGTTCGGCCTTTTCCAGCAGGACCGTGTCAGCGCCCCAGCCTTCGTGCCCAAGGTGGTAGGCAAGACCAACCCCCATCACGCCGCCGCCCACAATAACCACGCGTGCATGGGTTGGGAAAACAGGTGCCATCGGATCAATCCTCTGAGTCGATTTTACCTCGACAGCGTAAGCAAACAAAAGTACCATCGTCAATCATGATTGGGACAAATGTATCAGATACGATTCTGGAACGGTTGGCGGGCGAACTGTCAGAGCTGACGCCCGAGGCACGCAAAGCCGCCACTTATGTGTTGGAAAATCCCCGCGACGTGGGGGTTTCAACCGTGCGGGAAATCGCCGAGGCCGCTAATGTTAAACCCAACACCATCGTCCGCATGGCGCGGCAGGTGGGCTTTGAAGGGTACGAGGATTTTCGCGTGCCCTTCCGAGAAGCGATCCGGCGCGGGCAGGCGGATTTCCCGGATCGTGCGCGCTGGTTGCAGGACATTCGCAAGTCAGGCAACATGGGCGGGCTTTACGCGGATATGGTTCAGGACGCGCTGCGCAATGTCGAGGAGACCTTTGCCAATATCTCGTCCGGGCAGCTGAAGGCTGCGGCTGAAGACATCTGGAACTCGCGCAATGTGTTTGTGCTTGGCGTTGGTGTTAACAACTCGAACGCCCGGAATTTCGTTTATCTGGCATCAACCGGGATGGTGCAGTTCCATGCAATCCCGCGTTCCGGATCGAACCCGATTGACGATCTGGCCTGGGCGGATAAACGTGATGTGTTGATCGCCATGACCTGCAAACCCTATCGCAACGAAGTGGTCGAGGCGGTTCACGTCGCGCGCGAGCAAGGGCTTAAGATCGTGGGGCTGTCTGACAGCCCAGCCAGCCCAGTGCTGCGAAACGCCGACCACAGCTTTGTCATCTCGGCAGATACGCCGCAATTCTTCCCGTCCTCGGTCAGCACGATTGCGTTGCTGGAGACGCTGTTGTCCTTCGTTATTGCGGTTGCCAGCAATGAGATCGTCAACCGTGTCGAGACTTTTCACAAACGCCGTCATCAACTAGGCCTGTATCATTCGGAGGATACGTGAGAGGATCCATCCACTCTCTTGCAGCCCGATACTATACAGACCCAGCCGTGTTCCGGTTGGAAACCGAAGGCTTGCTGGCGCGCACATGGCAGTTTGGCTGCCACGCTTCAGAACTTGCTGAGCCAGGCGCATACGTCGCGTTCGAAGTTGCAGGGCAGGATCTGTTTGCAATCCGGGGTCGCGATGACAAGATCCGGGTGTTCTACAATGTCTGTCAGCACCGCGCGCATCAGCTTGTCGAAGGCACGGGTACAACGCGCGTCGTGGTCTGTCCCTATCACGCCTGGACCTATGAACTGACCGGAGAGTTGCGGGCAGGACCAAACCTCAAGGCGGTAGAAGGCTTCGACAAATCAACCGTGTGCCTTACCGAAGTGTGCAGCGAAGAGTTTCTCGGCTTTGTCTTCGTCAATCTCGATCCCGAAGCCGCGCCAATGGACGAGTGGTTCCCGAGCGCCCGCGTCGAGCTCGAAGGCTGGGTTCCCAACTGGTCCGATCTGAAGCCGCTGGAATGGGTCGAGATACCGGAACACTGCAACTGGAAAGTCTCGGTTGAGAACTACTCGGAGTGCTATCACTGTTCGCTCAACCACCCGACATTTGCGAACGGTGTGGTCAGACCCGAAACCTACGACATCCAACCCCAAGGCATGTGTCTGCGTCATACAACGGAATGTCAGAGCCTTGAAAACATGACCTATGACATTCAGTCGGGTTTCAAGCATTTTGATGGGTATTCCAGTTGGTTCCTCTGGCCCTTGTTTTCGTTCCAGGTCTATCCGGGGAACGTGCTGAATACCTATCACTGGCGCGCTGTGGATGCGGATCATGTTGTGGTCTGGCGCGGCTGGTATTCTGTGGGCGATGTGGATGATCCCAAGATACGGCAACTGGCCGAACAGGACCGTGCGACTACGGTGGAAGAGGATATCAGGCTGGTCGAATCCGTGCAGCGCGGCCTGCATTCGCGCGGATATCGCCCCGGACCTCTGGTTGTTGATCCCAAAGGTGGTGTAAATTCGGAACATCCCGTCATGCATCTGCAAAAATGGATGCGCGAAGCCGTTGACGGACAGCCTCAGTAAAAGGATCGAGTGATGAGCACATTTGATGAAGACCTGTTCCTGAAAGGTCTGGAGCAGCGCAAGGCGACGCTGGGTGCGGACTATGTCGAAAAGAACCTGGCCGCTGCCGACGATTTCACCCGTCCGTTTCAAGAGGCGATGACCGCCTGGTGCTGGGGGTTTGGTTGGGGTGACGATGTGATCGACGCCAAGACCCGATCAATGATGAACCTGTCGATGATCGGCGCGTTGGGTAAAATGCACGAATGGGAAATCCATTGCCGTGGCGCGATCAAAAACGGCGTCACGACCGAGGAAATCCGCGCGATCATCCATGTCATCGGCATTTACTGCGGCGTTCCACAGGCACTGGAATGCTTCCGCGTGGCGCGAAAGGTGCTTGAAGAGCGCGCGCGTTAGGGGTTGCACTCTTAATCTTGATCTAAAACAGCCGATGCTGGATGACCCCTGATGCCCTAAGTGGAGCTTCCCTCAAATACGGGGTTCAGTTCAGCTTGCATCAGCTAGATGCGTAACATTGGTGGTTTTCGACGGGACGAATCCGCGCGCTTGCGGGCATAGCGCGCAACGGCATCTGTCACACTCTGCGTCACAATTTCTGAGGATTGTGACGCGGCGCGTCAGGGCAGGTATTGCCCCTTGATTTTATTGGCTTTGGAAAATCATGGCTGTGCAGGCAGTTTGCAGCTAGCCAGTCTCGCCCAAAAATTCCCTGATAACAGGGGGCTTTACAGGGAAATCGCACCGTTTTAACGCTAGTTGACGTCCGTAGGCATGAAATCTGCAGACAGATCAGTGACTTGTGGGCGAGTTCCCTGAACATCCCAACAGGGAAATTTTTCCGCCTTTTCAGTGAAAACTCACGATACTGCAGGGAAAGAGTAGCTCTTTCAGGCTTACGTCCCCATGATTTCGTACGTCGTTGTCGGCAAACGTACAAGAACGGCCCGGAGACATGCTAGCTCCAAGGATATGCAAACTTCGCTTCGACCGCAAAGAGGCATAACAGTTGCAGCGACCTCGCCTGAATGCCGTATGAGGTCGATCAGGGGTTCGCCAGCGAGTCCATTGGCTCCGGCAAGCCAGTTCTTTGCGGTTCGCTCCGAGACACCTGCCTAGTTCATTGACGCTTTTGCCGCCCGATGTGATCCTCCAAGTTCGCGTTTCAGCGCCGCTGCTGTTTCCAGTCGATAGTCTGATTTGTTCATTTGCGAATGTCCTGATTTGGAAAAGTGTTGCCCATCTTCGGAAACACATTTCCGAATTCCGGCGATTAAGGATTGACACACAGGATACGCGACGTTCCTTCCGCGAGGTGCAATACGTGCGCATGTCGTCGGAACATTATCGCTATTCAACTGAGAGCTAATCTGATGCCATTGCTCTGTTTGGCCAGTAACGTGGTATCGAGATTATTCGGATTTACTCGGAAATAAAAATGGCCCTCGCGTTCAGGGCACAGCGGAATCATTAAACAAGCACGGGAAAACGCACTGAGCTCGGTTCGAGCGCCGAGTTAGCGACGCTTCCATTTGCAGCGTGATCGTTCGTAGTGAGCGCGCGTTTCGACAGGTTCAGTAGAACCGACATCAACGATCATCCGGCAACTGCGCCCCTCCTGACCGGTCAACTTTTATGAAATCCACGTCCGGGTCAGATGCTGCGGGTAGTGCAGGGGAATTCGGTCGCGCGTAATGCCAGACAAATAGGCCTTCACGGCGCACATGGCCCCGACCTAGGTCCTGAAACAGGTCAGGGTGTTCGATCCGCGTAGGCAGTGCTGACGCGGCATGCAGGCGCAGCCGCGACACATCGCGCCCGACAAAACCTTGCAACGCCTCCGTCAGGACATAAACAGAAGGCGGTGGAGCGATCACGGGAGCTGCCACAATCCGAGGACGCAGTGAGAGTTCAAGCTTTTCATCCTCCAGCTGAATCGTAAACTGAATCAGCAGCGTATCTCCTGGCTCAAGCGGCGCAAGTCCGGTCGTTTTATTCCTCAGGTCACTTGCGTTCACGCGAACTGCCCGAGCCAGGCCAAGATTACTTGTATCGGCGGGCGATCCATCCTGCTTGTAAAGCACCAGATCCGTAGGCGGTGGGGTGACACCGTTCTTGTCAGGTTGGATACGTTGGAATTTCACGACGCCAAGCGCGCTGCGTTCAATATCTTCAAGCTCTGTCCGGTCCAGAAATCCTCCCGTTGCCTCGTTCACGCGGCTGACTGCGATATATAGCGGGCTGTCAGCAATGTATTCGCGCCGGTCAACGGCCAGCCGATAAGGGCCTTTTGCCAATCATTTCAGATCCGGAAGCGTTTCACCAGCCAGTTGCCGGTCGTAGGATGGGTCGCCAAAGACCAGTGTATCCATGCGTGTCCCTACGACGCGCCGCGCGCCGGGATCCAGCATAACCGGCAAGATCATCTGAACCATGTTGGCGGTTTCCAGATGCGTTTCCGACGTGATCGCTTCGGCTTCGTCACTGTTGGTAAACACAAGGGTCAGCGACATTTTCGTATCGGCTGTGGCCGCCTGAAGCGCCTCGCGTGCGCGGGTCAGGGCGTCAAAGGAAAGGTGCAGGATGGCGCCGTCTTTGGCGTCAATCCGGCTTGCCCGGACGATTGTCTGACCAATCTGCAAAGATGCACGCAGCGTGTTGACGTTGTCACCGACACCTAACCCTAACACCTCAAAAGGGGCTTTTTTAGGTTGTGGTGCCTCTTCCTTCGAATTAGCCGCTATTGTTCCGGCGGCCTGAAGCTTCACCGTGAGTGTCCCGGACCAATCGGTCCCAAGCCGAAGCCCCCGTGTTGGTGCAACTGATGCATCAGGATCTGTTGCGAAGTTTCTGGCTGAACGAAGAGTTTACACCGAACCTGCGGCTTAAACCGCTAGTTCAGCGAATTGACGAAACGGACAGAGTC
>NZ_FNNP01000029.1 GCF_900106805.1 Ruegeria halocynthiae
GACAGTACAATGCGGCACGGTATTAGAAGCCTGGGTACACAGGACGCGCGGGTGTTTTGGGCTTGCACCCATATCAAAGGTGTCAGTTAGTAGCCAGCCATACAAAATTCACGTGTCTTTAGCCGGTTTAAGCCAAGAATTTGAATTGGTGGGTGAACCCAATGCACATGAACTGCTCGGACTTGATGCTTGTACACGGCGGCCTAGCATCTGAACGACATTAGGCCATTGTCCAAACTGCCTGCTGATTTTCACTTCGAAGACCAAAGAAGGCGAGGGTTATGATTGGGAAAAACAGCCAACCCTGGGGCATGGTCACGTAGGACAGACCAACGCTTGGCGGCAGGAGGACACCCCAGATCCCAATACCTGTCATCATGATCGTCAGAAAAACGACTAGTTCGGTCGAGTGTCTGACAATTGCCGGCCAAAGAAAACCCGCGGCAGCGGTCCACAGCACACTGGTCACGATGTGCCAACAGAAGGAGTTTTACCGAAGTCCTGACCCTAAGAGAGCTGACTTCGAAGCAAGTTCCATGTTTCATTCCTATCTGTAAGTTTGGGACAGGCAGTCACACACACAGCCCTGCTGTCGTCAGAGGCGCGCGGTCGAGGCAAAAAGACTGTCCGGCCCGCTCAGCACGGACAGTCGGAGTGGCAAGACTGTTGGTTATTTTGCATCGGTAGTTTTACAGATTACCCGCCCGAACCCGGAGGCAAAGATGTTCGTCACGCACCAGATTTCTGTTCTGCTTTCGACGATGACGTTGACGGTTGCATTGTTTGGTGTGGCTTATTGTCTGACACAGCGACGCCACAGGCAGGTCTTTCAGGTGCTGTCGTTATTTCTGACGGCCGAGGCATTTACCGTACTGGGGGTATCTCTGACCCCCGCCTTTACCGGTCTGCAGGTCAAATTAGTCCTGCATGCATTCTGGTTGGTTGGTATTGCGTCGGTTGCTCCGCTTCTTTGGCTTTATGTCTGTTCTTTAACATCGCCAGTTCCACTGCGCGTGGCGGAGCTGAAATGGCATGCAATACTGCCTTTGATCGGAGGGCTCGCCTTCGTCTGGATTCTGTTTCTGCCAGCGGAGGTGCGGCTTGGTCTGCTTCCGGATCCGGACAGGATTCAAGGACCGCAAGATTATTTTACTGGCCGGACCTATGAACTGGTGTTTCTGATAGTCCCCTTTCAGTGGGCCTTTTATCTGACCGCGATTACCCGACGCTTGTTACGGTACCGCTCCAGACTGAAGGATTTCTTTGCAAGCACCGAACAACACGAAATGCGCTGGATTTCCGTGGTGGTACTCCTTTATTCCGGCTATTGGGCGATTAATGTCGGCTCGCTTATCTACGAACTTGCGACCTGGAAAATTGGCCTTATTCAAGTGATTGAGGCGTTTTATGGCTTAATCCTGATATCTGTGATTGCCCTATGGGGCTTGCGGCAGCGGCGCCCCATTGATCGCGACACCCCTGCATCGGAAACGCGGACTCCGCGCTATTCCAAATCGGCGCTGACCAAGGACATGTCCCAAAAAATCGCAGGTCAACTTCGCAATGCTATGGCCAGGGACGCGCTCTATCTCGACCCCAATTTGTCGCTTTGGTCGTTGGCAAAGCATATTCAGGTTCCCAGCAAATACGTCACCCAGACCCTGAATGAAGAGATTGGTGAAAGCTTCTTTGATTTTGTCAGCCGCCATCGGATCGAGGCTGCGGTTGCCCGTCTGGACAACGATGACGCCACGATCCTGTCCATTGCCTATGACGTTGGCTTTAACTCACGTTCTTCGTTTTACAGCGCTTTCAAAAAGGTCATGAGAATGACGCCAACCGCGTATCGCAAGGCGAACCGCTAGGGCGTTCTAACAATGATTTGTCCGCGCCGCCGCGCCAAGACGACCGGGTGGATGTTTTGTTGCATGGCTTTCCCGATCAAACGCCTGAACGCTAAACCTGCGAAATAAGATCCCCTATGGCCGAAATTACCCCGCCTGCAAATCGCAGGAATATCTGCTTCTTTGTTCTGGGAACACTCGCCCTGTCGATCGTCGGGGGGAGTGTTATGGCGATGGACATCGAGGCCGGAGGTTTGATTTTCATCCTAAGCCCTGCGGTGATCGCAATCGGACTTCGTGCTTTCGCCGGCGATGGCTGGTCTGATGCCGGGTTTGTGCTTAATCTTAAAGGGAACATCGGGCACTATGCGCAGTTGATCGGGCTTTTCCCTCTGGCGTTTGTGGCAGTGGGCGTGGTGGGCGTCATGTGCGGGACAGCCCATTTACAGGCTGGTTTTGGGCCACACTATCTGGAGGCTGTTGCCGCACTGGCGCTCCCGGCGCTCTTTTTTTCACTCTCCGAGGAAGTCGGATGGCGTGGCTATCTCCATCCACGGCTTGAGGCTTTGGGGCTTTCCCCTGTCCGCCGGGATCTGAGTGTCGCTGCGGTCTGGGCGGCGTGGCACATCCCCTACTATGCGGTTTTGCAGGATTTCTTGGGGTTACCACTTTGGCAGTTTGCGAGCCTGTTTGTCGTTGGCACCTATGTGATGACCGTTGTCTTTGGTGCGATCAGACACAAGACCCAAAGCATCTGGCCAATTGTCCTGACCCACGCAATTGTAAACATCCTGTCCGTTCCGTTGCTTGACCACACGATCATCGTCGTCGAGCATCAAGCGTTACTTGGGCCACGTCCGGACTCTATTGCTGTGATCCTGATGCAGCTGGCCTTTTTGCGGTGGATCAGGCTCAAGCCAGCTCGACACGGGGCACACAATTCAAGACTCCGGTAAAGCCATCGAAACCAACACCTGTTGAAAAGAAGGAACAATCAAATGCACAAGTGGATACTGACCGTCATTGGGGCAATCTATGCCCTGAATGCCCTTGTCATGTGGTTCGTTCCGGTCTGGTGGTACGAGACTGTACCCGGGATCACCATGATGGGGCCTTTCAACCTTCATTTTGTGCGCGACATCGGGTTGGTCTATCTCGTGTCTGGCCTGGGCTTGATTTACGGTGCCCGTGCGCCACAGGTCGCCTTGTTCGGGTCACTTTGGCCCGCGCTGCACGCTCTTTTTCACGCTTGGATTTTCGTCCAGCGGGGGATGCCAATGGATCTGATTTCAACAACCAATCTTGTCTTGATTCAATTCCCTGCATGGCTCAGCCTGTGGAGCAGTGTACAGCTAAGGTCAGATTAAGGTATGTCTGAGGTCAGCGTGGCGCCCCGCCAAATCCAAGATTGAGTAACTCTGCAGCGTAGTGGATTGAAAGATTGCGAACGCGCCTAGCAAATAGACGAATCCAGCTAGGAAATTGAACCAAAGCACGAATGGAACTGCATCTCCAACCGCTGCTTTAGCTGTTGCACCCCCAAACAAAGCCGTCCCGCCGGAGAAAATGGTCAGGAGACTAAAGAGTGCTGTGGCATTTGCAACTGGGCGAACCTGTCTGACGTCAGACACCCGTTTTGGGATACCGTTGTGATACAGCGCATTGGCGAAAAATTTCTTGGCCGCCGCGGTATCTCGCTTCGCGGACAGCATGAAATCAAGGGT
>NZ_FNNP01000026.1 GCF_900106805.1 Ruegeria halocynthiae
TACCAGCGTAACGATAACTGGAAATTATCCGTGCATTTCATGTGCGACAGGCAGGCGCCATGAAGGAACGCTTTCTACTACCAAACGACGTATCCCAGCCGCCGAGTTTGCCACTTGGCACCGTCTCCGACCGCGCATTTGAAATCGCAATCTTTGAATCGGCCAAGTCAACGGTCGCTAAGATTTTGGGAGCTGAGTTCACGAACCAGGTTGAACTCACCTCTCCGTCGGCTGACAGAGGTCGAGACGTGGTCATCCGCGACTACACGCCCGCCAAACTGTTCAATTTGGAGCTGGGTGCGGAAGGGGTCCCGAAACAAGTTTTCATCGAGTGCAAGCTCACGAACAAACGACGGCTTACCCTCGAACACGTCGCGGCGAACGTGCTACAGATCGAACCAGCACCCAACAGCATTTTCTTAATAGTCACCAACGGAACGCTCACTCCTCGCGCGGCGAGCGTCATCGAACGCCAGTGTCGCCGGGTCGGTACAGACTTCTTGCTCATCGATGCATGGAACATCGCCGCCTGTTTGCCTGACATCGTTTCGCAGGACCTCGTCTCGGAGCAACAATCTGAAAAGCTGCTTAGCTATCAGGTCTTGCGGGACGGCAAGCACAAAGATCAGTTCATTGTCCATTTCGTAGTGAGATCGACGCCGGAGACGCCACTTCAATTCGATTTCTCACTACATTCCACACGAGACTGGGTCGGCAAGACGGACGATCCCAGCGGAGGCACATTGAGAGCCGGCGACCTTGGCTGTTGGTCAATAGACCTCGCGCCAAGAGGTCTCAGCACGCCTCGTTCGCTCACTGTTTCGGTCTCTATCGATGGACAGAGAGAGCTGCACGAAATCCCACTCGTTACGAGCGACGACATCGCGAGGATACCGCTCTTTGAATCCCCGATGTCGATGGAGTTGTCGAAACTACGAACGGACCTGCTGACGCAACTGCTTCCCCGATTTGTACATGTGCATGGTAAAGCCGGCTCAGGTAAATCACGGCTCCTGCTAGAGCTCTACGAGGAGGCTCAGGCTCAAGGGCTCGCCTGTCGTTTCATAACCATGCTGGATAGTGGTGGCGTGTTTGTTTCCACCAGTGGGTTCGGTGAGAGAGACAGTACCCGTCCGCAGGAGGTGCAACTTTCGGATTTCTTTCAGCGACTGGCGCGAATTGACAGCGGCGGTCGGGACGAGGTGGTCTTTATTGACGACGTTCACAAAGCGACCGCACCAATCCTGCAAGAAATCGTCACTTTCGCATTTGGATCTGGAGGGGGTGTCTCTTTGGTTGCCGCGGGCCGAAGCGATCCAACGTTTCGGCGGCCAGACTACGAAGCCTTCCAGCGCCAGATCGCGGAGCACCAAACACCTGACAGTATCCGCCAGGTCATTCTCGGAGACATGAGCGACACGGACGTTCGCTCCGCTCTGTCTTCCATCTTCAGCGACGATGCGCCGGGGCTCTTTCGTCTCAAGGACGCCCGGACAAAGCTCCGCCCGGTCGATCTTGTGCACGCCGTGCACTCCTTGCTCGAACGAAATCAGATTCAATGGGCGGACGAAGAGCGATTGACGCTCTCGGTCGCCGACGATGCGACAACAGACTATTTCTCTGGTGACGAAATCATCGGTAGCATCCTTGGCTATCGTTATGATCATCTGTCAAAAACGAGATTTGAAAAATTCACGCTTGCGGGTTTTTTTGAAGTTTTGGCTGTCCTTGACGACCCGACGTTTTCCTACGCTGCGATGACTTCACTTCTCGAGCGAACCGACGTGGCGAAGGAGCTATTGCTCCTTTGGCTCGAGCCAGATGATCGGTCATCCCGCGCCGTATTTCGCCACGGTTCCCTGCAAGACTACCTGCACAATAAATTCTACAGTTTCGATACGGCCCCTTCAGCGCGCGAGGTTCTGAATTTCGTCGAGTCACCTCCGGAAAGTTTAAGGACCGAAACGGCGGCAGCCTTCGCCCTGTCCGACGGAGATATTGATTCCGCCGGAGCATCGATAGCGACGTTCGCTGCCAAACTTCGTACCGTCACGAACATCTCCTCGCTTGATCTCGAGGAAGATGACTATCCCCATCTCGCAACGCTCTATGCGGTCCTTCAGAGGTCGGCTTCTCATCGCCCCCTGCTGCAGCACCGATGCTTGATCGCGCGCGCCTACCTAAACTCACACCACCGTGCCTACGCCTCAGGCTTTATCGACAATCTGAGGCTTGTCGGACTCGTCTCTGCACTTCAAGACAAAAAGTCGAACGGGCTGACGGTCGCTGGGGTCAAGCAGCTCATGGCGCATGCGCTGATCAACAGCGGCGACTCGAAAACGGCGCTTTCCTTGATGCACGAGGTCGAAAACTTTCTTGAAAGGCACGAAAAAACGACCGCCGCAAAAGCGATCGAGTTCGATATGTGTGATCGCCTCCAGTCATACTATTCCGCACAATCTGCCTTTTCCGCTGCAAGGCTGTTCTTCCTTAGGGCGAGAGGGTGTGCCCATCAGGTCGGAGCACCCGCTCTGTTGAGTCTAAGCTTCTCAGCAGAATTTCACTTGAGCCGATATCTTGATGTAGCGAATTCGGTGAGGCTGGCCGAAAGGCAGCTCAAGCACGCGCAAACCGGTGTCCCGGAACGGACGTTGACGCATGCGAAAGTCAACAGCTTGGTCGCGAATTGGACCGATCAAGGAACTGTTCCGGACGATGAGCAGTCGGCGGAGTTTCAGCATCTACGAGCCTTCTGCAAGAGGTCGGGTTTTGGGCATCTCGTGCCGCGGCTCGACTACCTGATCGCGGTCGACACCATGCTGAGATGGCGCGCCGGTGACGAACCCATCTCGACTGTCGAAGCGGTCATATCCAAAGCAAACGAATCCGCACGCCGTTACGGTTACAGTGAGTATATATGGCTGCTGGCATCACTTGATCTGGTCATCTCAGTCGAACAGAAAGTCTCACAGGAGGACATCGCACGGAAAGCGGTCTGGTTGGTCGATCATTTGCACGACCAGGGTCTGACCTTCATTGCGGGCGACGAGTTGTGCTTCCAGAACACCGTTGCATTGTCCAACGGCTTGAGGGCGATACACCAAGCAACGGACCAGGAAACCGCCTGGCGATATGCGCAGAAGGTCTCCTTCTCACCGCTGTTCCTCCCGAAGCCAAGCGATCAGCGCAAAAGGCTTGAAACAGTGTTTGACGGGCAGATGCTGAACCACGTCTATGACCCGAAGGCACTCGTGCCTGGCCCTGACGGATATGGCGTCATCCTCGTCTGAGGTGCAGACAGTTGCCCAAGACCAGCACGTCCAGATCCGTCGAGCAAAACACGTCAATGGCATCCGACGGGCTGTCGACCATCGGTTGCACCTCATCGTTAAACGACGTGTTGAGTAGCACCGGCACGCCGGTACGCTCATAGAAGCGTTGGAGCAGATCACGGAGCCATAGGTCATCGTCCATATCTACTGTCTGAACCCTGGTGCTCCCGTCCACATGGACGACGGCTGGGATGTGGTCTCGTTCTGAAGGTTTAACGCTGGCGGTGACCAGCATATGGGGCGCTCGCGCGTCGAAATCTGTCATCTCGCCAGACCGATCCTCCAAGATCATGGGGGCATATGGCCGAAACTCGGCGCGCCTCTTGATGCCCTCATCGAGACGCCGTTTAGACTTCATCGATCGCGGATCGGCCAGGATGCTGCGATGACCAAGCGCCCTGGGCCCGCACTCGGATCTACCTCGAACTACGCCGACAATCTTACCTGTCACCAGCAAGTCAACCAAACCTTCGAGCATTTCATCCTCGGACAAACTGTCATATGGAAGTTTGGCCGACTTCAGTGCGGCTTCGCATTCAGCATCGGAAAACTTCCTCCCAAGATAGGGGAATTCGTGGGGTCTTTCTGGAAGCTTTGAATGGGACTGCCAATATGCGTAGGCCGCGGTTCCGATCGACTGGCCCTCGTCGTTGCAGGCTGGGAAGAAGAACAGCTCTCGGTCCGGATGTTCATCGTGCAGGCGCCTGTTCGAGAGACAGTTCAAGAACAGTCCACCTGAAAAGCAAACGCGTTTCGAAGGGAAGCGATCCAACGCGTCTTTCACGATCGCGGACAATGCGTCGCTCAGGTATGCTTGATAGGTCGCGGCGATGTCAGACCGCCTCTCTCTCGCGAACTGAACAAGGGACTGGCCTTCCGCCTTTGCGATCGCTTCAAACTCTCTCAAAAAATCAGTGTAACGCAGGCTGAAAGAGAGGTCTTTCGGGAGCATGTTGCGATAGTCGAAGAGCGGTTCCCCAAATGCGGCCAGCGCCATGGTCTGACCGGCTTGACCCGGTCCAAACCCACAGAGATAGGTGATCTGTTCATATTTCAGGCCCAAACTTATCTGTCGCTCTTGATCGTCTGGCCGAAAATAGCTTGGGTCATAAAACTCTGGACGATTGACGTAGGTGAGCGGTGGAGACTGGACTCTCTCGTCGAGCAAATAGAACGTGTCGGAAGAAACATGATAGATCGTCTCTGACTGAGATCCCCACAGCCGCTGATCTCCAGCACCGTCCGCGACGACAACCATGGCTTCGTCAAACCCACTGCACACTTTCGCTCCGAGCGCATGCGCAAGGTGATGATCGAGCGCTGAAAATCTCCCATCGAATTCCGGAAAAGCGTCGCGGAAGGATGCTTCGAGCGTGTCGGAGACACGCGATGCCTCAACTGCGAGGTAAGAGATACAAACACCCTCCAGGTCGACAACATTGATCTTGAGGTAGCTCAGGATCGTCGTGATCTCTTCGACGGGCAGAAGAAAAGAGTCTGAGTGCTTCTTGCGATCAAGCCTCTCAACTGCTGTATGGAAAATGATGGTGGAGTCGTCGGCTACTGTAATCGCACGGTCATGTCCGATGTGAAGCCCAAGAAAATAACGTTTTTGGGGCACGGATAATTTCCAGTTATCGTTACGCTGGTA
>NZ_FNNP01000010.1 GCF_900106805.1 Ruegeria halocynthiae
AAACATGACAATCAAAACAATAAAAAACCCTTTGGACAAAACTTGAACAAAACACTCAAACAACAAAATATACACCAAGAACATTCCGAACCGGCATCCCCATTTTTGGAGAGGCGCGTCAGTAAAGTATTGGCGTGAAATCTACACTCGAACTGTTTCAGCTATTCTCTGCATGCAGCTGAATTCGTTCACGCACGGCGAGATTTCTGCAGGCAAAGACGCTCTGACAAAGGAACAGTCTCCAAATCTCCGGCGGGGACAATATCCTCAGTGCCCCGATTGGCCCAAGTCAAATTAGACCGCTAAAGCTGATAAACGGTTACCGGACCTGAACGTCCTTTGACCTGGAAGTCACCGACATGAGTCAAATCGAAAGACCGGCCAAGCAAACCCGCTGTCGCTTCGCTGACCATTATCCTGGTTAACTCGTCTGACGGCAGGCTTCCGGCCAATGCTTCGATCCGGGCGCAAGTGTTCACTGTATCGCCGATAACCGTATAGTTTATCCGGTCCACAGCCCCGATGTTGCCGACGATAAGTGGCCCTGTATGAAGGGCTATCTTGACACCGTAATCAATTCCAGCGTTGCTCAGAGACCGGCGAATAGCCAAAGCGGCGCGGCACGCGCGTTCGGCATGATCCGCTTGTTCTTCCGGCGCGCCCCAAAATGCCAACACAGCGTCCCCAATGTATTTGTCGAGAGTCCCTCCTTCTTGTTCAATACATCGGTTCAGTATCTCAAAATGCCGATTCAACATCTCAGCGGTGTCTTTCGGAGACATGGTTTCCGACGATGCGGTAAACCCCTGAATATCAGCAAACATGACGGTCAACTCGACTTCTCGTGGTTGAACGATCGCCGTATTCCCGGTTTTGACAAGCTGCCTCACCAAAGCTCTGGGCAGATAGGTTTCGAACCATCGCAAGCCGACCAACATTCTGTTGAAGGCAATAGCCTGCTGGTTCAACTCAGAGACACGAGATGGCGGCAGGTTGCCGATCTGGTCCAAATTCAATTGACTGATCTCCATGGCCCCTTCCGTGGATCTGCGGATCGGAGCGGCGACGCGCTTGGCCAGCAACAACGCTGCCAAAACGGAGACCGCCACCAAACCCAAACCGACCAACACAGAATCGCTCAACCGTGACCACTGACCGCTCCAGTCGCTAAGCGGAGAGTACTGACCCACAACCCAAGGCACGGAGCCAAAACTCTCCATCGTACTCGTCAAAATCAGCTGTTCACCTTGTTCCGTCTCGACCACGAACCCATCAAATGTGTCATCACGGCCGTGAAACTCGGGGGATACATTCAACATCTGCGCAATCACTGGATCACCAAGTGTGCTCACAGAATGCAGAGGGCTGGCCGAACTCAGATCGGTTGGCGCTAATTCGAGTATCTTTGGATGAGCCAAAACGTGATCGTCACCATACAGGATGAATCCCGTGACGCCGTATTTAGCGTTCAATTCACCTACGACCTCGGAAAAATGGTGGACAGTGGAAGACACGATCACAGTCCCAAGATAATCCCCACCTTTCTGTATCGAAACGGCCACTGAGATATGAGTTCTTCCATCGTTGAAAAACGGCTCGTTCCAAAAGAAGCTCTCTTTATTTTTGACTTCTTGTATATAATGAACGGCACCTGCAGTAGGCGGTTCAACAGTGGGTGTAAAAACAGGTCCATCAGGACTAAATGTTTGCGTAATAAACAAGTAGCTGCCATCTGGGTAAACGACACCCAGATCAGTAAGATAGGGAACAGTCGCCGAAACTCCGGCGAAATAGGCATTCAGAAATTCTATATTCGCAAGGTCGATGTCGCCCGTTTCTGCACCTTTCTTCAAGGCTTTTGCCAATTTCTCAATCGGTGCCGTCAAATCTATGACATTCTCTTCAATCGTATCGATGATCATCTCAGCAGATGTGTTTAGCAACTCTGTGGTGTTTTGAATGTTTGCGTAGGTCGATACGAAAAGCACCGTTCCTGCTGAAAGGGCGGCCATCCCGCCAATAATCAGAGCCAAAAGAGCGGAAATTCCAATTCTGGCATTGGACTTCGTGTCTGTTCTAGGCATCGACAACACTTTTCGGTAGAAGCATCAGTCCGAACTCAGGAGACTCTTGATGTTAAACATGACATAAGGCGCAGAAAGGGAGTGATTGAGGCCGTCGAAATGACAACTCGGAGCAGCTCCAAACGTATCCCATCATCAGATCAATAAAACATAGGATTCGAGCCAACTCTACTGGTTTCAGATCTATGCCTTATCATTCCTTTCAAAAGAGAGATAAATATTATGATATTCGGAGCAATGTAGAATCTATCGAACGCCGCCGGAAAGAGGCAAAAATGTACGAAAATCATTGAAATTGATGCTAAGCACAAACAAAAACCTAAATCCCGGTCATCGTGTTCTAGATAGGAAATCAACAGGCCTACGACGAGCAGATAAATGACAACATATTTGCCGAAAACAATACTATACACGCCCCTGAAGTAAGCTTTGAGATAGTCTCCAAGATCCGCAGATATTACCATGTCCTGCGGGTAGAAATTCTGGCTAATCAAAGTGTAATGGAATAATTTCTGATGACTATATCCGTCAAAGTAGAATTTCGTAAATATAAATGGAATAAGGGTTACGAGGAGAACTGAAATTAACACCTTAAGACTGACTCGTTCATATAAAAACAAAACCAGAACCGTAATAGAAGTGAACACGATATAATCAGGACGTATTGAGACAATGAGTATTGCAAGCAACAGAGTTAGAAAAGCATGCCGACCAATAGAATAAATAAACGCTAGTAGCAAAAGAACCGCTAGGGCGTCAGGAGATTGCTCTCTGCCGACGTCGATTACGCCCAAGTAAGGAATAGCGAGCATTGTAAGCAGTACGCACATAAAACCAAATCGCAACATGTACAAACCCACGAGAAATGTAATACTTGCAGCAGATACCGCGCCAATCAATATCGTAGAGCTTACCAGCGATCCAGTTATGTTATTCCCAGCCTTGATGATAGCCAGATAACCATACCTGCTTTCGAAGAACGGCATATGCTGTCGCAGCGCCTCTTCGTCTGTAAGCAAAGTGCCCGTAAAGTCATCTGCCTCCAACTTCTGCACAATATGCTCCGAAGTATTTTGCAAAATCTCTTCGCGAACACGTAAATTTAATCGATCACCGTCTTCCAGTTCATTATCCAAAATTACCGATAGGTAGCTTATCAAATCCGGATTGTATTTCGGATGCTCATAGGTTTGTTGGAATACAGCACCTGAGAATATCAATACGACAAAAAATGCCACAAAGTTCATGGCTGGGCGCAATATACCGCTCAATCCATTTAACATTTTAACCTCCAAACAAACCCACCTAAATGTTCTACATTTTCAAATCGAAGCTGTCAAAAGTCACTGTTTCTCGGCAATCAACACCTCAAGGAGAATAAAATAATCACCCATTTTTATAACAAGAAAACTCACCGTCAAAGACACCAGCCATAAGCAAGTAACTAATACCGATCGGTAAACCCATCTCGAGTAACATCTACTATATTCGACTTTTCAAATAGAACTTCATTGGGGTGAGGATGGCTTATGAAGTTGATTGGACTAGCCGTCAAACCATAGGCCCCACTACAGTGAAGCGCAACGACATCCCCCTCATTCAAGCGCGGCAGAGAAACGGCGTTGCCCAACCTGTCTATCGAGGTGCACAACGGGCCAACAAGGTTCACCTTTTCTGCGTCACCGCTCTCACCCAATACGTGCATTTTGTAGTTACGATGAATTACCATCCCGAAATGACCGGAAGCCGGCAAATGATTATTCATGCCTCCGTCACATATAGCAATTCGCTGACCCCTGGACTCTTTGATGTTGACTACGCTTGTCAGAAAAAAACCTGCTTCTCCGACCAAATAACGCCCCAATTCCAAAATCAATCTGGTATCAGAGAATCTGGCTTCAGCACAAAACTCTTCAATCTCAGTGCAAATACCGTCTGCAATGTCTTCCAAATTCAGCGGGGTGTCACCGTGATGATAGGGAATCCCTAAGCCCGAACCAAAAATCAATTTTTGAGGAACGATATTGTTTAACTGGCACACTTCGCGAAAGACCGATAGGAAAACTCGGTAGTTTTCGCAAACCGCCTCTGGATTCAAGCACTGTGTTCCTGAATAGATATGAAATCCAATAACTGACAAATTGGGCAAAGCCACTATTTCCGGCACTTGCTCCCTCGCCTCTTCAACGTCGATGCCAAATGGGCTTGGGCGTCCCGCCATGTGATCGCCAAATCCCTTTGGTACGAATGATGGCGCTAACCGAATAAGTACGTTTTGCCGGCGCCCGAACTCTCCAGCTACTTTATTTGCGATTTTTGCTTCTCGTACATTCTCGATGATCAATTCACCGATATCATTTTCGATCGCTTCTGCGATTTCGACCTCACGCTTTCCGGGTCCTGTAAAACTTGCCTGAGCTGGCCCCCAACCTGCATGTTTCGCAAGACGAAATTCACCAATAGAGGATACGTCGACGAACTCGATGCGCTGCGACAGCCATTTAAGAAGGCCGGGATTTGGATTACATTTTACTGCATAGCTTAATGCGAACCGTTTCCCAAAAGCAGCCTGTATGTCAGCAATTCGGCTATCTATTGCTTCGGTAAAATATACGTAGCTTGGTGTTCCGAACCGATCGACAACTTCCTTTAGGCGTGCGTCAAATTCCTTCATATCAAGACTGACTTTTTATCAGTGCAACGATCCTGTTGATAGTGTCGAAGTTCTCCAGTGTCACATCTGCGGGATGAATATCTATACGCGCTTTCTCTTCTACGAAAGTTATCATGTTCATCATCGCAACCGAGTCCAGAATACCCGTAGAAAACAGTTCCGTATCAGGATCAATCTGCTCTTCGATATTAAGGGATTCGCTCATAAAGTCGATCATGTCTTGTGCCGATAGAACCATTGCTGAATGCACCTCGAATATTCAGTTCAATTTTACTTTATAGACTAGCCCTAACTATTGATCTGGGCGTTGGCAATAATTGTCGTCCGATCCAGCTTTCCACTAGCTGTTCGCGGCATCTGACCAGGCCAGACGCAAACATGACGCGGAACCATGTATCCCGGCATTACTTTCTTACAATGGGTTAATAATGCCGCCGAAGAAAACCCGTCGGCCTCTGTCACTGCCAAATGAACAATCTGACCCAAGTCATCGTCTTCAACGCCAAATGCAACCACATCACAGACCAACCCACTGAGGGAGACAAGATCCTCCACCTCAGTTGGGCTTAGCCGAAACCCACTGGTTTTAATGAGGTCGTCAGCACGGCTGACGAACCACAAATCACCGTCGTCGTCTACGCGGACAATATCACCACTATACACGACAGGCGTGTCTCCAATCACATCAATCAGCTCCGGGCAGGGTCGTATCTTCTTCTGGGTCAGCGCCGGTTGCCGCCAATACCCAAGGCTGACAAGCGGACCAGCGTGGACCAACTCGCCTTGCTCGCCTGGTCCCGCCAGCCCTTCTCCGTGTTTAATAACAAAGACTTGAGAATTTGGCACTGGTTGACCAATTGCACCCAATTTCTTCTGGAACTTCTCAGGTAGAAGGTAGGTCGACCGAAAGGCTTCTGTAAGGCCGTACATCAAGTAGATCTTAACCTTTGGAAAAGTCTCTGACATGCTCTCAAGTATATCAATCGGGATCTTGCCACCTGTGTTTGTGATCAGACGCAGCGAATTCAATGCTTCAGGCGACTTTCTGAGCAGCCGGACAATCTGGTTCCACAATGGTGGAACACCTGCAAATCCGGTTACTTCGTGTGCTTGAATACTTTTTACTATTTCCGCGGGCATAATAACGGGCTGATGCACAACACTGCCACCAACCATCAGCATAGTAGTCAACTGGTTCAAACCAGCATCAAAGCTGTACGGTAATACCGACAAAAGGCGATCATTTCTATTCAAATTCAGGTATTCGATTACCGTCTCAGCACCAATGAGAATGTTTCGGTGACTCAACATGACTCCTTTCGGCATCCCGGTCGAACCCGAAGTATAGATGATCATCGCCAGATCCTCAGCCGCGGCGTTAAACTCCTCAGCTTTTTCTGGTTTGTCCTGATTTGATCCGTCTTCCTGAGATCCTGCTAAGTAAAACTTGTTGTCGAACACCAAGACACCGCGTACATCTTCAGGCAGGGTCCGGTTCGCCAGACCTTTCTGTGCACTCTTTCCAACAATAATCGCACTCGACCCAGAATCTTTCGCCACGTACAGAAGTTGTTCAGTTGTCCATTGGAAATGCACATTGGCTACTACTGCACCAATCTTGGCGGCACCAAACATCGCAACGACTTCTTCAATCGATTTGCGTAGATGAACGACCACCCTGTCACCGGGACCAACACCAATGCTGGTCAGGTAACGAGCGACAACATCAGCCTCAGAAATCAATTCAGAATATGAGATTGAACGGCGGGCATCATACAACGCCACTTTGTCCGCGTTCTCGTT
This sequence comes from Ruegeria halocynthiae, assembly GCF_900106805.1. GTDB lineage: Bacteria > Pseudomonadota > Alphaproteobacteria > Rhodobacterales > Rhodobacteraceae > Ruegeria > Ruegeria halocynthiae. Next base: position 6,562 of record NZ_FNNP01000010.1, read on the forward strand.
TAGATTATCGGCAAGCAGGCGATAAAGGTTTGAACCCTTCACGATCAGAGCACCTTTTTCTTTTCGGCCGAAGCTGGCTGCTTTGCGCCAGCTGTCATTCTACCAAGCCTCGGGAATATCCGAGCCGGGGACCCCACAACAGTCGAGTCAGAAGGTACATTGGTCGCGACTGCTGTGTTGGCACCTATATGTACTCGATCCCCAATACGTATGTTTCCAAGAACTGTGGAATTCACACCAATAAACACATCATTACCTATAATTGGGGCCCCTTGCCCCATATTGGTTCCGATTGTGACATTATGCATAACTCCACAACGGTCGCCAATTACTGCGTCAGAATGAATGGAAAGGCTGCCTTCCGCGTGAATGATATGGAAGTCTTCGCCCAAAACTGTCTTCGGTGGTATCCAAATTTTTGTCACATTCAGAATGAAAACCTTGAGAAACCCGTAGATTTTATTTGCAAACCACCGCGCCACCGGCGTCTTTCGGTGAATTGCCCAACGCCCGAAGCGATAGACTTGCAATGAAATAAAAGCCGCATCCAGTACAGATCGCCCATGGCGATCATAATCGCCTCTTATAACTGAGAACATTTATTTAACTCACTTCAAAAAAACCGGTTCTGATGTCTGTGCCCTGACACAAGCGTTTCAATCTCCACCTTCTGTTGGATCATAACGGAAGGACAAGAGCGAATGACTGACCGATTGCAGGCCACCCGCAGTATTTAAGCGTCATCCCAAAAGGTCCAGAGTTCGCCTGATATCCTCCCAATCCACACGAAATTTGTGTTGTGTCCCTTCTCCTACTACAAATGCATATCTCTGATCCTGCCTGTCTGTCACGACTTTCAACACGGCAACTGTACGGCTCGGGGGCTGAATTACAAAAAGCGTGGCATGAGGCGGCATCATCACCAATCCATGTGCCAAATGGCTTCCTTCTACGCCCGCAATTATGTTTGCTTGACCACATATAAGTGCGATCTGATCTACGCTCGCACTCGCCGGATCCAGGATATGAAACCCATAGGTATCAGAGAGCTTTTCGGCAATTTGCCTTTCATTTTCCAGGACTCTCGCATCACCGGACTGACCTCGTAGAATAAACACTCCGGGCAAAGGTTCTATAGTTTTCCCGGCAAGCAAACGTTTCCGGGCGTCTCTTGCCCGATCGGCCTTTCCTGAATTGTTTGGTAGGTCCTCGAACAGAATTAGCTCATCGAAGTGGACATTTGTTATACGCTTGGGCGCCATGCCCAGAAGACTTTCATATCTGGGAACATGACCGCTGGGTTCAGATGCAGTTGTGACCGGTTGGCCAAAAGGCTCCGTCAGTAGATAAGTAAGGCAATCTTCACGCAGCCAACTTCCAAACCAGCGGTTTCCAATCCAACTTTCGTACATCACCCCACTCATCGCTTCAGTGGGCTTATTGTATGAGATCGATCGAGATTGACGTGCACGCAAGTGATGCCGGCCCTGCTTTGAATAAATCACCCCATCGACGAGATCCACATCCCGGAAACGATGTGCATAGGTCGGCGACTCATGCACAACAAAATCACCACGGAATGATCGGATTACCGCGTCTACCGGCGCAAATTCGGTGTCTTCAATCCGTTCGAGCTGACCCGGCAGGAACACGGCGGGTGGTACATGGTTATCATCGGCTTGAGCGACTTCCCATCTGTCATCAGATTGGGTCAGAATACTATGTACAGGGCGGTGTACAATCGTACTTAATTTATCAAATAGTGGATTGAATGAAATCATTTCAAATTCCGAGCTTCGCTTGCATCAAGCACCCTCTGCCGCCGCAACGGACGGTTTATCGACAATCTCTGGCATTAAACGACATCCAACCAACATCTTACCAAACTGCGGGCTGCATTTGCATAAACTGGATAATTTTGTCAGCCATAAGATGGTGATCCTTTTGTGAAGGATGCCAATGGCAACCCAGTTTCTCAATCTTCGGCAAGTTGACCATAGCGACTTTCTCATCACCGTTTGCGCGAAGAACATTTAGCACTTGTTGATGCGCGTCCAAATACTCTGATCCATAGCCTTCAAAAACGAAGAATATAATTAGCGCGCCTGGATACCTAAGCCTTACCCTATTTGCGAACTGGACATACCTAGCCACAAAATCGATGCTCAGCGCCTCCTGATCTGGCCAAGCTTCTTCGGCTCCAAGCGGCGTTGAAAAGTCATTAGAACCAAGTGCAAATGCGACCACCTGTGGGCTCCAACTCTCTGCCAGTTCAGTAGTCTCGTCTTCCTCTAGCAGGCGATTATAGCGATCGACCATTGTATTACCCGGATCGACGCCGCCGGCATTGCGAACTACCCCCGAACCGGAAACTGCCATAATCTGATAATCGGCCTGAAAGTGACGCGCCACAAGAGGGCCAAAAGCGAGCTGAGTGTCAGTTAACAAGTGCACGTCTCTTCCGGAGCATTCACGACGAGAAGAGACATTACCATAGCCGACAGTATCTGAGTCCCCGATAAATTCGATTTGTCGTTCCTTCTGTCGGGTAGGCGGCATATCGTTACCTAAAGTAACAAAGAAACCCAAGAAATCCCCCGTTTTATCGAAGGATTCACTTATCTTATCCAACCTGATTGAGTGCACTCCTGGACCAAGCCCTGTGATTTCCACGGCTTTTCCACCTGGTCTATCAACCACCAAAGCCGAACCTACATCCTCGTCAATCGTAATTCTGTACCGATTCACTGAATCGTCAAAAACAAGACTGATTTTTTCACCCGAGAAACGCGCGATGGCATAGACGGCAGGCCATTGGTGCCTAACCCCAATTCCGTGCGTATGCTCCATTGCCCAGATTGGTGTAACGCGGCCGATGACCATGGCATCCAGCTGCGACAAATTCTTATCTCCAAACACTATGTGAGGATCGACAAGAGCCGCTTCGAACTGCTTTTCGAATTCGGGACTTGGCTGCAACACATGCCATTCGTACTCGCTGCTTATTTGTGTATCGAAATTCGCGCCATCATCAAACTTATACCATCCAATCAGCCCAATTATGGCGACTATGGACAGTGTGATGATCAGTTTAATTGAAGAAGCCACAATTTTCTCCGACTTCGCAGATATCTCTGCTTTCTCGGGTTTGGCGAAAGGCATCTCATTTGAGGTATTACTTACCCGCAACGAATTAGCTGTAAACGTTGGAAGAGAAAGAACTTTAGCTGAAGCAGTGTGGAGGCTCTAAGAACCGAGTCTTCACACTGCTTCAGCTAAGTTCGTTACTTGTTGCTGAGGTTTCGCTCCGATGACCTGGACCATCTCATTTTCGTTCGTCGCATTATGACAAAGCGGAAAGCCGAAAGCTTACGTCCCGACAATCTAGTATAAGTCGCTCAAACCCAGAACCAAATAGCGGCAACACATTGCAAACGTTAAGCCATGCGCTGCTTACGCCGGCGCATCACTCCAAATCCAGCCAAACCACCAATGAGCAACAGTGCAGAAGCAGGCAGCGGGATAGGCGCGACTGTGAAACTTGAAACAACAAAGTCGTCATTACGCTGGAAGGCACGGATAGAAAAGCCGCGCGCGATCACATCGCCGAAGTAATACGTTGATCGATCTGTGCCCGTAAAGCCTGCGCCATCGCCGCGCACATTGACCCAGGCGTCATCATCATCGACCAGATACAGGCCACGACGCCAATCGAAACCCAGATCATAAGCATCAAAATGTCCGAAAGAGATAGACACCAAGCGTACAGCGGTGTCGAACGTAAATGTTAACCAGTCGCTGCCGTTGGCACCGTCAATATCAGGGCTGTCATGAGATCGACCATTGTCCACCCCAATTCCGTGACGGTCACTTGTGATCACGGAATCTCTGCCGCCACGATAAGTCGAGTTGGCCCTTACACGCCCGGATACCCCGTCCTCATCAAATGTGGCTGTCCGCGATCCTGTGCCGCTCAGATCACCTCCACCGGCGCCGGTCAAATTAAAGGTAACCGCTTGTGCTCCGGTTGCGATCAAGACAACAGTCGAAGCAACTGCGAGAATTCTACTAAGCATACCTTACTCCAAACAAAGTGATACTAATTAACGTTGGCTTCATGATAGCAGACGAAAGGCAATAACACAAAACATCAACCACTGAATAAGGCGGAAATGTGTCAGAAAGCGTGTCAGTCGTTCGCCATATGGAAACAAACACTTGATTTGAAGTAAACAGTAAGCACTAACAGCAGCAGCCATTTCTAGCAGCGCTTACTGTTTACTTCGGTAGATCAGCGCGTTTGTTTGCGCCGCATTAGACCAAAGCCCGCCAAACCACCGAGCAGCAGCAATGCCGAAGCCGGAAGCGGAATGGGAGCAACAGTGAAACTATAGGCCAGAAATTCATCATCATAATCTCGAGCCCGAACCGTAAAGGATGTTGCCGCTACATCACCAAACGAATGGAACCATGTGCTGATGCGTGTTTCCGGACCACCGTCAACGCTAATATATGCGTTATCGTTCCAGGGGTCGGTCCCATCAAAATTCCCCAACGTCAGCGAGATCAAGCGTACAGCCGTCTTAAAGGTGAATGTAAGCCAGTCATCTTGATTGCGGCCGTCGATCTCACCACCTAACGAGCCATAATCACCTGCATCATACGTACCGTCACCCGGATAGTATGCCACATCATCTGGTCCATTCCGAACACCCAACCCATAATAATTGGATGTAATAGTTGGATTTGCGTCGGGATATGGATTAGTGGAAAACGCTTCAATCGTTCCAGAAATCCCGCCCTTGTCAAAAGTCGCAGTTTTTCCGTCGACCGCTACATCAACTGAGCCAGAATGCTCAGCCATATTTACTGTCACTGCCTGCGCACCTGTAGATGCAACCACAGCCACCGACAAAATTGCCAGAAACTTCTTCATGCTCAACCCTTTCACACAACCATGTACAATTTAACCGGGAGCTTTGTAGTGCTTAACAGGCTTCAGCACTCAGGTCATCACTATTTTGACACAATTCACGAAAAACTGTTTGCAGGTAACAACAGCACCATGATTCTGAAACAATATTGCAACTATCCAGCATTGTTTCCAGTGCCGCATCAGTACCGATTCGGCAACATTCCGCTAATGCCCGGCGATACCCTGCCGTCTCGCAGGCAGTGTATGCCCTCACTAGTTTTACAACTCTTTGTTGTTTTGTGGTATCGTGCTGGGGCGATCCACGTAGAGTGAAGAACCAAAGGACAACACGGTGATTGGGGCACTTTTGCTAAGCTTGCTGTCAGGTTTGCTCGCTGCGCTTGCTTGCCTGTTGATAGGATACGGCATCTGGGTTGCGCTGATAGTCTACTCAGTGGCAGGTATGACATGCCTCGTCCTGTTCCCGCTTGTACGAAAGGCGATTGGGAAAACCAGGAAATCGGCGCCACGGGAATCCAAACTTACCATGTGACGGTCAAGCATCCCTTCCTGCAATCAATCTTAAGGCACATATCTTTGCACCCGGATCATCTCTGGAAGACCTGTCTTTACTCACAACTCGCATCTACATTGTAGACTTCATAGTTTTCTATTTTTGCAATCGCTTCAGCGGAAATTCCTGCAAGGACGGTATTGATATCATCCGTTAGTTGGTCGCTGCGTAGTGCAATCAATCCAATGCAATCCGATTCTAAGGCCTCCAAAACATCAGCTGACCGACTCTCACCTTCTCCGTTTACCCAATTAGACAGAATGCGTTTTGAGTAAAGACGGCCAGAATCAACAATCGGTTCGACCTGATCCAGATATGACCGTCTGCTGTAAACAAGACGTGGGCTTTCCTCGAACCCCGGCAACACCGCTGAGAGTGACTCGCTCGCCAGCACGGTACGATCTGGCTGAACAAGCTCTCGCAATTGCAAGGCAACTTCGTGTTCCTCCAAGGGTAACTTAACCATGGACGGCTTGATAAACGTGCCACGCGTCCCAAGAAGACCCCAGGGCAACACTGTCGTTACCATCAAAACTGCGCCAACAATCCCGGCGCCCAGTCGCAACCATCCAGAACGAATGACGCCCCAGGTGAGCAAAAGGGATAAACCCATTGGCACCGGGACGGCCCACCACAACCGAAAATTTAATCCGCCCGTTGCGAAACGATCATAGAGTGGCCAGACAAAGGGATTAATAACCAACAGCAGTGTCACGAACATGTACGCAGACAACCAGCGACCACTGCGAAGAAAACAAGCCGCCGTAGCCACGCCCCAAAAAAGCACGGCCAGCAGTAGAAGATTGGGCTTATCGGCAACCATATCCCATATTGCGAGCCCTTTGTGTGGCGGAGGATTGCTTGTCACCTGAACTCCGACGGGTTTGTCAAAGACCAATAACCATACACCCGCAATCAGGACGGGCACAGCTGCCAGCATAGTCAGCAATCGTTGAGAACCCTGGCCTCCGCGGGAAACCCAGCCTGCACCAACCGCCAAACCAAGCGCCAGAGGAGCAATATAGACCCCGTTCGCGGTTAACCCGAGGCCTGCAAGTGTCAGCGCGGACAAGGCAGGGACAACATGACGCAATTTGACGTTGTGAATGTCGGCTCGGTACACCACGAAAACAATGAGCGGTACAACAACGAGAATAAGCGGCGCCTTGCCATGGAATAAACGCGATATTCCATGCACACCCCAGCTTTGCAAAGTCCCAGCAAAAACCATTGAAGCCAAAACAGAAAACAGCGCGAAAAGCCACCAGTTGCGCCCAAACAGCCCCTGGCCGATCACCAACAAGGTGGCAGCCCAAACCACACACCAGATCATCGGCAACACAAAATGTGCGACCAGAACCACCGAAATACCGGTCAGCCAGGAAATTGCTGCGGTTAAAGTAGGCAGCGATTCCAGCTTATAGTTGGTTCCCAGCACGGGCCAATTGTCGATCCCGTACATAGTGTCTGAGACAAGCATTCCATTCTGTGAAAATATCATGCCAATCGGCAGATTTAGGTAGAACGCATCATCTGCGTCAGCGCGCAGGACAACGATGTACAGCAGCCAAATAAGCAAGACCAACATACAGAATGGCACAAGGCTAAGTGTCTGAAGATGTTTCTCAGACTGTATTTTCTGCATTTCATGCGTTTGACTAACCCATATCGAAAACACAGAAAGAACGAGGACAATCAACCAAAATGGTCGCGCATCATTTGTCGGCAAAAAATAAACAATAGTTACGAGCACTAACACCGCACCCATTGCTACACTTCCGATCACCGATTTCTTAGGCCAATGAAACTCGTCGCTTTCGTGTATCACGCCCATCAGTACCGGCGCCCATACAACTTCAGATCGAAGCGCTGCAATAGCGCCCAAAACCCCTGTCAACGCAGCGATCCACAAGGTCGAGAAAGGCATTCCGTACAGCGTCAATGGAATCGAGCCGAGACTCCAACCCGAAAAAAAACCGAGCCAAACAAGAATAAATTTAAGGGCTATTAATCGCGCATCAGCTTTTGTCATTATCTATCCGAACAATTGAGTCAGAGTTACTCCAACGACAATCAGCGACAATCCTGCCAGAAACCCCCAGGTCAAAGGTTCACCAAAGTAAGTCGCCGATAAGACGGGCACTATCACAAATGACAAAGACATAAACATATAAGCCCGCGACAGCGCCAAGCTCTGCAATGCGAGAATCCACATCACGGTGGCGACACCGTAAATTGCCAGTGACGCAATCAATGGGCCCATGAAAGCAGGATCTTGAATTAATACTGATGGAGGCCGCCCCGCTATCCGCAACGCAACGGTCTTAAATAGTATCTGCCCAGCGGCAATTCCAAGAACAGCAGTAATAGTAAATACATAAGGCAAAATACTCATTATACGGAACTTATCTCTCTTGTCTTTTCATCTATGTCGGCCGTTTTGACCGTCTCCTGATCGAGTGCGGACAACACAGATTGATGCTGGACCGGGCGCTTAGGCTCAGCACTGATGTCGTATCCAAGAAAGAACAAAAGCATCTGCAGCCCTGCAATTATTGGCAAAACCGCAAGCATCACTGTGCCCGTCGATGCCGTAACACCTGTGCGGACTGAATTAATCCACTCTATGCTCCCAAAGATCAGACCAAAGATCATAAAAAGTGCACCCATCACGAGATTAAGGGAAGCTATATTAAAGTCGCGCAAGAGATAGAGGTAAGTAATTCGCCGTATCGTGGCCTTTACATGCTTGGTCAGGAATTCCTTGAATATTTCTCGGACACGCAGGCCACTGACTTCGTCACCGTATACCGCTCGCATGGGTACGTCGATTACCACCGCGCGAAGATCACCCAACCGTATCAACATATCCGTTTCGAAGAAATAACGCTCTGATAATGTACGTAAATCAATTGATGCCAAAGCCCGATTGTGAATTGCTGTATAGCCGTTGGTAGGATCGAATACACTCCAATAGCCACTAGATAGTTTTGTCATAAAACTAAGGGCAGCGTTTCCAAACAACCTTTGCCTCGGCATACTTCTGACAGCGCTCGCAGAAAAAAATCTGTTGCCCTTTGCATAATCTGCTTCACCAGCCGCAATCGGACTGATGAATAGGGGGATAAGCGATGGATCCATTTGACCATCGCCGTCAACCTTTACGACGATATCCATGCCCGCATCCAACGCCGCCCGATATCCGGCCATTACGGCTCCGCCGACGCCCAGGTTAATACTGTTACGGACAATCTGCACCCGATCATCAACACAGTTTTTCTCAATATAATCCGCACTGCCATCAGGACAACAATCATCGACTGCAAAAATACAATCGACCTCGGGCCCAATTGCATTGATCACATCTAAGACAAAATTTTTAACTTTATAACAAGGTATTACGACTGCGACTCGCATCAAAACCCCTTAAACTCAACAACATGATATAAATAACGCTAATTAGCCAATATGCCTAACGGTTTATTACAAGTTCAGGCCTCATAAACAGTAGACAATAGCTGCCCCTGGCCAGACTACAGAATGTATGCGCGCCGAATACGAGCTATCGGGCCCTCCGACGACACATTGATCCAACTATGGTCCAGCAACATGTCAAGTTGATCCGGCGACCACTTTCTTTGAAAAATCAACCAAAGCAGCCGCAACTACGTCAGGGTTGAACCGCTTGCTAACGTCTACACGGGCGGCTTTACCCAACGACGCTGCTAAATCCGGGTTATTGAGGAGCTTCATGCAAGCGTTTGCTAACTCTGCTGGGTCATCGGGAGGTATAAGTAGTCCGGTTTCACCGTCTCGAATAATCTCTTCCGGTCCGCCTGCGGCTGTGGATATGGTCGCGGAACCCGCAGCCAAAGCCTCTAAAACTGTGTATCCAAATGTTTCGTATCGTGACGTTACAACGGTCAATAAGTGCTTTTGACGGTGAAGATCGATTTCCTGCCCACTACAAGCTCCGAGGTAGGTGATGCGGCTGGAAACTTCATGACCCAGGGCCGCCAATGCTTCTGGTATGAAAACAATACTGCCATCCGCCTGCTTCAAGCCTGGATCAGGCCCTATGAAAGTCAGAAATACATCCGCGCCTTGCTCAACCAACCTGGCAAATCCGCTAAAAAGCGTATCTGCTCCCTTCCTATGGTCGTGGCGCCCAACAAACAAAATACTCTTGCGTTGCTTCTCATCCAACTTGTCATAACAAACCGGTAGCTTCTGTAGGATTGGATTATGGATTACTGCCTGCTCTGAGTTGATCCCAGGCACCTCAGACAGCGTCATTTCTAAGACACTACGGGACGGACCGACAACTCCGGCACACCCTTTGATTGCCAGGCTTTCACGGTGTTCACGACGACGATCATCGATCGACGTTTTTTCCCTTTGCAGTCCAGACTGAATGAACCAAGGGCCGTGCAATACGACGATCACAGGAATTGGCAAAAGCTCTTGCACCGTTTTCGCCCATCCATGAGTTTCCTCCATAATCAATACGTCGATACTCTTAGATCGCGCTGCCTCTGAAACTGCTGCAGCAATTTGCTCGCCGATGATCTCATGAAATGGCTCATCCAGATTCAGATGCTTTTTTGCTCGTTCAAGAACGGTCATTTTCCGCGCTTTTGGTAGAATAAAAACACTGCGATCACGGTCATTCTTCAACCCTTCATCGTTTAAAGAAATAATCGTGACTTCATGCCCCTGAGCCTGAAGCCCTTGGGATAGGTAAAATACGGATGTAGTAATTCCATTAGCATGACTCCCTCCGGGCCATGCGGGCGTTACGAGACCAATTCTCATTTGAACTCCGAACCAATTACACGTGTCTGTTTAAGAGTTGATCAACTGGTCAATCGTCAAGCAAGTTATTTTGGACTTCCGCTGCTTAAATTGATCATGGCGTTGATGAACTGGCCGGCAAAGCAGTTCGGCACAAAGGTGTGGCTAATCTTTATTGACATGTAGTCACTTCAAACTTGTGAAATTTTACAGAAGCGCGGGAACACTGTCGGCTTGGGCCCTGCCAACATTGATCGGGCCTGTTGTTCTGTATTTTCACATAGTTTGTCATTGTTGACAATTATAAATCGAATGTTATTTGTCAATCATGACAATTTATGAGGAACTAATGCCAAGACCCTCTCTGAAAGATCAAAGATCCCACGAGATTCTCGATGCCTACCTCACATGTGTAGCCCGCTTCGGGCTTGAAGGTGCGACACAAGAGCGGATTGCGGAAGAGGCTGGCGTCAAGCGTCCGCTCCTGCGCCATTACCTCGGAAACAAGGACGAGATGATAGCCGCACTGGCTGAACATACCTTGAATGGTTTCTCTGCCTCACTTGACGAACTGCACCAGGCGCTGCCGTCCAAGGCGACACCATCTGATCTTGTAGATGCGCTGTTTGCAGAGAATGGCGGCACCGACACTAGGTTAATGCTGGCTTATCAAGCTTTGGTGACTACGGTCACAGATCGCCCCGAGTTGCGGCAAGATCTGATGGACAGCCTTGAGGAATTCTATGACGTGGTCGAGTCAATCTTGCGACGCGCGGCCCCTTCAGCACTTGACGTACGCATTCGCGCGGTGACTCAGGGCATTTCAGCGATCTTTGTCAGCATGGACGCACTGTCACCTTTGAACCCACCCGAAGCATGGCGCGCGGAATTGAAACTGGCGGCTTCTCTGCTGGCCTCCGTACTGGAGGCAAAGTCATGAGTCCGACCAGAACCGTGAACTATGTCGCCCTGCCCATTTTGTTAGTGGCCACTGTGATAGGTCTTTATTGGGTCTGGGGCCTGCTCTTTGTCTGGTGGGTCATCCCAACGATCATGAATCGACAGGCCTTTCTAGTTTTTGAAGTCAATCGAGGCGACGACCCGGCCCTTTATTGGTCCATTGTTGCCCTATGGGCCGTTCTTGGCCTGATGATGATCGCGGCCAGTATTTTCCCTCGATACGCAAACCTGCTTTCCTAAGGTATCTTGATGTCCAAAATGTACCACCACTTGCCTGCCGAAGCCTACACATCTCAGGACTGGTTCAATCGTGAGCAGCAGCATATCTTCTCGCGCACATGGCGATTTGCCGGGCTGGTAGAGGATATTCCTGCGCCGGGGCACTTCCTGTCGGTGCAGGCCGGGTTGAACAATCTGTTCATTGTCATGGGTCGGGACCACCGGCTGCGCGCCTTTCACAACATCTGCCGTCACCGGGGCACACAGCTGATCCGTGCAGTCGGCAAGACCCAAAAAGCACTGACATGCCCCTATCATGACTGGACTTACGATCTGGAAGGTAATCTGATCTCGGTTCCGGATGAGTCATCCGAATTCCCCGGCGGCGTCGATAAATCCTGTCTCGGCCTCAAGCCTGCAAGCGTAGACGTCTGGCGGGGCATGTTATTTGTTCACCCCAACCCGAATGCTCTTACTCTTGCTGAATGGTTCGGGGAAGTTGACCCATACCTTGGGCCACATAAGCCCGAGGACCTGATCGAATACACCGAAGGGAGGAGCAGCTACGAGATCAAGGCCAACTGGAAGATCGTCGTGGAAAACTACATCGACGTCTACCACCTGAGCCATCTGCATTCGAATACACTGCATATGTATGACCATGCCAAGGCCGAGTATGGGTGGAAGGGACCACATTATCACTTCTGGGAGCCTCCCTCTGCAGCCTATGCCAAGGGCCATGAAGCCAACCTTCCGATGCCACGTACAATCGCTGAGCCTCATGTCGGCGCGTGGGTTCCAATGCTGTTTCCCGGCATTGGTATCGGAGCCAGTGAAGAAAGCTGGAACCTATTCATCATCACTCCTCTGGCGCCTGATCTGACGCGGATCGAGAACCGCACCAAACTGGCCAACGCATCGGACTGGGCATTCCAAAAACAACAGTGGAAAAGCTGGGGATTCTGGAAAGATTTCGGCGGCCCAAAGTATCACGGGATTGATGTTACTGCTGAAGATGATCCGATGGCGTCGGGTGATTTCACATCCGAGGATATCTATGCCTGTGAACAACAGCAGAAATCTCTGAAAAGCCCTTACCTTGAGATCGGGCCGGCCGGGATTGGCGAAAGTCCGATTACTGAGCACCAGAAAGTGGTGCTGCATTTCATGCAAGACAACTCAAGCCTCGGAGAGCAATGATGCGGCCGTTTCAAGCCATCCTGATCGGCGTTGCGCTTGCGTCCGCTCTGGTCCTGACGGTTCAGGCAGACGCTCCTGAAAACATTGCTGCGCGAATCCTGCAAGCACAGGGCGAACAAGGCTTGCTAGAGACCTGGCGCGATTGGCACCACGATGCAGAGCATAGGATCGTCATCAAGTATGGGGCGGGCCAACAAGAGGACGTCTTTATGTATCGTGTTTCGGAGAACACCGAATGGGATGCTTCTGAGATCGCGACGGCAATGGAGGGGTACCGGGAAACCAGTCGGTCTGCGCCCGAAGTATCATTGCGTACTGAAGATGGCGTGCCGCTTGTCACTGCCGTGTCCTACGTCGATTACGACTGGCACGGACACACTGGGAAAATGCGCCAAACGGATGAGTTTGTCTTTGCGCCCTATCTGGGCAGGACGGTGATCCGCTCATTGACCACAACCTACGATTACCGATGACGGAATACACGATGCAACGAAACTTTCACGCTCTGACCGTGTCAGAGATACGCAAAGATATCGATGGCGCGGCAACCAATATCATGTTTGATGTTCCGCCTGCGTTGAAAGATCTGTTTGAATGGACGTCCGGGCAACATCTGACGATCCGGCTCCGGATCAACGGCGAAGAGCACCGGCGCAGCTATACCATCTCGAACCCGCCGGGTTCAGCACTGCGCATCACACTCAAGCGCGTGAAAGGTGGGATCGTCTCAAACCATATAGGAGACACGCTGTCTGCTGGCGATACAGTCGACATCATGCCTCCCTTTGGCCAATTCACCCTGATCCCCGGAAAGCTGAACCGCCGCACCCACTATTTCTACGGGGCAGGCAGCGGTATCACGCCTCTTTATGCGATGATCAGATCGGTGTTGACCGAAGAACCACATTCTTCGGCGCATCTGGTCTTTGGCAATACAGATGCGAATAGCATCATGCTCCGCGATGAAATTGAACAGATGCAGGCGCAATACCCACAGCGGTTCTCGGTAAGGCATGTCTTGTCTCGGCCCGCCCTTCTTAGTTGGTTTTTGCCTTGGCGGACCGGGCGGTTGAATGCAGAAGCCATTCAGGTGTCGATTTCTGAAACACCTCCAGTGGCGCAGGACACCCAATACTGGATTTGTGGTCCAGGCAAGATGAACTCTGATGTCCGCTCTGCACTGCTTGATCTGGACGTTCCAGATCAACGTATTCACATGGAAAGCTTTGGCGGGGATACCGAAAGCGATATGAGCGTATCGGGCGTAGAAGCAGAAGCCCGAATAGAACTGAATGGTGCAACGTTTGATGTTCCTGTCAGAGCCGGTGAAACCATACTCGATGCTGCCCGGTCAGCCGGTCTGAACCCACCGTTCAGTTGTCAGTCTGGAGTTTGTGGCGCTTGCGTGGCGCTCCTCCAGCAGGGCACTGTTCATATGCGAAACCGCATGGCACTTGAAGACGACGACATCTCAAAAGGCCTTATCCTGAGTTGTCAAAGTATCGCGACGCAAGACAAAATCTCAGTGCGATTTGAAAACAAATCTTAACAGACCTTTCTTGCGTTAGTTGGTGCCAAGTATTCCACCAACCCGTTCTAATCTAGCGCGTCTGCTCCATCAGCCAACTCGGTCGAATGCGGATTGGCACATCACAACGTCGGATGAACCACTGCAGGCGCAACGTATCGTGCTTGCGGCCGGGGTCTGGTCGGCAAAATTGTTGAAACCGCTGGGGCTGACCATACCTTTGGTCGCCGAGCGCGGGTATCATGTCAAATTCCCAATCCCGTCGTGCAGTCTGAACAATTCGGTCATGGATGTGGACGCAAAGGTAGTCGCAAGTTCCATGATCGGTGGGCTGCGGGTCTCGGGAACTGCCGAGATTGCGGACATAGACGCACCACAAGATCCGCAGAAGAAATCAATCCTGATTGCTCAGGCCAAGGCCATGATACCCGATCTCGATACGGCAGATGCGCGGTTCTGGATGGTTCGGCGCCCGTCTTTTCCGGACAGCCTGCCTGCCATCGGTGAGGTGGACGGCAAGCCAGGGCTCTACACGGCGTTTGGGCACTCTCACTATGGGTTGGTGATGGCCCCAAAAACCGGAGAGTTGGTGGTCGACCTCGTATCCGAGCGTTCCCTAAATGTCGATTTTCGTCAGTTTTCTTTGGCCAGATTCTAAACGCGCACACAAGAATGGACACTGACCTGATCGAAGCTCTGCAGGCAGCGCGTGACCTGATAGCTGAGCATTCAGACATTCGCGCGTTGGTGTTGGAATGTACAGACTTGTCTCCCTATACCGCGCGGATACAGTCAGACCTTAAACTGCCAGTTTTCGACCTCACGATTTTGGCCCAGATGGCACATTCAGTATCCGCGCGCGGCACATATTCGGGTATTATGTCTTGGGACTGACGGGATATGCAGATGCATGGTTTCAGACCCCGGCCAAACCGGATACATGCTGACAGGGTTCGTTCGACAATTCACGCGTGGTTTGCGCTGAACGTGCTGGTGGGAGTATGACGTGTCATTGGATTTGTCCGTTCTGATATTAGCCGTTTGCCTGGGCGCGGTGCTCCAGGTTGGTGTCGGCATCGGGTTTAGCATTCTGGCCGGCCCTCCCATGATGATCCTGCTGGGGACAGCGACGGCGATCCCGGCACTCTTGCTGTTGAACACGATCGTTTCGGTGGTCGCCACGGATTGGCGGATATTGACCGTTGAACGGCAAACGATCACGAAAGGGGTTATCGGGTGTCTGGTTGGCGTCATGCTAGGACTTTCCATCTACCCCTGGCTCAGCGAAGCTTTCGTACTGGCGTTGACCGGAATCCTGTTGTTGATCGGCGTAGTTTCGACCCTTTTTCCGGTTCACACAAAACTAGGACCCATGGGGTTTATTACTGTCTCGGGGCTGTCAGGATTGGCGACCGTTTGGGCTGCCACACCCGGTCCTTTGATGGTCTTCGGTCTGATCGCAAAGGGCTACACCGCAAGAGAGGTTGCCATTCTTGTCCAGCCGATTGCATTGGTTGCGTATGGCACTGCGTTTCTATTGCACAGCCTGTCAAACTGGTCTTCGATCCCGCTTGGGGCGCAGCTGTGGTATCTAGCCACGATTGCAGCGGTCGGGGGCGTTCTGGGTCGCACTCTCCGGTCTTATCTGCCGCAGGCGATAGCCAAATCTGCCATCCGCGCAATTTCGCTCGTGGCCTGTTATGTTCTCTTGCAACGCGCCTACGCGGTGGCCTAAAATTAGTAGGTATCAGATGACACAAAATGATTTGTTGACCGGCTTTCAAAGAACGCGCCTCATGTCCGGTGCAACGCCGTTGGAGCGGCTTGACCGGATGTCAGAGAAACTGGGAATCGACCTCTGGATCAAACGCGATGATCTGACCGGACTTGGGTTCGGAGGAAACAAGATCCGACAGCTGGAATTCTATTTCGGAGACGCGCAAGCACAGGGCGCCGACACCATTCTAATCACGGGGGCAGTTCAGTCTAACTTTGTACGTTCGGCGGCCGCGGTGGCAGCACGACTGGGCATGAAATCCGTCCTTCAGCTAGAGGAACGCGTCCCCGATATGGGGCCGGTTTATTATCAGTCCGGCAACGTACTGCTGGCCAGAATTCTGGGGGCCGAGCACATGAGTTATCCTGTCGGCGAAGATGAGGCAGGCGCAGATGCGGCCCTGCATACGCGCGCGGATGAACTGCGGGCTCAGGGGCACAAACCCTATGTCATTCATCTCGGGCTACATCACCCTCCGCTTGGCGCACTCGGCTACGTCGCCGCCGGTCAGGAATTGTGCCAGCAGATGCAGAACTTTGATGCCGTTGTCGTACCATCTGGCAGCGGCGCGACCCATGGTGGGCTGTTGACCGGGATCAGAGCCTCGAGCAGTTGCGCCCAGGTTTTCGGGATTTGCGTACGGAGAAGCAGCGAACTGCAGCTTGAACGCATGAAAACCATCCTCCAAATGTTGTCTGATCTTTTACGCATCGACCCGGCTTTGGTAACCGCAGACATCAAGACCTGGGACGGGGCGCTGGCCCCGGGTTATGGCAGAGTTGGACAAAAAACACAGTCGGCGCTTGAATTGATGGCGCGTGTCGAAGGTGTTTTCCTTGACCCAGTTTATACCGCCAAAACCTTTGCTGGCCTACTGGATCTGATACAGAAAGACCGCATCCAACCCGGCCAAAAGGTCGTGATGATACATACCGGAGGATTGCCTGCGCTGTTTGGATATCAGACAGAGTTGACCAGAACCTGACACATGTTTGGGCTCGTGTGCGCCTGCTGGCCAACCGGGCACTTGGTTGGCCTCGACTTTATTCCGCAGCCATGCTCTGATCGGCAGTGGCCAATCTCATATATCCATCTCGGGTTTGCGGACATTTGATGCCAAGCACTGAACCGGCTATCTGATTGCGCAACACCTGCGCTGTGCCGCCACCGATTGTAAACATGCGAACATCCCGGAGCATGCGCTCTAGCGGCTCTCTGTCGCTGTATCCACGCGCGCCAAACATCTGAAGTGCATCATTCACGACTTTGATTGCGGTTTCAGACGCAAAAAGCTTCGCCCGCGCAGCCATCGTCATGTCAGGAAACGGCCTTCCGTTCGGGCTTTTCGAACACGCTGCTTCCTGAAGCAGCAGACGCGCTGCACGTAGGTTTGTGTCCATGTCCGCCACCATCCATTGCAGGCCTTGAAACTCGGCCAGAGGACGACCGAACTGCTCACGTTCCAGCAAATACCGTTTGGCGTGGTCGAGGGCAGCCACCGCAACACCCATCGCGATTGTACCCGCCCCAACCCGCTGAGAATTGTAAGCTTCCATGAGATCCGCAAACCCACGTTTGAAACCGGAGGGCGGCTTCAATAACCAACGTTCGTGAACTTCCAGATTGCTAAATCGCAGTTCCGCTTCGGGCATACCACAAATACCAAGCGTTTTCTCACGGCCGATGACTTCAAATCCGCAGGGCAGATCCCCGCTGGTCGGGTCGACGAATACAATGAACCCACCAATGCCAAGTTCTTCTCCTGCCTCATCAATCACGTGGGCAAAAACAAGGTGAAGCTTGGAAACTCCTCCACCCGTAATCCAATGCTTGTGCCCGTTCAGAACGTAGATGTCCCCCTGCCTTTGGGCCGTTGTCTTCATATCTGTCGCGGCACTGCCAGCATCGGGTTCGGTGATGCAAATCGCGGGCTTGTCTCCGGCCAGTACATGCTGGGCACAAAACGCTTTCTGCTCTTCGGTGCCATACGCCATCACGGCACTGATGCCGCCCATATTTGCCTCGACAACGATGCGCGCGGTTAACGCGCACGCCTTTGCGATTTCTTCCACGACTTCAACAACATCCAGGAAGCTGGCCCCCTGCCCGCCCAGCGCCTTGGGGATTGTCATGCCCATGATGCCAGCATCTGCCAAGGCTGAAACGTTGCTCCAGCAATAGCTACGGGATTCATCCCAATGCGCGGCACGCTTTTCAAATTCCGAAGCCAACTCTTGGGCGGTGACAACAAGAGGATGAGTCATTGTAATTTACCTTGGTGTAGCGCGCTCACGGAAACGTGATTACCCAAAGATAACACGGCTTGTATTTCACAACTATCAAATTAGTATCAACTATAAATCAAAGATTGCTGAAGTTATGCACACCCAGCCCCTCAGAAGCATCGTCAAAGTGTCTCAGGTTCAATCGTTTTCCAAAGCGGCGGACCAACTTGGATTGACCCTTTCCGCACTCTCCATGCAGATGAAATCTCTGGAGCAGGCTTTGGGCGTCACGTTGTTTGACCGGTCGGTCCGGCCACCTCGCCTTACGCCAACTGGCCGCGCCATCGTAAAAGAGGCGATACCTCTGCTAAAGCACGAGGGAAAAATCTTTGAAATCTGTCGTCCAGGCGATGAACTCGCAGGTCAGTTTCGTCTGGGTTTCATCACGACTGCGGCAGTGCGTTTGCTGCCAAAGTTTCTGGAGGCGGCAACACAACAACTTGCGTATGCAACGTTTGAATTTGAAACCGGGTTGTCCGCAAATCTTCAGAGCAAGGTTTTGATGGGTCAGCTGGACGCGGCCGTAATCACGGATACAGATGGTCTTCCAAGCCAATTGTCTGCCCGTGTACTAAAGCAAGAGAGGTTCGTTTTCGCAGCCCACAAAAACCTTCTCAATAATGGCTTTCAATCTCTCCTCCACGAAAGTGATTTCTTTCACTTCATGCCGGAAACTGGAATAGGCAAATTAATCGCGCAAGCAATGCTGCAATATGAACGCCCAGCGCGATCCAAAACGATCGTTCTCGACAATCTAGAAGCCATAATGGAGTGTGTTACTGTTGGTCTTGGTTTCACGCTTCTGCCAGTTCCCGACGTTGAACGGTATCGAATACCAGAACTGAAGCTCATAGACGCCCATGACTCTCTTCAACGGAAGTTGGTTCTGGTCACGCTACGAGAAAGCGCTCTGACCCGTCACCAAGAAGAGCTTTCAGCTTTGCTTGAAACCTATTGCGGCCCAAGTATCCCGAGCGGGGACTTGTGCGACCTTCGATAACTGATGCACCTGATGATAACGAATGAATGCCCTTACCTTGATCACTCATTGACGCTCGGGCTCTCAAGGCACCTTCCACAAGATGTAGCGGTCCATGCCAGAACGGAATTCAGGGCAAAGCATAAGAGCATATCAAGTGAGTAGTCTGAATGTCAGATGCAATTTTGCGAAGCAATCGAGATAATCAAGACGCTTTTCGGGTCAGCACCAACCGTTTACGACCACGCAACATCACCCAGAAAGATATACCCCGCCCCGTATATTGTTTTGATCAGACGCGGTTTTTTGGGATCTTCCCCCAGCTTTGTCCGCAAGCGTGAAATTCGTACATCCATCGCCCGGTCAAAGCTGTCACCGGCGCCGCCACCCAGCATCTCCTGCATTCGGGCGCGGCTGATCAGGCGTTTTGGGCTTTCGAGAAACAGGCGCAAGACCTCACCTTCGGCATGGCTGAACGGTGTTTCGGTGCCATCAGCGTCGATTAGGACATATCTGTCGAAATGAGCTGTCCAGCCATTGAACTCGGCGACGTCCGAGTTCTGTGTCACCGGACCGGATGACCGCAGGCGGGCGCGAATACGTGCTATGACCTCAGCAGGATCGAAGGGTTTGGTGATGTAATCATCCGCCCCAAGCTCCAGCCCGGTTATCCGGTCCTGTACTTGGACGCGGCCCGAAATGATGATGACGGCGGCGCCCTGTTCCAATGCCAGCCGATGAACAAGCGCCAGCCCGTCGGTATCTGGCAGCGACAGATCCACCAGACAAAGGTCCGGAGTGACTCGTTTCAGCGACGCTTCGAATTCACGCGCACGGGCAAAACTCTGAGTTCGAAAACCCGCCTCTTCCAATGCGTCCGTCAATATTCGGCGAATTTCGGGCTCATCATCAAGAATGGTCACCAATGGTAGGGTCATCTAGGCGGCCTCGGTTCGGATCAGTGCCGACAATTGCGACGACGTGAATGGTTTGCTCAAAACAGGTGCACGGGTCAGTGCTTTATGATGCAGCGGATCAGTTAAGGGCAGCGACGTCATCAAGATACATGGCAGAGCTCCGTTCAAGCGGTCGACGATATCGATGCCGGTGCCGTCTCCTTCCAACCTTATGTCGGACAGAACCAACGCTATGTCACTGACGTCCGAGGCCAAAGCCAGTGCTTCCTCGACAGAGCTTGCCTCGATCACAGAACACCCCAAGCCGACTAGCATATCTCGGAACTGGCTGCGCAGTTCGTCGTTGTCTTCGACCAACAATACCAGACCCGCTTGCGCAGGTGGCGCAGGCCGGTAAGGCAGGCGTATCACAACGGATGCGCCAGAGGGCGTATTGCGCAAATTCAGATCCCCCCCCGCCAGTTTGACTGTGTCATAGACCATCGGCAGCCCCAACCCCGATCCATCGCTGCCTTTAGTCGTAAAGAAAGGATTCAACGCCTTCTTCAGAGCCTCCGGAGAAAATCCGGGACCAGTGTCGGATACTGTGATCTCAACCCATATTTTTCCGATAGCGTGCGCACTGATCGTGATCTGGCCAGATGTACCACAAGCATCACGCGCATTCAGCACGAGATTTAGCATCGCATCCTGCACCATGCCTGGATCCAGCATCAATGCTTTGTCAGGCAGTGTATTCACCACCGACAATCCCATGCCGCGTGGCAAGGACGGCGTTGCAAGTACGCGCAAATCCTCAAGTAACCCGCGCATTTCCGTCGCCTGCGGCTGAGGTGTCCGATTGCCGGTCATGTCAGCGATGCGGTTCAGCAACTGTCCGCCCCTACGTGCAGTCTGTTGCGTGGCAGAGACAAGCTGGTTCGCCTCGTCAGACAGATCCATCCTTTCTAGCCGGGCCTGCATACCCAATATGATGGTCAACAGGTTTGAGAAATCATGCGCCAGCCCACTGGTCATCTGCGCGGCCATAGCCCTTCGTCGCGTTTGCTGGAGCGCTACCCGGGCTTGGGTTTCTTCGGTGATATCCACCGACATGACATAAACGCCACCCACTTGATCAGGAGTGAAGGAGACCCGGATGCGGCGCGAGTCTTGATCCTCGGTAAATTCAAACACCGAAGGCTGCCCGCTATATGCCTGCTCCAGATGCGGCTTCACTCTGTCATAGGCCGAGGGTCCCAGAGCCTGCGAAACATGAAGGCCCAGAATATCGGAAGGGCGACCAGGCAATACAGAACTGAGGCGACGATTAGAGTAATCGTACCTCCCGTCGGCATCCAGATGGGCAATATGTGCGGGCATCATCTCGGTCGTCATTCGCGTCCGCGCCTCGATCTCGGTCAGCTGACGTTTCGCTTCTTCCAGTGTTGTGATGGTCGCGGCCAATTTACGGTTGGTTGCGGACAACTCCTCTGCGTGGCTTAGAAGCTGATCCGACAGTTCTTCTGAGCGGGCGCGCAGCAAATCTTCGGCCTGTTTGGTACGGGTGATGTCTGTATAGACTGCCACCCAACCGCCATTGGGTAACGGAGCACCCTCGACCGAGATCACCTGACCATTAGGCCGTATCCGCTCCATATAATGCGGCTCAAATGCCAAAGCCTGCGCAACGCGGGTATCAACCATTTCGTCAACGTCACCTTCGGCACCGTATTCCCCCCGGCTGGCGAGAAGATGAATGGTATCGCGAAACAACGCACCTGGCTCGACAAGCGCGCCGGGCAAATCGAACATTTCCTGAAACCGCAGATTGCTGACCACAAGGCGCAACTGGCTATCATAGATCGAAAGAGCCTGCCCAATCAGGTTCAGGCCCGCCGTTGTCATCGCCTTGATACGCTGTTCGGATATTTCCAAATTCATCCTCCCCTGCGCCTATGGGTAACACCAGTTCGGGCGCAGGTGTAGGGAATTTGATCTAGCCATGCAGCGGCAAATTGTTCGCTGCGCGATAAGCTTGCACATAGCCACGCGCAACCGATCGAACCGCCGTTCCGATCTGCGAATATGCCTCATCCGGTAGGTTGGCAAAGGACACGCGTGCCGACCATCCAGGTGCATCAAACCCGCTGCCATTCAACAAGACGATGCCATAGTCCTCGGCCAGTTTAAACGCGATATCCAACGGATGAACGTTCTGCTTGATCCAGGTCACCACGTCTTCACCAACATATTTTCGCAGCCAGTATTCGAAATCGATGATGCCATAGTAGGCGTCGTAGTGTTCACCCGCTTGCACCTCGATCCCCATCGCTTCGGTCAGTAGCCTGAAACGACGCTGGACCAATTCCATGCAGGCGGCCTGATAGATTTTCTTGCTATCAACCAATTCACAAAGCGAGAACAGCGTCATCATGACCTGCTGTGGCAGCGACAAACCAGCCGTGTGATTCAGGGCGACATCTCGGCTATCGGCCACAAGCCGGTCGATAAACCGGATATCGCGCGGCGTCAGGCTGAGCGTTCCGTAGCGTTTATCCAGAGTCTGTTTGATCTCGTCCGGGTGATCCGCCAGCTTGAGATCGAAGATATTGTCTTGCGCGACCGCGATCACGCCAAGCCGCCAGCCAGTGCAGCCAAAGTACTTCGAATAGGAATACACCCCAATTGTATTGCGCGGCAGATGCCCCATGACCGAGGTAAAATCATGCACAAATGTACCGTAAACATCATCCGTCAGCACGATCAGGTCAGGGCGGTGATTTTCCACCAGATCCGCCAGTTTGCGCAGTGACACGGTGCTGAGCGCAACAGAGGACGGATTACCGGGGTTTACCAGGAAAAATGCCTTTATCTTGGGGTCCTTCAGCTTTTCAATGGCGGCGTCGGTGAGCTGGAAACCGTCTTTCTCATCGGTCTCTACATGGACGGATTCAAGGCTGTAATCCTCCAACTCGGGCATTTCCAGATAGGGGGTGAAGATCGGAGTGCACAACGCAATCGTATCACCGGGGTTCAGCAACCGATTGGCTTTGAGTGTCTTGAAAATATAGCACATCGCCGCCGTGCCACCTTCGACCGCGAACAGATCAAACTGAGCGTCAGGCCGGTGACCCCTACACATGGACCACATCAGGTATTCATGGGCTATAGCGGCATTGTGTTTCAGGATACGGTCAGGGACTGGATAATTATCACCGATGATTGAATCTGTTAGTTCATGCACAAACTCATCGGCATCAAACTCAAATGCCGCGATAGCATGAGCGACCACCTCAAGAAGCGTGTCAACGCCCGGCGTCTCTACGTGATCAGACGCCCAACTCTGCAGCCGATCATGACAGTCCTTCTGTGCAGGCATTCCGCCCAATCCAGCAGGGTGGTTCATCACTCGTTTGGATTCAGTTATGGCAAATTGGCCGAGGGCAAAGAATGCCTCACGCGGGCGAGTGGCAACCCAGTTGGGATTGCCCCGACCCGCATTCAGGAAGGCAGAATTAGCTTTGAGTGCCTCAGCCGAGGCCAATTTGATCAGCTCATCCTTGATCTGAAACGGGCTGAGGGCTTCGTAGTCGTGCAGCGTTACTCTATCCATAATGCAAACCTCTCCAAATCAGCTTAGGATCAAAACAACGACCATGCCGAAGATGGTCAGCAATGTGTTACCGATCGCGTAGGGCATTCCATAGCCAAGCGCCGGAATGCGGCTTTGCGCGGCTTCTTGGATCATACCCAACGCGGCCGTGGTGGTCCGAGCACCGGCACAGGCACCAAACAAGATTGCGGGGTGGAATTTGAACACGTAGTGCCCGACATAGATCGCAAAGATCATCGGCAGCGAAGTTGCAACGATCCCCCATAGCAACAACGCGATACCAGCCTGTTGCAGCCCGGCGACAAATCCCGGCCCTGCCGTTATCCCGATCACCGCGATAAAGACGTTCAGGCCCAGCGTGTTCATCAGCCAAAGTGCAGGACCCGGAATTCGACCAAAGGTCGGATGCACTGTCCGTAGCCAACCTAGTATCAGCCCGGCCAGCAGCGCGCCGCCAGTCGTCGAAAGGCTGATCGGAAAGCCCCCCATCATAACCGACAGCGTTCCGATGAGACCACCGATAAAAATTCCCCAGCCGACAAAAGCCAGATCTGTAGTGTCGACCGGGCGATCCGCATAGCCGATCTTGGCGATTGCCGCCTCGACGTGCCGTTTGCTACCCTGAATCGTGATGATATCACCGCGATGCACGACCGTCCCCGGCAGCAGCGGTAGATCCTGCATATTTCGCATCAACTTCGAGACATAGATGCCCCGCGCCATCGACAACTTGCTCAACTCTTCAAGGGTTTTGTTATGAACTTCCTTGCTGGCGATCAGTACATCCAGCTTTTCAGAGGGAATGCTCAACAGCTCAGGTGCGTCCGCTTCGGTCAAGCTGGTCTCAAGTAAGCCTACCAAATCAGCGCGACGGCCCGAGAACATCACAACATCCCCTGCCTGCAATATTGTGTTGTCTTCTACTTCGATGACCTTCCCGTCGCGTCTGAGACGTTCGGCGTAGATACGTACACCGGGCAACAGGCTTTTGACGGGCTGCCCCAGCAGATCGCTGTTTTCAGGTATCTCAAAGGCCCGCGTCTCGATCGCGCGATAGGCTGAGACGATGCCGTCACCGGTTTCTACTGCTGTGCTGCCACCCAACTTGGCCTCATATTCCTTGCAGGCTGCGACCAGATCGACACCAATCAGACGTGGCCCGATCTTGGCCAGAATGATTGCCGAGCCAATCGTGCCATAGATATAAGTCACCGCGTAGGCCACTGGGATCTGGTTGGCATAGGTTTTGGCCTGTTCTGCCGACAACCCCAGTTGGCCGATCTGGTCGGTTGCCACACCAATCGCAGCTGAAATCGTTTGCGAACCGGCGTAGAGACCTGCGGCATAACCCAGTTCCAGCCCCGCCACCTTGGCGGCGACGACCGGGATCACCAGACACAAGGCCAATACGCTGAGCGCAAAGAACACCTCGCGCGCGCCATCCACTTTGAGACCACGCATGAATTGTGGCCCGACACCGTATCCCACGGCAAAAATGAACATGATGAAAAATGTCGATTTGACCGCCGAATCGACTTCGATATGTGCTTGTCCGATCACCACCGCAGCCAACAGCGTTGCTGTGACGGTGCCCAAACTGAAACCCATCACCTTCCATGGGCCAACGAGAAACCCAATTCCGATAGACAGAAACACTGCCAATTCGGGATAAGCCTGAAGAATATTCACCAGCCAATCGACCATAATCCACCTCACAATCCACGCCAGACAGGCATCCGAGGCAAAGGTCGACGATGTGGCGACAAGGCATCTTAACAATGATACCTTTGCTTGCCGACCAAGCCGCCTGTTCGATAAATCCAACCACAACAGGAAAACTCTGGCCTCACGATACTGCAACAAAGACATATGTCATAATTATCTGAATATTAACGGTTCTCCGTATCTGGTCCCCATGCAAGTCGTAGGACCACATCTTGCCGCGGGTGCGGGACACATGAAATCAAGCTACGGTTCTCATGTTTCCACCTTTCTTCACTTCGACCCGGCTTATGCGGTTTTCACTGTCATGCCATCGCAATGATTCGGCTCAAAATATTGGCTTGTCTTAACAATTCCATTGCAGTCACCCGGCGTTTGACATCACATACTGCTATGACACGACCGACGATAACTTCCGAGAGCGACGCAACCGGCGTTTGCATACGGATCGCGGGGGATCTGCGTACGCAGTCGCTGGATCATGTCGAGGAGGATTTCGCGGCGCTGCGACCGAACGGCCAAGATGTCGTCGTGGACATGGCACAGGTGCAATCGTTGGACACCGGAGGTGCGTGGCTTGTTGCCAATCTCGTGCAACGATTGGGATCATCAGGCGCTCAGGTACGGCTTGAAGGGTTGGACCCCGCGCACTCTTCGTTGATCGAGACGGTCTCACACAACATATCCGAAATGACGGGAGACGAGCTCCCTCCTCGGGGCTTCGTCAACTGGGTTGCCCGGATTGGTGAAAAGACTTTCGGTGCGTGGCAGGACACTCTTTCGATCGTCGGCTTTCTAGGCCTTACTTTGCATCGGCTGGTTCGGACATTGATCATGCCATGGCGGCTGCGTCGTGCTGCATTGGTGTCACAGATGGAACAGGTCGGCTTCAAGGCGTTGCCCATCGTTTCTTTGATGGGTTTTCTGATCGGCGTCGTTCTGGCCTTTCAGGGTGCGACACAGCTGAAACAGTTCGGGGCCGAAATTTTCGTCGTCGAGCTGATCTCGATCTCGATCTTGCGTGAACTGGGTATTCTGCTGACCGCGATCATTGTCGCAGGCCGCTCCGGGTCGGCCTTTACGGCCTCGATTGGTTCGATGAAGGTGCAGGAAGAAATTGATGCGATGCGCACTCTGGGGTTGGATCCGATTGAAGTTCTGGTCATTCCCCGCGTTCTGGCGCTGTTGATCATGTTGCCCATTCTTGGCTTTGTCGCCGATATGGCTGGCCTGATCGGTGGAGCGTTGATGAGTTGGATCGACCTCGGGGTCAGCCCTGGTATGTTCTTGACCCGGCTTAAGGAAAACACCGGTGTCGCACAGCTGGCTGTCGGGATGATCAAAGCGCCGTTCTTTGCGCTGGTGATCGGGGTCATTGCCTGCTGGCAGGCAATGCAGGTTAAAGGCTCATCCGAAAGTGTTGGCCAGCGCACGACCGCCTCGGTCGTACAGTCGATATTCATGGTGATTGCCATCGACGCTCTGTTCTCGATCTTCTTCTCGGAACTGGGGGTCTGACATGGACGGTACCGCCCTGAAGGACAGACCCAAAAGCGATACACAGCGCGAAGCCGTCATTCGCGTCCGCAACCTGACCAACCAGTTCGGTGAACAGGTGGTGCATGAAAATCTCAATCTTGACGTCTGGCGTGGCGAGGTACTGGGCGTCGTCGGAGGATCAGGCACAGGTAAGTCGGTGCTGCTGCGCACGATCGTGGGACTGAACAAGCCAAAGGCTGGCAGCATTGAGGTTCTGGGCGTAGATGTCCTGAACGGGCCAGAAGAAGATCGACAGCGTATCGAAAGAAGCTGGGGCGTGGCGTTTCAGGATGGGGCCTTGTTTTCTTCGCTGACCGTGCTGCAGAACGTGATGGCGCCATTGCGAGAACATACCGGCATCAGTGAAAGCCTGATGGCTGCACTTGGGGGGCTCAAGATCAGCCTGGTCGGGTTACCACATCTGAGTTGCAGTAAATTTCCTTCGGAATTGTCAGGGGGGATGCGCAAACGCGCAGCTCTGGCCCGCGCCTTGTCATTGGATCCCGAGATTGTCTTTCTGGACGAACCAACTGCCGGATTGGACCCGATCGGGGCGGCCGCCTATGATGACCTGATCGGAGAGCTTCAGCATGCGCTGGGGCTGACAGTGTTCATGGTGACACATGATCTGGACAGTCTTTATGCCATTTGTGATCGCATCGCAGTACTTGCGGAAAAACGTGTGCTGGTTGAAGGTCCTATCGAAGACATGACCAAGGTCGATCATCCTTGGGTTCAGGAATATTTCACAGGCCCCCGTGCCCGTGCGGCGCAACAAAAAGGGTAGGACAGGTAGAGGCTATGGAGACCCGAGCGAATTATATCCTGATCGGTGCGTTCACCCTGGCGGGCATCCTGGGCGCATTTGGTTTCTTCCTTTGGCTCGCCAAGTTCGAAGTGACCCGACAATACGCCTATTACGATGTGCTGTTCGACAATGTTTCCGGCCTGTCGGCAGCCGGTGGCGTAAACTACAATGGTTTGCCCGTCGGTCAGGTCATATCGCTGAATCTGGACAAAGCTGACCCTTCCAAGGTTCGGGTCCGGCTTGAGGTTGATGCCGACATCCCCGTAACCAAGGAAACAATCGCGCAATTGCAGTCTCTGGGTGTGACCGGAGTGGCCTATGTGGAGTTGTCGGGTGGGTCACCAACTGCTGAGAAACTGGCCCAGAACAGCGTGATCCCAAGCAAGCGCAGTTCGATCCAATCCTTGTTGGAGGGCGCACCGGAAGTTCTGGAAAAGGCCGTCACGCTGCTGGAGAACCTCAACTCCGTCGTCGATAGTAAAAACCGCAAAGCCGTGTCAGATATTCTGAACAATCTCGCAGATGCTTCGGGTAAACTGGACAAGACGTTGACGGATTTCCAATCGCTCTCGTCCGATCTGGGCGGAGCGGCCAAAGATATTGGCGCGTTCACCAAACGACTGGATTCACTGGCAGACACGGCTGAAACAACATTGAGCACCGGAACGGATACTCTGAAAAGCGTCAAAGGTGCTTCGGAAACTGCCAAGACCACGCTTGAGACCGCAAATACCGCCATTGCGAATGCTGATCGTATCATTCAACAGGATATCCAGCCCTTTATCGAACGAGGTTCGGTTCTGGCCGAAAGGCTGACCAGATTGACAGATGAAGGCAGCGTAACACTTGGTGTCATCAGCGAGACCGTTGTGAACGCAAATACCACTCTTGAATCCGTCACTTCGACTATGGACACCGCCAAAGGGGCGCTTGCATCGGCAGAGCGTGCATTTGACTCAGCGAACCGGGTAATGGACGAGGATATCTCACCAGTTGCAGCTGATGTAAGCAAGGCGGCCAATCAGGTTGCTGAAACTGTGTCGAACATCACCGAAAAGATTGACAAGATTTCCGACGATGTTCTCAATGCTTCACAATCGGCCTCTGATTTGCTGGGCACCATCGACGGCATTGTTCAGGACAACCGCCGTCAAGTTTCGGATTTCTTGCGCATCGGTTTGCCGCAATTCATTCGGTTTATCGAGGAATCACAACGTCTGGTCATCAGCCTGGACCGATTGGTTGATAAGGTCGAACGCGACCCGGCCCGCTTTTTGTTAGGCACCCAAGCATCGGAGTTTCGTCAATGATCCGCCCCATATTTCTGGCTCTGGTTCTGGGCGCGTTAACAGGATGCGCTGGCTTGGGTACATTAAGTCAAGCTTCGAAACCCAACGACTTGTATCTGTTGACACCTAAAAGCACATTCTCATCATCACTGCCGCGGGTTCAAAAACAGATTGTAGTTCAGGAACCTACGGCGACAGCCGCAGTAAATACCGATCAAATCGCGGTGCAACCCACCTTGCTGCAGGTTCAGTACCTGCCACGGGCACGCTGGGTTGATCGCGCGCCGCTGATTGTTCAGGCATTGATGGTTGAAAGCTATGAAAACTCGGGCAAAGTTGCTGCCGTCGGGCGCTCGACAGTCGGATTGCGTGCAGACTATGTTATTGCGCCTGATCTGCGTGAGTTTCAGGGCATAGTCATCAGCGAAACCGAAAACTCGAAAACCGTTCGTGTGGAAGTGCGCATAAACATCAAGATCATCGACGAGTATGAAGACAAGATCATCGCCTCCAGTTCATTCCACGAAGCCGTTTTGGCGACCAGTGATCAAACGCCCGATCTGGTTGAAGCCTTTGATGTTGCTTTGGGCAAGACCATGCGGGATGCGGTCGAATGGAGCATCCGCAAGATCCATACCCACACCCAGAACAATCCGCGTTCAAACCCAAGCTAAAGGGCTGCTAGAATTGGCTGGCCGAAGCGGCTTGCCAGTCATTGGCGAACTCATCGGGGATATTCTTGCTCAACAGTGCTCCTTCCTCGAGAAAGCTGAAAAGCTCGGCATAGGAACGTTCTTTCTCATCCGCATTCCGGCGACGGATATCGGCGGGTCGCAGGTCGGACACTTTAGCTTTTCCCATCGCTCCCAAAATCTCACGGAAGCTTTCCAGCGATGCGTCGTGAAACCGATGCACGCGCTTCCGTTTTTCCGGCACGTTCACCGCGCGCCCGCGTATCGGGTCTTGCGTTGCAACGCCCGAAGGACAACGGTTGGTATTACAATGCAGCGCCTGAATGCATCCAACCGCAAACATCATCGCCCGTGCCGCGTTGCACATGTCCGCCCCCAGAGCAAATTTTTCGACCATATCAAATCCGGTTGCGACCTTGCCGGAACAGATTACCCGAATCTTGTCCCGTACACCGATCCCGCGCAGGCAGTTGTCCACAAAGATCAGAGCCTCGTTCAGCGGTACACCCAGACGGTTGGTGAACTCGACCGGAGCCGCTCCTGTCCCGCCCTCCGCACCATCTACGGTGATGAAATCGGGCAGAATGTCCGTTTCCAGCATTGCCTTGCAAATCGCCATGAATTCGGAACGGCGGCCGATACACAGCTTGAAACCGACGGGCTTGCCCCCCGACATTTCCCGCAGGTGTTGGACAAAATGCATCAAGCCAGTTGGGCCATCAAAAGCAGAATGTGTGGGCGGAGAAATAACATCCTGGTGCAAAGGCACCCCTCGGATTTTCGCAATCTCTTCATCCACCTTCGCAGCCGGCAGAACCCCGCCATGAGACGGCTTCGCCCCCTGTGACAGCTTGATTTCAATCGCTTTGACAACATCTTTCTGGGCCTTTTCGGCAAACAGATCCTTGTCAAACCCACCTTCGGGCGTACGGCACCCAAAATATCCGGTGCCGATCTGCCAGATGATGTCTCCACCTTCAGCCAGGTGATGGGGGGACAGGCCACCTTCTCCGGTATTGTGCGCAAAGCCACCATCTTTGGCGCCACCGTTCAAAGCTCGGATCGCATTGGCGCTGAGCGCGCCGAAACTCATTGCTGAAACGTTCAGGCGCGAGGCACTATAGGGCTTGTCGCATTGGGGACCACCCAGCATCACCCTCTCTTCACTTTCGTCGACATGTTTGGGTGAAAGCGAGTGATCCGCGCGGTGATAACCCACCGTCATAATGTCGTATTGAGTGCCGAACGCCTGGGTATCGACCTGCCCCTTGGCGCGAGAATAGACCAGGCTGCGAATGATCCGGTTATATGGGCGTCCGCTTTCGTTAGTCTCGACGAAGTACTGCCGGATCTCTGGACTGACAAACTCCAGCATATAGCGGAAGTGGCCCAGAACAGGATAGTTGTTCAACACGTTATGCCGGGTCGTCAACATATCGAATAAACCGACGATCGCATAAGGGATCAGGATGACAAGCAACCAATAGGCCGGCGACCAGAAATATCCCCAAATCAAAGCCAGTGGCAGGCATACGTAACTGAGGAGATAATAGAGCCTGCGAACAATCATTTCTTATCTCCCTGAGTAGCGCTGAAACAGCGTGACCTTGATCGGATGAAGGGGGCTGACCCCTGAAACTGACTTTGACCGTGGAACAGATTGACCTGTATGTGCAAGCCCTTGCAACCCAATCGGCGGTAACGGATGAGTTAACCAGGTCAGTTGATCCGCACCGGATCAGTCTGTATGCCGGATGAAACGCTGGTCAGAGCAGGATCAACCGCAGTGTCAAAAACAGCGCCTGCATACGGGCATCGCGCCTTAATGTATTCAGCCGTCTTTGTTGGTGGCGCTGCAGGATCTTTGCTGCGCGAGCTGTTCTCATTGGAAATCCCGGGCGCTCCGTTCCTGACTGCAACTTTCGGCATCAATGTAGTGGCGTGTTTTGTCCTTGGCTGGCTCTATGCCATTCGAAATCGAGTTCACGCCCACGTCTTGCACATAGGTGCGGTCGGTTTTTGCGGCGGGTTGTCAACATTCTCGTCATTCGTGGCCGAGCTGGAGCGGCTTGCCGAAACCGGAAATTGGGTCGTGATCATCGCGGTAAGTGCCGAGATTGCGGCTGGCCTTGCCGCGGCAGTTCTTGGCGAGGCTTTGGGGCGGCATCAATCCAAAGAGACCCTGGAATGACCGACCTGTATCTGCACGCCATGTTTGCACTGGGCGGAGGGCTGGGCGCAGTTTTGAGGCACTGGCTGGCGCTTCGGGTGACGCATGATCTGCCTTACTCTACGCTGATCGTGAATGTATTTGGCAGTCTCTTGCTTGGTCTGTGGATCGGCTATCTCGGCGGCTCCGCTGAAATGGGTGAAGAAGAAAAGCGTCTGGTCTTCGGATTTTGTGGCGGTTTCACCACATTCTCTAGCTTTGCCTATCAGTCACTTCAGCTGCATCGCGAGCGGACTATCTATTTTGCCGCTGGAAACATCCTAATTAGTCTTGTCCTGTGCTGGTTCGCGCTTTGGTTGGGTCTCATGTTGATGCGCTAGTGAACCGGCGCTGCGGCCCGTTGATCTGCCCTGGGTGCGCGACAGAAAAACAGCAGCGGTATAGTGGCCAATGCCAGCAAGCCAAGATTGTTGAATACCGTGAGATATGAGATCATTTCGGCTTGCCGCGCAATCTCCTGCCCCAAAACAGCGGCTCCCTGTGTGCTGTCAGGTGTCAGGCCCAAAGGGGCGAGATACGCCCGCGCAGCTGGATTATATGGCGTCACATTTTGACTCAGCACCGCTGTATTGGTCTGCAAACCTCGCACAACCCAAGTGCCAACCAACGAAATTCCAACTGATGAACCCAATTGCCTAGTGACGTTGAACAGGCCCGAGGCCTCATCCTGCCGTGTCTTGCTGATACTTTCGAAGGCCAGAATAGACATGGGTACAAACACCAGACCCATCCCCAAACCGCTAACAAAGCCCGGCCATGCCAGCTGCCAGAAACCAGCATTCAGGTTGAGCGAGCCCAGCATGAAATTCCCGGCTGCGGTCAGCAGCATTCCCAATCCGGTCAAGAGCCGCGGATCAAACCGAGTGACCAGCACCGATCCCGTCAAGACCATTGATACGCCCGCCGCAATCCCGCGCGGGATGAACAGATGACCCGACTCGATCACTGGATAGTCGAGCAGGTTCTGCACAAAGGTCGGAAGGATGGCTATCCCGCCAAACAAAGAGATCGCAAAACCTGCGATAATCATGTTGCACAGGGCAAAGTTGCGATCCGCAAACAACCGCAGATCGACGACCGGATGCCGCGAGGTCAGTGTATGAAAAATGAAGCCGAGTGCACCCAGAACCGATGCGATCAGTGCCACTTGGATGACTCTCGACGACAGCCAGTCCTTGGTCTCGCCCTGATCAAGAATGAATTGCAGGCAGCCAATGCCAATGGCGAGCAGCGCCAACCCTTTCCAGTCAATGCGAACCTCTTCGGTTTTGTCATCCGGCAACTCTCCGGCGAGCAACAGCAGAGCCATCGCCGCGACGGGAAGATTGACAAAGAATACCATCCTCCACGAAAAGTACTCCGTCAGGATCGCGCCAACCGTCGGACCCAGAACCGGCGCAACGACCACGCCAAGACCGAAGACTGCCATTGCCTGCCCCCGTTTCTCGCGCGGGAAAGCATCGAACAGGATGGACTGAGACAGCGGGATCAGGAATGCGCCAAACATCCCCTGCGCCAAGCGGAATGCGACAATGGTTTCAAGGCTCCATGACAGGCCGCACATGATCGACATGGCGGCAAATCCGGTGACCGCGGTCAGGATCAGCCGGCGTCGCCCGATGCGACGCGCAACGAAACCGGTCAGCGGCATAACCACTACAGCCGAGACGATATAACTGGTCAAAATCCACGTCGCCTGATCGGTTGTTGCTCCGAAGGCCGCCTGAATATGAGGCAACGCAACGTTAACGATAGTACTGTCCAGCACCTCAAGAATGGCGCTGAGCACGACAGCCACGACAATCACACGATTGATGTGGCCGGGCTGGATCATTTACCATTTCCAGTCGTATCCACTGTGACTTTGCTGCTGCCTCCCACGCGTAGCGGGGCGTCAGTGGGATCAAGCTCGATACGCACCGGGAACCGTCGTGTGACTTTGACCCAGTTGCCACTGGAATTCTCGGACGGCAACAGTGAGAACGTATCGCCAGACCCCCGGCCGATCGAAGAAACCTTGCCGGTCAGAACAGCCCCCGGAAGCATATCCACTTGCACAGTGACTGGCTGTCCTGGGCGGATACGCGGCAGGGAGGTTTCCTTGAAATTCGCATCCACCCACCAGTCAGATGACTCGACAATAGAGAATTGCGGCGCGTTGGCGGATACAGACGAACCCGGTCGCAGAGTCAGGTTTGCAATCCAACCATCAGCGGCGGCGTAGACCTTGGTCCAGGCCAAATCAGCCTGTGCAATCTCGAGCGCCGCCTGCGATGAAAGAATATCATCTTGTTTAGCTGCCACGCCGCTTTGTAGCGCCAGAAGGCTGGATTGGCTGGTCGTCAATCGCGCCGAGGCCTGCGCGAATTCCGAAGTCGTCTGATCCAGTGATGCCTGCGCAAGATCACCGGTCGAGGCCAGCGCCTTCGCCCGTTCAAAGTTTTTCTGGGCCGTTTCATAAGCCGATTGGGCACTCTCGACCGAAGCCTGCGCCGCCGTGATCTGAGTGGAGTAAGATTGCGCCTGCTGAATAGAGCTGTCCAGATCGGCCTTGGCCTGAGCCACTGACGCACTGAACTGGGTAGCATCGATTGTAAAAAGCAAATCGCCAGCGTTGATTACTTGATTTTCCACAACCGAAACCTGCGCCACCTGCCCTGTCACCTGCGCCGCGACATAGATGATATTGGCGCCGACATAGGCGTCTTTGGTCGACGGGTAACGCTCTTCATGTCGCCAGAAAAAGAACAATCCCAGTGTTATGGCAGCGAGTATTCCGACGACAGCAAATGCCTTGAACGATGTCATGAGCAGCTTCCTTTCGGCGCTTATGAGAGCGACTTTACATCACGTGCATATGCATCCGCAGGGCGAGATTTCCCAGAATCCAGACTGTCCCGCCGATGATGATCAGCAGAACGAGTGTCGAGAAGAGGATCAGATCCAGATCCTCTCGGCTGCTGCGTCGCCGGTCGATGTGCAGAAAATAGACCAACTGCACGAGCAGTTGTGCCAAACCAAGCAGGCCGATTGTCAGGTAGACCCCTTTGGTTTCGATCCCGAACTGATGAGCGACGGCAAATACCACCAGTGTCAGCAACAGCGATCCGCCATAGCCAATCACATAACGCCGCCGTTCACGCCGGTGCATCTCAGAGCGTTTATCCATAGGTCAGCCCTCCGAAATACACGATCGTAACGATGCCGATCCAGATCAGATCGAGGAAGTGCCAGAACAGTGCCAGCCGCACCATGCGCGACATCAGCAGATCTGTCAGGCCAAACACGCGCAACTGAATGCCCAGGATGATCAGCCATAGGCACCCCGTCGCCACATGCAGTCCGTGCAAAGGCACCAGACCGTAGAAGGCCGATAGAAAACCACTTCGTTGAGGAATTCCGCCCTGTGCCGACATGTTCATGAAGTCCCGGATCTCCAGCACAAGAAAGCTGAGACCCAATACCAGAGTCATCCCGAACCAAAGCACGATCCGCGCCCGAGGCAAGTTGTATTTCAGCGCCAGCATCGCCAACCCTACCGTAAGGCTGCTGGTAAGTAAGATCAGGGTCTGCGCAAAGATGCTTTTTAGATCGAACAGCTCATGTGGTCCAGGACCGCCAGCTTGCGCATCTATCATGGTGATGTAAATCGCGAACATCAGACCGAAATAGACCAGATCACTCATCAGGAAGACCCAAAAGCCAAAGGTCACAACCTCGGTTGCTTTGTGGGCGCTGGCATGATCCTCGCCGAGATTGATACCAGGATAACTATGGGATGGCGCGCGGTTCATGTGATGGCCTCCATATCCGGGCGGGCTAGACCGCGGTTTTCGGGCGCGCTTTCATAGTCGCGATCCACTGCTGCGGTGCTGTGGACCAGTGCCAGCCAGGCCTCGTGGTCTTTGCGAATCTCTTCGGCCGGGATGATGATCTCGGTGCTGGTATCGAAACTCCAGACGATGATGGCAAGAATGATCAGGATCGTCATCAGGGCCGCCAGCCACCAGATCCACCAGACAAGGGCGAACATCCAGATACCGCTGAGCACGCACAGGACAAATCCGATACCAGTGTTGCGCGGCATCTCGATGTCCTCATAGGCGTCCGGCGTAGGATAGGCCTGACCGCGCTCCTTGGCGGCAGCAAAGTTATCGCGATCGGTCACCTGAGGGATAATCGCGAAGTTATAGGTCGGCGGTGGAGATGGGATCGACCATTCCAATGTACGCCCATCCCACGGATCGCCGACCGGAGCGCGGGTCTGGTCACGATCACGTATGCTGACCCACAGCTGGATCAGGACCGAGAACAAACCGCAAGTGATCACCAGTGCGCCGATGACGGCTGTGATCATATAGGGATGGAAGCTGGGGTCTTCCCAACTGAACGACCGGCGTGGCATTCCCATCAGGCCAACGAAATACAGCGGCATAAATGTCAAAAGGAAGCCAATGGTCCAGCAGAAGACTGAGACGCGACCCCAAAACTCATTCAATCGGAACCCGAAGGCTTTGGGAAACCAATAATTATAGGCCGCGAGCAGACCAAACAGCACTCCGGGAAGCAACGCGTTGTGGAAATGCGCCACAAGGAACAACGTGTTGTGTACCTGATAGTCGACCGTTGGGTTAGCAAGGATCACCCCGCTGAGGCCACCAATGACGAACAGCATCAGGAAAGAGAGGCTATAGAGCATCGGGACAGAAAACCGGATGCGCCCGCGATACAGCGTCGCCATCCAGTCGTAGACTTTGACGCCGGTCGGGATGGCGATCAGCATCGTGGCGATGCCGAACACCGCGTTGATCAGCGCACTTTGGCCCATGGTGAAGAAATGATGCAGCCACACCGTGAACGACATGACTGCAATAGACATGGTAGCGATGACGAGCGAGTTATATCCGTAGAGGCGCTTGGCCGAGAAGGTGGCAAAGACCTCGGAGTAGATACCATAAGCGGGCAGGACCAGCAGATAGACCTCGGGGTGACCGAACAGCCAGAACAGGTTGGCGTAGTTCATCATGTTGCCGCCAAGGTCATTGGTGAAAAAATGGAAATCCAGATATCGGTCGGCGGCCAGAAGCAGCGCGGCGACGCCAAGGGGTGGCATGGCAAAGATGATCAGGATCGAGCTGCAGATGATCGTCCAACAATACATCGGCAGCCGCATGAACTTCATCCCCGGCGCGCGCAGCTTGTAGATGGTGACAGCAAAATTGATGCCAGTCAGCGTCGTACCCACACCCGAGACAACAATGGCCCATATCCAATAATCCGGCCCGACACCCGGGTTGAACGCGGCCCCGGTATAGGGCGGATAGGCGGTCCAGCCTCCGGTTGAGAATTCACCTACTACCAATGACACCATCAGCATCAACCCCGCCGAAACAGTCAGGCCAAGGCCGATCTGGTTCATCACCGGAAATGCAACGTCTCGGGCTCCGATCATCAGCGGAATCAGATAATTCGCAACGCCAAAGACAAAAGGCACAGCGACAAAGAAGACCATGATGGTGCCATGCGTACTGAACAACTCTGCAAAATGCTCGGGCTTGAGGAACCCATCCCCCGGCCCTGCAGCTTGCTGGGCGCGCATCACCACGCCTTCCAGTACGCCTCGTGCAAGCATGACGATGGCAAAGACGA
This sequence comes from Ruegeria halocynthiae, assembly GCF_900106805.1. GTDB lineage: Bacteria > Pseudomonadota > Alphaproteobacteria > Rhodobacterales > Rhodobacteraceae > Ruegeria > Ruegeria halocynthiae. The sequence continues at coordinate 44,234 of NZ_FNNP01000010.1, forward strand.
TATACATGATACCGATCTTTTTGTGGTCGGCGCTGGTCAGCCAATCCCGCCACAATGGCCCCCAAAGGCGGAACCATGTCAGGATGCCAACAACGGCCACGACACCAACGATCACTATGGCGGCGGCGGCATTTGCAATGATCTCGTTCGCGCCAGGATTTTGAATAAGCCCGGCGATGGGAAATGCGTCCCAGTTCAGACGGCCAAAGAAACCGGTCTCGGCAGATGTCATTGGCTTGCCTCCTGCCCGAACTCTGCCGTTCCGGGTTGCTTATCCAGTGGCAGAGGCTCTTGGCTGTGATAGCGATGCAGGATCGAATGGAACAGATCGCCCTCCTCCAGTGTGAAATAGAGTGCATTCAGCGGCATAAGTTCGGTGCCCAAAGCGGCCTGAACCTCATCCCGATCCGTGCGCATCGCTAGAGTTCGATAGGTATCCTCGGTCAACGGAATACCATGCGTGCGAACACTGGCCACCCATGCGTTGAAATCCTCGGGCTTCATTGCTTGCGTCAGAAATTTCTGCTTGGTGAACCCGCGACCATTATACTGCGTGTTCTCGCCCTGCATGGTCTCGGGCGTATCTGCCACCAAATGCAGCTGTGTAGTCATGCCGGGCATGGCGTAGATCTGACCGGCAAGCGCCGGGATCATGAAAGACTGCATCACCGTATCGGTCGTCAGCGTCATGGCGATCTGTTGCTTGATCGGGATGCCCAGCTCTCCGACACTGGCGATGCCGAGATCAGGGTAGATGAACAACCATTTCCAATCCAGGCCGACTACTTGCACCCGCAGGGCGGGCTCTTCTCCGTACGGAGCGGCGTAGGGATCAAGTCGGTGGGTGGCCTTCCACAAATAGAAGGACAGGATCGCCACGATCACCACCGGCACGCCCCACATCAGGAACTCAAGCTTCGCTGAGAAGTCCCAATGCGGTTTATAGGCAGCGTTTCCACCCTTGCGGCGGCGATAGCGCAGCGCAATCAGCGGCACCAAAACCAGAACCGGGATCACGGCGATCAGGATCAGAACAGTTGCACGCAGAAGATGCGTCTTTTGCACTGCTGCAATTGGGCCCTGTGGGTCCATGAAACTGTCGCTGGCCCCCGCCGCCTGAGCCGACACCAACAATAAGACAAGCGTCACCTGGGCGGGGACTATGACTGACGTCATCCGGGGAAAGGTCACGCCTGATGATCCTCTTTCGGCTGGAGTTCCCGGCAACTATCGGCAGAGTCAGAGATATTCTCAAGACCTTTTGCAGATTTGTGCCAGCACACGCCTGTTGACACCTGCACTTGAGCGCGCGAGACCGGTTAAATGCGACTGGTTCTTGCTGTCCTCTGTTTGATTCTATCCACAGTCTCCGCGGTTGCGCAGGATCGCACAGCAATTGAACGTCAGTTCCAGAGCTGGCTGCAACAGACCATCTGGCCACAAGCAAGGGCCAAAGGTGTTTCGCGGCACACGTTTCAGCAAGCCTTCGATGGCGTAAATCTGAACTGGGACCTGCCTGATCTGGTGCCGCCCGGCAGCCGCAAGACGACGCCAAAAACCCAGCGCCAGGCCGAATTCGGCGCACCCGGTCGGTATTTCAATGCAGGATCGATTCAGGGTGCGACTTCGGTCGGGCGCAGAATGGCAAAGCGTCACGCTGAAACGCTCGCCCACATCGAGACTAAAACCGGAGTGCCCGCGCGCATCATTCTGGCGATCTGGGGGCGCGAGAGCGGATATGGGCAGGTTCCGATCCGCCATGATGCGTTTCGGGTTCTGGGCACCAAAGGGTTCATGAGCACGCGGGCCGACTATTTCACCACCGAACTGATCGCCGCATTGCAGATCGCCGAAGCCGGCCATGCACAGGGACACGCGCTAAAGAGCAGTTGGGCCGGAGCATTGGGACAGCCGCAGTTCATGCCCACGAATTTCCTGACCTACGCGCGCGATGGCGATGGTGACGGGCGCACCGACATCTGGGGATCATCCGCAGATACGATCGCATCTATTGGCGCATATCTTGAAGAACACGGTTGGATCACCGGCCGCGATTGGGGCTACGAAGTTGCGGTGCCTGATACGGTCTCTTGCGCGCTGGAAGGTCCCGATCAAGGGCGCCCGATCCGTGATTGGGTTACAATGGGGATCTACCGTGTATCGGAAAGGCCGTTCCCGCCACACGAACTTGCTGCTGAGGGTTATCTGATGATGCCTGCCGGGCGCAACGGTCCAGCCTTTATCGTGACACCCAATTTCTATGTCCTCAAAGATTACAATAACAGCGACCTGTATGCGTTGTTCGTGGGCCATGTCGGGGACCGCATTCAATATGGTGTCGGCGATTTTCGTGGCCGTTGGGGCGATATCGGCAATCTTTACCGTTCAGACATTGCCACAATGCAGCAGGCGCTTGTTCAGCAAGGTCATGACGTCGGCGGAGTCGATGGCCTGCCCGGCTATAAAACCCGGCGTTCGATCGGACGCTGGCAGGAAGCATCAGGCGGCAAGTCAACGTGCTTCCCCGACGCCAAACTGAAGGGCGCGCTGAAGCCTTAGATCGCAAGCTGATTCGCCGATTACGGGTGTGTGTGGAAACGCATTCACCCTTTCTAATACGTGGGGCTTCACAAAAATGTCACGGCTGCGAAGTGTTTCAGAATAATGTTTCCAAGCCTCCGCCTGTTACAGTTTCTTTCGACCTTTGTACGCGCAATGGACCTCAAAACACTTTACCTTTGCCGGAAAACTGACAGGTTCTTCGGCAGTGAAAGACGAGTTTCGCATTTAATTCTCCGAAATTGCCTGACGCATGAGGACTAAAAATTTCGACTCCGACTCGATCTAGATCAAAGTGAAGTCATAGCAAATGCCGGAGACACAATGGCAGACGAGCGCCCGCCGCACCCGCGGCTCGGACGCCCGAAGCCGTACTAAAATGGGAGTAAACACATGAACAAAATAATCCGAACCTCACTGGCGGGACTGCTGTCCTCGACCATCATTACCGGCGCAGCGATCGCTGCCGGAACTCATCCCGAAACCGGCGAAGCGCTGGCGGATGATCAGACCTTTACCTATCGCATCCTTGATGAACACAGCTCGGTCGACCCACAGGTGGTCGAGGACGTAACAGGTGCCGAGATCGTGCGCGACCTGTTCGAGGGCCTTATGAACCAGGACGAAGATGGCAATCTTGTTCCCGGCGCCGCCACCGGCTTTACAGTCAACGACAGCAAAGACGTCTACACCTTTACCCTGCGCGATGAGGCGAAGTGGTCGAATGGTGACCCGGTCACAGCGGGTGATTTCGTTTACGCTTGGAAACGCGCCGTTAATCCCGAACTGTCGTCGCCTTACGCCTGGTTTATGGAGCTGATGTCCATTGAAAACGCCGCCAGCATCATCGCCGGCGAAAAGCCTGTGGATGAGCTGGGCGTCAAAGCAATTGACGACAAAACGCTGGAAGTCCGCCTGAGTGCCCCTCTGCCCTACTTCCCGCAGATGACCACACACTCGACCACCTTCCCCGCTCCACAAAAAGTGATTGAAGAGTTCGGCGATTCATGGACCAAGCCGGAGAACATCGTCTCGAACGGCGCGTATGTTCTGACCGAGCACCTGCCGCAGGAACGCTCGGTGCGCGAACGCAACGAAATGTACTGGGACAACGATAACACCATCATCGACAAAGTCGTGGCCCTGGTTATCAATGACGAGAACGTCGCTCTGACCCGTTATATGGCCGGAGAACTGGACCGCACTGAAATTCCTGCCGGTCAGTATCCACGTCTGAATCAAGAGCATCCGGAAGAAGCCCTCAGCTTTCCGCGCCTGTGCAACTATTACTACACGTTCAACGTGTCCGATAGCGGCCCTGAGGCGTTCAAGGACCCGAATGTACGTCAGGCCCTGTCTCTGGCGGTAGATCGCGCGATCATCACCGAAAAAGTTAAGGCGGGCGGTGAACCTCAGGCCTTCACCTTTGTTCCCGAAGCCACTGCCGGTTTTGCAGTTCCGGCCGTTGAAATGGCATCCATGAGCCAGGCAGAGCGTGATGAGCTGGCCAAAGAGCTGCTGGCTGAAGCCGGTTATGGCCCGGACAACCCGCTTAGCTTCGAGATGGTTTACAACACCGATGAAGCCCACAAAAAAATCGCGGTCGCCGTGAGCCAGATGTGGAAGCAGAAGCTGGGCGTTCAGGTCGAACTGGCCAACATGGAGTGGAAAGTCTTCCTGGAGGAGCGTGGCAACCAGAACTTCGACCTGGCGCGTGGCGCTTGGTGTGGCGACTATAACGAAGCTTCGACTTTCCTGGACCTGCTGCAATCAGATTCCGGTTACAACGACGGCAAGTACAACAATACGCGCGTTGATGAGCTTTTGGCCGAGGCAAAAACCTCAAACGATCCGGCGCCGCTTTACACCGAAGTTGAGCGGATCATCGCACAGGAAACCCCTGTGATACCGATCTACCACTATGCCGGTGTCTACATGATGGACAGCGATGTGGGGAACTGGCCCGTCAACAACGTCGAGCAGAACTGGTACTCGAAGAACCTCTACAAGCTCGCCGAGTAATTGTCATTGAACCGCGCCCTGTCCCGGAGGTTTCCGGGGCAGGGCCAATAAATATGGGGGCATGAAATGCTTGCCTACAGTCTTCGGCGACTGCTGGTCGCCATTCCGACGATCTTGCTGCTAATCGTCGCCTGTTTCTTCCTGATGCATGTCGCGCCCGGCGGGCCGTTCACTTCGGAACGCGCATTACCGCCGCAGGTTCTGGCCAATATCGAGGCGCGCTATGGATTGGACCAGCCGCTGTGGAAACAGCTCTGGGACTATCTTTACAACATCGTGGTGCATTTCGATTTCGGCCCATCCTTCAAGTTCAAGGACCGGGACGTCAATGACATCATCGCACAGGGCTTCCCGATCTCGCTGACCTATGGTTCACTGTCGTTTCTGCTTGCGACCGCCGTGGGTGTCAGCCTCGGCATCGCGGCTGCGATCAAACACAATAGCTGGATCGACTATATCGCCGTCGGTCTAGGCATCGCGGCGCAGGCGTTGCCGAACTTCATCATGGGCCCGATCCTGATCCTGACCTTCACTCTCTGGTTGGGTTGGCTGCCCGGTGGTGGTTGGAACGGGGGCCAATGGCAATATCTGATCATGCCGGTGATCGCGCTGGCAACGTCCTACATGGGCTCGATCGCAAGGATTACACGCTCATCGATGCTGGAGGTTTTGAATTCAAACTTCATTCGCACGGCACGAGCCAAAGGTCTGCCGACCCGAACCGTGATCTGGCGCCATGCGTTGAAGCCGACCTTGCTGCCAGTTGTCTCATACCTCGGACCGGTGTTTGTCTATGTCCTTACAGGGTCAGTCTTTGTTGACATCTATTTTTCGACCGGTGGTCTGGGGCAGGCTTATGTCGGTTCTGCCTTATCACGCGACTATGCCGTGCTGCTGGGTGTCACCATCCTCTACGGCGCATTGACCGTAGTTGTGAACCTACTGACCGACCTGGCTTATGCCTGGTTTGATCCGAAAATCCGCTACTGAGGGGCAGGCAATGCTTGGAAAATCACAAAAAGCCGCCCACCTGGCCGAAGAAATCACTGATTACACGGTCATTCAGGGGCGCTCGCTCTGGCAGGACGCGCGAATGCGTTTTGTCCGGAACAAGGCTGCGATGGCGAGTATATTCATACTGGGGCTGATCGTACTCTTCACTATCATTGGACCATTTTTTGCAGTCTGGAACAATGAAGAGATCGACTGGAATGTTATGGGAGACGTACGTGGTATGGGGATGCCATCGGTCGAGTCCGGACATTTTTTCGGTGTCGATGATCTTGGACGTGACTTATACAGCCGCGTCATTCAGGCGACCACTACGTCTTTGCTGGTAGGCCTGATCGGGGCCGCAACCGCGCTGATTGTCGGCACATGCTATGGCATCGCAGCCGGCTATATCGGCGGGCGGACCGACAGTGCCATGATGCGCTTTGTGGATATCCTGCTGGCAATCCCGGCAACTCTGATCATCATCCTGCTGCTCGTGGTTGCGGGGCGATCCTTCTTCATGCTGTTCATCGCTCTGGGTGCAGTCGGATGGCTGACGATGGCGCGGATTGTACGAGGGCAAACCCTGACCCTGAAGAACCGCGAGTTCATCGAAGCTGCCCGCGCCGCCGGTGTCAGCGAGTTCACCATCATGTATCGCCACATCCTGCCCAACCTGCTGGGTGTTGTGATCGTATACGCCTCGCTTCTGGTGCCCGAGATGATCCTGACCGAAAGTTTCATTTCATTCCTGGGGCTCGGAATTTCGGAACCCTACACGTCTTTGGGTCGTCTGATTGCCGAAGGGGCCGGAACCATGGCGTATGGCACACTATGGCAACTGTTGTTCCCTCTTACATTCTACGTCGCCATCATCATCACCATGTTCTTTATCGGTGATGGTCTGCGTGACGCTTTGGACCCGAAGGATCGCTGAAATGAGTCTGTTTTCCGTAAAGGACCTGAGCGTCCGGTTTGATACTCCTGATGGCGTTGTTGAGGCCGTCAAAGGCATCAGTTTCGACATCAAACCCGGCGAGTGTCTAGGCATCGTGGGTGAAAGCGGGTCCGGCAAAAGCCAGACGTTCATGGCGGCGATGGGCCTGCTGCCATCCGCTGGCCACGCCTCGGGTTCTGCACAGCTGAACGGCAAGGACATCCTGAACCTGCCCGTGAGTAAGCTCAACAAGATACGCGGCTCTGACGTCGGCATGATCTTTCAAGACCCGCTGACGGCGTTGACGCCGCATCTGCGGGTTGGTCAGCAAATGCGTGAGGTTCTGCAAGTCCACGAGGGCCTTCAGGGATCGACAGCACGCCAGCGATGCCTTGAGTGGCTCAATCGTGTGCGCATTCCCGAAGCGGCCCGACGTCTGGATCAGTATCCGCATGAGTTGTCTGGCGGAATGCGCCAGCGCGTAATGATCGCTATGTCTATGCTGTGCAATCCCAAGCTGCTGATCGCGGACGAGCCTACCACTGCGCTCGATGTCACCGTACAGGCAGATATTCTGGACCTGATGGAGCGACTGCAAAAGGACGAAGGCACCGCCATTGCGCTGATCACCCACGACATGGGGGTCGTTGCACGTATGTGCGACCGTATTCAGGTCATGCGCATGGGTGAGTTTGTTGAGGCTGGTGAAGCCCGCGAAATCTTCCGGTCACCACAGCATGACTACACCCGCACGCTGTTGGATGCGATGCCGCGCATCGATGCAGGCGATGCGCCCAATGCGCTGCCGCAGACGGAAGAGCCTTTGCTCAAGGTCGATGACGTCAAGGTTCACTTCCCGATCCATGTTTCTGGCGGGCTGTTCGGGCACAAAGTGCCGTTGAAGGCAGTTGATGGCGTCAGTTTCGACATTCGAAAAGGTGAAACTCTGGGCGTAGTAGGTGAATCTGGTTGTGGTAAATCCACGTTAGCGCGGGCGATCCTGCAATTGATCGAGCCCAGCGGAGGAAATGTCAGCTGGTTGGGACACCCGATTGTCGGGTTGAAACGGGCTGAATTGAACAAGTACCGCAAAGATCTGCAGATCGTGTTTCAGGACCCTCTGGCCAGCCTTGATCCACGGATGACCATCTCGGCCTCAATTGCCGAGCCGTTGAGAACCTATCGCCCTGATCTTACGGAGCGGGAGCGCAAGGCAATGGTCGCCGAGATGATGGAGCGTGTTGGCCTGAACGCCAACATGATCAATCGATATCCGCACGAGTTGTCCGGTGGGCAGAACCAGCGTGTTGGTATCGCGCGTGCAATGATCAACAAGCCAAAGCTGATCATATGCGACGAAGCTGTGTCTGCACTGGACGTGTCCATTCAAGCTCAGATCGTCGGATTGTTGCGAGAATTGCAACAAGAATTTGGCCTGTCGATGATCTTTATCAGCCACGATTTATCCGTAGTGCGCGCAGTTTCCAACAGGATCATGGTGCTGTACCTCGGCCGCATTGTCGAACTGGGCGATGGTGAGGTGATCTGTTCCGAACCGATACACCCCTACACCAAATCCCTAATCTCGGCGGTTCCAATTCCAGATCCCGACGTCGAACGCAGCCGCCAAAGACTTAAATTGCCTGGAGAATTACCCTCACCCATGGACCCGAAAGCGGCCTTGCGCTTCTTGCCCAGCCGATTGTCAGCAGGGCAAACCAATTATGTGCCCTTGCTCAGCGAGGTTGCACCTGATCATTTCGTTGCGGAACACGACCCACTCGAAGTGATTATGGCCAATACCTGAACCAACGCGCGCCCAGACCCAACCGGCCTTTGGCGCGCGTTTCCTACATAGCAGGAAGCGGAGATGTTTCGTTTTGACTCTGCACTCAAGTTAATGGCAGATTCCCACGAGCCCGTGACAGACCAGTTGGGTGAGATTGATTGATACGAATTTAAGTCTTATGTGAGGGCTCCGGCATCACCAAGAAACGCCGGCAATACATAGAATTTGCGAGGTAACATGGTACGCAAGGTCACCAAGGCGATTTTTCCGGTTGCGGGGATGGGTACGCGGTTTCTTCCGGCGACAAAATCGGTGCCGAAAGAAATCATGACTCTGGTCGACCGTCCGCTGGTTCAATACGCCATCGACGAAGCACGCGCGGCAGGGATCACGGAATTCATCTTTGTGACTTCGCGTGGCAAGTCAGCGCTTGAGGATTACTTCGATCACAACCTCGTGCTGGAACAGGACCTCAAGTCTAAAGGTAAAGACGAGCTGCTTGAGATATTGAACGCCACCAATATGGAAAGCGGTGCGATCGCCTATATCCGCCAGCACAAAGCGTTGGGATTGGGTCACGCTGTCTGGTGCGCCCGTCGGCTGATCGGGGACGAACCTTTTGCGGTGATGTTGCCTGATGATGTGATTGCATCGGACAAACCCTGCCTGCAGCAGATGGTCGAAGCCTATGAGGAAACCGGCGGCAATATGGTGGCTGCCATGGAAGTTCCCAATGAAAAGACAAGCTCTTATGGAATTCTGGATACGGGCCAGAATGTCGGCACCGTTGTCAGGGCCAAGGGCATGGTGGAAAAACCTAAACCCGAGAATGCGCCATCAAACCTCGCCGTGATTGGCCGATACATTCTGGGTCCTTCGGTCCTATACAATCTGAACCAGAAAAGGAAAGGCAGCGGTGGCGAGATCCAGCTGACCGACGCGATTGCTGAAGATATCGGTAATGGCGTGCCTGTTTTTGGCTACAAGTTCGACGGACAACGGTTCGATTGCGGGTCGAAAGCCGGATTCCTGCAGGCCACGGTCTCTTTCGCATTGGCCCGCGACGACCTGCGCGACGACCTGAATCAATACCTGCATGATATCGTTGCCTCGGACCGAGCCGCGCAATAGTCAAAGATGCTTCACCTGATCAGCATTCATTGCGATGGTTCGAATTCAAAGGCTCAGAAGAGGCAGGCATCATGAGTACGATCTATCCTGTAATCCTATGTGGCGGGTCCGGTACGCGGCTTTGGCCTTTGTCGCGCAAAAGCTATCCCAAGCAGTTTGTACCGCTGATCGGTGAGACCAGCCTGTTACAGCAATGCGCTGAACGGCTGCGAGGCCCGGCCGATACGCCTTACGCGAAACCCCTGATCCTGACCAACGAAGCCTTTCGCTTCGTGGTTCCCGAACAACTGATGGCCATCGGGGTAGACCCCGGTCCGATCCTGATCGAACCCGAAGGGCGCAATACCGCTCCGGCTGTTCTGGCCGCCGCCCTGCGCCTTTTCTCAGACGATCCCGACGCGATGATGCTAGTGGCCGCATCGGATCACGTCATTCCTGACACCTCTGCCTTTCACACGGCCGTGGCCGAAGGTGCGCGCACCATTGCCGAGCGTGGAGATCTGGTTACGTTCGGAATCACACCCGATCGGCCCGAGACAGGCTATGGTTACTTGAAACTTCGCCAAGTTCCTGACGCATCAGGTACCCCTGTGCAGCTCGACCGGTTCATCGAAAAACCAGACTTGGACAGCGCCAAAGCGATGGTGAGCGAAGGTAGCTACCTTTGGAATTCCGGCATCTTCCTGTTTGCAGTCCGCGATATCCTCGCTGCATTTGACCAATATGCCCGGGAACTCGTGGCGCCCGTTAAAAAAGCGATTGAGCAGGCGCAGTCAGATCTGGGCTTTCTGAGGCTTGATCCGAAAGCCTGGAGTTCAGTTCAGGATATTTCGATTGATTATGCGGTGATGGAAAAGGCCGACAATCTGAGCGTGGTCCCCTATGCTGCCGGGTGGTCAGACGTGGGCAGCTGGTCCGCCGTACAAGCGCTGAGCAACCCTGATGCAGATGGCGTTGCAACCTCTGGTGAGGTGACTGCAATTGATTGCCGTAATGTGCTGGTCCGGTCGGAATCACCTGCGCAAGAAGTTGTGGCAATGGGGCTGGAAAACGTGATTGCGGTCGCGATGCCGGATGCGGTGCTGGTCGCCAGCGTGGATCGGGCTCAGGACGTCAAGCAGGCGGTTTCAGCCCTGAAGGCAAAGGGTGCGAAGCAGGCAGAATCCCTGCCTGTTGATCACCGCCCCTGGGGGTGGTTCGAAAGCCTCGTCATCGGGGATCGATTCCAGGTCAAGCGTATCCACGTCCATCCCGGCGCATCGTTGAGCCTGCAATCACACCATCACCGGTCCGAACACTGGATAGTTGTGGAAGGCACCGCAGAAGTGACGATTGACGACAAGGTTCAGCTCGTGTCTGAAAACCAGTCGGTCTACGTTCCTTTGGGGGCGGTGCACCGTATGGTAAACCCCGGCAAGGTGCCGATGGTTCTGATCGAAGTGCAGACCGGAACCTATTTGGGTGAAGATGACATAATTCGCTACGAGGATGTCTATGCGCGTGACTGAGGTCGGCGCACAGGCAACCACAGATCAACAGTACGGGTGGCTGCACCGCAGGAGCCACTCTGTTTTCAGGCTGAAATCCTAACAAATCGAAACCCGGGCGCTCGGCTCGGTCAGGCAGGATTCATACGCATCACGGCAGTGTGGCGCGCAATCATCGTCGGACCGGAACCACAGGAGGATGCCCGTGACACAGAACTCTCCCCGTTTGAACCTGCCTTACCTGCAACCTGCGCAAGCCCAGAAGCATGTCACCCATAATGAGGCGCTGCGAGCGCTGGATCTGGTGGTGCAACTGAGCGTTGCCTCACTGAACGCAACTGTCCCGCCTGCAACCCCCCAACAAGGCGAAACACATGCGATCGGCGCCGCCCCAACCGGAGATTGGGCCGGACATGCCGGTAAATTGGCGGCATGGCTAGACAATGCCTGGCATTTCTTGACCCCTGACGTGGGATGGCGGGCTTGGGATCAGGGCGCTGACAAGCTTATGGTCTGGGACGGATCGGCCTGGGTTGAGCCGCCGGTCAGCACCCAGAATCTGAACGGGGTTGGTATCGCAACCGGATCGGATAGCACCAACCGTCTGGCGGTGCGCAGCCCAGCCACCTTGCTGACCCACGAAGGCAGTGGCCACCAGCTAAAGATCAACAAAGCCAGTGCAGGCGACACCGCCTCATTGTTGTTTCAATCGAACTGGACCGGCTATGCCGAGATGGGCCTGTCTGGCAGCACTGACTTTTCCATCAAGGTCTCTCCGGATGGGGGGAGTTGGGTCGAGGCCTTGCGATTTGACGCCGCAACCGGCGGCGTTGGTGGGTCGGCAGTCCAAAGCAGTGCTGATGACATCACATCCGGCCGCCTGATGCGCGCCGATTACGGCTATGGTCCGGGTAATGTGCTGGGCACTGTGTCCGAAACCAACGGCGCCCCCACCGGAGCGGTGATTGAACGGGGCAGCTCTGCAAATGGTGATTATGTCCGGTTTGCTGACGGTACACAGATCTGTACTGCGACATTGGGTGGAGTGGGATGCACGTCTGCAATCGGAGCACTGTTTGCCAGCGGCTCAGCCACGTGGGATTTCCCCATCAGCTTTGCTTCAGGAAGTGTTCCAGCGCTCAGCGGAAATGGCGGTGGGATCGGTCGTTTCATAGGCTTTGATGTTCCTTCGGACAGTCAGGCGATCTATCAGGTCATGGCAGCATCCTCTGATGCTTCAACCATTGCCCCGACGGTCATCGCGATCGGTCGCTGGTTCTGACAATCCAGACCGTTCGGACCACCGTCCGGACGGTCACCTCTCGCGCAACTCAGTATCAGACTGGCGCAGAAACCACGCATAGGTCTGCTGAATTCCGTCTTCGAGACCAATCCGAGCTTGCCAGCCCATTTCAGTCAGTCGCGACACATCCATCAGCTTTTTCATCGTGCCATCCGGTTTACTCCGGTCATAGGTGATCCGCCCGGTGAACCCGATGACACGCGCAACGGTCGCTGCGAGTTCCGCGATCGAGATATCCCTGCCGATGCCCACGTTGACGTGACTCATCATCGGATGTGTATTCACTTCATAGACGTCTCGCGGAAGGTCCAACACGAACAAAGACGCGTCTGCCATATCATCGACATAGAGGAACTCGCGTCGGGGCTTTCCCGTGCCCCAGATCATAATCTCATCAAGCCCGTCACGTTGCGCCTCGTGAAAACGGCGGATCAAGGCCGGAAGCACGTGGCTGTTTTCCGGATGGAAGTTGTCGCCCGGGCCATACAGGTTGGTCGGCATGACGGATCGATAATCGACACCGTGTTGCCTGTTGTAGCTCTCGCAAAGCTTGATACCGGCAATCTTGGCAATGGCGTAGGGCTCATTCGTTGGCTCCAGAGGTCCGGTCAGCAACGCGGTTTCGCGCATGGGCTGGGCGGTCTCGCGCGGATATATGCAAGAGCTTCCGAGTTGCAACAACCGCGTGACCCCAGCAGCAAAGGCCTGATGGATCACGTTGCATTCGATCATCAGGTTCTCGTAGATAAAATCCGCCGGATAGGTGTTATTTGCATAAATACCGCCCACGCGGGCCGCAGCCAGGATCACGATGTCAGGACGTTGTGCACGCATGAAGCTCTGCACCTGGGCCTGATCGGTCAGGTCCATCTCGGCACGTGTGTGCGTGATCAGTTCAATAGCTTCGCCAGATTGTTGGCGCCGCTGCAGTTTTCGCAGAATTGCACCCCCAACCATACCGCCATGGCCTGCTACATATATTCTGCGTGCGCTGGCCATCTCAGCCACTTTCCCGAGTGACCGGAGCGGCGAGCCCATGTTCCTTAAGCAGAGTGTTGCGCCGGGCTATCTCCAGATCTTCGGCAATCATCTCGGCACATAACTCCTGAACGGTTGTCTCGGGCTCCCATCCCAGCTTTTGCTTGGCCTTCGAAGGATCCCCCAGCAGCGAATCCACCTCTGCCGGACGGAAGTATCGAGGGTTGATCCGCATCACGATGTCACCAGCAGTCAACGCCGGTGCCTTGTCCCCATTAACCTCTCGGACAATGGCCACTTCGTCGATACCCTCGCCCGAAAATTCGAGTACGATGCCCAGTTCCGAAGCGGACCATTCGATGAACTGACGCACCGAATTTTGCTTGCCGGTGGCGATTACGAAATCTTCGGGCGATTCCTGCTGCAACATCAGCCACTGCATCTTCACATAATCACGCGCGTGTCCCCAGTCGCGCAGGCTGTCGATATTGCCCATGTGCAAACAGTCATCCAACCCTTGAGCTATATTGGCAAGGCCCCGGGTTATCTTGCGCGTCACGAAGGTCTCACCGCGCCGCGGGCTTTCGTGGTTGAACAGGATACCGTTGCAGGCATACATCCCGTACGCTTCTCGATAATTCACTGTAATCCAATAGGAATACAGTTTGGCCACCCCATAAGGTGAGCGCGGGTGAAACGGGGTCGTCTCACGTTGCGGGGTTTCCTGTACCAGACCATAAAGCTCTGAAGTCGAGGCCTGATAAAACCGTGTCTTATCCTCAAGCCCCAGAAACCGGATCGCCTCCAACAGCCGCAGCGTACCCAGCCCGTCCACATCCGCTGTATATTCAGGCGCTTCAAAACTGACTGCGACATGGGATTGCGCCCCGAGGTTATAGACCTCATCGGGCTGCACTTCCTGAATGATCCGGGTCAGATTCGAGGTATCACTCAGATCTCCGTAATGCAGATGTAACTTGGGATCCGGCTCGTGCGGGTCCTGATAGATGTGGTCGATCCGCTGCGTATTGAAGGAAGACGCACGACGCTTGATGCCATGAACCTCATAGCCTTTGGCAAGCAACAGCTCGGCCAGATACGAGCCGTCCTGACCCGTTATGCCGGTTATCAGTGCCGATTTGCTCATGATGATGTCCCGATGGTTCAAATTCGCCTGCTTATTCTTCCAGAAACAGCAAGACCCGATCGAATGCAAGTCAACGCAGCTTGCGATGGTTCAGAGCAAAGCCGATTACAAGGCAGCCGTCCAAACGCGATATCGGCCCTGCCCCGTAACTTCACGGATCAAACCTCGTCGGCTGAACCGGTCCAGATTTCGTTGCACCGCTGCCCGGGAAGCTTGGGTTAGCTCTTCAGCCAGAGGGGCAGAAACCATCGGCCATGCGGCTAACACATCGATCAGCACTGGCGGGGTTCGCCCGCTCAGCCCTGATGTCGCTTCGCGGGCGCGCTTTTCCCATGCATTGATCCGCTCCAGATGCAGCAATGCCGCGAGTGAGGCCTGACCGGCACCCCGTATCCACGCCGCCAGCTTTTCAGCCACTGTCCCTGCGCCGCGCAGCGCGCCCGGACCTGACAATGACAGTGGCATAAATAATGCCCCTTTCCGCCCCATGCCGGCAGCATGACGCGCAGCGATAATGGCGGCTTCGGTATCCTGACCGATGCCCGGGGACAGCGCGCGCCATGCGTGAAACCCGACCGCGGCCTGGGTCACCGGGTGCAAACCGGCTAAATTGCCCATTACCTCAGCCAGATCAATCACCGCCTCGGTCGCATCTTCGAACCCCTGTGCCTGACGGTCGAGAAACGCAGTCAGACCGGCTTCCCACCCGCCCTCAGATGGTTCGGCACCCGAAGATAAACGCCGCACAGCCCATCCTGCCCTGTACAGAGCCTGAACGTCGTCGCTGGTTGCTCCAATCCGCAACCCGGTCCACAGCGCGAGGCGGTCGACACTGATCCGGTCGCCTGTCCACCAGCCCAGATCCGACACTTCCATCAAAGCCAGACGGTGCCCCCAGCCACGGGGACCCGCGCGCAGGCGCTCATCCAGGGCACCGAATGTCACGGCCAGATCAGCAAGTTCTGCCGCAAGCTCTGATTGGGCCATCCGCCAGTCTCTTGGGTCGAACAACATTGGCTGATCGGGCCGCGGCATGGACGGTAGAAAAACCTCGGGGTCTTCATCGTCAGCAGGAGGGAGGAACCACAGATCCTCTTCGTCCGGCGGATCGGTGTCGTAAATGCTGCGAGGGCCCTCTTCGTCGGCCTCTTCATCCGGGTTTGGTATTAGGGGGGGCGGCTTCATGTCGGATATTCTTCGGACATTTGTCGCAGTTCACAAGAGGTTTTCCGATTTCCCACAGTTCAGCCCGAAAAGGCCTCGGTCAGAACACTTAGTTCACCGCTCAGATCCGTCTGGCCGTCACCGCCCAGCAGCATATAGCCATAGCCGTCGCGAGCCCATGTCGCAGTCGCCAACCCGCTCAGAACCGCAAGATTCAAATCCTTCGCCGGGGCATTTGGGCCCTGCCGGATTACACAAAACGCAAACGGATTCCCTCGGGCATCTGCAAATACGACCTGCACCAACGGCTTGCCTTTGAACGAGAGCACCTGAGCGCGTTTTAGATCGAGGCCCGGCAGGTTCTCCAAAAGATCGCGGCTCAGAGACCGCCCCAACAAAGCCTCGGCCTGAGCAAACTGCGCGTCCAGTTCTTGCGGAGAATTGTCCAGGGAAGCAATCGTTTCGGATGAATAGAGTGACTGATAGATCGCAGCCTGCTCGGCCCAGCCCAAAGCCTTCGGTCGCGTCACCCAGAAGGTTGCAGACACTGCGATTACGGCAACCGAAGCCGCAACCGCCAGTAAACGGAGAGGCCCGGCATTGGATTGCGGCGCGGCGGTCACGGGCAGATCAATCGATGGAGTCTCGGCAGGCACGGCCTCAAATACCTGCTTTACGACAGGGGCATACGGATCCAGCGCCATCAGATGGGACTCGAGCGTAGGATCTTCAGCAACCGCGTCTTCGATGACGCGGGCTTGGGCCTCATCAAGGCTGCCTTCCAGATAGGCCAGAAGTGTTTCGTCGGAAAACTTCATTTGCCACTCCGTCGCACGGTGTCAGTACCGCCATGCTGCATTACGGTTTTCAGTTTCTGCCGGGCATTGGACAGCCGGCTCATGATTGTACCGATGGGTACGTCCAACATAGCCGCAGCTTCGCGGTAGCTGTAGCCTTCAACAAACACAAGCATCACCGTTTCGCGTTGCGCCTCTGGCAGTTGCATCACTTGGGTAAACACCTGAGCGGCGAAAATATTCGTTTCTGAATCGGGTCCGTGTGCAACCAATTCCGCTTCGGGTGTGACCGACAATGCCTGCGCCTTGCGCACAGACCGCGACCGTATCTCGTTCAGCCAGATCGAGCGGCAGATTGTCATCAACCAACTATCCAATCGCTCATATGACGTAACCTGATGGTGCTTTTCCAACGCACGCAAGGCCGTTGCTTGCAGCAAATCGTCCGCAACATCCGAGGCGCCCGACAGCGCCAGCCCAAACCGCCAGACCCGTTTCGAATGGGTCTGGATCGCGCCGCGTACGGCTTGTTCGGTGCTCATTTCAACACTCATCGAATAAATCGCGACCTGTGTGTGTTTGCTTGGATATGGGACCGGGTCCGCTTGGTCTGAACTGTCATAGACTCTGGAGGAATGAAATGAAACTTCTGTTCAAGACAATCACGATTGCGTCGGCCTTTGTTGCAGGTCCGGTGTTGGCTGCTGATTGGACACTGAACCCCGACACCTCACATCTGGCCTACGGCACGGTTAAGATCGACGATGTGGGCGAGGTCAATTCCTTCACCAATCTCTCTGGTCATGTCAGCGATGACGGCAAGGTTACGATCGATATTGATCTGTCCTCGGTCGAAACGAACATCGACATCCGCAATGAGCGAATGATTGAATATGTGTTCCGCAAGGCCTCAAGGGCAACCCTGACCGCAGAGATCGATATGGACGAAGTAACCAAGCTGGACGTGGGTGCGAGCAACACATTTGAGGTGGATGCGAAACTGGCGCTGGCGGGAACCGAGGTTGAGTTCCACACTGGTATGTTCATTCTGCGACTGGCCGACGATGCGGTTATGGTTTCAACCAACGACATGGTATTCATCAGCACCGAAGATGCGGGCGTTTCGGCTGGAGTCGACAAGCTAATGGAGCTTGCGCAGCTTCCCAGCATCACCCGTACCGTACCGGTGACCGCGCGATTGATGTTCAGTCTCGACAGCTGAAACCAGTGTCACAGCACGGGGTCGTATTCGACCCCGGATTAAGCCCCCCAAGTATCGCTCAGGCGATAGCCACCCGGCCAAGGATCCTCAGGATCCAGCATGTGCTGATGCGTACCAGTGATCCAGCCTCGCCCCGAGATTTCCGGTGTGATTGCCACGCGCCCATTCAGATCGAGCTGATCCACGATACGACACTGAAACTCGCTGTCGATGACCGAACGGGCATGGTAGCGGTCATTCATCGTCATTTGCCCCTTGGCCAGCAATACGGCCATCCGGGCCGAAGCACCGGTGCCACAAGGTGAACGATCCAGCTTACCCGGTTTGATGGCGACAGTATTACGTCCGGTGAGAATGTCGCCCTGCCGATCAAGCGGGCCTGCAATCTGGCAGAAGGAAATATGGCGCCAATCCGTTGTGGGGTGATCAAACCCAAGCTGTTCATTGGCGGCATCGGTGATGCGTGCGCCGGTCCTGGCAAGATCAGCCCCTTCATCAGGCGTCAGGTCAAAACCCAGATCGGCGGCATCGGCGATTGCAAAACTGTCGCCACCAAACGCGGTATCCACCCGCAGCGTTCCGATCCCCTCAACCTCGATATGGGCATCCAATTTGTCGACGAAGCTTGGCACGTTCTGCACAAAGATACGTTCGGCCTTGCCATTGCGGCATTCGGCACGCACGCGAACCAGCCCTCCGGGGGCTTCAAGCGTCAGATGTGTTACAGGCTCTTGTATAGAGAGGATACCGCTGTCCAGCAGCACCGTTGAGACGCAAATCGAGTTTGAGCCTGACATAGGCGGCGTGTCTTCCGGTTCCATGATGATGAAGGCTGCATCCGCCTCGGCATTCTTGGGCGGAACAAGCAGATTCACATGGCGAAAAACACCGCCGCGGGGTTCATTCAGCATGAAATTCCGCAGTGTCTGGTCATCGGCGATGAAGGACCTCTGATCCCACACAGTCTCGCCGGGGGGCGGGGCCACTCCTCCGACAATGACGTCGCCTACCTCTCCCTCGGCATGGGCCGAGATGACATGGATGGTTTTGGAACTGCGCATTGGGCCCTCTTGGAAACAGTTGGTCTATGCGCAGTCATCCAAAATTGGCCGCCTCTGGCAAGTCTTAACGCAGTCGCTGGCCAGTCTCAGAATCGAACAGCATCGCCCGTTCAGCCCGCACCGAAAGCCCGATGCGGTCACCCGTCGTACTGCGCTGGTCGTCCCTCTCTTCCACAATCAGCTTATCGCCGTTCGGTGTCAGCAGATAAGAATAGGACACACCGCCAAGTGCTTCGGTCAAATCGACCGTACAGGTGTCACCGTTTCGATCCACATGAATATGCTCTGGTCGAATTCCCAGCGTCACTTTCGTTGCTCCAGTGGGAACGCTTTCGGTTACTGGTATGGAATCGACCAGCGCAGGATGGCGCACCACACCGTCCACGACCTCGCAATCCAGAAAGTTCATGGCAGGAGAGCCGATGAAACCCGCCACAAATTTGTTGTCTGGGTTACGATACAGGTCCATGGGGGCACCCACCTGTTCAATCCGGCCGTCACGCAAAACCACGATCTTATCGGCCATGGTCATCGCCTCAACCTGATCATGCGTGACATAGATCATCGTTGCGCCGATTTCCTGATGGAGCCGCGCAATCTCGACCCGCATTTCTACGCGCAGTTCCGCATCAAGGTTCGAAAGGGGTTCGTCGAACAGGAACACTTCGGGGCCACGCACAATGGCACGCCCGATCGCCACCCGCTGACGCTGACCACCGGACAATGCCTTTGGTTTGCGCTTTAGGTACGGGTCCAGCTTTAGGATATTCGACGCTTCTTGAACCTTTTGCTCAATCTCGGCCTTGGCGACACCGTTCATCCGCAGACCAAAGCCCATATTCTCGGCCACTGTCATGTGCGGGTAAAGCGCGTAGGTCTGGAACACCATCGCCACACCACGCTTGGCAGGGTCAACATGCGTGACTTCACGAGCACCGATGTGAATTTCCCCATCCGAAGTTTCTTCCAGCCCGGCGATCATCCGCAACAGCGTGGACTTGCCGCAGCCCGATGGACCAACGAACACGCAAAACTCACCATCTTCAATCTGCAGATCGATCCCATGAATGACCTGAGTTTGGCCATACCGTTTGATCGCGCCTATCAGGGTTACACCTGTCATGTTGCTTGCATCCTATTTTGTTGGCCCTCAGGGAACCGCCATGCCTGTGCTTCTGTGCCGATCTGTTCCGCGACGCGCCGAACACGGGGCACCCAGGATTCCAACTGCTCGAAATCCATCCTCCCGGTCGATCCCGTCACCGAGAGCGCGCCCAACATGCGGCCGCCGGTGGTCAGGATCGGGCAGGAAATGCAGATGATGCCGGGCTCATGCTCTTCATCATCAACCGCGTAACCCCGGCTGCGAATAAGTTCGAGGTCTGCCCGCAAAGCCTCTTCCGAGGCCAGTGTCTTGTCGGTAAACCGATGAAAGCTTTGCTGTGAGATCGTCTTTTTCAGTTGCGCTTCGTCAAGATGCGCCATCATCGCCTTGCCGACACCGGTGCAGTAAGCCGGACCAACTTTGCCCGCCTCTGAATACATCTCGATCGGTCGCTGCGCATTACGTTTATCCACATAAAGCACCTGTCCGGAATCAAGCTGCGCCAGATGAACGGTTTCCCCGGTCTCTTGGCTGAGCGCGTCCAGATACGGGCGCGCAATCGGCGCTAATGAACTTTGCGTCCATGCCGAATGTGCCAACCGCACCAATCGCATCCCCGGCGAATACGTTTGCCGTTCCGGTTCATAATGCAGCATGCCTTGATTGGTCAGCGATTGCAGAAACCGGTACAGCGTCGCCTTGGGGAACGCGCTGCTTTCCAGCAACTCCCCGAACCGCACCGGTCGCTCGAACGCTGCGACCTGTTCAAGCACGTCACATGCTTTTCCTATTGTTCCGTCACCTGCCACGGGTGCCTAATCTCCTCCACTTTCCCCCGTCCTTGATTACGAGGGTCTTGACAAGACTAGCCGAGTCGATGTGTAGTTTTCAATATATAAAACTAGGTTTCATTAATTGGAACCAATATGGAAGCTTAAGGGAGGAAACCATGCATTCCATGTTCAAGCGCACCGCGGCCGCGTTGGCCGCCAGTGTGGCACTTGCTGCGCCGGTTGCAGCCGAGCTGACCGGCGAACTGCGAATCTTCCTCGATACATCCAACCCGGCGCCGCGTGCGACGATGGAAGCGATGATCGAGCGGTTCGCGGCCGAACACCCCGGGTTGGAAATTGAAACCACCGTGATCGACCGCGAAGCGTATAAAACCCAGATCCGCAACTTCCTGACGGCGGACACGCCGGACGTTGCCACATGGTACGCCGCGAACCGGATGAAACCTTATGTCGAAGCAGGCCTGTTCGAAGACGTATCGGACCTGTGGGCGGAACCAGAAATTGCGGATAACTTGGCATCCACCAAAGGTGCGATGACCATAGACGGCAAGCAATGGGGCGTGCCCTACACTTACTATCAGTGGGGTGTTTATTATCGCAAAGACATCTTTGATGAACTTGGCTTGACCGAACCAACCACCTGGGAAGAAGAGCTGGCCAATTGCCAGAAGATCGTCGATTCCGGTCGTGCCTGCTATACCATTGGCACCAAGTTCCTGTGGACTGCAGGTGGCTGGTTTGACTACCTGAACATGCGCACAAACGGGTTCGATTTCCACAACCAGCTCGCCAATGGTGAAATCAGCTGGGAGGACGACCGGGTCAAGCAGACTTTCGCCAACTGGAAACAGCTGATCGACATGGGGGCGTTCATCGACAACCACCAGACCTATAGCTGGCAAGAAGCGCTGCCCTTCATGGTCAACGGTGAAGCGGCGGCTTATCTGATGGGTAACTTCGCCGTGGCACCTCTGCGCGAAGCCGGTCTAAGCGATGACCAGATCGACTTCTACCAGTTCGTTGCCATCAACCCTGATGTCGAATTGGCAGAAGACGCGCCGACAGACACGTTCCACATCCCGGCCAATGCCTCGAACAAGGAAGCCGCTCGTGAGTTCCTGCGTTTCGCTGTGTCCGCTGATGAACAGACCGAAATAAACAACGGCGCAAACCTCGGCCAATTGCCTGTGAACGCACAATCTGCGGTGGATGAGGACAAGTTCCTGCAGCAGGGATTTGAGATGCTGTCGTCCAACAGCCCCGGCGGTGTTGCCCAGTTCTGGGACCGTGACGCGCCGGCAGAAATGGCCAAGGCTTCAATGGAAGGCTTCCAGGAATTCATGGTCAAGCCGGACAACGCTGACCGCATTCTGGCCAAGCTGGAACGTGCGCGCCAGCGCATCTACGACAACTGATTTGGCCTGGGCCGGGCTGAAGCCCGGCCTACGTCACCCTCAATTGTAGGGCGGGCATCAACCCGCCTTCACCCCACCAGACCCGAGATGTTCCATGACCGCAGCAGTTGACGCCCCAGAACAAGAAAGCTGGTTCCATAGAAATCAACAGCGCATCGCGCCGTGGTTGTTCCTGGCCCCGGGTCTGCTCTTTTTCATGGTCTATGTAATCATCCCCGTATTTCAGTCCTTCAACCTATCCCTCTATGAATGGGACGGCTTAGGTGCTGCGGAATATGTTGGCTTTCGCAACTACGAGAACCTCTATTGGGAATTGTACGACCGGGATGCGTTCTATATTTCCCTCAAAAACAACCTCATTTGGCTGATCCTCTATCTGGCAGCTATTCCTGCGGGACTGTTCATCGCGCTATTCCTGAACCAGACGGTTTGGGGCATCCGCCTGTATAAGTCTTTGTTCTTCTTTCCATTCGTCATCTCTCAGGTTGTCGTTGGCCTTGTCTTTACGTGGTTCTACGATCCAACTTTCGGCCTACTGAACGAATTTCTCGGGTTCTTTGGCCTCGGCCCGCTGAACGTGCTGGGCGACGAACGATTCGTAACCTATGGCATCATCTTCGCAGGTCTCTGGCCACAAACCGCTTATTGCATGATCCTGTATCTGACTGGCTTGAACGCTGTGGACCCCGAACAGATAGAAGCCGGACGTCTGGACGGGGCTAAAAGCTGGCGGATGCTGTGGCACATCATCCTGCCGCAACTACGCCCTGCAACGTTCATCGCCTTCGTCGTGACCATCATTGGCGCGCTGCGCAGCTTCGACCTCATTTCGATCATGACACAAGGTGGACCGTTTGGATCATCCCGCGTGCTGGCCTATTACATGTTCGAGGTTGCCTTGTCTGAATACGGTTTCCGCATGGGATACGGAGCAGCCATCGCGGTGATCCTGTTCCTCATCATGCTCTGCTTCATCGCCTATTTCCTGTGGTCGATGTACCGCGAAGAGAAGGGGCACTAAGATGTTTCCCAAACCCATCGAAAAACAACCCCGCGCGGCGCAGATCACCTATCAGGCGATGCTGCCACTGGCCTTGCTTTTATGGCTTGGTCCCTTGCTAGCGGTAGCACTGTTCTCGGTCAAACCTGCTGCCGATTTCACCAACGCGAATTACTGGGGAATGCCGTCCAGCTTTGAAGGCGCGTTCAACTATGGGCAAGTTTTCTTCAACTCGGATATGCCGCGCTATCTGTTGAATTCGTTCCTGATCACCGTCCCGACCGTGATCGGAGCCGTAGCGCTCAGCTGCATGACGGGTTTTGCGCTGGGGATCTACAAGTTCAGATCGAACATCTGGATTTTCTTCATGTTCGTCGCGGGCAACTTCGTGCCCTTCCAAATCCTGATGGTCCCTGTGCGTGATCTGACGCTTGAATTGGGCCTCTATAACACCAAAACCGGGCTCGTGCTGTTCCACATCGCTTTCCAGACCGGATTCTGTACGCTTTTCATGCGCAACTTTATCCGGGCCCTGCCCTTTGAACTGATCGAAGCCGCACGGGTCGAGGGCATCAGCGAATGGCGGATTTTCTGGTACGTTGTTCTACCACTGATGAAACCCGCCATTGCCGCACTCAGCGTGTTAATCTTCACCTTCATCTGGAACGACTATTTCTGGGCTGTTGTCCTGACCCAGGGCGCAGAAAGCCAGCCTGTTACAGCAGGGATCACCAGTTTCAATGCGCAGTTCAGGGCCGCCTACCAACTCATGAGTGCGGGTTCGATCGTTGCTGCATTGCCACCGGTAGCCATGTTCTTCCTGATGCAGAAACATTTCATCGCGGGTCTCACCCTAGGTGCCGTAAAATAACGTCAAATTAGAGGGTTTCCTCATGACCAAGATCACCTTCATTGGTGCGGGTTCCACGATATTCATGCAAAATATCATGGGTGACGCCCTGCTGACCCCCGCCCTCGCGGACAGCCATTTTGCTCTGATGGATATCGATCCGATACGCTTGGCCGAGAGCGAGGCCGTGGCCAAAGCCATGATCCGCTCGGTGGGTACTGGTGCAACTATCTTGACCCACACCGACCGTCGCGCTGCGCTGGACGGAGCAGATTTTGTGATCACCGCCTTTCAGGTTGGCGGGTATGAGCCGTGCACCGTAACGGATTTCGACATTCCCAAAAGATACGGCCTGCGCCAGACGATTGCCGATACGCTGGGCGTAGGTGGCATCATGCGCGGCTTGCGCACTGTGCCAGTCCTGTGGGGTGTCGCGCAGGACATGATGCAGCTGTGCCCCAACGCGACGCTCTTGCAATACGTGAATCCCATGGCGATCAACACATGGGCACTGGCCGAGCAGTTTCCAGCGTTGAAACAGGTCGGCCTCTGCCATTCAGTCCAGAACACGATCGAGGAACTGGCCCATGATCTGGACCTGCCCAAAGACGAAATTCGCTACAAGGTCGCAGGCGTCAACCACGTCGCCTTTTTCCTGCGTCTGGATCATCAGGGCCGCGACCTCTACCCGGCGCTGCGCCGGGGATATGCGCAAGCTGCACTGCCCAAATCCCCACTGCTGATGCCGCGCTGCCCCAACAAGGTGCGGTACGAAGTGATGGATCATCTAGGTTATTTCTGCACCGAAAGCTCTGAACATCTGGCAGAGTATGTTCCATGGTTCATC
The DNA here is from genome assembly GCF_900106805.1 of Ruegeria halocynthiae. Taxonomy (GTDB): domain Bacteria; phylum Pseudomonadota; class Alphaproteobacteria; order Rhodobacterales; family Rhodobacteraceae; genus Ruegeria; species Ruegeria halocynthiae. Next base: position 68,835 of record NZ_FNNP01000010.1, read on the forward strand.
AAGGACGGCCGGCAGGATCTGATCGAACAGTTCTCAATCCCGCTGGACGAATATCCAACCCGTTGCTTGGAACAAGTCGCCAACTGGAAAGAACAGGCCAAAACCCTGACCGATGGTCGTGACGTCCACGTCAATCGCAGCCACGAATTCGCCGCCGACCTGATGAATGCCATCATCACCGATACGCCCTATGTCGCCTATGGCAACCTGCCCAATACCGGTCAAGTCACGCAGCTGCCTTTGGGCGCCGCGGTGGAAACACCTTGCCTTGTGGACAGCAACGGCGTCCAACCCTCAGTTGTCACAGATATCCCGCCGCAACTGATTGCGCTGATGCGGACCCAGATCAACGTGCAAGAGCTAACGGTGCGGGCGCTTACAGAACAAAACCTCGAACATATCTACCACGCTGCCATGATGGATCCGCATACTGCTGCCGAGTTAGACCTGAGGCAGATCCGCAGCCTTGTCACCGATCTGCTGACCGCCCATGCCGACTGGCTGCCAGACTGGTGCCGCCCGGCCCGCGCCGCTTGAACCACCGGAAACCGCCCAATTCTAACATCAGCCAGAAGCACAGAGCCAAAAATGACCAAGAAACGCCGCTCACAGCATTGGTACGGAAAACTCGACAAGGATGGGTTCATTCACCGGTCGTGGATGAAGAACCAGGGCTTTCCGGATCACGCATTCGACGGACGCCCCATAATAGGCATCTGTAACACATGGTCCGAACTGACCCCATGCAACTCGGGCCTGCGTGATCTGGCCGAAGGGGTCAAACGCGGCGTGTGGGAGGCGGGCGGCTTCCCAGTGGAATTCCCGGTGATGTCGCTGGGCGAAACCCAGATGAAGCCCACCGCAATGTTGTTCCGCAACCTGCTGGCCATGGATGTCGAGGAATCGATCCGTGCCTACGGTATCGACGGCGTTGTCCTGCTGGGTGGGTGCGATAAGACCACACCAGGGCAGTTGATGGGTGCAGCCTCGGTCGATTTGCCCTCGATCGTGGTCAGTTCCGGACCGATGCTGAACGGCAAGTATCGCGGGCAGGATATCGGCTCGGGTACTGACGTCTGGAAGTTTTCCGAAGCCGTGCGCGCCGGAGAAATGACACTTCAGGATTTCATGAACGCTGAATCCGGCATGTCACGCAGCGCGGGTGTTTGTATGACCATGGGTACTGCCAGCACCATGGCCTCACTGGTCGAGGCGATGGGTATGAGCCTGCCCACCAACGCCGCCCTACCTGCCGTTGACGCCCGCCGCATGGCACTGGCGCATCTGACCGGAAAACGAATTGTTGAGATGGTCGACGAGGATCTCAAGCCCTCGGACATTCTGACCAAGGAGGCGTTTGAAAACGCTATCCTCGCCAATGCCGCCGTCGGGGGATCAACCAACGCGGTGGTCCATCTGCTGGCGCTGGCAGGTCGTGTTGGCGTCGATTTGACACTGAAAGACTTTGAAATCGGGTCGGAAATCCCGCTGTTGGTCAACTGTATGCCCTCAGGCAAATACCTTATGGAGGACTTCTGCTATGCAGGCGGCGTACCTGTGGTTCTGAATGAACTGAAACCCTTCCTGCGTCCGGCTAAAACCGTTCTGAACAAGGATATCTCGGCGCATTTTGGTGGGGCTGAGTGTTTCAACAAAGACGTCATTCGTCCCTTCGACGATCCGGTGAAGCCCGCCGCTGGCCTGCGTGTTTTGCGCGGAAATCTTGCGCCCAACGGGGCCATCGTGAAACCTTCGGCTGCGACAGATGCTTTATTGGAAACTGAGGCCGAAGCTTTCGTTTTTGAAAATATCGAAGATCTGAAGGCCAATATCGACCGGGATGATCTGCCGGTAACCCCCGAGACTATTCTGGTCCTCAAAGGCTGTGGCCCTAAGGGATATCCGGGGATGCCTGAAGTTGGGAACATGCCGATCCCGGCCAAGCTGGTCAAAGAAGGCGTGCGTGACATGATCCGCATCTCGGATGCGCGCATGTCTGGCACCGCATTCGGTACAGTTATCCTGCACGTTAGCCCCGAAGCTCAGGCCGGTGGTACGCTGGCCTTGGTCAAAACCGGCGACCGAATACGTGTGTCCGCCAGCAAGGGCGAACTGGACCTGCTTGTCGATGAAAAGGAACTGGACGCCCGCCGCGCCCTGTGGCAACCGGACGATCCGCATTATACGCGCGGGTATGCGAAACTCTATATCGACCACGTGCTACAAGCCGATCGCGGCGCGGACCTTGATTTCCTTGTCGGTAAAGACACGCGCCTTGTGACAAGAGAGAGCCATTGATGGATCAACCTGCTACATTTCAAGACCTGCGCGGCGCATCCGTCTACATTACTGGCGGAGGATCGGGCGTTGGCGCCGCGCTAACCGACGGCTTCATGGGCCAAGGTGCAAATGTCACCTTTATCGGTCGGTCGGACGCGAGTGCCTTCGTCGAAGAAATGCGTGACAAGCACGGCCGCGCGCCCGTGTTTTTGAAGGGCGACATGACAGACACCGAATTGTTGCATGCAACCATGGCCAAAGCGGCCGAAGCCCACGGCCCGCTGAATGTATTGGTCAACAACGCGGCCAATGACAAGCGCCACGCACTTGAAGACACCACTCCCGACTTCTGGGATTGGATGATCGAGGTGAACCTTAAGGCCTACTATTTCGCCTGTCAGGAAGCTGCGCGCCAGATGAAGGACAATGGTGGCTCGATCATCAATTTCAGCTCGATCAGCTACATGATGGGGAATGCTGGCTATCCGATCTACACCAGCTCGAATGCAGCGATCACTGGAATGACACGTTCTTTGGCGCGCGAGCTAGGGCCGCAAAAAATCCGCGTGAACGCGTTGGCACCCGGCTGGGTTCTGACGCAGAAACAGCTGGATTTGTGGGCCACGCCGGAAGATCTGGCAGCGCATTTGGACCGCCAATGCCTGAAAGAGCATCTAACCCCCGAAGACATCATCGCACCGACCCTGTTTCTGGCTTCAAGCGCAAGCCGCGCGATGACGGGCCAGTGCATGGTTGTTGACGGCGGCGTTGTGGTAACGGGGTGATGCTATGAATCTCGAGTGGATCGCTGTCGATTGGGGAACATCTCATCTGCGTGCCTGGGCCATGCAGGGGGAAAGCGTGCTGGCTCATGCAACATCACTGGATGGCATGTCTCGCACGGCTGACGGGGACTTCCAGGCTGCCTTGCTGGCTCTGATTGAGGGCTGGCTGCCCGGGAAACCCGTAGACGTGATCGCCTGCGGAATGGTCGGCGCGCGGCAGGGGTGGGTCGAGGCCCCCTATTCCGCCGTACCGTCGGAACCTATTCCGGTCGTCCCGTTTCGCGTTCCAAATACTGATCCGCGCATTCGGGCCTTTGTGGTGCCGGGGCTTAAACAGAACAGCCCCCCCGATGTGATGCGCGGAGAAGAAACGCAGATCGCGGGATTCCTCAGCGCGCATCAGAATTGGGATGGTGTCATCTGCCTACCTGGCACGCATACCAAATGGGCGCAGATCAGTGCTGGTGAGGTTGTCAGCTTTCGAACCTTCATGACCGGCGAGATATTCGATCTGCTGTGGGGGCAATCGGTCCTGCGCCATTCGGTCGACGAAGGATGGGATGATGAAGGATTTGCCGAAGCTGTCGCCGATGCCTTGTCGAAACCTGAACAGCTCGCTGCACGGTTATTCGGCCTGCGCGCTGCGGATTTGCTGCACGGTCAGAGCAAGAGCATTGCAACTGCGCGTCTTTCCGGGCTCCTGATTGGTGCGGAACTTGCAGCATCGCGGCCCTATTGGCTGGGTCAGCAATTGGCAATCATCGGTGCTGAAAGTCTGACCAAAGCCTACGCGACCGCCCTACAGCAGCAAGGCGCATTAGTCGAAACCGCAGATGCTACCGCCACAACCCTTGCTGGGCTGGCACAGGCCCGCACACTCACGAGGCAAACCGCATGAGCCGTCCCATCATCGCCATCCTGCGCGGGCTGACACCTGATGAGGCAGGGCCTGTCGGACAAACCCTGGTGCGAGCAGGCATAGACCGGATCGAAGTACCGTTAAATTCCCCCGATCCGCTGGAAAGCATCCGCATCATCGCCTCGGATATCGGCGATCAGGCGCTTATCGGAGCAGGCACCGTACTAACCCCTGATCAGGTCGAGGCCGTCGCAGAGGTGGGTGGTAAACTGATCGTTTCGCCGAATTGCGATGTATCAGTGATTCAATGCACGGTTGCGTTTGGATTGCAAAGCTGGCCGGGCGTCTTCACCCCGAGCGAGGCCTTCACCGCGCTACAAGCCGGGGCAACGGGGTTGAAATTGTTCCCCGGATCGATGGCTGGCCCCTCAGGCTTGGCCGCGATGCGGGCCATTCTACCGCCGGGCACTCAGGTCTATGCCGTCGGTGGCGCAGGCCCCGAAAACTTTGATCAGTGGGTCAATGCCAGTGCCGATGGCTTCGGAATTGGATCAGCGCTTTACAAGCCTGGTATGTCGGTTGATGAAGTATCCAATCGCGCCCAGCAAATTGTCGCTGCCTATGACGAGGCTGTGAAGTGAGCCAGGTTTATGATGATCGCCCTTGCGAATTAGGTGAGGGGCCATTGTGGCACCCGGAACGAAAACAGCTTTATTGGTTCGACATCCTCAGCAATCGCATGATGTCTAAAGAAGGCGACCAAGCTCGGGTCTGGGAGTTCGACGAAAATGTCTCCGCCGCCGGTTGGATCGATAGCGACACCCTGATGATCGCATCTGAGACCGGCCTTTGGCGGTTTGGACTGGAGAGCCACGCCAAGGAACTGATTGTCCCGCTTGAGGCTGACAATCCGGTGACCCGATCCAATGACGGCCGGACCGATCCGTGGGGTGGGTTCTGGATTGGCACCATGGGCAAGAATGCCGAATCCGGGGCCGGGTCGATTTACAGGTACTGGAAAGGTGAGCTACGGCCATTGGTCCGGGGCGTGACCATCTCGAACGCGATTTGCTTTGCTCCGGATCGATCCTGCTCATTCTACAGCGATACTGTCACCAAACAGGTCATGCGCTGGGAAGTGGATGCCGAAACCGGCTGGCCCATTGGCAATGCCGCTGTATTCCTCGATCTACAGAGTGAAAGTCTGAACCCCGACGGAGCGGTTGTTGATCACGGCGGTAATATCTGGATCGCCCAATGGGGTGCGAGCCGGGTTGCCGCTTATACCCCGGGTGGACAATTCCTGAAAGCCGTCGACTTCGACGCAGAACACACCTCCTGCCCAAGCTTCGGCGGTGACGATCTAACCACATTGTTCTGCACCACGGCCCGACAGGGGCTGGAAGCCGACACACTTATGCAAACCCCAACAAATGGTATGACCTTCGCAGCACCAGATGTCGGGCGAGGCCAGGCTGAACACAGGGTGATCCTATGAAGCCAGAGCTTGGCGTCTGTTATTATCCCGAACACTGGCCCGAAGCGAATTGGGCCAAAGATGCAGCGCGCATGATCGAAACCGGTCTAACATGGGTGCGCATCGGAGAATTCGCATGGAGCCGATTGGAGCCCACACCCGGCAATCTGCAATTCGACTGGTTGGATCGCGCGATCGAAACCTTAGGCTCCGCCGGCCTGAAGATTGTGCTGGGCACCCCTACGGCAACGCCACCGCGTTGGATGATGGACAAGTTTCCTGACATGCGGGCCGTTGATGCCGAAGGTCATCTGCGCAAGTTTGGCTCGCGCCGACACTATTGCTTCAGCCACGTGGGTTATATCGACGAATGTAAGCGGATCGCGCAGATTCTAGGTCAACGCTATGGTCGCAATCCACATATAGCCACATGGCAGATCGACAATGAATATGGCTGTCATGATACAACACTCAGTTACAGTGATGCAGCGCTAAACGCGTTTCGCCGGTGGCTCGCGGATCGCTACGGGCCTATTGAGGCGCTGAACACTGCTTGGGGCAATGTATTCTGGTCGATGGAGTATAACAGCTTTGACCAGATCGAGCTGCCAAACCAGACCGTAACCGAGCCGAACCCGGCGCATGTCCTGGCCTTTCACCGCTTCAGTTCGGATCAGGTCGTGGCGTTCAACAAGGCTCAGGTCGACGCATTGCGCCCGTTGACGGACGCACCGTTGCTGCACAACTACATGGGCCGAGTTCTTGATTTTGATCATTTCGATGTCGGGGACGATCTGGATATCGCAACGTGGGACAGCTATCCGATTGGTTTTCTGTCGGATCGTCTGGAGGCGGACGAGGCGCACAGGGTTGCGTTTCTGCAGCAGGGCGATCCTGACATGCAGGCCTTTCACCACGACCTCTACCGCGCTGTCGGTCGTGGCCGCTGGTGGGTGATGGAGCAACAACCCGGTCCGGTGAATTGGGCTCCCTATAACCCAGCCCCTTTGCCCGGAATGGTGCGGCTGTGGTCGCTTGAAGCCGTGGCACATGGCGCCGAAGTTGTTAGTTACTTTCGTTGGCGACAAGCACCGTTCGGTCAGGAACAGATGCATACCGGTCTGCTGACCCCTAACGGTCACGGCGCACCCGGTTTGGCCGAGGCGCGTCAGGCTGCCGACGATCTGGCCGCATTGGGCGAGGTGCAACCGGCACGCGCACCCGTAGCGATAGTGTTCGATTATGCGTCGAACTGGGCGTGGACCACGCAGCCTCAGGGTGCAGGGTTCGACTATTTCAGGCTTGTGTTCTCGGCCTATCGCGCGCTGCGACGCGCCGGATTGTCGGTGGATTTCGTTCCTCCGGCCAAGGTCGGTGAAAAGCACTACTACCTGATCCTCGCGCCGGGTGTGGCTGTGCTGGGCAGTCTTGAACAGCAGTTGTTACAGGGATGTGATCTGGCCATTATGGGCCCGCGCACTGGTGCAATCACCGAAGACTATCAAATCCCACACGCAGGGCGTCCCGGCCTTGATCATCTCAGCAGCCATGTCGATCTGATCGAAACCCTTCCACCCCAGGTGGTACGCACCGTTGACGGGGGCGGCAATGCGGAGCATTGGGTTGAACATTTGTCGGGCGAAGCCAAGACCAAATTGTCTTTCGCCGATGGCACCCCGATGCTGCAGGGCGACGCAGGCCTATGGTATCTTGCAGGCTTCCCGGATGAAACGCTTTGGGATCGCGTCATCACCATGGCTGCTAAAGAGACCGATCTTACGCTTCACATGATGCCCGCAGGGCTGCGGCGGCGCGAGATGCAGTCACACGAAGTGCTGATCAACTACAATGCACATCCGATCTCCTGGAACGGTCTTCAGATTGAAGGTTGTGATGTCCTGTTCAGGAAGCATGACTCACATTAACGTAAATATAGATACCGCTAACATAACCTGATAGAGGGCATGACGCAGGTCATGGCTCCAACAGGTTGCGACAATGAAATACACCCGTTCAGACTTTCCCGATGGTTTCCTTTTTGGGGCGGATGCCCCTGCCGAAATGGCAGCCGGGCTAGACATGTATCGATTTTCGGTTCGTTGGCTTGATATCCTGCCTGACGGGCGCACGCCCGATACAACTGCATTGGATGGCTGTGAGCGGTGGATAGATCAGATTCTGGCGCACAACCTAAGACCATGCGTGATGCTGGATCACGTCGAAATTCCCACAACACTGAATGACATCGGAGGCTGGCGCAATCGGGACATAGCTGATTGTTTCGCGCGTTTTGCCGAAGCAATTGTCGCCCGAATGGGTGATCGCATATTCAACATCTCAACCTCCAATCTATCCGTCGAAAGGCCCGGTGATCCGCGTACCGAAGCACGCAGCCTACACCATCAACTGCTTGCCCAAGGCGCTGCCCGTCAGGCGATGCGAAGCTATGGTATGGTCAATCTGGGCACTGACGTTTTACTGCCTGACCCGGTGGTGCTTGATGCTATTTTCAACAAGATGTACCCTCAATCGCTGTTGGACCGATTGGGGGACCATCTACCCGACAACTGGCTGGATGACTTTACAGTAATCGCCGAGCCGATTGATTGGTGTGGAGTATCCGCAAAGGTAAACAGCGACATTGATCCGCTGATGCGCACGGCACGCGAATATACAGGGTCTCTGCCATTATTCGTTACCTTGGCTCTTGGGACGAACTCAGACCAGTCCAACGAACTGGCCGCTGTACATGCAGCTCTTGATCGCGGAACGCCAATTAAGGGGATTATCGTTCAATCCGATGATACCAATACGCTCAAGACACTAAAGCTGCTTACTGGTGATTGTAACCGACCCGCGCCGTGGATTCGTCCCAAGGGAGGGCTCCACGCGCATTGGAACCTAGTCGCCGATATCGGGGGTACCAATACAAGACTTGGCGTCGTGACTGAGGGTAAACTGACCGACCTTCGCAAACATCCCACGCGCACCCTAGACGATCTGCAGGAGGCATTACACTATTTGTGCGACGAGATCGGCACCCGGCCGCGTGCGGTTGTTGCCGCCGGTGCGGGCCCGGTTCAGAACGGCACCATTCGCCTGACCAATGCCAATCTTGAGCTGTCCGAGGACGCTCTGGCCAAAGCCACTGGCGCGCACCACACCTATGTCATCAATGATTTCACGGCCGCTGCGTGGTCCGTAGCTGAAATCACCGGGAATGATATTGAAATCTTACAGGGCGAGGCAACCCCGCCCCTCGGCACGCGGCTGGTTGTCGGGCCAGGTACCGGGCTAGGAGTTGGTGCCTTACTCTATTCTGAAGGTCACTTTCATACCGTTTCCGGGGAGGGTGGCCATGTAGGATTGTCGCCGCGCCATCTCGATGAGGTCGAGGTCTTCAGCGCTGCGCGTCAAATCGTACCCGAGTGTTTCTTTGATGACACGCTCACCATTGAGGCCGAAATGTTCCTCAGCGGCACAGGGCTGCCGGTCCTTTATCAGGCGATTGGGATCACCGAAGGGCAGATCAATGTCACCATGCGTTCGGCAAAAGACATTTTGCAGGATGCGCAAGACGGCTCCGACGCTTGCGCCGTAAAAGCAGCGCGAATTTTTACCGAGCATCTTGGTGCCGTCATGGGAGATCTCGCCGTCGCCCTGATGCCGACCGGAGGGGTGTTTCTAGTTGGCGGCGTTGCCGAAAAGAACCGTTGGCTATTTGGTCAGGATTTCCTGCGCGCTTTCAACGCTGGCGGTCGTTTTAGTGATTTGCGTAAAACGATGAACCTGTATGTCTCGGAACAGGGCGAATTTGGTATTGTTGGCGCTAACAATTTTTGTAAGAATGCGCTCTTGAGGTAAACTCGCCACGCGTTTTTTTTGACCTAACGGGGATAGCACGATGATCCTATGTTGCGGAGAAGCTCTGATCGACATGATCGCCGAACCCACGGTTTCCGGTGAGAAAGGATTCGTCCCGCATTCCGGGGGCGCGATCTTCAATACGGCGGTCGCACTTGGCCGCCTGGGGATTCAGGTGGGCCTGCTGTCAGGTTTGTCCACGGATATGTTTGGGGAACAACTGATCGCCGCTTTGCAGATCAGCCATGTCGCAACCACTCATGTTATCCGTACAGATCGCCCGACAACTCTTGCCTTCGTGCAACTGAATCACGGGCACGCCACCTACAGTTTTGTGGATGAGAACTCGGCAGGTCGAATGCTACGACCTGATGATATGCCGGATCAGTTGCCCGGGGTTTCGGCGCTGTATCTCGGGGGGATCAGTCTTGCTTGCGAACCCTGTGCTGACGCCTACGCCGCTTTGCTTGATCGTCATGGCTCAGATCGCGCAGTGATAATTGATCCCAATATCCGCCCAGGTTTCATCAAGGATCAGACCCGATACCGCACCCGCCTGAACCGCATGATTGCACAGGCAGAAATCATCAAAGTATCCGACGAAGATCTGGACTGGATTATCCCCGGCCCCGAATGCCATGCAGAGAAAATCCCACTGTTGCTTCGGGCCGGACCAGCAGTTGTAATCGTGACCAGAGGCAGTGACGGCGCGACGGGTTATCTTACCGATGGCACCGAGGTTTCCGTGCCCGTCCAGAAGGTTGATGTTGTCGACACGGTTGGCGCCGGAGACACATTCAATGCCGGCGTACTGGCCGCTCTGGACCAGGGCGGTCATCTAAACAAATCCGCCTTACGCACCTTGTCCGCAGGCAATCTGCGCGCCGCGCTGGAGCTTGGGGTGAAAGTCGCTGCCGTTACCGTATCACGCGCAGGCGCAAACCCGCCTTGGAAGCAGGAGCTCTGATTTCCATAGCGTTTTTTGGGAAACTTGAGTTTCACTGATCGCAAACGGTCTTTCAGAACGAATGGCAGTAGAATTAATACCAACCTACAGCAAAACTGCCTAATGGCGTAGCGATGGAAAAAAACTGCCCCCAAAGTTGATCGGGGGCAGCTTGAAAGATGTGGCCGCGAGGGCGATGTTAAAGGTTCAGCTCCGGCCTTTCCATGGCACCAGCCAGTTCTCGGCCCTGCGCATCAGGATATCGATGCCGTAGCCGATTACTCCGATCAGGACGATCCCCATAATGACGATATCGGTCAGTTGGAACTTCGAAGCGGCGATAATCATCATCCCAGCCCCTTTTTGTGCCGCGACAAGTTCGGCCGCGACGACGGTACCCCAACAAACACCCATGGCCACCCGCGCTCCGGTAAAAATCTCGGGCAACGAGTTGGGCACGATCACATGACGCATGATCTGCCATTTCGACGCCCCCAACGAGTAAGCCGCGTGGATTTTCGAGATATTCACCCCGGACACCCCGGCCCGTGCTGCGATTGTCATGATCCAGAGCGCCGCAAGGAACAACAGAACGATCTTACCGGTCTCCCAGATGCCGAACCAGATGATCACCAGCGGGATCAGCGCCAGTGGCGGTACCGGGCGCATGAACTCGACAATCGGATCGAACCAGCCCCTAAACCATCCAGACAAGCCCATTGCATACCCCAACGGAATACCCACAAGCGCACCCGCAATAAAACCGGCAATTACGCGCGCCAGCGACCAGCCAAGATGCTCCCAGAGTGAGAAGTTCTGATAGCCTTCGTTGGCGATCTCAAAGAACCGGGCAACAACGGTTTCCGGTGCAGGAAGCCAGATGGGGTTCATCTGCAGACCTTGTTTAGGGGTAAAGCTGATGGCCCCTTTTCCGGTCAGCGTTACTTTACCATCACCTGTATCAACCTTATCCCCTTCGCCAATGGGCGTACCGTTGATCGCGACGATTTTTGCCCCATCCTTGCGCTTAGCCTCATCATTCTTGTCAAACAGGATCGTCGATGACCGTCCAGCCGCCGCAGCAACGGCATCATCCTTGGCAAACCCGCTGCCGGGTTCCACCTCGAACTTCTCGACCTCTTCGCCGAAGGCCGGGACACGAACATATACTGTTGCCTCATCCGTACTGCCATCGGCGTTTTCCATCGTATAGGTGAACTGCGTGTCGCCAACGAATGGGCCAGGAACGTGAATAGGGAACAGTTTGGAACCGGTGAATGCCGCCCAGATAACAAAGATCACGAGGACCGAGATGATCGACGCAGCCCGGTCAGCGCGAACGGCACTTTCGTCACCAAAAGTCACTGTCTTCAAGCTGGTAAAGTCCTGACGCGATTGCAGGCCCCGACGCATTGCATACACAAGGAAAAACGCGCCAACAAAGAGACCCACATAAAAGAGAAGAACAATCATGCTGTCTCCTCCGTCCGGCCCATAATTTCTTCTTCCATCTCCCAGATCATCGACAGTATCTCATCGCGCTTTTCCGCAAACCCTTCAGATTTTTTGACATCGCGCAAATCGGCATTCACGCCACGTTCGGCGAAGGGTAGATTATATTCGCGGTGAATCCGTCCCGGTCTGGGGGCCATTACAATCAGACGTTCACCCAGCAACAGGGCCTCTTCAACCGAGTGAGTGATCAGGATAATGGTTTTTCCCGTTTCCTTCCAAAGCTTCAGGACGAGGCCCTGCATCTTCTCGCGGGTCAGCGCATCCAGAGCACCCAGAGGTTCATCCATCAGGATCACGTCCGGCTCGTTGGCCAGACACCGCGCCAACGCAACACGCTGCTGCATCCCGCCCGACAATTCATAGACCGCTTTGTCCTTGAAATCCTGCAGTCCCACAACGTCGAGCAGATGGTTAGAAATCTGATCTCGTTCAGCCTTTGGCATGCCCTTCATACGCGGGCCGAACTCGACATTTTCCCGCACATTCATCCATTCGAACAAGGCGCCCTTCTGAAACACCATCCCGCGTTCAGCGTCTGGGCCTTTGACCAGATGACCGTTCAGTTCAATTGTTCCAGATGTCGGCGCCAGAAATCCTGCAACGATGTTCAGCAACGTCGTCTTACCACAGCCCGACGGGCCAAGGACAGACATAAGCTCACCTTCTTTCAAGCTGAGCGATACATCCTGAAGAGCCTGTACTGAGGAGCCGTTGGGTAAGTCAAAGCGCATGGACAAATCTACAATGTCCAGTTCAGGCATCCTGCCTCCTTCCTGCTTTCATAGCTAACGACCGGCCCAATCCGGGACCGGTCGCATGAAATGTCCTGCGTGTATTAGTTCTGCGCAGCGGTAAGCGGCCCGGCATTGACGGCGCCATCATATGAATCCAGTGCAGATTCGATACTGCCTGCCGTCACGAACACGTTAGCAACACCTTGCATGAAGTCTTGTGCGCCACCAGCCAGCCATTTCTCGGACAGCTGATCGTCAACCGATGGGAAGGTGAAGGTGGCGATTGTGGCTTCGGCATCTGCCGGGTCCATACCTGCATCCTTCGCGATCACCGGCAACATCTCGTCCTTGCTGTCACCCGCGTTCCATTTCGCGTTGGCATCCGCAGTTACTTTCAGGAACTTTGACAGAAGCTCGGGCTCTTCTTCGATAAAGCCTGCCGGAGCGCTGGTGACGTCGAACACCAGAATACCGATCTCTTCTTTTTCGGCACCGGTCAGCAGGATGTTACCGTGCTCAGTCATCCGACGCAGTGCACCGCCCCAACCGCATACCATGTCCAGATTGCCCTGGGCAAATGCCGCAGCACCGTCTGCCGGCGCCATATCCACAATCTCCATTGAGCCGATGTCGACGCCAAAATGGCCCATCTGCGACAAGAAACCGTAATGCGCAGCCGTCCCGATAGGAACACCAACTTTCTTGCCGCTTAGCTCGCCTGCATTGGTTTTGTCGATTTCAAGAGCCTCGGCAACAACACAGTTGTCATTATCCGAATAGCTGACAGCCACATCGACGATCTGGATGTCCTGACCGGCCGAGGTGGTCACCACGAAAGGTGGCACACCCTGGCTGACCGCGATCTGAACGTCGCCCGAAGCCATCGCTGCCGACATCGCAGTACCGGTGTCGAAGGACACCCAATTGATCTTGACGCCAAGCTCTTCTTCATATGTTCCATTTGCCTTGGCATATTGGAACGGCATTGGCCACTCCAGGAAGTATGCAACCGTTATCTCATCAAGCGCTGCGGCTTGAGTGGCGGTGATGGCTGCAATCCCGGCATAGGCCGTCGTGAGCAGATATTTTTTGATCATTTTGACTATTTTCTCCCTGCTGGTTCCGTTTGTCGGATTTTTTTGTTCTATCCGAACCTCGGATCAGTGGAAAAAATCATAGTCCCTATGTGTTGAATTGGTAAATCAAAATACTTGTTGCGAAAAAAGCGAAACTTTGTTTCGCTTTTGGCTCATGATCTGCAACGGTTTGGGAGCGTCACCATGACAAAAAAATCACTCAGCCTCAGGTGGCTGGAAGTTTTTCAGCTGATCTCCAAGTTGGGCTCCATTCAAAAGGTGTCCGCCGAAACTGGTTTGTCAATCAGTACCGTATCCAATCATCTACGCAGCTTAGAAAAAGCGCTGGATGTGGACCTGGTTGATCATAGCCGTAGGCCAATGGGCCTGACTCCGGCGGGAACGGTGTTTTCCCGACATGTCCACGAGGGCCTGATGGCCTTGAAAAGAGGCGAGGCCGAATTGCGTTCGGGCAGTTGGCAACATGCGACCGACTTGCGATTGGGCCTGATTGACGATTTTGACAGCCGGGTCGCACCCGAGTTGTTCCGGCATCTCTCGGCAAGTCTTCCGCGTTGCAACTTTCGCCATTTCACCCGCCCAAGCCACGAAATCCTCGACAAGCTTCAATCCCAAAAGCTGGATGCAGGCGTTGCGACCCGACCCCCAGACCATTTTGAAGGATTGATGGAGTTCCCGCTGCTGCGCGATCCGTTCATCATCATCCTGCCGCCCTCGTATGACGGACAGGTCGAGGATTTGACCAAATCGGAAAATACCCTTCCGCTTTTGCGCTACTCTCGTGATCACACCATTGGCAAGCTCATTGAAATTCAGTTGACACGCAGCAAGATCAACCTGCCCAACCGGTTCGAACTTGAGTGCAATCAATCCATTATCGGGCTCGTCGCCGGTGGCAGCGGCTGGACGATCACGACTGCCGCCAGTTATTATCGCGCCCGACGCTTCCATGAAAACACCCGCGCCCTGCCCTTTCCCGGCAAAAGCTTTGCACGCACGGTATCGCTGTTCACGACCAACGTATATCCGTCGACCACCACGCGTCTGATCCACAACACATTGCAAAATCTGATCCAACAGCACGTGACCGAGCCGATGATATCGCGCTTTACGTGGTTGAATGACGACTTCCGAACCATTCCGACCCCACCTGAATGAGGGCTGATCCGCCTGGGTGCAAATTCGAAGTTATCTTCCGGCTTTTTCGAAACCGGTGGCAGAGTGCTTGACCGGAAGGGCCCGAACGCTGTGTTTAGGCTAACCCGTACGGCCTAAGAGCTGGCGGCACATCGAAAACCGAAACCCACCCAGCAACCCGCGTCTTGCCCTGATCGGCAAGGCACACCGGTTCTGAACCGTTTGCCGGGTCTTGATCAGGACAGCTTGATGCATCTTTCTCGATTCCCCCGTGTTTTCCTCGCCCATCTGCCGACTCCGCTTGAACGGATGGATCGCCTGTCCGAGGCACTGGGTATCGATCTGTGGATCAAACGCGACGACTGCACCGGTATGTCAACGGGCGGCAACAAGACTCGCAAACTCGAGTTTCTGTTTGGTGAAGCTTTGGATCAGGGTGCCGACATGGTGATGACACAAGGCGCAACCCAATCAAACCATGCGCGCCAAACAGCTGCTTTCGCCGCCCGGCTGGGTCTGAAGTGTCACGTCCTGTTGGAAGACCGAACCAGCTACAACAACGCCAATTACAACAATAACGGCAACGTTTTGCTGGACCACTTGCACGGCGCGACGACCGAGAAGTTTCCCGGCGGCCACGACATGCCAGCCGAAATGGAGCGTGCCGCTCAGAAGAAGCGGGACGACGGGCACACCGTCTATGTCATCCCCGGTGGAGGCTCGAACCCAACCGGGGCGCTTGGTTACGTTAACTGCGCATTAGAGCTTGTCTGCCAGGCCAATAACGCAAACCTGAAAATCGACCGCGTGGTTCATGCCACCGGTTCTTCAGGTACTCAAGCTGGGCTGGTCACTGGATTATGCGCCATGAACACAGGTATTCCCGTGCTCGGTATTGGCACCCGTGCGCCACAACCCAAGCAAGAGCAGATGGTCTATGATCTGGCCTGTAAAACCGCCGAGAAACTTGGCTGTCCGGGCGTGGTTCAGCGAGAAGACGTGATGGCCAATACCGATTACGTAGGCGAGGGTTATGGTCTGCCTACCGAAAGTGGCATCGAGGCGATCCGCATGTTTGCCGAGCTCGAAGGTATTCTGCTCGATCCCGTTTATTCCGCAAAAGGTGCCGCTGGTCTGATAGATCTGGCGCGCAAAGGCACGTTTAAAGATGAACGCGTTGTGTTTCTCCATACCGGGGGTTCGGTTGGCCTGTTCGGCTATGATTTCGCCTTCGATCACGCCGATCGCTGGGTCAATCTATAAGACTCGGCGATGGGCGCCAGCACACAGGGTTCTTACATGAAACCGCGCGTTACCGGCATATTGGGCGGAATGGGCCCCGAGGCGACAATCCTGTTGCAGCAGCGTGTACTGGCCACGGTGCAGGCCACGGATGACGCCGATCACCTGCCATTGCTGATTGATATGAACCCGCAGGTGCCGTCTCGCATCGCGCATTTGATTGAAGGCTGTGGCGCTGATCCGGGGCCGGTTTTGGCCGACATGGCGCGCGGATTGGAACGATCGGGGGCAACCGCTCTGGCGATGCCCTGCAACACGGCACATCACTATGCCGCGCAGATTGAACAGGCCGTCTCGATCCCGTTTCTGAACATGGTCGACTTGTCGGTGGAGGCCGCCGCCAAGCACCTGCCTTCGGGCAGCCGGGTCGGAATCCTCGCCTCACCAGCCCTGCGAAAGGTAGGCGTTTTTGATGTACCGCTGAAGCGCGCTGAATTTACGGCGCTTTGGCCCGAAGATGAAGATCAGATGCTCGGCACCATCCGTCGGATCAAGGCAGATGGACCAACCGACGACGCGTTTGAAACCTTGTCTGCTGCTGCCAGGGATCTTTCGGATCAGGGCGCGGCGCTTTTGTTTGTGGCCTGTTCCGAGTTCTCTCTGCTCACCCACGATTTACCCCAAACCGTTCCGATCATCGACACGGTTGAGGTTCTGGCTGACGCCATTCACTCCCACAGTCTGACGCGTTGAGGTTCCCCATGGCCGTCACCTATCTTAAAACCGCCCTGCCCCGCCCCGATGCAGAAAACTCGGATATCCACGATATCGTGGCAATCATGCTTTCCAACATCGCGCGTGAGGGCGAGGACGCCGTTCGACGCTATGCGGAAAAGCTCGATGGCTGGACCGGAAATTTTGTTCTATCCGATGACGAACGTAAAGCCGCCTGTGATCGTGTGCCTGAACAGATCAAAGACGATATCCGCTTTGCACATGCCAATATTCGTCGCTTTGCCGAAGCGCAGATGTCGACGATCAGCGAATGCGAAATCGAAGTGATGCCGGGCCTGATTGCCGGTCAGAGGCAGATCCCAATCTCTAGTGCGGGGTGTTACGTTCCCGGTGGACGATACAGCCACATCGCAAGTGCATTGATGACTATTACTACGGCTAAAGTGGCCGGTGTTCCTCATATAACCGCTGTCTCGCCGCCACGTCCGGGCCTGGGCATCCCCGACGCCATCATCTTTGCGATGGATCTCAGCGGTGCAGACCTGATCCTGAATCTGGGTGGTGTTCAGGGGATTGCAGCGATGGCGCATGGTTTGTTTGGCGCGCGGCCCGCCGACATTCTCGTTGGCCCCGGAAACTCCTATGTCGCTGAGGCCAAGCGCATGTTGTTCGGGAAAGTTGGCATCGATATGTTTGCCGGACCCACGGATTCTCTTGTCATCGCAGATCACACCGCTTCGGTCGAAACCGTCGCCTGGGATCTGGTCAGCCAGGCGGAGCATGGAGTCGACAGCCCGGTTTGGCTGGTTTGCACTGATAAAGCACTTGCCCAAGGTGTCATTGCGCGGGCTGACACGCTAATCGATACCCTCCCCGAGCCGAATGCCGCCGCAGCCCGCACGGCTTGGCGCGACCGGGCTGAAGTCATTCTGTGTGACACCCGCGAAGAAGCTGCAAAGGTGGCCGACGAATACGCACCCGAGCATCTGCAGGTGATCGCCGAGGATCTGGATTGGTGGCTGAACCGGCTGACTGCCTATGGATCACTGTTTCTGGGCGCCGAGACGACGGTGCCCTTCGGCGACAAGACATCCGGGCCCAACCACGTTCTGCCCACCAGCGGTGCCGCGCGATACACCGGCGGGCTATCTGTACACAAGTTCACCAAAACAGTGACTTGGCAGCGCTGCACGCCCCAGACCTCGCATGAACTGGCCCAACGCACAGCAAGGATCAGCCGTATGGAAGGTATGGAAGGTCACGCGAGGGCGGCAGAGATGCGGTTGATCTCAGTGTGACAGGACTAGGCCCTAAGGCTTCAATGTTGCCCTACAGCATTAGGGCCAAAGGAAGAATTTGCCGCCGATGTTGCGAAATTCTTTAACGCATCACAAACGGGTCGGGGATCGGGTCGTCACTGGTGCGCAACCAAACCGACTTGACCCGCGTGTAATCAAGCGCCGCCTGCAGGCCCCCTTCGCGCCCGTGGCCTGACAATCCATGGCCGCCGAAAGGGGCGATCGGACTGACGGCCCGATAGGTGTTTACCCAGACAATGCCCGCCTTCAGGTTCCGGATCATCCGATGTGCGCGGGTCAGGTCTTTGGTGAATACACCCGACGCCAAACCAAACGCCGTGTCATTCGCGATTTGAACCGCCTGCGCCTCAGTCTCGAAGCTGACGACCGAGAGGATCGGGCCAAAGGCTTCGCGCGTCAGACACGGGGCGTTCGGTGCCTTGGAACAATCGATAATCGTAGGTGGGAAATAGTTTCCGTCACGATCCAGAGGTTGTCCACCTGCAAGCACGGTCGCCCCGGCAACAATAGAGTCAGAAACCAGTTCGGTGGCCGCCGCAAGCTGGGCCTGCGTGCAAAGGGGGCCAACCTCGGTTTGTGGATCGTCAGGTGCCCCAATAACGATTTCATTCGCTTTTTCTATGAGACGGGTCAGGAATTCATCCTTGATCTTGTCAGCGATCACCAGCCGAGATCCCGCCACGCAGCTTTGCCCGGTCGCGGCAAAGATGCCCGAGACCTGAGCATTCACGGCGCTTTCGATGTCGGCATCATCGAATACGATGAACGGGGATTTCCCGCCCAATTCCAGCGAGGTTGATGCAAGGTTCTCGGCCGAGTTTCGCACAATATGGCGCGCTGTGTCAGGGCCGCCCGTGAAGGCGACATGATCGACTTCCGGGTGGCTGGTCAGAACCGCGCCACATTCCGGCCCGAACCCGGTGACGATGTTCAGAACTCCGGGCGGAAAGCCCGCCTGGTCGAAGATACTTGCAAATTCCAGCATCGGGGCCGGACCATCCTCGGATGCCTTCAGGACAACCGTGCAGCCCGCGGCGAGCGCGGGGCCAATCTTGACCGCCGACAGAAACAGTTGCGAATTCCAAGGCACCACAGCAGCCACCACACCAACCGGCTCGCGGCGCAACCACACTTCCATATCCGGCTTGTCGATCGGCAGGTGTGCCCCTTCGATCTTGTCCGCCAATCCGGCATAGTATCGGTAATAGTCCGCGACATAGGCAATCTGAGCCGATGTTTCGCGGATGATCTTGCCGGTATCGCGCGTTTCAAGCTCGGCCAGGGAGTGAGCATTTTCTGCAACCAGATCAGCCAACCGGTACAACAGTTTGCCGCGCATGGTCGCCGTCATGTTTGCCCAATCGGGTGCCAGCAGCGCGGTGCGCGCTGCCTTAACCGCGGCGTTCACATCGATTGCTCTGGCTTCGGGCATCTTCGCCCATACGGCGCCTGTCGCAGGATCACGGCTGTCGAACTGCGTGGCGCCATCTGAAAACGTACCACCGATATAATGTTGAAACTGCCGCATTGTCTCTCCTCAGGCGAAGGCTGGCATGACATCCGCGATGAAACGCTCAAGCGAAGCTTTCTTGCGCTCAAAGCTCATCCCGCTGTCGATCCACAATGAATACTCGTCATATCCAAGATCGCGATAGCCCTTGATCCGTTCAATCGCCCTGTCGGGTGTACCTATCACGTTATCCCGGATCATCGCCTCGGGCGAATAGAATGGATGGTTGGCGATGTCGTCGTCACTCAGCGTTTGGATCAAGCCCTGCGAAACAGGGCGTTCGTTTTTGAACCATGCACCAAAGTAGCAATAAAAGCGGTTGATCTCTTCCGCCGCACGGCGGGCATCCGCCTCGTCCGAGGCAATATAGGTATGATTCAACAGCATGATTTCGGGGCGTGGGACATCAGGGAACTTTGCGCAGGCGGCGTTGAACGTATCCATCAGTCTGGTGATCTCTTCATCTCCCTGCCACAGAGGCGTGACCTGAACGTGGCAGCCATTTGATACTGCAAACTCATGACTGTTGGGATCGCGCGCGGCGACCCAGATCGGTGGGCCGTTTTGTTGCAGAGGTTTAGGCGAGGACGTGGTAGCCGGAAAGGAATGGAACTCTCCGTCAAGCGCATAGTCACCTTCCCACAGACCGCGCAAGGCTGGTACGATTTCGCGCATACGCTGGCCCGCCTCCCAAGCATCCAGCCCTGGCACCATCCGCTCATATTCATAGCTATAAGCCCCGCGCGCAATGCCCAGATCCAGTCGGCCATTCGTGATCATGTCGGTCATGGCCGCCTCTCCGGCCAGTCGGATCGGGTGCCAGAACGGCGCGATGACCGTACCGGTTCCCAAACGCACATTACGGGTCTGGCGTGCCAGATCGATCAAATTCAGAAATGGGTTTGGTGAAATGGTGAAATCCATCCCGTGATGCTCGCCCGTCCAGACCGCATACATACCGCCCTCGTCCGCGATTTTGGCAAGCGCGATAAAGTTCTCATAAAGCTCCTGCTGGTCCTGATCCGGTGAGGTGCGTTCCATATGAACGAAAAGCGAAAAGCGCATGTCAGAGACCTTCTCGTGTGATGGGGCGAACCTCGCCGCTGATCTGATCGCCGTAATAGATGCCGAAATCTCCTAATCGGGATTCTTCGGACAATCGTTCCAGCATTGTTCGGGTCGCCGCGTCGGTTACCGTACCGAAGGATGCGTCATCCAATGGGACGAATGTGCCCTTCTGCGGCCCTTCATCGGCCGCCTGACACAGAAATGCTATGTGCTGCCGTTTGCGATCTGCATCCTCGTAAACCGAATAGACAAAGCCCGGCTTTGCGGTCAGTCCGGTGGCTTCGATAAGCTTGTCCAACGCGGCCGACACACCCTCTGATCCAACAACTGCCTCTGGCGGTGCAAGCGCGCCGTCACCGGCATCGACCAGTAGCACCTGGCCTGCGCGCTCGATCAGGGCCGAGACGATAATGCCGGTGTCCTGTGTCAAAGCTCCGGCGGTGGTTGATGGTGTTACATAGGCACCCCGGACATACCCTAGACCTGGTGCCGGAGTATTGTCGAAGGCTTTGACCTCTCCGATCAGGATCACGTGATCCCCTGCGTCGACGATCTTGTGCATAGCGCAATCAAACCAAGCCGAAGCACCTTCGATCAGCGGCGATCCGACGGGCCCGAGACGCCATTCCACATGGGCAAACCGGTCATCGACGGGACGGGCGAATGTGTTGGATACCTCGGTCTGCGTTTCCGAAAGGATGCTCACGGCAAAGCCGTCAGCTGCAATCAACGATTCATAGTTTGTTGAACTGTTGGCGAGGCAAACCAGCACAAGCGGAGGATCTAGCGATACAGATGTGAACGAGTTCGCGGTAAACCCGAGCGGGTGACCATTGGCATCATTCGACGTCACCACGGTGACGCCAGTCATGAAGGTTCCGAACGCGTTGCGCAACGCGCGGGGATCAAGCGAGGTCATTGCGCAATCCTTTCTTCGGCAGACTGGCCAAGCCATTCGACCAGATGCTCTGTAACGGTATCAGGTGCGGTGAGGTTCACCATATGTCGGTGGCCCTGGATCACAACGGCCCGCCCGTTCTGAACTGCAGCGACCATTGCTTCTGACATCGCCGGGGTGGAATTCGGATCTCCGTCACCGGTGAGCGCAAGAAACGGGCACGAAATTCGGCTCATCTTATCGGCATAGGCGGCATCGCCCTGCGCAAATGCAGAGTAGGCAACGGCATAACCTTCCTGATCAACAGACCCAAGCCACACTGCAACCTGTGCGCGGGCAGTTTGATCACCTGGACCGTCACCAAACCAGCGTGACAGCGGCGTTTCCAAATCAACTCTGCCTGCGCTGATATCAACGGCCCGTTTGATGACTGCAGCACGGGATGACGCATCGCGACAATAGACGCCGTTCAACAGGGCAACTCGACTGGTTTCATTGGGGTATTCCACCGCAAAACCAGCGGCAATCAGCGCCCCCATTGAATGCCCAATGATTGCAACTGAACCCAAGTTCAACGCGCTGACAACATCGTGCAACCAAACAACAAAATCAGACAATTGACTGCTTGATGGCAGACGGTCACTGCCTCCATGCCCAGGCAGATCAACGGCGATCACTCGGCAATGCGTGCTCAGCGCGTCGAACTGAGGCCCCCAGGCCGCAGATTGCATACCAACGCCATGAATCAGAAGGACGGGTTGCCCCTTCCCCGCCTCCCTGAACGCGACAGACTGGCCGGAGTTAGACAGCTGCAGGGTTGTCAACGTCATGGCCAAGTTCCTTGATGTCCTGATAGCGATCCCCGATCCGGTGATGCGGGCGCCCGCCGATCGAAGCCCCCAAGGCAATCAAAATCTCATCCGCCGCAGGTGCATCCGCTACCGAGGTCTGAATCGTAAGATAGTGAGACCGACGGCCGCCATCGTGCTTGTCCATCAACGGGATCAGCAGCGGCGCATTGGCCGGGCCGCGCGTATTGCAGAAGGAAAGGTAGGATTTAGCCCCGACCGCTTTGCGGTAGTGATTCCCAAAATGCAGCGTGTGGATCAGGGCTGACCCATGCTCGATCTCTCCGTTCAAGCCCACAATCGCAGACTTGCCATAGGCCTCAACCCGATCGCCGCCACCTGCTGCGTCTAAAATCATTCTGGTCAGCAGCTCCCCCAGACCCGGGGCGCAATCGCGGATTGCAGGGCCGAGATCCTCGACAAAACCCTCATCGGCCCACGGATTACGAATGACGGCCATGGCAGCAATCAGCTTCAGCGGAGTTTCTGCCACTTTGCCACCCTCGATCAACGTGTCTTCGACATACAAAAGCGTTTTTCGAATTTCGGCGGGCATGGCGATTCCTTTGGCAGACCTTTGGATGAGAATATGGTATACCATCATACCATATGTCAATCATACTTGTTCCTGACCCCTGCCGCAGATATGAAAGCGTTGATGACGAACACTGACCCCACCCTTCAGAAGATAGAAAAAGCCCCGCAAACCTTGCGGGATATCGTGCAGGCCCGCCTGCGCGAAGCGATCATCGACGGGCGTTTCGCCCCCGGTGAGCGCCTTGTTGAACGCCCGCTCTGTGATCAGTTGGGTGTCAGCCGTACCGTCATCCGCGAGACGATCCGATTTCTGGAAGCCGAAGGTTTGGTTGAGATTATCCCCAACCGTGGGCCAATCGTCTCGACCCTCAGTTGGGATCAGGCACGGCAGATCTATGACATCCGTGTGCAACTTGAAGGCGCTTCAGCTGCGGCCTGCGCACAAGCGCACAGGAAAGGGTTCGAGAAAGATCTGGGTCGGGCCCTGAAAGCGGTTGGCGCGGCGCAGAACGATACCGAATGGTCGAACCTGCTGCAGGCCACGACCCGCTTCTATGAATTGATGTTTTTGCAGGCCGGGCACAGCATCGCCTGGGATATCGTACAACGATTGAATGGTCGGATCAGCCGCCTTCGGGCGCTGACCCTTGCGGCTCGTGATCGAGAGCGGTCCGGGATGAGTCATATGACCGCGATCCATGACGCCATCCTCAGCGGTGATCCTGTCAAAGCCCGGCAAGCGGTGAAAAACCATATCGCAGATGCCGCACAAACCGCGCGCGGCTTTCTGGAGAATTCTGAAATCTGAATGGTTGATAGTGGCGCCTGCGATTTCGAGATTCTGATATCAAAACTTTCAGCATCTGCATAAATTGGCAGTAAACGCCCTGATCTTACGAAAGAACCGGAATGCCGCGTCAGCCTGCTCCGAAGGACTTCAGCCTCAAATGGCTGGAACTGTTTCAAATCTGTGCGCAGAAAGGTTCACTGCAGGTGGCCGCAAAGGAAACCGGTCTAACGATCAGCACTGTGTCCCATCACCTGCGCAATCTCGAAGACCATCTGGGCGTTGAACTGTTCAATCACACCCGCAGACCGATGGTATTGACCCCGAAAGGCCGAACTTTCCTGCGCAATATCGACGATGCGCTACAGCTGATCCGAAAGGCAAAGGCCGAAGCGTCTGCCGGTAGCATTACCGAGGCCAGCTATCTGCGCTTTGGCACAATCGAAGATTTCGACAGCGACATCATTCCGGAGCTTGCCGTTTACCTGTTCGCAAACATGCCCGCCTGCGATTTCATGTATCACACAGATTCCAGCCACGCGATTATCGACATGCTGCGCGACCGGCAGTTGGATCTGGGGATTTCCACTACCCCCAGCGAACGCATGAGTGACCTTCAAGATCGCCCCCTTCTGCGCGATCCATTTGTCATCGTTCTGCCTAAGGTGAATGACGACACTCTGGGAGATATTGTGGAAGGCCGCACCAAACTGCCGTTTCTGCGTTATTCCAGCAACCTGATCATTGCGCGCCAGATCGAATCCCAACTGCGGCGGATGGGAATTTCAGCGTCGCACAGATTCGAATGCAGCAACAATCAGACGCTGATGTCGATGGTATCAGCCGGGGCGGGTTGGACCATCACGACCCCGCTGTTGTATTCTCGGGCAAAACGGTTTCAACCCAAGCTGCGTATGCACCCATTTCCGGGCAAAAGCTTTGCTCGCACTTTGGCACTGGTTGCGACGCCGGATTGTTCAAGATCCGTCATTGAACTGGTTGATGCCAAAACACGGTCTCTGATCAGAGACCGTATCATCGCCCCGCTGCACGCAGACATTCCTTGGCTGGCAAACAGTTTCAAACTGGTCGAGTGAAAATCGCCCAAAGCCTTCAAAGGATATTGAATCGGTCCCGGATTTGCCCATCCTGCTCGGGTGACAAGTAACTTGGGGAGTGGGTCCGCAATATCTCTTGCGCGCGATGACGCGCCCGGGCCCACGCATCTTGCGCACCGTTATCTGCCCATGTCCGGGGCTCGTCCCGGTCCGCAAGCGAAGGGTAAAAATAGTCTCGTTCCATGGCGGCAAACGTATGTTGTCCGCCCAGAAAATGTCCCTCGCCCAGCACCGCTTCGCAAATGGCCTCAAAGCCCAGATTCTCATCTGTTACCTCAATGCCCCTTAAGGCGCGGTAGGTGTGCGAGTGCATCTCATCATCCAATACAAACGCCTCAAAGCTCACACCCAGCAACGAGGCTGTCATGCCCGAGCTTTCGTAGATCAGATTGCCCCCTGCCAACGCCGCTGCAATTGAGGTCAGGCCCTTTTCCATCCCATATTGAGCGTCAATCGCCTTGGCATCAGTCATGGAACAAGCCACGCCCGAGGGCAGCCCAAGCCAATTGGACAACTGGGCCGAGGCTGCATTCAGTACTGCCGTCTCTCCGCTGCCGCCTGAGAAAGCGCCGGTCCGAAGGTCAATGACCAGAGGCCAATTCGAAAAAACCATCGGGAAGCCGGGCTGGATCGAATGAACCATCACCAAACTGGCCAGTGTTTCTGCCAATGATTGCGCCAGAAAACCGGCCAAGGTTGCTGGCGCGGTCGCCCCGGCCTGCGCCGCGGTGATGCACGAAATCGGGATATTATGCTCAATGCAAGCATAGACCACGTCCACCGCATCCTCACCGTATCGCATCGGCGAGATCATGGGGCTGATATGCGCCTTCATGAACGGGCGTTTTGCAAATTCCCCGGGACCGCCGGCTGCGATATCCAGCATCTCGACAATCGGCGCAACATGTTCGGCCAATGTGAATGAGGTCGCGGTGGGCTTCGTGGTGTTCTTCAGCAGCGCATAAACCGTGTTCACATCCAAATCGAAGGTTTCCACCACATCGGTTGCGACACAACAGCGGGTAAACCAGCTGACGTTTGGAAGAACGTCCTGAAGGCGCGTAAAATCATGCAGGTCCTGCAAGGTCGAAGGCCGATAGTGGCCGCTGTGCAGATCAAGCGTCTGAACCGCTGCCCCGCCAGTGCCAAAGTAGACGCGGTTGCCGCCAACTTCGATGGATCGGGTCTGATCACGCCCGTGCAGAACAAAGGTCTTGGCAGCCTGATCAATCGCCTGTTCAACCAACTGAGGCGGAAAAAGTATCCGACCCTTCCCGTTTTCTTTTGCCCCAACCGCCAACAGATCGGTCTGCAAACGATCCGGAACTTCACCGATCCCAAGCTTTTCAAGAAGGTCAAGTGCCGTGTAATAAATCCGTTCAAGCTCGACCCTGGTCAGGGGCTTATAAGCGCCTCCTGGCTGACCCGGCGGACAAGGATCTAGCGCGGGCTTCTCAGCCCGCTGCGCAACTCGTCCCTTTCGGCCGGACCGTTTCGCCTTTGGCGCAGCCATGCGTGATCCTCCAACAGCATCATGTTCATCAATTCAACAGAACGCCAGTTGCCCGTTTCAATCGCATTCGGCTTTTTGAGATTTATTGAGTTTTTATTTTCGATTTTCTCTGCAACATCACTCCGCCCCTTGTGAACCGCCTGACAGAACGGACTAATCCCGCAAAACGAGCCAGAGGGGTTCCGACATGAAATCACGCACCAAGGTAGTCGTCATTGGCGGCGGTATTGCCGGTTGTTCGACACTGTATCATCTGACGCGTGAGGGTTGGACCGATGTTGTGCTGGTCGAGCGGAATGAACTGACCAGCGGCACAACCTGGCATTCGGCGGCGCAGGTGACCAATTTCGGCATGAACCAGACTATGGTCGGGCTGAAGACCCATTCGATCAACCTGTACAAGGAACTGGCAGAAGATCCTGACTATCCGATCAACTACCATCACGGTGACGGCGGTATCAGGCTTGCCAATACGCCGGAGCAGATGCAGGGGTATCACCATTTCGCATCAATGGCGCGTGGAATGGACGTACATTTTGAGATCATCGATGCCGAAGAATGCGCCCGCCGACACCCATTGATTTCAACCGATAATCTGTTGGGTGGGCTTTGGGATCCGTTGGATGGCGACATTGATCCGGCTCAGCTGTGCCAGGCATTGGCCCGACGCGCACGCAAAGCCGGGGCGGAGGTTTATCGGAATACTCCGGTAACCGGGCTAACTCAGCACAAAGATGACACTTGGACGGTTCACACGGAACATGGCGACATTGACTGCGATATCGTGGTCAACGCTTGCGGCTATCGAGTCAACGAAGTGGGCGGGATGATGGGTGTACATCACCCCGTTGCCTCGATGGAGCATCAGTACTTTCTGACCGAAGAAATCGCAGCAATCCGCGAAGCAAGCCACAGGATGCCCCTGCTCCGTTGCCCGATCAGCGACTATTATTGTCGGCAGGAAAAGAACGGCTTGCTGGTTGGGTTCTATGAGCAGGATTGTAAAACCTGGGGAATGGACGGGATTGATCCGAACTTTGTCAACGCGCTCTGTCCTGACGATCTGGACCGTGTGACCAATGTGTTGGAGGGTGCTTTTGCACGTATGCCTGCGCTGATGGAGGTCGGGATCCACACCATTGTAAATGGCCCGATTACATACACAATTGACGGCGCACCATTGGTCGGACCGATCCCAGGCAGGCGCAACGCCTTTTGCATCATTGGTCTGCGCGCAGGACTAGGCGAAGGTGGTGGCCACGGTTGGCTGCTGGCGCAACAGATCGTTCATGGCGAGGCCTGCTACGATACCTGGTGCCTTGATCCGCGCCGATTTACCGGCCACGCCAATGTAGAACTGACCGCGCTGAAATCCATAGAAGACTACCAGAATGAATTTCGCTTTCACTTTCCACACGAACACCGACCCGCAGGTCGCCCGGCCAAAACAACACCGCTGACCCCAATTCTCGCTGCTGAAGGGGCCGAATTCATGGTTGTCAACGGCTGGGAGAGGGTCGATTACATCAAACCCACACCAGACTTTCACCCCTCTTTGAGATTCAGTCTTGATGAAACCTTTGACGTCGTTGCGGCAGAGGTCAAAAACCTGCAACACAACGTCGGATTGGCCGAAGTCAGCGGATTCAACCGACTGGAAATCACGGGACCCGATCGACATAGTTTTCTGGATCGGATGATGTGCGGCACGGTGACAAAACGTGACGGGCGTGTCGGCCTTGGCTATCTGCTGAACCATCACGGCATGGTCAAAGCTGAGGCCACCATTGCCAACCTGCCTGCCAGTGATCGCGGCCCGGCACGGGCCTGGTATGGATCCGCCGCTGCCAGCGAATATCACGATATGGACTGGCTGCAGGCACATCTGCGCGACGACGAGGACGTGCACATCCGCTCACTCACCAATGATCAAACCATACTGGTTCTGGCCGGACCCAAATCGCGCGACATACTGTCAGCCAGCGCCCGTGGTGACTGGTCGCGAGAAGCGTTTCCATGGCTCTCGGTTCGTGAATGCTTTGTCGGCTTTGCGCCAGCAACTGTTTTGAATATCAGCTTCTCAGGGGAACTGGCTTACGAGATTCATGTCCCAAATGCCTCACTGTATGCTGCTTATCTGGCGCTGCGAAAGGCGGGTGAAAATCATGATATGACCATGTTTGGTGCCCGCGCCGTCGAGTCCATGCGGATGGAGAAAGGGTTCTTGCACTGGAAAGCCGACCTGATCACAGAGTTTGACCCATTCGAAACAAGTTTGAACCGGTTTGTAAAACTGGACAAGGGTGATTTCGTTGGCCGGAACGCTTTGATAAAACGCCATGAAAGCGGTCCGCAGAAAAAGTTGGTGAGCTTAAAAATAGATACGATCAAAGCGCCTGCCCATGGTGGTGCTTCGTTGATGTTGGGGGGCAAAGTCGTTGGCACGATCACGTCAGGGGAATGGGGCCACCGGACAGGGATGAACCTCGCCTATGGTTTTGTGGACCCTGAACTTTCCATCCCCGGCAGCAAGATGCAGCTCGATCTGTGTGGCGAAATAGTCGAAGCCGAAGTGATCGCACCTTCCCCTTATGACCCGGACCTGTCACACGTGCGCGGCTAGTTTTTACTGCGATACGCCGTCGGCGTTTGCCCAAACTGAGCCCGAAACGCCCGCGTCATGGCGCTGGGGTTTTCGTAGCCACAGCGGCTGGCAATTTCGGCGACGGACTGTTGGGTCTCGATTGCCAGTTTACGCGCCAGAATCAGACGCAATCGACGATAGAGCGCCTGCGGAGTTATGCCCAACTCGGCCAGCACGCGGGTTTCAATGGTTTTTTGAGAGCATCCAAGCTGACGCGCGATTTCTTTGATGAATAGCGGAGCGTCCAAAGTGTTCTGCATCACGGCGAGCACTCGGTTCACCAACCTGTCTTCGGACTTCATCCGCGGTGAGGCAGCACTCGGTTCGCCCCGGTTCATCAAGAGATGAGCCACTTCCATCGACAGCAAAGGCCCATGATCCGCGAGGATCAGCGCCGTGGCCAGATCATAAGCCGCCATCGCACCGGAACAGGTGATCCGGTTGCGATCGATCACAAAGCGCTCTTGTACCACTTCGACATCCGGAAAGGCTTCTTCGAACCGCGATATCTCATCCCAGTGAATGGTGGCGCAGTGCCCCTCGAGCAATCCCGCGCCTGCAAGCAACCAGCTTCCTGTATCCAGACCTGCAAGACGGGAATGGCGGCTCGCGGCCCGGCGCAAAGCCCGCAGCGTTTCGGAAACGGAATGCTCCAGAAATCCGTAAGACGGCATGACGATCAGAGCATCGCCCGTTGCAGCCCCCATCGCGCCATGAGGTGCCACCTGCAGCCCGCTGGAACTTTTTACAGGCGCGCCGTCAGGCGAATAGAACTGCCAGGCATACAGGTGCTGCCCCGCCAAGGTATTCGCTGCGCGCAGCGGCTCGACCATGTTGGCAAGGCACAGGTTCGAGAATCCGTCGAACAGCAAGAAGTTGTAGGTCTGAGTCAAATTATTCTAATCCTGCACGATATCTTACGATTATCGCATGTCATAGACCTAAACAATGCCGTTTCATTCCCAATCAGGCATTAAGGGAACCCGCGTTATGCAATTTGGCTTATCCGAAGAACAGGACATGATCGTCTCGACTGTGCGCAGCTTTGTCGAGAACGAGATTTATCCGTATGAGGCCGAGGTCGAACGGACCGGTCAGGTGCCAATAGAGTTGGGCGAACAGATCAAGCAGAAATGTATCGATCTGGGCTTTTATGCCTGCAACTTCCCCGAAGAGGTCGGCGGCGCAGGTTTGTCACACCTTGATTTCACTTTGGTCGAGCGCGAGTTGGGACGGGGATCAATGGCCCTGACCCATTTCTTTGGCCGCCCGCAAAACATCCTGATGGCATGCAATGAAGAACAGCGTGAACGCTATCTGTTGCCTGCCGTGCGCGGCGAGAAGATGGACGCGCTCGCGATGACTGAACCGGATGCAGGCTCCGACGTCCGTGGCATGAAATGTCAGGCCGCGCGCGATGGAGGCGACTGGGTCGTCAATGGCTCTAAACATTTCATCTCGGGGGCCGAGCACGCAGATTTCTTCATCGTCTTCATCGCAACAGGAGTGGATGAAACACCGAAAGGTCCCAAAAAACGCATCACCACCTTTCTTGTGGATCGTGGCACGCCGGGTTTTGAGGTGCGCGAGGGGTATAACTCGGTCAGCCACAAAGGGTACAAGAATTACATCCTGTATTTCGACAATTGCCGCCTGCCCGACGCACAGGTGCTGGGCGAGGTCGATGGCGGTTTTGCTGTGATGAACGAATGGCTTTACGCGACTCGCCTGACAGTCGCCGCCTTCTCGGTCGGACGGGCGCGACGCTGTTTTGACTACGCGCTGAACTACGCTGCTGAACGCAAGCAATTTGGTCAACCGATCGGTAAATTTCAGGGCGTCAGCTTTCAAATCGCCGACATGATCACCGAGATCGACGCTGCTGACTGGCTGACCCTTTCAGCTGCCTGGCGTTTGGATGAAAACCTGCCGTCAAACCGCGAGATTGCATCTGCCAAGGTGTACGCCTCAGAAATGCTGGCGCGGGTGACGGATACCACGCTGCAAATCTATGGCGGCATGGGCCTGATGGACGATTTCCCAATCGAACGGTTCTGGCGCGACGCGCGGGTCGAGCGCATCTGGGATGGCACCAGTGAAATCCAACGTCACATCATCAGCCGCGATTTGCTTCGGCCCCTAGGTGCCTGAGGCGTAGATGAACAAGGATATCTCTCGCCTTCTGCATCCGAATTCAATCGCCGTGATCGGTGGTGGCGCGTGGTGCCAACAGGTTATCCTGCAATCCGAACGTATGGGTTATACCGGAGATATCTGGCCAGTTCACCCTAAGGCGGCTGAAATCGCGGGTCACAGAGCTTATGCGCGACTTGAAGACCTGCCCACCGCCCCAGACGCGGCTTTTGTTGGCATCAACCGACACGCCACGATTGAGGCGGTACAGGTTTTGTCCGAAATGGGCAGCGGAGGTGCGGTTTGCTTTGCATCCGGATTCTCGGAAGCTGTGGCCGAGGATGACACGGGTGGAGACCTGCAGTCTGAGTTAATCAAGGCCGCAGATACCATGCCCATACTTGGACCGAACTGTTACGGCTTTATCAATGCGCTGGACGGAGCGTTGTTGTGGCCCGACCAGCACGGCGCAGTGCCGGTAGATCAGGGCGTCGCCATTCTGACCCAAAGCTCCAACATCTCAATCAACCTGACCATGCAGGCGCGCGCCCTGCCAATTGCTTATATGGTAACCTGCGGAAACATGGCACAGACCAGTCAGGCCGAGATTGCCGCATCGCTGATTGATGACCCACGGGTCACAGCGGTCGGTCTGCATATCGAGGGTTTCAAGGATATCCGCGAATGGGAAGCTCTTGCCACCAAGGCATATGAGAAAGGTGTTCCCCTGATCGCGCTAAAGGTCGGTGCGTCGGAACAGGCGCAGGCAGCAACGGTATCACATACCGCGTCACTGGCAGGCAACGATGCAGGCGCGCAAGCATTGTTGAACCGACTGGGCATCCCGCGTCTGGCCTCCCTGCCCGCATTTCTGGAAACGCTGAAATTGCTACACTGTTATGGGCCATTGCCAGGAACCAACATTGCATCGATCAGTTGTTCCGGAGGCGAGGCAAGCCTGATCGCAGATATGGCAATGGGCACGGGTCTCAACTTTCCCAAGTTGCGTGAGGACAAGGAAACGCAATTGCGCGATGCGCTCGGTCCGATAGTCGCGCTGAACAATCCGCTCGACTATCACACCTATATCTGGCGCGATGAAAACGCGATGGCGAAAGCCTGGGCCGGGATGACTGGAGACGATATTGATCTGACCATTTCGATCGTCGACTACCCCACCACCGACCGGGATGACTGGGCTTGCGCAACGCGCGCGGCACTTAAAGTGCGAAAGGATACCAATGCGCGCTTTGCAGTGGCCGCCACCTTGCCCGAATTGCTGCCAGAAGATGTAGCACAAACCTTGATGGAGGGTGGTGTGGTTCCCTTGATGGGCCTGAGCGAAACCCTCTCCGCTGCAAGGGCTGCAGGTCAGATCAACGCGCCTTCACGCGACCCAATCTGCCTGCCGGGCAATCAGGAAGCCACACGAACTTTAACTGAAGCAGCCGCCAAGTGTGCGTTGGCTGAACATGGCTTGCATGTTCCACAAAACAGAACGGTACGGGGAGCTGCGGAAATCAGCTGCGCTACACAGGAAATGACGGCGCCTTTCGCTGTCAAAGGCGTTGGTCTTGCGCATAAGTCCGAACACGCCGCCGTGCGACTGGAAATTCAGGCCACTGACCTGGTGAAGGTTGCCACAGAGATTGGCACCGATGAGATCCTGATCGAAGAGATGATCTCGGGAACCGTGGCCGAATTGCTGGTCGGCGTCGTGCGAGACCCCGCCCATGGGTTTGTATTAACACTTGGTGCGGGCGGCGTCTTGACCGAGATACTGCGTGACACAACTTCTCTGCTGATCCCAACGACACCCGACGACATTCGCGAGGCACTCAGCACGTTGAAAATCGCTCCACTTCTGGCTGGCTATCGCGGTCAACCCGCGGCTGATATGGATGAAATCATCGCTGCTGTTCTGGCCGTTCAAAGCTATGTGACACAACATGCCGATACACTCGGCGAGGTCGAAATCAACCCGCTTCTCTGCACGCCAACCCGCGCAATTGCAGTGGATGCCCTAATCAGAAAGGCCTGAGATATGGACCCGATCAAGACTCGCCGCGACGGCGCAATCCTTGAGGTGACTCTGGACCGGCCCAAGGCCAACGCAATTGACCTGGCCACCAGCCGCATCATGGGTCAGGTGTTTGCCGAGTTTCGCGATGATCCTGAACTGCGTGTGGCGATTTTGACCGGATCTGGTGAGAAGTTTTTTTGCCCCGGCTGGGACCTGAAAGCCGCCGCAGAAGGCGACGCTGTGGACGGGGATTATGGCGTGGGTGGGTTTGGTGGCCTGCAAGAACTGCGCGACCTGAACAAGCCAGTCATCGCCGCCGTCAATGGCATCGCCTGTGGCGGCGGGCTGGAGCTGGCGATCTCGGCCGACATGATCCTGGCCGCCGAACACGCGACCTTTGCGCTGCCCGAAATTCGCTCTGGCACCGTTGCAGATGCGGCCAGCGTCAAACTGCCCAAACGCATTCCCTATCACATCGCGATGGAGTTGCTGTTGACCGGGCGATGGTTCGACGCCGAAGAAGGCCACCGCTGGGGTCTGATCAACGAGATCCTCCCTGCCAATCAGCTATTGGACCGCGCCTGGGAACTCGCCCGCCTGCTCGCATCCGGTCCACCGCTGGTTTATGCCGCGATCAAAGAAGTTGTGCGCGAAGCCGAAGATCGCAAGTTTCAGGACGCGATGAACCTCATCACCAAGCGCCAGCTGCGCACTGTCGATGTACTCTACTCCAGCGAGGACCAGCTTGAGGGCGCGCGGGCCTTCGCGGAAAAGCGGGACCCGGTCTGGAAGGGTAAGTGAGCCCTTGGGATGGGTATTGCCTCAGGTTCTTCATCGCCAATTGTATGGTGGCGAACTCGCCGCGCCTTCTCCGCCATGGTTTGGCGATTGCAACTAGGCCGCGTTCCACTTCACTTCCGCTGATCTGGCCGCCTCAGCCAGAGAAGGCGTATGGTCTCGGTTATTTTCACCACGCGGATCGCATAGTGAACGCCCCAAACACCAATCGCCTGCGCAGATGTTAGACCCGGATTCTTCAGTAGGTTTTTCAACGTCTTAAAAGACGGGATCAGTTTTTGCACAGGTGGAATGTAATTCACGAACCCGCGGCTTTCATTGCGGCGGATCCTGGCGCCTTCGATGCGGCGGGCTTTGCTGAGGTGATCGCCCAAGCTACCACGTGCCGGATGCCGCACAATGGCATCTGCAGCAAAAAGGATCGGCTCTCCAGCCGCTTTGGCGCGATCGTTCCATTCCATGTCACCACCGGACAGTACCTTATCATTAAACCGGCCGATGCGATCCATAATGCAACGCCGAACAATCAGGTTGGCCGTGACTGCGCGCCCACGTTCAACCCATTTCTTCTGCTCCAACCCTAAGTGTACGTCATAGAGCTCGGTCACCGTCCAGTCCCGCCCATTCGGTATCAGCACAACGTTTCCGCCAAACCGGCCAACCTCAGGGTGAACTTGTGCCATCTTCAATCCGGCTTCCAGATAATGCGGATCGGGTTGGCAATCGGAATCGGTGAAAAACAGCAGCTCCGCACTTGCCTCTTGGATGCCGCAATTCCGGGCCGCGTACGAACCTGGCTTCGCCTCGCTCAGAATGCGCGCATTCACTGGCAGGCGGAACCCTTCAGGCACGGGATCAGACGGGTCGTTATTGACGGCAAATATCTCGAATTGATCCGCATTCAGCGTCTGCGATGCGAGCCCGTCCAGACAAACCTGCAATTGGTCCCAGCTTTGATAGGTCGGAACAATAACCGACGCCCGCAAGGAGGTAGGCACCGTTGCAGATTTGGGTTGCTGGATCGCGCCGGAGTCACTCTGCATGGACGGCGTTGGAATACTGATGGTCATAGAGCGTCTTGAACGGGCCCGGTTTTTGCAGCAATTGCGCGGCATTGCCCTGTTCCAAGACCTCACCACTTTCGATTACCACGATCTTGTCGGCGTGCATGATCGTCGAAAGCCTGTGCGCCACAATGATCGTTGTGCGCCCTTCGGTCAGCCGACTCAGCGCTTCCTGAACCAGATGCTCGGACTTTGAATCCAGCGCGCTGGTAGGCTCGTCAAGCAACAGGATCGGGCTGTCGCGCAATAGCGCGCGCGCAATCGCAAGGCGTTGCTTTTGACCCCCAGATAGGAAGGCGCCGTTTTCGCCGACCATGGTGTCAAAGCCGTCCTCGAGCGTCATGATGAAATCATAGGCGTTGGCGGCTTTGGCAGCCTCGATCACTTCTTCCTGTGACGCGTCTTCTCGACCAAACCGGATGTTATCGGCAATCGAGGCAGAGAAAAGGAAGGTCTCCTGGCCTACAAAAGACATGTTTTTTCGCAGCGATTTGAAAGATGCGAACTTGATGTCCTGCCCATCGATTGAAACCGAACCACCGAGCGGGTCGTACAAACGCAAGGCCAGATTCAGTATGGTTGATTTACCACCACCGGACAGGCCGACCAGAGCGGTGGTCTGACCAGCTTCAAAGGTCAGCGAAAGACCTTTCAGGATCGGATCTCGGCGGCGATAGCCAAATGAGACGTCATTGAACACAACCTCGCGCGGTCCGTCCGGCAGGGTTTTTGGATTGGCCTCTTCTGGCAAGGTTTCCGGCTCGTCCAGCATGTTGAACAACATTTGCACCCGCCGCAGCCCAAGCTCCATCTTGACCCGCACTTTGGTCAAGCGCTTGGCAGGCTCATAAGCCATCATCACGGCAGTAACGAACGACATCAGTTCACCCGGTGTTGAAGCGGCGGCTCCAAACAATTTGCCCGCGCTCAACCCGATAACCGAGGCAATCGCAAACCCCGCCAGAATATCCGTCAGAGGGCTGGTTGCGGCCTGCAGACGCGCAAGTTTGTTACGGCGCTTCTCAACACTTTTCACCGCTGAGTTCATCTGTCCGGCCATGCGTTCTTCCAACCCAAAGGCCTTGACCACGCGAATACCGGCCGAGGTCTCCTGGATGACCTTCATGATCGCGCCCATCGACTGCAATTCCATATCCGCGATCTCACGAACCTTACGAAGCAGTAGCCGAACTCCCAAAACGGCCAATGGACCAACAATCAGGGTAAACAAGGACAGGATCGGCTGTTGATAAAACATCACAGCCAGCAGTCCGATCAGCGTAAGCATGTCACGAACCGCGGTGGTAACCATGATCTCGATCACCGTGCGCGCGGCCTGAGCCGTTTGCGTGACCTTCAACAGCAAATCCGAACTTTCTGTCAGGTTGAAGAACGAGACGCCCTGCCGCAGCAACTTGTCATACAGCTTGATCTGCTGTTTCGAGACAATCCGATTCCCGGCACGTGTCAAAGCCACAATCTGGATATATGTCGCCACGCCTTTGACAAAGAAAATCGAGAATACAGCCACTGACACGCCCAGTATCTTGGCTGAATTTTCGCTGTCGAAAAGAGAATCCACCACATCGCGCATGATAAAGGCGATACTGGCAGTGGTTGTTGCAACAAACACCATTGCGATTATCGCAATGATATAAGGCACCATCTGTTCACGCATATTCTCGGCCAGCAGCCGCCACAGGATGGAATCATCCAAAACTGCAGAAATTTTTGATTTGATCTTTTGCAATGCACATGTCCACTGTGATCAGGATTGAAACATGTCAGCCCTGACATGCTCATAAACCGTTCCCGCTAGATAGTCGCCCGGTCCCTATTGAGCAAGCCCGCCTTGGTTCCAGTCTTAATCTGCAGCTTCGATGCGCAGCGCACGAATCGAAGGGTCGATACGAGCATAGGCCGCCAGAACCCTCGCGGGCCACTTCTGAGCAATGTAATCGGCCATGAATCGGGAGGGCGCAATCAGCGTGACCTGTCCCCCTGCCCTTTCAGCTTCGTTCAGATGCCGGAACCAGCTGGACCAAAGCTCGGGATCGCGGTTATGGAGAATTTCCTGAACCTGCGCCCAGACATCCTCGCCCTGAGGCGGAGGAATCGCAGGCTTTGGTTGGAACGGAACAACATTGTTATCTTCTGCCGGCTCCTGCTGCATTCTTTCCTGAAAATCGGTTCCAATTACCCGCCAGACATCAACTGTGTCCAGCAAGATCTGCTTGAGATCAATCTCATATACTGCAACCCGCCCACGCGCTGCTGGCCGCTTAACCGCGATCCAGCCCGCGCTACGCAGCTTAGCCATCTCTCGTTTTACCGTACGCTCGTTCACCGACCACAGGCGCGCAATCTCTTCTCGTCCGATCGACAGCTCGTTCGAGCGCCAGTTATATCGGGTAGTGATGAGCGCCGTGATGCGAAGAACACTGCGCTGCCGATGCTTGTCACCCGACAGAGCGTGGACGGCCAATGCCGACAGAATGTCATACTTTAGCGCAGGCGCATTTCGCCCGACTGGTTTCGCAACCTGCATTCGTGTCCTCGCCGCTCTTTTCAGCCTCATGCGGGTTGGTCCCGCTTTGAATACGTCGTTAGCCAACGCTTTTCCTGATCGTGACCTGATTAGCGTCCAATACTTCGATTCTGTCAAGAGCTCGTCGAAATTGCAGCAATTGAGCGCCTCATTCCAATATCAAATTAATAAAGAAATCGGTGAAGTTATGGTGAGGGGGGACATTCTATGTGTCCCCTTATATATCGATTTTGCCCCCCTATATACCGTATAATTCGCTGGTCTGTCCCCCCAAATGCTGCGTGCGAACCAATGCAATTGTACCTTTGTATCATCGCCGCGCTCCGAATCGCTCAGATCCCTGTAGGGCCTTGTTTTCTTACCCGTGGGTAAGATCGTATTCCTAGAATAATTTCTTTTGCCAAAAGTGCAAATCAGGCGTAAATAACAAACAGCACAAGAATAACGTCCAACAAATGAGAATTGAGGCATGTACACCCACGAAGAACTAAATACACTGCGCAATCAGTCCCTGAAGTTGCAGGGATGGATTCGGCAACAGACCTTCAGTCCCGAGATGGAAAAGACCCTGCGGCGGTTTTCAAGTTGGGAAGTGTCCGAGCTGATCTTTAAGGTGAATCAATCAACGTTCCGGGGGAAGCTGGCCGCCGATCCCTCGTTGCCGGGCGGCGAAGTCGAGCCGGATGGGCGCCAGCGCTGGTTCAGTCTTGAAGAGGTCAACGAACTGCGGCGACGGCTCAAGATCAATCGCAAAGCACTTACACCGCCCCGTCCGGCAGGTAGGCGAGCGATTCGTGCCGCGGTTGCCAATTTCAAAGGGGGCGCAGGCAAATCAACGGTTGCCTTGCATCTTGCGCACGCGGCAGCTCTGGACGGATATCGCGTACTGGTGGTGGATTTCGACCCACAGGCTACTCTTAGCCATTCGATGGGACTGACCGACGTTGCTGAAGACTACACAGTCTGGGGCATCATGGCGCGTGACCTGATCCGCGAGACAACGAGGATGAACAGCCGTCCTGCGGCAGCCGAATCTGGTACCGCCCTGCCCCGCCGAGAGTTGCCGCCGTCGATCACTGACATGGGGCTTGGCGATCTGCGCATTTCGGACTTTATCAAACAGACCTCCTGGTCGACCATTGATGCAGTACCCTCGTGTGCAAATGCGGCCTTCGTTGAATTCGCCTCGGCGCAGTATCGGCACCTTAATCCCGAATGGTCATTTTTTGCAGCTGTGTCCCGTTATCTGGATCAGATACCAGATGATGCCTACGATCTGATTTTATTCGATTGCCCACCAGCGATCGGCTATCAATCAATGAACGCCGTATTCGCGGCAGATATGCTGTATATCCCTTCCGGCCCGGGCTATTGGGAGTATGACTCGACCACGTCTTTTATCGGCCAGTTGGCAGAGGCGCTGGAAGATCTGGCATATGGCTTCGACAAGACCTTACCCACGGGTAAGATCGGTTTGCCCAAGACATTCTGTGAGATTCGGTTTCTGCTTACGCGATACGAGCCCGGCAATGCGCTTCACACAGCGATGTATGATGCGTTTCGCAAAGTATTTGGGGATCATCTTGCCACGCATCCGGTTGAAATGACACGCGCGGTCGAGCAATCTGGTAGGTTCCTGAGTTCGGTCTACGAGATGGATTATCGTGAGATGACACGGGAAACCTGGCGTCGCGCGCGTTCAACCTTTGACAATGTATATGATGAATTCCGGGACGTCATGCTGTCGGCCTGGGACAAGCTGGAGGATGACGCATGAGCCGCAAACGCAGAATGTTCGATATCGACCTGCCAGCGATGGAAAATATCCCGGTTGGCGAAGACACGGATAAAGCTCAGGAGAAACGACGGGGCCCAATGGCCGCTGCTATTTCTGAGAATGCTGAGGCGCTCCGCGATCAGCAGTCTACGGAGGACGCGATCCGGATCGAAAATGATCGGTTGGCTCATGAGCTTGTGCGCTTGCGTTCCGAAGGCTTTGTGACTGAACAGATCGCTTTGAGCGATGTTGTTACAGAACGATTGACGCGCGACCGTAAGCCTGGCCCCGATCCTGAGTTGGATGAACTGAAAGATTCAATTCGGGATGTGGGGTTATCGAATCCGATTCGGGTCGAGCGGCGAGCCGATGGTAAGTATGATTTGATCCAAGGGATGCGCAGATTGTCGGCATTTCGCGCATTACATCTGGAGACAGGTGATGATCGTTTCGCGACTATTCCCGCCGGGATCTCCGATGCTGCGGCACTGGATGACAGCTACCGTCGTATGGTCGATGAGAATTTGATCCGAAAGGATATCTCCTTTGCAGAAATGGGTGCGCTTGCCCGCGCCTTTGCAGAGGATGCGGCCAACGATTGCCCCGATGTCGATAAGGCGGTGTCGGTCTTGTTTAAATCTGCAAGCTATACGAAGCGCAGCTATATTCGGGCCTTTGCAAGTTTGTTGGCGATGATGGAGAAAGTACTTTTACACCCGAATGAGATACCACGGAATGTGGGTGTTGAGCTCAAGCGCAAGCTGGATGCTGATCCAGGTTTGATTGGCCAGATCAACAAAGCCTTACTAGTTGAACCCGACCGTGACAGCGCGCGTGAAGTTTCGATTCTTCGCGCGTTCCTTGTGTCGGAAAACACGGCTGTATCGAAACCGAAGGTCGAAACCGTAGGAAAGCCGCGTCGCGCGAAAATAACATTCCAAGTGACGGGCAGGGCAGGGATCGCAAAATGTTCAGCTTCCAGCGGCCGTATCGAACTTCGCTACGATCTTGATTTCACGCGAGTTGATCGTGGCAGGCTCGAGCGAGCGGTCGCTGCATTGATTGAAGATTTGTGGGAAGAGGAAGACCTTACCCACGGGTAAGACTGTTTGGGAAAGCTATTTTCCATGCGTGCGCTGAAAGATCACAGCGCCGCGTATTCATACTTTCCAAAGGAATGGCCGCAGGGTACTTCTGTGATGTTGTCCTGATACTTTTGCGCCTATGCGGTTCATAGGTGCAAAGACAGATCTGCGTAGGCCAGGCTCAACATGCCCTTCAGCGTGCTCAGCGATAGGGCGCGGAATTGTTCGTTTCGTTCCAATGTTTAAGCGCATGTCACAATGCTTTGCCAACCTCCCATACATTCTTAATTCAGGGTGTCGCTTGACTCATAAATAAGATCAAAGAATAGGACCTTTGCCGTCACTCTGGGTGTCGAGGACTCCAGCGGTGCACCAAGCCAAAGTGAGTACCAGATCAAAAATGCGATTTGTAATTGTAAGCCGCAGTATTTCGGCTGGCAATCTGTGCGCGCAGTAAGCGGTTAGCGATGCTTGATCTATTGGTAAGAGGGCAGGGGGGTGGATGCTAATGCGAAGTCGAGTGCGACAAAAAGTGGGGCGGTTTGGGTTTGGATTTATCAAAAAACTCCTGCTTATAAAAGTCGAACTGAAGGGAGGTGAATGGTCTCTTAACAAGGTGTTGTTGTAGTGGTCAAAAAGGTAAAATATTGCGTATAAAGAAACTTCAAAGATTGTAATACAGAACTACACGTGAATTGTGTCGCAAACTTTTGGAACGGCCAGAGTCAGTGTCTTACTGGGCACACTTATCCTACGATCTCAGCAAACACCCGAAAGCCAGAAGTGGCTCCGCTGGAGAATTGCTGTTTCCGGATCATGTTGGCGGCTTCAATGCCGTCCAGAGTAGCCGAAGCGGATCTGAACGACTTGATCCCGCACATGTGCCGGATGCGACGCTTGATGAACCGATGATCCTGTTCGATCATGTTGTTCAAATATTTGAACTTGACTGTTTAGATTATGGCTGGGTAGCCAAACCGATTAAGGATTTTGTTAATTTCTCGGATGCCCGCCGCGTTGGCACCGCTCTTGTTGATAACAATCTTACGTGGGAACCCATTTGACGATAGCGCCTTGGCAAAGAACTTGGCTGCAGCTGGACGGTTTCTGCGCTCGGACAGCATGAAATCAAGGGTAACTCCAGCTTTGTCGACAGCCCGATAGAGATACATCCATCTGCCGCGCACACGTACATATGTCTCGTCCATGCGCCGGGAGTTCAGCGTTGGGCGTTTCTTCGATTGCGCTCTCACTGCAATCAACGGTGAATATTTCACAACCCACCTGTTGTGAGTGGCGTGGTCCACCCACACGCCGCGTTCAGCCATGATCTCTTCCAAGTCCCGATACGACGCTGTGTACCGTAAATAGAAGTACACAGCGTACAGAACCGCATCCTTGGGGAAATGGCAGCCTTTCAAAGAGATCATGCAAAAACCTGTTAGAGAACTATTCGCTGAGTACAATCGTCAGAACCTACGTGCCCGTCAATTCAGACAAAAAGTTTGCGACACATCCGGCCTCGCCTTCACCGATGGCTGCGTCCATCGCTGTCGAGATCATCGGGCCAATGCCAGACACCGTCATAACGTTAATGCAGTTCTCTTTGGTTCGGCTGATCTCTTCGATTTCTGCTGACACTTTCTCAATCCGATCGTCCGACCACATCCAGTCGCCATAGAGACTGATCAGGATCGAACGCATCCTCGGCGATATCTCGTCTTTGCGCGCCTCAAAAATCGTCTCGAACGAGTTCTTCAAAGCACGCAGCTCTTTCCGAACCGTGATGCCCTGCTCAATCAGGAAGGCGCGGATCTAATTGATCTTCGCCGTCCGGCGAGACACCAAACGTGATCTCAACTCTGTGCAGCGCTTGCAGATCGAGTTGGTCTTGGCTCTTCTCGGAAACAGCCTGTAGGTTGGGCCGAAGCGCGGCCTCGGCGATCGCCGCATCTTTTTGACTGCCCCCCTCGCTCAGGTGTGGACGGCCCTTTCCTGCCTTTCGCACCACTCTACAGTCGCTGCACTGCGGCCCGTCGAACCCGATGGGGTGGATAGCTCCTGCTCCAACCGGCGTCGCAATGCGCCATACTGCAGTTGTGTATCACTGCTAGG
>NZ_FNNP01000001.1 GCF_900106805.1 Ruegeria halocynthiae
GGGAAATTCCCGGGCCATGAGGAGATGAACATGCCCACTCTGACATCGCCAAAAGACTGCCATACAATGCAGGACTTGCGGGTTCAGATCGACAAGCTGGATCGCCAGTTGATCGACATGCTTGTGATGCGCGCAGAATATATTGATCGCGCATCCGAGTTGAAACCGGGCGAGGGTTTGCCTGCTCGTATTCCGGATCGAGTCGAAGAGGTGGTGCAAAAGGTGCGCTCCGGTTCGGCCGAGGTCGGGTTGGACCCAAATTTGGCCGAGCGGTTGTGGCGCATATTGATTGACTGGTCGATTGCGCGTGAGGAACGTGTGCTCGGCCCCGAGTAAAGACCAGGCGCGCAAGCACCCATAGGGCTTT
The DNA here is from genome assembly GCF_900106805.1 of Ruegeria halocynthiae. Taxonomy (GTDB): domain Bacteria; phylum Pseudomonadota; class Alphaproteobacteria; order Rhodobacterales; family Rhodobacteraceae; genus Ruegeria; species Ruegeria halocynthiae. The sequence continues at coordinate 368 of NZ_FNNP01000001.1, forward strand.
TGAAAGAAGGGATCAAAGGATGACTGCTCAAATCATCGATGGCCGGGCATTTGCCGCCAAAGTGCGCGCACAGGTGGCCGATCAGGTTGCAAAGCTGAAGGAAAAAACTGGTATCACCCCCGGTCTGGCTGTGGTTCTGGTGGGCGAAGACCCGGCCAGCCAGGTCTATGTCCGCTCCAAGGGGCAGCAGACAATCGAAGTGGGCATGAACTCATACGAGCATAAGCTGCCTGCGGACGTATCCAAGGATGAGCTTTATGCGCTGATCGACAAGCTGAACAACGATCCGGCTGTTCACGGCATTCTGGTTCAATTCCCTGTGCCCGATCATTTGAGCGAAACTGAGATCGTGTCGCAGATCGATCCTGGCAAGGATGTTGATGGCCTGCATGTCGTCAATGCGGGCCTGTTGGCATCGGGTCAGAAGGCGATGGTGTCCTGCACACCGCTGGGCTGCCTTATGTTGTTGCGCGATCACTTAGGGTCCCTGTCCGGCTTGGATGCTGTCGTTGTTGGGCGCTCGAACCTTGTGGGCAAACCGATGGCGCAACTGTTGGTTCGCGACAGCTGCACGGTGACCATCGCGCATAGCCGCACCAAGGATCTGCCTGATGTGGTCCGTCGCGCTGATATCGTCATCGCCGCAGTTGGTCGCCCTGAAATGGTGCCGGGCGACTGGATCAAGGAAGGCGCAACCGTGATCGACGTGGGCATCAACCGGATCGAGCGGGACGGCAAGAACAAACTGGTCGGTGATGTCGACTATGCCACCGCTGTCGAGCGTGCTGGTGCCATCACCCCGGTTCCGGGAGGTGTGGGGCCGATGACCATCGCCTGCCTCCTCGCGAATACGCTGACGGCTGCGTGTCGCGCGAATGGCTTGCCAGAGCCTGAAGGACTGACCGCGTAACTCGATACCGGAGGTAAGTCCGGGCGCAGTCTACAAAGACCGATTGGCCGGAGAGCGAATAAGCTCTTCGGCTTTTTTGCACCCCAGTAAAGGGTTGCAGATACAGGCGCGTATTAACTTGACCTCACGTCCTCTGGTGATAAGCCTTCTATTCCAGATGTTTACAGAGTTAAAATACCCTCTGTCTTTATATTTTCTGGTTTGGCCGTTGGGGGTCTGTTACTTGGTATGATGTCGAAACTGAGCCCGATCATCTCAATTTGTGGTCTCCAACGTATCCTGGCGGGCCTCGTTTTCATCCCATTGCTGGCTTATTCGTTCGCGCCCTTCCGGGATGTGACTTTGCCGTTTTCACAGCGATTGCTGTTCTGGGCAGGTGTCATGCTGCTGGCGATAGCGGCCACCTGGTCGGCTGGAAGGCTGGTTCGCGAATGGCTAAATCTTTCGGGATTGCTGATCCGGGATCTTGCTTTTGCTTTGTTGATTCTGGCCCTTTTTACCCCATCTCTTTGGCTGCTGAGTTGGATCGTCTTCACGTTGAACGGGCTGATGGCGCCCGGCTTGTTGATGGTCATCCCTTATGGCCTTTTATTTGCCACCGGACTATTGCTGGTGCGCCAAAGGGAAGACGATACTGAGCCCGAGGGAACACAGCGGCCGCGCCTCTACAATCGATTACCCGCAACGTTTCAGGGGCAGGTTTGTCGGTTGACCGTACGTGATCACTATGTCGAAGTGGTCACCTCTGAAGGGACGTTCACCATCCGCTCGCGCTTTACTGACGCCATTGCCGAGATGGAGCCGGTTCCCGGCCATTGCACGCATCGGTCACACTGGGTCGTGGACGCGGCGATTGTTGGGGTCGCGAAAGAGGGAGGCAAACCCCACCTGTGCCTCAGCAATGGTGATCAGGTTCCGGTCAGTCGAAAGTACAAGCAGCAGCTTGTGGATGACGGGTTGCTTTAGCAGCTATCTCGGCATCGGGATTAGTCGAGGTTGTGCTCCAGTAAGAATAGCACGAGCATCCGGCGCCATGATGTCGGTCAGGGCCTTGTCGGTACTGTGTAGCCCTCCGGTATAGGCGCCGTAGGCGGGCAGGATCAGGCGGGTGTCATCCAGCAGAAAAGCAGCGCGCGTGATCGAGCGTCCTTTGGCATTCAAACAGACTTTGGGGTGGTAGTGGCCCGATATCTCTCCCCGCCCGTCAGTCCGGGCGATGTGGCGAAAGATAAGGTTGCCGCACACCCAGTCCGACAGATGCATACCGCCCATTTCGACCGGACCCGGGTCGTGGTTCCCCTCAATCCAGATCCAGCGCCGCCCGGCCTGCAGGGTCACGATCTGCGACTTGTCCTCGCTTGCCAGCGCGTCCGAGGCATCCAGATCGTCAAAGCTGTCGCCCAGACAGATAACCGTGTTGGCAGCCGTATGGGCCAGATCACGCGCCAATCGGGTCAGTGTCTCGCGGCTGTCATAGGGGGGGAGGGCAGGACCACCCCGGCGGACGATCCGTTCTGATTTGCCCAGATGCAAATCCGAGACGCAAAGCAAGGCGTGAGCCGCGCACCACAACGCACCAGACCCCAGCGCGGTCAGACGTTGGCCCGCAAAGGTGAAATCAATCCCGTTCATGATCCGTTCTTCGTTCGATTCTGCAGGCGACGCAAGGGTATTCACGCAGGCTCTAACCCAGCTGTCTGCAGTAACCGGGCGCTTTCTTCTGCCAGCAGGCGTTCCTCGGCCTCGCCCTTGACAGGGACTTTTCCAACCTCAAGGAACAACGGTGCCGCCAACGGAGAAACACGATCAAGCCGCAGCAGGTCGATCCGGTCTCCGATCCGGGCGATCATGGATTCGATTCGTCCAAAATCGACCAGGCCGCGCATGGCTTCCTCGCGGGTGATCTGCATCAGCAGATGATCCGGGTCGTACTTTAGCAACGTGTCATAGAGGATATCTGACGAGAATGTCGCCTGCCGACCGCTCTTGCGCTGGCCGCCTGTGTTACGCTCGATCAGTCCCGCGATTGTCGCCGATGCGCGAAAGGTGCGTTTCATCACCGCGTTGCCAGCCAGCCAGGTCTCCAAACCGTTGCGCAGCGCGTCCGGTTGGAACAGCGGGCGCGGGTCGGTTACCGCGTCCAAACCCCAGATCAGGGTTGCATAATCGGTTGCCACAAAGCCCAACGGGGCAAGGCCGATCTCTTCCATGCGCTTGGTCAACAGTAGCCCCAATGTCTGTTGCGCATTGCGACCGGCAAAGCCGTAGACGCAAAGATGCTCGCGCCCATTGTCGGGAAAGCTTTCGATCAGCAATCGGTCTCGTTGTGGTAGGCGTGAGATTTCGCGCTGCAACCCCAGCCAATCGGCAGTGTGACGGGGGAGTTGAGGCCAATCCGGCTGTGCGAACATCCTCAATATCCGGTCGCTCAACTGTGTGGATGTGGCGAATTTGGTGCCCGAGAATGTCGCGATCTTGGGCTTGCGGTCGGCGCGGCGGCTGACCTCGACCACCATTTCTCGCAGGCCTTCATAGCGGACAATCTGACCTCCGATCAGAAATGTATCACCCGGGGTTAGTGAGGCCGCGAACCCCTCTTCGACCTCGCCCAGAGGTTTGCCACCACGATTGCGTCGCAGCCGAACCTTCAGCGTATCTGTGTCTTGAATAGTACCCAGATTCATACGGATACGCTGCACCGCCCTGGGATCGCGCAATCGCCATGTTCCATCAAGTTGTTGCTGCAAACGTTGCCACCGATCATAGGCGCGCAGGGCATAGCCACCAGTGGCGCAGAACTCCAAACAGGCGTCGAAATCGGCGCGGGTGACCTGCGCATAGGGCCCGGCAGCTGTCATCTCGGCATAGAGCGCATCTGCGTCGAACGGCCCGGCTGCAGCGGCGATCAGGATATGTTGGCACAGAACGTCCCGAGGGCCGGGCCCGCGCGGGTCGCCATCCAGATCATGGGCACCCACTGCTTCAAGCGCCGCAACGCATTCGACCACCTCGAACCGGTTGGCGGGTACAAGGATCGCCTTCGACGGAGCGTTGTACTGATGGTTCGCGCGACCAATTCGCTGCACCAACCGTTTGACGTTCTTTGGCGCGCCGATCTGGATCACCAGATCAACATCGCCCCAGTCGATGCCCAGATCGAGGCTACCGGTGCAGACAATCGCCCGCAGATCACCGCGGACCATCGCTGCCTCGACCCGCTCGCGCTGTTGCCGATCCAGACTGCCGTGGTGGACACCAATGGGTAGGCCCTCCTCGTTGGCGAGCCAGAGGTTGTGAAAGAAAATCTCAGCCTGCGCCCGGGTATTATGAAAGATAAGTGTCGTTTTGTGCTGCTTGATCTGTTCCATCACCGCCGGGATCGCATAGGCTGCGCCTCCGCCTGACCATGGGGGCATTTCATGCGTTTTTAGCATTAAGATGTCAGGGTCGGGTCCGGGATCGGCCTGTATGATCCTGCAAGGATCAGGGTGGCGGGCCAGAAATCGCGCGATGGCTTCGGGGTCTTCGACTGTGGCCGACAGGCCAACACGACGCAGGTTGGGGCACAGCGACTGCAAACGCGCCAGCGCCAACATCAACTGATCCCCACGCTTGCTTTCTGCCAGCGCATGTATCTCATCAACGATGATGCGCTGGACGTTCTCAAACATCCTGGGCGCATCTTCGTACGATGTCAGCAGCGCAAGGCTCTCTGGTGTTGTCAGTAAGATATGTGGTGGGTCAGCGCGCTGACGCTTTTTTTGCGTGGCCGAAGTGTCACCAGTGCGATCCTCAATCCGGATGGCCAGTCCGATTTGTTCCACTGGAACACGCAGGTTGCGCCGGATATCCGCCGCCAGCGCCTTGAGCGGTGAGACGTACAGCGTGTGCAGACCGTCATGCTGCCCCTCAGCCAGTTCGGCCAAAGAGGGCAGAAAACCAGCCATGGTTTTGCCGCCTCCGGTCGGAGCAATGAGAAGGGTCGCGGGGTCTGCTGCCCGGTTGAACATTTCTTGCTGATGCGGATGGATCGCCCAGCCTTTGTTCGAAAACCAGTTATGGATTGCCGGAGGAATCTGCACCATCCGGCAAACCTATCGCACGCCTCCAGCCATGAAAACCGTGACCCGGGGATCAGTGAATGATCTTTTCTTCCTTCACGAACATGTTCGCCCATGCGCGGTCGATCAGGTCCGGGTTCATTTGATAGGGAATGCCCTCAAACTCGCAGATCGAAATCATCTGGTCGATCAGGAAGATCGGCTGATAGTTGGCATAGATATTGTTGATCGTCGGGTATTTGACCTTCAACAGATGCACCAGAGCGGCTTCGTCCAGCGGCATCCCGCGCTTGCGCGCCACCATGGCGAAGATTTTCAGGAAGTTCTCTTGGTTCGGGCCATCGATCTTGATCTTGAAGAAGATCCGGCGCAGGGCCGCTTGGTCAAAGATTTCATTCGGGTGAAAGTTGGTCGAGAAGATGACCAGCGTGTCGAAGGGTACTTCGAACTTCTCACCAGATTGCAGGCCAAGGATATCCTTGCTTTCTTCCAGCGGAACAATCCAGCGGTTGATCAGGGCCTGAGGGGGTTCGGCCTGACGCCCAAGGTCGTCCACGATGAAGATGCCGCCAGTCGATTTCAGCTGCAAAGGCGCCTGATAGGTCCGCGCGGTGGGGTTGTATACCAGGTCCAACATGCTGAGCGATAGTTCACCGCCGGTCACCACGGTCGGGCGTTCGCATTGCACATAACGCGTATCGAACCGTTTGCGGCGACGCAGGCTGTTGGGGTCGTCCTCTTCCTGCTCGATTGCGTTGTGCACAATCGGGTCGTAGACCGTGATCACCTGACCGGCATATTCGATAGCGCGCGGAACATAGACATTATCCCCCAACGCATCGCGAATACCGTTCGAGATTGATGATTTGCCGTTTCCCGGGGGACCATACATCAGGATCGACCGGCCCGCGCTGACAGCGGGGCCCAGATGATCCAGCAGACTGTCGGGCAGAACCAGATGGCCCATCGCACCGGTCAGCTGGTCACGGGTGACCTGAATGTTGCGGATCGACTGGCGCTTAACCTGCTCGCGATACACGTCCAACGGCACCGGCATGGCACCGAAATACTCGGACTGGCTGAGCGCATCCAGCGCGCGGGCTTTTCCCGCATCGGTCAGCTGATATCCCATTTCATTGCCAGAGTTTGCATTCAGCGTACCGGTCGCTTCCAGCAGTTTCTGTTCACGTGCAATGTCGACGATTTCCTGTGTCACAGAACCGGGCAGGCAGATGGCTCCGGCGATTTCACTGACCGTATCGACGTTTTTGCGAAAGATAGTCTTTAGCAAAATGTCCCGCATCATCACCAGCGGAAGTTGCATTTCACCCAGGCCTTTGGGGGCAGGGGGGGCAATCACAGAAGAGGTCTGCATATTCATGAGCGGGGCTCGTTCATCCAAAAATCACACCAAAGGCCCTTGCGAGGCCGGTTCAAAGGAATTTGGCGCGGATTTGTGGCAGGACCATGGCGTGGGCAAGGCGCGCTGATGATTGTTTACGATCCGCGAACTATGCCGAAAATCAGATAAACAGCCAGGCTGCCTGCCAGCGTCAGGCCCATTGGGAACTGCTTGCCACGATCCCAGCTTTCCCAATGTGGCGCGATCTGGCGCAGCTGGGTGTATTTCGCCAGTCGATGGGCAGAGAACGCTCCAAGAAGCGTTGCCGTAAGGATGATCATAACCAGCATCAGATCACCGAACCATACAAAGGCCGCAGCGACAGCACAGAATTTGGCGTCTCCGGCCCCCATCACTCCGGCGGCGTTCAGTGCGATGCCAATTATCAGGACGACGATCATGTGAAGCAGTTGCCAGCCGTAAATGGGCAGAGTCAGGGATATTGGGCCAAGGTCGCCGGGACTCCACGGTCCACTCCAAGGCGGCAGGGCAATGAGCCCAACGATAAGGTAAACAACCCCCAGCGCAACGACGGCGTGGTTCTTTATCCGCATCTCACGCATATCCGTGAAAGCGACGTAGAAACAGATCGGCAGAACAAAGGGTAGGAACCACGCTGCCGCTGCCGAAGGTATGTACATAAACTAGGCTTCCTCAAGCGCGCGGAGCGAACGGACCGCCTCATCATAATGTTGCGGATGGGTTGAGATCGCCTCGCGATAAAGGTTTTTGGCGACGTTTACATCGCCCTGTTTTACCGCCGAAATTGCCATTGTATTCAACAAGCGGGCCCGTTCGATCTGCGTCATGGGGACAACCGGAATATTGTAGTTGCCCTGTGCGCTGCGCGCCAGAACCAGGTTGTTCTTAGCGGTGAACAGTGAATTGTCCTGCCGAATAGCGTCGGTAAACAGGCGTTCGGCCTCCTCATATTGCCCACGGGTCAGTTTCGAATAGCCCCAATTGTTCATCACCCCCGCCGGGCGCGTCGTCAGACCAACCGCGGTCTCGTAATAGTGGTCGGCGCGCTTCCAATCCTTTCGGGAATCCGCAACCAGTGCCTCAAGCCGATACCGTTTGAAAGTTTCGAAGGTCGGTGGAATTTTGTCCAGCGTCGCCTTCGCACCATCCCAGTTACCGCTACGGATCTGAGCATCCGCATACTCAATGCGATCCGCATTGTTTGCGCCTTTCATGCCCAGCACTCGTTTCCACGCGGCAGCGGCTTCAGTGCTGCGTTTGGCGCGGTTCAGAGTGATTGCAAGGCCGCGCTGCAGGTCGATCCGGTCGGGATTCTTGGCGGCTGCACTTTGGAAATAGGTCACCGCCTCATTAGGGTCGGCCGCGTTCAGCATCACGTCATTCAGGTTGGTCTCGTCAATGACGTTCACTTCCTGAAATGTACGCTCGACCTTTTCCTCTTCGCTTTCTTTTGCGCAGGCGGTCAGAACCAGCCCGCACGCAATTATCGTCGGAATCAAGAAGGGTTGGCGCATTTTTGCGTCCTTTACTGCTCTGCCTCTATTGCCGGGTTTTGCGCAGAACGAATTCTCCGTTGCCACGCTGCTCCAGCTCAAATTCTTGTTCTTGTGGAGTATTATTAACAGGATTTTCCATTTTTGCGAGTGCTAACCGCAGATTGTCGCGGATTGCGTCACTTTCGCCATTGTCCAACGCATAGGCACGGCGGAACATCTGCGCTGCTTCGGAATACTCACCCGTTTCTACCAGGAAGACACCCAGGTTATTCCACGCCACAGGCCACTCCGGATCATCCTCGATCGCGCGACGCAGCAGGGGTTCGGCTTGCCCGATCCGTCTGAGCCCAAGATTTGCCGTACCAAGCGAAGTCAGGATCTGTGGTGTCATTCCCTGTTGCAAAGCAGCACGGGTAAAGGATTCAAGCGCAAGCTCGTACTCGCCAGCCGCCATCAAACGGTTGCCGACGGCGACCTCATCGACCGTAGGTCCATCGGGGTCGAGGCCGGGTGCAAACGGATCATCTGTTGAACTTGTTTCAGTGCACGAGGCCACCATGGCAAGTACCATGATGGCCTGAACTAATCTGCGGAGGCACAAACCTTTGGGTCTGACCGCCCTGTTTGACAGGGCGTGGGCGTTATTGGCTTCCAAACTCCATGATACCTTTTGCCGAGGGACCAACAAGAATGACCAGAAGGGGGGGGACGGTCAGCATCATTGTGGCGAGTGTCATTTTCGTTGGCAACTTATTAGCGGCTTCTTCCGCGCGCATCACACGCTTGTCACGCATTTCATCGGCATAAACCCGCAAAGCCTCTGCAATTGATGTACCAAAGGCGGCTGACTGGATCATCACGGTCACAAAGGCGCTCACGTCCTGAACGCCGCAACGGGTTGCAAAATCGCGCAGGACGATATCTCTTTCTTTACCGGCCTTCATCTCATAGGCAACCACTTCGAATTCCAGTGCGATATCGGGATAGGACGCCTTCATTTCACGTGCCACTCGAACGATGGCCTGATCAAGCGATTGTCCGGCCTCGACACAAACCAGCATCAAATCCAGCGTGTCCGGAAAGCCGTTGATAATTGCTTCCTCTCGCTCAGCGACGCGCCGCGTAATCCAGTATTTTGGGATAAAATATCCGGCGATCCCAGGGCCCAGAACGCGAAGGAGAAGCTGCGTCGAGTCAAACTCCTGATCGCCTGCAAATACTGTTACCAGCGAAATTCCGATCAGGATTCCGACAATCCCCAACGCAAACTGAGCAAAGTGGTAGAAACGAACCGCGTCCTTGGACTGATAGCCTGCCTGACGCAGCTTTAGCTGTACGGCCGTGTATTCCTCTGCGTTTTTGGGTTCGAGGAAGTTGGCAAACTTTTCAAGCTGCTCGTTGCGGCTTGCGTTTCTCAGGCGCTCTTTCTTTTCTTTCTTGTTCCCCTTGGGCGCTGAGTTTGAACGCTGCAGCTTTTTCAGGGGATCTTCCGGCTGATTCAGCATCAGTGGGATCGTGACAAGGATCATGATCAACCCCAGAGCACCCACGATAATCAGGGGGCCGAACTCGCCCAGGTGCGATTTCAACAACTCGTTGATCTGGCTTAGAATTTCCATATCAGCACCTTTAAACCTTAATGTCGGTCAGGATTTTCATGACGATCAGGTTCAAAGTCAGCATGATGCCAACAAAGAAACATGCGGGGATGAAAAACGGGTGGTCCATCACTGAATCGTAGTAGTGCGGATCGTTGACCAGGATGAATAAGAGACATGCCACCGGAAACCCGGACAGAAACTTGCCTGACCACTTTGCCTCAGCGGTAATGGCATTTACCCGTCGGAACAGGCGGAACCGGGCCCGGATCACTTTTGCGAGGCCTGCAAGAATATCGGCAAGGTTACCCCCCGATTGTTGCTGAATGGAAACCGCAACCGCTAGGAACCGCAAATCCTGCATATCCAGCCGTTCCGCCATATCCTTGAGCGCTTCGCCAACATCGCGTCCATATGCAGATTCATCCGAGATGATGCCAAATTCGGTGGCAAGTGGGTCTTCAACCTCATTCGCAACGATCTGGATCGAGGATACAAACGGGTTACCAACGCGAAGTGATCGCACCATGAGTTCGACCGCATCAGGAAGCTGTTCTTCGATCAAAGCCATGCGTTTCTTGGCTTTATTGTTCACCCAGGTATAGACAGCGCCGATTCCAATAGCGCCAGATAACGCGATCCGAAGCACTAGCTCGGTTCCTGTCGCCACGCTAAGGGCGGCGAAAACCAAACCAGACACCAGCACCATAATCAGGATCAACTGCCTGGGCGAGAAGGCGATCGCGGCTTTTTGCGCCTTGTCAGCCAGAAGCGAGTAGAGCGGGATGCTCTGAGACTTCATGTGCTGCTGCATTTCTTTGCGCAGCTGCTCAAGTACCTGTTCGCGACCGACACCCTTGTCGATCATATCCAGCCTGCGATTGACGCGGCTGTTTAAGCTGATCGATTTTCCGAAGGCGACTAGATAGATACCTTCAACCAGGGCAAAAACCCCGACGAAAATCACGATATAGATGAGCGCCTCGACCGGCAGTTGCATAGTTCTATTCTCCTACATCGTCGTCGGGTCGTAGATCGAGGCGGGCAAGTCGAAGCCCCACAGACGGAAGCGCTCAGAGTAGTGGCTGCGCACGCCCGTTGCCGTGAAATGACCGATGATCTTGTTGTCGGGTGTCAGGCCAACACGTTGAAATTTAAAAAGTTCTTGCATGGAAATCACATCACCTTCCATGCCGGTGATCTCGGTGATTGATGTCATCCGGCGCGAACCATCCTGCAGTCGACTGGCCTGAACGATCAGGTTTACAGCTGATGAAATCTGGCTGCGGACCGCCTTGATCGGCATTTCGATCCCGGCCATCGCAATCATATTCTCCAGACGCGAGATGCCATCTCGGGCTGAGTTGGCGTGGATCGTCGTCATTGATCCGTCGTGGCCGGTGTTCATGGCCTGCAGCATGTCGATAACCTCGGCGCCACGCGTCTCACCGACGATGATACGGTCAGGGCGCATACGCAGGGCGTTTTTCAGACAGTCACGAGGGCTGACTTCACCTTTGCCTTCCACGTTGGGTGGGCGGCTTTCCATTCGACCTACATGGGTCTGCTGCAGTTGAAGTTCCGCCGTATCCTCGATGGTCAGGATACGTTCGGCATCGTCGATAAAGCTGGACAAGGCATTCAGCGTCGTCGTTTTACCGGAACCCGTACCACCCGAAACGATGATATTCAGGCGTGTCGACACAGCGGCCTGAAGATAGGCGGCCATCTCTTCCGTGAAGGCTCCGAAATTGACCAGATCGTCGATACCCAGCTTGTCTTTCTTGAACTTACGAATGGAGACCAGCGAGCCATCGACCGCAATCGGGGGTACCATTGCGTTGAAACGCGAACCATCTGCCAGACGGGCGTCAACGTAAGGATTGGACTCGTCAACACGACGACCTACGGCAGACACGATCTTGTCGATGATCCGCATCAAGTGCTTTTCGTCTTTGAACGTGATGTCGCTTATTTCCAGCTTACCGGAACGTTCGACAAAAATCTGTTGCGGCCCGTTGACCAGAATATCGTTGACCGAGTCGTCTTGCAGCAGGGTCTCCAACGGGCCAAGACCAGTCACCTCGTCATAAAGCTCTTTGTTGAGCTGGGTGCGGTCTTCACGGTTCAGAACGATATTGCGCGATTCCAAAACTTCACTGGAAATAGCGCTGATTTCGGTCCGCAAATCGGACTCTTCCGCCTTTTCAAGGGCAGCGAGGTTCAAGTTTTCAAGCAGTTCGCGGTGCAGCTCAAGCTTGATCTCACCCAATCGTTCCTTGCGCTTGCGTTCCTTATCGGTGCCTACGACTTCGCCAGATTTTTTCTTGATCGGTTTGCGTGCTACCGCGGTCGCGGACGGGGCTGCCGCGGGCGTTGCCACAGGCGCTTCTTTCAGCGCTTTGGTCTCGACCGGCTGTGCCGAAGATGATTTCTTGTATCTTGAGAACACGGCAGCTTTCCTTTGAATTAAGCGGCTTCAGCGTCGTTGCTTCCAAGGATGTGAAGCGACTGAGCCAGTTTGGCGATTTCCCGGCGTAGCGGGTTTTTGGCCGCCGAGTTGGCGAGTGGCAGGCCGTGATCACCGCTTTGCATGACCGCTTTGCCACCATCAGGCAGAAGCAGATCAATCGAGATACCCAGGCTTTCGCCCATGCGCTTGACCCGGCCTTTACCATTCAGATCGGTAAACTTCGGCGCTCTGTTCATGGCGAAACGCAGTTTGTTGAAAGGCAACTCTTCAGCTTGCAGCGCCCGCTTCAGGCGCAGTGCATTCTGGGCTGAACGCATGTCCAGTTCAATCATCGCAAAATAGACATGCGCGGCCTGCAAAACCGTCTCGGACCAGTGAACAAGTGTTTTTGGCATATCGACAACGACATAGTCGAAACTTGCACGCGCGGTGTCGATCACACGCTGGATGTCCTCGGGGGTAATAATATCCAAAGGCACCATATCGGACGGCGCCGTCAGAACCTGCAGCTTCTCCTCAAAGTTCTGAAGGGCCTGACCAAAGGATTCTTCGTCCATGGAATCGGTGTCCGACAGCATCTCGAACACTGCCTCATGTCGCGGCAAATCCAGATAGGTCGAGACGGTGCCATATTGCAGATCCAGATCGATCAGACACACTTTTGGTGCTTCTTTGGCGGATACGGTGGCAAGCTCCCACGCCAGATTTACGGCCATTGTGGTTGAACCGACGCCACCTGCCAAACCTTGAACAACAAAAAGCGCCCCTTCCTTCGAGGCGCCGTTGGGTAAAGTCGGTGCTGCCTGAGGCGCCACAACCGGGTCGGGTCGACTGATCCGGTCAATGGCTTCCTGCAGTTCTTTTTCGGGTAGCGGGTAGGGGACAAACTCATCGGCGCCCTTACGCAGCAACTGGTGCAGAGAGGCCGGTGTGACGTCTTCGGCGATCAGGACGACCTTGATGCCCTTTTCCTTGGCCTGAGTGATGATCTCACCCATAAGCGTCAGGTTGTCCTCGTCATCGCCATCCAGCGCCAGAGCTACAAATTGCAGCGAATTAGCCTCGGGTTGGCTGAAGAACGCAAGGGCTTCGGCAAATCCAAGATCACCCCACCTTTCACCCAGCGCTGCTTCCATATCCTCAATCAACAGATCGAAGTTCTGGACATCCCTGCTGATGGTACAAGCCAGAATGGCGTTGTTTTCGTCTTGCGGCGTCGCGCTCGTCATTAACACAATCCTCGTCGAGAGGGCTGAGCAGACCATTTGAACGGTTTAAGGGTCAGTTCTGGTATGCTGTCGCCCGATGCGGTCAATTTTGGCCGCAGGTCACCCAATTGTTCACAGCGTCGCTTGGAAGTTGGGCGAGAATTGGGCGCAAAAGAACCAATTGTAGGGAAATGGGCGACAATGCCGCCCAATCCTCAGTTATTATTCGCCGCCAGAATCGCTTTCACCGATCTGGATGTAGCTGACGGGTGCGGCGCTTGAGATATACTCTCGGTATATCACGTTAGCGTACTTTCCATCCAAAATATTCGGGTGGCGATCAACAAAGCCTGATACTTCGGTCACCGTGCGGCGGTTACGGCGATCCCGATCTGAAGTGGCTACCAGCGGCCGGGATTTCCCATATGAAACAACAGCTTCAAGCCGTGAACGTGAGATACCTTGCCGTGTCAGGAAGGCCACCGCTGCGTTAGCGCGGCGTTGACCCAGGCGATTATTATACGCAGTTGAACCTACAGCGTCAGTATGACCGTACACACGGAACCGCGCTTCGGGGAAGTTTTTGATCCATGCGGCTTGCTGCAGCAGAATACGTTGAGCCGACGCGTCCAATTGAACGCTATCGAACGCAAAGTTGATCTGTGTCGGAACCTCGGCGGCGAATCGCTGTGCCAGGATCTGGCCATATGTCAATTCGCCGTTCATGACCTGAATATTGTTCAGTGTCGCGTTTCCGAACGTGCCCTGATCAATCTCATACCCTGCTTCACGAGTACAGCCGGCGACAGCAACCGAAAGGCCCAGTGTGATGATCCACTTTTCCATTGGTCCTATCCTCCTATCAGTCCAAAACATAGCCATAGGATGCGCCAAAGTTCTGCTTGGCCACTTCCGAGGCAGCACCGCTTCCGGCGCGTTGGGTGCGGGCGATCTTACCATTCAGGAAAAGATCGAACTCGCTGGGCGGTTTGACCCGATCTGTCGGCAGTGCAAGTGCTTCACCACGCGTGGGCGAAACCAGATGTGCAGTGACGATGATGATCAGTTCGCTTTGCTGGCGCCGGTATTCCGCGCTGCGGAAAAGGGCACCAAGAACCGGTACATCACCCAGCCACGGGACCTGACTGTTCAGATCGGTAAAGTCATCTTGGATCAAGCCAGCAATCGCAAAACTCTCACCGTCGTTTAACTCGATCGTGGTCCGCGTGGTTCGCGAAATAAAGCTTGGAACATTGTCACCGTTGATCGAGAAATCGGAGTTCGGATCGATGGTCGACACCGATGCGCCCATTTCCAGATTGATACGATCGCCGTCCACGACGCGTGGCACGAACAACAGTTGTACACCGAAGGCCCGATATTCGATGGCAACAACGCCATCACCCTGCGGAACAGGAATTGGTACCTCGCCGCCAGCCAGGAACTCGGCCTCCTGCCCGGACAGGGCCGAAAGATTCGGTTCGGCCAAACTGCGGACAAGACCTTTGGTTTCAAGCGCTTCCAGCAGCAGGCGAACCTGTGTAGAACCCGCACCGAAGCCGAACAAGATAGCGCCCGTGTTTGTTTGAACAAGTGGGATGTTGTTTCCCAAAGCGTTGTTCAGGGCACCGTTGGTATTCAAGGTGTTGAAACCTGCGGTGGTGTCTCCGCCACCAAATCCCAGAGATGCCGACAAGTTCTTGGCAACCGAGCGGTTCATTTCAGCAAAGCGGACTTTCAGCATGACTTGCTGCACTCCGCCGACGCTCATCAGATTCGATACGCGTTCTGGCGCATACCGCTCAGCCAATTCGAGTGCGCGCGCAAGTTTAGTGCTGCTCGAAACGGTGCCAGATAAAACGATGCCGTCATTGGCAGTCCGCACTTCGATTCGCTCGTTGGGCAGAATCTGGCGCAACCGCTCTTTGAATTCGGAAACATCCGGCGAGACCCGTACGCGCACGTTGGTAATCAGATTACCTGCGCCGTCGAACATGGTCAGCGTGGTTGTACCGGGAGCCCGACCAAGTACGTAGATCGTCCGGTCAGATAATGTCGAGATATCTGCAATGCCAGCGTTGGCAATACTGATGTCGGCAAACGGCTCTTCGCTTTCTACCACGATTGCGCGGTTTACCGGGACTTCCAGCGATTCTGCTGTCCCCTTTTTAACCACGCGAAGATTTTCAGCCCAAGCGGCATCGCCGGTTGGGCCCACAACTAGCGTCAACCCCAGCAGGGTTGCGCTGATCCAGGAACGTATTGTCATGTGACCTGCCTCTCCGATCACCACTCGATTTTTTTGGGTCTTATGCCCTATGTTTTGAAACCCTGCGCCAAAACCAGATTTATTGCAATAATCAATGGTTTCTGGAATTTTCCTTATGTGGATTATTCGCAACAACACAATGAAAAAGACCGCGCTCATTGCGCGGTCTTTTTCTCGTAAAGGTCTGAATTAGCGTTAGTTTGTGCAAGGAATAGGCGTCTCTACAGTCTCGCCGCCTCGGCGTGTTCGGATTGTACACACCTTTTTCTGTTCTGCGACAGGGGCAGGGGCTCTTTCTTCAATTCCTAAAAGAGATTGTTGATCCACCTCGACCACCTCAGCCACTTTGTCGTCCTGAGCGCCGACCAGTGCCAGCGACATGCGTCCGGTATTTTGAGCTTGTGCCAAAGCGGCGATTTGCTGAGACGTTGCTGCAACCGTAACTGTCCGAGCGATTGTCGTGCCGGTCACGTCGGTACCTGCTGTCTGATCAACAGCGACCAGCTCGATATTGGTGAGTACAAGACGCGTAATCTCGCCTCGACCAGATTCGCTGGTTCCACGCAAGGAGCCCGTCCAATAGACATCCACAGTGTCACCAGGGCGCAGGAAGCCCGACACGCCTGACGCCACGTCGACGCTGATTGCAAATGCGCGCATACCTTTTGGCAACTGCGATCTGAGGCCCGCCGTCTCACCCGGATCGGTGATTTTGATTTCCATAATCGCTTCGTCTTTCTCCATCGCGCGGAGAACAAAGCGTTCATTGTTTTTGATATCCGGGAATAGAACCGCAATGTCGAGGAAGGTCCCTTCCGGGATTGCATTTTCAGGCCATTGAACGATGCGAACATCTTCTTGATTAAGGCGTTCGCCATATTTCATTGAGCGATTCGATACCAGAACACCTATGGTTGGAACCTGACCCGCCTTTGCGTTGGCCAACGCTTCTTCGCGCAGCTTGCGTTCCTTCGCAAGTTTAGCCTGGTTATCAGTGATATATTCGCGTGCCATATAGACAGCACCACCGGCCAGAGCGACCCCGATGATAAGAACAAGTCCAAAAACAGCTCGCATTTGTGCCTCGTAGTGTTTCTTTGAATTGGTCACGCGGCATCATTCACCGCGATGGTTCAAGGATCACCCTATGGGGTAATTGTGTCCAAAAATGGGACAATCTCAGATATATTTCTGATCTTGGGGCAGATCAACTTGGCGTATGGCCCGCCATTGGAGCGTGCGCTCTAGTCAAAACTAATACTTTGAACTTCAGTATCTGCGAGGGCCTGACCGCTCTTCTCGTCGAGACTACGGAGACCTTCATTCAGGAGCACGTACATCAACCCCCCAAAGCCAACGACCGCGGCGGTCAATACAACCCAATCCACTGTCACGGCTCCATCTTCATCGGACACAATTTCTTTGATTGTGCTGAACATCATATTTTACCGGGCTAAGAAATCTTTGAAAAAGGGGCCACGTCTCAGGAAAAGACGTGGCCCCCACTATAGATACCAGAATCTGGCAGAAATTAGTTGGTATTCGGTGTAGTCACAGTGACCGAGCCCAGCGCGTCTTCGATGTTGCCGGCCAGTTCGCTGGCGCCGCTGCGGACCTGGTTGTATGCAATTGCGGCCAGAGCAACAACGGCTGCGGTCAGAACGACCCAGTCTACTGTTACGGCGCCGTCTTCGTCTTTGCGGAAGTTCTTGAAGAACTTGATCATGTTACGTCCCTCCTAAAGGATCAAATCAGTAATTAACCTCGGCGTCTTTCAGAGCTTTCTCTCTCAGTCCGCTCCCGATCGTCTCGGTATGGATATATGTTTGACCGCTGTGCATGGCAGGAATTGGGCCAAACCAATATTTTTTTGTTCAAAGCTTAATTTTTTGTTGGTGATTTTGATAACGGTATGAAAATAAATAAAAAAATCAGAGTCATTTTTTTATCCATAACGCGCGGGCGATGTAAAATAGCTGCAAATGAGGCAAAATTGCCCCATTTCACTTTGTTTTTCTGGTGTTGCGGGCCGTTATGTTGTTCAAAATACTTCAAAAGATAAGAAATCGAGGCAGGCAGATGTATTTCCGGGACGCAGTTCTATGCGCCGGTGCGGCGGCGTTTCTGTTGTCGGGGGCGATTCCGGTCTCGGCGACCGAGATCGAACCGCGCGGGGTATACAAGCGTATCAAAGCGCCCAAACCGGGCACACGTCCGCGGGTGACGATTCAGATCACGCCCGAACAACATGCAACTTCACCGTCTGCGCCCAGTACGGGCGTCACGCTGGAGGTGCCCGAGATTACGACCCCAGCAAAAGTGCTGCCATCAACCCCGCCGAAGATTGCTGGGGTGCCCAAACCAGAGGGCGCATACACGGCGTTCTGGAGCCGGGTGTCACCGGATCAGGCGCAGGCGAATGCTGATCGGCTCGGTGAAGCCGTGCAGGCGTTGTCCGCAACGGGTGTTCCGTCTCCGCGTCTGCAAACGCTTCAGAACATCGCTGACACGCGCGGAATAGACATTCTGCGCTCGACCGTAGGCACCAGTGTTTCACCCGCACTTGTATTGGCCGTCATCTCGGTAGAATCAGCCGGGCGGACCGAAGCAATCAGTTCGGCTGGCGCGCAGGGGCTAATGCAGTTGATGCCGGCCACAGCCGAACGTTTTGGGGTTAAGGACAGCCTGAAGCCGGAACAGAACATCGAAGGTGGGGTCAAATACCTGCATTGGCTGATGAAGGAATTTGATAACGACCCAATCCTTGTTCTCGCAGGCTACAATGCAGGCGAGGGGGCCGTACGTAAACACAGTGGCGTGCCGCCCTATGCTGAAACCAGAGATTACGTGCCCAAGGTTCTTGCAGCGTTTCAGGTCGCAAGTGCGTTATGTACGACGACGCCCCAGTTCGTCTCGGACCCCTGCATCTTTCAGACTTCGAACTAAAAAGGCCCGCGTTGCAGCGGGCCATTTGTTTCATTGGTTAAAGTTTAATCGACGATCGTTGCCTGAGTTGCAGCTCTCATATCAGCATCGCTGACACCCTCTGCCAATTCAACGATCTTCAGACCGCCTTCGACAACATCCAGCACGCCTAGATTTGTAATGATAAGATCAACTACGCCTTGTCCGGTCAGTGGCAGGGTACATTCTTTAAGCACTTTGGAATCGCCGTGCTTGTTGGTGTGATCCATAACCACGATCACGCGACCTACTCCGGCCACCAGATCCATGGCGCCACCCATGCCTTTGACCAGCTTTCCGGGGATCATCCAGTTGGCCAGATCGCCTTTCTCATCCACTTCCATCGCACCCAGAATTGCAGCAGCAATCTTGCCGCCCCGGATCATGGCGAACGATGTCGCACTGTCAAAATACGAGGTGCGCGACAATTCAGTAATCGTTTGCTTGCCCGCATTGATCAGATCAGCGTCTTCTTCACCTTCAAATGGGAAGGGGCCCATGCCCAGCATTCCGTTTTCGGACTGCAGGGTAATGTCTTTGTCACCCACATAGTTCGCCACCAGCGTCGGAATCCCGATGCCGAGGTTCACATACATGCCATCTTCCAGCTCTTCAGCCGCGCGTGCGGCCATCTGATTGCGGTCCCAGGGCATTATGCGTCCTCCTTCTTGCGGGTGGTGCGTTGTTCGATGCGCTTTTCGTGGCTGCCTTGAATGATGCGGTGCACATAGATGCCGGGCAGATGGATGCTGTCGGGGTCAAGCGATCCGCGCGGAACGATCTCTTCAACCTCGGCAATGCAGATTTTACCGCAGGTCGCGGCGGGAACGTTGAAATTGCGAGCGGTCTTACGGAACACAAGGTTTCCGGTGTCGTCAGCTTTCCACGCCTTCACGATGGCGAGGTCGGCGAAGATGCCTTCCTCCATAATGTAGGTTTCGCCGTTAAAGTCTTTGTGCTCTTTGCCATCTGCGATGACCGTTCCTACACCGGTTTTGGTATAGAAGCCGGGAATGCCCGCACCGCCAGCGCGCATACGCTCGGCCAAAGTGCCCTGCGGATTGAACTCCAGCTCCAGTTCTCCGCTCAGGTACTGACGCATGAACTCCGCGTTTTCGCCAACATAAGAACTGATCATCTTTTTGACCTGCTTGGTCTGCAGCAGGATACCTATGCCGAAATCGTCCACGCCGGCATTGTTCGAGGCAAAGCTCAAGTCCTTGACGCCCGATTCCTTGATCGCCTCAAGCAGCAGTTCCGGAATACCGCACAGGCCAAAGCCGCCTGCCGCGATCAACATGCCATCCGACAGCACCCCATCGAGCGCAGCGGAGGCATTGGCATAGATTTTCTTCATGGAAAACTCCCCCAATGACATGGTGTTGGGCCGAGTTGTGCAGTCACGTCACGAGGAAGTCAACGAATCCAGGGGGCAGGTGGTATTTCTACCTAACCCGCCTTCTTGGTTGTTTTCTTGGCGGCAGCTTTCTTCTTGGGTGCCGCTTTTTTCTTTGTGCCTTTCTTGGTCGCGCGCTCATTGACCAGCTCGATGGCCATTTCCTGCGTCACGTCCTCGGGCTTGATATCCTTGGGGATGGTCGCGTTGACCTTTTCCCATTTCACGTATGGCCCATAGCGCCCGTCCAGAACCTGCATCGGGCCGCCATCGGGGTGCTCGCCCAGTTCTTTGAGCGCTTTTGCGGCCTGCCCACGCCGCCCTGGATTGGCTCGTTTTTCGGCCAACAGCTCGACGGCGCGGTTCATGCCGATTTCGAACACGTCGTTCGGATCTTTGAGGTTGGCATAAACCGGCTTAGCTTCATCTGCCAGTTGATGCATCAGGTAGGGGCCAAAGCGGCCAAAGTTCGAGGTGATCATGCCGCCTTCGGGATGCTCACCGATCTGGCGCGGCAAACTGAGCAAGGTCAGGGCCTTCTCCAGATCCATGTCGTCCTTGTCCCAGCCACGGGGTAGAGAGGCACGTGGAGGTTTCTTGTTCTCGGGCGTGGGTTCTCCGCGTTGGACGTAAGGTCCGAAGCGACCGGATTTCAGCCAGATATCGTCGCCTGCATCTTCGCCCAGCAGCCGTTCTTCGCCTTCTGCACCTTCGCCAGCTATTGGGCGGGTATAAGTACATTCGGGATAGTTGCCACAGCCTACAAACCCGCCGGTGCGCGAGGTTTTCAGATGCAACTGCCCGGCGCCGCATTTCGGGCAGATACGAGGGTCAGAGCCATCTTCGCGCGGCGGATAGAGTTGCGGCGCCAGCGCTTCGTCCAGCTTGTCGAGCACTTCCGAGATACGCAGTTCGGAGGTCTCGCCAATCGCCGCTGAGAAGTCGCGCCAGAACTTGCTCAGCAGGTCCTTGTAATCGCGATCACCGGCGCTGACGTCGTCCAATTGCTCTTCCAGATTGGCCGTAAACTCATAGCCCACATATTGCCGGAAGAAGTTCAGTAGGAAGATCGTAACGATCCGACCCTTCTCCTCGGGGATTAGCCGATTCTTGTCCTTTCGGACATATTCGCGGTCCTGAATCGTGGTTACGACCGAGGCGTAGGTGGACGGACGTCCGATCCCCAGCTCTTCCATCCGCTTGACCAGCGTGGCCTCAGTATAACGGGGCGGTGGTTGAGTATGGTGTTGCAGCGCCAGAACGGCCTCATTGTCGGATAAGACCGCAGCTCTGTCCTCTGCTTTCGCAGACTGATCTTTCAGTGAGGTTTTAGCAAAGCGCGCGGGATCTCCCTGCATGATCTGCGGCAGGCGCTTGTCGTCATCATCGACAACATCATCGCGGCCTTCTTCGTAGACGCGCATGAAACCGTCGAACAGCATCACCTGACCGGTGGCGCGCAAGCCGACCTGACCGTCGTCACTGCTGATTTCGACGGTAGTTCGCTCTAACCGGGCGGCCGCCATCTGGCAGGCAATGGTGCGTTTCCAGATCAGATCGTACAGCTTGCGCTGGTCTTCATCCGTGACCTTCAGTGCTTTGGCATCGCGCGCCATATCTGTCGGGCGGATACATTCGTGCGCTTCCTGCGCGTTCTTGGCCTTGTTTTTGTAGATGCGCGGGCTGTCCGGCACGTATTCTGCACCATACCGGTCCGCGATAGCGTCGCGTGTGGCGGTTACGGCTTCTGGCGCCATGTCGATGCCGTCGGTCCGCATATAGGTAATGTAGCCGGCCTCATACAGCCGTTGTGCCACTTGCATTGAATGTCTCGCGCCCATGCCAAACTTGCGGCTGGCTTCCTGTTGCAAGGTCGAAGTCATGAAAGGCGCGCTGGGGTTGCGCGCGGCCGGCTTGGCCTCGACCGAGGTGACACTCAGCGCGCGGCTGGTGATCGCCTGCACCGCCAGTTCGGCCTGCGTGGCGTTGGACAGGTCGTGCTTGTCCAGCTTTTTTCCGGCCAGCGTGACCAGACGCGCCTCATAGGTCTGACCGCGCGGTGTTTCGAATAGCGCCCGAACTGACCAGTATTCCACCGGTTTGAACGCCTCGATTTCCATTTCGCGTTCAACGATCAGGCGCAGGCAGACCGACTGAACGCGCCCAGCAGATTTTGCGCCCGGTAGTTTGCGCCACAATACAGGCGACAAATTGAAACCGACCAGATAGTCCAGCGCGCGTCGGGCCAGATAGGCTTCGACCAGTGGCATATCCACCTGGCGCGGGTTCTGCATCGCTTCGGTCACGGCGTCCTTGGTGATCGCGTTGAAGGTCACGCGGCTGACCGGTGTGTCCTTCTTGATCGAACGGCGTTTGGTCAGCGCCTCCTGCAGGTGCCAGCTGATCGCCTCACCTTCACGATCGGGGTCGGTGGCGAGGATCAGCGCGTTGTCCTCTTTTAGCGCGTCGGCAATCGCTTTGACATGCTTGCGACTGTCGTTGCCCACCTCCCATTTCATCGAGAATTCATGCTCGGGATCGACCGATCCATCCTTTGGCGGCAGGTCCCGCACATGGCCGTATGAGGCCAAAACGGTGTAGTTGGGGCCAAGATACTTGTTGATCGTTTTGGCTTTAGCCGGAGATTCTACAACAACTACGGGCATTTAAGAGGAATCCTCGCTCGACGGATTTTGCGCTTTGTATGACCGTGCAAAATGTGTGGGGCAAGATCGAATTGTCAATGCGTTCCTTTTCATTGCCAATTGGGACTGAATTGCTAGCCAGATTCGACCGTTTCCTCCGCGCACCCAGCACCAGGGTCGGACCCATGTTTTAGGCACAAAGAGACAGCAATCCGCCCGGTTGCCGTTGAATTTTTCCGTCCAATTCAAGATCAACCAGTATGGGACCTATTTCGCCAGCGGATGCGGCGATATCCCGGATCAACTGATCTTCGGCGATCGGAGACGGGCCAAGACGGGTCAGAATCGCCTCATGCAGGGCGCGGGGTGCAGTTGTCGCAGCGTCCTGTCTAAAGGGCAGGGGCGGCTGGACATCGATGTGGTGCTGCGGCAACGCTTCAATCACATCTTCGGCAGAGCGCACCAGTGTAGCGCCATCCCGGATCAGCAGATTGCACCCTGCGGCCCGCGCGTCGAAAGGGTGACCGGGAACGGCCAGAACCTCTCGCCCCTGATCCAGCGCATCCCGCGCAGTGATCAGACTGCCGGATTTTGCTGCAGCCTCGACAACCACCACAGCCAGTGCAAGGCCAGATATAATACGGTTTCGGCGCGGAAAATGTCGTGCCTGCGGTGTTGTGCCCATCGGCTGTTCCGACAGGCGAAGGCCGGTCTCTGCGATTTTGCGCGCCAGATCGGCGTTTTCGGCTGGGTAGATAACATCGACCCCACCGGCCATCACCGCCACGGTGCCAGTGGCCAATGTGGCAAGATGAGCTGCAGTATCAATGCCCCGCGCAAGGCCCGAAACTACGACATAATCCTGTTTACCCAGATCGGTCGCCAACGCACGCGCCATGCGGCTGCCCAACGAAGAACAGTTCCGTGCCCCGACCATGGCAATCGACTGGCGTTGTAGAATGGCGGGATCACCGATTGCCCACAGCATTGGTGGCGCATCAGGGATATCGTGTAACGCATCGGGATAATCGGCAGCCCCAAGGCACAAAAGCCGCGCTTTGGCAGCCTTTGCGGCCTTGAGCTCTGCCTCAATCACGCCGGGAGGACAGGTTTCATACCGCTCGATCCCGGCAGCGCGCGCCATTTCCGGCAGCGCGACCAGCGCGTTCTGCGCTGAGCCGTGTTCGCGCAGCAGGCGCCGGAACGTTGCCGGACCAACCTTGCGCGAGCGCAACAGACGGAGCCACGAAAACCGATCCTCTTCCGTGGTGGGTGGGAGTGGGGGGTGATTGGAAGAAAGCTGCTCTTCGGTCATCCGATGCTCCGCCTGATTGCAAAACTGGTTTACGGTGTAGCCGGTTAACAGCTTGTGAATCTCGGAAAATTAGATGTGTATTATTTGGAATATCTCATCAAATGCAGCGCTATCCTGCAGAAAAAAAGAGAAAACTCGTACGAATTTTCCTGGTCCCACCCCGTCGCGGGTCACGTTTAGTTTTTTGAAAGGGCTCAGAGATTAACCCTGAACCCCCAGGCGCAGCCCTGATTTCGACTCAGGCTGCCGAGCCTCCTATCGTTAGCCCATCCATCAGAACAGTGGGCTGACCGACCCCCACCGGCACCCATTGCCCGTCTTTTCCGCAAGTGCCCATGCCGGGATCAAGGGCCATGTCATTACCCAACCCGCGAATGTGTTTCAGGGCTGATGGGCCGTCACCGATCAGCGTTGCTCCTTTGACCGGTGCGCCGATCTTGCCGTTTTCTACCCGGTAGGCTTCGGTGCAAGAGAAAACAAACTTGCCGTTGGTGATGTCCACTTGACCACCGCCAAATCCGACGGCCCAGATGCCATCCTTGATGTCTGCCACCAGCGAAGCCGGATCGGCATCACCGCCCAACATGATCGTGTTGGTCATACGCGGCATCGGTTTATGCGCATAGCTCTGTCGTCGCCCGTTTCCGGTGGGGGCAACACCCATCAATCGTGCGTTCTGACGATCCTGCATATAGCCGGTGAGGACGCCATCCTCGATCAGAACCGTGCGAGAACTTGGCGTGCCTTCGTCATCCACCGAAATTGAGCCGCGCCGGTCCGCAATCGTGCCATCATCAACCACCGTCACGCCTTTTGAGGCGATTTGTTGCCCCATCAGTCCGGCAAAGGCGGAACTGCCTTTGCGATTGAAATCACCTTCCAGCCCGTGGCCTATGGCTTCGTGCAGCAGAATACCGGGCCAGCCGGGGCCTAGCGCGACCTCCATCACGCCTGCGGGGGCAGGGATGGCGTCCAGATTGACCAACGCAATCCGCAGTGCTTCGCGGGCCTTTGCTTGCCAGTCAGAGGGATCAATCAGACCATCCAGTCCAACACGACCGCCACCGCCGGCCGATCCGCTTTCGCGCCTGCCATTCTGGTCGACTATGACCGAGATGTTCAATCGGGTCATCGGGCGGACATCGCGCACCTGAATGCCATCCGGGCGCAGAATTTCAACTTCCTGCACTGTTGCTGCAATGGTGGCGCTGACCTGCACAACCCGGGGATCCAGATCTCGGGTAAAAGCGTCGATTTCGCGCAAGGTTTCGATCTTGACGGGAAAGCTGGCGGATTCGATCGGGTCTTCATCGGTATAAAGGCGCGTGTTGGTTGCCTGTGGTGCCCCTGCCAAGGATCCACCACCATCGCCAACGGCCAACCGTGCCGTTTCAGCCGCCCGTTTCAGGGAGGGAATCGAAACATCCGTCGAGTGCGCGTATCCGGCGACCTCGCCCTGCACCGCGCGCAAGCCGAATCCCTCGGACGCATCATAAGAGGCCGTGCGCAAACGCCCGTCATCGAAGACCAGAGACTCGGATTTCCGCCGTTCCACGAACAGCTCTCCATCCTCGGCGCCATCGGTTGCGGACTGCAACACAGCAAGCGCCTCATCCTTCGGGAGAGTGCTTTCAAAAGGGCGAAACGGGGCCTGAGTCATCGGTTGTGACCTTTCGGGTTTGATCCAGATCAAAAATAGCGTCTGTTTGACGCAAGCATTTTGCTTTATCTACCCGAAGGAATATGGTTTTTAACGCGGCCAAAGACAACGGGAGAGGTGCGACCGATTCACACCTTTTCGCGAGAGAAGCAAAGATCAAACGATCAGGACAGAAAATGAAGAATGCTTTGATGCTTTCCGGGCTTGCAACGGCCCTCTCCAGCCTTCCCGCTATGGCTCAGGAGCTTGAGATTATTGGCAAGCCGGTCGCTGGTGGCATGGGGTTCCAACCTGCGGCGACCGGCCTTGCCGAGGGAATTCAGCGACTGGATAGTATGATTTTGGTGATCATCACCGTGATCTGTTTGTTTGTTGCGGGTCTGCTGCTCTATTGCATCGTGCGCTACAATCAGCGCGTTAATCCCAAACCTGCACGATTCTCGCATTATACTCCGGTTGAGATCGCATGGACGTTGGGACCGATCCTGGTTCTGGTTTTTATCGGGGCGTTCTCGCTGCCGGTTCTGTTCAAGCAACAGGAAATCCCCGAAGGTGATATCACCATCAAAGTCGTGGGGAACCAGTGGTATTGGACCTACGAATATGTCGATCATGATTTCGCCTTCGACAGCTATTTGCTGGGTCACCCGGCCACTCTGGATGAGGGCGCGCGCCCTGCGGATGCAGATGTGACGCCATTTGTTCTGGATGATGCGATGCGCGCCAAGCTGACCGATGCGGGCTACAGCGAAGATGAATGGCTGTTGGCTACGGACACGGCAGTCGTTGTTCCGGTTGGCAAGATCGTTGTCATGCAGGTCACCGCCTCGGACGTGATCCACTCATGGACGATTCCTTCGTTCGGCGTGAAGCAGGACGGTGTGCCGGGGCGTTTGGCCGAGCTATGGTTCCAAGCTGACAAGGAAGGCATCTATTTTGGTCAGTGCTCGGAACTATGCGGTAAGGATCATGCCTATATGCCGATCACCGTCAAAGTGGTCAGCGAAGCGGCTTATGAGCAGTGGCTGCAAGGCGCGCTTGAGGAATATGCGGGTCAGCCTGTTTCCTATCAGGTGGCTTCGAACTAAGCCCTTCGCGGCCTAGGTAAACACATGCAGGCTGCGCGGCTTACGCGCAGCTTTTGCCCCAAAAGGACCAAACATGAGCGACGCAAGCTTCAACGCCAGCACCGTAGCCGCACATGCCCGTGCGGACGAGGCCAGCTTTGGCGATTACTTTGCCCTGCTGAAGCCGCGTGTGATGTCTTTGGTCGTGTTCACGGCTTTGGTCGGACTGCTTGCTGCGCCGGTTCCGGTGCATCCGTTTGTTGGATTCTGCGCCATCCTGTTCATCGCAATCGGCGGCGGGGCATCCGGCGCGCTGAATATGTGGTGGGACGCGGACATCGACCGCGTGATGAAGCGCACCAAGGGGCGTCCGATCCCTTCCGGCAAAGTTGAAGAAGGCGAAGCGCTGGCGCTGGGTCTGGCCCTATCCGGCCTGTCCGTGATCATGCTGGGTCTGGCGACCAACTGGTTCGCTGGTGCGTTTCTTGCTTTCACCATCTTCTTCTATGTCGCCGTCTATACAATGTGGCTGAAGCGCTCGACGCCGCAGAACATCGTCATCGGTGGCGCAGCTGGGGCATTCCCGCCGGTCATCGGCTGGGTCGCGGCCACAGGTTCGATGACGCTGGAGCCATGGTTGATGTTCGCCCTGACCTTCATGTGGACCCCTCCACATTTCTGGGCGCTAGCGCTGTTCATGCGGACGGATTACGACGATGCGGGCGTACCCATGCTGACTGTCACCCACGGACGCCGCGCGACGCGCTGGCATATTCTGGTCTATACCGCGCTTCTGGCGATTCTGGCAGTCGGCACTGCGTTCTCAGATATCGGCGGCCCGATCTATCTGGTTGTAGCTCTGGTGTTGAACGCCTTGTTCCTGCGGGGCGCTTGGCAAATCTCTCGTCGGAATGAAGACGATGCAGAAACCGACAACTTCAAGGTTGAGCGCAGATTCTTCAAGCTGTCGCTGCTTTATCTCTTCTTGCATTTCGGGGCGATCTTGGCTGAGGCCCTGCTGAAGCCCTACGGGCTGGGGGGCTGGTCATGAGCCTGCGCAAAAGCCACGAACTGCATCAGCGCCGTTTCAGCCGCAATCTGGGCGTAGGCCTGACGCTGGCTGCGTTCATCGTGATCATTTTCGGGCTGACGATCGTTAAGGTCTCGGGCACCGATTTCAACATGGCACCGCAAGAGGTGCAGAACTGATGGCGCTGACGGGACCTCAGAAAACCGTTGCGCAAACGGTTGGCGTGGTTGTCCTGATGGGCAGCCTGGCCTGGGCGTCCGTGCCGTTTTATGACTGGTTCTGCCGCGTCACCGGATTTGGTGGGACCACCGGCGTGGCAGATGTCGCGCCTGACGAGATTCTGGATCGCACTATCACTGTGCGCTTTGACGCCTCCAAGGCGAAAGACATGCCGTGGGAGTTCAAACCGGTCGAACGCGAGATGGAAATCCGCATTGGCGAGACCGGTCTGGCCTTCTATGAGGCATATAACCCGACCGACAAGCCAATTGCCGGGCAAGCGTCATACAACGTGACGCCTTACTCGGCCGGGGGGTACTTTGAAAAGATCGCCTGTTTCTGCTTTGAAGAACAGGTTCTGCAACCAGGTGAGCGCGTTGAGATGCCGGTCACTTTCTTCGTCGATCCCGAGATGATCGAAGATCTGGAAGCCAAGTATGTGCATACGATCACTCTGTCGTATACATTCTACGAAATTGACCTGCCCGAGGGCTATGCCGCCCTTGATGTGCAGGCTGATACAAACAAGAACTAACGCCTGTAGGTGAGGGACGCTGATGGCACACGCTAAAGACCATGACTACCACATTCTGAACCCCTCGATCTGGCCGCTGATCGGCGCTGTCAGTGGGTTTGTGATGCTGTTCGGAGCTGTTCTATGGATGCACGGGGTCACCCCGTGGATCTTTTGGATGGGCCTGATCGGCGTTCTGTATACCATGTTCGCCTGGTGGTCCGAGGTGGTGGTCGAAAGCCGCCAGGGTGACCATACGCCGGTTGTGCGTATCGGCCTGCGCTACGGATTTATCCTGTTCGTGATGTCCGAAGTGATGTTCTTCTTTGCCTGGTTCTGGTCGTTCTTCAAACATCGCATGTACCCGATGTACGACTATGCCGGTACGGAATACATTCAGCCGGATATCCATGCAGTTGATCCGTTCCATCTGCCGCTGATCAACACTCTCGTTTTGTTGCTATCGGGCTGCGCGATCACCTGGGCGCACCACGCACTGGTGCATAACAATGACCGGAAGGCGCTGATTAACGGTCTGGCTATCGGTATCGCGCTGGGCATTGCGTTTACTGCGCTGCAGGGCTTTGAGTATTACGAGCTGCTGGCCCACGAGGGCTGGAAATTCGGGGATGACCAGTTCTATTCGAACTTCTTCATGGCCACCGGTTTCCACGGTTTCCACGTCATCATCGGGACCATTTTCCTGTCGGTTTGCCTGATCCGCGCACTCAAAGGCGATTTCACGCCCGAGAAGCATGTGGGTTTTGAGGCCGCAGCCTGGTACTGGCACTTTGTTGACGTTGTTTGGCTGTTCCTGTTTTTCGCCGTCTACATCTGGGGCCAAGCCCCGCTGATGTGACGCCGATCAGGTGATCCAATTGCAAAAGCCGCCCCAAAGGGCGGCTTTTTCTCGATCAGGGCGCAAGATTGCGCCCGATACAATTGCGCGGTTGCAATTGCGCCTGCGCAGCCCTTAACAAGGCGCCGGTCCTAACATCCTGAAGCAACATCCAACGGCACCCTATATGCACCGCATCCTATTCCTGTTGATCTTCGGCCTCACCGGTCTGGGCGTGCTGGTATCGCTGGGAATCTGGCAGATGCAGCGGCTGGTTTGGAAACAGGGTATTCTGGCCGAGATCGAAACGCGTGTCGCAGCTGATCCGGTGGACCTGCCCGAGACTGTGGCGGATGTAGATCACAAGTATCTTCCTGTCACGCTAGCAGGAGAGATGGAGCCTGGGGAAATCCACGTTCTGGTCTCGGTCAAGCAAGTTGGTGCCGGGTATCGGATCATTCAGTCCTTCAGCACCGAAGACCGTACCATTTTGGTGGATCGTGGCTTTGTTCCGACGACTGCCAAGGGGGCCAAACGTCTGATCGGCCCGATGGAGGTCACCGGCAATCTGCACTGGCCGGATGAGATTGACAGCTACACGCCTGAGCCGGATATCGACGCCAACATCTGGTTCGCCCGTGATGTGCCAAACTTGGCGGCAGCGTTGGGGGCCGAACCCGTGCTGCTGATAGCCCGATCCAAGACCGACCCGGGCGTGACACCTCTGCCCGTGGACACGGCGGGCATCCCGAACGATCACTTGCAATATGCAATCACATGGTTTGGTCTGGCTCTGGTCTGGGCCGCGATGACCGGATACTTCCTGTGGCGCAGTCGCGCCCCTTCTGAGAGTGAAGAGCAATGAAATATGTCTCGACCCGTGGCCAAGCGCCGGAACTGAGTTTTGAAGAGGCCATGCTGACCGGGCTGGCCCGCGACGGCGGCCTGTACTTGCCCGCTGAAATCCCGGTGATGTCGCAGGACGAAATCGCCGCTCTGGCCGGTCTGTCTTATGAGGAAATCGCGTTCCGCGTGATGTGGCCCTATGTCAGCGGCTCGTTTGCCGAGGATGAGTTCAAGGCGATCATCGCCCGGGCCTATGAAGGGTTTGGTCACGATGCCCGAGCGCCCCTGAAACAACTGAACGAAAACCACTTCCTGCTGGAACTGTTTCACGGTCCGACGCTGGCCTTTAAGGACTTTGCCATGCAGCTGATCGGTCAGCTGTTCCAGGTGGCCTTGAAACGGCGCGGCGACCGCGTGACCATCGTGGGTGCAACCAGCGGCGACACCGGTTCCGCCGCGATCGAGGCGTTTCGTGGATTGGATGCGGTGGATGTATTCATCCTGTACCCGCATGGTCGCGTATCCGAGGTGCAGCGCCGCCAGATGACCACGCCTGCGCACAGCAATGTGCATGCCTTGGCCGTTGACGGAGATTTCGACGATTGTCAGGCCGTGCTGAAGGATATGTTCAACGATTTCGAGTTCCGCGACGGCGTGAAACTGGCCGGGGTGAACTCGATCAACTTTGCCCGGGTTCTGGCACAGATCGTCTATTACTTCTCGGCCGCCGTCAGCCTTGGCGCGCCGCATCGCAAGATCAGTTTTACCGTGCCAACTGGTAACTTCGGCGACATCTTCGCGGGCTACCTGGCCAAACGTATGGGATTGCCCATCGACCGGCTGGTGGTGGCGACCAATCAGAATGACATCCTGCATCGCTGCCTGTCGGGTGAGGGGTATTTCAAAGGTGATACGATCCCGTCGATCAGCCCGTCGATGGATATTCAGGTCAGCTCGAACTTTGAACGTGCGCTGTACTACGCCTATGGCGAGGATGGCAGTGCCGTCGCTCAGTTGATGGACGAGCTCGGGAATGGTGGCTTCAATGTCAGTCAGGGCGCGATGGAAGCCCTGCGCGAGAGCTTCGATTCGGGCCGCGTGTCCGAGGACGAGACGCTAGAGACGATCAAGCACACGTTGGCCCGCAACGTGGAACTGGTTTGCCCGCACACGGCCGTTGGCATCAAGGTCGCCGAAGAGTATCGTGCAGCAGATGTGCCGATGATCACTTTGGCCACCGCGCATCCGGCGAAATTTCCGGCAGCGGTCGAGAAAGCAAGCGGCGAACATCCGCCTCTTCCATCCCGCATGTCTGATCTGTATGAACGTCCGGAACGGGTGACCCGCATTGCCAACGATTTGGGCACCCTTGAGGATCATATCAGAAGGCATATTGCTGAGTGACTGTCAGACAAGACCAACTGAAGAACGGCTTTCGTATCGTCAGTGAACACATGCCGGGGCTGCAATCTGCGGCCATCGGCATCTGGGTGACCGCCGGCGGGCGGCATGAGCGGATCGAACAGAACGGCATTGCGCATTTCCTTGAGCATATGGCGTTCAAGGGAACCGAGCGGCGTTCCGCGCTGCAAATCGCTGAGGCAATCGAGGATGTGGGCGGATACATCAACGCCTATACCTCGCGCGAGGTGACGGCTTATTACGCGCGCGTCCTCAAGGATGACGTGGCGCTGGCGATGGATGTCATCGGCGACATCGTTCTGTACCCCGTCTTTGATCCGCGCGAGATCGAGGTCGAGCGTGGAGTGATCCTGCAAGAGATCGGTCAAGCCTATGACACGCCCGACGATGTAATCTTTGACTGGTTGCAAGAGCAGAGCTATCACGATCAGCCGCTGGGCCGGACCATTCTGGGCCCAACTGAGCGAGTCAGCGCGTTCTCACGCGAGGATTTGTCGGGCTTTGTGACCGAACATTACGGGCCGGAACAGATGATCCTGTCTGCGGCGGGTGCTGTGGATCACGATGCGTTGATGAAACTAGCCGAAGAGATGTTTGGCCATCTGCAACCGCGCAAAGGTCTGATCCCCGAAGCGGCGCGATTTACCGGCGGTGAGGCGCGGCAGGAAAAAGAGCTGGAACAGGCTCATTTTGCGCTGGCAATGGAAAGTCCGGGTTACCGTGATGATGCGATCTATACCGCGCAGATCTATTCGACAGCGCTGGGTGGGGGCATGTCCTCGCGCCTGTTTCAGGAGGTGCGCGAGACGCGCGGGCTTTGCTATACGATCTTTGCCCAGACCGGGGCCTATGCCGATACCGGTACGACCACGATCTACGCAGGCACCTCAGCCGATCAGGTCGCGGAGCTTGCCACGATTACAATTGATGAAATGAAGCGCGCTGCCGAGGACATGAGTGCAGAAGAAGTCGCCCGTGCCCGCGCGCAGATGAAGGCCGGGATGCTGATGGGGCTGGAAAGCCCCTCGAACCGTGCGGAACGTCTGGCGCGTCTGGTGCAAATCTGGGGCAGTGTGCCTTCGCTTGAGGATACGGTTGCCAAAATCGATGCGGTCAGCACCGAAGAGGTACGCGCTTTTGCTGAAAGCATGGCGGTGCAGGCTCCGGCCGCGCTGGCGCTTTATGGGCCGGTTTCGGGCGCGCCCACGCTGGCCGAGCTGCAGGAGAGGCGTGCGGCGTGATGCTGTTGGGCAGACGCAAGCTGAAACTCGAAACCGAGCGCCTGAGCCTGCGCCCGCCCGTGCATTCCGATTTCAACGATTGGGCCGCTTTGCGTCGGGCCTCAAGAGACTACCTGACCCCATGGGAGCCGATCTGGGCCAAGGATCACTTAAGCCGCAAGTCCTTCACCAACCGGGTCTACTGGGCGCAGCGATCGGTTGCCGGTGGTACGGCGATTCCGCTATTTCTGTTTCGCCGTACGGATAACGTCCTGCTGGGGGCCATCACGCTGGATAATATCCGCCGTGGACCGGCACAGGCCGGAACACTGGGATATTGGACCGGACAGTCCTTTGCGCGTCAGGGCTTCATGCGCGAAGCGATTGGCGCGGTGGTTCATCACGCCTTTACCCGGCTTGATTTGAGCCGGATCGAGGCCGCCTGTTTGCCGGAAAACGAGGCCTCGCGTGGGTTGTTGGAGAGCTCTGGATTCAAGTACGAAGGCGTGGCGCAATCCTATTTGCAGATCAACGGACGTTGGCGGACGCATGTTCTGTTTGCCAGCCTGCGATCTGACCGACGTGGCAAGACGGATGCGGGGTAGGGAGTTCTGCCCCCACCGGGGCAAGCGGCGCCTCTCCGGTTTTATTTGACCAGATGAACAAGGATGCCACACCAAACCGGGCATCGGTTTCATTCTCTTTGGATATATATGATCAAAGAACATGACTTGGCGGCATTCCACGCTACACTTGCGTTATGCGGTGGATTATTGCGGGACTGATGTTGATCGCTGGCGAGGCCGTGGCGCAGGAGCGGAGGCCGAGCCATTGCATCGCCATTGCGGATGCCGCACCGGGGATTGAATATTTCCACAGGACGGCATGGCAGGACCCGGTTCCAGAGTTTTCAGCCAGGATCAGCTATATCGCCCATGCGTCGTTTCTGATCCAGACACGGGGCGGGCTGAATGCGGTGACCGATTTTACCGGCTTTGTCGGCAGCGCTGCGGTGATCCCAGACATCGTGACTATGAATCATGCCCACAGCACCCACTGGACCGCTCATCCTGATCCAGCGATTCCACATGTGCTGCCGGGCTGGGGCGAGTTCGGAGAAGGCATCGAGCACCATCTCGATCTGGGCGAGATGCTGGTGCGCAACGTGCCGACCGATATTCGCTCGGTCTATGGTGGGGTAGAAGAGCGCGGCAATTCGATTTTTGTGTTCGAGGTAGAAGGGTTGTGCATCGGCCATCTGGGGCATCTGCATCACATCCCGTCGGACGAACAATTCGCCGCACTGGGTCGTCTTGATGTGGTCATGGCGCCAGTAGATGGCGGAACGACCATGCCGCTGCCCGAGATGATCGAGGTTTTGAAACGGTTGAAAAGTTCGATCATCATTCCGATGCACTGGTTTTCAGACTTCTCGCTTGAGCGGTTTCTGGTCGATATCCGAGATGAGTTTCTGGTTGAACGGGATGGAAAATCAGAACTCGTCGTCTCACTGCGGACATTGCCGGATCGACCGACGGTCGTGGTGTTGGAGCCTCAATACCTGATTGAGCAGGAATAGGGCTTGTCGCTGACCGTGGCCTTTGGCAGGGAAGGGATATGACATTGAATCCTGCCGATGACCGCTTTGCCAAAACGATAAGTGCCCAGCTGGGCGATGATGTTCTGCGACCGATTGCTGAACGGTATCTGGAAGAGCCGCGCCAGCGGTTCGTGGGGCAACCCGGGGTGCTGGCGTTGCCGCGCGATGCGGAAGAGGTTTCGGCGCTGGTGCGAATGGCTGCGGAAGCCTGTGTGCCGGTTGTTCCTTACGGTGGCGGCACCGGACTGGTGGGTGGGCAGGTTGTGCCGGATGGCCCTGCACCGCTGATCATATCGCTGGAACGGATGGCGGCGATCCGCGCCGTTTACCCGACCGAGAACATTCTTGTGGCCGAAGCCGGTGCCATTCTGGCCGATGTACAGGCCGCGGCCGAGGGCGCTGGCCGGCTGTTTCCGCTGTCTCTGGCGGCGCAGGGCTCCTGCCGGATCGGGGGCAATCTGGCCACCAATGCGGGTGGCGTGAATGTGCTGCGCTATGGCAATGCGCGCGATCTGTGTCTGGGGCTTGAGGTAGTACTACCCGACGGTAAGATCTGGCATGGGCTCAGCCGCTTGCGCAAAGACAATACCGGGTATGACCTGCGAAATCTCATGATCGGGTCCGAAGGGACGCTGGGGATTATAACAGCAGCGGCCTTGAAGTTGTTCCCAAGGCCGAAATCGGTGGGTACGGCGATGTTCCAGGTCGCCTCACCAGAAGCCGCCATTGATCTGTTGTCTTTGGCGCGGGATCAGGCTGGCGAGGCGGTCAGCGCATTTGAACTGATCCATGGGCAGGGCCTGCAATTCCTGACCGAAGTATTGCCTGAGGTACGGCAATCCTTCCCCAACCCGCCAAAGTGGAGCGTCCTGATCGAGTTAGGCCTTTCAGAGCGGCAGGACCCGTCGGACATGATGGGGGCGATTTATGTTGCCGCCGAAGAACGCGGCCTAGTCAGTGACGCGATCATCGCTCAGAGTGAAGCGCAGAGGTCCGAGCTCTGGACCGTAAGGGAAAACATTCCCGAGGCGAACCGGCTGATCGGGTCGGTCTCAAGTCATGATATCTCGGTCCCGATTTCCCGTATTCCCGAATTCATTCGGCGGGGGACGGATGTGGTCGCCGCGCAGGGGCCGTTTCGGGTGAACTGCTTTGGCCATCTGGGTGATGGGAACCTGCACTACAACGTATTTCCGCCCAAGGGCCGGGACAAGGCAGAGTTTGTAGGCCAGAGAGGGGCAGTCAAACGCGCCGTACATGATCTAGTGCACGAATTCGGCGGATCGGTCAGCGCTGAACATGGTGTCGGTCGGCTCAAAACGGGCGATATCGAGCGTTATGGCGATCCGGTCAGATTGCAGGCGATGCGCGCCATCAAGGCAGCGCTCGACCCGCAGGGGATCATGAACCCCGGAGCGGTGCTGGCACGTTAGACGCAACCCGGTCAGAATCCGGATCGCGCCGTTGCGTTACGATGCAGGCAGAATAACCTTGTCGATCACGTGGATCACTCCGTTCTCGGCCTCGATATCGGCCTGAACGACATTGGCATCATTGACCATCACGCCATTGTCCAGATCGATTGTGATATCGCCACCCTGCACTGTCGCTGCGGTCATGTCATCAGTCAGATCGCCCGACATCACTTTGCCCGGCACCACGTGATAGGTCAGGATCGCGACCAGCTGATCCTTGTTTTCCGGTTTCAGCAGGTTTTCGACAGTGCCCTCGGGCAGAGCTGCGAAAGCCTCATCCGTGGGTGCAAAAACGGTGAACGGTCCTTCGCCTTTCAGGGTGTCGACCAATTCGGCGGCCTGGACGGCCGCGACGAGTGTTTCAAAACTCCCCGCGCCGACAGCAGTGTCGACGATATCCTTGGCGTGCCCATCGGCCAGGGCAGAGGTGGTCAACAGAAAACTTGCAACTCCAGTAACAGCGAATTTGCGAAACATGACGTGATTTCCCTTGTTGAGAATGCCTGAAGTGGCATCAACAGGAGTACGGGAGTGCATCGCAAAAAGATCACTGAGATTGAACGAAACCTGCCATTGACAGACCAGTCAACCGCGCTAAGCCTCGCGCATTACAAAAGTCCAATCATGGTTTTGTGATCGGGCAGGACGTTCAGAGGCCTTCGAACTCGCACAGCACGTGCACATCCATGTCCATATCTTCCAGCATCTTGCGCCCGCCCAGTTCGGGCAGATCGATAATGAAAGAGCAGGATATGATTTCGCCGCCCAAGCGCTCGATCAGCTTGATCCCTGCCGCAGCGGTGCCGCCGGTGGCCAGCAGGTCGTCTACGACCAGAATCTTCTCACCCGGCTGGATCGCATCATCATGGATTTCAACTATGGCTTCGCCGTATTCCAGTTTGTAGTCTTGACTGATCGTGGTGCCCGGCAGCTTGCCTTTCTTGCGGATAGGCACGAACCCAACGCTCAGTTGGTGGGCGATGGCGCCGCCCAGAATGAAGCCGCGCGCTTCTAGGCCAACGACTTTATCGATCTGCTCACCTGCGTAAGGATGCAGCATCTGGTCGATCGCCATGCGAAACCCGCGCGGATCGGCGAACAAAGTGGTCACATCGCGGAACATGATCCCCTCGTGCGGGAAATCGACGATGGTCCGAATGTAATCCTTGACCGTTTTGTTTCTGGACATAGGCCACCCCTTTGGCATCGAACACCCGGGGGTGTTTGGCCCATCGGCGGCGGTCATGCAAGGAAAGTTTGTTGCCTGCGGCGACTTGCGGCGGCCACGCATTGCGCCGGGTCATCACAACAGGTGC
The DNA here is from genome assembly GCF_900106805.1 of Ruegeria halocynthiae. GTDB lineage: Bacteria > Pseudomonadota > Alphaproteobacteria > Rhodobacterales > Rhodobacteraceae > Ruegeria > Ruegeria halocynthiae. The sequence goes on from NZ_FNNP01000001.1 coordinate 37,294, forward strand.
GGTTTGCACCAAATGCGCTGAGCGCGCAAAACAAATGCCGGTGACCCACCAGGGTACATTGCCCTTATCCCGGTTTTTCGGTATGTGCGCGATATCTACAATCTATATGCGATGTATATACGATGCATCTTCGGGTGAAACCGGTGTCTGAACGGGGGGCGGAGTGCTTGGTTGGGAAAGACGGAAAGATATCGACAAAGAAAAACAGCCAGTTGGTGTTGCGCCTCGATAAGGATGAGCGAGACGCTTTTGTCGGGCTGTGCAAAGAGCTCGACACATCTGCTGCACGTGAAATCCGCCGGTTTATCCGGGGCTTCATGAAAGAAAACGCTGAAAGCTGAATTCACGCCGGACGGCGCAGCACTGCCGTCGCGACGCCCATCCCGATCAGGGTCAGGCCTCCGAACCGCGTGATCGACGTGATGACACCCGGGCGACCGATCATCTGGCGCAACCTGTCCGCGAGCAGCGCATAAGCCAGTGCGTTCAGCCACGCGAGGCCCACAAATGTGGCGATCAGGATGGCAAATTGCGGGCCCAACGGTTCTGCAGGGCGTAGAAACTGCGGAACAAAGGCGATGAAGAATGCGATGGATTTCGGGTTCAATGCGGTTACGGCCGCGGCGTGGCCAAAGACACTGCGGGCGGTCACGTCACGCCCGGTCTCGACCGCCTGCAACCCGCTCGAGGGTGCGCTGCGCAGCAGCTTGATGCCCAACCAGACCAGATAGGCCGCCCCCACCCATTTCAGAACCGAAAACAGAGTGGCCGAGGCCAACACCAGCGCGCCCAATCCCAACAGCGAGGCCGTCATGGCCACCAGATCGCCCATGGCCACCCCGGTGGCCGAGGCGACGGCGACGCTGCGCCCTTTCGACAGCGCGTAACTGAGCACCAGTAGAACGGTGGGCCCCGGGATCAGCAGCAGGGCGGTGGATGCGGCTACAAAGGCCAGCCAGAGTTCAGGCGACATGGGAAATCCTACGGATGAGTTTCCCACACCAAGCCCCGGTACGACGGCAAGGTCAAGCTTTTACGCCTTCGGTCACGCGTCGCATGATCGCCTCCAGCGGGCCGCGTTTGAACTTGCGGAACCAAAGCAGCGCACACAGCGAACAAGCAACACAGAACGACAACGCGTACATCGCAATCTGCGGCGCGTTCAGTGATCCATCCAGTAACCCGAGCTCCTCTAGCAGGCCCATGCCGATCAGGATATGCGCCACATAGAGCGTCAGGCTCTGCCGTCCGGGTGCGGTTAGAAACGGTGCCATTCGGATGCGCTCGATCGTCGGCCAGAACTTCAACAGCAATCCAATCACCACGCTGGCCGTGCCGGCTCCTGCCATGATATAAAATGGCCCCGGCGGAATGGATTCAGTCCCCAGATAGGCCACCAATTCCGGGTCCGATGCCATCATCTGTGGAAACTGCGCCAGCACCGCCGCACCAAATCCCCACATGATCAACCGGTGCTGAACACAAAGTGTATGAAGCCCGGATCGACCAATCGCCATCCCGATCAGCAGAAATGCCGCCCACGGGAACACCGGATGCCAGCCGTTGAACAACGCGTTGCGCAAAAACCCGGGCAGGGTCCAGAGGTCGGTATAAGCCAGCGCGTCCCAATCCCAACCCTGATCATAATTCAGGATCAGATTGGCGGTTACGGAAAGGACAATGATCGCCAACGCGCCCAGCCACAGACCGCGCCGAGAAGCTGTCAGAAACACGACCCCAACGACAAAATACAGCGCGTAAAAATGCAGGATGTCGGCGTCAAATACGGTCATGTTGATTAGGCCGATCACAAACAAAAAAGCAGCGCGGCGCAGCAACAACCCGGCTGAGATGCGTGACAATCCAATACCGACCCCGGCGAGTACGACAAACAAAGCCGCCGCACGCCCTTCGAGTGAACCGATCAAAACAGAGGCCCAATCCGTACCCGGTGCGACCTCAGCCGCGATGCGGAAGTTAACCAAAACCATGCCGCAAAAGGCTAAAAAACGGGCAGCATCCAGCGCATCCAATCGTTTCATAGGGTCTCTCATAGTTCTATGTGAGTTGGCTAAGTGTATGCCTTTTCATCAATAATTTGCATCAACATGGCGGGGCATTCGGGCTTTTCAACCGGTGCCGATCTCAATAGCAACGGGTTCTGGCTTTGCGGCAACAGGTTTAAGATTGGATGAAGCTTGACTAATGCTTCTTGAATCGCCCGCAGCAGCCCCCACTCTTGCATATCAACCCAAGGAGGGGCCGATGGTTCAGACCCAACATGCCAATACCGATGCGGATACTATCCATACCGCAATGGATCGCGCAAAAAGCGTGTTGGTGGGCCTTCTGTTGGCCGGAGCTGTCATTTATGCGGGCATCGTCGGTTACATGTTTTTAAACCAGCAATCCCTGCTTTATCAGCCCGATGGAGAACTTCCCGATCCGGCCAGCGTGGGTCTGGCGGATGTCGATGTTCTGTCTCTGCCGATGGCCGATGGTGCGGTTCTGACGGCCTGGTCCGCGCCCGCCGCAATCCCGGATGCGCCGACTGTTTTGTTCTTTCACGGTCAAAGCGGCAATCTGGGGGATCGCGCCGACCGTCTGCGCGAGATCCTCAATTCGGGCTACGGGTTGCTTGCGCCCAGCTATCGCGGATTTCCGGGCAGCGAGGGTGAGCCTTCGGAACTGGCCCTGATCTCAGACGGGGTTCAGCTATTTGACAAGCTATCTGGCGAAGGTGAAACCGTTGTTCTGCACGGCCAGAGCCTTGGAACCGGCATTGCGGCCGCTGTTGCAGCCGAGCGCCCCGATGCAGAGCTTCTGGTGCTTGAGGCCCCGTTCACCGCGACCGTGGATGTCGCTGCGGAACGTTATCCGTTTCTGCCGGTCACTGCCTTGATGAAAGATCAGTTCGCTACGCGCGAACTGATCGAACGCATCACGGTGCCGACACTAATCTTCCACGGGACCGAGGATCAAACCATCCCCCTGCATCACGGTCAGGCGCTGGCCGAGATGTCAGACTCTGCGCAGCTTTATGTGATCCCGAATGGCACCCACAACGACCTCTGGTCGTATGGATTGTGGGACGACGTGCACCAGCAACTACAGAAAAACTGATCTCAGAGCACCCGAGCAGCCACCGCGTCCAGCTTTGCCAACAACGCCGGGTCGCGCTTATCGGGCGCGGTCAGAATGGCAAATTCCAACGCCCGGTCGCAGCCATGCGGGCAGGGCGCACGCTCGGCCCCTAACAGAGCAGGCAGGCCTTTGACCAATGACCGGCCCTTTTCGGCATTTCCTGTCAAGGTGGCGATGATGGAGGTCACGTCCACCTCTCCATGATCCGGGTGCCAGCTGTCATAGTCGGTAACCATGGCGACCGATGCATAGCAGAGCTCGGCCTCGCGGGCGAGCTTCGCCTCGGGCATATTGGTCATGCCGATCACGTCACAGCCCCAATGCTCGCGATACATCTTGGATTCCGCCAATGATGAGAATTGCGGCCCTTCCATTGCCAGATAGGTGCCGCCCCGGTGAACCGTGATGCCAGCGGCTTTGCCAGCCGTTTCACATGCATCCGATAGTCGCGGGCAGGTGGGATGTGCCACGCTGACATGGGCAACACATCCGGTTCCGAAGAAACTCTTCTCGCGGGCAAAGGTTCGGTCGATGAACTGATCCACGATCACGAAATCGCCAGGCGCCATATTTTCGCGGAACGACCCGCAGGCGGAAACCGAGATCACATCCGTAACGCCGAGCCGTTTCAGCGCGTCGATATTGGCCCGATAGGGCACTTCGGTCGGCGAGTGCACGTGACCGCGCCCATGTCTTGGCAGAAACGCCATCCCCACCCCGTCCAGCGATCCGGTCAGGATCTGATCCGACGGCGCACCCCACGGTGTTTCCACCGTAACCCATTCAGCACTTTCCAGACCGTCAATGTCATAAATGCCCGATCCTCCGATGACGGCGATTTTAGTTTGGGTCACGTGCGCTCTCCGCTGAAAGTTCCTGTTGAATGAGTTCTGCGGGCCGCGACCCTTTTTGACAAGTGGCTTCAACGGTTTGTGTATTTTTCCTGAGAGCCATGCGTCTTGCGCATATCAGGGTCCCGTCCAGCGCGGTATCTCTGGCGAGGCAGGACGAGTAAAAGACCCCTTTCGCGCGAACAAAACAGACCGTCAGGACCATCCCATGCCCCGAGCCATGCTGGCAAGCTTTGCCAATCGTATAGCTAGACCCGATCTTCGTTGGGTCCCGGATGAAGGGTTGACCTTTACGCGTCTGCGGATCGAGTTGCTGTCAGGTCTCACTGTTGCCTTGGCGCTGGTGCCCGAAGCTGTGGCATTTGCCTTTGTCGCAGGGGTGCATCCGCTGGTCGGGCTCTATGCTGCGTTTCTGGTTGGTCTGATCACTGCGCTGATCGGGGGGCGTCCAGGCATGATTTCGGGTGCAACCGGGGCGTTGGCCGTGGTGATGGTCGCTCTGGTCGCGCAACACGGGGTCGAATACCTGTTCGCGACGGTTGTTTTGATGGGGATCATGCAGATTATCGCGGGTGCAATGCACTGGGGCCGTTTCATTCGACTTGTACCGCATCCGGTAATGCTGGGCTTTGTGAACGGGCTTGCGATTGTGATCTTTCTGGCCCAGATGGGTCAGTTCAAGGTTCCCGGAACCATGGAAAACACCGGCCACGGCATGAGCGGGGGTGAATGGCTTTCGGGTATGCAGCTTTATACGATGCTGGGTCTGGTCGCACTGACCATGGCTGTGATCTGGGTCATGCCGCGTGTCACACGGATTATTCCCGCCCCACTGGCCGGGATCGTCGTTGTCGCGGCGCTGGTCATTGGCTTTGGTCTGAACGTACCGCGCGTTGGTGATCTGGCTTCGATTGAGGGCGGGCTGCCCACCTTCCACATCCCAATGGTGCCGTTAAACTGGGAAACCTTCACGATCATTCTGCCCTATGCTGGCATACTGGCTGCTATTGGCTTGATTGAATCTCTGTTGACCCTCAACCTTGTAGGCGAAATCACCGGTAAACGCGGTGGGGCCTCGCAGGAATGTATCGCGCAAGGCGTCGCCAATGTGACCACTGGGTTTTTTGGCGGTATGGGCGGGTGCGCAATGATCGGTCAGTCAATGATCAACGTGAAATCCGGCGGTCGGACCCGAATTGCCGGGATCGCGGCTGCCCTGTTCTTGCTGGTGTTCATTGTTCTCGATTTCGACACGCCATTCGGTACCGTTTCGATTCCAGCGCTGATAGAACAGATTCCGCTGGCGGCGCTGGTGGGTGTGATGTTCATGGTGGTGATTGGTACCTTCGCCTGGAACTCGCTGAATATCCTGCGCAAAGTACCTATGACGGATGCGTTCGTCATCGTGCTGGTTACAGCAGTGACAGTGATGGAAGACCTCGCGGTGGCCGTTGTGGTCGGCGTGATCGTCTCGGCATTGGCATACGCCTGGAACAACGCCAAACGCATCCACGCGGTCACGCGTGAATCAGAAACGGAAGAGGGCGCAAAGGTCTACGAAATACAAGGCCCGCTGTTCTTTGGGTCGTCCGAAGGGTTCGTGGAACTGTTCGACGTGTCAAATGACTCTGAAACCGTCATCATTGACTTTGCGGCCAGCCGCGTGGTGGACCAATCCGCGCTGCAAGCCATCGAGAATATTGCCGGCAAGTACGAGGCTGCCGGCAAGCGCGTCATGCTGCGACACCTGAGCCGTGACTGTCATAAGCTTCTGAACAAAGCGGGCCACCTGATGGTCGACAGCGACGATGACCCCGATTACGAACTGGCCGTGGATTACTCGGTCCGAACCGGAATTCTGGGCGGGCATTGACGATACCTTTACCAGGCTCTGCCGTGCGCTCCGTCGTGATCTCGACCAGAAATAGATCCGGGTCCACCGCTTCATCTGGCCAAAATACCTCGGGGGAGTCACCCGAAGGGCGGCGGGGGCAGAGCCCCCATTTCTAACCTATTAATCGTCAGGACGATTGAGTGAGAACAACTCGGTCACCACTGAGTAGTCCCGGTAACCCAGCCGCGCGAGAGGGTTGAACGAGGTCACGTCAAACTTGCCGTCGCGGATGTGATCGTCGTGCAAATGTACGCCGGTGACCTCTCCGAACACTACCCGATTGGCTTCACCTGGAAGTGTCACGATCTGGGTTAGCCGACATTCCAACGCTGCGGGCGCCCCTGAGACCCTTGCGCAATTTATTGTCTCGCATTCAATCGGATTCAGGCCAGCATGATCAAATTCGTCGATGTGCTTTCCCAGGCCTTCTGAACTGGCATTCATTGCGTCGCGGTGGGCATGGGCTACCACGTTGACGCAGAACACCCCGGTTGTTTCGATATTGGCGATGCTGTCCTTGCCGCCATCCTGATCGTGTTTCGTGCCGGTTGTGGCAAACATTACCTGAGGCGGTGTGTAGGCGACGCCGTTGAAAAAGGAATAGGGGGCCAGGTTGTTGACCCCCTCTGCATCTCGCGTTGAAATCCAGCCGATTGGTCGCGGCGTGATGATGGCATTGAACGGGTTGTGCGGCAGGCCATGGCCGTCTTCAGGGCGATAGAACATTTGGACTCCAAGCGTTTGCCCAAGGCGTACCGAAGTGCTAGGGCGATTTCCAGCAAGTAAAAGAGGACGTGCGTGCAGCAATTCGGGATCAGGCCGGAAGAGTCGGAGGACTGGTGGGAGGTCGAGGCGCTTTATGACCTTTGCTTTGCCCCTGGGCGCGAGGCGCTTTCTTCCTATCGCCTGCGCGATGACGTGCCACCCGTTGCCGGGTTGTCATTGGTCGCGCGCGATGGGCAGGGCATACTGGCCGGTGCTATTCGGTTCTGGCCGGTGCATGTGGGCGATCATGACGCGCTATTATTGGGCCCTGTCGCCGTGCATCCGACCCATCAGGGCGAAGGGCTGGGCCGTTATCTGATCCATCATGGGGTCGAGGCCGGGCGCACCAAAGGCTGGAAGCGCGTCATGCTTGTTGGCGACGCGCCCTATTACGCGCGGTTCGGTTTCGTTCCGCTGTCGGGGGTTGAAATGCCGCCCCCAACCAACCCTGACCGTATTCTGGGCTTGGAACTGACCCCTGGTGTTTGGACCGGAATTCAGGGGCTTGTCACGCGTTGGACGCGCTGACCCATTGAAAACCCGTCGCAAAGTGCCGATGTTTTAAAGACAGGAGGGCACAAATGCAGGACGTTGTTCTTGTCGAAAAACTCGATCCCGAGGCCGAACTTGATCGGCTGGCGCAGCTCTACAACTCGGCGGGCGGCGCGGGGGTGAATCTGCTGAACAAGCTGGGTGGCTCCGCGGAATCCTTGCTGGATCAACTGCCAAAACCGGTGCGAGAAGGCCTGACCGAAGCGACTGAACATGCGCTTTGGGTGGCCATGTATGCCGCCGAAAGTACGCGCCGCGCGGTGCCGGACCAAAAACCATGGGTCAATACGGCGTTGACCACCGCCATGGGGGCAGCCGGGGGCCTGGGCGGAGTGTCCACAGCGCTGGTAGAATTGCCCGCGACCACCGCCATGATGCTGCGCGCCATTCAAGGTGCCGCAGCGCGGGAGGGGTTTGATCCGACGGCTGAGAACGTGAAATTCGACTCGATCCGGGTGCTCTCTGCCGCCGGACCGCTGGCAGATGACGACGGGGCCGATCTGGGATTCTTCTCGATGCGCCTGACCCTGACGGGGCCAACCATGCAACGCCTGATCGCAGTGGTTGCACCGCGTCTGTCGGTTGTATTGGGCCAGAAGCTGGCGGCGCAATCTGTACCGCTGCTCGGCGCACTTGCCGGGGGTGGAACGAACTTTGTCTACATCCGCTACTATCAGCAAATTGCACAGGTGCATTTTGGGCTGCGTCGGCTGGCGATTGATGCCGATATTCCTCATGACGAACTGGTGCGGCGCCTGTCCGGGCGGATGGGGTCTTTGTCGTAGGGCTTGGAAAATTCCGCATGATGTGATAAATCTCGCTTTATAAACCGCAACATAAGCGGAGCGAGCAGTTAGGTATGAACCGTGTTTGACGGGCGCAGAAGCGTGGCAGAGGCCGGGCTTTCGGCACAGAGTATGTCCCTTTCCGGGGCGCTTCCAGTATACGCCCAATCCGCCGCTTTGTGCTATCGCACCAGCAAGGGCGGACCCGAGATTTTGTTGGTCACCACCCGCCGGGCGCGGCGCTGGATCATTCCCAAGGGTTGGTTGATCAACGGGCTGACTCCATCTGAATCAGCCGCTCGCGAAGCTTGGGAAGAAGCCGGTGTTCTGGGGCCGTGCGGTACCGATAGTCTCGGGCGGTTTGCCTATGTCAAAAACCGCCCCGGCAAGGCGTCGGCGTTATGTCTGGTCGATGTGTTTCCGCTGCATGTGCAGCGCATGGTCGCGCATTTTCCCGAAGCGGGTGAACGCAGGCGCAAATGGGTTTCGCCCCAAGTGGCGTCGTCGAAAGTGTCATCGCCAGATCTCGGTGCGTTATTGGCTGGATTCGGGCTTCAAAGGCAATAGTGGGCCAAGATCAAGACTTGATCTTGCCATCTTGCTCGGTATCTATTCGGCAACCAGATTCTGGACTTGATATGATTCAATACGCACTGAAATGCAGCAAAGGCCACAGCTTTGATAGTTGGTTTCAATCCGCAGCCGCGTTCGACAAACTGTCGACGGCCGGGATGGTAACCTGTGCGATCTGCGGTTGCGATCATGTGGAAAAGGCGGTCATGACACCTCGGGTCCGGCCTGCGCGCAAGGCGGTGGCCGAGGCCGTGCCAGCGCAGGCATCTGCGGATCAGATCAGCATGACTACGCAGTCGCCCGAGATCGAAGATGTCATTGGCGAACTGCGCCGCAAGGTCGAAGAGAACTCGGACTATGTTGGTAAGGATTTCGCCAGCGAGGCGCGTAAAATCCATCTGGGCGATGCGCCTGAGCGCGCGATTTACGGCGAAGCCAAGCCCGAAGAGGCGCGGTCGCTGGTCGAAGATGGTGTGCCGGTGGCACCACTGCCGTTTGTTCCCAGCCGCAAGACTAACTGACCGATGCATGTCGTAATCACCGGCGTCAACCGGGGGATCGGAAAAACGATTTCAGATCAGTACCGGGCCGCAGGTCATGAGGTAACGGGAACGGCGCGCGATGGCAGCGCGGAAATCATGCTGGATGTCACGGATCCGGCGCAACACGCAGCGATGGCCAGGAAATTGCAGGGCCGTCCGGTTGATCTGCTGATCTGCAATGCAGGCGTCTATCTCGACAAAGGTCATGACATCAGCGGCTATCCGACCGCGATGTGGGCGCAGAGCTTTGCCACCAACGTGACCGGTGTCTTTCTGACGGTTCAGTCTCTGCTACCGAACCTGCGTGCCGCGCGGGGCAGAGTTGCGATCGTCTCATCTCAGATGGCGTCGCATACCCGCGCACCCGGCGGCAGCTATATCTACCGGGCGTCGAAGGCGGCGGCGCTGAACCTGGGGCGCAATCTGGCAACGGATCTGCGGGCTGATGGTATCGCGGTTGGTATCTATCACCCGGGCTGGGTGCAGACCGATATGGGCGGAACAACGGCGGAGATCACCGTCGATCAGGCCGCGCAGGGCTTGATTGAACGATTTGAGGCTCTGTCATTGGACACGACCGGGTGTTTTGAAACCTGGGATGGTCGTGCGCACCCTTACTGAGTGTTCAGGGCCGCCTTGGGGATTTCGTAGACCTCGCCGGGTTCAATGAAGATCACCATGATATCGCCGCGCGTCTCATAAGTCAGTTTCGAGGTCGAGCTGCTGGAATCCGGCACGCCTTTGGTGAAATAGACGCGGCGCACTTCGCCCGTGTTCAGTTGCACGGCCAGCGTTGCCGTGCCGTCTTCGCGCTTGCGCAGTTCCGCGGGGCAACTGTCTAACGGTTCGCCCGCAAGTGCGGCACAGGGGACCGTACCCAAAGAGTTCTGGCCATCCGTTCCTGATAGCGTAGCGACCTGCGCATTGGCAGCGGTTGAAATCAGGGTAAGGGCAAGGGCAAAGCGAAACATGGAAATCCTCTTGGAATAAGATGTTGACCGCACGCTTACACCACGCGCGACCAAAGTAAAGCACCGCCGCGTCGTCTTTGCGCCCTTGCCCTTGCGCCCCCCCTCGCATAAGAGGCACGGGATCAGAAATTCAAGGCGCGGAGACTTTGGCCTCATGCCCGTACTCGTGATGAAATTCGGCGGCACGTCGGTCGCCAATCTGGACCGCATCCGCCGAGCTGCCAAGCGAGTCGGAGTCGAGGTCGCAAAGGGCTATGACGTCATCGTCATCGTCTCGGCCATGTCGGGTAAGACCAACGAGCTGGTCGGTTGGGTTGATGAAACCTCTCCGCTTTATGACGCCCGCGAATACGATGCGGTTGTCTCATCGGGTGAGAATGTCACTGCCGGTCTGATGGCGCTGACCTTGCAGGAAATGGACATCCCCGCACGCAGTTGGCAAGGCTGGCAAGTACCTTTGATCACCAATGGCGCGCATTCTGCTGCCCGGATTGAAGACATCCCGCCTGAGAATATCACTCAGAAATTTGGCGAAGGGATGCGCGTTGCGGTTGTCGCGGGTTTTCAGGGCATCAGCCCCGAAGGACGCATTACCACACTGGGTCGCGGTGGATCGGATACTACGGCGGTGGCTTTCGCCGCGGCGTTCGAGGCCGAGCGCTGCGACATTTATACGGATGTGGATGGCGTCTATACCACTGACCCGCGCATCTGTAAAAAGGCGCGCAAGCTGAACAGAATTTCGTTCGAGGAAATGCTCGAACTGGCATCTTTGGGGGCAAAGGTGCTGCAGACCCGCTCGGTCGAGCTGGCGATGCGCTACAAAGTGAAACTGCGCGTTCTCTCAAGCTTTGAGGAACAATCCGACGAGGCCGGTACTCTGGTCTGCCATGAGGAGGATATCATGGAATCCAATGTTGTGGCCGGTGTGGCCTATTCCCGCGACGAAGCCAAGATGACTGTTGTTTCGGTGGCGGACCGACCCGGCATCGCCTCGATCATCTTTACCGCGCTCAGCGATGAAGGCGTCAATGTCGACATGATCGTCCAGAACATCTCGGACGAAGGTCGCACGGATATGACCTTCTCGTGCCCTACCAATCAGGTCACCCGCGCAGAAAAGGCGCTGCTTGCGATCAAAGAGCAGGGTGAACTGAACTATGCCGAACTGGTTGCCGACGAAGACGTTTGCAAGGTTTCGGTTGTGGGCATCGGTATGCGTTCGCAATCCGGTGTTGCGGCCAAGATGTTCAAGATTCTCTCGGATGAGGGTATCAACATCAAGGTCATTACAACTTCCGAGATTAAAATTTCCGTCCTGATCGACAGGAAATACATGGAACTTGCGGTTCAGGCACTGCATGATGCGTTTGAGCTGGACAAGGCGGCCTGAGCATTCAGCCACGTGTCCCGTCTGAAACCGTAACGTGGGTGGGCCATGGCAGAAGGCACGGAAACAGAATCCCGTAAGCTGCTGGGGCGGCTGCGCGAGGAAATGGCAAGCGAAGCCGCCGGTCAGGAACGTCTTGACCGGATCACGCATCTGATTGCGGACAGTACAGGGCGCGAGGTGTGCTCGATCTATCTGTTTCGGGATGAAGAGACGCTTGAGCTTTGTGCCACCGAAGGTCTGTCACCCGAAGCCGTGCACCAAACCCGGATGCGTATGGGCGAGGGTCTTGTGGGCCGCGTCGCCAAATACGGTAAGGTGGTCAACACCGCTGATGCGCCTTCGGCCAAAGGCTTTCGCTATATGCCGGAAACCGGCGAGGAACGGTATTCGTCGTTCCTGGGTGTGCCGGTGCAGCGTCTGGGGGAAAAGCTGGGCGTTCTCGTGGTGCAATCCCGCGAGGCGCGCGAATTTTCTGCAGATGAGGTCTATGCGCTGGAAGTTGTCGCCATGGTGCTGGCCGAAATGGCCGAACTTGGGGCGTTCGTGGGCGAAGGGGCGGCCCTGTCGCCTTTGCACCAGCAATCTGTGCAGCTGACGGGTGGTCCGGCGCAGGAAGGATCTGCCGAAGGTCATGTCTGGTTGCACGAGCCCCGCGTCGTCGTCACCAATCCAATTGCCGAAGACCCGCATCGCGAGCGTGAGCGGCTGAATGAAGCGGTTGAAGAGCTGCGCGTCGGTGTCGACAAGATGCTCGAGATTTCACAAGGCGGTGACAAAGAGCAGCTTCAGGTTCTGGAAGCCTACCGGATGTTTGCCAACTCCAAGGGTTGGATGCGCCGGATGGAGGAAGACATCGCTCTGGGCCTCAGCGCCGAGGCGGCGGTCGAAAAAGAACAGTCTCAGGCGCGCGCGCGGATGGGGCAGGTCACCGATCCGTACTTACGCGAACGGCTGGCCGATCTGGATGACCTCAGCAATCGGCTGCTGCGAATTCTGACCGGTCAGGGGAATGGCAATGGGGCCGACCTGCCACCCGATCCGATTTTGGTTGCGCGCAATATTGGCCCCGGTGATCTGCTTGAATACGGTCGCTCGATCAAAGGTATCATACTGGAAGAGGGCTCGGTCGGTAGCCATGCCACCATCGTGGCGCGCGCATTGGCGATCCCGTTGGTGGTGCATGTGGGCCGGATCACCACCGAAGCGCTGAACGGCGACCACATTCTGGTCGATGGCGATAATGGGGTCGTGCATCTGCGCCCCGAAGACACCGTTGTCAGCGCATTTCGCGACAAGATAGCGATGGAGGCCAAGGCGCAGGAACGCTACGCCTCGATCCGTGAAACGCCCACAGTCACGCAAGATGGCGCGCGCATAAACATGGTCATGAACGCGGGTCTGATGGCCGATCTGCCATCGCTGCACAACTCGGGCGCTGAGGGTGTGGGGCTTTTCCGCACCGAACTGCAATTCCTGATCCGTAACAAGATGCCGAAACGATCCGAGCTTGTGACGCAATACAAGCGGGTACTGGACGCAGCGGGCGAAAAACGCGTGGTGTTCCGGACGCTGGACATCGGGTCAGACAAGGTTCTGCCCTACATGAAACACGTGGAAGAGCCGAACCCGGCGTTGGGTTGGCGGGCGATCCGCGTTGGTCTGGACAAACGCGGCGTTATGCGGATGCAGTTGCAGGCATTGATCCGCGCCGCTGAGGGTCGCCCGCTGACCGTCATGTTCCCCTTTGTCGCGCAGGCGGATGAATTCCGCGAAGCGCGCTGGGAAGTCAAGAAAACCATCGAACGTGAACGGCGGTTAGGCCATGTCCTGCCTGAAACGCTTGAAGTTGGCGCGATGCTGGAAACGCCCTCGCTGGGTTTTGCGCCGCAAAAATTCTTTGACGAGGTGGGCTTTATCTCGATCGGGGGCAATGACCTGAAACAGTTCTTCTTCGCTGCCGACCGCGAGAATGAACTGGTGCGCCGTCGATATGACACGCTGAATGTCAGCTTTCTGAGTTTCATCGAACGTATCGTGGAACGGTGCGCGATCTCGGACACACCGCTCAGCTTCTGTGGTGAAGATGCTGGTCGCCCGGTTGAGGCGCTGTGCCTTGCCGCCATGGGTATCCGCTCGCTTTCGATGCGTCCGGCCTCGATCGGACCAGTCAAAAGCCTATTGCTGAGGTCGAACCTTCAGGAGGTGCGCAAGATCATCGCTGATGCCCGTCATCGCGGCGAACAGTCCGTACGCCCGGCCGTGATGGATTGGCTGCGAACACAGACCTGAGCGCCGACCCCTGAAACTGTCAAAGAAACCGCTTGCGCCGCTCTCTTAAGGTCCGGCCCGGTTTGGGGGAATTGCTTGTCGTGATGGTCCGCGCGCATGATTGTTCTCGATTCCGGTCTTGATTTTTACATCCAACTTTCTTATCCACACGATGAATGTTAGCGATAACACTTATCGCGCAGCCTTTATATTACAAATCCGGGTTACACCCTGCTAAACCGGCGGGGACCCCGACAAGGAGCCTCGCCATGGTCTCACGCGTAATTCCGGTGGCCCCATTCGACCTCGTGCTGTTCGGTGCGACCGGTGATTTGGCGCAGCGCAAAATCCTGCCCGGGCTCTATCACCGTTTCGAAATGGGTCAGATGCCGGACGACGCTCGGATTATTGGCACGGCGCGCTCTGACATGGACAGCGACGGGTTTCGCGACCAACTGCGCGCCTCGATGCAGAAGTTCGCGCCGCAATTCAAGAAAGACACGCTGAATCGCTTTCTGTCCCGTATAGAATATGTGCCGGTTGATGCGCTGGGTGATGCGGGCTGGTCCGATTTGGCCAAAGCGCTGCGCCCTGACGTTGTGCGCGCCTTTTACCTGTCTGTCGGACCGAGCCTATTCTCGGGCATAGCGCAACGGCTGAACGATCATGGGCTCGCCACGCCGGACAGCCGTATCGTTGTCGAAAAACCATTCGGCCATGATCTGGCCTCGGCCAAGGCGCTGAACGAAGGTCTGCGCGCCTGTTTCGAAGAACATCAAATCTATCGGATCGATCACTATCTGGGCAAGGAAACCGTGCAGAACCTGATGGCGCTGCGCTTTGCCAATTCTCTGTTCGAGCCGCTGTGGAACGCCACCCATATCGATCATGTTCAGATCACCGTTGCCGAGACCGTGGGCGTCGAGGGGCGCGGCGCCTATTATGATCAGTCCGGTGCGATACGGGACATGATCCAAAACCATCTGGTGCAACTGCTCTGCCTGACCGCAATGGAACCGCCTTCCAAATTTGCCCCCAATGCAGTGCGCGATGAAAAGGTAAAAGTGATAGAAGCACTAGAACCCATTGCATCAACTGATATCGCCCGCGGCCAGTACCGCACCGACAAGGGTGGTGACGGGTATCTCGATCACGTTGGCAACCCCGCCAGCCGCACCGAAAGCTTCATTGCGCTAAAGGCCCATATTGGCAATTGGCGCTGGGCCGGGGTGCCGTTCTATCTGCGCACGGGTAAGCGCCTGCGCGCCCGCGAATCCGAAATCGCCGTGTTCTTCCGCGACCCGCCCCATACGATCTTTCCCAATGTCGGCCCGTTGCACGGCAACGTGCTGGTGATACGCCTGCAACCGGACGAAGGCATCACCCTGCGCACCACGATAAAAGAGCCCGGACAAGGTGGTTTCCGCCTTTCCGATGTTGCGCTGGATATGAGCTTTGCTGATGCGCTGGGTGACGATTCACAATCTCCGGATGCTTATGAACGCCTGATCATGGATGTGATCCGCGGCGACCAGACCCTGTTCATGCGCGGGGATGAGGCCGAGGCCGCCTGGGCCTGGGTCGATCCCATTATTCACGGTTGGGAAGAGCGCGGCGACCGGCCCGCGAAATACGATCAGGGCAGCTCAGGCCCCGAAGAAGCCCTGATGCTGATGCATCGCGATGGCCGCCGCTGGCGCCAGATCGGAGGTTAATCATGGTTCATTCAGAGATCACCAACGTAACCCAACGTATCATCGACCGCAGCGCCGATCTGCGCGGACCGCATCTGGAGCGGATGGAGCAGGCCCGCTCCAAAGGTCCCGCCCGCGCGCATTTGTCCTGCAGCGGTCAGGCCCATGCCTATGCGGGGGCGGGTGAAGATCAGCAATACATGGCAACCGGGACTGCCGGGAACCTCGGGATTGTTACCGCCTACAATGATATGCTGTCCGCCCACCAACCATTCGAACGCTATCCCGAACTGATCCGTCAGGCGATCCGTACTGCAGGCGGTACTGCTCAGGTTGCGGGCGGTGTTCCCGCCATGTGTGACGGGGTTACGCAAGGCGAGGCGGGGATGGAGCTTTCTTTGTTCTCGCGCGACGTGATCGCGCTGGCCACCGGCGTGGCGCTCAGCCACAACACCTATGATGCCGCCGTGTTCCTTGGCGTTTGTGACAAGATCGTGCCCGGTCTGATCATCGGCGCTCAGGCCTTTGGTCATTTGCCCGCTGTGTTCCTGCCCGCCGGTCCCATGACCAGCGGCCTGCCGAATGACGAGAAAGCCAAGATCCGCCAGAAATTCGTAGCAGGAGAAGTCGGTCGCGAAGAGCTGATGAAGGCGGAGATGGCCGCCTATCACGGCCCCGGTACCTGCACCTTCTACGGCACCGCCAACACCAACCAGATGCTGATGGAGTTCATGGGTCTGCACCTTCCGGGCTCAAGTTTTGTCAACCCCAACACGCCCCTGCGTGACGCGCTGACTGAAGAGGGCGCGCGCCGTGCTCTGTCGCTCAGCGCGTTGGGCAATCATTACACTCCGGTCTGTCAGGTGTTGGACGAACGCGCCTTCGTCAACGGTATCGTCGGCCTGATGGCCACGGGCGGCTCTACCAATCTGCTGATCCACCTCATCGCCATGGCACGCGCAGGTGGTATCGTGCTGGATTGGCAGGATTTTTCTGACATCTCCGCCGTGGTCCCGTTAGTCGCGCGGGTCTATCCCAACGGACTGGCCGATGTGAACCATTTCCACGCCGCAGGCGGCTTGGGCTTTGCTATTGGTACACTGCTGGACGAAGGTCTGCTGCACCCTGATACGCTGACCGTCGCGGGGCAGGGCCTGCACAACTATACTAAAGAACCCAAGCTGAAAAATGGTGAATTGGTCTGGGAAAAAGGCGCTGGCCGCAGCCTGAACGAAAAGATCGTGCGCCCCGCCAAAAACCCGTTCCAACCCACCGGTGGTCTGTCGCGTCTGTCCGGTAATCTGGGCACTGGCGTCATGAAGGTCTCAGCCGTCGCACCCGAGCATCAGGTGGTCGAAGCCCCAGTTCGTGTATTCCACGATCAGGGCGATGTGAAAGCGGCATTTAAGGCCGGAGAGTTCACGGATGACGTCATCGTTGTCGTCCGCTTCCAGGGCCCCAAGGCCAATGGTATGCCCGAACTGCATTCGCTGACGCCGATCCTCTCGATCCTGCAAGGCAGGGGTCAGAAGGTTGCACTGGTAACTGATGGCCGCATGTCCGGTGCGTCAGGTAAGGTTCCCGCTGCCATCCATATCTGCCCCGAGGCGCTTGACGGCGGCCCCATCGCATATCTTAAGGATGGAGACCTGCTGCGCGTCGATGCGGTCAAAGGCGAGCTCGAAATCCTCACATCCGGTGTTCTCGACCGCTCTCCGGTCACCACTGACCTGACGGCAAATCAACACGGCGTCGGCCGAGACCTCTTCGGTGCGTTCCGCCAGAATGTCGGTTCAGCGGACACCGGCGCCAGTATTTTCGGAGTGTAAGCCTATGTCTGAATCCCAACGCACCCGCGAGATTTGCGCGCTGGCCCCCATCGTTCCGGTTCTGGTTGTCGATGACGCCTCGCAGGCCCGCCCGCTGGCCGAAGCTCTGGTCGCCGGTGGTCTTCCGGCGCTGGAAGTCACCCTGCGCACACCCGCCGCGCTGGACGCTATCCGCGCTATGGCCGAGGTCCCCGGCGGTGTTGTCGGCGCTGGTACGCTGGTCACTCCCGAAGATGTCCGCGCAGCCAAAGCGGCGGGCGCACAGTTTGGCGTCTCTCCCGGCGCGACTGACGCGCTGATCGCCGCCTGCGAGGCTGAAAACCTGCCTCTGCTGCCCGGCGCTGCAACTGCCAGCGAAGCGATGGCCTTGCTTGAAAAGGGCTATGACATGCTGAAGTTCTTCCCTGCCGAGGCCTCGGGCGGCGCACCCGCCCTGAAAGCCATCGGCGCGCCCTTGCCTCAGATCACCTTCTGTCCCACGGGTGGTGTGTCGCCAACAAACGCGCGCGATTATCTGTCGCTCTCGAATGTGATCTGCGCCGGTGGCAGCTGGGTCGCGCCCAAGCAGATGGTGCAAAACGGCGATTGGTCCGGGATCGAAACACTCGCCCGTGAGGCCGCCAGCCTGATGGATTGACGCCGCAGGGCAAGACGCTAGGGTAGGCCTCAATTCAAACAGGTTGCCCTCATGACAAACCAACTATCACTTGCGCAGGGACGCGAGTATCTGGCCATTCCCGGCCCCTCGGTGATGCCGGATGCGGTGCTGCAGGCGATGCATCGCCCGTCGCCCAACATCTATGACGGTGAGTTGATCGAGATGATGCCTGCGCTGCTGCAGGACCTGCGTCGCGTGGCGCGCACCGACCACAGTGTCGCCATTTACATCGCCAACGGTCACGGCACATGGGAGGCCGCCCTGTCCAACGTTATCGCCCCCGGTGAAACGGTTCTGGCGCCAGCGTCGGGCCGCTTCACCCATGGCTGGGCGGAGATGGCCGAAGGGATCGGTGCAAAGGTCGAAGTGATCGACTTTGGCATGTCCTCACCTTGGGATATCGAGCGTATCGCAGACACTTTGCGCGCCGATACAAGCCACAGAATCAAGGCTATCCTCGCCGTTCATGTGGACACCTCCACTTCGATCAGAAACGATGTTCCGGCTCTGCGCGCGCTGCTCGATGATCTGGATCACCCCGCGCTTTTGATGGCTGATTGCATCGCCTCACTTGGCTGCGATCGGTTCGAGATGGATGCATGGGGCGTCGACGTTACGGTCACTGCCTGCCAGAAAGGGCTGATGACCCCGGCGGGGATGGGCTTTGTCTTCTTCAACGAAAAAGCGCAGGCCAAACGCGCAACGATGCCCCGGGGCTCGCAATACTGGGATTGGCAGCCGCGCGCCAACCCCGAACTGTTCTATCAGTATTTCAACGGCACTGCGCCGACCCACCACCTTTACGGCCTGCGCGCTGCGCTGGACCTGATCCACGCTGAAGGGATCGAGCATGTCTGGGCGCGCCATGAATGCCTTGCCAATGCCATCTGGGCTGCGTGCGAGGTCTGGTCAGAAGGTCAGGCGCTCCAATTCAACGTTGCCGATCGCGCCCACCGAAGCCATGCCGTCACAGCCTTGCGTCTGACCGAAGGCCGCGGCACTCCCCTGCGTCAATTCACCGAATCTCAGCTCGGCCTGACCCTTGGCATTGGTCTGGGGATGGAGGACTGGGACAGCTGTTTCCGCCTGGGCCACATGGGCCACGTCAATGCGCAGATGGTCATGGCCATGCTGGGCGGCGTCGAAACAGCCATGGCCGCTCTCGACATCCCCCGTGGCCGTGGTGCGCTGGAAGCCGCCGCCGCGACTCTGATCACCTGATCCAGATCCGCCGCTTCATCTGGCAAAAAATACCTTCGGGGGGAATCGCGCTTTGGCGCGATGGGGGGCAGACAGCCCCCTAAACGGCCCTCGCCTTTGCCAAAGCCTTGGGCAAAGCGGCCTCAAAGGCTGCCATCTCCACCTCTCCCCCACAACTTACCCGGACACACCGGTTTTGCGGGGTGGCAAACGGCATCCTCACAAACACGCCCTGTTCAACCAGCGAGCCCAGAACGGCCTTGGCGAACGCGCCGTCGCGTCCGCAATCAATGGTCACGAAATTACTGGCCGAGGGCAGGGGGATCAATCCATTCTCGCGTGCAGTCCTGTTGATCCGGGCGCGCGCCTCAATGATCCGCTGCTGCACCAGTGCCAGCCATTCCTGATCCTTCAATGCGGCCAGTGCACCGGCCTGTGCGACCCGGTTCATACCGAAATGGTTGCGCACCTTGTTGAAGGCCAGGATCAGGTCCGGGGCACCAATCGCATAGCCGACTCTGGCCCCGGCCATGCCATACCCCTTGGAAAATGTCCGCATCCGAACCAGTCGCGGATCATCCGCTGCTACGGGTGCCGCAGTCCCTTCCGGCGCGCATTCCACATAGGCCTCGTCCAGAACCAGCAGGCAACCCTCGGGCAGGGCATCCATCGCCGCAACGATGTCGTGCCCTGAATGCCAACTACCCATCGGGTTGTCGGGATTGGCCAGATATACCAGCTTGGCATTCACCTCTGCGGCTTTGGCAAACAAGGCTGCGGGGTCTTCGTGATCGTCGCGGTAGGGAACCGTGTGCAAAATGCCTCCAAACCCGGCCACGTGGTAGTTGAAGGTAGGATAGGCCCCATCCGATGTTACAACTGTATCCCCGGAACCGACCAGCAGCCGCACCAGATAGCCCAAGAGCCCGTCGATGCCTTCGCCCACTACGATATTTTCGGGTGCGACCGCGTGGTGCACGGCTAGCGCATGGCGCAAATCATGGCTTTCGGGGTCGCCGTACATCCAGACGTCACCCGCCGCCCGCTGCATCGCTTCGACTGCACGCGGAGAAGGCCCGAACACGCTCTCATTCGCCCCCAAACGCGCGGCAAAAGGCGCGCCGCGTTGGCGTTCCTGGGTTTCGGGGCCGACGAACGGCACGGTTGCAGGCAGGGATTGCGCAAGCGGAGTGTAACGAGGATCGGTCATGATGGCAGATAAGCGAAACCTCGGGCACACGGCAAGCCTTGCATACCATGGCGATCACGGCCAGTCTGCCGACAACCGGGTTGAGAGGTGTCATGCGCTATTTTCTGGGTCTTGTCTTGGTCGGTCTTGCTTATCTTCTGTTCTGGCCCGTCCCGGTTGATCCGGTCGCCTATTCACCACCGGAATCGCAGGGTTTCATCGGTGATTTTGCTGAGAATTCCGTGTTGGATAAGCTGGAACTTACCAATTTGCCGGATGATCAGTCCGGCCCGGAAGATATCGCCATTCTGCCCGACGGTACGGTCTACACCACCAGCATGTCCGGCATTCTCTATCGGATTGACGGAGCTCAACCGATTCAGGTCGACCAGTTGGGCGGGCGCCCGCTTGGCCTGCAGACAGGGCCGGACGGTGCGCTGTATATCGCTGACAGCTTTCGCGGACTGATGCGCTGGACTGGCCCGGGGGCGCTGGAAACACTGGTGTCCGAAATCGAAGGCGCACCCGTAATCTATGCCAATAATCTGGATGTAGCGCGCGACGGCACAGTTTATTTCTCGAACTCTTCGGACCGGTTCGACCCTGAGACGATGGGCGGCACCAAACCCACCTCGGTTCTGACCATCTGGGAGCAGTCCCCGACCGGTTATGTCGCACGCTATTCGCCGGAAAGCGGAGCTGAGAAAATCGCTACTGGATTTGTTTTTGCCAACGGGATCGCCCTGTCACCCGAAGAGGATTTCATACTGATCGCCGAAACCGGACGGGCGCGGGTCCACAGGCTCTGGCTGACTGGGCCGAAGGCCGGAGTGCAGGAAGTTCTGCTGGACAACCTGCCGGGCTATCCCGACAACATCAAGGCGCAGGGCGACGGGACTTATTGGATGGCCTTCGCCAGCCCGCGCGTGCCTGCGGAAAAGCTGATGCCCTATCCGTTTCTGCGCAAGGTGATCTGGCGGCTGGGTCCCATGGTGCGCCCCGCCCCCATCCATCGCGGCATGATGGTGCAGTTTGACGGCGACGGCAACATCCTGCGCACTCTGCAGGATCCGGATGGGCGGTTGGGAATTACTACGGCCGGTCGGGTCGTTGGCGACCAGTTCTATGTAATGACGCTGGATTCGCCGTGGTTTGGCCGGATGCCCATCGCTGATTTGCCCTGACGTCGCAGTGGCACTACTCGCATCTTGCTGGCATGGTTGACGCAACGCTGATTTCCGGAGGTGCCAATGTCTCGCGTTTCCATAGAATATAAGAACCACATCGCCCATGTTACGCTGACCCGTGGTGACAAGATGAATGCTTTGGACGATGCGATGATCAAGGCGATCCTTGCTGCCGGGCAGGAGGTCGCCGCCGCCGATATCCGCGCTGTGGTTCTGTCGGGTGAGGGCAAAGGCTTTTGCGCCGGGCTCGATATGGCCAGCTTTGCCAGCATGGCCCACAAAGACCCGACCGAATGGCTGATGACCCGCAGCCACGAGGATGCCAATGAGATGCAGGAGCTTGCCCTGATCTGGCGGCGTGTCCCGGTTCCGGTAATCTGTGCCATTCAGGGTGTGGCCTATGGCGGTGGGCTGCAAATCGCGCTGGGCGCCGATATCCGCATCGCCCACCCCGAGGCGAAATTGGCGGTGATGGAGATGAAATGGGGCATCATCCCCGACATGGGCGGCATGGTTCTGTTGCCCGAACTTGTCCGCTCGGATGTGTTGCGCCTGCTGACCTATACCGCACGCCCCATTGCTGCGCCGCAGGCGGCAGATTGGGGGCTGGTCACGAAACTCTCTGATGACCCGCTGACCGAGGCATTGGCACTGGCCGAAGACATCGCTGGCAAAAGTCCCTCGGCCATACGCGCCGCCAAACGTCTGATCGATGTGGCCGTAACCCGAGACCGCGCCCAAGTACTTCTGGCTGAATCTTCAGAGCAGGTGGACCTGATTGGAAAACCGGATCAGATGGAAGTTGTCATGGCGCAGATGCAGGGGCGAAAGCCCGAGTTCAAGTGATCACCGCATAAAACTGCGCCGCGCGTCGCGGGCCATATTGTATCGCATCTCCAGATCGGCGATGCGGGACATTGACGCCTTGCGTTCCTCGGGATCAGTCGGAACAGCGTAATCCTTGCGCGCCGCGTCCAGTTGTTTCTTGATATTGAATTCTTCCGGCAGAACCCCGGCCTGCGCCATGATCCGATGCCCTGCGGCAATGGCAGGATCGCTTTGCGCCTCGGACGAGCGGTCGGGCAGCGGCGCACCTTCGCCTTCAAGCCCCTGCAACTGGCCCTCGGCCTGCGCCTTTTTGATCTGGCGTTCCACCAGTTTTGCGAGCGATCCGAACATATGGGTATCATACCGCCTGTGCTGGCCCTGCGAATGGGTTCACCGCACCTTGTTTGTCACAACATACACGATACCACCCGCCAATAGCCCCCAGACCGCCGCACCCAATCCAAAGACCGTGATGCCAGAGGCGGTGATGACCAACGTCAAGATGGCCGCCTCGCGTTCGGCAGGGACGTCCAGCGCAGCGTGCAAGGAATTGGCCATTACCCCGATCAGCGCAACACCGGCCAGGGTTCCCATCAGCAAAGGATTGGCATGGGCCGCGAAACTTGTGATGGCCACCGCAAAGACTCCGAACAGGCAATAGAACACGCCGCCCATGACGGCGGACCAGTAGCGCTGCGCCGGGTCGGGGTGGCTGTCCTCATTGGAACACATCGCGGCGGTGATCGCAGCCAGACAGGTCGCAGGCGCACCGAAAGGGGCCGAGAGCATGCTTGCGCCTCCGACGGATGAGAACAACCGACCGGGAACAGGATCGAAGCCAAAGCTGCGCATCACCGCGACGCCGGGGATGTTCTGTGTTGCCATCGTCACGATAAAAAGCGGTACACCGATCCCGATGGCAGACGCGACCGAGAATGTGGGCATGGTCCAGACCGGAGCAGCAATCAGACGATCCGGCATCAATTGGGCATCGCCGGCGTTCAGCGATACAATTATAGCTGCTGCTACCACGGCTGCCGGGACGGCGACCAACCGATTGAAGCGACCCGCAACGAACCATGTCAGGATCACCGGCAGCGCCTGCCATGGAATCTCGACCGCCGCCTTGAAGGGCACAAGACACAGCGGCAAGAGAACTCCTGCCAGCATCGCTTGCGCCAGTGTAATGGGGATCGCTGCCGCCAATCGACCAAGCGGTTTCCATAGTCCCGCCAGAACGGTCAGGGCTCCGGCGCACAGGAACGCGCCGATTGCGCCTGAAAACCCCTCGACCGGAGCGGCAGAAACAGCCAGCAGCGCGACGCCCGGCGTGGACCAGGCAACGCTGATCGGTAGCTTGTGGAGCAGACTTAGCACGATGGCGGCAAGCCCCATGGCGATCGCGGCGCTCATCAATCCCGAAGCCGCTTCCTGCGCCGAGGCTCCCATTGCGTTCAGACCCTGCAACACAATCGGGAACGAACTGAAAAACCCGACGATTGCCACCACCAGCCCGGTTGAAACGGTCTGCATCGGGGGAATTGCACGTGTCATCCTGTTCTCCGCCTTTGCCTTGCGCACTTGCTAGCAATCGCAAGCGGCGGTGAACAGGGCGAAATCCCGGGCACGAACCGAAAATCCCGCCGGGTGAGCGACGGGGTTTGAGACTTTGAATAGTTGAGAAAAGATGAAGATCAGGCGATTTCAGCCAGGCGGGCAAGGGCCTCGTTCAGCTTGGCCTCTTCTTCCTCTCGGGCAGCAAGGTTGGCTTTGGCTTCTGCAACAACCTCTTCCGGGGCCGAGGCCACGAATTTGGGGTTGTTCAGCCGTCCGCGCAGCCCGCCCAGCTCTTTGGCCAGCTTGCCCATTGCCTTCTCCAGCCGTTCCTTTTCGGCGCCGATATCGATGATATCCGCCAGCGGCAGACCAAAGGACGCGCCCGGAGCGGCGATCGAGATGGTGCCCTTGGGCAACTCATCCGCCGATGTCAGGCTATCGATCCGCGCCAGACGCTTGATCAGCGCCTCGTTGCGGTCCCATGCGGCCTGTCCGTTGGCGTCGATCTCAGTCACCAGCATCGGCACATAAAGACCAGCCGGAACCCGCATTTGCGCACGAGCCGAGCGGGTGTTTTCGATCACCGAGATCACCCAGTTCATCTCACGGTCCGCATCCGCGTCGATCAGGTCAGCGGCGGTGTAAGTTGGCCAATCGGCGTGGACGACCATCTTGGGACGCGTGCCGGTCAGTCCCCACAGCTCTTCGGTCACAAACGGCATGATCGGGTGCAGCAGGACCATGCACTGATCCAGAACCCAGCGCATTGTGGCGCGGGTTTCGGCCTGTGCCTCGGCGTCATCGCCTTGCAGCAGCGGTTTCGACAGTTCCACATACCAGTCGCAAACCTTGCCCCAGACAAACGCATAAAGCCCGTTCGCCGCATCGTTGAAACGATAGCTTTCCAGCGCCGCGTCGACCTCTTCCCGTACACGGGCAGTTTCGCCGATGATCCAGCGGTTCACGGCGGCCTTGGGATTCAGATCGGCCACGTCAGCGCGCGGAACGGCGTCGGTAAAGACCTCGTTCATCTCGGCAAAGCGGACGGCGTTCCAAAGCTTGGTGCCGAAGTTGCGATAACCGGTGATGCGTTCGCGCGACAGCTTCAGCACGCCGCCAATCGCCGCCATCGAGGCGTTGGTAAACCGCAGCGCGTCGGCGCCGAATTCGTCCACGATTTCCAGCGGGTCGATGACATTGCCGGTGGTCTTGGACATCTTCTTGCCCTTCTCGTCACGGACGAGGGTGTGCAGGTAGACGGTATGGAACGGGATTTCATTCACCACGGCCAGTTGCATCATCATCATCCGGGCGACCCAGAAGAATAAAATATCCGCACCGGTGATCAGAACGTCGGTGGGGAAGTAGCGCTCCAGCTCCTCGGTTTG
Source organism: Ruegeria halocynthiae (assembly GCF_900106805.1). Taxonomy (GTDB): domain Bacteria; phylum Pseudomonadota; class Alphaproteobacteria; order Rhodobacterales; family Rhodobacteraceae; genus Ruegeria; species Ruegeria halocynthiae. The sequence continues at coordinate 62,562 of NZ_FNNP01000001.1, forward strand.
ATCGGGCCAGCCCAGCGTGCCGATGGGCCAGAGGCCCGAGGAGAACCACGTGTCGAGCACGTCGGGGTCGCGCCAGACTGGGTAGACCAGCTTGGTCGGGTCTTGTTCGATTGCGTACTGAGCAAGGCTTTCAGCGAATTGATGGATCGCTTCCTGTTTGTCGGCGACTTCGATGACCGTCGCGTGGCTCAGCGGGCTGGGAATGTTTGCGTTGTCGTCGAGGAATTTTTCAGTGACGGCTTCCAGGCTCGCCGCGCATTCCATGACATTGCCACGGTGCAGCATACCGCCTTGGTTCAGCAAACGACCCAATTCGACCAGATCAAGGTCGCCATCGTTCTCGTCATCTTTGAAGTTTTCGGCCGACAGATCGAGACCATACCAAACCGGAATCTGATGTCCCCACCACAGCTGGCGCGAGATACACCAGGGCTCGATGTTTTCCAGCCAGTGATAATAGGTCTTTTCACCCGACTCGGGGATGATCTTGACGGTGCCGTCTTTGACCGCATCCAACGCGGGACCGACGACCTTTTCGGCGTCGACGAACCACTGGTCGGTGAACATCGGTTCGATCACGACTTTCGAGCGGTCGCCAAAGGGCTGCATGATCGGTTTGCTCTCGACCAGCGGCACCAACGCCGCCGGATCGTCATCTTCGCCCAGCTTGGTGCCCAGAATCGGATTGTCGGCGCGGGTCATGACGGCCAACCCATCGGCAGTGATTTCTTCCACCACCTTCGCCCGCGCCTCAAACCGGTCGAGGCCGCGCAGGTGATCGGGGACCAGATTGATGGCGTCGATCTCGTTCTCGGTGAACTCACGCCCACGCGCGTATTCCTGCGCCTTGCCTGCCTCATCAGCGTAGGGCGCACCATCAGCCCGCATCGCGCCTTTGGTGTCCATCAGGCGATACATCGGAATACCGCCGCGCTTGGCCACCATATTGTCGTTGAAATCATGCGCGCCGGTGATCTTCACCGCGCCCGAGCCGAAATCGGGGTCGGGATAGTCATCTGTGATGATCGGAATCTGGCGGCGATGCTCTTTTGGTCCAACCGGGATTTCACAGAGTTTCCCGACAATTGACGCATAACGTTCATCCGACGGATGAACCGCGACCGCGCCGTCGCCCAGCATGGTCTCGGGGCGAGTCGTGGCGATCGAGATATAATCACGTTCTTCCTCAAGGACGATGTTCCCATCCTCGTCCTTCTCGACGTAAGTATATGTATCACCGCCCGCCAGCGGATACTTGAAGTGCCACATGTGGCCTGCGACTTCGATATTCTCGACCTCAAGGTCCGAGATCGCGGTTTCAAAATGCGGGTCCCAGTTGACCAGTCGCTTGCCGCGATAGATCAGGCCCTTTTCGTACATATCAACGAAGACCTTGATCACCGCGTCGTGAAAATTCGCAGAATTTTCGTGGCCCGTGCGCGGGTCGCGTGGCGCGCCTGCCATAGTAAAGGCGTTGCGCGACCAGTCACAGGACGAGCCCAGACGCTTCAACTGCTCAATGATGGTGCCGCCGTATTCGCCCTTCCATTCCCAGACTTTGTCCAGAAACGCCTCACGTCCCAGTTCGTTTCGGCTAGGCTGTTGGGTGGCGGCCAGCATTTTTTCCACCTGCATCTGCGTCGCGATGCCCGCATGGTCCTGTCCGGGCTGCCACAGCGTGTCGAACCCGCGCATCCGGTGCCAGCGGATAAGAATATCCTGCAGCGTGTTGTTGAATGCATGGCCCACATGCAAAGCGCCCGTCACGTTGGGCGGCGGGATCATGATGGTAAAGCTTTCGTCGCGCGAACGGTTCGCGCCTGCCTTGAAGGCTCCGGCCTGTTCCCAGGCCTCGTAAATGCGGGCCTCGGCCTCGGCCGCGTTGAAGGTCTTTTCCATCGCCATGGGATGCGTCCTGCGTCAACAAATTGAGGGTCAGCGCCTGCAATAACGAATGCATGAGAGAAGGGGAAGGGCCTGCATATGATCTGGACAATGAACAAGAGCAGCCCAATCATCGCCCCTGATACCATCCAATGGATCATCTCGCGGAAAAGCTTGGAACAAGCCACCCGATCAAACGGACCGAGGATCAACGGTTTCTGATCAGACAGGGACAGTACATGGATGATGATGTGCTGGATAATGTCCGGTTCGCACTGCTTTTTTGCAACCCTGTAGTGCCTGCTACGATAACTGCGCTGGGCCTTGAAGACTCACGCGCCGTTGACGAGAGTGTATCTGGTCATGGCGTTGGATGAATTGACCTTCGGGTTAGATACGGTGATGGCTGCCACTACGATCGCAAACCGCGACAGAAGCTAGGGTGCCACGTCTGAGCGCAACATGCTGGCAAAGAATCGCGTGTGCTTCGTGAAAGAGCCCGTGCACTGGATGCCGAAAACAGCCCGATCCGGGGGCAGGGGCGTGAAGCAGCCTATGCACAGTTTCTGTCCGATCAGGCGGGCATTCCCGCACATCTGATTAACGTGGTTCAGGGCGGCACTGACAGGCTGACGCAGGGGACCGGCAGGTCACGCTCTGTCGCGGCGTGAGGCAATGCCACGCTGGTAATGGTTGATACGATGATTGCCGTAATCACGCCCTATCTTGCGGATATGATCGGTGTTGAGGAAATCGATGTGACCTTCGACCATGAAACCTGCTGCGCTGCGGGGCACAACCAAGCCCCCACGCTGACCAATACCGCCGAGGTGGCCCGCGCCAGGATCGAGGCGCGCAGCCATCCCAATGGCGCACATGTTGCCAAAGTCGTTATCGTTTCTTACAGCGGCGAAACATGGATTCAGCGCTATTCGGAGGCCGATGATTTCGGTAATCTTATCAACCTCATGCTGGCCGAAGGACAGGTGCATGGCGAGATGGTGCCAGGCATAGGTCAGGCCCTTGGCGAACACGTCGCACATGATGCCGAGGGGCAACTGCTCACGGCATCGTTCATAGATTACGCCTTGCCCCGCGCCGCCGGGATACCCATGATTGAATTTACCTCAGCGCCGGTTCCTTCAGTCGCCAATCCGATGGGGATGAAAGGCTGCGGCGAGGCTGGCTCAGTGGGCGCACTGGCCGCAGTGGCAAGCACGGTACAGGATGCGCTCTGGGATCACGGGGTGTGGCAGGCCGATATGCCGTTCACACCTCACAAAGTATGGGAATTGTTGACGCATGGTTCTGTCGCGGCTGAGTAGAAAGGTACTGGGATGGCTCGGACGGCCCTTACGGTCCGAGCACTCGGCCGAGACGCGCCACCGCGAACCGATCAGCCATGTCATAATTCTTGATGGTACAATGTCGACGCTCGAAAAAGGCCGGGAAACCCACGCAGGCCAGACTCTGCAACTGTGTTGCGAAATGGGCAGCAAGGTTTCGGTTTTCTACGAAGCAGGTGTGCAGTGGGAAAGCTGGAAGTCCACCATGGATGTGATGATGGGCCGGGGCATCAACCGGCAGATTCGTCGCGCTTATGGCTACCTCGCCTCGCGCTACAAGCCCGGCGACAAGATCTTCTTCATCGGCTATTCGCGCGGCGCCTACGGGGTGCGCAGCCTTGCGGGCGTGATTGATGCGATCGGGCTGCTCAAGGCCGAACACGCCACCGTCCGCAACATCAAACAAGCCTATCGCCACTATGAATGTACTGCGAATGGCAAGGCAGCGGCTGAGTTCCGGCAGGCGTTTTGTCATGAGGATGTCGCCATCGAAATGGTAGGTGTCTGGGATACGGTCAAAGCACTGGGCCTGCGCCTGCCGCTGCTCTGGCGCTGGGCCGAGGAACGCCACGCGTTTCACAGCCACCAGCTTGGCCCCGCCACCCGCCACGGCTATCATGCCATGGCGCTGGACGAGACCCGCGAAGTGTTCGAGCCGGTGCTGTGGAAATGTACGCCTGAATTCAAGGGCCATGTCGAGCAGGTCTGGTTCCGTGGCACCCATGGCGATGTGGGCGGTCAGCTCAATGGGTTCGAGGAGGCGCGCGCCCTCAGCAACATCTCCCTGATCTGGATGCTGGATAAGGCTGAACTGCACGGCCTGCCATTACCTGAAGGCTGGCGCGATCGCTTCCCCGCTGATCCACATGCTCGTTCGGTGGGTACTTGGCGCGGTTGGGGCAAGATTTTCCTGCTGCGCAAGCATCGGAAGGTCGGGCGGGACAGGTCCGAGCGTCTGCACGTCTCAATCGCGCCGGACGAGTTGCCCGGCTGGGTGCCGATGCCGGACTTGCCGTCGCATCCGGCGCAGTGAGCTCAGGACAGGTCGTAGGGACCGGCGAATCTAATGCCTGAGAAACCTGCAATCTCAATCGCTTGCTTTAGTCGGTCAGAAACAAAGATCAAGTTAAAGACTTCAGCGGTGCAAAATACATCATGTGAACTCACAATGGCTTGTTGGAAAACAAAATGCCAATCAGCAGGCGGGATTGTTTGATCGTAATAACCTGGACCACTCAAAGGAGGAATGACACGGTCTGGGTCCAATGCATGAAGCCTAACGCCTGGAAAAAACCAAAAAAAATCGCGCTTCTCTGGCTGGCCGTTGCGATCCAGTATTTCCAACGCTTCAAACTGATGAACTCCTGGATCAAACTGCTCAACCAATTCACGAAACGCGCCAGAGCAAATCTGAGCCAAACGGACATCCTTATAGTCTTCTATCGGCTGTGTTCCAGCTCCGCTACGTTTTGCTATGGTCGGCAAAAAATCCGTCCTCATACGCCGCCCAGACTGAAAAAAGTCAGCGCGCGTGAGTGGTTTTCGGCCGATATCAACCGACATATCCTCTAGCTGGTTCTTGTCCCAATCACCGTTCAGCAGATCTATTTCGACCGGATAGGTTCCGGTCGGTTGCGTCAGAAGATTCCAGATCACATTAGGATTCCCTTATGCGTGGACAGACCTTCGAACCAAGCCGCCCGCACTTCGCGGACGCAGTGCTGGTCGGAGAAGTGCCTTACCGCCGACGATCTCGGCGCGAGCTCATCGGCTGGAACGCCACGCCCACATGCGCCTCGCAGTACGGCTTACCCGCCTCAACCGGCAGGCCGCAGAACCAGAAATCCTCGGTCGCAGGGTCGCCCACGGGCCATTTGCAGGTTTTCTCGGTCAGTTCCATCAGCGTCAGCTTCTTGGCCTTCTTCTCGATCTCGTTGACCTTGGCTAGCGCCTCGGGGCTGATCTCATTGGCCGAAGGTTGCGGCGGCAGAGGCTGGCCGGCCGGAATGATCTGACGGCGGGCAGGGATGGCGGGTTTTGCCGCCGGAGCAGGCGCAGGCCGCGCCGGTTCGGTTTTAGGCGCAGGTTTGGGCTTGGCCGCGGCCTTGGGCGCGGGGGCTGGCTTTTCCTTCGGCTCGGCCTTGGCCGAGCTGGCACCGGTGGCGCGGTTCGACAGGCCCAGACGGTGCACCTTGCCGATCACCGCGTTGCGGGTGACACCGCCCAGTTCCTTGGCGATCTGACTGGCCGACTGGCCCTCGCCCCACATCTTTTTCAGCAGCTCTACACGCTCGTCAGTCCAGGACATCATTTGCCTTTCAAAAGCGGAAAGCGGCCCCGGATTCGGGCCGCCTTGGGAAATCGTCTCAGCCCCCTATTTTAATCACTGCGGCCCGAGTTACAAGCGGTCTTCGAATCAGGTATGGGACAGACATGCAGAATCTCTTGGATCAGGACGCGCGCCGCTTTGGCGCGGTGAATTGGATGGGCCTCTATACGCTGGCGCAGCGCGAGACACTACGCTTTCTGGCTGTGTGGACTCAGACCTTGCTGGCCCCTCTGGTGACCGCAGGCCTGTTCCTGCTGATCTTCAACATTGCCATCGGCCCAAGCCGGCCGGATGTGATGGGCGTGCCGTTCCTGACGTTTCTGGCCCCGGGCATCATGATGATGACGGTGATTCAGAATGCCTTTGCCAACACGTCGTCCTCGATGATCATCGCCAAGGTGCAGGGCAATATCGTGGACACGCTGATGCCGCCGCTGTCACCGCTGGAAATCCTGATGGGCTATTTGGCCGGTGGCATCGTCCGGGGAATCCTGATCGCCCTGGTGGTCGCTGTGGCCCTGGCGCTGGTATTGGGCCTTGTGCCTCAGAACCCTTTGGTTGCGCTGGTGTTTGTGATCATGGGGGGCGCGTTCTTGGGGGCGCTGGGCCTGCTGGCCGGGATATTCGCCAACAAGTTCGACCAGATGGCGGCCATCACAAACTTCATCGTGACTCCGCTGGCGTTCCTGTCCGGCACGTTCTACTCGGTCGAGGCGCTGCCGCCGCTGCTGAACCGAATAAGCCATGTAAACCCGGTATTCTATCTGATCGACGGGCTGCGTTACGGCATGATCGGTGTATCCGACAGCGCCCCGTTGCTGGGATTGGCGATCTGTGGCGCCGCGACGGTACTGGTTTGCGTGGTGACTTGGCAGATGCTGCGAACGGGCTACAGGCTCAAGGCCTGAGACTGTAAAGGCACGTTAACGTTCTTGCTTGAAACAATTATTGCGCTGCCCCTGGCAGGGTTATAATCCAGAGTTCTTAACGAGTGCAGTGATCGAAGGACTGACACATGCCTGCGGTGGAACTTATAGTTGGTGGTGATTTCCAGACACCTGGAACACCGGGTGGGTTTATTGTCACAAATTCGTATGGCGCATGGTCGGGCACCGAAGTCGAAGTTGGCCAAGAATCGCTCTACTTTTCGGGCGGGGACACATCCAATCTCGCAATCGAACTCGACGGTAATGCCGGTGTTACTTCAGTTGTTCAACAGAGCTTTTCTGTCTCGGGGGACAACAGATCCGCCACGCTGAGTTTTGATTTGGGCGCGCGAAATACAGGCGGGATCACCGCTGACCCTGTGTTGGTTGAGGTGCTGGATTCCAGCAACAACGTCATATTTACACAAACGGTGACGCCGACCTCTGTGGGTAGCTTCAGCAGGGTTGAATTCGATTTCGATTTCGGAGACGAGGGCACCTATACCCTGCGATTCACCGAGCAGGGCAGCAATAACAGTCTGGGTACGATCCTCGATAATATTTCGCTGATGGTTTGTTTCACCTCGGGAACCAAAATCCTTACACCCGAAGGTGAAGTCGACATAGATGATCTTAAGGTCGGGGACCTGGTAATTACACTGGACGGAGAGCCACAGGTGATCCAATGGATCGGTTCAAAAAAGTTGCGCCGCTCCGGTTTGCGGGCCAATCCGAAAATGCGCCCGGTTATGGTGCGTCAGGATGCGCTTGGCCCGGGGATACCAAAGGCGGATCTTCTGGTGTCACCACAACACAGGTTGATGGTGCGCTCGAAAGTGGCGCAGAGGGTTCTGGGGGATTTCGAAGCCCTGATTCCGGCCCGAAAGCTGACGCGGTTGCCTGGTGTCGAAGTCGTCGATACCTGCGATGAAGTAGAGTATTTCCATTTTGCGCTGGAACAGCATTCAATCGTGGTGGCACATCGGGCCTACACCGAGTCCCTCTATTTTGGTCCTGAAGCCCTGAAAATGCTGGATGCCGATGCAGTGGAAGAGTTGACCTTCCTGTTCCCCGAGCATTTCATCGAACAAGCCAGCCCGATGCCTGCCCGAGCCATGCATTCCCATCGCAAACACATCGACCGCCTGTGCGATCGCCTCATTCAGAACAGCAAGCCAGCGGTCGAGCTTTCGGTATGAGCGATAATCATCTTCTTGAAGTCGCTGAAGGTTTTGTTCTGAAGGGCGACCGAAGCCTGCAGGCGCTGGCACGGGCCCTGGCGAAAGAACAAGGAGTTCCCCTCAAGGCCGCGATTCAGGACATCGAAGCCTCGTACGTGCGCGCTGCCGAGGCCGAGTATGGCCCGGAGTATGAGTTCTGGGCGCAGGTGAAAGAAGATGGAACGGTTCAGCTTGCGCAGGTTCTGAAGGCGGTTGAAGTGATGCGAAACGCCCAGCGAGAGGTGGCGGTTGACGATCTACGAAGATCCCGCCCGGATGCGCAGCCCGGCCAGTACGTCGTGAACACTCTCGACCCTATCCACCCTCACAAGATCGCACAGTGGATGCGCTCCACCGAGACGCAGATCGAGAATGTGAAGATCACCAGCCAGTAGGGTTTTGGTCCGCTACTGTGCTTTCCTTGTTCGGGCCTCGCGCCAGACCAGAATCAGCCCACCCGTCAAGATGATCGCCGAGCCGATCAGACTGACACGATCCGGGATCACATCGAATACCGCAAAGTCGTAGAACGCTGCAAAGATCAGTGTTGCATAGCTGATCGGTGCCACAAACGAAGCATCCGCCCGCGCCATTCCGTTGACGAAACAGGCTTGTGCGCAGGCCATCAGCACTCCGATCCCCGCCAATGCGGCCCATTGCGTGTGGGTTGGCATCTGGAACACAAAGCTTACCGCGACCGAGGCGATGGTCAGCCCCATTGCATTGTTGACCAGCAGTATCTGGATCGGACTCTCTCGGCCTGAAAGCTTTTTGATGAAAATCAGCTCCAATCCGATCACTACGGCTGCGCTCAGGGCAAGCAATGCGGCGGGCTGAAAGCTATCGGGCGTTGGCCGCAACAGGATCAATGCTCCGATCAGCGCGACAGCGGCGGCCAGCCATCGCCAAGGTCCGACGCCCTCTTTCAGCAACGGGATCGCAAGGACCATCGCAAACACCGGATTTAGAAAGGAAATTGCCGTCGCGTCCGCCATGGGGATGAACGCAACCGAGGCGAACATCAGCGTAATCCCCAGCCATCCGAAACTTGTCCGGCCGATGTGAAGCCCCCAATGGGGGCGGCGCAGGCGCGGGCGCAGGATGCCGACCGCGCTTACAATCACCAGAAAGGCAAACAGAAACCGCCCGTGGCTGATCTGCATCGGATGTAGTGGCGGCCCCAGCGCGTCGGTGCCCAGCGCTTTGGCCAGCAGGGTGGTGGCTGCCAGAAACGCGCTTGCGACAAAGATCAGCAACGCAGCCAGCGGCGGGTTATGGGGCTTGGCAATGAACATGGCTCAGCGGTGCGGCAGCGGGCAGGGAATAGCAAGCGTGAAATGCGCAAGTGGCAGCGATCAGAACGAAATTTCACCCCTGTTCATATTCGGTCTTTTCAGATGCGACATGTGCCGCTATACGGCAAAGCATGATCAAACACGCACATACCCTGCGCCTTCGACGCCGACGCCTGACCGCGTAACCGGCCCGTTTGATCCATCGCGCTGTGCAAATCGGCGCAAATCCCACCAAATCAGTTGACGAACCCGCACTTCGTGTTTCACTCACGAGGCCTAATCTTTCGAAAAGGATGATCCGATGATCCCGTCCGTTCTGCCGACCTATAACCGTGCGCCCCTGACTTTCGTGAAGGGCGAAGGCGCCTGGCTGACCGAGGCGGATGGCCGACGTTTTCTGGACCTCGGCGCGGGGATCGCGGTGAACGCATTGGGCCACGCGCACCCGGCGCTGGTGGCTGCTCTGACGGAACAGGCGCACGCGCTTTGGCATGTCTCAAACCTCTACAATATCCCGCAGCAGCAGGCGCTGGCTGATAAGCTTGTGGAACACACCTTTGCGGACACAGTGTTCTTCACCAACTCGGGCACCGAATCCTGCGAGCTGGCCGTGAAAATGGCCCGCAAGTATTTCTATGACAAAGGTCAGCCCGAGCGGGTTGAGATCATCACCTTTGATGGCTCTTTTCATGGCCGGTCTTCCGCCGGAATCGCCGCTGCCGGGTCCGAGAAAATGACCAAAGGCTTCGGCCCGCTGTTGTCCGGTTTCGTGCATCTCATGTTCGGAGACCTTGACGGTGTTACCAATGCCATCACCGATAAGACGGCGGCGATCCTGATCGAACCGGTGCAGGGCGAAGGCGGCATCCGTCCTGTCCCCGACGCGGAACTCAAGGCCCTGCGCCAGATTTGCGACGACAACGGGTTGCTGTTGATCCTTGACGAGGTGCAATGCGGCGTTGGTCGGACAGGCAGATTGTTTGCGCATGAGTGGGCAGGAATCACCCCCGATATTATGATGGTCGCCAAAGGTATCGGCGGTGGCTTCCCGCTGGGTGCAGTGCTGGCCACCGAGGATGCTGCCAGCGGCATGACTGCAGGCACCCATGGTTCGACCTATGGCGGCAACCCGCTCGGCTGCGCCGTGGGTTGTGCGGTGATCGATCAGGTCGCCACTCCGGCCTTCCTTGAAGGCGTCAACCGCAAGGCCGGTCTGCTGCGTCAGAAGCTTGAAGGCCTGATTGCTGAGCACCCCGAGGTGTTCGAAGAGGTCCGCGGTGCCGGCCTGATGCTGGGTCTGAAATGCAAGGCCAGCAATATCGACGTGGTGAACGCGGGATATGACAACGAGGTCATCACCGTTCCTGCCGCAGACAACGTGATCCGGCTGCTGCCGCCGCTCACCCTGACCGAGGATGACATTGCGCAGGCGATGATCCGCCTCGACAAAGCTGCAAGTCAGATCGAAATGCATCTCGCGACCGCCTGATCTTTATCTTTTCTCAGATGTTTCGGGGCAGCGCCCCGGATCGTCGACATCCAAAAGTGACACGATATGAACCACTTCCTAGATATCCACAAAACTGACGCAACTGAACTGCGGGGCATGATCGATCAGGCCAGCGCCATGAAACAGGCTCGCCATGGCCGCCCCAAGGCCGCGCCGGATGATGGCCAGCCGCTGGCGGGACGCATGGTTGCGCTGATCTTCGAAAAGCCCTCGACCCGGACACGTGTGTCATTTGATGTGGGCGTGCGCCAGATGGGCGGGCAGACTATGGTGTTGTCGGGCAAGGATATGCAACTGGGTCACGGCGAAACCATAGCCGATACGGCCCGGGTACTCTCGCGTTATGTTGATATGATCATGATCCGCACCTTTGATGAAACCATCCTGACCGAGATGGCCGAATACTCGGACGTGCCGGTGATCAACGGCCTGACCGATCGCACGCACCCCTGCCAGATCATGGCCGACGTGCTGACTTTCGAAGAGCACCGCGGCCCGATCAAAGGCAAAAAAGTGGTCTGGACGGGCGACGGCAATAATGTCTGTGCCTCGTTCCTGCACGCCGCCGGTCAGTTCGGGTTCGACATGACTTTCACCGGCCCGGCCCAGTTCGACCCGGAAGAAGAGTTCATGGGCTTTGCCCGCCAGAAGGGTTCAAAAATCGTGGTTGAGCGGGATGCTTACAAGGCCGTCGAAGGGGCAGATCTTGTAGTTGCGGACACCTGGGTTTCGATGCACGATTCTCAGTCGGCCAAAGAACGGCGGCACAACTTGTTGCGGCCCTATCAGGTCAACACCGATCTGATGTCTCATGCCAAACCCGATGCGCTGTTCATGCATTGCCTGCCGGCTCACCGTGAGGAAGAAGCAACCTCTGAGGTGATGGATGGCCCCAACTCGGTCGTCTTCGATGAGGCCGAAAACCGTCTGCACGCGCAAAAGGCGGTCATGCGCTGGTGTCTGGGCGTTTGAACCAAAAGGCGTTTAGAGAGAGCCATCAGGCTCTCTCATAAAAACCGGAGCGAACAATGCCTCACGTCACTCTCGAATTCTCTCAGGGTCTGGATCAGGCTCATGATTTTCAGGCCATCTGCGAACAGCTTTTCTCGGTTCTGGCCAAGCATGAAGAGTTCGACGCCTCGGCGTTGAAAATTCGTGCCACTCCGGTCCAGTATTATCGTATCGGGACTGACCCTCAGACGTTTGTGCACGCCACACTGTTGTTGATGCAGGGCCGGGATGAGGTCACGCGCACACAGCTCAACACCATTATACTGGACGTTCTGAGCGCAGCGATGCCCGAGGTTGGCAGCATCACGGTGCAAGAGGTCGAGATGAACCGTGCCTCTTACGCCAAACGCCTCTCGGGTTGACGGGCGCTCGCTTCGGGTCGGCACACCTGATCTGTGCGTGTGCGCACTTTGTCTTGTGATGTTACTGTTCTAACTTGTTTCCGTGAACAGATCCCGTTTGATGATCTACGGAGAAACGCGATGAGCTGGAACCCCACCCAAGGCCCCGATTGCAGGTCCGAGAATACCGCCCTTGAGACGTTGATTATTCCGCGCGCCCGCGATCTGGGAGGGTTCGAAGTGCGCCGCGCACTGCCATCGGTCAAACGGCAATTGGTCGGTCCGTTCATCTTTTTTGATCAAGTGGGTCCGGCAGAGTTCATCACCGAAGGCGGCATCGATATCCGCCCGCATCCTCATATCGGCCTTGGTACCGTGACCTACCTGTATCAGGGAGAGTTCGAGCATCGCGACAGCCTCGGCACCCATCAGATGATCTATCCCGGTGAGGTCAATTGGATGGTTGCGGGCCGTGGCGTGACCCATTCCGAGCGGACAAGCAAAGAAACACGCGCGCGGCAGAGCAAGCTGTTTGGCGTCCAGACCTGGCTCGCGCTACCAGAAACGCACGAGGATTTGCCCCCTGATTTCGAACACCACAAGCAGAGTGCGTTGCCTCATATCGAAGATGAAGGCGTCAGCGCCCGGTTGATCCTCGGCTCGGCCTATGGCGAAACCAGCCCGGTGTCGATGCTGTCCGAGACCTTCTATCTTGATTTGCAGCTCGCCCCCGGCGCGTCATTTCCCTTACCCGACGATCACGAAGATCGCGGCGTCTATATCACCCAAGGTTCGGTCGATGTGGCAGGAGACACGTTCGACCAGGGGCGCATGATGGTGTTTCGGCCCGGCGATCAGCTCTCGGTCAGGGCAGGGCCTCTTGGTGCGCGGCTGATGCTACTGGGCGGTGCGACCATGAACGAGGATCGCTATATTTGGTGGAATTTCGTTTCCTCTTCGAAGGAAAAGATCGAAAGCGCCACCCGTGAATGGAATACCGCAGACTGGACGAACGGAGCATTCCATCTGCCGCCCGGCGACGATCAGGAGTTCATACCCATCCCGGACGAGCTTGAACGCACCCGCCCACGTCTGGCCCGCGTATGACCTGACGTCACACTGGCCGCGCCTGCCAATCCCGGTGATCCTTTGTGTCACAGCGGAGGGTTGCCATGAAAATCGTCATCGCCGGTGCAGGCAGCATAGGGTGCTATTGCGGCTCATTGCTGGCTGCGGCGGGCCACGGCGTCACGCTGCTGGGTCGCGCCCGCGTGTTAGAACCCATCCGGACGCAGGGGCTGACAGTTACGGATTTCTCGGGCCTGCACCACAGGGCGGGCGCCGGGCTTCTGAACCTCAGTGAGGATCCGGCCTGTCTTGACGGTGCTGACCTGATCATCGTCACGGTCAAATCCGTCGCCACAGCCGAGATGGCCGCGCTGATTGCCATTCATGCCCCTTTGGGGACTGCGGTCCTGTCATTGCAAAACGGTATGGAAAACGCCCGTACCCTGCGCACCGCGCTTCCAGACCGAGATGTGCGGGCGGGGATGGTACCTTTCAACGTGGTACCAACCGACGTGGCCACCTATCACCGCGCCACCTCGGGTGAGATCGTCATCGAACACGGGCCGGGTGAACTTGCCAGACACCTCACCACGCCTGAGTTTCCCGTCACTGAAAGCGATCGGATCGAGGCGGTGCAGTGGGGCAAGCTGGTGATCAACCTCAACAACGCATTGAATGCACTATCGGGCCTGACCCTTCAAAATCAATTGCTGGACCGAAACTGGCGTCGGCTAATGGCCGATCAAATGGCCGAAGCGCTGCGCGTACTGAAAGCCGCTGGTATCGAGGTCGCCTCGACCACGCCGCTGCCGGCCTGGATGACGCCGCATATACTGCGTCTGCCAACACCGCTCTTCTCGCGGATCGCGGCGCGGATGTTGACCATCGATCCCAGCGCGCGCACCTCGATGGCCTACGATTTGCTGGCAGGCCGCCCGACAGAGATAGAAAGCCTGCAAGGTGAAATCATCAAACTCGGCCACGAACACGCAATCAAAACGCCGATCAACAGCCGCATTTCGCAGCTGATCCAACAAGTCCCGCGCACACCGCTCACGGTCGACCAGATCACTCCTTGATCCGCCCTTCATCTGGCTAAAAATACCTCGGAGCGCTAGGCAGAGCCTCGCAAAAACTAATCAGCCGAACGCGTTCAAAACCCAGAAGATGGCCGCTGACATCACCGCTGCCGCCGGAACCGTGATCACCCAGGCTGCGACGATGGTCATGAAATGCGAACGCCGTACCAGCTTGCGCCGCCGGCGCTCCTCGCGCGCCAGCCGCAGATCGGCAGGGCGTTGACGGTTCGAGTATTTCCACCGCCGCTCAGCGTGCCATTCCCGGTAGAACCCGACACCAAAAACGGCACCCACCGCGATGTGGGTTGAACTCACCGGCAAACCCAACCAGCTGGCTACGATCACCGTGATGGCCGCCGACAGCGCCACGCAGAACGCCCGCATCGGGTTCAGCTTGGTGATCTGGCTGCCCACCATACGGATCAGTTTGGGTCCGAACAGGAACAGGCCAAACGAGATGCCAAACGCCCCGATCACCATGACCCATGTCGGGATCGATACTTTCGAGGCAACATCGCCGAACTCCGCCGCATGTACGATCGCGGCCAAAGGACCTACCGCATTGGCCACGTCATTGGCCCCATGTGCAAAGCTCAGGAACGCTGCCGAGATCACCAGCGGCAATCCGAACAGCGTTTTCAGCGACCGCGTGCGGTTCTCCAACCCTTCGGACTTGCGCCGAACCCACGGCACGGTTGCCGCCCAAACCAGACCGCCCGAGGTCAGTCCGATCAACAGCGCGAATTCCAAATCGATCTTCACAATCCGCTTCAGGCCCTTGACCGACAGATAGGTGGCAAATGCACCGGCCATCACCGCAACCAGAATGGGCACCCAACGCCGCGCGGCTGCAATCTTGTCGTCCTGATACTGGATTCTGTGCTTGATCAGCGCCAGAAATCCTGCCGCGATCACACCACCCAGCACGGGCGAAATCACCCAGCTGGCGGCAATCGCGCTCATCGTGCCCCAGTTCACTGCGCCTAGGCCCGCCGCCGCGATGCCCGCGCCCATCACACCGCCCACAACCGAATGTGTGGTCGATACCGGAGCCCCGACCCATGTGGCCAGATTGACCCACAACGCCGATGAGATCAGCGCCGCCATCATCGCCCAGATGAACACGTTGCCGTTCTGGACCGACGCCGGGTCGATGATCCCTTTCGAAATCGTCGAGACCACATCGCCCCCTGCCAGCAAAGCCCCCGCGCTTTCAGCGATGGCGGCGATCAGGATGGCGCCGCCCATGGTCAGCGCTTTTGCACCCACCGCCGGACCCATATTGTTGGCCACGTCATTGGCGCCGATATTGATCGCCATATAGGCCCCGAATGCGGCCGCTGCGACCACGATCAACCCGCCATCGGCCCGTCCGAACAGAATGGCCGCGGCCAGTCCCGCCAGCGCGATAAAGGCAAACGCAATTCCGGGCGCCAGCAACGGGCGCGTCACATGGGCATTGGCATATTCAACGCGCGAGATGCGATGAAGGTCGCTGTCCAGCGCGTGCCAACGGGCTTTGGGGGGTAGATCTGACATCAGTTCTCAGGCGCCGTATTGTTTGACGCCCGCCGCTACCCTTTTCCACAGGAAGCGGCAACCTTTGTCATAAGAATTTTACATAATTGTTACATCTGCAGCAGCAGATCACGCAATTCAGGCTCTTGTACCCGTTCTGCGGCCACTTTGGGTGACACCCAGCAGCGCGTGCGCTGATCAGCCTCGGGATACTCGTCGGCCAGATCGCTCACCTCAATGTGGTATACGCTGGTTACAACCTGCTGTGCAGACCCGTCGTCCAGCTTCTTGTCATAAGAGTAGTGGCCAACCGGTTCTTTCGGCACACCAGCGGCCCGCACTCCGGCCTCTTCCCAGGCCTCCTGCAGCGCGCTTTCAGGTCCGTTGAGCCCATCGATGGGCCAGCCTTTGGGAATAATCCAGCGCCCGGTCCCGCGACTGGTGATCAATAATACATCGTCGCCCGGGCCCGTCTTACGGGTGCACAGAGCCGCCACCTGCACCCGTCTGGGGCGCTGGAACAGCGGTCGCGCGACCTCTTCCCAAATGTTGCGTATCCACTTTGTCATGTTCAACCTGCTCGAAAAATCTTTTTTTAGTTGGAAGATGTTACATAATCATGAATTACAGAGTTAACAATACACCCGCCAAATAACCGGCGAAAATGGCTGGATTTCATCGAAAATTGTTGGTTTTCGCGGCAAACAGGGCGCTTTGTGCCATGGTCGTCAGTCAGAATACAACCGGCCAATGGGGGCCGGGTTCAACTTTTGCGGCGTTTTGCGCGCAAGGTTGGGTCGGCCAGCGTCGGGTCCTCGGGCCAGGGATGTTTGGGATATTGCGCGCGCATATCCTTGCGCACATCGGCATAAGATCCGGCCCAGAAGCCCGGCAGATCGCGGGTGATCTGGATCGGGCGCTGGGCGGGTGACAGCAGGGTGATCTTCAAAGGCTCACCGCCAACGACCGGATGTCGCGTCACGCCAAAAAGCTCCTGCAGGCGGACAGAGATTTCAGGCGCCGCCCCGCCATATTCAATCGGTACCTTGCGGCCCAACGGCGTTACGAACGCCCCCGGAGCGCGCCGGTCCAGCTCCTGTGTTGCGCTCCAGTCCAGCCGGGCACGCAGGGCGGGCAGCAGATCGAACCGTTTCCAGTCTTCGCCAGAGCGCACTTTGGTCAGCATCGGAAGCAGCCAGTCCTCAAGCGTTTGCATCAGCCCCGGTTCCGAGAAGTCCGGCAGATCAGCCCCTTCGGCCCGCACCAGTTCAACCCGAGAGGCCAGTCGCGCGGCTGCCCCGTCCAGGCGCAGACCCAGATCGCGCACCCCATCCAGCATGGCCCGTGCCACAGTGTCCTCGGGCGCGTCTTTCCAGATACGGTCATCCAGCGTGATGGCGCCGAACCGCTCTTGCTGCCGGGCCACAACCCGGCGCTCGCGTTTCGACCAGGCACAGCTGTTGACCCATTCGATCTGATCACCGAACCGATCGCGAATATCGCGTTCCGAGATTTCCGCCGCCATGCGCACCCGAGCTTCGCGCGGGTTTCCGTCGGTATCGGTCACCACCAGATAGGGGGCCGCTGCCAGCGTATCGGCGTTTTCCAGCACCACACCTTTTCCGCCCGACAGCACATAGCGCGGTACATCGCCCTTGCGTCGTTGCCCGATCCGGTCGGGATAGGCCAGTGCTGCCATCGCGGCCGGGCTCAGCTCGTTATGATGCTTTGACTGCGCGCGCAGTCGTTTGGTCTCGACCTTGATCCGATCCAACGTGGCTATGTTTACCGGCCAGACCCGGTTGCGCTGAAACGCGCGCGTATCCCGCAGCGCTTCAAGCCGCAGCGACAGATCGACCGGAGCCCCCTTCAGCGGGTCCCGTTCCGCCATCAGCGCCGCCAATGGTGCAGCGTCAGGTCCGGCCTGCACCAGCATATGCCCCAGACGCGGATGCAACGGCAGCGCCGCCAGAGCCCGCCCGTGTTTGGTGATCCGCCCTTTGCCATCCAGCGCACCCAGCATCGTCAGCAGGGCGCGCGCACCGGCCAATGCGCCCTCGGGCGGAGGTGTCAGGAACGACAGATCCCCCGGCTCGGCCCCCCACAACGCCAGCTCCAGCGCCATCCCGGTCAGGTCGGCGGCTTCGATCTCGGCAGGTGGATAGGCGGCCAATGCACCCTCTTCGCCCTTGGCCCACAGCCGGTAGCAGACACCTTCCGCTACTCGACCCGCACGACCCGCGCGTTGCGTGGCCTCGGCCCGCGTCACCCTATCGGTCACCAGCCGCGACATGCCTGACCCCGGATCGAACCGCGCCCGCCGGGCTTGCCCCATGTCCACCACCACACGAATGTCGGGGATAGTCAGCGAGGTCTCGGCAATTGAGGTCGCCAAAACCACCTTGCGCCCTTGTTTGACTGGCGCAATCGCTGCGCGTTGGGTGGCGAAGGGCAGGGCGCCAAACAGGGGCCGCACCGTGCAATCGGCAGGCAGGCGTTTGGCCAACGCGGTCTCGGTGCGTCTGATTTCCCCCTCGCCGGGTAGAAACACCAACATACCGCCTTTTGTCTCCCGTTCGGCCTGAACCACCAGATCGATCAGCGCATCCAACCGCCGTGTCTGAGCACCCAGCGGTCGGTCCAGCCAGCGCGTCTCAACCGGATAGCTGCGCCCTTCCGAGGTGACCACCGGCGCGCCCATCAGTCGCCCCACCGGATCGGCATCCAGCGTCGCCGACATTGCCAGCAGGACCAGATCGTCGCGCAGTGCGCCGGTTACCTCAAGGCACAGCGCTAGCCCCAGATCGGCGTTCAGAGATCGTTCATGGAATTCATCGAAAATTACCCCGCCTACGCCTGGGAGATCAGGCTCGGATTGCAGCACTCGGGTCAGGATCCCCTCGGTCACGACCTCGATCCGCGTGGTCTTTGACACTTTCACGTCACCGCGTACGCGGTAGCCGATGGTTTGGCCCACCACCTCGCCCAGCGTTTCAGCCATGCGTTCGGCGGCTGCCCGCGCCGCCAGTCGGCGCGGCTCCAGCATCACGATACGGCCTTGGCACAGCCCGGCCTGCAGTATTGCCAGCGGCACCCGAGTCGTCTTGCCCGCACCCGGAGGCGCCTGCAGCACCGCCCGGCCATGGGCTTTCAGGGCCTGCAGCAGTTCAGGAAGGGCGTCGTCTATGGGCAGGCGTATTGTCATCAGAGCTTTATCCGCGAAGCGCAGGCTGAGGTCCAGTTCCCCGATGCAGCTTGGCTCTGGACAAAACCCCCATGAGGGCGGCAAGTAGTCGTGCCGCAGAGGATTGGTTTCGGAATGCAGACAGACAGCCTTGCTGACAGGATATTGAACGGAGACCGCCGGGCACTGGCCCGCGCCATCACGTTGGTTGAAAGCGGTCGCGCCGATCACCGCGTGCAGGCGACGGCCTTGCTGGACGAGTTGGCAGGTGCCGGACGTCAAGCCTTGCGGATTGGTCTGTCGGGCACGCCTGGCGTAGGCAAATCCACATTCATCGAGAGCTTTGGCATGATGCTGACGGGGCAGGGCCTGCGCGTGGCGGTTCTGGCGGTCGATCCCAGTTCGGCGCGTTCGGGGGGGTCGATTCTGGGTGACAAGACCCGGATGGAACGCCTCAGCCGCGACAAGAACGCCTTTATCCGCCCCTCTCCCAGCCAAAGCCATCTGGGCGGCGTTGCCCGCCGCACCCGCGAGGCGATTGCCTTGTGCGAGGCTGCCGGGTTTGACGTGGTGCTGATCGAAACCGTCGGCGTCGGCCAGTCCGAAACCGTGGTGGCCGAAATGTCAGACCTGTTCCTGTTGCTTCTGGCCCCGGCAGGCGGGGATGAATTGCAAGGCGTCAAGCGCGGCATCATGGAAATGGCCGACATGATCCTGATCAACAAGGCGGATGGTGATCTGAAGGCGACCGCCACGCGCACCTGCGCCGATTACGCGGGCGCACTACGCCTTCTGCGCAAACGCCCGCAGGACCCCGAGGGCTTTCCCAAAGCCATGACCGTCTCGGCTGTTGAAGAGCACGGGCTGGAACAAGCCTGGGACGAGATGCAGGCCCTCACTGCCTGGCGGCGCGAGGCCGGGCACTGGGTGACGAACCGGGCCACGCAGGCGCAATACTGGTTCGAACAAGAGGTCCGGCACGCCTTGCTGGCCCGTCTGTCAACGCCCCGGATGCGCGGCAGAATGGGTGAGCTTGGTGCACAGGTCAGCGCGGGGAAGCTCAGCCCCACTGCAGCTGCCGAGCAGATGCTTTCCGGGCTTTCCGACCAATAACAACCTGGTCGGTTGGTCAGGGCGCGGCTGGTGACAGCATATCCGATGGTGTGTATTATATGCACCTATTGCTATGATTATGTGGTGAGTTGCTGAGTTTGAAGTTGGGTGGTGCAGAGTACGATATACTCTGATTTTTGACCGAATGGCCTGATGATGGGACGCTTCTAGAATGCCCAATATCAACGGAACCAACGGCGACGACAATATCGATGTCACAAATGACAACGGTACGTTGAATGGCACGCCGCAGGGAACTCCGATTAATAATGTCCGGGGACGCGGTGGCGATGACGATATCACCATCACAGACAGTACGATTGCCAACAACGTTCTGGGTAACGCAGGCACGGACACGATCACTGTTACCAACAGCACGATCGGCGGGCGCCTTGCCAGCGGGTCCGATGCCGATACGGTCGATATCAGCGGTTCAACTGTGGGCAATATCAGGCTTGGTGGTGGTGATGACACACTGAACTTCATCAGCACTTCGGTATCAGGTGACATTCGCGGTGGCAGCGGAACCGACACTCTGAACCTGCCCGTTGGCACTGTGATCACCGACGATACATTTGGGGTGATCACGGTTGAAGACGGGGTCGGATATTCGATCTCAAGCGGCACGTTCACTCTGCCGTCCGGAACGACTGTCACGTATTCGGCGTTTGAGAACGGCTCTGGTATGCCCTGTTTCACGCGCGATACGTTGATCTTGGCGCAGCAAGGGCCGATTGCGATCCAGTCGCTGCGTACCGGAGATCTGATCCCCACACTTGGACATGGCTTGCACCCAATACGCTGGATTGGGAAACGCGAATTTGATCGAAAGGCGTTGGTGGACAATCCCCGGCTCTGGCCTGTCCGCATCTCTGCCGGGGCGCTGGGGGGCGGGTTGCCTGAACGTGATCTGCTGGTCTCACGCCAGCACCGGATGCTGGTGCAGTCCAGAATCGCCCAGCGGATGTTCGGCGCGACCGAGGTTCTGATCCCGGCCATCAAACTCACTGCAATGCCGGGCATCTATGTTGATGAAAGTGTCGAGAGCGTTGAGTATTTTCACCTCCTGTTCGATCAACATCAGGTAATCTTTGCCGAGGAAGCCCCCACCGAAAGCCTTTATACCGGTCCCGAAGCGCTGAAATCCCTCAGCGCCGCATCGCGCCGCGAAATATTCGAGATTTTTCCCGAACTGACCGATCTCGACTACTGTGTCGATCCGGCCCGTCCGATCCCGCGCGGACGACTGCAGGCGCAGCTGATCACCCGGCATTTAAAGAATAACAAACCCCTGTTGCAGTCGGTCCCGAGCTGCGCGACAAATGAATTCTGAAAGGGTGCAAAGATTTCGCCGCACCCATCTTGACCCTTCGCGTGATTCCCACTAAACGCATCCAACCAGTTTTCGGGCGCGACTTCGGGTTGTGCCCCTTGTGATTTGGCCGAGGGCGATATGCCTGGCCTCCAGAAACAAAGGAAGAAACCATGTCGCGCCGTTGCGAACTGACCGGAAAAGGCCCGATGACTGGCAACAATGTCAGCCACGCCAAAAACAGAACTCGTCGTCGTTTTCTGCCCAACCTGAACGACGTTACCCTGCAGTCCGAAACTCTGGGTCGTGGCGTCAAGCTGCGCATCTCGGCGGCTGCCCTGCGCTCGGTCGATCACCGCGGTGGTCTGGACGCGTTCCTGGCGAAAGCCAAGGACGATGAGCTGTCCAACAACGCGCTGAAAGTGAAGAAAGAAATCGCCAAGGCACAAGCTTCGGCCTAATCCTTTCTTACGCTCGAAATTCCGGCCCTGTACCTTGCGGTGCAGGGCTTTTTTTGTACCTGATACGCAGGCATTTCCCCAGATTGTTTTCAGTTCGAATATTAATTCGTATTTTTCGTGACATTGTTCACATACAGATTGAAAAACTCCACATATGTTTGTGCTTATTTCATTGAGGAGATGGACCTCATGCCATTAAAATTAAAGAGTTTTCTGTTCCTGTTGCCCGCTTCGATCGCAGCCGTTCTGATACGTTGCACCCGGATGCAGCGCCGGGTGAATCGCTTACATACCGGAATGAATGCGGGGGCGGTCAAGTCGCCCAGATCCTGATGCGGGCATACTGTCTCAGGCCTGCCTTTCCGCTTGAAGCAGGCCGGAGGCCGGGCGTATATCCGGCTTGTTATGATAGGTGTTTTCCGCAACCTTCTGCCTTTCGCGCTCTCTCTGCTGGTGGTTCTCACCGGGCAGGGTGTGGCCGAATCGCGAGGGGTTGATCAGGCGGTCGGCCAAATGGTGCTGTGTACCGGCACTGGCCCTGTCGTTGTGTATATGGACGAGGACGGTCAGCCGACGCGCGCACCGCACTATTGCCCTGATTATGCGCTGAATCTGCTGGGAGCGGTTCATCAGGCACAGACTGATGTGCCTCCGGCTCCGCCGCGGGTGCTGCCCGAGCTGCCGCGCCGCGTCGACAACCAGATAGCGGCCCCATTGCCGAAGAGACCCGCGCGCGCGCCCCCTGCGTTGACCTGATCCAACCCCTAATACAATCCGACAGAATTCACAGGAGAGGCGCAATGACCCTCAAATCCACTCTGCTTGCAACTTTGACTACGCTTTCTTTGGCTTCGGGCGCTTGGGCTGCCGATGTCATCGTTGTTGACGATGCATATGCGCGGTCCTCTGGCAAATCTGCCAAGGCCGGTGCAGCCTTTATGATGATCGAGAACCACAGTGACACGGATGACCGGCTGATTGGCGTGACCTCGGATGCGGCGGGCCGCGTCGAGTTGCACACCCACAAGATTGATGAAAACGGCGTGGCAAAGATGGTGCATGTCGAGGAAGGCTTTGCCATCCCTGCAGGCGATACCCGCATGCTCAAGCGTGGTGGCGATCACGTCATGTTCATGGGCCTCAAAGCTCCGTTCGAACAGGGCGCAATGGTTCCGGTAACGCTGATCTTCGAACAGGCCGGTGAGGTCGAGATCGAAGTCCCCGTCGATCTTGAGCGTAAGGACGCGGGCGGGCATTCGAACTAAGGCCAGTTTTCGGGCCGCCCACAACGCGCCCCGATCGGAGAACCGCGAGCAAACCGCAAGTTAGTCGCGCAGCCTTCAATCACGCATCAGGCCGGGCAATGCCCGGCCTTTTGCATCAGCGGTTGATGACCCGCATATCCAACCGGTCCCCCGCCCGTTTGAACCGGGCGGCCAGAAAGAACATCGCGACCGCCGAGGTCAATGCGAAGAATGCGATTGCCCAGCCCAGCGCCACCATTCCGCTGCCGGGCCAGAAGATCAGGATCAAGCCGATGATCAGGGCGAAGATGCCCGAGTTGCGCACTGTCGCACGCTCGGGGTCTTGCGGGTGCATCTGAGGCAGCGCCATGAATGAGCCGATGGCCACAAACAGCGCCATTGCCCCCATCAGCGTAAAGGCCAGCCAGGCGACGCCCTGCGGCCAGATCAGCAGCACCAGCCCGATGATCGCAGCGCCGATCCCGAAGCCGCCCATCACTCCGCGCCGCCCAAAGCCCAGCCATGTCAGCGCCCCGTCCAATATCAGCAGCACACCCACCAGCCGCAGCAGGAGTGAGATGCTGCCGGTCGGCCAGAACAGCGCCGCGATGCCGACCAGCCCGGCCAGCACCCCGCGCAGCAAAAAGGTCCACCACAGGCTGGCTAGATTGGTGCTCAGCGTGTCACGGGCATTGACGGTCTCGTCGTCGAGGATTTCACCTTGTCGGGGGGGCTGATCGGTCATCGGATTCTCGCGGGTAGTTGGGTTTTCAACAGCATAGACGAGGTTTCCACCCGATGTCTTCCCCTATCGGCTGCCGGCTTTGGCCAACACCGCGTCTACCCAGCGGGGCACTGCTTCGGACGCAGGACCCAGGTATGTCTCGTCAAACTCCGACGCCCCGGCGGATGGCTCCAGGTTCAGCTCAACCGTCCGCGCGCCTACGGCCTGCGCCTGCTGCACAAAACCCGCGGCCGGATAGACCTGACCCGAGGTGCCGATTGAGGCAAACAGCGCTGCGCCCGCCAAATGGTCAAAAATCTCATCCATAAAGTATGGCATCTCGCCAAACCAGACGACATCAGGCCGGGCCGAAGGTTGATGACAGGCAGGGCAGGGCTCGCGCACCTTCATCTCGGGCGGCGAGGTCCAGCGGTGTTCGCAAGCGCCACATAGGGCGCCTGCCAACGTCCCGTGCATGTGGATGACATGCCTCGCACCTCCGGCTTCGTGCAGGCCATCGACGTTCTGAGTGACGATGATCACCTCACCGGGCCAGTCCTTCTGCAACCGGGCCAGCGCCTGATGGGCGGCGTTGGGCTGCGCCTTGGCGGCTTGCACCCGGCGCGCGTTATAAAACCTGTGCACCAGCGCCGGGTTGCGGGCAAAGCCCTCGGGCGTGGCCACATCCTCGATCCGGTGCTGCGCCCAAAGTTCCCCTTCGTCGCGAAACGTGCCCAGCCCGCTTTCGGCCGAAATCCCGGCCCCGGTCAGAATGACGATCTTTTCCATACCCGCCTCTCGCGCTACACCCGTTCCCATGACACACCGTATCCTTTTCGTCTGCCTGGGCAATATCTGCCGTTCGCCAGCTGCCGAGGGCGCCT
This sequence comes from Ruegeria halocynthiae, assembly GCF_900106805.1. Taxonomy (GTDB): domain Bacteria; phylum Pseudomonadota; class Alphaproteobacteria; order Rhodobacterales; family Rhodobacteraceae; genus Ruegeria; species Ruegeria halocynthiae. The sequence continues at coordinate 87,011 of NZ_FNNP01000001.1, forward strand.
TTCGCGCCCGCGCGCCGCATCACACAACCGACAGCGCCGGAACCTCGGGCTGGCATATCGGAGACCCGCCCTATGGCCCGATGCAAAAGGCCGCCCGCGCCCGCGACATCGACCTCAGCGACCTGCGGGCGCGCCAGTTTGTGGCCGAGGATTTTGACCGGTTTGATCTGATTATTGGGATGGATGCCGAGAATATCACTAATATCGAAAACCTGCGCCCCGATGGAGCAGAGACCCCGGTTCGTCTGCTGACCGATTTCGCACCCCATACCGGGGCCGATCACGTCCCAGACCCGTACTACACCCGTGATTTCGACGGAGCGCTGGACTTAATTGAAGAATCGGTGAAGGGGCTTGAGGCGCGTCTTCGCACATAAGTTCAATAACCAAATTCACTCAAATTCAGAAATTGAACAAGGATCAACGACCTTAGCGGGGTTAAGCGCCTTAGTCTGGCACAACCGCATATGTTTACAATTAGGTTCAAAATAATGCGGACTCATTTGGGCTGTGGGCGGCACCGTTGAGCGAATACAAAGTGTTAAAGTGGTTCAAGGATCTACTTCTCAACCGTGTATGCTGGATGCCAAGCGGGGATATGCCAGTCATAACCGCGCTGAAGACATAGCCCTTCTTGATGATAATAAGAAAGCCCAACCGAGACCGACCTGGAAAGATCGTCGGTCGGTCGGCTTAAATCCCGATCTAAGTGGCTCGGGCGTGTAAATGGAGGAAGGTCCAGCTTTTGCTCCAAGGCAGTGAGGAGATTTAAAATGGTGTTGCTAGCAAAGCCGTGATGACCTTCATCCTCCTCTTTCTGCGGATACGAGAGCGAGTGGTATTGATAAAATCCGGTATTCCATCTTTGCAATACCGCTTCGAACGCATCTCGGAGCGTTGTTTCTCCTCGCTCCTTTTGCATCTTCAGTTCCCAGTCCAGAACTTCCCAAGAGATCATTCCAACTATAAAGTGCCACGCGGTTAAACGATCGCATTCCGGTTGTTCCAAAATCCAGAAAGCTGCTTCTAAGCGGTCGCTCACATATTCTTCGAATTCGGTTGCAATATCATTCCAGAGCTTGATATCAGGGTGTTCTAATGATCTGAGGAAAGGCAGCCATCCGTTCGCTAAAAGGTGCTGTGCGGAATTGCTTCCTCCGACCCGTTGGAGCCAGTCCGAAGACGCTTTTGCTTTAACCCCGATCGATGCTTTTCTTTGCTCTAGAACAGCCCCCAAATTTGCAAAAGACTTAACTATCGCGATCCCTTTGAGCCATTTAGATCTTTCAGATATTTTACTTTCTCTCTCAAAGTGACTTCCAAACATCTTGAGTTGATAAAGCGAGCGAATTTCGTCATCAGTCAACGGAGATAACTTACTCGTCTTGGCCGGCCCCGAGCTCCATTTCTCTGGCAATATAGTGTGAAGCATATTTCTAATCAGATCACCGAGCGTCGAGATATCGTTGATGATGCTCTCGTCGTTTTGCAGGTCACGCCAGGCGAAGAAATTTGATGCCAAATGCACGGCAATAATTTGCTCGACACTGTACTTATCCCGGTCCGCTTGGGCGCTTAGGCTTGCGATGTCATCATCAAGAGAAGCCCACAGCACGGGGCTACTCATTGTATAAGCCAAGAACTCTAACATCCCTGATCGATCTTCAGGGGGGAGTGAAGGTCTTATTTCAGAATTCATGAGGCCCGTGCTTCTCCGAAGCGCTCTGCACTTTGCTTCTGATTTAGAGCGTTTTCGCTTAACAATGAAAGGTACCGATGCAAGTCCGAAGACTATGCCGAGTATCAATAAAATAGCCATCCAGCTTACAAAATTACCTTTCTCAGTTCGAAGAGCTTCAATTCACCCCATCACCTTCAACTGCCCACTTAGCCACGGCACCTGCGCGACCGCTGGATCAACGATCTGGCTCTGCATCAGCCGGCGGATCATGTCTGCAATCTCCTGCGGCACCTGATCCGACCAGTCGTTGCGTGTAAAAAGTGAGATTGTACGCGCGAATTCTCCAAATGGGGCCGGGTGCGCCTCCATTCCGTCATGGAACCTCGCTGCGCGCATATAGCCCAGCGGCGTGGTGATCGCCCATCCGAGACCCCGCGCAACCATCGCCATCAACGCGAGGTGGGAGCCGATTTCGAACCGTTCCTCGAACTCCAATTGCTGCCGGGCCAGGTGGCCCTCGATCTGACGGCTGATCAACTGCTCGCGCGCATAGCGTAGAAACGGAAGATGCTGTATGGGCTGTTCGGCCCCTTTGGGCGCAACCAGAATGAACGGATCCTGCACCAGAGGGTATTCGACCACGCCCTCCAGCACTTCGCCGGTATGGGCTGAGACGGCCATGTGCAGCCGCTGTGCCGCCAACGCTTCGAACAGATCAAGGCTCGACAGGGTGATCAGCTTGAACTTCGACCGGGTCAGACTGTCGGCCAGCAACGTGGCCAGCCGGGGCGTTAGGTCATTGTCAAAATCGTCGATCAACCCGATGGACAGGGTGGTCAGATGGCCCAGATCCATCACCGCCAGTTCGCTCTGTGCCAACTGCAACTCGGCCAACGCCGCCTCGGCCCGCGCCAGAAAGCTGCGCCCGGCCTGCGTTAGCCGCATTGGCCGCCGCCCGTGATCCACCAGTTCGGTGCCCAAAGCCTTTTCCAGATTGCGCAACTGCTGGCTCACCGAGGGCTGGCTGAGCCCGGTGATCTCGGCGGCCTGCGCCACCGATCCCGTCCGTGCCAGTGCCTCGAACACTTCAAGGCCCCGCAGGGTCAGCCCTTTCATTACCATGCAACATACCTTTCGCTGCGCCTTTCTGGGGCGCAGCGTGCATCAGGTCAAGGATTGACAGGGGTTAGCTACAGATCGCCTGCGCCATCTGGCCAAAGTTCTGATACCGATCCCACAGCGCATCATCGCGCGAAGTCTGCGACATCTTCAACTCCTGCGCCTGATGGGGGTCAGTGAACCATTTGGCCACGGTCTTCTGATCGCTGCGCGTCAGCGCCTGATTGGCCACCCGTTGAATGCAACTGCACCGATCCCGCGTCGCCGCCGACCGGTCCGACGCCATACACGCCCGTTTGATCTGCGCCGCGTCCGCAACCGGAGCCACCGCCGTCAGCGATGCCGCACAAAATGCGATAAGGAGGAACTGTTTCATACTCGAGCCTCGTTTTTTGCCTGCCCGGACGGGTCTGTTGCCCCTCTCGGTCTGCGCGGCAGTATGAATCAAACTGGATTCGGGATCAATTGGGTGGTTCGAAAAAGTGAATACACGAGTCGGAAACATCCCACCCCGTAGGCCGGGCTTCAGCCCGGCACTGGCTACGATAGAAACGGTAGCCACCGCTCTATTGCTTCAATCAAAGCCTCAATTTTCTCTGGATACTTGGCAGCATATCCAGCCCCGGTCGCAGGAATACCCCACTTGATCAAAGTATCGACGGCAAGATCACCTTTGCTTGCGCACCACTTGAGAAAGCTGGCCAGTCCGGTTTTGAGCTTAGCTACGATTGCCTCAATCCGCTCACGCTCTGGATATTCCGCTTCTAATGCGGTCGAGAGTTCTTCTTCTGCTTCCCAAATTAATGCAGTCGCACCGGACAAACGCTTGTCGTCAATGCTTTCAGGAGGGTAGTTCCCCCCAATACCATGGCGGGCAGAGGTTCGAGTGTTCAAACTTTCTTTGAGGTCAGCATGTGCGACTTCGACGTCACGCCGTGATTGAATGCGTTCTATTTCGGATGCAACGGCCTTGGGTCCCATATTCCAAATCTCTTCGCGAATATTGGCTATCCGTTTTTCGAGTTCCGCATCAGCGATGTCGCCTAATAGATGGCTTTCATACCACGGACGCCAATAGCTCCACTCCTTCCGCCCGTCGTCGAACAAGAAGCCAAACAGTTTTTGGAATCTTATGGACCGTTTGTCTTTTCTGTCGCTGAGCGGATTTGACATCAGGCCTTGCGTATTGCCGCTGTGTGAAAGATTGGCCAGTTCAGCGTCTAAATCAGCAATGAATTGCTTCTGCAACGATGCTCCTAGGCTATGCCCAGCGTAAAACGTGTTTTCGGGGCTCGCAGGATACCAGTCGTCTGCTTCTTTGGAGAAAGGGACATAAGATTGACCGGGGCCGTATCTGAAGCTTATCGCGATGCCGGTTCGAGGGCGCGAGAGATTGGTTAGGTTTACGCCCAGGTTATGGTGGAACTGAAAGTTACCGGCCATCAACCAGAGTTTTGTACCCTGCTTGTCCACTAGAGTAGTGATTGTACTTCGATGATTGCCGTACTGTTTGGCCAATAGAGCGGCGCGAAAGCACTGAAGGAGATAGAACTCCCTTTGTTGTTGCGAAAACTGATTAAGTTGGACTGGGTAGGAAAGGCTTCTAAGTATGATGCGCGCGAGAGCGGCGAGGTGCACCTTCGTTTCTCTGCGGCGTGAAAGTTCATTCACGAACTTCTCGATTTTCTCGCTTGCTCCATCCATCTAATCCACCTTGACCAACCCACGATTCCTCTACATATCCCCAACCCATGACAGACCTCGCTCACATCCGCAATTTCTCCATCGTCGCGCATATCGACCATGGCAAATCCACCCTTGCTGACCGGCTCATCCAAGAGACCGGGACAGTCAAGGATCGCGACATGAAGGAACAGCTGCTCGACAGCATGGATATCGAGCGGGAACGCGGCATCACCATCAAGGCCAACACTGTCCGCATCGACTATACCGCCGATAATGGTGAGGCATATGTGCTGAACCTGATCGACACCCCCGGCCACGTGGACTTTGCCTATGAGGTCAGCCGGTCGATGCGCGCGGTCGAAGGCTCACTGCTGGTTGTGGACTCGACCCAAGGGGTCGAGGCCCAGACGCTGGCGAATGTGTATCAGGCCATCGACGCCGATCATGACATCGTGCCCGTGCTGAACAAGATCGACCTGCCCGCGTCCGATTGTGACCGCGTGGCCGAACAGATCGAGGATGTGATCGGCATCGACGCGTCTGAGGCGATTCAGGTCAGCGCCAAGACCGGGCAGGGCATTCACGAGACGCTGGAATCCATCGTCACCCATCTGCCCGCGCCCCAAGGTACCCTCGACGCGCCGCTCAAGGCGATGCTGGTGGATTCATGGTACGACGCCTATCTCGGCGTCATCGTTCTGGTCCGCATCATGGACGGCACGCTGAAAAAGGGGATGCGGGTCAAGTTCATGTCGAACAACACCCTGCACCATGTTGACCGCGTTGGTGTATTCCGCCCCGAGATGGAGATGGTGGACAGCCTTGGCCCCGGTGAGATCGGCTTTCTGACGGCCTCGATCAAACAGGTCCGCGACACCCGTGTCGGTGATACCATCACCAATGACCGCAACGGCACCGAAATCGCGCTGGACGGCTTCAAGCCCGCGCAGCCGGTGGTGTTCTGTGGCTTCTTCCCTGTCGACAGTTCCGAATTCGAAGACCTGCGCGATGCGATCGACAAACTGGCCCTGAACGACGCCAGCTTCAGCTTTGAAATGGAAACATCCGCAGCGCTGGGCTTTGGCTTCCGCTGCGGCTTCCTCGGGCTTTTGCACCTTGAGGTCATCCGCGACCGCATCGAACGCGAATATGATATCGAGCTCATCACCACCGCGCCGTCGGTGATCTATCACGTCTATATGAAAGACGGCGAGATGATCGAGCTGCACAACCCCGCCGACATGCCCGACCCGTCCAAGGTCGACCATATTGAGGAGCCGCGCATCAAGGCGACCATTCTGGTGCCGGATGAATTCCTCGGCGACGTGCTGAAACTGTGCCAGGACCGCCGTGGCATCCAGATGGACCTGACCTATGCGGGCAGCCGCGCCATGGTCGTCTATGACCTGCCGCTGAACGAGGTCGTCTTTGACTTCTACGACCGCCTGAAATCGGTGACCAAGGGCTATGCCTCGTTTGATTATCAGATGACCGGCTATACCGAGGACGCGCTGGTCAAGATGTCGGTGCTGGTGAATGACGAGCCGGTTGATGCGCTGTCGACCATGGTTCACCGCGACCGGGCCGAGATGCGGGGCCGGGCGATGTGCGAAAAGCTCAAGGACCTAATCCCGCGCCACATGTTCAAAATCCCGATCCAGGCCGCCATCGGAGGCAAGGTCATCGCGCGCGAGACCCTCTCGGCGCTGCGCAAGGACGTGACTGCAAAATGCTACGGAGGCGACGCCACGCGGAAACGCAAATTGCTGGACAAGCAGAAGGCGGGGAAAAAGAAGATGCGTCAGTTCGGGAAGGTCGATATCCCGCAGGAGGCATTCATCTCGGCGTTGAAGATGGATAGTTGAGGCTTCTTGCATAAGTGGAGCGTATTAGTAAGGTTGTCCAAAATTGATTGGAGACCTTTGCTTTGGCTACACTTCCTTACCTCACTTCCCCAGGGGGGCTTGCAAAAGCGTTCAACGCGATTCAATCAGCGGCGACGCCTCCCAAAGTATCCGGTGATTTTGTCAAAACCGTATTAGGTATTCGCGGCGGCAGCGGCGACAACATGACGACGTTTCTGAAGCGCATAGGTTTCGCTTCAAGTGATGGATTGCCCACTGAAATCTACAGGAAGTTTCGAAACCAACAAACATCGGGTGCAGCCGTTGCTGAAGCGATGCGGAGTGCATATTCGGAGATCTTTCGTAGGAACGAATTTGCCAACCTGTTGTCAGACGAAGAACTGAAAGGACATATTGTTGAAATAACAGGAAGTGCGGCTGACGCGAGAAACGTAACTTTAACACTTTCGACGTTCAACAACATGAAAGAGTTTGCTGACTTTTCTGCCCAGGAAGCGGTGGATCAGCTTGCTGGTGATGACGGTAATTCAGTTGAATCCGTAAGAGATCAGATAAGAGAAAGTTTGCCAGAACCGCAAAACAAACAGAGATCAGAAACGGTTGGTTTAAACATAGGCTATACGATCAATCTAAATCTGCCGGCCACCAGTGATATCGCTGTTTTTAATGCGATTTTTAAGTCCCTTAAAGAACACCTTTTGACTGAAGATGGTTAAGAAAGCGGAAATTGACATTCTCCTCCGTGCGTTCGGAGTGAGCGGTGTTCAAGCAGTGTCAGAAGTCGAAGAAGTTGAAGAGACCTTTGATGTAGAAGTTCTTCCTCGAAAACGGTCAGAAAAAAAACGTAAGCTCGCGGGATACGACCAATTTGAAGCTGAGGTTCGCCACCAGTCCTCAGAAATGTCTCAGTACTACGAGATATTTTATTGTCTGGAAGTTTCTATTCGTCAGTTGGTGGAAAACACTCTTTCAGAATCTGAAGGCGCAATGTGGTGGAACTCAGGAAGAGTTCCTGAAGGTTTCAGAACCGAGGTTTCAAATCTCAAGAAGAAGGATGAAGATAGTGGGATCACGCCAAGATCAGAAAATGCTCTGGATTATCTGACTTTTGGTCAACTTGGGCAGCTGATTACATCCAACTTTGATTTGTTTGGTGCATCGCTTTCTTCAAAAAGTGCGGTTTCAAGGATCATGAACCAGCTTAATATGTTGCGTAACCCAATTGCTCATTGTTGTCCTTTGGCTGAAGACGAAAAGGAACGTCTGGAACTAACGGTTCGCGATTGGTTTAGACTGAGGTCGTGAACAGGCCCTTCTAGTAGTTGAGCAATTGGGTGCCAAGCTTTATTATTCCACGCGCCCGGCGGCACCGCCGACCCGCCCCCATGGGGCGGCGCGTTTGCGCCTCCCCTCGGGCCGGCGCTGCCCTTAGTTCTGTTGAACAACTGTAGGGCGGGCTTCAGCCCGCCATTCACCTGATCCAAACTCAACGCGCGTGGATCGGGTGGGTTTGGTGGCGGGCTGAAGCCCGCCCTACGGGGATGGAATGGTGGGTTGAAAACCCACCCTACGTAGGATGGGTTTTTAACCCGTCATCCCACTGTGACCCACCTCACAGCCCCAACCGCACCCTCCTGCTACACTTGACCCAACGGAACCCTCGGCAGGAGGCGCAGATGTCCACATCCATGATCCCCCTTATCGCCCTCGGGTCGGCGGGTCTCTATTCTGTGGCCATGATCGCGATGAAGTTCTGGTGGAAGCTCCCCGGCGTGGGCCTTGGCCTGCTGATCGTCGCGACCCTGCTGGCCGGGGCGACGCTGGAACTCGCCGCGCTGCGCGACGAACGGCTGGGCATCATCTATACCGGCATTCTGGGGGCCGAGGTTGTTCTGATCGCCATCGCCTCGTTCTTTCTATTCGGCGAGAACTTCTCGTATCGCGAGGCGGCTGGCATTGGCCTCGTCATCCTCGGCACCGCGCTTGCCTGGGCGTAAGGCGAACATTAAGCGATTGTGAACTTTCCCTTAGGTAACTTGTAAGCCGCGCACCTCCTCCCAATCTCTTATCCCACAGCAACGATGTTCGTTTTTGAACTCTAAAGGGTCGCATACGGGAGGATATTCCAATGACCAGATACATGACTGCCGGCGCAGCCGCTCTGGCCACCGGCCTCACCCTCGGGACCGCCGCAATGGCCGATACGCCGGACCTGCGCGGCACATGGTTGGGGACCTATACGACCGTGCAGCCCAGCCATTTCTACAAGGGTGATCAGCCCCGCTTTAATCAGGCCGAATGGATGCTCGACGTCCAGATGCAGGAAGACAATGTTTTCTGGGGCCCCAGCAAATGGCGCCGCGAGGGTGATACCGAATGGAACGAATACGAGGTCACCGGAGCCATCAGCCGCGATGGATCAGGTTCGATTGGCATTGTTGAGACATCCCCGCTGGTGATCGGCGCGAATGCGTTGATCGATGCGCGGTACGAGGACGGCAAGATATTTGCCGATTTCCGTAGCCTGCGGAACGGAACGACCTATAGCACCGTTCTGGAACGTCAGGTGAACTGAAGCGTCTCCGGCCCGGGCAGGGATGTTAAGGGGGTACGATTGTCGCTGAATTTGTGACTGCGGCAAGGAGTAGTAGGTTACCCCGCTCGGGTCGGAGCGCTTCTCATGAATAATCGTCTCCAAACGGAGGCGACGGGCCGGGCGGCGATCTCACCGCCCGCGACAGGGTCCAGACCCCCGCGTTTCAGGATGCGGCGTTCCTCGGCACGGGTCATCTGGATCTCGCGGACCTTCAGCGCGGCGTCGCGCGCGGTGCCATAGGTGCCGTCCGGCCCAGGTTCCATTCCGGGAATGCCCTGTCCCTTCGACCACCACCCGCGCAGCCCGCTGAGCGGGTGTTTGCGTCCGATCTGATCGTCATTGTGCAGATCCCAGATCCGTTCTGCCTCGGCCATCGAAACCAGCGCGGCCAGCGGTTTGCCATAGCGGGTCAGCACGATCACCTGACGGGGGTCTTGCGAGAGGGTGACCAGCTCACCCAAGCGATCGCGGGCCTGGGAAATGGAACAGCGCATCAGCGAATCTCCGGTTATGCGATTCGTAAGATCTCGGGTCCGAGTGTCATACGATCCGGACAATGCACCCCTAACACAGCGTGCGCGGCCTTTGCGGGTGCAGAAACCGGGCGGATTTCAGCCTGCGATCGAGGTTTGAACTTTTCTTCTTTCAAGCCTGCGGGATGCCGCGAAAACTCGGGTTATCCACATTGCTCTCCCGGTGGATATCAACAGCTTATCCCCGTCAAATTTTCATGCTGCAGTGCTATTTTCTTGCCGGATGAGGGCGCTGATGCAAAAGTTCTTTCACTGCTTCGGTTCTTAGGAACAGGGGCGGTACGCAAAGGCCAAGGGGGTCGCGGCGACGAAGGCAGATTTTAGGATTTGTACTTGGTTGCAATGGCTTACCGGTGGTGGATCAGGTGGCTTGGGCTTCGGTCCGAGGCAGATGATCAACCTCTCAGAAGGTCTGAGCGGGCTGCGACGCGACATAGCGCGTGTGGCAGTCGTCCGGTTCCTTCGGGGGCCGGGCAACTGGATTGAAACGTCCCTCGGGCGGATCGGACCGGCAAGGCGTCAGGAGTGTCCGCAAGGATGCATGCAAAGACCGCGTCTGAGCACCTGACGCCTTTTCCTTTTGAGAACACTAGGCTCATACAGGCTACCACGCACCACCCTCCGGACCAGAACGGGGTTCTTTCGCTTGCGCAAAAGAACCCCGTCTAAGTGTCAGAAATGCAATGCCGCGTCTATGCACCTGTACGTCAACATTACGCGTGCCGGGTGCATGAGGCAACTATATATTGCGGGTGGGCGCTGCGCAGCCGCAATATCCCGTTACATTCAGATATTTTCCTGAACGTCCTCAGCAGCACCCTGGATGGCGTCGCCTGCGTTTTCGATGTCTTTGCCGGCGCCCTTTGCAGTTTCGCAGGCGGTCAGAGTGAACAGGGCCAGGCCAATCAGAATTGTGCGGATCATCGTTTGCTCCATAAGTACTTGTTTCAAATTGACTAGCAGCTTTCACAGGGCAGAGCTACAGGTTTTGCGCGACCCATGTATTCAGGATCGAAGGTAACAATCAGCTTTGGTCCTGGGCGCAGAAAAGTTCGTAAACAACTTCCAGTATTCGGGCGGGCCGATCATCGGCCAGCCTGTAGTAGATCGCTTTGCCCTCGCGGCGGGGAACAACCAACCCTTCAAGCCTGAGGCGCGACAGTTGCTGCGATACGGCGGCCTGGCGCGCCGACAGCAACCGCTCCAGCTCGGTCACGGATTTCTCGCCAGAGACGAGGTGACACAGGATCATCAGGCGCCCTTCGTGGCTGATGGCCTTGAGGAAGTTCGAGGCCCGTGTTGCGTTTTCGACCATTCGGTCAAGTTCGCCAGGAGACATATCCCCGGTCATTTGCGGAAAAGCCATGATCTTACACCCTCGTTACTGTCGCCGAATCCCGAATTAGCCTGAAGCCATCTTGAAGCGGGAGCCCTTCGTACAATTTTCATGCATGTATTTCCATATGCATGGATCAAAATAGCGTGATGCGACGGCCATGAACCGCGCAATCTGATTTTCGCACCGCCTCAGAGGACACAATCGACCGGCGCGGGTCGTTTGAAAGTACAGGATCGCGCGGCCCCCCTTGCAGCCCCCCAGTGGCGGCACTAAGACTCGGGTAACTACTCTTCGGGTAATGTCCCGATCCATTGCAAAACAGGCAGGTTCCGAATGTTCGATCCAGTTGATACATATATGAACACTCTCGTCCCCATGGTCGTCGAGCAGACCAGCCGGGGCGAGCGCGCATATGATATTTTCTCGCGCCTTCTGAAAGAGCGGATCATTTTCATCAACGGCCCGATCCACGACGGGATGAGCCATCTGGTTGTGGCCCAGTTGCTGCACCTTGAGGCGGACAATCCGAACAAGGAAATCTCGATCTACATCAACTCGCCGGGTGGCGTGGTCACCAGCGGTTTGTCGATTTACGATACAATGCAGTATATCAAGCCGAAATGTTCCACATTGGTGATCGGTCAGGCGGCCTCGATGGGGTCGGTTCTGCTGGCCGGAGGCGAGAAGGGGATGCGTTTCTCGCTGCCCAACAGCCGGATCATGGTTCACCAGCCCAGCGGCGGGTATCAGGGTCAGGCCAGCGACATCATGATTCATGCGGCCGAGACGCAAAAACTCAAGGATCGCCTGTATGACATCTATGTACGTCATACCGGACAGACCAAAAAAGCGGTTGAAAAGGCGCTGGATCGTGACAATTTCATGAGCCCGGAAGAAGCCAAGGAATGGGGTCACATCGACGAGATCGTCGAGAACCGCGCCAAGATGGATGGCGACGAGGCCTAGGTTCAAATCCTCGCGCGTCAGGCGTGGGGATCGATTTTGAGATTGTAGCTGCCAGGGTGCTGGCCTAAGCTGCAGGCATATACGGCAAGCGCGGTCCTAAGAGGGGCCGCTGAGACGGAGCCCGAGGGGTAAAGCATGGCGACGAATTCAGGCGGTGACGGCAAGAACACGCTCTACTGCAGCTTTTGCGGCAAAAGCCAGCATGAGGTGCGTAAGCTGATCGCAGGCCCGACCGTGTTCATCTGCGACGAATGTGTCGAACTCTGCATGGACATCATCCGTGAAGAGACCAAGGCCAGCGGTCTGAAATCCTCGGATGGGGTGCCAACACCCAAGGATATCTGCGAGGTTTTGGACGATTACGTGATCGGCCAGGCCACCGCCAAGCGGGTCCTGTCAGTTGCGGTGCACAACCACTACAAGCGTTTGAACCACGCCCAGAAAGCGGGCAGTGATATTGAGCTGGCGAAGTCCAACATCCTGCTGATCGGCCCCACCGGTTGCGGCAAGACCTTGTTGGCGCAAACGCTGGCGCGAATTCTTGATGTGCCGTTCACGATGGCGGATGCGACCACGCTGACCGAAGCCGGTTACGTGGGCGAGGATGTGGAAAACATCATCCTCAAGCTGCTGCAGTCCAGTGAATACAATGTCGAGCGTGCGCAGCGCGGCATCGTCTATATTGATGAGGTCGACAAGATTACGCGTAAGTCTGAAAACCCCTCGATCACGCGCGATGTATCGGGTGAGGGTGTGCAGCAGGCTCTGCTGAAGCTGATGGAAGGCACTGTGGCCAGCGTTCCGCCGCAAGGTGGGCGCAAGCATCCGCAGCAGGAATTCCTGCAGGTCGATACGACCAACATTCTGTTCATCTGTGGCGGCGCATTCGCAGGTCTCGACAAGATTATCGCACAGCGCGGCAAGGGCTCGGCGATGGGCTTTGGGGCTGATGTGCGGGGTAATGACGAGCGTGGCGTCGGCGAGATATTTCAGGAACTGGAACCAGAAGATCTTCTGAAATTCGGCCTGATCCCAGAGTTTGTTGGCCGCCTGCCGGTTCTGGCAACGCTCGAAGATTTGGACGAAGACGCGCTGGTCACCATTCTGACCAGCCCCAAGAACGCTTTGGTCAAGCAGTATCAGCGCCTGTTCGAACTGGAAGATGCTGAGCTTGCCTTTACCGAGGATGCGCTGAAAGCGATCGCCAAGAAAGCCATCGAACGTAAGACCGGTGCACGCGGGCTGCGTTCGATTCTGGAAGACATCCTGCTGGATACGATGTTCGAACTGCCGGGTATGAAGAATGTGACCGAAGTTGTGGTCAACGAAGAGGCCGTGCTTTCGGATTCTCAGCCGCTGATCATATATGCGGACGCGGCGGAATCGGCTTCGGCCGGGTAAGCCGCATTGTTTGATGCACACACGGCGCGGCATTGTCCGCGCCGTTTTTGTTTGAGGACTCGATGACAATAAAACGTATTTCGTCAGGTGGAGAATTCGAAGCCAAGGTGGGTTACTGCCGCGCGGTTGTGGCCGGGGGCTGGGTACATGTTGCAGGGACCGTCGGGCAGGGCGCAACGGTTGTCGATCAATGCCGTTCAGCACTGTCGATTATCGAGAACGCGCTGGCCGAGGCGGGTGTATCGTTCTCGGATGTTGTCCGCGTCACATACATGCTGCCGGATCGCGCCGAATTCGACCCCTGCTGGCCAGTTCTGGCCGAGACCTTTGGCGCCAATCCACCTGCCGCGACGATGATCGAATGCGGATTGATCGATCCGAAGTACCGGATCGAAATCGAAGTTACCGCTATTCTGCCGGAATGACGCAGGCAGCGCCGGCAGTACTGGACCTTGGCGTGCCTTTGGTCCATATCTGCGGGGATAGAAATGCCGGAGGCAGCCGATGGGAATCCTGAACAGTCTTTTGCGGGCCGTAACCTGGTGGAACGGAGCTACCCTGAACACGCAGATTTTCACCGCGCGCAAGGGCGTCAAGGTCGGTGAAGACGACGAAGGCAACGTATTCTACCGCACTGCCGACGACAGCAAGCGTTGGGTGATTTTCAATGGCGAGGCCGAGGCCAGCCGGATCGATCCGGATTGGCATGGCTGGCTGCACCGTACATGGGACGAGCCTCCAACCGATAAACCCCTGGCCCACAAGTCTTGGGAAAAACCACATCAGGAAAACCTGACAGGAACCGCGCTCGCCTACGCACCAGCGGGATCTCTGCGTCGCGCCGATCCGGTCGAACGCACAGATTACGAGGCGTGGAGCCCGGAATAGGCGAAGAATAGATGTCTGCTCACACCAAGACCGAAGTCATTGTCGGCGGGGCCGTACTGGCCTGCGCCATTGCGTTTGGCGTTTATGCAAGCCAGTCCACCGGCCTGTCGCAATCCAGTGCTGGATATGAACTCGGCGCGTCTTTCCGCTCGTTGGAAGGTGTCGGCGTCGGCACTGATGTACGACTGGCGGGCGTCAAGATCGGGGCCGTGACGAATGTCACCCTGAACTCTGACACCTATCGCGCGGATACCCAGTTCTCGGTGGCAGATGGGATCCTTATCCCGGATGACAGTGCTGCCGTGATCTCGTCCGAAGGGCTGCTGGGCGGCAACTTTGTAGAACTGATGCCCGGCGGTTCGCCATTCTACTTCGAGGCGGGGGATCAAATCGAGGATACGCAGGGTGCGGTCAGCCTGATCTCGTTGCTGGTCAAGTTTGTGGCCGGGGACGGCAGCGAATGATCCGCGCGGCTCTTGTGGCGCTGCTGGTCACCGCGACCGGAGTATCAGCGCAGCAGAAGGTCGTGTCCGGCCCCGGCGCCATGTTGCGCGGGCTCGATAAGGTCAATGGGCAGACTGTGGATATCGAGGTGCAGAACGGTCAAACCGCAACGGTGTTTGGCCTCGATGTCGCTATGGGCGACTGCCGGTATCCGGCCGAGAACCCGACAGGTGATGCCTTCGCCTATCTGACCATCTGGGAACAGGGCAAGGCGCAGCAGCTGTTTGATGGCTGGATGATTGCAACCTCGCCGGCACTGAATGCATTGGACCACGCGCGTTACGACGTCTGGGTGATCCGCTGTATAACCCCCTGAGGGGTCTGCTGCAGATCGGCAGTGAAATCCGCATCGACCTCAAGTGCTTGTTTCAACGCGCCATGATAGACCGCCCGCGGGACTTCAACGGCCCCCAGTGAGGCCAGATGCGCTGTCAGGAACTGCGTGTCAAACAGGGTAAATCCAGTTTGGCGCAATCGATCGACGAGATAAGCAAGCGCGATCTTCGATGCATCCGTTCGACGAGAGAACATGCTTTCGCCAAAAAACGCGGCACCCAGAACCACGCCATAGACACCACCGATCAGTGAGGCACCATCCCAGACTTCAAGTGAGTGCGCACGGTCGATCCCGTGCAACTGCTGATACAGGCGGCGCAGTTCGGGGTTGATCCAGGTATCTGCGCGGTCGGCGCAACCATCCACGACGCCCGCAAAGTCGCTGTTGATGGTGACGGTGAATCCGCAGGTCCGGATGCGCCGCGCCAGACTGCGTGAGATGTGGAACTCATCCAGCGGGAACACGCCGCGAAACTTTGGATCGACCCAGAACAGTTCCGGGTCGTCGCGGTGTTCGGCCATCGGGAAAATCCCGATGGAGTAACCGTGTAGCAAAAGTTCAGGGGAAAGGCTCATGCCGGGTGCCCCGGAACCGGAAGGCCGCAGCCCTCCGATCCCGTGTTCTTATTGGGCCATGTTCTCCGCAAGCCAGTGCTCCAGCCAGTGGATGTTGTATTCACCGCTATGCAGGTCAGGTTCCTGCAGCAGCGCGTGGAATAGCGGCACAGTGGTATCGATGCCGTCGACGATCAACTCACCCAGCGCGCGGTTCAAACGCGCCAGCGCCTCATCCCGGTCGCGGCCCTGCACAATCAGCTTGCCGATCAGCGAGTCATAATAAGGCGGGATCGAGTACCCATCATAGAGCGCCGAATCCATCCGAACACCCAGACCACCTGGCGCGTGATAGGCCGAGATCTTGCCCGGGCAGGGCGAGAAATTGGGCAGCTTTTCCGCGTTGATCCGAACCTCGATGGCGTGACCGTTGATAACCAGATCGTCCTGACCGAACGACATCGGCTCACCAGCAGCGACAAGGATTTGTTCGCGCACCAGATCGACACCGAAGATGGCCTCGGTCACCGGGTGTTCCACCTGCAGGCGGGTGTTCATTTCGATGAAATAGAACTCGCCGTTTTCATACAGGAACTCGATCGTGCCTGCACCGATATAGTTGATCTTGGCCACCGCGTCGGCGCAGACCTTACCGATTCTGGCGCGTTCTTCCGGGGTGATGCAGGGACCGGGAGCCTCTTCAAATACCTTCTGGTGTCGGCGCTGCAGGGAACAGTCGCGTTCGCCCAGATGCACCGCTTTGCCCTTACCATCGCCAAAGACCTGAATCTCGATATGGCGCGGCGTGGTCAGATATTTCTCAATATAGACCTCGTCATTGCCAAAGGCAGCTTTGCCCTCGGCGCGCGCAGTCATGAAGGCGCTTTCCATCTCGTCAGCGCTCATTGCAACCTTCATGCCGCGACCGCCACCGCCAGCGGTGGCTTTGATGATGACGGGATAGCCAAATTCCTCACCGATACGCTTGGCGTCGGCCAGAGTGGGAACACCGCCATCAGATCCGGGGACGCAAGGAACACCCAGTTCCTTCATCGTGTCCTTGGCAGTGATCTTGTCACCCATCACGCGGATATGTTCGGCGGTGGGGCCGATGAATGTGATACCGTGATCTTCGACAATCTGCACGAACTCGGCATTCTCGGACAGAAAGCCATAGCCCGGATGGATTGCCTGCGCGCCGGTGATTTCACAGGCCGATATGATCGCGGGGACAGACAGATAGCTTTGCGGGCTGGGCGGAGGGCCGATGCAGACCGATTCGTCGGCCATGCGTACATGCATGGCGTCGCTGTCAGCGGTGGAGTGGACAGCAACCGTCTTGACGCCCATCTCGCGCGCGGCGCGGATCACGCGCAGGGCGATCTCGCCTCGGTTGGCAATCAGGATTTTGTCGAACATGGGCCCGCCTTACTCAACAATGACCAGAGGCGTGCCGAATTCAACAGCGTCACCATCGCCCACCAGAATGCGCTTGATGGTGCCCGATTTGGGCGCGTGGATGTGGTTCATGGTCTTCATCGCTTCGACGATCAGCAGCGTATCGCCTTCGGACACCGATGCACCGACCGAGATGAATGAGGGCGCGCCCGGTTCGGGCTGCATATAAACGGTGCCAACCATGGGCGAGGTCACGGCGCCGGGATGGCTGGCCGGATCGTCCTGCGCAGCGGGGGATTCGGCAACGGTTGCCGCAGGCGCTGCCATCGGTGCCGCCGCAGGAACGGCAACCTGAACCGGTGCCGCAACCGCCTGCGACATACGGCTCACGCGGATATTCAGACTGTCGTCGTCGCCGTATTCGCGCATGACTTCCAGTTCGGTCAGGTCATTTTCGCGCAGCAGTTCAGCCAGTGCCTTGATAAACGCGACATCCGCTTCGTGTTTGGTATCTGTCATGAGTGTCCTCGAAGGTTCCCCTTTGGCCCGTCTGTTCCCTGCGGGCTTGGTCTGATTACGCAGGGTTATAAGCTATGCGGTCGGTCATGAAAAGCGCCGACTGAGCCTGTTAAATGGGGGTTTTTGCGTTAATTTCGAGTGCCGTTGCGATTAAAGAGGTGTTCCCGATAGTTTCGCCACCAGTTCGGGCAACTTTCGGGCGCCGTATTTCTCCAGCAGGCGGGCGCGATAGGCCTCGATCGTGCGGTAACTCAGCCCTAGTTCAGCGCCAATCTCTTTCGCGGACAGGCCCCGGCAGGACAGAATGGCCACTTCGCGCTCGCGCGGGGTCAATTCGACAAGCGGGCGTTCTTCCGAAATGTCCGAAAAGCTCCAGATACCGTGACGAAACGGGTCGTCGGGTGTTAGCGACCGACCGCGTGCGCGGCACCAGAAAAGGTCTCCGTCGCGCCTCCGCATGACCCGTTCGTCGGTATAGCACCCGGTATCGCGCATCACCTGCAGACTGCGCGCACCGATCCGCTCCCAATCGGCGACTGATGGGTAAAGATGCAGCAGGGGCATGTTGCGGTAATCAATCTCATCACCGCCGAAAGTGCGTGCAAATTGCAGATTGCAGCGGCGGATAATCCGATTTTCAAGCTCGACAAGCCCGATGGGTGCGTATTCGAAGGCGGGATCGCTCATATACCTATGGTGACGGGTATTGTGCCGAAAGAGAAGGGCGCAGGGCTGGAAAGCAAGGGTTTCTTGCGGCAGGGTTTGTTAAGGTTGTAAATCTTCTTTGAAAACCTGTCAGCAACAGATAATAAATACACAGTTAATCTGCAAATCCAGTCGCAGTAGCCAAGGATACCGACGCAATGCGCGACACCCTGACCGGCAGCCGGATACGCGAAAGGCGGCAAATCTCTGGGCTGCGTCAGGCTGAACTGGCGCGGCAGGTGGGGATTTCGGCCTCGTATCTGAACCTGATCGAACACAATAGGCGGCGCATCGGCGGCAAGCTTCTGGTCGACATCGCAAGTGCCTTGTCGGTAGAACCGTCGCTGCTGACGCAGGGGATTGAAGAAACGCTCATCTCGGCCCTGCGCGAGGCCGCGGCCGATGCGGTGGGTCAAAAGGCCGAGGTGGACGGGCTCGAGGAATTCGCCGGCCGCTTTCCCGGCTGGTCCGGGGTTCTGGCTCAGATGCACCGCCGCGTCGTGTCCTTGGAACGCACCGTCGAAATCATTTCCGACCGGTTGACCCATGACCCGCACTTGGCGGCCTCGATGCACGAGGTGCTGTCAACCGCCGCCGCCATCCGCTCGACCGCCGCAATTCTGGCCGAACCAGGAGAGATCGAAGCCGAATGGCGCGACCGCTTCCATCGCAACTTGCATCAGGATGCCGAACGGTTGGCGGAAAGCTCTAAGGCGCTGGTGACCTATCTGGATGACAGTGACGGACGGCGCGATCTGCGCGGTATTCCTCTGGACGCGGTTGAGGCGTTTTTTGCCAATCAGGGATTTCATTTCCCCGCACTCGAATCTGGTGATCCGGCGACTGAAACCCCGCTGGATGGGCTCGATTCCGCAGCTGCCAGAACCGTCGCCTTGGGGTTGCTGGACCTCTATGCTGCCGACGCGCAGGCCATGCCGCTGGATCAGGTGCGCGCCGCGCTTGACGCGGCCGACCCCGACCCGCTGGCGCTGGCCGCAGCCTTTTCGGTGGATCTGGCCACGGTACTGCGTCGGCTGGCCTTTCTGCCCGAGGGAACGCTGGCGCGCCCGGCGGGGCTGGTGATCTGCGACGCCTCAGGTAGTGTTCTGTTTTACAAACCTGCGCCGGGGTTTGCCCTGCCGCGCCATGGTGAGGCCTGTCCACTCTGGCCACTATTTACGGCGTTGAACCGGCCATTGGTGCCGATCCGCCAGCGTATCGTTCAACTTGGCCGAACAGCGGCCGAATTCGAATGTTTCGCCATCGCGACCCCGCAACCGGTAAAGGCCTTCGGGGCCGAACCGGTATACCGGTCGACCATGCTGGTGGCGCCGGTCGACGGCATGGTGCGACCAGCGGAGAATACGGCGCAGGCCGGGGCCAGTTGCCGCATATGTCCAAAACGCGATTGCAGCGCACGGCGGGAACCATCGATCCTGAGCGAAGGGTTTTGACAGTTTCGTGACGCAGCGCTTAAGCTGGGCCGGACGGGTGGCCGAACGCGCAACCGGTCATGGGGAGGACATGCAAATATGAGCCGTAAGGTTCTGTTGATCGAGGATGAGCCCAATATCACCGAGGCGATCCGTTTTCTGCTGACGCGCGAAGGGTGGCAGGTGGATACCCATGCCGAGGGTACGGATGCAGTACAGGTAATTCTGTCCGCCCGGCCCGATCTGGTGATTCTGGATGTGATGCTGCCGGGCAAAAGCGGGATGGATGTGCTGCGTGATCTGCGCGAACATGATGAGATGAAGGCACTGCCGGTTCTAATGCTGACCGCGCGCGGGCAATCCCGCGACCGCGAGATGGCCGAACAGGCCGGCGTCAGCCGTTTCATGACCAAACCCTTTTCAAACACCGAGGTTCTGACAGCGGTGCGCGACCTGCACGCGCAGGCATCGCAGTCATGAGCTCTCCGGGCGAAGGCAAAGACCGGCCGTCGCCGGTTCGGCCCTCGCTATTCTTGGAACGGCAAAGCTACCGTCGCCGCAGACTTGCAGATGCAGCGCGGCTGCTGCCTTTTCTGGGCGCAGCGATGCTTGCTTTGCCGCTTCTGTGGCCAGATGAAAGCGAAGGGGCCCAAGCGCTGCCGCTATCCTCAGCCATATTCTACATCTTTGCCTGCTGGGGCGTTCTGATCCTGATCAGTGTGATCTTTGGCATTGCTGCTCGACGCATGGCCGCGCGCGAGAACGCCGAACCCGAGGCCGAGACATGGCGACGCTAAACGTCCTGATACTGGTCTGTCTGGGCTATGTGGTGCTGTTGTTCGGGGTCGCCTTTGCGGCTGATCGTCTCGCAGCACGCGGAGGTGGTAAGTGGCTGCGTTCACCCCTGATCTACACCCTGTCGCTGTCGATCTATTGCACCGCCTGGACCTTCTATGGCGCCGTCGGCAACGCCGCGCGTTCTGGGTTGGAATTCGTGACCATCTATCTGGGCCCAACGCTGGTCATGGTCAGCTGGTGGTGGGGCCTGCGCAAATTGGTGCGCATCGGGCGCAGCCAGCGGGTGACGTCAATCGCTGACCTGATTTCGTCGCGCTATGGCAAGTCCAACACGCTGGCAGTTTGCGTGACTATTTTGGCCGTGCTGGGCGGCACGCCCTATATCGCGCTGCAATTGCAGTCGATCACCCTGTCCTTTTCGATCTTTGCCGAGGCTGACCCGACTGGTCTCTACCGCGAAGGCTCCAGCGTGTTCTGGGTGGCTGCAGGATTGGCTGTTTTTGCAATCCTCTTCGGCACGCGCAATCTGGATGCCAATGAACGCCACCACGGTGTTGTCACCGCTATTGCATTGGAATCTGTGGTGAAACTCTTCGCCCTTCTGGCCGTTGGCGTCTTTGTCGTCTGGGGCGTCGCGGGTGGTCTGGGGCCGATGATGGACCAGATCGACGCCTCCGAGATCGGGCAGTGGCACGTGGATGCTGGGCGCTGGACCACCTTCATCTTCCTTTCGGCAGCGGCTTTTGTCTGCCTACCCCGGATGTTTCAGGTCATGGTGGTCGAGAATGATGACGAAAGCCACCTGCGCACCGCTGCCTGGGCCTTCCCACTCTATCTTCTGCTCATGAGCCTGTTTGTGGTGCCCATTGCGGTGGTCGGTCTGGATCTGATGCCCGAAGGGTCGAACCCCGACCTGTTCGTGCTGACGGTTCCGCTGTCACAGGGCAATGACTGGCTTGCGATGCTGTCGTTCATCGGCGGATTCTCGTCTGCCACGTCGATGGTGATCGTCACGGCCATGGCGCTGTCGACCATGGTGTCGAACCATGTGGTCATGCCGATCTGGCTGAACACGCAGGAGGGCACCGCGTCGGTATCCGGTGATGTCCGAACCATCGTTCTGATGGCACGGCGAGTCTCGATCGCGGTGATCATGGCGCTGGGGTATTTCTACTTTCAGCTCTCGGGCGGTGGCGCCGCTCTGACCTCGATCGGGCTGGTGGCTTTTGCCGGGATTTCCCAAATTCTGCCCGCGCTTGTCGGCGGCCTGTTCTGGCGCGGTGCCACGCGCACAGGGGCGCTGGTGGGGCTCAGCGTGGGGTTTGTCCTTTGGATTTACACCTTGCTACTCCCCGGAATGGAGGGCGGCATTATCCCCGCCTCGGTGATCGAACACGGCCCCTTCGGCTGGGGGTGGCTACGCCCGCAGGCGCTGTTTGGGATCGAAGGGATCGACCCGATGGTGCACACGGTCATGTGGTCGCTGTCTTTGAACACAGTCGCCTTCTGCGTGGTCTCGATGCTCAGCTTCCCAAGCCCGCTGGAACGCCTGCAAGGCGCGCAATTTGTCAATGTCTTTGACCATTCGGTCTCGGCGCGTGGCTGGACCGGTTCGGTGGCGCAAAGCGAAGACCTGATGATCATGACCCAGCGAATTCTGGGCACCATTCCCGCGCAGGAATTCTTTCAGGCCGAAGCCGAGCGCCAGAATGGCCGCCCCGGACGTCTGCCCGAGCCCACACCGCAGTTTCTGGAACGGCTGGAACGCGAACTCAGCGGCTCGGTCGGTGCCGCGACTGCCCATGCGATGATCGGCCAGATCGTGGGCGGGGCGTCTGTCTCGGTCGAGGATCTGCTGGCCGTGGCCGACGAATCCGCGCAGATGCTGGAATATTCCAGCCAGCTCGAGGTGAAATCGACCGAGCTCAGCCGCACCGCGCGCCAGTTGCGCGAAGCGAATGCAAAGCTGACACAGGTCTCGATGCAGAAAGACGCGTTTCTCAGTCAGGTCAGCCACGAGTTGCGCACGCCTATGACCTCGATCCGGGCATTCTCGGAAATCCTGCGGGATACTGAAGGTCTGAGCGCGGATGAGCAGACCCGCTATTCCGCGATCATTCACGACGAAGCGCTTCGTCTGACGCGGCTGCTGGACGATCTGTTGGACCTGAGCGT
Source organism: Ruegeria halocynthiae (assembly GCF_900106805.1). Lineage (GTDB taxonomy): Bacteria > Pseudomonadota > Alphaproteobacteria > Rhodobacterales > Rhodobacteraceae > Ruegeria > Ruegeria halocynthiae. The sequence continues at coordinate 109,508 of NZ_FNNP01000001.1, forward strand.
TTTGGAAAGCGGGCAGGTTAGTCTGAACATGGGTGACGCGACCCTGACCGAGGTGCTGGATCGCGCAGTTTCAAGCGCGCTGGCGGGCGGGGACCGCAAGCTCAGCGTGCGGCGGGTCCGTGCCAGCGAACGCATTCCTCTGCATACCGATCTGGACCGGCTGGGGCAGGTGTTCATCAACCTGATCTCGAATGCCCAGAAATACTGCGATGCGGATGACCCCGCGCTGACGATTTCCGCCCATGATGTCGGCGGGCAGGTGGTGATTGATTTCATCGACAATGGTGGTGGCATCCCGCCCGAGGCGCAATCGATGGTGTTCGAGAAATTCGCTCGGGTCGGATCGGACAAGGCGGGCGGGGCCGGGCTGGGGCTGGCGATCTGCCGCGAGATCATGCAGCGCCTCGGTGGCGAGGTTGCCTATTTGCCGGGCCAGGGGGGCGCTGCGTTTCGCGTCAGCCTGCCACTGGCCTACCGTCAGGCCGCACAATGAAGATGTCATAAAGACATTCGTAACCCCCGCCGGGTTAGATCAATCGTCATAACATCGAAGAACGGCGGTATGGGGCCATGACGGTATCAGCACTGGCACGAAAGCTTTCGGCGGCACAAGGTGGCGCCGAAACGCCCCGATCCATATTGCGCGCCCTGCGGCTGGGGTTGGCTCGGGCCGCAGGCGAAGGCATGGGGCTGGCGCTGTCGGTTATTGGCGCCAAACAGGCCGTGCGTACGCAGGAAGACATGGCCGGGCGGCTGAAAGGCGGTTGGTTACTGTTGCTGTTTTCCTCGGATCAGGGCGGCATCGCCGCAGCCTGCCTGGACCCTGGATGCGTATCAGCCATTGTGCAGCAGCAGACGATTGCCATGGTCACCTCTGATCCGCCGCCCGAACGGGTCTTTACGGATACCGACGCGGCGATGGTTGCGCCTCTGGTCGAGGATACGCTTAGCCGGGCGCAGAAACTGGTCGAGTCATCCGCCGATATGACCAGCCTGTCTGGGTTCGAGTTCGCCTCTCGCGCCGAGGACCGGCGCTCTTTGATCCTTGCGCTGGTGGATGAAGCCTATCGTATGTTCGATCTGACGGTCGAGCTTGCCTGCGGTGCCCGACAGGGTGAGGTCTGTATCCTGTTGCCCGAGCGTCCGCTGTCTGACGAAGAACAGGCGGCGGAGATCACTCAACCCGGGATGAATCTGGATCAGGCATCGGGCGTGATACGTGCCGAACTGAACACAGTGATCAGCCGCATGTCGTTGCCGCTGACCGCGCTTTCAGAGCTTTCGGTGGGGGATGTTCTGCCGCTGCAGGATGCGCGGGTGGACCGGGTCGAAGTTCTGGCTATTGACCGCGCCCGCACGGCCATTGGACGTTTGGGGCAATGCGGGGGAATGCGGGCGGTTCGGATCAACGAACAGCGACTAACCCCGGCGCTGCCTGCCAGCGAGGGGCAGGCGTTCCTGGCCAGTACGACCTCCAGCCGCGGGGAAGATGCGCTTTCTTCTGCACCGGATGAAGAGATCATAACCGGTGATCCGGTGATGGACGATATACTGCTGGATCCAGATGATCTGCTATCGGCCAGTTCAGATCAGCGGGTTGCAGAAATTTCGCACCTCGCCGGCCTGCCTGCGCCCGAGCGCGAGGGCAGGGATTAGCCGTCTTCGCGCAACTGCTCCAGCGCCGGGCGCAGATTGTCGAGCGCATAGCCCGCTTTGCCGGTCGCGTCGAGGATTTCGTCCGTGCTCAGCCGGTTGCATTGCCCAAGCGCCCAAACAACCGAGCATCTGGTGCCGGACGCGCAATAGGCCAAAACCGGCCCGCTGCAGCTTTCGGCCAGATCGCGTTGCAGGGCAATATTTTCCGGGGTCATGGTCTGGTGGGTCAGCTCCAGAACCTCGTACTCCATCCCGGCATCGCGTACTGCCTGTCCGATAGCGTCGGATTGCTGATCCGGCGGCACCTCAACATTTGGACGGTTACAGATCACCTTGACGAAACCTGCCTGGGCGATGGTTGGCACGTCCTCAACCAAGATCTGGGGCGAGACGGCATAGCGGGGGGTAATCGGTCGAATCTCCATGGCAATTGATTAGGCCGCGTTGGCCATTCTGTCCAGTTGCGCACCCAGCTTTGGTGCCGCAAACATGCCCGCAATCATGGCAATCAGGAAGATAACCCCGCCAACACCACCATAGCCAAGCGACGCCATCGCCGGACCCGGGCACAAACCGGCCAACCCCCAACCGACCCCGAACAGAACCGAACCGACGATCAGGCGCCGGTCCAGCTCGACCCGTGGCGGGGCAGGGAATTGCCCGCCCACCAGCGGCGCGCGGTTCCGGGTCAGTTGCCAAGCCACCAGCATCGGCAGGATCGCTCCGCCCATGACGAAGGCAAGCGTCGGGTCCCAGTTGCCGAACACATCAAGCCAGCCCTGCACTTTGGTGGTGTCAGTCATGCCCGAGATCAAAAGCCCGATGCCGAACAGTGATCCGGCGAAAAAGGCAAACACAGCGCGCATCAGATCACTCCCAAAGCGTGGCGAAACAGGGCAACGGTCAGCCCACCCGCAAGGATATAGAACACGGTTGCAACGATCCCGCGCAGTGAAAACCGGGAAATCCCGCAGACCCCGTGACCCGAAGTGCAGCCATTTGCAATGCGTGTGCCAACCCCGACAAGCAAACCTGCAATGATCACGATCGCCAGATCCGGGGTCAGATGAGTTTCAGCCTGTGGCGCGATCAATGGGCGCAGTAAAAAGGGCATTCCGATCAGCCCTCCAACAAAGGCCAAACGCTCGGTCGTGGTGGCGCGATCACTGCGCGCGACCAGTCCGCCCAGAATGCCACTGGCGCCCATGATCCGCCCATTGCACAGCAGGTATGCGGCAGCACCCAGTCCGATCAACAGGCCACCAGCCAGCCCTGAAATCCACTCGATATTCATTTTCTCGTCCGACTCTGTTTTACAGTTTGTTGACGGGGATTTTCATGAAGACATCGCCCTGTTCATCCGCTGGTGGCATCTGACCGGCTCGCATGTTGACCTGCAGCGACGGCAAAATCAGACGCGGCATTGCCAAGGTCGCGTCGCGCGCATCGCGCATTTCGACGAACTCCTCGATGCTGCGGCCTTGGCCGATGTGGACATTCAGCGCCTTTTGTTCGCCCACCGTAGTTTCCCACGCATATTCATCGCGGCCGGGCGCTTTGTAATCATGGCCCACAAAAATCCGTGTCTCATCAGGCAGAGACAGTATCTTCTGGATCGAGGCATAAAGGTCTTCCGAGGACCCACCCGGGAAATCACAACGCGCGGTCCCAAAATCCGGCATGAACAATGTATCACCCACAAAGGCCGCATCGCCGATCACGTAGGTCATACAGGCAGGTGTGTGGCCCGGCGTATGCAGGACGTCCCCGCGCATCTGGCCGATGTGAAAACTGCTGGCCTCAGTGAACAGAGCATCAAACTGGCTGCCATCACGTTGAAATTCGGTGCCCTCGTTGAAGACCTTGCCAAACGTGTCCTGTACCATGACGATGTTCTCGCCGATCCCGATTTTCCCACCCAGCTTCTCCTGCAGGTAGGGGGCCGCCGACAGATGGTCAGCATGGACATGGCTTTCCAGAATCCATTCTACCTTAAGCCCTTTCGCCGTCACATGGGTCACGATCTGATCCGCCGAACTGGTATCCGTTCGCCCCGAGGCGTGATCAAAATCCAGCACGCTGTCGATGATCGCGCAGGCCTGTCCTTCGGGCTCTTGCACGACATATGAAACGGTAAATGTCTGCGGGTCGAAAAACGCTTTCACAATGGGCGTCATGGGGTCCTCCGTTCAGTCTTTCTACATATAGCAATAACGGAATGTGATTAAAGTCCCAAATTGCAAGTTGATGTCTGTCAAAGCAAACGGCACAATTCGAGTGTATGCTTTGATCGACCTGTTGCATATTGTCGGTTTTTCGCCCGCGCAGGCAAGATTCCGCGATGATTTAATTCAGGTCTCGTGTTGGTCTTAATCTCGTTACCTGTATCAGGCACACTGGCACCATATGGGAGGAAGAAAATGACTGCTCAGGATCTTTATACCGAAGCGGAACAGCTTGAAGAGAAGCTGCATGGCGCATGTCTCGAGACCCGTCTGGCGCTTCAGCCAAGTGTCAGTCTCGTGCTGGACAAGATGCGCGCGGAGCGTGTTCAGATACCCTCGCGATTGCGGCGGCTGGATGCCGCACTGTGCGAAGACGTGTTGGAAGCGCGTTTCGACAATATGCCGGTCTGATCGCTCTGGTTATCCGAACGAAATCCCCAGGATGACCATCATCAGCCCCAGCACCGACAAGAAAAGCGAGGCAAGGTTCCAGGGCAAAACGCCCTGAACTGCTGCGCGAAGCTCGTCATCGGACAGGTTGGCCCGGCGCGCTTTCATCACCTGTAGAATGCACCAGACAAGGCCGACAAGCCCGGCCACAGACAGGGCGGCCCCGCCCCAGACGATAATGTCGAACATGGTTGTCTACGCCCATCCATTGAACCCGGGACCGCGCTTAACGGATCAGCGCGGGGCAGACAAGCCCGCCGCGCCGAATGCCCGCTTGCGGTCGGGCCGGTGCCGATGTATCCGGCAAATTGCCCGATAACCCGGCACTTCAGTTTTCAGCCCCTTGGAGAGATGCAGATGGAAGACATCACCGAAGATCAGGCCGCGGCCAACTACAGAGTGACCGCAGGCGAGCTGCGCCAGTTTGTCGAACGGCTCGAGCGTCTTGAGGCCGAAAAGAAGGACATCGCTGACCAGCAGAAAGAAGTCATGGCCGAGGCCAAAGCCCGCGGCTACGACACCAAGGTGATGCGTAAGGTTGTGGCCCTGCGCAAGCGTGACAAGGACGATATCGCCGAAGAAGAGGCGGTGCTGGAAATGTACAAAGAAGCGCTGGGTATGTAGCTCAGGCCATTCACGGTTTCAGAAACCGGATATCTGGCATGGTTTGAAGCCGTGCCAGATCCTGCTCATAAAGCTCGGTAAAGGCCGCAACGATATCTTCGTTCCAGCCGGGCAGTTCCAGCTCTTCCTCGATTGCATCTGTCAGCGCATGTTGCTGAAAGATCTGCCCTAGTTTGCCTCTGAGTATGGGATCATTGGGGACGCTTTGCTGTTCGATCACGTCCGCCAACTCGCGTTTGCCCACATCTGATACCAGCGACGACAGAAGCGTGAACTCTTCTTCAATCGGCGTGTCATCTGGCATTCCGGCAAGGGTGCGCAGAATGTCTCCGCAGATCAGCGGGAAATCCTCGTTGCTCCACAAGGTGATTTTGACATCTGGTGCAAGATCGCGAATATCCTCGATCATGGCGAGCCAGCTCAGGCAGCTCAGATCGGTTGTGGCCAAGATATGTTCACGTTCATGTGCCGATAACAACATCAGCACGTTGGGGATGAAGCTGCCGGGATTTCGCAGGCCTATGAACAGCTCGACTGTTGATTCGCCGAACAATTGATCCAGGTAGGCCATCCTTTGCCCGGCGCGCGCATAAAACTGCCCGTCCATGATGATCGAAGACCGCTCGCCGAGATACAGCGCACTGGACAGGATCGCCCGATCGATCTGCTGTCCTTTGGGGAACAGATTTTGAAATTGCGCCAGCGTATCCTGGTGTGAGGGGCGATCAGCCGACGGCTTCAGCGCAGGCCTGAAAATCTTTCTGAACGGGCGAAGCCCCCAGAATGCAGTGTGATTATCGGCCATGATCTGCGTATTCGCCTGCAGCAGACTAAAAAGCTGAGCTTCATCGGTAAAATGTGCTCCGGCTTGGATGACCATCTGCATGTCGGACTTGTCCTTACCTCTGATGGGATTTCCGCTTGGGTTACAACCTGTTCCCGGCGCAGTCAAATTCGGATAATACCTGATCTTCTTATTACCCTTAGGCAAACCAGCACAAAGTTAAGATGATGCGAAAATTCGGACTTGCAGTCCGTGCTCCGAAACATTAATCGACACCCAGTGCCCCTATAGCTCAGCTGGTAGAGCAACTGATTTGTAATCAGTAGGTCCGCGGTTCGAGTCCGTGTGGGGGCACCATTGAATCGGAATAAATATAAATAATACAAGTATTTACTGGTTCACTTGTGCATTCAGACCACCCTACAGACCACCTTTTAGCTTGGCCTTCAGGCAAATTATTACCCGTAAGGTGATTTTGGTTCACAAGGGTTTTCTAACAAGTATAGGTTGCGCAGATACACGCATTTAGAATTGGTTGAGCCGAATGTCTTTGAAATCCGAAATCGAAGAAGCCAGACAATCCGTCAAAACTGATAGGTTGCAGTTATCCGTGGGCGAGGTCATCTCAATGTACCAAAACGGAGAACTCAACATACAGCCCGAGTTTCAGCGTTTGTTTAGGTGGTCAGAAGAGAAAAAAGCTAACTTGATTGAGTCGATATTGATCGACATCCCGATCCCGTCGATTTTTACCTACGAGAATGAAGACGGAACTTGGGAGCTTATCGACGGGCTGCAACGAATTTCGACTATTTTTGAGTTCTTTGGTGTCTTAAAAAAGCTGGAAACCGACGAGTTACTTCCGCCGTCAGCTTTGCAGCAAACAACCTACTTGCCTTCTCTAGAGAATGCAGTGTGGGAAAAATCGAATGATATTGAACATGTTACGTTCGACGATCAAAAGCCGCTGGAAAAGCCGCAGCAACTGGCCATCAGGCGAGCCCGACTAGATGTTCAAGTTTTAAAACAACCGAGTGATGCAGAAACAAAATTCCACCTATTTCAACGATTGAACCGAGGTGGTGCTTATGCCAACGAACAAGAGGTTCGAACATGTGCGATGGTCATGGTCGCACCTGAATTTGTTAAACGTCTTAAGGTCCTTGCTGCGAACGAGAAGTTTGCAGAGATGACGTCTATCAACGACAATGCGATCCAGCGGCAGAAAGACCTAGAATATGTTGTCCGGTCACTGGTTCACACGTACCGTGACTATGACAATGTCAGTGACGTTGAGGAGTTTTTGGACGCCAAGATCATCGAAATCCTTTCGACCGAAAATGTCGATGAGTTCGAGAAGAACTTCAAATTTACCGTCGATACTTTGCACGGTCTGTTTGGCACCAAGGCTCTTTTCCCTGATGCTGGTACTGTGAACAGCCCCGGAATAAGATTCTCTCTTCGTTCTCTTGAAGCTGTTTTTGTTGGTATCCTGCGCAACGCGACAGAAATTCAAGCATTGGGTGATCCGGTTGCGTTTGTAAAAACTAGGGTGCTGGATTTTTGGAAGCAGCCTCAAGTCGACGGCATGTCAGCGTCAGGATTGCGGGGAACGCAACGACTACAAAGGACAATTCCATTTGGTAGTCTGTGGTTTACACCATAGTCGTAGGCGTCCAGCAGATGCTGACCGAATTCTTGAAAAAATTGAGCGATGATCGACTTTGGCGCGTGCGGGAATTATCTGACCTGCGTATTATGCACAGGAAGGCAGCCAGTGGCCGAGAAAAGGCCGCGACATCCCGGGCAATCGTTGTCTTAAGTTACGCACACTGGGAGGGATATTGTGCTAGTTGCGCTGGCACCTTCATCGACTATTTGGAGGCTAAGAAGGTTCCATATAGCTTGCTTCCACCAGATATGATGCTTGGTGCAGTGTCACATGCGCTAGACAGCTATAGGGATACCGCGGACAATTTGGTTTCACGAAGAAAGCTGTTGAAATTGCAGCAACAAGCCTACACCGGTCACATTGAGCGGTACGACAGGAGAGTAATCCTGCCACGCTCCAATCTAAACTTTGATCGGTTAAGGTTTATCCACGAGATAATAGGGGCTGAAATTCAGCCATTTCAAAAATACCGCTTAAAAATCGATAAGGAATTGGTTGCGTGGCGGCATCTAGTTGCACATGGGGAAATGTTCGCCTTGGAAAACCTGTTGGCCGCTGATCACACTAAGTTGTGCGAAGAGCTAATGTTTTTGACTAAGGACACGTTTGAACCATTTTTGTTTGAGTATTGAGTTTTCAATAGCTGCTCGGACATCAACGAGATGTCGACGGGATAAATTGAAAAAGCGAGGACAGATTGAGCGCGCGGATAACACTTTGCGACATTGCGGCAAAGCTGACATTCCTTGAACATGCAGTAACTATAACACTGGGCTCAACACGGTTCGCTGTTTTTCTCAGATGACAGCAAATCGCCGCTGAGCAGTCGCTCTGTCTCGGAAATCTGTATCACCGCGACCAAAGTCTTGTGCTTTTGGGTCCTGAGCCAATTTTATACCTATGATCCAGATAGATCATTGAGAGTTCAAATTATCTTCCGCAGAATGCCGGGCATTTGAAACAACCGAATCAAAGGCCATTTTCGATGAAATTTTTCAATCGTCTTTTTGGGACTGCAAAGGCGAAGCCCAACGAAGTCCATAAGCGCTTCAACAAAAATAGCGCAAGGCCAGAACCTGCTGATCCCTCTTTGGAAGACGTATTGAGAGGAACTTACCGGTTCGTTGCTCTCGACGTGGAAACAGCGAATAGCGATGCGAGTAGTATTTGCCAGATCGGGTTCGCCGTGTCGGATGGACAGGGTACGATTTTGACCTTCGGTACGTTAGTCGATCCGGAAACCCATTTTGACCCTTTCAACATCGGTATTCACGGCATCGATGAAGATGCAGTGTATGCCGCGCCTGTTTTTCCTGAGGTATTGCAAACTTTCCGTGTTTTTCTTGAGCGCCATCCACTTGTGCAACACAGCAGCTTCGACAAACGTGCGGTCAACGCTGCGTGTGACCGCTATGACATTCCTCACTTGCGTTCGAATTGGCATGACAGTGTGGTCATGGCTCGAAGGGCGTGGCCAGAACTGAAGGGAAATGGAGGGCACGGGCTAGCAAATTTAAAAGAAGTTCTCGGTCTGGAATTCGAGCACCATGACGCCATTGAGGATGCGAAAGCCGCAGCGCATGTCGTTTTGCTTGCCGAGGAAGCGACTGGCAAGGGTTTCGAAGATTTAACCAGCAAGCAAAGCCGCGGGCCAGTAGCTAGCGAGCGGTCTCGTTCCGTCGAAGGCAACCAAAATGGCCCTCTCTACGGGCACGTAGCCTGCTTTACTGGAAAGCTGTCGATGTCGAGGTCAGAAGCAAGCACAGTCGCCGCTGGTGCTGGCATATCTGTCAAAGCAAGTGTTTCGAAAAAAATCACGCTATTGATTGTTGGGGATCAAGACCTTGAACTGCTGAACGGGCAGGAAAAAAGCAGTAAGCATCGTCGCGCAGAAGAGCTCATTGAACAAGGCCAAGACATAAAAATTATTGGTGAAAGTGATTTCCGAAGCCTCGTCGGCGAAATCAGTTAGACCAACCAAACAGCAGGAATAAGTTGCAAATACAGTTTCGCGATTTGTGCGCAGTTCATTCTGATTTTGGCTTTCTTCTCTTACGTGGCGGTAACTCTGCTCCTCGAAAAGGCTAGGCAGGTGGATCAGTCAGCACTGTGCTCAGTTCTGACAGCAATTTGTCGTAGCGTTCCGGTTCAGCATCTTCGGCAAGCTCTGCCTGACTGTCAGACACCGAAAGCAGTTCGACCAACCGGATTTGGAGTTCACGGACCAGCATCATGTCGCTTTGCTCGCCGTCGCGCACTTCACCGTAAGTGTTGGCATCCATCGGGTTTTGGCCGGGACGACCATACAATCCGATGCGTTCTCCCATTCTGGCGAACTGCGCTTCGGCGTTGGTCACAGTGTTCAAGAAGGCGCGTTTTTCTTTGGCGTCGCTTGCTGCTTGATAACCAGCCTATGCTTCGGCACGCACTTGTCGGAGAGAAGACACGCTTTCCATCACGAAGTCGCGTGGTTGCATGGATACAGCTTCCTTGCGCAGGTCATCCAGCAGTCTCCGCTTCCATCTATAAGCGGTATCTACGGAAATTCCGAACGCGTCCGCGATAGCTTGGCCGGAATAGTTCTGCATTAACATCGGGTGAAGAAGTTGCCTAACTATATCCCAATGTTGCTCAGAGCGCAGGCGACCAGATTGCCGTACCATTAATCCCGATGAGACCTCCCTACGTTGTGGCTCGAAATTTTGCTATTAGGGTCCACACTCTGTGATATTTAGGGCCGATACTGCGCTCTGCAAAGCGGACGGCAGCAAGCAACTTGAGCTGTAATAAACCAGTAAAAAACAGAATCCGACCAATACAGTCGATATGCTTAGAAAGTTTTTTGCTGCATTAAGTTTATACAAGCACCAAAGAGTTAGCTGGTCAGGGAAGCGTTGCAGCAATCTGACGCGAGATGAAATTTGCATCGCCCACACAAATACGACAAGCGATAGCAATGCGCTAACACCCGGTAACAGGTACCAAATGTTGAGCCCTGCAGGATTGAGTCCTGCGGCAAGCAGAGGCCAATATGCTGGAAAATCATTGTCTTTGGCCCATGCTGCGGCGTCTTGGTAGGCGCTGTAGTCCCACAGCCTGAAGAAGAATAAAAATGCTCCAATCAGTGCTATCAATGCAGCGGCAATGTCTACAGGCGTCCGAGCTAGGGTTGGGTTCCACTTTAGCCTACCTGATTGATCTTGTTCTAGACCACGTGGAGGCGCAGCGGCCCACATCAACGGAGCATAAAACCAGAAGGTTGATTTAAGTATAAGTCTGTAAAACATCGGAGGGATAAAAATAGTTAAAGCAAGAAGATTCCCATACTTTTCACTAACGCTTTGATCGTCAGCTCTAAATTGGAAAAAAAATGTTTGAAAGCTAAACGTATGATCGCTGGGGAGGCCAGGCAGAAGTTCAGGCTCAGTTGTTATGTCAGTCTTCAACATAAGGGTGGTCCAATTCTGCAAAAAGCGAGATATGCCCTTTCTAAGATGCTTGAGGGTAGCAAACGCTCGAATGATGATGAAGCATCCGGTTACACTCACTACTGCTCCCGGAAGCAAAATTGTTAAACCGATCAAAACGTAAAAAATGGTGCGTTTGGAGGATGGTTCGGACGGGCCATCGTTGGTAGAAGCCACTGGTCGCCTCTCAGTCAAAATGACGATGGCCAATATTGTCACAAATACGACGGTAGCAATGGTGATGTTCAGCGACAAAAAGCCAAGCAGAACCAAGCGTTGATAACCAAGGGTCCAGCCAAATCGATCAAGTAGTATCGGCGCGAACCAAAAAGTCCACGACACTCCGATCGCAACGGCGAATACAACAGTTACTCGGAAGAAACGTTGTGAAGCGTTGGTTTTACTAAGTCTTTCCCAAGACCGATTAAATATTGCAACACCATCTTCTATTGAGTCTTCGCTGCGTAGATGCACTAAGAAAGTCAAGAAGATCGATGTCCAAAGGACCCAATACACTCCCCACCAAACCAGAATCAGACCAAAAATGCTGGCGGCGATCGTCTCAAAAACTGCAAGAGCTGATAGTTGTGAATGATAATCCACTTTACCTGCTGAATAGAGAACCACCTGTCGTGCTGCCTCTTGAGCTTTTCTTGCCAAACCTCAAAATACATTAGAACTCAGGCAAGGAAGTTACAACGGGTGGAGGTGGCTCGCCTTTAGTCGTAATCCTTTTCTGCCACAGGGAAGGTGTTCGGTTGCGTTCAAGACCGGACTTGCGGGCAGCACTGCAGCATGACAGAGAGTTTTTCGATATCCGCCAAGGCCCGTACTAGGGAATTCGCAAATTCCACTTACTGCGCTTTTCGACCATTTGTGATGGTCGGTGCTGCACGCGCAGCGAATGGCGGCTAGATGGCCTGAAACGCTCTAGTCTTTGAGCTCGGCGGGTGGTTCAAAAAGCAAATGCCAGCTATCCAAATTCGTCTTGTACCATGCGCCGCCATAAGGTCCGGCATATTTGGCGGGCATTGTTTCGCCGGTGTAACGAACCCCAGAAATAGGACCTGTCGACATCGGTACTTTTGAGGTATCGAAACTATGTATGCGTGTTTCGGTTGGTGCCTTTTCTGGTTCTCGATGGGGAGTGACGACCTCGATCGGCTCTGGCTCTGGCTCTGGCGGGATGGCTTTTACCGGCACAGGCTTGCGTTCTTTTTCCTTCACACCATCCAAATCGACCAATTCAGATAGCAAGGCTTCGCGCCGGTTTTGTGCGTTGTCGCGAGGGGTTACAATTCGCAGATTGCTGGGTCGATTATCAGTCGGGTCGTGATTGATATGATCAACTACGCACTCTCTTGGCATCCACCGACCAAGTGCGTACGACACAATAAAACGGTGCGTATATATTGACTTATTGCCGCTCTTGAAATGCAGATACTGTTTACCGTCGCGGTTCTCAGAACCGAACGGCTCTTCGCCTTCCACCACGCCGTCTTTGAAACTGAACTCTTGCTCTCGAACGACGGCATCCAGAGGTGGGTAGGGTATTTCATGGTCGCGTTCGGTGGCATACTCTGATCTGAGTAGCTCTTTGACGTACACTACATCTTTCATTTTATACCCCCACTCAGCTTAGATTCAGTAGCGCGCTAGAGTAGGCATCAGATTTGCAGAGCCTTCAAGGTCTTCCGTCGATATGCAGGTCAACGGCCATGTGGTGCTGCCTGAGTAGGCCACGTCTTATTTGGTCATCGATCAGTTCCCGAGACGAACGACGTTTTGGTCAAGACTATATCCCTGACGAAGTATGCGCCGAAAACGAATTTTGGAAATGTCTTCAGGAGAAACTGCCAGCAGGAGACTTTCATTTTGGTTTTACTTCAAAGTGTGCGTCAGGAAGGTGAAGGCAACTCTCGTCGCCTCTTTCTACCCGGTAAGGCTATTCGACACGGGAATTCTGTTTGGTTTGCGGCAGTACCCGCCCCTATCTCCAACAGTAAGTCATCATAGGGTTCCGGTTCAGCGTCTTCAGTGACCTCTACCTCGTTGTCAGAAACCGACAGCAATTCAACTAGCCGGATTTGGAGTTCGCGGACCAACATCATGTCGCTTTGTTCGCCGTCGCGCACCTCACCGTAGGCGTTCGCATCCAGCGGATTTTGGCCGGGACGCCCATATAGTCCGATGCGTTCACCCATTCTGGCAAACTGCGACTCGGCTTGGGTCACCGCGTTCAGATATGCTCGTTTTTCCTTTCGGTCTGTGGCGGAATGGTAGCCAGCCCACGCTTCGGCGCGCACTTGCCGGAGAGAAGACACGCTTTCCATCACGAAGTCACGCGGCTGCATGGATACGGCTTCTTTGCGCAGGTCTTCCAGCAGTCTCTGCTTCCACCTGTAGGCAGTATCGACTGAAATGCCGAATGCGTCCGCAATAGCTTTGCCTGAGTAGTTCTGCATCAACATCGGATGAAGCAGTTGCCTAACTATTTCCCATTGTTGCTCTGAGCGCAGGCGGCCTGATTGCCGGACCATTGCGGCAGGTGAATATCCATTTTCGGTATTGGGTTGGGCTTGGTCGGGCGCTGGGCAGGGCTGGTCGGTCATTTTGACACCTTTTGGTTTATGGGGGGTGTTTTGCGGCATTAACCGGCATTGCCGATAAGAATTGTACCCGGGTTCAAAAATCGATGTCCAAACGGGCGATGATCCAGCCCAAGACAATGATGACCGGGTAGAATATCAGCCAGCCTGCATATGTGAGGTAGTGGACCAGCGATTTTTCCTGTTCGTGGATGATAGAGACCATCGCATCCACGTCACCGCCCAGCGCATCGCGGTAGCGCGTCGGGACTATTATCTTGCAATAGGCCATCCGGCCAACCATCAGATAGAGGAGGGTGACGACGGCGAATACTAACGTGGCAGTGCTCATGGTTTTGCTTTCTAGTGTTGATCTGGATTTAGCCGCGTTCATCACAATGTCTTTTGAGGATGGCGCGGATAGCGTCGTTCTCCCAAGTGCCGGGGTCCGCAAAGAGGTTTTCGTGAAGGTGGCTAATCCTTGGGTGGTCAATGGTCGCGTCGGCAGAGGTTCGCAAATAATGGGAAAGTTCTGGCCCATCTGAGCGCGCAGCCGGGAAGCCCGCGCGCCAGTCACGTAGGACACGCCATGCGCTCACCGGAGGCGCATCCAGAAGCGGGTTGGCGGGTGTTATTTGGGTTGGGTCAGCAGCAGATTGTTCATAGGTCTCTAGGAGCGCGTGTAGCCGCTCCATATCCACCTGCTCTGCTATGCCAAGGCGTTCTTCCAACCGCGACAGCGCGTCTTCGGCAATGCCAATGTCATCCCGGCTGGGATCGAACCGATAGCCAAGGAAATCCATAGGCGTATCGTCGGAAAATTCGGGTTCACACATCGCAAGCGGACCAGCAGGGCACCGTTCAAGATAAACGGCCAAGGTATCTGCCATCGCCCGAGTTCCGGCAGGTGTACGCGCCGCAATGACGATGTTGTCAAAGCAGATCATAACCCTTGCGTTCGCGCTATCCGACAATCCGACAAGCAGATGCGCGAGAACAACACCGGAGGCCGGGGAGCCTTGCATAAGGCCCTTTGGCCCGCTTACATTGTGGTCAGTTCCATATATACTCCCAGAAGAACCAAAATCCTGTTTAGCCTGCGAAGCATTGTTGGGATGGTGGGTCACTGAAAAGTGTAAGCTTCTAGTATCAAGTGCTCGGCGGGTCACCTCCTGTGGCAATGGTAGAGAATACAGCGCATCCGGGTTGATGCTCTGATAGCAGTCAACCACGTCGGTCTTGGCTAGGTAGACGTACCCGGAGTTCTGAAGCTGTTTGAGTTGTCTGGCGAGGTCATCGCGGCTTGCCCCGGGGATACCGAACAGTGAGCCGTTAGGCGCGGTCTGTTGGTTAATCACTTCCCGGATCAGATACTGCGCGGCCTTCAGGGCAGGTGGCAGCACGCAGATAGGACGCGAAGACCTGTCAGGTTTGGTCTTCGGATACCATCTGATCGGCGGATAGTCGGTCGCCCAAGCGTCCACCTGTCTGCTCAGTGCTCTAACCTGATCCGGGTCCGCGCTGCCGCCCAGCGCCTTATATGCTGAGACGAGTTTAGCATGGGGTGATCGCAGGAAATCACGGGTAACAGGCTGAGGGCGTTTCCCGGACATGGTGGCGGAATGGATGGCTTCAGCCCTCTGGTGATAGACCTCATATGCCCAGCCAATTTCTCGGGACCATTTGCGGTCCATATGGAATTTTGAACCCAAGTTCATTATCGCCATGCGCTGGGCATTGGGAACTTCACAAGGATCAGACATGGTTTTTGCACCCGGGTTCAATTTTGCTTCGATGGGGAAATGAGTATGGTTATCAGCGGGCGATTTGGCCCGCCGCTGAAACCTGTCTCAGATGGTGCAGAAAGACATTCCCGGCAGAGTGTGCAAGGACCAGTTTTTCTCCAAACTCAATATGCATCTTTGCGGGGAATGCATCCTCCGGGTTATCAAAGTCGCTTTGCATCGTTTCGCGCAGGCCGTCGAGACGAACAAGGTATTCCGCTATTAGCGCTTGGAGCGCGTAGTTTTTCTGTTCGGTTTCAGCAGGATCATAAGGCATGTTTTTAGGCATGGGTTTTCCATTCTAGTTGGGTTGATCTGACAGGTAGGGATTGTTTTGCACCCGGGTTCAAACTGCGGGATCACCGTCCAATTCTTCGAACGTGAATTTGCACTCGTAAGTCTCTTCCACCTCGCCTGTGCTGAACTTGGTTTGAACCGGATCAACAGCATATTTTTCGAGGTAGCGTTTTATTTCTGCGGAGACGGGCACAGCAACACCGTGTTTGAACACGATAAAGTCGTCCCGTGGGCCATTCGGAGTGCGCAGGCTGTATTTCCGCCCGCTTACAAGCATGGCGCTATATTTGGAATTCATCGTTGGTGCTCCCCTCAGCGGCTTCGCGTGCCGCCGAATGCGCGGGCGATATTGCTGGAACTGTTTTGCGGCGCGGGCTTATCGCCCAGTGAGATGCCTAGACGGCTTTCGATGTCGTCTCGGCGGGCTGAACGTTCATCCTTTTTGACGTTCTGTTTGTCCCGCCCAGCGCCGCCATGGCCGACACCGAACGCCGCTGCCGCGTTTCGTTGGGCGGTAATCTCGGTTGTTTCTGGTTTGGGCCTTTCCGGGGTGTCACTTGTGCGATTTGCCAAGCCCAACCGAGCTTTCATCGAGTTGTGGTTGAACCCGGGTTCATTTTTTAAAGAGGGCATGTTTGATTTTCCTTATTTTTTATTGGTGGATTAGTCTTCACGGGCATCCGCGAATGCCTGCATTGCGGTGTCCACTTCATCGGCGAGCCAGAAAGATCGAGAGCCGATCTTGATCGGTTTCGGCCACCGGCCATCTTTTATCAGCCGGTCACGAGTGCTTTTGCTAATCGGGCAGACTTCAAGTGTCTGAGTGCCGCTGAGGTACTTTTTGCTGAGATATTTTTTGTGAGCTAGCATGGTGCATCCTGTGTCCCTTTAGTGTGTGTGGGGTCAGGATGACATACATCTGAGTAAATCACTTTTAGGAAAAAACTGGCGTTTCCCCTAAAAAAGATATTGCTTTAAAACAGTTATTTAAGGCCATTCATGCGAAGTTTGAGCATCGCGGTTACTCTTTCGTTCAACTCTGCGTAAGTCGGCATCTTATATCTTTGTGCTACAGCAGCCCCAGCGGAAATGTTCGTGGAAATCATGACTACTAACCCCGCTTTTTCCAGTTCCTGCCGAACAGCATTCAGGGCTTGTACCGCCACTTCGGTTGCACTGGAACTGCCAGTAGGAGGTAAACCGAATTGGTCACTTACTGCTTCGGCAGTGTCGTAGATTGCTCGGTCTCGCAGGAATGTCTCTGGGCGCTTTAGGTCATGCTTGTCGTAGCCGACTTTGTCAGGGAATCGAATATCACGCCTCAAAACGCCGGAGATAAATTCCCGCATTTCACTCGGTAGTTTACTTTCACCCTCAAGGTAGTCTGAGCTTAACTCGCAAGCTAGCTTAAATGCCTCACGATGCCATGGTGCAACTCGAAGAAGTACAGGCAAGTTGTCCGCTGGGATCGACCACTGCTTGCCATGGTGAACTTGTTCAATGTCTGATCGGTCGTAGTCCCACTGAAGCTTGTCGATAGAAATGCCTAACTCGTTAGTGAGCACGTAAGCAACAGGTCCGAACCAATCGTGTTTCGACCACATTACCCTTGGCTTAATGAACTCTTTGGCAAACTCAATTGGCGTGTCTAGCTGCTGGGTCATTTTGCCACCAATTTCACAACTTCCGCGCTCTGTCCGGTCACATGCTGCGCCCAGCGCTCCATAAGAACACGACGTTGCTCAAGGAAGTCCGTTCTGCGGTAAGTACGTTCCACCTTGCTACCGGTCTCGTGGGCCAGAGCCATCTCGGCGACTTCGCGAGGTGTATCGGTAGCCTCTGCGCACCATGTACGGAAACTGGACCGGAACCCGTGGGGTCGCGCCTCTAATTCCTGACGCTCCATCAGGCGGGACATATTGGCATCGGAGATGACACCCTTGCGGACATTGGGAAACAGGTAGCCGTCCCTTTCGAACGCTGCGGCTTGTTCAATAATGCGCTGGGCCTCACTGGACAGGGGTACATGAAACTCTTTGCCAGTCTTCATCTTGTCTGCCGGAATAACCCATGTGTCGCCGTGCAGTTCGTCCAGATGGATGAAACGTAACGGTCTGGACCGCACAGCGGTCAGGATCAGCAGCCGAAATGCGAGATGCGTGACCGATCCATCGTCTAGGCTTTCATAGAATGTAGGAACCTCGCCCCATGGCATTGCCGGGATGTTTTTGCGAACCTGACGGGATTTGCCAAGTAGCGCTTTGGCTTTCATCGTGGCTTGAAGGTCTACATCAAGCCCCATTGCCGCCCCATGCCGGAAGACGATGCCCAGCCGGTTCATGGCTTTTTTTGCGGTCTCGCCCTTGGAGTGCCAGATCGGGGCGAGAGTGTTTTTGATGTCCTGTTGGTCTATCTCTTCAATCGGCACATTGCCAAGTTTGGGAAGAACATGCAGTTCCAGCGGCGAGAACCAACGCCCAGCCTTGCCATCGTCTTTTAACTCCGCCTGACGCGCCGCAAATGCTTCCTTTGCTACCACGGTCAATGTGTGGTCGGCTTTGGCAGCTTCCCGGCGTATCCGTTCCCGTTCTTTGATCGGGTCTTTTCCCTGACGGGCGACGGCCCGCCATTTCTCGGCCTCTTCGCGGGCTTCTTTCAAAGAAACCGCTGACAGAGCGCCCAAACCCATTTCTCTGCGACGTCCGTGCACATGAACCCGAAGGAACCATTTGCCACCATCACCGTCTTTTTTGTGTAACCAGAGGCCCCCGCCATCGGAGTATTTGCCGGGTTGGGCGTTCTTCACCTGCAATGATGATAGCTTGTTGAGTGCTGGCGTTGGTCCACCCTATGGTCCACCTTGTACTGTGAGGCACAGTGAACCATTCTGAAGCGGATGGAAACCATATTTACATGTTTTTAAATAGTTTTGTTGATACTTTGAGGCAACCTGAAACGTCCAGAGTTATGCGTGTTCAAGTCTTCAATGCAGTGTGGGGGCACCACTTTTCAATATTTTCAAAGAGTTATCCCGGTTGATAAAGCTGGAAGTGGAGCCTTTTGTTATGGATGTACGGTGACTCAAAGGCCTCTTTATGCGGGGTGAAGGTTACGCCCTAAGAGTCGCTGTGCCGTCTGAGTATCAACCGACTCCGGGTATGAAAGAGATCGTCTGAGGTCTCGGTATTCAGGACTTGGCGAAAGCGTTGGTGCTTCAAAAACTAGGCTCAGGACCCATAAACGGCATTGAGCTTGACTGATCTGTGTGATTCACGAACCCAAACGATTGGGGGCATGATGAGTAATCTGTTTTGATTGAGCGACGATCAGATGCTGCGGCTTGCGCCGTATTTTCCGAAGAGCCGGGGCAAACCTCGCGTTGATGATAAACGTGTATTGAGTGGTATTATATTTATAAACCGCAATGGGTTACGCTGGTGTGATGCACCGGTAATCCCCCCTTCGGTGTATGGCTCGCCGAAGACACTCTACAACCGCTGAAAACGGTGGAGCGGCATGGGCATATTTGCTCGGATCATGGTCGGACTGGCGGCTGAAGCGCCCGACAACAAAACAATCTCCATTGACGCGACCTATCTCAAGGCGCAACCGCACAGAGATCATGTTTGGTCGACTGAAAGACTGGCGGCGTGTCGCAACCCGCTATGACCGCTGCCCCAAGGTCTTCTTATCTGCAATAGCTCTCGCCGCAACAGCCATATTCTGGTTATGAGTCCTGAGCCTACGTTGCCCATTGCTGAAATCCCGTCAATGTTAAA
The DNA here is from genome assembly GCF_900106805.1 of Ruegeria halocynthiae. Taxonomy (GTDB): domain Bacteria; phylum Pseudomonadota; class Alphaproteobacteria; order Rhodobacterales; family Rhodobacteraceae; genus Ruegeria; species Ruegeria halocynthiae. Next base: position 128,834 of record NZ_FNNP01000001.1, read on the forward strand.
TCGTCAGAAGCAACGAATGCGGCTCAGGCATTGCAACCAACGTGGCGTGATCCCGAAGAGATCCATCCTGCGCAAAAAAGACGGTCTTTTGTCTTCAAGGCGGCAAAGAAAGTGTTGCCCCAAGGTTTCAAAGACATGATTAAGCCCGCACTACGGCGGTTTGGCTTGTTGGACACGCACGAAAAACCTCAGTTTTTAAATGAGAAGAAGAAATAGCACCATGGGCCTGCAGTCCGGTGGTGCGGCCTTATTTTAGACCGGTAGCGCAATACTGCGCCTCTACGCCAAGTTCAAAGTGAGCTGGCTGAGCAGCAATACCCACACTGCTTCGTTTGTCGCAAACGGTGTCAGGGGGCTTCGTTTCGCGGGCTGGAACTGAAAATACCGACATGCAGCGACGCGGAGCCGGGTCTTGATGGCTCTGCGCTCTCGCCTAGAAGGCCTGCATCCTCTGACCTGTCAGAACTGATCAGCGCGAGGGTTCGTCTGCCACCTCATCAGAGGGTTTCAGCGACAGCGGCGGGTCCTGCGGTTGTTCCGAGATCGGGGCAGGGGCTGCGGGGGGGGCTGACAGAACGTCTTGTGGGCCGGGCACAGGGCGTGGCGTGGGGGCGCTGTCTTCTTCGGGTGGCGTCGGTTGTGGCGCTTCTCCGGCTGCCAGCGCACGACGGAACACCAGCACATTGCGCCAGTTCGTGGTCGATCCGGTCAAGCCCGAACGCTCTTCGCTGGGCAGCAGTTCGGCGCGCTGATACTCCCAGCCATCCTGACCCATCTGGTTCAGCAATTGCTCGATCGAGGTGGCAAACCGGCCCTCGGGTGTTTTCACGCCTTTTGCCTTGGTGCCCTTTTGCGGAGCGGGGACAACTTTGTATTCGTAACGCTGCATCGACTGGTCCTGTTAGCCTGACCTGAGCAAACTAACATTTTAACAGGCGGGTGAAAGCCAAGATCACGCCTGGGTGAAATTTGTGCGCGAAATTCGGCCCGAACTGTTGCTTTATCCCCGCGCGGCCTTGCCGACCAGCGACAGGCACAGCTCGGTTGCCACCGCCATGTCCTGCACCGAAATCCACTCTAGCGGGCCGTGGATGCACTGCATACCGGTAAAGATATTGGGGCAGGGAGTGCCGAATTCTGTCAGGCGAGAGCCATCGGTGCCGCCCCGGATCGGGACGGATAGGGGCTCGATCCCCTGATCTCGACAGGCCTCGCGCGCCAGATCGACCGGGGTCATGTCCTTTTCCAGCCAATAGCGCATGTTGCGGTACTGGTGTGAAATCTCGCAGGTAATCTGCGCGCGTGGCTCGGTGGCCTGCACGGCAGCGCAGACCTGACTCACCAGATCGCCCTGTGCCTCCAGCGCGTCCATTTCAAAATCGCGCAGGATCAGCTTGACCTCCATCTCGGACGAGCCGCCGTTCATATCGGTGACGTGGATGAAGCCTTCGCGCTCGTCGGTCACTTCGGGCGTCATGGTGGCCTGAGGAAGCGTTTGCACGATCTTTGCTGCCAGATGCGCGGCATTCACCATCTTGCCCTTGGCCAGACCGGGGTGGATCGACACGCCGGTGATCTTGATAACGGCACGATCGGCCGAGAAGCTCTCATATTCGATCTCACCGACTTCGCCCCCGTCCAGCGTATAGGCGAAATCCGCGCCCATGTCCTTGGGCAGTTGCTCGGTAACGCCGCGCCCGATTTCTTCATCCGGTGTAAAGGCGATGCGAATTGGGCCGTGGGGCACGTCCTTGTTTTCCAGAAGATACCGCGCCAGCGTCATCAAGATCGATACGCCCGCCTTGTCATCTGCCCCCAACAAGGTAGTGCCCGAGGCGGTGATCAGATCATGCCCGATCTTTTCAGCCAGATAGGGGTGGTCTTCGGGCGACAATACCAGCTCGGGGTCATCGGGAAAGGTAATCGCACCGCCATTATATCCATTGATCACCCGCGGCTTGACGCCAGTCGCGTTGAACTGAGGTGCCGTGTCCACATGTGCCAGAAACCCGATGGTCGGACCCTCTGTCGTGCCGGGAATCGTCGCCATCACAACACTGTCGCCGGTCATCTTCACGTCCCTAGCGCCGATCTCTGTCAGCTCCTGCTGCAGCAGGTTCAGCATGTCCATCTGGATCACACTGCTGGGGGTTGATGGCGAGGTCTCATCGCTCTGACTGTCGATGGCGGCATAGCGCACCAGCCGGGTTTCCAGTTCCTGATCAAACCGATTTTTCATGGATGCTCACCTCTCTGACTTGCGGGGATGAGAATGCGCATTCGGGCGCAGAGTCAAGCTGAAGGCCTGCCCCAATATCGTACCGAATGTTAATCTTTCATTATGTACAAGTCAGACAAACCCCTGTCTGGGGTTTGTACAACTCGGAAGATTTACGAACTCAGCTTCTTGCTGATCAATTCGTTAACGGCCTTCGGATTGGCCTTGCCACCGGTGGCCTTCATCACCTGACCAACGAACCAGCCGGCCAGTTTCGGGTTTACCTTGGCCTTCTCAACCTGCGCCGGGTTGGCCGCGATGATCTCGTCCAAAGCGGCCTCGATCGCACCGGTATCGGTCACCTGTTTCATGCCGCGTTCTTCGACGATCTGCGCCGGATTACCACCTTCGGTGTAAACGATTTCGAACAGGTCTTTGGCGATCTTGCCCGAGATCGCATCCGAGGCGATCAGGTCGATGATTCCACCTAATTGCGCAGGTGAAACCGGCGACTCGGTGATGTCATGGTCTTCTTTTTTCAGGCGGCCAAACAGCTCGTTGATCACCCAGTTCGCGGCCAGTTTGCCGCCACGACCTTTGGCAACTTCTTCGAAATAAGCGGCCGACTCGACCTCGGCAGTCAGGACTGAGGCATCATAGTCGGTCAAACCAAACTCGCTGATAAAGCGAGATTTTTTGGCGTCCGGCAGCTCTGGCAGCTTGGCGGCAATATCGTCCACCCATGCCTGTTCGATTTCCAGCGGCAGCAAATCGGGGTCGGGGAAATAGCGGTAATCATGCGCTTCTTCCTTGGACCGCATCGAGCGTGTTTCGCCCTTGTCCGGGTCATACAGGCGGGTTTCCTGATCGACCTTGCCACCCGCTTCGACGATGGCGATCTGACGGCGCGCTTCGACCTCAATCGCTTGCTGGATGAACCGCATCGAGTTCATGTTCTTGATCTCGCAGCGCGTACCCAGATGTGAAAAGTCCTGTGTTTCCTGATACTTCTCGTATGTGCCCGGCAAACAGATCGAGACGTTCACGTCCGCCCGCAGGTTACCGTTCTGCATGTTGCCGTCGCAGGTGCCCAGATACCGCAGGATCTGACGCAGCTTGACGATATAGGCGGCGGCCTCTTCGGGACCGCGAATATCGGGGCGCGAAACGATCTCCATCAGGCAAACACCTGTCCGGTTCAGGTCCACGAAAGACATATGCGGGTCCATGTCGTGGATCGATTTGCCTGCGTCCTGCTCCATATGGATGCGTTCGATCCGCACCATGCGTGCGGTGCCGTCGCCCATTTCGACCAGTACTTCGCCTTCGCCTACAATAGGCTGATAAAGCTGAGAAATCTGGTAACCTTGCGGCAAGTCAGGGTAGAAATAGTTCTTGCGATCAAAGGCCGATTTCAGGTTGATTTCTGCCTTCAAGCCCAACCCGGTGCGCACCGCCTGTTCAATGCAATATTCGTTGATCACCGGCAGCATCCCCGGCATTGCCGCGTCAACGAAGGCCACGTTCGAGTTTGGCTCGGCCCCGAATTGGGTCGATGCGCCCGAGAACAGCTTGGCATTGGATGAGACCTGAGCGTGCACCTCCATCCCGATTACCAGTTCCCAATCGTGCTTGGCCCCGGCAATGGTTTTGGGTTTGGGCATTTCGTATGTCAGGTCGAGCATGGCGCGCCTCATATCCGCAGAAGTCTAAGCCTGCGTATTAGGCCCGGCGCGCCAAAGGAGCAAGGGGTTAGTTCCCCGAGAACTGCAACCCGGTCGGGGTGAAGGTCACGCTCTGACCGCTGTGCAGTTCTTCACGCAGCAAGTTGGCAATGGCGCGCAGCGCGTCGCGGCGGCCACGGGCGGCGAAACGCTCGGCCGAGTTGACGCGCAGACTGTTGTTGAACCCGTTCGCCGCATGGGCCCAGATCAGGGGGTGCAGCTCAGTCAGGTGGTCGCGGATCAGCCAGTCCGCTGCTGCGCAAATCTGTTCGCGTGCGGTATCGGCGCTCGGGTTTTGACCCATTCGGTTCTGCAGTGTGACAGAGCAGTACGCCGCCAGCAGATTGATTGTCTGCTGATCGGGTCGACGCGTAACAATGTCGCGCAGACCTTCCAGAAAATATTCGACATCGACACGCGCGCAGGCCTCGTCATCCAGGGCGATGGCGTCGAACTGAACCCAGGTGTAACCGCCCGCGCCCCAGGTTTTCTGGGTCCGCGCGGCGTTGCGCAGGGCCTGAACTTCTAGCTCTTCATAACTGCCGAACCAGCGCGGCAGCAGGTGGCTGCCCATCGCACGCATATGGCGATGGTTCTGAGGCTCCAGCGTGATCAGCGCCTCATACTTGTCAGAGACGCGGGTTCGCGGGGTGATGTGACCCGCCAGCAAGGCGCAATCAGCCGCAGCAATTGCGGGGCTATCCGGCATCGCCGCACGGCATCCGGGCAGCAAGGCAGCAGCGCGGTCGAAATGTGCTGTACAACGGGATTGATGAAGCGGCGGCAGGGCTTCGGGATGCGCCGTTCCACGCCAGGCCCAGGCCAGATCGATATGGGCCAGTGCCACCACCAACGCGATCATGGGATCGTTGCGGTGGTTTTGGATTTCACCTTCCAGCTCGGAAATCCCACCCAAAAGATCATAGTCACAAACCGCTTTGTAGTCTGATAGCGCATGTTCCGCCGCCAATACGACATCTGAACGTGCGCCAAATGCCAGCAAGTCTGTAAGAGGCTGTCCGCAGGGCGTGGTTTTGCGCGCCTCGTCCGCCTCGCGCATCTCGTGGGAAAGCTGGGCCCACATATCCTGCCGCGCCAGATGGCGGCCACGCTCGATCACACGATGCCCGATCACATCATTCGCATCTGTTTCGGCGACAGGGATGTTCAATTGCCCCGATGCAACAAGCCACGCCGTGGCATCAGCAACGGACGCAGGCAGAGGCGTACGGGCGGGATCAGAAAAACCGAAAAAACGGGCGGCAAAAGCCTCTAAGGACCAAAACATGGCAAAACTCGAACTGGAAAAAACATGTAACCCGCTCAGTTTGCCAAAAACTGCACTCAAATCAAGTGCGCATCACCCTAGGCCCGAGAATCCGATGCCAATAAGGTGCTGAATCCATGAATCGTTTCAAAAAACCGTAAAATGATGACGTTCGACTGCGAATCCTGCCTGATTCAGGACCTCTTCGAACTGCCTGTGCGGCGGCAGCGACTCATCTGGCAACCGCAGGCGCTTGTCAGATTTCAGTATCGCCGAAACGCGTACCGAAAAATCCCATCGGGTGTCGAACCGGAATCGATCAACCTCGGATAGTTTGAGTTCACCCTGACGCTGGCCACTGTGCCAACGCAGGGTGTCATCGGTCAGTTCCATGCCCGCGCTCGTGTCTTTGAAGAAATCCCATAGCGCGGGCACAGTGGTCAGGGCCAGCACAGCCATCAGCCACCAGACCGCATCCAGCAGGATGATCATTCCGATCAGCGCCGCGTAGATGCCGATCAGGATCAAAATTGTGCGCTGGTTGCGATTTTGGCGAACGAAACGGAACGGTGTCATGCGCCGAGGATGCGCGAGACCATTTCGGTCGTGTCCCGCGACAGGTCGGGTGTATTGGAAATACGGGTCAGTTGCACGCGTATCAGCTCTTGCCGGTCGGAGTCATACCGCTTCCAGGTCTGGAACGCGCTGCACATCCGGGCGGTGGTTTGCGGATTCACCGGATCCAGCCGGATCAGCCAATCGGCCAGCAGCGCATAGCCCGCTCCGTCCGCCTGATGGAAGCCCGCATGGCTGCCGACCAGGGACCCCATCAACGCACGGAAGCGATTGGGGTTTTTCCAATTGAAATCAGTGTGCTCGGTCAATCTGTGTGCGGTCTCAACCGTTTTGTCAGGTCCGGTCATCGAGACCTGAAGGGCGAACCATTTGTCCATGACCAAACGGTCATGCTGCCATTGATCGTAGAAGCCCGCTAATTCTGCTTCACCTTTGCCAGCGCGCAGCAGGCAAGACAGGGCAGTCAGTTGCAGGGTCATATTATCAGCGCGTGTATAGCCTTCGGCCGCCATGAGACCGCCGTCCAGCCGCGAGGTCAGGGCCAGTGCCGCGCCACCCAAGGCCCGTTTGCCCGATTGCTCGGCGTCCGGTTGGTAAGGTGCATCCACCAGCGTTTCACTGTGGAGCCGGGGCAGCAGGTCTTGAACATGCTGGGCCGTAGCTTGCCGCAGGGTTTCAACCGCCCTCCATATCGCCATCGGGTCGGGGGTGATGCCTTTGTCATGCAGCGCAGTCGCCAGTTCCGATTGCGTCGGCAGGCCCAGCATCAGCGCGCGATAGGCTGGATCCAAAGCCTTGTCCCGCAACACCGCCTGCAAGCCGTCAAGATAGTCGGCGTCCGGCGTTGCCTCATCGGTAATCATACGTAGCAGGGTATCTTCGGCCAGTGAGCGCCCCGCTTGCCAGCGATTGAACGCATCGGTGTCATGGGCCAACAGGAAGGCGCGCTCGGCATTTGTGGGTTCGTGTTCAAGGATCACGGGGGCCGAAAAATCCCGCAGGATCGAGGGCACGGGTTTGGCCGCAAGGCCAGTGAAGGTAAAGCTCTGCTCGGCTTCGGTCAGTTCGAACACCTCGGTGGCGCGTACCTCATCGCCGTTTGGGCCAAGCAGGCCCACTGCGACAGGAATGACCTGAGATCGCTTGTCCTCCTGTCCCGGCGTCGGCTCGGTGCGTTGGCTGAGCGTCAGGGTATACGTGCCATCGTTCCACTTTTCGGCAACCGAGACGCGCGGAGTGCCCGACTGGCTGTACCAGCGTTTGAACTGGCTCAGATCGCGGCCCGTGGTGTCTTCGAACACCTTGAGCCAGTCTTCAATCGTGCAGGCCTGCCCATCATGGCGTTCGAAATAGAGGTCCAGTGCTTTCGCATAGGCCTCATCCCCGACCAGCCGTTTCAGCATCCCGATCACCTCAGCGCCTTTCTCATAGACGGTTGAGGTGTAGAAGTTGTTGATTTCCTGAAAACTCTCGGGCCGTACCGGGTGCGACAAGGGTCCATTGTCCTCGGGGAACTGCCGCGCGCGCAGGTCGATGGCATCGTGGATACGCTTCACCGGGGCCGAGCGCATGTCCGAGGTGAACTGCGCATCGCGGAACACGGTCAGGCCCTCTTTCAGACACAGCTGGAACCAGTCGCGGCAGGTGATCCGGTTGCCGGTCCAGTTGTGGAAATATTCGTGCGCGATGATCGCCTCGATCCGTTCGAAGTTCATATCGGTCGAGGTTTCGGGGCTGGCGAGAACAGCAGAAGAGTTGAAAATGTTCAGCCCCTTGTTCTCCATCGCGCCCATGTTGAAATCGTCAACGGCCACGATGTTGAACACGTCCAGATCGTATTCGCGGCCATAAACGTCCTCGTCCCATTTCATTGATTTCTTCAACGCCTCCATGCCGAAAGCGCACTTGCCCTCATCACCCGGACGGACCCAGAGGTTCAGTTCGACGTCACGGCCGGATTTGGTGGTGAACTGGCCGGGATGGGCGATCAGCTCTCCGGCGACCAGTGCGAACAGATAGGCGGGTTTGGGCCAGGGATCGATCCATTCGGCCCAGCCATCGCCCTGACCCGATGGGTTGCCGTTGGATAGAAGCACTGGAAGGTCACCGTTGATACGCACGGTGAACGTCGACATCACATCGGGGCGGTCGGGGTAGTAAGTGATCTTGCGAAAGCCTTCGGCCTCGCATTGGGTGCAGTACATGCCGTTCGACATATAAAGCCCTTCAAGCGCGGTGTTGTTGCCGGGATCAATCTCGACCACGGCCTCCCAAACGAAGGGAGCGTCAGGAGCGGCAGCAGTGAGTCCTTCGGCGGTGACGTCGGGCGTGATCACGACGCCATCAATCGCCGCGCGGATCAGGTTCAGCTGTTCGCCGTGCAAAAAGAATGTGCGATCCGTGGCGTCGGGGTTCGGACGGAATTTGATACGAGAGGTCACGCGTGTGGCATTCGGGGCCAGATCAAAGGTCAGATGCACGCTGTCCACCAAGTAGCCGAACGGGGTGTAGTCTTTCAGATAGATCGTGGTGGGGGCGGCGTCGCGCATCGGGGGCCTCATTATCTGGGAATCTGGCGCGACGTTAGGGGCTTCGCGCTGGCGCCGCAACCGACGCGCCGTCGACTTCCCCGATTCGAAACAGTTTCGCGTTGGTTCGAAAACTCCGAACGCAGGGACATAAGTTGCCTATCGGAAACGAACGCCCTAATTGATGGGCGCATACAATGGCACACAATCGTAGGGGATTCGGAATATGAGCAGCAGAGAGACCCGAAGCGGGCTGCAAATCGACCCGGTTCTGGTGGACTTCATCGAACGGAAGGCACTGCCGGGCACAGAGATTACGGCAAACCTGTTCTGGTCGGGTCTGGAGCGTTTGGTGAACGAGCTGGGGCCGAAGAACCGCGCACTGCTGGAAAAACGTGCTGATATTCAGGGCCGAATCGATGGCTGGCACGCGGCGCGGCGGGGCCTTGCCATTGATGCAGGTGAATACCAATCGTTCCTGCGCGAGATCGGTTATTTGGTGGATGCTGGCAGTGATTTCGAAATCGAGACCACAAATGTTGACCCTGAAATCGCACAAACCCCAGGCCCGCAGCTTGTTGTGCCGATCACCAACGCACGCTTTGCGCTGAACGCGGCGAATGCACGTTGGGGCAGTATGTATGATGCGCTTTATGGAACGGATGCGCTGGGCGATTTGCCGACGGGCAAAGCCTATGACACGGAACGCGGCGCTCGGGTTGTTGCATGGGCCAAGGCCTTTCTGGATCAGGCCGTACCGCTGGCCTTCGGGTCGTGGGCGGATGTGTCCGGGTTGGGCGTTCAGGACGGCGCGCTGATGCCGACCTTGGCTGATGCGTCTCAATTCGCAGGGTATGGCGGTGCGCCTGAGAAGCCGGAATTCGTGATGCTGCGCAACAATGGTTTACACATCCAGATCAGGGTTGATGAGCATAGCGTGATTGGCGCGACTGATCCTGCGGGCATCGCCGATGTACGTCTGGAATCCGCCCTCTCGACCATCATGGATTGTGAAGATTCTGTCGCCTGTGTCGATGCTTCTGACAAGGTGTTGGCCTATGGAAACTGGCTGGGTCTGATGGCTGGTGACCTGACCGAAGAGGTTACGAAGGGCGGCACCACATTCACCCGAAAGCTTGCACCGGATCTGGCTTATACAGCACCCGATGGCGCACAGGCGACGATCAAGGGCCGGTCGCTGATGCTGGTGCGCAATGTGGGTCACCTGATGACCAACCCGGCCGTGTTGGATTCCGAGGGGCGTGAGATTGGTGAGGGGCTGATGGATGCGCTCTGCACTACACTGATCGCCATACATGATCTGCAGTGCGAGGGCGGGAACTCGATCAAAGGATCTGTCTATGTGGTCAAACCCAAGATGCACGGGCCCGAAGAGGTTGCATTCGCGGTCGAGATTTTTGATATGGTCGAGGATATTCTGGGCCTGCCGCGCAACACCGTGAAGCTGGGGATCATGGACGAAGAGAGGCGCACATCGGCCAACCTCAAGGAATGTATCCGCGCTGCGAAATCGCGCGTGGCTTTCATCAATACTGGCTTTCTGGACCGGACAGGGGATGAGATCCATACCTCAATGGAGGCGGGGCCGATGCTGCCCAAGGGCGATATCAAGGACACGCCATGGATTGCCTCCTATGAGGACAGGAATGTCGATATCGGTCTGGCCTGTGGCCTTAAAGGTAAGGCGCAGATCGGTAAAGGGATGTGGGCGATGCCGGATCGGATGCAGGATATGCTGGCGATCAAGATCGGCCACCCGCAATCAGGTGCGACCTGCGCCTGGGTGCCGTCGCCCACCGCCGCAACACTGCACGCGACGCATTATCACAAGGTCGACGTGCTGGCGCGACAGGCCGAATTGGCCGCAGGCGGTGCTCGGGGTACGCTGGATGATCTGTTGACCCCGCCGTTGTTGGCGGGGCGTAACCTTAGCGCCGAAGAGATCGCTCGTGAAATTGACAACAACGCCCAAGGCATTCTGGGCTATGTGGTGCGCTGGATTGATCAGGGGGTTGGCTGTTCGAAAGTGCTGGATATCAATGATATTGGCCTGATGGAGGACCGCGCGACGTGTCGGATTTCGTCACAGGCGCTGGCCAACTGGCTGCATCATGACCTGATCAGTCAGGAGCAGGTGATGGCGGCGCTTCAGAAAATGGCTGCGGTGGTGGATCGTCAAAACGAAGGTGACCCGGCCTATCAGCCGATGGCTCCGGGTTTTGACGGTTTTGCTTTTCAAGCGGCTTGCGATCTGGTGTTCCGGGGACGTATGCAGCCTTCGGGTTATACTGAACCGGTGCTGCACGCCCGCCGTTTGGAAATGAAGGCGAGCCTGAGCTAGCGGCAACGACGGGAACGAGGGGGCTGTCTGCCCCCTCGCGCTCCCCCGAAGGTATTTTTGGCCAGATGAAAGGAATCCGGCATGGCAATTTCATTGCGCAAGGCGCGTACCATTATTCGTAAAACGCTGGAAAAAGGGCGTGAGATGGAGTTGAAGCCTCTTTCGGTCGTGGTTCTGGATGCAGGCGGCCATGTGATCGCTTTTGAGCGCGAAGATGGGGCTGCGCCGGGGCGGTTTGCAATTGCACATGGCAAAGCTTACGGGTCGGTGATGTTGGGGATGGCGGGTACTGCCCAGATGCAGCGGGCGGAAGGGCAGGCCTATTTCATGGCGGCGGTGAACGGAGTTTACGGCGGTCAGGTCATTCCGGTCCCGGGAGGTGTGTTACTGCGTGATCGCAAGGGTGCGGTGATCGGTGCCGTGGGTGTCACCGGCGATACTTCCGACAATGACGCCCAGGCCGCGCTGAAAGGTATCGAGACCGCCGGGCTGATAGGCGAGATCTAACTCTCTGGTTGAAATTCGCGGGTGGTGTGCGCGGCTGAACACGCGCTTGCGCTGCCATGCAGGGTCTGTGCCGTTGCGCGCGGCGCAGGCTGTCGATAGGTTTTGCGGAATACGAGCGAAACAAAGGACTTGGAATGGCGCGCCCCGTCGTTGGAATTATCGGCAACTCTTACTTGATGAATGATCAGTACCCAACCCATGCAGGTGGGACGATGAATTCAGACGCGGTATCCAACGTCTCTGATTGTCTGCCGCTGCTGATCCCCGCCGACCCGCGCTATGTTGCAGTCGAGGAGCTGCTTGAGGTCTGCGACGGGTTCCTTCTGACCGGTGGCCGGCCCAACGTCCACCCTGAGGAATACGGCGAACCCGCAACCGAGGCGCATGGAGAGTTTGACCGTGCGCGCGATGCGATTACGCTGCCGCTGGTTCGGGCTTGTGCCGATCGGGGGCAGCCGTTCTTTGGCATATGCCGGGGGTTTCAGGAAGTAAACGTCGCCTTGGGCGGTACGCTATATCCCGAAATTCGCGATCTGCCGGGGCGTCAGAACCACCGGATGCCCCCAGACGGCTCATTGGAAGAGAAGTTCGCCCTGCGCCATGTTGTGACGCTGACTGAAGGCGGTGTATTCCATCGCGTGTTGGGCGCAGCTGAGGTGATGACCAACACTTTGCACGGACAAGGGATCAAAACGCTGGGCGAGAATGTCGTGATCGACGGTCACGCACCCGATGGCACGCCCGAGGCGATCTATGTCAAGGATGCGCCCGGCTTTACGCTTTCGGTCCAGTGGCATCCTGAATGGGATGCGGCAAACGATCCGGTCTCGCGCCCGCTGTTTCAGGCATTTGGACGAGCTGTATACGCTTGGGCCGAAAGGAATGAGGCGGCCCGTTTGCAGCGCATGGCCTGAGGTCTGGCCCGGCACCGCGCCGGACCAGTGGCAAATCAAACCAACAGATTGAACTGTTTGTTCAGCGGCAAGCTGCGCGCGCGTTCGCCGGTCAGATCAAACAACGCGTTCCCCAAAGCGGGCATCGACGGAGGTGTTCCGGGTTCACCGACCCCGCCCAGATGCTTGTTGGTTTCCAGCACGCGCACCTCGGTGATCGGCGTATTGTGCATCCTTAACGCGTCATAGTCCGGGAAGTTGTACTGTTCGACTTCGCCGTCCGAGAAGGTGATTTCGCCCGTAGTTGCGGCAGACAGGCCATAGATCATGCCGCCGATCATCTGGGCCTCAACCGTCGACGGATCCAGCGCAAGACCGACATCACAGGCGATCCATGCCTTGTTGATGCGGATGGTGCCGTCTTCGTCTACCACCTCGATCACTTGCGCGACGGGTGTTCCAAAGCTGTAGGTCATCGCCACGCCGCGTCCGACAGCATTGGGGGTTTCGCCGGTCCAGCCGGACATCTCCTTGACGGCTTCCAGACAGCCCGCAGCCGGAGCAAATTCAGGCTTGGCTAGTTCCAGTCGGAATTCCAGGGGATCACGCCCGGCAGCATGGGCCATTTCATCCAAGAAGGTCTCGTGGAAGAATCCGTTGTGGCTGTTGCCGACCGAGCGCCAGAAGCCCACCGGCACGGCCAGATCGGCGATATGGCCGCTCATTCGGTAGTTCGGCACGGCATAGGGTTGGTTGAAGAATCCTTCGACAAGGACTTTGTCGGGGCCGCCTCCGGATAGGCCGGTATAGCGCTTTACGGCCTGCTGGGTCGGGGATTGCGACGCGACCTTGCCATCGATCAATATAGCTTTGCCATCCTTGATCGCACCCCGCATCCGGGCCATCGCGCCGGGGCGGTAATAGTCGTGGCGCATATCCTCTTCACGGCTCCAGGTTGTCTGAACCGGAGTGCCGGGCATGGCCATGGCAACCTTTGTGGCGATCTCACCGAAATCCAGTTCACCCCGACGACCGAAACCGCCGCCCAGATAGGTGGTGTGGATGTCGACCGCCTCGGTCTCAAGACCAGCGGTATTGGCCACCCGCATTTGGATCAAGGTCGGAGCCTGATTGCCACACCACAGGTCCAGCTTGTCGCCGGTGTATAACGCCGTGGCGTTCATCGGTTCCATTGTGGCGTGGGCTAGATAGGGTACGGTGTAGTCCGCTGTGATTTCGGTTGCCCCTTCGGGCATGACATCTACATCGCCATCATCGCGCATGGTCGAATTCGGAGCGTCGTCAAACGCCTTGGAGATATGTTCGGACAGCGCGTCGGTGTCGGGCGGGTAGGGGGCATCGCCCCAATCCACATCGATCGCCTCAACCGCCTGAATGGCAAGCCATGTGTTGTTGGCAATCACCGCAACACCGGTGCCCAGATCAACGATCTTTTCGACGCCGGGCATGGTTTCGGCAGCGCTGGCGTCAAAGCTGTTCATCACACCGCCCAGCTTGGGGTTCATGCGGACCGAAGCGAATTTCAGACCTTGGGGACGCACGTCGATACCAAACTCGGCGGTGCCTGTGGACTTGGCCAGAACATCTACGCGGGGCAGGGATTTGCCCAGCAAGCGCCACTCGGAAGGATCGCGCAGGGCGACCTCGGGCGGCTCGATCTGGCCTGCAGCCTCGGCCAGTTCGGTATAGGGGATGCGGGTCCCATCGGGGGCGATCACTACGCCATTTTCTGTCGTAAGCTGTGCGCGATCCACACCCAGCCGTTCTGCCGCAGCCTGCTTCAAGGTCTCGCGCGCGGTGGCGCCCGCCATGCGCATCCGCTCAAACCCGTCTTTCATCGAGGTTGAGCCGCCGGTTACCTGAAGGCTGAGAGTTCTGCCAAGGACGCCTAATGCCTCGCCCAGATTGTGCTGAAAATCCGAGACGTCATAACCCTTGTTCGGCAGGCCTTCCCCAACGAGTGCATGATTGTAGTAGGCCGCTGCCGCCGGCCCGTGCAGAACGCGAATGTCGTCCAGCTCGACGTCCAGTTCTTCGGCGATCAGCGCGGCCCAAGTAGTCATCACGCCCTGACCCATCTCAGCACGCGGCGCGAATAGCGTCACACCTTGCTGGTCGATCAGGACAAAGGGGCTGAGCGCGGTTTCGCCTTTGCCCGGTTTCAGAGGGTTCGCAGCAGGGCGGGTGACGTAATACGCGCCGAAGGCAACACCACCGACAATGGCGGCTGATCCGATCAGGAAGGTTCGGCGCAGAATTTTTCCGATGCTTGCCATGGATCAGGCCTCCTTCAGCTTGGATGCCGCATCATGGATCGCGGCGCGGATGCGGGGGTAAGTTCCGCAGCGGCACAGGTTACCCTGCATCGCGTCATCAATGTCTTCGTCGGAGGGCGCTGAGTTTTCGGCCAGCAAAGCCGCAGCCTGCATGATCTGGCCAGACTGGCAGTACCCACATTGTGCCACCTGATGATCAACCCAAGCCTTCTGGATTGCGGCCATTGCATCGGGCGTTCCCAGACCTTCGATCGTGGTCACGTCACCCCAGACGTCCGAAAGAGCGACCTGACAGGATCGAACGGCTTCACCGTCGATATGCACGGTGCAAGCCCCGCAGGCGGCCACGCCGCAGCCGAACTTGGTACCGGTCAGGCCGACCTCATCACGCAACACCCACAGCAGGGGTACATCATCAGGCAGATCAACCTGATGGGTCTTTCCGTTGATCTTAAGGGCCGTCGCCATGGCGCACCTCTCTTGGCTGTGGCTGGTTCCTGACATAATTAATGAAAAGTGTCAGTGTGTCAATTGACAAAATAGACAATAAATGTCAGTGGTTCTCTCATGACGAGTGCAAGTGAATATTCCAAGACGGCCGCGATTCTGAATTCGGCTTTTCAGGCATTCGCGACCTATGGGTTTCGAAAGACCTCGATGGATGACATCGCAAAAGGGGCGGGGATGTCCCGGCCCGCAGTGTATCTGCATTACAAGAACAAAGAGGCCATCGTTCGCGAGCTGACCCAATTCTACTACGGTGAAAAAACCACCTTGGTGGCAGAGGCTTTGTCTGGTTCAGGAACCCTGCCGCAACTTCTGGAACGGGCGATTCAGGTGCAATCCCAGGGGATGGCGGACATTCTGGCGTCTCCTCACGGGCTTGAGATGCTGGATGCCACAAAGTCCATGTCGACGGATATCATTCAGGAGGGAGAGGCCGAACTGACCCGTCTTTATGCGGATTGGCTGCGCCGCGAGGATGCTGCGGGACGCGCGCACCTGCCTGTCGGACCGGATGAGGCGGCTAAGACGATCACCGCATCGCTGAAGGGCATCAAAATGACGGCCTCCAGCGCTGATGAGTTTGAGCAGAGCATTTCTCAGCTTGCCACGCTGTTGGGCGCGGCGCTTGAGGTCAGGTAACACGCTGCCGGATTTTGTATTCCGGCTTGTCCCATAATTTACTGGTAATAATATCAGCCAAGATCTCGGCAGCCTGTTCCACATCCCCTTCATCGACATAAAGCGGCGTGAAGCCAAAGCGTATGATATCGGGTGCCCGGAAATCTCCGATCACGCCGCGCGCAATCAGTGCCTGCATTGCGGCATAGCCTTCCTCGAAATGGAACGAGACCTGACTGCCGCGTTGCGCAGGATCGCGGGGGCTGGCCAAGGTCAGCTCGGGGCAGGTGGCCTCAACGCGGGCGATGAACAACTCGGTGAGTTCGATTGATTTGGCGCGCACATCGGCCATTTCGGCCATGTCCCAGATATCCATCGCCGCTGACAAGGCCGCCATCTGGATGACCGGAGGGGTGCCGACCCGCATCCGCTCGATCCCTGCACCGGGGCGATAATCGAGATCGAAGGCAAACGGTGTTTCATGCCCCAACCAGCCCGAGAGCGCCGGGCGCACTTTGTCGTTCAGACGCGGGGCTACGTAGATGAATGCGGGCGCGCCCGGGCCGCCATTGAGATACTTATATGAACAGCCAACGGCGAAATCTGCGTTGCAGCCTGACAGGTCCACTGGGATTGCCCCGGCCGAGTGTGCCAGATCCCAAACAGTGACGACGCCATTGGCATGGGCCAGTTCGGTCAAAGCATTCATGTCGTGCATCTGACCCGTGCGGTAATCGACCTCGGTCAGCATCAGCACCGCAACCTCTTCGGTGATATGCGCGGCGACGTCCTTGGGATCGACCACGCGTAGCTCATAGTCCGGCCCCAGCGATCGCAGCAACCCGTCGGCCATATAGAGATCCGAAGGGAAGTTACCGTTGTCAGACAAAACCACCTTACGGGTCGGGTTCAACTCTAGCGCCGAGGCGACGGCTTGATAGACCTTGATCGACAAAGTATCGCCCACGACAACGCTTCCGGGTTCGGCCCCGATCAATCGCCCGATCCGATCGCCCAAGCCGGTCGGCATAGCCATCCACCCTGCCTTGTTCCATCCGGTGATCAGCATCTGACCCCACTCGTGCTGCATCATGTTGCCTACATGGGTTGCGGCTGATTTCGGCAACGGACCCAGCGAATTGCCATCCAGATACAATACTCCTTCGGGCAGGTAGAACATGGACTTGGTAGCGGCAAAATCGGTCATGGTTCCTCGTTCAATTGCTGCGGATTATTCAGTCAAAACTGGCCTATCTGATCCAAACAATCCTGTCCATTCCCGCAAACCTGATGCTGTTATGCTTCGGAGGGTGCCAATTTTTCCTGATGCGACAACCTGAGCTTTTGCGTTCGAGGTCGGAAAGCGATAACACGTCGCCCAGAAACGACATGCGCGGGTGTATGTCGCCGAATAAGGGATGGCCATGCGTCGGATCGACCTTCCACCTGTCTGGCTTGTGGTTTTCGCTGCGTTGGCATGGGGGCAGGCGCGTTTGCTGCCATTCGGATTGTCGTTGGAGGGCGTCCTAACTGGACTGCTCAGCGGTATGTTGATCGGTGGCGGTGTCATTCTGATGATCATGGCAATTGTCGAATTCCGCCGCTTCCAGACGACCGTTATGCCACATGAAACGCCCTCGGCGATGGTGCAATCGGGCATCTACAAGCGCAGCCGCAATCCAATTTACCTTGGCGATGTTCTGATCCTGACCGGGCTGATCTTACGCTTTGACGCAGTGTTGTCGCTGGTGCTGATCCCAGTTTTTGTCTGGGTGCTCGAGCGCCGTTTTATCGTTCCCGAGGAAGACCGGTTGCGCCGCACATTCCGCGCCGACTTCGCCCGGTACGAACGTAAAACCCGGCGTTGGATCTGAGTGTGTTGTCATCATGACACAGCGTCACAAATGCTGCGCTTGCGAAACAATCTTGCGCGGGATAGATATCAGCTTGTCATTCTTTGCTGAATACCCACCTGGACTGAAGCAAAAATTAGGGGGAACCGACTGGTGAAAATTGGGACGCCAAAGGAAACATACAAGGGCGAGAACCGGGTCGCGATGACCCCAGACTCGGCAGTGCAGTTGCAGAAACTGGGATTTGAGTGCCTGATCGAGAAGGGCGCTGGCGCGGCTGCGGGGTTCTCGGATGCTGCCTATGAGGCAGCAGGCGTCGAAGTCGCCAAGACCGCCGCTTCGCTTTGGAAGGCCGCAGATATCATCGCCAAAGTTCGTCAGCCCGACGCAACCGAGCTGAAGCGTCTGACCAAGGATAAGACCCTGATATCCTTCTTTAATCCCGCAGGGAATGAAGAAGGGATGGAGGCTGCGAAGTCCAAGGGTGCAACCGTTATCGCGATGGAGATGGTCCCGCGTATTTCGCGGGCGCAGAAGATGGACGCTCTGTCGTCGATGGCCAATATCGCAGGCTACCGTGCGGTGATCGAAGCGGGGAACAACTTTGGCCGGTTCTTTACCGGTCAGGTGACGGCGGCCGGTAAGGTGCCGCCCGCCAAGGTGCTGATTGTCGGGGCTGGCGTGGCCGGTCTGGCGGCGATCGGGACCTCGACCTCGCTGGGTGCGATTACCTATGCGTTCGACGTGCGCCCGGAAGTGGCCGAACAGGTCGAATCCATGGGGGCCGAGTTCGTCTATCTGGATTTTGAAGAAGACCAGCAGGATGGCGCGTCCACAGGCGGCTATGCCTCGGTCCAGTCCGATGAATTTCGCGAGGCGCAACTGGCCAAGTTCCGCGAGCTTGCTCCGGAAATAGATATCGTCATTACCACGGCACTGATCCCGAATCGCGAAGCGCCCGAGCTTTGGACCAAGGACATGGTAGAAGCGATGAAGCCGGGCTCGGTCATCGTTGACCTTGCGGCGGAAAAGGGCGGCAACTGCAAGCTGACCGTGGCGGATGAGAAGATCGTGACCGACAATGGCGTGACCATCATCGGCTATACCGACTTCCCCAGCCGGATGGCGGCGCAATCGTCGTCTCTGTACGCGACCAACATCCGTCACATGATGACCGACCTGACGCCCGAGAAGGACGGCAAGGTCAATCATGATATGGAAGATGACGTGATCCGTGGCGCGACGGTGACGCATGAGGGCGAGATCACCTTTCCGCCGCCACCACCCAAGGTTCAGGCGATCGCGGCGCAGAAAAAGACCGAGGTCAAGGAACTGACCCCGGAAGAGAAAAGGGCGCAGGAGATTGCAGCCTTCAAGGTGCAGACCAAACAGCAGTTCACCCTGCTTGGTGTGGGTGGTGCGCTTATGCTGCTGGTGGGGCTGATCGCTCCGGCCAGCTTCATGCAGCACTTCATCGTGTTTGTGCTGGCCATATTCGTGGGCTTCCAGGTGATCTGGGGCGTTGCGCACAGCTTGCACACACCGCTGATGGCAATCACCAACGCGATCTCATCGATCATTATCGTTGGGGCGCTGATGCAGATCGGATCGGGATCATTCCTCGTCATTCTGCTGGCGGCGCTATCGGTCTTTATGGCTGGTATCAACATCGTTGGCGGCTTCCTCGTAACCCGGCGCATGCTCGCCATGTTCCAGAAATCTTAAGGAGGTCGGGCATATGATTGGCTTCACTTCTGCCGCTTATGTTGTTGCGGCTGTCCTTTTCATCCTGTCCCTCGGCGGGTTGTCGAACCAGGAAAGCGCCAAACGTGCCGTATGGTACGGTATCGTAGGTATGGCGCTTGCGGTCTTTGCCACGCTGGTTGGCCCGGGTTCAGGCCTGTGGTTGCTGTCACTGCTGTTGATCGCAGGCGGCGGTCTGATCGGTCAATATGTGGCGCAGCGCGTACAGATGACCGAGATGCCGCAACTGGTGGCCGCGATGCATTCGCTGGTTGGTCTGGCTGCTGTGTTCGTTGGCTTCAATGCGCATTTCGAAATCGGTAACGTGGCGCAGGTCATGGCGATTGCCGACAGCGCGAAAGAGGCGGACCTGTCGAATCTGGGCGCCTTTGCCAAGCTGATTGCCAAGAAAACGGCGGCTGAGCTGGCAATCCTGCATGTGGAACTGTACTTGGGCATCTTCATCGGTGCGATCACCTTTACCGGTTCGGTCGTCGCCTATGGTAAGCTGGCCGGTAAGGTGACGAGCGTTGCGACCAAGCTGCCCGGTGGGCACGCGCTGAATGCGGCGGCTGCGGGTCTCTCGCTGATCTGCCTGTTCTGGTACACATCGTCAGGCAGCCTGCTTCCGTTGTTCCTGATGACGCTTGCGGCGCTGTTCATCGGTTACCACCTGATCATGGGTATCGGTGGTGCTGACATGCCGGTGGTTGTTTCGATGCTGAACAGCTATTCGGGTTGGGCGGCTGCAGCTATTGGTTTCTCGCTGGGCAACGACCTGCTGATCGTGGTTGGTGCGCTGGTGGGCTCGTCGGGTGCGATCCTGTCCTACATCATGTGCAAGGCGATGAACCGTCACTTTGTCAGCGTGATCCTGGGCGGCTTTGGCGGCCCGCAGGGCGAGCAGATGGCGGTTGAGGGCGAGCAGATTGCGATTGAAGCCGACGGTGTTGCCGCAGCCCTGAACGACGCCGATAGCGTGATCATCATCCCCGGTTACGGGATGGCGGTGGCGCAGGCGCAGCAATCGGTGTCTGAACTGGTCCGCAAGCTGCGCGCGCAGGGTAAGAATGTGCGCTTTGCCATCCACCCCGTCGCGGGTCGCCTGCCGGGCCACATGAACGTTCTGCTGGCCGAGGCGAAGGTGCCGTATGACATCGTTCTGGAGATGGATGAGATCAACGATGACTTCCCGGACACAGATGTGGCCATCGTGATCGGTTCGAACGACATTGTGAACCCAGCGGCGCAGGAAGATCCTAACAGCCCCATTGCCGGGATGCCGGTTCTGGAATGCTGGAAAGCCAAACAGGTGTTTGTGTCGAAACGCGGTCAGGGCACGGGATACTCGGGTATCGAAAACCCGCTGTTCTTCAAAGAGAACACGCGCATGTTCTACGGCGATGCAAAAGCAAGCCTCGACAAACTCTTGCCGATGATCGACTGATCACAGGAAACAACCAAATTGCAAAGGGCGCCTGCGGGCGCCCTTTTCTTTATGGGTAGAGGGGGCTTTGCCCCCTGAACCCCCAAGGTATTTGGAGCCAGATGAAGCAAGTGGATTGTGCTATATTGGCATGACAGGGATGCAGTTGAGAGAGGTGCAATGCAGACGGTAAACGGCATTGGTGGGGTGTTTTTTCGGGCTGAAAACCCCGAAGCATTGAGTGCCTGGTATGAAAAGCATTTGGGCGTCTCCCACTATAACCCCGTTCCGTGGAAGCAGCGTGAAGGGTATACGGTGTTCGCCCCGTTTGCGAAGGATACGGATTACTTTGGCAGTTCTGATCAACAATGGATGATCAATTTTCGTGTCGATGATCTGGCTGCCATGATTGCGCAGCTGGAAGCTGCGGGAATCACGGTGGAAACGCACCCTGATTGGGATAGCGAAGTTGGTAAATTCGCCCGTATTCATGACCCCGAAGGGAACCCCGTCGAGCTCTGGGAGCCAAATCAATGACATAGCGGGTTGTATACCATTGTATCCTCGTAACTGCATGAAATAAAAAGATAATTGATGTATTCCCCAGGCTGCGTATAGTGCCGAAAGCCTTGGGGAATGATCCATGACGCCTATTGATGACCATCCGCTGCGCTATGCGCTGGCTAACGAATTGCACGCGCGGCCATTTCCGGTGGCGTCCGCGCCTTGTACAGTCGTGTTTGTAGCGATCAAGAAAACTGACGCCGCAGCAGCGCGGGATCGCAATCAGGATATGGCGCATCTGATCGACTTGTTGGATCGCCACGGTGCACAGCACCCGCAGCCTGGCGCGACGCACTATGCCGGGCAGATCGGGCGATATTGGCTGAAATGGGAACAGCACACAGAGTTTGTGACCTATACAGCCATCGCTCAAAATATCAGTGAGCGAGTTTTCAATCCTGCGGATTTCGAAGTGTTTCCGTCAGATTGGCTGGTGGCCAGCCCCGGTCGTCGGATCACCTCGATCATGATGCGTGCGGTTGAACGCCCTGAGGATGCCGAAGTCACACAGGCACTGTCAGATTGGTTTGAGCCTGAGAGTTTGGCGGTGGCGAGTGTTCTGGATGACTCGGCCATTTGCGCCAGTGATTTCCGCATTGATCCGGCCGGGCACATGCGCTTCGCAATGTTTGTTTCGAAAGACGCCGGGCAGCGCAGAACCGGACGAATAATCCAACGTCTTTGTGAAATCGAGACCTACAAAGCGATGTCTATGCTTGGTTTCGCCCGTGTCAAAGATCTTACGCCGCGCATCGGTGAACTCGATAAGAAATTGTCCGATCTGATGGTTGAGATGACAGATGATTCCGCAGCACCTGACGATTTGTTGCCGCAATTGCTGTCGACCTCGATCGAGCTGGAAACCATTTCCGCACGTAGTTCGTTTCGTTTCGGGGCGACCGGAGCTTACGAAGCGATCGTGAACCAAAGGATCGCGGTATTGCGTGAAGAGCGATTTCAGGGCCGCCAGAGCTTTGCTGATTTCATGATGCGCCGATATGATCCTGCGATCCGCACCGTGAAATCAACCGAGCGCCGTCTGCAGGCCCTTTCTGATCGGGCTATCCGGGCAGGCGAGTTGTTGCGGACCAGGGTTGATGTTGAACGCAGCGCGCAGAATCAGGCGTTGCTGGAGAGTATGGACCGCCGTGCTGATATGGCATTAAGGCTGCAGCACACTGTCGAAGGGCTCTCTGTGGTGGCGATCAGCTATTATGCGGTCTCGCTGGTCAGCTACTTGCTATTTCCGTTGACGAACGCCGGGATCAGCAAGGGGATGCTGACGGCGGCAATTACGATCCCAGTTGTGCTTGGCGTTTGGTTCGCGGTCCGGCAAATCCGTAAACGGTTGGAATAGTCGGCATTTGCCAAAAATCGCAAGAGCTGTAGAACGGGAGTGATTTGGCAGCTTTCTCTCGAGGGTAATCCGTGATCGGTATTCTATCCGCATGGCGTGCAGTCGCCGCCATGTTTATCCTGAATGGTGCCCTGTTTGGCATATGGGCCTCGCGCATACCGGCGATACGCGACCGGCTGGAGCTGAGCCATGAGGCGTTAGGATATGGCCTGCTGTTCATGGCGGCGGGGGCGGTGTGTTCCTTTCCGATTACCGGACGGTTGACCGATCGGTTCGGGGCGGTGGCGATAACGCGGGTCATCGCAGTTCTTTATACGGGTTCGCTGATCTTGCTTGCGTTTGCGGATCAGTTCTGGGCGCTGGCAGCGTTTCTGTTCATATTCGGGGCCTTTCACGGCTCGATGGACGTGGCCATGAACGCGTGGGCGGCCGAGGTCGAGCAAGCCTATGACAAGCCGGTCATGTCGTCGTTCCATGCGATGTGGAGCCTTGGGGCCGGTCTAGGGGCCCTCAGCGGCTATGCAGCGGTTCAACTGGGGTTGAGCGTGGTGCAGCATTTCCTGCTGGCAGGGGGCGTCGTTGTGGGGCTGGCTTTGGCTCTGTCCTGGGTGCGGTGGACATCTCGCCAGTCAGAGGCCAAGACAGGATCGGTCTTTGCATTGCCCTCGGGTGCTTTGGTGCTGGTTGGGTTTACCGCGCTATGCGGTGCTTTGGGTGAGGGTGCCGTTGCCGATTGGAGCGCGATTTACCTGCGTGATGTGACCGGTGCCACCGAAAGTATTGCCGCGCTGGGGTATGCGGTTTTTTCGGTGACAATGGTGCTATTCCGCTTGGCCGGTGGTTTTGTGATTTCCCGCGTTGGACCTGTTGCAACCGCGCGCTTTGGCGGGTTCTGTGCTGCACTGGGTATTTTTGCCGTGGTGTCGGCAGGAGAAGCAGGATTGGCTCTGACCGGGTTCGCTTTGATGGGGATCGGCTATGCAGTGATCATGCCCCTGGCGTTCAGCCGTGCCGCGAATGATCCTGATATCCCACCGGGTCAGGCGATCGCAAGTGTTGCGACTTTAGGATACGGTGGGTTGCTGATCGGGCCGCCCTTGATCGGTTTTTTGGCCGAGTTGATGACCTTGAGGCTGGCCTTTGCGGTTCTGTTGCCGCTGGCTGTCCTGATCATCGTGTTGGCCGGCGCGCTGAAACGCGCCGGCTGAGATTTCTTAGCGGCCCCGAATGCGGGGGTCGAGCGCGTCGCGCAGGCCGTCACCCAGATAGTTTACGCTGAGAACAGTCAACGAGATTGCCAGGCCGGGCCAGAACACGCGTTCAGGGTATTGCTGCAGATAATCGACACCATCAAACAGCAGGCGGCCCCATGTCGGGAAGTCCGGCGGGAAGCCGAGGCCGAGGAAGGACAACGCGCTTTCCGTGATGATCGCCGTTGCGATACCCAATGTGGCTGATACCATGATCGGGGACAGCACATTCGGCAGGATATGCCGCGTGATGATCTGTGTATTGCTGGTGCCGATGGACCGGGCGGCCAGAACGAACTCACGCTCCTTGATCGCCAGCACATCGCCACGCACAATCCGCGCCGTGGGCATCCATGAGGTAATCCCGATAGCACAGACGATCAGGATAAAGATCCCGCGTTCCAGTCCGAAGGTTGCGGACAAAGGTTCGCGAAACAGCAGCATCATGACAAGCAGCAATGGCAGCAGGGGCAGGGCCAGGAACAGGTCCGTCAGGCGCATCAATGGTCCATCAAGACGTCTGAAGAACCCTGCAACGACCCCGACAAGTGACCCAAGGAACAGTGCCAGCAGCATCGCAGTGATGCCCACAGAGACCGAGGTCTGCCCACCCGACATCAT
The DNA here is from genome assembly GCF_900106805.1 of Ruegeria halocynthiae. Taxonomy (GTDB): domain Bacteria; phylum Pseudomonadota; class Alphaproteobacteria; order Rhodobacterales; family Rhodobacteraceae; genus Ruegeria; species Ruegeria halocynthiae. The sequence goes on from NZ_FNNP01000001.1 coordinate 153,145, forward strand.
CCGCGCTAAAATATCGCGCCCGAGCTGGTCGGTCCCGAATGGATGCGCCCAGCTGGGGCCCTGGTTGCGGGAACGGATGTCGATCTGCGTGGGATCAATGCTCCAGAGATATGGCCCAAGATAGACGCCAGCTACGATGATGATGAACAGGATCGCTCCGATCATTGCGCCTTTGTGGGTCTTGAACTGGTCCCACACATCACGCCATTGGCTGCGGGGTGGGGTGGCCAGTTCTTCCATGACGTCGGCGGTTGGCAGCGCGGTCGAGGCGGGTGCAAGTCCTTCGTCGGGGACCAGAGTGTCGGTACGATCGTGATCAGTCATAGCGAATCCTCGGGTCCAGAATGCCGTACAAAACGTCTGCGATCAGGTTGAACACTACGATCAACACGGCAAAGATGAAGGTCAGGGTCTGCACCATCGGTAGGTCATTGGCCTGAATGGCCCCGATCAGCAACTGGCCGATGCCGTTCACCTTGAACACCTGTTCAGTGATGATCGCGCCGCCGAAGATGGCCGGGATACCCAGCGCAATCACGGTGACCACAGGGATCATCGAGTTTCGCAGGACGTGAACCATAACGACTGTGTATTCACTCAGGCCCTTGGCGCGGGCGGTGCGGACGTAATCCTGATTGAGATTGTCCAGCATCGAGGCGCGCATGAACCGGCTAAGCTGTGCAGTGATCTGCAGGGCCAGAACCATAACCGGCATGATCATCTGTTTCAGCTGCAGCATGAAACTGTCCCAACTGTTCACAACAAGCGTGGTGTCATAGATCGACGGGAACCAACCCAACTGCACCGAGAAGATTACGATCACCAGAACTCCCGAGAAGAACGGCGGGACTGAGAAGCCGATCATGGAAACGAATGTTCCCATCTGGTCAAACCAGGAATATTGGCGGTAGGCGGAATAGATGCCGATGGGCAGGGCGATCAGGATGGCGACTACATAAGCGGTGCCAACAACCCACAGGGTCTGTGGGATACGCTGAACGACGATATCCATGACGGGCGAGCGGGTCTGCCACGAAATCACACGCAGGTCACCTTCGGAGAAGGTTGTGCCGAACATTGCGTCGACCAGAACCTGTGGTTCGATCCAGAAGAATTGCACGATCCATTTCCAGAACCGGATATGCATCGGCTGACCGAGGCCGAGGGCCTCGCGCATCTTCTCTTTGACTTCGGGGGGAACAGTGAGCGGGACCTGCGCCATCGGATCGCCAGGTGCGAGTTCGAGAAGCAGGAAGATGACAAGACTGATGAACAAAAGCGTCGGAACCGCCAGCACCAGCCGTCTTATGGTAAAATTGAGCATTAAGAGGCGCCTTTATATGCGTCTTCTTGTTGGGATGGTGTGCAAATGACCGCGCCCCGAAGGTCGGGGCGCGGGTTTGCAAGATTAACGTTTAGGAACCGGTTTTACGGTACCAGTCGGCTGCGTTCCACAGCTCGCTGTCCCATACGTTCAGGACTACACCACCCAAGGTGTTTGCGTGCGCCGACAGACGACCACGGTGGACCAGCGGGATCATACCGCCGTTTTCAACCATGATATCATTCAGCTTTTTCGCGATCTCGGCGCGCTGCTCCAGACCGGCGGTTTCGGCCAGTTGACCATGCAGCTTGTCGAACTCTTCGTTGCAGAAGCGGCTGATGTTTTCGCCCTGCCACTGCGAATCCGGACGCGGTGCCTTGTCGCACAGGCCGTTGCCCAGATAGGACTGCGGGTCCGTGCCGTTGAAGGTGTTGGCGTACATTTCAACATCGGCATAGAACTTCTGGAAGGTATCGGGCGAGCCCGGGTCACCGCCGAAGAAGACCGACGCGTTGATGTTACGCAGTTCGGTTTCAACACCGATCTGGCTCCACCATTCCTTGACCAGTGCCTGGAAATCCTGGCGGACGGCGTTGGTTGAAGTCTGGTAAACGATCTTCAGCGGAACACCGTCTTTTTCACGGATACCGTCGCCATCAGTGTCAACGATGCCAGCATCATCCAGCAGCTTCTTCGCGCCTTCGATATCCTGCGTGTCGCAGGTCATCGAGGTCGAGTTGAACGCAGCAGGGGCCGGTACCCAGTTACAGGTCACTTTGCCTGCCTGACCATAACCAATCTCAACCAGTAGCGGGCGGTCGATAGCCATGGACAGTGCCTTGTAAACGGCAGGGTCCTGCAGGAACGGGTGCGGATGCGCAGCGGTCGCGCGCTCACCTTCCGGCAGATCAGGCGATGGGTTGGTTTGGTTCAACATGATACGCTCGACCAGCGGACCGAAGCCAGCGACCGGGGTACCTTTACCGCCTTCCTGCATCTGCGCGATAACTTCGGGCGCCAGCTGCAGGTTCCAGGCATAGTCGAACTCGCCAGTTTCCATGACCGCACGACCAGCCGCAGTTGCATCACCGCCGCCCTTAAAGGTCACGGTTGCAAAAGCAGGCTTCGCCGGGTCACGGTAGTTGTCGTTTGCCTTGAAGGTGATCACGTCATTCGGCTTGAACTCGGTGACGACAAACGGGCCGGTGCCGATCGGGTTAAAGTTCTGATCCGTGCATTCGGGTGCTTTTGCGCCCACACAATCGGCAAACTGAGCGGCTTGAATGATCGGGCTTTCGCCGCCGACAAAGGGTCCGTATGGGAACGGGGTTGGCGCGTCGAAGGTGACCTTGACGGTCAGGTCATCCACGGCCTCGACCGCGGTCACACCTTCAAATTTAGTGACCTGCGCACATCCGCCTTCGGGGTGCATGCAGTAATCGGCCGTGAATTTCACGTCAGCCGAGGTGAACGGTGTGCCGTCTGACCAGGTGATTCCCGGCGCAATTTTCCAGGTGATCGAGGTCAGGTCTTCGCTGACGCCGCCATTTTCAACGGTTGGGATTTCGGACGCGAGGAAAGGAACCATGTTGCCGTCTTGGTCATAGCGAGCCAGCGGTTCAATCACCAGCGAAGCCGATTCCACATCCTTGGTGCCGCCCGAAAGGAACGGGTTCAAGATCGAAGGGGCTTGCCAGTAAATGATGCTGACATTGCCGTCCGACCCGCGCTCGGCCATGGCCATCGGGGCCATCGCCGTGCTCGCAATCGCACCAAGCAAAAGGGTCTTGATTTTCATCATACACTCCATGTTGGACACTTCCGTGTCTCGATTATCTCCGCGAGGCCCGCGGATTCAGCGTTGCCGGGCTTGGGTGCAAGGCGCTGTAAAAAAACGTAAATGCCATTCACGTTTCGTAGATACCGCCCTCTCCCAAAAACGGTTACGCGGCGTATCGAAACAGAGTTTTTGAAAATTGCAAGCCTTGCCGCTGCGAAATTCTGCAATGGGTTTGACTTTTCCCACCCCCCGGCCTTAGCGTTTGGCACTTAATCCGAAAAGCCGCCAAGGGGAGAGCGCGCGTGCTGGATCAGCCAATTGCCCAGATCAAAAAACTACGGGTCGAATTTCAAACTAAGGATGGCCCGGTGGTCGGGGTCGAGGATGTCTCATTCGAGGTTAACCCAGGCGAAACCGTCTGTATCGTTGGAGAATCAGGGTCGGGAAAGTCGGTCTCGTCCCTGTCGCTGATGCGATTGGTCGAGTTCGGCGGTGGCGAGATTGCCGGGGGGCAATTGCTGTTCGATCGCCGCAATGGCGACGAAATGGACCTGTCAAATGCCGATCAGGATCTGATGAAACAGATTCGCGGAAACGAGATCGGAATGATTTTTCAGGAGCCGATGACAGCTCTGAATCCGGTGTTCACGGTCGAGCGGCAACTGACCGAAGGTTTGCGAATCCACAAGGACATGACGAAAGCGCAAGCCGAGGCGCGCGCGCTGGAGCTGCTGCGTCAGGTGCGAATCCCTGAACCGGAACGGCGCCTGAAACAATATCCGCATGAACTGTCAGGCGGTATGCGTCAGCGAGTGGTGATCGCCATGGCCATGGCGTGTGAGCCGCGCCTGCTGATCGCGGACGAACCGACCACCGCGCTGGACGTGACCATTCAGGCAGAGATTTTGGCACTGATGGACCGTCTCAAACGCGAAACCGGGACGGCGGTGATGTTCATCACCCACGACATGGCCGTGGTAGCACAAATGGCGGACCGCGTGGTGGTCATGTTCCGCGGTAACAAGGTTGAGGAAGGAACGGTCAACGAGATATTCGAGAACCCGCAGCATGACTACACCAAGTCACTTTTGGCGGCGGTTCCGAAACTGGGTGAAATGCAGGGCAAAGCTGCGCCTGAACCAATGAAGTTATTGGGTGAGGAAGGCCAGAATATCGCACCGATCCCCGGCACGAACGAAGTCCTGTTGACCGTAAAGAACCTGACCACGCGCTTTGCGGTCAAAGGTGGATTGCTGCGCCGGACCATCTCGAATGTTCATGCGGTCGAGGATGTTTCGTTTACGCTGAACAGGGGGCAAACGCTCAGCCTCGTGGGCGAATCCGGGTGCGGTAAGTCTTCGGCAGGACGCTCGATTCTGCGGCTGGTCGAGCCTATGGCGGGTGAGGTCGATCTGGACGGCGTTGACATCATGAAGCTGGATCCGTCAGGCCTGCGCAAGGCCCGGCTGGACATGCAGATGATTTTTCAGGACCCGTTCGCCTCGCTCAACCCGCAGATGCAGCTGGTCGATCAGGTCGCTGAACCGATGCGCAACTATGGTGTTGCGTCTGGCTCCGAATTGCAGGATCGCGTAGCGCAGCTGTTCGACAAGGTACAACTGCCGCGCAGCTTCATGCGCCGTTTCCCGCATGAGATGTCAGGGGGGCAGCGTCAACGGATCGCAATCGCGCGTGCCTTGGCGCTGAATCCCAAGCTCATCATCGCGGATGAGGCGGTTTCGGCTCTGGACGTTTCGGTGCAGGCACAAGTGCTGAATCTGATGATGGAACTGCAGTCCGAGCTTGGCCTCAGTTACCTGTTTATCAGTCACGATATGGCCGTGGTCGAACGCGTCAGTCATCATGTCGGCGTGATGTATCTGGGACGTATCGTTGAACTCGGACCGCGCGCCCGAGTGTTCGAAAACCCGCAACACGCTTATACACAAGCCTTGATGAAAGCGGTTCCGATTGCTGATCCGAACAAGCGAAAATCAGAGAAGGATCTGAATTTCAAACCGATCCCGTCCCCCATTCATCCGATCGGTTATGCGCCCGAACCCTCGCAGTACAACGAGGTTGAGCCGGGTCATTTTGTTCTGACCACTGACAGTGGATATTGACCCTCATGGCTGAGCGCCTGTCTCCGCTGGAGATCATGACCAAGCTGATCTCGTTCCCGACCGTCAGCCGTGACACGAATCTGCCGCTGGTGGATTGGGTTGAGGGGTATCTGCAAAGCCATGGAATCGAATCCCATTGCTGGCCCGATCCGGATCAGCCGCATAAGGCGGCAATTTTCGCGCATGTTGGGCCCCTGCAGGAGGGCGCGATCGTCCTGTCAGGCCATACGGATGTTGTGCCCATCGATGGCCAGCCCTGGGATACTGATCCTTTTGTCGTGACCGAAAAGGATGGCAAGTATTTCGGGCGCGGCACCTGTGATATGAAGGGATTTGACGCGCTGGCGATCTGGGCTTTGATCGAGGCGCACCACGCAGGCGTCAAACGCCCCCTGCAACTGGCGCTGAGTTTTGATGAAGAAGTCGGCTGCACCGGTGCACCGCCGATGATCCAAGCGATGCAGAAGGTCTTGCCCAAAGGCTCGGCGGTGATCGTGGGTGAACCGTCGATGATGCAGGCCGTTACCGGACACAAGGGCGGTTTTGGCTATGACACGCATGTGGTGGGGTTCGAAGTTCATAGTTCGATCATGCACACAGGTGTCAACGCGATCATGGAGGCAGCGCCTTTGATCGACTGGGCCAGTCAGCGAAACGCCGAAAACATGGCTGCACGACCATCGGACATGGCCGCCGTGTTCGATCCCCCTTGGACCACCTGCCATGTGGGCATGATCGAGGGTGGTACGGCGCATAACATCACCGCCAAGGATTGCCGGTTCATGATGGATTTCCGGGTCGTTCCGGGCGAAAGTGCTGCCCAATGGCGCGATGCTTATCTTGATCTGGTCCGACAGGCAGAGGCGCGGATGCAGGCCGTAAATCCAGAAGCGCGCATTGATGTGTCCGATCATTTCGCAGTACCTGCCTTGGTGCCTGAAACCGAAGGTGAGGCTGAGATGCTGGTGCGTTCCCTGACAGGGGACAATGCTTCTCATGTCGTTAGCTACGGCACCGAGGCCGGACAGTTTCAGGAAGCTGGGTATTCGGCGGTAATCTGTGGCCCCGGCGATATTGCGCAAGCGCATCAACCAAATGAATTCATAGAAGTTTCACAGTTCAACGCTGGCCACCAGTTCATGCAGCGTCTGGTCCAGCGCCTCTGCGAGTAATACCCGAAGGGAGATTGAAGATGCCCGTCAAGAACCGGCTTGCCGAAATGCATGGCGAGATCACCAAATGGCGCCGCCATCTGCATATGCACCCCGAGTTGATGTACGACGTCGAAGAAACGGCAGGTTTTGTCGTTGATCGCCTGAAAGAGTTTGGCGTCGATGACATCACACCCGGCATCGGCAAGACAGGTGTTGTCGCCGTGATCAAGGGGCGCGAAGACACCACGGGCCGGGTCATCGGGTTGCGTGCTGATATGGATGCTCTGCCGATCGAAGAGGCGACGGGGCTGGACTATGCCTCTACCGTTTCGGGAAAAATGCATGCCTGCGGGCATGACGGGCATACTTCGATGCTGCTGGGGGCAGCGCAATATCTGGCTGAAACGCGGAATTTCGACGGGACCGTGGTCCTGATTTTCCAACCGGCTGAGGAAGGCGGGGCAGGTGGTCTGGCCATGTGTCAAGACGGGTTGATGGACCGCTGGGGCATTCAGGAAGTCTATGGCATGCACAACATGCCCGGGATGCCGGTCGGGGAATTTGCCATCCGGCCCGGTGCTTTGCTGGCGTCGTCCGATGAGTTCGAGATCGTAGTGACAGGCAAAGGTGGCCACGCGGCCGCACCTCATGACGCGGTTGATACAACTCTGGTCGCCTCGCATATTGTTGTGGCCTTGCAATCGGTTGTGTCGCGGACAGTCGATCCGGTCAAACGCGTTGTGCTGACCGTTGGAACGTTTGAAACTGATAGCGCCGCGTCAAATGTGATCGCCCACTCCGTACGTCTGCAGGGTACGGTCCGCACGCTGGACCCCGAGTATCGCACGATCGCGGAAGAGCGCGTGCGCCGGATTGCGGAAGACACAGCCTCGGCCTTTGGTGCGCGGGCGGATATGACATGGACGCCGGGCTATCCTGTGACCGTGAATTCCGAGGCCGAAACCGCCTATGCCGCCGACGCCGCAGAGGCAGTCGCAGGCAAGGTCAATGACAGCACCGATCCGATCATGCCGTCGGAAGATTTTGCCTACATGCTTGAAGAACGGCCCGGAGCCTACATCTTTGTTGGGAACGGGGACACGGCCATGTGCCATCACCCGGAATACAACTTTGACGATGAAGCAATCCCCGCCGGATGCAGCTGGTTTGCTGAACTGGTGGAACGACGATTGCCCGTTACCTGATTTGGGAGGATCAGATGCCAATCAAGAACCGACTTGCCGAAATGCACGAAGAGATCACAGGTTGGCGGCGAGACATCCATCAACACCCTGAAATCCTGTATGACACACTCCGCACCAGCGCCTTGGTGGCCGAAAAGCTTAGGGAGTTCGGCTGCGATGAAGTCGTGACCGGTATTGGTCGCACAGGCGTTGTTGGTGTGATCAAAGGCAAGACGGACACGCAGGGCCGCGTGATCGGTCTGCGGGCCGATATGGACGCCCTGCCGATGCAGGAGCAGACCGGTCTGGACTATGCCTCGAAAACCGACGACGCCATGCACGCCTGTGGGCATGACGGACACACAGCGATGGTTCTGGGCGCCGCGAAATACCTGTCGGAGACGCGCAATTTCGACGGGACGGCCATCGTTATCTTCCAACCTGCCGAGGAAGGGGGGAACGGCGCCGAAGCGATGTGCAAAGACGGCCTGATGGATCAATTTGGTATTCAGGAAGTCTATGCCATGCACAACGTGCCGGGCGTACCGACTGGCCAGTTCGCCATTCGTTCTGGACCGCTACTGGCAGCGGCGGATGAGTTTAACATACATCTGGAGGGCCGGGGCGGTCATGCTGCAAAGCCGCACGAAACCATTGATACCACAGTGATGTTGTCGCAACTGATTGTGGCGTTGCAAACCATCGTCTCGCGTAATGCTGACCCTATTTTGCAGGCGGTGGTGTCGGTGACATCTGTTGAGACGTCCTCGAAAGCGTTCAATGTGATCCCTCAATCAGCGCAGGTGAAGGGCACTGTGCGGACCCATTCGAACGACATGCGTGATCTGATTGAGCAGCGTTTGACTGAGGTCTGCAAGGGGATCGCCGAGACCTTTGGTGGCACGGTCAATGTCTCGTATACGCGCGGTGTGCCGGTGACGATCAATGCCGAGGAACAGACAGAGTACGCTGCCGAAGCCGCAGTTTCCGTCGGTGGTAGCTGTGGCGAAGCGCCGATGGTGATGGGAGGCGAGGATTTCTCGTTCATGCTGGAAGAGCGCCCAGGGGCTTTCATCATACTGGGAAATGGCGACAGCGCCGGATTGCACCACCCTGAATACAATTTCAACGATGAGATCATCCCCATTGGGTGCTCATGGTTTGCCGAAATGGTCGAGCGCCGGATGCCGGCGGCTTGAGTTAGGAGAGAAAAGAGATGCCAGTTAAAAACCGCTTTGCCGAGCTGCAGGATGAGATCACCGCGTGGCGACGAGATATGCACGAGAACCCTGAGATTCTGTTTGAAACCCACCGCACCAGCGCCTTGGTCGCGGACAAGCTGAAAGAGTTTGGCTGTGACGAGGTTGTTACCGGGATCGGTCGCACCGGAGTTGTCGGTGTGATCAAGGGCAAGTCCGATACCAAGGGCAAGGTCATCGGTCTGCGTGCCGACATGGACGCGCTGCCGATCCATGAGGCAACGGGGTTGGAATATGCGTCGAAAACCGATGGTGCAATGCACGCTTGTGGCCATGACGGACATACTGCGATGTTGTTGGGTGCGGCGAAGTACCTGTCTGAGACGCGGAATTTTGACGGCACGGTTGTGGTGATATTTCAGCCCGCCGAGGAAGGCGGCAGTGGTGGTCGCGAAATGTGTGAAGACGGCATGATGGAACGCTGGAACATTCAGGAAGTTTACGGAATGCACAATTGGCCAGGCCACCCGGTCGGCAGTTTTTCTATTCGACCTGGCTCATTCTTTGCGGCAACCGATCAGTTCGATGTCACGTTTGAGGGGCGTGGGGGGCACGCGGCAAAACCTCAGGAGACGGTGGATACCACGGTGATGGCGGCGCAGGCTGTGTTGGCGCTACAGACCATCGCCGCGCGCAATGCCGATCCGATTGATCAGGTGGTGGTGTCGGTGACCTCGTTTGAAACCTCATCCAAAGCGTTTAACGTTATCCCTCAGACAGTGCAGATCAAGGGCACGGTGCGCACAATGAGCAAAGAGATGCGGGGCCTGGCCGAGCAGCGGATAAATGAGATTTGCAACGGCGTCGCGGCGACTTTCGGTGGTACAGTGGATGTAACCTACATCCGAGGTTACCCGGTCATGGTGAACAGTGACGTTCAGACCGACTTTGCCGCTGAGGTGGCGAAATCGGTGTCCGGTAGCTGCGACGAGGCCCCGCTTGTGATGGGGGGGGAAGATTTTGCCTTTATGCTGGAAGAGCGCCCAGGGGCTTATATTCTGGTGGGCAATGGCGATACGGCTGCAGTGCATCACCCGGAATACAACTTTAACGATGAAGCTATTCCGGCCGGATGCAGCTGGTGGGCCGAGATTGTCGAGCAACGGATGCCCGCGGCCTGAAGAGGTGGAGCGAGGGGCCAGCCCCTCGCGCTCCCCGAGGTATTTTTAGCCAGATGAAGGGGGATCGGTGCGCTATTTCAGCCGAGTGACAGGCGGGTGCATAGCGTGTCGATCACCGTGTGCAACGCGGATTTCTGCGTATTCACACAGGCGCGGGCAGCGGTTCGCGCGGCGGTCAGTTCCGCCTCTTTCGACAACCACAGTGCGACTGTATCAGAGAGATCGTTAGCCGAGTTGATCAAGACAGCGCCTCCGGTTTCGATCAGCGGCGCGAAGGTTTCGGCGAAGTTGAAATATCCCGACCCGGTGATTACCGCCGCCCCGGCCTGCGCGGGCTCAAAGGGGTTGTGACCGCCGATTTCCCTCAGGGATCCACCCAGAAAAACGATAGGGCACAAGGCGTACCAGGTTCCGGTTTCCCCCAATGTGTCAGCGACATAGACCTGTGTGGCTGGCGCTATCGGCTGATTTGCGCTGCGCTGCGCGCAAGACAAGCCTGCGTCACTGACCAGTTTTACAACCTCGCTTCCGCGTTCAGGGTGGCGCGGGATCAGGAGCAGCAGCAGATCAGGCCAAAGGTGCAGCAACGCCTTGTGGGCAGACAGAACGGTTTCTTCTTCTCCGACATGGGTTGAACTGGCCACCCAGACCGGTCGACCGGCTATCTGTAATTGAGTTTTGGCTAAAGTTAATTGATCAACCGGCAGCGGATCGGACATTGCCTTGAGATTGGTGCCGGGTTCGACCCGCCCAGCATCTGCGCCCATTGCGATCAGATTATGTGCGGTTTTTTGGTTTTGGGTCAGAAACAGCTTGAAATGGTCCAGAACGAAGCGTGCGGTGTCAGGACGTTTTTTCCAACCGGCGACCGATTTATCAGATAGGCGCGCATTCAGAAGCGCAAGTGGCGTACCGCGTTTGGCGGTTTCCACGATAAGGCGCGGCCAGATTTCGCTTTCGACAAATATCCCGGCATCAGGATTCCAGTGATCCAGAAATCGACGTACCGGAGCCGCGCTATCTAATGGTGGGTACTGATGGCGGGTACGTTGGGGCAGGCGCTTGGCGATCAGTGCCGCCGAAGTTGGAGTGCCAGAGGTGATCAGGAACTCTGTATCCGGCAAGCGTTCACCCAAACGGCTGATCAGGCTAAGGACCGAGAGGCTTTCGCCCACGCTGGCTGCGTGAAACCAGATCAGTTGCCCTGTGGGGCGCGGCAAACTGGCATAGCCCAGCCGTTCTTGCTGACGATTTTCGGGCACACCTGCGCTTTGCAGCTTGCTGCGCACTTCATGCCAGACCAGCGGCCCTGCAATTGTGGTGAGACCGCAGTACAGTTTGTACAGCAGCGTCGGCTGCGCGTGTGAGACGGGCATTTCAGCCGCCCGTATGGCTCATGTGGCGGCTCATCCGGCCGTCGACGGCCTGCCGGGAATAATCGAAATCGTGACCTTTGGGCTTGAGGGTGATCGCGGTGCGGATCGCGTTCTCAAGCGGCTGTTCCGTGTCAGGGTGATCACGAAGTGCTCCGCGTAAGTCGGCCATGTCTTCCTGACCCAGGCACATGTAAAGCTCACCGGTGCAGGTCAGACGCACGCGATTGCAGCTTTCGCAGAAATTGTGTGACAGGGGTGTGATAAAGCCGACTTTCTGGCTGGTTTCCTCGAGCCGTACGTAACGGGCCGGGCCGCCGGTGCGCTCGGCCAGATCGGTGACGCTGTAGTGGTTCTCGTATTCCGCCCGCACGTCCTTGAGTGACCAATACTGATCAAGCCGGTCCTCGTTGCCGATATCGCCCATGGGCATGACCTCGATCCAGGTCAGGTCCATATCACGCTCGGCGCACCATTCTGTGATCTTTGGCAGTTCAGGTTCGTTGAATCCTTTTAGAGCAACCGCGTTGATCTTGATCCGCAGACCGGCTTTCTGCGCCGCGTCAATGCCGTTCAGTACCTGTTTCAGGCGGCCCCAACGTGTGACTTTGGCGAATTTTTCGTCGTCCAGAGTATCCAGCGAGATATTCACGCGGCGTACGCCAGCCGCATAGAGATCATCCGCGAAGCGATGCAGCTGAGATCCGTTGGTGGTCAGCGTCAGCTCTTTCAGCGCGCCACTGTTCAGATGTCGGGTCATGCTGTTGAAAAAGCTCATGATATTGCGACGAACCAGAGGTTCCCCGCCAGTGATGCGCAGTTTCTCAACACCCATGTTCACGAAAGTTGTGCACATGCGGTCTAGCTCTTCCAGTGTCAGCAGGTCTTTCTTTGGCAGAAAGGTCATGTTTTCGGACATGCAATACACGCAGCGGAAATCGCAGCGATCCGTTACGGAGACGCGGAGATAGGTGATGGCGCGGGCAAACGGGTCGATAAGCGGAGCTGTCATGGCTCATAGGTAAAGCGGAGGCCGGTTCACGGCAAGAGCCAACTGCGTTTTGGGCTGGTACAGAAAGGCGCAGGGCACTAGGGTTTGTGGTATGAAATACGTGTTGATTTTGGCCTTTGCTCTGGTCGCTGGATGCGATGCTGTTCGGTCCACGACGGACCGTGTGTTCGGGGGTACATCCGCCGAGCCTGAGGCCGTACCTGTTGCGGCCAAAGCCCCTGACAAAGACCCCGAACCCGCCGCCGCTGACGGATGGGCCGGTGCCAAAACGACAATTGCCGGGTTGGGCGACCCCAATACGCCGGGGCGTTGGCTGCAGACACCGCTGGTCGAAACTGAAATCAATGGTCGGGTGGTGGTGCCGCGCACCGGTGCGCAGGCCTATGTAGCACTTGTTCCTGCGCCGGGGCCAGAAGGGGGCGGCAGCCGCTTGTCGATTGAGGCGATGCGCGCGCTACTGGTGCCGTATGACGAGCTGGTCGAATTGGAAGTTTACTCAGACTGAGCGCAGGTATTTTCCGGCTTCTTTTCGGGCGAAGGGTTTCAATGCGGCGCCATGAGCCGAAAGAAACGCCACCACGCGTTCCGGATCGTGCTTTGATAGGTCGCGCAGCCACCATGCGATGGCCTTCTGGATGAACCATTGCCGATCAGGGACGTAGCCTGCGGCCCATCCGAGAATGCGGTCACGGTGCATCAAATCTTCTGGTTTTGGATGATTTTGTTTGGTCCACGGCAAAGTGGCCACCAGAGCAGCGCGTTTGGTCCACATATGCTGTGATACGGTCCAGCGTTCGACCTGATCCAGCCGTGAAGGATCGGCAGTCAGGCGTTTTTGCATCGCCATACAGGCATGATCGGCGATCGCCCAGGCGTCGAAATCGGGCAGCCAGCTTTGCAACAGATCCCACACGGCGTCATCTGGCCGGATACGCGCTTGTGTCAGCAACTTCGCTGCTGCGACGCGGGCCTCGTGGATATTGGTCTGCCATAACTCATCCGCAACGGCCACACGGTCAGCGACCTCAAGCTCGCGCCGCCAGGCCTTGGTCAGATCGTTCAGAATCGGGTTGGGAACACCCAGATAGGGGCGGTCTGCCTTGTGATACGCCGCCACCTGTTCTGCGCGTTCGGGATCGGCATGAGCCTTGATTTGATCCAGATAGGCCTGCATCGGCGGTCACTCGACCGTTACGGATTTGGCCAGATTGCGCGGCTGGTCGACATCTGTGCCTTTGGCGACAGCCGTGTGATACGCCAGCAATTGCGCAGGCACCGAGTAAAGGATCGGCGCGAGGCTGGTATGTACATGTGGCATCCGGATCGTGCTCCAAACACCATCCTCGGCATCGGCGATTCCATCGTCATCCGAGACAAGGATGACCTTGCCCTTGCGCGCCATCACTTCCTGCATGTTCGAGACCGTCTTGTCGAACACCGCATCGCGCGGCGCCATCACGACAACCGGCATATGCTTGTCGATCAGGGCGATGGGGCCGTGTTTCAGCTCGCCCGACGCATATCCTTCGGCGTGGATATAGCTGATTTCCTTTAGCTTCAGCGCACCTTCCATGGCCAGCGGGTACATCAACCCACGCCCCAGGAACAGCACGTCGCGGGCCTCGGACAGGCGCTGGGCGGACTGGCGAATAGACTCATTCTGATCCAGCGCAGCGTTCAGAACTGTCGGCAACCCGCGCAAAGCGGCCGCGTGATCGGCCAGTTCTTCATCAGTCAGCGTGCCGCGATCTGCGGCGGCCTTGAGCGCCAGCATCAGCAGAACGCTAAGTTGGCAGGTGAACGCCTTGGTCGACGCAACGCCGATCTCAACGCCCGCATGGATTGGCAGCGCCAGATCGCTTTCGCGCGCAATCGAGCTTTCCGGTACATTGACGACCGAGACGATCTTGTCCGCCTTGCCTTCGCAATAGCGCAAGGCTGCCAGCGTGTCAGCGGTTTCGCCTGACTGGCTGACAAACAGCGCCAGCGTGCGGTCCGAGATCGGGGGTTCGCGGTAGCGGAACTCGCTGGCGATATCGACCTCAACCGGCATCTTGGCAAGCTGTTCGAACCAGTATTTGGCCGTCAGGCAGGCGTAAAACGCAGTGCCGCAGGCGACCATGGTCAATCGATCCAGCTTTGCGAAATCCAGATCGTCACCAGGCAACACCACCTGATCACCGCCAGTTGGAAGATAGGATCGGATCGCCTCGGCAACCACGATGGGTTGCTCGGCGATTTCCTTGGCCATGTAATGCTTGTGGTTGCCTTTGTCGACGCGGGTCCGGTCCAGTTGAATCTGCCGGATTTCACGGTTGGCAAGCTCACCGGCCTCGGTGCGGATTTCAAGTGTGGTGCGGGTCAGTACTGCGCGATCACCTTCTTCAAGATAGGTGATGCGGTCGGTCAGCGGGGCCAGTGCAATCGCGTCCGAACCGACATACATCTCGCCGTCGCCGTGACCTATTGCGAGTGGCGAGCCCTTGCGCGCCGCGACGATCAGGTCGTCCTGCCCGTCGAACAGGAAGGCGAGTGCGAATGCACCTTGCAACTGATCAATGGTTTTGAAAGCCGCTTCAACCGGTGACAGACCTTCGTTCATGTACTGCTCGGTCAGCAGGGCAACTGTTTCGGTATCGGTGTCCGTGACGAATCCGACACCATGATCGGCCAGTTCTGCACGCAGTTCACGATAGTTTTCGACGATGCCGTTGTGCACCACGGCGACGGGGCCGGCCTTGTGCGGATGCGCATTCTTGACCGAGGGCGCACCATGGGTAGCCCAGCGGGTATGGCCAATGCCGGATTTGCCACGCAGAGGATCGTGCACCAGAAGGTCGCTGAGATTGACCAGCTTGCCTACGGCCCGTCGCCGCGCCAGAGCACCGTCATTCACCGTTGCGATCCCGGCGCTGTCATAGCCGCGATACTCCAGTCGTTTCAGCGCCTCAACCAGAATGGGGGCGGCTTCGTGACTGCCCAGAACACCTACAATTCCACACATAATTCAGCTTCCTTTGTTGCGGCGGGCCTTCTTCGCCTTCAACATATCAAATAATTTTCGCGCATAGCCGGGCTTGTTTTCCTGCTTGGCACGAGCAACGGCCAGCGCTTCGGATTCGACATCGCGTGTCACCACGGTGCCGGTCGCCGTCATCGCGCCGTCGCCCAGCGTAACCGGCGCCACCAGCATCGTATTCGAACCGACAAACACGTTTTCCCCAATGGTGGTCCTGTGTTTCATCACACCATCATAGTTGCAAGTTATGGTACCGGCACCGATATTTGAGCCCGCTCCAACCGAAGCATCGCCGATATAGCTGAGGTGATTCACCTTAGCGCCCTCGGCGATTTCCGCGTTCTTGATCTCGACAAAATTGCCGACGCGGGCGTTTTCGGATAGCTCTGCGCCCGGGCGCAGACGGGCGTAGGGGCCAACCGTTGCGCCACGGCTGACATGGCAGCCCTCAAGGTGCGAAAACGCGCGAATCGTGGCGCCACTTTCAACGGTTACACCGGGGCCGAACACAACATTGGGCTCGATCACGCTGTCGCGTCCAATAACTGTATCCGCCGCCAGATACACCGTGTCAGGTGCCATCAGCGTAACCCCCTGTTCCAGCAATGCGATCCGTGCACGTGACTGGAATACCGCGTCAGCCGCAGCCAGATCCGCACGAGAGTTCACGCCCAGCGTTTGCGCCTCGTCGCAGGCGACAGCGGTCACACGCAGGCCCTGGTTGCGGGCGATCTCAACTACATCAGTCAAGTAGTATTCACCCGATGCATTGTCATTCCCAACCGCCTCGATCAAGGCGAACAGGGTTTGGGAGTTGCAAGTCAAAAGACCGGAATTACAAAAGGTTATGGAGCGTTCCTCATCTGAAGCTTCCTTGTATTCGACAATCCTCTCAAGCGTGTTGCCAGCCATGATCAGGCGACCATATCGCGCGGGGTCTGCAGCCTCGAAACCCAGTATGACAAGATCGTTTTCAGCCCGTGCGGCAATCATCCGCTCCAGCGTATCGGACTGAAGAAATGGCGTGTCGCCATAAAGCACAACCACGTCCCCTTCGAACCCGTCCAGCGCGGAACGCGCTTGCGCGACGGCGTGGGCGGTGCCCAGCTGTTCTTCCTGCACCGCGATGCTGGCTTTTTCGTCTTCGGCTTCGGCCACACTGGCAACGGCCTCAGACCCGTGGCCGGTGACAATCACGGTGTGTTCGGGCGACAGGACAGAGCCGGCGCGCATGGCGTGGACCAGCATCGGCGCCTGGGCAATGGGATGCAGGACTTTGGGAATATCAGAGTTCATCCGAGTGCCTTTTCCGGCAGCAAGGATGACAAGGGCGGTGCTCATGAAATCGTTTTCTCTTTTGTTTTGTCGCGGCCCGTTTTATCCGCTGTGGACAAAGGCGCAAGCGGTTCGGCCATCAAAGAAGATTGCCGTTTGCAACACGACATGGCGGATTCCCGCCGGTTCAGGAGGTGAGAATGCGTACGGTTATCTTCGATCTGGATGGAACATTGGCGGATACGTCGGGCGATTTGCTGGCCGCCGCAAACCATTGTTTTCGCCAGATGGGTCATGGGGATGTGCTGACACCCGAACTCGATGCAGCAGTTTCAGTGCGCGGCGCGCGCCTGATGCTGGCACATGGCTTGAAGCGGGTTGGCGCTTATGACGCGCAGGTCGTTGAAACCTATTATCCGATCTTTCTCGATATCTACGGACAGGCGATCGATACCCATACCTATTTCTACCCCGGAGCGCTTGAGGCCGTCGAAGCACTGAAGGCTGCAGGCTATGGCGTGGGTATTTGCACCAACAAACCCGAGGGGCTTGCCGATCTGTTGCTGACCCGATTGGGCGCGCGGGATCGTTTTGCATCGCTGGTCGGGGCCGATACATTGCCGGTGCGCAAACCCGACCCCGAGCCCCTTCGAGAGGCAGCCCGCCGTGCCGGGGGGAGCCCAGATCACTGCGTTCTGATAGGTGACTCGGATACCGACCGAAATACGGCACGGGCTGCAGGCGTGCCTTCGGTTCTGGTGACATTCGGCCCGTCTGGCGATGATATGGCCGCACTGGAGCCCGAGGCACTGCTGCATCATTTTGATGATTTGCCGAAACTGGTATCCGATTTGATCGGAGTGGCAGTGTGATCCCTTGACCTGCCTCATTTACAGCACCAAAACAGACACATGACTGAGACATTCAAGGGTAATTTTACCCAGCAGGAACCCATCCCCGAAGAGGCAATCGAGGCCGCCCTGACCGTGCTGCGCCATGGGCGCCTGCATCGTTATAACGTCACGCCCGGCGAGTTGAGCGAGACGGCTTTGCTTGAGCAGGAATTTGCGGCCCAGACGGGTGCGAAATACTGTCTGGCGGTGTCATCAGGTGGCTATGCTTTGGCGACTGCGTTGCGCGCTGTAAGCGTCCAACCCGGCGATCCGGTGCTGACCAACGCGTTCACGCTGGCCCCGGTGCCGGGGGCGATTGCTTCGGTAGGGGCGAAGCCGATCTTTGTTGGTGTAACGGAAACTCTGACCATTGATCTGAATGATCTTGAGGCAAAGCTGGATCAGGCAAGAGTGTTAATGCTCAGCCACATGCGCGGGCATCTGTGTGACATGGATAGGCTTATGCGGATGTGCGACGCTGCCGGTGTGATCGTGATCGAAGATTGCGCACATACCATGGGTGCCGCGTGGCGCGGGCAGCTATCAGGACGGCAAGGGGCCATCGGTTGTTACTCGTGCCAGACCTACAAGCACGTGAACTCGGGCGAGGGCGGGTTGCTGGTCACCGATGACCCGGAACTGGCGGCGAAGGCAACCATGCTTTCTGGGTCTTACATGCTTTATGAACGCCATCTGGCCGCGCCCGGTCCGGACGTGTTTGAGCGGATCAAATACACAACGCCCAATGTTTCGGGCCGGATGGACAATCTGCGTGCCGCGATCCTGCGCCCTCAATTGCGGGATCTGGGCCGGCAGGTACAGCGCTGGAACGAGCGATATGACGAAATTGAACGTGGTCTGCGTGAAACGCCCGGGCTGACGATCGTCGAACGGCCCGATGACGAAACCTATGTCGGCTCATCCATACAGTTCTTGTTGCTGGACTGGACACCTGGGCGCATCACTGAAGTGATCAGCCGCTGCGCTGCGCGTGGGGTTGAGTTGAAGTGGTTTGGCGGGGCCGAGCCGGCTGGCTTTACCTCGCGCTATGACAGCTGGCGTTATGCGGACAGCGAACCGATGCCTGCAAGTGACAGGATTTTGTCCGGCATCATGGATATGAGGGTTCCGTTGACCTTTTCACTTGAGGATTGCCGACAGGTCGCGCGCATTATCCGCGCCGAGGTTGGATCGGTCTACCAGTCGTAATCCTATTGAGTGCGCTTTTAGCGCACACTCTGACTTTTTGAGAACGCCGCCCCTTGTTGGGCGGCGTTTTACGTTGGTCGGTACGGCGTCGTTGACCGGAGGTGGAAACACTGGTATCTGATTATTGAACACTTGTTCATTAACGTAGTCGGAGGAGCCCCGCATGTTCACGGCCACAATGCAATTCGATCTGGGCGAGGACGTGAACGCCCTGCGCGAGATGGTTCACCGTTGGGCGCAGGAACGCGTGAAGCCGATGGCGGCAGAGGTCGATGCTTCCAATGCTTTCCCGAACGAGCTGTGGAAAGAGATGGGCGAGCTTGGCCTGTTGGGGGTCACAGTATCCGAAGAGTATGGCGGCGCGGGGATGTCTTATCTGGCGCACACCATCGCCGTGGAAGAGGTGGCGCGGGCTTCGGCCTCAGTCTCGCTGTCGTATGGGGCGCATTCGAATTTGTGTGTGAACCAGATCAAGCTGA
Organism: Ruegeria halocynthiae; assembly: GCF_900106805.1. Lineage (GTDB taxonomy): Bacteria > Pseudomonadota > Alphaproteobacteria > Rhodobacterales > Rhodobacteraceae > Ruegeria > Ruegeria halocynthiae. The sequence goes on from NZ_FNNP01000001.1 coordinate 172,350, forward strand.
ATGGAACGGAAGAACAGAAACAGAAGTATCTGCCGCGTCTGATCTCAGGGGATCATGTGGGCGCGCTTGCCATGTCCGAGGCCTCGGCAGGGTCAGATGTGGTGTCGATGAAGCTGCGGGCCGAAAAGCGCAATGATCACTATCGCCTGAACGGCAACAAATACTGGATCACCAACGGGCCGGATGCGGATACTTTGGTGGTGTATGCCAAGACCGATCCGGACGCGGGATCAAAAGGAATCACAGCCTTTCTGATCGAAAAAGAGATGAACGGATTCTCAACTTCGCCTCATTTTGACAAACTGGGTATGCGTGGCTCAAACACTGCTGAGCTGATATTTGAAGATGTCGAAGTGCCGTTTGAAAATGTTCTGGGCGAAGAGGGCAGGGGCGTTGCCGTTCTGATGTCTGGTCTGGATTATGAACGCGTGGTTCTTGCCGGAATCGGGACGGGCATTATGGCCGCCTGTCTGGATGAGGTTATGCCGTATCTGGCCGAGCGCAAGCAGTTCGGCAAACCGATCGGCTCGTTCCAACTGATGCAGGGCAAGATCGCGGATATGTACACCGCAATGAACTCGGCACGCGCCTATGTCTATGAGGTCGCCAAGGCTTGTGATCGTGGGGATGTGACCCGGCAGGATGCGGCGGCGTGCTGCCTCTATGCCTCGGAACAGGCAATGGTGCAGGCGCATCAGGCCATTCAGGCCTTGGGCGGCGCGGGGTTCCTGTCGGATTCACCAGTCAGCCGGATCTTCCGCGATGCTAAGCTGATGGAAATCGGCGCAGGCACCAGCGAGATCCGCCGGATGCTGATCGGCCGTGAAATGATGAGCGAAATGCGCTGAACGTAAAAGCCCCGCAGCTTACCGCGCTGCGGGACCTTCAGAGTTTGGATCAGAAGCGATGCACGTAGGACAGCCCAACGAGGAAAGGATCGATTTCGGCTTTGCCGATGTCGTTGCCATCCAGGGTGACGTCCGAGTCGATGTCGAACCAGCGTACGTTCAGACGCACGGCGCCTTTTTCGGTGACCATGTAGTCCAGACCCGCCTGCAACGAGACCCCAAACGAATTATCGACATTCAGATCGCCCAGCGGCGAGTCTTCGTCGAAGAAGATCGTGTAGTTCAGACCGGCGCCGACATAGGGTTTCCAGGCGCTGTTGGTGGGAAAGTGATAGTTCAGCGACAGAGTAGGCGGCAGATGCTTGACGCTGCCCGCGTCCACGCTCCCTCCGAGGGTGATGTCGTGCTTGAACGGCGTCGCAGCAAGCAATTCGATCCCCAGATTGTCCTGAATGAAGTATTCGGCAGTGAAGATCGGGCGGGTGTCCGAGTCAATGTCGGCGTCAAGCCCGGCCAGGGTGCCGTTGTCGGATTTGGGGTTCAGGTATCCCACACCGAAACCGACCGTCCAATCGCCCTGAGATTGAGCGAACACCGGAGCAGCCAGCGCGACAAGTGCGGTAGACAGGGTCAAAGCGGCGAGTTTCTTTGTCATATTCATGCCTTTGGTTGCGTCAATGTGAGTTTTGTGAATGCGCCGGTATCTTCGAGCCCTGATCTGCATCAAATCCCGCTGGGTGGAATTGCAGCGCGACATGGAATAACTGCTCATAAAATAAGGGGAATCCGCTGTGCATCCCGCTGAGGTCATACCGGGTCTGAGCCATGATCAAAGCTGGGCAATCCCGGATCGATTGAATATGGCGCGCCAGTGCCTTTCTCAACCGCCCGAGCGGACTGCGGTCGTTGATCTGACGCAGGGTGATCTGCGCGTGGTGACCTTTGGCGATCTCGGGCTCATGGTCGACGGTATTGCCCGTGCTTTGATGGGGCGCGTGCAGCCGGGGGATCGCGTGGGCGTATTGCTCAGCCAGTCGCCGTGGTGTGCCGCGGCGCATCTGGCGATCTGGAAGATCGGTGCGATTTCGGTGCCATTGTTCAAACTGTTCAAGCATGACGCCTTGGTGTCCCGGGTCAGGGATGCGGGTGCCAGGATTGTATTGACGGATGCAGAGGGGAGCGCGTTGCTTGGCAATCTGGCCCAACCCCTGTTGGTTGGCGAGGTCGGATACAAGGGCGCGCCACTGCCATTCGCGGATACGGGTCCCGAAGACCCTGCGGTTTTGATCTACACATCAGGCACCACGGGCAGCCCCAAGGGCGCTTTGCATGGGCATCGGGTGCTGAGTGGTCACTTGCCGGGCGTTTCGATCAGCCACAACCATTTGCGTCGGGGCGATTGCCTGTGGACGCCCGCCGATTGGGCCTGGATCGGCGGACTGTTCGATGTGCTGATGCCCGGCCTGGCTTTAGGTATTCCGGTGGTTGCGACACGGCTGGACAAATTCACGCCCGAAACCTGCGTCGAAGTTATCACACGTGGCGGGGTGAGGAACGTGTTCTTTCCGCCTACCGCGTTGCGGATGCTCAAGACGATGGATCAGGCGATACCGGGCCTGCGCTCGGTCGCTTCGGGAGGGGAACCACTGGGGGCTGAAATGCTTGCCTGGGGGCAGCAAGCATTCGGCCTGACAATCAACGAGTTTTATGGCCAGACGGAATGCAACATGGTGGTGTCTTCTTGCTCCGAGAGTTTTCGCGTTCGCCCCGGATGTATTGGTAAACCGGTGCCGGGGCATGAGGTGGCGGTGATCGACGAGGACGGCAATCCGACAAAAGAAGAGGGCGATGTGGCCGTACGGCGTGGCTCGGCCTCGATGATGCTGGAATATTGGAACCGCCCTGAAGCCACCGCTGAGAAGTTTCTGGGTGACTGGCTGATCACCGGAGATCGCGGCGTGTGGGAAGGCGACTATTTGCGCTTTGTCGGTCGGGACGACGATGTGATCACCTCGTCCGGCTATCGCATCGGCCCGGCCGAGATCGAGGATTGCCTGCTGACCCACCCGGCGGTGGCGACGGTGGGTGTGGTCGGCAAGCCTGACCCGCTGAGGACCGAGATTGTGAAGGCCTATGTGGTTTTGAAGCCGGGGGCCGAGGCTTCGGCTGCTGAGTTGCAGGATTGGGTCAAGAATCGTCTGGCGCAGTATTCCTATCCGCGCGAGGTGGCGTTTCTGGAGGAACTGCCGATGACAGTGACGGGGAAAGTAATCCGCAAGGAATTGAAGGCTCGGGCGGCAGGAGAGGTGACATGAGAAGTTTGTTGTTCGTTACGTGTTTGATGTTTCCAGTACACGCGTTGGCAGACTGGGCACCGAAGCCAGTGGATGAAGCTGAGCTTTGGGATTGTGTTACTCAAGCTGGCAGCAGTTGGCACGCAGGGGCCAGTTGTATCGGGCGTTTCGCTGACGCTTGCGTCGAAGAAAGCGGTGCTTATGACAGTATCACCGTGGCGCAATGCCATGATGCTGAAATGAAAGGCTGGGATGCGGTGTTGAACTCTGCTTACCAGTCTTTGCAAGCCGACTTGTCCGAACCCGATATGTTGCCCGTGGCGGCAGAGGCTCTGACGGATGCCCAAAGGGCTTGGATCAATTTTCGGGATGCCGAATGCCTGTCGCGTGGGAATCTTACGACTGGAACTGGCCATCTTGAGGACGGCGCAGATTGCTTTCTGAGGGTTACCGCGACACGGGCGTTAGACCTGATCGGATATGGGGCACACCATGAGTAAGCTAACTTCCAAAGCCATGCCTGCCTCTGAGGGTTTCAAGGCAAACCGCGCGGCCCATCTTGACGCGCTGGCACAAATCTCTGCTGCCGCCGAAACCGCCCGCATGGGCGGTGGAGAGAAATCCCGAGCGCGGCATGAATCGCGTGGCAAGATGCTTCCGCGCCGCCGAGTTGCGAACTTGTTGGACGCGGGGTCTCCGTTTTTGGAGATCGGCGTGACGGCGGCGTATGGGATGTATGGCGACGCCGCGCCTTGTGCCGGGGTGATCGCGGGGATTGGCCGGGTGCAGGGCCGCGAGGTCATGGTGGTGTGTAATGATGCTACCGTGAAGGGTGGCACTTATTATCCGATGACCGTCAAAAAACACCTCCGCGCGCAGGAGATTGCCGAGGAAAACCATCTGCCCTGCATCTATCTGGTCGACAGCGGTGGTGCGAACCTGCCCAATCAGGATGAGGTTTTCCCCGATCGCGATCACTTTGGCCGTATATTCTACAACCAAGCGCGGATGAGCGCGAAGGGCATCCCTCAGATCGCTGTGGTGATGGGCTCGTGTACGGCGGGCGGGGCCTATGTGCCTGCGATGTCCGACGTGACGATCATAGTGAAGGAACAGGGCACAATCTTTCTGGCCGGACCGCCATTGGTCAAGGCAGCGACGGGTGAGGTCGTCAGCGCCGAAGACCTGGGCGGTGGCGATGTGCATACGCGGCTGTCTGGCGTGGCAGACTATCTGGCCGAGGATGATGCCCATGCGCTGGCTTTGGCGCGGCGGGCGGTTGGGTCATTGGGCGGTGCCGGGCTGAAGCCCGGCCTACAGTTTGAGGCACCAGAAGAGCCAGCCTACGACCCTGAAGAGATACTCGGTGTTGTTCCAGCAGATTTGCGCACTCCGTATGACATCCGCGAAGTGATTGCGCGAGTGGTTGACGGGTCACGCTTCGATGAGTTCAAACCCCGATTTGGTGAGACACTGGTGACGGGTTTTGCCCATGTCAAAGGCTGCCCTGTCGGGATTATTGCCAACAATGGGGTGTTGTTTTCTGAAGCTGCGCAGAAGGGCGCGCATTTCGTTGAACTTTGTTCGCAGCGCAAAACCCCGCTGGTGTTCCTGCAGAACATCACCGGATTTATGGTTGGCCGGAAGTACGAAAACGAGGGCATCGCGCGGCACGGGGCCAAGATGGTGACGGCTGTGGCCACAACCTCGGTACCCAAGATTACCATGTTGGTGGGCGGTTCCTTCGGAGCCGGAAACTACGGCATGTCAGGACGCGCCTATCAGCCACGTTTCCTGTGGTCATGGCCGAATTCTCGTATTTCCGTAATGGGCGGCGAACAAGCTGCAGGCGTTCTGGCCACCGTCAAACGCGATGGGATTGAGCGGCAGGGTGGCACGTGGTCCGCTGAAGAAGAGACCGAATTCAAACGTCCGACGCTGGATATGTTCGAGGAACAATCGCACCCGCTCTATGCCTCGGCCCGCCTCTGGGATGACGGCATCATCGACCCGCGCAAAAGTCGTGATGTTTTGGCCCTGTCGCTGAGCGCCGCGCTGAACGCCCCGATCGAGGAGACACGTTTTGGCGTGTTCAGGATGTGATCGTCTGATGGAAACGCAGTTCACGAAACTTAATGAAGATTGGAACGCCGATCCAAACGCGCCGATACCTGTTGCTGCGCCGGAGGGCGATGATCTTTGGCTACGCTTCCGCCCGAATGAATGGGTGAATCCATCACGCTTGGCTCACGGTTGTTTGTTCATAAAGTTCGAACATTGTTGGCGGTACCGCTTTACCAGTGTCAACGACCATGGATGGTTTGCTGGGCAGTGTCGGTTCAGCAAGATGGCACCTGATTGGGGTGAGTTTTATGAAGTGGTTGGTGATTTCCTGGGAGGCAAAGACACAACGCCTTGGGAAACGCTGGATACCACCGTTCGCTCTGAACGAAACTTCCTATTCTACTTTCGGGATGGGGCCGTCGAGTGTTCTGCATCGTCTTGGAGCCTCAACACTGAAGTGCCTGCCGGTTTGATATTCGATGGGGGGACATAGATGTTCAACAAAATCCTGATTGCCAACCGCGGTGAGATTGCTTGCCGTGTGATGGAAACCGCCCAGAAGATGGGCGTGTTCTGTGTGGCGGTGTATTCCGATGCCGACGCCTCGGCCAAACACGTGCAGATGGCGGATGAGGCCTTGCATATTGGTAGTTCTGCCCCGGCCGAGAGCTATCTGAAGGGCGACGTGATCATTCAGGCGGCGCTGGATACGGGCGCACAGGCAATTCATCCCGGCTATGGGTTTCTCTCCGAAAACCCTGATTTTGTCGATGCGGTCGAGGCCGCAGGCCTGACTTTCATCGGCCCGTCTGCGGACGCGATCCGTAAGATGGGCCTCAAAGACGCGGCCAAGGTTCTGATGGAGCAGGCCGGCGTCCCCGTTGTGCCCGGCTATCACGGTGACAATCAGGACCCCGAGCATCTGGCCGGGGCAGCAGAAACCATCGGCTATCCCGTTCTGATCAAAGCCGTCGCCGGTGGCGGCGGCAAGGGGATGCGGCTGGTCGAAAAGCCCGAGGATTTCCAATCCGCTTTGGACAGCGCCCGCGGTGAGGCAAAGACGGCCTTCGGTAATGATGCCGTTCTGGTTGAGAAATTTGTCTCCAAGCCTCGCCATATCGAGGTGCAGGTGTTCGGTGACGGCACCCATGCGGTGCATCTGTTTGAACGTGATTGCTCGCTCCAGCGGCGGCATCAGAAGGTAATCGAAGAAGCCCCGGCCCCTGGCATGACCGCTGAAATGCGCCAGGCGATGGGACAGGCGGGCGTGCGCGCAGCCGAGGCGATTGGCTACAAGGGTGCGGGAACGGTTGAGTTCATCGTCGATGCGTCGGACGGGCTGCGAGCTGACCGGTTCTGGTTCATGGAGATGAACACACGTTTGCAGGTTGAACATCCGGTGACCGAGGCGATCACCGGTGTCGATCTGGCCGAATGGCAACTGCGCGTCGCAGCAGGTGAGAGCCTGCCGAGACAGCAGGATGATCTGTCGATCAACGGTCATGCGTTTGAGGCGCGGCTTTATGCCGAGGACGTGCCCAAGGGTTTTCTGCCTGCGACCGGTACATTGACGCATCTGAAGTTCCCCAAAGAATGCCGCGCCGATAGCGGTGTGCGGGCAGGGGATACAATCAGCCCGTGGTACGACCCCATGATCGCCAAGGTCGTGGTGCACGGCCCGACGCGTGCGGTCGCTCTGGAAAGCCTGCACCGCACCTTGCACCAAACTGAGGTTGCCGGAACGGTGACCAATCTCGCATTTCTTGGGGCTCTGACGCGTCACAGTGGTTTTGCCTCGGGTGACGTAGATACCGGATTGATCGGGCGGGACCTTGATGATCTGGTGCAGGAAGCTGGCGCAAGTAACGCGTCAGCAGTGGCTGCGGCAATGACAGCACTTTGTCTAAATGAGGCGGGGCCAGAGATGGGCTTTACGCTATGGGCGCCGTTGCACCGCGCGGTACAGTTGTTGCGGGACGGAGATGTTGTTGATCTGGACGTTCAGGTCGAAGGCCCAAAGCGACAAATCTGGGAGGTTGAAGGCGCACAGCTTATCGCACAGCGCCGTGGTGCTGGCTGGATCATCGACGGGACAGCCATGCCGAATGTCGTCCAGGCCGGGTCTCAGGTCACCGTTTTTGATGACTATGGGCAAGTGTTTGAGGTCGTTGACCCGCTGGACCGCGATGCTAGTGCAGCGGGTGACACCAATGTGATCGAGGCACCGATGCCGGGTTTGGTCAAGGCCGTCTTTACCTCGGCAGGGCAGGCGGTGAAGGAAGGGGATCGTCTGGCCATTCTGGAAGCCATGAAGATGGAGCATTCTTTGCTGGCTGCGCGGGATGGGGTGGTGGCCGAAGTGTTGGCCGACGCGGGCGCTCAGGTCGAAGCCGGAGCGGCCCTGGTCCGGTTGCAAGAGGATTGATCTGTTCGGGTCGCGCATTGCGTGGCACAGTCGGGTCAACCGAAATTGAAACGATAAGAAGCCGGGAAGGAATGCGCTGATGAAAGAACGGGTCGAGATTTTCGAGGTTGGACCACGGGATGGCCTGCAGAACGAACCGCGCGAGATTCCGGTAGCCGAGAAAATTGCGCTAGTTGATTGCCTGAACCGCGCAGGGTTTAATCGGATCGAAGTCGCCAGCTTTGTCTCTCCCAAATGGGTGCCGCAGATGGCGGGCAGCGGTGAGGTTCTGGCTGGGATCACGCGGGCTGAGGGCGTGCGCTATGCGGCGCTTGCACCGAACATGCGCGGATATGAGGATGCCTTGGCAGCCAAGGCGGATGAGATCGCGGTGTTTGCATCGGCGTCCGAGGGATTCTCGAAAGCGAATATCAACGTAACGATTGCCGAATCCATCGAGCGGTTCGTCCCGATCCTTGAGGCCGCGCGGCATATCGATCTGCCGGTTCGGGGATATGTCTCTTGCGTGACCGATTGCCCTTATGACGGTCCGACCCCGCCCGAAAAGGTGGCCGAGGTGGCGGACGCTCTGTTTGCTCATGGCTGCTATGAGATCTCGCTGGGCGACACCATCGGGCAAGGTACCCCGGACAAGATCGCGCATATGCTATTGGCGGTGCGTGAACGGGTGCCGGTTTCCCGCCTCGCGGGCCACTTCCATGACACCAACGGGCGGGCGATCGATAATATCGATGCCTCGCTGGCGCTGGGCGTACGGGTGTTTGATGCCGCCGTGGGCGGCTTGGGGGGGTGCCCTTATGCGCCCGGTGCAGCGGGCAATGTCGCAACCGAAGCGGTGGCCGAGCATCTGGAACGGCTGGGATATGAAACCGGGTTGGACGCGTCTGTGCTGGAACAGGCTGCAGACATGGCGCGGGCCATGCGAGCGGAATAGCAAATGTTCGAGACGATATCTTTGAAGACCGACGATCGCGGCGTTACCACACTGACGCTGGAACGTCCGGAAAAGCACAACGCACTGTCGGCACAGATGATTGCCGAGTTGACGCAGGCCGCAGGGCAACTGGCCGCCGATGATGCAGTGCGGGTGGTCGTTCTGGCCGCGTCAGGAAAAAGCTTCTGCGCCGGTGGTGATCTGGGATGGATGCAGGCGCAGATGGCTGCTGACCCAGAGACGCGCTTTGTCGAGGCGCGCAAGCTGGCTGAGATGTTGAACGCCTTGAACACTTTGCCCAAACCGCTGATTGGTGCGCTGCAGGGCAATGCTTTTGGCGGTGGGGTCGGCATGGCAGCGGTCTGCGATGTGGCGATCGGGGTGGAAAGCCTGAAGATGGGCCTGACCGAAACCCGCCTGGGTCTGATCCCGGCCACGATTGGCCCCTATGTTGTTGCTCGCATGGGTGAAGCACGGTCGCGGCGGGTCTTCATGTCCGCGCGCCTCTTTGATGCAGCGGAGGCGGTCGAGCTGGGTCTGCTTGCGCGCGTGATACCCGCTGATGCCTTGGCAGATGCTGTCGAAGCAGAGGTGCATCCCTATCTGTCCTGCGCACCCGGAGCGGTATCTTCCGCGAAGCAATTGGTTCAATCGCTAGGGCCACGCATTGACGATGCTGTGATCGACCACACCATTCAACAGCTTGTCGCGCGCTGGGAAACCGATGAGGCGCAAGAGGGAATCAGCGCCTTTTTCGACAAACGAAAACCTGCATGGAAAAGGCAGGTTTAGCCGATCACGCTGTTCCGAAGGTATTCGCCGCCATAGCCCGCTGGATGATTGCAATAATGCCCCACTGCGCGTTTCTGTTCGGTTGACCCTCTGACCCCACAGGGATAGAGAATGTCCAGTCAACTCGCCAATTGACGGCGCACCCTTGCGGGACATGCGCAGGAAAGGAGCTATACGTGGAAGACCTGTTGCGGGAGTACCTCCCGATCCTGGTGTTTCTGGCCGTCGCCGTAGGCCTTGGAATCGTCTTGATTCTCGCTGCTGTGGTGCTTGCCGTCCGTAATCCAGACCCTGAAAAAGTCAGCGCATATGAATGTGGTTTCAATGCGTTCGACGATGCCCGGATGAAGTTCGATGTCCGATTCTATCTGGTTGCGATTCTTTTCATCATCTTCGATCTGGAAATCGCCTTCCTGTTCCCTTGGGCCGTCGGCTTTAAGGACATCAGCGACACAGGCTTCTGGTCCATGATGGTGTTTCTGGGCGTTCTGACCATTGGCTTTGCCTATGAATGGAAGAAAGGGGCCCTGGAATGGGAGTGATGACGGGTGCAAACACCGCAGGCGTCGACAAAGAAGTCGCCACCCAGGCCCTGAATGCCGAGCTGCAGGACAAAGGCTTTCTGCTGACCTCGACCGAAGACATCATCAACTGGGCCCGCACCGGCAGCTTGCACTGGATGACTTTTGGTCTGGCCTGCTGCGCGGTTGAGATGATGCATACCTCGATGCCGCGTTACGACGCGGAACGTTTCGGCATCGCGCCGCGCGCCTCTCCGCGACAGTCGGACGTGATGATTGTCGCCGGTACGCTGACCAACAAAATGGCCCCTGCGCTGCGCAAGGTCTACGACCAGATGCCCGAGCCGCGTTATGTGATCTCGATGGGCTCCTGCGCGAATGGTGGTGGGTATTATCACTATTCCTATTCGGTTGTACGCGGCTGTGACCGCGTTGTGCCTGTAGATATCTACGTGCCCGGGTGCCCTCCGACGGCTGAGGCATTGCTGTACGGTCTCATGCAGTTGCAACGCAAAATTCGCCGCACCGGCACCATCGTACGCTGAGGAGAGGGCAGATGAGCGAAGCACTCAAAGAACTCGGCACTCAACTGGAACTGAAGCGGGCTGATTGCGTCCTGTCATGGGATGTGACCCATGGAGAGCTGAATGTCGATGTTGCACCGTCGAACTTGGTGGAATTTATTGAGTTCCTGAAATCCGACCGAAATTGCCAGTTTTCGTCGCTGGTTGATATCACCGGCGTAGACTACCCCGAGAGGGCCAAGCGGTTCGACGTGGTGTATCACTTCCTGTCGATGTACCAGAACCAGCGCATCCGCCTGCGGGTCTCGATCCGCGAGGATGACATGGTGCCCTCGATTGTCGACGTACACCCCTCGGCCAACTGGTTCGAGCGTGAGGTGTTCGACATGTTCGGTATCCTGTTCTCGGGGCACCCGGACCTGCGGCGTATTCTGACGGACTACGGGTTCCGCGGCCATCCACTACGCAAAGACTTTCCAACCACCGGTTATACCGAGGTCCGCTATGACGAGGCGCAAAAGCGCGTGGTCTATGAGCCCGTGTCACTGGTGCAGGAATACCGTCAGTTTGATTTCATGTCCCCGTGGGAAGGTGCGAACTACATTCTTCCGGGGGATGAGAAACAGGAGACCGAATAATGGGTGGCATCTGGTGGCTGATCCTTTCTGCGCTGACCATCATTCCGATGGTGAAGATTTTGCCGTTTTTCGGGATCAACAAATACTGGTGCCTGCTTTGTCTGATTCCCTTTGGCACGATCGCTTTGCTGTGGTGGGTCGGGATCAAACTGCAAGAGTTGGAGCGTCGCTGACATGATGGGTGAATTGATCATTCTGGGCGCATTAGGTGTTCTGCTGGCCGGGGCTGCGGCGAAAGCGGCTGAGGCGGAAAAGGTCCGGGTTCGGGCCGAAGCGAAGAAGAAACGAGGGCGTTGATGGACGGCTCAAGATATGATGATGGCAGCTCGGACGCGCTGAGCGGAGAACAAAAAATCCGCAATTTCAACATTAACTTCGGCCCGCAACACCCTGCGGCGCACGGGGTTCTGCGTCTTGTACTTGAGCTGGACGGTGAGATTGTCGAACGTTGCGATCCGCATATCGGCCTGCTGCATCGTGGCACCGAAAAGTTGATGGAAAGCCGGACGTATCTGCAGAACCTGCCGTATTTCGACCGTCTGGATTATGTGGCGCCGATGAACCAGGAACATGCCTGGTGTCTGGCCATCGAAAAGCTGACCGGCGTTGAAGTACCTCGCCGGGGTTCGCTGATCCGGGTACTGTATTCCGAGATCGGGCGCATCCTGAACCACCTGCTGAACGTGACCACACAGGCGATGGACGTCGGCGCGCTGACCCCGCCGCTTTGGGGTTTTGAAGAGCGCGAAAAGCTGATGGTGTTCTATGAGCGCGCCTGTGGTGCCCGACTGCACGCAGCATATTTCCGTCCGGGTGGGGTTCATCAGGACCTGCCGCCGGAACTGCTGGACGATATCGAGACGTGGAGCCACGAGTTCCCTGCCATACTGGATGACATTGATGGTCTGCTGACTGAAAACCGCATCTTCAAACAGCGCAACGCCGATATTGGCGTCGTGACCGAGGATGACATTCAGAAATATGGCTTCTCGGGCGTGATGGTGCGTGGGTCGGGTCTGGCATGGGACCTGCGCCGTGCGCAACCCTATGAATGCTATGACGAGTTCGAATTCCAAATCCCCGTCGGCAAGAATGGCGACTGCTATGACCGCTACCTTGTCCGCATGGAAGAGATGCGCCAATCCCTGCTGATCATCCGTCAGGCCATCGCCAAAATCCGCGACTGCCCCGGTGATGTTCTGGCGCGTGGCAAGATCACACCGCCGAAACGCTCGGACATGAAGACTTCGATGGAAAGCTTGATCCACCACTTCAAGCTGTACACCGAAGGCTTCCACGTCCCCGCGGGCGAGGTCTATGCCGCCGTCGAGGCCCCCAAGGGCGAGTTCGGCGTTTATCTGGTCGCCGATGGCACCAACAAGCCTTATCGCGCCAAACTGCGTGCGCCGGGCTTCCTGCACCTGCAAGCCATGGACTACGTTGCCGGAGGGCACCAACTGGCCGACGTCGCCGCCATCATCGGCACCATGGACGTCGTATTTGGAGAGATTGACCGCTAATGCTCCGCCGTCTTTACCCCGAACAACCCGAAAGCTTTGCCTTTACCGCTGCAAACCAGCAATGGGCCGAAGCGCAGATCACGAAGTACCCTGAGGGCCGTGAGGCCAGCGCGGTGATCCCGTTGCTGTGGCGCGCGCAGGAACAAGAAGGCTGGTTGAGCCGTCCGGCGATTGAATCCGTCGCCGATCTGCTGGGCATGGCCTATATTCGTGTGCTTGAGGTGGCCTCGTTCTATTTCATGTTCCAGCTGCAGCCGGTTGGCTCAGTGGCGCATATTCAGGTTTGCGGCACGACATCCTGCATGATCTGTGGGGCTGAGGATCTGATCGCGGTTTGTAAGGAAAAGATTGCCGCTAAACCACATGAGCTGTCTGCGGATGGCAAGCTGAGTTGGGAAGAGGTCGAATGCCTCGGGTCCTGCACCAACGCGCCGATGGCGCAGATTGGCAAGGATTACTACGAAGACCTGACCACCGAGAGCTTTGGCAAGATTCTCGATGATCTGGTGACTGGCCAAGTGCCAACCCCTGGTCCGCAAAACGGGCGCTATGCGGCTGAACCCTTAAAAGGCCTGACCAGTCTTACAGAGTATGACAGCGGCAGAACGCAGTATAACGCAAGCGTCCAGCTTGCCACCGATTTGGGCGATTCCGTCAAGCGCATCGACGGAACCGAGGTTCCGATCCTGACGCCGTGGCTGGGCAAGGATGGCAAAGCGGCTGCGACTAAGACCGCGCCGAAGCCGCCTAAAGCCCCGGCGCCTGCGAAACCTGCGGTGAAGCAGGCCGCAGAAGCGAAAGCAGCTAAGGAAAAACAGCCAGAAACGCTGACTGGTGCGCGGGATGGCAAGCCTGATGATCTGAAAATGCTGAAAGGCGTAGGCCCGAAGCTGGAAGAGACGCTGAACGAGCTGGGCTTTTACCATTACGACCAGATTGCAGCATGGACACCGGATCATGTGGCATGGGTCGACGCACGCCTGAAGTTCAAGGGCCGGATCGAACGGGACGGATGGATCGAACAAGCGGCGAAGCTGGCGACAGGTGAGGAAACCGAGTTTGCCAAACGTGCCAAGGAAGATGGCACGTACAAGGATTAAACGGGTGCCCGTTTGGGGCATTAGGACGAGATGAATAGGGACAAGGAACAGGCCATAGCCCACAAGGGCCGTCATATCGGGGTCGTCATCGCCGTGACCATGCTGTTTTGGCTTGCCATGAATCTGTTCATTGGTCCCGCGCTGGGACTAACGACGCGACACGCGCTGCTATTTGATTTCGCTGCTCTTGCGGGATTCATCTATGCGGGCGTCAACATATTTCAACTCTGGCGTATGCGTCAGGACAGCTGAAGGTTACGAATGATGCTGAAGGATCAGGACCGGATCTTTACCAACATCTACGGGATGCACGAGCGTACGCTGGGTGGCGCGCAGGCCCGCGGGCATTGGGACGGCACTGCTGGCCTGATTGGCAACGGGCGCGACTGGATCATCCAGACGATGAAGGACTCGGGCCTTCGTGGCCGTGGTGGCGCGGGATTCCCGACCGGTCTGAAATGGTCGTTCATGCCCAAGGAAAGCGATGGGCGCCCATCATATCTGGTGGTGAACGCGGATGAATCCGAGCCTGGTACGTGTAAAGACCGCGAGATCATGCGCCACGATCCCCATACGCTGATCGAGGGCTGCCTGATCGCGTCCTTCGCAATGAATGCGCATACCTGCTATATCTACCTGCGGGGCGAGTACATCCGTGAGCGTGAAGCGCTGCAGGCCGCGATTGACGAAGCCTATGACGCGGGCCTGCTGGGTAAGAATGCTGCGGGTTCAGGCTGGGATTTCGACCTGTTCCTGCATCACGGGGCCGGGGCCTATATCTGCGGTGAGGAAACTGCCCTGATCGAAAGCCTTGAGGGCAAAAAAGGCATGCCGCGGATGAAACCTCCGTTTCCGGCAGGGGCGGGGCTGTATGGCTGCCCGACCACGGTGAACAACGTGGAATCGATTGCCGTTGTGCCGACCATACTGCGCCGGGGTGCGGATTGGTTTGCGGGCTTTGGTCGCCAGAATAACGCCGGTACCAAACTGTTTGCGATCTCGGGACACGTGAACAACCCCTGTGTCGTCGAAGAGGCGATGTCGATTTCCTTTGAAGACCTGATCGAGACCCATTGCGGCGGCATTCGTGGCGGCTGGGACAATCTGCTGGCAGTAATCCCCGGAGGCTCGTCTGTTCCATGTGTCCGCGGTGAGAATATGCGCGATGCAATCATGGATTTTGACTATCTGCGCGGCGAACTGGGCTCGGGACTGGGCACCGCTGCGGTGATCGTGATGGATAAGTCTACCGATATCATCAAGGCAATTTGGCGGTTGTCCAAGTTCTACAAGCATGAAAGCTGCGGCCAGTGCACACCTTGCCGCGAGGGCACCGGCTGGATGATGCGTGTGATGGACCGACTGGTACGCGGTGAGGCCGAGCTGGAAGAGATTGACATGCTGTTTGACGTGACCAAACAGGTCGAAGGTCACACCATCTGTGCGCTGGGTGACGCAGCCGCCTGGCCGATCCAGGGCCTGATCCGCAACTTCCGCGAGGAGATTGAGGATCGCATCAAAGCTCAGAAATCGGGCCGTATGGGCGCGATGGCGGCGGAGTAGATCTGATGGAAATCTATGCTGAATATTCTCATGCAATTGCCTCAATGGTGATCTTTACGCTGATCATCTTGTTCATGTCTCCGTTCTCGGCGCTTGCCAAGGCTGGCAAGGGGTTGGCACCGGGGGCTACTCCGGAACAGGACTATGCGGATAAGGCCTATCGCCTGAATCGCGCCTATCTGAACGGAACCGAGACACTGCCAGCCTATTTGGCCGTCACAGTTGCCGCGATCCTGTTGGGGGTAAGCCCGTTCTGGGTAAATCTACTGGCAAGCGTAGCGTTGTTGGCACGTATTGCGATGCTGGTGATTCACCTGCGCGGGATCGGCACGCCGCATAGCGGGTTGCGATCTGTGACGTATGTGGTTGGGTGGGCCTGCATGGTTATTCTTGGGCTT
This sequence comes from Ruegeria halocynthiae, assembly GCF_900106805.1. Taxonomy (GTDB): domain Bacteria; phylum Pseudomonadota; class Alphaproteobacteria; order Rhodobacterales; family Rhodobacteraceae; genus Ruegeria; species Ruegeria halocynthiae. Next base: position 187,971 of record NZ_FNNP01000001.1, read on the forward strand.
ATCGCACTGGTGGCTGCGTTTTGATCCAACCTGAAGGATATCATCTGGCCGAGTTGAATGTCGGTCGCTTGTTGGCTCCGACCGACGATCCACGGGTGGCTGAATTCATGGCCAACCTCGATCGCGTCAATGGGCTGGGTAAGCGGATGCCTGGCTTTGTCTGGATGATGGAAGGGTCGGGCGAGCCGGGAACAGGTAATACAGAGAACAACATCGGGAGCGACCCGCAGGTTGTCGCCAACCTGACCGTCTGGAAAGATGTTGCCAGCCTTGAGAAGTTCGTTTGGGGAACCATCCACAAACAGTTTTACGAGCGTCGGCACGACTGGTTCGAGATACTGGGCGAACAGCATTTTGTCATGTGGTGGGTGCCCGAGGGTCATCAACCCAGTTTGCAAGAAGCGCTGAACCGTCTCGAGCAGTTGCGTTCGGAAGGTCCCGGCGTAGATGCCTTTGGATGGGCGGAATTGAAACAGGCCAGCAAGTGGCGCGACAATCGTTGCGTACAGGTCGCGGCGGAGTGAGAGGGATGATTGTGTATTCAACCCCCTCGTGCTTTGCCGGATGCCACTGGCGCCAGCCACGAAACAGGAGTGGCCATAATGGCGAATTATAAATACGCGGCGACGACGGTATTGGCGGCAAGCTTGCTTGTGTCTGCCTGCGGCAACGCGCCTTCAAAGGCAACACGGGTGGCGTTTGACGGCATTTTCTTTCGTGCGAATGCCAAGCACGTGAACAAGAAGGCTGCGCCCACCGAGTTCACTGTTACGGTGAACGGCGTCTCGCAGTCGCTTGACGGCGCCCGCGAGGCGGGCCGCTATGAGGGGACTAAATTCTGCATCGAAAATTTCGGATCGTCCAGAATAGCGTGGAAGGTTGGTCCGGACACCGAACCTCAGAAGCTGCGTATTGAAAACGACAAACTGAACTTTGCCGGTAGCTGCCAACGACCATGAGCCACCGTATCGCATATCACGGCAGGATCTGCGGTCTGTTATTGCATAGCAGACGCGCGACCCATCGTCTTGGGCAACCCAAGACGAAAGGAAAAGTCATGTCTGTTGTAAGATTGGTTGCCGCGATATGTGTGATCTCCATCCCAGTTCTGGCCGAAGCCAAGCCGCCCTTGAGGGATGTCAAAGAGATCGACAATGAACTCTACTACATCGCCATCGCAAATGAGATTTCGAAACACTGCCCGTCGATCAGCGGGCGCCGTCTGAAGGCGATCGGAGTGATATGGGGACTGAAGTCCAAAGCGAACAATCTTGGGTACTCGGACACTGAAATCCGGGCCTATGTGGATTCGGATGCCGAAAAGGATCGTATGCGCGCCAAGGGAAAGGATTACCTTGCCCAGAACGGCGTGTCCTATGACAACCCTGAATCTTTCTGCACGCTGGGGCGGAAGGAAATTGAAAGAAACAGCGCCATCGGCGTGTATTTGAGGGCGAACTAGACCATGTCTGACCTCCGCAAAGTCAATATCGACGGGCAGGAAATAGAAGTCGATGGTGCGATGACTCTGATCCAGGCTTGCGAACAGGCCGGGGTCGAGGTGCCGCGCTTCTGCTATCACGAGCGTCTGTCGATTGCCGGCAACTGCCGGATGTGCCTGGTCGAGGTCGTGGGCGGCCCTCCGAAACCCGCCGCATCCTGCGCGATGCAGGTGCGCGACTTGCGTCCGGGTCCGGAAGGGCAGGCGCCGGTGGTCAAAACGAACTCGCCCATGGTCAAGAAGGCCCGCGAAGGGGTGATGGAGTTCCTGCTCATCAACCACCCGCTGGATTGCCCGATCTGCGATCAGGGTGGCGAGTGCGATCTTCAGGACCAAGCGATGGCCTATGGCGTGTCCGGTTCGCGCTTCAAAGAAGCCAAGCGCGCAGTGGACGATCTGGACCTTGGTCCGCTGGTCGGCACTGCGATGACTCGTTGCATCAGTTGCACCCGCTGTGTGCGTTTCACGACCGAGGTCGCCGGGATCACTCAGATGGGTCAGACCGGGCGTGGGGAAGATTCCGAGATCACTTCGTATCTGAACCAGACCCTGGATTCGAACCTGCAGGGCAACATCATCGACTTATGTCCGGTTGGGGCTCTGACCTCAAAACCATACGCCTTTACTGCCCGCCCTTGGGAGCTAACCAAAACCGAGAGCATCGATGTGATGGATGCTCTGGGCTCGAACGTTCGTGTGGACACCAAAGGCCGCGAAGTGATGCGTTTCCTGCCGCGAAACCATGACGGCGTAAACGAGGAATGGATCAGCGACAAAACCCGCTTTGTTTGGGATGGGCTGCGTCGTCAACGTCTGGACAAGCCATATGTGCGTGAAAACGGCAAGTTGCGCCCGGCCTCTTGGCCTGAAGCTCTGACCAAAGCCGCAACGGCGTTGAAAGCGGCTGAAAAGCCCGCTGGTATCGTGGGCGATCTTGCCCCGGTCGAAGCTATCTTTGCGTTGAAGCAGATGATCGAAGGGCAGGGCGGGTTTGTTGAATGTCGCACGGATGGTGCGCGCTTGCCTGCGGGCAACCGTGCGGCCTATGTCGGTACCGCTGCGATTGAAGATGTCGATCACGCGGAACGGATACTTCTGATCGGCACCAATCCGCGCGACGAAGCGCCGGTTCTGAACGCACGCCTCCGCAAAGCGTGGGCGCACGGGGCCGAGGTCGCACTGGTCGGGCCTGCGGTCGATTTGACCTATGACTATCACCATGTGGGCAACGACCGCACCGCGTTGCAACAGGTCGTTGACATGGGCGGTGATGATGAAATCAAAGGCAAACGCTCGTTGGTCATCATCGGGCAGGGTGCCCTGCAAGAGGCTGATGGCGCTGCGGTTCTTGCAGCTGCACAAACCATTGCAACGAATACAGAAAGCGGTCTGATCGTTCTGCACACCGCTGCGTCTCGCGTGGGCGCGATGGATATAGATGCCACCAACGAAGGCGGCATGGAAGCCGTCAGTGCGGCGGATGTGATCTATAACCTCGGCGCGGATGAGGTCGAGATCGGCGAGGGTGCCTTCGTTATCTATCAGGGCAGCCACGGTGACAGGGGCGCGCATCGCGCCGACGTGATCCTGCCGGGCGCTGCCTATACCGAGGAAAACGGCCTGTTTGTGAACACGGAAGGCCGTCCGCAACTTGCCATGCGTGCCGGATTTGCTCCGGGTGAGGCCAAGGAAAACTGGGCAATCTTGCGGGCCCTGTCTGCTGAGCTGGGTGCCACGTTACCTTATGATTCACTCGCGCAACTCCGCACGGCACTGATCGAGACGATCCCGCACCTGTCGCGTATTGATGAAGTGATCGAGAATGATGTTCAGGCTCTGGACGCAGGACCATTGGGCAAGGCGACTTTCCGCAATGTCGTCAAAGATTTCTATCTGACCAATCCGATTGCACGCGCCTCGCAACTTATGGCCGAGCTTTCGGCGCAGGCTCAGGCGCGCAAGTCTGAGAAGATCGCGGCGGAATGACCCAATACTGTTTCATATCGCAGACAAACGCGGCTGCCGGGCGGCAGATAGCCGCGCCCAAAACGCGTGTGAAACCTGAGATTAAGGGTGGCGCAATGGCAGCAGATGCTGTTTACACCAACGCGCCGACCCAGCCGCACTATGCGCAGGCTTCTGGCCTTAGCATCGCGCGCGGAAAACGGAATACCCACGGTGTGAGGACCAATGGCTGAATTCTTTAACACCCCAGGCGGAATAGCTATCATCATACTGGCACAAGTGCTTGCTGTTGTTGCCTTTGTGATGATCTCGCTGTTGTTCCTTGTCTATGGCGACCGCAAGATCTGGGCGGCGGTTCAGATGCGCCGTGGCCCCAACGTGGTGGGCGTATACGGCATTCTGCAATCGGTGGCGGATGCCCTGAAATATGTGGTCAAAGAGGTCGTGATCCCGGCCGGGGCTGACCGGGCCGTGTTCATTCTGGCCCCATTGACCAGCTTTGTCCTGTCGCTAATCGCCTGGGCGGTGATCCCCTTCAACGACGGCTGGGTTTTGTCCGATCTGAACGTGGCTGTGCTTTATGTTTTTGCTGTCTCCTCGCTTGAGGTGTACGGCGTGATCATGGGCGGCTGGGCGTCGAACTCAAAGTACCCATTCCTTGGGTCACTGCGGTCTGCGGCTCAGATGATCTCATACGAAGTGTCCATTGGTTTGATCATCATTGGCGTGATCATATCGACCGGATCGATGAATTTCGGCGCGATCGTGGGCGCGCAAGACACCGGATACGGCTTCTTCGGCTGGTACTGGTTGCCGCATTTCCCGATGGTCTTCCTGTTCTTCATCTCAGCACTCGCCGAAACCAACCGCCCGCCGTTCGACCTGCCGGAAGCGGAATCGGAACTCGTGGCCGGGTATCAGGTGGAGTACTCTGCCACCATGTTCCTGCTGTTCATGGCGGGTGAATACATCGCCATCTTCCTGATGTGCGCCCTGACCACGCTGCTGTTTTTTGGTGGCTGGCTGTCCCCGATCCCGGGTCTGCCCGATGGCGTCTTGTGGATGGTCGGCAAGATGGCATTCTTCTTCTTCCTGTTCGCGATGGTCAAGGCCATCACACCCCGCTACCGCTACGACCAGCTGATGCGTCTGGGTTGGAAGGTGTTCCTGCCATTCTCGCTCGCTTGGGTGGTCTTTGTGGCCTTTGCGGCGAAATTCGACTGGTTCTGGGGCGCATTCGCCCGTTGGAGCGTAGGAGGCTGATATGACTCAAATCGACTATACCCGCGCCGCCAAATACTTCCTGCTGCAGGACTTCTGGGTCGGCTTCAAACTGGGGATGAAGTATTTCTTCGCCCCCAAAGCCACGATCAACTACCCGCACGAAAAAGGCCCTCTGTCCCCGCGTTTCCGGGGTGAACACGCTCTGCGCCGCTATCCAAACGGCGAAGAGCGCTGCATTGCTTGCAAGCTGTGCGAGGCCGTCTGCCCGGCGCAAGCCATCACAATCGACGCCGAACCGCGCGAAGACGGCAGTCGCCGCACCACGCGCTATGACATCGACATGACCAAGTGCATCTATTGCGGCTTCTGCCAAGAGGCCTGCCCGGTCGATGCCATCGTTGAGGGCCCGAACTTTGAATTCGCCACCGAGACCCGCGAAGAGCTGTTCTACGACAAGGAAAAATTGCTCGACAACGGCGAACGTTGGGAAGCCGAGATCGCCCGCAATCTTGAAATGGACGCGCCGTACAGATGAGTGACACGCCCCAAAATCCGTTCGAGCTGATGATGAAGCAGGCGCAGGACATGGCCAAGGCGATGAACCCGGCGATGGAGAATTTCTCGCCCAAAGGGTTTGAGGCGCTGTGGCCCACCATGCCCAAAGAGGTCATGGAGATGATGTTCGGCAACACCGTCAACAAAGACGGGCTGGACGCCAAGACTCGCCTTCTGCTGACGCTGGCCGGGTTGACCTGTCAGGGCGCTCAGGCGGATGCCGCAGTGCGTCAGACCGTGCGTCACGCTCTGGAAGCCGGGGCCAAGAAACAAGAGATCGTGGAAACGATCGGCCAGATGTCGGTGTTCGCCGGCATCCCGGCCATGACCCGCGCGCTGGATTTGGCGCAAGAGGTCATGGGCGATAACGAGGATGAGGATCAATGACCGTCTTTGCCTTCTACCTGTTTGCCATCAGCGCCATCACCGGTGGGCTGTTCACGGTGATCAGCCGTCAGCCGGTGCACTCGGTGCTGTGGCTGATCCTGTCCTTTCTCTCCTCGGCGGGGCTGTTCGTTCTACTGGGGGCCGAGTTCGTGGCGATGCTGCTGATCATCGTCTATGTCGGCGCGGTCGCGGTTCTGTTCCTGTTCGTGGTGATGATGCTGGACGTGGACTTTGCCGAGCTCAAGGCCGAGATGGCGCGCTATATGCCGCTGGCCCTGCTGATTGGTCTGGTCATTCTGATGCAGCTTGTCATGGCCTTCGGAGCATGGGACAGCGCAGAGGGCGTGGCGGCCAATCTGGCGCAGCCGGTCCCGGCAGACCGCCACAACACCGAGGCGTTGGGTGTCATCCTTTATGATCAATACTTCCTTCTGTTCCAGCTTGCGGGTCTGATCCTGCTGGTGGCGATGATCGGCGCTATCGTGCTGACGTTGCGCCACCGCAAGGACATCAAGCGTCAGGACATCATCGGCCAGATGATGCGCGACCCGGCCAAGGCGATGGAACTGAAAGACGTGAAACCGGGGCAGGGACTTTAGGACGATGATCGGACTTGAACACTATCTTACGGTCGCGGCGACGCTGTTCGTCATCGGCATCTTCGGTCTCTTCCTGAACCGCAAGAACGTCATCATCTTGCTGATGAGCATCGAACTGATGCTGCTGGCGGTGAATATCAACCTTGTGGCGTTTTCCAGCTTCCTCGGCGATCTGGTCGGGCAGGTGTTCACGCTGTTCGTGTTGACCGTGGCGGCGGCCGAGGCGGCGATCGGTCTGGCCATTCTGGTCTGCTTCTTCCGCAACCGTGGCACCATCGCGGTTGAAGACGTCAATATGATGAAGGGGTAAGAGAACATGGAAACCACCATCCTCTTTGCCCCGCTGGTGGGCGCGCTGCTTTGCGGGTTTGGCTGGCGATTTATTGGTGAGAAGGCCGCCATGTGGACGGCCACGGGTCTGCTGTTTCTGGCCTGTCTGCTCAGCTGGATCGTTTTCCTGACATTCGACGGCCACACTCAGCAAATCGAGATCATGCGCTGGATCGAAAGCGGGTCGTTGTCGACAAGCTGGGCGGTGCGTCTGGATCGATTGACTGCGATCATGCTGATCGTGGTGACGACCGTCTCAGCGCTCGTGCACTTGTATTCCTTCGGCTATATGGACCACGATCCGCAATGGCGCGAGGGCGAAAGCTATAAGCCACGGTTCTTTGCCTATCTGTCCTTCTTTACCTTCGCGATGCTGATGCTGGTGACGGCAGACAATCTGGTTCAGATGTTCTTTGGCTGGGAAGGCGTGGGTGTTGCCTCATATCTGCTGATTGGGTTCTATTATCGCAAACCGTCAGCCAACGCCGCCGCGATGAAAGCCTTCATCGTCAACAGGGTCGGCGACTTTGGTTTTGCGCTTGGAATCTTCGCGCTGTTCTTCCTGACTGACAGCATCAATTTCTCGGACATTTTTGCCTCCGCTCCGGCGCTGGCAGAAGAGAAACTGCACTTCCTGTGGGGTGAGTGGACCGCCATCGAAGTGATCTGTGTTCTGCTGTTCATCGGGGCGATGGGTAAATCAGCGCAGTTGATCCTGCACACCTGGTTGCCGGACGCGATGGAAGGCCCAACGCCTGTGTCGGCGCTGATCCATGCTGCAACCATGGTGACGGCGGGTGTATTCCTTATCTGCCGCATGTCGCCGTTGATGGAGTTCGCGCCAGGTGCCACCGGGTTCATCACCTTCCTTGGGGCCTCGACCGCGTTCTTTGCTGCGACCGTGGGTCTGGTGCAGACCGACATCAAGCGTGTAATTGCCTATTCGACCTGCTCCCAGTTGGGCTACATGTTCGTAGCCGCGGGTGTTGGCATGTACTCGGCCGCGATGTTCCACCTGCTGACACACGCGTTCTTCAAAGCGTTGTTGTTCCTCGGTGCCGGTTCGGTGATCCACGCAATGCATCACGAGCAGGAGATGACCGAATACGGGGGGCTGCGGAAAAAAATTCCCTATACCTTCTGGGCGATGATGATCGGAACGCTGGCAATCACGGGGGTTGGGATCCCGTTGACCCAGATCGGCTTTGCCGGGTTCCTGTCGAAAGACGCTATCATAGAAAGCGCATTTGCAGGCGGCACAGGTTACGCATTCTGGATGTTGGTGATCGCGGCGATGTTTACGTCATTCTACAGCTGGCGTCTGATTTTCCTGACCTTCTTTGGCGAAGAGCGCGGCGACAAGCATACGCATGAGCACGCGCATGAAAGCCCGATGACCATGGTGGTACCGCTGGGAGTTCTTTCGCTGGGCGCGGTGTTTGCCGGGATGATCTGGTACGGTAACTTCTTTGGCCATGCGGACAAGGTCGGCAAGTTCTACGGCATCCCGGTGGCAGAAGCTTCTGAACATGCCGAGGCCGCCGATCATGCTGCGGCAGATACTTCGCATGGTGAGGATAGCCATGCCGACGATGGCCACACGGATGACAGCCATGCCGATGAAGCTGCTCATGATGAAAAAGATGCGGATGGCGGAGATCATCACTATGTCTTTGCGGGTGAGCCGGGTGAAGGTGCGCTCTATATGGCACCGGACAATCACGTGCTGGATGATGCACATGCGGCCCCGAAATGGGTTAAGGTTTCGCCTTTCGTGGCCATGCTGCTTGGGTTCATTGTGGCCTACTGGTTCTACATCGTGAACACCTCTCTGCCAGCGCGTCTGGCCGCAAACCAGCGTCCGCTGTACCTGTTCCTGCTGAACAAATGGTACTTTGACGAGATCTACGACGCGATCTTCGTCAAACCGACCTTGGCACTGGGCCGCTTCCTTTGGAAACGCGGTGACGGCAACACGATTGACGGCTTCCTGAATGGCGTTTCCATGGGCGTTGTGCCCTTCTTCACCCGCCTCGCAGGGAAAGCGCAGACTGGTTACATCTTTACTTACGCCTTCTGGATGGTCTTGGGCATAGCCGCCCTTGTCACCTGGATGTCGATCGGCGGAGGCGCACACTAATGGACAATATCTTATCTATTGTCACCTTCATCCCCGCCATCGCAGCAGGCATTCTGGCCCTGTTCCTGCATGGTGAGGACGCAGCCGCGCAGCGCAATGCCAAATGGGTGGCGCTGGTAGCGACGACCGTGACCTTCCTGGTTTCGATCGGCATCTATACCGGCTTTGATCCGTCAAACACCGGCTTCCAGATGGTGGAAGAAGGCGAATGGCTTATGGGCCTGAAATACAAGATGGGTGTGGACGGGATCAGCGTTCTGTTCGTGCTTCTGACGACTTTCATCATGCCACTGACCATTCTGGCCAGTTGGAACGTCGAAGATCGCGTCAAAGAGTACATGATCGCCTTCCTGTTGTTGGAAACGCTGATGCTGGGCGTTTTCATGGCGCTGGATCTGGTGTTGTTCTATCTTTTCTTCGAGGCCGGCCTGATCCCGATGTTCCTGATCATCGGCATCTGGGGCGGGGCGAACCGGATTTATGCCAGCTTCAAGTTCTTCCTCTACACCTTCCTCGGCTCAGTTCTGATGCTGGTTGCGATGGTGGCAATGTATTCCGATGCGGGCACCGCGGATATAGAGGCACTGATGAGCCATCAGTTCTCGTCCGAAGGGTTCAGCGTACTGGGTATCTACATCGTTGGAGGGATGCAGACGCTGATGTTCATCGCCTTCTTTGCCAGCTTCGCGGTGAAGATGCCAATGTGGCCGGTGCACACCTGGTTGCCGGATGCACACGTTCAAGCGCCAACGGCGGGTTCGGTCGTGCTGGCAGCGATCCTGTTGAAGATGGGCGGTTATGGTTTCCTGCGCTTTAGCCTTCCGATGTTCCCTGTGGGTTCGGCGGTGATGACCGACGTGGTGCTGTGGATGTCAGCCATCGCGGTTGTCTACACCTCTTTGGTCGCGCTGGTGCAGGAGGACATGAAGAAGCTGATCGCATACTCTTCGGTGGCGCATATGGGCTTTGTGACCATGGGGATTTTTGCGGCAAACCAACAGGGCATCGACGGGGCAATTTTCCAGATGCTCAGCCACGGGTTCATTTCGGCGGCACTCTTTCTGTGTGTTGGTGTGATCTATGACCGGATGCACACCCGCGATATCGAGGCGTACGGAGGTCTGGTGATCCGGATGCCCGCCTATGCGCTGGTCTTCATGCTGTTCACCATGGCCAATGTCGGTCTGCCGGGCACAAGCGGGTTTATCGGTGAGTTCCTGACATTGATGGGAGCGTTTCAGGTTAACACCTGGGTGACCGCAGTAGCCGCGACCGGAGTGATCTTCTCGGCTGGCTATGCGCTGTGGCTCTATCGCCGCGTGGTCTTTGGTGATCTGATCAAAGAAAGCCTCAAGGCCATCACCGACATGAGCTCGCGCGAGCGGCTGATCTTTGCTCCGCTGATCGTGATGACGATCTTGCTGGGTGTTTATCCGTCGCTGGTGACGGATGTGATCGGCAATTCGACGGCTGCGTTGATTTCGAACTATGACACGGCTCTGGCCGCGGCTGAGACCGCGAACCAGTCAGCCGCATCGCATTAAGGAGGCTTTGGAGACATGATCCAGGCTGATCTGACAATTATCATGCCGGAAATCGTACTGGCGATCTATGCGATGGCGGCGCTGATCGGGGCTGTCTATACCACCAAAGACGGGCTGGCGCCGGTTTTGGTCTGGACAACGGCGGGGCTGATGGCGTTGCTGGCGATCTGGATCGCGACCAATGGTGACGGCACAAACGTGGCTTTCAATGGCATGTTCGTGGATGACGGCTTTGCCCGGTTCGCCAAGGTCGCCATCCTGCTCTCTGCTGCCGCTGTGTTGCTGATGAGCCAGGACTACATGGCGCGCCGCGGCCTGTTACGCTTTGAATATCCGCTTTTGGTGGCGCTGGCGTCTGTCGGTATGATGATGATGGTCAGCGCGGGCGATTTGATGTCGCTCTATATGGGGCTAGAACTGCAATCCCTGTCGCTCTACGTCGTTGCCGCGCTGCGTCGGGATAGTGCCAAATCGACCGAGGCTGGCCTGAAATATTTTGTGCTGGGTGCGCTCAGTTCGGGCCTGCTGCTGTATGGTGCATCGCTGATCTATGGTTTTACCGGGACCACTCTGTTCTCGGGCATCATCCAAACGGTTCATCACGACGATGTATCGCTTGGCCTGCTGTTCGGGCTGGTTCTGCTGATCTCGGGCCTTGCATTCAAAGTCTCTGCCGTACCTTTCCACATGTGGACGCCGGATGTGTATGAGGGCTCGCCAACTCCGATCACCGCGTTCTTCGCTACTGCCCCGAAAGTGGCTGCAATGGCCCTGTTCGCGCGTGTCTTGCACGATGCGTTTGGCGGCGTGGTCAAAGATTGGCAGCAGGTGATCGTGCTGCTGTCAGTTCTGTCGATGCTGTTGGGCGCAGTTGCAGCGATCGGGCAGCGCGACATCAAACGTCTGATGGCCTTCTCGTCGATTGCACATATGGGCTATGCGCTGATTGGTTTGGCTGCTGGTACCGAGATGGGCGTCAAGGCTATGCTGATGTATCTGGCGATTTATGTGACGATGAACATCGGCACCTTCGCATTCATCCTGATGATGGAGCGTGACGGCAAACCGGTAACAGATATCGATGCCCTGCGGCAGTATTCGAAACGGGATCCGGGGAAAGCTCTGGCCGTGCTGATCCTGATGTTCAGCCTTGCAGGCGTGCCCCCAATGCTGGGATTTTTCGCCAAATTCGGCGTTTGGCAAGCTGGTGTTGAGGCCGGGTTGACCGGTCTGGTTATCGCATCAGCCATCGCCTCGGTCATCGGTGCGTTCTACTATCTGCGGATCGTATTCTATATGTATTTCGGGGCCGAAAATGAAGATCCGATTGAAACCCGCTCGACGCCCGTTTTGTGGGGTGCTCTGATGGGGTCTGCTGCACTGATGCTGATCGGTGTGTTCTATCAATTTGGAATCGAAGGCGCTGCGGCTGCAGCGGCGACAACGCTTGTCAACTGATACCAAACCCATGAACAGTAAGGGGGCTCGGTCGTTGCGCCGGGCCTTTTTGCCATGAGCGAGTGGCCGCAGGGATACGGCTTGCATGTACTGCAGGAGGTGGATAGCACCCTGAACGAGGCAGCTCGGCTTGCTCCGACTGCCTCGGGGCCTGTCTGGATCATGGCACATCACCAGACCGCTGCGCGCGGACGTCGTGGCCGTGCCTGGACCAACCCCAAGGGCAATCTGGCCGCGACCTTACTGATGCGTCCACCCGGAGATCCGGAACAAGCCGCTCTGCGCAGTTTTGTTGCTGCCCTGGCACTTTATGATGCTTGCGTCGCTGTGACAGGGCGTGCGGCAGGTCTGTCACTGAAATGGCCCAACGACGTATTGCTCAACGGGGGTAAACTGGCCGGTATATTGCTGGAAAGCACGGGGCAGGGACGGGGTGTTTCCCACTTGGCCATTGGGGTCGGGGTCAATCTTTCCGAGGCTCCTGATACTGGCAGCGTCGAACCCGGCGCAGTGCGGCCAGTGTCTTTGTTGTCGGAAACCGGTGCCGATGTCACCCCTGAAGATTTTTTGGTGGAACTGGCCTCGGCCTATGCCCATTATGAAACACAATTCATGACCTATGGGTTCGGGCCGATCCGCACGGCATGGCTGTCCCGCGCAGCGCGACTGGGAGAGGTAATTACCGCTCGTACCGCAGCGTCGGAAACGGTTGGCACCTTCGAAACGGTAGACGCGGGTGGCAGCCTTGTCCTAAACACCGCCAAAGGCCGCGTCAGCATTCCTGCCGCGGATGTCTATTTCTGAAGGGGGCGCAAATGCTTCTGGCGATTGATTGCGGCAATACCAATACCGTTTTCTCGATCTGGGATGGCGAAGAATTCTTATGCACCCTACGCACTTCGACGCACCATGCCCGGACAGCGGATGCCTACTTTACCTGGTATTCAACGCTGGTGAAACACTATGGGATCGAGGCTGACATTACCGATGTCGTCATCGCCTCGACCGTGCCGCGGGTTGTATTTAATCTGCGCGTCTTTGCGGATCGCTTCTTTGGATGCCGCCCGCTGGTGGTGGGAAAGCCAGAATGTCTGTTACCTGTAAATCCGCGCATCGACGAAGGCACAGTGCCTGGACCTGACCGATTGGCCAACGCCGTCGGCGCGTTTGACCGACATGGTGGGGATGTGGTTGTGGTCGACTTTGGGACAGCTACCAATTTCGACGTTGTGTCGTCTGATGGCGCATATGTCGGCGGTGTTATCGCACCCGGAGTGAATCTCAGCCTTGAAGCCTTGCATCAGGGCGCGGCGGCCTTGCCGCATATTGACATAACCCGCCCCGATAAAGTGATTGGAACCAATACGGTTGGCTGTATTCAGTCCGGCGTGTATTGGGGGTATTCCGGATTGATCGAAGGGCTTATTGCCCGCATCAAGGCGGAATATGGATTGCCGATGAAAGTCGTTGGAACCGGTGGGCTTGCGCCGCTGTTCGATCAGGCCGATGTGGGGTTCGACGCAATCGAAGACGATCTGACGATGCACGGATTGACCGTGATCTATCGCTATAACAAGGAAAATGGCTCAACATGAGCAGTGAACGACTGATCTATTTGCCGCTGGGCGGCGCAGGCGAAATCGGCATGAATGCCTATGTATATGGCTATGGGGAGCCGGGGCGAGAGCGGTTGATCCTCGTGGACCTCGGCGTTGCTTTCCCGGACATGGATACCTCGCCCGGTGTCGACCTGATCTTCGCCGATATCACATGGCTGAAAGAGCGTGCCGACCGGCTTGAGGCGGTCTTTGTCACCCACGCGCACGAAGACCATGTTGGTGCGGTCGCGCATTGCTATGAGGCGCTGGGTGCCCCCGTTTATGCGCGTGCCTTCACGGCAAACATCGCGCGCCGCAAGATGGAGGAGCACGGCCATCCGACCGAGGCCGTGCGTACAGCTTCGCCCTGGCCCGAGCAAATCAAGGCTGGCCCGTTCACAATCGGTTTCCTCCCGGTTTCTCACTCGATCCCCGAAAGTGCAGGGCTGGTCATCGATTCACCGGCCGGGCGCGTCGTACATACCGGAGATTTCAAGCTGGATGCCAATCCGGTTGTGGGAGAACCATTTGACCCCGATCTGTGGGCCGAGGTGGCAAAACAGGGCGTCAAGGCGCTGGTCTGCGACAGTACCAACGTGTTCTCAACCCATCCCGGGCGCTCGGAATCCGAAGTCGGACCCGAGATCACCCGACTGGTGCAAGATGCCAGCGGCATGGTCATTGCGACCACCTTCGCCTCGAACGTGGCGCGGGTAAAAACACTTGCCGAGGCAGGGCAGAGGGCCGGGCGTTCGATCGTGTTGCTGGGCCGTGCGATGCGTAGGATGATCGAAGCAGCTACAGAAACAGGCATTCTCCGCGACTTTCCCAAAGTTATCAGCGCCGAAGAGGCGCTGGATGTGCCACGTCAGAATCTGATGCTGATCGTTACTGGCAGTCAGGGTGAGCGCCGAGCAGCCAGTGCACAACTGGCGCGCGGCAAATATCGCGGGCTTGAGGCGAAAGAGGGCGATCTGTTCCTGTTCTCCTCCAAAACCATCCCCGGAAATGAGCGTGGTGTAATCCGCATCATGAACCAGCTCAGCGAAAAGGGTGTGGATGTGGTCGATGACAGCTCGGGCCTCTATCACGTCTCGGGTCACGCCAATCGTCCTGATCTTGAAAAGGTGCATGCGCTGGTTGATCCGCAGATGATCATCCCGATGCATGGTGAACATCGCCACCTGCGCGAACACGCCAAACTGGCCGAAGCGGGTGGACGAACCGGGATTCTGGCCGTGAACGGCACCATGCTGGATTTGACGGGTAATGCGCCGAAAGTGGTGGATTACGTCGAAACCGGGCGCACATATCTGGATGGCACGGTCAAGATCGGCGCGTTGGACGGCGTGGTACGTGATCGTATCCGCATGGCGCTGAATGGTCATGTCACGGTCACAGTCATTCTGGATGAAGAAGATGAACCGCTGGGTGAGCCGTGGTGCGATACGATGGGTCTGCCCGAGGTGGGGTCATCTCGCGCTGCGCTGATCGAAGTGCTGGAAGAAGATTTGAATCAGTTTCTGATGCGTGCCGGTGCCAAAACACTGCGCGATGACGGCAAGCTGGAAGAAGGTTTGCGCCGGATCGCACGTCAGACGGCTCAGGCCGAGATTGGCAAGAAACCCGAGGTGACAGTGGTTGTCAGCAGGATGCGTTAGTCCGCGTAGGGCATCTCATAACCCCGAAGCTGCAGGAACAGGCTGGCCTCTTCGTTGTTGAGGAAGAATGGCACCGTCTCCGGCGGGTTCGGGTCCGAGGCGCGGGCGGCCACTTCGGCCAGGACAACTTCGGTTATGAACGGTAGGTCGAACGCACGCGCCTGGCTGACTTTGACCCATTGCAGATGGGACAATTCGTCCGAGGCATGGGTGAAATCATCAAGGTCACTCTGAATGGCGTCCGCGTCGACCAGAAAGAACCGGGCATCGAACCGGCGTGGCCGACCCGGCGGTGTGACAGCACGGAACACGAATTGCAGCGCTTCGGCAGAGGGCAGGTACCCCATTGCAGCAAAGCTTTGCCAGTCAGATGGCGCGGTGCTCTGCCATTCGCCGCGCTGGCCAAGGATCAACCCGGTTTCTTCCCACAACTCTCGGATTGCAGCGGCGGCCAGCGCATTTTGCAGGTCTGGTTCGGACTGCTGCGTCAAACGCTCAGTGCACAAATCGGGCAAGGGAGTGCTCAGTGGAATGGTCGCGTCGGCAGGATCGACTGCACCACCGGGAAAGACAAATTTGTTGGGCATGAACGCCGCCTTCGCGCCTCGCTGACCCATCAGGATCGAGGGGTCGCTGTGCCGGTCACGCAGAACGATCACCGTGGCGGCGTGGCGAATGGCGGTTTTGTCCGCGCTCATGCGGATTTGCCGAACCCATGCATCCGGCGCGCCCACTGATATGCGACCACGGCCCCTTTCAGACGGGGTAGAAGAAACAGTGACAGCGCGATGCAGCCGATCGAGAAACCTATTGCCATCACCCAGGGATCAGGCCGCCAGTGCACGTAGGAGACGTGCAGCGCAGGCGCCAGCAGGTGTCCCACGATCAGAATGGTCAGGTAGGCCGGGCCATCATCGGCGCGGTGATGGAACAGCTCTTGCCCGCATTCAGAGCAGCTATCATTTACCTTCAGATAGCTGTGCAATAGCTTGCCTTCGCCACAATTCGGGCATTTGCAGCGGAACCCACGCATCAGTGCGGGTTTTGTCGGGCGGTCTTCTTCGACCGAGCTGTTAATGGTCTGATCAGTCATTTCAATCTCGCGCGTTTATATTCGGGCGATATAGGCTGTATCGAGCCCGTCGGAAAAGGGGGGTGCGTCGCTTTGTGGCGATGCAGCGAAGCGTATCAGCTTCCGGTTGCTTTTCAAGCAGGATGAAAAAAGTTGCCCCCGTTGCGACGGAAACCCGGCCGGGCCGCGTTTGAACAAGTATCAACAGCGGCATAGGGCCGCTCATATCAGGGAACTTTGTAATGAAAACCAACACCTTCATATCGGCCATAGTTCTTGCAGCCGTTGCCGTGACCGGCACCTCCGCATTGGCCAAGGGTCCGCGCCCTACGTTTCAGGAACTGGATACCGACGGGGACGGGCAGGTGACACAGGCCGAGATTGCTGCACATCGCAATCAGAAATTCACAGGCGCCGACGCGAATGGCGACGGGCAGCTGAGCGTTCAGGAAATGCAGGCGGCGGCACAGACAAAGGCCAATGCACGTGTGACCAAGATGTTTGAAAAGCACGACGCAAATTCAGATGGCTTTATCAGCGAAGATGAATTGCCGAAACCACGCCGTGCCTCCAAGATGTTCGAGCGTATCGACGCCGATGGAAATGGGGCGATCTCAGAGCAAGAATATGCGGATGCAAAAGACAGGATGGGTCGGAAGCACAAGCGGCATCAGAAGTCGGATACCGACGACAACTGATGCGGGATGGAGGATCTGACCTCTTACCCGAACACGACGCACGGCAGATCTTCTGCCGTGCCCGAGCCCAGCGACGAGGCGTTGCTGGGCCGGTTCGCTGATGGGGATGCAGCTGTGGCCCGCCTGCTGACCGGACGGCTGGGACCGCGCAGCTATTCCTTGGCTTTGCGAATGCTCGGAAATCGGGCGGAAGCCGAGGATGTGACGCAAGAGGCGATGATGCGTCTGTGGAAAATGGCGCCGGATTGGGTTCCGGGTCAGGCACAGCTTTCGACCTGGCTCTATCGAGTGACGTTGAACCTGTGTGTGGACTTGCGCCGGAAAAAGCGCCCCGATGCGCTGGAAAATGTGGCCGAGCCGGAAGACGGCACAGCCAGTGTGGTGGATCGGATGCAGGATACCGCCCGCAAAGATGCGCTGCAGAACGCGTTGCAACAGTTGCCGGACCGGCAGCGACAAGCCGTGGTTTTGCGGCACATTGAAGAGTTGTCCAACCCTGAAATCGCGGGGATCATGGACATTTCCGTCGAGGCGGTCGAAAGCCTGACCGCGCGCGGCAAACGGTCTCTGACAGCTATATTGGCAGGGCGTCGGGATGAACTGGGGTACGAACATGGCTGACCAAGACAAAGAACTTGACCAACTGTTTGCGCAGGCGCGCGAGGCGCGGGATGTATTTCCGGACCATCTTGCCGTTCGCATCGAAACCGATGCCGAAGCCATTCGGCTGACCCGGGCCGTCCCGGCAAAGCGCCGGACATGGCGGCAGCGGATGCGTGGAATTGGTGGTTGGCAGGGATTGGGTGGTCTTGTGGCTGCCAGTGCGGCGGGCGTCTGGATCGGGTTTTCTGCCCCGACCTTTTTGCCGGACCCCGTAGTCTATTTCACCTCGCAAGAGACAACCTATCTGATGGCCGATCTGAATCTGGACGAATACTATCTGGAGGACGCAGAATGAACGATAATCCCGCACACAAACGCAAATGGATGCCGATATTTCTGGGCGTTTCGCTTGCTCTGAACTTGTTGATTGTCGGGGTGGTCCTGGGCGCAGTTCTACGGTTCAAAGGCAACAGTCCTGCGGCCGCGCCACCCGGATTTGGCCCGGCCTTGTATTACGCTCTGCCTAAGTCGGATCGAAAAGCGCTTCGTGGTGAACTGTCAGACCTGCGCGGCAAGGGATCGCATCGTCGCAAGCAGGATTTCAGTGCGCTCAGTCAGGCCCTGAGGGATGTCCCTTTCGACCCCGCAGCAGTTGAAACCTTGCTGGAACAACAGTCCAAGGCCACCGCGAATTTGCAGAACGCTCTGCATCAGCAATGGCTGGCCCAAATCTCAGCCATGAACGATGAAGAGCGCGCAGTATATGCGGATAGACTGGAAGAAGTGGTCAAGCGCGGCCCGCGCAAGCACAAAAAGCGGCATTGAATCCTCATGCCGCGCTCTGCCGGATGTGCACCTGATTGCGACCGGCCTTTTTTGCGGCGTAAAGTGCCTTGTCCGCTGAACGCATCATTCGATCGACAGGATCGGTCTCATCCTGACGGGCGAACTCGGGCGGTGCGCAGAGTTTAACTCCCACGCTGATGGTAACCGGAATCAACGTTGGATGATCGGGCAACTGGAACGGTTTTCCGCAGATGCATTCGCAGATCCTTTCCGCTTGCTGCAGCGCATGTTCCGTCGTGGCATTCGGGAGCCCGATCATGAATTCCTCGCCGCCGATACGGGCCACAAAACCGGCTTCACCGATGACAGCTTGCAGCCTGCGCGCGGCATCGGTCAGGACCAGATCACCAGCGGCATGACCGAACCGGTCGTTGATTGCTTTGAAGTGGTCCAGATCGGCGAGCATCACCGCAAATCCGTGACCTGATCCCGGTGCCTGATGCGCGATCCTGTCCAGCGCCCGCATCGCATAGCGACGATTGTGCAAGCCGGTCAGCGGATCGGTCAGAGATTCGGCAAGGTCCTTCCGCAAAGTTGCGCGCAAGCGGTCGTCGCGGGTCTTGCGGGCGATCAGTGTCTCGAGCCGCAGCGCGATCTCATCCGAGTGAAAGCCCCCCATACATACCGCGTCGGCTCCTCGGTCCAGCACTTCGGCCGCGCGCGCGGGGTTGTCATCCGGTAGCACCCCGATGAGAACGGTATTGCGCGTCGCTCCGCGCGACCGCAGATCAGCCAGAAGGTTTCGCCCTGTGACCTTCGAGCCAAGCTCAACAACAATGGCATCCGGGGTCGTTCCGGACAGGACGCCTTTGAGATCGGGCAGGGTGTGGCTGGTCAGTTGGTGCCGGGTTTGATTAACCAGAGATTTGCACCACAACGTACCGGTGCGGGCGGATTGCGTCAGAATCGCGATCTGCGCGATCGGTGGCGGTGCAAACAGAACTTGCGCCGGTTCGCCAAAACCAATGGACTGAGATTCGCCTTTTAGGGTCAGTTCCTGCCGGTCGGCTGTTGTGCGTAACAGGCTGCGTACGCGGGCCAGCAAGAGAGTATCCTTGAACGGGTATCCGAGAACGTCGTCCAAACCGTCCGACAGCGCCTGCAACCGTGCCGCCTTGTCGTTTTGCGGTGTGATTGCGACAATAGGCACATCCATCAGCGCGGGCTCTGCCGCCATCACTTTCTTGACATCCGCTGCGGTTCCATCGGGCAGGGTTTGCGCCGTCAGAACCAGATCCGGTCGGACCCGCCGCAGCAGAGCTGCAAGCCCGGCCACTCTTTCGCCCTGCACGACGTGGTACCAGGCCGCTGTCAGCTGAACCTTGAGCATAATGCGATTGGTCGAAACCCCGTCGAGGACAAGTATGGTGCCCTGCACAGACATAGCCATTCACCGTTAGATTGCATGCGTTGCCAAAGTGTTTATGAGTCTGGTTAACAAACCCTTTCCAAGACTGTGTTAGAGGCCAGTTTATGCCGATCTCCGCCAATTCCGCTGAAACTCTGGCCCTGAGCGTGCTTGGCTGGCTGGTGGGAAACGACGAATTGTTGCCCGTCTTTCTGGGCGCAACCGGCGCCTCTGCCCAGGATTTGCGCGACCGGGCAGGCGAGACCGAGTTCCTTGGCTCGGTTCTGGACTTTCTGATGCTTGACGATTCGTGGGTGATCGCTTTTTGTGACGCCAATTCCGTACCCTACGATCAGCCGGGTCAGGCCCGTGCTGCATTGTCCGGGACTTCGAATATGCACTGGACCTAACCTGCAGGAGCCCTCATTCATGGCAATTGACGCCCTCGTGTTCGACAAGGACGGCACTCTTTTTGATTTCGCGGCCACCTGGGGCACGTTCGGGCGCGCCGCGCTCGAGCAACTCTCGAAAGGAGATATGCAGCTTGCGGCAGATCTGGGACGTGCGATCGGGTTTGATTTCGAGCAAGAGAGCTATGATCCCAACAGCATTGTCATTGCCGGAACCGTTGATGAGGTCGCCGGAGCACTGAAACCGCACCTGTCTGAAACATCGCTTGAAGAATTGGTGGATACGCTCAACCGGGCTTCGGCGGAGGCGCAGCAGGTTCAGGCCGTTCCGCTGGCGTCGTTTCTTGAGGAACTGCGTCAAGCCGGGTTGAGATTGGGTGTGGCCACGAATGACGCTGAAAAGCCGGCGTTGCAACATCTGCATTCGGTTGGTGTGCGGGATCACTTCGATTTTGTGGCCGGATACGACAGCGGACATGGTTATAAACCCGGTCCGGGGCAGCTGCTGGCTTTTGCGCAACATGTTGAGGTCGAGCCATCCCGCATCGCCATGGTCGGTGACAGCCTTCATGACCTCGAAGCTGGGCGCGCAGCGGGGATGGTGACGATTGGGGTTCTGACCGGAATGGCGACAGCTGAAACGCTCGAACCGTTGGCGGATGTGGTACTGCCGAACATCGGCCATATTCCCAGCTGGCTTTCAAAAGACTGATCAACCTGCGTCGAAAATCGCCGGTTCAGATATCAAAACCGACATGAGCTGTCGCAGATAGAGCGGCCAGAACGGGTTCTTCGGGGCTTGCTTATGAAAGGAAGCCGGGAGGATACCCATGAACGATAGTAAAACGCGCAGACGCCGAGGCGGGGGGCGTGCGGGCGCTGCGGCCCGCCGCGGCAGTGCCGTGATTGATCAGATGCCGTGGAACCCTCCGTTAAACATCGACCGTCCGACCGAACCGCTGGACCCGGATGGGATCGAGGCGATTCACGAGGGGGCGATGCGTATCCTCGAAGAGATTGGCATCGAATTCTACAATCAGGAAGCTATCGGCATCTTGCGTGAGGCTGGCTGCACGATCTCGGGTGACAACGTTCGCATGGGCCGGGATTTCGTGATGGAGATGGTGAGCAAGGCGCCAAACAAGTTTACCATCACGCCGCGCAACCCGGATCATCAGATCGAGGTCGGGGGCAAGACATTGCTGTTTGGCAATGTTTCATCTCCGCCGAATTACTGGGATATGGAGATCGGCAAGAAAGTGCCCGGGACACGGCGGATGTGTCAGGATTTGCTGAAGCTGACGCAGTATTTTAACTGCATCCACTTTGCCGGGGGCTATCCGGTCGAACCGGTGGATATCCACGCCAGCATCCGCCATCTCGACGTGCTCTATGACAAGCTGACCCTGACCGACAAGGCGATGCACGCCTACTCGTTGGGGAAAGAGCGGGTCGAGGATGTGATGGAGATGGTGCGCATTGCAGGCGGCCTTAGTCACGACGAGTTCGAAGCAGCGCCGCGGATGTACACCAACATCAACTCTACGTCGCCTCTGAAGCACGACCAGCCGATGATCGATGGTTGTCTGAGGTTGGCGCGGCGTGGGCAGGCGATCGTGGTGACCCCGTTTACGCTGGCCGGGGCTATGGCGCCTGTGACCATGGCCGGGGCGGTGGCGCAATCGCTGGCCGAGGCGCTGTGTGCAATCGCGCTGTTCCAATATGTTCGGCCCGGCATACCTTGTGTGATCGGAACCTTCACCTCGAACGTGGATATGAAGTCCGGGGCGCCTGCATTCGGGACGCCGGAATACATGCGCGCGACTCAGATGACCGGGCAGATGGCGCGGTTTTATGGCTTGCCGATGCGGTCTTCGGGTGTTTGTGCTGCGAATGTGCCGGACGGTCAGGCCATTTGGGAGACGTCGAATTCCCTTTGGGCAGCGGTGCAATCAGGCACCAATATGGTCTATCATGCGGCGGGCTGGCTTGAAGGCGGTTTGATCGCGAGCCCCGAGAAGTTCATCATGGATTGTGAAATCCTGCAGCAGATCCAGCGCTATATGCAGCCTGAGCTGGCGGCGGCGGGACCGGATGAGATCGCGCTGGAAGCAATCCGTTCGGTCGGGAATGACGGGCATTTCTTTGGCATCCAACACACGCAGGACCGCTATACCACAGCATTTTATCAGCCGTTCCTGAGTGATTGGAAAAACTTCGAAGCGTGGGAGGCCGCCGGTGGCATCTGGACACCCGAGCGCGCCCATCGAATGTTCAAGGAAATCGTGAACAATTTCGAAGCACCCGAATTGGATGAGGCGATCCGTGAGGAACTGGTCGACTTTGTTGAGCGTCGCAAGGCTGAGGGTGGCGCACCGACTGATTTCTGACCGCACACCTCAAACCTGAGTTTCAGGTTGAGATTACATGGCATTCTCATGATCCCGTGGTGGATGTTGGGTCTTTGTTAAGGTTTCTGGGATCACCTGAGACTGTCTTACAATCTGAGGCGACTCATGCACGGGCTGATCAACAGGGCGATTCAATCCTTCGTCTGCGCCACCTATGGCCGCCAATGCTGGCTGCACGCGACCCAGACGTCGGGCCTTGGTTTCGATGAGTTTGAGGCGATGTTGATCTATGAGGCGGACATAACGACCCGTGTGCTGGACGTTCTGTGTGCCAAACTGAACCGCCCAAAGACCGAGTTTCTGGAGGATCTGGGAACCTACCTTGTGTCACATCCAAACATGGAGGATTTGCGGCGGCTGCTCCGTTTCGGAGGGGTCACCTATGTCGAGTTTCTGCACTCGCTTGATGACTTGTCAGATCGTGTGCGCCTTGCCGTGTCGGACCTAAGTTTGCCGGATCTGGAATTGCAGGAGCATTCACCGGCGGAATATCAGTTGCACTGTTTTCCCGGGTTACCGGGGTATTCCAGTGTTATGACCGGTGTTCTGCGGGCCATGGCGGATGATTACGGGGCGCTGGTTATCCTGTCCAATGACGAGCACCATAACGAGGCCGAAGTCATTTCGATCAGGCTGATAGAAAGCGCATTTGCCGAGGGGCGTCACTTTGATCTCGGGGCACGCAAATCATGATCAGGACCGACGATGTTGGAGGGCTGCTGAAAACATTGTGTCCGATGTTTGTTTTGGTCGATGATTGCGGCCGGGTCGTTCAGGTCGGACCAACGCTGCAAAAACTGCGCCCCGATTATCCCATGGCTGGGCAAAGCTTTCTGGATATATTTGAACTCGTCCGCCCCCGATCGATATGTACCGTGACCGAGATGCTGGCAGAGCCGGGCCTGAAGTTGCACCTGAGATTTCAGGACCAACCACAAACAGCATTCAAGGGTCTGATTGCCCCATTACCCTGCGGGGGTGGGGCAGTCGTCAACCTGTCTTTCGGCATTTCGATATTGGATGCGGTGCGGGATTATGCTTTGACTAGCGCGGATTTCTCGGGCACCGATCTGGCGATCGAGCTATTGTATCTGGTCGAAGCAAATTCCGCCGCGATGGAGGCCTCTCGTTCGCTGAACCTTCGGCTCCAGGCGGCGATGCTGGCTGCTGAGAAACAGGCCTATACCGACACGTTGACCGGGCTCAAAAATCGGCGAGCGATGGATCATATCCTTGCTCATCTGATTTCGACGAAATCGGTTTTTTCGCTGATGCATCTGGATCTGGATTTCTTCAAATCAGTAAATGACCGACTGGGCCATGCCGCGGGGGATTACGTGCTGCAACAGGCTGCAAAGATCATGCTGGAAGAAACGCGAAGCGATGACACTGTTGCCCGCATCGGTGGGGACGAATTTGTTTTGATCTTCAAAGGAATGAGCGATCGTAAAAAGCTTGGTGGTATTGCAAAGCGCCTGATCTCACGTCTCTGTCAGCCGATGAGGTTCGACGGATCGGCCTGCAGCGTATCGGCGAGCGTTGGTACGGCGCTTTCGACGCAGTTCGAAGTGCCCAAAGCGATGGATATCCTACATGCCGCTGATCTGGCTCTGTATGCGGCGAAGCGGAATGGGCGATCCTGCCACCGGTTCTATTGCGAATTGTCCGATGCGCGGCAATCCGGTTGAACGTGGGCAAATGCCCGCAGGCCTTGCTATATCGCATCCAGCGTTGCCGCGATGTGCCGCTCGACCTGCGGCAGCTCTGAGATTACCGGCATGACGTGACCGGAAAAGCTGGCGCGGGTCAGCTCTTGCGGGACATCCTCCAGCACGTGACCTCCGGTGCAGGCAAAAAATGGCAGACAGAGTGCCTGTTCACCGCAATTCGTAGCCGCGTCAGCAATGGATGGCGGCTGTTCTACAAAACCAGTGCGGATGCTGTTGAAAGAAGTCAGCCGACCCAGCGCATTTGCAAACCCATTCGCAACCACCGCCGGATTGGCGCTGCGACCCGAGCCATGCGCTGCGATCACAAGGTCTGTCTTGGATGCGCGCCACTGCCGGTCCGCCAACGCCTGATGTAGGGCAGCGGCAACAAGTGCAGGCAAGTTCGGATCGGTGCCCAGCGGTTCCAGAATCGTTACGGGCCGGTTGCCGATCCGCTTGGGTAAAGCACTGGTGACGAACCAGCCACGTGCCATAAATAGCGGGTAGATTGCTGTCGTGTCGGGCAAGTTGTCCAGACACTGCTCTAGCGCGTTGGGGGCGGCCAAAGTGGCCGAACGCACCGAGGCCCGCTGACACAATGCGCCGATTTCTCGGGCAAAAGCTGCCAGCGCCGCCTCGGCGGGTGCCGGGTCAGAGGGTTGGCCATGGGCTACGATAACGGCGTGTGACATGCAGGGCTCCGAATGGGTTCTGCGATAGATGTTTTGCTTATGGGCAGAGTCAATGCGGTATTGGCATTTTAGTCATCCCAGCAGGGTCAGCCACAACCAGACGGTCAGGATCGATGCGGCTGTCCCCACCAGGACCGAGGATGCGGCGACTCGCTTGGCGCGACCATACATATTGGCGAAAATATAGGCGTTGAAACCCGGTGCCATTGCCGCCGTTAGAACGCCCGAGCGAAAAAGATCCTGCGGCAGCGCCAGCGACGATCCGAACAGCCAAACCAGGCTTGGATGCAGCAGCAGTGATATGCAGCAGACAAAGATGATCGCACGCAGGTCGCCTTCGGGACGGTACTTTACCAGCACGCCCCCCAGCGCGAACAAAGCTCCGGGCAGGGCAGCACGAGTGATCAGGTTAAGCGCCTCATCCACGACGCCGGGTACGCCAAGCCCCGTAAGGTTCACGATAAACCCCAACGAGATGCCAAGAATGAGCGCGTTCTTGAACATGGCTGACAACACGGATTTAATCATCTGCGCCCCGCCGTGTCCGCGGTTTCGGAAGACCTCCATCACCGTGATTCCGACGCAATAGCAAAAAGGTGAGTGGATCGCGATGATTGCGAAATTGCCTGTCAGGTTATCAGGCCCATAAGCGCGTTCGGTTATGGGCAAACCCAACAGAACCGAGTTTGAAAACAGGCAGCAAAAGCCGATGGCGATGCAGTCTTCCCACTCGCGGGCGAAAATCAGGCGAGCGCCAACCATACCAGCAACAAAACAGAGGCCAGCAGCCGAGTAGAAACTGGCCAGAAGTCGAGGATCGAAGCTGGCACTCAGGTCGAGATTTGCAATGGCCAGAAACAGCAGACAGGGAATGGCAAAACCCTGAGTAAACTTCATCAGACCGTCGATATGGGCTTCACGGAAATAGCCAGACCGCGTTGCAGTATACCCTGCGCCGATGACCAGAAACACCGGCAGGATGACATCGATCAGACTTTGAAACATGATCGGACCTTAGGCGCCAGAGCGGGTTTTGCGGGCGCGAACAGCGGCTTGCCCTACAGCGGTTGCCGGATCACCATGCCGTCAAAGGCAGGCGTAATATGATCCGGAGTTTCCGCATCGACCGTGGCATAATCCAGATCTATATGCATGTTGGTCAATACAGCGCGTTTCGGTTGCAATTGATCGATCCAGCCCAGCGTTTTGTCCAGATGGGCATGAGTTGGATGAGGCGACCGGCGTAAGGCATCGATGATCAGGCAATCAAGGTTTGCCAGTTCAGCCATGCTCTCGTCGTAAAGATCCGCGACATCAGGTAGATAGACGGTCGCGCCCATTCTGAATCCAAGGGCATCAATCGACCCGTGGTTCACGCGAAACGGTCGGAACGGGATGGGGCCACCGGTGCCGGAAACCTCGAACGGGCCATCAATTGTCTTGAGGTCGAGAATTGGCGGATAGGGCGAACCTTCGGGCTGGACGAAGGCATAACCAAATCGGCTAAGCAGATCATTCTGTGTATCGCCGTCAGCCCAGACGGGAACCCGGGTCTTCATGTTAAAAACGATCATCCGCAAGTCGTCGATCCCGTTCATGTGATCGGCGTGGGAATGAGTGTAGATCACTCCATCCAGACGTCCCGTACCCGTGTCCAACAACTGGCTGCGCATATCAGGCGAGGTGTCGATCAGAACCGATGTCGTACCTTCTGGCCCGTCGCGTTCAACCAATAATGAGCAGCGTCGGCGGATGTTTTTGGGGTTCTCCGGATCGCAGGCCCCCCAATGCCCACCCAGACGGGGGACGCCGCCGGAAGACCCGCAGCCCAGAATTGTTAGGCGCAGTTCACTCATGCAGCCGCCCTGTATGTGGCGGCTTTGGCAAATAGCCTGTCAAAGTTCGCCTGCGTCCGGGCGGCAAATTCGGCATAGTCCATCCCAAAGACTTCGGCACCTTTGCGGGCGGTGTGGGCGGTATATGCCGGCTCGTTCCGCTTGCCGCGATAGGGAGGGGGCGCCAGATACGGCGCATCAGTTTCCACCAGAATGCGGTCGACCGGCGCGGTGGCAAAGATATCGCGCAGTTCCTGGCTTTTGGGGAAAGCTGCGATGCCGGACATGGACAGGTAGAACCCTAACTCAAGTGCCGCATGGGCCAGCTCAGCCGAAGAAGAAAAGCAATGCATGACGCAGGAATAGGGCGCGTTGCGGTATTCCTCTGCCAGAATGCGGGCCATGTCGTCATCGGCGGCGCGGGCATGGATGATCAGCGGTAAACCAGTGCGCTGGGCAGCTTCGATATGAATGCGCAGCGATTGTTGCTGCACATCGGCAGACTCGGCCGTGTAGTGGTAATCAAGCCCGGTTTCGCCGATACCCACGAATTTCGGGTGCTTAGTCAGGGCTACAAGTTCATCAATCGTGGCCATCGGCTCTTCTGCGGCACTCATCGGATGGGTGCCTGCGGCGTAGAAGACCGGGGCGTGGGCCTCGGCGATGGAACGCACGGCGGGTTCGTTACGAAGGCGGGTGCAGATAGTCACCATGCGGGTTACACCAGCCTCGGTGGCGCGGGTGACAATTTCGTCCAACTGCCCCTCGAAATCTGGGAAGTCCAGATGGCAGTGGCTGTCGGTAATTTCGGGGGTGGGGCTCATCTGCTCTGACCGGCGGTTTCCTGTATCTTGAACACCGTATCTAGGACTAGCGAGGCAGGGTCAAGGTTCACCGCCTGCCCATGCCGCGCGCGCGCCGTGATCAGGGCGGCGACCTCAGCCCACTGCCGGGCCTTATTTGGCGAGCCGGACAGGCGAGTCAGAATTTCAGCCTCGTTCGGGGCAGCTTCGGGCATTGGGGCTGTGCCCGTTGCTCCGGTTAGCGCGAGACGGGACAAGGCCATGTCGATCAGTGACAACAGCAAGTCGAACCTGTCGGCTGCACCCCGTTGTGCCGCAGCTTCGGCAAGCTTCAATGCGCGCTGCCGGTCGAGCCGGGGCAGTGTGCCCAGAATGTCGATCAACTCTGCATACAACTCAAGCCCGCCGAGATTGATCAGGCGAACAGCATCGCCCACTGACCCGACGGCGATTGCGGCCAGATGGTCGGCCTGGCCACCAGTGACATCGGTGCCGGTTTGGGCCAGTGCAGCCTGCATGTCGTCGCTCCCCAGCGGCGACAATCGCAATGTGCGACAGCGTGAGCGGATGGTTGGCAACAGGCGCGAGGGTTGGTGCGAGATCAACAACAGTGTCGTTCGTGCGGGGGGCTCTTCAAGCATTTTCAACAGCGCATTTGCAGCGCTGACGTTCATCTCGTCTGCAGAATCCACGATGACAACGCGCCGACCACCGTCGGCTGCGGAAAGGCCAAAGAACCGTCCCAGTTTGCGGATATCATCGACAACGATCTCGTTTCGCAGTCGCCCCTGATCGTTCACGGATCGGGTGATCGCCGCAAGGCCGGGTTCGGCCCCTGCAAGAATGCGGTGTGTGACGGGGTGATCCGGGGCGGTGTCCAGCGTGTCAGGCGGGGGCGGGGCGCCGAACAACCCGCTGTCATCGGACGGAGGTGTTGCCAGCAAGAATTGCGCAATGCGCCAGGCGAGCGTTGCTTTGCCCACACCGCGCGGGCCTGTCAACAACCAGCCGTGATGCAAACGGTCTGAATTATACGCGGTTAGAAACGCCTGCTGTGCTGCCTCCTGTCCAAGAAGCTTGGCGGTTTCACGCGGATGCGGGGCGCCGGGGGCTTGATCCGGTGTTGGAGTGTCGTCGCTCATGTCTGATCTATCGCAAGGCTGTCATGACAATCTCTGACACATCCTGCGCAACCCTGTCCATGTCTCGGTTGCCGTCAACCACGCGGAATCGGTCTGCGAATTCTTCGGCCAACCCCAGAAACCCGGCGCGTATCTGCAGTTGAAGGCCCAGCCCGAAATCCTCGAACCTCTCTTCGGCCCCTTGACGTCCTTTGGCACGCGACAGCCCCGTTTCCGGGTCCATGTCGATCAGCAAGGTCAGGTCAGGTTCCCGTCCGATCATCAGGCTGTGCAACTTATCCACCAGCCCGCGCAAATCACCGCGCGAGAGGCCCTGATACAGGCGCGTGCTGTCGGCGAAACGATCACATATCACCACTTTGCCTTCGGCCAGAGCAGGCTCGATCGTACGCTCCAGGTGGTCACGCCGAGCGGCGGTGAACAACAGGATTTCGGTCTCGGCCGACCAGCGATCCGGGTCGCCCTGCAGAACAAGGCTGCGGATTTCCTCGGCTCCGTCCGACCCGCCCGGTTCCCGCGTCAGAACAACGTCACGGCCTTCACGGCGCAGATGCTCGGCCAGCAAGCGAGCCTGAGTGGACTTGCCCGAACCGTCAATCCCTTCGAAGGTCAGAAACGTCCCGCGCGCGCTCACATTTGCTCCAACGGGGTGTTGATCACGTCTTTCAGAACAATACCGCCCACAGTCATCATGCGGACAACAAACCCACCAAGCGGTACATCCCTGTCCGCGACCAGAGGGCGGCGGATCTCGGGCAATCCTTCGGGTTTGATCACCAGTTCAGCCAGGGGCTGACCTTTGCTGACAGGCGCGTTGATCGGGCCATCATAAACGACCTCGGCCTGAATTTCCTTGTCTCCCAGCACCGGAAATAAAAGGGTCAGGTCTGCTTTGGGAACCAACCCAACAGTTCTTTCAGCCCCCATCCAAAGCTTGGCCTGGGCTACCGGTTCTTCCGATTTGGCAACTGTCCTCTCGACAAAATTTCGAAACGACCAGTTAACCACGGCCTCAGCCTCCTCTGCCCGCTTGCCGACGCTATCGAGACCAGAAAGAACGAAGACAACCCGACGATCCCCTTGTTTGGCCGAACCAACCAGACCATACCCCGCCTCTTGTGTATGACCGGTTTTGAGGCCATCTGCCCCTATATCCAGCTTCAGTAGCGGATTTCGGTTGCGCGCGTTCGAAGGCGCTCGGCCATCGAACTCGAACACTTCTTCTGCAAACAGCGGATAATACTCGGGGAAATCAGAAATAAGCCGGTCAGCGAGAACTGCCAGATCATGCACCGACATCATATGCCCGGCTGCCGGCCAGCCGTTGGAATTGGCAAAGTTCGAGTTGTTCATGCCCATCTGCTGCGCGCGCTGAGTCATAAACCGGGCAAAACCGGCCTCTGTTCCGTCCGGGCTCAGTGCTTCGGCGATCACCACGCAGGCATCGTTTCCAGAAAGCACGATGATCCCACGCAGAAGATCTTCGACTCGTACCCGATCCTGCGTGTTCAGGAACATCGTCGAGCCGCCATAGCTCATGGCGTGTTCCGAGACGGGGAGGGTTTCATCCAGCGTTAGCCGACCATCACGCAACGCTTCGAACGCGACATAGAGTGTCATGAGTTTTGACATCGATGCAGGCGGCAGCGGCTGGTCGGCCTCTTTCGACAGCAGCACCGTGCCGGTTTTCTGGTCAATTACATAAGCCGCCCGCGCGGTCGTGTCGAACGCATGGGCGGGCATTGCCAGCAGCGCCAGTCCGATAGCCAAGCTGGTAGATCGCAAAGCGGAAAGCATCATGAGCCTCCTGTTCCGTCAGTTCTTGGACGTAAAGGCATCGGTGAATCCGAGGTCTTTCACGTCGTTCAGCAACGCCCGGCGCTCCGTGCGGGTTGCAACGGGCCCAACCAGAACGCGCCAGACCGATTTGTCACCGCTATTCAACTCGAACACGTTGGCGGTCATACCGTTGCGCCGGAGTTTTTCTGCAGCACTCTTGGCGTTGGCTTCAACGCTGAAGGTGCCAGCCTGAACGTAGGGCTTAGACAAACCGCCCGCAGCGGCAGCGCTTGTCGCAATTGGCGCGGTCGGCTCTGACGCTTCGATGGCTGCTGCTGCCCCCGCGATCGGATCCAGCTGGGTCTCGGTGATCTCGTTGGGGTTCTTTTTCTGCCACCACTTGCGCTTGGCAGGCTTCTCTGCCGGCGGTGTCACCTTAGGGACGGACAAGTTGGTGGTCTGAGGCTCTGGGGGCGTGGCATCGATCTCGGCAGCCGTAACCGTAGCCGCAGCGGCACCGGTTGCAGCGGCGCTTGTTTCGTCGGCTGGTTT
This sequence comes from Ruegeria halocynthiae, assembly GCF_900106805.1. GTDB lineage: Bacteria > Pseudomonadota > Alphaproteobacteria > Rhodobacterales > Rhodobacteraceae > Ruegeria > Ruegeria halocynthiae. The sequence goes on from NZ_FNNP01000001.1 coordinate 218,833, forward strand.
CTTCTGCCACCATTTGCGTTTTTCAGGTTTCTCAGGCGCTTGCGGGTCAGCCGCGGTCAGTTCTGTGCTCTGCGCATCAGCAGTCTCATCGTCAGAGGACGCGACAGCCGCGCCAGCGGCGGTCCCGGCGACAACCGCCGCACCGGCATTCGACTCGTCGGCTGGTTTCTTCTGCCACCACTTACGCTTTTCTGGCTTTTCGGGCGCCTCGCCATCAGCAGTTTCATCTGCGGCATCGGTTCCCTCGGCCACATCGCCGTCCTCGGTTAGCTCTGATTCCACCGGGGCAGGGGGTTCTTCCACCGTTTCGCGCCGCAGGGCGACGACCTGAACCTTGGTCGGAGCACCTGCCAGCATTCCCAATTGCTCTGCCGCCGAAGACGAAATCTGCAGCGCAGGCCCGGGCAGGTTCCGCTCGCGGCGGAACAGGGCTCCGGTGACGGATTTATTGTTGGCCGTGTTCTTGATCAGCACCCGTTCGGGTTGCGCGACATCAGGGTGTGCCACCCAGATGCCACCCAGCGATGGCCGCCCGTCCCAAAGCCCGGCCTCGGTCACTTGAAACACTTCGGGTGCTTCGATATCGCGCTGTTTGCCAGACGCTGCCTCGGGGAACAATTCGAACCGATTGGTGTTGTCTGCATTCTCGGCTGCCGCTTCTTCGGGCGAGGCTTCTTGTGGGATTAACCCTTCCTCGCACCCGGTCAATGCGGCCAAAGTCACGACCAAAACTGCCAACCGTTGTGGCCCAAAGCGTGTGCCCGTAGCTCGCTTCATTTTCTCAATCCCTTGCCTGACAAGGCCATGTTGGCCGCGCCCCACCGCATGTTCGCTGGTTCTTGATGCCAGTCTCGTGCGGTCTTACCCGCGGATCATAGCGCGGGCGTCGGACCATGAAAAGACTGCTGCTTCCGCTTCGGCAAGATTTCCCTCTTTATGGCTTGCCTCTGCGCCAAACTCGTCTTAAGACCCGGCTTTACGCGGGGAGGTGGCAGAGTGGTCGAATGCGGCGGTCTTGAAAACCGTTGAACGTGAGAGCGTTCCCAGGGTTCGAATCCCTGTCTCCCCGCCACTCATACCCGTCTCACTTCAGTTGTGTTTTCTGACCCGGAATTGTGCCGCAATTCCCGCGCGTTGGCGCATGCGCTTTCAGTCAGAGACGGAGCAGACCGTAAACTCAGAGCGCAATTTAGGCCTCAGTCTCAGTGCCGCGTTTTGGCGAGGTCGCTTTGGGCTGAATTTCCCTGATAGACTGTAATTTACAAGGAAATTTCGTGAAGCGGGTCTGGAATCCGACATTTTTCATGTCAGCATTGTATGCTTTTCAGAGGCTTATGCGGGAAATTCCCTAAAAGGTGGAACATGGAATTTTCTTGAGCGAACAGGGAATTATTCCGACGGATCAGGGAGGGCGAACCCTGTATCAGGGAGGCCGGTTCTTGAGGTGTCAAAAGTCGAACAGACATTCCTGTTCGGCCCAATCAAGTGGTTGGGTAACGCTGACCAGACGCTTGAGAGTGAGTTCGGGCGGCTGGGTGCCGTCGAGAATTGCAGCCTGAATCTTCGGTGAGAGAAATGCGAGCTGAGCACGGGTGCGGGTCTTGTCAGAAGAACTTTGCTTGAGCGGGGCAGGGCAGTTGCGTAGCTTTTGCCCATGACCAGACCTGCCTCATTCAAATACTTTAAAACCAGTCCCGAGATCATCCGCCTTGCGGTGATGCTGTATATCCGTTTCCCGCTCTCGCTTCGGAATGTCGAAGATCTGCTGCACGAGAGAGGCATCGAAGTGAGCCACGAAACTATCCGATATTGGTGGAACAGGTTTGGCCCGATGTTTGCTGCTGAGATCAGACGAAAGCGTGTTCAGCAACTGCGCGCCTTCTCCAAATGGAAGTGGCACGTTGACGAGGTTTTCGTGAAGGTGAATGGCAAGCGGCATTATCTTTGGCGGGCCGTTGATCACGAAGGTGAGGTGCTGGAAGCCGTAGTCACTAAACGCCGAAACAAAGCTGCAGCACTGAAATTCCTCAAGAAATTGATGAAGCGGCACGGTTGCGCCGAAGAGATCGTCACAGATCGCTTCGCCTCATACAGAGCCGCGCTCAGAGAGCTGGGCGTGCTCAAAAAACAACAGACGGGCAGGTGGCTCAACAACCGCGTTGAGAATTCCCACCTTCCTTTCCGACGACGCGAACGCGCGATGCAGCGTTTCAGGCGTATGCGAAGTTTACAGAAATTCGCCTCCGTCCATTCCTCCGTCTACAACCACTTCAACCAGGAAAGATCGCTGACCAGCCGAGACACCTTCAAGCTGACCCGCGCCGCCGCTCTTGCCGAGTGGCGTCAACTTTGTTCCGGATAGGTTCACGGTTTCTGTGGCAAACTGAGACTGGTTCGAATTCGTCTGACAGCACCTATTCTACAACCATGACGACATTAGCCATACTTCCGGGTGTTTTGAATGATCAAATGCTCCCGCTAAGTTTTGAACGTGTATGGATCAGAGGGCGTATTCAGCCGGAGATGTCGCATGAATGCGCGCGCAATCCTTGGTACGGGCCTCTGATCCGACACGACAAAGTGGCCGCGATATCTCATGGGGGATTCAAACGGGATAAATGTCAGGTCGGGTGAGCGGTACATGTAAATCGGAAAGGGGTTGATGATTGCCAAACCCAAACCTTCTCGGGCCATATCAGCAGCGGCAAATGAGGTTGAAACTTCGGCGACAATTCTTGGTTCTGCCCGAACCTGTTGAAGCAAACGATCCAGTTGTCCGCGCCTGCCATGACGATAGGTCAAAGCGATCAGTTCTTGGTTGTGAAGGTCATACGGTAAAATTTTGTCGCGTTTCGCAAGCGGATGTTCGGGGCGCATGACGCAAAAAGCGGGCGACTCCCTGAAGGGAATGAGCTTTATTCCCGCTCGGCTTTGTTCAATGCCGGTCACCGCCAGATCGAAGCGGTTTTCCAGAACCCCCAATGTGACCATATCCGAGGTCGTGACTTCCAGATTGACGAAAAAGCCTGGGTTTCCTCGCAGGAAGCTGGCGATCAACGAGACGATATATCGATGGGCGTAGCTGGGCGGAGCAACCAGACGCAGTGTTTCCTGTACGGTTTCACCCGGTCCGTCTATTCTGTCCAAGGCTTCGAATAAGGGATCAAGGCGCATATTGAGCCTCACGGCCTCCTGCGTGGGGCGCAACCTGCCGGCATCCCGTTCGAACAGTGTTTTACCCAATCGGGACTCCAGGCTGCCGACGGATCGGCTTATGGCAGATTGAGACAAGCCAAGTTGCCGAGCAGCAGCAGCCGTTGTTCCAGCCTGCATGAGCGCGCGCAGCGCTTGATACTCTGGCAGCGAATGCCAGTTCCGCGGTTTCTTGAACGCCATGCACCCTCGTGATTCTGACTAGCTCTATGAGTAAAACTCATCGTTTTTTTTTACAATTATGATTATTATGTCTGTTAGCGTGTGTCGAATTGATACTTGATCGGGTGATGTGAGGGTGAATACTTCTCCTCTTATCTTTGACGGGCACAACGACGTGTTATCGAAACTCGCTTTGGCGGGTGGTCGGTCCAAAGCTGATCGCTTCCTTGAAGGCCGCGATGGCGCAATCGATCTGGTTAAGTCCAGAGAAGGGGGGTTCGGCGGCGGATTCTTTGCAGTTTGGGTGCCTTCGCCTATCGATATCGACGCAAAGATGGAAGAAATGGTTCAGCCGAGCTATGACTTGCCGCTTCCTGACCAGATTGATGCCGAAGACGCTCTGCCAGCGGCGCTGAGCCAGATTGCAATATTGCTTGAACTGGAACGCTTGGATGCTTTGAAGGTAGTTGGATCCGTTGCGGATATCCGGGACTGCATGGCACGGGGCCAGATGGCGGCCATATTCCATATCGAAGGCGCCGAAGCGATCGATGCTGATCTACATTCACTCGACGTTTTTCATGCTGCGGGGTTGCGTTCGCTCGGGCCGGTTTGGAGCAGGCCCAACATATTTGGCCACGGAGTGCCATTCAGATATCCATCCGAACCAGATACCGGACAGGGATTGACGGATCACGGTTTGCGACTTGTTCAGCGCTGCAATACGCTTGGCATCATGTTGGATTTATCGCACCTCAATGAAAAAGGGTTTTGGGACGTAGCGCGATATTCAAACGCACCATTGGTTGCAACGCATTCAAATGCCCATGCAATTTGCCCTCACGCGCGAAATCTCACCGATGACCAACTTCGCACTATTGCAGAAAGCGACGGGATGGTCGGCTTGAATTTTGCCGCCGCGTTTTTGCGAGAAGATGGGCGGATGCTGTCCGACGTGCCTCTGACACAAGTACTAAAGCACCTCGATCACCTGATCAGCATATTAGGAGAGGATCGGGTCGGGCTTGGGTCGGACTATGACGGAGCGGTAGTGCCCGATGAAGTGACTGACGTTTCGATGCTGCCCCGACTGAGAAATGCCATGGAAAGCCATGGATACGGCGAAGAGCTCATCAAGAAGCTCTGCCACGAAAACTGGTTGCGTGTACTCGAAAAGACATGGGGATCGTAACCGAAAGTGAAAGACCTGATGACAGAGAGGACAAAATGAACGCATTTAACAGATTGCTTACCGGTGCCGCGCTGGGATTGGCGCTGGCCGTGACCTCGACTTCGGCGATGGCCGAGACACCACCAAACATGCTGGTGATCGCAAATCGTATCGATGACATCACGACGTTGGATCCTGCTGAAAGTTTTGAATTTGCCGGATCGGATGTCAGCCGTAATGTTTACCAAAAACTCGTCAACTTTGACCCGCTTGATCTGGACGCAGGGTATCAGCCAGATGTTGCAGAAAGTTGGGATGTGTCAGAAGACGGCAAGTCGATTACCTTTAAGATCAGGGAAGGGCTGACCTTTCATTCCGGCAATCCGGTGACCGCCGAAGATGTTCAATTTTCGCTGCGCCGCGCGATCATCCTGAACAAAACTCCAGCTTTCATCCTGACCCAATTTGGGTTCACGCCAGAGAACGTTGAACAGACAATCGTGGCAGATGGCGATACGCTGACGATCACGACGGACAAGCCCTATGCAACATCGTTCGTTTTGAACTGTCTGACTGCAACCATCGGTGGCATCGTCGACAAGAAGGCGGTGATGGAGCACGACAAGGACGGCGATCTGGGCAACGAATGGCTCAAGACCAACACCGCTGGATCCGGTGCCTATAGCTTGGTGAGCTGGAAACCCAATGAAAGCGTGACACTGAAGTCGAACCCCGATTTCCATTTGGGTGCCCCGGCGATGGAGCGTGTCGTTGTCCGCCACGTTCAAGAAAGCGCCAGCCAGCGTCTTCTACTAGAGCGTGGTGATATCGACGTTGCCCGCAACCTGAACCCCGAAGACGTTGCAGGGGTGTCATCTGTCGCGGGTGTCAAGATCGCGGATGAGCTTAAGGGGCGGCTGATGTATGTCTCGCTGAATCAAAAGCATCCCGAGCTTAGCAAACCGCAGGTTCGCCAAGCGTTCAAATACCTGATTGACTATGAAGGGATGCGCGACAGTTTCCTGAAAGGTCAGTACACGATTCATCAGAATTTCCTGCCGCAAACATATCTTGGCGCATCCGATGAAAACCCGTTCAGCTTCAACGTGGAAAAAGCCAAGGCACTGCTGGATGAGGCCGGTGTAAGTGGTCTGGAGATCGAAGTTGGTGTGCGTGAAGCTCAGGAACGGATTGAAATCGCCCAGTCGATGCAAAATGCGCTTGGTCAGGTCGGGATTAAGATGAACATCACGGTCGGAACCGCCAAGCAGATTCTGGCGCGATATCGTGCACGGGAACTGGATGTGTATCTGGGCGCGTGGGGACCGGATTATCCTGACCCACAGACCAACGCTGGAACTTTCGCATACAACCCGGACAATTCGGATGCGGCCAATGCAACCGGTCTGCTGGCGTGGCGTAACTCTTGGGATACCGGTGGGTTGACCGAGAAAACGGATGCAGCTGTGGTCGAGAATGACACTGTGAAACGTGCAGACATGTACAAGACGATCCAGGCTGAATTTCGTGAAACTTCACCATTTGTCGTGATGTTCCAGCAGATCGAGCAATCGGCGCTGCGTGAAAACGTAACTGATTTCTCGACCGGTCAGGCCATTACGTCGGCTTCGTATTGGCAGGTGACAAAGTAAATGGCACTGGCCGAAAGACCAACTGAGGGGCGCCGTGCGGCGCCTCTTGTCCATTGGGTCAAGAGCATCCTTAAAACTCTTGGCACCATTGCAATTACAATGCTGGGTCTGCTGCTCGTGACTTTCATCATCGGTCGCGTCATGCCGATTGATCCGGTGTTGGCCATCGTAGGTGAGCGTGCCTCGCAATCGACCTATGACGCGGTTTACCAACAGCTTGGCCTCGATAAACCAATGCTGGTTCAGTTTGGATATTATCTTTGGGATGTCTTGCACGGTGATTTTGGCAATTCGCTGCTGAATGCCCGGCCAGTGTCCGAAGACATAGCGCGCGTCTTCCCCGCCACATTGGAACTGGCAACCCTGGGTGTAATGATTGGCATCTTTCTGGGTGTTCCATTGGGGGTGATCGCTGCCGTGAAGCGGGGGACATGGGTGGATCAGATCGCCCGTGTGGTCGCGCTTGTTGGCTACTCAATGCCGATCTTCTGGCTGGGGCTCATGGGGCTGCTTGTCTTCTACGGAATTCTTGGCTGGGTCGGAGGGCCAGGCAGACTTGATATCTTCTATGATGACATTGTGCCCACGCGTACAGGTTTGATCCTAGTGGATAGTGCCATCGCCCGAGACTGGGACGTCTTCCGCAATGCGTTGTCGCACATCGTACTTCCAGCTGCCTTGTTGGGGTATTACTCGCTGGCTTACATCAGCCGAATGACGCGGTCGTTCATGCTGGAACAGTTGTCAGCGGAATATGTCATTACCGCCCGCGTCAAAGGCTTGTCGGAGCGACAGGTCATCTGGCGCCACGCATTCAAGAACATCCGAGTGCAGCTCATTACGGTCATCGCACTGAGCTACGCCAATTTGCTGGAAGGGTCGGTTCTGACCGAGATCATCTTTAGCTGGCCTGGGATCGGAAGCTACATCACGACCGCTCTGCTGAGTGCAGACATGAACGCCGTTCTCGGTGGAACAGTGGTGGTTGGGCTGATCTTTATCTGCCTGAATATATTCTCTGATCTCCTTTACCGTTTCTTTGATCCGAGGTCGAAATGAGCGACATGACTTTGCGTCAGTGGCTGCTGACCGACGAACCCACATCCCGCCGACACGCAAGATTGTCCAGCTTGTACAAAGGCTGGCTGACCCTGCGATCAAACTCGATGGCAATGGTTGGGTTGGCGATCCTTGTTGGCCTTGTATTGACCGCGGTTTTTGCGTCTATCATCGCGCCACATGATCCCTTTGTGCAGGATCTGTCCAGCCGACTGCTCCCTATCGGAGCTGAAGGACACTTGCTGGGAACCGATAGTTTGGGGCGGGATATTCTGTCACGCCTGATCTACGGAGCGCGGATAACGCTATACATCGTCGCGTTAGTGGCGCTTATCGCGCCAGTCGCAGGACTTCTGGTGGGAACCGTCGCGGGATACGCGGGGGGATGGGCTGATGTGATCCTCATGCGAATCACAGATATTTTCCTCGCTTTCCCACGGCTTGTTCTGGCGCTGGCGTTTGTCGCCGCACTCGGGGCGGGAATTGAAAACGCAGTGCTTGCAATCTCGCTTACTGCGTGGCCACCCTATGCCCGTATGGCGCGGGCAGAAACGCTTACGATCCGGTCAACCGACTATATCAACGCGATCCGTCTGCAGGGTGCTGGCCCGCTGCGGATTATCACCCGGCATATCTGGCCGCTTTGTGTCTCATCGCTGATTGTACGGGTTACATTAGACATGGCCGGGATCATTCTGGCCGCAGCCGGCCTGGGTTTCTTGGGCCTGGGGGCACAACCGCCAAGCCCGGAATGGGGCGCGATGATTTCAGAAGGCCGCAGGTTCATCCTTGATCACTGGTGGGTTGCAACGGTGCCGGGGCTTGCAATTTTCACGGTCTCACTGGCCTTCAACCTGTTGGGTGACGGGCTGAGGGATGCGCTTGACCCGAAGGATGGTGGGCAATGAACTTACTCGACATAGAAGATCTGTGGGTTCGCTTCCCAACCCGTCAGGGAGTGTTTGATGCGGTGCGCGGTGTCTCGTTCTCGTTGGGGCGCGAACGTCTGGGAATCGTCGGCGAAAGTGGGTCTGGTAAATCGATGACGGGTCGGGCCATTCTGCGTCTGATCCGAAAGCCGGGCATTGTTGAGGCCAACCACATCAATCTCGAAGGTCGTGACCTGCTGAAACTTAGCGAGCGCGAGATGCGCGAGGTTCGTGGCAAGCAGATCTCTATGGTGATGCAGGATCCTAAGTTTTCACTGAACCCAGTGGTCACGGTCGGAGAACAACTGATTGAGGCATATCTTCAGCACAACTCTGGTTCCAAGGCGCGTGCCCGAAAAATGGCGATCGAGATGCTGGAAAATGTCTCGATACGCGATTCCGAACGGGTGATGCGGACTTATCCGCATGAAGTGTCAGGGGGTATGGGGCAGCGGATCATGATTGCGATGATGCTGATCCCGAACCCCAAGATTCTGATTGCGGATGAACCGACCTCGGCGCTTGATGTCAGCGTCCAACGGCAGGTACTGAACATAATGGATGGATTGGTCAAAGAACGAGGGATGGGGCTGATATTCATCAGCCATGATCTAAATCTTGTGTCCGAATTCTGCGATCGTGTCCTCATCATGTATGCGGGCCGGATTGTCGAAGTCTGCGAAGCCGATAAGCTGCATCAGGCCCAGCACCCGTATACTCAAGGTTTGCTAAACTCCCTTCCGCGTCTTGATGAAAAGTGCAATCACCTGAGTGTTCTAACCCGCGATCCTTCCTGGTCCGAAGCGCCGAGCGTGAGGGGCTGAAATGATCGCACTGGACATCAAGGGCTTGAACGTATGGTTCGGATACGCACATGACCGCGTCGATGCGGTTAAAGGCGCTTGCCTCGAAGTTAAGCAGGGTGAGAGTTTCGGTCTAGTCGGAGAGAGCGGGTCCGGCAAATCGACGATCCTGCGTGCCATAACCGGCCTCGCGCCGCATTGGTCTGGATCTGTCCGCATAGAGGGTGAGGCACTTTCCGGCGCTAAGCGGGACCGCAGGTTCTTCCGAACGGTACAGATGGTGTTTCAGGACCCCTATGCATCGCTCCACCCGCGACATACGGTCGATCAGGTGCTGAGCGAGACATTACACCTGCACGGGCTGGACAATATCGACAAGCGCGTCACCGAGTTGCTGGCCGACGTCGGACTTGGGCAAAGATTTAGATTCCGCTATCCCCATCAGCTTTCTGGTGGCCAGCGCCAGCGTGTGGCAATTGCAAGAGCTTTGGCGGGTGAGCCGGACATTTTGCTATTGGACGAACCGACATCCGCGTTGGATGTCAGCGTCCAGGCAGAGGTGCTCAATCTGTTGACCGATTTGCGTGCTCGACGTGGGCTGACTTATCTGATGGTGTCACATGATCTACCCGTCATCGCGCATATGTGTGATCAACTGGCGGTCATGAGAAATGGCGAGATTGTGGAGGTTATGTCCTCTGATACTCTTCGCACCGGAACTCCCAGACATGAGTACTCGCAAGAGCTGCTTCGGGCGTCTGTTGCACTGCAATGAAGAAGACGCGCAAAACAGAATCGCGAACAAGTCCGGTTGCCGAGCAAGGATCAGAGATGTGTAGCAACCTCGGCCCGCAGTTTGTCTAAGCCGGCAGGTGCATTTTTGGCTGTGATTTCAAGAGAGGCGTAGATCGACGGCCTATCCAATTGATCTGATGCAGCATGTATCGACTAGCATGGCTATAGATTGGCGACCGAAAGTGACCAAGATGGAGATTCGCATCGTGAGAAAGCCAGCATTGCCGCATGTCACTCGATCATGATTTAGAACTCATACTAGGCGTTGTAGAACGTACCGATCCGAGTTTTAGGTCCGTTGAGCGTGAACGCATTGAGCGCCGCACAAAGGATCTTCAAACAAATCTGGCTGAATGCAGGCGAGAGGAGTTTCTGCTTTCTGCGATGTCCCTCTTCGCATTAGCCGGAAATGGCCATACGCGTCTGATACCAAATGATGCAATCTCGGTTTTACCATTCAGGTTTGTGTCCGTCGGGGAAGCGATTTTCTTAACAAAAACGCTCGGTGAATTTGCAGAATTTGCACCCGGCAGGTTGCACAGGGTGAACGGGACCCCCGTGGAAGGGTTTCTGCAGACGGCAGATTGCTACCTGGCTGGAACGCGCCAAAGGAAGCGAGTAATCGGGCCAATCATGTTGGCATGGCCAGCCGCGTTGGTGAGGTTGGGGGTTGCCGCGGAAAATGGCGAAATCAGCTATCAGATAGTAGACGCAAAGGGGCAAATCAGGACGGTGCGCGCAAACTGCAATCGTACAGTTCCGGCGTGTTCACTGTATCCAAATAGCGAGCACGGTCGAATTGACCCGTCCTTGAGTTTCAGAGACTACGTGGAAATTCAAGAATGGTCCGATATCGGGCGATCCATCATACTACCGAGTTTTTTTGACAAGGAAGGAAGTGCGCTTCGCGACGCTATTGCAAGCGCCGAAAATCGCGTTCGCCTTTGTCCAACTCTCCCTTTGTTGATTGATGTGCGCGGCAATACCGGAGGTGATTTTCTGTCTGTCATGCCGCTGGTCGAAGCAATCACCGAATGCGGTCAGGAGAGCGGCTGTGTGGTGCTGGTGGATAAGTTTACGTTCTCTGCCGCGATCGTTTTTGTCGCGATCCTGAAGCACCGACTGGGCGACAAATTGAAACTGGTTGGTGAGGATATGGGTGACGGGCTGAGATTTTTCGCTGAAGGCGGTCTGATCGATCTACCTGCCTGTGGTGCGGTCATGCGCTACTCAACCGCGCTGCATGATTGGGAGACGGGAACAATTGACCAAACCACCCCGCCAGAAATTGCTGAACATATCGTACCTGTAAAAGACCTGAAAATAGATCATCACTGGGTAGAATCTCCGTTTGATGAGATATCACGGGAGGGGGTGCATCGCAGATTTCTGAAAGAACTCGGTTTTAGTCTATAATGACTAATGGATTGCCGCGCCGACTTTCGACAGTTGACAGCGCCATTCTACTTTGTTTGCAGTTTATGGAGTTTCCCGAACTGTCGTTACCAACAACCAGATTGCGAAGCCACCGTGGAAACCAAACTTGTCACAACCATAATTGCCGACATATCGGATAGCACTCCGTTCTACGAAGCTATGGGGGACGATCAGGCGCAAGAGTTGATCCAGCTTGAACTTGGCCGATTGCGCGATGTTTTGCTTGGGTATGGTGGTGTGCCTGTTGGTCAGAAAGGTGATGACGTTTTATGCTATTTCTATGATCCGGAAGCTGCCATTCAGTCGGTTCTTGAGATGATCCAGAAGCCACCGGGCACATTGCTGTCAGTTCACGCTGGCGTGCATCAGGGTCCTGTGGTGGTTGGCGACAACGGCATTTTTGGCGAGACAGTCAATTTGACCGCCCGTCTCGCAGCTGCTGCTAACCCGGGCGAGGCCTGTGTCAGCGATAGTGTTGCCAAAGATCTGAGCACTGAGACAAAGATGTTGCTTACCACGATCGGCTCGCTTCGTCTGAAAGGAGTAAGCGAACCCGTCAAAGCCTATTCGGTTGTAGCGTCGAATGGCGGATTGAATACCGTGATGCACGTCCCGACACAGACGGCCGGCAGCTACTCTGAGGGCCATCATAGCGAGAACTTTGCGCTCATACTGTATTACGATGATCGTATGTGGCGGTGCCGCGAAGGCGGTGAACTCAAGATCGGTAGATCTGGTCAGTGTGATGTGATCTTGCCGCAGCCGTGGGTTTCTCGGCTTCACGCTGTTCTTAGTATGAAAGCAGGGAAACTGATGCTCGCCGATCGCAGTTCATCAGGGACGTATGTACAGGTTGAGAATGCACGCGAAGTCCAGCTTAAACGTGAAAGTGTAATGCTGGCCGATAGCGGATTGATTTCGCCGGCACTTCCGATTCTGCATACCGATGCCCGTCCGTTAGAGTTCGAAGTCGTTCGACGCTAGCGTGCTGAAATTCCCGTAATCTGGGTTCTGTGGCCAAAGTCTCAGAACGAATTTTGTTATTGTGCTAGAATTGGCACAAATACCGGGTTTCAACCCAGATTAGGAGGGAATGATGTCATTGAATTCTTCGGGAAACCAAATGTATCAGGGTGTTATTATCCTTGGGGCGGTCACGATGATGTTCAGTGCCGATACGATGGCACAATCAACAATGCCAAACGCCTGCCCGGTCGATGGGTGTGAAGTGCGTATCGTCTCAATCGCCAAAGATGGTGACGAACTCACCCTCATGTTCGAAGCGAATTTTACACCGGATGTATCAAAGAACCATTTCCATTCCTGGTGGGGGGACACCTATTCAGTTGAGCAGGTTGGCAGAAATGCTCAGAGTGAATTCAATGTCGTTCAGGGCAGATGGCATCGCCATGATGATTTTCCAAGTTATGTGACTAAGGAGGCGGCCTCGACGGCGGCGCGTGACGGAGGCACGACAATGTGCGTTACTGCTGCCGATAGGGACCACAATATTCTGGATGCGACCAAGTATCATTGCGTTGACGTGCAGGAGCACCTCTAAAGCGAACAATGCATCATGAGTTTTCCGGCGTTCATCGGTCGTTACGCGGTCGAGAAAGAAATCGCGAGCGGTGGGTTTGCGGCAGTTGTCCTCGCGCGGGATGACGAACTGGAAGTTCCGGTAACGCTCAAGATTCTCCATTCAAACCTCGCGGCCAATGAAAAGGTCATCACTCATTTCCTTGAGGAAGCACGACTGTTGCGACGCATTCGATCTCCGCGCGTTGTTTCCGTGCATGATGTGGGTCGATTGGAAGACGGGCGGCCCTATTTCGTTATGGACTACGCAGATCGGGGCACGTTGGCTGACCGACTAAAGCGTTTGGAGCCATCGGTATTGGCAAGGCGCGAGGGTGTGGAAATACTGATCGACGCGTTGGCTGATGGTTTGTCTGCGGTACACGATGCAAATGTCGTGCATCGGGACGTCAAACCCGCAAATGTGCTGTTGCAACGGGTCAAACGCTCCAAAGATGATGAAACAAATAGCCCCTTCAGTGCATTGGTCGGGCTTGATGAACGGGTTTTTCTGGCTGATCTGGGGATAGCGAAGGATTTGGCAATTGGCGTAACCGGTGCAACCATGATGGCCGGAACACCGCTTTATCAGGCTCCGGAGCAGGCTGAGCACGGCCAGCCCGTGACGCCGATGACTGACATATATTCAGCCAGCGCGCTGATGTGGCATGTCCTGACGGGAAAGGCGCCGCCACCCTTCCACCGTATTACCGAGTATCTTACCGGATTGCCGGAAATGTGGCGCGACTGCATCGAACACGGGATGGCCCTGGATCCACAGGCACGGTTTCTGGATATGATGTCCTGGCGCAGTGCAATGAACGACGCGCTGGATCGCGACCGGCGCGAGGCCGCGTCTGAGGCAGTAACACAAATATCCGAAAGCCGGGTGGAATGCCCCTACAAAGGGCTTGCTGCGTTCCAGCCAGAAGATTCCAATTACTTCTTTGGTCGTGAAGATCTGGTCGAGGAACTTGTACACCGGCTCCAGCAAAGTCGGATACTGGTTCTGGGCGGATCATCCGGCAGTGGCAAATCGTCAGTTTTGCGGGCAGGGCTGCTGCCTGCTGTGGCGGCGAATGCGATATCCGGAAGCGAGAACTGGCGCGTTTGTGTTTTCACCCCGGGTCGCGACCCGATGACCGATCTGTACTTTCAGCTCATTGGTGACAATTCTCACCTTACGGCTCAGGTGTCCCTAGACGACTTCATCGGCTACCCAAGCGCAGCACGCCGCCTTGCAACCGCCAATGACGGAGAGTTGCTGATATGTATCGATCAGTTTGAAGAGCTGTTTACCTTGGTCAGACAGGAACGCAGGAGCAAGTTCATCGAGGCCTTGTCTGCGATGACTGATCCTGCGGACAGCCGTGTTCGTATTGTACTGACGATCAGGGCGGATTTTTACGCGTCCTGTGCCGAGATTCCCTGGCTCGCCGACCGTATCTCGGAGAATCAGTTTCTGGTCGGACCAATGACACGACCCGAGCTTCGCCGTGCAATCAGCGAACCCGCACATGCCGCCGGGCTGCATATGGACCGATCACTGATCGACGCGATTGTCGATGAAGCCGGGCGCGAGGCGGGTTCACTTCCGCTGGTGGCGCACTCCCTTTACGAAACATGGAGCCGACGCAAAGGTGCGGTCATGTCACTGGATGGCTATCGCCAATCAGGTGGTGTTGCGGGCGCCATCAGCCAGACTGCGGAGACGCTTTTCACAAACGGTTTCGACAAAGATCAACAGGACGCAACTCAACGGTTATTCCTACGTCTGGTGACACCTGGCGAGGGGACGCCTGATACGCGCCGACTGTTGCCGATAGATGAGGTCGAGCGTGACTCGGACCCTGATACGACGCAGCGTGTCGTCGAGGCTTTGACAGATGCGCGGCTTCTGACGCTGGACGACAAGAATGTCCAGATTACGCATGAAGCGCTTTTGCGGACCTGGCCGAGACTCAATTCCTGGATCGAAGGTAGCCGGGATGATTTACGTATGCGTCAGCGCATACAACATGATGCTGCAGAGTGGGACGGTGAGAGACGCGAACCTGACTTACTGTACCGGGGAACAAGGCTTTTGGCCGCCGAGGAGTGGTCGGAGAAAAATCAGAATGTTCTTGGTGCCTTGGAACGAGAATTTCTGGGAGAGGCACGGGAAGCGCGCAACAAGGCGCAAGCCGCTTCTAGTTTGCGCCGCCGCCGTCGTCGGCGGATCAACCAAACCGCTGTGGGTGCTCTTGCTTTGTTGGCCATTGGCGCAACAGTTTCTTCGCTTTTGGCAATTCGTGCCTCAAACCTTGCAGAGAGGAACCGACAGATCGCCGTGGTCGCAACTGCTGAAGCCAACGAAAGATTTGCAAGGGCGCTTGGTGCTGCGGCAAACGGGTTGTCCAAAACTGATCCGTTGCTTGCATTGTCCCTGAGTGCCGAAGCGATTGTTCGTGCTGAATCTGCTGGGTCCACTTCAGAAGCACGATCTGCGATGATCATGGCGCGGCAAAAATTGGGTGAGGCGGGTTTGATCCCTCTGGGCAGTCCCTTCACGGTTGGTGACGCGCAGACCATGGCCATCAATGCATCTGGTTCGAGAATTGCAGTCGGGTTACGCGATGGACGCATCGTCATTCACAGCACTGAATCCGGTGGTCCCGTTCTGACCGAACTGGTTGGGCACGCAGGCGGAGTAAGAGATATCGACTTTTCACCTGGCGGTGAGCTTCTGGTCTCGGCTGCAACGGACGGGGATGTCCGACTGTGGACTGTTTCGCCGTCTGCGAATGGCCTCATCACCACGTTGTTTTCCGGGAATGATGTGGCATTTGGTGTGGCCTTCGATGCAACCGGCGCGCGCGTTGCCTCAGCTACTGGAGACGGGACAGTGCGTCTTTGGGACGTTTCTAACGGGATGCAAATTGGAGAGCCTTTGGTAAAAATGCCGCTCGGGTTCAAGAGAGTTACGTTTTCTCCGGTTTCGGAGGGGCTGGTTGCGGGCAATGTCGATGGAGCGATATTCGGCTGGATGGATTCCACGGCCACGCAGGCCTTTGTACCGATACCGGGCGGGCCGCTTGGACCGGACCCGGATCACCTGTCGTTCAGCAACGACGGCAGTGAATTTGCGGTATCCCATACCAATGGAAAAGTCACCACAATAGGCTTTCCCAAAGGCAGTCCGATCATTGATCGCTTTTCTGGTGCTGCCCCCATTGTCGCGGCTATCTTTGCCGGGCCAGATAATCTTTTGGTCGGAGCCAGCGCAGACGGAACGTTGCGTTTGGAAGACGCAGACCTGGAACCGGTCGGGGATGTGGTACAGGCCCACAGCCAGCGAATTGTTGACTTGGGCGCAGCCAAACGAGCGCCCCTGCTGGCAACGTTGGGCCGGGATCAGCAAGTGCGATTGTGGCAGGTTGGAGCTGAATCGGGCGATAATGAAATCCTCAGGTTGCAGGATGGGGCAAAGGCGCTGGGGATTGCTTACAATCCGGATGGTAAATCAGTCGCCATTGGTGACAGTGACGGAAACATCTGGGTTTGGCGGCCAGGGTCAGCCATGAAGCCCATGCTGTTAAACGGGCATGATAGCCAGGTTTGGGCCATCGCATTCTCTCACGATGGCAAAACAATGCTAACCGGTGATCGCGACGGTCACCTGATCGTATGGGACATGGATTCCATGCGGCAGAAACAACGACTCGATCTGGGTGGGGCACCGGTCTGGTCTTTGGTGCCAACCGACTCGGCCAAGTTTTATGCGGCGACAGGAAAGGGCATATTTCAGATCGATGTTTCCGATGCGGGAACGGTCAGAGTGTTTGATCCGCCCGACGTTCCCTTTAATCGAGCAGCCATCTCGAATGATGGAAGCAAGCTTGCAGCGGCTTCTGCGGACGGAAAGGTTTATATCTGGTCGGTCGAGGACGGACTGCTGGATAAAGTCATCGAGGCTGACGACAATTCCCTGTGGAGCGTTGCCTTCAGCACGGACGGCACACGTGTGGCGACGGCCTCAAGCGATGAGGTGGTGAAGATTTGGAACCTGGACAGCGGCAATGAGCTGGCTTCTTACGGAGGTCACAAGGGCGGCGCCACTGATGTGATCTATTTAGAGGATGAGGCGACGTTGGTTGCGATCGACAGATCGGGTGAACTGCATTGGTGGGACACGGCCACCAACCGCAGGCTCGTGCCGGTCGAAAGGATACATGA
The DNA here is from genome assembly GCF_900106805.1 of Ruegeria halocynthiae. GTDB lineage: Bacteria > Pseudomonadota > Alphaproteobacteria > Rhodobacterales > Rhodobacteraceae > Ruegeria > Ruegeria halocynthiae. The sequence continues at coordinate 235,847 of NZ_FNNP01000001.1, forward strand.
CGCCCCGAGCTGGCGAATAGCGCGGGCCCCTGATGGACGGTCTTTTGCGACTTCAAGCGAGCAGGGCGACATTCGGATCTGGAACAGTTTAAGCCTGCGGATCGCATGTACACTGGGCAGCCCTACTTTCGACAAAGAGCGTAGAATCCAATATTTGGGCAGTGATGAACCAACGAATAGCTGTGATGCGTTGGCCAAATGATCATACAGACAGGTCGTCTGTATGAACCTTTCGTCATCGCAAAAGCGAGTCCGGACCGCCAAGCTTTTGCGTTGCTTAGACTAAGACGGTGCTTAACTTTATGGTCGGTTCACGACGAAATCAGGCATGATCCCTGCTTGTGTGATTGCTGTTTTGGCATCTTGCCCTGCAAAAAAGCCGTAGCCAGAAATCAATGCCGAGGCGATCCCGGCAGCATGTGCGCCTAGAATGTCGGTGTGCAGGCTGTCGCCGACCATCAGCACGCGTGACTTGTCGATCTGGCCGAGCCGCTCAAAGACCAGATCAAAGATATTACCGAAGGGCTTTCCAAAGAAAGACGGGGTCACTCCGGTTCGATCCGCAAGGCGGTGGGCGAAGAGGCCGGGCTCGGTTGAAAAGCCGTACTCGCGCGGTGCAACAATGTCGGGATTTCCGACCAGTACCGGGCGGGGACGTCTGAGCAGGGCGGCTTCCAGCAAGGCCTGACGCGCCTCGGACCAGGTTGCAGCGCTGATCAGCAAAAAACCATCTGTCGAGGCATAGGGCGCAGGATCTTCCTCTAGATAGGTCAGGTTCATTCCTTCCAGATCGCGAAGACCTTTGCTGGGGTTCGACATCAGGCCCCAGTGCAGATCGCGATGGTCGTTCAGGCCTGCCAGCAGTGTCGCGCGGCTGGTAATGATATCCTCCGGCGCAAAGTCATAGCCGAGCCTCGTGTATTTCTCGACAAGCGCCGCATGAGGGAAGCCTGCTGCATTTGAAACGACCAGAACACGTTTGCCCATGGCCTTAAGCGTCTCGATCCGTTCGGCTGTGCCCGGTATGGCTGTTTCGCCAATGTTGAGCACCCCGAAGGCGTCGAGGAGGAAGACATCGAAACCTTCGGCAACATCCTCAAGCGTGTCAACCTGACGGTACATTCGATCCACCGGTTCGGGTGCAGGAAGGCGATGACGAACCGCCTCATACGCATCGAATGCCTCCTGGGCAGAGATTTGGGTCAAATAATCGCACCTCTGACCTTGGCTGAAACCCATTCGCTGATCATGACTGCAGCAAGGATCACAATCAGGATCAGACTAACTTGCGGCCACGCAAGAACGTTGAGCGATGCCGACAGCTGAAGCCCGATGCCCCCTGCGCCTACAAGCCCCAAAACCGTAGACTCGCGAATGTTGATATCCCAGCGGAACACCGCGATACCTGCAAAGGCGGGTAGGATTTGCGGCACAATTCCGTACGCCATGATCTGCCAGCGGGATGCGCCGGTGGCGGTGATCGCTTCGACCTGAGTGTGATCGATTTCTTCAATGGCCTCATAGAGAAGCTTGGCGCAGAAACCGATCGAACGGATGGCGATGGCGATGACGCCTGCAAACACTCCGGGGCCGATGATCGCAATTAACAGCAGCGCCCAGATCAACGAATTGATCGAGCGGGTCGAAACGATGATCAACAGCGCGATAGGGCGGATGAACAGGGCCGATGGCGTGGTGTTTCGCGCCGCCAGAAAGGCGACAGGCACTGCCAGGAACAGCGCGATGATTGTGCCAAGCGTCGCAATGTTCAGCGTGTCCCAGATCGGGCGTCCCAGCTGAGTGATGTAATCCCATTTCGGTGGTGTCGCCCGGGTCCAGATATCGTTGGCGATGCGGGGTGCATCCCAGACGAAGAACCATGTCGTGGACGCTGAGATGATTTGCCAGCAGTAGACAAAGACTGCCACACCCAACAGCCAGCCGAACCAGCGTACCAGGCTTTGACCGGTCGTGCGCCTGCGCCAGATTTGCGCATCTTCATGTTCTAGTACCGGCATTACTGGACCCTCGCGCGAATGATACCCGAGAGGTATTCGAGCACCATGACAATCCCGATGATCAGGATCAGAATGGCGGCTGCGGTATCGTACTCATAACGATCAAACGCCGTGTTCAGCGTCGCACCAATGCCGCCGGCCCCGACAAGCCCGAGAATTGCACTTTCACGAAAGTTGATGTCGATCCTGTACATCGACAGCCCGACCAGCCGCGGCATGACCTGTGGCTGCACGCCATAATTGATCCACTGCATCCAGCGCGCACCTGAGGCCTTGATCGCCTCGGCCTGCACTTTGTCCATGGCCTCGATATCCTCAGCCAGAAGCTTGGACAGGAAACCGATGGTGGCGAAAGAAAGGGTCAGGAAGCCCGCCAGAGGCCCAAAGCCAAATATGGCCACCAGAAGAATGGCAACGATGATCTCTTGCAATGCACGGCTGATTGCGACGATTCCGCGGCAGATCACATAGACCGGAAGAGGCGCAATATTGCGCGCAGCGCCGAGTCCGATCGGGATCGATATCAGGATGCCTACGACCGAGGACGCGACCGTCATCACTATACTCTCTAGAAGGCCGCTCCAGATATCGCTCCAGCGCGATATGAAATCCGGGCTGGTAAACGCAAGCACAAAGGCCCAGCCCCGATCCAGACCTTCGTAAACCCGGCTCCAATTCACCTCAATGGTCATGAAGGCAGCGATCAGATACGCAACGAAGCCGCCAATCAGAGTCCAGCGGAGCATGGAGTTTTTGACAAAGGCAGGTTTGCGCCAGCCTTTGCCCAGCATGTCATCAAGTTCGAGGTGGCTCATTCTGCGGCCTCGATCTCTTCGTCTTCGTCCACTTTCTCGATGGTTGCTTCCCAGTCTTCCTCACCGTAGATTTCGGTCAGCTTGTCAGGGGTCAGACCGGTGGGCAGGCCGTCATAGACGATCTCGCCAAAGCGAAGACCTACGACGCGTGGCACGAACATTTGTGCCAGCGCCACGTCATGAATGTTGATAATCGCAGCCAATCCGCGTTCCAGACATAGCTCGGTGATCAGCCGCATGATCTGACGACTGGTTTTCGGGTCTAGCGAGGCCGTCGGTTCATCGACCAGCAAAAGCTTGGGGTTTTGGATCAGTGCGCGGCAGATGCCGACCCGCTGGCGCTGACCGCCAGACAGCTCATCCGCGCGTTTGTCGGCCATATGCAGCAGCCCCACGCGATCAAGCAGGCGGAAAGCTTCATCCACGTCAGATTGTGGATACCGCCGCAGGAAACTGCGCCAGAACCCGACATATCCCAACCGCCCTGACAGTACGTTTTCCATAACTGTCAGGCGTTCGACCAGCGCGTATTCCTGAAAGATCATCCCCATCTCACGCCGCGCTTTCCGCAGTGCGCCCGAACCGAGCTTGACCAGATTCACATCTTCCAGAAGAACCTCGCCGCTTGTGGGTTCAACCAAACGGTTTATGCACCGGATCAACGTTGATTTCCCCGCGCCGGATGGTCCGATCAGCGCCAGAACCTGACCTTTGGGTACATCAAGATCAATCGCCTTCAGGGCTTGATCTCCGGTTTTATAAGTCTTTGTAAGCTTTTGAAGCCGCAGCATTTAATACCCCTGATTAGGGTGGTAACGGGCCCCGAAGGGCCCGTCGATTGAGTGATGGATTATTGGCAAGCGTAGGAAACGCCGTTGGCTGCGTCGATCTTTCGGATCACATCCCAGAATTCCTGATATGTCATCTCAAGGAACTGACCTTCATTCGACTTCGAGAACTCGGCCTCAAGCGTTGTGCCATCCCAATCGAAGCTGAAGAATGCATTGCGGATCTTTTCCTCCAACTCGGGCTTCAGGTTGTAAACCGTGCCAAAGCCAGTGGTCGGGAAAGTCTGCGACTTGTAGATTGTGATTACATCGTCTTCGTTGATCACATCGCGCAGGATCATTCGTGACTTGACCGAGTTTGCGATCGAGGCCGCCAGGTAGTCCTTGTTGGCCACACCCAGGATCGAATTGTCGTGCTTGCCGGAATAGACAGGTTCGAAATCGCGCTCAGGCAGCAGATCAAAGTCGCTTTTTAGAATGGCCGACGGTGCTTTGAAACCCGAATTTGAGGTGGGCGAGGTAAAGGCCAGTTGCTTGCCTTTGATGTCTTCGACTTTTTCGATACCCGAATCCGGATAGGTGATGATCTCCATCTCATACCCGAAGTTGCCATCTTTTGAGGCCATGATCGTGAAGGGGCGGAACCCGGCGCAGTTCACCGCCAGAGGGTTCGAACCGGTGTTGAAACCCGCGATGTGCAAGCGTCCCGAACGCATCGCCTCGATCTGGGCGGCGTTATTTTGAACCGGGAAAAAGACAACATCCTTGCCGGTTTCGGCTTTCAGATGCTCAAGAAAATCCGACCATGCGGTTTTGTAAACGGCGGGGTCTTCGACCGGTGTATAGGCGAAGATCAACGTATCTGGGTCGATCTGTTCGGAAGGATCGGTGGGGATATCCGCGATCAGATCGCCGTCGGCGTCACAAAACCGCGCGTCCAGATCACCGCGCGGACAATCCTGTGCAGATGCTGTTCCGGACAGCGACATAAGGGCGATCGCAGAAGCCCTGATCAATGGTTTGATGTCGAATTTCATTTCTTCCTCCCAGTCATGCGTGGCTCAATTGTCCACGGTTTGTCATTCTTTGTAGTGGTTGCTCAGCGACAAGGATTTCGACCCCGGCGCTTTTGATGGCACTCAATAAATCTCCCGTTGGTTCGGTGTCGGTTATGATGGAATCGAGCCGGTCAAGGTCGCCGATATGCGTCAAATCTTTCCGGCCGAACTTCTCTGAATCAATCAAAAGATGCCGTGTCTCGGCGCGTGCCAGCATCATGCGCTTTACGGCCGCAAAACCGCGCACTGTTTCCGACGGCCCTTCCTCCGAGAAACCAGAGGAACCAATCATGCAGCAATCCACATTAAAGCGGGACAGAAACTCTAGTGTTTCGGTCCCGATGGTTGCGGATTCCGCTGCCAGATACTCGCCCGGGCACAAAATAACCTCGGCAGGCGTGTGGCCAAGGGTCATGGCCACAGGGACCGAGTTAGTTATGACCGTGCAAATGGTGCCCCGATAAGCCAGCATTCGCGCCATCTCAATCGTGGTTGACCCGGAATCGATCATTACTGTCTCGCCTTCCTGGATCAGGTCGGCTGCGCTCTTGCCAATCTTTTCACGCTCTTCAAGACGGGCATTGGTACGTTCGTCCAAGGTTGGATAACGCCCCTGCGTCGGGGCGGACGCGCCGCCATGCGCGCGAGAAATCAGGCCATCATGGGACAGGGCGTCAAAATCCCGGCGAACCGTTTCTGCAGATACGTTGAAACGATGCGCCAGTTCGCTGATCCGGACGTGAGGGCGAAGCTTCAACTCCAACAGAATCTCACGGCGGCGGTCGGATTTCTTCACCCGACCCTGACCCTTTTTGGCTTTCATACCGCGTTTTTCCGTCTTGGACATTTGGCAATCCGACTCGGCTACAGTTTCACTTTTGTGGCCTTTCGGGCGTTTTGCAACAATTTCTGTTGCAAAACCCTCGATTCATTGTGAGAGTTCAAAGAACTCCACCTGTTTCAAGGCGCGGAATACGAAAAGTACCAGCGTAGCTTTTTCGGAAAATCGGCCAGATGAACCTCATTGTGGGAAGATGGGCGGATATGGCGTTTACGGCCTGTTTGGCGCCGTGGCATTGAAAAAGCGTGTACAAGAACCGGGAAACCCGGTCGTAGTGAACCTGAAGGGAGAGAAGACAATGAAGAAATTGACAACCACAGCATTGGGATCGCTTATCGCCCTGGCCGCATCAGTGTCAGCAGCACAGGCTGATAAGCTGACGCTGTATTGCTCGGCGCAGGAGGACTGGTGTCAGCTGATGGCGCGCAGTTTTGAGGACGCAACCGGTATTGACGTCAATATGACTCGAAAGTCTTCGGGTGAAACTTTTGCCCAGATACGCGCGGAAAGCTCGAACCCAAAGGGTGACGTCTGGTGGGGCGGTACCGGTGATCCGCATCTGCAGGCCGCAGAAGAAGGGCTGACGATGGAATACGTCTCGCCGATGCGCGACCAGCTTCATGACTGGGCGATCTCGCAGGCTGAAAGTGCCGGTAACAGAACGATCGGTATCTATTCCGGTGCGCTTGGCTACGGCTACAACGCCGATTTGCTTGCAGCAAATAACCTGCCCGAGCCTGCCTGCTGGAAGGACCTTCTGAAGCCCGAATACAAGGGTCATGTTCAGATGGCGAACCCAAATTCGTCAGGCACAGCGTACACCACTCTTGCCTCAATGGTGCAGATTTTTGGCGAAGACGAAGGCTTTGATTTCATGAAAGGCCTGCATTCCAACATCAACCAGTACACCAAATCTGGATCGGCGCCGATCAAAGCTGCGGGGCGCGGCGAAAACACCATCGGCATCGTCTTCATGCATGACGCAGTAAAGCAAGCTGTGTCGGGTTTCCCGATCAAGGTCGTCGCGCCGTGCGAGGGGACCGGATACGAGATTGGTTCGATGTCGATCATCGAAGGCGCGCGCAACGAAGAAGAAGCCAAGAAGTTCTATGACTGGGCTTTGTCGCCCGAAGCACAGAACCTTGCCCTAGAGGTCAACGCCTTTCAGGTGCCATCCAACACAGGTGCCGAGACATCAGAAAGCGCCCCGGACATGAGTCAGATCAAGCTGATCGACTATGACTTCAAGAAATACGGCTCGTCGGATGAGCGCAAGCGCCTGCTGCAGAAATGGGACGAAGAAGTTTCGGTGCTGCCGCAGTAAATGACTGAGAAGACGACAAAAACGACCCATCCGGTTCTGATCTTCTGGATCATCGCCGGGTGGGTCGGATTCTGCCTGCTGCCATGGTACATGGTAGAAGGCGGCCTGTGGTCGTTCGAGTGGCTGTTGAATGGCTATCCGTTCGACGAAGACTACGCTCCTGCAGCCTTTCTGATCGGGCAGGGGGAAAAGCTGTGGCTTGCACCGCTTCTTATTGCACTACTGCTGCCGCTTTTGGTTTTAAAGCGCTCCAAATCCGATCCACTCTATGCGCGCATCTTGGTCCTGTCTGGGGCGCTCGGGTTTGGTTGGTTGATCGCACAAGGGTTCAGCATCGGAATTCGAGGTTACAACTTCGACTGGCTTGAAACCCTGTTCGGGGATCTTGATGATCGGCAATTCGGAATGGGTTACGGCGCGATGATCTGCGCGTCGAGCTTTCTGTTTCTTCTGACCCAAGGTGTCGCTGCGCGCGGAGCCATAAATGGAGACGTGTTCGTGGTCAGCGCTATCGGCGGCGTGATCACCATCGTCACCGCTTTTGTCTTCTTCCCCATCGCGAAAATGCTGTTCGCGGCCTTTGTGACAGAAGAGGGTGCATACTCCATTGCGGTGTTTTTCTCGAAATTCTTTGACGACCGTCTGTGGGGTCTTGGATGTTTCTGGGGTGCGCGGTGCGGGGCGGCTTGGAATTCACTATTCCTCGCTATTTTGGTTGGCTTCATCACCACGGTGCTTGGCCTGTGCTTTGCGCTGGTCGTGACCCGCTCGGGTTTTCGCTACAAACGCGCATTACGCGCCCTGACAGTTTTACCGATCATCACGCCACCATTTGTCATCGGGCTTGCTTTGATCCTGCTGTTTGGTCTTTCCGGTTCGGTCACGCAGTTCTTCGCTGAGCTATTTGGCACCCAGCCCACGCGCTGGCTTTATGGAATGCCGGGTGTTCTGATCGCACAAACGCTTGCCTTCACGCCTATCGCGTTCCTTGTGCTGATCGGAGTCGTGGAAGGGGTTTCTCCTTCGATGGAAGAAGCTGCCCAGACGTTGCGTGCCAACAGATGGCAGACGTTCAAAACCGTATCTCTACCGCTGATGCGCCCCGGCCTTGCCAATGCGTTTCTTCTGGGATTCATCGAAAGCATGGCAGATTTTGGCAATCCGCTTGTGCTGGGTGGTAATTTCGATGTGCTGTCGACCGAGATATTCTTTGCGATCGTTGGCGCACAGTATGATCAAGGTCGCGCTGCTGTGCTGGCCATGGTGCTGCTGTTCTTCACACTTTCAGCCTTTTACGCTCAGCGTGCCTGGCTTGGCAAAAAGAGCTACACCACAGTCACTGGCAAAGGCGACGCAGGTGTTCATCCGTTGATGCCATCGGGCCTTTCTATCCCGGTGCTGACTGTCGCCCTTGGTTGGGCCGTGTTTACCATCATCGTTTATGCCATGATCATTTACGGCAGCGTGGTTGAGCTGTGGGGCGTCAACAATTCTTTGACCTTCAAACACTACGTCACTGCTTTCTCGGTTCGCTTCGAAGCAGAAGGCATCCGCTGGACGGGCGCTGCCTGGGACAGTTTCTGGACAACCATCACAATCGCCGCCATCGCCGCACCGCTGACAGCTGCCGTTGGGCTTGTGACAGCCTATCTTCTGACCCGGCAGAGTTTTGCTGGCAAAGACGCCTTTGAGTTTGGAACCATGCTGTCCTTTGCCATCCCCGGCACCGTGATTGGCGTAAGCTACATCCTGGCCTTTAATGTGCCTCCGATCGAGATCACGGGTACGGGTGTCATCCTTGTTGTCAGCTTCATCTTCCGCAATATGCCGGTAGGTGTCCGCGCCGGAATCGCCAGCATGTCACAACTGGATCGCAGTCTTGACGAATCCTCGCTGACGCTTGGTGCAAACTCCTGGCAGACATTCCGGCGGATCATCTTGCCACTTTTGCGCCCGGCGATCCTTGCGGCACTTGTCTACAGCTTTGTGCGGGCCATGACCGCGATTTCGGCGGTGATCTTTCTGGTCAGCGCAGAATATGACATGGCGACCAGCTATATCATCGGGCGGGTCGAGAATAACGACTATGGTCTCGCCATTGCCTATTCCACCACACTGATCTTTGTGATGCTGTCTGTGGTTGCATTGATGCAGCTGATCGTTGGTCGAACCAAGATCGGGCGGCGCATGACGCAGTCGCGGACCAATGTTTAGGAGAGTTTGACATGAGCCTGCAGTCCAAAGCCGCGCCGGTTCGATTCGAGTCCGTCACAAAAATGTTCGGTAAGGATGTGGTTGCCGTCGACAACATCGACCTGCATGTCGACGCGGGAAAGCTGGTAACGCTGTTGGGCCCTTCGGGTTGCGGCAAGACGACAACCCTGAGGATGATCGCAGGGCTTGAAATGGCGACTTCGGGTAAGATCACCATCGGAGATCGAGACGTAACCAAGCTACCTGCCACGGACCGGGACGTGTCGATGGTGTTCCAATCCTACGCGCTGTTTCCGCATATGAGCGTGCTTGAGAATGTAAAGTATGGCCTGACTTTCTCGGGCTTCGGCAAGGACGAGGCCCGCAGTCGCGCGTTACATGGTCTGGACCTGGTTGGACTCAAGGGGTTTGACAACCGCCTGCCGTCCGAATTGTCCGGTGGTCAGCAACAGCGCGTCGCTGTCGCGCGTGCGCTGGTGCTGGAGCCACAGGTTTTGTTGTTCGATGAGCCGCTGTCTAATCTTGACGCGAAACTGCGCCGTCAGGTGCGCGAGGATATCAGAGCCATCCAACAGGACCTTGGACTGACGGTCGTCTACGTAACGCACGATCAGGAAGAAGCATTGGCGGTTTCGGACGAGATCGTCGTGATGAGGAATGCGGCAATCGCTCAGATCGGTACACCGCGCCAGTTATACGATGCCCCGAATGATCGCTTTGTCGCGGATTTTATTGGTGAGGCGAACCTGCTGGCCTGTCAGATCACTTCTGTCGATGGAGAAATGGCTTCAATCGAGATTGAGGGCTACCGCCACACGTTGTCATCTCGTGGTATGTCCGAGGGGCCCGCAACAGTCGCTATCCGTCCTTCGCGTCTGGTGATCGGCATCGAACAGGGCATCGTCGCAACTGTTGCCAAGGCAACCTATGTCGGTGTTCGTATGGAGTACACTCTGACTGGGGCCTTCGGTCAGGTTTTCGCAGTGCATGATGATGTGGATGCGCCGCTTGAGCCTGGCACCGAGGTCCAGATGGGTTTTGCCGAGAAGGGCCCCGTCCTTTTGCCCGAGTAGATGCAGAAGCTTCTGATCATCTCCCATCCCGAGGTCGCCATCACCCCCGACGTCCCTGTAACAGATTGGGGTCTTAGTGAGATTGGCCGCCGCCGCGCTGCTGCTTTTGCGACTGGCGAAATCTTATCGAAGGTCACACAAATCTGGACCAGCACTGAGCAAAAGGCCCGCGATACGGCTGAGATTCTTGCGGCGCCCCGAAACCTGCCGGTAAATCAAAACGCCGCCCTTGGAGAAAATAACCGCAGCGCCACCGGTTTTTTGCCGCGTGACGCGTTTGAGGCTGCCGCTGATGCATTCTTTGCCCACCCCGATATCAGCTTTCATGGTTGGGAAACGGCGGTCGAGGCGCAGCAACGCATTCACCGGGCAACGATCTCAATTATCGAGATACACGATGGCAATGACCTTGCCATTGTCACGCATGGGGCTGTCGGCACACTGCTGTGGTGCGCCCTATCGGGGTATCCTATCGATCGAAAATATGATCAGCCCTCGCAAGGCCACTATTGGCAGGCCGATCTCAAGTCGCATAAACCGCTTACCGGGTGGTGTTCGCTTGATTAGCCGCTCAGGTTTTCCACGCGCTCTCAGCAATTTCGTGTAGGGTATCAAACACATCCGGTGTCCCTGCGATCACCCGACCGCCGTTACGGATCATGGCGTCGGCATCCTGATCCTCGATCCTGCCGCCTGCTTCTGCGATCATCAACTGGCCGGCCAAACAGTCCCATGCGTTCATATGCTCTTCGATATAGCCCAGCAGCCGACCCGCAGCCACATAAGCCAATGACAGAGCGCCGCTGGCATTTCTGTGAAACATCGCTCCGTGTTCAATCAGGTCGGCCACAATCGGCACCACGTGGCGGGATTCGATCCGGTTCGAATACCCCACGGCGACCGTTCCCTGCTGCAACGCCACACCCGAAGCGACCCTCATCGGAACATGGTTCAGAGTTGCGCCGCCACCAAGCGTGGCCACATAGGTCTCATCAACATTTGGATCATGGATCACTCCGACCGTTGTCTTGCCTTGCGTGACCCCCGCCAGAACGATGGTCCAAGCCGGAATGCCATTGACGAAATTTGTCGTGCCATCAATCGGGTCGATCACCCAGTCAAAACCACTCTGACCAGCGGTTTCACCGTGTTCTTCCCCAAACACGCCATCGTCGGGCCAGTCTTGTGAGATCCTTTGACGAATGAATGTTTCCACATTTCGGTCCGCTTCGCTGACCCAATCCTGCGCGCCTTTCTGATCAACGATCAAAGCGCTTCGATCCGCAAAGTACTTTAGGGCGATTGCACCGGCATCTTGGCAGACCGTGATTGCAAATTCCCTACGTTCTGAGAGGCGATCCATTGGTGCTCCATTTCTGAAATGTCGAATATCGGGAACTTTGAGGGCTGTGCGAGGGAATGGCAAACACCAAGTTTCGGGTTTGCAGCCTGGAAACGATGCTTCGCATTCTGAAGGTTCCGCATTCTATTGGAATTCGATCAGGCGTTGCGCAATGGAACCGGCCCGAGCGAGCCACGCCATGTGATGGTGACCTGCAATTCCAGGCTCTCTGCCGGGGCGTCGCCATATTCGCCGTTGCGCATCGCGATCAGCAATCGCGCGGCGTGAATACCCATTTTTCTGTGCGGGACATGAACGGTTGTCAGCCCCGGAGAGACAATCTGTGCAATTTCGATATCGTCGAATCCGGTGATTGAAATGTCGTCCGGAACGCGCAACCCCAGTTCGCGTGCGCGCGATATCGCACCTGCGGCCAGTACATCATTGCCGCACAAAACGGCGGTTGGCCTGTTGCCGGAGCTCACCAGAGTCTGAAAGGCCTCGGCACCATTGGAAATCGAGTAGGGTGTTTCGATAATAGGCAAATCTGTGGGCCTCAGACCGAATTGGATCAGCGCGTCGGCTACGCCCTGACACCTTTCCCGGGCGCGGTCATTTCCCTCTCGTGGTGCGGATATGACGGCAAGATCGCGATGTCCCAGCTTGAGGACCTCAAGGGCCAGGGTCTTCATGGCGTTACGATTGTCGAAACCGATTGATGTTCTGGGTACGTCATGCGCGATCGACCACGCGATCACGTGCGGAATGCCTTTGCTTTCCAACAGATCGTAGCTTTTGGGTGTGCGGTCATGACCGATCAGCAACAGCGCATCGGCACCACGTGCTATCAGGGCGTGGACCTGTTTTTCTTCAAGTTGCGGGCTGTAGGACGAGCTGGAGACAAGCAAGGTGATGCCGTTCTGCTCAAGCTCTTCCTGAAACGCCTGAAGACCGCGTGCGAAGATGGCGTTCTCCATGGTCGGAATGATGGCCCCAAACGTGTCCGTGCGCTTGGCCGCCAGGGCGCGCGCACCAAAATTAGGTGCATATCCCAGCTGGTTAACCGCTTCGAGAACTTGCTTGCGTGTGGCTTCGCTGACCCGTGCCGGGGCGTTCAGGCATCGCGAAACGGTTGCTGTGGAAACGCCGGCCTTTTGGGCGACATCTTCCAGTGTAGGGGACGAATTCGCGCGCCCGGTTCGTTGTCTTCGAAGTTTTTCTTCGGGCATCGATCAGGTCCATTGATTCTGAGGCCGTGACTGTCCGCAGTATTCAAACATTTAGCAAACAGTTTCCAAAGGTACAAATGTAAGCGCTTGCATGAGAAAATGTAAGCGCTTACATTTCATCCCGAATCAACGAAAAGGGGACGGGATGTATCTGATCACCGCAGTGGCTCTGTTCGCAGTCTTTGTCGTCAATGTGGCTTTGGGCGCGCTTTCCAGCTCTCCCTTTCTTGGTGACGTCGGCGAGATGCTGGTGCTGTTCGCAGCATCGATCTTTTTCGTTGTGGCTGTTCTTCGACGCGAGGAGGCGTCGAAAAACTCGGAATAATCAAAAAAATCGTGACGTGTAGGGAGGAAAACATGGACCGTGAAAGACTAGGATTGGCTTCGGAAGAACGACGCAATTTTCTGAGGCTGGCCGGTACAGGCAGTTTCACCGCGGCAGTTGTCGCTGGGGCCGGTGGGCTACTTTGGTCAAGTGAGGCTGCAGCGCAGACCGCCAAGGAAGAAAAAGAACGCGAAGCAGCAGCAGATCATGTGATGACGCTCGCCACTGCATACGTACTTGGTGCGTCGCGCAGCTATCCGATAATGCAGCTTGATCTGAAAGAGAACATTCAGAACGCGACCAACGGCAAAGTCTACGTAAAACTTGCACCCGGAGGCCAGCTTGGGGCAGGCGGTGCGCTGGCGCAGGCGGTGCAGACAGGCACGATCCAATGCGCTCAGCACTCGCTGTCGAACTTTGCGCCTTATGCCAGTGCTGTTGATCTGATCAACATGCCCTATTTCTGTGGTTCGAACCAAAGGTTTACCAACCTTGTCGGCTCGGACGCGTGGAAGTCGGAAGTACATCCCAAGATCGAGTCATCAGGATTCAAAGCGCTGTTCTATGTGGTCATCGACCCGCGCGTCGTGGCAGTGCGCAAGGGAGGAAACAAGGTCATCACCCCAGGCGATCTGGACGGTGTGAAATTCCGCGTTCCAGGCTCGAAGATGCTGCAGCAATACTATCGCATGGTTGGCGCGAACCCGACGCCGGTTGCCTGGGGCGAGACCCCTTCAGCGATCAAGCAAGGTGTTGCGGATGCGCTTGATCCTTCGGTTGGGGCGCTGTTTGTCTTTGGCTTCAAGGACATTCTCAGCCATGTAACCTTCACGCAGGCGGTGCCGGACAGCCAAGTATATTCGATGAACCTCGAGTGGTTCAATTCGCTGCCCGCTGACGTGCAAGAAGGGATCGAATGGGCTGGTGAAATGACCACCGATCAGAACCTCGCCAAGGTGCCTTCTGCGCGGACCTATGCGATGTCCGAGCTGAGTAAAGCAGGTGTTGAATTCCACAGCCTGAGCGATGATCAACTCGGTGAGTGGAAGGCCGCAGGTGGTTATCAGCTGCCCGATTGGGACGAGTTCAAGGTCGAGCTTGCAGGGTCGATGGATAATTTCACCAAGCTTGAAGAGGCTGCCGGTACCATGGGCCGCCACTACGTTCACGACGCGTAAACCAAACACCGATGGGCGGCGCAGGTGCTGCCGCCCACACATCCCTTTCTTGGGGAACGCACCGCCGGGCGTGAATTCGCCGCAGGCCAACGGGAGAGTTACATGTCGGGGATAATTCGACTTCTCGACCAGAATGCGGAACGCTGGCTTCTGCTTGTGTTCTACACAATGCTGGTTGCGACCATGTTCATCGAAGTGCTGCGGCGCGAATTGCTGGCTTATTCTTCGATCTGGGGTGAGGAAATAGTCCGATACTCATTCATTTATCTGGCATGGATCGGCGCTGCCGCAGCCGTGCGTGAGCGTGGTCATATCCGCATTGATGTCATCATGCAGTACATCGGCTGGCGCGCAAAAGCGGTGCTCTACATCTTTGGCGATATTGTCATGTTTGCTGTGGCCATCGTTGCCTTCTACTGGTCGCTTGAAACGGTGCTGGTATCCGGCAAGTTCGGATCGGTGACTCATGGCCTGCGGATCAGTCAGGTCTGGTTCCTGTCCGCCGTGCCCATCGGGTTCGGGCTGGTCATTGTCAGGCTGATCCAGTCTTTCCTACGCGATATCAACGATCTTCGTAACGGCCGCCCCGTCTACGAAGGCGACAAACTGTTCGATTGAGGAGGCACCGATGCTCTGGAATCAACTCAATCAAACGGTCGAACTTGGCTGGGATTTCTACGGCCCGGTTCTGATCTTTATCGTTCTCATCGCTTTGGCGGTACCTGTCTGGGCCGCTATCGGGGCATCGGCAATCGCAATGCTGCTGCTGTCAGGCGCGCTTCCGCTGTCGCTGGTTGGTGAAAGTCTGTTTCACGGTATCGACCACTTTGCCCTGACGGCTGTTCCATTGTTCATCCTGACCGGGGACGTATTGGTGCGCACGGGGCTGAGCCGAAAGTTCCTTGACGTGGCCGAAGCGCTAACTCAGTTCGCCAAAGGGGGCTTCGGTTCGGCAACCGTCCTTGTATGCGGTATGTTTGCCGCGATCTCAGGCTCGGACGCGGCGGGTGCGGCGGCGGTGGGTCGGATGACGATCAACCGACTGGTCGAGTCCGGTTACCCGCGTCCCTATGCCTGTGCATTGGTGGCGGCAGGTGCCTGTACCGGAATCCTGATCCCGCCCTCGATCGCCTATATCATTATCGGCCTTGTTCTGGGTATTTCCGCATCGACCCTGTTCCTTGCAGCCGTAATTCCCGGTGTCGCAATACTGTTGTCGATCCTGGCCACCAATATCATCATGAACCGGCTCTATGGCTGGGAAGGTGGCGGCAATATCAGCATGGGCGATTATTTTTCGCGGCTGGGGACGGCTCTCAAATCCGGATGGTACGCCTTCATTGTACCCGGGATCATCTTTTACGGTATCTTCTCAGGTCGCTTGACTCCGACAGAAGCGGGTGCAACCGCTGTTGTCGTTACCATCGCCATGGGTTTCATCCTAGGGACCCTGCGACTGAGCGATTTCCCGTCGATGCTGGTCAGTTCGGCCAAGGTAAATGGGGTTATCCTGCCGATCATCGCATTCTCGCTGCCATTGGCGCAAGCGCTGGCGATCCTGGGCGTGCCGCAAGGGTTTGTAGCTGCAGCAACATCGGTTAGCGAAGAGCCTTGGGTTCTTATCCTGATGATGATCTTGATCCTGATCGCGTCGGGCTGCGTCATGGAGACCACGCCGAACATCGTAATCCTGGCGCCGATCCTGAAGCCGCTGGCCGACAATATCGGCATGAACGAAATTCAGTTCTGCATCATGATGATCACCGCGCTGGGTGTCGGCTTCATCACGCCACCACTTGGGTTGAACCTGTTCGTCGTGTCAGGGTTAACGGGCGAATCCATCCTCAAGATCGCGTATCGCGCCATACCCTTCGTGCTGTTCATGCTGATCGTGACGCTGTTCATCGCGTACCTGCCGACGATTTCAACCGTCTTTCTTCCTGACATTTACAAGTAGGTCTGAAACATGCCGAGAGAATACCTTAAGAAAGCAACGCTTACCTCAAACAGCGATGCCTCGGAAACCAAAAAGATCGTTCGGGAAATCCTTGATGATATCGAGGCGGGCGGGGACGCCAAGGCGTTGGAATACGCAGCCAAATTCGATCAGTATGACGGCGAGATCATTCTGTCACCTGAAGCTATACAAGCGGCTGCAGCGCAGGTGCCCGACAAACTTCGACGCGATATTCAGTTCGCACATGACAACGTTCGACGCTTTGCCGAGGCCCAGCTGAACACCGTCGCGGATTTTGAGATTGAGGTCGTGCCGGGCCTGATCGCTGGCCAAAAGGCGATCCCTGTGTCGGGGGCTGGATGTTATGTGCCGGGCGGGCGCTACAGCCATATCGCCAGCGCGATCATGACAGTCACAACGGCCAAGGTCGCCGGGTGCAAGAACATCGTTGCCTGTTCACCGCCACGGCCCGGCGTTGGTGTCGCACCCGCGATCATTTATGCCGCGCATGTCTGCGGAGCCGACAAGATCCTTGCCATGGGTGGGGTGCAGGGGGTCGCTGCGATGACCTTTGGCCTGTTCGGGCTGCCTAAGGCCAACATTCTTGTTGGTCCCGGCAATCAGTTCGTGGCCGAGGCCAAACGGATGTTGTTCGGACGTGTCGGCATCGACATGATCGCGGGCCCAACCGATAGCCTGATCCTTGCTGACGCAAGCGCCGATCCGATGATCGTTGCGACCGACCTCGTGGGACAGGCCGAGCACGGATACAACTCACCCGTCTGGCTGGTGACGGATGATCGCGCATTGGCCAATGAGGTAATGCGCCTTGTGCCGCTGCTGATAGACGATCTGCCAGAGGTCAATCGCGACAACGCCTCCGCCGCCTGGCGCGACTATGCCGAGGTGATCCTATGCGCTGATCGCGACGATATGGCAGCCTGTTCTGACGATTATGCGCCTGAGCATCTGACCGTACAGGCCGATGATCTTGAATGGTGGTTGGATCGCCTGTCATGTTACGGGTCATTATTCCTGGGCGAGGAAACCACGGTCGCATTTGGCGACAAAGCCTCGGGAACGAACCATGTGCTGCCGACGTCAGGTGCCGCCAGCTATACCGGTGGCCTGAGCGTGCACAAATACATGAAAATCGTGACCTGGCAGCGCGCCACGCGCGAAGGGGCGAAACCGGTTGCCGAGGCAACCGCCCGCATCGCCCGGTTGGAGGGTATGGAAGGCCACGCCCGCACCGCCGACATTCGATTGCAAAAGTACTTTCCCGGCGAAAATTTTGACCTGTCTGCCGATGGATAACCTTCCGCCATCAGCCTTGTTTGGTGTCGAAGGGCGGGTGGCCTGTGTCACCGGCGCCAGTTCAGGTCTCGGCCGCCGTGCAGCAGAAGTTCTGGCGCGCGCGGGGGCATCGGTCGTTGCCGTTGCCCGACGATCCGACAGGCTTGATGCGCTGTGCTCTGATGTAGATGGAAATCTCAGCGCGGTTCAGGGGGATGTGGCGGTTCGGGATGGGATGGATGATCTTGTCCATCGGATCACTGCCGCGTTCGGCCCGCCTGAAATCTTGATTCATGCCGCAGGTCTGAACACCAGAGAACAGGCAGATGTCGTCTCTGCCGAAGGGTGGGATGCCACCATCGCAGTGAACCTGACTGCTCCGTTCTTTCTAAGCCAGAAACTGGTGCCGGAGATGCAGCGAAAGGGATGGGGGCGGATCGTGAATTTCGCGTCCTTGCAATCCTATCGCGCCTTTCCCGGTGGCATCTCTTATGGTGCCAGCAAAGGCGGTGTGACCCAGTTGACCCGTGCGATGGCGCAGGCTTGGTCGAGCAGCGGTATCAACACCAATGCACTTGCACCGGGGTTTTTCGAAACAGAACTGACCGCTGCAGTATTTGCCGACGCAGAACGTGCAACGCGTAACGCAGCACAAACCTGTATCGGCAGAAATGGGGAACCCGCTGACCTCGACGGCCCACTGCTGTTCTTGTGTTCCGATGCGTCACGATACGTGACCGGGCAAGTACTGATGTTGGACGGGGGGTACACGGCGAAATGAAGGCGCTGGTTTACGACGGGCCTGAAACGGTTGACTACAGGGATGTCCGCGAACCGGTGCCTGCGCTGAACGAACAGCTTGTTCGGGTGTGTGCGGCGGGCATATGCGGCTCGGACATGCACGCCTATCTTGGCCATGACGATCGGCGGCCGGCGCCTCTTATCCTGGGGCACGAAGCGGCTGGCGTAATCGTTGGAGGAGCGCGCGATGGCGAGCGTGTGACCATCAACCCACTGGTTAGCTGTGGTGAATGCACCGCCTGCAAGGCGGGCCGCGAGAATCTGTGCCCGAAGCGACAGATCATTTCGATGCCGCCGCGCGAGGGTGCGTTTGCGCAGTTTGTTGCGATGCCTGAAAGCAACCTGATAACGGTGCCGGACGCGTTTCCCTTGTCCAAAGCAGCGCTTGCTGAACCGCTCGCAGTCAGTTGGCATTCTGCGCGATTGGGGCTTGAGGCGCTGCACAGGTCGCTGGAAAGGCGCGCTTTGGTCATTGGCGGCGGAGCAATTGGACTTGCCGCGGCTCTGGCGCTGAAAGCGATGGGATTTGAGGCCGTATCGA
This sequence comes from Ruegeria halocynthiae, assembly GCF_900106805.1. Lineage (GTDB taxonomy): Bacteria > Pseudomonadota > Alphaproteobacteria > Rhodobacterales > Rhodobacteraceae > Ruegeria > Ruegeria halocynthiae. The sequence goes on from NZ_FNNP01000001.1 coordinate 254,647, forward strand.
TTTTGGAGCCGAACCCGGCGCGGCGCGACTTTTTGAATGGCAGTTGCGGGGTAAAGGCCATTGATCAAAGTGCAGAGGCTGCTCCGCTTGTCGTGGATGCGGTTGGTTATGCGGCGACCCGTGCCCTAGCCTCGGACCTGGTTTGTCCCGGTGGAGCGATTGTTCACATAGGTCTGGGGGAAGACACCGGGGGCCTGGATATCCGTCGGATGACCCTGCAGGAAATCACATTTACGGGCACCTACACCTATACCTCAGCAGATTTTGGCGACACGACCGCCGCCATGTTCGATGGCCGCCTCGGTCCTCTCGACTGGACCGAAACCCGACCGCTTTCCGAAGGCGCCTCGGCTTTTCACGAGATCAAATCCGGTTTGGTTGCCGCACCGAAAACACTTCTCATACCCAATGACTGATCTTCAAGGAGAAACCCAATGACAGAAATTCCGCACCTTCTTGTGCACGAACACAACGACAATGTTGGCGTGGTCGTGGTTGAGGGGCTGACCGCAGGCACGGACATGTTGTGTTGCATCACGCATGACAATTCCACGTTCCGCCTGACCTCGGGCGATGATGTTCCGATCGGCCACAAGATCGCTCTTACCGATCTCAATTCCGGCGACACTGCAACGAAGTATGGCGAGGATATCGGCAAGATCATCGCTGATATCCCGAAGGGCGCCCACGTCCACACCCACAATTGCAAAACCAAACGCTGGTAAGGAGCGCATAAGATGGCATCGAAATATTCCAACATGACTGTCAAAGCGTACCGACGGGAAAACGGCCGGGTCGGCGTGCGTAATCACGTGGTGGTACTGCCGGTTGACGACATCTCGAATGCGGCGTGTGAGGCTGTGGCAAACAATGTCAAAGGCTCGATGGCGCTGCCACACGCCTATGGACGATTGCAATTTGGTGAGGATCTGGATCTGCATTTCCGTACCATGATCGGCACTGGCGCCAATCCGAATGTCGCGGCTGTTGTGGTGATCGGGATCGAACCCGGCTGGACCAAACGCATTGCCGATGGCATCCGCGAGACGGGCAAGCCGGTGGCCGAATTCTCGATTGAGCAAAATGGAGACTTTGAAACCATCCGGGCGGCCAGTTGGAAGGCCAAGGAGTTCGTGCACTGGGCTACCGAATTGCAGCGGGAAGAGTGCAATGTTTCCGAGCTTTGGGTCTCGACCAAGTGCGGAGAAAGTGACACGACAACCGGGCTGGGATCGTGCCCAACTGTCGGCAACATGTATGACAAATTGCTTCCCGAGGGCATTACAGGCTTTTTCGGCGAAACCTCTGAAATCACAGGGGCCGAGCATATCTGCCAGAAACGTGCTGTAAACGCAGAGGTTGGTGAGCGCTGGTACAAGATGTGGAAGGCCTATCAGGATGACGTGATCTTCGCGCATCAGACAGATGATCTATCCGACAGTCAGCCGACCAAAGGCAACATCGAAGGCGGCCTCACCACGATTGAGGAGAAGGCGCTGGGGAACCTGGAAAAGATTGGCCGTACTTCACAGTACATTGATATACTTGAACCGGCGGAAGCACCACAATCCGGAAACGGCTTGTACTTCATGGATTCGTCTTCGGCCGCAGCTGAGTGTGTTACGCTGATGGCGGCTGGGGGTGCGGTCATCCACACCTTCCCAACCGGTCAGGGCAATGTGGTCGGCAATCCGATTGTACCGGTTATCAAGATCACGGCCAATCCGCGTACTGTGCGTACCATGAGCGAGCATATCGATGTCGACGTTTCAGGCATCTTGCGCCGAGAGATGACAATAGACGTGGCTGGCGACGCGCTGATCGAAATGATCTGCCGCACTGCCAATGGCCGAAACACCGCAGCCGAGGCGCTTGGCCATCGCGAATTCTCGATGACCAAGCTGTATCGCAGCGCATAGCGGATCAGCAGGGCACTTGTCTTTTGGCGCCCGGCAGGTGCCCTGTGAAGAGACGAAATAAACGCAGCTTTCAAAGCGGCCAACACCGGGCCAGTGGTGCCGTGAAATCATCTGTCAGACCGGGCGATGCACGCCGCGGCAGATTTGAACAGCAAGGAACAGAACATGCCAGAACATATCCTTATCCCTGTTGCTCTGGATCACGAGAATCTGGCCCGGCGAAAGCTCGACGTTGCGCGGCGGTTGCTGGATGACGGAGGGCGGATCACCCTGTTGACCGTACTCGAAGAGATCCCGGGTTTCGTCGCCGAGTTCGTGACCGTCAAAGAAGCCAACAACCTCAGCGAAAACGTAAGGTCCAGGCTTCGCGAGATAGCTGCAGACGCAGAGGATATCGGGATTGACGTTATCTCGGGAAAAGCCGGTGTCAGAATCCCGGAATATGCAAGCAAAGTGGGCGTCGATCTGATCATCGTCGGGTCACAAAAGCCAGGGGCAACCGGCTATTTCCTGGGCTCGACCGCGTCGCGTATCGTGCGCCGAGCGGAATGTGCTGTTTATGTACACAGATAGCGCGCGGCCAATTCAAGCGACTCGATAAAATCTGATAGGATCTTCTTTGTCTTGTTTGAATTCGGCGTGATCAACATCTTTAGACCGGTTTGCACCGGAGCGAACCACAATCCGACATCCAGACCTAACGTTGCACCTGGTATCACGTTCTACGCTTTGTTGCGTAGAGCGACCATTGAGGCGGGTGAGGTTTTCGGAAAAATGGTAGCCCGTAGGGGAATCGAACCCCTCTTTCCAGGTTGAAAACCTGGCGTCCTAACCGATAGACGAACGGGCCACATTGGCCAACCAGCGAAATCCCTAGATTAGCTATGCTAACCTATTGAGAATTATAAGTAAAACCAAGTTGGTAGCCCGTAGGGGAATCGAACCCCTCTTTCCAGGTTGAAAACCTGGCGTCCTAACCGATAGACGAACGGGCCACGCTGGCTTGTGGGGGGCCTTTTACGGTTTACCATGCACCCCCGCAAGACGTAAAACGCAGCGCTATGAAAGTTTTTTGAGCCTTTCGATGTGAAGTAGAAACCGGGTTCAATTAGCCTCGGCTACATCCTCCAGCCGAAGTTGTACGCTTTGCCGTCCGCCCCATGAATTGACCTCGAGCCGCCCGGCGAAGTGGAACCGGGCGCCGCCGTGATTTAACAGGCGATCCCCCAACGGGCCGTCAAATGCACCGAAGGCGATAGCGTCCAGCCCCCCGGACATACCGTCCGACAGGGACAGCTTCAGATGCGTCTCACCCACACGTTTGGCAAATCGCACCTGCAGATCGGGCAGGGCATAGCGCGGGGCAGGGGCGCCGGCCCCAAAGGGACCTGCCTTTTCGATCTGTTCGATCAGATCGACGGTTGCGGCCGCCGGCATCAGCGTTCCGTCCAGTTTAAGGTCAGCAGGGCCGCTTTGCCCCGCACCTTGTTTGGCCAGCAGGTCCGACAGGCGCGCCATTGCGGGCTCCAACTGATCGCGCATTACCGTCAGGCCAGCTGCCATCTTGTGCCCCCCGCCCTTGGTCAACAGCCCCTCGGATGCAAGCCGCTGGATCGATGCACCCAGATCAACGCCCGAGACCGAACGGCCCGAGCCCTTGCCCTCATCCCCGTCAAATCCGATTACGATGGCAGGCCGATTTGCAGTCTCTTTCAGCCGCGATGCGACGATGCCCACTACGCCGGGATGCCAGCCGTCGGCAGCAGCCCAAACCAGCGGTGCATCCAGCCCGCGCTCTTCCGCCTGCGCCATAGCTGCCGCGCGCACGGCGTTCTCGATCTCACGCCGCTCCGAGTTCAGGGCATCCAATCGCTCGGACAGAGCTTCAGCTTCAGAGGCCGAGTCGGTGCTCAGCAACCGCGCGCCTAGATCGGCCTGCCCAATCCGCCCACCAGCATTTACGCGCGGCCCCAACAGAAACCCCAGATGATAGCTGTTAGGGGCAGTATCCATCCGCGCCACATCAGACAACGCAACCAACCCCGGCCTCTGCCGTTGGGCCATCACCTTCAGGCCCTGCCGAACCAGTGCCCGGTTGGCCTCGACCAGAGGTGCGACATCCGCCACTGTGGCCAATGCCACCAGATCCAGCATCGCCATCAGATCCGGTCCGTTGGCGCCTGCGATGCGCAATTGACGACCCGCCTCGACCAGCATCAGAAATACGACTGCAGCGGCACAGAGATAGCCCAGATCGCCGCTTTCATCCTGCCGGTTCGGGTTCACCACAGCGATACAATCAGGCAGGGTTTCCCCACCCAAATGGTGATCCAGTACGATCACGTCCGCACCCTTCGCCGCTGCGATGGGCTCGTGGCTGAGCGTTCCGCAATCGACGCAGATGATCAGGTCATGACGGGCTGCCAAATCCTGCATCGCAGGCACATTCGGCCCATAGCCCTCGTCGATCCGGTCTGGCACATACAATGTTGCGGCAAGCCCCATCTGACGCAGCCACACCAGCAACAGCGCCGCTGAACTGCCTCCGTCCACATCATAATCTGCAAACACCGCGATCCTGTCCCGCTTGCGCACGGCTTCCAGTAATCGTGCGGCGGCGACCTCCATGTCCTTCATCGAACGCGGATCGGGCAGCAGCTCTTTCAACTTTGGTTCAAGAAATCCACGCGCCTCCATGACGGGTACACCGCGTCGCGCCAGCACCTGACAAACAGCGCGCGGCAGGTCGGTCTGTTGCGCCATCATCTCAGACGAACGCTCGACCTCGACCCCCGGCCCAACCCAACGCCGCCCCGTCAAAGATTGCTCTATACCCAGAAACGCCACATCTCACCTCATGCACCAAGGCCGGACCCCTTCGGACCCGGCCTCTTCATCATTTTTGAAACTACTCTCGCCGAAGGCGATGGCGCAAGCGGTTAAGCCTCGTCATGCGGCCACGTTGGTGTGCGATAGGACATCCGCCGCACCGATCCAGTTTTCGAGCGCATCAAAAGTGTCGTTGTCTCTACCCAGCCCGGCTCTCGCTTGATGCGCGGCAGCAGAGATCCGCCGGTCACGCCTGTGGCTGCAAAGATCACATCCGCCGTCACCATCTCGTCACGCGTATAGACGCGATTGAGATCGGTGATGCCTGCCTTGGCGGCGCGGCCCCGTTCATCGTCATTTCGAAACAACAGACGGCCAAAAATCTGACCACCCATGCATTTCAACGCGGCTGCGGCCAGAACACCCTCGGGCGCGCCGCCTTGGCCCATATACATATCGATGCCTGTGACTTCACTCTCGGCACAATGCATGACGCCGGCCACGTCGCCATCAGTAATCAGACGGATCGAGGCGCCGGTATCGCGGACCTCGGTAATCATCGCCTCATGGCGGGGACGTTCCAGGATGCAGACGGTGATATCTGCGGGCTGACAGCCTTTGGCCTTGGCCAACGCTTCGACACGTTCGCGGGGGCTCATGTCCAGATTGACGACACCTTCGGGGAAACCCGGTCCAACGGCCAGCTTGTCCATGTAAACGTCGGGCGCGTGCAGCATCGAGCCGCGCGGGCCCATGGCGATCACGGTCAGGGCGTTTGGCATGTCCTTGGCGGTCAGGGTCGTACCTTCCAGCGGGTCCAGCGCAATATCCACGCCGGGGCCGTTGCCTGTGCCAACTTCTTCACCGATATAAAGCATCGGTGCTTCGTCGCGTTCGCCTTCACCGATGACAACAACACCCGCGATATCCAACAGGTTCAGCTGCTCGCGCATGGCATTCACGGCAGCTTGGTCAGCGGCTTTTTCATCACCCCGGCCAACCAGCGAGGCGGATGCCAGTGCGGCCTGCTCTGCGACCCGCGCAAGCCCCAGAGACAGCAGGCGGTCGTTGAAATCGATCTTGGCAGCATTCATCTTCGGTAATCCTTTGGTCAGCTAAGACGTTCTATCCGGCATAGCCTGCGCGCAGCACAGGTCGCAAGGGGTCAGACCTGCTCGATGCGCAGCGCGACGGGTTCTCCGGCTACTACATTGGTGGCACGCAGACCGTCCAACGCGTGATTCAGCGTCGTGCGCGTGGTTTTGTGGGTCACGATCAGTACAGGCGCTGTGCTTTCTGAATGCCCATATTGACGCATCCGATCGATCGAGACTCCGGCATCGCCCAGAATAGCGGCAACCTTGGCCAGTGCACCTGGTTTGTCCTGCAATCCAAGCCGCAGGTAATAGGGTGCAGGCAGGCCGGTAACGGCAGGTGCAGCCTCTTGCAGAGTCGCGGCGGGACGACCAAAGGTCGGTATGTTCAGACCACGCGCCAGATCGCAGACATCACCCATTACCGCGCTGGCGGTTGGCCCTTCGCCTGCACCGGGGCCGCGAAGAACAATCTGTTCAACGGCATCGCCGTCCAACACAACCATGTTAGTTCCGCCTTCCAATTGGCCCAACGGAGAATCGCTTGGCACCAGGCAAGGCTGCATCCGTTGTTCCAATCCGCGCGCGGTGCGTTGCGCAACGCCTAGCAGTTTGATCCGATAGCCCATGTCGTGGGCCTGATGGATGTCATCAAGGCTGATCTGCTGAATGCCTTCAATCTCGATCCCGTCGAAATTCGGTTTTGTGCCAAACGCAATAGATGACAGCAGGGCCAATTTATGTGCCGCGTCGATGCCTCCGACGTCAAGGTTGGGGTCGGCTTCGAGATAGCCAAGCTGCGCGCATTCCTCGAACAGGGCGTTGTAACCCAGCTCTTGCGACTGCATCCGTGTCAGAATGTAGTTACAGGTGCCGTTCATTACCCCCATGACGCGGGTCACCTCGTTGCCAGCCAGCCCCTCGGTCAGAGATTTGATCACCGGGATGCCCCCTGCAACGGCTGCCTCGAACCGAATGACACGACCTGCGGCTTCGGCCTGTTCCGCCAGTTCCTGACCATGGATGGCCAGCAGCGCCTTGTTGGCGGTGACCACATCCTTGCCGTGCGCGAGTGCTGCCTCGACCGAAGCTCTTGCAGGGCCGTCTTCACCGCCCATCAGCTCGACATAAACGTCGATATCATCGCGTTTGGCCAAGGCAACAGGATCGGTCTCCCATGCGTAATCCGACAAGTTCACGCCGCGATCCTTGTTGGCATCGCGGGCCGAAACAGCGGTGATTTCAATGGGGCGTCCTGTGCGGGCCTGCAAAAGATCGGCATGACGGCGCACGATTTTAACCACGCCCACGCCAACGGTTCCCAATCCGGCAATTCCAAGCCTCAGCGCCTGTGTCATTCCCTTGGGTCCTTTCTGCTCGCAATACCGCCTGCGAAGGCGAAGTGTTCTTTGCGGGCTGCCTTAGCGGGTTCAGGGCAGGGGCGCAATCCGTCTAATCTTTCCGAACCTTCGGTTCGGTCGAAATCCTATTCAATCTCGACATTCTGCAGCGCCTCGGCCTTCTTCGCCAGCGCTTCGCTGCGCGCTATCAGATCCTCTTCAACTTCCGCCGCCTCGCTGATCGGGTCAGCAGGAGGGCCAAGCGCCGGATCCAGGTCAATTAACTCGGGGTAGGGCGCCTTGTGCAAGGCAGCGGTTTCTCTGCCCTCCAGTTCGGGGATATTGGTGCAGCCTGCGGCGGCCAGCAGAAAGAGTATCGGCGGCAAAAGCTTCATCGCGGACCTTCGGGTTGCAGCGTGTGTCCCGTGATGCACTTTTTGCTGGGTTGGTTCAAGCGGGCTTCTATCTGAACGCCTGTTCATATACGGTGACGACATGGCGCGTACACAAGGTTCTCATTCCGATATTACCGGCCCCCGCATTCGAGAGGCGGCACTGGGGTTATTTGCCCGTCACGGCTATGCGGCGGTATCGATGCGACAAATCGCGGGTGAGGTGGGGGTGCAGGCTGGGGCGCTCTACAACTACACGCCTGACAAGCAGAGCCTGCTGTTTCGTCTGATGCAGGATCATATGCAAGATCTGCTGACCACATACGGCGATCTGGATGGGTTCGACGATCCGCAGGAAGCGCTCCGACAGTTTGTCGGGTTTCACATCCGCTTTCACCTGCAACGCCCTGACGAGGTGTTCATCGCCTATATGGAACTGCGCAATCTGACGCCTGAAAACTTCACCGAAATTGAGGCCCTACGTCGCCGTTACGAGGATTCGCTGGAGGCTGTTCTGTGCAATGGTCAGAACACGGGTCAATTCTCGGTTTCGGATACAAAGATTGCCACTTTGGCGGTTATCGCCATGCTGAACGGCGTAATCACCTGGTACCGCAGTGGCGGGCGTTTGTCGCTGGACGAGGTAGAACAAGTTTATTGGGACATGGTGCGCAAGGCCGTTACCGCCTGACCGGCCCCTAATGGGCCGGGCGGATGAATGTGCCGTTGCGTAGTTCCCGAAAGGCTTGCTGCAATTCGGCCTGCGTGTTCATCACGATCGGACCGTGCCAGGCGACGGGCTCGTCGATCGGAGCGCCGGAAATTAGAAGAAACCGCACCCCCTCGGGCCCGGCCTGAACGGTGATCTCGTCCCCTGTGCCGAACCGGATAAGCGTCCGATCGCCGGACATGTCACGGATGTTGACCTCTTGTCCCGCGACTTCTTTTTCCAAAAGAACACCGATAGGGCGTGACGCATCCGCAAAGGCTGCCTCACCCGCAAAGATATAGGCGAATGCCCGGCGGTAGGTGTCGATGGAAAAAGTCTTTTTAACCCCCGCTGGTATGCTGATATCCAGATACTGCGGGTCTGCGGCAATGCCATCAACAGGACCGGTGCGCCCCCAAAAGGTGCCAACGATCACACGGACCGTTGTGCCGTCATCATCGGTAACCTCAGGGATATCCGCGCTTTGGACATCCTGATAGCGCGGAGCGGACATCTTCTGGCCGGATGGCAGATTGCCCCACAACTGGAACCCGTGCATCTGACCGCCGGTCGAACCTTTGGGCATTTCCTGATGCAGGATGCCTGACCCGGCCGTCATCCACTGAACATCACCGGCCCCCAGCGTACCGCTATTGCCAAGCGAGTCACTGTGTTCCACCGATCCGGACAGCACATATGTGATTGTCTCAATGCCACGATGCGGGTGCCATGGAAAACCAGCCATATAGTCCTGCGGGTTATCGTTTCTGAAATCGTCGAACAGCAGGAACGGGTCCAGCTCGGATGGGTCCTGAAACCCGAACGCGCGGTGCAGCCTGACGCCCGCACCTTCCATTGTCGGAACAGCCTTGCGAGACTCGAGAGTTGGCCTGAGTGACATAGCAGTCTCCTGAACGTTTGACCGCAATTTATGCCTTGTGTGTTTGTGATCAATTCGCGCAGGAACACGTCATCTGTGCAACCACGCTCAGGTGTGTGACATGGGTGTTGTTTTTTACACACCAAACCAGCTAGAGCAGGCGGGTAATCAGGAGGGTGACATGCAAGAAGAAGTCCTGGCCTCTATCGAGGCCTCATCCGCGCGCCGCTGGACCGGAGTGGGGATGCTGGCCACTGTCGGAGTGCTGGTGATCTACGTCGCACTGGCGTCGCCCCCGGAACTTGGCTGGCAAGTGTTTCTGTTTGTTGTCGGCATTGGGGCATTCTGGCTGTCGTATCATATGTGGCATTCAACGCAGGACAGGATCGAGCTTACCCAATCCGAATTGCGCACCAGTTCAGGACAGGTGATTTGCAAAATAGAAGAAGTCGAGACCGTTGATCGGGGCGTTTTCGCGTTCAAACCATCGAACGGTTTTATCATCAAAACCCATACACCGCGATCTTTCGACTGGTTTCCCGGCCTTTGGTGGCGCGTCGGTCGCCGCATCGGAATCGGCGGCATGACTGCTGCCGCCGAGACCAAATTCATGTCAGAGATATTGTCCGTTATGCTTGCCGAGAGGGGTTAAGTCACACGACGCAGGATGGATCATTGTTAGCGATGTTGTCGAATACCCGTGGATGCGTGAACACAAGATTGTTCATTTCAAACTCGGCGAATTCGAATGCGATGTAAAACGGTGGCCGATAGGTATTCCTGGTCTCAATCACGATCATTGATCCATTGTCAGGCATGGCGGGCAACCGAGGCTTGATGTCATCAATCTCTGCGTTTGACCATTTTGGTAAGCCTGTACCGCGAACGCACGACCACAGCACATTGTGGACATCGTTTTCCCCATCATACGTCAGGTAGGTCATTCGCAATGTCACTGGTGAGCGCGTTTCAACCATGGCTTCCAAAAGATCATACATGGTGTTGACATAGGTGGCGTTTACATTGCCGTCTTCACGCGAAACCACATCGGCAACCGCATAAGCACCTTTAATATTTCGAGAGCTTTGCCGATAGGCGTCATAGTAGGTATATGATGCGAGCATCGACCAGTATAGCAATGGCAATATCAACATCGCTTCGACCGACATGATGCCGTCTTCCCGACGCCGGAACCGACGAACAAATTTTGTGACCAAGCCTTTGCTTGAATACCTAGTTCGTGGCACTGGTTGTGTCCTCCGTTGATGTAGAGGATCCATCCCCAGTGGCTGTATTGGATGATCCTCCGAAAGGCTCATGAACAAATACTGAGATTGCGTGCAGTTCCCATTGCCCGTCATTATCCTGCTTGACCAGATCGTTCATCATGGAAAAACCAAAAGCAGGTGACACTTCAAGACAGGCACGGATAATCATCAGTTCATTCGATGTTCCCAGTTCAAACACAACGTCTTCGGCTTTTCTGATCGTGGCGGGGGTGTCGACACAAAACGGGGTAGGGTCCAGTGTATTCCCGACGCGCGGGTCAATGGATTTCATTTCGAGTGCAAGATGTTGGGAGCATTCGGAAATAAGCGCGCGTTCACATATCATTTTTTTCAGTAGAGCGTGATCCCACTTGTCTTCTCCGGCGGGCAGACGGTTCAGTCGAACTTCTCTGATCGTCATGTCCAACGAGCGTTCAAGATCGGCGTGGTGAAAGGACTGCAATCCCAGGTCCATGCCAGAATATCCGACATAAAAGAAAAGAGGGAACCAGAATAGAAATTCGATACTCGAGGATGCGCCATCCTCATTGCGCCAAAATCGCTTCGTTCGCTTTCGCAACGACATTCTCATTGGGTCAGCCTCAGGTTCTGAATCGAGGTGCTGATTGAATCAAATACACGCTCAATCTGACTGCCGGACGCTTCATAATAACGCGCAGGTTTGATCGCGCAGTCTTTCAGCATCTGTTTGACACCGTACGGGGCCTCGAAAGCGACGGAGAAGATTATGACTTTTTCTTTCTCGGCCTCTACGCAGAGATCTACAACGCGGGGGTTTTTGGTTCCGGGGCCGATTTCGGTTGTCGAGTTTGCAGCAAACTCGTCGGCGCGGGTCCAGCCATAAGTGTGACGGATCATGTCCCGGATCGCATACTTTTCTGTATGTGCCCAGACATCGGGCCATTGCAACTCATCGTCAGCAAGGGCTGCTCCGCTTTCAGTGAATTCGCGATCATCCGATCTGTCGATATCGTAGCAAGTCCCGTAATAATAATCTCTGCAACGATATCGAATATGGGTTCCATTCCCGTGTGCGTGATCTTGAAACTTGTCTCGTGTCCAATACCCATTGTCCCAAACGGTGGTATTAACATTAGGCCAAGCCCAGCGCGCATTGTCCTCGTCATAGATGGAATAGGTTTCGGCAGTTTCGTTCCAAAAAATGCCGGAGTCGCCGTCGTTGTATGGCGAGTTAACTTTGTGCTGATAGGTGTTTTCACCATCAGTCATCAAAACAAGAACCTTAAGGGTATCTGAAGTGTTGTTTGACGCGGGGCGTATCGCAAAAGAGTTTGGAATTTCGGAACTGTCGGCAATTTGGGCAATCAGTGGCTGAATACTGTCATCAAGCAGTGTCAGCCCCCATTTCAAACCGACGTCGATTGACGTCCAGCCGCTTGCGACCAAGTTGTCAATCTGATCTTTCAGTATGGTGGGGCTATTTTGAATAATAGTCATTTCCCGCTGGTCGGTCGGGGATTCAAGACGGCACGTACTGCTGGATACCAGCGTATCGTTAAACCTCTTGTCACTTGAACCGGAATCCCTGAAGTGGAGAGTCTGCGGGATGTAGTCTCCTTTTTTGATGATGTTTCCACCATCATCTACGATATCATAGTAGTTGAAGTTGGTCGTTCTGAAATCCGAGGCTTGGAAATCAATGCAATTGGCAACTTCGTTTCCACCGATCGTATTCATCGCGTTCATTAAATAATCAGGGACCGAGACTTGTTCGGAATACGGAACGATCGAAATCGACAACCTGCCGTCCTCTGACTTCAGGATCATTTCATCAATAAAATCGTTTGCCGCTTTTTTCAGATTGGTCAGCTTTGTCCCACGCATCGAGCCCGATACGTCCAGAACCAACGAAATTTCGACGTTACCAATGGATTCTTCGGCGACGCTGGTGGCGGTTGTGTCGATGTGATCAACACCACTCCACTTCATGAAGTGGGTCTCGATGCTCAAATCTGCGCTGGCTGAGACTTTGCGCTTACCTTCAAGGTCAGCGATTTGCTCAACAGTCCCGTCCTCATTGGTTTTGCATGTTTCAGGTTCAACCACGATATTGCTGATAATATCTGTGCTGAAGCCTTCTTTGCTGATGTAATCGTTTACGACGACACGCGGGCAGAGCTCTTGGTCGAGATCAGCTGCCGCGAGAACGGCACGGTCAAGTGCGTATTGCAGCCTTACTCTTTCCCGATCGTGACGCATGACATCAACGGCAAATCCGGCAACCGTGAAGACCATCATGACCAGGAAAAGCGCGAGGATCGTCATCGAGCCATCAGTTGCATCGACGAACCGACGCAAGTGCCGAGAGCATCTGTTTTCGCGACATATACGGTTGAGTTGGATCATCAAACCAAACTTGTGCATAATGGGTTCCTCTGTCGATCAGACATACTGATGCCAGCGCTTTGCAACTTTAATAATTTATACACGGATCGTGGCGAGATTTGGGCGTAGTGGGTATTATGCTGCTCGTTTTCAACGATTTTCGGCTTTATTCGTGCCGTTCCGGGGGCTTTTGTTTCGCACTTCGGGACAATCGAGCGCGGCTTCGTTAATCTCCGACTCACCTATGGCATCGTACTGCGATATTCACGAGCAGATGAAAATAAGTGCAGTTATTGATTGCGGTTAGTCATCAGCGATGCGACAAAACGTCATGACGTATGTCACCTACCGGTACGGAGGACTTTATGACCGCCATTAAAGAACCAAGCTTTCGTGAGAGTGTTGATCTGATGTTCAACAGGGCTGCGTCACTGATGGACCTGCCGCCCGGACTGGAAGAAAAGATACGAGTGTGTAACGCCACCTACACGGTTAGGTTCGGGGTTCGTTTGCGGGGTCAGATTCACACGTTCACCGGATACCGCTCAGTTCATTCGGAACATATGGAGCCCGTCAAAGGTGGTATTCGTTATGCCCTTGCCGTGAACCAGGATGAGGTCGAAGCGCTCGCGGCGCTTATGACCTACAAGTGTGCTTTGGTCGAGGCTCCGTTCGGCGGTTCGAAGGGTGGGTTGTGCATTGATCCGCGTAAATACGAAGAACACGAGATGGAACAGATCACCCGCCGTTTCGCCTATGAATTGGCCAAGCGCGATCTGATCAACCCGTCCCAGAACGTCCCGGCACCCGACATGGGAACGGGTGAGCGAGAAATGGCGTGGATGGCCGACCAGTACGCACGGATGAACACGACGGATATCAATGCAAAGGCCTGTGTGACAGGCAAACCGTTGAACGCCGGTGGTATCGCGGGCAGGGTCGAAGCGACCGGGCGTGGCATTCAGTATGCGTTGCGCGAATTCTTCCGGAATCCTGAGGATGTCAAAAAGGCAGGCATGTCTGGCAAGCTGGACGGCAAGCGTGTTGTCGTGCAGGGCTTGGGCAATGTGGGCTATCACGCCGCCAAATTTCTTAGCGAAGAAGACGGGTCACGTGTCATCGGAATCATCGAATGGGATGGTGCATTGTACAATCCCGATGGCATTGATGTCGAAGCGGTGCGCCAATGGATTGTCAAGCATGGCGGCGTGAAAGACTATCCCGATGCCACGCATTCAGCCGAAGGCGGTGCAGTGCTTGAATCAGAGTGCGACATCCTGATCCCGGCGGCGCTGGAGGGGGTGATTAACCTGTCCAATGCTGAACGGATCAAAGCACCGCTGATTATCGAGGCCGCCAACGGCCCTGTCACGGCGGGCGCGGACGAAGTGCTACGCAATAAAGGCACCGTGATTATCCCCGACATGTATGCAAATGCGGGTGGTGTTACTGTGTCCTATTTCGAGTGGGTCAAGAACCTCAGCCACATCCGCTTTGGTCGGATGCAACGCCGTCAGGAAGAAGCACGGCATGAGTTGATCGTCAGCGAGCTTCAGCGGCTAGATAGGTATCTGGGCGATGCTTGGTCAATGTCACCGGATTTCAAAGCCAAGTATCTAAAGGGTGCAGATGAGCTGGAGCTTGTTCGCTCGGGCCTCGATGACACGATGCGCATTGCCTATCAGGCCATGAGCGAGGTTTGGCATGATCGCGCCGATGTCGACGACCTGCGCACGGCCGCCTATATCGTGGCGATCGACCGCGTCTCAAAAAGCTATCGCGCCAAAGGGCTCTAAAACCGCACGAGGATCAAGGTTGTGAAAGCGGGCGGCCCCTGGGTCGGCCGCTTTTGGTTTTGACCAAAGTCGTTCATGTGAATGAGTTGGTCGCCAGTTGACAAGTTTTTGTCGAAAACAGCAGCGGAACCGGAATCTGGCGTTGTTACTGCTGGGCGAAGTTGGTTTGATGCCGACATACCTGTAGGGAGGTCTGAATGCGTTTCTCCGGCTTGCGTGTCCTGAAAGAGGGTCTGACCGGTAACAAAGGTTGGGCGCCGCACTGGCGCGAGCCCGAGCCGAAATCCGAATATGACATCGTGATTATCGGCGGCGGCGGCCATGGTCTGAGCACGGCATATTATCTGGCCAAGGAACATGGTCTGACCAACATTGCGGTTCTGGAAAAGGGCTATATCGGTGGGGGCAACATCGGGCGCAATACCACAATCGTTCGCGCGAACTACTTTCTGCAGGGAAATTCAGAGTTTTATTCGCATTCGCTGAAGCTGTGGGAAGGACTTGAGGAGGATCTGAACTATAACGTCATGCATTCTCAGCGTGGGATAATTAATCTGTTCCACTCGGACGGGCAACGGGATGCGGCGGCGCGGCGCGGCAATATGATGATCAGCCAAGGGGACGATGCCATTCTGCTCAATCGTGATGAGCTGAGACGAATGCTGCCTTATCTGAACTTCGATGACCTTCGGTTCCCGCTCTATGGCGGTCTCTATCACCCGCGCGGAGGGACGGCGCGACACGATGCGGTGGCCTGGGGGTACGCCCGTGGGGCAGATCAACGCGGTGTTGATTTGATCCAGAATTGTGAAGTGGCAGGCATCGATATCGAAAACGGTGTGGTGCGCGGAGTGCAGACCTCACGCGGGCCGATCCGGGCCAAGAAAGTGGCTATGGTTGCCGCCGGTCGGTCGGGTCAGGTGGCTGCGATGGCAGGTATGCGACTGCCGATCGAAAGCCATGTACTGCAGGCTTTTGTGACCGAAGGGCTGAAACCCTGCCTCGATCATGTTGTGACTTTTGGTATGGGGCATTTCTATATCAGTCAGTCGGACAAGGGCGGTTTGGTCTTTGGCGGTGATCTGGATTTCTATGCATCGTATGCGGCGCGGGGGAACTTGCCCACCGTCGAAAGCGTGATGGAGGCCGGGATGACCCTGATGCCAATGATCGGGAAAGCGCGTGTACTAAGGTCCTGGGGTGGGATCATGGACATGACACCCGATGGGTCGCCGATCATCGACCGGACGGATATCGAAGGGCTCTATATGAATTGCGGCTGGAATTATGGCGGGTTCAAAGCGGTTCCGGGGTCGGGAAATGTGTTCGCACATCTGATTGCGACTGACCGCTATCATGAGAATGCGACTGGTTTCCGGTTGGACCGTTTCCGCACCGGGAACGGTATCATTGATGAAGAGGGCAAAGGCTCTCAGCACAATCTGCATTGAGGGTGGCGATGTCGGATTCGGGTGTTGTTGAAAAGATAAAGCAGGGGGTGCGGGTATGAGGATTACCTGTCCGTATTGCGGCGAACGGGATCGGCGCGAGTTTTACTATCGCGGAGCGGCTGTTGATCTGGATCGTCCGGCCCCGGATGCTGGTGGGGAGGCCTGGGACGACTTTGTTTATCAACGGGAAAACCCGGCAGGACCGATACGTGAGCTCTGGTTTCACGAAGGCGGATGCGGCGCGTGGATCGTGGTCACACGAAACACGGTGACACACGAGATGATCGACGTGCAACTGGCGTCGGAGGTGAAAGCATGAGGGTCGATGGAAAAGGTTTGATTGACCGGACGCGATCCATTCCGTTTGTGTTCGATGGCGTTAGCTACAATGGCTATGCGGGCGATACGTTGGCTTCGGCGCTTTTGGCTAACGGCGTACGGCTGATGGGGCGATCGTTCAAGTATCACCGGCCACGTGGCGTGCTGACCGCGGGCAGCGAAGAACCGAATGCGTTAGTGACTGTTGGGATGGGGGCCGGGCAGGAACCAAATGTCCGCGCAACGATGCAAGAGATTTATCCGGGGCTGGATGCGCGCAGTCAGAACCGCTGGCCGAGTCTGAATTTCGATGTGATGGGGATCAACGATCTGGCGGCGCCGTTTCTGGGCGCGGGTTTCTATTACAAGACATTCATGTGGCCAAAAAGCTTTTGGGAAAAGTTATATGAACCCGTCATCCGGCGTGCGGCGGGTTTGGGGGCATTGTCGGGAGAGGACAATCCCGACAAGTACGAAAGCGCGTATGCTTTTTGTGATCTTCTGGTAATCGGCGCTGGGCCCGCCGGATTGATGGCTGCTCTGGTTGCGGGTCGGGCCGGTGCGGATGTCATTTTAGTGGACGAAAACAGTCGCGTCGGAGGGCGTCTGCTGGCCGAGACCTATGAGATCGACGGAAAGCCGGGGCCTGTCTGGGTAGATGAGGTGCTGGCCGAGTTGGCTGTGATGGATAACGTCCGCATCATGACGCGAACAACTGTCGCGGGCGCCTATGATCAGGGTACTTTTGCTGCGTTGGAGCGGGTGCTGCATCACACTGACAGACGTCCAAACGGAGCCCCGATCGAGACCTATTTGCGGATTGTTGCGAAACGCTCGATATTGGCGGCAGGCGCGTTAGAGCGCCCGATCGCGTTCCGTGATAATGACCGTCCCGGGATCATGACCGCAGGCGCTGTTCGGGCCTACCTGAACCGTTGGGGGGTTAGTCCCGGCAATAATGTGACGATCTTCGGCAATACTGATGACATTCATCGCACCGCGCGCGATCTGCTAGATGCAGGTGTTCATATAGCCGCCGTGATCGACAGCCGCCATGATGCGCCCTTGTCTGACGATTATGAAGTTCTGCGAGGCGCTCAGGTCTGCGGCAGTTCCGGTCGCAAGGGGCTGGAATCAATCACAGTGCGTCGCCCCAGTGGCGAAGATCGTATCCACACCGACTGTTTGGCCATGACCGGTGGGTGGAATCCCTCGGTTCACCTGACCTGCCATATGAATGGCCGCCCCGTATGGAAGCGTGATATCGAGGCCTTTGTGCCAATCTCGGGGGCTGTGCCCGGAATGGTGACGGCGGGGGCGTGCAGCGGATCGTTCTCGACCGCGGCCTGCCTGCGCCAGGGGGTTGAGGCGGCAGAGGCCGCGCTTGGAGATCTCAGTCTGAAAGCGCCAAAGACCGCCATGCCGCAGGCCGAAGATACACCTTATGAGATATCTCAGCTTTGGGCTGTTCCTGGCAAGGGGCGTGCCTGGCTGGATTTCCAGAACGACGTCACGGTGAAAGACATTAAACAGGCCGCGACCGAAAACTTCCGTTCGGTCGAGCATATGAAGCGCTATACCACGCAAGGTATGGCGACGGATCAGGGCAAGAACTCGAACGTGACGGCGCTGGCTATTTTGGCTGATGCAACCGGGCGCGGGATATCCGAGACCGGGACTACGACGTTCCGCCCGCCATATTCTCCGATTGCCATTGCGGCCTTGGGCGCGGGGGCCGAAGGCAAAGGGTTCAAGCCGCAGCGCTTTGCCACATCGCACAAGGCAACCGTGGCGCGACAGGCTCCGCTGATTGAGGCGGGGTTGTGGTACCGCCCCAGCTATTTCCCTGAGAAAGCTGAGACCACATGGCGGCAGTCCTGCGACCGCGAGGTCAACATGGTGCGTCAGGCGGTTGGCGTATGTGACGTCTCAACTTTGGGAAAGATCGACATTCAAGGCCCGGATGCCGGGGCGATTCTGGATTTCGTATATGCGAACATGTTCTCGACGTTGAAAGTGGGCCGCACCCGGTATGGGCTCATGTTGCGCGAGGATGGGTTCGTCATGGATGACGGCACCACCGCGCGGTTGGGTGAAACGCATTACCTGATGACTACGACCACCGCGGCGGCGGGGGACGTGATGAAACATCTGGAGTTCGCCCACCAGGGGCTGCGCCCCGATCTTGATGTATCGTTCACGTCGGTGACCGAGCAATGGGCACAATTCGCAGTGGCTGGGCCAAAGTCACGCGAGCTGCTGAATGACCTGCTGGATTCAGCCATCGATGACGAAAGCTGGCCGTTCATGGCCTGTGGTCCGATCTCGGTGCTGGGTGTGCAGGGGCGGCTGTTCCGCATCTCGTTCTCGGGCGAGCACGCCTATGAAATCGCGGTGCCCGCGCGCTATGGCGCGAGTCTGTTCGACATTTTGACCGAGCGCGCCCAAGCGCTTGGCGGTGGGCTTTACGGGATGGAAGCGTTGAACGTTCTGCGGATCGAGAAGGGATTCATCACGCATTCCGAGATCCATGGTCGGACAACCGCCTATGATATTGGTATGGGCCGGATGGTGTCGCAGAAAAAGGATTGTATCGGCAAAACTATGTCAGAACGTCCTGGTCTGGAAGGGTCAGGGCGGGAACGGCTGGTCGGACTGAAGCCGATTGGCGAAAGCAGAGAGCTTTTGGCTGGAGCGCATCTCTACAATGAAGAAGCCGAACCAGTGCGGATCAATGATCAGGGTTATCTGACCTCGGTTTGTTACTCGCCGACTCTGGAAACCATGTTGGGGTTGGGTTTTCTTGCCGATGGGCCGGACAGGTACGGAGCAATCGTCAAGATGGTCGATCATCTGCGCGGCGTGACGACGCTGTGCGAAGTGGTTAACCCGGTCTTCTTTGATCCAGAAGGAGGGCGCGTCCGTGGGTAAACTGATCGCTAATACGCCTTGCGACGGGTTGCTGCCTCTGACTGTCGGCTCTGTGACGCTCAGCGAAGAGGATGTCGGGGCGATCCATTCGATCTCACCCTTAAATGGTAAGCAAAAGGCTTTGTCCGAGGCGTTGAAGGCAGCGCATGGGATGGCTTATCCGTCGGCCAATAGGGCGACCGGGAAAGCAGGTGACCGGGCGATCTGGTTCGGCCCGTCACATGTGATGCTGATGGGGCCTGCACCTGATGTAACGCTGTTTGGGAATGCTGCGATCGTCGATCAGTCAGACGCGTGGACAGTCGTCCGGGTCAATGGGGCTGAGGTCGAAGATGTACTTGCCCGCGTAGTTCCGGTTGATTTGCGTTTGTCTCAGTTCAAGCGCGGCCATACCGCCCGGACCTTACTGTTTCACATGACAGCTTCGATCACGCGGGTGGGTGAGAACGCGTTTCAGATCATGGTCTTTCGATCCATGGCCGAGACACTGGTTCACGATTTGAAAAGGGCGATGGAAGGCGTGGCCGCGCGCGGGTAGACTTCTCGGAACTCAACTGATTCCGGAGCCGCATAATGTTTCGCCCATTGCTCGCCCTTGTCCTTCTGTCCACCCCAGCGCTAGCGCAAGAAACCAAAGAGGAAAGCTGTGGGTATCAAGCCGACGTTGTTCGGGCGATTCAGCAAGCACGACTGGACCGGACTAAAGAAGCGGATGTTGCCGGGACAATCGCGTCGACCAACCCGTCTTGGCCATCGAACTATAACAAAGCGATTCCTCCGCTGACTTCGTGGATTTACGAGCAAAAGAAGCGAGATTTGCGTAAGAAAGATTTTGGCGAAATTACGTATCAGCAATGCGTGGACAACTGGGACCAGGTTCAGGCCCTGAGAAAAGACCTCAATAACTGATATGTCACTGCCCCCTGGATTTCTGGATGAACTGCGTGCGCGCCTCAGCCTGTCTCAGGTTGTCGGGCGTAAGGTCATGTGGGACCAGCGTAAATCCAATCAGGGCAAGGGTGACATGTGGGCCCCGTGTCCGTTTCATCATGAAAAGACCGCCTCGTTCCACGTCGATGATCAAAAGGGATTCTATTACTGCTTTGGTTGCCATGCCAAAGGCGATGCGATCAGCTTTGTAAAAGAGAGCGAGAATGTCTCGTTCATCGAAGCGGTTGAAATTCTGGCGCGTGAAGCTGGGATGCCGATGCCCGAGCGCGATCCAAAAGCGCAAGAGAAACAAGACCGGCGTTCTCAATTGGCTGAGGTGATGGAACAGGCGGTGCAGTTCTTCCGCTTGCAGCTCAAGACAGGGGCAGGGGCCGCGGCGCGCGATTACCTGACCCGTCGTGGTTTGAACGCGCAGGCGCTTGATCGCTGGGAGATCGGGTTCGCTCCCGATGGTTGGCAGGCACTTTGGGATCACTTGACCGGAAAGAATGTGGCCGAAGATCTGATTCTAGGGGCTGGGCTGGCCAAGCCTTCGAACAAGGGCAAGAAGCCTTATGATACGTTCCGCAATCGGATCATGTACCCCATCCGCGACCCGCGTGGACGCTGCGTTGCGTTTGGCGGTCGGGCCATGGACCCCAACGACAACGCGAAATACCTGAACTCGCCCGAGACTGATTTGTTCGACAAGGGCCGCAGCCTCTATAACCACGGCCCTGCGCGGCAGGCTGTGGGAAAGGGGCAGCCTCTGATCGTGGCTGAGGGCTATATGGACGTGATCGCACTGGCCGAGGCGGGTTTCGGCGCGTCGGTCGCGCCCTTGGGAACAGCGATCACCGAACATCAGTTGCAATTGCTCTGGCGTGTTTCTGATGAGCCGATCATAGCGCTGGATGGTGATACTGCAGGCCTGCGCGCGGCGATGCGGGCGATCGACTTGGCCTTGCCGCTGCTGGAGGCAGGCAAATCCTTGCGCTTTGCGCTGATGCCCGAGGGCAAGGACCCTGACGATCTGCTGCGTGCAGAAGGGCCGGGCGCGGTGCAATCTGTGCTGGATGCTGCGATCCCTATGGTCAAACTGCTGTGGCAACGCGAGACCGAAGGCAAGGTGTTCGACAGCCCCGAACGCAAAGCAGCATTGGACAAATCCCTGCGTGAGAAGATCAAGCTGATCCGCGATCCGTCGATCCGGTCACATTACGGACAGGAAATTAAGGACCTGCGCTGGCAATTGTTTCGCCCGCAGAGACAATCGCCAAACCGTCCGTGGCAACCGCGCGGGAAATGGCAGCCGCAACCACAACCGGCCTCTCCCGGTGCACGTGCTTCTTTTCTGGCGTCGTCTGAGAACGCCGATATTCAACTGCGCGAAGCGGCCATACTGGCAATCGCAGTTCTAAATCCGCAAGTTGTGGTCCAATTTGAACACCAGTTGGAAGAAATGGATTGCCACGATCCTGATCACGCGGCTTTGCGCGGGGCGATCCTGCGTCACGCGATTGATGATCCGGACAATCTGCATGACCATATCGTTCAAACTTTGGGCCCAGAACCCCTTGAAAAGCTGCTGACGCTTCGCCATGTCGCTGTAATCCCCTGTGTGCACAAACCAGGCGACGTTGAAAAGGCCGAGATGACGCTGGCCGAGGAACTCGCAAAGATCAAAGCGCTCCGGGGGTTGGATGCCGAGATTGCAGAAGCAGCGGAGGAACTGTCTGATCTGGCCGATGAGGCGTTGACGTACCGGCTGGCGCAAGCCGCCGAAGAGCGTAACCGAACAAGCCGTAGCCAGAATGAAGACAGGGCTGTTTTCGACATCGCCGACAATGGTGCGCGAATCAACCGCGACGAGAAAGACGCGTTTAAGACCATCATGTCGGGTATCAAATTTGAGAGAAAACGCCGCTAATGTGGTGTTTTCGTAAGGCACTGGAAAAGAAAAACAGGTAAACGGGTGGCCGAATCACTTTCACGCGCTAATGATTCGGTTCAAACGAATCACCCATCCCTGCAGGAGCATTGAATGGCCGCCAAGGATACGAACGAAGACCGCAAATCCGACGAGCAGGAACAGGAAATCTCGCTGGACATGAGCCAGACCCAGGTCAAGAAGATGATCGCCGAGGCTCGCGAGAAAGGTTACATCACCTACGACCAGCTTAATCAGGTTCTTCCGCCAGATCAGGTCAGCTCGGAACAGATCGAAGATGTTATGTCGATGCTATCCGAGATGGGCATCAACATCATCGAAGATGAAGAGGCCGAAGAGGAAGAGAACAAAGGCTCGACCGATCTGGTGACTACTGAAGGCCCGCGTGAGATTGCGTTGGCCGGCTCGCAGAACGAAAAGCTGGATCGAACCGACGACCCCGTGCGCATGTACCTGCGCGAGATGGGATCGGTCGAACTGCTGAGTCGTGAGGGCGAGATTGCTATCGCTAAGCGGATCGAGGCTGGTCGCAATACGATGATCCTGGGGCTGTGCGAAAGCCCGTTGACCTTCCAAGCGATTACGATCTGGCATGACGAATTGCTGTCCGAAGACATCCTGCTACGCGATGTCATTGATCTGGAAACGACGTTCGGTAACCAGCTGGACGAAGATGGTGACGTTGAAGAACCCGTCGTCGACACCTCCACTGTTCAAGCGGCCAAACCTGAAAAAGACACAGGCCCAGAGCTGGATGCTGACGGCAACCCGATCGCTCAAGACGATGATGACGACGAAGATGAGCAGGCCAATATGTCCCTCGCCGCCATGGAAGCGGCGCTTAAGGATCAGGTTCTGACCACGCTGGAACGCATCTCAACCGATTTTGCGATGTTGTCGGAGATGCAGGATAGCCGGATTTCGGCAACGCTAAACGAAGACGGCACTTTCAGCGCCAAGGACGAAGAGACCTATCAGAAGCTGCGCGCTGAAATCGTTGAGCTTGTTAATGGACTTCACCTGCACAACAACCGGATCGAAGCGCTGATCGACCAGCTTTACGGCATCAACCGCCGCATCATGTCGCTGGACGGTTCGATGGTAAAGCTGGCTGATCAGGCACGCATCAACCGGCGCGAGTTCATTGATGCCTATCGAGGGCGCGAGCTTGATCCGAACTGGCTGTCTGAGATGGCAGGAAAGCCGGGTCGGGGTTGGCAGATGTTCATCGAACGCTCAACCGACAAAGTTGAGGAACTGCGCAACGATATGGCTCAGGTCGGACAGTATGTTGGTCTGGATATCTCGGAATTCCGCCGCATCGTTCAGCAGGTACAGAAGGGTGAGAAAGAAGCCCGGCAGGCCAAGAAGGAAATGGTCGAAGCCAACCTGCGCCTGGTGATTTCGATCGCCAAGAAATACACGAACCGTGGTTTGCAATTCCTTGATCTTATTCAGGAAGGTAACATCGGCTTGATGAAGGCGGTCGATAAGTTCGAATACCGCCGTGGCTATAAGTTCTCGACCTATGCAACCTGGTGGATTCGTCAGGCGATCACGCGCTCGATTGCGGATCAGGCGCGCACGATCCGTATTCCGGTCCACATGATCGAAACGATCAACAAGCTGGTCCGGACCGGTCGTCAGATGCTGCACGAAATCGGCCGCGAACCGACGCCGGAAGAGCTGGCCGAAAAGCTGCAGATGCCGCTTGAGAAGGTTCGCAAGGTGATGAAAATCGCCAAAGAGCCGATCTCACTCGAAACGCCGATCGGCGATGAAGAAGACAGCCAATTGGGCGATTTCATCGAGGATAAGAATGCCGTGCTGCCGCTGGACAGCGCCATTCAGGAAAACCTCAAGGAAACCACGACACGGGTTCTGGCCTCGCTCACCCCGCGTGAGGAACGAGTTCTGCGGATGCGCTTTGGCATCGGCATGAACACCGACCACACGCTGGAAGAAGTAGGCCAGCAGTTCAGCGTGACCCGCGAACGTATCCGCCAGATCGAAGCGAAAGCGCTGCGGAAGCTGAAGCATCCCAGTCGGTCGCGGAAATTGCGGTCGTTCCTGGACCAATAAGATCAAAGGCGCCTCGATCCGAGGCGCCTTTTTCTTTGGTCACTTCACGATGGCCAAACTTCAATTCAAATTGGCGAGAAATCACAAGGGCGGTTTTGCGGCCCTCACTATATCGTCGCTGTCCACTCATGGACAGGCCGGGGCGAGGTGGCGACGCCGATGACCCCCGGCCACTTTTATCCTTGCGAAAGTGGATGAGAAACGCGTTTGCGGAAGGCGCTGGGCGCTTGTCCCGTCCAACGTTTGAAGGCAGTGGAAAACGCGGCCTGATCGGAATAACCCAGCGAGTAGGAAATCTCGGTCAGGTTCATCCCGTTCTTGATGAAGGTTTGTGCCAGATCGCAGCGCAGATCCTCGACAACCTCACGATATGAGGTGCCCTCATCAGTCAGACGGCGTGCCAGCGTCCGAGTGCTGAGGCCAAGCTGCGCTGCGGCCTCATCCGCCTGCACTATACCTCCGGGCATGGAACGGGTGATCAGCCCCTCGATCTGTGAGCGGGTTTTCTGTTTCGGCGAACGCCTTTCGGCCAGCAATCTTTCGCAATATTCCAGCAGGTGCGCGCGCAGGCTGAGATCGTAGGTTGGGATCTGTATCTCGAGCGAGGGCAGTGACAGGATGATTTCCAACCGCTCGGTCCCAAAACTCACCGGAAAGCCTCCAATCTTCTGGAATGTGTCAGCGTGTTGTCCGACATCATGCTGAAACCGGATTTCGATTGGGTTCAACTTTTGCTGCGTCAGAGCTCGCATCCGGGCAATTGCAGCGAACAACATGAACTCGGTTCGTCGGTGATATCGGGAAAAACCCGGATCTTTCCAATCTGCCTCAAGCGAGGCAGAGTTACCCGATACCCGCAGGCTAAAGGCTAGTGCAGGGTCAATGATGCCGTGGAATCGCGTTGTGTTTTCCATGACCTGCCGCAGATCACGCGAATATTTGCTGATATAGGCCGTGATACTGGATGAAGAACTGAATTCCAGACCCGCCCGTGCGCCGAAAGTGATGTCGTCAAGCTCATCACAGGCATGGCGCACAAAAAGTGCCTCCTGATGGGCACTGTAATGTGTGGCTGGCGGTTCTATGTCGGCCTGTGACAGATCGCAGTCGCTCAGCACCTTTGCCACCACGCTTGCGTCGGCGCGCTGCGCGAGGCTTTGTGTCAGAAGCTGAATGCGCGAAATATCAACGTCCATAACCTTGTCCAGAACTCGTTCCTATACTCCGGTCAACCTAACGGTAAACCATGGCATTGCGCCAGTCTTGGGTCCGCTGCTTGGGAAATTGGCCGGGGATCGAAAGGATTTGGCAGAAATCGCCAAGACCTCAGCTGAGGCTACACATAGATTGCCAGCGTTGTCGGGTCAGCGCCTTTCGGGGATAAGGTCAGAGCCCGGGCGAGCGGTCCACCAAGCCGCTTTAACGGGTTCCCCGACACGTCTTGCCAAGCTGGTCTGTCATGCCGCATTGCTGAGGGCAATCAGCCGTGACAGTATCTTCCGAACAATTGGTGCAATCCTTTGAATCCCGTGACCGACAACCTTGCCCCCGATACAGATCTGATTGTCTTCGATGGTGAGTGCGTGCTGTGCTCGGGATTTTTTCGATTCATGCTGCGCCATGATCAGGACGAGAGGTTTTGCTTTGCGACGGCCCAGTCGACGTTGGGACAGCGTCTATACTCGGACCTGAATCTACCCACCAGCGAGTTTGAAACCAATCTGGTCATCGTCGACGGTAAGGTACATCAAAAGCTCGACGCGTTTGCTGCTGCGATGCGGGCGTTACCCGGGGCATGGCGCGTTTTGTCGTTGTGCCGCCACTTGCCAGCGTTTCTGAAAGATCCGCTGTATCGAACCATTGCACGCAATCGATACGCGCTGTTCGGGCGTTATGACACGTGCCTGATGCCTGATCCCTCTCTCAGATCACGGTTTGCGCCAGATGGATTCTAAAGCAGACCCGTTTCTGCAAGTGATTGGCGCGGATGGGCGGCTGCCCGACTCGGTCAAGGCGTTGCACCGTGGCGAGGGGCGTTATTCAGGCCGATGCAGCATAACCCGGGGGCGGGGAGTGTTGATCGCTTTCGCGCTGCGCATCGCAGGGTTCCCTCCTGAAGGTGATGATTTGCCGGTAACCTTGGATATCCGAAAGATCGGCGATTGTTGGCGCTGGGATCGGGACTTTGCGGGCCATCAAACGTATTCACGGATCAGTTTCGACCCGCGCCGTGGTTATGTGCGGGAACAGATAGGCGGCCTGACTATCTGGTTGCAACCTGTTGCTACTGATACGGGGCTGGCGATCGAAATCCGCCGGCTCTGCCTTTTGGGAATACCATGCCCCGGCTTCCTGTTGCCCCGGTCTGCATCGACCGAGGGCGAGGACGCGCAGTCCCGGTTCCGGTTTGACATTTCAGCTCGTGTGCCTGGGCTGGGGCTGTTGATCCGCTACAAAGGGTGGTTGATACCCGATCACGCACGCCGGGGTCCGGACTGACATGATCGTTAGGTCCACTGTAATGACGATTGCGGCGTACTAGTCTATATTTCAGGCAGAAACAGGAAGATGGTTACAATGAAACATTTTATCTCACCCGCCTTTGCCGTGCTGATCATGGCCACTTTTCCGGCGGCCGTTGCGGCAGCGCCCAACGGGTATCGAACCGAACCAATGAGCGGTACCGAGTTCGAGGTCATTCCAAGGTCGCGTCAGGATATAGACGGATACTGGTGCGCTGCAGCGGATTTTGCTCGCCGAACCTTGGGCGCTGGTTGGCAGCAGCAGATCTATGTCTTGCGTGGCTATGGACCGAGCGTGACAACAGGGCGGAAAACGGCTGTGCAATTCACTCTGACACCACCTGCCAATGCTGATCAGCAGAGCAGTTTCTCGGTCGGGTTTCAACCGGGTAGCAGTATGTCGGTTCAGGGCGCGAACGGTCGTTGTGGTCGCAGTATAGTTTTGAACTGAGGCCAGATGCAGACCGAAATCACGATCCGCACTCAGGGTGCGGGGCTCTATGAGTTCACTGACCAAGTGCGTACATGGCTGCAACCTGTCTCGGAAGGATTGCTGACCCTCTTTGTGCGGCATACCTCGTGTTCTTTACTGATTCAGGAAAATGCCGATCCCGAGGTCCAGACCGATCTGCGCGCCTACTTTGATCGGCTTGTACCGCCTTCGGATCATCCCTCGATGTCCTATTTGCGCCATACCTATGAGGGGCCGGATGACATGCCGGCCCATATCAAGGCTGCGATGATGCCCGTGTCACTGACGATACCGGTGACACAGGGGGAACCTGCGCTGGGTACATGGCAGGGAATCTACCTGTTTGAACATCGCAGCGCAGCGCATTCAAGAAAGGTTGCTGCGCACTTTGCGTGACGCTTTATGTTGGGGCAGAAATTTCTGACTACCCAAACTCTAGCGGCTGCCCTATAGTTGTGGATAAGTAAGCCGCAGCGCTTACAAATAGTGGCCAGCTAGGGACGAGGAGACGGTGGATGCGCTGCCCGTTTTGCGGAAATATCGATACTCAGGTCAAAGATTCACGCCCGGCAGAGGATCATGTCGCGATCCGCAGGCGCCGGTTTTGCCCGGCCTGCGGCGGACGATTCACCACCTATGAACGCGTGCAACTTCGCGATCTGGTTGTGATCAAGACCAACGGTAAACGTGAAGATTTCGACCGAGATAAGCTGGAACGTTCGATCCGCATTTCGATGCAGAAACGACCCATTGATCCGGATCGGATCGATCAGATGATTTCCGGCATCGTACGTCGTCTGGAAAGCATGGGAGAGACCGATATCCCATCTAACAAAATCGGTGAAATTGTCATGGAGGCACTGGCCCGGATTGATACGGTCGCATATGTTCGCTTTGCGAGTGTGTACAAGAATTTCCAGGCGGCCGATGATTTCGAGGAATTTGTCCACGAATTGCGACCGCCGCAGCCTTCGACGGACGAGTGAGCGAAACAGATAAGCGATTTATGGCGCTGGCCCTGTCATTGGGGCGGCGCGGCCGGGGCACGTGTTGGCCGAACCCATCCGTCGGGTGTGTTATCGTGCGCGAAGGGCGCATCATTGGCCGTGGCTGGACCCAATCTGGTGGCCGTCCGCACGCCGAGCCTGTCGCGCTTGCTCAGGCAGGAGAGGCGGCGCGGGGCGCTACCGCCTATGTCTCTCTTGAACCGTGCTCTCATCATGGCAAGACCCCGCCCTGCGCCGAGGCGCTGATCGCAGCCGGCGTTGCCCGTGTCGTGTCGGCGATTGAGGACAGCGATCCGCGTGTTTCCGGGCAGGGTTTTGCGATGTTGCGCGAGGCGGGGATTGACGTCACGACTGGCGTATTGGCCGCGCAGGCCGCACGCGATCATGCGGGTTTTTTTCTGAAAACCGAACAGGGTCGCCCCTTCGTGACCCTGAAACTGGCCAGCAGCTTTGATGGGCGCATCGCCACCGAAACCGGGCACAGCCAATGGATCACAGGACCCAAGGCGCGCCGGGCGGTACATGCTATGCGCGCATCCCATGACGCGGTTATGGTCGGGGCAGGGACGGCGCGGGCAGATGACCCTTCGTTGACGGTGCGCGATCTGGGCGTACAGCATCAGCCGGTCCGCGTGGTGGTCTCGCGCCATCTGGATCTTCCGTTGATGGGACAGCTTGCGCGCACGGCATCCAAGATCCCGGTATGGCTCTGTCATGGTCCGCACCCGGACCCCGAACGTGCCCGCGCGTGGGAAGGGCTGGGCGCCCGTCTGATCCCTTGCGCGCTGGAAGGGCATCACATAGACGCGGTCGATCTGCTGCAACAGCTGGGGCAGGCGGGGTTGACGCGCTTGTTCTGTGAAGGCGGAGCAGCTTTGGCCGCCTCGTTGCTGGCGGACGATCTGGTGGACGAATTGGTGGGTTTTACTGCCGGGCTGACGATCGGGGCAGAGGGGCTTTCAGCCATCGGAGCGCTAGGCCTCGACACACTGGACGCAGCCCCCCGTTTTGATCTGATCGAGACGCGGGTGATTGATGGCGATATCCTGCATCGCTGGGGACGGATCACGCACTAGGGCTCAGCGCCACCAGCGCGTATGTGTTGCCAGTGCGCCTTGAAGTTTTGACAGAATACGGATCACCGGCCCGGTAGGGGCAGATGTGCCCTGCGCCAGGCGTTCGATTGCGATTTCCACTGGACAGGCCCGTCCGGTCACTGGATCGAAGTAACGCGGATAATCGATCAGGGTCGCATGTACCAAGCCCATCAGCGACGGCCGTGCGCCGCGCCGCGCTGGCACTGCACCCAGATCAGTGGTCAGCCCCCATCCGGCATAAAACGGCGCGCCCAATGTGGTGACCTGAACGCCGCGCAACAAGGCCTCAAACCCAAGCAGAGAGGTCATGGTCCAGACCTCATCCACCTGCATCAGCAGAGTGGCGGGATCGGTGCCATCGACAACGATATTCGCCAAATCGCCTGCATCGATACTGCCGTCGCGCAGTTCGGCCTCGACATCCGGGTGCGGTTTGTAAATCAAAACAGCATCAGGGTTGGCCTCGCGCGCCGCACGAAGCAGGTCGAGGTTGGTACGGACGCCACTGGCCCCCAATCGAATCGAGGCGTCATCCTCGACCTGACCCGGCACCAGAATACGATGACCGGTCGGCAGGTCTGGCGCTGAGCGACCGATATTGTACTTGCTCAGACCATCGGCTTGCAGCCGAGCAACCAGCCGCTCGGCGCGGAGCCTCTGATCAGGTCGCAGTGTCTGGCGTGTGGTGATCCATTCTTCCAGTCGGCTAGGGTGCGTTGGATCGTAATAGATGCCGATATCATCGGTCACCAGCGAAAGTGGTGGCACCAGTTCCGCACCCAGTCCGCGTGAGCGCAGAAAACCATCTTCGACCCGGGTCGCGTTCAGCGTTTCACCGGCGCGGCTGGACCAAACCATATGGGGTGTCTCTGTACGATCTGGCTGCTCGGTCACAAAACGCATCTTTCCGTGTTGCCCGAACATGCGCTGCAGGTGTCGCCGTTTCCACACCCTCATCCCCGATGCAGTCCAGCCTTTGTGGTCCTGCCTCCAGGCGCGGGTTTGCGCCTCAAGCGTATCCAGCAGGGTTTCCAGTTCGCAGAGTTGGTCGTGGTAGGGGTCATACCAGCGTGGGTACAAGATCATCGCCGCCGCAAAGAGCTGTGCACGCGTCAGGTTTCGGTGTCGACGGGGCAGTGGAGAGTCGTCCTGTGTCAGCCCCCAGCCGGCGTAGAACGGGTGACCGAACACTCGGGGCTTGTGCCCGGCCAGTATCGCCTCGAACCCCATTTGCGAGGACAGGGTATAGACACCTATGGCACCCTCCAGCAGCGGCCACGGGCTTATGTTGCTGTCCAGAATGGACACACGATCATTCGCGTCCTGATCAGAAAAGTACCCCTTTCGATGGCCAGCAGAGGTTTCAGGATGGCTTTTGATGATGATGCGCGCGCCGGGGTTCTCCTCTTGTGCGATGACCAGCATCTCACGAAACCGGGCATAATCCCCGTTGCTTGCGGTGACAGCGGCGTCCCCCTGCGTCTGGTCGATTACCAGAACGTAGCCTGGGTCGGGGGCCGCGATTTTGGGGTCAAACGCGGAATACTTGCTCAGATGCAGTTCGCGGATGCGCTCTATCGCACCACGCGCGCGGTCCAGAAGGGCGGTATCATCCAGTGGGTGCGTGGCCAGCAGGGTTTCCAATTCCGATGGTTTATTGGGATCGAAATGCAGGCCGGATCGATCCAGTAGCAAACCCAAGGGGGCCTCGCCGCTTCGTCCCGGGTGCAGCGACCTCAGAAAGGCATCTTCGACCCTCAACACCGGCACGTTGCGCTTTTGGGCGACGATCAGACCGCGATGGGATGTGGGGCTGTTGCCCCAGACCCCGACCAGATCGTCGGATTTCGGCAGGCCAAGCCGGATATCATATCCGGCCAGCGACAGAATGCGGCGCACCCGCCGCTGCGTCAGGAAACCGCCATTGTAAACAAAAAGCCGAGGGCGTTCGCCCCCGGCTGTGTTCTCCGGTTCATGGAGCATATATCAGTTACCCGTAAGCGTCGCCACATTCGCAATTGGCGTAAGGCCTCCTGCAATCAGTGAAATCGACTTGGTCCACTGCGCGTACGGGGCTTCGGTGACATAGATCGTGTCGTCGTCGCGGACTACGAAATCGCGGGCGACAAACAGGCCATTGGGCGCAGTCAGGTTCAACAGGTAGATCATGCGCTGATCGCCCTTCAACTCAGGGCGCCCCATGACATTGCGCGCGACGTCCTGCCGTTCCTTGCGCAGAACGAAGATACCGGTCGGGTCTGACGACAGCGACTGAAGGCCGCCGACCTGCGCCAGCGCTTCAAGTGCCGACAGGTCCTGGCTTTCGAAGGCCACACGGGATTGCCCGCCGGTCGAACCAAGCGCGATGTACGAGCGGCTATCCTCCTCGACCAGAATGCGGTCGCCGCCGCGCAGGGCGATATCGGTTTCCGGGTTTCGGAACAGATCGTCGTACCAGATCGTTCCTTTCTGTTTTCCGCGAATCACAGTGACCAGAGCGATATCCGAGGCAACCGACACGCCGCCCGCCTGCGCGAGCATGGTCGACAATGTACCCGTCGGACGTTCGATCGGATAAATACCGGGTGCGCCGATGGTTCCGGTTAGGGATACGGTCGATCCATCCCCCGGCGTACGGGTGACCTGAACCTGCGGGTCTGGCGTCTGCTCTTCCAGCTTCGAGGATATCAGCATGCGCAGTTGTTCGGGCGTGTTCCCGGCGGCACGCAGCCGTCCTGCATAGGGGACGAAAATGTACCCCTCGCTGTCGACCTGCATCTGATCCAGGTTGGTTGCGCCGCCAACTTCAGAGGTCAGCAGACCGTCTTCAACGTTTTCCCAAATGCTCAGGCTCAGAACATCACCGGGTCGCACGGTATCCGACGCCACGCTTTGAGCGCTGCGAAAAGATTGCGAGAACCCGTATTGCGGCACCACAGATGTGGCACGGGCAACGCGGTCGTCGACTTCGACAACAAAGGCGTTGCCGCCATTCTCGACCGACCCGGCCAGAATTTCGGTTTTGTTCGGTCCGGATTTGGGAAGCTGACACGCTGCCAGCAAGCCAAGAGCCGCCACAAGGGAAGCCCCCCGTATCAATCGGGTGGAAAAGCGCTGCACTGCCGATTTACCTCAGTCGTGTTTGTTTCGGGAAGGCTACCCGGTTCGTTTCCAAACTTCCAGCAACAGGTTCGCCGGGATCATTCAACAATGCGCAACTGTGGCACCTCAGCCTCGTTATTGGCGAGGTGCGTTTCATAGGGGTCCTGCGCCAGCAACATCATGTCCACAGCACGCCGCAACAATTGGCGACGCCCCCGGCGGGAATAGAACCCTCCGGGCACCTGACAGGTCTTCAGAAGGAACTGGCGATAGGTGCGATAAGCCTTGCTGTCAGGAGCGTCGGGCCGGGCAAAAAAAGTATCAATGGATTGCCCGGATACGAACTGTGGCTTGTCATAGACTGATCGCCCGAAAATCCGCAAAGGGATGCCACGCCAGAGAACCTGTTGACCTGCCGTGGAATTCACGGTGACGGCAGATCTGGCATCGTCCAGCAGCTTGGCCAGCTTGCCGCCGGGAACATAGTGAATGCGGCTGGTTATGTTGTATTGCCCTGCGATTTGGCGAACCCGCTGCCGCAACGGTTCGCGGTGGTTTTCAAGCGGATGTTCCTTGATGACAAGATGGTGATGTGCGGGGGCGCCTTTGGCGAAACCTGCGATGACCTGCTCGAGAAATTCAGTCATACAGGAAAAGTCCGAATGGGACTGGACCGAGCTGTCATGACCCAATTGCAGCAGGACGAGGTGATAGGGAAAGCTGCTCAGCCTGACCACTGCAGTGGCCCATCGGCGCTGTAGCCTGTGAAACGGCATCAGAGCCAGGCGTTTGAAATACAGGCGAAACTCTTTCGATACAGGCAGTTCACGATGAGGTCGGAAATTCCGGTATCGCCGGTTCAAAAACAGTACGAACCAATGGTAGAGTGCCCCATAGAAGATGTGCTGGCGCATATCTCCCCAATGGGATGGTGGCGGAGGCGAGTACCCTTCGGATTGCGCCAGCGCCGCCTGCATCTGCGCAACATCAAGCTCCATCAGGCGCGAGTTTCCGTTTGATCCGTTGCGTTCGTATGTCACCCACCAGGGACGTAGGTAGCCCTCTTCGAAAACATGAACGGTGAGACCTCGTGCCTTGGCGATCCGGACAGCATGGGCGTGGATGGGCCGGGTGTCACCATATAGGACGATATCAGTTACCCGGTGGCGGCTGATCAAAATGCTAAACGTCTCCGGCCAGTCCTCGGGGGCGTCCTGATATGGGATATAGCTGGTTTTGTCGCTCCAGAACGCCTGATCGCCGGCGTTGAAACCAACCCGCCAGACCTGCGCCCCGGCTGTGTGCAGCATTCTGCCCAGCGCGTTGAAGAACGGGCCGTGCGGCCCCTGCAGAAACAGGAACACACGCTGGTCAGGACAGGTGGTTGAAGGTGCCATGCAGTCTGCTCGTATTGTGGCTTTGTGGTGCGATTGGGTAAAATTATGCCTCTTTGTCATATTCACGGCAAGGCAGGGCTTGTCGGTGGGGCCGCGGGCCTTTACCTCGGCTGTTGAAGTTAGGTTCACAGGGTTGATGAAATGTTTACAGGGATCGTCACCGATATTGGCACCGTTACCGAACTGGACCAGCAGGGTGACCTGCGGGCGCGGATCAAGACCGCTTACGAAACGACAGGAATCGACATTGGTGCGTCGATCGCAAGCGATGGCGTCTGCCTGACTGTCATTGCGCTGGGTGATGACTGGTATGATGTGCAGATCAGCGCCGAGACGGTTTCGAAAACCAATCTGGACACCTGGCAGGTTGGCAAGCGTGTCAACCTGGAACGTGCCTTGAAAGTTGGGGACGAACTTGGAGGGCATATCGTTTCGGGCCATGTGGATGGCGTGGCCAAAGTGGTCTCTGTGATTGACGAAGGCGACAGCACTCGTGTGACTTTGCGGGCACCTGCCGATCTGGCTCGGTTTATTGCATCGAAAGGGTCGGTGGCGCTGAATGGCACCTCTTTGACAGTTAATGATGTTGAGGGATGTGATTTCGGCATCAACTTCATCCCTCACACCAAAGAGGTCACCACGTGGGGTGATGTCGCTGTTGGAGATCTGGTGAATCTCGAGATCGACACTCTGGCACGCTATGTGGCCCGGTTGGCCGAAACGTCCTGAGCGTCAGGTCTCCGGCCCGAAGCGAGCGGTCAGTTTTTTGGCCAACCACCAGAAGAATAGGGTCAACAGGATCGAGGCATATCCGTCAATTGCGTAATGCCAGGCGAGATGCACCGATCCCAACATGATGACGATGGTAAACACCGTCAGCCCCCAGCCCAGCCAGCGCGAGTATGTGAACCCGTAGATCGCCAAAAGCGTACTTGAAGCGACGTGCATACTGGGCATTGCCGAAATACCACGCGCAAACCCCGAGTTCTGATAGCCATCCAGCAGCGCGTTCTGCACTTTCAACGCCCAAACCGGGCTGATCTCATTTGATTGGCGCAGCAGTTCCATCTGCGGAACGAAATCAGTGCCAAGATTGAATGGTTCGAAATAGACAGGACCG
This sequence comes from Ruegeria halocynthiae, assembly GCF_900106805.1. GTDB lineage: Bacteria > Pseudomonadota > Alphaproteobacteria > Rhodobacterales > Rhodobacteraceae > Ruegeria > Ruegeria halocynthiae. Next base: position 289,621 of record NZ_FNNP01000001.1, read on the forward strand.
ACCGAGGCAAAAACGATTGCCAGCACGTTGCCTCCGACAAACCAGCACAGCACGAAAGCAACAAGAAAAACTGTGCTGCGGATCGGGTCTCGACGGTCCAGACAGGCAACGCAAATCGCGATATACAGCATCGGGAACCAGATGTGATAGGTGGCATTCACTGCCGTTGTTACGACCGGCGACCCAAGGATGGGTCTCAGCAATGTCCATGGATCGACCCCGCCGTGCAAAAACCTGTCCCATTTTGCAAACTGTGAATCCCAAAGAATTGGATTCATAGAGTGAATTTCGTTCTTCAGGAAAGTATAAGTCACGATCAAGGCAACGATGCTGACGAAACAGATCACAACATCAGGCGCTTTTTCGGGGTCGGTTAGTTTGGTCCGCAGGTCTTGTAGCATCCAACGGATCGGCTTCTTGGGCTTGGCCACGAAGATAGCAACTCCAAGCCGCCAGAGGATGAAGTTTGCGAACATAAAGCAAAATAATCTTGCGGCTGTGACTAAAAGGATGGGCGTTGAAGAATCCCAAAATGATCGACCCAAATAGAGGCTGACAGCAATCGCAAAGAGGATCTGCAGAAAGACCAGCGACAACAAAAGTCTATTGCGCCAAAAAGCATTCATCACGGTGAATTGTGGGGTAGGCAAATATGCAGACTTGGACACAGTGTTCAACATCTTATTGATTAGTAAATGTTAGAGTTTTAGCTGCCTCTGATATCGGGCTATCCGAGGGCTCGATTGTGGCAATTTGTGGGCAAAGCCGTCGTGAACCCGTATAATGTTCAGGAATTGGCAACAATGATTGAGCCAAAATTCAAGGTTGTTTTACCGGCTTACGTTCTGGTTTCCAAAGTCGGTTTGCGATGTATATTCAGCGTTTCTTGGTAAAGCCGCGTTTTTCAGAACACCGTTGAGCGCATACGGGCTGGTCATCGAGGCGCGTGTGGGCTATTTCGCCCAGCAAACCTGCCATGCGAAAGGCTGCCCATGAGCTTTGAAACCCCAGGACCGGTCGAGGCCCAACTGCGCGAGGCGATTAGCCCGATTGAGGACATCATCGAAGAGGCGCGCAATGGCCGCATGTACATCCTCGTCGACCATGAAGATCGCGAGAATGAAGGCGATCTGGTGATTGCGGCAGAGTTTGCCGATGCGGATGCGATCAATTTCATGGCTACCCATGGTCGCGGGCTGATCTGCCTGCCGATGACGGCGGAACGGATCGATCATCTGGGTCTGCCGATGATGGCCGTGAACAACTCATCGCGCCATGAGACTGCATTCACCGTCTCCATCGAGGCGCGCGAGGGCGTGTCAACGGGGATCTCGGCGGCCGATAGGGCGCTGACCGTAGCGACCGCGATCAACGAACAAAACACGATGGTGCATATTGCGACGCCCGGCCATGTGTTTCCTTTGCGTGCCAAACGGGGCGGGGTGCTTGTGCGTGCGGGCCATACCGAGGCCGCCGTCGATATCTCGCGTCTGGCAGGGCTGAAACCTGCGGGCGTGATCTGTGAGATCATGAATCCAGATGGTACAATGGCGCGCCTGCCCGATCTGGTAGAGTTCGCCAAAGAGCATGACATGAAGATCGGGACGATCAGCGATCTGATCAGCTACCGCTCGCGCAACGACAATCTGGTCGTCGAAACCTCTAGTGAGATCGTGAATTCGGAATACGGCGGCGAGTGGGAGATGCGGATTTTCACGGATCAAACCCATGGCATCGAGCACGTCGTCATGATCAAGGGTGATATCACCACGCCCGAACCAGTGCTGACACGGACCCATGCCCTGCATGAAGCGCCTGACATTCTGGGGCTTGGCCCAAAATCCTCGCGTGAGTTACCTCGCGCGATGGAGAAGATTGCAGAAGAGGGGCGCGGGGTCGTTTGCCTATTCCGCCAGCCGCGCAATTCTCTCTATGCTGCCGAGGATGAAGGCCCGCGAACCATCAAACAAACCGGTCTGGGTGCACAGATCCTGTCGAAGATGGGTGTTCAGGAACTGGTGCTGCTGACCGACTCACCCGAAACTGTATATCTGGGGCTTGATGCCTTTGGGCTGTCCATCGTCGGCACCCGCTCGATCCTGAAGGAAGACTGATCATGGCTGCTCAAGACGAACATGGCGTTTTGCCGACTCCTGAATTCGACAAGCCGGTGAAGCTGCTGATCGTGGCGGCACCGTTCTACCGCGCCATAGCCGACAACCTGATCGCGGGCGCGCGGGCTGAAATCGAAGCCGCCGGAGGCACCTGCGAGGTAGTGGAAGTGCCTGGCGCACTGGAAATCCCGACCGCTATCGCCATGGCTGATCGTCAGTGCAACTTTGACGGGTACGTCGCGCTGGGCTGTGTCATTCGCGGTGAGACAACCCATTACGAAACCGTCTGCAATGACTCCAGCCGCGCCATCCAGTTGATGGGGCTGCAGGGGCTGTGCATCGGTAACGGTATCCTGACCGTGGAAAATGACGATCAGGCTGAAGTCCGCGCAAATCCCGAAAAGATGAATAAAGGCGGCGGAGCAGCCGCTGCGGCCTTGCATCTGATCGCGCTCAGCCGTAAGTGGGGCTCTTCCAAAAAGGGCGTAGGTTTCAAGCCACCGTCCGAGTCCATCCTTGTGGCGGGCGACAACAACGGACCCACAACAGCATGACCAAGACAGACGCGCCGAAACCGGCCAACCAGAAACGCCTGATGAAATCTGCAGCCCGGCTTTATGCGGTGCAGGCACTGTTCCAGATGGAGCAGTCGGATCAGACGATCGAACAGGTCGTGACGGAGTTTTTGGATCACCGTTTTGGTGCCGTCTATGAGGGTGAAGAGATGCTGGATGGCGACATCGCGGTCTTTCGCTCGCTGGTCGACAATGCGGTGAACTATCAGGCGCCGATCGACCAGATGACCGACCGGGCGCTTGTTGCCAAGTGGCCGATCGCGCGCATTGACCCGACATTGCGCGCGGTGTTTCGGGCTGCTGGTGCTGAGTTGACCCAAAATGATACGCCGCCAAAGGTCGTGATCACCGAATTCGTCGACGTGGCGCGTGCCTTTTTTCCGGAAGGAAAAGAACCCAAATTCGTGAACGCTGTTCTGGATCACATGGCCCGCGAAGCACAGCCCGAGGCATTCTGACGCCTTTACCCGGATCAAATATGCGCTATCCTGAATGTCATAGTGCAATGAGGTTCGTCATGCCTAAACTGATCCGTCTCTACATCACTCAAGTCGCGTGGGGCTTTGCCATCTCGGCGGTTTTCGTCGGGGTACTTCTGGCGCTGAACGTTGCCAACTTGCGCCACCTGATCACCGGATCTGAAATTGGTCTGATCGCACTCGTTATGATCTGGTTCATGAACGGGATCGTCTTTGCCGGGGTTCAGTTCGCCTACAAGATCATGAGCATGGCAGAAAATCCCCAAGGTCCGCGCAGGGGATCACCTGTGGTTCACAATTTCCAACCTGCAGTGGTTGAACAGGAAGCCCATTCAGGGCGCTGATTTTACAGGGAAAGTGTGGCGGGACCACCAGTCAACCGTGCGGTTTGATTCCCGAGGACCTGTATGTACAGGTGGGCGCCAGGTAATCAGGCCAGGACCTGAACAGAGCCAGCCCCCTCGGAATTGCTTAAGGCCACCAGAATGCTACCTATCACAAGAAGGGCAGAACCCGCCACGCGCCTAAGTAGGGCGTGAGGCGGGTTCGCACAAGGGGTCAAGCATCAACAGTTTCGTGCAATGCTGCGCGCATCTTGCCGAAATGCTCGTCCCAGCCGTTGTCCAGCGCCAAGATCAGGCCAAAGGCTTCGGCTCCCTGGGGCAGCCCTTCGTGCAGCAGACCAAGGCGTGTGCCACCCGGGACTGGTACCAATGTCCATTTGACCACGCTCACGGCGTCGCCCATCGGCTTAACGGTGAATGTGTATTCTAAGTATTCTGGCCGCCGCGCCGCGCGTACTTCGCCCCAAATCAGCAGATCACCGCTGTTTGTCCCGAACATTTCAAGCTTTTGCCCCGCTGCTAGGGGCTGCTCGGGCTTGTGAAACCATTCAGCCAGCCTGTCTGGTTCAATCAGATAGTCCCAAACCACGTCCGGCGTTGCACGGAGATAGATGGTTTTTTGCAAAACGGCGTCTGTCATTTCTTGTTCCCTTCAATAGCTTTCTTCAGATTGGCAAGACGATCATCCCAGAACCGGTCAAAGTAGCTGAACCAGTCCAGAACCGGGGCCATCCCTTGTGGTTCAAGTCGATTGATGCGTTCCCGGCCTCTGGCTTCTATCGTGATCAGGCCGCCATCCGACAAAACAGTCAGGTGCTTCTTGACTGCCGCCCGTGTCATGTCGAAGCGCAATGTGAGTTGCGCGATGGTCATGTCTTGCACGGCCAGCATCTGCACGATGTCCCGTCGGGTAGGATCAGCAAGCGCCCGGAACGCGTTTTGGGTTTGTGAGTTCATGGGAGCTCCTTGTGATACGATTTGGTATCACATTAATGGGATACCTAATGGTATCATGTCAAGTGCGAGCTCACACTTGATTTTTGTTCATGAATTGTTCACATTCCCGGAATGACACTGGATCTGCAGCCCGGACAAAAACTGGCCCGAGGTGTTTCTCGGCACCTTGCCACCCATGATTATGTTTCCATTGAGGAATTCGTGCCAACAAAAGGGCTGCGGGTCGATGTGATGGGACTTGGCCCGAAGGGTGAACTGTGGGTGATCGAGTGTAAATCCAGCCGGGCTGACTATCAGTCAGACTCTAAGTGGCAGGGCTATCTGGAGTGGTGCGATCGGTTCTTTTGGGCTGTTGATACCGATTTTCCAACCGATTTGTTGCCAGAAGATACAGGGCTGATCATCGCAGACGCATATGATGCAGAGATCGTCCGTATGAGCCCGGAAAGCAAATTGGCTCCGGCAAGACGAAAGAAAATGGTTCAGAAATTTGCGGTGGATGCTGCGCGCCGGCTGCAGGCGTTACGCGATCCCCGGCTTTAGCTGCTGACTGCCCGCGCTGCTTGCGCGGCGGCTCGGATTTCCTCGGCGATTTCTTCAGCCTCTTCCGGTTCGAAGTCCATCGGAATCTCAATGCCGACACCTTCAATGAACAGGCGCACCATACCCTGATCGGTTGGGCCGATCTGCAGGTTCGCTTCGATATCGCGTTCGGTGTTGATGCTCATTTGTGCCTCCGGGAAATGCGCCTTGGTGCTAACGTGCAACGGGTTGAGAATCAAGCAGGCTATGGGGTCAGATAAGGAATGGATGACATCACCCTCAGACCTTTTCGTGCAGACGACGCCTCATGGCTGGTGGAACGTCACGGCACGCTTTACGCCCGGGATGAGGGGTTCGATGAAACATTCGCCCCATTGGTGGCGAGAATCCTTGAGGATTTCATTGCGGCCCATGACCCGGAACGCGAATGCGGCTGGATTGCCGAGCGCGCTGGCAAGCGACTGGGAAGTATATTCTGCGTCACGCAGGACGATCAAACGGCTAAGCTGCGCTTGTTCTTACTGGTGCCCGAAGCGCGTGGGCTAAAGCTGGGCAAGCGGTTACTGACTACCTGTATGAGCTTTGCACGCGAGGCGGGGTATCGCGAAATGGCGCTTTGGACTCATGAAAGCCACGCCGCGGCCTGTGGGCTGTACCGCTCATTTGGATGGCAGCTTACAGGCAGCAAGCCGGTGCATTCTTTTGGGGTCGATCTGGTGGAACAAAGCTGGCGAATTCGTCTTTAATCCCCTTGCAATCCGCGCACGCCTTCGCTAAATCGCCACTCACGAGTGCCGCCTTAGCTCAGTAGGTTAGAGCGCTGGATTGTGGATCCAGAGGTCCCCTGTTCAAGCCAGGGAGGCGGTACCATTCCCCCGGACTTGAACCGATAGCCGAAAGAGATCGCAGGGTTGATCCGGTGCTTGCCATGAACCGCATTCTGAAGGTGTAGTTAAGACATGCCGGACGCCAAGATTTCAGAAATCCGCACTGCCGCACGCCTGTCTGTTGCGCCCATGATGGATTGGACGGATCGCCATTGCAGGTATTTGCATCGCCTTCTGAGTTCGCAATCGCTGTTGTATACAGAGATGGTGACTGCACCTGCCCTTGTGCGGGGTGGGGCGTTGCATCTGTTGGAGCACAACTCGCAGGAACATCCTGTCGCGCTGCAGCTTGGGGGGTCGGACCCGTGCGAGTTGGCGCAGGCTGCAGAGATGGGCGCAAGTGCAGGCTATGATGAGATCAACCTGAATTGCGGATGCCCGTCTGACCGCGTGCAATCGGGAACGTTCGGCGCGGTATTGATGCGTGAACCTGCGCGTGTTGCTGAGTGCATTGCTGCAATGCAAGAGGCGGTGGAAGTCGAGGTTACGCTGAAGTGCCGCATAGGCGTAGATGAGCAAGAGCCCGAAGAAGTGCTGCCTGCGTTTTTGAAACAGATCAGTGCGGCAGGATGTCAACGCGTGACGATCCATGCGCGAAAAGCGTGGCTGCAAGGGTTAAGCCCTAAGGAAAACAGGGACATCCCGCCGCTGGATTATGATCTGGTGCATCGGATGAAGGCAGAGTTTCCGGACCTCCACATCTCGATCAACGGTGGGATAACCACGCTGGCTCAGGCGCAGGAGCATCTGGAGGCAGGACTTGATGGAGTTATGATCGGGCGCGCGGCTTACCACCAGCCGACGGATATTCTGGCTGGAGCCGATCCATTGATTTTTGGAACGGGCGCGGTTGCCGAGCCAATTGAAGTGGTGCAAAAAATGCTGCCTTATGTTGATGCGCACCTTGCTGACGGCGGGCGTTTGCACCAGATCACCCGGCATATGCTGGGTCTGTTTGCCGGACGCCCCGGCGCACGCGGTTGGCGCCGGATACTGTCTGAGGGTGCGGTGCGCGATCATGCAGGACCCGAGGTGATTCTGCAGGCGCTGAATTCGATCGCATCGAACGCACCGACAGAGCAGGCGGTTTGATGCGGCCTATGGCCGGTATGGGGGAATGATGCCCGAAACAATGTTGCTGGCCCAGATGCTGGGTCTTTTGCTTGTGATCGGCGCTTTGGCCGGTGTTCTGGCCGGGCTGCTGGGCGTCGGCGGTGGTATCGTACTGGTGCCCGCGTTTTTCTACGCATTTCAGACGCTTGGCTATGGCGGCCCTCAGCTGATGCAACTGTGTCTGGCGACGTCTTTGGCAACAATTATCGTCACCTCAATCCGTTCGGTACTGAGCCACAACAAAAAAGGTGCGGTCGACTGGGATGTTCTGCGGAAATGGGGACCCGGCATCGCAGTTGGCGCAGTTATCGGAGTAATGGTGGCTTCGGCGCTGAAGACCGAATTTTTGCAGGCCCTGTTTGGCGTCCTTGGCATGGTTATCGGGGTCTATCTGGGATTGGGTAATTCCGAATGGCGATTGGGTGATGTGATGCCCAAGGGCTTGCGCCGGTTGGCATTATCGCCTTCGGTCGGATTCCTCTCGGTCCTGATGGGGATTGGTGGGGGCAGCTTCGGTGTTCCACTTATGAGCCTCTATAACATCCCGATCCACCGCGCGGTTGCGACTGCGGCGGGCTTTGGTGTGATCATCGCAGTTCCGTCAGTACTTGGATTTCTGTTTTTCAACATTGCTCCTGAACACCGCCCGCCATTTACGATTGGCGCAGTGAACCTTGTGGCGTTCAGCATTGTGGTAGCGATGACCATGATCACGGCTCCATGGGGGGTGAAACTGGCCCATGCGATGGACCCGAAGCCATTGAAACGAGTCTTCGCGGTGTTTCTGACGCTGGTGGCGCTGAACATGCTGCGCAAGGCACTGGGATGGTAGCGTCCTTTCACGACAGAGGTTGGGCCAAGTTTAACTACGACGCGGTACTGGCTGATTGGGTGGCGCAGGTTCTGCCAGCGGCCAGGAGCGCGGTGAGCGACCCGAACCATGCGCTGTGGCACGATTGCGAGGGGACCTGGTTCATCGGTGTCGATGCCTTGCAGAACGATACGCTGGGCAGGGTGGGGGATTCAGCAGTGTTGTCGGGCGAGGCGTTCCATTTCGCGCAACAGCAGTTCGGACCGATTGGCCTGCACAAAGCGCAGGTGTCGGTAATTTACCCGGGCTACCCACAACCCCGGCGCGGCGAAAACAAAGTCGCTGCCCTATACCGCTCCAACCGGGATGCTGCGCATGTGGATGGTTTGAAACCAGTGGGCCCGGACCGGCGGCGCCGCGTGGATGAGCCACATGCCTGGGTATTGGGTATCCCGCTGACCGAGGCCTCTGCCGATGCGTCGCCGATGGTGGTTTGGGATGGCAGTCATAAGGTATTAGGCGAGGCGTTCCGGCAGGCGCTGGACGACGTACCCCAGAATATGTGGGGCCAGATCGACATCACCGATATCTATAAGGCTGCGCGACGCGAGGTGTTTCAAACCTGTCCGCGTTTCGAATTGTATGCTCGACCGGGTGAGGCCTATCTAATGCATCGCCATTGCCTGCACGGTGTTGCGCCCTGGGGTCCAGATGCCAGCGCAGAGCCGGATGGACGTATGATTGCCTATTTTCGCCCCGAGCTGCCGGGTGGTGTGGCGCAATGGATCGAATCCCCATAACCTCCTGCCATTAATTGGATTTGGAGGATGAGTTCGATGATTACGGTCCACACAAACTCTGACGGCGCCCTGATTGAGGTGGAGCTTTCGGGTGAGGTGACAAGCGCAGATTATGCTGCGACGCTGGTGCCGGCAATTGAGGCCGCACTTGCAGATCACGACTCGGTGCGCCTGCTGGCGATCGCAACGCCCGAGTTCAAGGGATACGATCTTGGCGCCGCATGGTCTGACACCAAGCTGGGGCTCAGCCACTGGCGTGGGTTTGACCGGATTGGTGTCGTTGCCGATCAGGGGTGGGTTCAAACCAGTATCCGTCTGGCGGCACCTATTCTTCCCTGTCCCGTTCAGGTTTTTGGAATGGATGAGGTGGAAGAGGCTCGACGTTGGATACGTGAATCTCTGGGGGCGATCCACGTCACCGATCTGGGCGGTCCCTGCGTGCAGATCAGGCTTATGGGTAAACTGGATTCAGAGGAATATAAACAGGCGCAATCCGATCTCGATGCGCTCTTGCACGAGCGTGATGGATTTCGCCTGCTGATTGACCTGCGTGAATTCGATGGCTGGCAGGGTCTAACGGCGATGGCGGCGCATTTTCGGCTTGCGGCTGGCCATATCGGAATGCTTGATCGCGCCGCGATTGTCGGGGACAAGTCCTGGCAAAAGATGGCGCAGCGTATGGCCAGTCATGTTCTGGGAACCCGTACGCAATTCTTCCCGGCAGAGGAATATGACAACGCCAAAGCTTGGCTTTCCGCTGGCTAGTGTTCGTGGCTTATTTCACCTGGAAACAATGGGTTGCGTGGCGTTGTTATTGTCTTTTTTATGGGTGACGCAACGGAATGTAATCTGCGATTGGCGTTTTTATTGACTGATTGATCAAATAATTTAAAACGTTCTCATCCCTCCCGCATTGTAAGGGATAGGGACTAAACTGTTCCGCGCCGCTGTGGGCTACCACTCACTCAAACTACAATTCCCGGCTCTTCTACCCCCTCAGAGCCGGGAACTGATCCACGGCGGCGCGTATGCAATTTGGAAGGGCCATGACACTCCGCTCTGTCTTGAGGCGCATGATATTCAGGAAAAGCCTGAACCAGCCCGAAAACCCGAATAATTACGAAGAGGTTCGCCAGCGACCGACTTGCCCGGCCACCCAGACCGAGCTGGTGGAACTGTTTGGGGCAGAACTGCGGGAACATGATTTGCTGCGCGATGCAACACAATCCAGGACGCCCAAACCCTGAACCTTGTCAGGAACCGTTCAGGCGCGCCGCACGTCCTCCGCGACGCTGGGTCAGGCGGGGCTTGCGATCCGGGAGCTCCTGCATGATCTCGGCCCGTTCACTGCTGTCCATTCTGGACCAACGAGAGATCTCGTCAATCGTGCGAAAACAGCCGGTGCAAATTCGCTCGGTCGGGTGAACGACGCAGATCTGGACACAAGGGCTTTCCACCTCGTCCCGGTTCCAAACCATATTCGTCATAAGTGTTTTCCGATCCGTCAAATAAAGCGCAACCTATCCAGCGCCCCCTGCAGGATATAACCAGCCGCAACGTGATCTATAACCTGTCCGCGACGCTTTCGTGTCGTATCCGCCTCAAGCAGGGCCTTTTCGGCGGCGACCGTGCTTAACCGTTCGTCCCAGAAGCCGATCGGCAAATCGGTCAGCCGCATCAAATTTCGCGCAAAAGCACGGGTTGATTGGCATCTCGGGCCTTCGCTGCCATCCATATTGCGAGGCAGACCAAGAACAATTCCGCCGATCTCACGGTCGGTCACGATTTCTATCAAACGGGCGGAATCCAGCGTAAATTTCTTGCGCCGGACTGTTTCCAGCGGGGTGGCGACGCCGCGCATCCGGTCCGATACCGCAACGCCGATGGTTTTTTCCCCCAGATCCAATCCCATGAGTGCTGATATGGGCTGCAATGCGGATGCAAATTCCTCGAACGCGTCATGGATCATTGTGCGATACCGGCCTGAGCTGATGCCGCGTCGATCATCTGCAACGCCTCTTCGTTTCCGGCAAATAAACTGAGCGCTTCGTCGCGAATACTTGCGGCCCGATCAATGTCACCCAATACGCCCAATGCCGCGATCAGGCGGGCCCATTCCTCGGGGGCTCCGCCTTCGCTTGCCAGTCGTTCCGATAGCCGGTCCACCATGCCTCGGATCATTTCTTGCCGTTCTTCCGGCGTCAATTCGGCGGCGGCGGTCATATCTTCCTGACTTGGACCCGGGGCCGCAGGGGGCGAGGACAGGTCGGGTGCATTGAACACGCCCGCCCGAAACGCCAGATCATCAATCTGTGCGCGAATGGCGTCGGCCCAGAGAGCTCCGGCCGGTGCGTCACGCAACGTATCCACCCAAACCCGGTAGGCCATATCGGGGCGCCCTGTCTGTGCCAGCATCTGACCCCAATAATATCGCGCAGGACCCAGGCTGGGGTCCAGCTCCAGAGCACGCCGCAACGCATTTTCCGCCTCTGGTGAAACATAACCGCCAGCGGCCAGAATCATCATCTCGGCCTGATCCGAATAGGCCCGCGCGGGGGCGGTCTCGCCAGACAGGGCGATCACACGGGTCTGCGCCTCATACCCGGCCTTGAAATTCCCGGCATTGGTTTCGTGCTGAGCCAGCAAGGTTTGGCCTTGCAGATCATCAGGACGCTCGGCCACGGTTTCGCGCAGACGGTTCAGCAGCGTTTCATAGCTTTCCTCGAGAGGGGGCGCCTGGACCGGAGTCGCCATGCCCTCGGCCTCGGTCTGGCTGGGGCGGTTCGCGCGCAGCTCCTCCGCCATTTCCAGCCGCAGCGAAAGCGGCATGTCGGGGAAGCCAGCAGCGCCGAGCTGGCGATACATCGCCAGACCTCCGCCTACCAGGACAGCGGCAATGATAAGGAACGCAATTATGGTGATCAGACGGGGTGGTCCCGCGCTTTGACTCTCGCCTCGCATCTGCGCGTCAGCGGCCAGGATGCGGCGCGAGATTTCCGTGCGCACGCGTTCGGCGTCGGCCTTCGCAATCACCCCGCGCGCCAGATCTCGGTCAACGCTAGCCAGTTGTTCGCGATAAACGCGAAGGTCATACGCTGCTGTCGGCCCGTCGTCGCGGTGGCTGCGCAACATGGTATAGCTCAGAAACACAGCGATGAGCAGTGCGATCAGGAAGATGAGAACCCAGAACGACATGGTGCCTCCAAAATGGTTGCCCTGACTTAGACCTGTCAGCGCATGGACAAAAGGGACAAATGGCCGCGAGGGGGGGTCATGTCGCAATAGTGCATTATTGCGACGTTGCGCGGCAGGGTTAAACTGTCAGTGCACGGCATACCTGCGACCAATCATCGAAGACCGGACGGATTCGCTCATGAAACATTACTCAGCCTTTGCAGTGGCGCGTGAAGCGCTGCGTTATCACACCGGGTGGGAGCGCGCCTGGCGTTCGCCCGAGCCCAAGAAGCGTTATGACGCGATCATTGTCGGAGCGGGCGGCCACGGTCTGGCGACCGCGTATTATCTGGGCAAGAATTATGGCATCCAGAATGTCGCCGTGATCGAAAAGGGCTGGCTAGGCGGTGGTAATACCGGTCGAAACACAACCATCATCCGTTCGAATTATTTGCAGGACCCGTCGGCTGCCATCTATGAGAAAGCGCGCAGCCTGTACGAGGACCTTAGTCAGGACCTGAACTATAACATTATGTTCAGCCCGCGCGGCGTTATCATGCTAGCCCAGACCCAGCACGAGATCCGCGGTTATCAGCGTACGGCACATGCGAACGCGCTGCAGGGTGTTAAGACCGAATGGATCGGACCCGAACGCGTGAAAGAACTGGTGCCGATCATCAATCTGGATGGGCCTCGCTATCCGGTTCTGGGTGGGCTCTGGCAGGAACGGGGCGGCACCGCGCGCCACGATGCCGTTGCCTGGGGATACGCCCGCGCTTGTTCGGCGATGGGCATGGATATCATCCAGCAATGCGAAGTCACGGGCGTACGTCAGGAAAATGGCCGTGTCATCGGCGTCGATACGACCAAGGGTGCCATTGACTGCGACAAGCTGGGCGTCGTGGTTGCGGGGCATTCCGGTCAACTGGCCGAGATGGCGGGCTTCCGCCTGCCGCTGGAAGCCGTTGCGCTGCAAGCGCTGGTGTCCGAGCCGATCAAACCTTGCATGGACGTTGTGGTGATGGCCAACACCGTTCACGGCTATATGTCTCAGTCCGACAAAGGTGAGATGGTGATCGGCGGCGGCACAGACGGGTTCAATAACTACACCCAGCGCGGCAGCTTCCATCATATCGAGGAAACCGTCCGCGCATTGGTCGAAACTTTCCCGATGATCTCGCGCCTGAAAATGCTGCGGCAGTGGGGCGGTATTGTGGATATGACCGGTGACCGGTCTCCGATCCTGTCGAAGACGCCGCTGCAAGGCTGCTTCATCAACGGTGGTTGGGGTACAGGCGGCTTCAAGGCAATCCCGGGTTCCGGCTGGGGTATGGCGCAGTTGATGGCCACGGGCCATTCACCGTTGACCGAAGCCTTCTCGCTGGATCGCTTCAAAGAGGGCCGCTTCATCGATGAAAGCGTCGCCGCCGGGGTGGCGCACTGATGCTAGATGCATGGATAGATGCTCAGCTTTGTGGAATCCTGAAGGGTGACCGGGTGCGCGAGAGCGCCATTTGCGGCGTTGTTTCCCGACTCGGTTTCTCGGTGCAAGGAGCAGTCCGTTGATCCTGAGTAACCTGCCAACCAACGTTTCCGGGCGACCGTGGAAATCCAAGCGTGCGCTGCGGGATTTTATGCTGGCGTGCCTCGATGCCCAATCTGAAACCGTCCGAGTGGTTCAGGTCGGTGCAAATGACGGAAAAATGGAAGACCCGATCTGGCAATATTGGTCACATGGTAAATGGTCTGGGGTGCTCATTGAACCTCATCCCGTTTATTTCGCTGACCTTCAGGCACTGCACGATCACAACCCAAAAATTGAGCTGGTTAACGCTGCAGTTTCTGAAACCGACGGCACAATGGCGCTTTATCACATGGCTGAGCACTTAAGGGACGAATGCCCGGACTGGCTGCGAGGTTGTGCGTCCTTTGATAAGAAGCGTATGGAGGCAGCGGTGCAGACCGCCAATCGCAAAAACCGTTTGGACATCCCGCAAAGTGCGGTCGTCAGCACAGACGTCAACGTCAGGCGTCTGGATGATATCCTTGCAGAGCTCGACAAACCCAAGGCTGATCTGCTCGTGGTGGATGTAGAAGGGCACGAAGTGGCTGTCTTGGCTAGTTTCGACTTTTCCAGCCTCGAGGCTAAGGCGGCCATAATCGAATGCAACGCTGGCAATCGAGAAGAGCAACAGGCGATCGTTTCCGAACTGAATGCCGCTGGTATGATCGCATATCAGGCCGCCGGTGACATCATTGGCCTTCGACCGAATGCCATCACTATCCCGATTGAAGCCATGTTTCACTTTGAAAACATGGTTCCATTGGCTGTCGACGAACAACCCGTACCTACTAATGAACATAGGTGTGATGAAAAATGCTGATCCTGAATTGCCCCTGTTGCGGCGTGGACGCCGAAGAATCAGAACTGGCCGCCGGTGGTGAGGCGCATCTGAAACGCTACGGCCCTGGCTCGTCGGAGGATGACTTCCACGACTACCTGTTCATGCGAGAGAACCCGAAAGGCGTTCACTTCGAGCGTTGGCGCCATGCCAATGGTTGCGGAAAGTGGTTCCACGCCGCCCGCTGCACGCAAACGCTAGAGGTATTTGGAACCTATTCCGCGCAAGTCTACGAGCCGCCGCAAGAGATCAAGGATGCCATCACCGCCAAACGTCCCGGATGGACGTGGAGAGACTTCTCCTGATGCTTCTTATTTTCAAAAATACTCCCGCCGGAGGCTTCGACGTCTCCACCTGCGAAAGGTCCGCAACATGAGCACCCGCCTCGCAAAACAAGGCCGTCTGATTGACCGGTCGAAACAGGTCACCTTTTCTTTCAATGGTACCACCATGCAGGGATACGAAGGCGACACGCTTGCCTCGGCCCTGCTGGCTAACGATCAGATGATGATGGGCCGGTCGTTCAAGTACCACCGTCCGCGCGGCGTTGTTGCCAGCGGTGCCGAAGAGCCCAACGCTCTGGTTGGTCTGGGTCAGGGTAACCGATTTGAACCAAACCAGCGGGCCACCACGACCGAGTTGTTCGATGGTCTGACGTCGGTGTCGCAGAACCACTGGCCGAATCTGGAATTCGACGTGGGCGCGATCAACACGCATCTGTCGCGCTTTCTACCTGCTGGTTTCTACTACAAGATGTTCATCCATCCGAAGCCATTCTGGAAACACGTTTACGAGCCGTTCATCCGTAAATCTGCCGGTCTGGGCAAAGCGCCTGACAAGGATTCGCGTGATGCGGATACGTATGAGCATTTCTATGCCTTCACCGATGTTTTGGTGATCGGCGGCGGTATCGCCGGTTTGCAGGCAGCCAAGACGGCGGCGCAATCCGGTGCCAAAGTCCTGCTGATCGAACAAACCGCGCATTGGGGTGGTCGCGCCCCGGTTGATGACGGAACCGTAAATGGTGAACCTGTGGATAAGTTCGTGGAACAATTGGTTTCCGAACTGGAAACAATGAACAACGTCACCATGCGCCGTCGCTGCATGGGGGCAGGGGTTTATGACCACGGATATGTGCTGGGTTACGAGCGTCTGAATGATCACAAACCGGGCACGCAAGGCCCGCGTCATCGCCTGTGGCGCATCCGTGCCAAACAGGTTGTAACAGCAACGGGTGCAATAGAACGCCCGCTTTCCTTCGCGGGCAATGATGTGCCGGGAGTGATGCTGGCCTCAGCCATGCGCGACTATGTTGTGAACTGGGGTGTGACCCCGGGTGAAAAGGTCATTGTGGCAACAAACAATGACGACGCGTATCGCACCGCAATTACCCTCAAACATGCGGGTGTGGATGTTTTGCGGATAGTTGATGCTAGGTCAGCCGCTGGAGCACTGGCTGAGGAAGCCCGTCAACTGGGCATCCGCATTGATCCGGGTAAGGCCATCGCCAAGGTCAAGGGCGGCAAACGTGTCAAGAAAGTTGCGCTTTGCAATCAGGACGGCATTGGCGGCGCGCGTGAAGAGGTCGAATGCGATGCCGTCGCTATGTCAGGCGGCTGGTCTCCGGTTGTTCACATGTGGTCGCATTGTGGTGGCAAGCTGATCTGGGATGAGGGCCACGCCCATTTCCGTCCCGACCCGTCGCGTCCGCCCCTTGGTGCCAACGGCGAGGGATTTGTGGTCGCTGCGGGTAGCTCAAACGGGCCTCTTGCCTTGGGTGATGTGCTGACCGATGCACATGCAGCCGGTAAGGCGGCGGCGAAGGCGGCGGGCTTCAAGCCCAAGAACACCAAGGCCCCCGCTGGTGAGACAACGACCGAAGCACCGATGGAAGCCGTATGGCTGATGCCGTCCAGTGCGGATATTCACCTGCGCATGAAATCGTGGCTCGACTTTCAGAATGACGTCAAGGTCTCGGATGTTCAGTTGGCCGCGCGCGAAGGCTATGAGAGCGTTGAACACACCAAACGCTACACCACGCTGGGCATGGCAACTGATCAAGGTAAATTGAGTAACATCAATGGTTTGGCAATCCTTGCTGATGCATTGGAATCGGAAATTCCGAAAGTTGGCACCACCACGTTCCGCCCGCCCTATACCCCCATTTCGATGGGTGCGATCGGCGGTGAAGCGCGCGGTCAAGTGTTCCAGCCGATCCGCCAGACCCCGATGCACAATTGGCACGACAAGAACGGCGCGGATTGGGAGCCGGTCGGTCATTGGCGCCGTACCTATGCCTATGTACGCCCCGGTGAATCCGTTCATGACGCGGTGAACCGCGAGGTCAAGAACACGCGTGAAAACCTTGGGCTGCTGGACGCATCGACGCTGGGTAAGCTGATCGTCAAGGGCCCCGACGCGGGTAAGTTCCTGGACATGATGTACACCAACATGATGTCCACGCTGAAGGTCGGCAAATGCCGCTATGGCTTGATGTGCTCGGAAAACGGATTCCTGATCGATGATGGCGTTGTTGCGCGCATCGATGAGGATACTTGGCTGTGCCACACCACGACGGGCGGTGCCGAGCGCATCCATGGTCACATGGAAGAATGGCTGCAGACCGAATGGTGGGATTGGAAAGTCTACGTTGCCAATGTGACCGAGCAATATGCTCAGGTCGCCGTGGTTGGCCCCAATGCCCGCAAGGTGCTCGAAAAGTTGGGCGGCATGGATCTGTCGAAAGAGGCGCTACCTTTCATGGAATGGCGCGACGGCAAAATCGGTGACTTCGATGCGCGGGCTTACCGTATCTCGTTTTCGGGTGAGCTGTCCTATGAGATCGCGGTTCCTGCATCTCAGGGGCAGGCGTTCTGGGATGCTCTGATGGAAGCAGGCAAAGAGTTCGGGGTGATGCCTTACGGCACCGAATGTCTGCACATCTTGCGCGCCGAGAAGGGCTTTATCATGATCGGGGACGAGACTGACGGCACCGTGATCCCACAGGATCTGGGGCTGCACTGGGCGCTGTCGAAGAAGAAAGAGGATTACTTGGGCAAACGTGCCCATTCGCGGACCCATATGGCCGATCCTGAGCGCTGGAAATTGGTCGGTCTTGAGACTGTGGATGGATCGGTTCTGCCGGACGGTGCGTATGCGGTGGGCGAAGGCGTGAATGCCAACGGACAGCGCAACATGATCGGTCGCGTGACGTCGACCTATTACTCGGCCAATCTGGGCAAAGGCATCGCCATGGGTCTGATCAAGCACGGCCCAGACCGGATGGGCGAGATTGTCGATTTTCCGGGAACGGACGGCAAAACATACAAAGCCAAGATCGTGGACCCGATCTTCTACGACAAGGACGGGGAGAAGCAGAATGTCTGAACCCATCAGCGCACTGAACCACGCCTCATATGACGGCGGTATTGCCCGTGTCGAGGAATGCGGCCTTCAGGGCATGATCACCCTTCGGGGTGATCTCTCTGATAAAGTGCTGGCCAAGGCCGTCAAAGACGCCACTGGCCAGAAAGTGCCCAATCAACGCAAGGCTCTGGTGAATGGCGACACGGGCGTCTGTTGGATGTCCACGGATGAGCTGCTGGTACTGGTGCCCTATGCTGAGGTGGAAGCCAAACTGGCGGCGATGACCAATGCGCTTAGCGGCGTCCATGCTCTGGCGGTCAATGTTTCTGATGCGCGGGCAGTGTTCCGTATCTCGGGCGCCAGCGCGCGCGAGGTTCTGGGCAAGCTTGCCCCGGTCGAGCTGTCGGCAGAGGCCTTCCAGCCCGGCCAGATTCGTCGCTCGCGTCTGGCGCAGGTCGCGGGCGCGTTCTGGATGGACGATGCCGACAGCTTCCGCGTCGTCTGCTTCCGCTCGGCCGCGGATTATGTCTTCAACCTGCTCAAGGTTGCCGCGCAGCCGGGCAGTGAAGTTGGGGTTTACTAAATAAAACTGATAAGAACGCCCCGGTTGATCCGGGGCTTTCTTTTAGCTTTCGACCCGGCAGGTGCCGACGCCGTGTGGTTTGTTTGCTGCGTTCATGTTGGCGAATGACATTCGAACTTTGACAACATTGCCTTTCGGATTCAGATAGGCTTGGTACCGGACGCGTGCGTTTCCGCCAGCTGATAGGCGAGCATTTTTGTGCCAGACCATCCGATAGCCCTTGGAGCCGCGATTCTTGAAACGCGTTTCAATCCACTCGGGTCTGTCTGCCACTTTCGCGCTATCGCTTTCGGGATCCACCTTGAACGCATATTCCGGAGCAATCCATCCGTGACTGTCCTGCTTGGTCATCTTGCAAACATAGGTGATATTTTCTGCTGCGGCTGTTTGCGCAAAGAAAGCAGCAGCAATAGTCAAAAGAAATCTTTTCATTTTATCCAATTTGTCGTGGTTTTTGATGTGCCACTTAGTGCTGAGCCCACTTGAAGGTGCAAGCGGATTTTCGCGCATGAGAAAAAAAATATCGAAATTCTACCCTTGCAAGAGGATTGTCCGGTACTGGTTCAGGCTATCCTCGGTCAGAAGGTCAGAAACCGTCAGCGGTTGCATCTTTTCGTCCGACAACTTGGTGTAAAAGCTCAGCTCATCCAACAGCGCGTGCACACGCTCTTGTCGTTCTTGTTCGGGCAACAGGGGGGCGTGAAGTGACAAGTAAAGGGCAGGGCGATGTTCCCTCAGCCATGCGGCCAGAGTGGGGACTACAACAAACTCAGCCCCTTCGATATCCATTTTGACCAGAGAGATCTGCGATAGATCGTTTGCCACTTCGAATTGGTCCCAGGCAATGGTAAGCGCATCCGATCCATGCGCACCGTCATGCAAGAGCGAACTGGTTGAGTCCCCGGGCTCACCGCGCACCGAAGCCATACGAGCCACTCCGAACTTATCGGACAAAGCCACACCAAAGGCCGAGACATTCTGAATTTCGTTAAGATCCAGATTCCATGCCAGATGCCGGAACGCAGTCGGATCGGGTTCAAAACACCACACGCGGCGCGCTTTGCGGGCTCCGTAAAGGACGGTGGGGCCGATCCACGCTCCCACATCCAGATAATCACTATCAGGTGACAGGAACCGATCCAGAACGGCAAATGTCTCGGGTTCCCAATCACCAGCCGATGCCTTGCACCAGAATTTCGAATGATAGGGATCCAGGCGAAACGGTTCACCGTTGAGGTGACCCAAATAATATCCGCGAGCGCGGTAAAACATTTTGCGCGCCTGTGTCAGCATCGCGGACCTCCGGGTTTTTGTGTCACGGGCCTTGACCTGCGGCGGCTGTCAAAGCATTTAACCTGTGGAACCGCAACATTCATTTTCAACAGGGGGCCGAGATGGCTTTTGAACTTCCTGATCTTCCTTATGCACATGACGCGCTGGCAGCCAAGGGCATGTCGGCGGAAACGCTGGAATATCACCACGACCTGCACCACAAGGCCTATGTCGACAACGGCAACAAGTTGATCGCGGGTACCGAGTGGGACGGCAAGTCGCTGGAAGAGATCATCGTTGGCACCTACGACGCAAATGCCGTGGCACAGAACGGTATCTTCAACAACATCAGCCAGCTGTGGAACCACAACCAGTTCTGGGAGATGATGGGCCCCGGTGGCAATGCCATGCCCGGCGAGCTTGAGAATGCCCTGACCGAAAGCTTTGGCTCGGTTGACGAATTCAAGTCGCAGTTCGGCGCGGCTGGCGCCGGTCAGTTCGGCTCGGGCTGGGCGTGGCTGGTCAAGAACGCGGACGGCTCGCTGGCCGTGACCAAGACCGAGAACGGCGTGAACCCGCTGTGCTTCGGTCAGACCGCGCTGCTGGGCTGCGACGTGTGGGAACACTCCTACTACATTGACTTCCGCAACAAGCGCCCGGCGTACCTGTCGAACTTCCTCGACAATCTGGTGAACTGGGAAAACGTCGCATCGCGGATGTGATCTGAGATTCCTGTATGGAAAGGGCCTGCTGGCGGTGACGCTGGCAGGCCTTTTCTGTTTTTGGTGGAAGCTCGCCGATGAAGCCGAATTAATCTGGCGCGCTATTGTACGGCCCCCTCCAATACCTACCTAATGTAGGCGGGAGGGAGAAACCGCCAACTACTAGAAAAACAACATTAAACTGTGCCGTAAGAAGTGCTGCACAGGTCAGGCGAGGTGCGTCTGATACTCTGAGGACAGTTGGTTCAACCTTTGTAGGAGATCACGAATGGCTGCACTTGAACAGGGAACATGGGTTATCATTGCCGACGGAGAAAAGGCGCTGGTGATGGAGAATATCACCGATGCGCAGGACCCGAATCTGGTTGTCGTATCCGTCGAAGAACAGGACGCAGGACCAAGTAAACCGACCGACCGGGCAGGGCGACGACCCGATACAGGCCCGAACCAGAAATCAGCGGTTGAGGAAGACAATTGGAAAGCCCACGCCAAATCTCTGTTTGTTCAGGATGTGGCGAACCTGTTGAACCGCAAGGGCTTGAAAGGGGCGTATAAACGACTGGTGTTGGTCGCCAGTCCCCAAGTTCTGGGCCTGTTGCGTCGCAGACTGCATAGTGAGGTACTGGCCAAGGTGGTGGCCGAGGTTGACAAGACCCTGACCAACCACCCGTTGCACAAGGTCGAGCGGATACTCAGAAACCGGCTGGCAAAACCTGCCTGAGGGAAAGCTGATACTCGGGCGGTTCATGCCGCCCGAATGTCGCCCAAGTCAGTTCAGTAGCCTGCGAAGCTCGGACATCGCGGTTTCTGGTGTGTCGACCCAGGTGATGAATTCTGCAAGCGATGCGTCGGCAAACCCCTGACCAATCAGCTGGTCCAGCAGTGTGTGCAGCGTGTCCCAATATCCGTCTACATTCGTCACCAGAATGGGTTTGTCGTGCAGACCCAACTGACGCCATGTCAGCGCTTCGAACAGCTCATCCAGTGATCCCGGCCCACCGGGCAGGACTATCACGGCATCAGCATTCATGATCATGACTTTCTTACGCTCGTGCATTGTCTCGGTCACGATGAAACGAGTGAGGTCGGTCTTGCCAACCTCGCGTTGGAGCAGGTGCACCGGGATAACGCCGAATGTATCGCCACCTGCGGATTGCGCCGCGCGCGCGACCTCGCCCATCAGTCCCACATCTCCGGCGCCATAGACCAGCCGCCAGCCTTCGTCGGCCAGCAACATTCCCAGATTGTGAGCAGCAGCCGAGTAGGCTGGATTCACACCATTGCGTGACCCGCAATACACACAGACGGATTTCTGGGACATGGGTTGGGTTCTCTGCTCTTGTGTTAGGGGTTTTGACCCTTGATAGCGGGATTGATAGGTTGGCTCAACCATCCGTTAGATTGCGCGCCGGTCAGGGCGTTTGTCGGACGGAGTGAAAGGAAAAGAATGGACGCCAAATCGGGAAGCGGAGGCTCGGGTACCTTCATATGGGGGTTGATTGCCGGGATCGTTGTGGTGCTCGGGTCGGGCGGGCTGTACTTGTCCGGTATGTTCGGCGCGCCGCAGGAGCAGGCGGTGCCTGATGAGGGTGCTGTGACGACCCTGCAAGATGCGCAGCCGGCTGATGGGCAACCCGAGGAACAGGCCGCGGATTCTACGGAACTGGCGATTGAATCCACAGAACCGGCGGCTCAGGATGCGCCCGCCGAGAGTGTTGAACAAGCCCCGACCGTGGTGGCACCGGTGCTGGATCAGATATTCGTCGAGCACGATGGCAATACCCTGCTCTCGGGGAATGCAGAGCCGGGGTCCGAAGTCAGTGTACTGTTGGACGGCGAGACTGTTCACAGCTTTGTCGTCGACGAGAGCGGACAATTCGCCGAATTCCTGTCGATCCCGTTTGCCGATGACGCGCGCGGGCTTGTCCTGCAGACCCGGAGCGGTGAGGAAACCAGCCGGTCCGATGACTATCTGATTGCCGCCCTGCCTTCACCGGTAACGCCCGACGTGCCTGCGGCCCCTGCCGATGGGCCGGTCGCAGATGCGACCGAGGCGCAAACGACGGAAGCTGAAGCAACTGGAGAAGGTGAAACCGAAGTCGCAGAGAGTTCGGTACCCGCAGCCGCCGACGCCGAAACCGCGACTGAACCGCAGCCTGAATCAGGTGGCGCAGCGGACCAGCAGATTGCAATCCTGCGCTCGGGTGAAGAAGGGGTTGAACTGGTGCAGCCTCCTTCTGTGCAGGATACGCCGCCGAAACAGATCGCTCTTGATACAATCGGTTATTCAGACACTGGCGATGTTAAGCTGACCGGGCGCGCTCGGGACGGATCAGCGGTGCGCCTGTATCTGGATAACCAGCTTGTGGCTGACCTTGCTCCCGCGACCGATGGGCAGTGGCGTGGCGAGGTCGAAGGTATCGATCCCGGCGTTTACACTTTGCGCGTGGACGAAGTTGCGCCGGACGGCACCGTGGTCAGTAGGCTCGAGACTCCGTTCAAACGCGAACCGATTGAAACCCTGCGTGCTGTCGAAGCCAACGAGCCCGGTGACACCCTTGCCGAAACTCCGGCCATCCGTTCGGTCACGGTTCAAAAGGGCGATACGCTCTGGGCGATTTCGCGGGACCGGTTCGGTGATGGTGTGCTGTATGTCAAGCTGTTCGAGGCTAACAAGAATGCCATCCGCAATCCTGACCTGATCTATCCGGGGCAGATTTTCACCATCCCCGAATGAGCTTTGCACTGGCCCTTTCCGGGCCGTAGCCTATCTCTGACCGCAATTAAGGTACGTGATGAGACAACCATCCGCGATCCAAACCGACCCGGACCAAAATCGCTCAGGCTGGCGCACCATCCGCAAGGTGGCGCCTTATCTTTGGCCTGAAGATGAAACATGGGTGAAACGCCGTGTTGTGTTGGCGCTGGCGATGCTGGTGCTGGCCAAGTTGATCGCTGTTTATACACCAATCCTGTACAAGGGCGCGGTGGACGGGCTGGCGGGCGAGGGCGTGCCGCCGCTGGCATTGGGCGCGGTTGGGCTGACTGTGGCCTATGGTGTTGCCCGGATGATGACGGTCGGATTTCAGCAATTGCGCGACGCGCTGTTTGCCCCGGTCGGGCAGCGCGCGCTTCGGGCGCTGGCGCTTGAGACGTTTCAGCATATTCACCAGCTTTCGATGCGGTACCATGTGACGCGACGCACGGGTGGCCTTAGCCGGATCATCGAGCGCGGTGTGAAAGGCGTTGAGTTCCTGTTGCGGTTTCTGCTGTTCTCGATCGGCCCGCTGATCCTTGAGCTTTTGCTGGTTTCGATCGTACTGATGTGGTTGTTTGACGTTTGGTATCTGGTCGTCGTCGCCATCACCATCGCGCTTTACATCTGGTTCACGTTCGCGGTCACCGAATGGCGCGTGAAACTGCGGCGCGAGATGAATGATCAGGATACCGAGGCCAACCAGCGTGCCATCGACAGTCTTCTGAACTTCGAAACGGTCAAGTATTTCAATGCCGAGACACGCGAGGCCGAACGCTATGACGTTTCGATGAAGGGGTATGCCCAGGCTGCGTTGAAAACGGCCTATTCGCTGGCTTTCCTGAACTTCGGCCAGTCTTTACTGATCACCTGTGGCCTGATTGGCGTGATGGTGCTGGCCGCGAAGGGTGTGCAAAGCGGGTCTCTGACGGTGGGTGATTTTGTGATGGTAAACGCCTACATGATCCAGATTACCGTGCCCCTGAATTTCCTTGGTACTGTGTATCGTGAGATCCGGCAGTCGCTGGTCGATATGGGGCAGATGTTCGATCTGTTAGAGCAGCCTGCGGAAGTGATGGACAAACCCTGCGCTCCGAACCTCAGGGTAAATGGCGGAGAGGTCACCCTCGAGAATGTGCATTTCGGATATGAGGCGGAGCGCGAAATCTTAAAAGGCGTTTCCCTGACCGTGCCGGCAGGTCAGACAGTGGCGATCGTCGGGGCCACAGGTTCGGGCAAATCCACCATCGGGCGGCTGTTGTTTCGGTTCTATGATGTCACCGGCGGGTCGCTAAAGATCGACGGTCAGGATGTGCGCGATGTCAGTCAGACCAGCCTACATGCCTCAATCGGGGTTGTCCCGCAGGATACGGTCCTGTTCAACGACACGATCCGCTACAACATCGCCTATGGGCGCGAGGGCGCAACGCAGGATGATGTGGACGCCGCCGCCAGAGCCGCGCAAATTCACGATTTCATCGTTAGCCTGCCCGAGGGCTATGACACTAAGGTGGGAGAGCGCGGCCTGAAGCTGTCAGGTGGAGAGAAACAGCGCGTCGGCATCGCCCGAACACTGCTTAAGAACCCGCCAATTCTGTTGCTGGACGAGGCGACCTCGGCTTTGGATACGGATACTGAACAAGACATCAAAGATGCTCTGTCGCGCGCCGGTGTGGGGCGCACCGTGATCACAATCGCCCACCGCCTGAGCACCATAGCCGAGGCTGATCAGATTGTTGTGCTGGAACAAGGTGAGATCATTGAGAAAGGCACACATGACGAACTGCTTCGGCGCGCGGGACGATATGCTCAGCTCTGGAGTCGCCAGCAATCTGACGGTCAGGCGGCTTGAATCCGCGCTGCGTTGGGCGTCGGTTCGCACCTATGTTAATCCGCCACAAATGAAATCAATCGCGTTTGGCTGCGTTTTCCGTTTGACGCGGATTATCGGCCGACACATTGTGCGCACCGCACTACAGACAAGGGTAAATCTCATGAAATTTCGAGCAGCGGCAGTGTTGACTGCGACGGCACTGATGGCGACTTCGGCGGCGGCCGAGGATCTGGAGTTTTTGATCATCAATGAAACCAGTTTTGATCTGGTTGAATTCAATGTTTCCCCAGCCTCGTCCGGCAGTTGGGAAGGTAACCTGCTTCAGGGCGGTTATCTGGGCTCGGACTATGAAGTTGGTGTTCTGATCGCTGACGGACTGACCACCTGTGTCTACGATATTCGCGGTGAATTCAGCGACGGGGAATCTGTCGAAGACTATGGTTTGAACCTGTGTGATCTGGGCGAATATGCGTTCGTCGAATGACGTGTCCACCAGATTGTAAAAAAGGCGAGCCCGAGGGCTCGCCTTTTTTTATTCCGCGGCTTTCAGCGGTGTTTTCGGCGGATGATCGGGGCGGTCATCCTGTGTGCTCTCACGAGTGGTTGCCGACTGATTTTCATCCGTCCAAATCATTTCGGTCGCTTGCATGTCGCGCGCGCTTTGGCCAATCGCCATATCCTGTGCGATCTGGCTTGATCGCCCGGCTGTGGACCGTGCCAGTGCCTTGCCCAGCCAAACAGCGTAGGTCGTGACCCATACACGTAGCGCCAGAAGCGATGGCGTCACGATCAGCGTAAGGACGGTGGCTGTGCCCAGTCCGAACACCACCGCCGTCGCCAGTTGCTTCCACCAAAGCGCTGTGGGGCTGTCGATCGAGTATCCGCCGCCGATGAAATCCAGCGACAGGCCGAACATCATCGGGGTCAGGCCCGCCATGGTCGTCAGTGTGGTCAGCAATACCGGACGGATGCGTGCCTCGGCCGTGCGAACGATGGCATCAATGCGCGACATGTATCCGCTGTATTCCTGATAGGTGTCGATCAGAACAATGTTGTTGTTCACCACGATCCCTGCCAAAGCGACGATGCCGGTCCCGGTCATGATGATCGAGAACGGCTGCTGCATTACCATCATCCCGATCAGCACACCCGTCGTGGATAGAACCACCGCCAGCAAGACCAGAGCCGAGTTATAGAACGAGTTGAACTGAGCCAGCAGGATCACGAACATCAGGCCCAGTGCGGCCAGAAACGCGCTGGACAGGAAAGCCTGGCTTTCTGCCTGATCTTCCTGATCGCCGGTCCATTCCCATGCGATGGTGCGGCCGAACGGGTCGGTTTGCAGCCATTCGGTCAACACCGCGATCCGTTCGTTGGGGTTTATCAAGGCGAAACGTGCATTGCCTGAATCGATCTCGGCTGCCAGAACGTTGACGTTTTCCGCGCCTGTCAGCGTTATTACCTCAAAGATACTACCTGTCGAATCGGTGACGGTTGAGCCAGAGGGTTCCATCCCGTCGACAAGCTCGCGCAAGATTGCCATCCGTTGTTCGGTGCCATCAGGGTTGTCGACGACGACCTTGATCAGACCCGGCTCAACATCCGCCTTGACGTCATAGTAGCGTTGTTGATTCACACGGTTGATTTCGGCCAGCTTAGGCACCGGTTTGCGCGTGACGAAGTTCGATAGCGGGATCAGTCCGTCCGGGGTGCGCACCTTGAGCGTATCCAGAGTGGACAGGACGCGATCTTGATCGGGCAGGCGGACGCGGATTTCGACCTCTTCGTCGGTGGAAACCGGGCGCATCTCACCCAACAGGATGCCGCGTGTCACAAGCTGTACCATTGCGCCAACCGTTGCGACGTCCGCACCAAAGCGACCTGCCTTGGCTACATCCACGTCGATTTGCCAATCGATGCCGGGCAGGGGCAGGGTATCCTCGATCTTGATCAGACCCGGGGTGTTATCGAACGCCTCGCGCGCTGTGATCGTTGCTTCTGTCAATTCCTCCCAGCCATCGCCTTTGATCCGCAGATGCACAGGTTTGGCCGAAGCGGGCCCTTGCTCCAGTGGAAGGATCTCGACAATAAAGCCCGGAATTTTCGCCAGTTCAGCGTTCAGCTGATCCAGAACGAAATCACCGTCATATTCCGGGGCGACCACATGCCGGTCGAACAAGCCTCCGGCAATGGGTTCTGACACGTTTGGCCGGTCTTCCCAGGGTATGATCTCAAACTGAACGCGTCCTACTGTATCCGCCGGGGCGCCAGCCCCGCCATCATTCTGATTCAGGCCACCTTCACCAGCAAATGAAAACACATTGATCACCGCCGGATGGGCGCTGATGACGCGCTCGGCCTCGAGAACCATCTCATCCTTTTCAGCCAGAGACAGATTGCCACGCGCCCGAACATAAGCCGTGGCTTGTTCCGGTTCGCTTTCGACGAAGAATTCAACGCCGCGCGCGTTTTGCGGGAACACGATGAATGCGATCCAGAAGACAAGCGCAAAGACTACTGCAATCGATACGACCGGCATGACTGGATTGCCGACCAGAAACTTGACGACATACCCGAAGGGTGTGTGCTCTTTGGCGGTGTGAATATGCTCGTCAGGGGCGCGTTCGATCTTGGCTGCACTCAGCGTGACCGAACCTGCAAAGGCACCGATCAGGAACATCAGCACGCCTACGATTGAGCCACCGGGTAGCAGATAGTTGGGGTTCAAGACCTGCATTGCGCCGAGGAATATCAGGTACAGTGACGGCGGCACCAACAGCGCACGCAACCACCACGGCGCGCGGGCCCGCAACCAGCTCGAGCTGCGCTCGAAGCTGCGGCTCATCCGGCCCGAGACACCGCCAACGACCGGCAGGTAGATCAATGCCACAATCAGCGAAGCCGACAGAACAAAGATCAAAGTGATTGGGAGCATTTTCATGAACTCACCCGGAATTCCGGGCCAGAACAGCATCGGCAGAAACGCGCACAAGGTCGTGGCTGTCGATGAGACAATCGGCCAGAACATCCGTTGTGCAGCCTCGACATAGGCGTGCATCGGACCGACGCCTTCTTTTATGCGCTTGTCGGCATACTCCACCACGACGATGGCACCATCGACCAGCATGCCCACGGCAAGGATGAGGCCGAACATGACCATATTCGAGATTGTGACCCCGATCATCGCCAGAAAGGCAAAGCACAGCAGGAAGGATGTCGGAATTGCAAAGCCCACCAGCAACGCGGCGCGTGTCCCTAAAGAAGCCAGAACCACGATCATCACCAGCGCGACGGCGGTCAGGACCGACCCTTCAAGCTGACGCACCATTGAATCGACGATGCGACTCTGGTCGTTTGAGGTGCCCACATCAACAGCAGCTTGTAGTTCGGCTGGCCACTTGGCCTGTTCCTCGGCGACGGTGGCTTTGATCAGCGCAACGGTGTCGATCAGATTGAAGCCCTTGCGCTTGACCACCTGCAGCGCGACCGTGTGCTCTCCGTTGAACCGCGCCGTGCCCGCGCGGTCTTCGAACGTATAGTTAATCTCAGCCAGTTCGCCGAGTGTCACCACACGGTCTCCATTGACTTTGACAGGCAGCCCATAGACATCCTGCGCAGTCTTGAAGGATGATGGAATCTTGACCGAGAAGGTGCCCTGTTCGGTTTCAACCTCGCCTGCGGCGATCAATTGGTTGTTGTTCTGTACGACGTTGATCAGTTCCGCAGCCGTGACGTTGTAGGCCTCAAGCCGCAGCGGGTCGATCACGACCTCAAGCATTTCATCTCGGTTTCCGGCAATACCAGCCTCAAGCACCGCATCCAGCGCTTCCAATTCGTCCTGCAGATCTTTGGCAACGCGCGCCATCGTGCGCTCGGGCACTGGGCCGGTAAGGTTGACGATAACAATGGGAAACTCGGAGAAGTTGACCTCAGTAATCGTATATTGCTCGGACCCATCGGGGAAATCGGCCTGTGCAGTGTTCATGGCATCGCGTACATCGGCGATGGTGGCTGATTTGTCCCAACCGAACTCAAACTCCAGCAGAACTCCCGCATAGCTTTCAGCGGCGGTGGCGGTCATCGTGTCCAGCCCGTCGAGATCAGCCATCTCGGTTTCCATCGGTTTGATCAGTAGGCTTTCGCTGTCCTCTGCCGAAATGCCGGGAAACTGGACCGATACAAACAGCATCGGGATATCAATATCCGGCTCACCCTCTTTTGGCAGGCTGACATAGGCGAATCCGCCGATCACCAGTGAGATCGCGATGAAGGCCAGAACCATTCTGGCACGGCCTGCGGCCCAACTGACTATGCCCGTCATTGCGATTTTTCCCTGTAAGTCGGTACGACCGTCACGCCGCGTGTGACGAATTCCTGGCCGACCACAATGATGTCCGCGGTTTCCGGAAGGCCGTCAGCCCACACACCATCGGCGGTGTCACGCAGCAGGCGGATGGGAACAAAATCAACCACATTATTGGCAATCACCGTCCGCACCCCAAGCTCACCTTCATTGTTCAGGGTCAGCGCCGATTGCGGTAGCAGATGCGCTTTGACACCTTCGGCTGCGATCTGAATGTTGACTGTCTGCCCATCGCGGATCAGCAGTTCCGGGTTTGGCACAGTGATCTCCACCTCAAAGGTCCGAGTGGTTTCATCAGCGGAGCGGCTGAGGAAAGTCACACGCCCCTCAACCTGCAAACCAGTGACCAGCTGTGCTGACGCCATTGATCCGACGATGATCCGGTTCACTTCGGTTTCCGGCACGAACGCCACAAGCTTGATCGGGTCAAGCTGGATTACGGTTGCGCATAGCGAGCCGGGCTGCATCAGGCTGCCCAATTCTGCGGTATCACTTTCCAGCAAGCCTTTGAAAGGGGCCTCGATGGTCAGGCGATCTATCTCGCGTTGCGCCGCCGCAACCGCCGCAGTCGCGGCCTCGATCCCGGCCTGCGTTGCTTCCAGACCGGCCTCAGCGGATTTGATTCCAGCCTCGGCGGTGCTCATCTCAGCCTCGCTTGAGATACGGCGCGTTTCCGACCCGAACCCGGTTTCAGACAGTTTGCGGGCGGCCTTCAGATTGATTTCAGCCTCGGCCAGACGGGCATGCGCCTCTTCAATGCGGGCTTCGGCTTCGGGTACACGACTTTCTGCCTCAAGCGTTGCAGCCATGGCCTCGGCAAGGCTGGCAGGGCGGGTTCCGGGGTCAAGCTCGCAGAGCAGGTCACCTGCTTCGACAAATGTACCTTTGCGCTTGGGTTCCGACAAAACGGTCGAGATCGTCTCGGCCAGCACTTCGACCTGACGATTTGCCCTGGTTTGACCCCGCAACTGCACGGCACTGCCGATTTCGCGCGCGGACGAACGCAGCACAATGACGCCAATCGCATCTGATGGCGGACCTGTTTCCACCACGTCGGTTGCAGTTTCCGCAGGCTCATCGCTGCGACCGGCAAACGCAAAAAGTGAATCGCGTTCGAAGACAAGGAAATACAATGCAATGATGACCAAAACGGCGTTAACGAATGAGATCCATCGCATACGGTACATTCTCCAAAATTTTTCTAGCGGTCAGCTTTGGTGTCTACGCCTTGAAATGGGGTAGGCGCAGTGGATTTTCCATACTGAACTGAATAGTTCGGTTTAATTTTTTTCGCAAGGGCTGGGCGTGTCGATGCAAATGTGTGAATTCGGGCACTTGGCTTGGCCTGAACGCCGGGGTATGACATGGCGCTAGAAAACCGGACACACGAGCCTGGGGGCAGGGATGAGCGACGCCGACAGTTTTATTGATGAGGTCACCGAAGAGGTGCGCCGCGATCGCATGTACCTTCTTTTGCGCCGTTGGGGCTGGGTTGGTGTGGTCGCTGTCGTCGCCATCGTTGGGGGGGCCGCGTTTAACGAATATCGCAAGGCACGCGATACCAATCAGGCCGAGGCGCTGGGCGATGCGATTCTGTCGGCGCTGGCCGAGAATGAATCGACCGGACGTGCCGCCAGCCTTCAGGTGGTTGATGCCGCGTCTGCCGGGGGTGATGCGGTTCTGGGAATGTTACTGGCTGCCTCGCAGGCCGGGGCCGGGGCCGAACAGGATGCCGTGAACAGCCTGAACGCCATCGCCACGCAGGGCGATTTGCCCGAGATCTACCGTGCGATTGCAAGCTTCAAGGCGCTGCTGCTGCAAACCGATACGATGCCGGTGGCGGATCGCCGTCAGCAGTTTGAAGCGCTTGCCATACCCGGCGCGCCCTTGCGCCTGCTTGCCGAAGAACAACTGGCCCTGATTGATGTGGCCGAAGGAAACACTCAAGCTGCTTTGGACCGGCTGCAGGCCTTGCGTCAGGACGCTGAGGCCAGCGTCGATCTGCAACAACGAGCAGCTCAGCTTATCATCGCGCTTGGCGGCAACCCCGAGCCCGTCGCGGCCCAGCAGGGTTGAGCCCGCAGCGAAACGGAACATCACAGGCGAGTTTGTAGAATATGGTAGCACGTTATTTCTCACGCTTTGGATTGCCCGCTGCGGCGATTGCACTGACCGCTCTGGGCGCCTGTCGGGAGCCCGAAGTCATACTGCCTGGCGAGCGCGAGAACATTCGCGCTGTGATCGACAACGAAACTGTGGAAACACGCAGTGCCAAACCGATCAGCCTCCCGGCTCAGAGCAGGAATGCAAACTGGTCACAAAGCCCGGGCACGCCAGATTTCCGCACTTCAAACGCCGCGCTGAGCGCCTCACCGCAGCGAATCTGGTCGACAAATATCGGTGGGGGTGACAGCCGCAAGCAGCGGATCACCGCAGATCCGGTTGTTGCAGGCGGCCTTATCTATACACTCGATTCCGGTGCAAATGTTTCTGCAGTGACACCACAGGGTCAAGTCGCCTGGAGCACCAACCTGATTCCGCCGAATGAAAAAGACGAAGATGCCACGGGTGGCGGAATCGCCTATGCCGACGGCGTGCTTTACGTTTCATCCGGTTTTGGCCGCCTCACGGCGCTGGACGCAAAATCTGGTGCGCAAAAATGGCAAAAACGCCTGAACGCGACCGGCAGTGGCGCGCCTTTGGTCAGTGGCGGAATTCTCTATTTGGTGGCCGGGGACGAAACCGGTTGGGCCGTGAACACCAAGGATGGGCGTATTATCTGGCAGATCGAAGGCACGCCAAGCGTTGGCAACGTGCTGGGTGCGCCTGCACCCGTTATCGCCTCTGACCTGTCCGTCTTTGCCTTTGGATCGGGTGACATTGCAGCAACCTTCCGCCGGGGCGGCATCCTGCGCTGGAATGCATCCGTGGCGGGTGGGCGCCGGGGCCGTGCGTCAGCGCAGATTGTCGACGTGACTGCTGGCCCCATGGTGTCCGGCAATTCGATCCTGATCGGCAACCATTCGGGTCGCACGGTTTCGTTCGATACCGGTACGGGTGAGCGTAACTGGACTGCACTGGAAGGTGCCGTTGATACGGTGTGGCCTGCGGGGAACAGCGTCTTTCTGATCAGTGACCGCAGTCAACTGGTACGATTGGATGCGGCGGATGGAACGATTGTCTGGGCAATCGATCTGCCTGGCTTCGTTAAAAACAAGCCGGGTCGCCGGGGCCCGATCTTTGCCCATTACGGACCAATCATGGCCGGTTCACGCCTTGTCGTCGCCTCGAACGACGGATATCTGCGCTTCTTTAACCCTGTTGACGGCGCGCTGGTGCATCAGGCCGAAGTCCCGGGTGGCGCGACCACCGCACCGGTGGTGGCAGGGCAGACGCTGTATGTCGTGTCGACCAAAGGTGAACTGCACGCTTTCCGTTGACGACAAGATGCGCTAAAGGGCGCATCTTGAGTCTTGAAAGTTGAATATCATGTCGCTGACCCTCGCCATCGTGGGGCGCCCGAATGTGGGCAAATCCACCCTGTTCAATCGCCTTGTGGGCAAACGTCTGGCTTTGGTCGACGACCAGCCTGGCGTGACGCGCGACCTGCGCGAAGGCGAAGCACGATTGGGCGATCTTCGTTTTACCGTGATTGATACCGCAGGTCTTGAGGATGCGACAGATGACAGCCTTGAAGGTCGCATGCGTCGCTTGACCGAGCGTGCCGTGGATATGGCCGATGTCTGCTTGTTCATGATCGATGCACGTGCAGGGCTGACGCCTACGGATGAGATGTTCGCTGAGATTCTGCGCAAGCGATCGAAGCACGTGATCCTTGCGGCAAACAAGGCCGAAGGCAACGCGGCGGATGCGGGTGTACTTGAGGCTTATAATCTAGGGCTTGGTGAACCGGTTCGTCTGTCGGGAGAGCATGGCGAGGGGATGACCGATCTTTACGCCCACCTGATGCCGTTGGCCGACGCAGCCGAGGAAGCGCAGGTTGATGAAGCGCCGGTCACCGATATCGAGCTGGATGAGGACGGTGAGGGCGAAGCGCCTTTGATCACTGATGCAAAGCCTTTGCAAGTTGCCGTTGTCGGACGTCCGAACGCAGGTAAATCCACCTTAATCAACAAGATCATGGGCGAAGATCGCCTGCTGACCGGCCCCGAGGCTGGAATAACGCGCGATGCTATCAGCCTTCGGATCGACTGGGCCGACCCGGATGGTGACAGCACACCCATGCGGATTTTCGATACCGCAGGGATGCGGAAGAAGGCCAAGGTGCAGGAGAAGCTGGAAAAGCTCTCGGTCTCGGATGGCCTGCGCGCGGTGAAATTCGCTGAAGTTGTCGTGGTGCTGCTTGATGCGGCTATCCCATTTGAACAACAAGACCTGCGTATTGCTGATCTGGCTGAACGCGAAGGTCGCGCTGTAGTCGTGGCAGTCAACAAATGGGACATCGAAGAGGACAAACAGGATAAGCTGCGCGATCTGAAAGAATCGTTCGAGCGTTTGTTGCCTCAGCTTCGTGGCGCGCCGCTGATTACAGTGTCCGCCAAGACCGGACGGGGGTTGGAACGGTTGCGCGCAGCGATCCTGCGCGCCCACGATGTCTGGAACCGTCGTGTCCCGACGGCTGCACTGAACCGCTGGTTGACTGCGATGCTGGAACAGCATCCACCGCCAGCACCACAGGGGCGCCGGATCAAGCTGCGTTACATGACACAAGTCAAAACGCGCCCGCCGGGCTTTGTGGTCATGTGCTCGCACCCTGACAAGATGCCCGCAAGCTATTCACGCTATCTGGTCAATGGTCTGCGCGAAGATTTTGATATGCCCGGCACACCGATCCGCCTGACTTTGCGCGGACAGGGGGACAAGAACCCCTATAAAGGTCGGCGCAAGAAAAACGCGGGTGCTCTGGCCAAGCATCTCAAGGGACGCGCGTAACTGCGCTAATTTCCAGCATTTTCGGACAGGGGGCGTGACAGTCCCTTTTCCGCGCGTTAGCATTCAAACGCGTGCATTTGTTTTGCACGTACTGCTTGTTTGCGGGTTCTCCGCACCTAATTTTGGAATTGCTGTTAACCGGACCACCCTGGGGAGCGGGCGTGATGGATTTGAGAGAATATACAAGACAATACGCGGTGCAGGACAACAAACTTGCCGCGCTGAGTTACTTCGGAACATTTGCGGTGTATTTTGCGTCGCTGGCACTGGCGGTCACTTATGTAGATCGCTGGTATGTCATGATTCCGGCGGGGGTAGTTTTTGCCTTTTCCGCTGTGCGGCTTTATGTGCTGCAGCATGATTGTGGGCACCATTCGCTGTTTGAGACCCGCCAACAGAACGAATGGGCTGGCCACGGACTGTCACCGTTTACCTTCGCCCCTTTCGAGGTGATGAAACAGAACCACAATTTGCATCATGCCGGGATCGGCAACCTCGAGCATCGCGAGACCGGGGAAATACACACCATGACGGTACGCGAATGGAATGAGGCCGACTGGACAACGCGCTTGTTCTACCGGCTTTACCGGAATCCCTTCATTCTGGTGCCAGTCGGGGCGCTGTTTACGTATTTCATCCGCTATCGCTGGCCCAAGAACACCGTTCGGTTCGGCGTGAGGGGCGTGGTGTTACACAATCTCTCAATTGTTGTGTTTTTGGGTCTGCTTTATCTGATCGCGGGCTCAACGGGCATTCTGGTCTGGCTGGTGTTCTCGCTGTTGGGCGGGATGTTGGGGGTGTTTCTGGTATATCTGCAGCACAATTTCGAAGACACCTACTGGGATCGTCGCCCTGATTTGGACCCTAAGCTGGCGGCGTTGGAGGGGTCTTCGGCGCTGGATTTCGGCTGGTGGTTTGACAATGCGGTGGCGTGCATCACCTTGCATGACATTCACCACTTCAATGCGCGCATTCCGTCCTATCGGTTGCGTGCGTGTCACTATAACCTGCCGCCGGAATACACACCGCGCCGGATCAAGTTCCCCGAGGCGGTGGCGGCACTGAATCTCAAACTATGGGATGAGGACAACAAGCGCCTCGTGCCGTTCCCCCGAAAGGCTTCAGGCCAGCAGCTTGCGCATGGTGGCTGACGCAAGGGTGAGCCTCGCGGCTCGATGCGCCCGTCCGACGTATGTGCCGGACGCGTGTGCAATAATGAGAAGATAATGAAAGGATCCGTGATGACCGCAGTTAAAGATGTGCGCGGCGTAGGAAAAGCGCTGGCACAGGCGCTGAGTGCGAAGGGCTATAAAACGGCCGAGGCACTGGCCAAGACCGAGCCGGACGATCTGATTGATATTCCGCGCATCAGTACCGCCAGCGCTGCAAAGCTGATCGCGGCGGCGAAAGATGCTGTCGGCGCCAAGTCAAAACCTGCGGCCCGAGCGCCCGCACGTCGCACCGCGACCCGTAAACCGGCAGCGCGGCAATCGGCTGTCCGTCGGGCGACGGCGAAGAGCAATTCGGCTGCTAAAAAGGCCGATTCCGAACGCAAGGCGGCAGCAGAGCGCGCAGCTGCAGAGAAGGCCGCCGCTGAACGCAAGGCCGCAAAAGAACGTGTAGCTGCAGAGAAGGCCGCCGCTGAACGCAAGGCCGCAAAAGAACGTGTAGCCGCAGAGAAGGCCGCCGCTGAACGCAAGGCCGCAAAAGAACGTGCAGCCGCAGAGAAGGCCGCCGCTGAGGCGAAGGCAAAGAAAAAGGCGAAGGCGAAGGCCAAGGCCGAGAAGGCTGCCAAGAAGAAATCTGAAATTGAGGCGGCATTTTCCAAAGCCAAGGAAAAGATCAAGGAAAAGTCCAAGAAGGGTAAGAAAGACAAGAAATCCAAAAAGGACACCAAAAAGAAAGACACAAAGAATAAGTCCGACAAGAAGTCCGGAAAGAAGAAAGATAAGAAAAAGGCGAAGAAGTAAGCCCTCTCCGCCCTATCCGATCAAGAACCGGCGCCTTCATGCGCCGGTTTTCTTATGCCAATGTGCCGTCGGCCTTCAGTGTCAGCTTACCGCCCAGATAGGGGGCCAGCACCTCGGGCAGGGTGACCGTTCCATCCGCATTCTGACCGTTCTCAAGTACGGCGATCAGGCAGCGCCCGACAGCCAGCCCCGAGCCATTCAGCGTGTGGACGTGTTCTGGCTTGCCGCCGGCCTCAGGCCGGAAACGGGCGTTCATGCGTCGGGCTTGAAAATCTCCGCAGGTCGAGACTGAACTGATCTCGCGATAGGTGTCCTGACCGGGCAGCCACGCTTCGATGTCATAGGTGCGGCGTGCGCTAAAGCCCATGTCGCCAGTGCACAGGATTAACGTGCGATAGGGGATGCCCAACTTTTCCAGGATACCTTCGGCGCAGCGCAGCATACGCTTTTGTTCGTCGTCAGATTTGTCCGGATGGGTAACCGAAACCATTTCGACTTTTTCGAACTGGTGCTGACGCAGCATTCCGCGTGTGTCCTTGCCCGCGCTGCCCGCCTCGGACCGGAAACATAGCGAATGTGCGGTATATCGGCTGGGCAGGTAGCTTTCCTCGATCATCGTGTCGTTGACGATATTGGTCAGCGATACCTCAGAAGTCGGAATCAGCCACCAGCCTTCGCGGGTCTGATAGCTGTCTTCGCCAAATTTTGGTAGTTGCCCGGTGCCCTGCATCATCTCGGACAGAACCAAAACCGGGCCGTTGACCTCGGTCAGTTCATTTTCGTTGATGTGCGTGTCCAGCATGAATTGTGCCAACGCGCGGTGGATGCGGGCAACACCACCGGACAGCAGCACAAAACGCGAGCCAGAGAGCTTGGCCGCTGTTTCAAAATCCATGCCGTTCTGGACGGCTTCGATCTCGAAATGCTCTTTCGGCGCAAAATCCAACGCACGTGGAGTGCCCCAGCGGCCGATCTCGACATTATCGTCCTCATCCGCGCCTTCGGGCACATCCTCGGCGGGCAGGTTGGCGATGCGGATCAATTGGTCGGTCAGCAGCGCGTCCAGATCCTTGGCCTCGGTTTGCATCCGGGCCACTTCGGCCTTTTTGTCGGCAACCAGCGCGCGAAGGCGTTCGAATTCGGCCTCATCACCGCGCCCTTTTGCGGCGCCGACTTCTTTGGAAGCCTTGTTTTGTTCAGCCTGAGCGGTCTCGGCGGCCAGAATCTTGGCCCGGCGGCTTTCATCCAGCCTCAGCAGATCTGACGACACCGGCGCGTCCCCACGGCGCGCAAGGGCGGCGTCGAAGGCGGCTGGGTTTTCGCGAATGGCGCGGATGTCGTGCATGGTTCAGATCCTTAAATGCGTGAATCACTGAACCCGCTTATGCACCATCTGAAAGGCAGGGTGTAGCGCCGGTTACGACTTATCCGCGTCTTCGTGGGTTTCGTGTGCCAGATGGCCATCCCAACCCTCGGCGGGGATCTTCGGCTCGGGTGGATCAGCCATGTACGAAGGCGTCATGATCTGCACAGCGTTCTCGTTGAACACCGCGACGATATTGCGATGCAAGTCCGAACGGATCTTGGGAATGCTACTGCCCCGCGTGGTGAAGCCGTTGATCTGGTAGTTGATCGCATAATCCGCCAGCGCGGTCCAAAGTACGAAAGGTTCCGGTTTGGCCTTGATGCCCTTGGTGCGGTGCGCGGCCTCGATCAACATCGCCTCAATCTTTTCCGGAGGCTCCTCGTATCCGATGCCGACGGTTGTGTGCAGAAGCAGCCCGTTGCCATCGGTCTTTTTCGAGAAATTCACCACATCCGAGTTCATCAGCTGCGCATTGGGGATCGAGATGAGCTCGTTCTTGATGGATTTCAGGTGCGTCTCCATCAGCTTAATCCGTACCACGTCGCCGATATGCTCTCCGATCTGGATGCGATCCCCGATTGATGTTGATCGGCGATAGATAACGAACAGCCCGGCCAACATGTTTGATACGACCGAGTTTGCCCCAAGTGAAAGCATCGCGCCCATCAATATGGTCAGACCTTGAAACGCAGCTGAATCCGATCCTGGAATATAGGGGACTGCAAAGACCAATGCGATCAGGATGACCACCACACGCGCAATGTTGAAGGTTGGGTTGACCCAGTGTTTCTCAAAATCGCCCAGATCGAATGTGCCCGCTTCGACCGCATCAAAGAACACGCGCATTCCCTTGATGACATACAGTGTGATCCATGAAATCAGGGCCAGCATGATCAGGTTCGGGATATAGCTGATGATCCCTTTCGCGATCTGCAACACCGGTTGCGTCAGATAGGTCAACAACAACTGTGCGAAGTACCGGGTTTCGGCAAAGGCCAGAAGCACAAAGGACAGATAGTAATAAAAGCCCAGGAAAAACACGATCAGCAGGATGAAATTCAATCCATACCGGATCAGGGCGGCGATGGCTTCGGCCTGAACGCTTTTGGCTGTGGCGGTCTCGACGTCTTTCAAATATCGCTGGACGAACATCAGCGTGCGCCGTCTGATCCGTCGATGCATCCACAGGATAACCACGATAAACACTGCGAATCCGATGGTCCATCCTGCCGCCTCGATCGCGCCCGAGACGCGGGCCTGCTCGGTTCGGTTCGCGCGATAGCTTTCGATGGACTGCTCGATTGCATCGCCGTGCAACACGCTGAGTACATTCAGTTCCATCTGATCCAGCACGGAATCAGCATCGGTTACGATGGATATCTGGACGCCGTCTGCAAAAATCCGAATGCCGAATTCTGTTTCTTCAAAGGTTATCGTGACCTCGTTTGCATTCGAAGCTTCGGCCACTTCGATAATCTTTTGCTGTACCCGTTCAGCACGCTCTGGCGCGGGCAGGGCGCTTGAGCCGCGCAGGTAAAACAAGGTGTCGCCATCGACGATAACGGGGGCTTTGTAGCTTTCTGATTGAACTTCCTCTGCAGTGGGTTCTTCGTCGGTGGCATTCTGGGCCCAGAGCGGGAGGGTCAGAAGGCATAACCAGACCATTGCGAGGATCAGGCGAATAAACACGCCAAGCGTCTGGATTGATTGAATCATTGGGCCTCCTACTGCACGACTATATCCGACTGAACGAGACTGCCTAGAACATATCTGCAACGTCCTGCAGTAAACCTTTGGGCCTGGGGGGCGAATTGGGGATGCGTTTGCTTGCAAACGCCTGATCCAAAGCATAGGTTCCCGCAAACTTTGCAGAGCGCGCTCTGCATCATCAGAACAAAGGAATATCCCATGGATGGTGGCGCAATTGCCCAGTTTCTCCCGCTGATCCTGATTTTCGGTATCATGTATTTTCTGCTGATCCGCCCGCAGCAGAAAAAGGTAAAAGAACATCAGGCCATGGTCGAGGC
Source organism: Ruegeria halocynthiae (assembly GCF_900106805.1). Classification (GTDB taxonomy): domain Bacteria; phylum Pseudomonadota; class Alphaproteobacteria; order Rhodobacterales; family Rhodobacteraceae; genus Ruegeria; species Ruegeria halocynthiae. The sequence continues at coordinate 329,031 of NZ_FNNP01000001.1, forward strand.
CGTGCGTCGGGGTGATCAGGTTGTCACCCAGGGCGGGCTGATTGGCAAAATATCCAAAGTCAAGGAAGGCGATAACGAGATCGAGGTCGAGATTGCTGACGGCGTTAAGGTTCGCGTGGTCAAGTCGACCATCGCTCAGGTCCTGAACAAGACCGAACCAGCGAAGTAACTTCGCACGACAATTCCTTGAAAAGGCAGGGTAATGCTGCAAATTGATTCCTGGAAACGGGTCCTGATCTGGTCGGTCTGCGTGATCGGCCTGCTGATGGCCCTGCCGAATGCGTTCTATACACGCGTCGAGCAATCGAATGATGCCAAAGCTGCAATTGAGCTTGGTATCGACACTCCTGAGATGCAGGCAGAGGCGGCGCAGTGGCCGAATTGGCTGCCTTCGTCTTTGGTCAATCTGGGCCTTGATTTGCGCGGTGGGGCGCATCTGCTGGCCGAGGTTCAGGTAGGTGATGTTTACGAATCCCGGATGGAGGCGATGTGGCCAGAAATCCGCGATGCGCTGCGGGATGAACGCACAACGGTGGGCACAATCCGCCGTCAGGAATCCGCCCCCGATGAGATTCGCGTTCGGGTCAGTCAACCCGAAGGCATGACGCGCGCCTTAGAGGTCGTGCGTGGTTTGGCCCGGCAGGTGCAGACGCTGACCGGGGTCGGCGCCACCGATATCGAGGCTCGTGCCGAAGGTGACACGATTGTCGTGCAGCTGTCCGATGCCGAAAAACTGGCATCCGATGACCGGACTGTGCGCCAATCCCTTGAGATCATTCGCCGCCGGATCGACGAAGTCGGTACGCGCGAACCTACGATCCAGCGCCAAGGCGCGGACCGAATTCTGATCCAAGTGCCGGGTATCGGCAGCGCCGGAGAACTGAAAAAGATTATTGGGACGACTGCTCAGTTGACCTTCAATCCGGTTGTCGGACCTGCAAACAGTTTGGATGATACCGTCGGAGTCGGAGAAAAAGTCGTTCCTTCGATTGAAGAAGGAGGTCGATTGTATGTGATCGAGTCCAACCCTGTTGTAACCGGCGAAGAACTAGTCGACGCGCAGCCGTCATTCGATCAGAATGGACGCCCAGCGGTCAGCTTCCGGTTCAACACGTCGGGCGCACGCAAGTTTGGAGATTACACGCTTGAGAACATCGGTGCACCGTTCGCCATCGTTCTTGATGATGAGGTAATCTCGGCCCCAGTGATCCAGAGCCATATTCCGGGCGGTTCGGGTATCATCACCGGCAACTTTACGGTTGAAGAAAGCACCAATCTGGCTGTTCTGCTGCGCGCAGGTGCGCTTCCTGCTGGCTTGGAGTTCCTGGAAGAACGCACCATTGGCCCGGAATTGGGCCAAGACAGCATCGACGCAGGTAAAGTGGCCACAATCGTGGCCTTTGTCGCGGTGTTGGTCTTTATGGCACTCAGCTATGGTTTGTTTGGCATCTTTGCCAATATCGCATTGATCCTGAACGTCGGGATTCTGTTTGGCCTGCTCTCACTGATCGGCGCAACGCTGACCCTGCCAGGGATCGCGGGTATTGTGTTGACGGTCGGTATGGCGGTGGACGCCAACGTGCTGATCTTCGAACGTATACGGGAAGAACTGAAGTCGGCCAAAGGTCCCGCGCGAGCCATCGAACTGGGTTACGAGAAGGCCCTGTCTGCCATTCTGGACGCCAACGTGACAACATTCATCACCGCAGTGATCCTGTTCGCCATGGGCAGCGGCCCGGTGCGCGGCTTTTCCATTACACTTGGTCTGGGCATTCTGACCTCGGTCTTCACCGCGATCTTCGTGACGCGCCTGATGATCGTGACATGGTTCGAACGCCGCCGTCCGAAAACGATCGAGGTTTGACATGAGACTGAAACTCGTACCGCAAAACACCTCGTTCGATTTCTTCAGCCGCTGGAAAATCTGGCTGGGAATCTCGGGATTGATGATGGTAATCGCCTTCACATCCTTCATGTTGCAGGGTCTGAATTTTGGCATCGACTTCCGCGGAGGGACCACGATCCGGACTCAAAGCGCGCAAGAGATTGACGTGGGCGCCTATCGAGATGCAATCACGCCACTGGAACTTGGTGATGTGACGATCACCGAGATTTTCGATCCGACCTTCGGCGAAGATGAAAACGTTGCGATGATTCGAATTCAAGCGCAGGACGATGCCGAGGCAGTGTCGTCGGCGACTGTCACCGCTGTCGAAGAGGCACTCACCGTTGCGTCGCCGGACATCCAGTTTGTCTCAGTCGAATCCGTCGGCCCGAAAGTTTCGGGCGAGCTGATCCAGACCGCTGTGATCGCGGTTGCTTTGGCGATTGGCGCAGTGCTCGTTTACATCTGGCTTCGGTTCGAATGGCAGTTTGCACTCGGGGCCGTCGCCGCGCTGGTGCATGACGTGATCCTGACCATCGGCATCTTCTCGGAACTACAAATCCGGTTTGATCTGGCGATTATCGCGGCCCTGCTGACAATCGTCGGCTATTCGCTGAACGACACCGTGGTTGTCTTCGACCGCGTGCGCGAGAACCTACGCAAGTACAAGAAGAAAGACCTCAAGGAAGTTCTGAATATCTCGATCAACGAAACGCTCAGCCGGACGGTGATGACCTCGGTGACCACGCTGCTGGCACTGATCTCGCTCTATGTGCTTGGCGGAGACGTAATCCGCGGCTTCGTCTTTGCGATGATCTGGGGCGTAATCGTAGGGACATATTCTTCGGTCTTCGTGGCCTCGACCATCCTGCTGTGGCTGGGGGTCAAACGTGACTGGTCGAAGCCATCGAACACGGCGGGCAACCAGTTTGCCAACATCGATGCCTGAGTATTTCGGCCAGACCCCAACCGGTCTGGCCGTCATCGTTTTCGCAGCCTTCATCGGGGGCGTCGTGCGCGGTTTCTCCGGCTTTGGTACAGCGCTGATCTTTCTGCCTATAGCCAGCCCGTATCTTGGCCCTTTCGGTGCCATTATCGCACTGACGGTCATGGATATTTTCGGTCCGATCCCCAACCTGCGCCGTGCTTGGGCAGTCGTCGACAAAGCCGATCTGGTGCGCCTTCTGTTTGGATGTGCATTGATCTTGCCTGTGGGCTTATGGCTGCTGACCCGTACGCAACCCGAAGTGTTTCGCTATCTGGTCAGTGTGATCTCGTTGTTGATGTTGGCCGTTCTTATCTTTGGCCTGCGCTATCGTGGAAAGGTGCGGCGGCGCATGGTTGTGGCGATTGGCGGGGCGGCCGGGCTGCTTGGCGGTGTTGCCGGCATTCCGGGACCTGCGGTGATCATGTTCTATATGTCACGGCCATTGCCGGTCACGATCATCCGCGCGACGATTCTGCTGTTTCTGTTTGCCTTCGATCTGCTGATCCTCGGTTATCTTAGCGGCATGGGTCGCCTTTCGGTCGCGAGTGTTGGGCTGGGACTTGCACTTGCGATGCCCAACATGGCTGGTAACTGGCTAGGGGGCTGGATGTTTCGACCAGAACACGAGAGGCTCTATCGCGCGGCTGCGTATCTGGTGATCGCAACAGCAGCCTTGTCGGGCCTGCCACTTTGGGGCTAGAAGGCTCGACATGCGCTTGAACGAAATCACATATACCAATGCCCAGCCAGTTGATGGGTATGGCCCTGGGTTCTTTCGGATTGGGGGGCACGTCTGTGAAGGCGCAGTCTTGACAGGCCCGACGGGCACGATGGCTTGGGGCGGTTACACCGATGCCGAGGCGCTTCTGGCGCTCTCCGAACATGTGGACGTTCTGTTCATCGGGACGGGGAAAGAGCTGGACCATATCCCATCAGATCTGCGCAAGGCGCTGGAAGAGGGCGGGCTGGGCGTCGATATTATGAACTCGCCCGCTGCTTGTCGCACTTACAATGTTCTGCTTTCCGAAGGCCGCCGCGTCGCGCTGGCGCTGCTACCGGTCTGAAGGTCTACTCTTCATCAGGTTAAAAATATTCCGGAGTATGTGAGGGGCCGACACCTAACTCTTTGATCGCGACTGTCGAGAAACCATGCGATCTGCGGCAATTCCGACCTTTTGCCCGCGCCTGCAATCCGTTAAGCGGGCGCAATGACACTGACTGTAACCGATCTGGCCATCGCCCGCGGTGGCATTCCCGTGCTGGAAGGGCTGAGTTTTTCACTTCACGCCGGGCGAGCCCTGATCTTGCGGGGGCCCAATGGAATCGGAAAGACCACGCTGTTGCGTACGTTGGCAGGTCTGCAGCCCCCGCTAACGGGGCGGATCGAAGGGGCAGAAGATCAGATCGCTTATGCGTCACACTCAGACGGGTTGAAACCAACCCTGAGTGTGGTTGAAAATCTTAGCTTTTGGGCGTCGGTCTTCGGCACCAATGATATTCAGCGCGCGCTTGATGCCTTTGCATTGAACGACCTGGCTGACCGCCACGCAGGCAATCTTTCTGCCGGTCAAAAACGCCGCCTGGGACTGGCAAGGATGCTGGTCACCGGACGCCCGATCTGGATGCTGGACGAGCCCACGGTATCGCTGGACCGCAACGCGGTGCAGATGTTTGCGGATGCGGTTCGGGCCCATTTGGGGCAGGGCGGCTCAGCGCTGATCGCCACCCATATCGACCTTGGGCTGGACGGAGAGGTTCTGGATGTCGGCCCCAACAAGGCCAAATCCAAACCCATCGACGATTTCGACGGAGGCTTCCTGTGATCGCCTTGTTGTTACGTGACCTGAAACTGGCCTTCCGCGCGGGCGGCGGGTTTGGTTTGGGTCTGGCGTTCTTCCTGATCGTCACTGTTCTGGTGCCATTTTCCGTAGGCCCGCAATCCTCGCTGCTTTCGACCATTGCGCCAGGTGTCCTTTGGTTGGGTGCGCTTTTGGCGTGCCTGCTGTCGCTCGATCGGCTGCTGGCGCTGGATTGGGAAGATGGCTCACTCGATTTGCTGGCCACGGCGCCGCTGCCTCTGGAATCGGTCGTTACGATCAAAGCACTTGCCCACTGGCTGACCACCGGGTTGCCGCTGGTTCTGGCGGCCCCGTTTCTGGGGGTACTGCTGAACCTTCCAGTGCCGGGCTTCTCGTGGCTTGTCATATCGCTGCTGCTCGGCACCCCGGCGATGAGCGTTATCGGAACCTTCGGCGCCGCCCTCACCGTTGGCCTCAAACGAGGTGGGCTGCTGCTGTCGCTACTTGTTCTGCCGCTCTATGTCCCAACACTGATTTTCGGGGCCGAAGTTGCCCGGCGCGGTGCAACGGGTATGGAAACACAAACGCCGCTGCTAATGCTAGCGGGGATCACTGCCGCCACGGTTGCGCTTTTACCATTTGCCAGCGCCGCAGTGCTGCGCATCAATCTTAGGTGACACCAAGCAAAGATTGACCGAGGTCAATTGAGAACCATGCCGACTCGGACTAGATAGGGCTCATGACAATCGCCGCCAAAGCCAACGCCCTCTGGGAATATGCCAATCCGCGTAAATTCCTCGCCACCAGCGAGCGGGTTTTGCCGTTCTTCTGGATTACATCGGCTGCTCTTCTGGTCGTTGGTCTGACCTGGGGGTTCTTTTTTACACCGGATGACTACAAGCAGGGTTCGACGGTCAAGATCATCTACCTGCATGTGCCTGCTGCGCTGATGGCGATCAATTGCTGGCTTATGATGCTGGCCACTTCGCTGGTCTGGCTTGTGCGTCGCCATCATGTCAGCGCGCTTGCCGCCCGTGCAGCAGCGCCGATTGGCATCGTCATGACGCTGATCGCACTGGCGACCGGAGCAATCTGGGGTCAACCCATGTGGGGGACATGGTGGGCCTGGGACCCACGCCTGACTTCATTCCTGATCCTGTTCCTGTTCTATCTGGGCTATGTCGCCCTGTGGGAGGCGATCGAGGACCCGGACACAGCAGCCGATCTGACCTCGGTTCTCTGCCTAGTGGGTTCGGTCTTTGCGATCCTCAGCCGCTATGCAGTGAATTTCTGGAACCAGGGGCTGCATCAGGGGGCATCGGTCATGCGGGCGGGTGCCGTCACCGGTACTGATACTCAGGAAAAGGTTAGCAATATCTATTTCTACCCGTTGCTGTTGTGCATCGTCGGATTTGTGCTGCTGTTCATTGCTTTGGTGTTGTATCGCACCGGCACTGAAATCCGTGCCCGCCGTATTAATGCGCTGTTGGCGCGTGAGAGGGTTAACGGATGATACCTGAACTGGGGAAATACGCGGACACGGTTCTGTCAGCCTATGCGGCTTCGATCCTGTTACTGTTCGCGCTGGTGGTGTTCAGCATCCTGCGCGGCCGCAAGGTACGGGCCGAGATGGAAAAGATTGAACAGAGGATGTCGCGCAATGGCTAAAATTTCGCCCCTGATGATCGCGCCGCCGCTGATCTTTGGTGCTTTCGCCGTTCTGGCCGGAATTGGTATGTTCCGCGATGATCCAAATGCGTTGCCCTCGGCACGCGAAGGGCAATCAGCCCCTCCGGTGGTGCTGACCGAGTTTGCGGGAAAGCCAGATTTCGACGATGCAACGTTGCGTGACGGAGAGGTCAAGTTGGTCAACTATTGGGCCAGCTGGTGCGCGCCCTGCCGAGTGGAACACCCCAACCTGCAGGCGCTGTCGGACGAAGGCATCCCGATCTATGGCATTAACTACAAGGATAAGCTCAGCAATGCTGAATCGTTCTTGACCGAGCTTGGCGACCCCTATCACGCCATCGGGCGGGATGAGAAAGGCCGGATGGGATTGGACTGGGGTGTCTACGGTGTGCCGGAAACCTATGTGATTGATGGCGAAGGCACGATTATTTTGCGCTTCGCCGGGCCGATCACGCAAAGGGTGATCGAAAGCACACTTCGGCCCGCGCTGGAGAAAGCCTCGGGCAACGATTGAACGTCGTTTAGAGCCTGTAGCCGCCGGTCACGCTCAGAACCTCTCCGGTGATGAATGCGGCCTCATCCGAGACCAGAAACCGCACGGCTTTGGCGATATCTTGGGGCTTTCCCGCACGGCCCAAAGCCGTTTGCTCGACAAAGAGCGCCGTCAGATCATCGGGGCGCGGCGCCTCGGGGATGTTGATCGCACCGGGTGCAACGGCGTTGACGCGTATCCCTTCCGGCCCCAGTTCTTTTGCCATCGCGCGCGTCCAAAGGTTCAATGCGGCTTTACTGGCGCCGTAGGTGACCGCATCGCGCGGCGGCAGAACCGCGTTCATCGATGAGATGCTGACAATCGAGGACCCGCGCGACAGATGAGGCAGGGCTGAGGCAAGTAGCGCTGCCGGGGTCAGAAGGTTAAGATCAAGAATGGCGCGGTGATCATCAGGCTGAAACGTCTCTTTGGGGGTCGATTTGACCAGACCCGCGTTGTTTACGATGACGTCCAGGCGCCCGAAGCGCGAGAGTACCTGCTCGACAACTGCGCCTGGCTGATCGGTTTCCGTCAGATCTGACCGGATTGCCAACCTATCACCTTGCATCAGCGTCACATCAGGTTTCGACGACAGCCATGTGAAGGCGATCAGATGATCGCGGCTCAGGTCTTCGACGATGGCGCGACCGATGCCGCGCGCTCCGCCGGTTATCAGGGCAACTTTCTTCATGTCGACCAAAAGATCTCTAATCCACGCGGGTTTCAATGCCGATCTTCATGAGGCGAGGCTTGGATGACCGCCTATTTCCGCAACAGAATCCAGATCATTGCTCCAATAAAGGCGAATGTGGTCAGGTTCATCAACGTGTCAGTCAGATCACCGATCAGCATGGTCTTGACCCTCCTCTCGCAGACCGCGGAACAGGCATACCATCAGCAGAGCCGAGATGAACACAAAGGGTAACGCCCCCAGTGAGATCAGGATTTTGACCGATTCCACTGACCCTGACAGGATCATCGCGACGCTCAAAAGACCCAACAATGCACCCCAGATCAGACGCACGCGCGGGGGCGGATTTTCATCCCCGTCGGTCGAGAAAGTGCCCAAAACAAAAGCCGCGCTGACCACGCTGGTCACGATAAACAGAAACGCTGCCAATACGGTGGCGAGCGTGGTGATCAGGGACAAGGGCAGACGGTCGAGCAGGGCGAAAGTTACACGCTCGATGTTTGTTTGCGTCAAGGTCAACAACTCTCCGGCACCGTTCAGGGCCTCGAACAGACCGATGCCGCCAAAAGCGCCGAACCAGAGGATCGAAAACAGTGTGGGTGCGAAGAGCACTCCGATCACGAATTCTCGGATCGTGCGACCGCGTGAGATGCGCGCGACGAATACGCCCACGAACGGTCCCCAGGCGATCCACCAGACCATGTAGGTCAGGGTCCAGTCGCTGAACCATTTGGCGACGTCATCGCCAAAGAATGTGAAGGTCTGAAAGCCCCGAGGGATGACATTGGTGACATAATCGCCGAACCCCTGAACCACGGTGTTCAACAGATACTCGGTGGGTCCGAGGACCACCGTGTAGGCCACAAGGCAGATCGCGATCAGCATTGCCGCATTGGACAGACGCGCCATGCCTTGGCCCAGATCGATCAACAGGGCAGGGATATAGGCCACGACCATTGCCAGAAAGACTATGCCAATCAGCAGTGCTCCGACGGTTTCCCGGCCGCCGAGAACCGCAATTCCGTCGGCCACCTGAAACACGCCCATTGCCATCGAGCCGCCGACACCGATGGCAATGGCGACAATGGCGCTGAAGTCCGACAGCCACCCGACCCACTCGGCCCAACGTTCGCCGGGGAACAGGTCTTTGATCGGGGCGCTGACCATCATGCCCGTCCCGCGCCGAAAGCTGAAATAGGCAATCGTCAGCGCGGTCGAGCCGTATATCGCCCAAGCGTGCAGCCCCCAGTGAAAATTTGTCGCCAACATGGCCTGCTGCGCGGCGATAAAATCCGGCGCCATGCCTGAAATGAAGTTGAAATGGGTCAGGGGTTCGGCAACGGCCCAGAACAACAGTCCAACGCCCATTCCAGCAGAGAACAGCATCGAAATCCACGTTACGGTCGAGAATTCCGGCTGTTCATCATCTTGGCCAAGGCGGATATTTCCGTAAGGGGAAAACGCCAAGAACAGACATCCGATCAACATGCCCGAAGCGGCGAGCATCACGAACCAGCCACGGCTGCGGAAGGTTTGCTGCACGATTCCGTTGGCCCAAGCCACCAAGCTCTGGATGTCGATGACACCCCATATCCCGATCACCGCAATAACGCTAAGGGAGCAGACCAGCAGGGCGTTGGGCTTTTTCATGGTGATCGAGTTCCATATATGGCTTTGCCCAACAGTTTCAGATTTTTGAATAAATGACCAGAAAGCATAACCCCCAGCGCAAGGCCAGGGGTTAAGATTTGCTTTCAAGTTATTGCGTTACGATTCTTTTGCGAGGTTCCTCAGCACGTATTGCAGCACACCACCGTTTTCGATGTATTCTACCTCGGGTGCGGTATCGATGCGGCACTTCAAGATGATCGTTTTCTCGGTGCCGTCGCCGTAAACGATCGTGCAGTGCACTTCCTGCAGCGGTTCAATCGTATCCAAACCGTCGATCGAGACGGTTTCGTCGCCTTTCAGGCCCAACGTCTTGCGTGTATCGCCACCGGTGAACTCAAACGGGATGACACCCATGCCAACCAGATTCGAGCGGTGGATACGCTCAAAGCTTTCGGCGATCACGGCCTTGACGCCCAGCAGCGCTGTGCCCTTAGCCGCCCAGTCACGAGACGAACCCGCCCCGTACTGTTCGCCACCAAAGACAACGAGCGGTGTGCCACTGGCCTGATAGGCCATCGATGCATCGTAGATTGATGTCTGCTCGCCGTCGGGGCCTTTGGTATAGCCGCCTTCGACACTATCCAGCATCTCGTTCTTGATGCGGATATTGGCGAATGTGCCGCGCATCATAACCTCGTGGTTGCCCCGGCGCGAGCCGTACGAGTTGAACTCACGTGGCTGAACCTGACGTTCAATCAGATACTTGCCGGCAGGAGTTGTTGTTGCGAAGGACCCGGCAGGTGAAATGTGGTCGGTCGTAACCATGTCACCCAGAACGGCCAGGACCTTCGCCCCTTCGATGTTCGTGATTGTGCCTGGCTGCGGCCCCATTCCCTGAAAATAGGGAGGGTTCTGAATATAGGTCGACGCGGGTGGCCAGTCATAAGTTTCGGCATCGGTGGTCTCAACCGCCTGCCATTTCTCGTCGCCTTTGAAAACATCGGCATATTTCGACTGAAACGCCTCGCGTGTCACGGTTTCCTGAACCAGATCGGCGATTTCCTTTTGGGTCGGCCAGAGGTCTTTCATAAAGACATCGTTTCCGTCTTTGTCTTTGCCAATCGGTTCGGACGTCAGGTCGATATCCATGGTTCCTGCCAGTGCATAAACGACAACCAGCGGCGGCGAGGCCAGATAGTTGGCGCGCACATCAGGCGAGATACGGCCTTCAAAGTTGCGGTTCCCTGACAGGACCGAGGTCGCGACCAGATCACCCTCGGAAATCGCTTCGCTGATTTCTCTCTGGATCGGGCCGGAGTTCCCGATACAGGTGGTGCAGCCATATCCCACAAGGTTAAAGCCTATCGCGTCCAGATGTTCCTGAAGGCCAGCGGCCTCAAGATACTCAGATACCACCTGCGACCCTGGGGCCAGAGACGTTTTGACCCAAGGCTGGCGGTTCAGGCCCAGCTCATGAGCTTTCTTCGCCACCAAACCCGCGCCGATCATCACATAAGGGTTCGAAGTATTGGTGCAGGAGGTGATCGAGGCGATCACGACCTTACCGGACTCCATGCCGTAGTTTTCGCCTTTAACCACTACCTGTTTGCCCATCGGGCGCTTAAAGGTTTCGGTCATTTCCTTGGTGAAAGCGGCTTTGGCATTGGTCAGTGCGACATAATCCTGCGGGCGCTTGGGGCCCGAGATCGCGGGAACGATTGTACCCATATCCAGCGACAGCGTGTCGGTATAGATCGGAGCATAGTTCTCATCCCGCCAGAACCCGTTTTCCTTGGCATAAGCTTCGACCAATGCCAGGCGATCCTCATCACGCCCGGTGTTGCGCATGTAACGCAGGGTTTCGTCGTCGATGGGGAAGAAACCACAGGTCGCACCGTATTCAGGAGCCATGTTGGCGATTGTTGCGCGGTCAGCCAGCGGCAGCCGGTCCAGTCCTTCACCGAAGAACTCGACAAATTTACCGACAACGCCCTTTTTGCGCAGCATCTCGACGACCTTCAGAACAAGGTCGGTGCCGGTGGTGCCTTCAACCATCGAGCCGGTCAGCTCAAATCCCACCACCTCAGGGATGAGCATCGAGATCGGTTGGCCCAGCATTGCGGCCTCGGCCTCGATTCCGCCAACGCCCCAACCCAGAACGGCCATGCCGTTGACCATGGTGGTGTGGCTGTCGGTGCCGACCAACGTGTCGGGATAGGCGACTTCTTCTCCGCTCTGATCCGTATCGGTCCAGACGGTCTGGGCCAGATATTCAAGGTTCACCTGGTGGCAGATACCGGTGCCGGGCGGGACAACGCGGAAGTTGTTGAACGCGCCCTGACCCCATTTCAGGAACTGGTAACGCTCCATATTGCGTTCATATTCGCGGTCCACATTCATCTGGAAGGCGCGCGGGTTGCCGAACTCGTCGATCATGACCGAGTGGTCGATGACTAGATCAACCGGGTTCAACGGATTGATTTTCTGCGCGTCGCCGCCCAACGCCTTGATGCCATCGCGCATTGCAGCCAGGTCAACCACAGCCGGAACGCCGGTAAAGTCCTGCATCAGCACACGGGCAGGGCGATAGGCAATCTCACGCGGGTTCTTACCACCATTGGCGCCCCATTCGGCGAACGCCTTGATGTCGTCGACGGAAACCGAGAACCCTTCATCCTCGAACCGCAACATGTTCTCCAACACCACTTTCAGCGAGACGGGTAGGTTCGAGAAATCGCCTAAGCCTGCTTCCTGAGCTGCTGGAATTGAATAATAGGAAATGGATTTGCCATTCACGTTCAGGCTGCGGCGTGTCTTGGCGGTGTCCTGTCCGACCTTGATGGGCATCTATGGCCTCCCTCTCAAATGACTTGGATTATGGGATTCGCTAAGGTTTATCTGCATTACCGCACCCGTCGTTTCAAGGTGCAACGGGTCACATACTTGCAATATTGTATACCATTGCACACACTTTCTCGGAAATTATTGCCTTCTGTCTCAAGAAACCTTGATTGGCAGTTTATTCGGTTCCGATCTAAAGCTGTTGAACACTCAGCGAAAACCGAGAGGAAAAATGCTCAGATCAGCCGCTGCAACTGCGCTCGTTTCACTTTTTCTGGCAGCCTCTGCAGAGGCTCAGGAAGATCCGGTTGTGGTCGAATTGTTTACCTCGCAGGGGTGTTCATCCTGTCCGCCAGCGGACCGGATCATGCATGAACTGGCCAAACGGGATGACGTAATCGGGCTGGCCTTGCATGTGGATTACTGGGACTACATCGGATGGAAAGATGAATATGCCGATCCCGACCACACGGTGCGTCAACGGGCATATGCGCGCCAAGGTGGGCGCACGATGATCTATACGCCGCAGATGGTGGTAAATGGGCAGCAGGATGTGGTCGATGCCAAGTCGTTCGAGTTGAACCGGTTGATCGACACCCATCTGACAGCGGTACCCGAGGCCGAAGTCAGCGCCACACGTACCGGAAACGAAGTGACGATGAATGTCGTCCCGGTAGAATTGCCGGAAAAAGAAATCTACGAGGTTCGGATTGTGCAATACTCACCAGTGCGCCACGCCTCGATCCGGCGCGGGGAATTGGCGGGTCACGAACTGGATTATGCGAATGTGGTAGAAGACTGGCAAGTCGCCGGTCATTGGGATGGCCAAGCACCGCAGAGCTTTACAGCATCACTGCGCTCGGATTTGCCAGCTGTTGTTCTGATCCAGCGTGCGGGGCACGGTCCAATCGTGGCTGCGGCACGGGTCGAGTAATCAGGGCATATCCTTGGGCTGAACGCCCAGTCCTCTCCACGCTTTCCAACGGCGGTGAATCCAGAACCATTGCCCCATATGCTGACGCACAATGACCTCCAGGTCGTCGTTTATGAACTGGGTCATAGTCTTAGGATCAGTATGAGGGACCGGATCGTGCAGAATGACCTCAAAATCGATCCCGTTGGGCTGACGAACCGCATAGCAGGGGATCAGCACGGCCTTATATTTGATTGCAAGTTCTGCATTCAACACCGAAGTCACGGCGGGTTTGCCAAAAAAGGTCAGCTCCTCACCACCGTGCGCGTGTAGATCGGACACGATTGCGATGATGCCTCCGCTTTTGAGCGAGCGAACCATTTCAACCATCCCCCGACGGCCCTGTTCGAACATGGGTGAGCCAATCTCGTAGAATGCCTTCACATACATGTCGTTGAAATAGGGGTTTGCCATCCGGCGATAGAGACAGCCGATGGGTTGCCCGCTGCGGACCTGCAGTGCGACGCGGGCGGCCATATAATGCCCAAAATGCGCCGTGATCATCATCACCGGGCGCCCTTCGGCCACCGCCTTGTCAAACGCCTCGACGCCAGCACCCGATAATTTGGCCTTGCTTTGCCGTTCGACGAAACCGTCAGCCGAGAAATGCTCCATGATCGCGCGCCCGGCATTGTCCGGCACGGCGTTACAGATGCGTTTCACTTCTGCGTCGGGAAGGTCAGGGCAGGCGAGTTTCAGGTTGCGGCGCACACGAGTGCGAAACCCGACCACGGGTGCAAGCCAGCGAACAATCGTGCCCATTGCAGCAATGCGACGCTCATACGGCAGCAGACGCATTGCGCCGATCACACCGGTCAGAAACAGATTGGCGACGTAGTATTTTCCAAGCTCAAATCGGCTCAGTTCCGACTTTTCGACGGGCATGGGGAGGGACACCTGAGTGTTGTGAACTGCGTGACCAGACATATAGTCCCCAAAGTGCGATCACAAGTGGCCGTGCCGCATAGGATTATTCTTCGCTTTCGTCCGTCTCAACCAGAGAGATCGTGCCTTCGTCCAGAAGTGCGCGAATGGCGGCCACGATCTGTGACATCGCGTCTTCGGCATCGGAATGTTTGACTTTGCCGCGTTCAGCCATTTCTTCCCGCAGGTTGTCCGCCATACGAGAGGATATATTGGCCAAAACGAATTCTACCGCTGCAAGATCTTCACCTGTGCCGGCCCCGGCCAGTGCCGTGACAAGAACCGCTTGGTCCACGCCGCGCAGAATCGCGGGGATATCGCGCGGCTGGATGCGCGAGGGCACATGCGAAAAGATGAAAATCGACTGCCGTACGGTGTCGGCAAATTCGGCATCTTCTTCATCCAGCGCGGTCAGCAGACCATCGCGCGTCGCGGCGGCGGATTGGTTGAGGATTGCACCAACCCGCGCGCCAGGGCCGTCGCTAAATGCTGGCTCGGGTCGTTGATCCAATTGCGCGGCCAGAGACCAGCCGATCCGCTCGACCGCCTCGGGCGTCACGTTGGCGGTTTTTGAAACCGCATAAGTGATCCGGCGAGCTGTCGGGCCGGGCAAGTGGCTCAGCAATTGCGCGGCTTTGGCGGTTTCTAGTTTTGACAGCATAACAGCCGCAACCTCGGTGCTTTCTGCCGTTGCCATTTCAGCCAGATCTTCTGCGGGAACTTCACGCAACCTTTGCCACGGATCGCCAATCTGGCGTACGCCCGCCACTTTGCGCAAACGCGCAGCGGTGGCTGGGGCGATCTTGCCGTTCACGGCGTCCAGTGCGCCCGCCAAACCATGTGGGAACGAGAGGCCGACACCATCCAGCGCGTCGGCGAATTCCTGCGCCACGGCGCCCAGCGTGACACGATCAACCAGCCCCATTTGACCAAGCTGTTGCGTCAGCTGCTCTTGCAGCAGGTCAGGTAGTTCCTCAAGCGGGATGTCTGCGCCTTCGTTCAGAAGAAGCCGGACCACAACAGCGGCTTTTTCCCGGTTGCTAAGATTGCGCGGCACGACGCGCGGGGCGTCGGTTTCTTGTTCGGTCGCCGGGGCTTGTGCACCCGGAGACATCTGCACCATTAGGTTCGTATCCTGCATCTGCCTGCATTGCCAAAATTGCGTTGCAGGCAGATTAGCGAGAGTCGGGTAAAGAAACCCTGAAACTCAGTAGCTGTAAGTCAGACCGGTACGAATGGCCTCGCGAAGGGATGCCTCGGCCCAGGTACCTTCGCCGCCGCGTGCCTTGATCTCGCGCCATTGGGCGATGGCCAGTTCGGTTTTACCTTCGGCGACAAACCCCTGGCCCATATAGCTGCGGGCGAGAATGTTGTCGGGGTTGGTCTTGAGGGCTTTCTGATAGAAGGCGTTGGCCAGCTCCAGCTTGCCCATTTTGCGATAGGTGAAGCCCCAGTAGGTCTGTACCCGGTCGTCTTCCTGATCCATAACGCGCAGAATGCCCTGCGCATGTTGGTACTGCCCGTCATAGGCGAGCTCGCGCACCGCGTCGTACAGCTGGTCTTCGGTAAAGTTGGACTTATCGGGCTTTACGCAGCGCCCGGCGGACTCGTCGTAGACGCGGCCAAACAGGCATTTCTTGGTTGTATTGGTCGGCTTTGGTGCGGTGCTGCCTCCACCGCCTGCAGCATATGCGACAGGTGCAAAAACAAATGCCTGAAGGGCAATAGCTGAAACTAATACGAGGCGCATTTTCCTACTCCGTTATATGGGCTGCTCTCATCAAGCATAGTGCGATTTGATAAAAGGCTAACAATCGCGGCCTCGCTTTTATTCACAAGCAGGAAAGAAAAGTGTCAGCTGTTTACGATTTTCATGCAGCTTTGGCTTTCGCTGTCCCAAATTGCACCTTCTGCACAGGACTGGGTTTGCTTGGTGTGGCCGTTGCAGGCAAGTCCAGCGGTGCCCGCACAAACAAGCGCAATCGCGCAGAGAGCTGTTCTTAGCATCGTGTTTCCCTTTCGCGGAAAATGTGCTGGCAGAATATCTGATTTTTGCCAATCTGGCAAAGAAACAAGGCCCGGCCTGTAGCGAACAGACCGGGCCATTGTCTAAGCATCGTCAAAATTTGCTTTATTCGCCGAATACGCGGGCAAAAATCGTATCGACGTGTTTGGTGTGGTAGCCGAGGTCGAACTTCTCTTCGATCTCATCCGGGCTTAGCGCGGCTGTCACATCGGCGTCGGCCAGCAGCTCTTCTTTGAAATCGGTGCGGTGCTCCCAGACCTTCAGCGCGTTGCGCTGAACCATGGCATAAGCATCCTCGCGGCTGACCCCTGCCTGTGTCAGCGCCAGAAGAACCCGCTGGCTCATCACAAGACCGGGGAACTTGTTCATGTTCTCCATCATGTTCTCGGGGAAGATCAGCATCTTGTCGATCACACCTGTCAGACGGGCCAGTGCAAAATCCAGAGTGATCGTGGCGTCTGGACCTATCATGCGTTCGACCGAGGAATGCGAGATATCGCGTTCATGCCAGAGCGCCACATTCTCCATCGCCGGAATCACCGCCGCGCGCACCATGCGCGCCAAACCGGTAAGGTTCTCGGTCAGCACCGGGTTCTTCTTGTGCGGCATCGCCGAAGAGCCTTTCTGGCCCATCGAGAAGAATTCGGCCCCCTCAAGAACCTCGGTGCGCTGCATGTGGCGAATTTCGATAGCGATGTTTTCAATGCTGCTGGCGATGACGCCGAGTGTCGCAAAAAATGCTGCGTGACGGTCACGCGGGATGACCTGCGTGCTGATCGGTTCGGGCACCAGACCCAGCTTGTCGCAGACATGCTCTTCGACCTGTGGGTCGATATTGGCGAAGGTCCCAACCGCGCCGCTGATCGCGCCGGTAGCGACTTCCGCGCGGGCGTCGCGCATACGGGATAGGTTGCGATCCATCTCGGCATAGAAGCGAGCGAAGGTCAGGCCCATGGTAGTCGGCTCGGCGTGGATACCGTGGCTGCGACCAATGCGGATTGTGTTTTTGTGTTCGATTGCGCGACGTTTCAGGGCAGCCAACAGACCTTCGAGGTCAGCGATCAGGATATCGGCGGCGCGAGTCAGCTGCACGTTAAAGCAAGTGTCCAGCACGTCAGAAGAAGTCATGCCCTGATGTACGAACCGGGCCTCATCACTGCCCACATGTTCGGCCAGGTGGGTCAAAAAGGCGATCACGTCGTGTTTTGTAACCGCCTCGATCTCGTCGATGCGGGCGACATCGAATTCGACGTCCTTGGCTTTCCGCACTGCCTCGGCGTTTTCACGCGGGATCACGCCCAGATCGGCCATGGCGTCGCAGGCATGAGCTTCGATCTCGTACCAGATGCGGAACTTGGTCTCGGGCGACCAGAGGGCAACCATGTCGGGGCGGGAATAGCGGGGAATCATTGGCGGCAGCACCTTTTTGTGATTGGGATGAGGCGTTGGCGCGGGGTTTAGCCGTGCATGCACCAAGGAACAAGGCGCGAGTGCTGGGATGAGACGGTTTGCCCTGATTTTGTTGCTCTGGCCCGGAATTCTGACCGCGGAAGAGTTTCAGCGGCTGACAGGGGATGAAATTCTGGTGGCCCTACTGGGCAAGAAACTCGATTACGGCGAAGGTATCAGTCAGACATTCGAAGACAGTATGCAGACCAGTTACTTTTCAACTCGCCCCAGCACCGGACGTTGGGCGGTACGTTCTGATCGGTATTGTTCTGTCTGGCCGCCATCGGATATCTGGGCCTGCTATGACGTTGAACAAAGTGGCGAGACAATCCGCTTTGTGGATGATGCCGGAGAAACGACAGACGGTACCTACGTCAAGTGAACCTGCCACTGAATATCGAAGATTTCCAAGGGGTTTGGAGCCTCACGCGCCTGATCCGGGATGCGCGTGCGGGACAGCTAATTCAAGCGGATGGACAGGCAGAATTGCAGCTCGACGCGCATGGGTTGACCTATGATGAGACGGTCACACTGCGCATCCCTGGGCAGCCTGCGATGACCGGAACGCGGCGCTATCTTTGGCGCGATGCAGGCGACAAGATCGCCATTCACTTTGATGATGATCGGTATTTTCACGCGCTCAAGCTGGGTCAAACCCGTTCGGACGATCACCACGATTGCCCACCTGACAGCTATGATGCACGATATGACTTCTCGGGATGGCCGCGCTGGACGGTCTGCTGGAAAGTGTCCGGACCGCGAAAATCCTATGAAATGGAAACCAAATACGCGCTACGATAGCGTAATCATCTTGCAGCAACGCCTCGGAACGGGCATTGCTGCATGTGCAAATAAGTCCGAATGTGGAGAAATGAGATGAACGCAAACGTACTGGCCAATGCTTTTGGCCCGCGTGAGGGGACGGCGCTGCGCGTCAAGCAGGTGGCTCTCGTTGCCCTGGGTATCGTTGCATTGGCTGTTGCTGCCAAAATCAAAGTGCCGATGTGGCCGGTTCCGATCACCATGGGCACATTCGCTGTGTTGACCATCGGTACAGCCTATGGCGCGCGCCTTGGCCTGATCACCATGCTGGGTTACCTGCTGGTTGGCGCACTGGGCTTTGACGTATTCGCAGGTTCTTCGGCCGAGAAATTTGGCCTGACCTACATGATGGGCGGCACCGGAGGCTATCTAGTCGGTTACCTGATGGCGACCGTACTGCTGGGTGCACTGGCGGCACGTGGCTGGGACCGTTCGGTCGGCAAGCTGGCGCTGGCGCTGGTGCTGGCCAATGTGCTGATCTATGTGCCGGGCCTGTTGTGGCTGGGTCAGCTTTACGGCTGGGAAAACCCGATCCTGGAATGGGGCCTGACACCGTTCCTCGTGGGTGATGTGATCAAACTGGCGCTGGCGGCGCTGTTGATCCCTGGTCTGTGGAAACTGCTGGGCGACGCACGCACCTGATCCTGCCGCGTCAAACAAGATTACAACCGCGTTCGGAGCGATCCGAGCGCGGTTTTTTGTTGTTAGCAGAACAGGATACTGGACGAATCTGGTCTGTTTGGGCCAACCTGATGCGAGAAAACTGATCAGGTTATTGAGATATGCGAAATTTATTAAGTATGGCGCTGACCGCTTGTGCTGCGACTTGGCTGCTCGGCGCGCCGACGCTGGCGGACACGCCTGTGACCTATACCGACGAAGGGCGGGCCTTGTTCCGCTTTGACGTTCCAGATTTCTGGACCCTGCGGACCGGCGGCCCGCGTGAGATTGAAGATACCGACCTGGGCGACGCCCGCGCCGTTTCGCGCGTCATGGGGATCAAGCCAGTTACCGATGATAATGTCTGGATGGGCTTTGTCTCACCTTCGCGTGTTTCCAGCATTAAGGGGGGGCTGCGCTATCTTGAGGATATCGACAAGTTCCTTGTTAAAGACCCGACCGTGACCAGCACCAGCGATACCCGGATTGGCGGACTGCCCGCTCATGTCGTTCGAGGCACCGGCAATCGGGATGGGCGCGGCGTGAACTTTACTGCAACGGTAATTGATCTGCCGCGTGACCGTGTAGCTATCGGGGTAGCTATCCTGCGGGACGGGGCAGATCCGTCTTATGTTGATGCCTTGAACGCCGTTTTCGTGTCGTTCCGGTCTTTGCAGTAAGGGGGTTCGGATGACTCGCAAAGTTATGAAACGGTCTGTTCTGGCGCTGGGACTCGGAGCCGCAACCTTCACATTGTCAGCCTGCGATGGCGTAACGGTCGGGGTAGGGTATGGCGTGGGTTATGACCCGTACTATGACTCGATGCTGTGGAACGATTACTACCACGATCGCGACGTAGATGTAGACGTGGATATCAATCGGCCCGACAGACCTGACCGCCCAAATCCTCCGGCAAGGCCGAAACCGCCGATCGCCAAACCGCCCTCGCGCCCGCATCCTCCGGTGGCGCGTCCTCCGGCGGCACGACCACCGATCCATCGGCCGTCGCCAAGACGTCGCTGATGGTTCCGGGGCAGCTTGGTCTGCCCCGACAGCAACCCATTTGGTCAGAGGGAATGGCCCCTCAAGCCCGGTTGATTATGTGAATTCCAAGTCTGTGCTAGAATGAAATCTGCGCGGGCTTGGTTCATGAGATCCGTTGTAGCCATCACCTATCGAATGTCATAGCCCGCTCGATCTTTGCCAATAGGAGACGACGATGCTGACAGAAGAACAGCTAAGAGCCATTGCAGCCGCGTTCTGCGGTATCCTGAGTGTGCCCAACATCGATCTGCCGAACCCGTATCGCATCAATCTAAATGCCAAGGCCATTCCCGAAGACATAATTGATGAAATAGAAGATGACATGGGCGAATTTGGCTTTGCCGGCCACCCACGCGGACCGTTTGGAAAAGATATCCGCGATGCCTTTATGGAGATTTCATTTGATCAGAGGGGGTGCGTCTATTCGATTTCGGTTGTTGGTGTGGTCAAGCGCGGTCTTGGCGCAACAAGACGTCGAGAGACGCACTCAACCGAGTGGAAAAATCCCTGATCCAACCGAGTGTCACGACAGAAGTTCAGTTGTGATATGGGCTGAGCCCTCAAGGGTTCTATGCACCGGACATTTATCGGCGATCTCCAGCAGCTTGGCCTTTTGTTCTGCATCCAGCGGGCCTTCCAGCCGGATTTTCCGGCGAAACTGGTCAACCTTGCCTTCGCTCGCCAGCCCGGCATCCTGTGCGTGAACTTTGTCGTGACAGACATCGACCGTGATACCCGTCAGAGGCCAGCGCTTGCGACGGGCATACATTCGAATGGTCATCGAAGTACATGCCCCCAACCCGGAAGACACAAACCCATAAGGTGACATGCCCCGATCCGAACCGCCGTACGAGGCAGGTTCATCCGCGACCGCGTGGTGGCGCGGGCCTGATTGGATGTCTTGCAGGAAACCCGACGGGTCTGCTTCGGTCACGCGGACGACACCTTCCGGAGCGCCGGGCGGCGGTGCCGGAGGGCACAGTTTGACGTAGCGAGAGACCCAGGCCGCGATGACATCGGCTGCATAATCCGCATCCGCCGCGCGTGTGATCAAGTGATCGGCATCGTCGAGTGTGACAAAGCTTTTGGGGTGTTTCGCGGCCAGAAAGATGGTGTTGGCATTGTCGATGCTGACGGTTTCATCGCGCGGTGCGTGCAGGATCAGCAAGGCGGCCTTCAGCTCGGCGATGGACGGGGCGAGCGCGGCTTCCGAGATATCGTCGACAAAAGCCTTGCCAATACGGAATGGGCGCCCGCCCAGGGAGACTTCGGCGCTGCCGTGCGATTGAATCTGGGGCAGGGCGGCATCGAAGTGGTGAGAGACATGCCCTGGGTCCGCCGGAGCGCCAAGCGTGACGACAGCTTTGACCGATGGGATGCCCGCCCGCGCTCTTAAAACAGCCGCACCGCCGAGAGAATGACCTATCAGCAGAGCGGGCGCTAGGTTGCGCCCGGACAGATAGTGCGCAGCGGCGATCAGGTCTTCGACATTCGAGGTGAAGGTCGTATTCGCAAACTCACCATCCGAGTGGCCAAGACCCGTAAAGTCAAATCTAAGAACCGCGATGCCCATAGCCGCCAGCCGCGCCGAGATGCGCCGCGCGGCAGGAATGTCTTTGGAGCAGGTGAAGCAATGCGCGAACAATGCCGTTGCCAGAACCGGCCCGTCCGGCAGATCAAGGCGCGCGGCCAATTGGCTGCCGTCGTGACCGGCGAATGAGATACGTTCGGTGGGCATGATGAATCCTTGGTGATCAGAGTTTCGACAATACTGTGTGCTGCCGGCAGCCGGCTCAACCCATGTGTCAATCGCGTAACGGGAAGGTGAGGGTTCGGGAACCCGTTGAGTGGCCGAGCCTACCTTGCTGCCTCTATTTAGGGTGAAGATTAATTCATCACTTATCTTGATGAAAGTAAGATTAAACATTCATTTTACTTATTTATGAGCGCACCCCAAATTGCAGGTATCCTTCGTAACCAAAGCAGAGGTCAAAATGGCACATATTTCATCTGCACCGCTGAGTCCGAAAATTCGCCCCGGAGTTCTGTTTGCAATTTTGCTGACGGGCGCAATTGGATTTGCGCTGGGTCAAAATTGGCCGTTAGGAAATATCCCTCGGGACACGCTTACCGTCACCGTACCCGAGGATTGGCACGGCAATGTCAGACGGTCAAACTGGCCGAACTAGTGCCTAGCCTGCGCCCATCAACTGTGCGTCGAACGGATATTTTGTGAGGTTTTCGTACCCGTCTTCCGTGATCAAGACTTGATCTTCCAACTTGATCGAGAAGTCGCCGCCAACCTCTCCCACAGCTGCTTCGACGCACAACACCATTCCGGGTTCCAGCGGATAGTCAAACGCCCCCTCGACCGCTTTGTCTGGGTATGCCACCAATGGCCATTCATCGCACAACCCTACTCCATGCATCAGGCAACCGTATTTTTGTGTCTGATACTTTTCGTCCAGCCTGTGCGCATTTGCGGTCAATTCAGGGATCATAACGCCAGGTTTCAACATTTCCATATTGGTCATGATATGTTCGTGCGCGTGCTGCATTGCGTAAATCATATCAGGGCGCGGCGTTTGATCTCCGATCCACCAGGTGCGCGAGATGTCGATGCAAATGCCGTATGATCCAATTAAGTCTGTATCGAACGCTATGATCTCGTTCTGCCTCGTGATACGCGGTCCGCATTCCTGAAACCAGGGATTGGTGCGCTGGCCTGAGGCCAACAGCCGGGTCTCGATCCACTCGCCTCCGCGCCGGATGTTTTCGGCATGTAATACGGCCCAGATGTCATCCTCGGATGTATTTCCATCTCCTACATTGGCGCGTGCGAAGCGCTCCATCTCGGCCACTGCCGTCTCGCAGGCGTGGCTGGCACAGCGCATGGCGAGGATTTCGTCGGGGCCTTTGACAGCGCGGGTTTTCTCGGTAAGCTCTTCGCCCTCCATAACCTCGAACCCCTGCGCCTCAAGCGCGCGCAGTCCGTGCAGCATGATCTTGTCAACGCCGAGCCGCATGTTTCCGCCGCCGTGCTCGCGGATCAACGCGTGCACTTCGTTCGAGAACACATCAGCAGCGATGTCTATTTTGTCGCCCCGGTCGAAATAGAACAGATCCGCACCCGAGCGTTGCTCGCGCACCAGCGGGTTGAATTTCGATAGGAAAGGAGAGTTCTTGTAGTCCCAGATGACCATATACCCGTCCGCACAAACCAGCACGGCCCGGAACGGATTGTGAGTGTTCCAAAGCTGCATGTTAGTACTGTCGGTCGCATAGCGGATGTTGAGAGGGTCAAATAGCAGAATGCCACCCCAGTCCCGATTGACAATTCCCTGCGTCAGTCGTTTCCAGCGATATTCCCGCATCCGCTCCAGATTGGGCAGGCTCAGCCCCGCGGCAGCCCATTCGTCGAAGGCAAGCTGGGTTGGTCCGATCTCGATCCTGTCATTGTCGTTCGGGGTTCCGTCGCCGAGAGTGGGACCCCTGGTCGGGTCAATCTTGCGGGTGTCGCGATAGGGCGTGTTCACGGGCGGGCCTTTCTGCTTGCCTGTCCAGCCTGCAAAGCACAACGCGTTGCGTCTTGATGATTTGCGACCGTCTTCGGGTCGCTTTTTGACCGACAGAGCCGAAGCAGAGTGCTATGCCTCGGTCATGACAGTGATATTGCAGCAAGCCATACCGTATGACCCGCGCGCGCCGAACCCGCTGCCTGGCATAAAGCCGGCCGATCCCACGAACTGGCTGCACCGGGATGACGCCTTTGCCGCCCAAATGCAACGGCGCGCCGACCTGCTGGCAGAGCGTAGATCAGATGTTCTGGCCCAAAGCCCCGAGGCGCTGCAGCCCGCGCGCGAACTGTTGGAATTGGTTCTGCAGCAAGCCTACCCGGATGGGCCCAGCCAAGTTGTTCGGCCCGACGGAGTAAGGGTCGAGATTGACCGGGATCACCCGCTGGAAACGTTGGGCCATTTGGTGCAGGAGGATTTCTGCATTCTGCAAAAGCAAGGGGATGAGCACGTTCTGACTGGCGCGATCCTGTGCTTTCCCGCAAGCTGGATGCTTTCTGAAAAGTACATGCGCCCGCTGATTGCAATCCATGAAACTGTCGATGCCTACGATGACAACATAGCCCGCAGGGTTCAGCGCTTGTTCGATGGCATTCAGCCCGATCGTCCACTGTGGCGGTTCAATGCGCTTTGGTATCATGACGCTGAGCTGTTCCAGCCGCGCAGCATCCATCATCGGCGCGAACCCCGTGACGAATACTCGGCCCGATATCTCCGCAGTGAACGTCAAACTCTTCTGCGTCTACCACAAACCAAAGCTGTGATCTTCGCTATCCATACCTATGTAATGTCAGCCGCGCGGATCGCTGAAATGGAAAACCCCGCCTGATGGCGGGGTCTCCTAGGAGGGTCTTCGGTAATTCGGTTATATGCCAATGACGCTGGCGACCTCGGCAAATGCATTGGTGACGTTCAAGCCATAAATTGCTGCCGTAAAAGACAACACTTGGGTGTTCAGGCGGAAATCCTCACCCCGGATCAGATTGACGGCGGCCAGAGACAGGGCGATCGGCGTCGAAATACTTGCGATCGCACCGGTCATCCCCCAGCTTGTCAATCGCAGAATGTCACTCGGGCGATCTTCCCCATCTTCCGTTTTCTGAAGAACTGCTGCCGGCTTGGGGATCTCGGTTTCGGTGCGAAAAGCGATGCTGAGAAGCTGATCATCGCTCAGTTGGATCGGGCGCGGCTTGGTTTGCTCAACTTCCGCAAGTGCAGGATCTGGATCGGGCAGATCGAGACCCGCAAAGGGGCCACTGACCGCTTCAAAAACCTGTTTGCGGTTTCGGGAACTGCGTGGGGCCATTGAATCAAACGCGCTCATGAATTGTTCGATGGTCAAGACCGTTTTGGGTGACAACCATTCGACACGTCGGGTCGTACAGATGTCGACCATTCGATAAAGGATCACGACGAGCATCAATTCGGAAATTTCGCTGTCGTCGAGCAGTTTCGACACTGGATTAATCGAAATCGTCAGGCGGTTGCCCGGCGGTGTCACGGCGGGGCGCGTCATGGTCTTGAGGCCCGCTGTTCTGTCCATCCGTTCGTGATGGTTGTGATCGGGCTCTGTTGGTTCCGAATCCAGTGTCAGGCGTACAAGATACTGGCTGCTGACGATGCTGGCTTCGGAGGTGCTGAGAATCGTCTTGCGTTCGACCAGATGGCCATAATCCCCGAGCGTGGTCGACACGACCTCGCACAGACGCTCGAGCGTGCCATCCGCAGAGCCATCGAACTGAAGACCACCGTGGTACGTATGTTTCGCAGTCACAGCATGTTCCTTCGCCGTAATAAACTTCACAACAGAGTAACCGGCGAAATGGTGCAAATTTTGACGAAAATGGAGAAAAGTCGATATTTTCGATTATTGATTACGCTTTGGAAACCATAAAAATTGGGGTTTCCTTAATATTGTGTGGCAACAATGTGGCCGAAATCGGGTGCGCCGGGCACAACCCCTGGTTCGCCTCAGTTGTCGATTCGCGCAGCCATAATTGCGATGGATTGTTGGTAGACCGAGGCCGCATTCCACTGCTGTATCACTACGAAATTCGGCTCACCCGGCTGATAGCCACGACCTGCCTTCCACCCTTTCTTACGTAAGAAATTCGCGGTCGAGGCCAGAGCGTCAGTCATGTTGTAGAAGTCGACGCGGCCGTCGCCGGTGGCGTCCACACCATAAGTCAGAGCATTGCCGGGCAGGAACTGTGTGTGACCCAGCTCGCCATGTTTTGCCCCTTTTGTCGCCATCGTGAGACTGCCCTTATCGACCAGTTTCAGGGCGCCGATGGCGTGGGGGATAAAGAACTCGGATCGGCGACAATCATAGGCCAATGTTGTGATTGCGGAAACAACCTGGCTGTCTCCCATGAAGCCGCCAAAGCTGGTTTCCATGCCGTGAATGGCAATCAGTACACCTGCCGGAACGCCGTATTGGCGTTCCAGCGCGGCATAAAATTGCGGGTTGCGGGCTTTGCGTTTGCGTCCCTGCGCAACGATGGTGTTTGCGCCGCGCACCTGCATGAACTTGTCCAGTGAGTATTTAAAGCTCTTCTGATTGCGATCTGCTGAAATGGTCCGCGTGGCGTAGTTTGTTTGCGAGAGTGCCTGCAAGCCCTTTTTCTTTACACCCGCCCGTTTCGCGGTTTTGGCGAAATCAGCTTTCCAAGCCTCGAACCCGCTGCTGGTGTTCCCGCACGGGGCGGACAGGGCCAACGTGGGTGCTAGAAAAGCGAGCGCGGCGAAGCTGAGAATGCGAAACATGGCGAAAATCCGATAGCAGAAAAATCTCCACTCAGACTATGCTGAGTTCAACATGCCGCAAAGTGGTTTAATACAGGTCAAGCTCTCCTGTGCCTTTCAAGCTTACGAACCATTCTTCTGGGGTTTTGTCGATCTTGGCTTGTTTGACCATCATCGTGTTCATGTTGGGCAGATGAGATGACTCTGGCCATTCATCCGGTTGCCACAGGTTTGAACGGATGATGCATTTGGGGCAATGCGCGAAAACGGTCTCTACATGAATCAACAGGGCCAGTTTTGGGGTGTGGCCGCCAAATGCCATCGACGCGAGCAACTCGTGGTCTACACAAATACGTGCCGAACCACGCAGACGCAGTGTTTCCATTTTCCCGGGTACAAAGAATATTACACTGATACGTGGGTCTTTCAGGACATTGTGGAATGTGTCTGTACGCTTGTTTCCGGGACGGTCGGGCAGGGCGATCAGAGTATCTGAGATGACGTGGGTAAACCCTGCCGGGTCTCCGCGCGGAGAGATATCAAGGTACCCGGACGGGTTCGCCGAAGCGATCAAGCAGAAAGGTGAAGATGCGATAAAGTCGCGACACATCTGATCCAGCGCCGAAAGCTCTTTGGCTATTATCTGCGGCAACGGAGCGCCGGTGATCCGCTCAAGTTCCTCGGCTGAGGTCACAAAGTCCGAGAATTGCGAGAATAGCGTATCCTGGGTCATGCGGACTCTCCTGTACTGGCTTTGCCTCAAGTTTGGAGGGCCGCCCGCATTCCGTCAAATGTGATACTAAAAAGGGGCGCCCAATAGGCGCCCCGCGAGAATTTTCGTCGAAAACTTTTGGTCAGCAGCTGTAGTACATTCCGTACTCAACCGGGTGCGGTGTGTGCTCGTAAGTTTCGACTTCTTCCATCTTCAGAGCGATGTAGCCGTCGATCTGGTCTTTGGTGAACACGTCGCCCTGCAACAGGAAGTCGTGATCCGATGCCAGCGCTTCCAGTGCCTCACGCAGGCTGCCGCAGACGGTCGGGATGTCTGCCAGTTCTTCGGCGGGCAGATCGTACAGGTTCTTGTCCATTGCTTCGCCGGGATCGATCTTATTCTTGATGCCGTCCAGGCCGGCCATCAGCAGGGCAGCAAAGCACAGGTAGGGGTTGGCTGCTGGATCGGGGAAGCGGGCCTCGACGCGTTTGGCTTTCGGGCTTTCGGTCCACGGAATACGTACGCAACCCGAACGGTTACGGGCCGAGTAGGCGCGCAGGACGGGGGCCTCAAATCCGGGGATCAGGCGCTTGTAGCTGTTGGTTGCCGGGTTGGTGAACGCGTTCAGAGTTTTGGCGTGTTTGAGGATGCCACCGATGAAATACAAAGCCTCATCCGACAGGTCAGCGTATTTGTCGCCCGCGAACAAGGGCTTGCCGTCTTTCCAGATCGACATGTTCACATGCATACCAGTGCCGTTATCACCATAGATAGGCTTGGGCATGAATGTCGCCGATTTGCCATATGCATGCGCTACGTTGTGGATGACGTATTTGTATTTCTGCAGTTCATCCGCCTGTTTGGTCAGGCTGTCAAAGATCAGGCCCAATTCGTGCTGGCACGACGCCACTTCGTGGTGGTGCTTGTCGACCTTCATGCCAAGGCGTTTCATGGTCGATAGCATCTCGGAACGCAGGTCCTGTGCTTCGTCAATGGGGTTGACCGGAAAGTAACCACCCTTGACACCGGGGCGATGACCCATGTTGCCCATCTCATACTCGGTGTCAGTGTTCCAGGATGCGTCAGTAGCATCAACTTCGAACGATACCTTGTTGATTGTGTTTGAAAAACGAACGTCATCAAACAGGAAGAACTCGGCCTCAGGACCCATGTAGGCAACGTCGCCGATGCCCGAGGATCTCAGGTAAGATTCGGCCTTCTGCGCGGTTCCGCGTGGGTCACGGCTGTACGCTTCGCCTGTGTCCGGTTCAACGATCGAGCAGTGCAGACACAGCGTTTTTTCGGCATAGAACGGATCAATATAGGCCGACGTGGTATCGGCAATCAGTTTCATGTCCGAGTTCTCGATCGACTTCCAGCCCGCGATGGACGAGCCGTCAAACATGAAACCTTCCTCGAGGAAGTCTTCGTCAACCAGATCGACGTCGACGGTTACATGCTGCAGCTTGCCGCGCACGTCAGTGAAGCGAATATCGACATAGGCGACGTCTTCTTCGCGGAGTGTCTTGAGAACTGCGTCTACGCTCATTCCCTTGGTCCTTCTGATAGATATGTTTGTATTCGGTTGAATTAAAGTGCGTCCGAGCCGGTCTCACCGGTGCGGATGCGGATGGCCTGTTCTACGGGGGAGACGAAAATCTTACCGTCACCAATCTTGTCGGTTTTGGCGGCGCCGACGATGGCTTCGATGGCAGCGTCAACCTGATCATCGTCCAGAACGACTTCGACTTTTACCTTGGGCAGAAAGTCGACAACGTATTCAGCCCCGCGATAGAGTTCGGTGTGACCTTTCTGTCGGCCAAATCCCTTGACCTCGATCACGCTGAGACCCTGAACACCTACGTCCTGCAGCGCTTCTTTCACTTCGTCCAGCTTGAACGGCTTGATGATCGCTTCGATCTTTTTCATTCCGGCTTACCTTGCATGGTTGTCACGATGGCAATGATCACGTCTAAGATCATGCGGCAATGGGATGGCGGATTTGGTCGGTGCGTGGTGCAGCGAAATCGGGCGGTGGATGAAATTTTGATCGGCTTGCACAAAATGTAATCAGAAATGAATCGCACGAGGGTTTTAGATGGCGGAATTGCTGACAGCGACACAGATGCGGATGATCGAACGGGCTGCGATTGAGACCGGCCAGGTGACTGGTCTGGAGCTGATGGAGCGGGCCGGGCGAGGCGTTGTCGAGGCGATTTTCGAAGAATGGCCGGAACTGGGGGGCTCTGCCGGTCGCGCGGTTGTGCTGTGCGGGCCGGGTAATAATGGCGGTGACGGCTTTGTGGTCGCACGGTTACTGCGTGAGCAGGGGTGGGAGGTCGAGGCGCTTCTATTCGGTGACCCGGCCAAGCTGCCGCCGGATGCAAAGGTGAATTACGAACGATGGGAGGGGACGACATCAGGCGTAGCCGATTTTGTTCAGGCGAAAATAAAGCATCCTGATCTCTCCATTGATGCGCTATTCGGAACCGGCCTGACGCGGTCAATCGAAGATCAGGCATTGTGGGAACACCTTTGGGTGCATGATGATGCAGAAGATGCGTGGGACATGCGAAGGTGTGGTTCGGGCACTGATATTGTCCCGCCACGTACGGTCGCAATTGACCTGCCGTCTGGTCTTTGCTCGGATTCGGGCAAAGTACTTGGGGGGGCGTTTCCGCAGTATGGTCGCCGTTGCGCCCGATCCGCTCTGACTGTCTCATTCCACGCGCGCAAGCTTGGGCATGTTCTGGGCGAGGGGCCATCCTTTTGTGGTCGGCTGGTCGTGAAAGATATCGGGTTGAGCCTTGAGGTTGACGACGCTGAGATCGTAAAATCTGCCGAACGGCCATCTAGCCCCTCTTTTTGCAAGACGGAACATGCTCATAAATACACGCATGGTCATGCCTTTGTCCTGACCGGTGGAGTGGGCAAAACGGGTGCAGCGCGACTGGCGGCGCGGGGTGCGTTGCGGGTTGGTGCAGGGTTGGTGACGCTAGGTGTCCCTCCATCTGCGCAGATGGAGGTGGCGGGGCAGATTACCGCTCTCATGATACAGCGGATCGAAGGGGGTAAAGATTTATCCGAAACGTTACTGGATGCGCGGTTGAATGCGCTCTGCCTCGGGCCGGGTCTGGGATTGGCGCGCGCGCAGGACTTGGTTCCCGCGGCGCTGGCTTCGCAGCGTTCGGTGGTGCTGGACGCGGATGCGCTGACGGCGTTTGCGGATGAGACCGCAGCGTTACTGGAGCTTCTGCACGGCAAATGTGTTCTAACACCGCACGGGGGCGAGTTTGCCCGGCTGTTCCCGGATATCGCCGAAAAGCTCTCGGCCATGCCAGGCCAGGGGCCTGCCTATTCCAAGGTAGACGCCGTGCGCGCGGCAGCAGCACGGGCGGGTTGTGTGGTTTTGTACAAGGGCCCTGATACGGTGATTGCTGCGCCGGATGGGCAGTGTGCTGTCAACGCAGCGCATTATGAGCGCGCGGCGCCATGGTTGGCGACTGCAGGATCTGGTGATGTTTTGGCAGGATTTATTACTGGTCTTATGGCGCGCGGGTTTCCCCCGATGTGTGCCGCTGTATCTGCCGCATGGCTTCATGTAGAGTGCGCAAGGTATTTTGGGCCGGGATTGATTGCCGAAGATCTGCCGGAACTGGTGCCATCCGTATTCGCACAACCTGATGCCACGGCGCTGTGAGCAAATTTTAGCCGATAGGGGGATAAACCGGCAAGGTTTTGCCGCTCGATCCCAGTGGGTGCATAGCGGATGTTTGCAAGCTGCAACGCGCGACGCCAGAATTGTTTTGCGGGACCGCCGGGCACTCTTTTCGGTTCGGATCAATGCATTGATAACAAAATTTTTTCTTCTAAAGAGTCGGTGCGGCCTGTGGCAGAAATACAATGCTGAACCCAGAAGGTTCAGCGATCATTGGAACCCTTAAACCTCGTGAGCATATCGACAGTATCGGAAACCTGACCAATTAATGGTGAATGACATGACAGTGAAATTTAAGCTGACTTCGATAGCGGCGGCGCTTGTTGCGACGACCGCAATCCCAGCCGCCGCAGAACTGAAATACGAAAACAATACGGGCGGATATGTCCTGCTTTATGGGCAGTTGCATCCGGCTCTGATTTCGGTCGATGACGGAGAAGAGACCGAGACCCGCGTGTTGGACAATGACCTGTCAAACAGCCGGGTCGGGCTTGAATTGTTGCAACCCTTCGGTAGTAACGATTTCACCTTCCGCTTTGAAACCGCGCTTGGACTGCCGAATTCAAGCGAGTGGAACCAGCTGGGCACCGATTTCAGCGGTTGGACCCGTGAAGATATCCGCCATGTCGACTTTGCGTTGGCGGGGGATTGGGGTAAATTCTCGGCCGGTCAGGGCAGCATGGTATCGGATGGAGCCGCAGAAGCGGACCTGTCCTATGTTGGGACCGCACTGTATTCGTTTACCAATGACGAGAATGGTGGATTTTTCTACCGCGGCACTGACGGCCTTCTGAGCGATATCACAGTTGGCGATTCCAGCAGCAACTTTGACGGGGCTCGCCGTGGTCGCGTACGCTATGATACGCCGACATTCAGCGGTTTCACCGGTGGGATTGCTTACGGTCAGAACATTCTGTCCAGCGACGATGACGACGACTACTACGACATCGGCCTGAGGTATAACAACACCTTCGGTGGCGGGGTCGAGTTTGCTGCGGCTCTGGCTTATGCGGTTCGCTCAGCTGACGATGGATCAGGAGACCGCAAAGATACAATCGGTTCGGCCTCGGTTCTGCTGCAAAATGGTCTGAGCTTTACGGTCGCTGCAGGGACGCGCGATAATGATGCGGATGGTGCCTCCGATCCGAATTACTTCTACAGCAAGATTGCGTACGAGGATCAGTGGGTGTCCTGGGGCAAGACCGGCATCGGGATCGACTACTTCTCGGGCTCTGATTTCGAGAACGACGGTTCAAGCACGGACGCATGGGGTATCGCAGTTGTTCAGCGTATCGACAGCATCAATACCGATGCCTACTTGAAATACCGTAATCACGACTTCGAAGATGGTGCTTCGTTCGACAACAACGAAGCCTGGGTGCTGGGTGCCCGCTGGAAGTTCTGATTTCGCAACTCTTTGTTGACAGAACGCCCCGGCCTGCGCCGGGGCGTTTTTTCGTCTGTGATATGGGCAAAACCGGGCTGAAAGGGCCTTTGCCTCTTGCACGCAGGCGGCTGGGCAAATAGAAGGCGTCAAATTTGCCTGGCGCGCCCTATTCGCGCGCCCCGAATCCTATGGGGACTACCATAATGCAGGTTACCGAGACGCTGAACGAAGGTCTGAAACGCGGCTACAACATCGTTGTGACTGCAGCTGAGCTGGACGACAAGGTTAACGAAAAACTGACCGAAGCGCAGCCCGAAGTCGAGATGAAGGGTTTCCGCAAAGGCAAGGTGCCGATGGCGCTGCTGAAAAAGCAGTTTGGCCAGCGCCTGCTTGGCGAAGCGATGCAGGAAACCATCGACGGTGCGATGAACAAGCATTTTGAGGACAGCGGCGAACGACCCGCGCTGCAGCCCGAGGTCAAGATGACCAACGAAGACTGGAAAGAAGGCGACGACGTAGAAGTTGCGATGTCCTATGAGGCGCTGCCCGCGATCCCCGAGGTTGACCTGAAATCGGTCGAGCTGGAGAAGCTGGTTGTTAAAGCCGATGACGCAGCCGTTGAAGAAGCGCTGAACAACCTGGCCGAGACCGCGCAGAACTTCAAAGCGCGCCGCAAGGGTTCGAAAGCAAAAGACGGCGATCAGGTCGTGTTCGATTTTGTCGGCAAGGTTGACGGCGAAGAGTTCGAAGGCGGCTCGGCCGAAGACTATCCGCTGGTTCTGGGTTCGAACAGCTTTATCCCCGGCTTTGAAGAGCAGCTGGTCGGTGCGAAGGCTGAGGAAGAAAAAGACGTCAACGTCACCTTCCCTGAAGAATACGGTGCCGAGCATCTGGCCGGTAAAGACGCCGTTTTCACCTGCACCATCAAAGAGGTGAAAGAGCCCGTCGCCGCCGAGCTTGACGATGAGCTGGCCAAGAAATTCGGCGCCGAGGATCTGGCTGCGTTGAAATCCCAGATTGCTGAGCGTCTGGAAGCTGAATACGCTGGTGCATCGCGCGCGGTCATGAAGCGCGCTCTGCTGGACGCACTTGACGAGAAAGTGTCATTCGACCTGCCGCCGTCGCTGGTTGACGCCGAAGCCAAGCAGATTGCACATCAGCTGTGGCACGAAGAAAACCCTGACGTCGAAGGCCACGATCACCCCGAGATTGAGCCCACCGACGAGCATAACAAACTGGCCGAGCGCCGCGTGCGTCTGGGTCTGTTGCTGGCCGAGCTGGGCCAGAAGGCCGAAGTTGAGGTGTCTGATTCAGAGATGACACAGGCGATTATGACCCAGGCGCGTCAGTACCCTGGTCAGGAACGTCAGTTCTTTGAGTTCGTGCAGCAGAACGCCCAGATGCAGCAGCAGCTGCGCGCGCCGATTTTTGAGGACAAGGTGGTCGACTACGTTTTCGAACTGGCTCAGGTCGCGGACAAAGAAGTCAACAAAGACGACCTGCAGAAAGCCGTTGAGGCACTGGAAGAGGAGTAATCCTCTTCCTTCTCCTTATCCGGAGCCACAATAAAGCGGAGCCGTCTAAAATTAGACGGCTCCGCGTGGGTGGCTTTGTACTATGAGGTGAGGGGGTCAGGCCTCATGAGCAAAAGCACGGGGGGTCTGTAACAGAGCGGTCTTCTGCTCTGGGGTGAATGTGTCAGACAGCGCTTCGATCAGTTTCAGCACTGCTTGTCTTTCATCTTCCGTCTTGGCTGCACTCATCTGTTCGACAAAGTACTTCTCAAGATCAGTAAGTGGTTTGTGATCGCGGTTTGCGGGGCTGATTTTCGAGGCCTTCATAGCCTCGATCATTTCCAGCGCCTTTTCTTCTTCTATAAAGACATCGTGTCGGATGTCCGCAAACTCACGAAGGCCCGAGATACGTTCTTCGGAGCAATCCAGCAAGGCCGCCATGGCCGGGACTTTACCCATCGGAACAGTTTCGCCCACATAGTCGTAGGGCGCACAGTTCGAACGTTTCAGGACGCGGTTCATAACCGGGTCGATCACGGTGATGATGTCCTGAATACCCGCGTTGCGGCAGTATTCCAGAGAACCGATCATCAGCTCACAGGTCGCATAAGAGACTGAGTTCTTCTCTTTACCGCGTGTCAGGCGCTGCGTGTCGACGCAGAATCGGGTGGATTCCCACATGGTGGCGCTGCGCATTGGTGCTTCGCCGCATAAGATATCCGAGAACACATCCGAAAGCATGTGTGGACCAGTGGTCTGGAGTGCACGTACTGCGGCTACGACGTTCCCCTCATCGTCGAGGCCGATTACATATGCAGGATCCAGGTGATCGAACTGGTCGATTTCTTTACCATCTTCGATATTTACGTCCCAACCTAGTCGCCCGCCAAAAACCCGAGCGCGCAGTTCGAACATATCGTCAAGAACTTCGGTGAACAGATGCCTGTTCAGCCCATCAACTACCAAAATCATATTAACCCCCTTCGAGTGATCTGTCTGTGGTTAAGACGTTACTCGTATTCCACAGCGAATCTATTGGGGGTTTCCCGTAATTTTGGCTTTTTTTTGCCAACATTAAGAGGGATTTGGCTTTAGCCTGGGTAAATTAGGCCAATTCCAATGGCGCGGCCGACTGCCTGCGGAGTCGTCAGTGCATTAAGCTTTTCACGCGAAGAACGCAAGTGCACTTCAACCGTGCGATGCGAAATCGACAGGATATCGCCGATATCCTGCTGCGATTTGCCTGCAGCAGCCCATTGCAAGATCTCCAACTCGCGGCTGGAGAGGGTCGGATGATATAGCATCCGGCTGATCGTATCCGACGTCATGACGTTGTCATGAATGTGCACGGCTAACGACTGCAGATCGCTAATCACGCTGGATACCAGCTTTTTCCATTCATCCCGGCTGCACTCACGCGTTGCACTTAGCAGGCCAATATCTCCGTACGGGCCCCGCACCGGTATGGTAATACCCTGATCCGGAATGCCAAAATCATGCGCATCACGGAACACGCGCTGAAAGTCCTTGCCGCGTTCAAGACGACTCCAGTCTACCGGAGCAATGCTGCGTTGGCTCATATGCAAGGTGGGATCGATAAGGTGCAGGCCTTGTTCCTGATAGTGGACCTTCCAATCATCCCCATAGGTCACATGGCCGTGGATAGTACCCGCAGCGGGGTTCATACCCGCATAGGCTGCGTGATCCATTTCGTACTTATCGCAAACCTGACGCAGGAACTCGTCATACCGAGAATCCTGTTCGGGAAGGGTGCTGAGATCAACAATATCCATACGGTAACGACCAGTTAGACCCGAGTGAGCGGGCGGATCCCTTTGACCAGGAAAATGATACTGTCTTCCCTGACGTCAATTAGCACACCACATTTCGTCTATTATGACAAGAACATGTGGTAAATGTCTGCCTTTTATAGGCAAATGTGCCTTTCAGGCACACATTTGCACATCTTCAGCAAGGTTTATCGTCTCAGTTGTAAAGTTGGTCATGGGATTCGCCGTGTCTATCGATTATTATGTGCGTGCAATATAGTGCAAATGCGAACTAAACATGCCTATTCTGTGGCGGAAACCAGACCTGTCTCAACCAACATGCCTCTTGCTTTAGCTTCAGGGTAATAGCCTTTGGCATAGAGGAAGATGGCGCGCTGCTGATCGCCATCGGACAAAAGCCACGCACCGCGAAGGTATTTTCCAGCAAATTCCAGATTGGCATCGGCATCCAGCAGGCCCTCGGCGTTTCCGGTGTAGCCCATTGATCGGGCCGTTGCGGGAAGAATTTGCAACAGGCCATAGTAGGGCCGGTTTACCGCCCAGGGCCGATGTGTACTTTCACGGATGGCCAGCTTGTGCACAAGTTCACGCGGCACTTCGTAATGGTCAGCCCATGTGTTGATCGACGCACGCAGTTCCGATGTTTCATTAGGGTAAAGGGGCGGATCGAAAGTGTCGCCAGCACCGGAATTGTCGGGGCCACCACACGCGGCAAGAGGAGCCATCAACAACAAGGTCAAAACATAGCGGCGAAGGAAGGGGATCATTTGCATACTCCGGATTGCGAAAGGCGATGATAGGAAACCTTCGCCTATCTGCAAGACCAGCAGGGCAATCTGGCCATAAATTGCCTGTTGCCCGGAAAACAGAAAAGGGCCGCGCGATAGCACGGCCCCTTGTCTTTTGAAGTAGCGCTGGATCAGGCTTTGGCTTCGTCTTCTTCAGCCGGAGCTTCTTCGGCAACCAGATCTTCGTCTTCCGAAGCGGCAGAGCCGATGTCGTCGAACAGTTCGGCGATCTCGAATTCAGCAGCGGCTTCTTCTTCAGCAGCCAGTTCCTGAATCGATTTACCCGACGCCTGCAGTTCGGCTTCTTCTTGCGAGCGTGCGACGTTCATTTTGATACCGACTTCAACCTCGGGGTGCAGCTTGACCGCGACCGAGTGCAGGCCCAAATCTTTGATCGGGGCGATCAGGATGACCTGTTTCTTGTCGACGGTGAAGCCTGCTTCGGTTGCAGCGTCCGCGGCGTCACGAGGTGTGACCGAGCCGTACAGAGCGCCGGCATCCGATGCCGAGCGAATCACGATGAACTGCTGACCGTCCAGCTTTTCAGCCAGAGCATCAGCTTCTTTCTTGGTCTCAAGGTTGCGCGCTTCCAGCTGCGCTTTCTGGGCTTCGAATGAGGCGATGTTCGAGTCGGATGCACTCAGCGCTTTGCCTTGGGGCAGCAGGAAGTTGCGGGCGTAGCCAGACTTGACGTCAACGACGTCGCCCATCTGACCCAGTTTCGCAACGCGTTCCAGAAGGATAACTTGCATATCAGTCTCTCCTTACTTCACGGCGTAGGGCAGCAGGGCGAGGAAGCGGGCGCGCTTGATAGCACGGGCCAGTTCACGCTGCTTTTTTGCCGAAACGGCGGTGATGCGCGAAGGCACGATTTTGCCACGCTCAGAGATATAGCGCTGCAGCAGACGGGTGTCTTTGTAATCGATCTTCGGCGCGTTGTCGCCCGAGAACGGGCAGACCTTGCGGCGGCGGAAAAATGGTTTTGCGGCCATGGTTTAAGTCCTTTCGTCAGGCGTGGATCAACGGCGCTCGCGGCGGCCTTCGCGCTCATCGCGCTTTTGCATCTGGACCGAAGGCCCCTCGGGATGCTCGTCGACCTTGATGGTCAGAACGCGCATAACGTCGTCATGCAGGCGCATCAGGCGTTCCATTTCCTGAACCGCGCCCGAGGGGGCATCGGTCTTCAGAAAGGCGTAATGGCCCTTGCGGTTCTTGTTGATCTTGTAAGCCATCGTCTTGACGCCCCAGTACTCGCTTTCGACGACGTTGCCGCCGTTGTCAGCCAGAACGGTACCGAAATGTTCGACAAGGCTTTCTGCCTGCGCGTTGGACAGGTCCTGACGCGCGATCATAACATGCTCATACAGTGGCATGTGCACTCCTGTTTCTATCAAGGCGCATTTCAAAGGCGGGGCCAATTTGTCCTTCGCGACCCTGCCACGAGAG
Organism: Ruegeria halocynthiae; assembly: GCF_900106805.1. GTDB lineage: Bacteria > Pseudomonadota > Alphaproteobacteria > Rhodobacterales > Rhodobacteraceae > Ruegeria > Ruegeria halocynthiae. Next base: position 366,640 of record NZ_FNNP01000001.1, read on the forward strand.
GCTGCGCGGTTCACTTTCTTGCGAAGGATGGCCCCATATACACGTTTGAGCAGGCGGGGCAAGCCCTGCCACATATGCCTCTGTGAAGTCGCCCTATTTCCATTGGTGTGCCCAATTCCTGACGTTTTTCGCCCCGAGGTTGTTCATGAAGTCGGGAAAACCCGGCAACTCGGAAAACGAAGACAGGGCAAGACAATGGCCGTCATGAACACAAATACTTTTGAGCAATCGGCGCCGCGCGCGGCATTCGAAAAATCCGTACCCGTTCTGATCACTTTTGCTCCGAATTGGCGCGCCCGGATGTTTCTTATGAAGGCAGCGGGTGCGTTCCTGATCGTATCGGCCTTTTCGATGTGGCTGATGCCAGGTGGAGTGATGGGCGCCGAGGTCTGGCCGCTGAAACTGGTCGCCTCGCTGATGTTCCTGATCGTTGGTGTCAGCCTGTTGACAATTCAGGTGATGGATTCACGCCCCGACGCATATTTCGATCCGATCCGCCGCGAAGTGCGTATACTTCAGAAGAATGAAAATGGTCGCCCTCAAACTGTTCTGCGCCGCAGCTACGACTCGCTGGGTGGAGCGCGTTTTGCGGACGATCAGGTCGAATTGTTCGATGTCGACGGTAGCCTGCTGATGAAGCTGCCGCTGGAATCGGCGGATGTCGGCTCAGCTCTGAAGGGGCAACTTAGCCAAAACGTAACAATTTTCGCCTGATTTTTATTCTGTTCAAAAAGGAACAGAGTTTGTGAATCAAAAGAACTTGTGTGCCGCCCTTGGGCGGCACATTTTTGTTTGTAAGCAACCCATCCGGTTTGCGAATAAACAAATTTGCGGAGATTGTCATGAAATCCACCCTACTTGCCGCCGCTCTCGCAGTATCGGCGACCACAGCATTTGCCAGCGCAGAAAAATATACACTGGACTCCAGCCACAGCCAGGTTGTCTTCAGCTACAACCATCTTGGATTTTCGACCACGACCGGAATGTTCTCGGGCTTTGAAGGCGAGATCATGTTCGATCAGGAAGACCCCGCCGCGTCGAGCGTTACCGTCTCGATGCCAGTGGTTGAAATGTTCACCGGCTGGAAGCCCCGTGAAGATCACTTTATGACCGAAGATTTCTTTGGTGTGACCGAAGGCGATCTTATCTCTTTCACCTCGACAAGTATCGAAGTGACCGGCGAGAATACTGCCAACATCACAGGTGATCTGACCATGAATGGCGTTACAAAGCCGGTGGTTCTGGATGCCAAGCTGAACCAGGTTGGAGATCACCCGATGGCCAACAAGCCCTGGGCTGGGTTTGATGCCACTACCACGTTGGTACGCAGCGACTTTGATCTTGGCCAGTTCGCGCCGTTCGTGAGTGACGAGGTTGAAGTTCGCATTTCGGTCGAGGCACAGAAAGCCGAATAAACCGGAATTGACAGGTAAGACAGGCCGCCGGAGGTATCCCCTCCGGCGGTTTTTCGTTTCACTCGCCGCGTAACGCGGTGAGGTTCACTCCAACCTTGACGGCTAAGCCCAGCGACTCTTCTGTTGGTTGCGAGGTGCCCACATCAAAGTCCAGCCGGTTAAGGTCAGCAGAACCAACCATCCGAGCAGTGTCGCCTTCCATTTCCAGCGTGAAGGGAAGCACGATATCCAGTGATTTTCCCTTGATGGTCAGAGGCCCGCGTGCCTCAAACCCGGTTTCGGTTTTGAACAGGTCAGCCTTGAACTGAGCGGTCGGGAACTGGGTGTTGTCAAAGAAATCTGCACCCATTGCCTGATCCGTGACCGTGCCAAGACTGAGTGAACCGATGGCAACCGCCACGTCCACTGACCCGGCTAGCCCGGGCTCTGCGGGATCGTCAAAGGCGATCGCCGCAGTCCAATCTGCGAAACTGCCCGTAACCGGGCTTCCTAGCTGGCTGATCGTGATTGACAGCGCGCCGTCCTGAACCTGCCAGTCCGATTGAACCTCGGTCAGTTCCGCCGTGTCAGTCGCAGCGCCCGAATGATGAGAGAATACACCGATCGACCAGCCCCCGATCAGAACCGCTGCCCAAACCGCCACTGCGGCAAAGGCTGGTATGTTCGAGTGTTGCTGTTCGGGCGGTTCGGGGGCGTTTGATATCCCAGGCAGCATACGCCGCAAGGTGCTGTCCTTGTCCACAACGTGGTGCTTTAGGGCGCCAAGAATATGAAGTGCCAGCGATCCGACCAGCACCCACATGAACAGCCAGTGAAGATCGGCAGTAAACTCGGCCAGTGGAACCGACTTTGGTACCAGCGGAAGGTTCTGGCCAAGGGGCCACAGGATCGGAGCAAAGCCCTCGGTTGCGGCGTGATGAATCCAGCCCGAAAGTGGCACCAGTACCAGTGCACCATAGAGCAGCCAGTGAACGGTTTCTGCGGCAAAGGCCTCGGGCTTGTTATCGGCATTCAACAGACCGGGTTTGGTTTGGGTCAACGCCCAGAGGATTCGCGCCAACGCGACGAAAAACACCGTAACGCCGATGGTTTTGTGCAGCGAAAACAGCCGTGCCGCGCGGGCGATGTCATCCTCGGAAGTGGCGATGCTGGGATCATAGATCGCATGAGCCAGATCATTCGCAATCCACCCCAAAGGCAACGCGGTCAGGATAAGCAGGGCGGTAAGCCAGTGAAATACCTTGGTCAAGCCGCCATAGCTGGACTGGGTGTTTTTAAGGGGCATCAGTTACGCTCTCTGGATTACTGGGTTCCCGGATAGGTTAATGGGATGTGGCATGGACACAAGGCAGAGAAATGCACAGCTATGGTGTCCAAATGCAGGGCGCAGGCAATGCTTGTGCCGCGCCGTCAGTCAGTTTACACCCCGCCGCAACCTGACGTCACGCAAGAGGCACCAATGACACGCGCGTTTGTTTTCCCCGGGCAGGGCGCCCAGACCATCGGAATGGGCAAGGCCCTGGCCGAGGCCTATCCCGAGGCCCGTGCCGTTTTTGATGAGGTTGATGAAGCTTTGGGCGAAAAGCTGAGCGGTCTGATCTGGGACGGAGAAATTGCTGACCTGACACTGACGCAGAACGCACAGCCCGCGCTGATGGCGACCTCGATGGCGGCGATGCGCGCGCTTGAGGCAGAAGGCGCTTCGATCTCGATGGCGTCTTATGTGGCCGGGCACTCGCTGGGGGAATACTCGGCGCTGGCCGCTGCCGGCGCATTGACGGTCGCAGATACTGCGCGCCTGCTTCGCACGCGCGGGCAGGCCATGCAAAGTGCTGTGCCGGTGGGCGAGGGCGCGATGGCCGCGATTCTGGGCCTCAACCTTGACGATGTGCGTGCGGTGGCCGAAGAGGCTGCGCAGGGTGAAGTTTGCCAGGCCGCCAATGACAACGATCCGACTCAGGTTGTTGTGTCGGGGGCAAAGGCCGCAGTTGAACGCGCTGCTGAGATTGCCAAGGAAAAAGGCGCTAAACGCGCAATTATGTTGCCGGTAAGTGCTCCATTTCACTGTGCGCTGATGCAGCCTGCGGCAGATGTAATGTCGCAAGCTCTGGCTGCCGTCGAAATCAAGACACCGGCTGTGCCGCTGGTCGCCAATGTTCGGGCTGCAGCTGTGAGCGATCCGGATGTGATCCGGCAGCTGCTGGTCGAACAAGTCACGGGTTCGGTTCGGTGGCGCGAGAGCGTTCAGTACATGGTTGCGCAAAGCGTGACCGAAGCCTGGGAAATCGGCGCGGGCAAAGCGCTGTCTGGCATGATCCGCAAGATTGATCGTGCTCTGACCTGTACAGCGGTCGGGACGCCCGAGGATGTACAAAAAGCCGTTAACCCCGGCGCTTGAACAAAGAACAGTCGCCGGTCTCGGCGGTCAGAGAGGGACTATAGATGTTTGATTTGACAGGTAAGAATGCGCTGATCACTGGTGCTTCGGGTGGAATTGGCGGTGATATCGCCCGCGCGCTCTATGATGCTGGTGCCTCGGTGGGCTTATCGGGTACGCGGGTGGAGCCGCTTCAGGCGCTGGCCGACAGTTTGGGTGAACGTGCGTATGTTCTACCTTGCAACCTGAGTGATTCTGAATCGGTTGAAGCGCTGCCCAAAAAGGCTGCCGAGGCGATGGGTTCGGTTGATATTCTGGTCAACAATGCCGGTATTACCCGCGACAACCTGTTCATGCGCATGTCTGACGAGGAATGGCAGAGTGTGATTGACGTGAACATGACCGCCACGATGAAGCTGTGCAAAGGCGTGATCCGGGGCATGATGAAGGCGCGCTGGGGCCGGATTGTAAATATCTCGTCAGTTGTGGCCGCAATCGGGAACCCGGGGCAGGCCAACTATGCCGCGTCCAAGGCCGGTATGATCGGTTTCTCGAAGGCGCTGGCGCATGAGGTTGCAACCCGTGGCATTACCGTGAACGCGGTGGCCCCCGGCTTTATCACCACAGCGATGACTGAAAAGCTGACCGAAGAGCAAAAGAAAGGTCTGCTGCTCAAAGTTCCAGCCGGCCGTATGGGCGATCCGCAGGAAATTGCTGCCGCCGTGCTGTATCTTGCAAGCCCCGAAGCAGGTTATGTGACCGGAAGCACCTTGCATGTGAATGGCGGTATGGCCATGTTGTAATCGCAATTTGGGGCGGATGCGAAAGCGTTTGCCTTGCGCGTTGTCTGTGCTATAGGCGGCGCGTATGCGCAGGGACCGGTCGAAGGGCCGGTTCTCTGATTTCCCGGGCACCCGGGACCCAAACCGCCCGGAATGGGCAAAACAAGTCCACCCCGAACGGGCAAGGGCAGAACCGGGCGGACAGCCCTGAAATGAAATGAGGAATAGACATGAGCGACGTCGCAGATCGCGTTAAGAAGATCGTTGTTGAGCACCTGGGTGTTGAAGAGGACAAGGTTGCCGAAAACGCCTCGTTCATCGACGATCTGGGCGCAGACAGCCTGGACACCGTTGAGCTGGTAATGGCCTTCGAAGAAGAGTTCGGTATTGAGATTCCGGATGACGCTGCCGAAACCATCCAGACGTTTGGCGACGCGGTCAAATTCATCAGCGAAGCTTCTTAAGCTTCCCCGACTGATAGAAAAGCGGCGCTTCCGGGCAACGGAGGCGCCGTTTTTTTATGCTCTGCCACAATTCGCGCTTGCTTTGAGGAGATTGTACTTTGCACTCTGAAATCTGAGGCAAATTTTCGAGCGGGCAAGGGCATGATAAGATCCACCCCGATGATAAACACGGCGCGTCTGACCTTGTGTGCGATGCGCCCCGAGGACTTCAACCGGTTCGCCGAGATTTGGCGTGATCCCGTAGTTGTACGTCACATCGGCGGCACCCCAAAGACACGCGGCGAGGCATGGGATTCGTTTCTGCGCAACGCCGGGCATTGGCAGATGGCCGGATTCGGCCAATGGGGTGTGATGCTGCAATCGAATCGCACACTGATAGGGCAGGCCGGGTTTTTCTATGGCAACCGAGGGCTTGGAGAGGACTTCGACGGCTTTCCCGAGGCCGGTTGGGTTCTGGCCCCTGAAATGCAGGGGCAGGGGTACGGGCACGAGGCCGCCCAGGCTGCACATGACTGGTTTGACAGAGTTATTCCCGGGCCACTGGTCGCACTGATCGATGCCGATCATACTGCATCACAGAGATTGGCTGAAAAGCTTGGATACAAGTTGCTGCGTGAGGCCGAGTATTGTGAGACCCGGGTTCATCTGTTTCTTCGAAATGGGCCTCCGGCACGGGTGTGAAACGCATTCATTACATGGATGCCGCAAACGGCATTTACTGTGCCGATCCCGGGAAATGATGGGCGGGTCGGTGGCGATATGGTATCGTGGAATTGCCATTTGAGTGAGCGGAGGAGAAGGCTCATGAGAATTTACCCCACGATGGAATTGCAGAACTGTCGCTGTGTTACGCTGGACAAAGGGCGTCTGGACGATGCGATGATCTGGCATGTGAATCCGGTAGAAACAGCACGCAGCTGGTCTGCGGCTGGTGCAACATGGATGCAACTGACGGATTTTGATGCGATCGAAGGTCGCGACACCAATTCCGAACTGGTCGAAGAGATTATCCGAACTGCCGAGATGTCTGTGCAGTTGGCGGGCGGTATGCGAACCCGCGAGCAGGTCGAATACTGGATCAACAAGGGTGCGGGTCGAATCGTCATCGGAACGTTGGCGGCCTGGGATCCGAATCTGGTGAAAGAACTGGCCAAGTTGTATCCAGACCAGATCGTGCTTGCGGTGGATGTATGGCAGGGGCAGGTGATGACCGAAGGGTGGCGTAGTCAAAGCGCCTTTACTCCGGAAGCATTCATTGAAGCGTTTGCAGATGCACCGTTTGCCGCAATTCTGGTCACCGATATCGATAGTGACATGGAAGATGTCGAGGCGCAGCTGGGTCTGATCTCGGGTCTGGCAGAGAAGTCACGCACGCCGATCATTGCAAGCGGTGTGGTACGCAGCGCTGATGATATCTCGCGTCTCGTATATATCCCGAATATTTCGGGTGCGATCGTAGGCCGGGCGCTGTTCCGCAAGACCGTCGATTTGGCCGAAGCTCTGGACGTTGCAAAATCGGCGCATGAGCCGGTCGCTGAATTCCAGTAGTCGCCGTACATAAGAAAACCCGCCATTTCCGCACTGAGGAATGGGCGGGTTTTTTGCTGCGGGGGCGATTCTTATGGGTTTGGCAGAGTATTAGAATGGGTCATGGCAACATGATGCCGGTTCAGATTACGCCGTTGCTCTTGCCCCCGCACCCCGGGCCGGGGTATGAGCGGTTCTCATAACAGGAAGCAGGCAAGAGGCACTTCATGCGCAGAGTCGTTGTAACCGGTCTTGGATTGGTCACTCCTTTGGCCAGTGGGGTTGAAGAAACATGGTCGCGGCTGCTGGACGGTGAGTCCGGTGCAGGCCCGATTACACATTTCGACGCCGAGGCAAGCGGGGTCACTACGACCTATGCCTGCGAAGTTCCGCGCGGAGATGGCACCAACGGGACGTTCAATCCCGACGATTGGATGCCACCAAAGGAACAGCGCAAGATCGAGGATTTTATCCTTTATTCGATCGCTGCGGCCGAGATGGCCTGCAAAGATGCAGGCTGGCTGCCCGAGGATGAAGAAGACCGTCTGCGCACGGGCGTTCTGATCGGGTCCGGTATTGGCGGCCTTGGGTCCATTGCCAATACGGCCAATCTGATCCGCGACAAAGGCCCGCGCCGGGTTTCCCCATTCTTTATTCCCGGTGCTTTGATCAACCTTGCTTCGGGGCAGGTGTCGATCCGCCATGGGTTCAAGGGGCCGAACCATTCGGTTGTGACCGCGTGTTCGACCGGTGCTCACGCGATTGGTGACGCCAGCCGCATCATCCGGGCCGGAGACGCAGACGTGATGATCGCGGGCGGCGGAGAGGGCTGCATCTGCGAAATCGGTATCGCTGGTTTCAATGCCTGTAAGGCGCTGTCGACCAAGTATGCAGATGATCCGAAAAAGGCGAGCCGCCCCTATGACATTGATCGTGATGGTTTTGTCATGGGTGAGGGCGCGGGTATCGTGGTTCTTGAGGATTACGAACACGCCAAAGCACGTGGCGCCAAGATTTACGCTGAAGTGCTCGGCTATGGCATGTCAGGTGACGCCTATCATATCACCGCTCCGTCCGAGAATGGCGACGGGGCCGAACGTTCGATGAAGGCAGCGCTGCGTAGCGCTGACCTTGAGCCGAAAGATCTGGACTACATTAACGCACATGGCACTTCGACCATGGCGGATACGATTGAGCTGGGCGCGGTTGAGCGTCTGTTGGGCGATCATGCCAACAAAGCGACCATGACCTCGACCAAATCGGCCACTGGTCACCTGTTGGGTGCTGCAGGGGCGATTGAAGCAATCTTCTCGATTCTGGCGATCCGTGATCAGGTTGCACCGCCCACTATCAACTTGGACAACCCGGCGGTTGAAACGTCGATCGATCTGGCCCCGAATGCCAAGCGTGAGCGTGAGATCAATGTAGCCTTGTCGAACTCGTTTGGCTTTGGCGGCACTAATGCAAGTGTGATCTTCGGAAAGGTCAGCTAATGTGGCGCGCACTCGCTTCGAACGCGCTGACTATTCTGATCGTCGGCCTGTTCCTGATGGGCGGTGTCGTCTTGTGGGGACAGTCGCAATATAAGTCCGGAGGTCCTCTGGAAACTGCGATCTGCCTGCAGGTCAAGCCCGGCTCCAACATGACGCGTGTTAGTCGCAATCTGGAAGATCAGGGGGCGATCAGCAGCGGTTTGATCTTCCGGTTGGCAGCAGATTACGCGGACAAGTCTCAGCAGTTGAAAGCGGGTAGTTTTCTGGTGCGTGAAGGATCGTCGATGGAGCAGATCGTCGACGAGATCACCAGCAGCGGAGCCAGCACTTGTGGGACCGAGATCGAATACCGCATCGGCGTGACCCGGACTCAGACCCGTGTGCGCGAGCTTGATCCGGCGACATTGGATTTTGTTGAGGTCGCAGCATTCGAGCTGGGCGAGGGTGAAATTCCTGAAGTATATGACGAGAAACGAGGTGAGGCTGATACGCGCTATCGAATTTCTTTGGCCGAAGGTGTCACTAGCTGGCAAATCGTGGAGGCGCTGAAATCAATCGAGCTGCTGACCGGTGATGTCGCGGAATTACCTGCCGAGGGGATGTTGGCCCCGGACAGCTACGAAGTGATCCCGGGTGCGGATCGGAATGCCGTTCTGGAAGATATGAAGGAAAAGCAGCAGCTTAGAATCAATGCAGCTTGGGAAGGCCGTCAGGAAGGATTGCCTCTGAACAGCCCTGAAGAGATGCTGATACTTGCGTCAATCATCGAAAAAGAAACCGGTTTGCCGGCAGAGCGCGGTCAGGTGGCCAGCGTTTTTGTCAACCGGCTGAATCAGGGTATGAAACTGCAGACAGACCCAACCGTAATCTATGGCGTCACCAAGGGGCAGGGCACCTTGGGTCGTGGTTTGCGGCGGAGCGAATTGCGTCGTGTGACGCCGTGGAACACCTATGTCATCGACGGGCTGCCGCCCACACCGATCGCCAACCCGGGATTTGCGAGCCTTGAGGCCGCGGTGTCACCGGACGACACTGACTTTGTGTTCTTTGTTGCTGATGGGACCGGTGGTCATGCCTTCGCCGAAACCTTGCAGGAGCACAATCGCAACGTTGCAAAGTGGCGCGAGATCGAGGCTGAGCGGAATTCGGGAAACTGATCTGATCGTCTGAGTTGTACAGGTTTAGAACGGCGTTTTGTCTGACTTGTACAACTTGGATTTCCAACCTTAACAAAGTAGCGGCCCGGTCAATCGACCGGGCCGTTTCATGTTCAGGCCGCTTTGGCGCGACGCGGGCGGCGGCGTTTCTGGCCGCCCGGTTTGGGCGCACCGGAATGCTGAGGTTTCGGGCCACGACGATTGTTGTTCTGACGGCGCGCGGGCTTCTTGGGTGCGATGGCTTCGGGCATCACACCACTGGCCACCGGAATCTCGGTCTTCATCAGCTTCTGGATCTGACGCAGCAGATCAACTTCTTCAGCTGAACAGAAAGCGATGGCCTCACCCTCACGGCCCGCACGGGCCGTACGTCCGATACGGTGGACATAGTTGTCAGGCACTTCGGGCAGGTCGTAGTTGATCACGTAAGCCACACCGGGAATGTCGATGCCGCGCGCGGCAACATCGGTGGCGACGAGAACGTTGATCTCGCCCGCGCGAAACGCCTTGATGGCACGGTCGCGTTGGCCCTGGCTTTTGTTGCCATGGATCGAGGCTGCGTTGAAACCATCTGCGACGAGGCCTTTCATCAATTTCTCGGCCCCGTGCTTGGTGCGGGAAAACACCAGCGTCAGCGCGTCCATATCAGCTGAGAGGATCTCGCGTAGTTTGCTGGGTTTCGCAGGCTTTTCAACGAAATGGATCGATTGCGTGACCTTGTCCGCTGCTTTGCCGGGAGGCGAGACCTGAACCCGTTGTGGGTTTGTGAGGTAGGCGCGGCTGAGCTCTTCCATCTGTTTGGGCATAGTGGCCGAGAACAGCATGGTCTGACGCGGGGTGCCCAGTTCCGGTGCGATGCGGCGCAGCGCGTGGATGAACCCCATGTCCAGCATCTGGTCGGCCTCGTCCAGAACCAGATGCTTGACCGAACTCAGATCAACAGCGCGGCGATCCATCAGATCGATCAGGCGACCCGGAGTGGCTACCAGAATGTCGGTGCCGCGCGACAGGAACATGATCTGTTTGTTGATCGACTGGCCGCCCACAACGGTGGCGACGCGCAGTCTGGTGTTCTTGGTGAGGTTGCGCAGGCTGTCGGCAATCTGGTTGACCAGTTCGCGGGTGGGCGCAAGGATAAGTGATTTCGCCATTTTGGGCGCGGGTTTGCCGGGCTGGGCCAGCAGGTGGTCGATCAGCGGCAGGCCGAAGGCAAGTGTTTTGCCGGTGCCGGTCTGGGCGAGACCAAGAATGTCGTGACCGTTCAGTGCCAATGGAATGGCCTGATTCTGGATCGGAGTAGGTTGGGTGAATTTCGCGTCTTTCAGTGCGTCGTTCAGGGCTGGCGCAAGGCCAAGCATATCGAAGTCGAACAAATAATATTCCTTTGTAATCCGCAGGATTGCCAGCGGACGAGTCGGTACTGGCCACGCGATGCGCGTAGCCGGCAAGGGTTGTGCGAGACCTCGGGACGTGCAGGCGTTTCCTGCGGCGTCTGGCCGTCGCGTCAAGAACCCTGCGTGAATGGGAACTATGGGATTGATAGGGCGCTGTGGGGCTAAGGCAGCCCGCCAATGCTCACGCTTCAGCGCTGTTTGAGGGGCACATGCGGGTTGAGAGGCAAAATGTCAAGCTTAGTGTTGCCGTTTCTGTCTTGAGCAAAGCATGGCTTCTGATTGGTAAGTGGCGGCTGGGGGCCTTAAAAAACTGTCAGACCGACCGCCTGATTGATCGCGAAACCGGTTCTCACTGCCCGATAAGTCGGAAAAGGCATCCGCCCGGTGGTTTTAATGTCACGCTGAATCCAGTCCCGATCCTCCAGCTGTTGTAGAGAAGAAGACAAAGCCCGGTCTGTGATTGTCACCAGATCCGCCCTGATGGCGGAAAAGCGATATGGCGCACCGGTGAGCGCCAGGATCGGCACGGTCCATGTTTTTCGTATGAGCCTGAATTCGCTATCATTGGGTACTGCGTTGACGATGGCGCTGGCCATCTTCGCGGCTTGAGTCCCGGCAGAAGTCAATCTGAATTCCGGGCGTAGCGGATGACCATGGCCCGGATTCCGCTCGATCAGTCCAAGCTGCAGAAGATGATCGAGACTTGCCGCAAAGGCAGTTCTGCCTGCGCTGGTGGCGGATAGCAAAGGTGCCTGCCGACCCGCAATACCAGAATGCAGCAGGGCGAGTATGTTCAATGACCATGCGCGTGAAGTCAGCTTGACAAGTAGATTGATGTCCATAAAGTATAGTAACTATAAATTATACCGAAAGGGAAGATTGATGCCGCTCGTTTCACTAAAAAATACCATTACGTTTGCGATTTCAGTTCGGGATCGCCATGCAAGCGCGGATTGGTACAGCGCCAAGTTGGGGTTTGAGCTGACCCATCACATAGACGAGGCGGGTTGGAGCGAGATGCGCACCAATGTGGAAGGCGTGACACTGGGTCTGGGTGAACAGGCTGAGCCTGTACCGGGCAATTGCGTTCCGGTGTTTGAGGTCGCCGATATCGCCTCGGCGCGCGGCGCTTTGGAGGCCGACGGGGTGGCATTCGACGGTGCCACTGAAACGGTCGAAGGGATGGTCAGCACGGCCACTTTCTATGATCCGGATAGAAATGCGCTGATGCTGGCGCAAGACCTGACGGGTGGTAACTAAGAGCATCCGGCAACCAATTGTTAACCACCACCGTACGCTCTCTGTTGCGTAGGTGTTGCGTAACACATTGACTTTGCGAACTTAATCACGTATAACTTGTGTCATGCTAGAAGAAGTGGGCAACGGCCCCGGGGCGACCCGGTGGCCGTTTTTCGTTTCTCTCGTGCGGAAAAACTCACGCATGAGGTCACAGGCAAACATGACTTTGATTACCCCGGAAGAGCGGATTTCCCAGACGGCTGACTTGTTGGTGTCGCTTGAGAGGTCCATTCGCGATCTGCGCAATGCAGCGGAAGAACTGCGAAAACAGATCGGTGCCGGGGAGGATGCAGACCTTGCCGGAACAGGCAAGCAACTTGGACAGCTAGAGGGGCTGATCCGAAGTTGCCAGAAAGTGGAGACAAGCTTTGTCGAACAACATCACAGACAAGCCGGAATTGCCCAAGGGGGTTATGCGCTCGACCTTGATCGGGCACGATCTGAGATCGGGTGCAGGCTGGCTCGCCTCCGCGCCTGCTGCGGTGCAGGATAGATTTCTGAGTGAGATCGGGGAGGGGGGGCTGTGTGCCCTCCCTTTCCTGTTCGAGTTCTGGGCTCTGCCGCATCAACTGCCGCCCGAGGGGGACTGGCGGTCATGGGTGATCATGGGCGGGCGCGGGGCTGGTAAGACGCGCGCCGGGGCCGAATGGGTGCGGTCTGTGGTAGAAGGGTCTTTGCCGCTGGATAAGGGTGAGGCGTGTCGCGTGGCTTTGGTCGGTGAGACATTCGATCAAGTGCGCGATGTGATGATCTTTGGCGATAGCGGGATTTTGCAGTGTTCACCGCCGGATCGTCGGCCTGTGTGGAAAGCATCAGAACGGAAACTGGTCTGGCCCAACGGGGCCGAGGCGCAGGCGTTTTCGGCGCATGATCCCGAGGGGTTACGCGGGCCGCAGTTCGATGCGGCCTGGGTGGATGAACTGGCCAAATGGAAGAAGGCGGGCGAGACCTGGGATATGTTGCAATTTGCTTTGCGATTGGGGGATCGGCCTCGGGTCTGTGTGACCACGACGCCGCGCAATGTGAAGGTTTTGAAGGATTTGCTGGCGTCGCCGTCCACCGTGCAGACCCATGCGCCGACCGAAGCGAACCGGGCAAATCTGGCGGGCTCCTTCTTGGAAGAGGTGCGCACACGCTATGCAGGCACGCGGCTGGGGCGGCAGGAGCTGGACGGAGTGCTGCTGTCGGATGCCGAGGGGGCGTTGTGGACAGGTTCGATGCTGGAGGCGGCGCGCTGTGCGCAGGTGCCCGCGTTGGATCGCATCGTCGTGGCGCTGGACCCGGCGGTGACGGCGGGGGCGGATGCGGATGCCTGCGGGATCGTGGTCGTGGGCGCGCGGTTGCAGGGGCCGCCTGAGGAGTGGCGCGCCTATGTGCTGGCCGACCGGACGGTGCAAGGCGTTGGCCCGGCGGGCTGGGCGCAGGCGGCGATTGACGCGATGGATGAGTTTGGGGCCGAGCGGTTGGTTGCCGAGGTCAATCAGGGTGGGCAACTGGTGGAAGAGGTCGTGCGGCAGGTGGACCCTTTGGTGCCTTATCGGGCGGTGCGGGCCTCACGCGGAAAGGTGGCGCGGGCCGAGCCTGTGGCGGCGTTGTACGAGCAGGGGCGGGTGGCGCATCTGGCCGGGCTGGGCGCGCTGGAAGAACAGATGTGCCAGATGACCGCGCGGGGGTTCGAGGGGCAGGGCTCGCCCGACCGGGTCGACGCGCTGGTCTGGGCGCTGCATGAGTTGGTTGTGGGGCCAGCGGGGGCGTATCGGCGGCCTCGGGTGCGGAGTTTGTGAGGATCATTAACGAACGTCACAGCGCCACCAAAGATTCGAAGTCCAATATATAGACCGCAGCTATCCGATAAAGGCGCAGTACTGCGTTTGATAATGTTGAAGTAATACCAGAAGGCGATGAGGTTGCTCAACGTCCTGCAATTCTTGCATCCCAAACAAGTAGAGCTTCACAGGAGAAAACTCCATGGAACCGTAAAGATCTCCGGTTCCATATGGAGTAGGAGTGTACGGTTTGATAAACCTAAACACTATCTCTCCCCACTGAACACCCTCCGTGAAACTGACTATACCCCAATCCGCGCTGTCCGGATCACTGGGATCTGGTAGTACAGTTTTTGTGAGATCAAAAGTGATGCCATGAGTTCGTATGCCTTGTGTCGTCGTTTCTTCATTCTCGGCAGTCAGATTGCAGCCGTCTAATTTGATATATTGCCGGAAACGAATTTCGGGGAACCAAACGCGATTGCCAATTTTGTTTCCTCCTTGAACCTGTCGTGTTTCGGAAAATTTTTTGATCTTTTGAGCAAGCGATGATTGCACGTCTTCGGCAAGCGCCATGTTGCAATTCAAGGCCAACAGAGAAATTAGGAGTGAGGCCATTCTGACGTGATTAATCATCAAAGACTCAGATCCTTATAAACGTTTGCAAAAGCGCGGAACTTTCGAATATGGCCCTCAATTGACATCAGCGCGCCAAGTTGTAAAGGGTTTGGAGTGTGCAATCTGAGGGTGCTGGAAATGTCCTACAGAAAAACCTATTTTTTACTTGTTACTTTGGTGCTCCTTGGGTGTTTCGGCGCGCTTTGGTACTTTGATCAGCCCGGCTTCACTGGGAAGCACAGAATGGGAACTTTGCTGGCTACAGCATTGGTAATCGCAGGTCTAACAAGGCATTACTTTGTAGGCATGCGAGACGACGACTAGCATCGGCGGTTAAGCCTTTGGTGCTCTGAGCATTTCTTTGACGGATGTCGACCCGTTGCCTACCCTCCGTACGCCCCATTCCCGAGGCTTAAACTTCTTTGCGTCATAACTCCTTTCAACAAGCCGGGCAGAGCGGCGGCAGAAAGGAGCACAGATGGTATTCGATTTCTTGCGTCGTGGATCGGCTGAGGCAGCACCCGAGGCAAAGGCGAGCGCGGCGGGGCCTGTGGTGGCGTGGCAGACGGGCGGGCGCGTGGCGTGGAGCCCCAGGGATGCGGTGTCGCTGACGCGGACGGGGTTTTCGGGAAACCCGGTGGGGTTCCGCTCGGTCAAGTTGATTGCTGAGGCGGCGGCGGCACTGCCTTTGGTGCTGCAGGATCAGGCGCAGCGCTTTGATGTGCATCCGATCCTGAGCCTCATGCGCCGTCCGAATGCGGCGCAGGGGCGGGCGGAGTTGATGGAGGCGCTGTTCGGGCAGCTGCTGCTGTCGGGCAATGCCTATGTTGAGGCTGTACAGGCTGAAGAAGGCTTGCCGGTTGAGCTGCACGTTTTGCGCTCGGACCGGATGAGCGTGGTGCCAGGGGCGGATGGGTGGCCCAAAGCGTATGACTACGCGGTCGGCGGCAAGAAGCACCGGTTTGCGGCGGAAAACATCTGTCATATCAAATCGTTCCACCCGCAGGATGATCATTATGGGTTCTCGCCGATGCAGGCGGCGGCGATGGCGATTGATGTGCATAACAGCGCGTCTCGGTGGTCGAAATCGTTGCTGGACAATGCGGCGCGGCCTTCGGGGGCGCTTGTCTGGAAGGGCGGTAATGGCCATGGGGTGATGGCCGAGGATCAATTCCGGCGCCTTTCGGACGAGATTGAGCAGAACTATCGCGGGGCGCGCAATGCTGGTCGTCCGATGGTTCTGGAAGGAGGGCTGGATTGGAAGCCGATGGGTTTCTCGCCCTCTGACATGGAGTTTCAAAAGACCAAGGAAGCCGCCGCCCGCGAGATCGCGCTGGCCTTTGGGGTCCCGCCGATGCTGCTGGGGATACAAGGCGACGCGACCTATTCGAACTATCAGGAGGCCAACCGGGCGTTCTATCGCCTGACCGTGCTGCCCCTGGTGACGCGGGTGGCGGCGGCGGTGTCGGATTGGCTGGCGGGGTTCTCGGGTGAGGATCTGGTGTTGAAACCCGATCTGGATCAGGTGCCTGCGCTGTCAGCGGAGCGGGACGCGCAATGGGCACGGGTCAATGGGGCTGATTTCCTGAGCGATGCCGAGAAGCGTGCATTGCTGGGGCTGCCGGAGCGTGCCGATGGGTGACGGGTATCCTCCGTTCGAGTGTGCGCCCGGCCTGCGTCTGGCCGCGCATGAACGGGTGGCCGAGATTCAGCATGCGCATTTGTGCAGGCGGTTGGATCAAATCGAAGAGATGATGGAGCGGCTGGAAAAGCGGTTATGGCTGACGGTCTACGGCGTTGTGGCGGTGATCCTGGCGCAGGCGTTTCAGTCTCTGCTGGTGGTAACGCCATGAGTTCAGTGAGTTACATGGAGAAGTTCATGGATTTAGAACATAAGTTTGCGCGGTTTGGCGATGGCCTTTCCGTGTCCGAGGATGCGGTGATCGAAGGCTATGCCAGCCTGTTTGGGCAGGTCGATCAGGGCAGCGATGTGGTGCAACGCGGGGCGTATCAAAGCTCGCTTGACGGGCTCGCCAAGGCGGGTCAGCGGGTCAAGATGCTGTGGCAGCATGATCCGGCGCAGCCCATCGGCGTCTGGGACGAGGTGCGTGAGGACGACAAGGGCCTGTGGGTCAAGGGGCGTCTGCTGGAGAGCACGCAGAAGGGTCGTGAGGCGGCCGAGCTGATCCGGGCGGGTGCGATGGATGGCCTGTCGATCGGCTATCGCACCAAACGGGCCGTGAAGAACGATAAGGGCCAGCGGGTCCTGACCGAACTGGAGCTGTGGGAGGTGTCGTTGGTGACCTTCCCGATGCTGCCCAGTGCGCGGGTGGCGGCGAAGGGGAGCGACCCCGAGGCCGAGAACACCTGGCGCAGTATTGCCGAGGTGTTCAACGATGCCCGGCAGGAGCTGGCGCGAACCTAGCGCGCCTCAAACCCCACCGAAAAACAGGACATGCTGATGAGCAAGACCGAGAGCCCGGCCTTGACCGGAGAGGGTGCGCCCCTGGTTCAGGAGGTGAAGCAGGCGATGGCTGGCTTCGTTAATGAATTCAAGGGCCTGAAGGCTAAAGTTAAAACCAATATGAAACAGACAGAAGAGCGACTGACTATGCTGGATCGTAAATCAACCATCGCGGCACGTCCGCATCTTGCGGCATCTATCGAAGACGGCGCGCCGCACCAGAAGGCCTTTGACGCATATGTGCGTTGCGGTGATGATGACGCGCTGCGTGGCCTAGAGGTGGAAACCAAATCGCTTTCCAGCGCGGTCAACAGCGATGGCGGCTATCTGGTCGATCCGCAAACCGCCGAGATGGTCAAGTCAGTTCTGAATTCGACGGCTTCGATCCGTTCGATTGCGTCGGTGGTGAATGTCGAGGCGAACTCGTTCGACGTGTTAATCGACCACACTGATGTTGGCGCGGGTTGGGCGGATGAAAATTCGGCCACGGCGGAGACCGCAACCCCGTCGATTGATCGTATCTCAATCCCGCTGCACGAGTTGAGCGCGCTGCCGAAAGCCTCGCAACGTCTGCTGGATGACAGTGCGTTTGACGTCGAGGGCTGGCTGGCCGGTCGTATTGCCGACAAGTTCGCCCGCGCCGAGGCGGCCGCGTTCATCAATGGGGATGGCGTGGACAAACCAAAGGGTATCATGAACCACCGTGCGATGGAAAATGACAGCTGGGGGTGGGACAGCCTGGGCTATATCGCAACCGGCATTGACGGTGGCGTCGAAGCTGACGCGATTGTCGACGTGGTCTATGCGCTGGGGGCGCAGTACCGGGTGAACGGCACCTTCGTGATGAACTCGAAAACCGCCGGTCTGATCCGCAAGCTGAAGGACAGCGATGGCCGCTTCCTGTGGTCGGATGGTCTGGCCGCGGGTGAGCCTGCGCGTCTGATGGGATATCCGGTGCTGATTGCCGAGGACATGCCGGATGCGGCGACTGACAGCTTCTCAATCGCGTTTGGTGATTTCCAGTCGGGCTACACCATTGCCGAGCGTCCCGATCTGCGCGTATTGCGCGATCCGTTCAGCGCCAAGCCGCACGTCCTGTTCTACGCGACCAAGCGCGTGGGCGGCGATGTGAGCGATTTTGCTGCAATCAAACTGCTGAAATTCGGCACTGCCTAAGCGGTGACGAATCCGGGGGGCCATTGGCCCTTCTGACGGCGGGCGCGGGCCGGGGTGAGATCCCCTGCGTTGTCTAGCTGCTCCCCTCCGTCCGAGCAACGTGGGGCGGCGCGTGCCCGTCATTTTCCTGAAGTTGGCCCCGGAAGGGTCCGAGATTGCGGAGAGTATGGATGATGTTGATCGAAGAAACCGCCATCGCGGATGCGGCGCTGCCGGTGGATCAGTTCAAGGCGCATTTGCGGCTGGGCACGGGGTTTGCCCAAGGCAATGTGCAGGACGAGGTGCTAAATAGCTTTTTGCGCGCGGCCATCGCAGCGATCGAGGCGCGCACAGGCAAGGTGTTGATCGAGCGGGATTTCTCGTGGGACCTGAATGGCTGGCGTGATCCGGCTGGTGAAGTACTGCCCGTGTCTCCGGTGGTTGCGGCTGCCTCGGTCACACTGACCGATGCGTTGGGGACCGAAACCGTTTTGGATGCCGCGACCTATCGATTGGAGCGTGACACGCAACGGCCTCGGTTGCGTCCGGCGGGGGCCTGCTTGCCAATGGTGCAGAAAGGCGGATCGGTGAAGATCGTCTTCACGGCCGGAATGGCTGTGGATTGGGGCGGCTTGCCTGCTGATCTTGGGCAGGCGGTGCTGCTGTTGGCGGCGCATTACTATGAATATCGCGATGAGACGGCGCTGGGTGCGGGGTGCATGCCCTTTGGCGTGACCAGCCTGATCCAGCGCTATCGCACGGTGCGCTTCGGCGCAGGGGTGATGCAATGAGCGCGCCGCGATTGAACCGCAAGCTGGTGCTGGAGGCTCCGGTCCGCAGCGCCGATGGCGCGGGGGGTTATACCGAGACCTGGGCCGCGCTGGGAACGCTTTGGGCCGAAGTCACGGCGCGCAGCGGGTCGGAACGCGCAGTGGGCGGTGCCTCGGTCTCGCGTGTCGGTTATCGCATCGTGGTGCGGGGTGCACCCGAGGGATCTTCGATGCGACCCGCGCCGGATCAGCGGTTCCGCGAGGGCGCGCGTCGGTTTGTAATTCGCGCCGTGGCTGAACGCGACCCGCGTGGCCAGTACCTGACCTGTTTTGCGGATGAAGAGGTGGCGGCATGAGCTATGGCGTTTCAGCCGCATTGCAGGCGGCGGTGTTCCAACAGCTTTCCGGCGACGCGCAGGTCAGCACGCTTTCAGGCGGTGCGATCTATGACGCGGTGCCTGCGGGGACGGTACCGCAGACCTATGTGACGCTGGGCCCGGAGGAGGTGCGTGATGCCTCTGACCGGTCCGGCGCGGGGGCGGTGCATCGGTTCACGGTCTCCATCGTCTCAGAAGCGGCGGGTTTTGGTGCGGCCAAGACACTGGCCGGGGCGGTGTGTGACGCACTGGAAGGGGCGGCGCTGTCCTTGGACCGGGGTCATCTGGTGGGGCTGTGGTTCGAACGTGCACGCGCCAGACGCACCGGAACCGGCGGTGCGATCCGCCAGATCGATCTGAAGTTCCGCGCCCGCGTGGAAGACGACTAAGCAATCAACGGAGAGAGCATATGGCTGCCCAGAACGGAAAAGACCTGTTGGTCAAAGTGGATATGAACGGCACCGGTCTGTTCGAGACCATCGCGGGCCTGCGCGCCACGCGGATCAGTTTCAATGCGGAAAGCGTGGATGTGACCAGCCTGGAAAGTCAGGGCGGGTGGCGTGAACTGCTGTCGGGGGCGGGGGTGAAATCCGCCGCGATCTCGGGCTCGGGCGTGTTCAAGGATGCGGGCACGGATGAGCGTGCGCGTCAGCTGTTCTTTGACGGTGAGACGCCCGGATTTCAGGTGATCATCCCGGAATTCGGCATCGTTGAAGGCCCATTTCAGGTGAGCAGCATCGAATATGCGGGCTCGCATAACGGTGAGGCGACCTATGAGATGAGCATGGCAAGCGCCGGTGCGCTGAGCTTTACAGCGCTCTGATGGCCAATCCGTGGACGGGCGAGGTGGCATTGACCATCGATGGGGAGCGGCGGGTGCTCAAGCTGACTTTTGGTGCTTTGGCGGAATTGGAGCAGGAATTGCAGGCCGGGTCTCTGGTGGAGTTGGTGCAGCGGTTTGAGGGCGGGGCCTATTCCAGCGGTGATGTGCTGGCGCTGATCGTGGCTGGTCTGCGAGGCGGTGGAGCTGACGTCACGCGCGCCGACCTGCTGCGTGCGGAAATCGAAGGCGGGCCGATGGCCGGGGCCAAGGCCGCCGCAGAGTTGCTGGCGCGCGCCTTCATGGTGCCGGGGCAGTGAGCGGGTTCGACTGGCCCGTCCTGATGCGGGCCGGGTTCCTCGGCTTGCGTCTGACGCCCGAGCAGTTCTGGCGTCTTACCCCCGCCGAGCTGCGACTGATGCTGGGGCAGGGCGCTGGGATGCCAGCGATGAACCGGGCGGGGCTGGATGCGCTGCAGGCGGCCTATCCGGACAAGGAACAAGGAGAGCGTGATGACGGATCGTGAAGGATTTGACGACCTGCAGGAGCGGGGGGAGGCGCTGGGTGATGCGCTGGGGGACGCCGCGACCATGGCCTCGGCGTTTGATGGTCAGATGCGGCGGATCAAGGCTGCGTTTGAAGAGACCGGAAAGGATGTGGCCACGCTGGAGCGCGGCATGTCCGGCGGTCTGCGCAAGGCGTTTGATGGCGTGGTGCTGGATGGGATGAACCTGTCGGGGGCGCTGGACGTGCTGAAGAGTTCGATGATCCGTACGGCTTATACTGCGGCGATCAAGCCGGTGACGGATCATTTCGGCGGGATGCTGGCAAATGGGGTTGGCGGTCTGGTGCAGGGGATTCTGCCGTTTGCGGATGGCGGCAGTTTTTCGCAAGGGCGCGTGATGCCGTTTGCCAATGGCGGCGTGGTCAGCAGCCCGACCATGTTCCCGATGCGAGGCGGCACCGGGTTGATGGGTGAGGCGGGTCCCGAGGCGATCATGCCGCTGGCGCGTGGCGCGGATGGCAAGCTGGGTGTTCGAACGCAGGGCGGTGGCCGGGCGGTCAACGTGGTGATGAATATCTCGACGCCCGATGTGCAGGGGTTCCGCCGCTCGCAGGGCCAGATCGCGGCGCAGATGAGCCGAGCCTTGGGTCGCGGCAATCGGAACAGATAAGGGGAGCAGGTGATGAATTTCCACGAGGTGAGATTTCCCGCCAGCCTGAGCTTTGGCTCGGTCGGGGGACCGGAACGGCGCACGGATATCGTGACGCTGGCCAACGGGTTTGAAGAACGCAACACGCCTTGGGCGCATTCGCGCAGGCGCTATGACGCGGGGCTGGGGATGCGGTCTTTGGATGATGTTGAAACGCTGATCTCGTTCTTCGAGGCGCGGCAGGGCCAGATGTTTGGGTTCCGCTGGAAAGACTGGTCGGATTTTAAATCCGGTGCGGCCTCGGTCGAGGTGGACAAGGGCGATCAGGTGATTGCGCGCGGGGATGGCGAAACGACCTCGTTTCAGTTGGTCAAGACCTATAGCTCGGGTGGTTTCAGCTATGTCAGACCTATTCTGAAACCAGTATTGGGGACCGTAAAGCTGGGTTTGGATCAGGACGCGCAGCGCGAGGGCGTGGACTTTGAGGTCGATCTTGTGACCGGGCGCGTGACCCTTACCACACCACCGCCCGAGCAGGTCGAGATCACCGCCGGGTTTGAGTTTGACGTGCCGGTACGGTTCGACACCGACAAGATCCAGACGAGTGTCGCCAGTTTTCAGGCCGGAGATGTCCCGAACGTGCCGGTGGTCGAGGTGCGGGTCTGATGAACGGAGCCAGACAAGCGCTGCAGGCGCATTTGCAGAGTGGATTGACCACGACATGCCGCTGCTGGGCGATCACACGCAGCGACGGACAGACCTTTGGTTTCACCGATCACGATATGGAGTTGAGTTTTGACGGGCTGGCGTTCAAGGCCAGCACCGGACTGACAGCAGCAGCAATCGAACAGGCAACCGGCCTGTCGATCGACAACACCGAGGCAATGGGTGCGTTGTCTGATGCCTCGGTCCGGGAAGAAGACATAGAGGCCGGCCGCTTTGACGGCGCAGAGGTGCGGGCCTGGTTGGTCAACTGGGCTGATGCTGCGCAGCGGATGCTGCAGTTTCGCGGCTCGATCGGAGAACTGCGTCGCGCAGGTGGGGCATTTCACGCGGAATTGCGTGGGCTGACCGACTTGCTGAACCGGCCATTGGGGCGGATTTATCAGAAGCCCTGTACGGCTGTGCTGGGGGATGGTGCGTGCCGTTTTGCCTTGGATACGCCTGGCTATCGTGCCGAGGCTGAAATTGATGCGCTGGACGGGGAGGTCCTGCGTTTGCGAGGTGCTGAGAGCTCTGACGGGGGGTGGTTCGAGCGGGACAGGTTGGATGTGCTGGACGGTGCCGCACAAGGCCTTTGGGCTTCGATCAAGCTGGATGAACAGGTCAAAGATGGGCGCAATGTCACGCTGTGGTCGTCGATTGGCGGCGGGCTGGCAGTAGGAGATCGAGTCCAACTGACCGCGGGTTGCGACAAACGCATGACCACCTGTCGGTTGAAATTCAATAACATGCTGAATTTTCAAGGTTTCCCCGATCTGCCGCACGAGGACTGGGTTATGGCTGTTCCCAAGCGCAGCAGCCAACACAAAGGGGGGAGCAGGCGGTGATGCGGACAAAGCAAGATATCGTAAAAGAAGCGCGGGCATGGCTGGGTACGCCCTACGTGCATCAGGCGTCGGTGTGTGGTGCAGGTGCCGATTGCCTTGGCCTGCTGCGGGGCGTTTGGCGCAGCGTGATGGGGCATGAGCCCGAAGCGGTGCCGGTCTACAGCATGGACTGGTCAGAACCACAGGGCGAGGAACGCATGTGGGCTGCTGCCCGCCGTCATCTGATTGAGAAATCACCCGAGAAGATGGCCAAGGGGGACGTGCTGTTGTTCCGGATGCGGGATGCGGCAGTTGCCAAACATCTGGGCATCGTCAGTGCCCGGGACCCAATGCGGTTCATCCACGCCTATACCGGGCATGGCGTTGTCGAAAACACGCTGAGCGAACCGTGGCGTCGCCGCGTTGTTGCCTGTTTCGAATTCCCGCTGGAGGACCTCTGATGGCTACTATACTTCTGTCTGCCGCCGGTGCGGCAATTGGTGGCTCGATCGGCGGTTCGGTCGCAGGTCTGTCGACAGCGGTGATTGGACGCGCGGTAGGGGCGACGCTAGGGCGCGTGATCGACAACCGCTTGATGGCGAGCCAATCAGTGATGGGTGGCGGCAGCGAAGTGGTCGAGACCGGACGTTTGGATCGCTTTCGCCTGACTGAAACCGGCGAAGGAGCACCGGTTTCGACGGTGTTTGGCCGAATGCGGGTTGGAGGTCAGGTCATCTGGGCCTCGGATTTTCTGGAAACCCGATCTACCTCGACTTCGACGCAAACCTCGGGCGGAGGTGGAAGCGGCAAGGGGAAGCCAAAACCTGTTGAGGTCACGACGACAACAACAACGCACAGCTACAGCTATTCGGTGTCTCTGGCGATTGCTGTCGGCGCGGGCGCGGTTGCTGACATCACGCGCATCTGGGCGGATGGCGAGGAGGTTGAGCGCAGAACCTTGAACATGCGGATATATCGTGGCGATCACGAGCAACTACCTGATCCTTTGATCGAAGCGGTTGAGGGCGCAGGTACGGTTCCTGCCTATCGTGGCACTGCCTATGTGGTAATCGAAGATCTTGCGCTGGCCCCGTATGGTAATCGCGTACCTCAATTCTCGTTCGAAGTGGTGCGACAGGAGCAGGACGCCATGCCGGATGCCGATGATGCGCTGTCGCGGATCATCAAGGGCGTAGCGCTGATGCCGGGGACGGGCGAGTACGCGCTGGCCTCAACTCAGGTGAATTACACCAAAGGTCGAGGTCGCAGCTGGGCGGCGAATGTTAATTCACCTTCGGGAAGGTCCGATCTTGTGACCTCGACCCGGGCGCTTGATAAAGAATTGCCGGGTTGCGAGGCGGCCTCGTTGATCGTGTCGTGGTTTGGTGATGA
The DNA here is from genome assembly GCF_900106805.1 of Ruegeria halocynthiae. Taxonomy (GTDB): domain Bacteria; phylum Pseudomonadota; class Alphaproteobacteria; order Rhodobacterales; family Rhodobacteraceae; genus Ruegeria; species Ruegeria halocynthiae. Next base: position 390,593 of record NZ_FNNP01000001.1, read on the forward strand.
TCTGCGCTGCGCCGAGTGCCAGATCCGCCCAAAGGTCGAGCGCAAAAATATCGAGGGCAAGAACATGCCCTGGAGTGTTTCGGGCTTGTCCCGTGCGGCGGCAGGGCAGGTGAAATGGGAGGATGGGCGCCCGGTCTATGGCGGCACCCCGGCTGACGCGGCAGTGGTGCAGGCGATCCGGCATCTGACGAGTTCTGGCAAGCGTGTCATGTTCTATCCGTTCATCCTGATGGAGCAATCAGAAGGTAACGGCCTGCCTGATCCTTGGTCTGGTGCAAGCGATCAACCGCATCTGCCGTGGCGGGGGCGGATTACGCTGAGTGTGGCTCCGGGGCGGTCGGGGTCACCGGATCAGAGCGCGGATGCGGATGCACAGGTGGCGGCGTTCTTTGGAACTGCGCGCGCATCGCATTTTTCTGTTGGCAGCGGAACGGTGTCTTATAGCGGCCCCAATGAATGGGGATTGAGGCGCTTTATTTTGCATTACGCGGCCTTGTGCAAAGCGGCGGGCGGTGTGGATTCGTTCTGTATCGGGTCGGAAATGCGCGGTCTGACGCAAATCCGCGGGGCATCGGGTTTCGTGGCGGTTGCGGAATTGCGGTCTCTGGCTGCCGAAGTGCGTGCGATTTTAGGACCAGAGATCAAGATCGGATACGCCGCCGACTGGACCGAATATTTCGGGTATCAGCCGCAGGATGGCAGCGGTGATCGGTACTTCCATCTCGACCCGCTTTGGGCGGATGAGAATATCGATTTCATCGGCATCGATAATTACATGCCGCTGTCGGATTGGCGTGACGGGGAAGCTCATCTTGATATCGAAACCTCGAACGGTTCGATCTATGATCTGGACTATCTGCGCGGCAATATCGAAGGCGGCGAGGGTTATGACTGGTACTATGCCTCACCCGAGGAAGCCGAGGCGCAGATCAGAAGTCCGATCACCGATTATGCCCATGATGAACCATGGGTGTGGCGCTACAAGGATGTGCGCAACTGGTGGACAAACCGACATCACGAGAGGATCGGAGGGGTGCGGCAGCAAACGCCCACGGACTGGGTGCCGGGGGCCAAGCCGATCTGGTTCACCGAACTGGGCTGTGCGGCCATCGACAAGGGTACGAACCAGCCGAACAAGTTTCTGGATCCGAAATCGTCAGAATCAGATTTACCCAGCTATTCCAACGGTGTGCGGGACGATTTTATCATGATTCAATACCTCAGAGCAGTTCTGGGGTATTGGGGTGATCCGCAGATCAACCCAGTGTCGGATATCTATGATGGTCCGATGGTTGACCTGTCGAACGCCTTTGTCTGGGCGTGGGACGCACGTCCGTTCCCGACATTTCCCAATCTGCGTTCGCAATGGTCTGACGGAGATAACTATGCGCGCGGGCATTGGTTGAACGGACGGTCCGGGTCGCGGACCCTGGCCTCGGTTGTGACAGAGATCTGCCATGAGGCAGGCGTGACAGCGATTGATGTCTCCGAGCTCTATGGTGTGGTGCGGGGTTATGCGGTCGAGGACGTGATGAATGCGCGACAGGCGTTGCAACCGCTGATGCTGCGCTATGGGTTTGATGCAATCGAACGGGATGGGGTGTTGGTGTTCAGAACCCGCGATGGGCGTCAAGCGCATGATCTGGATCCTGAACAGATTGCGATCAGTTCGGATATCGACGGGACGGTGGAACACCGTCGCGAGGCTGAGGCAGAGATGACCGGACGTGTCCGATTACGATTTGTCCAGTCGGATGCGGACCATGATGTGGTCGCTGAAGAAGTCGTCTTGCCAGACGACAGAACCCACGCGGTTGCGGTTAATGAAATGCCGTTGTCGATGACCCGCGCCGAAGGGCGTCAGACGGTCGAGCGCTGGCTGAGCGAATCCCGGATCTCGCGCGAGACGGCCCGGTTTGCGCTGCCACCGTCGCTGTTGAATGTCGGGGCAGGAGACGTGGTGCGTCTGCCCGATGCCGGGAACGGAACGCTGTATCGGATCGACCGGCTGGAACAGGCTGAGATGCAGCTGGCGGATGCGGTGCGGATTGAGCCCGGCGTCTACACGCCATCCGAAGTGCAGGATGACGTGGCAGCGGCCAAGCCGTTTATCGCTCCGGTGCCGGTTCTGCCGGTGTTTATGGATCTGCCGCTGATCACCGGATCCGAAGCGCCCCATGCGCCGTATCTGGCGATTTCGGCTGAGCCCTGGCCCGGAAGCGTGGCCGTATATTCGGCGGCACAGGATGAGGACTACACGCTGCATCAGGTGATCGCGGGGCAGGCTGTGATTGGTTTCACCGAAACCCCGCTGCGGCGCACCGGAGCTGGCCTTTGGGACGAAGGCGCCGCATTGCGGGTCAATCTGATCGATGGAGTGTTGGAGTCGCGCGCCCGCTCAGCACTTCTGAGTGGTGCCAATCTGGCCGCGATTGGTGACGGAACGCCAGGCAATTGGGAAGTGTTTCAGTTTTCTGAGGCGACTTTGCAGGAGGCTGGCATATACAACCTGTCGGGTCGATTGCGTGGGCAGCTGGGGACAGATGCATTGATGCCCGATGTTTGGCCTGAAGGGTCAATATTTGTGCTGCTGGATGAAAGAGTCTATCAGACTGGGCTGCTGCGCACCGAACGCCGCGTGGCCAAGCATTACCGCATCGGCCCCGCAACGCGAGGTTATGAGGATCCGGCTTATGTGCATATGGTCGAAGCCTTCGATGGAAACGGGCTGAGGCCCTATGCGCCAGCGCACCTGCGAGTTTTTGCGTCGGCTGTTGGTGACGACATTTCATGGGTGCGTCGGACGCGATTGGATGGCGAAGACTGGGGCGGGCTTGAGGTGCCGCTGGGGGAAGAAAGTGAATCCTACTTAATTCGCCTATTCTCCGAGGGTGCTTTGCTGCGCGAGACGATCACCAGCGCACCGAATTGGCAGTATTCCGCTGCGATGAAATCAGAGGATGGGTTGACGGGGGCCTACGACATCGCGGTCGCGCAGGTTTCAGCCTCCTTTGGGCCCGGTGCATTCGCCTGGCATTCGGTAGGCTAGGGCCATCGTGCGACCAATCCTGCACGGAGACATCAGCGCGGCGGCGCGGGCTTTGCTGGTCGCGCCGCCGCCCGAGCGCGATCTGCTGAGTGCCCGCATGATCGCCGAGGCCGAACTGGCCGATCAGCATGTCGCCCGGACAGGTCGGTTGCATCCTGTTTATGGAAACGGCTCGCTGATGGCGGCCGCGCGTTGTCGCCCTCTGGCAGATGAGCCCAATTTCGATGACCCGCAATATTGCCAGTGTTTCGAGATGGTTCTGCGCAAATTGATCCGATATCACATCAGCCGGACGCGCAGCTGACGCATTTGGAGGCGGCAAGGTCTAGTTCCAGCCGTCCTTGTGCAATCTCCTCACCACAATCTTCGCAATAGCCAAATTCATTCTCTTCCATCCGGATCAGCGCGGCCTGAAGTCGATGCTTTTCGGTGTCGCGCCGGACTTGCTGAGCCTTTGCCATCGCCTGATTTTGCAAGGCGTCCATCCGGCTGAGTCGTCCAACCGCCTGCTGATCCAGTTCCACTACCGATTGCGCCTCGTGACCAGCGGCTGACTGTGCGGCCAGATCGCTCAGGCGCTGGTGAATAAGCTGCCGGAAATGCTGCAATTCTGCTGAGTTCATTTTTTGTTGTTGTGCATATCAAGGGTTTGCGTTTGGTGTTTTTACCACTAGATGGCTATTCTAAGCGCAGTAAAGGATGAAAAGCCATGTTTGAAACGCGCAGCCAAGTGACACCTGTGGACCCGGTTTGGGATCGCATCACATCCGAGGCTCATGCCGCCGTCGAGACAGAGCCGCTGATGGGCGGGTTGGTGCACGCCTGTATCCTGCACCACCGCAGCCTGGAGAGGGCGTTGTCCTATCGTATCTCGGCTAAGCTTTGCTCGAACGAGATGTCGATGATGGTGCTACGCGAGATCGTGGATGAGGCCTATGCCGATGACAAGGCGTTGATCGAAGCCGCACGCGCCGACCTGATGGCCGTCTATGAACGCGATCCAGCGTGCCACCGTCTGTTGCAGCCGATCCTATACTTCAAAGGCTATCAGGCGATGCAGGCCTATCGTGTGGCCCATTGGCTATGGAACAAGGGACGGCATGATCTGGCCTATTTCCTTCAGATGCGATCATCCGAGATTTTCGGGATCGACGTCCATCCCGCAGCCCGGATCGGTAAAGGGATCATGATCGATCATGCACATTCCATTGTGATCGGTGAGACCGCAATTGTCGGTGATAATGTTTCAATGTTGCATTCGGTGACACTGGGCGGGACAGGCAAAGAAGAAGAACAGCGCCATCCCACGATTGGGGACGGCGTTCTGATCGGTGCCGGCGCCAAGGTTCTGGGCAATATCGAGGTTGGCCATTGCAGCCGTATCGCTGCCGGTTCAGTGGTTTTGCAAAAAGTGCCTCCTTGCACGACGGTTGCGGGCATTCCCGCTAAGATCGTTGGGGAAGCTGGGTGTGATCAACCTTCGATCTCAATGGATCATATGCTGGGCAAGGACCAGTAGTGTGATTGAATTAAGAAAGGCCGTCTTGAACAACAAGGCGGCCTTTTTCTGTTCCAGGTCGGTGTGGTTTAAGCCAACATGACCATTGGATTTTCCAGATTTTCGACAATGGCTTGCAATAACTGAGCGCCCAGAGCGCCGTCGATGACCCGGTGATCAACCGACATGGTGACGGACATGACGGTTGCGACCGTCAGCTCTCCGTCTTCACCCACGACGGGTTTCTTGATGCCTGTACCAACGGCCAAAATACCTGCGTGCGGCGGGTTCACGATAGCGTCGAAATTGTCGATGCCAAACATGCCGAGGTTCGAGACTGCAAACGTTCCCCCCTGATATTCATGCGGGGCCAGTTTACGCTCACGTGCGCGGCCAGCGAGGTCTTTCATCTCGGTCGACAAAGCAGACAGCGACTTGGTATCGGCATCTTGCAGAACCGGAGTGAACAATCCGCCCTCGATGGCGACGGCAACGGCCACATCCGAGGGTTTCAGTTGCAGCACCCGGTCGCCCGCCCAGACGGCGTTGCATTCGGGAACCTGTTGCAGTGCGTTGGCGACTGCCTTGATGATGAAGTCATTGACGCTGAGCTTCACACCCCGGCCTTCGAGTTGCTTGTTCAGCTGACTGCGGAACTTCAGTAGTGCGTCCAGCTTGATATCGCGGCGCAGGTAGAAATGCGGGATGGTCTGTTTGGCCTCGGACAGACGCGCGGCGATGATTTTGCGCATTCCGTCGAGTTTGACTTCTTCGTAGTCGCGACCCTCGTACATTTTGGCCACGGCGTCTGCCGATGGACCAGCTGGAGCGGTAGCGGGGGCGGGTACGGCCGCGGGCTGTACAGGTGCTATTGCCGGAGCGGTTGCAGAGGCGCCTTCAACATCTGCTTTGACGATACGGCCATGCGGGCCAGAACCTGCAATCTGTGTGAGATCGAGACCTTTCTGCGCGGCAGTACGACGGGCCAGAGGTGAGGCAAATATACGTCCTCCATCGGCCTTGGCAGGAGCTGCCGGAGCAGAGGCGGGCGCCTCGGATGCCGCTGGCGCGGCGACCTCGTTGCCCGCGGCGGCTGGTGCCGCCTCTGGCGCTTTGGCTGGCGTTGCCGCGATATCACCGGCGCTTTCGCCGTCTTCCAGCAGAACCGCGATGGCGGTGTTGACCTTGACGCTTTCGGTGCCTTCAGGGATCAGGATCTTGCCGATGGTGCCTTCGTCAACGGCTTCGAACTCCATCGTGGCCTTGTCGGTTTCAATCTCGGCCAGCAGGTCACCCGAAGAGACGGTATCGCCCTCTTTCACCAGCCATTTTGCAAGAGTGCCTTCCTCCATCGTCGGGGACAGGGCGGGCATCAGGATTTCGGTGGGCATCTCAGCGCTCCTCAATCAGAGTAATTTGGTCAAAAGGCGCCCGAGGGCGCCCGGTGCCGCGTGCAAGCTTTGCAATCGCGGCCTCGATTTTATCTTTGTTCTCAGCCATCCAGACATAGGCGGTCTGGTGAGAGGGGCGCGCGCCAATCAAATGCATATCCGCCGACAGCCGCTCGGGCACAAGGGCCCGCACGATGCGGTTGTCGATATCAATCTCGACACGGTAGCATTCGGTTGCTGGATCGCGGCCCCTGATCTCCATTACCGGTAAGTCACCTGTTTCACCGCCGCGATCACTTCATCCGTGGTGACAAGCGCCAGTTTTTCCAGGTTTGCGGCATAAGGCATGGGAACATCTTTGCCGGTGAGGGTGATGACGGGCGCGTCGAGGTAGTCGAACGCCTCTTGCATCACTACCGAGCTGATGTAGCTGCCGACCGAGCCTTGCGGCCAGCCTTCTTCCACAGTCACCAGACGGTTGGTTTTCATCACCGAGTTGATGATCGCACCCGTATCCATCGGACGGATGGTCCGCAGGTCGATGACCTCGGCACTGATGCCGTCTTCGGCCAGTTTGTCGGCGGCTTCCAGTGCGAATTGCATACCGATGCCAAAGCTTACGATGGTCACATCCGAGCCTTCGCGCCAGATGCGGGCTTTGCCCAGCGGGACGGTCAGGTCATCCACTTGGGGCACGTCGAATGAACGGCCGTAGAGGATTTCGTTTTCCAGGAAAACCACCGGGTTGGGGTCGCGGATCGCCGATTTCAACAGGCCTTTGGCGTCGGCGGCTGAGTAGGGTGCAACAACCTTGAGCCCAGGCACCTGCATGAACCAGGCTGTGTAATCCTGACTATGCTGGGCTGCCACGCGCGCGGCTGCACCATTGGGACCACGGAATACGATGGGGCAACCCATCTGCCCGCCGGACATATAGAGTGTCTTGGCGGCAGAGTTGATGATCTGATCCATCGCTTGCATGGCAAAGTTGAAGGTCATGAATTCGACGATTGGTTTCAGCCCTGCCATGGCAGACCCGACAGCAATACCGGTGAACCCATGTTCGGTGATCGGCGTATCGATCACACGCTTGGCCCCGAACTCGTCTAGCAATCCTTGCGAGATTTTGTAGGCACCCTGATACTCGGCGACTTCTTCGCCCATCAGATAAACATCTTCGTCGCCACGCATTTCTTCGGCCATGGCGTCACGCAAGGATTCACGCACGGTTTGTTGCGCCATTTCAGCATCCGCTGGCCAGTCAGGCGATAGGTCCACAACCGGAGCAGCCGGTGCCGCGGCAGGAGCGGGCGCCTCAACCGCCGCAGGGGCGGCTTCGGCAACCGCTGCGGCTGCGGGTGCAGCCGCTGGAAGCGCCGAGGCGTCTTCGCCTTCTTCGACCAGAACCGCGATTGGGGTGTTTACCTTGACCCCTTCGGTCCCTTCGGCGATCAGGATCTTACCGACGATGCCCTCATCAACGGCTTCGAACTCCATGGTTGCTTTGTCGGTTTCGATCTCGGCCATGATGTCGCCTGAGGATACGGTGTCGCCTTCCTTAACCAGCCATTTGGCCAGTGTGCCCTCTTCCATCGTGGGCGAAAGGGCGGGCATGAGAATTTCAGTTGCCATGTCTTATTCGTCCTCTCAGGCGTAAATGTCAGTCCAGAGCTCATCCAGCGACGGCTCGGGGCTTTCTTTCGAGAATTCGGCGGCTTGGTTGACGACCTCTTTGATCTCTTTATCGATCGCTTTCAGGTCATCTTCGGTCGCGTGTTTGCCGGTCAGCAACAGCTCGCGCACATGTTCGATCGGGTCGCTTTGTTCGCGCACCTTCTGAACCTCTTCGCGGGTGCGATACTTGGCCGGGTCAGACATCGAGTGACCGCGATAGCGGTAGGTCTTGACCTCAAGGATATAGGGACCTTTGCCAGCGCGGCAGTGGGCAACAGCTTTTTCGCCCGCGGCTTTGACCGCCAGCACGTCCATCCCGTTGACGATCTCGCCGGGGATGCCGAAAGCCTCGCCACGGTGGTAGATGTCTTTAGTGGAGGTCGAACGCGCCTGGGAGGTGCCCATGGCGTATTGATTATTCTCGATCACGAAGACAACTGGCAATTCCCAGATTGCCGCCATATTGAACGTCTCGTAGACCTGACCCTGATTGGCCGCGCCGTCACCGAAATAGGTGAAGGTCACACCGCCGTTCTCTTTGTATTTGTCGGCGAATGCCAGGCCAGCACCCAAAGGCACCTGAGCACCAACGATGCCATGGCCGCCATAGAAATGCTTCTCTTTCGAGAACATATGCATCGAGCCGCCTTTGCCTTTCGACAGACCGCCTTCGCGCCCGGTCAATTCGGCCATCACGCCGCCCGGCTCCATGCCGCAGGCCAGCATGTGGCCGTGGTCGCGGTATGACGTAATACGCTTGTCGCCTTCCCTGGCCGCGGCCTCAAGGCCCACAACAACGGCTTCTTGTCCGATGTACAGGTGACAGAACCCACCGATCAGACCCATGCCGTAGAGTTGACCGGCTTTTTCCTCGAATCGGCGGATCAGCAGCATCTCACGGTAATAGGTCTTAAGTTCCTCCGCAGAAACATTTGGTTTCTTTGTGGTTTTTCGCGCAGCCATTGTGGCGATCTCCCCCTCTTGGACAGATAGTTTAGCGTTAAACTATTTCATAGAGTATTTCGTGCCATCTGGCGAGTGTTAATGTGACGCGGGGGCAGTGTGCACAGATTGCGGCCCGAGAGAAACTTTGGAGAAGATTTTCGGCAGGAGGTCTTTCAACGAAAAACCCCGTCCCGTCGGCCGGTTAGCGAATGACAATCTCATCGGAACGGATCATGCCAAGAACAGAGCGCGCCTGTTGGTCCAGCAGATCAAGATCCAGATATGTGTCCGACAGACGGCGGGTGAGGTTTTCCATCCGCGCGATCTCATCGCTCAGCTGCGTAAGATCGCGTGACAGCGCATCGCGTTCGGAGGCGATTTCCACCCTGCGGAACAGGCCATAATCACCCTGAACGGCGGCAAAGGTGAAATAGACGCCCAGCATGAAGGCGATTGAAAAGAATATGAATGCGCCCAGACCGGGCCGATAGGAACGGGTCACCGTGTTAACCACCGTACAAAGAACTGCCTCAGAAACGTGCCCTTGGCGGGCATCTGTTTGCACTATGTCACAGGTGATTCGGCTTGTGAATCCCCTCAGTTAACAAAAAGCCAAAGCTTGCTTGCCCGGCGGCAGGCGCCTTACTGGTCCAAAGCAGCGACGCCGGGCAGAGTTTTGCCTTCCATCCATTCAAGGAACGCGCCACCGGCAGTCGAGATGTACGAAAAGTCCTGTGCAGCGCCGGAAGCATTGAGTGCAGCGACCGTATCCCCACCACCGGCTACCGAAGTCAATTTGCCGTCACGAGTCAGAGCCGCAGCTTTGAGCGCTGCAGCGTTTGTGGCGGTGTCGAAGGGGGTGAGCTCGAACGCGCCCAGAGGGCCGTTCCAGATCAATGTCCGGCTCTTCTCAAGCACTTCCGAAACTACGGCCACGCTTTCAGGACCGGCGTCCAGAATCATGGCATCGGAAGGGCATTGATCGGCGGGCAGTACCTGATGTGGCGCGTCAGCTTCAAATACTTCGGCCACCACGATGTCACAGGGCAGGAGGATAGTGCAGCCTGCGGTTTTGGCCTTATTCAGGATCTTTGTGGCTGTGTCCGTCATGGTGTGTTCGGCCAGCGATCTGCCGACGTTTTGTCCCTTGGCCACAAGAAAGGTATTTGCCATGCCACCGCCGATCACAAGATAATCGACCTTCTCGATCAGGTTGCCGAGCAGGTCCAACTTGGTTGATACCTTCGCGCCGCCAACAACTGCCGTGACAGGCCGTTTGGGGGCGCCCAACGCGGCCTCCAGCGCGCTTAACTCCTGCTGCATCAGACGTCCGGCACAGGCCGGCAGCAGACGGGCCAGCGCCTCGGTCGAGCTATGGGCGCGATGTGCGGCCGAGAACGCATCGTTGCAGTAGATGTCGCCCAGCTTGGCCATGCCTTCGGCCAGTGTCTTGCTGTTTTTGGTCTCGCCAGCATGGAAGCGGGTGTTTTCCAGCAGCAGTACTTCGCCATAGATTAGCGATGCGGCAGCGGCTTCTGCATCGGGGCCGACGCAATCATCTGCAAAACGAACCGGTGCACCGAATGCGGCCTCAAGCGCGGGCACCAGTTGTTTCAGGGACATCTCAGCGACGCGCTCGCCTTTTGGGCGCCCGAAATGCGCCAGCAAGATCGGCTTACCGCCTGAGGTTAGAATATCGCGTATGGTGGGTACGATGCGTTGGATGCGGGTGTCATCGGTGACGATTCCGTTCGCGACGGGCACATTGATGTCCACACGTACCAGAATCCGTTTGCCGTTCAGATCCATATCGTCCAGAGATTTCCAGCCCATCGCGTCTATCCTTGCCCATTGCATCCTGTGTCAGCGGTTCTTTTCCTGCATTTTGCCTTCAGGTCAATGCGTGACTTGGCTTTCGCGCGTCCGCGTCTTAGGTATTTGCGCAAGTTTCAAAGACAGGAGGGCCAGATGGCCGAGATCAAAGACCCCGAAAACACGATCATCATCGAGCTGAAGGACGGCAATGTCGTTATCGAATTGCTGCCCGATGTAGCCCCTCAGCATTCGGCTCGCATGAAAGAGCTGGCCCGCGGTGGCGAATATGACAATGTTGCCTTTCACCGCGTGATCGACGGGTTCATGGCCCAAACCGGCGACGTACAGCACGGTGACATGGAAGACGAGTTCAACCTGCGCATGGCTGGTACTGGTGGTTCGTCGCTGCCGAACGTTCCGGCTGAGTTCTCGAAATTACCCCATGACCGGGGCACTTTGGGTGCGGCGCGCTCGGCCAACCCGGATTCGGCCAACTCGCAGTTCTTCATCAATTTCGGCGACAACCACTTCCTGAACGGTCAGTACACGGTTTACGGACGCGTTATCGACGGGATGGAGCATGTGGACGCCATTGTGCGCGGTGAGCCGCCTGCAAGCCCGGACCGGATGATCAGCGTCAAGGTGGCCGCCGATGCATAAGCTGGCCGCCGCATTTGTCCTGATGGCCAGCCCTGCGCTGGCTACGGGCCTTGAGATCGAGATTGAAGGTGAGGGGGCTAATGGCACTGTCACTGTTGATCTGTTCGAAGATCTTGCACCTAAGCATGTTGAGCAGATTACTGCTCTGGCTGCAGCCGGTCAGTATGATGGCGTTGTATTTCACCGCGTGATCGACGGCTTCATGGCGCAGACCGGTGATGTTGAGTTTGGTCGTGTCGGCGGCGACATGCGTCGCGCGGGCACTGGCGGCTCGGACCGCCCCGATCTGCCAGCCGAGTTCTCGGATTTTGACTATGAACGGGGAGTTGTAGGGATGGCGCGGGCGCAGGACCCCGACAGTGCCAACTCGCAGTTCTTCATCATGTTTGAGCCAGGCCCGTTTCTGAACGGTCAGTACACCGTTGTTGGTCAGGTGACAGACGGAATGGACGTGGTTGATACGATCAAGCGGGGGGATGGCCCGAATGGCGCCGTGATCGGGCAACCTGATGCGATGAAAAAGGTCACTGTGACCGAATAAACAGAAAGCCCCGGCCGCGACTGCAGGCCGGGGCTTTCTGACGTGATTTGATCAATCGTCAGTCGACATGGCCCGCCAGATCAGCGCGCCAATCGCGCCGCCGATCAAGGGTGCGACCCAAAACAGCCAAAGCTGAGCCAGCGCCGGACCATCGGCAAACAGGGCTACGCCCGTTGATCGGGCAGGGTTCACGGATGTGTTCGTAACCGGGATCGAGATCAAGTGGATCAGTGTCAGTCCCAATCCGATGGCGATCGGGGCAAACCCTGCTGGCGCTCCGCTGGAGGTTGCACCCAGAATGATCACGATGAAGAACGCCGTCATGACGATTTCGATCACAAGGGCCGACATGAGCGAATAGCCCTCGGGGGAGGCTTCGCCATACCCGTTCGAGGCAAATCCTCCAACCCCTTCGAACCCGGGTGCTCCGCTGACAATCAGATACAGAACTGCTGCCGCTGCGATGGCGCCAATCACCTGAGCGATCCAATAGGGGATCAGATCCTTGGCGTCGAACCGCCCGCCGATCATCAGGCCAAGGCTGACAGCAGGGTTGAAATGCCCGCCCGAGATATGCCCGACCGCATAGGCCATGGTCAGTACGGTCAATCCAAAGGCGAAAGATACGCCCAGCCAGCCGATGCCAACATCTGCAACGCCAGCTGCCAGTACCGCGCTACCGCAGCCGCCAAGTACAAGCCAGAACGTGCCAAAGAATTCGGCCATGAGTTTTGATGACATTAAAAGTCCTCCAGAAAACAATGAGTTTAAGATTAATTCAAAAATCACTTTTTGTGAAACTGGGCCACAGCGGGGAATTTTTTAAGTGATGCCGCACTGCTGTTCGTAACCGGGCGCGCTGACGGCTGGAGAGTTCATCGCCACGCCGCCAACGCGCTGCTAACGCTATTTGTCGGCCTTCTTTCTTACGAGTTGCGCCGCAAACGATACGCCGGTTCCAGGGCCTGCATAGGTCACCATTATTACGTCGTCGATATAGACGCCCTGGAAAATACCGGATGACACATCGTCGCCTGAAATTCCGGCCTCGGCCAGAACAAAGCTGTTGGGATCTGCAAGGCTGAAGGTGCCCATGGCTTCTTCGACGATCCAATCCTTATCGCCGATGCGGCGCCAGCGATTGGTAGCGGTGATGAGGTTGCCGTCAAGCTTGACGATCTCTAGCTCCATCTCAGTGCGCAACAGTCCCTTGTCATGATTGGGATTTGATTTTGCGAAGGCGACCAAATACGTCCCGGTCCAAGTCCCGACGATCTGAGGGAAGCCGCCGCCCTCATTCGCCGATACAGGTGCAGCCAGAGCCAGAGCCAGCGCGATGGAAAGACGTTGGATTAATTTGCGTATCATAGGGGACCTCCGGTGAATTTGTGGAATGTATCCACGCTAGCGGAGCGAATGAGTTTCGCAAAGAGGTGCAGCAGCATCCTGTTTACTGGTCCGTACCAAACAAAAACGCCGCAGAGTTTCCTGCGGCGTTCATCGTATCAAAATGTGAATTCCGGCGTTACTGCTTAACTTCCGCAGCAGGGTTGGCGCCCGGCTTGCCGCCGCGACCTGGGTTCAATGGGTCGTCCTGGCGCTGAACGGACCCTTCGAAATGCGCGCCGCTTTCGATGGCGATGGTCTTGTGGATGATGTCGCCTTCAACCCGCGCGGTCGAGGTCAGGCGGACCTTCAGGCCACGCACACGACCTACGATACGGCCATTGACCACGACGTCATCAGCTGTGACTTCGCCCTTGATGGTGGCGGTCTCGCCGATGGTCAGCAGGTGGGCACGGATGTCGCCTTCGACGGTGCCTTCGACCTGAATGTCACCCGAGGTCTTAAGGTTACCGGTGATGTGCAGATCAGATGACAGAACTGATGCGGGCGGCTTTGGCTTGGGCGGGGTGCTGGCCTTGGTTTCAGCCGGTGCAGGAGCCGCCGGAGTGGTCGGTGCGGCCGGTTTCGCTGCCTCAGTCTCTTTCGATCCGGGTTCGTTGATTTTGCTCTTAGAAAACATTTCTCGCAGCCTTGATGTAAGTCATTGGGTTTACAGGTGTTCCGTTCACGCGCACCTCATAGTGCAAATGCGTGCCAGTAGACCGTCCGGTGCTACCCATATCAGCAATATGATCCCCGCGCGAGACCCTTTGACCGACCTTTACGCGTATCTTGGTGTTATGAGCGTAAAGTGTCTCAATCCCAAAGGCGTGCTTGATCTTGACCAGTCGTCCGAAGCCAGATTGCCAGCCTGCATGAGTGACGACGCCATCGGCTGTGGCAAAGATATCCGTACCGGTTGCACCGGCGAAATCCGCACCGTTATGCATTCGACGACCGCCTGTCTTAGGGTCACGTCGCGTACCATAGCCGCTGGTATAGCGGACGGCGGCACGCACAGGGCTGGCGAAGGGGGCCTTTTCGGCAGCAATGCGATAGAGGTTCAGTTGGTCCATCTGTTCCAGCAGGACGTTGGCGCGGATCTGGTCGGGGGTCAGTTCCTCACCGCGTGTGCTGAAGGATAAAGGGGTCAGCGGACCGCCGACACCGCTATATCCGCGCCGAACTTCGTCGAGGATACGATCTGTTGGCATACCCGCTTTGCGGAACATCTTGTCGAGGGGCTCGACCGAGATCACCATTGCCTCTTCCAGCTGGCGGAAAATCTCGTCGCTGCGTTCCTGCATCAGTCGAATCTCAAGCTCAAGCTCGTCGCGCTGATCCAATGCACCTTGCGCGTCAGCGGCGATCTGGTCGCGCTGCGCGGCGGTGCGCGACAGAGCATCCGTCATGAACGCCATCTGTTCGGGGTTGGCCGTCGCCATCATGTAAGCCGCACCGCCATCGGTGCTTTGTAGCAGCTCGGCCAGTTCGCTGCGGGCATCCTCACGCTGCTTCATCGTGGCGCGCAGTGTGGTCTGGATCACTTCGATTCCGGTTTCCAGCTCGCGGCGGCGATTTTCCGATTCCAGCAATTCGGATTGCATGACAGAAATCTGTTCGAGCGCTACGTTGAACCGGTCATGCGCTGCCAAAGCCTCGGCTGCGCGTGTGTCGCGCTCTTGCGATAAAATATTCAGGCGTTCCTGATAGGTGGCCTGATCACGCTTGGCTTGTTCCCGGAAGTTGCCCGACCCGATGCTGTCCATCAGCAGGATCGAGGTCGCAATCGCGGTCCATGCGACCATGACCGAAACGCCCGCGACTGCAGCGATCTGGGTTTCCGAACTTAATCGGATGAACCGCGTGTCATCGTCAGATTTAAGAAATACCCGGCGCTCAGGAAAGTGCCGCTCAAGCAGTGAGTGTAGTTTGATTGCCAGACGTGTCCGCACGCGTCCTACCTCAATTGTCCCCATATCTCGGAGCCGGTCGTGAGTGAGTAGCCGCTCCTTGACGCGATTGCATAGAGAGGTCGGGCCGTTCGGGCAAGTTTGTTAACCAATCGAGGGCGACGAACGGAGTTTTATCGCGCGTGATCGGCGGGAATTTGCCGATCGCGTGCGTTTGCTATCAATCTGACACAACTCCGGGTGGTGGCAGATCCTCGGTTAGTGGCCAGTAGAAATCAGGTGGCAACCCGGCCTCGGCGCGTTTCTCTTCGTTGAAAGGTGGTTTCAGCGCGCCGTGGAAATAGCGGCGGACAAGCTGGTGGAAGACCTCCTTGGGATCGGCATTCTCGCGCCCGCACAGGAAATGGAACCATTTCGAGCCATACGCTACGTGACCCACTTCCTCGGCATAGATCACTTCAAGAGCGGCCACCGCGTCCTCGGCCTTGGCCCTTCGGAAGATGTCGATCATTCCAGGGGTCACGTCCAACCCGCGCGCCTCAAGCACCATGGGCACTACCGCAAGACGACCCATCAGGTCTTCTGCGGTGTCTTCGGCAGCGCGCCACATTCCCGCATGTGCGGGCAGGGCGCCATAATGGCTGCCCATTCGTTCCAGACAGTCGCAGACCATCTCGAAATGGCGCGATTCTTCTTCGGCGCACTTTACCCAGTCGTCGTAGAAACCGATGGGCATGGGAACGTGGCCAAACCGGGCGATGATATCCCAGTGCAGGTCCACCGCGTTCAATTCGATATGGGCAACGGCGTGCAGCAGGGCGATACGGCCGACCTCTGATCCCGGCTTGCGGCGGGGCACGTCGCGCGGGGACAACAATTCGGGTTTCTCAGGTCGCGCGGGATAAAGCGGCGGCGCGGCTGTGCCGATTTCGATCTCTGGCGTATCGCCTTTGCGGGCGGCGAACCAGGCCGCTGCGTATGTCTTGGACAGGGCTGTTTTCTCGTGCCCCACCGCCGTGGTCAGAACCTCGGTCGCCATTTCGGTTAGTGTCTTGGCCACTTCTTTTCCCACCTTTGTTGCAATCCGCGCGGGTCATAGACCGTATGCCCGCGCAGGTCGAGAGGGTCAGAGCGCGCGCACCGCCTCAAGTACTTCATCCACGTGACCCGGAACTTTCACCTTGCGCCAGGCACGGGCGATCTTGCCTTCAGCGTCGATCAGAAAGGTCGAACGTTCAATACCCATAGATTTACGCCCGTACATGTTCTTTTCGACCCAGACGCCATAATCCTCGCACACGGTCTGGCCGTCATCGGACAGCAGCGGCGTAGTCAGACCATGTTTGGCCACGAACTTGTCATGCTTGGCGACAGTATCGCGCGAGATGCCGAAGATATTAGCGCCCGCATCTGCAAAGGCCTGCAACTGCTCCGAGAATCCGATGGATTCCTTGGTGCAGCCCGGCGTATCATCGCGGGGATAGAAAAACAGGACGACTGCGCGGCCACGCTGTTCCGACAGGGACACTTCGCCGCCGCCGTCGCGGGGCAGAGTAAAGTCGGGTGCGATGTCTGAGACTTCGGGCATATTCAAACTCCGGCTGGGAAATTAACGGTTGCTGCTTATCATAGGGCTCCGTTGGCAGGTTGAAAGGCGTGGGGCGCAAATTGGTCCAGCAAGAACAGCAGGATGACGCGCAAGCGGGCAACAAACCGCGCCGCCGATCGCGTCGGCGAACGGCCGGGCTGTGGACATTGCGCGGCGTCTTCATTCTTGTTTTTCTGGCGCTGATCACAGGGTTCATGGCGATTGGTCATCGTTTACACGCGCCAGTCTGGTTACGTGACCGGGTAGAGGCACGTATTGATGCAGCGCTGGGCGGTGTAAAAGTGCAGTTCGGCGATGTCAGTTTCATAATCCACGAAGGCTGGCGTCCGCGATTGCGCCTGACCGATGTCCGTATCAGTGATGCGGCGGGACAGCAGATTGCCGAAGTGTCGGACCTGCGAGCCAGCTTGTCGATGCGCCCACTGCTGCGCGGTCATGTGCGGCCAAAACGAATTATCCTGGAGGGCGCTCAAATTGCGCTGACCAGAGGTGTCGACGGCGCTTTGTCGCTGACCGTTGGTGCAGGCAGCGCTCCGGTTGGACAGGCGCCGAACCTCGCGCAGTTGATCGAAAGATCGGACGCCGTTTTCATGTCGCCCATCCTCTCGGCCCTGACCTCGGTCGAGTTGGATGCGATCACGCTGGATTATCAGGATCTTCGGCTGGGGCGGTCCTGGGTTCTGGATGGCGGGCGCATTCAGGCCACCCGCAGCGCGGGCGAAGTCCGGCTGGCCACAGGTTTCTCAGTTCTCGCCGGGCGTGATTACGTCAGCATGATCGAGGCCAACTATACCAGCCAATTGGGCAGTCCGACCGCACGGTTTGGCGTGTCGATCACCGATCTTCCGGCCGAGGACATTGCCGGTCACAGCCCGGCCCTTGCCTGGATGCAGGTGCTCAAAACTCCGATCTCGGGTGCTCTTCGAGGC
This sequence comes from Ruegeria halocynthiae, assembly GCF_900106805.1. Lineage (GTDB taxonomy): Bacteria > Pseudomonadota > Alphaproteobacteria > Rhodobacterales > Rhodobacteraceae > Ruegeria > Ruegeria halocynthiae. The sequence continues at coordinate 408,003 of NZ_FNNP01000001.1, forward strand.
AGCGTTGATGCCGAGGGCGCGCTGGGGCCGGTTTTTGCAACGCTGAATCTGGGTGTGGGTGCGGTACAGCCGACACTGGAAACGACCCCGATCAAATTCGATTCGGCGCGAACCTATTTCACTTACGATCCAGCGCGGCAGGTGTTGGATTTCAATGAGGTCTCGATCAGTTCTGCCTGGGGAACCGTGCAGGCGGATGGCAAGGCTTTCCTGCAGGGGGTCAACGCCGGGGGATTGGACAGTATGTCAGCGCAGTTCCGACTGAGTGGGATCGAGGTCAATCCGGCCAATTTGTTCCCCGAGGCGCTGAACCTGACGAAGGCCGATGTGGATTTTCAGATGAAGCTGGCGCCGTTCCGGTTGCAACTGGGGCAGATGACAATCGAAGATGGTGCACACCGCGCGCGGTTGAGCGGGTCTCTGGCGGGTCTCTCCGAAGGCTGGGTGGCTGAAATCGATGCGCAGATTGATCGGATGAAATCCGATCAGCTGCTGAAATACTGGCCCGAACGGCTGGCCCCGAAACCGCGCCTCTGGGTCACCGAAAATGTACATTACGGCGAGATGTCAGATCTGGACTTCGCCCTGCGGTTGCGGCCTGGTGAAAAGCCCGACATCTACTTGGATTTCGAGTTTGAAAACACCAAGGTTCGATTTGCCAAAACGTTGCCGCCCATTGAGAACGCGCAGGGGCAGGCCAGCTTGCTCAACCGTCGCTTTACAGTATCGGCGCAACAGGGAATCGTGATCGCGGATAAGGGTGGGGCGGTCGACGCCTCGGGTACTTCGTTCATCATCCCCGATACGAGCATCAAGAAAACAACTCCGGGAATTGCGCGCATACGGGCCAGCGGCAGCGTAACAGCGGCTTTGTCCCTTCTGGACAGGCCGCCGCTGCAATTGCTGACCAAGGCCAATCTGCCGGTTGATCTGGCGGATGGTCAGGTCAGGCTTGGTGGGACACTTTCATTGCCCCTGATCAAGGGGCTGAAACTCAACGATACCCGGTTTCATTTCACCGGAGAGCTGTCGAATCTGGATAGCGACAAACTGGTGCCGGGTTTCAATATCAGTGCTGACCGCCTGACCCTGACCGGAGATCAGTCGCAGGTGGCCATCGAAGGCGACGGGCTGTTCGGCGTAGTTCCTGTCGTGGCCGCTTGGCGCCAGCCAATTGGCGGAGACACCCCGCAACGCAGTGAATTGACGGGAGAGATCGAGCTCTCGCCGCGCCTGATGGAGCAGATCAACGCCGGGTTGCCGCGCGGGATGCTGGTCGGGCAGGGGATCGCTGAATTCAATCTCAGCCTCGGCGCTGGCGAGCCTCCGCGCTTGACCGCAGATTCTGATCTCGTGGGTGTTGCACTGGCCATCCCCGAGCTTGGTTGGCGCAAACCCGCCAACACCAGCGGCACATTGATGGCCCAGGCGACGCTGGGGGCGCAGCTTAAGGTTGATGCCTTGCGGATTGACACGGCAGGTCTGCGAACCGCGGCGGAGATATCATTCCGCGACGGTACATTTGACCGGGTTCAGTTCAGTTCCTTTGAGCTGGGGGATTGGCTTGCGGTTCCGGCAGAGCTGATCGGGCGCGGGGCTGCGCTACCGGATATCCGCGTGTTGGGCGGTGTACTTGATCTGGGAAAGTCCAGTCTGGGTGAAGGCAGCAATGGCGGCGATGAGGCAGGGCCAGGCCCAAGGCTTGACGTCACGCTGGATCGGTTGCAGGTCACTGAAACGGTTGCGTTGACCGGTTTAACCGGATCGTTCCAGACCACCGGCGGGCTTAACGGTAGTTTCGCGGCGCAGGTCAACGGGGGCGCTTCGATCAGAGGGCAGGTCACGCCACGCGCTTCTCGGTCAGCGGTTGGTTTGACTTCGGATGATGCGGGGGCGGTTCTGCGCTCGGCCGGAGTTCTGACGCAAGCTCGGGGTGGATCATTGCAGGTGCAGCTCGATCCTGTCGCCGCACCGGGAAATTATGATGTGGACCTACAGATTCGGGACACGCGGATCAAAGATGCGCCCGCCATGGCTGCGTTGTTGAACGCAATCAGTCTGGTTGGGCTGCTGGATGAAATGGCGGGACAGGGCATTTTCTTTTCGGCCATCGACAGCAAGATGCGCATCACCCCGACCGAGGTGAAGGTGCTGAGCGGCAGCGCCGTTGGTCCGTCAATGGGGTTGTCATTTGACGGAACGATCGACACGGTGGCCGGAATGCTGAACCTGCGCGGTGCAATTTCGCCAATCTATCTTGTGAACGTGATTGGCAGCATTCTGACCAAGAAGGGTGAGGGGATATTTGCCTTCAACTACACGCTGACCGGCCCGCTGACCAAGCCGCAAGTTTCAGTCAACCCGCTGTCGGGGCTTGCGCCATTGTTTCTCCGCAACCTGCTGCGCGAACCTGCGCCAACCGTGTCTGATGGTCCGAAAGCCACGACAGACCCGTCCGCAGGTCCTCGTCCGGATACTCAAACGCGCGGTGAAAATCGCTGAACTGAACGGTGGCCGAATCTTTTAGGTCGATGTATGGCGCCGCCATGAAACTCAGCGATTTCGATTTCCACTTGCCCGAACATCTGATTGCGACGCGGCCCGCCAATCCGCGCCCGTCGGCGCGGCTGCTGGTTGCGCATGGGGACTCGATTCAGGATCACCATGTGTTCGATCTGCCTGACATGCTGCGCCCCGGAGACCGACTGGTGTTGAACGACACCCGCGTGATCCCTGCGCGGCTGAGTGGCCGCCGCCATCGCGAAAGCGCACAAGGCCCTGTTTCCGCTGCGATCGAAGCGACGCTGCTGGACCCGCAATCCGATAGTTGCTGGGCTGCGCTGATCAAGCCATTGAAAAAGGTCCGACTCGGAGAGGAGATCGTGTTTTCGGATGATCTGAGCGCGACCTTGGATCGTGTCGCCGACGGCCAGGCCTATTTGCGTTTCAACCTGACCGGAGAAGATTTCGACCGCGCTCTGGAGCAGGCAGGCGCAATGCCGTTGCCACCCTATATTGCGGCGAAGCGAGCGGCGGATGAACAGGACAAGACCGATTACCAAACCGTTTGGGCGCGGAATTCCGGTGCTGTTGCGGCGCCTACTGCGTCGCTGCATTTTGACGATGCTTTGTTGAATGCGCTCGCGGAACGCGGTGTCGAATTTACTCATGTAACCTTACACGTAGGTGCAGGCACGTTCCTCCCGGTCAAGGTTGACGACGTGACCACCCATAGGATGCACGCCGAATGGGGGCGCGTCAGCGCGCAGGCGGCAGCCGAGATTGCAGCGACCAAAGCGGCGGGCGGACGGATCATTCCCGTCGGCACCACCGCCCTGCGTCTGATCGAAAGTGCTGCGCGCTCGGGGCGGATCGAACCATGGGAGGGGGAGACCGATATATTCATCTATCCCGGTTTCCGGTTCCACGTCACCGATGCGCTGATGACCAACTTTCATTTGCCGAAGTCCACTCTGCTGATGCTGGTTTCGGCACTGATAGGACAGGATCAGGTCAATGCAATCTATGATCATGCTATTGCTGGTGAGTACCGCTTTTTCTCATATGGCGACGCCTCTCTCTTGATTCCTTAGTCGCATCTTTGCCATCCGCGTCTCAACAATGTCGTATACAGGCGCGACGTGGATCGTAATTGCTTGCAAAGCGAACAAAAAACATCGGTAACTTTGGATAGGCGGAATGCTTCAGGTTCTTTCCAGCGCTTGGGCGCTTCTTCTGGGAATGGGATTGCTGATGGTCGGCAACGGCCTGCAGGGCACATTGCTGGGCGTTCGCGGCGAGATTGAGGGCTTCTCGACGCTTGAGATGTCCTTTGTGATGTCGGCCTATTTCGTTGGATTTCTGGGCGGTTCGCGTCTGGCGCCCGAGATGATCCGGCGTGTGGGCCATGTACGCGTCTTTGCGGCACTGGCCTCCTTTATCTCGGCCGTCATGATCTTGTACCCGATGCTGACCGATCCGATTGCGTGGTCGCTGGGCCGTGTAGTGATAGGGTTTTGTTTCTCGGGCGTGTATGTGACCGCCGAAAGCTGGTTGAATAACGCAGCCAACAATGAGAACCGGGGCCAGGCGCTGTCACTCTATATGATGGTTCAAATGACCGGTGTCGTCAGCGCGCAGGCACTGCTGCTGGTTGGGGACCCTGCCGGCTACGAAACCTTTGTTATCGCGTCTATCCTTGTTTCAATCTCATTCGCGCCCATTCTGCTATCCATCTCTCCGACCCCAGCGTTCGATACCACCAAGCCGATGACCTTGCGCCAGTTGATGGAAACGTCGCCGCTGGGCTGTGTCGGCATGTTCTTGTTGGGCGGGATATTTTCGGCGCAATTCGGGATGAGCGCCGTATACGGTGCACAGGTGGGGCTGAGCCTTGTCGAGATTTCGACCTTTGTCGCCGTATTTTATGTTGGTGCTGTTGTGTTGCAATATCCTCTGGGCTGGATGTCCGATAGAACGGACCGACGTCTGCTGATCATGCTGGTGGCCGCTGTTGGCGGGGTAGGTGCCCTGATCGGAATGATCCTTGGCGTTACCTTCACCATGCTTCTTGTGGCGGCCTTCATCATCGGCGGCATGACGAGTCCGCTTTATTCTCTGCTGATCGCCTACACCAACGATTATCTGGAATACGAAGACATGTCGGCGGCTTCGGGCGGGCTGATCTTTATCAACGGCCTAGGCGCTATCGCGGGGCCGATCATCACGGGTTGGCTGATGGGGACGGACGTGATCGGCCCAAAGGGCTTTTTCATGTTTATCGCCGCATTGATGTTTGCCATGGCAGCGTATGCCGCCTACCGCATGACACAGCGCGTTTACGCGCCGGTGGATGAAACGGGGACAATCATGCCGATCTACCCAACGTCGTCACCCGTTGCGATGGAAGTTGCACAAGAGGTCGTTATCGAGGCGGCGCAGGACGAGCAGGATACGCAAGAACCCGCCTGAGCGCCGGAAATGTGACTCTAGTGTTGCAATATGTTACTGTTACAAATCTGTAAAAGAGATTTTAATGACGTTACGTCCTGGGGAGGGCAATTACGGAGTCTAGGGCAATGGTTAGTCCTGAAGAAGTATTGAGTTTTTGGTTGGATGAGGTTGGCCCCAAGGGGTGGTACCTGCAGGATGAAGCGCTGGATGCGCGAATCCGCGATAAATTTCTGACAACATGGAAAGCCGCGTGCGAGGGTAAGTTCTCGCTCTGGTTGACCTATCCAAGCGGGTCACTTGCCTATATTGTCCTTATGGATCAGTTGCCTCGCAACATGTTCCGGGGCAACAAGCAGGCGTTCGCATCGGATCGGGCGGCACTGGCTGCAGCGAAATGCGCGGTCGACAAGGGCTGGGACCTCAAGATCGACGAGCCGGCACGGCAGTTCTTTTATCTGCCGATGATGCATTCGGAAAATCTGTGTGATCAGGAACGCTGTGTGCGCCTGATGTTCGAACGGATGTCGGAAAGTGGCGACGGCAATCTGCTGCACGCGCGGGCCCATCGAGAGGTGATCCGAAAATTCGGTCGTTTCCCGTATCGAAACGATGCGCTGGAACGCCCGACGACTGAACACGAAGCCGCATATGTCAGCAGTGGCGGCTACGGCTCGACAGTGCGTGAATTGCAGGCCGCGACCTAAGTCGCGGGCTCGCATCCTTTCAAAGTCATAAGCCGGTCGGTGATACGGTCTGCGGATGTCGTGATGGCATGATCAATCAGATCTTCCGGGTTTTCGACCAGGTTCGCCAGACGGGCCTGGGTATCTTCCAGCTTGTCTTCCACATTACCCAGGCGTTGCAGCGCTGCATTCAGTTGTTGGCGGTCAGCGGCATCAAGCTGTGTGTCCGGACTGCTGAGGGTTGCAAGATCGCTGCGCAGTGCGGTCAGTTCTCCGCGGATGCCTTGCGCCTGTTCGCGTAGCGGAGCCACAAGTTGCAGATTCTCTGCAAACCCGGATCTGATATGTTCTACCGATTGCGCGAGCTTCCAGCCAAGGAACAGGCACAGCGCCAGCAGTATCAAGGTTGCGTTCAAAAGGGCGAGCAATAAATCTTTGAGCGTTTTGGCCATGATACGCCTTTCGAAAATTGGGTTTGTTTTGAAACAGATGGTCTGCTGTCTTCAGTTCTAGCCTTTGCGGTAGTGTGGGTATAGGCTGAAATCTGCTCCATATTCGTGATCTAACCCTGCGTCATATATGTCGCGGGTTGTTATGTTGATGCGTTGCAAGAAATAGTTTAGCGGTAAACTAGTTTTGAACCGACCTGTGCCGAGAGGGAAACATGGCTGCACAATCCTATGATCTGATCGTAATCGGGGCTGGCCCCGGTGGCTATGTGGCTGCTATTCGCGCGGCGCAGCTGGGCCTGAAGACCGTCGTTGTCGAGCGCGAGCACCTGGGTGGCATCTGTTTGAACTGGGGCTGCATCCCGACCAAGGCGCTTTTGCGTTCTTCGGAAGTGTTCCACCTGATGGAGCGTGCCAAGGATTTCGGACTGAAGGCAGATAAGATCGGTTATGATCTCGACGCGGTGGTAAAGCGTTCGCGCGGAGTAGCGGCACAGCTTTCCGGCGGCATCGGTCACCTGCTCAAAAAGAACAAAGTGGCCGTTGTGATGGGAGAGGCGACGATCCCTGCCAAAGGCAAGGTCAGCGTCAAAACCGACAAAGGCACGGAAGAGCTGACAGCCAAGAATATCGTTTTGGCCACCGGCGCTCGCGCGCGGGAATTGCCCGGACTTGAGGCCGACGGAGACTTGGTTTGGACTTATAAGCACGCATTGCAACCGCCGCGTATGCCAAAGAAACTGCTTGTCATCGGCTCGGGCGCAATCGGTATTGAATTCGCCAGCTTTTATAACACGCTGGGTGCGGACACGACTGTTGTCGAAGTCATGGATCGTGTTCTGCCGGTTGAGGATGCCGAGATAAGCGCGTTTGCCAAGAAGGCCTTCACCAAGCAGGGCATGACCATCATGGAAAAGGCGATGGTCAAGCAGTTGGATCGCGCCAAAGGCAAAGTCACCGCGCATATCGAAGTGAAGGGCAAGGTTGAGAAGCATGACTTTGATACTGTGATTTCGGCCGTCGGCATTGTCGGCAATGTCGAAAACCTCGGGCTCGAAGCGCTGGGTGCCAAGATTGACCGCACCCATGTTGTGACGGATGAATTCTGTCGCACTGGAGTAGAGGGGCTTTATGCGATTGGTGACATCGCGGGCGCGCCTTGGCTTGCCCACAAAGCCAGCCACGAAGGTGTGATGGTTGCTGAGCTGATCGCCGGTAAACACGCGCATCCGGTCAAACCTGAAAGCATCGCAGGCTGTACCTATTGTCAGCCTCAGGTTGCCTCGGTTGGGTACAGCGAAGCTAAGGCCAAAGAACTTGGTTATGAGATCAAAGTCGGTCGCTTCCCGTTCATCGGCAACGGCAAGGCCATCGCACTTGGCGAACCCGAGGGCCTGATCAAGACGGTGTTTGACGCCAAGACCGGGGAATTGCTGGGTGCGCACATGATCGGTGCGGAAGTAACCGAGTTGATTCAGGGCTACGTGGTTGGCCGCCAGTTGGAGACCACAGAAGAAGACCTGATGAACACCGTTTTCCCGCATCCAACACTGTCAGAAATGATGCATGAAAGTGTGCTGGATGCCTATGGGCGTGTGATCCATATGTAAAGGACGGGGGCTCTGCCCCCATTGCGGCAAGCCGCAACTCCCCCGAGGTATTTACAGCCAGATGAAGCATGGGATCCGTACTTCATCTGGCCGAAAATACCTCGGAGCGCGAGGCAGAGCCTCGCATGTTTCCAAGTTTATTTCCGGGTCAATGCTTCCAGAATGCGCGCCCACGAACGGATGCCCTTGTGGAAACTTTTGACATCGTATTTCTCGTTCGGTGAATGGATGGCATCATCGTCATTAGCATAACCGACCAGCATCGAATCCAATCCCAATACCGTATTGAAAAACCCTACGACGGGGATTGAACCGCCCATACCGGTGAAAACGGCCTCGCGGTCCCACTCATCCGAAAGCGCGCCGCGCGCGGCTTCGAATTCGGGGCGGTCGAGATTCATGACCGAGGCAGGGGACCCTTCCAGGTCGTTGTCCCAGACGACTTTGGCATCGGGTGACAGTCGATCTTCAACATGTTTGCGGATATTGTTGCGCAATGCGTCCGGGTCCATATCGCCCACAAGGCGGCAGGTGATCTTGCAATGCGCCTCGGACGGGATCACGGTTTTGGATCCGGCGCCGTTATATCCGCCCCAGAGGCCATTCACCTCAAGTGTCGGGCGCGCCCATTGTTGTTCCAGCGTGGAGTACCCCTTTTCGCCGTGGGGTTGGGAATAGCCAACAGAGTTTAGGTATTCTGCTTCATCGAAGCCGCAATTCTGCCACTGGCGCAGTTGCTCGGCCGGAACTTCGTGTACGCCTTCGTAGAATCCGTCGACCGACACGCGGCCAGTTTCTTCGTCGTAGAATGAGGCAACGATACGCGATAGCTCTCGCAGAGGGTTCAGGCCCGGCCCGCCATAGTGGCCCGAATGCAGGTCGATGCGCGGACCAATGATGGTAAATTCATCCTTGAGCATTCCGCGTAGTTGTGAAGCAATTGACGGGACGCCCCGCGATACCATCGAGGTATCACAGACCAGAGCCAGATCGGCCTGAAGCTCGGTTTTGTTCGCTTCGAGGAACGGCACTAGTGAGGGCGATCCGGATTCCTCTTCGCCTTCGAAGAAAAACGTAATTCGGCAGGGCAGAGTGCCGTGAACCGCTTTCCATGCGCGGCAGGCTTCGACGAAGGTCATCAACTGACCTTTGTCATCGGAGGACCCGCGCCCGCGGATCACTTGCCCGTGTGCTGTGTCTTCCAGCGCCGGATCGAAGGGGTCGCGGTTCCAAAGTTCCAGCGGATCAACAGGTTGCACGTCATAATGGCCGTAGAACAGCACATGCGGGCCGTCACCGCCTTCGCCGACATGGCCGACGACCATGGGATGACCAGGTGTTTCGCGCTTTTCTGCCTTGATGCCGATGCTTTGCAGATCAGCCACCAGCCAGTCGGCGGCTTGGTTAACATTCTCTTTGAACGCCGGGTCTGTCGATATCGACGGGATTCGCAAAAAATCCATCAGGCGATCGATGGATGCGGTCAGATCGGTATCGATCCGGCTGAGTACGGCGTCAAGCGACATGGGGTTCTCCTAGAAGGTCTGGAATTTGCGCAGAGCCTAGCAGGGCAGGCGGGACCGTCCAGCCCGTTCTGCCGACATCGCAGTTGAAACGCCTGCGTCGTTTCCTCGCGTCTGGTTGCCGTAACTTTACTTGTCGTGCCGCGCCTTACCCGGTATTTGATGCAAATCAAAGTTGGGTTCACCGGTTCGGCTGTAGGCAGTCTGAACAGAGGAACGCGAAGCCATGTAAGCGCACGATTTGCTGAGTGGCGAAAAAAGTCGCTCGGGTATAATATCAACCGGGCATCCAAGGAGGGTCCGTTGGACTATACTGCTCAGCTCGATACTGCGATTGCCAGGCTGCATGACGAAGGACGTTACCGGACCTTCATAGACATCGAACGCCGCAACGGGCATTTCCCACATGCGGTGCGGACATGCCCTGACGGATCGCAGCAGAATATCACCGTCTGGTGCGGCAACGACTATCTGGGCATGGGCCAGAACCCGGTTGTGCTGGACGCGATGCACGAGGCAGTGGATGCGACCGGTGCGGGCTCGGGCGGCACGCGTAACATATCGGGCACCACCGTCTATCACAAACGGCTTGAGGCCGAGCTGGCCGACTTGCATGGCAAGGAAGAGGCGCTGTTGTTCACCAGTGCCTATATCGCCAATGACGCCACGCTGAGCACTTTGCCCAAGCTGTTTCCTGGCCTAATCATCTATTCTGATGCGTTGAACCATGCGTCGATGATCGAAGGAGTGCGGCGTAACGGGGGGGCAAAGCGTATCTTCCGTCACAACGACGTGGCCCACCTGCGTGAATTGCTGGAGGCCGACGATCCGACCGCCCCCAAGCTGATCGCCTTTGAATCGGTCTATTCGATGGATGGCGATTTTGGCCCGATTGAACAGATTTGCGATCTGGCTGATGAATTTGGTGCATTGACCTATATTGATGAGGTTCATGCGGTTGGAATGTACGGCCCACGTGGTGGTGGTGTGACTGAACGTGACCGTCTGGCCCATCGTATTGACATCATCAACGGCACGCTGGCGAAGGCTTATGGCGTCATGGGTGGTTATATCGCAGCAAGCGCCAAGATGTGTGACGCCATCCGCTCTTACGCACCGGGCTTCATCTTTACCACGTCGCTGCCGCCTGCGGTTGCGGCAGGGGCGGCCGCATCGGTCGCTTATCTCAAGCGCACACCGGAGCTGCGCGAGCAACATCAGACGCAGGCCAGTATCTTGAAGCTGCGCCTCAAAGGATTGGGTCTGCCGCTGATCGATCACGGCAGTCACATCGTGCCCGTGATTGTTGGTAACCCAGTTCATACCAAGATCCTCAGCGACCGGTTGCTGGATGATCATGGAATTTACGTACAGCCAATCAATTTCCCGACCGTGCCGCGCGGAACCGAGCGTCTGCGGTTCACTCCGTCACCAGTGCACGGACCCGACGAAATGAACCGTCTGGTACAGGCGATGGACGAACTTTGGTCACATTGTGCGCTAAATCGCGCCGAACTTGCCGGATAACCTCACGCCAAAGTGTGCAACGAGTTTGCTGCGTGTTAAGCTTAGGCTAACAAAAGCAACGCACGAATCGTTATAGGAGCGATTCGGCGTTGGCGCGTAACACGCGACAGGCAAAGATGGGGCAGCAGGGATGATTGGGCGCAGATCACAGCGCGATTCCGAAGAAGGTATGGACGTCAGGCCGAAGGGTTTTGACGACTACGAGGTACGGCTCGGCGATGTCATGCGTGGTGAACGCGCGACGATGGGCAAATCTCTTCTGGACGTACAGCGCGAACTGCGGATCAAAGCCAACTACATCGCCGCCATCGAAAATGCTGATCCCGATGCATTTGACACACCCGGCTTCATCGCCGGGTATGTGCGTTCTTATGCCCGATATTTGGGTATGAACCCGGATGAAACTTTCTCGAACTTCTGCCAGGAAAGTGGCTTTGAGGTCGCGCATGGCATGTCGGCCGAGGCGTCCGTGGTCAAGAAAACTCAGGGCGGTCTGCCTTCGCGCGGACCGATGGGGCGTGATCCGTTTGTCTCGCCCAGCACGCCCTATATTCCGGGCCGCGAATCCGTCGTTAGCCAGATCGAACCACGTGCAATCGGATCAACTCTGGTCCTGTTGGCCGTCATCGGTGGTATTGGCTATGGTGGCTGGTCGGTTCTGAACCGTATCCAGCAGGTTCAGGTCAGCCCGGTCGAGCAGGCGCCAATCGTGCTTACCGATCTTGATCCGCTGGATGCCGCGCAGGCACGGCCCGAAGGGATTGAAGTGGCTGGCGCCAAGGCACCGAGTTCTGAGGCGCTGGATCGTCTGTATCGTCCACAGGCGCTGGATGTACCGGTCCTGGTCGCGCGCGATGCGCCGATCTCAACCCTTGATCCGCGCAATGTCGGAACATTCCGCGCGCCTGAGCCCCCGCAGATTCATGTGACCGAGGTTCATACGGTCGAACGCCCTACATTGCCTCAGGTGGTTGAAAAACTTAATGCAACGCTGAAAATCGTCGCCGTGAACCCGTCGTGGATGCGGGTCACTGCAGCTGATGGCAGTGTGATCTTCGAAGGTACACTGGGCACTGTCGAACAAGGCAGCACGTTTGAAGTTCCGTTAACCGAAGAACCGCCGCAATTGCGGGCTGGTGCCTCGGGTTCGGTCTATTTCTCGATGAATGGTAAGCACTTTGGACCGGTCGGCGCGCCCGGTACGGTAACCAAAGGTGTCGTTCTGTCCAAAGATGCCGTCGCCGAAAGCTTTGCGGTGGCTGATCTTGAGGCTGAACAGAACAGTGCACTCAAGCAATTGGTCGCAGAGCTGCAGACCACGATAGCAGAAGCGCCGACTGAGTGATCTAGCCATTGCTCCTCATGGGTTGGCGAACTATCTAAGGGTCAACTCTGGCTGATCTGGACCGATCCTCATGTCCCTCAATCACGTACGTCCCTGGCGCGACATCTATCGCCGCAAATCTCGCCAGATCATGGTGGGCAATGTGCCCGTCGGTGGAGATGCGCCGATTGCAGTACAGACCATGACCAATACGCTGACCACCGATGTGGCAGCGACTGTTGCACAGATTCAGGCGGCGGCAGAAGCCGGAGCGGATATTGTACGGGTATCTGTCCCGGATGAACCCTCGGCAAAAGCGCTGAAAGAAATTGTGCGCGAAAGTCCGGTTCCGATCGTGGCCGATATCCATTTCCACTACAAACGCGGTATCGAAGCCGCTGAGGCGGGCGCCGCATGCTTGCGGATCAATCCCGGCAATATCGGGGATGAAAAGCGGGTGAAAGAGGTCATTAAGGCCGCGCGTGATCACAATTGCTCAATCCGGATCGGTGTGAACGCGGGTAGTCTGGAAAAGCACCTGCTTGAAAAATACGCCGAACCATGCCCCGAGGCGATGGTCGAAAGCGGATTGGAACATATCCGTATTCTTGAAGACAACGATTTTCACAACTTCAAGATCAGCGTGAAGGCCAGCGATGTGTTCCTGTCGGCTGCGGCTTATCAGGGGATCGCTGAGGCCACCGATGCTCCGATCCATCTGGGCATCACTGAGGCCGGCGGACTGGTTAGCGGCACGATCAAATCCGCCATCGGCCTGGGCAACTTGCTGTGGATGGGTATCGGCGACACAATCCGTGTCAGCTTGTCTGCGGATCCGGTCGAAGAGGTTAAAGTCGGTTTTGAAATCCTCAAATCTCTGGGTCTGCGCCATCGCGGTGTGAACATCATCTCGTGCCCATCCTGCGCGCGGCAAGGTTTTGACGTGATTAAAACCGTCGAGTCGCTGGAACATCGACTGGAGCACATCAAAACCCCGATGAGCCTGTCGATCATCGGTTGCGTGGTAAACGGACCGGGTGAGGCGCTGATGACTGATGTCGGCTTTACGGGTGGCGGCGCCGGAAGTGGTATGGTCTATCTTGCAGGCAAGGCCAGCCACAAAATGTCGAATGACCAGATGATCGACCACATCGTAGAAGAGGTTGAAAAGAAAGCCGCTGAGATTGATGCGGCTCAGGAAGCTGCTGAGTAGCAGGCGCTATACAGCGGGCATCTGCTGTGTGGCACAGTGGATGCCGCCGCCCAACTCGCCCAGAATATCGACATTCATCGCAATGATCTCGCGGCTCGGGTAGTGGCGGGCGAGGGCGCGCTGCGCGATCTCGTCTGTTTTGAGGTCACCGAACTGGGACATCACGATGGCGCCGTTACAAACATAGTAGTTTGCATAAGAGGCCACGAATTCCGGATGGTTGATTCGGCGTATGTTGGGCTCGGGGATAACCTCAACCTGTAACCCCTCGGCAATGAGGCGGTCATGAGTGTCAAGCGCGGCCAGGTGAAACGGGTCATCCATGTCCGGATCGTCTGGTAAGTTGATCAGTACACGCCCGGGTCCGGTAAAGCGTGCCAGACTGTCGATATGGTAATCGGTGATATCCTCACCCCAGACACCATCGGACCAGATCAAGCGCTTGGCGCCATAGGCAGCAAGCAGTCGGGCTTCGACCTCATCACGCGACAGGCCGGGATTGCGGTTAGTGTTAACCCAAGAGCTTTCGTGCGCCATGATTAACCCGTGGCCGTCCTGCTCGGCACCTCCAGCTTCGCCCTTCAGCTCGGTTGGGATCAGGCGAAGCCCGAGTCGCCCGGCAATCCTGCTGGCGATCTGCGCATCCTGTTCATGGGCTTGTTTCCGGCCCCAGCCATTGAACTGAATCTGACTGAGCGCGATCCCTCCATGATTGTCGATCGCAAAGATGGGGCCCGAGTCTCGACACCACAAATCTTCGGTTGGAATATCCCAAAGCTCGACCGCTGCGGATAATTTTTGGCGTGCAGTCGGATGGTGCTCTGCCGCAGCAAGCACTGCCACAGGTTCAAAGTCGGATATTGCGTTGGCAATATCCGCGATGGTCTGTTGCACCATGTTCAGAAAAATCGGGTCGCGGTACACTTTGCGACTGACTGGCCACTGCATGAACGTGCGTTCGTGGCGCGTTTCTTCCGCCGGGACGAAAAAACCCGGCGTGCGCTTTGCCATGGATTGGTCAGACAAGCCCATTAGACCCAGCGCACCTCCGGCAAGTAAAAGGCTCCGCCGATTCATCTGAGAGCCCTTCCACAATCCCTTAGCCCTGCTCAGCCCGAACGCCATTTGCGATCTGCAGCATCTGGTCAGCGGGCAGGAAGCCGCGCAGCATCTCGGTGCCTAGAACAAACGAAGGCGTACCGGAAATCCGCAGTTTTTGTGCCAACTCGCGAGACTTGTTGATCTCTTCGGAAACTTCGTCACTGTCCATGGCCGCGACAATCGCGTCGCTGTCCAGTCCCAACCCATCCGAGATACGGCGCAGGGTGACCTCGGAAGGTTCACCGCTGAATTCCAGCAAGGCATCATGCACCTGCTTATAGGCATCATCCCCGGCGACCTGTTTGGTCGCGACAGCAAAGCGCGAGGATATGACCGAGGCGTCACCCAAAATCGGGAGCTCTTTGATCACCAGCCGGATGTTGCCATCGCTCTCTAACAGCGTGGCTACCTCGGGCACCGCGCGGCGGCAATAGCCGCAGCGATAGTCCATGAACTCGACAAGAGTGATGTCGCCATCCGGGTTGCCACCCACCCAGCTGTAGCCGTCATTAAACAGGTCGTCCGCATTGGCAGCGACGAGTTCTTTGTCAGCATCGGCTTCGGCGGCGGCGTTGCGCTCTTCCAGGATGTTGATCGCCTCAATGATGACTTCGGGATTTTCCAGCAGGTATTCGCGCACCTGTGTGCCAAACTCGGCTTTCTCGGCGTCGCTCATGGCGTTCAGATCAAGCGCCTGTGCCGGGCCGGAAATCAGGGAAAGACCCAATAGGGCCGGTGCAGCATGTCTCAGGATCATTTCCGTTTCCTCTTTTTCTTCTTCTTTTCGCGCTCCGACGCAATCAGCACATCCTGTGCCCGTTGCCAACCCGGAGAACCTTCGGGCAGTTGTGCAACAGCCCGTTTAGCATGTATGCCCGCATCCACAAGGCGCCCCTGTAGCGCAAATCGTTCTGCAGTCACAGTGGACGCCATCCCGTTGTTTCCCACCTTTGAATAAGCAGAGCCGAGATCACGCATGAGCCTGGGATTTCGATAATCCCGGGCCCGTGCCTTTTCAAGCACTTGCAAGGCTTGCTTCGTCCGCCCGTTGGCCAGCAGGGCGCGCCCGTATCCGGCGAGTATCAGAGCATTGTTGGGGGCCATTTCAACCGCTGTAGCGTAGGCATCCACAGCTTCACCCACGCGCCGGTTCTCCAGCAGGATCTGACCTTTCAGTTCGTAGAAAAACGGATCGTCGGGTCGAATCTTCAGCGCACCGTCGATTGCGGCACGGGCGCGGGACAGGTCACGGTTCTGGTGATGGGCCGCGGCTTCACGCATCAGGCGGATGTCACGATCCTTCTCTTCAGCGGACCGGCGCATTGTCCAGGTTGGGGATCGCAGAAAGGCAGACAATTTGCCTTTGACCCGCGCGAACCAGTAGTCGGCATTTGCGTTTTGCTCAGCCTTGTCGCCGAACTCATCCAGAAACGACTCGGCGGCGCGCAGACGCTCGCGGCTGGTCGGATGTGAGCGCATGTAGGGGTCCTGATTGACCGGGTTCAGCAATTCTTGCCCAGCAAACTTGCGATGCAGGTTGACCATCCCGCGTGGAGAAATCCCGGCCCAACGCAAATAGCTGGCGGCGCTGCGATCGGCCGAGGCCTCTTCGGCACGTGTATGGCCCAGAAAGCTGCGCAGTGCCGAGGCCTGCGTCCCTGCCGCAATACCAGCGGCAGCCTCGCCGCCACCAGCAGCGGCAGTAGCGAGCGCCAGAAGAGTTCCAAGCTGTGCGTTGCGCTGCGCCGCCCGCAGGTTTTCGGAACGGCGGGCCAGATGACCATTGGCGATATGCGCAGCCTCGTGGGCGATCACGGCCTGCAGCATCTCTGGCGTATCAACGGTCAGGATCAGGCCATAGTTCACATAGATGGTGTTGTAGTCGATGACGAACGCGTTGAATGTACCGTCGTTGACAATCATAATCCGGACGCGATTGGTGTTCAGGCCAGCGGCCCGCAGGATCGGAAAGGCAAGCTCTTGCAGGCCGTGTTCAATGTCAGGATCACGGATCAGGCTTTGTGCGCTGGCCTGCATCGCGCTGACCAACCATGTCACTGCCAGCAGCAACACGGCCGGGATTGACGCCAGCCGGGATAAGCGTTCAAAAGCCATGGCTGCAACATGGGAGATGGCCATGAGAAACTCAACCCGTTCCGGGGTCGATCCCTTCATCGTGATGGACGTGATGGAGGCCGCGCGCAAGGCCGAGGAGGCCGGGCGGCATATCGTTCATATGGAGGTTGGCCAACCGGGGACCGGTGCGCCCAAAGGAGCGACCGAGGCCCTTGCGAAGGCCATGGAACAGGGGCCTTTGGGGTATACGGTGGCGTTGGGCCTACCCGCGCTTCGGCAACGGATCGCGCAGATGTATGGTGAGTGGTACGACGTTGATCTAAATCCTGAACGGGTGGTGATCACTCCGGGATCATCTGGTGGATTTCTGCTGGCTTTTACGGCTTTGTTCGATAGCGGCGATCGGGTGGGGATCGGTGCGCCGGGTTATCCGTCTTATCGGCAAATTCTCAAAGCTCTGGGATTGGTGCCGGTCGACCTGCCCACCGCGCCGGAAAACCGGTTGCAACCGGTGCCTGTCGATTTTGCGGGGCTTGATTTGCAGGGATTGATGGTCGCCTCACCCGCCAACCCCACAGGAACGATGCTGGATCATGACGCGATGCAGACATTGATCGAGGCTGCACACGGGCAGGGCGCATCGTTCATCAGTGACGAGATTTATCACGGGCTGGAATACGAAGCCAAAGCCGTCACCGCGCTGGAACTGACGGATGAGTGCTATGTGATCAATTCGTTTTCCAAGTATTTCTCGATGACGGGCTGGCGGGTTGGCTGGATGGTCGTGCCTGAAGATCAAGCGCGCGTGGTTGAGCGTATTGCCCAGAACATGTTCATCTGCGCCCCTCATGCAAGCCAGGTGGCGGCATTGGCCGCGATGGATTGCGAGGAAGAACTTCAGGCCAATCTGGATGTCTATCGTCGCAATCGTCTTCTGATGCTCGAAGGCTTACCCAAAGCTGGGTTCACCAAAATTGCACCGCCAGATGGGGCGTTTTACGTCTACGCGGATGTCTCGGAATTGACCGATGACAGCCGGTCCTTTGCGGCCGAGATACTCGACAACGCCAGAGTTGCAGTGACTCCGGGGTTGGATTTTGATCCGGTGCGTGGGCACACGACGCTGCGGTTTTCCTATGCGCGCTCGACCGAAGACATTCAGGACGGGCTGGATCGGTTGCGGCGCTTCATGGCCGAACGGGGTGTGATCTCGGAAACGGTCTAAAGCGTTCACAAAGGCAGGGGATTGCTATAGGGTCTGCCACAAACGATCTCGGGATAACTTGAGGCCATGAGCAGGATTTTCTACGCACTCGCCCTGATCTGGGCGCTGACCGGTGCTGCTGTCGCGCAGGACTTCAGCGCGCTTGCGCGTGCTCTTCCAGACCAAAGCCGCATCGTTGATGAGGGCAACACCGGGGTACGGGTCGAACTTGGTCTTAGCCAGGGCGTACCATACCGCGTTTTTACACTGCGCGATCCCTACCGCATGGTACTGGATTTTCAAGAGGTCGACTGGTCAGGTCTGAAGCGCGAGGCTTTCCTGCAAAGCAGTCGTATCAGCGGTGTCCAGTTTGGGGCCTATGTTCCCGGCTGGTCGCGTTTGGTGCTAGAGCTTGGTGCTCCGTTGGCGGTGGAAACCGCCGATCTGCGGGTTGATCAGGCGACGGGCGCCGCGCATTTGTCCTTGCACCTGAAAGGGATCGATTTTGACAGTTTCGCGGCCAGTGCGGGCGCACCCCGCCAGCCGGGATGGGACCTGCCGGAACCTGCAGTGACACTGGCGGTGCCTCGACGCGCAGGTGAACATGCTTTGCGTGTCATGCTGGATCCAGGTCACGGAGGCATTGATCCAGGCGCTGAAGTCGCTGATGCAAATGAAAAAACCCTGATGTTGACTTTCGCCCGCGAACTGCGCGAGGCGCTGTTGCGTAGCGGTGATTTCGAAGTGGTTATGACCCGTGTTGACGATCAGTTCGTATCACTGGAACGGCGCATCGCATTGGCGCATCGGGCCGGGGCAGACGTGTTCATTTCGTTGCACGCGGATTCGTTGTCCGAAGGGTTGGCGCATGGGGCGGTGGTCTACACGCTGTCGGATGAGGCGTCGGACGTAGCCAGCCAGAAATTGGCCGAACGGCATGACCGGGGTGATTTGATTGCGGGCATTGATCTGAGTGGTGCAGATGATCAGGTGGCCGATGTGTTGCTGGATTTGGCTCGGCAAGAGACCAAACCACGCAGCAACGCGATGGCGCGCTCGTTGGTCGATGGCATGTCGCAGCAGGGCGGCCCAATGAATCGTCGCCCGCTGCGTTCTGCATCGTTTTCGGTGTTGAAGGCCGCTGATATTCCATCGGTTTTGGTTGAGCTGGGATTTTTGTCCAGCCCACGCGATTTCAAGAACATCTCTGATCCGGAGTGGCGGGCATCCATGGCCCGCGGTCTCGTGCAGGGGCTTGAGAACTGGCGTCAGGACGATCTGGTAAAGCGCTCCCTGATCGGGCAATAACGCTGCGGCGCAAAATAGCCATTGTAGCCTTTCGTGTTTTGACCCTGCGGGGGGGCGACACTATATAGGCTTCACCGCGAGTAAAAGGCAGTAACGTGATCCGGTTCATTCTTTCGTTTTTCGGGGCAATCTTCAGCCTCGTAACCTTGGGTATTTTCATGGCGGCGCTGGTGATCGGCGCGGTGTTTTGGATGTATGGGCGCGACCTGCCCAGCCACGAGTCACTGGCGCAATACAAGCCGCCGACGATCAGCCGGATATACTCGGGTGAAGGTCAGCTGATTGATGAATTCGCGCAGGAACGCCGCCTGTTCACCCCGTCCGAGGAAATCCCCGATCTGGTGAAACAGGCGTTTATTTCGGCGGAAGACAAGAATTTCTACACCCACCAGGGCTATGACCCGCGCGGGATCATCGCGGCAGGGGTCGAGGCGGTGCGTTCGAAGGGCGAAACTGTCCGTGGTGCATCGACGATCACACAGCAGGTGATGAAAAACTTCTTGCTGTCAGGCGACCGCCGGGCTGAGCGCAAGATCAAGGAGATCATCCTCGCCACCCGGCTCGAGGATACGCTCGACAAGGAACAGATCCTCGAACTTTATATGAACGAGATCTTTCTGGGCCAGAACTCCTATGGGGTGACTGCTGCGGCGCAGACCTATTTCAACAAGACGCTGCAAGAACTGGCCCCGCATGAGGCTGCGATGCTGGCAGCAATGCCCAAGGCACCATCGGATTATCATCCGGTCCGGCAGAAAGAACGCCTGTTGAATCGCCGCAACTATGTGCTGCGTGAAATGCAGCAGAACGGCTATATCGATAAGGAGGCCTATGAGGTCGAGGTTGAGATGCCTCTGCGCTCGGTCCAGAATGGCGATTTTGAAAGCTTCCGCACAGCGCTGCCGCCGCGTGATTACTTCACTGACGAAATCCGCCGCCAGCTAAGTGAAGACTTCGGTGAGGGTGAATTCTTTACCGGTGGATTCACCGTGCGCGCCTCGGTGGACGAACAGATGCAGGTCGAAGCCGCCAAGGCCCTGCGCACGGCTTTGCAGAAATACGACCGCTCGCGCGGGAAATGGCGGGGCACCGGTGAAGTGATCCCCGAAGAGAAACTGGCGGATGAGGCGCAATGGCGCGAGGCGTTGGCGATCATGGAAATCCCACGGGACGTGGTGTTGCCGACGCAATGGCATCCCGCTGTCGTACTGAACGTGGTCGAGCAATCCCTGACCGTTGGCATCGAGGACGGTCCTGCAGACGGTGTAATCCCTCGCGAGGACATTAAGTGGATGCAGGGTGATTTCGCAGCCAATTTCAAACGCGGTGATGTTATTCTTGTGATGGCCGGGGAAGAGGGCCAGTGGTCCGCCCGTCAGGTGCCCGAAGTACAGGGCGGCTTTGTCGCAATGGACGTGAATTCGGGCCGTGTTCTGGCGATGCAGGGTGGCTTCTCATACCAGGACACGGTGTTCAACCGCGCCACTCAGGCGCAGCGCCAGCCTGGCTCTAGCTTCAAGCCGTTTGTTTATGCTGCGGCTCTGGACAGCGGATACAGCCCCGCCACCATTGTTGTGGATGCGCCGATCGAAGTGAATACTCCTCAGGGCCTATGGCGCCCCAAGAACTCGACCAACAAGTTCTATGGCCCAACGCCTTTGCGTACCGGGATCGAACAATCGCGGAACCTGATGACCATCCGCTTGGCGCAGGAAATCACCATGCCCGTCGTTGCAGGCTATGCCGAGCGGTTTGGCGTCTACGACCGGATGGGTGCATTCCTTGCAAACTCACTGGGGTCCGAAGAGACCACGCTTTACAAGATGGTTGCTGCCTATGCGATGTTTGCCAATGGCGGCGAACGGGTGGAACCCACCCTTGTTGATCGTATTCAGGATCGGTTCGGCAAGACGATCTATCGTCATGACGACCGCCAATGCCTGGATTGTAGTTCCAGCTGGCTTGAACCGGACGAAGCCCCGCAGATTGTCACCGACCGCAGTCAGGTTATGGATGCGATCACTGCCTATCAGCTGACGTCGATGATGAAAGGCGTGGTGGATCGCGGAACGGCTTCGAGAGTTGTCAATCTGCCGGTGCCCACCGCGGGCAAGACCGGCACGACCAACGAGTCCAAGGATGCCTGGTTTATCGGTTTCACGTCGAACATTGTCGCCGGTTGCTACATCGGCTATGACCGCCCGCGCCCGATGGGGCGGGGGGCTTATGGTGGCACCTTGTGCGGCCCGGTCTTCCAGGGCTTCATGGAAAAAGCGGTCGAGAAATACGGCGGTGGCCCATTCGAGGTTCCCCCCGGTGGACACTTCATCAAGATTGACCGGTTCAGTGGCGCGCGCTTGCCCGAGGATGCCAGCGGCGACTATGTCGTGGCCGAGTACTTCCGCGACGGCGTGGATGGTTTCATCGACCGCGTTTACGACGGTGGTTTTGCGATGGGTTCGGATCTGCCGCTGTTTGAGGAAGCCAGCTCGGGCCGTCAGGTGACCACCTCGACCGGTGACACGATCACGGTTGGCCCTAATGCCAGTCAGGGTGACCTGCAGGGTGGCGGGCTTTACTAACCGCCCAAGTTTCCCGGTTTAGTCGTCTTGTGGTGGCCTGCACCTCTTGCTATCACGCAAGCCTGATTGAGCAAGTTGGGACCTGACCATGCGCGCCGAAACCCAGAATATCGTGGCGGAAATCGAAAAGTCGCTGGAGCTGCTGGCGCAGCGCATGGACTATGAAACCGCACCGCACCGGTTGGAGGAATTCAACGCGCGTGTCGAAGACCCGAACCTGTGGGACAATCCCGAGAACGCGCAGAAACTGATGCGCGAGCGTCAGATGCTGGTCGATGCAATCGAAACCTACGAATCCATCAAAACCGATCTCAGCGACAATATCGAACTGATCGAGCTGGGTGAGATGGAAGAGGACGAAGAGGTCGTCACTGACGCCGAAGGCGCGATCAAAAAGCTGCAGTCGAAAGCGGCCAAGAAAGAGCTTGAGGCGCTGCTGGATGGTGAGGCGGACGGCAACGATACCTTCCTTGAGATAAATTCGGGCGCTGGCGGCACGGAAAGCTGTGACTGGGCTTCGATGTTGGCCCGTATGTATGTCCGCTGGGCTGAGAAAAAGGGTTATACTGTCGAGCTGCAATCCGAGACGTCAGGCGAAGAGGCCGGGATCAAATCCGCTGCCTACAAGATTTCCGGTCACAACGCTTATGGCTGGCTGAAATCCGAAAGTGGCGTGCATCGGTTGGTGCGGATTTCGCCCTTCGACTCGGCGGCCAAGCGGCATACGTCGTTCAGCTCGGTCTGGGTTTATCCGGTAGTAGACGACAACATCGAGATTGAGGTCAATCCGGCCGATATTCGTGTGGATACCTATCGTTCTTCGGGTGCGGGTGGTCAGCACGTGAACACCACAGACTCGGCGGTTCGGATCACGCATATTCCAACCGGCATCGTCGTGACCAGTTCCGAGAAGTCGCAGCATCAGAACCGCGACATCGCCATGAAAGCGCTGAAATCGCGGCTGTATCAACAAGAGCTTGATCGCAGAAACGCCGAGATCAATGCCGCGCATGAGGCCAAAGGAGATGCGGGCTGGGGCAACCAGATCCGATCTTACGTGTTGCAGCCCTATCAGATGGTCAAGGACCTGCGGACCAATCACGAGACATCGGACACCAAAGGCGTGCTGGACGGTGATCTTGATGGGTTCATGGGGGCGACACTGGCCTTGAACGTCTCAGGCAAAAGCCGTTCCGAGGCGCAGGGCGAAGACTAATTGCGGCAGCACCTGACCTCTGCGGCGAACCTGATCAAAGGTCATTGGCAACTGATCGTCATGGTCGCGTTGGTGTTTGTGTTCTGGAACTCACCAGTTGTTTTGCCCTTAAAAATTCTGACTGTGTTCCTGCACGAGCTGTCACACGCGCTGGCCGTAGTCCTGACTGGTGGCTCGGTCGAAAGCTTCTCGGTTTCTCCACAACAGGGTGGTCTGGTGATCGGACGAGGCGGCAATCGGTTTATCAGCCTGTCCGCCGGATATCTGGGGTCGCTATTGCTTGGCATGGGCCTGCTGGCGATCGCATTGCGCACAAATACGGACCGGGTTGCGCTCGGCCTATTTGGCGGCGTCATGCTGGTGGTGACGATGCTCTATATCCGTGATCCGTTTGCCATTGTTTTCTGTGCTGGCAGCGGAGCGGTGATGCTGGCCATCGCCTGGTACCTTAGTCGCAACCTATGTGACCAGATTCTGCGGGTCATCGGCCTGACCAGCATGATCTACGTTCCGTTCGACATTTTCGACGATACGATCCGGCGTTCAGGCTTGCGGTCAGATGCCTACATGTTGGCCGAAGAGTTCGGAGGAACAACCATGTTGTGGGGCGGGCTGTGGCTGGTACTGAGCATTGTCATGATCTTTTCTGCCTGAAAAACATGCTGGGCCGCGACAGCAACATCCGGTTCGACATCCGGGTCAGGTAAAAACCTTCTGTGGGCTTCGTGTACGGCGCAACGCCGAAAAGATACATCTAAACAGTGGCTTTAAATGGTCTTTCCACGAGGCTAGGCTGATGATGAGCAGCCAAGGGAACAAGCCACATGGATTTGACCAGAGCATCCGCTAAGGACACCCTAGATGGTTTGTCCAATCGCCAGCTTTCAGCGGCTGACCTGATGCGCGCGACCCTGGATCGGATCTCGGAAGTGAACGCTCAGGTGAACGCGATTGTCGCGCTGCGAAATGAAGAGGACCTGATGGCCGAAGCGCAAAAGGCAGATGCCGCGCCCGCACGTGGCCCTCTGCATGGGTTGCCAATTGCGGTCAAAGATCTGGTGAATGTGGCAGGCATTGCATCGACACAGGGGTCTCTGATTTTCAAGGATTACATTCCGCAAGCTGACGATCTGCTGGCCGCCAGATTGCGGGCAGCCGGGGCGATCTTGATTGGTAAGACCAACACGCCGGAATTCGGGTTAGGCTCGCATACGTTCAACCCCGTCTATGGCGCAACCTGTAACCCCTATGATTCCGCGCGATCGTGTGGTGGGTCCTCCGGAGGCGCGGCGGTGGCATTGGCAACGGGGATGCTGGCGCTGGCAGACGGGTCCGACATGATGGGCAGCCTGCGCAATCCGGCGGCGTGGAACAATGTCTATGGCTTCCGACCAAGTTGGGGCCGGGTTCCATCGGAACCGGCAGGGGACAGCTATCTGCATCAGCTTTCGACACTCGGGCCGATGGCGCGCAGCCCCGAGGATATCGGGATTTTGCTTGACGTACTGTCCGGCCCTGATCCCAGAGTTCCACTGAGTGTGGACCACCCCAAAGTGTCGCCCGTACACGCGGCCGATCTGACAGATATGCGGATCGGATGGCTGGGCGACTGGGGTGGCGCATTCCCGTGCGAAGCCGGCATTCTAAAGCTTTGCCGCGACGCGCTGGATGCATTCGAGGGATGTGGCGCGCGTGTCGACACCCTTGCACCCCCTTTTGATGCCGAACTGATCTGGGAAAGCTGGATCACGCTGCGCTCCTGGAGCGTCGCCACTGGGCTGGAACCACTGGCCGAGCACGAAGGGGTATTCAAGGACACGGCCCGATGGGAGTTGGAGCGCGGACTGGCGTTCAGCGCGATGGATGTACACCGCGCCAGCGTCATCCGGTCAGACTGGTACAGGCGAGCGGCAGAGTTGTTCGTCGACTATGATGCGTTAGTTTTGCCTGCAGCACAGGTCTGGCCGTTTGAGATCGAAAAGCCGTACCCGACCGAGATTGAAGGGCAGGGCATGGATACCTATCATCGCTGGATGCAGGTCGTCACACCGGTCAGTTTGCTGGGTCTGCCCTGTCTGGGCGCACCTGCGGGGTTCGGGGCGGCTGGATTGCCGATGGGGCTGCAGATATTTGGCCCGCGTGGCTCGGATGCACGGATGCTGTCGATGGGCGCGGCCTATCATGCCGAAACGCAATGGCCGCAGAAACGACCCGCCTTGTAGCATGATCACCCGGGAGGAGAGAACAAGAATGGACAAACCCTTTGGTGTGCCGACACTGAAACCCGTCGATGCCGAGATGCTGAAAGAGGCGCTGCGCCGGGCCTGGCGGGATTATCGCCGCGCGCCGCTCTTCGGCCTTCTGTTTGCAGGTTTCTATGTGTTGGCGGGGTGGCTGATGGCGTGGGTTACGCTGATGACGGGAACGTCGTTCTGGCTGGTGCTGGCCGCGATCGGGTTTCCGTTGATTGGCCCGTTCGCCGCCGTGGGTCTTTACGAGATATCTCATCGGCTGGAACAGGGCGACCCGCTGAACCCCGGCGCGATCTTTGGTGTTGTCATACAGCAAAGCCGCAGGCAACTGCCGTCGATTTGCGCCATTATCGTAGTGATATTCCTGTTCTGGTTCTTTCTCGGTCATATGATCTTTGCCCTGTTCATGGGGCTGTCGACTATGACCAACATCTCGTCATCGTTCGAGGTATTCCTGACCCCGAATGGGTTGACCATGTTAGCCCTAGGCACGCTTGTCGGGGCCATTTTTGCGATCATTCTGTATATGATTACGGTGCTTTCGATCCCCATGCTGCTGGATCGCGAGCTGGATTTCGTGACCGCAATGATCTCTAGCTTTGGTTACGTCAAAGCGAATATGCAAGTCATGTTGGGATGGGGCGCATTCATTGCCATCACGACATTTTTGGCCATGATACCATGGTTTCTGGGCCTGTTTATCATTCTGCCTCTGCTGGGTCATGCAAGCTGGCATCTTTATCGCCTGATCACCGAAAATGGCGGCGCTGACGTGCACAAACCTGCTTGATCCGGGCGAATTCAGGTTAAGGCAACTGTAGGGGTGACCTCATCAAGGGCATGGGGCACCTCGCGCCTTAACCGCAGAGCCGCCGTCAGGTCGTGTCCGAAGTGACGCAGCTTTAAGCGGCTCACTCCAGTTCCTTGCGCGCTACTCGCTGCCAAATGGTATATGTATCCTGACCAATCTTGCCCGGCCTGTTCAGACTGCTTGGTCAGGACCATCATCCTGCAATCCTGCGCGCCCGGTCGGGACATCAGCGCGAAAACCTGACTGCCGATGCAGGACACAATGCCCTGAACCTCGCGCGCAGGGGCAGATTGCCCAGGCATCTGAGACCTGGGATCATAGCAGCGTAACAAAGTGCAATGGCGAATGCGGCGAACAAACAGCAGCTTGTTTCGGACCGGATTGCGTTTGTGAGGGGATGTTTCGACGGCATGATAAAAGCCCGTCGCCAAGAACTCTTCAGTCCCGGTGGTGAGAAACCGATCAATAACTTGCGAAGCGGGGTGGTGACTGGACGTCTCAATTTCGTCCATAGGTTTCAACAAGATACGTGCGTCGACATTAAAAAACTGGCAAATCCGGTCGAGTACATCCGGTCGCGGAAAGCTCTCACCTGACAGATAGCGATTGAATTGAGTGCGGTTGATACCCAGTTGGCGGCACAGCTCGGAAACTGACGGGTACTTGCGTGCAAGCTGTCTGAGGTTGGCACCGAACATGCTGCGCAATTCTGCGGGGCTGCGGTTAATTCCGGTCACGTCTGTCTAAGATTTCCATTTGTATTTTCAGAAAAAACACGAATGCGGCAGCGCGTAGGCCGCACATCATTCAAGAAAATCGTAAAGATGACCCCAGCGGAAGCCAGTAAATGACCCGCCACCTTTACAGGCTAGCGGGATAACGTGCAAAATCAACTGGCATTTGGCCTATTTGCATGATCTTTTTCATGCTGTTGCTCAAATATATGTGATCCGAGCTGCGTATCATGCAGACGGCGGCATGGTTCACTATGCGTCCGCCCCGATCACAAAATCTGCGCCGGAGCGGAGGAGTGGAACTTAATCGCCGCGCAACAACGCAGCTACACCGGTGCGGGCGATCTCGACCAAGCCCAGAGGGCGCATCAGATCTGCAAATGCGTCGATCTTGTCCGGCGCACCAGTGATTTCAAAGATGAATGAATTCAGGGTGCTGTCGACCACGTTGGCACGGAAGATGTCGGCCAGACGCAGCGCCTCGACACGCTTGTCACCTTCGCCCACAACTTTGATGATCGCCAGCTCGCGCTCGACTGCGGCACCTTCGACCGTAAGGTCATGCACATCACGAACCGAGACGATGCGCCCAAGTTGGGCCTTGATCTGCTCGATCACCTGCGGCGTGCCTGTGGTGACGATGGTAATGCGGCTGAGATGTCCGGTGTGGTCCACCTCGGCAACCGTCAGGCTTTCGATGTTATAGCCGCGGCCCGAGAACAGCCCGATCACTCGGGCAAGTACACCGGGTTCATTTTCAACAAGCACCGCAATCGTGTGCTGTTCCTGCACGTCCGAAAAGGTGGGGCGCAGGTTGTAGGCAGAATGCCGCGTGGAGCCTTTGACGATGTTTAGCGGTGTCATTGAAGGACCTCATCAATTAGGTAGGTGTCTGCCGGCTTGCGGAGTTTGGAAATCAATGCCTGAAGGCATACAGCGCAAGCCAGTATCAGGATCGGGGCGAAAACGAGCCGCAATGAAAGTGTATCGGTCATTTTGAACAGCACCAAATGTGTTGCTGGTCCGATGCCGATCCACATCGCTGCGGCCAGGGCAAGACGCAATGGCGTCTTTGTCAGAACACCCGCGCGCAAAAGGAACAATGTTGCGATCGCTAGCAATCCTGCCTCGTAGAACCAGAAGTAGGGGGTAGACAAGGATATACCCAGTATAAGAACTGCTGCGCGCAGGTCGAAGTCAACTTTGGGGCTGCGCCAGGCGACGAAAACAGCAATCCCTGACAATCCAGTCAAAATCCACTGCGTGGCAAGCGCCACGGGTTCCGGCAAACCGATACCGGCAATTAGGGAATATGGGCTCAGCATGAGGGTATTCAAATGGATAGATCCTTGGATCTCTTCGAAATGAACGCCCATCATATGGCGCATTTCAGACCAATAATCGACGCCTACAACAAGAGTGGATAGAAGCGATATGACGAGCGTCGTGACCGTGGCTGACATGATCGTCCGCCAAGAGCCGCTCGCGATCAGTGCAAGTGGAATGAGCAGGCCGAGTTGAGGTTTAAGCGTCAGCAATCCAATAAAAAACCCAGCCAACACGAAGCGTTCGTGCTTTAGCGCTGCCAAGGCGCCTAGTAGGCCAGCCGCCCATAGCGCGGTGGTTTGTCCCATATAGAAATTCGGCAACATGGCGGGGGCGAAGGCAAACGCAAGCCAGACCGGCACAATTCCACAGGCAAAAGGTCGTATCGCGAGAAGCATCGCGACAAGAGAGATTACCGTAAACATCGCCCAGGCCGGAGAAAACGACAGCGCACCAAGCGGCATAAGCGCGACAAGGAAGGAAGGAGGATAGGACCATGGCATCCAGTCATCTTCCTTCGATGCTTCGTGGACCTCTGATAACCTGTCGATATCAAATGCAGCGAGTGGATCGCCCAAATGCGCCAGATGACCAGCCGCCCAAAACACCTTGAAATCAACGGATAATGACATTTTACCCTGGACGACAACGGCATACCAGCCAGACCCGACCCAGAACAAAGTCAATGCCAGGACGAAGAGCGGAACCATAAGCCCCACTTGCCAACCACGACGTCCGGCAAATATTGACAGATTCTCTATCGGACTAGATGCCTTGGTCGAGAACTGACTGCTGAGATCACGCATGATCATTCCCTTTTTCGTTGGTCAGCGCGGCTACATTATGGGTGACATTTGTTTTTCGTTGGGCGCTATGATGGCTAAACGAGTACAGCGCCTCCGGATTCGATCACACCTTGTGTCTCGGCTTCACCCAGCAGCATCTCGTTGTGGGCTTTGCCTGACGGGATCATCGGGAAACAGTTTTCGTGCTTTTCGACCAAGCAATCAAAGATCACCGGACCGTCATAGTTGATCATCTCCATGATCGCATCGTCCAGATCGGCCGGGTCGGAACACAGGATGCCTTTGGCCCCAAAGGCCTCGGCGAGTTTCACAAAATCAGGCAAGGCCTCGGACCAGCTGTGGGAATAGCGTTCGCCATGCAGCAGCTCTTGCCACTGGCGCACCATGCCAAGGCGTTCGTTGTTAAGGATGAACTGTTTCACAGGTAAACGGTACTGTGTCGCGGTGCCCATTTCCTGCATATTCATCAACCACGACGCTTCACCGGCCACGTTGATGACCAGCGCATCGGGGTGCGCCATCTGCACGCCGATGGATGCTGGGAAGCCATAGCCCATCGTGCCCAATCCGCCCGATGTCATCCAGCGGTTGGGGTCTTCAAAGCCAAGATATTGCGCTGCCCACATCTGGTGCTGTCCGACCTCAGTCGTGACATAGCGGTCGTGATTCTTGGTCAGCTCTTCAAGCCGCTGCAATGCATGTTGCGGTTTGATGGTTTTCTCGCTGTTGGTAAAAGCAAGACAATTGATTTTGCGCCATTCGCTGATCTGTTCTTGCCACTGTTTGATGTTGGCAACGTCCGTTTTGCGACCACGGGCTTTCCAGACTTTCAGAATATCCTCAAGCACATGGGCAACATCGCCAACGATTGGGATATCCACCCGGATAACCTTGTTGATCGACGATGGGTCGATATCCACATGCGCCTTGATCGACTTGGGCGAGAACGCATCGATGCGGCCGGTGATGCGGTCGTCAAAACGTGCGCCGATGTTGATCATCAGGTCGCAGTCATGCATCGCCATGTTGGCTTCATAAAGCCCGTGCATCCCAAGCATACCGAGCCAGTTGTCACCTGAGGCAGGGTAGGCGCCGAGCCCCATCAGAGTCGAGGTGATCGGAAAACCGGTTGCGTCCACAAGCTCGCGCAGCAACTGGCTGGCAGCGGGGCCAGAGTTGATGACGCCACCCCCGGTGTAGAAAACCGGCTTCTTTGCGGTCTCGATTGCCGCAACCAGTTCCGTGATCTCTTCCAGATCGCCCTTTACCACCGGTTGGTAGTGCGAGGTCGACGGCTTTGGTGCCGCGTACTCACCCGAGGCAAACTGAACGTCCTTCGGTATATCGACCAACACAGGGCCGGGGCGGCCCGAAGTGGCAACGTGGAAGGCTTCGTGCATCGTCGGGGCAAGAGAGTCCGTATCCTTCACCAGCCAGTTATGCTTGGTGCAGGGGCGGGTAATGCCAACCGTGTCTGCCTCTTGAAAGGCATCCGAGCCGATCATAAAGGTCGGGACCTGCCCGGTCAGAACCACAATCGGGATCGAATCCAATAACGCGTCAGTCAGGCCGGTCACGGCGTTTGTCGCGCCGGGGCCGGACGTCACCAGAGCAACGCCTGGTTTACCGGTCGAACGCGCATAGCCTTCAGCCGCGTGTACCGCACCTTGTTCGTGCCGCACCAGAATATGGCGGATATCATTTTGCAGAAAGATCTCATCATAGATCGGTAGGACGGCGCCACCGGGGTATCCGAATACTGTGTCAACGCCCTGATCCTTGAGGGCCTGAACCACCATCTTTGCGCCGGTCATCTCACGTGTCATCTGCTTTGCTCCGTTCGCGACATGTGTCTTGCGTATTGCCAAAAAAAAGCCCCCGAGATTTTCGGAGGCGCATGGGTTCGATTATGGTTAACCGTCACCGGCCCATGCGCGTGTATCCTACGATTACGACTAGCGTTCTCATCGCCAGAGGCTCCTTCTTTGCGTGCAGGGACATTATGGTTGAGGGAAAGGGGCGTCAACAGGCAATTAAAAAAATATTGTAAGTCACAGCTTGCAAATTTTAGTATTTTGTTGCGCAAAATGACGCAGGTGGGGAAACATCCGCGAAGATCGAGTGGTTTTTTATGTGTGTGGCCGTGCAGGAGAGTGGTCTGATTGCGTCAGGTCCATGTCTGAAACAGAGCAGAGCACCCCCCCGATGCTGAGGCAGGCTGATGAACATAGCACTACATCGGGAGATCAGACATGTTGCACGATCTTGTAGATTTGGGGCGATATCCGATCGACCGGCCAGAATCCTTTGGATACCGGCAGTTGATCGCGGACCTGCGGCGGGATCTGGACGTTGATGGATGTGCGATTCTGTCGCGCTTTGTTCATGAAGAGGGTTTGGAAAAACTTGTTGCTGAGGCTGACAACGTGGCTCCTAAGGCGCATCGCTCGTTCAATCGTACGAATGCCTATTTCACTCTGGACGACCCGAGCTTTGGCATCGGGCATCCAATCCGGCGTTTTTTCGACCGGTCCAATGCCTTTGTGCCAGCAGACAACTTCGCTAACACAAGCCCTCTGCGACGGATCTACGAGTATGAAGGTTTCATGCCGTTCATCCGAGAAGCTTTGAACGAGCCAGAGGACCGGTTCTTTCGATATGATGATCCGCTGGCGGATGTGATTATCAATGTGGTCGAGGAGGGGCAGGGCTTTCCCTGGCATTTCGATACCAACAATTACACGGTTACGCTGGCAATCCAGAATGGCGAAGCCGGCGGTGCATTTGAATACGCGCCCAATCTGCGCACCAGTGAGGACGAGAATTTCAACGCCGTTGCTGCGGTTTTGGATGGACGCATGGACGGGGTTCACAGGCTGGAGTTACAACCGGGAGATCTGCAGATATTCAAAGGGCGCTATGCCTTGCATCGGGTCGCTCCGGTCGAGGGCGCGCGGAAGCGCTATGTGGGTATCTTCTCATTTGTTGAAACCAAAGGCATGTGCGGCGGGGTCGAGCGTACGCGGCAACTTTATGGTCGTGTCCTGCCGCATCACTATGAACGCGCAGGGCTCAGGGGTGACGAATTATTGGATTGAGACGGGCAGGCTTCAAAACTGATCCCATTATTGCCGGGGAGTCGCCTTTGATGTCGCAGATATTGCAGCTAACACCATTTGTTCTGTGCTCGTCTTTGGATGCGCAGATAGAATTCTATTGTGACCGCCTGGGATTTACCTGCACTTTCAAGCAAGACAAATATGCTTTTCTAAGGCCTGAATCGGTTGCCATCCGCTTGCTGGAATGCCCGCCGCGCACGGATGGTCTCCCCCTGGGGGATGATTAATCCTTCTATATCGATGTTGATGGGATTGATGCGCTGCACGACAGCCTGTGCCCGGGATTGGAAGATCTGCCCAAGGGCCGGGTGCGCGCACCTTCGATCAGCCTCAGCAGCAGCGTGAGTTTCATGTGATCGACGAGGATGGTACGCTGATCTTCTTTGGCCAGGGTATCCGACCGAGATAGCGAGGGGCTCCCGCCCGTTGTCAACGCGCCTATCGGCGCGCCTCCTCCGGTTGGGCCGGGCAGCGCGTGCCGCGCTGCGGTCAGAACCCGGGGCTGGTGCCCTGCAAGACGCCATGTTCCAGTGCATAGCGGGTCAGACCGGCGGTGGAGGAGATGCCGAGTTTGCGTTTTATGTTTTTGCGGTGAGTTTCGACCGTACGCACCGAAATATCCAGCGATTGCGCGACTTCTTTGTTGGATTTACCCTGCGCCAGTTCCAGCAAGATCGTTTGCTCGCGGCCTGTCAGTGCCTCACGCGTGTTGCCGTCCTTGGGTTCCAGCGACCCGCTGGCACCGGTGCACAGGTAACGTTCGCCCCGCATCACTGCGTCGATGGCCTGCTTGATTTCTTCGGTGGGAACGTCCTTTAACACATAGCCCTTGGCGCCGTGGCTGAGGGCGGTCGAGATATACTCAGGGCTGTCATGCATCGACAGGATCAGGATGCGGGTATCAGGCAGGCGCTCCAGAATGATCTCGGTGGCGCTGAGCCCGCTCAGGCCAGGCATATTGAGGTCCATCAGAATTACGTCCGGCTTTAGATGGGTTGCCTGATCGACAGCCTCTTGCCCGTTTGAGAGTGTTCCGACCACATCAATATCCTCAAAGCTTTCCAGTATGGACTGAATGCCTTCGGCAACCATGGGATGATCGTCAACAATGAGGACCCGGATGATTGTGTCGGGCATCAGATACCGGCCTTTCGTTTTGGCGTGGGGTCTTCCTGCGGTGGTAGCATATGGCTGAGCGGAAGGCTGACTTCAATAACAGTGCCGCTGCGCCCGCCGCGCGACGAAAGGATGCGCAAAGTGCCGTCAAGCTGTTCGATCCGCTCTTGCATGTTGCGCAATCCGATTCCGGTGCTGACGTGGCCCGGTTCACTTCGCAACCCGCGACCATTGTCTGTGATCCGCATCGTGGCGCCTTTCTTATGACCCCGCAGGTCAATGGTAACATGGGTCGCGCCCGCGTGGCGTTCGATATTGGTCAGGGCTTCCTGTGCGATCCGGTAGAGGGCAATCTTGCTGTCCTGATCCAACCTGTTTCGGAACACCACAGTCGAGAATTCGGTTTCAATACCCGTGCGTTCTCTGAAATCGTCAGTCAATGCCTTAAGTGCCGGTCCAAGCCCCAGATCATCCAGAACGCCGGGGCGCAGGTCGCGGCTGATGCGGCGGACTTCGGTGATGGCGGTAGCCAGATTGTCGATACCTGTTTGTAGTGGGGCCTGCGCGGCTGCGTCGTCTCTGAGATCCAGCCGTCGGCGGGCATTGTCCAGCGCATAGCGTACGCCAACCAAAATCTGGCTGATGCCATCATGCAATTCGCGGGCGACGCGTCCGCGCTCTTCCTCCTGAGCATCCAGCACTCGTTGGGTCAGTTCCTTGAGCTTGGCATCCGCCAGTCTGCGCTCGCGAAAATTCAACAACATGCCCGAGGCGAACACGATCAAAACAGCGGCCAAGACAATGCCGCCGATATACAGGAAAGTACGCTGCACACGCGCCTCGACCTCGGCGCGCGCATTGGCAACGGTAGCAACAATGTCGTCGATGAAGACACCGGTGCCTACCAACCAGCGCCAGTCTTGAAGGCCGACCACATAAGCAATCATTTGCGCCTCTTCGCCGGTCGAAGGCTTTTGCCACATAAAGCTGTGCCATCCCGCACCTTGACGGGCGAGACTGATGAATTCGTTTACAATCGGCGTGCCGTCGCTGTCGGTCAGGTCAGCCCAGTTGCGATTGATAAATTCAGTCTGGCGCGGGCTGACCAGATTGTTGCCGTCGTAATCGTAGACGAAGAAAAACCCATCTTTGCCGTAGATCATCGCCGACAGGATTTGAGCAACGAGACTCTTGGCCACCTCATCGTCGGGCGAAGCGCGGCCGTAGATGTAAGCAAATCCGTTGCGGGCCTGCGTTACATAATTGCGTAGCTCTTCTTTTTTAGCTTCGATGAGGCGGCGTTCGAGGGCTTGTATCTCGCTTTCGGCGGTCGCACGGGATTCGTACGCAACCACCAACGCAATTGCCGCGACTGCCGCGATCAGCGGAATTGCGGCAACCAGCGACAGTTTCTGCGCATAGGTCAGCGAAATGAGATTTCGGATTCCTCTCATGGTCGAATCGATACGCGCGCTACCGGGAAATTGCAAAAAGATTGGGCGATTGGTGGTCTCAGCCGCCGTTTTAGATGGTAGACAGGTGAAATTAGCCTGATTTGCGGCCTTGAGCGCGGAAAAACCGGCCCGGCTACGTATTAATAGGTATTCACATTCATGTGTGCGGAATTAGGCTGACGCGCACTAGAAACGATCGGCCCGGGAAAATCTGGGTAATGAATAAGTAGGGGAGGATCACTCATATGGATCGTCGTAAGTTTCTGAAAACGTCGGCACTGGGCGGCTCGGCTGCTGCAGCCACCACGCTGGCAGCACCGGCCTATGCGCAGGGCAAGCGTACGCTAACCATGGTTACCTCGTGGGGCCGCGGCCTTGCGGGCGTGTTCGACAGTGCGCAGCGTTGCGCCGACAGCATCACCACGATGTCGGATGGCAACCTGAACGTGGAAATCAAAGCAGCCGGCGAACTGGTTGGCGCGTTCGAAGTATTTGATGCGGTTTCGTCCGGTCAGGCCGATATGTACCACGCGGCCGACTACTACTTTGTCGGTCAGCACCCGGGCTATGCTTTCTTCACCGCGGTTCCGTTCGGCATGACCGCTCAGGAAATGGTCAACTGGTACTACCAGGATGGCGGGATGGAGCTGCATGACGAGCTGGGCGAAATCTTTGGCCTGAAATCGTTCCTGGCAGGTAACACCGGCGCGCAAGCTGGTGGTTGGTATTCGAAAGAGATCAACAGCCCCGAAGACTTCAATGGCCTGAAGTTCCGTATGCCGGGTCTTGGTGGCAAAGCACTGGGTAAACTGGGCGCATCGGTACAGAACATTCCGGGTTCGGAAGTGTATCAGGCGCTGTCATCCGGCGCGATCGACGGGACCGAGTGGATTGGTCCATGGGCCGATGAAAAGGCCGGTTTCCAGGAAATCACAAAGGTTTACTACACCGCTGGTTTCCACGAGCCGAATGCAGGTCTGTCGCTGGCAACCAACCGGGAGGTGTTTGATAGCCTGACGGCAGCACAACAGAAGATCATCGAAATCGCTGCCGGCGAATGCCATCAATGGAATCTGTCGCAATTCCTGGCAAACAACGGTGCCGCACTGCAGCGTCTGCAGTCGGGTGGTGTCAAGGTCATGGAATTCCCGGACAGCGTTTGGGATGCGTTTGGCGCGGCCAGCCAAGAAGTTCTGGACGAAAACATGGGCGACGAACTGTTCAAGAAGATCCACGACAGCGCAATGGCGTCATCGGCGTCGTCGTCGGGCTGGCAGGGTCTATCTTCGGGCGTCTACACCGCACAACGCAACCGCGTTCGCGGCTAAGCGATCGCGCTCAATGCAATCGGTTCCCCCGCCAGTCGGGGGAGCCATTCCCGTTGCACATAAGCGGTTCGGACATATCGCAACAATGAAACGTGCAACCGATGCGACCTGGGGACAACATGCAGGACGATAACGGTATCTCGTTCTTCGGCGCCCTGTGGAATGGACTGATCTGGTTCATTCAGAACATTGCCGAAGCCTTCTATAATTTCGGATATGCCATCACGCATCCGCAACTCTGGCTGAACTGGTCGGACAAAGAAGCGATCATGCGCTTTGTCTATTATGGCGGTTCGGTCGAGTTCTTCTTTGTGATCTTCACGCTGTTTCTCGTGCTGACAGCCATCGGGCTCTACTGGCGTGGATTCATGTGGGGCATGGTGCGTGGGCTTGAAGGTTTTGCCAATACAACGGGCCGCTTCTTTGCATGGGCCGGGTTGTTGATGGTGATCCAGCAGATCGTCATCGTTTTCATGCAGCGGGTTTTTACGCGCCCCGACATGTCTTTCGGGCTGGGTATTCCGTTTCAGATGGATATCAGCTGGTTCGCGGAAGAACTTAAACTTTATAACGCCATGGTCGTCTGCCTGTGCTGCACTTACACCTTTGTGCAAGGCGGTCACGTCCGGGTTGACCTGATCTATGCGGGCATCAGCCACAAAGCCAAGCGCGTGGTCGACATGTGCGGTGCAGTGCTGTTTATGATGCCCATGGCCGTGTTGACCTGGATGTATGGCTGGTACTTCATGTGGCGGCACCTGATCGTGCCGAAACCATCGGCCAGTGACGCGTTGGATCGGTTGCTGACCAAATCCCGCGCGCTGCGCTGGAACGTGGAAACCATCGGGTTCAGCCCAAACGGGTTCAACGCCTATTTCCTGTTTAAAATCCTGCTGGTGGCTTTTGCTGCCATGGTGTTCCTCCACGCTATCGCGTTCCTGTACCGTTCGTATCTGGAATATGTGGAAGGGCCGGAAAGCATTGGAAAATACCTCGACAAGGACAGCCTTGGTGAGGGTGAAGAAGCCTACGAAGGCGCGCATTAGGGACGGAGAACCAGACAATGCTATTCGGACTTGATGGCGTCGAGATAGGCCTCATTATCGTATTCTTCTGCCTCTTCGGAGGCATCCTTTCGGGATTTCCGGTGGCATTTGCCATCGGCGGGGCCGGGGTGATCTCGTTCGGGATCATCGCTGCATTAGACAGCGCCGGACTGTTGATCCATCAGGCGATTGATACCGGGTCAACTGGGTATCGGGATCTGGTGAATTCAGGGATCAAACCGGATGTCATATCCATATTCCGATACCCGGACCTACCCAGAATAGCCGAACCGGTCTTTGTACAAGGCTGGGAAACTGCGCTAGATCGCAACGTCTCGTTCATTGTAAACCGCATGAACGAACGTGTTCTGGCTGGGCAATCTATCGAAACCCTACTGGCCGTTCTGATGTTCGTCCTGATGGGCATCACGCTGGAGCGATCCAAGATCGCGAATGATCTGCTGACCACGATGGCGCGCGTATTTGGCCCGTTGCCCGGCGGTTTGGCTGTGTCGATCGTGGTTGTGGGCGCGTTCCTTGCCGCCTCGACGGGCATCGTGGGTGCGACTGTGGTGACAATGGGTTTGTTGGCGCTGCCAACCATGTTGCGCAACAATTATTCGCCGGAACTGGCAACGGGTGTGATCGCCGCCTCGGGAACTTTGGGGCAGATCATTCCGCCATCCATCGTGATTGTTTTGCTTGGAACACTGGCGGGTGACCTCTATTCGACTGCTCAGGAAACGCGCGCCGTCGATGCAGGTTGCACCGATGCGCTGACCTATCTGGGTCAGCCTGCGGTTGTCTCGGTGGGAACGCTGTTCCAAGCAGCGTTGTTGCCGGGGATCATGCTGGCACTGCTCTATGCGCTCTACGCCTTCGGATATGCGCTGCTGAACCCGCACAAGGCCCCGGCGGTTGAGATGTCGGGCGGCTCGGGTGAGACCATCACACGCGCAGAAGGCCTGACCTGGCTGTTGGGTGCTCCGGTTGCTGTGATCGTCGGCGCTGTGCTGCTGGGTAGCGCGGGTGTGATCGGCAGCCAGAACATCTCGGTCTCGTCCTTCTCGGATATCGGGCAGGGCGCGTCGCTGCGAACGAATGTCTCGGAAGAGTGCAAAGCCTCGATGATCGAGTTGCATGGACAGTCCACATGGGATCAGGCTGTTGCCGAGCAGGACGCGATTGACGCAGCCGGAGGCGCGGCGGAAGCGAAGCGCTTGAGCGAAGAGGAACTGGCCGCCGCGCAGGAGGCCAAGATCGCTTCGGCTGCGCCGATTGGAAACGGTGTGGCCGTGATCGTGGTTCTTTTGGGCCTGACGCTGGTGTTGGGCCGTGGTATCGCGCCGTCGCGGGCGCCACAGCCTTTGATCGTGGGAGCCATCGGCCTTCTCCTGATGCTGCTGGTGGATGTGCTGCTGATCGCGCCGACAACCTCATCGGGGGCCACATTCGTGCTGTTGGCCATACCTTTTGCGCTGGCTATGTATGGCTGCAAAGAAGCGGCTGCGCGCTGTGCCACGAATGATCTGATCCGCGTGGTCTTCCCACCATTGGTTCTGATCATCGCAGTGCTGGGCTCGATCCTTGGCGGCGTGACCAACCCAACGCCCGCCGCGGCACTGGGGGCAGGCGGAGCGATCATGCTGGCGGCCTATCGCAAGCTTCAGGATCAGGGGCGGTCGGGCAGGGTAATCATATGGTCCACCTTCGCCGTCGTCATAGCCTTGCTGATGGGGGTGAACTTTGATCTGCGCATCAATCAGGGTGGCGTAACGGTCGAAAGCTGGATTGCCTTTATCATCGCCTATTCGGCATATCTGTATGCTTTGTTTGGTCTGCTGTTTGGCTGCTGGGTTCTGTTCTCCAGTGGGGTGCTGACCCCGGTGGTGCGCGAAACGGCCAAGGTGACCTCAATGGTTTTCACCATTCTGATCGGGTCGCAGCTGCTGAACCTTGTGGTGATTTCGTTCGGAGGAGAGCATTACATCCAGCAGTTCCTCAAGAGCTTCGACAACGAGTTTACGGTCTTCCTGATCGTGATGCTGGTACTGTTCTTCCTGGGCTTCGTGCTGGATTTCCTCGAAATCATCTACATCGTGATCCCCATTGTGGGGCCGGTGATTTACGGCGGGTCGTTTGATCCGAAATGGGTGACGATCATGGTGGCAGTGAACCTGCAAACCTCGTTCCTGACGCCGCCGTTCGGGTTCGCGCTGTTCTATCTGAGGGGCGTTGCACCGAAAGAAGTCACAACCGGCCATATCTATCGAGGCATCATTCCCTTTGTGATTATTCAGGTGGTTGGCATTGCGATCTTGTGGTTTTTCCCTTCGATCGTGACAATTGTACCTGATCTGATCCCAAGCTGATCCGACTTGACTGTCAGCAGAAACGGAGGCCCCAACGGGCCTCCGTTTTTTTTATCAGGAATGTGGTTGTGGTTGGGCCATCGTTGCAAGCACCTTTTCGGCGGCATCGTCGATAGCAAGGTCTGTTGAACCAAGCACACCGGCATCCGGATTGCCGAAGACGGCCTTGTTCAGCTTGCCGACTCGTTGCCCGACGATGGTCGTGACAACGGCATCACCGGTGACATTCACGACTGTTCGCATCATGTCGAGTATCCGATCAACCGCCAGAATTATCCCGATGCCTTCCAGCGGCATCCCCAACTGGTTCAGGACCATCGCCAGCATCACGATCCCCACGCCGGGTACCCCCGCTGTGCCGATTGAGGCCAGAACCGAGATTGAGATTACGGTCAGATAACCGCTCAGCCCCAGATCGATGCCATAGGCATTGGCAAGGAACACGGTCGCCACGCCATGCATGATCGCGGTCCCGTCCATGTTAATCGTTGCACCCAGAGGGATACCGAATGAGGCAACCGAACGGTCAACGCCAATCCGCTGTGTGACGCATTGCATACTGGCCGGGATTGTCGCGTTCGAACTGGAGGTTGAGAATGCGAAAATCTGGGCCGAGCGCATCTTGCGCAGGAAAATCCGTGGGCTCAAACCGGTGGTGAAATACAGCAACGCCATCAGTGTCACACAGAGATGGAATACCAATGTAAGGCTGATCGTCGCCAGATAGCCGATGACCGGGCCGAACAGTCCGAACCCTTCCATCGCAAAAGTCTTGGCAATCAGGCTGAACACACCGATCGGGGCAAAGGCCATGACGATCTTGGCGATCTTCATTGCCAGTTCGTTCATGAACTCACAGCCTTCGACAAATGCTTTGGCGCGGCTGCCCATCATCAGAACGGTAATGCCGACGACCATCACGTAAAAGATGATCTGCAGCATCTCTCCATTGGCAAGCGCATGGATCGGATTTTTGGGAACGATGTTCGCCAAAATTTCCCATGTTGTTTGTGGGTTAGCGACACTCAGCCCTTCACCAGCCAAATGCAGGCTTTCGAATCCCGTGCCCGGACCAATAAGGCCGGCAAAGATCAATGCGGTGGTCACGGCCAGCGCTGTGGTTGCCAGATAGGTGACAAAGGTCAGCCCTCCGACGCGGCCGAGCAATTTAACATCCCCGATCCCTACAACGCCACACAGCAGTGAGAATACAACAAGCGGCACCACAAGCATCTGCAGCGCATTCAGAAACATCTGCCCCAGCATCGACAGGACACCCTGCACAAGGGTGGCATTGAGGGCAGCGATATCGAGATAGTTCAATACCAGTCCAAAGACCGAGCCCAAGGCCAGCGCGATCAGAATCTGGGTCGTCAGGTTGGTCGAAAGAAGACGGCGTGCGGCATTTATCATTTTCCCCTCCTTCAAGTACTTCCGTGACGGGTTGGGAACCTGTCACAGCAACAAAAAACCAAACCCTGCAGATATTTATGAGATCGCAGGCGTCTGAACCGGGTCGTGTATTAAGAAGTCTGGCTTATTTGGTGACGTAAGGTCAGTTTTCAACTGCCTAAAAAATATGCGAAGTGATTAAAATTGACGCACCTATTGGGGGTATTTGTAAGCTGTTGTAAAGTAATGATTATGAAGCGTCGGAAGCGGCCGTAAACTCGATCAGGTCCCAACGATTTCCGAAGGGATCGCACCAAACAGCAACAATTCCATAAGGTTCGTGGCGCGGACGCTCTTCAAAGCCGATGCCAGATTCCAGCATTGCGGCATGATCGCGATAGAAGTCATCGGTTTCGAGAAAAAAACCTACACGTCCGCCTGTCTGGTTGCCGATTGCGGTCATCTGTTCGGGGCCATCCGCTTTGGCTAGCAACAATGAGGCACCGGTTAGACCTGGCGGTGTCACGCGCACCCAGCGTTTACCACCGCCCAGATCAATATCCTGCGTCAGAGTGAATTTCAGCCTGTTGGTGTAAAACGCAATCGCGTCATCATAATCCGGTACGACCAGCGTCACCGCATGAAGGCTTTGCCGCATGATGTTTCAGCCTTTGGTTGGGTGGCGGTCGGGCAGTTGGATATTAGCCACCTGTTCGGCAATCGGGGCAGATGACAGGGGGTGGTGGACTGATTGGGCATACTGCTCGGGGTTATCGATCCGCTTCCACTCGCCTTGTATATAGACCTGTAGTCCCGAAAACTTGGCCTTGTAGCCCATTTTTGGGCTGCCGGGGACCCAATATCCCAGATAGATGTACGGCAATCCGGCCTCTCGCGCGATCTCGATATGATCGAGGATCATGTACGTGCCCAGCGAGTGCTGCTGAAACTGCGGATCGTAGAACGAGTAGACCATGCTCAGCCCGTCATCCAGCACATCTGTCAGGCTG
This sequence comes from Ruegeria halocynthiae, assembly GCF_900106805.1. Lineage (GTDB taxonomy): Bacteria > Pseudomonadota > Alphaproteobacteria > Rhodobacterales > Rhodobacteraceae > Ruegeria > Ruegeria halocynthiae. The sequence continues at coordinate 449,538 of NZ_FNNP01000001.1, forward strand.
ACGGCGATCAATTCGCCGGTTTTGGGGTCGGCATATTCCACAACACGGCTGCGGATCGGGGTCTCTTCAATCATCGCGGCAAATTCGAACACATCCATATCGGCCATGCCACCATCGGCGTGACGGGCATCCAGATAGCGGCGGAACAGATCGAATTGCTCATCCGTTGCCCAGGGAGATGTGGCGCGTCGTTTGAGATAGGAATTTCGTTTGAACGCGCGCTTTTGGCTCTTTCGCGGTCGGAAGGCCGAAACATCTATGCGGGCCGACAAACAGGCCGCACAATCGGTGCAGGACGGGCGATACAGTACGTTCTGCGAGCGGCGAAACCCTTGTTGTGACAGGCAATTGTTCAATTGATCCGAGCCGTCCCCCTGAAGGGCAGTGAACAGCTTGCGTTCCATCCTGCCCTCAAGGTAAGGGCAGGGCTGGGGTGCCGTCACATAGAATTGTGGCGCAATTGGCAGCGTGTGTCGCATGAAGGTCCCGCATTTCCTCGGGGCCGATGATAACAACGGTTCTTGGTGCCGCCAAGTGTTTCACTCAGGTGTTTTTCAGGCACGTTGGTTGATCATCGCAGTGCCAAGGAAAGCATCGGTAAGGCCCTGACAGCGGGCGCTGGTCATCATCATGATAACCGAGATGATCTGCAGAATCGGAAACATCATGCTGACGAAATACCCTGCTGTGTGTGCGATGGCTTTGCCTGTATCCATCCGGGCACCGAACGCATCACGCAATTCGATCCCCATGAAACGCATCCCCAGCGTGGCCGAGCCGTTGGCAATGGTGACAACGCGGTAGACGAAGCTGACGACGGCGTAGATCAGTGCCAGGATGAAAAAGCCCATGCCAAAAGTCAGCAGAATTGCGACCGTGCAAAGAAGCGAGATAAAGGCGATGTCGAACAGCCATGCAAAAAAGCGTTTGGTCGCCACGGATTGATAAAATTCGGGTTGGCTGTCGGGGTCAGGCAGATGAGACATGAAATGTGGTCCGGTAGATTGTCGGGAACACCCTGTCCCGACGGGCGGGACAGGGCAAGGTCAGATCAGGCAGGTTGCTTGCCATTTTCAGCGTCGCTGCGATTGTCGCGGGCGCGTTCATCCATGAACTCATCGAACTCGGCCTTGTCCTTGGCGTCACGCAGACGGCGCAGGAAGGCTTCGAATTCTTGCTGTTCGCGCTCAAGCCGCGCCAGAGTGTCGGTTTTGTAGGCGTCGAAGGCGCTGTTGCCCGAAGGTTTCATGGCGCTCATGTGGCCTTTCCACGAAGAACGGCGGCTGCAGGATTTGCTGAACATGCGTTTGCTCCAGATCATATAGGCCAGAAAGGCGAGGCCGATGGGCCAGAAGAAGATAAAGCCAAGAACCATTGCGGCGATCCAGGCGCCTTTGCCCTTGCTGTCAAGCCAGGCTTCGGTTCTGTGCAGCCACCCCGGATTTTGGGGAACGGCGTGGTCGGACAATGCGGTCATTTGCTCTCTCCAGTTTGGATGTAAATACTTTTCACATTACCTAGATGGGAGGGGGTAATCATCAATGCAAGGGGTGTATGTGAAAAAGATTTACATTTTGCGATTCACTGAACCTGATTGGTTGACGCGGTAACGGAACAGGCGCAATTTCAGCCTATGCAAGATACTGAAAACAAACCCGCCCCATCACTCGATCAGATTCTATCGCTGGAGAAACAAGTGTGGAGCGCGCTGGTTGAAGGCAATGCCGAGGCCGACCGCGCATTGCTGAGCCCCGATTTCCTGGGTGTCTACCCATCCGGATTTGCCAATCGCGACGATCACGTCGGGCAGTTTGCCGATGCACCTACGATGACGCAGTTTGAACTCAGCGATACCAGACTGCGCGTACTATCCGCAGATGTGGTTTTACTCTCGTACCGCGCTGATTACCGGCGACCTGACGCAGAAGAGTGGGAAGTGATGCTGATCTCATCTTTGTGGGAGCGGCGGCATGACGTCTGGATCAACAGTTTCAGCCAGGACACCCCGTTGGATCAAGAATGAGTGAGGCCCTCGCTATAAACCGCCTGCCGCGTGCCTTCCATCCTGATCTGGGACAGGAAACGCGTGCTGCGCTGCCCGAATTGACGGCTGAACAGGGGGAGTTGATCGAAGGAACAGCAGGCTCCAGCCCTTATCTAAAAGGATTTATCGACCAAGAGAGGGACTGGTTGGTGCAAGCGCTGCAGCACCCGGATCAGGCGTTCACCGACGTGATGGAGGCGGCACGTAAGCTGCCATCGGACCAGTTGAAACCCGGACTGCGGCAGGCAAAACGACGTATGGCTCTGCTGACCGCGCTTGCGGATCTGGCGGGCGCATGGCCGTTGGAGAAGGTGACCGCAGCGCTGACTGATTTCGGAGCTCTGGCCACCGATGTAGCGGCAAAAGCGGAGATTGCCGCATTGATCCGGCGCGGAAAGCTTCCGGGCATGACACAGGATGAAGTCGAAACTGCTGCCGGTATGGTCATTCTGGCGATGGGCAAGATGGGTGCGCATGAGCTGAACTATAGCTCGGATATCGATCTCATCGTATTGTTTGATGAGACTCGGTTCGATCCAGATGATTTCTACGAAGCCCGACAGGGGATGGTGCGTGCCACGCGAAACTTCTGTGCCACGCTTAGTGATAAAACATCGGATGGCTATGTATTCCGCACCGATCTGCGCCTGCGCCCAGATCCGGCGGTCACGCCCGTGTGTTTGGCGATGGAAGCGGCCGAGCGCTATTACGAAAGCCTGGGGCGCACTTGGGAGCGCGCAGCTTATATCAAGGCGCGCCCGTGTGCCGGGGATATCACCGCAGGTCAACGATTTCTGGAGGCGTTGCGTCCGTTCGTGTGGCGGCGACATCTGGATTTTGCTGCCATTCAAGACGCTCACGACATGCGTCTGCGCATCCGCGAAAACAAGGGGACGGGCGGCAACCTTTCGATCCCCGGTCACGATATGAAGCTGGGGCAGGGCGGTATTCGAGAGATCGAGTTCTTCACACAGACCCGTCAACTGATCGCAGGGGGCCGCGACCCTGAGCTAAGAGTACGAGGCACAGTGCCCGGTCTGGCCGCGCTGGCATCGAAGGGTTGGGTGCCCGAGGATGTTACCGAAAAGCTTACCGATCACTACCGCGCCCATCGCGAGGTCGAACATCGCATCCAGATGATACATGATGCGCAAACCCACAAGGTTCCGAACTCAGATGACGGAATCGAACGGGTCGCCTGCCTGATGGGCATCAGCCGCGATGAACTGACCGCCGATCTGACCCGCCGCCTGACCGAAGTGCACGAGTTGACGGAGGGATTTTTTGCCCCCGGTCCGGGCGCGTCACCCGCCCCCATCCAAGAGGTTGATTTTGACAAGGGCGTGCTGGCCCGCTGGACCGCCTATCCGGCGCTTCGGTCACAGCGAGGTGCCCGGATTTTCGAACGGCTGAAACCTGAACTATTGTCGCGATTGGCGAAGACCGCGAAACCGGATGAAGCGCTGCTGGCGCTGGACGGATTTTTGGCCGGGCTGCCTGCTGGGGTTCAGCTGTTTTCCTTGTTCGAGGCAAACCCGCACCTGATCGATCTCTTGGTCGACATCGTCGGAACATCGCATGCGCTTGCCACACATTTGTCGCGCAATGCCTCGGTTTTTGATGCGGTGATCGGTGGTAGTTTCTTCAGCGATTGGCCTGGACAGGTTACCTTGCAGGCCGATCTGATGCAGGCGCTGTCGGAAGAAAATGACTATGAAACGCAGCTTGATCTGGCGCGTCGCTGGTGCAAGGAATGGCATTTCCGCATCGGTGTTCATCATCTGCGCGGATTGATTGATGGGGCGCAGGCCGGGCGGCAATATGCTGAACTGGCGCAGGCCGTCATTGCAGCGGTGCTGCCTTGCGTTGTCGAGCAATTTGCAAAAAAGCACGGCCCCGCCCCAGGGCGTGGCGCAGCGGTTCTGGGCATGGGATCGCTTGGGGCAGGGCGGATCAACTCGCAATCTGATCTGGACATGATTGTCATCTATGATCCGCAGGATCAGGATATGTCCGACGGTCCCCGCCCGCTGGCCACACGGACATATTATGCCCGTTTCACCCAAGCTTTGATCACAGCGCTGAGCGCGCCGATGTCGCAAGGGCGTCTTTATGAGGTCGACATGCGTCTGCGGCCCTCGGGCAATCAGGGGCCTGTGGCTACCAGCTGGGCCAGCTTCATCAACTATCAGCAAAATGAGGCCTGGGTGTGGGAGCACCTTGCGTTGACCCGCGCCCATGTGGTCGCCGGGAATTCCGCCTTGGCTGACGATATCGAAAGGTTTCGGACCGAACTAATGTCTCGCCCACTGGACCGCAACAAGGTGCTGAAAGAGGTCGCCGAAATGCGCGACAGGCTGGCCGCAGCCAAAGCGCCTGTGGGGGTTTGGGACACCAAGAACGGTCCGGGACGGCTGATGGATATCGAACTGTTGGCCGAAACCGGCGCATTGCTGGCCGGACTTCCCCAGCACGATGTTTCGTCGGGACTGGACGGGGCGGTCGCTGCCGGGCTTTTGGAGGTCGCGCAGGCGCAAACGCTCAAACATTGTTACGACCTATGCTGGTCGGTGCAATGTGCGGCACGTCTGCTGTCGGGAAAAACCATTGAGGCCGACAAGATCGGCGAGGGTGGTACGGCCTTTCTGTGCCGGGCCACCGGGTTTGATCAGGTCGACCAGCTGCAGGCCGCATTGCAGGAGTGTTACGCCAGTGCCGCTACTCTGATAGGCGGCGTGGTTACGGAGGTTACAGATGGTACGCAGCGATGATCCGAACGATCACAAAGGCTTGATCCGCGAGGCCTATCGTATCGAGGGTATAACCTTGCCCGAATGCCGCAGCATCTTTCTGGACTGGGCGCTGAGCCTGCCCGAGGACCGAGACCAGAAGCAAGCGCTGAGCGCGCTGCATACGGTGTATTCCATGCAGGCCGCAGATCATCCCATGACGCAGGTACTGGCCGAGGGGTTGCAGACTGCTCAGGCACCCAGACGGCGGGGCGGCTGGCGCAATCGCAACCGCTAACAGGGCTTTCACCCTTGGGCATTCACGACTATGAGGGCGGCATGACACTTTCATCCGACCGCCCCCGTATACGTCTGAAACCGAAGGCCAATGCCCGTGGCCTGCGCCATGGATTTCCCTGGGTCTATGCGAATGATATCGTGACGGATCGCCGGACCCGCAAAATCGCGGCAGGGGATTTGGCGGTGCTGGAAGATGACAAACGCGCGCCCATCGCTTTGGTTGCGGTGAACCCGGCCTCGAAGATCATGTGCCGTGTGCTGGATCGCGATACCAAAGCGCAGTTGGATGCTGAATGGTTTGAAACTCGGTTGCGCCATGCGCTGCAGTTGCGTGAACGATTGTTTGACGCTCCATATTACCGTCTCATCCATGCCGAAGCGGATGGTTTTCCCGGTGTCATCATCGATCGTTTCGGCGATGCCTGTGTGATCCAGCCGAATGCGGCTTGGGCTGAGGCACATCTCGATGTGCTGACGGATGCGCTGGTCAAGGTGACCGGGGTTGGCACCGTGTTGAAGAATGCTTCGGGCCGCACCCGCGGGCTCGAAGGTTTGGACGATCTGAGTCTGACCCTGCGCGGCGTTGCGCCCGAGGCGCCCCTGCCTGTGCCGATGAACGGCGCTACCTACATGGCCGACCTGACCGGCGGGCAAAAAACCGGCCTGTTCTATGATCAGCGTCCCAATCATGCCTTCGCCGCCAAACTGATCCATCCCGGTGCGGATGTGTTGGATGTGTTCAGCCATGTCGGTGGCTTCGGTCTGGCCATGCTGGCAGGTGGCGCAGCGCAGGCATTGTCAGTCGACGGCTCGGCTGCGGCGCTGGAGCTTGCGATGAAAGGCGCCGAAGCCTCAGGATTCGCTAAACGTTTTCAGACCCGTCAGGGCGATGCGTTCGATGTTTTGACCAAACTGGGTGAAGATGGCACGAGGTTTGACGTTGTGATCTGCGATCCTCCGGCCTTTGCACCTTCCAAGCAGGCGCTGGACGCGGGCTTGCGCGCCTATGAGCGGATTGCGCGTTTGGCGGCCCATCTGGTCAAACCGGGTGGCTATCTGGGGCTTTGCTCGTGTTCACACGCCGCCGATCTGGGACGGTTCCGCGATGCGTCCTCGCGCGGAATCGGCCGGGCAGGGAGGCAGGCCCAACTAATCCATACCGGCTTTGCTGGCCCGGACCATCCGCAACTGCCACAACTGGCCGAAAGCGGTTACCTCAAAGCCGTGTTCTATCGACTGTGAAAGCGGTTCTGGATACCTGCATCATCTACCCAACAGTGATGCGAGAGATGTTGCTGCGTGCTGCCAGGCTTGGCCATTTCACACCCGTCTGGTCCTCGCGCATCCTTGAGGAATGGGCCCGGGCGGCACGCAAGCTCGGCCCCGAAGGTGAGGTACAAGCCCGCGCTGAAATCGCATTGGTTCAGTCGCAATGGCCATCCGCCATGCAGCCCGCCAACCCCGGCACCGAGCAACGCCTGTGGCTGCCGGATGCGGCTGATATCCACGTTCTGGCAACGGCGATCACCAGCTCGGCCGACGTTATAGTTACCGTCAATACCAAGGATTTCCCAAAGAATATTCTTGCTGAGGAAGGGCTTGATCGGCGTGACCCGGACGGATTATTGCATGATTTTTGGCTCTCCGACTCTGAAGGCATGGCGCAGATCGCGGCCTCTGTATTGGCCGAGGCCAATCGCTTGTCGGGTGATCATTGGACCTTGCGCGCGCTGATGAAGAAAGCCCGCTTGCCACGCTTGGGCAAAGCGCTTGCCACATAACGTCGCGTCTGGTTCAGTTGGTTAAAAGTACTCCGGGGAATACCAAGCACCGACCCCTCGCTTCTGACCTATCCGCCAGAACCCCATTTTTGTTCCAGAACCTCAAGCGCTGCTACGCGCTCGTCCGTTTTGGGGTGGCTCATTAACCATGCTGGCACCACACCCGCACGCTGTTGGGTCAAATCCTCAAGCTTGTGAAATAGCGACTTCTGTGGCCCAATTCCGATCCCCGCTTTGGTCAGAAGCGCGGCTGCATATTCGTCAGCTTCATATTCATCACTGCGAGACAGACGAGAGGCCAGCAAGTGCGTCAGCATATTTGCGATCCATGCACCGATGAACGGGATGAAGCGGTTCAAAACCATCATCAACGCTGCCCGCATTGCATTTTGGCCCGAGAAATCGATCATCCGTCGCCGTGCATGGCCTAAAGCCACGTGCCCCAGCTCGTGCGCGATGACACTGGCCATTTCTTCTGCCGAAACTTCGCCATTGCGGAATTTGCGGTAAAACCCGCGCGTAATGAATATCCGCCCGTCGGGTGCAGCCAAGCCGTTCACTGGATCAATTTCGTAAATGTAGACAGGCACCCGGTCGATTTCCAAAGCTGCGGCCAACCGGTCAGTCATGCGTTTGAGGGCAGGATCGGCCAGCTCGGTGGACTTCGCGTCCAAATCGCGATGGGTGCGCCAGACGGAAATCCGGTACATCACGACGGCATAGGCGATTGCCAGCAGGATCGGTGTTAGGCGCAGCATGGGTTAGATATGGGAGTACCGCACCACAAGCGCAAATGGAATGTTGAGTCTCTTCAGTGGAATGTGTTCATCCTCTGGGCGAAGGCAAAGTAAACCCGATGTCATAGCTTCGCTCCAAAAGCGCCTGCCGCCGCTTTATTGATCCGTTAGAGCCGTGAAGCAACTCGATCTTTCGGGGCGAGAACCCAAAGTAACCAAAGGTACCTCTGGTCCATGCTGTCTCAAGCGCTTGCAGGTATCCGGCCATTTCCATTTCGTCAGAGCGCGCCCCGGCTGGCACAAGCAACACGCCGGTCCGCGCCTTCTGGAGCGATTTTTTCGGGTTTCCCAGCTGGTCGTAAGCCCAGCCCCATGTCCATACGCGATCAACCCAACCTTTCATCATGGATGGCATTCCCCACCAAAACAGAGGAAAGGCAAGGCAGATTGCATCGGCTCGGGCTATTCGCTGTTGTTCGGAAACTATGTATGGAGGTGCCTTTGAACTCGATTCTCCTTCTATGTCGGCCATCGACCAGCGCGGATCAAAGCCCTCGGAGTGTAGATCCGCAATCTCGGTTGTATGGCCCGCTGCCTCGGCGCCATTGTTGAATCGTGCAGCAACTGCTGCGGTGAAAGAGTTTGGGTTCGGGTGATCTATTACTGTCAGAATGTGCACGTGAGGCTCAACTGTTGTTTGATAGGAACAGGTCACTGTGAAAGCTCAAGGTAGCTTTAGGTCAAGAGGAACTTTACCCAGACCTGCGAACGACCCGCGCTAACGGGTCAGTTCCCGCATCCCCTGTTCCAGGCCCGCCAATGTCATCGGCACCATTCGATCCTCGAAAATCTCGCGGATCATGCCAATCGAATGAGTGTATTCCCAATATTTTTCGGACACTGGGTTGATCCAAAGGTTCGAAGTCCACTGTTCGCGCGCGCGTGCAAGCCAGACCTGACCAGCCTCTTGGTTCCAGTGCTCATTTGCACCACCGGGATAGGCGATCTCATAGGGGCTCATCGAGGCATCGCCTACGAAGATGCATTTGTAATCCGGTCCGTAAGTGCGCAGAACCTCATGCGTTGGAGTCTGCTGGTCCCAGCGGCGGTGATTGTCGCGCCAGACGCCTTCATACAGGCAGTTGTGGAAGTAGTAGTATTCCAGATGCTTGAACTCGGTCCGCGCGGCCGAGAACAGTTCTTCCACCACTTTGATATGGGGATCCATTGAGCCCCCCACATCGAGAAACAACAGAACCTTGACGGCATTGTGACGCTCGGGGCGGGTCTTGACGTCGAGATAGCCATGTTCGGCGGTGGCGCGGATTGTGCCATCCAGATCAAGTTCTTCCACCGCACCCTCGCGTGCCCAGCGACGCAGGCGTTTCAGAGCAACCTTGATATTGCGAGTACCCAGTTCAACCGTATCGTCCAGATTCTTGAATTCACGCTTGTCCCAGACTTTGACCGCACGCTGATGCCGGCTTTCTTTCTGGCCGATGCGCACACCTTCGGGATTGTAGCCATAGGCCCCAAATGGCGAGGTACCAGCGGTTCCGATCCATTTGTTGCCGCCTTGATGGCGGCCTTGCTGATCCTTCAGGCGTTCGCGTAGCGTGTCCATCAGCTTGTCAAAACCACCAAGCGCTTCGATCTCGGCTTTTTCTTCGGCGGTTAGATGCTTCTCTGCCATCTTTGCCAGCCATTCAGCCGGAATATCGACAGCCTCAAGCACCTGATCGAAACTTATTTCACCGAGACCTTCAAAACTGGCAGCAAAGGCACGGTCGAATTTGTCGATGTTACGTTCGTCCTTCACCATCGACACGCGAGCAAGGTAGTAGAAGGCTTCGACATCGTAGGTGGCGAGCCCCTTTTTCATCCCTTCCAGAAAAGTCAGGTATTCGCGCAAGGAAACGGGAATGCCAGCGTTTCGGAGGTTTTCGAAGAAGGGCAGGAACATCGCTTTAGACCAGGCGTACCAGTACCAGCGAGATCACCAGACCGACCAGCGCAAAGGCGATCCCGTAACCAGCCGCATATTGGGCCATATCCGCGCCGCTGCCGTTGCGTTTCCGCGCTGTTCGGACGCCCAGAATAACGCCCAAAAGCGCCATGCCCAAAACCACTATCATAAGACGTTATCCACCCGTGCCTGTGGCAGCTGACTGCGCGATGTCCTGTGAAACCGAGCGTACCACCAATTCCGAGCCGAACCCGTAACGTGCCCATCCGATACTGTCCAGTCGGGCGTTTCGTGCCTGATCCATTTGCCCGGACTGCCGAAGCACCTCGGACTTAAGCAGCAGCAAGGTCGCCAAAAGGGCGGCGTTCTCGGCCCGTGTCATAACGTTAATGGCTGCGTTCAGTTCCGGCAATGTGTCAGCTCCCTGACCCTGCGCCAATGCGAATGCTGCGGTTTGCGCGGTGACATGCGCGCGCTGAATTTCGGTACCCGGTGTGTTCTTTAGGTACTTCATGGCGATGTCATATTGCTGTTGCGCGATTTCGGGATCTTCGAACTGCGCCATCCGTCCCAGCAGGTAATGCGGATAAGCGCGACGGTGGTCGGTCCAGCCTTGCTGTTGGCCAATCCGTGCAGCCTCATTCGCCGCATTGAGCCGCTTGGCCGAGCCTGCGCTGGCCCCCAAAGAGCGTTGAACCGCGTTGATCCAGTCGCGCGGTGTCTCTGCCACAGGTCGCGGCGAGACCCGATCGCCACGCGGATTCAGACGGCTGAGAACACCGGGAAGGACCGCCGCGACCTGTTCGCGTGTCATGCCATTTTGCAATTCGGGCGCATAGGCCGTGCGCAGGATCAACATGTCGAACCCGGTTAGAACCGTGTGGAAGTTGTCGTCATTGAACACCGAATCCGGCAGTCGATAGAGGTCGTTCAGCGGCCCGAGCGCCTGTGCCAGTTCCTCATGCAGGCAATCCCGGATTTCCTGCGGGCTGGCATCATAAGGAATGAAAATTCCGATCTGTTCGCGGTTGCGCAGCTCGGTCCAGTTGCTTTTGGTTTTGCGCCGGTCTCGGCGGTATTCTTCCAGACTTGAAGAGTTCGGCACAACGAAACAGGCCGCCTGAGGCAGGATGCGGCGGATCTGTTTCTGGCTTACGGCCTCGATGGTGATATTCGCCTGACCCTCGGGTATCTGGCGAATGTCGATCCGCGCCTCTCGCTGCAGTCGCGTCAGCAATCGGCTCAGGTCGGTCTGCATTGAGGGTGGTGGCGTACCGGTCAGCCGCACCGTCACCGGCCCATCGAAGCGGGTGAAGACAGGAAGTTCCGCTCCGCTTTCCAACGCAAAATGCAGCGACAGAAAATCGGCGGCAATATTCCTGTTCGAACGGGCAGGCGGGCTGGGCCGCGTGGCGCCAAAGGATTTCGACGGCGGCAGCGATGCTTCGATCACCTGGGTACGGGTCGGCACCTCGATCCGCTCGACCGTGGTACAGGCAGACAACGCCGCAAGCAGGAGGGTTACGCCCAAAAGCCTCATGTGCGCTGATACTTCAGGAACGGCGACAACTTGCCGATGCGGTCGTATAGTTTGCGCGCGGTATGGTTGTTTTCCTGCGTCAGCCAATAGACCGAGGGGGCTTTCTGCCGATCTGCTTCGTCATAAACGGCCTGAATCAGGGCGCGTCCAACGCCGGTGCCGCGTTCCTCAGGCTTGGCAAAGAGGTCTTGCAGATAGCAGACGTGTTCTTCCTTCCAAGCGTGGCGGTGAAACAGGAAGTGGGTCAACCCGACCAAGCGACCATCCAGTTCGGCGACAAAACAGGAAAAGTCGTTTGGATCATCGCCTAAGAGGCGCGCAAAAGTGCTTTCATAAGTCGAATCCGGCACCTCGGTTTCATAAAACGCTAGGTAGTCGCGCCACATTTCGGCCCATTGATCCCGGTCGTCTGAGCGCAAAGGGCGGATCGAGGGGGATTTAGACATCTTCAGTTTCCTGCTCTGGTGACCCGCTTGACGCGGGGTCTTTCGTTACCGCGATGCTGACATCCGACCGGACCGATGACAAGTCGCGATCACCGCTTGCTACGTGCCATAAAGGCCAACCGTTCAAACAGATGCACGTCCTGCTCATTTTTCAGCAGCGCCCCATGCAGCTTTGGCAGCGCATTGGCGCCGTCGCGTTTAAGGTCTTCGGCACTCAGATCCTCGGCCAGCAGCAGCTTGAGCCAATCCAGCACTTCCGAGGTTGATGGTTTCTTCTTCAAGCCCTGCGTTTCGCGGATTTCATAGAACTGGGTCAGCGCCGTGGTCAGCAGCGCGTCTTTGATGCCGGGGTGATGCACCTCGACGATGCGGCGCATCGTGGCCTCATCCGGGAAACGGATATAGTGGAAGAAACAGCGGCGCAGGAAGGCGTCAGGCAGTTCCTTTTCGTTGTTCGAGGTGATGATGACGATGGGCCGGTTCTCGGCGCGTATGGTTTCGCCTGTCTCATAGACGTGGAACTCCATCTTATCGAGTTCCTGTAACAGGTCGTTGGGAAACTCGATATCCGCCTTGTCGATCTCGTCGATCAACAAGACAACCTTTTCCTCAGCATCGAACGCCTGCCACAACTTGCCCTTGCGGATGTAATTCGAGACGTCATGCACACGTTCATCACCAAGCTGGCTGTCGCGCAGACGGCTGACCGCATCGTATTCATATAAACCCTGCTGGGCGCGCGTGGTGGATTTCACATTCCACTCGATCATCGTCAGTCCCAAAGCGCCGGCGACCTGTTTCGCCAGCTCGGTCTTGCCTGTTCCGGGTTCGCCTTTGACCAGCAACGGACGCTCTAGCGTGACAGCAGCGTTAACGGCAATGTTCAGATCGTCTGTGGCAACATATTCTGCTGTGCCTTGAAAACGTGCGGTCATGGGACCCCTCATGTAATTTAGCGTAATAGGTTGGCTGGATTTGCTCTGCACGGGTTACAGAGAGGCGGCATTTTTTACAAGTCGGACCGCTGCGTCGCAGCGGCGTGAATTCTTCCATCTGTTCAATCCCTTTCGGGCGATTCGTCTGGGCCGGGATATCCCATTGGTTGAAGACGCCTTAAAAACGTCATGCGTTAACCACAGAAAAACAGGGTTTTGTTGTTACAAGTCTCAGTGTTAGAGCAGGCGGAGTGACGCCGCGACGAGCTGCACGTTTGTGTAGTGACAATCTCTGCGTCGTCGGATAAACGCTCCGCAGAAGGGGGTGCCGAATGTCAGGTAATACAACAGCGACCGACGTTTCAGGCCATACCGAGGGAGCAAATATGAAGCAGGAAGTTTTTCTGCCGGAAGATTATCGCCCGGCTGAAGATGAACCTTTCATGAATGATCGACAGCTTGAGTATTTTCGTCGCAAGCTGATGGATTGGAAGACAGAACTACTCGCAGGCAGCCGCGATACGATCGAAGGGCTGCAGGACAACACCCGTAACATTCCCGATGTCGCTGATCGCGCAAGCGAAGAGACCGACCGCGCGCTGGAACTGCGCACGCGGGATCGTCAGCGCAAGCTGGTCGCCAAGATTGACTCGGCTCTGCGCCGGATCGAAGAGGGCGAGTACGGATATTGCGAGAAAACCGGCGATCCGATCTCGTTGAAACGACTGGACGCGCGTCCGATCGCGACAATGACATTGGAAGCGCAGGAGCGCCATGAGCGCCGCGAAAAGGTTCACCGCGACGATTGATCGCTGGAAAATCATGAAAAAACAATGACGCCAGGGCCTGTCGCCCTGGCGTTTTTACGTTATGGCAGTGCCATGAATATCAATGGTCTGAAATTCTGTGTCATCGGCGGTGGGATTGGTGGTTTGGCGGCGGCGCTGGCGCTGTGCAAGCAGGGTGGTCAGGTGACCGTGCTGGAACAGGCACCCGCATTGACCGAGGTTGGAGCGGGATTGCAGATCAGTGCCAACGGGATGGCCGTGCTGCGCGCCCTGGGCGTTGCCGGGGGTGCGCCGGAGGCGGGGCAAATCTCTGGCGGTACGGTTCTGCGCGACTATCGGAAAGGGCGCGTGATAAGCCGGGTTGCTGCCCCCGCAGCAGGGCCCACCTATTATTATCACCGGGCCGATCTGCTTGATCTGTTGTTCAAAGCGGCTGAACATGCCGGCGTGGATATCCGGTTGAGCGCCCGGGTGACGACTGTCCGCAAACATCCTGGCGAGGTCGAGATCGTTCTGGAAAGTGGTGAAAGGCTGCGAGCCGAATGCGCCATTGCCGCAGATGGCGGTCGCAGCGCGATCCGCCCGCACCTGAACGGTCCCGAGGCACCTGAGTTCACCCATCAGGTTGCCTGGCGCGCAACAATTCCGTGGGACCAGAAAGAAAAGCTGCCACGCGCTTCGCTCACGATGGGGCCGGGCCGACATGTGGTTACGTATCCGCTACGGGATCAGAACCTGATGAACATCGTAGCCATCGAAGAGCGTTCCGATTGGCGGGAAGAAGGCTGGCGGTGCCAGGGTGATCCTGACGTCCTACGTGACCGCTTTGCCGATTTTGGTGGGCCGGTGCGAGATATGTTGTCAAATGTCGAAGATGTTCACCTGTGGGCCTTGTTCCTGCGTCCCGTAGCGCAGAAATGGCAGAACGGTCGGTTGGCTTTGCTAGGAGATGCGGCGCACCCGACCTTGCCTTTTATGGCTCAGGGGGCCTGCCTGGCGCTTGAAGATGCGTGGATTCTGACCCGTTCTTTTCAGGATCATTCTGGCGTCACACGCGCTTTGACCGCCTACGAGGCCATCAGGCGACCTCGTGCACGCCAAGTGGTTGCGGCCGCCGGGGCAAATGCCCGCAACTTCCATCTGCGCGGCCCAATGAGGTTGGCAGCGCAGGCCGCATTGATGGCAATGGGGCGGCGATTGGCGCGCCGATACGATTGGATCTATAGCTACGACGCGACGGCATAAGCCCTCAGAGGTCGAGATCGATCCAGACTGGTACATGGTCCGAGGGTTTTTCGTGCCCCCGAATTTCGGAATCGATCCGGCAATCGCGCAACCGATCGGCTGCCTGAGGGGTCAGCAGGAAGTGGTCAATGCGAATTCCGTCGTTTTTGTTCCAAGCGCCGGCCTGATAGTCCCAGAATGAATAATGTTCGGGGCCATGCGTGCGGGCGCGGAAAGCTTCGGTAAAACCCAGATTCAAGATTTTCCGAAATGCGGCGCGGCTTTCTGGCCGAAACAGCGCATCCTCGCGCCAGGCGTCGGGCCGCTTTGCATCCTCGGCCTGGGGGATGATGTTGTAGTCCCCGGCCATAAGTGCAGGTTCTTCGGATGCCAGCAATTCGCGCGCCCGGTCGAATAGACGCTCCATCCAGGCAAGTTTGTAGTCATACTTCGGACCCGGTACCGGATTGCCATTAGGCAAATACAACCCGCAGATACGCAATGCTCGCTTTCCGATGACGGTTGCTTCTATCCAGCGCGCCTGCTCATCTTCATCATCACCCGGTAGCCCGAAAGACACGTCTTCAAGCGGCAGTTTCGATAGGATCGCGACGCCGTTGAAGCTCTTTTGCCCATGTGTTTCCACATTGTATCCGCGTTCTTCAAATATCTCGCGAGGGAAATTTTCGTCGATCGATTTGATTTCCTGCAGGAGCGCGACATCGGGTTGGGCGTCATCTAGCCAGCGGGGAAGAGCTTCGGCCCGCGCCTTGATACCATTGATATTGAACGTGGCGATTTTCATGCGCGATCCTCCGGTGCCATTAGCAACCTATCGCGCAGAATGCACCCAACGGCAAGGATCAGAACAGGTTAGCGAGGCTCTGCCTCGCGCTCCGAGGTATTTGGGGCCAGATGAAGAAACGGATTCTTAACCAATTTCTCTGAAAAAGACATTGCGGTACAGGCGGAGGCGCCGATGACCGCGCCAGGTGAGGCTCTCTGACTTTGATGGTCAGAGAGCGGATCCCACTTCATCTGGCTGCATATACCTTGGGGGTGTGGGGGCAAAGCCCACACCGGCGCTACATCGAAAATGACGTGCCGCAGCCACAGGAAGAAGTGGCGTTGGGATTCTCGATCACAAATCGCGCGCCGATCAGTTCCTGTGTAAAATCAATCACCGCGTTTTCCAGAAACGGCAGAGAAACCGAGTCAACGATGACTTTCTGGCCTTTGCCTTCCAGAACTAAATCATCTTCTTTTGGCTGATCCAGCGCGATTTCGTATTGGAATCCGGAACATCCGCCGCCTTCCACTGCGACGCGCAGGGCTTGGCCCTGATCCGCGGCACCAATTTCGGCCAGACGATCAAAGGCGCGTTCTGTGACTGTGGGGGGCAGGTTCATGCCGGGCTCCAAAGGTTTATTTCCTTAGCAACGTACAATATATGAAACCTTAGGACAGGCGACAAGGACAAGACCTTTGGACAGAGCAGGTTTTGCCTCGGATCCAGGCCGCACGCGAGGACGGCTTGTGCCCGAGGAGGAGAGCAGTTTCCGGTCATGCTTTCAGCGCGACCGGGACAGGATCATTCACGCCAGCGCGTTTCGCCGGCTCAAGCATAAAACTCAGGTATTTGTTGAACATGAGGGCGATAGTTATCGCACGCGCCTGACGCATTCCATCGAAGTGGCGCAGGTGGCGCGAACGATTGCAGGTGCTCTGGGGTTGAATCCTGAGCTGACCGAGGCCGTGGCACTGGCGCATGATCTGGGGCACACACCGTTCGGCCATACAGGCGAGGATGCACTGCACGCATTGATGGTGCCTTACGGCGGCTTTGACCATAACGCGCAGGCCATTCGCATCGTGACCAAACTAGAACGTCATTACGCCGATTTCGATGGATGCAACCTGACCTGGGAATGTCTGGAAGGGATCGCCAAGCATAACGGTCCAGTTGTAGGCGAATTACCCTGGGCGTTGGCCGAGTGCAATCAGGGCTTTGAACTTGAACTCCACACCCATGCGAGTGCCGAGGCGCAGGTGGCCGCGCTTTCGGATGACATTGCGTATAATAATCACGACCTTTTTGATGGGTTGCGTGCAGGGTTGTTTACCGACGCTGATATTCAGCAGCTTCCGATTGTCGATGCCTGTTTTGCCGAGGTGGACGCCAGGTATCCGGGGCTGGAGACCTATCGCCGCCGGCATGAGGCCTTGCGGCGGGTTTTTGGCGTGATGGTCTCGGATGTGATCGACACATCTCAGGAGCTGATCGCCGCGTCAGGTGCGAAGTCTGTTGAAGAGATCAGGCATCTGGGCCATCCGGTCATTCAATTTTCGGATGGTCTTTGGGCGCACCTCAAACAGATTCGGGCGTTCCTGTTTTCGCGCATGTATCGCGCACCCAGCGTGATGCAGGTGCGCGCAAGCGTCAGCAAGGTGGTTGAGGACCTGTTTCCGATTTACTTGAACGACCCGAAACAGATGCCTGGACATTGGCATCGCGACATTGAGGCGGCGGCCGATGAAACCGCTCTGGCCAGGATTGTCTCGGATTACATCGCGGGCATGACCGACAGGTTTGCGCTGCAGGATCACGCCCGGCTGACCGGAGATCACTCGATCGCGATATAGGCGATGGCCCAGACCTGTTGACTGGCCTGCTCCTGTGCCAGCTCAGAGTCGTCGGTGGGTGGGAAGACGATCATTGTGGGGCCATAGCCACCGATTCCCATGGGTATTCCATCTGCGCGGGTGGCCACAATGGGTTGGTGCGTTTCGATGCTCTGCCACCGGATTTCTGCCTGATAGCCGTCCATCGCCATAGGTAGCGCAGTTTTTCCTGCGGCGCCGGCCAGCGCCATCACGTCGGATAGTAGCGGCCCTGAGAACGTATAGATGCGCTGATTGTCCGGGGGGCCGTAGGGGATAGTGATCTCGATCTGCTCCAACCCGTCCAGCATGAACGCGTCAAATCCTGCTGCTCCGTCGTGCGTAATCTCAAGAAAGCCCAAGAGGCCGCCGTCGTCTTCACCGCGTGCGGGCAGGTTGGTCTCGTCAACCGCGCCGCCCATGGTCAGGATGACGTGGCCTTCGGGGGGCGCCAGCTCGGCCCAGGCGGGCAGCGCGGTGGACAGAAGCAGGGCAAAGGGTAGGGCGCGGCGCATAAACAGGTCTCCGGTCATTCTGATCGGGCCGAGCTTACCCGGACTGCGTGCCAAGCCAAGCGCAAACTTTAGGCGTCCATTGACCTTGGCGCTTTGCGTGGTAAACCGCCGGGCAAGCAAAAGGACATCCGAAATGAACCTGTTTTCCGAGATCCGCGGCCTGGTACTGGACGCGCTGGCGCAGATGCAGTCAGATGGCGCGCTGCCTGAAGGGCTGAGCTTTGTCAATGTGGCGGTAGAACCCCCGCGCGATGCAGCGCATGGCGATATGGCGACCAACGCTGCGATGGTATTGGCAAAACCGGCCAAGATGAAGCCGCGCGACATTGCGGATGTGCTGGCGGGGAAACTGGCGACGGATGAACGGATCACCAGCGCCGAAGTTGCCGGGCCGGGCTTCCTGAACCTGCGGTTGGCTCCGGCTGTCTGGCAGGGTGTTCTGGCGGCTGTGCTAGAAAAGGACACCGACTATGGTCGCTCGGCCATGGGGCAGGGGCAGAAGGTAAATGTCGAATATGTCTCGGCGAACCCGACCGGCCCGCTTCATGTAGGCCATACTCGGGGTGCCGTATTTGGTGATGCTCTGGCGAGTTTGCTTGCGTATTCCGGCCACGACGTGACCCGCGAATACTATATCAACGATGGTGGCGCACAGGTGGATGTGCTGGCGCGGTCTGCCTATGAGCGGTATCGCGAGGCCAATGGTCTAAGCCCTGAGATTGCCGAAGGTCTGTATCCCGGCGATTATCTGATCCCGATCGGTGAAGCGCTGAAAGAAAAGTATGGCGATAGCCTGATCGATAAGCCGGAAAGCGAATGGCTGGAAGAGCTGCGCGAGTTTTCGACCGAAGCGATGATGGATTTGATCCGGGCTGACCTGAAGGCGCTGGGTGTCGAGATGGACGTGTTCTTTTCGGAGAAATCGCTCTATGGCACCGGTCGGATTGAGGCGGCGCTGAAATCGTTGACCGATAAGGGCCTGATCTACGAGGGTGTTCTGGAACCACCCAAGGGCAAGAAGCCCGAGGATTGGGAGCCGCGCGAGCAGACACTGTTCAAATCGACCGAGCATGGCGATGACGTTGACCGACCAGTTAAAAAGTCGGACGGCAGCTGGACTTATTTCGCCCCGGATATCGCCTATCACTATGACAAGGTGACCCGTGGCTTTGACGCGCTGATCGATGTGTTCGGCGCGGATCATGGCGGTTATGTCAAACGGATGAAGGCGGCTGTATCGGCCCTGTCCGATGGCACGGTGTCGCTGGATATCAAGCTGACCCAGTTGGTGAAGCTTTGGAAGAATGGCGAGCCGTTCAAGATGTCCAAGCGGGCAGGAAACTTTGTCACCCTGCGCGATGTGGTTGATCAGGTCGGGCCGGATGTGACCCGGTTTGTGATGCTGACGCGCAAGAACGACGCGCCCTTGGATTTCGATTTCGATAAGGTTCTGGAGCAGAGCCGCGAGAACCCAGTGTTCTACGTGCAATACGCCCATGCACGCGTAATGAGCGTGTTGCGCCGCGCGGCTGAGGCCGGGATTGCCGCAGATGATGCAACCCTTACTGAGGCCGATCTGGGCAAGATTGATCACGCCTCCGAGCTGACGGTTGCCAAGAAACTGGCAGAATGGCCACGTCTGGTAGAAATCGCCGCGCGCACGAATGAACCGCACCGGGTCGCCTTCTATCTATATGAATTGGCTGGGGATTTTCACGCCTTGTGGAACAAGGGCAATGACGAAACCCAGCTACGCTTCATTCAGGATGGCGATGTTGCCACAAGCCAGTCGAAAATCGCACTGGCCCGCGCTGTTTCTGTTGTGATTTCAGCGGGCTTGGGTATTCTTGGCGTTACCCCGGCGCAGGAGATGCGGTAAACAATATCGCCCGAACCGCCGGTCTGAGGCAGACAAGAAATGACCCGCGCGCCACTTTTGTAAGGCGCAATCGGGCGGTGAGGCGGATATGGCACGTTACGATTACTCGGGGCAGCACAGCCCCGAGCAGATGCATTACTCGAATCAAGCGCACACGCAGGATGCGTATGATTATTCCGATGAGGCCTACAATGATTACGAGGCCCCGCACACAGCTGGGGGGCTGGGTCGTATTGTCAATGTACTTGGGGCGGTGGCGTCACTGGCGCTGGTCGCAGGCGTAGGCGTCTGGAGTTATCAATTGGTGATGCGCGATGTCAGTGGAGTACCAGTGGTCCGTGCCGCCGAAGGCCCGATGCGTATTCAACCTGAAAAACCAGGCGGAACACCTGCGGATCATCAGGGATTGGCAGTGAACACGGTGGCCGCTGTCGGCACTGCTGCGCCTCCGGCGGATCGTTTGATCCTTGCACCGCGTCCCGTGTCGCTGACCGATGAAGATACGCCCATGGGCACGCTCGAGGCTACAAATGCCGTACAGGTGATCGAAGAACCCACCACAGATCAGGCCGTCGTGAATGCGCTGGTTGAGGGGCTCACCACCGAGGGCCAGCCCGAGCAAGAGCCGGGTGTACAGTTGGCCTCATTGGTCGCGCCCGAGGAAGAACCCGCAATTGACCCGGCTGATCTGGCGGCCCAACAGCCTGACCCAAAGATCGCGGCACTACCGGGGGTACGCCGATCGCTGCGTCCGACGCTGCGTCCGGCTCGTGTAATATCCAGTTCAATCTCGTCCAACAGCGCAACCGAGGCCGCGATCAACGCGGCCGTAAAAGCGGCCGTCGGTTTGGAGGTCGATCCAAACACGCTGGCCAAAGGCACGCGACTGGCGCAGCTCGGTGCCTATGAAAGCACCGATGTGGCGCAGGCGGAATGGGCGCGTCTGAATGGTCGGTTTGGTGAGTATATGGATGGAAAACAGCGTGTTATCCAGAAAACCTCAAGCGGGGGTCGCACCTTTTATCGCCTGCGCGTTATGGGGTTCGATGATCTGAGCGACTCGCGTCAATTTTGCGCCGCACTGGTTGCACAAGGTGCCGACTGCATCCCGGTCGCCGTCCGGTGAGCTTTGGCGCGGCTATCACCGATGCCGAAGGGCTGCGCCTGACGTCGGATGAGAAAACCCTGTTCAAAGAGATGAACCCGTTCGGGTTCATTCTGTTTGCCCGCAATATTGAAACCGCTGACCAGACCCGTGCTCTGTGCGAGGATTTCCGCGAGGCCGTTGGCCGAACCTGTCTGATAACCATTGATCAGGAAGGCGGCCGTGTACAGCGCCTGCGCTCTCCCTTGGCCCGCGAATGGGTGCCTCCGCTGGATCATGTCACCCGCGCCGGAGACCAGGCAGAGCGCGCGATGTATTTGCGATATCGCCTGATCGCGCATGAGCTTTTGGATCTTGGGATCGACAGCAACTGCGCGCCAATGGTTGATCTGTTCCGCGACGAAACCCATGCGTTTCTGAAAAACCGCTGCTATGCTTCTGACCCGAAACAGGTTTCTGCGATTGGCAGAGCAGTCGCCGACGGCCATCTGGATAGTGGCGTGCTGCCAGTGGTGAAGCACATGCCCGGCCATGGCCTGTCGACGCTTGACAGCCATCACGACCTGCCGCATGTGGACCTGCCGCTTGAAGCGTTGGAAGACGCAGATTTTGCCCCCTTCCGTGCACTCAATGACTTGCCAATGGGTATGACGGCGCATTTGGTTTATGACCAAATCGACCCTCGGCCGGCAACGATATCCGCAGCCATGATGACGCTGATCCGTGATCGCATCGGCTTTGACGGCTTGATCATGACTGATGATATCACAATGAAGGCGCTCAACGGTGCGCCCGCTGAGCTGACCCGCCAGGCTTTGGACGCCGGGTGTGATGTGGTTTTGCACTGCAACGGCGCTTTTGAAGAACGCGCACAGGTGCTTGAAGCCGCCGGTCAGATGACTGAGGCGGCGCAAGCCCGCGCAGATCGCGCGCTGGCACACCGACAACCGCCACAGGAACTTGACATCCTAGCCGCCGAGGCGGAACTATCTGCCCTAATGGGCGGGCAGGTATATGCAGGATAACCTTTTCAGCGAAGACCCGGTTTCGGTCGCGGATCGGCTTGCCGCCGAGGCGCTGATTGTTGACGTCGACGGGTTTGAAGGCCCTTTGGACGTGCTGCTGACCCTGTCGCGCACGCAAAAGGTGGATCTGCGTAAAATTTCGGTTCTGGCGCTGGCACAGCAATATCTAACCTTCGTCGAGAAGGCGCGTCAGTTACGAATCGAGCTGGCGGCGGATTATCTGGTGATGGCAGCGTGGCTTGCTTTTCTTAAATCCCGCTTGCTGCTTCCACCCGACCCGGATGACGAAGGCCCCACGGGTGAGGAACTGGCCGCGCACCTCGCGTTCCAGCTTGAACGTCTGCAGGCCATGCGCGACGCCGCCGCTCGCCTTATGGCGCGGGACCAACTGGGCCGCGATTTTTTCAGGCGCGGGCAGAGTGAGGATATCACCCGTCTCCGCACCGTGACTTATTCCGCAACGCTGCTGGACCTGATGCAGGGCTATGCGCGTATCCGTACACGCGACGAGTTCCGCCCCTTTGTCATGGACCGCGATGCCGTTTTCACGATGGAGCAGGCGCTGGAGCGGATGCGCCCCCTGATCGGTTTTGCAGGCGCCTGGACGGACATGGAGACCTATCTGCCCGAAGGCTGGGACGCCGATCCGGTGCGCCGCCGTTCGGCCACTGCTGCGACATTTGCGGCCTCGCTGGAGCTGGTGAAAGAAGGACATATGGAGATCAAGCAAAGCGAAACCTTTGCCCCAATCCATCTGCGTAAAAGGACCGATACACGTGAGTGACGCCCCAGAAGAGACCGGCACATTATTCGAAGCGCCGCCCTTAGCAGAACAGGAGCGTATGGTCGAGGCCGTGTTGTTTGCCAGCGCCCAGCCGGTGACAATTGCTGATCTCGAGGCGCGGATGCCCCATGGCAGCAATGCGGCACAAGCTGTTGAATTATTGCAGAAGCGCTATGAGGGACGTGGCGTGCGCATAGTTCGTGTGGGAGAGTCTTGGGCGATACGAACGGCCCCCGATCTGGGCTTTCTCATGCAGAAGGAAACGGTTGAAACCCGCAAGTTGAGCCGCGCGGCAATCGAAACACTGGCGATCGTGGCCTATCACCAGCCCTGCACTCGGGCTGAGATCGAAGAAATCCGCGGCGTGTCTGTTTCGCGCGGCACCATAGATCAGCTGCTTGAGATGGAGTGGATCAGGTTGGGTCGTCGTCGCATGACGCCGGGCCGCCCGGTGACATTTGTGGTGACGCCCGAGTTTCTGGATCATTTCGGGTTGGAAAATGCCCGCGACCTGCCGGGCCTGAAAGAGTTGCGCGCCGCCGGGCTGCTGGAGAATAGACCGCCTCCGGGTGCGGTGCCACTGGGCGAGGGGCAGGACGAAGGCGAGGATGACGATCAGACAGAGTTGTTCGAGGAAGAGTGATCGAACAGCCCTTTTGCCGCCGCAAAGTCCGCCTATAGCAGGACAAAGGAAACGGAGTTGCACCCATGAACGCCAACCGCATTATCGACATGATCGTACGAAGGGTTATGCGTCGCCTAATGAATCACGGAGTGGACAAAGGGATTGATTTGGCAAGCCGGGTGGGGCGCAAGCCTGGCCGGGCAGAAACTCCGGGCAGTCCGGAAGCTGACCGTCAGATGCGTGACACCGCCGTGCGCCAGAAGCAGAGCACAAAGCAGATAAAACAGCTGACGCGCCAGATGCGGCGGTTCATGAAGTTCTGAAAATCAGCCTACAGCCTTGAAATGCTTTGAGAGTTTGAGGCCCTGACCCTGATAGTTCGAGGCAATACCCGCGCCATAAAGCTGGGTGGGCATCTCGGCCATCTTCTCATAGACAAGCCGCCCGACGACCTGCCCGTGTTCCAGCACAAAGGGTGCTTCGTGGCAGCGGACCTCCAGAACACCGCGTGATCCGGCGCCGCCTGCTTCGGCATGACCGAAACCGGGATCGAAGAATCCTGCGTAATGCACACGGAACTCACCAACCATGGCCAGATAGGGGGCCATTTCGGCTGCATACATCGGCGGGATATGCACTGCCTCGCGGCTGACGAGAATATAGAATGCGCCGGGGTCGAGGATGATGCGGCCGTCCTTGGTGCGCACTTCTTCCCAGTATTCCTGCGGGTCGTATTCGCCGATCCGGTCCAGATCGATCACGCCGGTATGGGGCTTGGCCCGATAACCGACCAGATCGGTATCGGGCAGTTGCAAATCGACCGAGAACCCCAGACCATCATGAATGACGGCGGGCCCGTCGACCAAGGGGGCCTGATCATGCAGCGCGGTCAGTTCGGCATCGCTCAGAACAGCCTGACCTTTGCGGAATCTGATCTGGTTCAGCCGCATTCCGGGTCTTACCAGAACCGAGAAAGACCGTGGGCAGATCTCGGCATATAGCGGGCCGGAATAGCCAGCAGGCACCCGGTCGAACTCGGCCCCGCCATCGGTGATGGTGCGGGTCAACAGGTCAAGCCGCCCGGTCGAGCTTTTGGCATTGGCCACTGCGCTGACATCGCGAGGCAGAGCAAGTGATTCCATCAGCGGCACCAGATAGACGCAACCTTTTTCCAGAACGGCCCCGTCAGTGATGTCGATGCGGTGCATCTCGAACTCGGTCAGGCGATCTGCGACTGAACGGCCTTCGCCAGCCAGAAAGGATGCGCGTATTCGGTAAGCCACTGTTCCCAAACGCAGATCAAGACTGGCGGGTTGCACCTGTGCCGGGATGATATCCGGGCTTGCGGTGATTTCACCTCGCTCAATCATCGCCTCAAGCTGCTGATTTGGGCATACACCTGTCATTTCGATCCCCTCTGATGCCAGAGCGGGATCTGGCCTATGTGCCATAAACGTCGGTGTGATTTGGTCGGGCTAGCAGGACTCGAACCTGCGACCTTCCGTCCCCCAGACGGACGCGCTACCAGGCTGCGCCATAGCCCGACGTTGAGGTGTTCATAAAGACTTTCCCGGCAGGGGCAAGAGCAAATCATCGCCTTTTTTGCTATCCCGCTGCGTGGTTTTCGACACGATCCAGCCACTTGCGCAGGTCTTTGGCGATCGGTGCGATCTGATGCAGTAGCTCGTCGTCATACTCGGACCGATTCCACGCCAGCGATGCGATCCCCCCCATCAGCGGTGCGGCATCCACCTCATCGGGCTGAGGCCCGGAATGTTTGGGGACCTGGGGCTTCGTGGTCTCTGCCGCCCGTGAGTGGGCGGGTTCGCCCAAATCCATATTGATTTGGTTCACAGGTTCCTGCGGTGGTGCGGTAAAGGGGATCACAGTATCATCGGCCGTTGGTTCGGGCGCGTTTTCATCCAGACTTGGCGACAGCGACGCTACATGCGTAACACCTTGTTCGCGCAGGATACGTTGAACGCCTTTGATGGTGATACCATCTTCGTGCAACAGCTTCTTGATGCCGCCCAGCAGACGCATGTCATTGGGGCGGTAATACCGCCGCCCGCCAGCACGTTTGACGGGTTTGACCTGCGAAAAGCGGCTTTCCCAAAAGCGCAGAACATGAGCCTGGACACCGAGCCAGTCCGCAACTTCACTTATGGTGCGAAAGGCATCGGGCGACTTACTCATAACCAAATAGTCCTGAACTTATTTGCGGTTCCCTGCGGCGACGCGATCCTTCATCAGGTGCGACGGGCGGAAGGTCAGAACCCGGCGGGGCTGAATCGGAACCTCTTCACCGGTTTTTGGATTGCGACCGATACGGGCGGTCTTGTCCCGAACGCTGAAGGTGCCGAAAGACGAAATCTTGACCTGTTCGCCACGCACCAGCGCGTCAGACATGTGGTTCAGAACGCTTTCGACCAGTTGCGCGCTTTCGTTGCGTGACAGGCCAACCTCACGAAAGACGGCCTCGCTCAGATCCATTCGGGTCAGTGTTTTGTCGCCCATATTTTTTCCCCTGTTGATGGTAGAGCATATGGCGATGCGAAATTCGCTGTCAATATCAATGAATTGCAGGCGGCTTTGTAAGCCGGATTGTGCCGGTTACCAGCGAAGCGCAACCGCCCCCCACGCCAGCCCGCCACCGATCGCCTCGGTAACGATCAGATCGCCTTGTTTGATCTGGCCCCGTTGCTTGCCAACAGACAAAGCCAGGGGAATCGATGCAGCGGATGTGTTGCCATGATCTTGCACGGTGACAATGACATTATCCATCGGCAGGCCCATTTTCTTGGCCGTACCCTGAATAATGCGAATATTGGCCTGGTGTGGCACGATCCAGTCCACATCATCGCTGTTCAGACCTGCACGTTCCAACGCGATTTCGGCTGTTTTTGCCAGTTTCTCGACCGCGTGACGGAACACTTGATTGCCCTGCATCCGCAGATGGCCGGTGGATTGGGTCGAAACACCGCCATCGACATAGAGCAAATCCTTGTAGCGCCCATCCGAATTGAGGTCGGTCGCCAGAATGCCGCGATCATCCGAGGTGCCTTGCCCTTGTTGTTCTTCCAGAACCAGCGCACCAGCACCATCACCAAACAGTACACAGGTTGATCGGTCGGTCCAGTCCATGATTCGCGAAAAGGTCTCGGCCCCGATCACCAGCACGCGCTTGGCCTGACCCGACAGAATCAGAGCGTTGGCATTGCTGAGCGCAAAGACGAAGCCGGCGCAGACGGCCTGAACGTCAAAGGCAAATCCGCGTGTCATTCCCAGGCGCGCCTGCACCATGGTCGCTGCCGAAGGAAAGGTCAGATCAGCTGTCGATGTCGCCAGAACAATGGCGTCGATATCATCTGCAGTCAGCCCGGCATCGGCCAGAGCGGCTTTGGCTGCATTGGTGGCCAAATCAGAAGTGGTTTCGTCCTCGGCCGCGAAATGCCGCCGCTCTATACCCGAGCGGGTTCGAATCCACTCATCCGTCGTTTCCAGCGTATTCTCGAACTCGGCGTTTTGGACGACACGTTCCGGTAAATAATGCCCGACACCTACAACAACTGAACGGCCTGCCATGCTGGGGTACTGCCTTTTTTGTTCTTATTCTGATTGAGACGCGGAATGGGCCGCATCTTGTGCAAGTGCGGCTGTTGATGCAACCCGTGCCGCCAATTTTTCGGCAAAGCCGGATTCGGCCAGCGTGAAGGCTAGCTTGACCGCCGCGGAAACGCCGGTTGCATCCGCTCCGCCGTGGGATTTGACCACGGTTCCGTTGAGTCCCAGAAACACGCCGCCGTTGACGCGGCGCGGGTCGATCCGTTTCTTCAGGCGGTTGAGCGATGTGATCGCAAGTATCGAGGCCAGGCGTGACAGCGGTGAGTACTTGAACGCCTCGCGCAGCAAGTCTCCGATCAGATTGGCCGTACCTTCGCCGGTTTTGATCGCGACGTTGCCGGTGAACCCGTCGGTCACAATCACATCGGCCTTGTTGCCGGGGATATCGCTGCCTTCGACAAAGCCAACGAATTCAAAATTCGCCTGATCGGAAAAATCAGCGATCATCGAGTGAGCCTCTTTCAATTCGGCCCGACCCTTATGTTCTTCGGTGCCGACATTCAGCAGACCGATACGAGGGCGACCCAGCGCCATACCGTTGCGTGCATACGATGCGCCCATCAAAGCGTATTGCAGCAGGTCCTTGGCGTCGGCGCGTACATCCGCACCCACGTCCAGCATCACGTTGAACCCGTGAGGATTGCGTGAGGGCCAAAGGATTGCGATGGCAGGGCGATTCACTCCTGGCAGCTTGCGCAGCCGCAGCATGGACATCGCCATCAACGCGCCGGTATTGCCACAGGAAACGGCGCCATGCGCCTCACCCTGACGTACGGCCTCAAGCGCTGACCACATTGAGGTATTCTTGCCGCTGCGCACAACCTGGCTGGGTTTGTCTTCCATCGTGACCACATCAGGGCAATCACGAAAAACGACGCGCCCATCAAGGACACGCCGTTTGGCAACCAGTTTTCGCAATACTTGTTCCGGGCCGTGCAGGATGAACCCGATCTTCGGATTCTTGTCCGCCGATTTGGCAATACCTGCCACAACGACAGACGGCCCCGAATCTCCGCCCATAGCGTCAACCGAGATGATGATCCGTTCGGTTTGCGTAGGCTGATCCGTCATGCCTTGGCCTGCGTCCAATCAGGCTTAGGCCGCGTCTTCGTCCAGGTCGATTTCGTCGGCCTGAGCGACGACTTCACGGTCATCATAATGGCCGCAGGACGCACAAACGTGATGCGGGCGCTTCAGTTCACCGCAGTTTGCGCACTCGTTCGGGTTTGCAGCAACCAGAGCGTCATGTGCGCGGCGATTGTTGCGGCGCGACTTGGAAACTTTGTTCTGTTGGACGGCCATGGTCTCAACCTTTGTCTGATAAGGGCCGACAGAATCGCTGTCAGCCGGGTTACGTTCTTTGTTTTCTCGTGGTTTGACGCGCGTTTAAGGGGCTCGCCCCGCAATGTCCAACCTTAAATCCGATGAGCGCGCGAAAATACTGCGATTCTCGTCATGTTCAAGCGATTTTTCTGACCGCCTGCTATGACAGGAAATCCCACGCCTGTCACTTGTCTTTTTTCAGCGCATCCCGCAGTCCGGCCAACCCGGCAAAGGGTTTGACATCCTCGTTGGTCATGGCCTGTTTTCCCGGCTCTGTATAATTGGCCTGTTCCAGTTCAGCACCGTCCTTGCGGGGGTATTGTGGCAACGCAAGCGCAAGTGCCTCGATCATGACCTGCGCGGGGTCGATTTCAGGGCCCAGCGGTTCAGTTTCGTCATCCTCGGGGATTTCGAATTCCGGCTCGTCCGGGTCTGCCCAGTCGGCTAGAAACATGCGGGCAACAGGGATGTCGATCCGGGTCGTCACCGGTTCAAGGGTAACAACGCAAGGTTGGATCACCGTTGCACCCAGTTTGCCGGTCAGCGCCCAGTCACGTTTTCCCTGCGCGCACAGCTCACCTGCAAAGCTCAGCTTGCGCAGCCCCAGCAGGCCAAGATCCTGCCTGATTGCCTCTAGGACGTCGTTGCCGGGCCGCAGTTCAAACGGGGTGGATGCGTTTTGCGGCAGGTCGGCCACGCGCAAAGATGTCTGGTTGCTCATTTCTTGAGTCTTTCCTGTGTTGAACCGGAGCGCTGGTTTCTGTAATCGGATAGGGGCCGCAACGGGCCAAGGCAAGAGGGTGTGAATGTTGAAGGTTGTGAACAGGGTGAAACCGGCATCGAAAGCGCTTGTCTTTGCTGCCTGTATGGCGGCCATCGGCGCGTGTTCGCCGATCTTCAAGAATCACGGATATGTGCCGCCGCCGGAGGATCTGGCCAAGATCAAGGTTGGCGTCGATACCCGCACCAGTGTTGAAGAAACCATCGGTGCGCCCAGCTCGTCTGGTGTTGTGCGGGATTCTGGTTACTATTATGTCACGTCTCGCGTACGCCACTATGGCCCCAAACGGCCCAAGGTCGTCTCGCGTGAGTTGGTGGCGATCAGCTTTGACCAGGGTGGAGTGGTGCGCAATATCGAGCGGTTCGGTCTGGAAGATGGTTATGTCATCGTGCTCGATCGTCGCGTGACCGATTCCAGCGTGGAAGACAAAGGCTTCCTGCGTCAGCTTCTGGGCAATATCGGCAACTTCAATCCGGCGAATATACCCGGCGTAAACAACTAAGCCGCCCAATCCCCTTGCGACGGTCACACGACAGTCACACATACTGTGGTATGGAGCAGACAGATGTGACTGGTCGGCAACCGGAGGATGCGATCTTGGCTGTTTTGTTGGACAAGAGCCGCTATCGCGCCCGCTTGGCGCAATCCGGGCAGGACGTCGCTGCGGCACAGGCACTGCGGATGCTGGCCTTCGGGACGGATCGGCCGGATTGTGATCCCTTTGATCAGCATTGTAAGCATGTGCTGGTCGAAGACATGCGGGCGGGTGGCAAATTGGTCTGCTGTTTCCGAATGCTGACGATGCAGGACGGCAGCGAGATCGGGCTGAGCTATTCGGCGCAGTTCTATGACCTGTCAGCGCTGAACGATTTCTCGGGACCAATGGTTGAGATGGGCCGATTCTGCGTCCACCCGGACTGGGCTGATCCGGATATTCTGCGCGTCGCGTGGGGGGCCATGACAGCATATGTCGATCAGAACGGGGTTGAGATGCTGTTCGGTTGCTCGTCTTTCGCGGGGACCGAGACTGCCGAGTACCTGGATGCCTTTGCCATGCTCAAACACCGGCATCTGGCGCCGAAACGCTGGCTGCCTCGTGTTAAAGCACCGGATGTTTTTCGATTTGCGGCACGGCTGCGCCGACGTCCCAACTTAAAACAGGCAATGCTGCGGATGCCGCCCTTGCTGCGCACCTATCTGATGATGGGGGGGTGGGTCAGTGATCATGCGGTGGTGGATCGGAACATGAACACGCTGCACGTGTTCACCGGCCTCGAGATCGGAGCGATTCCCGATAAACGAAAACGTTTGCTGCGCGCTGTTGCCAGGTGACCCGAGTATTTTGCAAAAGGTGAAGCGCGGGCGTTGACGCACTGTCCCAGCCGGTTTAGCTGGCGGGCATGGCGAGAATTCCTTTGTTGCAGATGTCCGGTATCTCTCTGACTTTCGGAGGGGACCCAGTGTTTTCCGGTTTGGATCTGGTGGTCCAGCCCGCTGATCGCGTGGCGTTGGTCGGGCGGAACGGATCCGGCAAATCCACTCTGATGAAAGTGATGGCCGGGTTGGTCGAGGCGGATCAGGGGGATATTGTCATCCCACCAGGCAAATCAGTGGGTTACATGGAGCAGGAACCCGATATGCACGGATTTGCAACGCTTGGAGATTATGCATCCAGCGGCTTGGAGCCCGGTGAGCTTTATAAGGTTGAGCGTGCTGGTGAGGGTCTGAAGTTTGACCCCGAACATGCTGTTGAAACCGCATCCGGCGGCGAGAGACGGCGCGCGGCATTGGCCAAGCTGATGGCAGAAGCGCCAGACCTGATGTTGCTGGACGAGCCTACGAACCATTTGGATATCGAAGCGATCGCATGGCTTGAGCGTGAGCTGGGATCGACCCGCGCGGCCTTTGTTCTGATCTCGCATGACCGAGCGTTTTTACGCGCGCTGACCCGCGCGACGCTGTGGATTGACCGCGGGATGGTACGGCGCCAGGAGCAGGGGTTTGCAGCCTTTGAAAGCTGGCGGGATAAGATCTGGGATGAGGAAGATCAACAGCGCCACAAATTGAACCGATTGATCAAGTCCGAGGCACGATGGGCGGTCGAAGGCATCAGCGCTCGTCGCAAGCGCAATCAGGGTCGGGTACGGGCGCTGCAGGCCTTGCGGGCCGAACGTGCCTCGCAGATCAAGCGTCAGGGCTCTGCCGCTATGGCATTGGAATCTGGCCCGAAATCGGGACGCAAAGTCATCGAATCCAAGGGTGTTTGCAAGGCGTTTGGGTCTCAGCAGATCGTGCGCAATTTCGATCTGCTGGTGCAGCGCGGCGACCGGGTGGCCTTTGTCGGCCCGAACGGTGTGGGCAAGACAACGTTGCTGAAAATGTTACTGGGTCAGGTCGATCCTGACGAGGGCTCGGTTATGCTGGGCACCAACCTTGAGGTCGCCGTGTTCGATCAGGCCCGTGCGCAATTGGATCCGGAAATGAGTCTGTGGGACAGCCTGACTGGCGATCCTGAAATGCGGGTTTCGGGTAAGGCCGATCAGGTGATGGTCGGCGGGCAGCCCAAGCATGTTGTGGGCTATCTCAAAGAGTTTCTGTTCGATGACGCGCAGGCAAGAGCGGCTGTTAAGTCCTTGTCCGGAGGCGAAAAAGCGCGGTTGTTGTTGGCCAAGTTGATGGCGAAATCTTCGAACCTGCTGGTGTTGGACGAGCCAACAAATGATCTGGATGTCGAGACACTGGATTTGTTGCAGGAACTGCTGGACGATTATGATGGAACCGTCATGTTGGTCAGCCACGACCGTGATTTTCTGGATCGGGTCGCAACTACAACCATCGCCATGGAGGGAAACGGGCAGGCGACTGTTTATGCCGGCGGTTGGTCTGATTATATTGCGCAGCGTGGTGATGTAGATCAGAAAAAAGAAAATATAACAAAGGCTTCAAAGTCTAAAGTGAAGCAGGAGGCGAAGCCCAAGGCTGGCCTCTCATTCTCTGAAAAACACCGGCTTGAGAAACTGCCTGCCGAGATCGCGCGGCTTGAGGCCGAGATTGCCAAGCTAGAAGAACTGATGTCGGACCCTGAACTGTTTGCCCGCGAACCGGTCAAGTTTCGGAAAGCGA
The DNA here is from genome assembly GCF_900106805.1 of Ruegeria halocynthiae. Lineage (GTDB taxonomy): Bacteria > Pseudomonadota > Alphaproteobacteria > Rhodobacterales > Rhodobacteraceae > Ruegeria > Ruegeria halocynthiae. The sequence goes on from NZ_FNNP01000001.1 coordinate 481,473, forward strand.
CCGACGCTTTGGTCGAACGGCAGACAAAGCTGTCAGCCGTTGAGGAAGAGTGGCTGATTCTCGAAGAGAAGGCCGAAGCCGGTTGAGTATGAGTTTTACAACCTCAGTCGACTGAGTTTTCTGAGTAATACAAAATCGTAACAGTGGCTTCACACGAGTTCTACAATTGGTCAAACGGGGCGGGCCGGGTTCCCAACGACGGTCGCTCCGTTTGGGACGTCTTTGGTGACGATGCTGCCGGCGCCGATGATGGCACGGTCTTCGATTGTGACGCCGGGCATGATGATCGCACCGCCACCGATCCAGACATTATCGCCAATTGTAACCGGGTGGGCGATTTCCAGACCTTGCGCACGTAGGGCAGGATCTTTTGCGTGTTCGGCACAGTAAATCTGCACCGTGGGTCCAAGCATCGTGTCACTGCCGATGCGAACCAGGGCGGTGTCGAGCACAACACAGCCTGCATTCAGATACACCCGATCACCCAGAGACAGGTTTATTCCGTAGGCGCAATGGAATGGAGCCTCGATCAGGCAATCCTGACCGATATTGGCGAACAGTGCAGCGAGTTCCGGTGCCATCGGACCCCTGTCATCAGGCGGGCAGGTGTTATGGGCATGGATGGCACGACGCGCCTGAGCACGCAGCGTATCGAGTTCGGGGTCAAGGCAGCGATACCATGCACCTGCCTCCATTTTTTGCCTCTCGGTCATGGTCAGTGGTTTAACGCATCCTCAGTGCACCGTCGATGCGGATGACCTCTCCGTTCAGGTAGCCCATTTCGACAATGAACCCGGCTAGGCGCCCGTATTCGCGCGGATCGCCAAGGCGGGCGGGGTTGGGAACGTCGGCGGCGAGTTGCTGTTGTACCTCTTCGGGCAGACCCGCCAGCATCGGAGTCATGAAGATGCCCGGCGCGATGGCCATCACACGGATACCGGTCGAGGCCAGATCGCGCGCCATGGGTAGCGTCATGCCAACCACGCCGCCTTTGGAGGCTGCGTAAGCCGCCTGACCCTTTTGCCCATCAAAGGCGGCGATGGAGGCGGTGTTGATGATCACGCCGCGCGCACCGTCAGGTTCGGGATCGTTTTTAGCCATTTCTGCCGCAGCGAGGCGCGAGACGTTGAAGGAGCCAACTAGATTGATGTCGATGGTGCGCTGGAATGCATCCAGAGGGTGGGGGCCGTCTTTGCCAACCGTTTTGGCGCCGATCGCGATTCCGGCGCAGTTCACGGCGGCGGTGATGCGGCCCATCTTGTCCATCGCCTGCGCAATGGCCGCTGAAACCGAAACCTCATCCGTCACATCGGTTTGCGCGAAATGACCGCCGATTTTGGTCGCGATCTGCGGGCCGCGCTCGGCATCGCGGTCAAGGATGGTGACCTGCGCGCCGTTCTCGGCAAAGTGACGGGCCGTGGCCTCACCCAAACCGGAGGCTCCGCCGGTGATAACCGCAGCTGTGGTTGAGAGATTCATGGCAGGTTCCTTCTTGATCTGAACACTTGTTCAGATAATCGCAACCGTGGGGCTGTGTCCAGTCGCGGTTTCTATCAATCGAGTCTGGCGCGTTGTTGCATCGGTGTGATGCCAAAGGCGGCCCTGTAGACACGCGAGAAATGGCCAGCACTTTCGAACCCACAGGCAAAGGCAACCTGGGTCACTGAAGATTCGGTTTGCAGCAACAGATTTCGGGCCCGTTCCAGTCGCAGTTCCATGAAATATTTCTTGGGCGATGTGTTCAGGAATTTTCCGAACAAGCGTTCCAGTTGGCGGGTCGAGATGCCAATATCGCTGGCAATGATCGAAGGTGACAGCGGGCTTTGTATGTTTTTGGTCATGATGTTGATGGCCTTCGCCAGATGCGCGTTCCGCATCCCATTGCGCGATTGCAGAGAAACGCGTTGATCGGCGGTGGCGTTGCGCACGGCGTTATAGACCATCTGATCGGCCACCGCGACCGACAGATCATTGCCATGGTCGCGTTCAATCAGGTGCAGCATCAGATCGGCGGTAGCTGTGCCGCCCGAGGCGGTCATGTGTTTTTCATCGGCGACAAAGACGCTGCGAACCAGGTTGATTTCAGGAAAAGCCTCCATGAAGGAATCGTGGTATTCCCAATGGATTGCAGCCTGCATTTCGTCCAGAAACCCGGCTTCGGCCAGCAGCCAGGCGCCAGAACACAGTGCGCCGATACTGGTCCCACGCGCGCGTTCGCGGCGCAGCGCAGCAAGGAGCGGTTTCGTGACATGATTGCGCATGTTGATGCCCGACAGAACAAACAGCTGGTCACATTTTGGAACCGGGCTTAGCCCGCCATGCACCAGCGTGATAGAACCGTTGGAACAAATAGCCTGTTCCCCGTGCTCGGACAGGAAGGACCATTTGTAAAGTTCTTCGCCTGCCACCCAATTGGCAATGCGCAAAGGTTCGACCGCGCAGGAGAAGGCGAGATGCGAGAATTCTTTGACCAGAATGAATACAAAGTGCTGCGTTTGTCTCATTGGCTGGACCGGAATCATTGGTGTTTCGAGAACTTCGGGTATGCTGCACGAAAACTCACTGTATACAACATGTATTTTTATAAGCTACCACAGGACTAGAGTTCGATTCGTGAAGAGATGGCGAAAGGGATTGGATGAGGGACGAGGGAAGATCACCCAAGCAGGAACTGGCTGATCATCTAAAGATGTCAGTTCTGACCCTGCGTTTGCATCCCGGAGAGGATCTGGACGAGGCGCAGTTGTCGCAGGCCTTTGGTCTGTCGCGCACGCCATTGCGCGAAGTGTTCCGGCAGTTAGCGGGTGAGGGCTATCTGGACTTGCGCACCCATCGTGGGGCGCGGGTGTCCGAGATGTCTCATACCACGTTGCGCGATTTCTTTCTGGTGGCACCGATGGTTTACGGGGCGGTGCTGCGGCTGGCGGCGGCCAATGCGACGTCGGCACAGATTGACCAGTTGAAAGAAGCGCAAGAGACGTTTCGGCAGGCCTTGCGTACAGGCTCGGCTGAGGATCGAACGCTGGCCAACACGCGGTTTCACGAGGTGACCGGAGAGATGGCAGGGAATGTCTATTTATCCCCTTCGTTCAACCGGTTGCTGATCGATCACGCGCGGATCGGGATGACGTTTTATCGCCCGCAAACCAAGCGGGTGGCCGAGAACCTGTCGGAGGCGAGCACCCAGCACGACGCCATAATCGCCGCCATCGAGGCGGGCGATGAGGCGGCTGCTGCGCAGCTGGCCGACGACCACTGGACCCTGTCACGCGATCAGATCGAGCTGTTCGTGATGCCCGAGGGTCTGGATTTTCCGCTGGGGCAGGTCCCTGGCATGACACCTGCATGAGGGACTTATGACTCCGATCTTCAGATTTGAGGGTATCTATACTCCGGTGGTGACACCCTACGCGGTAGATGGCGACGTCAATTGGGACGCGTTAGCCGAGGTGATCGACTTTCTGGTTGAGAAGGGCGTTCACGGGATGATCTCGGGCGGATCGACCGGTGAGAACTATGCCCAGACGGTTGATGAACGGCTGGAACTGGCGCGCTTTACCCATGACCAGCTCAAAGGCCGTCTGCCCTTGGTTGTCGGCACCGGCGCCATGCTAACCGGTGATTCCATAGCCTTGGCCACCGGCGCGAGAGAACTGGGCGCGGATGCGATCCTGTTGGCCAGCCCTCCGTATTCGGTGCCGACAGACCGTGAGAATGCGCTGAACGCGCTGGCGATCGACAAGGCCGCCGATCTGCCGGTGATGCTGTACAATTATCCGCACCGCACCGGCACGATGATGGGGGAAGAATTTCTGGATCGTGTGGGGCGCAGCCGGAACTTTTGCGGTATCAAGGAAAGCTCGGGCGATATCAACCGGGTACACCTGCTGGCGCGGGATTACCCGCATATCCAGCTGGGCTGCGGCATGGACGATCAGGCGCTGGAGTTCTTTGCCTGGGGCGCACCCTTCTGGGTGTGCGGCGGATCGAACCTTTTACCCGCTGAACATGTGGCGCTGTATCAGGCCTGTGTGGTCGAGGGTAACTTTGCCAAGGGACGCAGGATCATGTCTGCCCTGATGCCGCTGATGCGGGTGCTGGAGCAGGGGGGCAAGTTCATCCAGACGATCAAGCATGGGGTCACCATGAATGGGATCGATGCAGGGTCGGTGAGGCCGCCTCTGAAAGATCTGAACAAAGATGATAAACGCGCTTTGGAACAGGTGACGCGCGTTCTGAAACGCAAAATCGCAGATATCGTGGCGGAGGATTGAGGCATGGGTTTGCTGACGAAAGACGAATACGACTCGATCGCTGCGAATTTGGATTTGCCGACAGGTGCATTCATTGATGGCGGTTACCGCCCGGCGATCTCGGGTCAGGTGTTTGAGACCGTGAACCCGGCCACCGGTGCGGTGCTGACCAACATTGCCGCCTGCGGAGCGGAGGATGTGGATTTCGCTGTCGAAAAGGCGCGTGAGGCGTTTGAGGATGGGCGTTGGTCAAAGACGCACCCGTCGGATCGCAAGGATGTGCTGATCCGCCTGTGCAAGCTGATCACCCGAAACGCGCGAGAGCTGGCTGTGATAGAAAGCATCGACAGCGGCAAAACGATCTATGATTGCGAAACCGTCGATGTGCCCGAGACAATCCATTGCCTGAAATGGCATGCTGAGGCGATTGACAAGATCTATGATCAGGTCTCACCGGCTAGTGATGATCACATCGCAATGGTGGTGCGGGAACCCATTGGTGTTGTCGGATTAGTGTTGCCGTGGAACTTCCCACTGCTGATGTTGGCGTGGAAGATCGGCCCAGCGCTGGCGGCGGGCTGTTCGGTGGTTGTGAAACCGGCGATGGAAACGACCCTGACCGCTTTGCGACTGGCAGAACTGGCGATGGAAGCCGGGTTGCCGCGCAGCGTTCTGAACATCCTTCCCGGCGGTGGGGCCGAGGTCGGTGAACCCATCGGGCGGCACATGGATATCGACATGGTATCCTTCACCGGTTCGACAGTCACCGGCAAGCGGTTCCTGAGCTATTCGGCAGAAAGCAACGCCAAGGAAGTGGTGCTGGAGATGGGCGGCAAGAACCCCGCCATCGTGATGGAGGACGCCGAGAACCTGGACCGCGTGGCGGCGCATATCGTCAATGGCGCGTTCTGGAATATGGGCGAGAACTGCTCGGCCTCGTCGCGGTTGATCGTGCACAAGGATGTGAAGGCAGAGCTGTTGGAGCGGATTGCGCATCATACCAAGCAGTGGAATATCGGCGACCCGCTGGATCCGGAAACCCGTATGGGCGCACTGGTCAGCGAAGCGCATTACACCAAGGTGTGCGGCTATCTGGATCAGGCCGAAAACGTTCTGATTGGTGGCAAGACCGACGCGGTAAGTTCTGGCGGCAAAGCCGCCGGGGGCTTTGTCGAAGCCACTGTGGTTGAGGTGCCGGGCAATGACAGCACATTGGCGCGCGAGGAGATATTCGGCCCGGTGCTGTCGGTGATCGAAGTCTCTGGCTATGACGAAGCGATCAGCATCGCCAATGACACTGAATACGGCCTGTGCGCTTCGATTTTCACATCAAACGCCAAACGGGCCATCCGGGCTGCGCGCGCGATCCGCGCAGGAACTGTCACGGTCAACAGCTTTGGTGAAGGCGATATCAGCACACCTTTTGGCGGTTATAAGCAGTCGGGCTTTGGCGGTCGGGACAACTCGCTCCACGCCCATGACCAATACACACAGTTGAAAACCATCTGGATCGATTTGGCCGACGATGAAGATGAGGCCGTGGATTGACGGCGTACTCTGCCAAACGTCTGCCCAAGCAGACTGGCACGGCAGGGTGGAACGCCATCCTGCCACCGCAGCGGGAACTGCCCCGGCTCGCGCAAGACCAGACCGCAGATGTGACCATCATCGGCGGCGGTTTTGCGGGGCTTTCGGCAGCGCGGAGACTACATCAGCTTGATCCGGGGTTGAAGGTTGTTGTGCTTGAAGCCGGGCGCTTTGCCGAAGGCTCTGCCGGGCGCAATTCGGGCTTTATGATCGACCTGCCGCATGATCTGGCCTCGGACAATTATGCCAGCGACGGGTTGGAGGCGGACCGGGCCACGATCGGGCTGAACCGGCAGGCCATTTCCTTTGCGAGGCAGGTAGCAGAAGAGTGTGATTTGCCGCTTGAGGTGTTTGATCCGTGCGGCAAGATCAATGCCGCCGCGACACCGGCAGGGGATCGGCACAATGCGGATTACGCCGCGCATCTGACACGGCTGGGAGAGCCTTTTGAGCTGTATGATGCGCACCAGATGCAGGCCCTGACAGGCAGTCCGCATTACACGTCCGGCCTGTTTGCGCCGGGGACTGTGATGATGCAACCTGCGGCTTACGTGCGTGCGCTGTCGGCGCATCTGGAGGGGCAGATCGGGGTTTATGAGAACTCGGGTGTGACCGGTTTTCGCAAGCAGGGCGGCGCCTGGGAAGTTGAAACCAAAAAGGCAAAAGTCTCGACCGGGCGGATCGTACTGGCCAACAACGGACATATCGAAAGCTTCGGATTCTATCAGCGGCGTTTGATGCATATCTGTCTTTACGCGTCGCTGACTGAACCGCTGACGGCCGAGCAAATCGCCACGCTGGGTGGTCAGCCACGCTGGTCAGTGACCCCGGCGGATCCGATGGGCACCTCGGTTCGGCGGATTTCTGGCAGCTGCGGAGATCGTATACTGATCCGAACCTGTTCGAGTTTTCACCCTTCGATGCAAAGCAGCGACAGCCATTTGAGCCGGGCTGGCAAGGTGCATGGTCAAAAGTTTCAGGAACGGTTTCCGAACCTGCCAGATGTGCGGATGGAGCACCGCTGGGCCGGGATGCTGTGCCTCAGCCGCAATGGCTCGGCCGCGTTTGGTGAGGTCGAGCAGGGGGTCTTTGCCGCCTGCTGTCAAAACGGGCTGGGGATCGCGCGCGGCACGCTGCAAGGGATGGGTGCGGCGGAACTGATGGTGCAGGGCAGGTCGGATATTGCCGATCATTTTCTGGCGCAGCCGATACCACCTCGGCTACCGCCCGAACCCTTCGCGTCGGTGGGGGCCAATACGTATCTACGCTGGAAGGGGTGGCGTTCGGGGGCGGAGTAGCCGGTGGACTGTTCAAGGCAGGCTGAGTTTTGCCATCCGTCCGCCATCGACTGTGTAAATCTGGCCGGTGACAAAACCCGCCTCTTCGGCGGCCAGAAAAGCGACCAGCGCGGCCACTTCTTTGGGATCGCCTGTGCGGCCTACCGGGTGAATGCGGGCGATATCCCGGCGGAACGCGTCGGGGTCGTCCATGCTGTCGATGAAATCGAGGTTGAGATCGGTATCGATCCAGCCCGGTGCCACCGCATTGCAGCGGATGCCCTCTGCGCCGTGATCAACTGCAACCGCGCGGGTCAGCCCGTGCAGCCCGGCCTTTGAGGCGCAATAGGCGGCGTGGCCCGGATTGCTGCCCAATCCTTCGACCGAGCCGATATTGACGATGCTGCCTTTGGTTTTGCGCAGATGCGGCAGCGCGGCCTGTATCAGCAGGAACGGGGCGGTTAGATTGACAGTCAGGCTGCGCTGCCAATCCGCCAGAGACATGTCGTCGACCGATGCTTCCTGCATCATGCCGGCGTTGTTGATCAGTACGTCCAGTTGGCCTGCCTGAGCAATGACCTGCTCGATGATCCGAGCGGGGCTGTCCGGGTCTGAAAAATCCGCCGGGAACGAGGGGAAGTCGTCATCCGCGCCGCGTTGAGCGGTGTAAACATTGGCCCCTTCGTCGCGCAGGCGTTGGGCGATGGCGCGGCCGATACCGCTGCGCCCGCCGGTCACAAGGGCGGTTTTTCCGGCAAATCTGTTCATTGGACCGGCTTGCCTCCGTTCACTTCGACCAGCGCACCGCACATATAGCGCGCCGCGTCCGAGACCAGAAACAGGATCACATCCGCGATATCCGCAGGCTCGGCGATCCGGCCCAGCGGCACCGATTTGCCCAGCTCGGCAACGGCAGTATCGGGATCAAACCCGCGTTTGGCAAAGCCCGAGCGCAACATGGGCGTGTTCACCTCGTTCGGGCAGACGGCGTTGATACGGATGCCCTGATGCGCGTGATCCTGCCCCATGCACTGGGTCAGGCTGGCTATGGCCGCTTTGGTCATGCAGTAAATCGCGTGATCGGGGCCGGGTCTGAGACCCCAGCAGGACGCGGTGTTGACAATTGCACCGCCACCAGCCGCTGCCATGATCGGGATCGCAGCGCGACAGATGCGGAACGGGGCCTCGACATTCACACCTAGTGACAAGGCCCAATCGTCGTCAGAGGTTGCGGTCACGGCCCCGCGCGTGATGACGCCTGCATTGTTGACGACGATATCGAGACTGCCCAGCGCCTCTGCGGCTTTCGCGGGCAATGCGTCGGCATAGGTCGGGTCCAACAGGTCACCGGGCAAATGCACCTCGGCGTCGATCCCGTCGACCGAGCGGTCAGCAACGGCCACGCGCGCACCTGCTGCCCGCAAGCGCTGTACCAGAGAGGCTCCGATACCCCCAGCGGCGCCGGTCACCAGGGCTGTTTTTCCTGTGAATTCCAAATCCGCCTCCAATCAGAACGATGCGACCGGCACACCAAATCGGCGTTCGTCGGGCGTGATTCCAAGCCCCGGTCCGGTTGGAACGCGGATACGGCCGCCTTCGATCCGGATGCCGTTCTCAGGATCGTAGTTGCCTTCGATATAAGGTGCCGCCAGCCATACACCTTCGAGCAGTTCCGGCTTTACCGTCGCGCCGATATGAGTGCACGCGGCTGCGATAATGTCTCCGCCCCAACTGTCATCACAGGTATGGGGCAGGTTGCGCGCCTCGCAGAGGTCGCGGAAGGCGCGCATCGGGTGCAGGCCACCGATACGCGTGACTTTCATGCCAAACCCGTCCACCAGCCCGGTACCTGCCGCGGTGATGATGGTGTTCAGGCTGGTGCTGTTTTCGTCCATGTAGATCGCGTGGCCAACCTGAGGCCGTATCTTCTGCAGATCTTCGATCGTGTTGCAGGGTTGTTCCATGATGAACGGAATATCGGGGCATTCGCGGCTGACACGCAGCGCATCGCGGGTAGTCCAGCCCCGGTTGCCATCCACGGCAAGGCGCATGCCAGATCCGCCGATCACCTCCCAGACTTTGCGGATGGTTTCGATGTCCAACTCGACTGGGCGACCGCCGACCTTGATCTGCAGGCGGAGATAGCCCTCGGCCTGTTTCTCTGCCGCCAAGCTTGCAATATCGTCCGGGGCACCGATACCAGTTGCGTAGTAGGAGGGCACCTTGTCCGTTACTGCACCGCCCAGCAGGGTCGAGACGCTGATACCATAGAGCTTGCCCAGCAGATCATGCGCTGCAATATCAATCGCCGCCTTGGCGTAATTGTGCCCGTTCAACAGGTCGTCCATGCGGCGATGCAGCCCCAGCGGTGAAACCTCGGCCCCCAGTAGATCAGGGGCCATCTGCGCAAGCGCGGCGCGGGCACCGGATGCGTGCGATTCGGCATAGGTGGGGCCAACCGGGCAGGTCTCGCCCCAACCGATGAGGCCATTTTCGGCGATCAGTTTGACCAGAGTTGTATCCAACGCCCAGACCTGCGCCCGGGCCATTGTATAGGGGCCGTTCTTGACCGGCAGATCGTGGCTGTAGATGTGGATTTCCGCGATTTTCACTGTGTGCGTTTCCCGCTGTTTTTAATGGAAAATTCCCGCCCCATGATTCGGGGCGGGTGAGTTTAGGGGAGTGTGCGCTAGTAAGCCTGATTCAACTCGTCAGCCGCCGGAATTTCCCGTTCGCGTCGCGCGATGTAGTCCAGCAGTTCCTCATTCTTGGCGATGTCGAGCGTTGGTTCCTGATACTCAGCAAGCAGTTTGCGGGCGTGTTTCAATGCACGTTCGGTGATTTCGACGCAGCCTTCGGCTTGCCATTGCTCGATTGAGTTGTTGTCGAACATGTCAGGCATAAAGAACGCCTCTTGAAAGTTGTCTTGGGTATGGGGATGGCCCAGATAGTGACCTCCGGGACCGATATCGCCAACGGCGGAAACAGCCTGATCAAAGTCATGCCATTTTGGGCCCTCGGCCATGCGGTAAGCCATGGCGCATTGTTCCGCGTCTACGATGAATTTGGCGGTCGAACAGTGCATCCCGGCCTCGTTCCAGCCAGCCGAGTGCCAGATATAGTTGGCGCCCGCATGGATCACCGCCTGCAACGTGGTGGCGGACTCGTAACCCGCCTGCGCGTCAAACGTCTTTGCCCCGCCCAGCGTGTTTGAGGTGCGCCATGGCACGTCGTAATACCGGGCCATCTGCCCGATCATGAAGTTCATCAGGCTGATCTCGGGCGTGCCGGCCATTGGTGCGCCGGATTTCATCGAGACAGTCGACAGGTAATGCCCGTAGATCGCGGGCGCGCCCTTGCGGATCACCTGCGTATAGGCCAGCGCGCTGAGCGCTTCGGCGTTCAGCTGCGCCACGGTGGCTGGCACGCTGGCGGGCGTATTGGCCCCGCCCAGCACGAAGGGTGAACACAGCACCGGCTGATTGCGGCGGCAGAAGGCGCGCATCGCGCCCAGCATGGTTTCATCCCAGACCAGCGGTGAGTTGCCATTGCAGTTGCCGGTGGTGACGGGGTGATCATCAAGGAAATCTTCGCCAAACAGGATGGCACACATGTCCATGACATCCTCGGCATTCTTGGGGCTGGTGGTCATGCCCATGAATGTCTTGTCCGAGTGTTTCATCGACGAATAAGTGATCCGCAGGTGCCGCTGGCTGATCGGGTGATCATAAGGCTCGACGATGTGATGGGCCGAGGAATGCATCGCGGGCAGCATATGGCTGAGCATGTGGAACATCGCCAGATCATCCAGCATCGGGTTGCGGCGCACATTGTCCAGATCACGCAGGAACGGCGCGCCGGTCATCGGCACGAAGATCGAGTGTTTGCCACCAAGTCGAACGTTCTTTTTTGGATCGCGCGCGTGGTAGGTGAAATCTGACGGTATGGTTGCGATCAACTCGCGCACCAATCCCCGATCAAGATAGACCAACTCACCCTCGACCTTGGCACCGGCCTTCTTCCAGTCTTGCAACGCGATGGGGTCACGGAACTGAACGCCTACATTTTCCAGAACATCCATCGAGGCCGTATCGATGCGTTCAACCTGTGCACCGTCCATAACCTCGCATAGCGGAATACCGCGTGTCAGTCCGGGCAACATCTCGAAGTTCGGAGCGGTGCGCAGGGCGCGGCGGGCCGCGCGCCCTCCGCTACGTGTGGCTGTTGCGGTTCTGGTCATATGGTGCCTCCCTTCCTGTTCAGTGTGAAACGGATGGGGTGGGCGCCACATGCAGGAATGCGAAAGACTATTGCGAAATGCGACGCCGTGGGATCGCAATGAAAAACGACCACCCAAAGGTGGGCCCATAGAGTGGTATTGTTGACCTCATGGTTATGTCGAATTTGGCACGTTCAGACAAAAAATATATCCGAAAATACCTTTGTAAGGGCTTTCGTGTTTGGCATTGCTCAATGGCGGATAAGCGGGACAAAACCGCCGTTGAAGCTACTGCCTGGTCACGACATATTACACCGTCTGAGCCACAATGAACTAAGATGAGTCGAACATGACAAAAAGGCCGTCGCGAGTAACTCTAGCCATTTCAGGTATCGCTTTTTGGGCTGCAGCGTTCGCTCCAAGTCTGTCGACCTCTGAATCATCCAGCGATGCGAAGGTTCTCAGTTCGCTACAAGGCATGGGTTACTCCGATATTCACATCGATGGATGTACAGTTTCCTTTTCAAGAGAGACCGTTCCAACGGAAGGCAACAGTTATCTAACGAAGTATGATCGACACGTTAACCTAAGAACGTTAGACCTCAGCGAAGCATATGAAGTTCGCGTCAGAGCAACTGATCACGGATATCTCTACGTTGCCGAAGTGCCCCTAAACAAAAAGTATTACCAGTACGAGTCTCTAATAGACAGCTTCAGGTACTGGGTTCTACGCAATTACCCAAAGTCGAATTGGCCGCATACTTCTTCAAACATTGAAGGTCACGAGGCAGCAGAAATTGAAGCTGAATTATGGAACAGATTGCCGCAGATCAAGTATCTGAATCGGTGGACCAGTCATAGGAGGACCGGTTCATTGACATTGCTCCCCCCTGTATTTCGGATGACGTATCATGAGCGTAGCAACCTAGTTCTGTTTAGGGACGCTCTCATTAACCATTCAGCAAATTATCATTGCTCAAACCCCAATGAAGAGAGAGACACTTAGTCTTGGTGATGGCTGAATTTCTTAATCACCTAAGGCGCAAGCGGCCCACTCGTTGACCGGACGCTTTGGGCTCAAAGCAGACTGTCGCAGGGTGCGCGCCGAAGCTGTTGCAGTTCGAGTTCCTCGATCTGCAACGTCCACCATTCATCGCCGGCGCCCGAACGCAGCCGTCTTATTGGATCAGCCCAATTGCACCAGCGCGTGACGCTTCTTGCCCGCGCTGAGTTTGATGGGCGAGGATAGCGCACCTGCGTCGATCATCAGGCCCGCGTCAGTCAACGGGGTATCGTCCAGTTTGGCGCCGTTTTCGGCGATCAGGCGCTTGGCCTCTTTGCCGGATTTGGCGAGGCCGGTTTTGACGATCAGCTGTACAATGGACATACCGTCGCCCAGCTCAGCGGCGCTGAGGGTGAGGGTCGGAAGGTCTCCGCCCACGCCGCCTTTTTCGAACACCTCGCGCGCTGTGGCTTCGGCCGTGGCCGCTGCCGCGGCCCCGTGGAGCAGGGTGGTGACCTCATTGGCGAGGCGCACCTTGGCCTCGTTGATCTCGGACCCTGCCAGCGCGCCCATGCGGTCGCATTCGTCGACCGGCAGCTCGGTAAAGATTTTCAGGAACCGGCCCACATCGGCATCGGTTGTGTTGCGCCAGAACTGCCAGAACTCATAAGAGCTGAGCATTTCGCCGTTCAGCCAGACTGCTCCACCCTGTGATTTGCCCATCTTGCGGCCATCGCTGGTGGTTAGCAGAGGGGTCGTCAGACCATAGATTTCATGATCCAGCACGCGGCGGGTCAGGTCGATACCGTTGATGATGTTGCCCCATTGGTCCGAACCACCCATCTGCAACACGCAGTTATACCGGCGGTTCAGCTCAAGGAAGTCATAGGCCTGCAGGATCATGTAGTTGAATTCGAGGAACGACAGCGATTGCTCACGATCCAGCCGGGATTTCACCGATTCAAAACTGAGCATCCGGTTGACCGAGAAATGCCGCCCGATATCGCGCAGGAAGTCGAGGTAATTCAGGCTGTCCAGCCATTCGGCATTGTTCAGCATCAATGCGCCGGTTTCGCTGTCGTCATAGGACAGGTATTTGGCGAAGACCTTTTGCATCCCGGCGATATTGGCATCGATCTGTTCGGGACCCAGCAGGGGGCGTTCATCCGAGCGGAACGAGGGATCGCCCACCTTGGTAGTACCGCCGCCCATCAGAGTGATTGGCTTGTGACCGGTCTTTTGCAGCCAACGCAACACCATGATGTTCATCAGATGACCCACGTGCAGCGACTGCGCGGTGGCGTCATACCCGATATAAGCCGTTTGCACCCCGCTGATCAGCGCCTCATCAAGGCCCTGATAATCGGTGCAGTCGGCGAGAAAGCCGCGCTCGATCATCGTGGCGATGAAATCCGATTTAGGGTGGTAGGTCATATCGTGCCCTCGGGGTTACTATTGCGGAGCACTGTATAGGCGGCGCCAGAGGCAAGGAAAAGGCACCTTTTCCAAGAAATATGCGGTGTGGGCCGGATGTGTCTTGCCTTGGCTTTGTATTACCGTGCAGGTTGTGCCCAGAGCCCGGCGCAACGGGTGGATATACGAATAAAAACGAGGTCGGCGTGGGCAGGGTCATCAGCAAAACGGGTGTGATCAGATCGTTGGGGACCATGTCGGGTACGTCAATGGATGGCGTTGATGCTGCAGTAGTTGAAACCGACGGGCAGGAAATACTTGGATTTGGTCCCAGCGGGTATCGCGCCTATTCCGACGAGGAACGCGCCACCCTGCGCGCGGCGCTGGGTCTTTGGCATGGACCGGATGTAGATATCTCGGCCGAGCTGGTGACCCGCGCACATGCCGAGGTTTTGGCAGAGTTCGATGAGGTCGACATGATCGGCTTCCATGGTCAGACGTTGGCGCATGAGCCACGCGGGCGCGGGACGCTTCAGGTGGGCGACGGGTTAGGCCTGTCTCAGGCATTGGGGTTGCCGGTGGTGTGGGACTTTCGCAGTGATGACGTGGCACTGGGCGGTGAAGGCGCGCCTCTGGCCCCGTTCTTTCATTTTGCCTGCGCCAAATGGATCGGCGCAGAGGCGCCTTTGTGTTTCCTCAACCTCGGTGGTGTGGGAAACCTGACCTATGTCGATCCGTCCTTTGGCGGGCCCGAAGCACCGGGGGCGTTACTGGCCTTCGACACCGGGCCTGCCAACGCTCCGGTTGATGATCTGATGCAGGAGCGGCTGAGTCTGCCGATGGATCGGGACGGGGCGCTGGCGCGGGATGGCACGGTCGAAACCGGCGCGCTTGAACTGTTTTTGGCTGAGCCATATTTCAACCGGATGCCGCCTAAGTCGCTGGACCGAAATGATTTCTCTGAGATGATTGGTTTGGTGCAGGAATTGAGCGATGCCGATGCGGTCGCCACGCTGACGGGAATGTGTGCTGCAGGCGTATTAAAGGGGATGGAGCATTGTCCCAAGTCGCCTTCACGCCTGCTGGTGACAGGAGGTGGGCGTCATAATCCGGTGCTGATGGAGATGTTGCGGGTGTCACTGGATTGTCCGGTGGAGCCGGTTGAGGCGGTTGGGCTGGACGGCGATATGCTGGAGGCACAGGCATTTGCCTATCTTGCTGTCCGGGTGGCACGAGGACTTCCGACATCATGTCCGGGCACGACCGGGGTCAGTGCACTGGTTGGGGGCGGTGTTGTGTCGTCGCCGATAAGGGGTGCTGTAGTGAGCGGGTAGGGGGCTCTGCCCCCGTCGCTGCGCGACTCCCCCGAGGTATTTTTGGCCAGATGAAGAGGCGGATCTAGCGCTTGAGGGCGCGGGCGTAGTCTGCGGTGAATTCTGCGTAGCCGTCCGAGGTGGATTTCAGGTGGGCTTGGGTCCAGCGATGGAAGGACGGGAGTTGGTGGAAGGGCACGTTTGGAAAGGCGTGGTGTTCCGCGTGGTAGGGCATGTTCCACGCCAGAAATCGCACCAGTCGGTTGGTAAAGGTCGTGCGAGAGTTTTCGAGCATATTTGCCACCGCAGGACAAAGGCCATGTTCGGCGAGTAGGTAGATGCGCAAGAACGGCTGGCCAATAACCACAGGCAGGAGCCACAGCCAGAACATTACTGGCGTGAGAAACAAGCTTAGTCCTGCCAAGGTGTAGAAGACGAACAATATGCGGGCTTCAGTTTTGATGGCGCGGTGCTGGCGGGCAGGCAGATACGGCGCGTCAATCTTTCCGCGCGCGTTGTCCGCCAACACACGTGCCATACCCGCCCAGTATGGCCAGCCGCTGAGATAGACAGCGAGACTGCGCCAGTTGTCGGGGCGGGGTTTGCCATCAAGTTCAGGGTCTTTTGTCGGATGGTTTGTCCATTTGTGATGGGCAAGGTGAAAATAGCGAAACCATGTGAATGGTAGGCAGATGGGAATTGATACGAGGTGTCCGACCGCTTCGTTGATCCATCCGGTTTTAAACGGAGTCTTATGTGTGCATTCGTGGCTAAGCGTGAACAGAAAGACCAGCAGAAGACCTTGCGGCAGGATCAGCAGTGGCCAAAAGGGGATCTGCAGAACGATACCCGAGCTGTTTGCTGCCACAGTTCCGAAATAGATCGCTAGATGTTTGAGACCCGCCATGTCTGACCGCTGTTGCAGCTTGCCCTTGGCCTCAGGCGGGATCGCAGTGATCAGAGCGCGGTGGTCCATGTTGTTACTTTCCTGGTATATCGAAGCCGGGTTCCGCAAGTTCGAACCCATCAAATTCAAAGCCCGGGGAAACGGTGCAACTGACCAGAGTATAATCTCCACTGCTGCGCGCTGCCTGCCAGTGGCCTTTGGGCACAATGATTTGCGGTGCACCGTTGTGCAAGTCGGGCGTAAGTGTGTGTTCTTTGGCGGGTCCGTCATCGGTCTTACTGAGAGAGAGGATCAGCGGAGCACCCGAATGGTAGAGCCAGATCTCGGTTGCGTCGACTTTGTGCCAGTGGCTGTGTTCCCCTTCCGCCAGCAGAAAGTAGATGCATGTGCCAGATGCACGGCCAGGATTGTCGGCGCGCCAGGTTTCCTTGAACCAGCCGCCTTCAGGGTGTTGTTGCAGGCTCAGGTGCTTGATGATCTCTTGTGCGGTCATGGATATCTCGGATCGTTTGTTCAGATTATGCATGTGCACGTGCGATCTGCTATGGCAATTGTGTATGTAGGACATATGTTTGCCGCATGACCCTGACAATTCCGTTTGACAACAGCTATGTCCGCCTACCCAACTCGTTTTATGCGCGGCAGGCGCCTGTACCCGTGCGTGCACCAAAGCTGATCACATTCAATACCGATTTGGCTCGATTGCTGCGGATTTCACCCGGTGACGTAGAAGAAATGGCGCAAACTTTTGCGGGCAATGCGGTTCCCGAAGGAGCGCAGCCGCTGGCGCAGCTTTATTCCGGGCATCAGTTTGGCACCTATAACCCTCAGCTTGGCGATGGGCGCGCGGTCTTGCTGGGCGAGACGGTCGGGACGGATGGTATCCGGCGGGATATACAGTTGAAAGGCTCAGGCCAGACGCCGTTTTCGCGGCAGGGCGATGGGCGTGCCTGGCTGGGGCCGGTGCTGCGTGAATATGTAATGTCCGAGGCGATGCACGCGCTGGGCAGTCCTACAACACGCGCTTTGGCCGCTGTAGAGACTGGAGAAATCGTGCTGCGTGAGGGACCGATGCCCGGAGCGGTGCTGACTCGTGTCGCGCAAAGCCATCTAAGGGTGGGCACGTTTCAGGTGTTTGCGGCGCGGGGGCAGATGGAGAACCTCCGGCAACTGACCGAGTATGCGATCCAGCGTCACTATCCTGACGTGGAAGGACCGATGGGCCTGCTGCGTGCGGTGCGGGATGCGCAGGCGCGGCTTATTGCCCAGTGGATGAGTGTGGGCTTCATTCACGGGGTCATGAATACCGACAATAGCTCGATTGCCGGTGAGACCATCGATTATGGTCCATGCGCCTTTATGGATAGTTATCACCCGAATACCGTTTACAGCTCGATTGACCGGATGGGGCGATATGCCTATTCCAATCAGCCCGAGATTGCGGTGTGGAATCTGGCGCAACTGGCGACCGCGCTGATCCAGCAGTTTGAGGACAAAGACGCGGCCGTGGAAGAGGCGACCGAGATTGTCCATGCCATGCCCGACCTGATGCAGGAACACTGGCTAGAGCGGTTCAGGGCCAAAATCGGATTGGTCCGGGCCGAGGAGGGCGATCTGGAGATGATTTCGGATCTGCTGATCCGAATGGCGCAGAACCAGGCGGATTTCACCAATACGTTCCGGGCGCTGGGCAGTGACCGCGCGCGTGATCAGTTTGCCGACCCGGCCGCCTATGATGGCTGGGCCAAGGGATGGCAGGCTCGGCTGACGCGTGAAGATGCGCCGTCTGAGGTGATGGCAGGCGCGAACCCGGCTTTCATTCCGCGAAACCACCGGGTTGAGCAAATGATACAGGCTGCGGTGCAAGGGGATTATGCCCCATTTCAACGGCTGAATGACGTGCTGATGCGACCCTACGAGGATCAGCCGGAAGCGGCTGATCTGATGCGACCCCCGGCTGAGAATGAGGTGGTGCAGGCGACGTTTTGCGGGATCTAAGTGGCGCGTAGGCTTGGGTCAGAAACTGAAGATGTCCCCGATATTCTCAATGATGGTCACAAGCAGAATGACTGCCGCTGCCAGCACTGCAAGCCACCAAAAATAGTGAAACAGTACAGCAGTTGCCCCCAAAGTGGTGCCGTATACCGAATACCGCCAGTTTTCGCGCGCAATGCCCGACAAAACAGATAGGAGGATTGCAATTGCGCCTAATATGGGGATGGCGATCGCGACATAGCTCAGGACAGGTGTTGAGACCACCTCAGGTTCTGGTTTCGGAAGGCCGAGAAATGAACGCCAGGCGGACCGTTTGATTTCGCCCGCAATCTCACCGATTTGGGTGGCTGCTGATGGTTTGGCTTCGAATGTGGGTCCGACGATATGGACAAAGACAAGAACCAAAGCGGTGGCACCGGCCAAAACCGCCCAGA
Source organism: Ruegeria halocynthiae (assembly GCF_900106805.1). Taxonomy (GTDB): domain Bacteria; phylum Pseudomonadota; class Alphaproteobacteria; order Rhodobacterales; family Rhodobacteraceae; genus Ruegeria; species Ruegeria halocynthiae. Next base: position 499,874 of record NZ_FNNP01000001.1, read on the forward strand.
AACCCCAAGTCCGCAGAAACCGCGGTGCATCTTCGATAGCCGTGTTCTGTGCTTGCTTCATGCCGATGTGGGTTTCATAAGAAAGAGTCAAAACTTTGGCTACCGCAGTATCATTGATCGGGCTGCCTAAAAATTCAGCATTGCCCCATTGTGATCTGGTCAATCTAGGGACTTGCCTCCAATATCGATTACCGCAGCCTTCGCGCCGAAACTCTAACGGAAGCCAATGTCTCTATCGTCAACCCTGCGCCTTGCCAGCTATAACATTCAGAAATGTGTTGGCCTCGATTTTCGGCGACAGCCGCAGCGGATATTGCAGGTCATCGAATCCATGCAGGCCGATATCGTTGTGCTACAGGAGGCCGACAAGCGACTGCCGCCGCGCCCGGCCGCCTTGCCGCATTTCATGCTGAACGAAGCGGGGTGGCAGATCGTTGATCTGGGTGGCGCGGGTAGCCTCGGATGGCATGGCAACGCGGTGATCTGGCGGGGGGACGCCATTCAGGTGTGCCAGACCGGACATCATGATTTGCCGGGGCTGGAGCCTCGAGGCGCTGTACGGGTTGAGTTTGATACGCATATTGGACCCCTGCGCGTGATGGGGATGCATCTGGGGCTGTTTCCCGCATCGCGCCGTCAGCAGATCACCCATATTCGCCGATGTGATTCTGATCTGGATCGTATGCCTACGGTCTGGGCCGGGGACTTCAACGAATGGTCGCGCCAACCGGTTCTGGACCATCTGGCGCCCGACATGCGGTTTCTGCCTCCTGTACCAAGTTTCCCTGCCGCACAGCCTCTGGGGGCGCTGGACAGAATCGCGCTGGGTCAGGGGCTTGAGGCCGCACTGCATGGGGTACATGACGCGCGACCGGCACATATCGCCTCGGATCACCTTCCGGTCTGGGCCGATCTGCGGCGCATCGCCTGATGGGAAAATCGTCTGTAGCGCATGGCGCGCAGACATATTAAGACAGAATACCGAACAGTTCCGGGGGTCACTATGTCCGACACGATTATCGCCCGTTGCGAAGCCAAGGGCTTGCGCATGACCGGTCAGCGCCGGACCATTGCGCGGATATTGCAGCAGAGCGTGGATCACCCGGATGTGGAAGAGCTTTTTGCCCGCGCCTCGGCCGAGGATTCGGGCATCTCGATTGCAACTGTCTATCGCACTGTGAAGCTGTTCGAAGAGGCAGGCATTCTTGAGCGGCTGGAATTTGGTGACGGTCGCGCCCGGTACGAAGATGCAGAGCGTGACCACCACGACCATCTGATCGACATGCAATCCGGTGAGGTGATCGAATTCGTCGACCCTGATATCGAGGCATTGCAGGAAAAGATTGCGGCCAAGCTTGGGTACCGGCTGAAAGGTCATCGTCTGGAGCTTTACGGCGTACCGCTGGAAAAAGACTGATCTATCACGAAACGCGATAGGTCGGCGCACGGGAATTCATCGAAACTGTCGTAATACTGCTTGCGAGGTCGCAAAGGTTACGATTTCTGTGCCGGAAGGGTCCGCCGGTTCGCGACCCGCTCCAATGGAAACGCGCATGAAAAACGTAAACGGCATTATGCTGATCATCGGTTCGATGGCGGCCTTCGCGCTTGAGGATATGTTCATCAAGTATCTCTCGGTCAGTGTCTCGACCGGGCAGATCATGATCGTGCTGGGCCTGTTCTGCGGGTTCGTTTTTGTGTTGATGTCGCTGGTCACACGCAAACGCATGTTCGACCCTGTAGCGTGGAAGCCCCTGCCGCTGATCCGGGCGGGGACCGAAGCCTTTGGGGCGCTTAGCTTTGTGACCGCGCTGTCGCTGGTGGACCTGTCAACCGTGGCCGCCGTTTTTCAGGCGATGCCGCTGTTCGTGACGATGGGGGCGGCGCTGTTTCTGGGTGAGCAAGTCGGCTGGCGCCGCTGGAGCGCCATCGGCATTGGATTCGTCGGTGTCCTGATGATCATTCGCCCCGGGTTCGAGGGGTTCCAGCCGGAATCGCTGTTCGTTGTGGTCTCGGTCGTCGCGATTGCCGCGCGCGATCTGATCACGCGCCGTTTGGACGTTCGTGTCGCCTCGTCGGTGGTGGCACTGCAGGCCTATATCGGGGTGGCGCTGGCGGGTGCTGCATTGATGCTGTTCTCGGCGCAATCCGTTGTACCGCTGCAATCGTTCCAGATCGGGCCCTATCTGGGTGCCATCGGGTTTGGCGTCTTGGGATATTACGGTATCGTCACGGCGATGCGGATCGGCGAAGCATCCGCGCTGACACCATTTCGGTACACGCGGCTGGTGTTCTCGATCACTGCGGGGATGCTGATGTTTGGTGAACGGCCAGACAGCATGACGCTGGCCGGCGCAGGGCTGATCATCGGTTCGGGTCTCTACACCTTTATCCGCGAACGGCGGTTGGCGCGCGCATTGGCGGTGGCCTAAGGCCAAGGAACCTGTTGGCGCAAACAATGAATTGTTAGCCCTAAAGGTCGGTAAATATGTATGTTAGCGTTAACGGACCCGGTTTACATTTCGCCGCGTGCTGGTATGAGGCATTCAACCGTTGGCTTCATTGGGACCCGTATCATGAGCACCATCATCGACATCCATGCGCGCGAAATTCTGGACAGTCGGGGTAATCCGACCGTCGAAGTAGATGTGATCCTGGAAGACGGCACCATGGGCCGCGCCGCTGTGCCCTCGGGCGCTTCAACCGGTGCTTACGAGGCGGTCGAGAAACGTGACGGCGACAAGGCGCGTTACATGGGCAAAGGCGTGCTGGAGGCCGTCGCCGCAGTGAACGGTGAGATTGCTGAGGAACTGATGGGTTTCGACGCGACTGAGCAGGTCGCCATTGATCAGGCCATGATCGAGTTGGACGGCACCGAGAACAAAGGTCGCCTTGGCGCAAATGCCATTCTGGGGGTCTCACTGGCGACGGCCAAAGCCGCGGCGGATTTCACGACTCAACCTCTGTACCGCTATGTGGGCGGCACTTCGGCGCGGGTTCTGCCAGTGCCGATGATGAATATCATCAACGGGGGTGAGCACGCCGACAATCCCATCGACATTCAGGAATTCATGATCATGCCGACCTCGGCTTCGAATATCCGGGAAGCGGTGCGTATGGGGTCCGAGGTGTTCCACACGCTGAAAAAAGAACTGTCAGCTGCTGGTCTGGCCACCGGCGTGGGCGATGAGGGCGGCTTTGCCCCGAACATTGCCAGCACCCGCGAAGCACTGGATTTCATCCTGAAATCCATTGAAAAAGCGGGCTATAAGCCGGGTGAGGAAATCCACCTTGCGCTGGATTGCGCAGCGACCGAATACTTCAGGGACGGTAAGTACGTCCTGTCGGGTGAAGGCATCTCGCTGTCATCCGAAGAAAACGCGGCCTATCTGGCTGCGCTGGTCAATGATTATCCGATCATTTCGATCGAGGACGGCATGTCCGAGGATGACTGGGACGGCTGGAAGGCATTGACCGACGCCATCGGCGACAAAGTGCAATTGGTTGGTGACGACCTCTTCGTGACCAACCCGGCGCGTCTGGCCGAAGGGATTGAGCGCGGCTGTGCCAACTCGATGCTGGTCAAGGTGAACCAGATCGGTTCGCTGACCGAAACCTTGCGCGCTGTCGATATGGCACATCGTGCGCGATACACCAACGTAATGTCGCACCGCTCGGGCGAGACAGAGGACGCCACGATTGCCGATCTGGCGGTGGCGACCAATTGCGGGCAGATCAAAACCGGTTCGCTGGCGCGGTCGGATCGGTTGGCGAAGTATAACCAGTTGATCCGCATCGAGGAATCGCTGGGCGAGGTCGCGGAATATGCCGGTGCTTCGATCCTGAAGCGCTGAACTGTGTGATTGCAGTGGCACCGATTGGGCCCCGGCTTTGATGCCGGGGCCTTTTTTGTGGGTTCAAGCATGTTTTGTTTTCAGGGCGGGCCTATTGCCTGCGAAAAACTGACATTAATGTCATTATGTGTGAACTTGTTCCTATTGCCGCCTGATAGCTCCCTTTATTCTGTCCGCATTGCAGAAAGGGGATCATCATGTCTGCTTCCAAGGTCTTTCTCGTAATTTCAATGCTTTCCGTCGGAGTTCTGACCGCATGTTCAGAGCCGGGGACCTATCCGATCACAGGGATGGAGGTCTCGCAGGACGATCCGGTGAAGAAAATGAACAATCCAGATTCGTTCCTCAGGGGCGAGGCACGCTAGAGCATCTTGCTCATCAGAACATAGCGGTCGCGTGGTTTGAAGCCTGACCGCAAATAGAGCTTTTGTGCGGTTTCATTCGTGCGGTCGACCTCAAGATGCAGGGCGGTCAGCCCGGCCTCGGCCAGGGCTTTGGGGAGGTCCTGCAGAACTTCGGTGGCGATCCCACGGCCACGAACGGCTGGTCGGATGTAAATTTCATCTACGAATGCGTCCATGCCGCCGAACTCGATCGACCAGCCGAAGGTGAGGATGATGTATCCCAGCGGTGCGCGGCCCGGTCCTATCAGATATATGCACCCATGCGGTATGCCGTCCAGCAGAGGGGTCAGCGCGTTGCGGCGTATCTCGTCATCCTGTGCGATGCCTGATTCCGAATGAAATGCCGCGACCAGCGCCATCAGGCGGTCCAGATCGTCGGGGCGGGCAAGGCGAAGTGCAGCAGTCATAGGCGGGCCAGCCTTTCGGTGAGCAGGTCGAAGAAACCCTGGGCGTCCACGTCGCCCATGAACATGGCATTTGGTGTGCGATCGGTGACCCGCCACCAGTCGGCCACAGTCATGCCCAAGGTTAATTCTGATTGGGTTTCGATCTCAACATTGATGTGGCGGCCCGAGAACAAGTCCGGTTGGATCAGATAAGCGGTCACGCAAGGGTCGTGCAACGGCGCGCCTTCCGAGCCGTATTTTTCCTTGTCGAAGCGTTCGAAGAAATCGGTCATTTCGGCCACCGCATGTCCAACTTTGCTGTCCAATGCCCGGAATGCATCGTTGCGATGGGGTGTGACCAGCGCATCATGGGTCACATCCAACGGCATCACGACGATGTGAACTCCGGATCTAAACACGATATCAGCGGCTTCCGGGTCGACATAGATGTTGAATTCTGCCGTGGGCGTGATGTTCCCAACCTCGAAATAGGCGCCTCCCATCAGGATGATTTCCTGCACCCGGTCGATGATATCGGGGGCCTTACGGAAGGCAGTAGCGATATTGGTCAGTGGTCCCAGAGGACAGAGCGTCACCGTGCCCGGCGCGTGCGCACGCAGGGTTTCGATGATGAAATCAACCGCATGACCTTGGGCCAGAGGCATTTCCGGATCGGGAAGAACGGGGCCGTCGAGCCCGGATTTTCCGTGCACATGTTCAGCGGTGATCAAGGGCCGGTTCATCGGTCGATCGCAGCCAGCGTAGACCTGGATATCAGTGCGACCGGCCAGTTCGCAGACGATGCGGGCGTTCTTGGCAGTCAATTCCAGTGGGACGTTTCCGGCAATGGCAGTGATGCCCAGAACTTCGATCTCTTCGGGGCTGGCAAGCGCCAGCAGAATGGCGACGGCATCGTCCTGGCCAGGATCGGTGTCGATGATGATCTTGCGGGGCATTGCTGTCTCCAGGGGACGTGAAGGTCGGACACTCGCAAGTGTCGCGGGACTTGTCTAGCCGATTTCCGCGTCTGCTGGCGCATCCACCGGCGGGAGTTTGCCGTTGGCGCGATGTTCTTCGATTTTCACCTCGTCCCAAAGCGCATCCATCTCGGCCAGGTCGCTTTGTGAGGGTGTTTTACCGCGTTCGGCCAGCCGGGATTCAACCTTTTCGAAGCGGCGAGTGAACTTGGCGTTTGTGCGGCGCAGGGCGGCCTCGGGTTCGATGCCCAGATGGCGGCCAAGGTTGACGATAACGAACAAGAGATCGCCGAACTCGTCCTCTAATGCGTCGGCGTCCATGTTGTCGCGTGCCTCTTCCAGTTCAGCGGCCTCTTCGGTGATCTTGGCCAGCACATGGCTGGCGTCGGGCCAGTCGAACCCCACGCGCGCGGCACGTTTCTGCAGCTTGTGGGCGCGCAGCAGGGCGGGCAGGTTGGCAGCCACGCCGTCCAGCGCACCTTTCTGTTTGTTACCCTCGCGCTCAGCCGCCTTGATGGTTTCCCAATCCAACGTCTGCTGTTCAGCGGACTTCTCGCGGGATTCGTCGCCGAACACATGTGGGTGGCGGGCGACCATTTTGTCCGACATGGTGCGCACCACGTCCTGAAAAGTGAAATGCCCGGCCTCTTCAGCCATTTGCGCATGGAAGACGGATTGGAACAGCAGGTCGCCCAATTCTCCCTTCAGCTCATCATAGGCCTCGCGCTCGATGGCATCGGCTACCTCATAGGCTTCTTCGATAGTATAGGGCGCAATCGTCGCAAAATCCTGTTCGATGTCCCACGGGCAGCCGGATTGAGGGTCACGCAGGCGGCGCATGATTTCCAGCAGACGCTCGATACCCGCGTCCGTATCGTGGATCAGAGGATTTTCGGCCATTGCGAACCCTTTCGTTCCGGTGTCAGATGCATCCATCCCGCAGTCCCGATCAGGAGTCCACCCCAGATGCCCGTCGTCAACCGAATTGCCGATTACGCCACCGATATGGCCAAGTGGCGCCAACACCTGCACACGATCCCCGAGTTGGAGTTCGAATGCTATGAAACTGCGGCCTTCGTGGCCGAGCGTCTGCGCGACTTCGGCGTGGATGAGCTGCACGAGGGGATCGCAAAGACCGGCTTGGTCGCCATCATCAACGGGCAGGGGGATGGTCCGACCATTGGTTTGCGCGCCGATATGGATGCGCTGCCGATTACCGAGGAAACGGGTGTTGAATACGCATCGCGAAACCCCGGAAAAATGCACGCCTGCGGGCATGACGGGCATACCACGATGCTGCTGGGCGCGGCGCGCTATCTGGCCGAGACGCGGAATTTCGCAGGCCGTGTGGCGCTGATCTTTCAACCGGCCGAAGAAGAAGGCGGCGGTGCAGACGTGATGGTCAAAGAAGGCATCATGGAGCGGTTCGATATCTCTCAGGTCTACGGAATTCACAATGATCCGGGCAATCCTGAGGGTGCCTTTTACACCACGCCGGGGCCAATCATGGCAGCGGTTGATACGTTCGACATCCATATTCAGGGTGTTGGTGGTCATGGGGCCATGCCGCATCAGACCAAGGATCCGGTAATGGCGGCCTGCGGCATTGCGCAGGCCATCCAAACCATTGTCAGTCGCAATCACTATGCGGTCGAAGATCTGGTGGTTTCGGTCACACAGATCCACGCCGGGACGGTCAACAACGTGATCCCCGATACCGCCTTTCTAAACGGTACCGTGCGCACCTTCGATCCGGCGGTGCAGAAGATGGTGATCGAACGGATGGAGCAGATCGTTCAGGGGCAGGCGGCCTCGTACGGGGTTGAGGCACGGTTGGATTATCAAATCGGCTATCCGGCGACGACCAACGACGCCGAAAAAGCCGCCTTTGCCGCGGATGTTGCACGAGAGGTGTCTGGCCCGGAACGGGTGGTCGACAATATGGGCCGCGATATGGGGGCCGAAGATTTCGCATACATGTTGCAGGCGCGACCCGGGGCCTATCTGTTTATGGGTCAGGGTGAGGGCCCAGGGCTTCACCACCCTAAATACAACTTCAATGACAATGTGGCTCCGGTGGGCGCATCGTTTTTCGCGCGGATAGTCGAAACTGCACAACCGCTGAGCTGAACAGGCTTGGCAAAGAAAACAACTGGTAGGTACGGAAATGGGACTGGAAGATTCAAAAAACTACGTGGATGAGGCGTTTACAAACCCCAAGCTTAAGGGCGTCTCGTTCGAAAACTCGTTTGGTGGGGCGACATCGTTTCTGCGGCGTCGCTACACCAAGGACCTTACCGGCGTTGATATCGCCGTGACCGGCGTGCCGTTTGATCAGGCTGTGACGAACCGGCCCGGCACCCGTCTTGGGCCGCGCGCGATCCGAGAGGCCAGCACCTTGCAATCTCCGGATGAACCTTACGGCTGGCCCTTTGGACCGCTGACCGAACTTGCGATCACCGATTACGGGGATGTTGCATTCGACTATGCCAATATTCCGGCCTTTCCCGATACGCTAACGGATCACATTCGTACTATTCTGGCCGCTGACGTGGCCTCGGTCACGCTGGGTGGGGATCATTATATCAGCTTTCCGATCCTGAAGGCTTATGCCGAAAAATACGGGCCAATCTCGCTACTTCAGTTCGATGCGCACACGGATACCTGGGCCGATGACAATATGGATCGGGTGGATCATGGCACCATGTTTTACAAGGCGGTCAAATCGGGCATCGTCGATCCGAAACGCTCGGTTCAGGTTGGGATTCGTACGACCAATGATGACACGCTGGGCGTGAACATTATTGATGCCCGCGAAGTGCACGAAACCGGCCCCGTCGCCGTGGCCCAGAAGATCAAGGATATTCTGGGCGATCACCCTGTCTACCTGAGCTTTGATATCGACGGCCTGGATCCAGCCTACGCGCCGGGAACCGGTACACCTGTCTGGGGTGGGCTGACTTCAGCGCAGGCACAGATCATCCTGCGCGACATAGCAGGCATCAACATCAAGGGCGGCGATATTGTCGAGGTCTCACCGCCATTTGACACCACTGGAACAACAGCGATTGCAGGGGCTCATGTGGCGATGCAGATCATCTGTTTGCTGGGTTGGAACAAGCTGATGCAGCCTTAACCTTTGGTTAGGCATAATCCCGGTATCTGCTTGATGAGGAACCGTATCGGAGAAAGCAGATGACCCAATACAACCAACCGATTGGCGGCAATGATCTGGCGCGGTTTTCCGGGCCGAATACGTTCATGCGCCTGCCTCAGGCATCCTCACTGGAAGGGTTGGATGTGGCGGTATTGGGGGTTCCGATGGATATCGGAACCTCGTGGCGCTCGGGTACACGGTTCGGGCCCAAGCAGATCCGCAGTGAAAGCGCGATGATCCGGCCCTACAACATGGCCAATGGCTCGGCACCGTTCGACAATCTGCAGATCGCCGATATCGGGGATTTGGCGATCAACACGTTCTCGCTGGCGGACAGTCTGAGGATCATCAAGGACAGCTATGATGGCATTCTGGCGCAGGATGTGATCCCGATGGCGATGGGGGGTGATCACTCGATCACCTTGCCAATCCTGCGGGCGATGGCAGCCAAGCATGGGCCGGTGGCCTTGGTCCATGTGGACGCCCATGCCGACGTGAATGACGAGATGTTCGGCGAGAAGGAAACCCACGGCACCGTCTTCCGCCGCGCCTATGAGGAAAGGCTGATCGTGCCCGACAAGACCTTTCAGATCGGCATTCGCGGCTCGGGCTATGCGGCCAGCGACTTTACCGAGGCGCAGGGCTGGGGCTTTCGCCAATATCCCGCGTGGGAGCTGTGGCAGCAGAACCTGACCGAGATCGGCTCGCTGATCCGCAAGACGGTCGAGGATCATCCGGTTTACATCACCTATGACATCGACAGCCTTGACCCCGCCTACGCGCCCGGTACTGGCACGCCCGAGATCGCGGGCCTGACCACCCCTCAGGCGCTGCAGCTGATCCATGCGCTGGCAGGCATGAATGTAGTGGGTGGCGATCTTGTCGAAGTCTCTCCGCCCTATGACCCTTCGGGCAATACGGCGCTGACGGCGGCGAACCTGCTGTTCGAGATGCTGTGCATCCTGCCCGGTGTGACGTCACGATAGGGGTGTGAGCTACCCTCCGACCGACTAAGTTAGGCGTAGAGGGATGGAATAGGCTGATGAAAATGGTATTGTGGCTGTTGATTGCGGTGGGCGTTGCGATGGTTGCCTATATCCGTCTTGCTCCGTCTGACCCTGCGCGTTGGCATGTAGTTCCGCAAGGTGCGGATCGTAATCTGAAAGGTGGGGTTGTCCGGGCCGTTGAAACCGGCCCCGATGGGTTGACGCGTCTCCACTCCATCGCCCTCGCGACACCACGCACCACAGTGCTGGCTGGATCGGTAGAAGAGGGGATGATCACCTATATCACCCGCACCAAGGTGTTCGGTTTTCCCGACTACACCACTGCGCAGCAAGACAGAGATACTCTGCGCGTTTACGCTCGTTTAAGATTTGGCCGGAAAGATTTCGGCGTTAATCGAGATCGGGTCGACGGTTGGCTTGCTTTGACCCAACCCTGACGACAAACACCCTTCCTGCACCTCGCGCCACATGGGCACGTTCAGCGACATCTGGCATTGGGCCATAAACATGCGGCCGTCGACTTGCAGGCAGATCATTTCCCCCAACTCGACGCGGGTGCCGGATTTGTCGGTGCAATAACAGTCCTGCACCTTGCCTCCGGGGCCAACAACGTCGGCAAAACCGGGGGTCGCAACGAGTGTCAGGGCTAGGATCAGTCGTTTCATAAGCCAAGCCTAGCACAAGGCAGGGCCTTGACCAAAGCCCCCGGATGAGAGACACCGCGCGGATGATCCCCGAAGAACGCCTAGAACAGATCACCCAGAGATTCCAATACCTCGAAGCGGCCATGGCTGATGGTGCCTCGGGCGGAGATATCGCGACTTTGGCCAAGGAATACTCGGACCTCAGGCCGGTGGTTGATCAGATCATGGCTTGGCGTCAACTGGCAGGTGATTTGGCCGAGGCAGAGGCCATGCTGGCCGATCCGGACATGAAAGAGCTGGCGGAAGAAGAAATCCCGGAATTGCGGGCGCGAATTCCTGAGGCGGAACATGCGCTGCAACTGGCTTTGTTGCCCAAGGATGCCGCAGATGCGCGCCCGGCTATGCTTGAGATCCGCCCCGGCACCGGTGGGGATGAGGCGGCCTTGTTCGCGGGCGACCTGCTGCGGATGTATCAGCGCTATGCCGAAGCGCATGGCTGGCAGGTGGATATTATCGAAGAACAGGTGTCCGATCTGGGCGGCATCAAAGAGGTGGTCGCCCACATCAAAGGCGATAATGTGTTTGCGCGGATGAAATACGAATCTGGTGTGCACCGCGTTCAACGCGTTCCGGAAACCGAAAGCGGCGGGCGGATTCATACCTCGGCGGCGACGGTTGCGGTTCTGCCTGAGGCCGAGGATGTGGACATCCAGATCGACGCCAACGACCTCCGCATTGATACGATGCGCAGCTCGGGCGCGGGCGGGCAGCACGTCAACACCACAGATTCGGCGGTGCGGATCACGCACTTGCCTAGCGGTATCGTGGTGACCAGTTCCGAGAAATCCCAGCACCGCAACCGCGAGATCGCGATGCAGGTGCTGAAAACACGCCTATATGATCTGGAGCGGCAGCGGATCGACAGTGAACGCTCGGCGGATCGGGCCAGTCAAGTCGGCTCGGGCGACCGGTCGGAACGTATTCGCACATATAATTTTCCGCAGGGCCGGATGACGGATCACCGCATCAATCTGACGCTGTATAAGTTGGATCAGGTCATGCAGGGCGATCTGGATGAAGTGATCGATGCGCTGACCGCAGATGATCAGGCGCGGCTGTTGGCGGAGATGGCGCTATGATCGCGGCATTGACAGCGGCTCAGGCCATGGTTGCCGCCACCGCACGTCTGCGGGCCGCAGGCGTACCTGATCCGGCGCGGGATGCGCGGGTGCTCTTGGCCCATGCGGCGCGAATCGAGGCCAGCCGGGTGACGTTGATCGCGCCCGAGGAGTTGCCGGTCGATATTGCCGAACGTTACGACCAGTTGATCTCGCTGCGCGCCATTCGGGTGCCGGTATCGCATTTGCTTGGGGAACGCGAATTCTATGGTCGCCGGTACCAGGTCAGCCGCGACGTGCTGGACCCGCGCCCCGAGACCGAAGCTTTGATCGAAGCCGCGCTGAGCGAACCGTTCGATCATGTGCTTGATCTGGGGGTGGGCTCGGGCTGTATCCTGATCACCTTGCTGGCGGAGCGGGCCAGTGCCTCGGGCGTAGGCGTTGACCTTAGCGAAGTTGCCTGCCTGCAGGCCAGCGCCAATGTGGTACAGCATCAAGTGCAGGCGCGGGCAGAGATTCGACAATCTGATTGGTTCGCGAACATTGAAGGGCAATTCGACCTGATTGTTTCGAATCCCCCCTATATAGCAGCGGAAGAGATGAGCGCGCTTTCGCCCGAAGTGCGCGAGCACGAGCCGCGTATGGCTCTGACGGATGAGGGCGACGGGTTGGATGCGTATCGCCGCATTGCGGCCTCCGCCCCGGATTTCCTGATACCCGGTGGGCGTATTCTGGTTGAAATAGGCCCAACTCAGGGCGCTTATGTTTCCGCCTTGTTTGACGCGGCAGGGTTGTCAGATATACGGGTGATCCCCGATCTGGATGGGCGTGATCGGGTAGTAGGGGCCAGATTGCCGCTGACGAAACGGAACTGAGGCTGAAAAGTGCCGATTGAAGTAAAAAAGCTGCGACAATTGAGAGAATCCCCTTGTCTGAGGGCTCAGGACATGTTTACTCAGGATTAGTCGGCGAGGTTGACGCTGTTTCAGCGCACCCCTGACGCCAAGCCCAAAAAGTCGATGACGCGTTAAGGCACAAGCCACTGAGCAGCGTTAGATACGGGTTGATCGACAGTGAATTGATAAGGCTGACGTAAAGTAAGATGAGATCTTCTAAATCCCGCTCGCGGACCAAGAACAACCGCAATCGTCCTTCTGGCGGCAACGTCGTAAACCGTGTTTTTGACAGCTCGGGACCCGAGGGCAAAGTGCGTGGCACGCCACAGCAAATAATAGACAAGTACAATCAACTGGCGCGCGACGCCCAACTGGCGAATGACCGTGTGGCGGCTGAGAACTTTCAGCAGCACGCCGAGCATTACCTGCGCATGCTGAGCGAGGCGCAGCGCGAGATGGAGGCCCGCCGCGAAGAGCAGGAGCGCCAAAACCGCGAACGTCAGGCCGAGCGTGACCGTGAACGCGCGGAGCGCCAGGAGCGTGAAGCAGCGCGTCAGGCAGATCCTGCCGAAGCACCGCAACCGGATGTTGTAGAATTCGGAAATGAAACTGCGGCAGCTGAAAGCGGACTGGTCGAGACGCCGGAAAGCAAGGATGCTGAGCCGGAGGCGACGGAGCGCAAGGAAAAACCGCGCCGTCCACGCACCCGTAAACCGAAACCCGCACCCGAACAACAGGCGGCGGCAAACAATGGCGACGCGCCTGAGGTCGCAGAGTAATATCTCTCTGGATGCGTGATGAGACACATGACCCCGGGCAATCGCTCGGGGTTTTGTCGTTCAGGGTTTGCGAACCTCACGGGCCAGCGCGCAAAAACATTCGAGTGGGATTTGTTCGGCCCGGTCTGTGGGTTTGATTCCGGCTGCAATCAGACGGTCCTCAATATCCGGTGCGACAGTTTTGAGCGAGGCGCGCAGCATTTTGCGGCGTTGATTGAAGGCGGCGGCGACGACACGCGACAGGGTGGCGGGGTCAGCCGGAAAGCGGGGCTCGGGCAGGGCGGTCAGGTGGACAACTGCGCTGGAGACCTTCGGCGGCGGTGTAAATGCGCCAGGGGGCAACGACATGGCGATGCGCGCCTCGGCCCGCCATTGTGCAAGAATGGCAAGGCGACCATAGGCTTTGCTGCCGGGTTGGGCCACAATGCGCTCGGCTACTTCGCGCTGAAACATCAGGGTCAGACTTTGCCAGAAGGGGGGCCAGTCGGGTGGTGTGAGCCAACGCACCAGCAGCTCGGTGCCGACATTATAGGGCAGGTTGGCAGCGACGCGGATCGGGGGCGTAAGATGGGCGAGCGGATCGATTTCCAACGCGTCACCGTTAATCACTTCAAGCCTGCCGGGATAGGCGGCGGCGATATCGTTCAGGACCGCGATACAGCGGGTGTCTTTTTCCACCGCCACCACTTTGCGCGCGCCTTCAGAAAGTAAGCCCCGTGTCAGGCCACCGGGGCCGGGGCCGATTTCGAGGACATCGCATTGAGTCAGATCACCGGCTTGCCGGGCAATCTTGGCGGTCAGGTTGAGGTCGAGCAGAAAGTTCTGGCCCAACGATTTGCGGGCCGAGAGCTGGTGGGTTGCGATGACCTCGCGCAGCGGTGGGAGATTGTCTATGGCGCTCATGCTTTACCGTGGTTCGAAATGGAGAGGGAGCGCCAGAGATTTTTTGCCTCCGGCGGAGGTATTTTTGGCCAGATGAAGCATTAGCGGGACTGCGCCATACGTTGGGCGAGTTTGAGGGCCTCGATCAGGCTGGCCGGGTTCGCAAGGCCTTGGCCAGCAATGTCCAGAGCTGTGCCATGATCCGGTGAGGTGCGGACAAAGGGCAGGCCCAGTGTCACATTCACGCCCCGGTCGAAATCCAGTGTTTTGATCGGAATCAGGGCTTGATCGTGATACATTGCGATGGCTGCATCGTAGCGGGTGCGCGCGGCGGCATGGAACATGGTATCCGCCGGGTGGGGGCCGGTTACCGAATAACCATCAGGATTGAGTTCTGCAATCAGCGGAGCGATCCAGTCAAGCTCTTCCGTGCCCATCTTTCCGCCTTCACCGGCATGGGGGTTCAGGCCAGCCACGGCAATCCGGGGATAGGCAATGTCAAATTGGTCGCGCAGACCATGGGCTGTGATCTTTATGGTTTCGCGCAGGACCTCGGGGGTTAGTGCGTTAGGAACCTGAGACAGGGGGATGTGGATGGTGGCTGGAACCACGCGCAGCTGTTCGCTGGCCAGCATCATCACGACCCGACTGCGACCGGCCAGTGCGGCTAGAAATTCGGTGTGGCCGGGGAAGGAGAAACCGGCGCCATCGATCAATGCCTTTTTGTGGATGGGGGCCGTACATAGCGCAGCGGCCGCACCGGCCTGCACCAGTTCGACGCCCTTTTCGATGGCATCAACAACAGAAAGTGCGTTCATGGGATCGGGATGACCGGGCGTGTTCAGGGCGGGGAAATCAACATGCAGAATGGGCAGGGCGGTGGCGCTGACCGTTTTGGCCTCGCTTGGTGTTTCAATTTGGACTGTGGGTGTATCTGCAGGCAGGTGTGAGGCGTTGCCGATGTAGAAAAACGGACAAGTGTCGCGCAGAGCGGCCCAGGCCTTGGCCGCGATCTCGGGGCCTATCCCGGCGGGCTCTCCGCAACTCAGCGCGATCGGGGTGGTCATTGTTCGATGATAACGGCGTCGGCCCTCAGCTGTTCCAGCAGGCTGTCGGCAAGGGCCTGCAGCCGCTGTTGGGTCAGCGCATTGGCCACGTCGACACGGGTGGTATCCTCGCCCAGTTCGCGGGTTCGGGTGCACAACATCAGGAACACCAGTGTCTGTCCATTGTTACGGGTCAGAGTGGTTGACGCTTCGTTCGGATCAAGCTTGGCCAGTTCCAATGCCACGTCACGCGGAATATCAGAAGGGCTGGCGGTGATGCGGTCCAGTACCTCGGGCGATTGCTTCTTGGCGAGGCCATAGAGGTCATCGCAGGTGTCGATCTCTTCCTTGAGGCTTTCGGCTTGCGCAAGCGTATCGGCGCTGCGACCACCGGGCAGGTAGTACATTGCGTAGTCAATTTCTGAGAAGCGCGGCGCACCGGTGGCGACTTCTCGGATGCCGCGCATCTGAAACAGGGCAACGGCGTTCGGCAGCGACAGCGGATCGGTAATCTCACCGTTCTTCAGGCTCAGAATGACGGGTTGCAGGGCTGGTGGCAGGTTGCCAAGCGAAAGCCAGTCCAACTGCCCGCCGTTTTCGCGTGTGGCGGCGCCGGAGTATTGCACGGCGGCAGAGGAAAAGCTTTGCTGATCGGGAAGCTGCGAGATTTCTTCGGCTAGAGCCTCGGCCTGTGCCACAGTCTGAGGTGTGACAGGAATAATGATCTCAGACAGCAGGACCTGCAGGCCACCGCCGCCGCCCTGACCCAGCGCGCGGTTGATTTCATCTTCGGTGGGCCGGGCCTGTGACAGAAAACGCGCGCTGACATAATCACGCCATGACAACTGATCCGCCACAAAGTCCCGTACGGTTTCGTTGGAAATACCGGCATCATTGAGCAGTGTCAGAAACTCTTCACTGCTGAGGTTGCCGCGTGAGGCGAATTCGTCGATCCCGGTTTGAACGTCCTCGGGAGCGGCCTCGATTCCGGCATCGCGCATGGCCTGTTTTCGCAGGCGGTCGTCGATCAGGGCCTCGCGGACCTCGGTCTCGGAATTGCCGGGAACGCCGAGCAGTTCGAGAAACTGCTGACGCTGCTGCAATTCATACCAGGTCACGATGTCCTGATTGACCCGGATCGCCGGCGAGAAAAGGCTTTGGCCCTGCGCTTGCGGTGTGGTCATCGCAATTAGCGTGGCGGCCAGCACCGGTAGCACCGATTTATGGCAGCCCGAGCGGAGAGATTTTGTGAAACCTGAGATCAACTGCATCTTCTCTTAAACTTCTGTCCATCGCCTTCGACGGAATACCCTGTCAGGGCTACGGTAAAGCCGAATTCTGTCGAAGGCTCAATACTTGATGTGGAGGTAAAGCGTCTGTTGATGTTCAAATTTACCTGCACACACTCATTTTCATACGTCACGCCAAACCCAAGGCGGAGCGGTTCGGATTCGCTGAAATCATAGCGTGCATTGGCACGGGTCAGCCAGTTCTGATCAATGCGATAACGTCCACCGACACGCAATTCCGAAATTTCCTTTTCATTTGCTTCGGCCGGATCCGGTTCCAGCCAGATGTAACCTGCGGAAAGCGCTGTGTCATCGTTGGACCAGCCGGCGCGTAGTTCAGCCTTGGTAAAGCTGAAATCACTGTTCAGCAATCCGCGCGCCGCCAGGGTCAACCCTTTGCCGTTGTTTAGCTGCCCAGCCAGCAGAATGTCTGACTTGGTACCCTGCAGTCCGGAGGTCAGGGTGAAATCCGGGTCCGCATCTGATCGAAAGACCTGGCCTACCGTTGCCAGCGCGCGCCAGCCATCGGCGTTGTATCGGGACCAGTTCAGGCCAACAACAGCCGTTGTGCCGTCTTCGCGCCGATCTTCGGCTGGAAAGCGCGAGAGCGACAGCAGATTGCCCTGATCGAAATCCTGAAATGTGCTTTCGTCATTGGGCACGTTGTTGTCTGAAACATTTGTCCAGCCGATTTGTGCGATCGGCTCTAGAATCTGCGTGGCTCCGTTCTGCTCACGGCGCAGCATCGGATAGCGCAGTGTAAAGGCGGCGCGCGGGGTCAAGCGGGTCACATTGTTCGGATAATTGCTGTCATCGCGAATGTCGAACGTATCAACAGCTGCGCCCAATTGCGCCTCGGCGCGTAACCCGGTTGCAAAGGTCCAACTGCGCAGCCACTCGGCGTCAAATGTCGCACGGGCGACGTCGCGGCCTGTGATGTTCTCATCACTGGTGCGCGTGTGGGTGTGACCAATGAATGCCAACTCGACTTCGCCGCCGACTGCCGTGGGGAAAAAACGTTTGCGATAATTGATATCGAGAACGCGGGATGGGATTTCGTCCTGTTCCTCACTGTCGCGCAGGCTTTTGTAGTGAATGAAGCTGGTCTTGAAGGCCGTATCGCGTTTAATCCGTTCAAGCGCAATCTCACTGCGCAGACGGTCATAATCAGGCAAGCCGTAGTCAGCCAGATACGAATCATCCGAGGTTGTCCGGATGTCGAATGTAAGCCGATAGCTGTTGCCCAGACTGAACCGGCCATCAGCGAAGAAATAACCGCGATCCTGATTGGGCTGTACGTCGTCGCGGGTATAGGCGCCTCGCAGCCGGATGCGTCCGCGTTTGAAGGCCTGCCGATAGCGAAACCCAAGTGTGCGGGTTTTTTTCGATAGGTAGGGTGTCAGCGTCAGGTCCTTGTGATCGCCGATCTTGAAAAAATATGGCACTTTTACGCCGGTACTCAATTGCGAGGTGGTACGGATCGAAGGCACAAGGAAACCGGTCGCACGTTCGAGCGTCGGGTCCGGCAGGCGCAGCGTGGGGAAATAGAAAACCGGTACATCCAGAATGCGGAATTGAGCACCCTCGAAATACAGCTGCCGTTCTAGCTGATCATGGGTGACCTTACGGGCACGAATTTGCCAGATCGGGGGTTTGCCATTGGCGCAGACATGGCACGAAGTCGCCGCAACTTTGCTGAACTGTGTGTATCGCCCCGCGGCCCGTGTGGCCTGAACCGAGGCTATTTGCAACTGTTGGTCAAACACCATCCGCGCGCCCATCAACAGACCATTCTGGATACCGCTGTCCAGTTGCGCGGAATCGGCCAACACAGTGGTTTCCCCGCCCTGATCGATTCGGATTGGGCCGGTCAGGGTCAGTTCACCGGTCTCTCGGTCATAAGTGACGCCTTGGGCAGTCAATTTTACATCACCCTGATAGGCTTCGACATTGCCTTCCGCGACCAGTTTGCGGTCGGGGGTGATGAATATTTCGTCAGCCACAAGAAGGGCAGGCTGATTCTGTTCGGACGCGCTGGCGTCACTGTTTGGGCCAGCGCCTTCGGATTGCGCCGCTATCGCGGTTGACAGCGACAGGATCAATGCGCTGGACAGCAGCAGGGGCAGGACGGATCGCATCAGCCATCCTCTGCGTGTAGTAAGAGGCCAAGAGACAGCAGTATCCCTGCAAACGGAGGCGCCCAGGCGGCAACGAGGATCGGCAATTGTCCGTTTTCTCCAAGTATCTGAGCAAAATTGCGGATGAAATAGATGCCAAACCCCAGCAAAACGGCAGTCAGTACGGCAACGCCGGTGCCGCCAAACCGGACATGGCGCATGGTGAAAGCAGCACCGATTAGCACCATGGACACCAGAAACAGAGGTCGTGCGAGTTGTACCTGCAGCCAGACCTCATACTGCTTTGTTGAAAAGCCAGCTTCGCTTAGGTCACGGATCAACTGAGGCAGATCATAGACTGACACTGAATCCTGCTGTCCCAGAGTGTCGATGATCCGGTCCCGGGTCAGCGTGGTGGGCAGATTCAGAATCTCGTGGGTGCTTGCCTGAATTTCGGGGTTCAGACCATCTTGAAGGGGCCAGACTTTGGCCTGATGCAGGGCCCAGTATCCATCCTCCAAATCTGCCTGAATAGCCGAGATTTGTTGGTTCGGTTTGCCGTCTTGCGCGAATGTGGTGATGGTCACGTTCTGTAAGGCGAATCTGTCGCCGTTGACCGTGCCGGTCGCGTGAATCACCGACTGGCCGTTGGGCGAGCCTTGCCGCAACCACAAACCCTCGCGGCTGATCGACAAGGCCGAACTGCCCTGATTGCGATAGTCATCGGACAGGCGCTGGAATTCTTCGGATGTGGCGGCAGCGATCGGGTTCAGCAGCGCCACTGCAAGCGTGCCAATGGCCAGTGCCAGCAGGACCGGGGCCAGCAACGCACGGATGCCTGAGCGTCCGATGGCGCGGGTCACCACCAGTTCGGAACTGCGGGCGAGGCCGACAAACAGCGCAATCGTGGCCAGGATCATCAGCAGGGGCAGCATCTCGCTGATGGCGGCGGGTGTGTTCAGCAATGTCAATTGCAATAGCTGACCAAAGGATAAGTTGACCTGATCAAACCTTCGCACCTGTTCAATTAGGTCGATCAAAATCATCAGGGTCAGAAAGATGCCACCGATCACAAGAAAGCTTTGGAGAAAGCGGCGGGCAAAATATCGGTCGAGGATCACGCGGGCATCCCCGTCAGGCCCCGGCATACGGGAATCACGTCGAGGCATGGTTTCATGCGCGACGGCCTGTAGCTGCCGATTATTGTCACGTTCTCTCCCCCGAGCCTGCCATTATTTTTTCGGGACCATAATGCAATTGCCCGGCGGGGAAAACTGCTATCTGGTCAAGATCGACTGCGCGGGCTAGGTCTTGGGCAACGCATTTTTCAGGAGAATGATATGAGCAGTCTGGTTCCGGTTCGTTTTACCCCCTTTGATCTGGATACGATGGCACAGACCGAAGGGCGCATCGCGATTCTCATCCCCGCCGATGGCAAGATGAACCCCGCCGCGCGCCGGGCCAATCGTCTGACCAAGGGCGCGGTGGCGCGCCTGGTCGCAAGCGAACGATTCAGCAAGGTCAAATCGGGTGATGTGATTTCGCTGGCCTGGCCCGCCGGAATGGTGGCCGAAGCGCTGGACGTGCTTATCCTGCCGCGCCGCCCCGATGCTGACGAGGCGCGCAAAGCCGGGGCCAAGTTGGTTAAGCTGGCAGCGGGCAAATCTGTTCTGGTTATGGCGGCCAATCAGGTGCGGGTGGAAGACCTGGCCATGGGAATGGTGCTGCGGGCTTACGATTTCGACGTGCACAAAACCAAAGACTCTGATCCGGTGGGTGAGATTGTCATCAGCTATTCCAAAGCAGATGAGGCCGAGGCTGCCTTTGCCTCGCTTTATGCAGTCGCAGATGGCGTGCACATGACCCGCGATCTGACCAATGAACCAGCGAATGTACTGACCACGACCGAGTTCGCAGACCGGCTGGCCGAGATGGAGTCGCTTGGCCTGAAGGTTGAGGTTCTGGAGGAAGACAAGCTCGCTGAGCTCGGAATGCGCACATTGCTGAGCGTTGGGCAGGGGTCTGAAAGCCCTTCGAAGGTTGTGGTGATGCACTGGAATGGGGGCGATACGGATGATGCGCCGCTGGCGCTGGTCGGCAAGGGAGTGGTGTTTGATACTGGTGGTATCTCGCTCAAACCTGCGGCGGGTATGGAAGACATGACTATGGATATGGGCGGTGCTGGCGTTGTCGCCGGGACAATGCGCGCGCTGGCCAAGCGCAAGGCCAAGGCCAATGTCGTCGGGCTGGTTGGGTTGGTTGAGAATATGCCCTCGGGCAATGCCACCCGTCCCGGTGATGTGGTCACATCGATGAAGGGGGATACCGTCGAGATCATCAACACTGATGCCGAGGGCCGTTTGGTACTGTGCGACGTAATGTGGTACGCGCAGGATCGGTTTCAGCCGGTTGGTATGGTTGATCTGGCCACTCTGACAGGAGCGGTTATCATTGGCCTTGGACATGAAAACGCAGGTGTGTTTTCAAACAACGACACATTCTGTGACGCCTTCCTGAAATCTGCCAAGGCCGAGGACGAAGGCGCATGGCGGCTGCCGTTGGGTGAAGGCTATGACAAACAGCTGAAATCACGCATCGCTGATATGAAAAATGTCGGCGGACGGCCTGCGGGTTCGATCACCGCCGCGCAGTTCCTGCAGCGTTTTGTCAAGGACGAGACGCCATGGATTCACCTCGATATCGCGGGGGTGGCGTCGGTGTCGTCAGAGACGTCTTACGCGCCCAAAGGAGCCACTGGTTGGGGCGTCCGTGCGCTGAGCCGGTTCGTACAAGACAATTTCGAGACCACGGGCGAATAGACCCGTGGGAGCCGTCTATTTCTACCACCTGACCCGCCAACCACTGGAGCACACGTTGCCCGTGCTGCTGGATAAGGCGCGGCAGGCCGGGTGGCGGATCGCCGTGCGGGGCATTGATCCCGCGCGCATGGACTGGCTGGATGAACGACTGTGGCTGGGCCCTGAAGATGGGTTCCAGCCGCATGGTCGGGAAGGTGGGCCGCACGATGCGGCGCAGCCCATTTTGCTGACGACGGGACCAAAGGCCGCAAACAAGGCGACCTGCGTGATGGCAGTGGATGGCGCAGTGATCGAGGCTGATGAAGTTGCGGCTTTGGAGCGGGTTTGTATTCTGTTTGATGGCAATGACCCGGAAGCAGTTCAACATGCGCGCGGGCAGTGGAAAGCACTGACCGGGGCAGGATGCTCGGCGCAATATTGGTCCGAGGAATCCGGACGATGGGAGAAGAAGGCCGAGGCTTGATCGGCGCAAGTTTTTTTAGGGAGATTTTAGATGGATATGAAGCCTTTGGGCCGCACCGGGATCATGGTGTCGGATCTGTGCCTTGGAACGATGACCTTTGGCACACAAACATCAGAAACTGATGCGCATCACCAAATGGATATTGCGCTTGCGGGTGGGATCAACTTTGTTGACGCTGCAGAGATGTATCCGGTCAATCCGATTTCCAAGGAAACAATTGGGCGAACCGAAGAGATTCTGGGTAACTGGAATTCTACCAACAAATCCCGGCGCGGGGATTATGTGCTGGCGACAAAGCATTCCGGCGAGGGGTTCATTCATGCGCGCAATGGCGCACCGATCTCGAAAGAGACCATTCCCGATGCGATCGAAGGATCGCTGCGCCGTTTGCAGACGGATTGCATCGACCTCTATCAGTTCCACTGGCCAAATCGCGGCAGCTATATGTTCCGGCAGAACTGGGACTTTACGCCCTCGGGTAACAACCGGGATGAGATTGTGGATGAGATGCGCGAAAGCCTGATCGCGCTGCAGACGCAGGTGGATAAAGGTAATATTCGCGCCTTTGGTTTGTCGAACGAGAGCGCATGGGGGACTGCGCAGTGGTTGCGGGCGTCGGATGAGGTCGGAGGCCCTCGTGTTGCGTCGATCCAGAACGAGTATTCTCTGCTCTGCAGGTTGTTCGATACGGATTTGGCTGAATTGTGCCTGCTCGAAGATGTCGGGTTGCTGTCATTTTCTCCATTGGCGGCGGGTTTCCTGACCGGAAAGTATCAGGGTGGTGCTGTACCAGAAGGATCGCGCATGGCGTTGGTTCCGAATATGGGTGGGCGCAAGACGGATCGTGTATTTGACGCGGTGGCGGCGTACGTGGATATCGCTGAGCGGCACGGGTTGGACCCGGTGCATATGTCTCTGGCGTGGAGCTGCAGTAGACCGTTCATGGGGTCGACCATTTTTGGCGCGACGACTGTCGCGCAGTTGGAGCATGTTCTGGCGGGCAAGGATTTGAAGCTGTCGCCGGCGGTGTTGGCAGAGATCAGCGCGGTGCATCGTGCGTTTCCGATGCCGTACTGAAGGTATGGGGGCGCTGCCCCCGTCGCCTTTGGCGACTCCCCCGAGGTATTTTTGGCCAGATGAAGTTGGATCGCGTCAGTGATGGGTCGGTTGTGTGCGATCTTGTCTGAGATCGCGGGCAGAGAGACCGTGGGCGGTGCGGAAGGCGCGGGCGAAGCTGGATTGTGACGCGAAGCCGGTGGCGAGTGCCACATCCATCAAGGGTATGTCGGTATCGGTGACCAGACGGCGGGCCTCGGCGAGACGCAATTGCAGGTAATGATCCTGCGGCGTCGTGTTCAGTCGTAGGCGGAACTGTTGCTGCAGGGTACGCGTGCTGGTGCCGAGCGTGTCAGCGATGTGTGCCAGTGGCAGTGGTTCATCCAGCGATGTTTCCATGAGCGAGTTGGCCTTGGCCGTCAGGGCAGTGTGGCGATGCGGAGCCCCTGTGCGGCTTTGAGGTTTTGTGGGTTCGGATGTGCCTTCGTAGAGGAACAGCCCGGAGACTCGGGCGGCGAATCCTGCGCCATGGCGGGCGGCGATGATGTGCAGCATCATGTCGATCGCTGGGACGGCTCCGCCAGAGGTCAGGCGGTTTTCAGATACTGTGAACCGGTCGGGGCGCACATCAACATTGGGGAAGCGAGAGGCAAAATTTTCCAGATCCTCCCAATGAGTTGTGGCCGCGTGACCATCAAGTAAGCCTGCTTCGGCCAGCAACCAAGGACCGCCATCTATCCCGGCCATGGTGGCTCCGGTGGCGGCGATCCGGCGGAGCCCGGCCAGCAAGCTGGGCGTTGCATGGCGTGCCAATTGGAAACCGGCGACCACGATCATCAGGTCACAGCCTTGCAGTCGAGCCAATGGAATGCCCTGTACATTCAGGGCGCTGGTCAACATCGCGGGCTCTGCTGTGGCGGTGACGTAATCCCAGTCAAAAGCGGGCCGGTCCGCCAGTCGGTTGGCCGCGCGCATCGGATCGACAGCGGCGGCGAAGCTGAGTGTGTTGCATTCGTCCAGCACCAACACGGTCGTTTTTAGCGCACGATGTTCAGGCTGGAGTATGTTTTTTGCGGATTTCATCAAGTCTGATTCGCATTCTGCCAAGTGGTTTCCTCAAAGCTGCGTCAGAGTTGACGCCGAAGCAAATCGGAATCCGGGGAGAAGCCTGGGGAAAACCCACGGCAAAACCGGGTATAAGCTGGGGATAACGTCATGCCTTTGGAAATGAACCGCGAAGTCTTTATCACCTGTGCCGTTACCGGGTCGGGTGGGACGCAGGATCGCAGCCCTCATGTGCCACGCTCACCCAAGCAGATTGCCGACAGTGCGATTGCTGCGGCCAAGGCCGGTGCGGCGGTGGTGCACTGCCATGTACGCGACCCTGAGACGGGTGCGCCGTCACGTGATCTGGCGCTGTATCGTGAGGTGACGGACCGCATTCGGGATGCCGAAGTCGACGCCGTACTGAACCTGACGGCTGGTATGGGCGGAGACATGGTGTTCGGGGGTATAGAGAATCCGCTGCCCTTAGCAGATGCCGGAACCGATCTGGTGGGCGCGACGGAACGCGTGGCGCATGTGGCCGAGTGTCTGCCGGAAATCTGTACATTGGACTGCGGCACAATGAACTTTGCCGAGGCTGATTATGTGATGACCAACACGCCCGGTGCGTTGCGGGCGATGGGGCAGATGATGACCGATTTGGGGGTGAAGCCCGAGATCGAGGCTTTTGATACGGGTCACCTGTGGTTCGCCAAACAGCTGGTGAAAGAAGGTGTTCTGGAACCAAATGCGTTGGTGCAACTGTGCATGGGTGTGCCGTGGGGTGCGCCCGACGATCTGAACACCTTCATGGCAATGGTGAACAATGTGCCCGATGATTGGACGTTCAGCGCGTTTTCGCTCGGGCGCAATGAGATGGCCTATGTGGCAGCCTCGGTTCTCGCCGGTGGTAATGTGCGGGTCGGTTTAGAGGACAATCTGTGGCTGGAGAAGGGTGTGTTGGCTGAGAACTGGCAGTTGGTCGAACGCGCAGGCAGCATCATCGAAAACATGGGTGCGCGGGTGATCGGACCGCAGGAAGTGCGTGAGAAACTAGGTCTGGTGAAGCGGGCACCTACAGGGGTGGCGGGCTGAAGCCCGCCCTACGATTGGATCAAGCGATATGAATAAGATTGCAGCAATCATTGGTGGTGGAGTCATCGGCGGAGGATGGGCCGCCCGGTTTTTGCTTAACGGTTGGGACGTTCGAGTGTTTGATCCCGATCCCGAGGCTGAGCGGAAGATCGGGGAGGTGTTGGACAACGCCCGTCGTTCTTTGCCAGGGCTAAGCGATGTGCCTTTGCCGCCGGAGGGCGCGCTGAGTTTTCATGAAGAGATTGGCGACGCCGTAGACAGCGCCATCTGGATTCAGGAAAGCGTGCCGGAACGGCTCGACCTGAAGCTGAAGGTTTACCAAAGTCTACAAGAGGCCTGTGATCCAGAAGCCATCATCGGGTCTTCAACCAGTGGCTTCAAACCGTCCGAGCTGCAGGAAGGTGCGCTTCGGCCCGAGCAAATCGTTGTAACACATCCGTTCAACCCGGTTTATCTGCTACCGCTGATCGAACTGGTGCCGACCGACAAGAATGCGCCCGATCTGATCGAGCGGGCCAAAGAGCTGTTGACCTCGGTCGGGTTCTTTCCGCTGCACGTCAAGAAGGAGATCGACGCGCATATCGCTGACCGCTTTCTTGAGGCCGTCTGGCGCGAGGCTTTGTGGTTGGTCAAGGACGGTATCGCGACAACCGAGGAAATCGACGAAGCCATCCGTATGGGTTTTGGTATCCGATGGGCGCAGATGGGCCTGTTCGAGACCTACCGCGTGGCCGGGGGCGAAGCCGGGATGCGGCATTTCATGGCTCAGTTCGGGCCCGCGCTGAAATGGCCATGGACCAAGCTGATGGACGTGCCGGAGTTTACCGATGAACTGGTGGACATGATCGCGGATCAGTCGGATGCGCAATCGGGCATGCACTCGATCCGCGAATTGGAGCGTATTCGCGACAATAATCTGGTTGGCATGATGCGGGCGCTCAAGGCGCAGAATTATGGTGCGGGGGCGGTTTTGAACCAGCATGACGCGGCTTTGAAGCCCGGGGCGCTGCCAACGCTGGATCAGGCCGATCTGAGCCAACCGATCCTGACTTTATCCCGCGCGGTGCCGCTGGACTGGACTGATTACAATGGCCATATGAACGAAGCGAAATACCTTGAGGCTTTCGCTGCAGCCACCGATCGGTTCATGGAAATCATCGGCTGCGACATGGAATATATCGCCACGGGCGGCAGCTATTTCACTGCCGAGAATCACATCCGTTACATGCAAGAGACGCACGCCGGTTCACGGATTGAATGCCGTACGCAGATGCTGTTGGGGCAGGGCAAGAAGCTACATGTTTTCCACAGCATGTATGAGGGCGAGACCCTGTTGGCGACTGGTGAGAGCTTTTTGCTGCACGTCAGCCTCGAATCCCGGCGACCCAGCCCACCATCACCCGAGATTGAGGCCGCGATGGCGCGGATTGCAGAGGCGCAGGCCGGATTGCCATATCCCGAAGGTGCGGGCGCTGCGATCCGCAGGCCCGCATGACTGGCCGCGTTCTGATTACCGCCGGGGCCTCGGGCGTCGGCAGAGCGATGGCCGAAGCGTTTGATGCGGCGGGGGCGCAGGTCTGGGTTGCGGATGTCGATGCGAAAGCTCTGGCTGAATGCCCGTCGCATTGGAAGCAGAGCCAGCTGGATGTATCGGATGAAACCGCTGTCGCGGCCATGTTGACCGATCTCGAGACCGAATGGGGCGGGATCGACGTCCTGTGCGCCAATGCCGGGATCGCAGGGCCAACGGCTGCGGTTGAAGATATATCTTTAACCGATTGGCGCACTTGCCTTTCTATCAACCTTGAAGGTGCGTTTTTATGCTCGAAATACGCAACACCTATGATGAAGCGGCAGCGCAATGGTGCGGTATTGATTACCGCATCGACAGCAGGCCAATACGGATATCCCAACCGCGCGCCATATGCGGCCGCAAAATGGGGCATGGTCGGGCTTGGTAAGACGCTCGCCATGGAGCTTGGGTCCCATGGTATCCGCTGCAACGTGATCTGCCCGGGTTCAGTTGAAGGCCCAAGAATGGAAGGCGTGCTAGAACGTGAGGCCGCTGCCAAGGGCATGACCCGGGATCAGGTTTACAAAGGATACGCATCGGGCACGTCAATGGGCCGCTTCGTCGAGGGGCGGGACATTGCAAACATGGCTGTGTTTCTGGCGTCAGATGCGGCGCGGCTGGTGTCGGGTCAGGTGATCGCGGTGGATGGCCATACAGTCAATCCCGATCCGAAACTGTGAGCTAGCTCTGATTGGGGCCACGAATCTGACGGATCGCGCCGCGAACAGCTTGCCAGTCTCTTGCTTCTTGCTGGTTTCCGGCGGCTTCGCATTCGCGCATCTTCTGCGCGGCTTCGGCCTCGGCCCGATCACCGTGGGCTGTGTATAGGGCACGTGCGTATTGAGCGGTTTTGAGTGCGTCCATTCCTGTCATCCTCCATCTCAGATCGGAATGTCTAAGGGTTCGCGCAAGGTGACTATACTACAGGTTGCAACTCAGGTCATGTCTTGGTGATTTCTGCCCGCAATTGATGTAGATGATCCGGGAAATCACGTGCGGTCATCTCGGCTTCGCGCACCAAGCGGTCGAAATGGAGCGTAAACACTTCAATCCGGTCTCGATCGCGGAAAGCCATATAGTGGCTACCGGCGTAAAACACACACAAAAGTGGGCCAAATATCGTGACAGGAGCCGAATAAAGTCGTTTTGCATCATATGGATAGATGCGAAGACGAGGGTAAAGCTGTTCGCAAAGCTGCAGCAGATGATCAATTTGATCCAGCCGAACTTCAAGGGGCAACCCTTCATAATAGCCGGTCGCACGGGTAAAGCTCTGGAGCTCAAAGAATGGCATAGCGATTTCATAGTCGGACTGAGCTCTGCGCATCCAGGCCAGACGGTCTTGTGATGCGCCGATGGCCTGATCCGCTGTGCGTCCAAGATGCGGCGCGTATTCCCATTCCAGCACGGCGCGGGTCTTGAGCATATCTGGCAGAGTGGCAGGAACATAACGTATTTTGTAGCCTGCGGCCTCTTGGTGCCATTCAAATATACGTTCATCGACCAATGCACGGGCAGCTTCGGTCAGGGTGAGGGAGCTTGCCAGCAGTTCTGCCGCGCTTTCGGGCCTGTTGGATAGCCCAAGCAGCCAATCAGCCGACACCCCAAGCGCCGAAGCACAGCTACCAACCACATGCGCATTGGGCAGACGCGCGCCCGAACCGGTCAGCAACTGCGAGACGGTCGACCGGTCAACACCGATGTCGCGGGCCAATGCACTTTGGCTGATGGCGCGTTCTTGCATCGCCCGGGCCAGACGTTGGCGAAATCGCGAAGCACGGTCCCGTTTGTCGATTTTATCTATCATGTGTTGATAATTATCACGTTCGTTTAGAATTGTTAATCATATTCAGAATTCCCGGTCTGTGAGTGTGTCTGTAACGCTGATGTAACAAAACAAGAATGGGGTCTGGAATGGAAACGCGACGCAGGTCGGTCGTGAAGGCACTGGTGTGGAATGCAATGGGGTTGGCGATGATGACGCTGGTGGGCCTGATTGCTACTGGCTCGGCAGCGCTTGGGGGAATGGTTGCGTTGGTCAATACGGCCATCGGTCTGACAATGTACGTGATCTACGAGCGCATCTGGGCGGGAATTTCGTGGGGTCGCAATGGCTGAGCCCGTCACATCCAAATCGCCCGAATGGGTAACTTTTGTCCTGATCGTTTCGTGTTATTCTACTTGGCTTGGTGCGATTTTCTGGCTGGCTGGCGTATCTCTGTGGCTAGCTGTTCCTTTCATGGGGTTGGTGGCTGCGATGCATTCGTCGCTGACGCATGAGGCGTTGCACGGGCATCCCTTCCGCCAGAAATGGCTGAATGAGGCGATGATGGCGCTGCCGCTGACCTTGTTCATTCCGTATAACCGGTTCCGCGACCTGCATCTGGCGCACCATTGCGATGCCAATCTGACCGATCCATATGATGACCCCGAGACCAATTATCTCGACCCGCAGGTATGGGCGGCGTTGGCAAGTTGGCAGAAGCGACTATATCGGGCGAACAATACTTTGCTGGGGCGAATGGTACTGGGCCCAGCAATTGGACTGATGGCATTCCTGCGAGATGAATTGCACGGTGCCCTGCGCGGAGATCAGGCGATTTTGCTTGCTTGGGCATTGCATGTGCCTGGCGTCATGACGGTGATCTGGATCGTTATGTTGTCTCCGATGCCGGTTTGGGCTTTTGTTCTGTCCGCCTATGTCGGGCTGGGATTGGTCAAGATCCGCACCTTTCTGGAGCATCGCGCACACGAGAAATCTCGGGCACGAACGGTGATTGTAGAAGACCGTGGGCTTTTGGCATTTCTGTTTTTGAACAATAATCTGCACGTCGTTCATCACATGAACCCTGCCGCACCATGGTATCGGCTGCCTGCACTATACCGCACTGATAAAGAGCGCTATCTGGCTTGCAATGAGGCATATGTCTACCGCTCATACGCGCAGATATTCCGGGAATTTTTCTGGCGTGTCAAAGACCCGGTGGCACATCCGCTCTGGCCAAAGTCTTGATTTAACGACAGAAGGGAAGCCATGAGCTTGTGGATTCCCGTCACCATCGCCGCCGCCACGTTCCAGACGGTGCGGTTCATGTTGCAGAAATCGCTCAGCAGGGTGAAACTCTCGGCCGCTGGGGCGACCTTTGCGCGGTTCGCCTTTTCGTTGCCTTTGGCGATGTTGGCGCTGTTTATTGCATTGCGGGTGACGGGGTACGAACTGCCCGTGCTTTCGGCCCGATTCTGGGTGTTTGCCGTGATCGGTGGAACATCGCAGATCCTGGCGACGATCTGTGTGGTTACTCTGTTCAAACAGCGCAACTTTGCGGTCGGGATCACCTTCAAGAAAACCGAAGTAATTCAAACCGCTATAGTTGGATTCCTCATCCTCGGAGATCAGGTCTCGACCGGAGCGTTTGGGGCTATCCTGCTTGGGCTGTTTGCTGTCCTGTTGCTGTCAAAGACACCCGGAGGCAGCGGTGTGTGGTGGCAGCATCTTACCAACAAAGCTTCGCGTCTTGGGCTGGGGTCCGGGGTGTTGTTTGCCTTTTCGTCGGTCAGCTATCGTGGTGCCTCGTTGCAGCTAGGTGACATCGACGCCTGGTTTCGGGCATTGGTGACGCTGGCGGCGGTGGTCACATTCCAGTTCCTCAGCATGGGGCTGTGGTTGATGTGGCGAGACCGGGCCGAACTGCGCGCGGTCTGGGAGACGCGCCAGACCGGTGTTTTCGTTGGCCTAACAAGCCTGTGCGGATCGTTCTGTTGGTTCTTTGCGTTCACGCTGCAGAACGCTGCCTACGTCAAAGCACTGGGGCAGGTGGAATTGATCCTCAGCCTGTTCGCATCGCTGCTGTTTTTCCGCGAAACCATCACCCGGCGCGAAGTCGCCGGAATGTCGCTGCTAGGCTTGTCGATACTGGCGCTTGTGCTGGCGATCTAGCCGGTGCGACGCTCGTCAAAGCTGAGCGCAATAAAGCTGGGCAAGTGATCGCCCATGCCTACAACGGTACGACCGCTATCATCCCGTCGGCCACGACCGCGCCCTTTGGGTTCGCGTTCTTTGCGGCTTTCGCTCTTTTTGCTTTCGGCGGGTCTGGCCTTTCTCTCAGGCTTTGGCGCATCAGGCTTTGTCGCATCAGGCTTCGGCTCATCGACCTTGACCGGGTTGTCCAAGCGCGGAATTTCTTTCTGGATCAGGTTCTCGATCGCGGCCAGCGCCTTTTCATCGCGACCCGAACAGATCGTGATCGCCTTGCCTTCGCGCCCGGCGCGACCTGTACGGCCGATCCGGTGCACATAGTCCTCGGGGTGACCGGGGACGTCGAAATTGATCACATGGCTGACCGAGGGCACATCCAACCCACGCGCGGCAACGTCCGAGGCGACAAGCAGACGCAGCGTCCCGTCGCGGAAGCCATCCAGTGTTTTCGTCCGCTGTGACTGATCGAGATCGCCATGGATGGCGGCAGCGTCATAGCCGTATTTCTTCAGTGACTTGGCGCAAATATCCACATCCGTCTTACGGTTGCAGAAGATGATGGCGTTGGTGCACTTGTCACCTTCTGCATCGATCAACGCGCGCAAAGTCTTGCGTTTCTGGCTGGCCTCACGGTCGCGGCGGCCGCCTTTGAACATCACCACACCTTGTTCGATGGTTTCCGAAGCAGTGGCCTGACGGGCAACCTCGACCCGAGTAGGGCCGGACAGGAAAGTATCGGTGATCCGCTCGATCTCGGGCGCCATGGTAGCCGAGAAGAATAGCGTCTGGCGGGTGAACGGCGTCAGCGAGAAGATGCGTTCGATATCGGGGATGAACCCCATGTCGAGCATCCGATCGGCCTCATCCACCACCATGATCTGAACGCCGGTCAGCAGCAGCTTGCCGCGCTCGAAATGGTCCAGCAAACGGCCCGGCGTGGCGATCAGCACGTCGACGCCCCGATCGATCAGGGCATCTTGTTCCTTGAAAGAAACACCCCCGATCAGCAGCGCCTTGGTGAGCTTGAGGTGCTTGGCATAGGTGTCGAAATTTTCGGCCACCTGTGCCGCCAGTTCGCGCGTTGGGCACAGCACTAGCGACCGTGGCATCCGTGCGCGGGCACGGCCACGGGCCAGCAGGGTGATCATCGGCAGGGTAAAGCTGGCGGTTTTGCCAGTCCCGGTCTGGGCGATCCCCAGAACATCGCGCCCTTCAAGGGCCGCTGGAATCGCGCCTTCCTGGATCGGGGTCGGAGTTTCGTATCCAGCTTCCTCAATGGCTTTGAGGACCTTCGGGTTCAGGTTCAGTTCGTTAAACTTTGTCATGTATGTCCGGTTCATGCGGACACTATACCTGGCCCGCGCGTATGAAATATGCCGGGCCCGGATGGCCATGCGCGTCATGCGCATATCGGCTGACGCGGGGCATAACAAAAACGCGGGGCAGGGTCAAATGAAGACGGCTTAACCTGTGGTATATCCGCCAAAAACAGGGATTACTTCAACAATTCAGATGGTTCCGGGAAAGTGTTTCTCGATTTTCCGATCTAAATCAAGGGGGCGGTGCCGGATCATGTCGTTATCTTCAAGCCGTCTCAGCACGTCTGGGTCGGCGGCGCTGATTTCATCATAGAACTCTTTAAGGCCTTCGAGGCCAAATTCGTCCTCGATCAGGCTGAGCAGTTCGAACTTGTTCAATCCACCGATTTTCCTCGGGCGGTTGGGAGTCGGACTCGCCTGATACGAACCGCGTTCGAGCCGAAACTGGTAATGTGCCTGCCAGTGTTCCCAATCCGGCGCATGTCGGTGGCACAAGTCGATCTGAGGGATCTCGGTCCTGACCGGAAGAAATTCGCCGTGTTGATAAAGGTTGTGGATACGATCACTCAGCTTTTTTAGGCCGCGACGCACGAAAAGTTTGCCTTGGATGTGGCTCATGAATCCGGCCAACACGTAAGCGCCGAACTTGGGATACAGCGACTCGACAAGTGCCTGTCGATTTTCGCTTTCAGGAATGAACGCTTTATAAAGATCATCTCCACCTGCCAGTGCCTCGATCGGACGAACGCGGACGGCGGGTATGTCATCCGGAATGTCACGCAGCAGGGTGGGGACCGGAGACATCGGCCAGAGAAACTCGTCGACATCGATATGGGTGACCCAGTCCAGATCAGTTCGGTTGTAGATCAGGTTGGCATTCGAGGATTGCCGGACCTGATGCTTGTCCGGCCGTTCGCGCCCGCGACGTTTCCAAAATGCCGCGTCGCAAGTGCGTACCCTGATTTTGGGATGCTCGCGCAATGCTGTCATGTCTTGTTGGACCGGTTCGTCCAGAAAGATATGGATTCGGTCAGCCCCAATATCGAGATGGTGGGCGGCAAAGCGCAGAATGTCCTCACGCGGGGCGCGGATCGTGGATACAATTCCCCAAGTCGTCTTGGTCGGCGTCATATCTGGTTTATCCGCAGTCTCCGTCAGATCATCATTTCCTTTGTCGCGGTCAGGTTCAGTGCAGGATAATCGCGCACCACCCGATCAATATCCCATTGCAGGCGCGTCAGATAGACGATGTCACCGTCATGGTCATGCGCGATGTGCTGCTTGTTGGCGTTGACGAATTTCTCGACCTCAACCTTGTCACCACTGACCCAGCGGGCCGAAGTGAACTGGGATGCCTCAAACCGTACTGGCAGGCCGTATTCCATCTCGATCCGGCTGGCGAGGACTTCGAATTGCAGCGCGCCTACGACACCCACGATAAAGCCTGACCCGATTGAAGGTTTGAACACTTTGGCCGCGCCTTCTTCGGCAAATTGCATCAGGGCTTTTTCCAGATGCTTTGCCTTCATCGGATCGCCCGGGCGCACAGTTTGCAGCAGCTCAGGTGCGAAAGAGGGGATGCCAGTCACGCGAATTGCCTCGCCCTCGGTCAGTGTGTCACCGATGCGCAGTTGACCGTGGTTGGGAATACCGATGATATCACCGGCCCAAGCCTCTTCGGCCAATTCCCTATCAGAGGCGAGGAACAACACGGGGTTCGAGATCGCCATGGGCTTTTTTGACCGCACATGGGTCAACTTCATGCCACGTTTGAAGTGACCGCTTGCCATGCGGACAAAGGCCACCCGGTCGCGGTGCTTGGGGTCCATATTGGCCTGCACCTTGAAGACAAACCCAGAGACCTTCTTTTCATCCGGCGCAATTTGGCGTGGTTCTGCGGACTGTACCTGAGGCTGCGGACCATAGGCACCGATGCCTTCCATCAGTTCCTTGACGCCGAACGAGTTGATGGCCGAGCCGAACCAGATCGGGGTCATGTGCCCCTCGAGAACCGACTGAGGGTCAAGTTTGGGCAGCAATTCGCGCGCCATCTCGACCTCTTCCAGCAGCTTGTCCAGCAGGTGCTCGGGCACGTGTTCGGCCAACTTGGGGTCATCCAGCCCGTTGATCTGAATGCTCTCGGCCACCTTGTTGCGGTCGGCGCGGTCCATCAGTTCCAGCCGGTCGCGCAGCATGTCGTAGCAGCCGATAAAATCGCGACCCACGCCAATGGGCCATGCGGCGGGCGTGACGTCGATGGCCAGCATTTCCTGAATCTCATCGATGATCTCGAACGTATCGCGGCTTTCGCGGTCCATCTTGTTACAGAAGGTCAGGATCGGCAGATCGCGCAGGCGGCAGACCTCGAACAATTTCTGCGTCTGGCTTTCCACACCTTTCGCACCGTCAATCACCATTACGGCTGCATCAACGGCGGTCAGCGTGCGATAGGTATCTTCTGAGAAATCGCTGTGGCCGGGTGTGTCCACCAGATTGAACCGGAAGTTCCCATAGTCAAACGACATCGCCGAGGCGGAGACCGAGATGCCGCGATCCTTCTCCATCTGCATAAAGTCTGATCGCGTCCGCCGTGCCTCACCCTTGGCGCGCACCTGACCGGCCATCTGAATGGCACCGCCATACAGCAGGAACTTTTCAGTCAGCGTCGTCTTGCCCGCATCCGGGTGCGAGATGATGGCGAATGTTCTGCGCCGGGCGATCTCGGGCGGTAAAACGGGTTGGTTCGAGGTATCAAGCATGCACGCGCGTATAGGCGGTGAATCCTGCCGAAGCAAGACAAAGGGACTGGTTCGAATCATGTCTCTGTGGCATTAAGAACATATAGTGAACAAATTGTGGAGTGGACCGATGAATTTGAAAGAGATTGCTGACGAACTGGTTGCCGGATGCCGTGAGAACCGAGCCAAGGAAAATCTGGATAAGCTCTATGCAGCGGATGCGGTTTCAGTTGAGGCTGCGGATGCAATGGGTATGGGGCGAGAAACACATGGCCGGGACGCGATCCGAGGCAAACACGAATGGTGGGAAGGCGCGCATGAGGTCTCAGGTGCATCGGTCAGTGACCCGTTCCCGCATGGTGACGACCGGTTTGCCGTAATTTTTGAAGTTCAGGGCAAGGTGAAGGAATCCGGCGAAAGCTTTGATATGCGCGAGGTCGGTGTCTATCACGTTGCCGAAGGCAAGATCGTGCGGGAAGAGTTCTTCTACTGATCCAACAATCCCATTCTGGCCTTCCTTGCCAGGCCGGTGCTAGATGTGTGGCAAGGTAAGGGAGTGTCAGAATGGACCTGGGAATTCGTGGAAAACGCGCGTTGGTTTGCGCCAGCAGCAAAGGGCTGGGTTTGGGCTGTGCCGAGGCACTGGCCGAGGCCGGTGTCGACCTAGTAATGAATGCGCGGGGTGCCGAAGTGCTTGAGGCCGAGGCCACACGCCTGCGGTCGACCTATGGTGTCGCAGTGCAGGCTGTCGCTTGCGATGTCACCACGTCTGAAGGTCAGTCTGAGGTGATCAATGCTGCGCAGGGTATTGATATCCTTGTTACAAATGCTGGTGGGCCACCGCCCGGTATGTGGTCGGATTGGGAACGGGACGATTTCATCAAAGCACTGGACGCCAACATGCTGACGCCGATTGCCTTCATGAAGGCGTTGCTGCCGGGGATGATGGATAAAGGCTGGGGCCGGGTGGTGAACATCACGTCGCAATCCGTGCGCGCGCCGATAGCGGTGTTGGGCCTGTCGAATGCGGCGCGTACTGGGTTGACTGGGTATGTCGCCGGAACGGCGCGCCAGGTTGCGCCGAAAGGGGTTACAATCAACAACCTGTTACCGGGCATCCATGCAACCGATCGGGCGGATTCACTGGATGGCGGCGTGTCGGCGCAAAAGGGCATCTCGATGGCCGAGGCACGGGCCGAACGTGCTGCGACAATCCCTGCGCGCCGTTATGGAACCCGACAGGAATTTGGGGCTGCTTGTGCGTTTTTATGCTCGCAATATGCCGGGTTCATTGTTGGGCAGAACATCCTGCTGGACGGTGGCAGCACAAATCTGACGATGTAAGTATGACGCAGAATTTCTCACTGAAAGATCAGTTATTCAACGCGGAAAAAACCCGCTATCTTGCGACTTTGTTTGCGGATGCCAAAGCTGGATTTGACGCGGAAGCATTCGAGGCCGCGGTGATGTCGCGCTTGCCTGAGCTTGAGCTGAAAGAGCGGATGGCGTGGATCGCTGAGTGCCTGCAACAAGCCGTGCCTGGTGATTTGCCAACGGTTGCTCCGGTCATCCTGCGGGCGCTGCCACCGCCGCTTGACCCTGAAAAAACGGATGACGATTTCGGGGATTTCATCTTTGCGCCTTTGGGGGATTGGGTGTGTGCAATCGGTCTGGACCACCCCGATTTGTCGCTGGATGTCTTGGAAGAGATAACTCAGAGATTTTCAATGGAATGGGCGATCCGCCCGTTTCTTAATCACCATCCCGATCTGGTGATGGCGCGGATGCGGGATTGGTGCACGCATCCCAGTTATCATGTGCGCCGTCTGGTCAGTGAAGGGACGCGGCCACGTTTGCCCTGGGGCCAGGCCGTTGGTCTGACGCTATCGGACCCGTTGCCATTGCTTGATCGGCTGAATGGGGACCAGACGCGCTATGTGACGCGCTCGGTTGCCAATCATCTGAATGACATCACCAAGAAAGACCCCGATATGGTGCTGAACCGCCTGCGAAACTGGGCTGAGGCTGGACGTCAGGAAAAGGATGAACTGAACTGGATGACCTCTCATGCGTTGCGGGGGCTTGTGAAATCGGGGCATCCGGGGGCGATGAAAGCTTTGGGATACGATCCGGATGCCGAGATGATGGTCGAGGTTCTGGTGAACGGATCGGCTCGGATCGGCGATGCGCTGGAGTTCGAAGTCACGCTAAGCGGCGTGAAGGATCAACCAGTTTTGATCGATTATATCGTTCATTTTCAACGCCCAGGAGGAAAAATCTCGCCCAAGGTCCACAAGCTGAAGCAGGCAGAACTTGCGGACGGGAGGCTGTCCGTCACCAAACGTCATAAGCTCAAAGGTAATGCTACCACGTTCAAGTTGGTTCCGGGGCCGCATCGATTGGAAGTTCAGGTGAACGGGCGTGTGCGCACGGGGGTAGAGTTCGAACTGCTGGCCTGAATAGTGTCACGGTTTCGTCAGAACGGGCACTGGTGGATTGCGCGGTGTAGCTTGCTGCACTAGCTGCGAAGCAATCAGAGATAAAAGGAATGCCCCGATGAAGCATGAGGCTGTGCAGAACTACTATGGTGAGGTGTTGCAAGGCAGTGCGGATTTGCAGACAAATGCCTGCTGTACCCCGGATGACATGCCGGATCACCTAAAGAAAATTCTGTCGCAAATTCAAGATGATGTCCTCACACGTTACTATGGCTGTGGGTTGATCGCGCCATTGGACCTGAAAGGGATGAATATCCTTGATCTGGGTTGTGGTACCGGGCGCGATGTGTACGCATTGTCCGCCATGGTGGGTGAGACCGGTCGGGTGGTCGGTGTGGACATGACGCCCGAGCAACTGGATGTCGCCCGTGCCCACCAAGATTATCATGCAAAGGCGTTCGAGTATTCCAAAAGCAATGTAGAATTTCATCACGGCTATATCGAAAAGCTGGATGAGTTGGGCCTTGAACCGGGTTCGTTTGATATCATTGTCTCGAATTGCGTGATCAATTTAGCAACCGACAAGGCCGCTGTGCTGCGTGGCGCCAATCGGCTGCTGAAAGTGGGTGGAGAGATGTATTTCTCGGACGTCTATGCCGATCGCCGAGTGCCAAAGGCCATGGCCGAAGATGAAGTGCTGTATGGCGAATGTTTGTCGGGGGCGCTTTATTGGAACGATTTTCTATCGTTGTCGCGCGCAGCGGGGTTCGGCGATCCGCGCAGGGTCACGCATCGACCCCTGACCATCGAGAACCCAATTCTGGAAGAACGGGTTGCGCCTCTTAGCTTTATCTCGGCCACATACCGTCTGTTCAAGCTTCCTGCGCTTGAGCCCGCTTGCGAAGACTATGGTCAGGCCGTGATCTACAAAGGCACAGTGCCTCATGCGCCTCATGTTTTCGCGTTGGATGATCACCATACCATCGAGACGGGTAAGGTGTTTCCGGTCTGTGGGAATACTTGGATGATGCTGCAGGACACGCGGTTTGCGCGTCATTTCGAATTCATTGGCGATTTCTCGACTCATTATGGGATTTTTGAAGGTTGCGGAGGGGATAGCCCGTTTTTGGTTCAGGGCGAGGCAGCCTCGGCCGGGTGTTGCTGATCCCTTGCGCCTGAGGGGCGGGGTTGTTATCCCCGCCTAAGCCCGATGGATTTGATCGGGAAAGGTAACGGGGTCCATCGGTGACAGTGACAACATCTCCTCCTCGATTGGAAATCCGCAATCTGGTCGCGCGCTTCGCTGGGCGGACGGTAGTGGATAATGTGTCCTTGACCGTACAGGCGGGGCAGGTGACCTGCCTGCTGGGGCCGTCAGGCTGTGGAAAGTCAACCACTTTGCGCATGATCGCAGGGGTCGAGATGCAGACTTCGGGCGAGATTTACGTGGACGGTAAACTGATTTGTGACACGGTGTTTCGCGTACCCCCTGAACGGCGCGAAATCGGGCTTATGTTTCAAGACTTTGCCCTGTTTCCGCACTTGAGTGTGGCAGATAACGTCGCGTTCGGCCTGAAAGGCAACAAAGAGCAGAAACGCGCGCGAGTCGAAGAATTGTTGACCAAGGTCGATTTGATGCGATTTATCGATGGGTATCCACATCAGCTGTCAGGGGGTGAGCAACAGCGGGTTGCTTTGGCACGGGCGCTGGCACCACGTCCCCGGATCATGTTGATGGATGAGCCGTTCTCGGGACTGGATAACCGCTTACGCGACGGTATTCGGGATGAGACGCTGGCAGTTCTCAAAGAAGAAGACGCCGCGGTTCTGCTGGTCACGCATGAGCCGGACGAGGCCATGCGGATGGCGGATGAGATCGCCCTGATGCGGCGTGGCAAGATCGTTCAGCAGGGCGCGCCTTATAACGTTTACACTCGACCGGCGGACAAGGCGGCTGTGGCATTTTTTAGTGATGTCAATGTGTTAAGATCGCAAGTTAATGGAGCTTTAGCGCATACACCATTTGGCCGTTTTCTGGCGCCGGGCGTACCGGATGGAACTGATGTTGAGATCGTATTCCGGCCTCAGCACGTCAAATTGGATTTCGACCGAAATGGCAAAGGTCCAGCGCCCACGCCAACAGACGGGGTCGCGGCCCGGGGTGTTGTCGAACGTGCGCGTTTTTTGGGCAATGAAAGCCTTGTTGAATTCCGCATGGACTACGATGGCTCTATATTGAAGGCGACCGTGCCGAATGTGTTTGTGCCCAAAGCGGGCCGGGTCATGTGGCTGACAATCCGCCGTGACCGGTGCTTTGTGTTCCCGACCTGATGCTCTGACCCTGCATTTTCATCCAAGTGGTGCGTGAAAGCCTCAGAATGCGTATGCGCATTGCTTGTCGCAGCGCAGAGGCGGGTCTATCAAGGGCAAAACGATGTGTGGAACGGGCATGAGAATTCTTCTGACCAATGATGACGGCATCAATGCGCCGGGGCTGATCGTTCTTGAGGCGATTGCGGCCGAATTGGCAGGTCCTGACGGTGAGGTATGGGTTGTCGCCCCTGCCTTTGAGCAGTCTGGCGTCGGGCATTGCATCAGCTATACCCACCCGATGATGGTCGCCAAGCTGGGTGAACGTCGTTATGCCGCCGAAGGATCACCAGCGGATTGTGTGCTGGCAGGACTGCATGACGTGATGAAGGATTCTCCGCCGGATCTGGTGTTGTCGGGGGTGAACCGGGGTAACAACTCGGCTGAAAATACACTCTATTCCGGTACGATCGGTGGTGCGATGGAGGCGGCATTGCAGGGCGTTCCCGCCATTGCCTTGTCGCAGTATTTCGGACCACGCAATCTGGGGCTGGATGATCCGTTCGAAGCTGCGGGCAAATTTGGTTCAGATCTGGTGCGTCGTATTCTGGATGCGACGCCGAAAGAGCAGGGCGATTACCGCTTGTTCTACAATGTGAATTTCCCACCCGTTCCTGCGGATGATGTGCGGGGCACACGGGTGGCTCCACAAGGGTTCCGGCGCGATACTCATTTTGGGGTCGAGCCGCACAGTTCGCCTTCGGGGCGCCGGTTTCTGTGGATCAAGGGCGGCTATCAGCACAATCCGACTGCTCCGGGCACGGACGCGGCGGTGAATCTGGAAGGTTATATCTCGGTCACGCCGATGCGGGCCGATCTGACCGCGCATGATGCACTTGAGGCACTGAAGGCAATCGAATGACCGGGCCGGGCGCAGAAACCACCATGCAGTTCCTGTTTGCACTGCGTTCGCGCGGGGTGACGGATGCGCGTGTTCTGGCCGCGATGGAGCAGATCGACCGGGGGCGGTTCGTGAAAGGACTGTTTTCGGAACGTGCTTATGAAGATACGCCGCTGCCGATCGCCTGCGGTCAAACGATCAGTCAGCCATCAGTCGTGGGGCTGATGACGCAGGCCTTGCAGGTGCGCCCTCGGGATACAGTTTTGGAGATTGGTACCGGATCGGGCTATCAGGCGGCAATCCTGTCCAAGCTGGCACGCCGGGTCTACACCGTTGAACGGCACAAGCGGCTGGTGCGCGAAACCGGGCAGTTGTTCCGCGAGATGGGACTGACAAATGTGACGGCGATGTTGACGGACGGATCGTTTGGTTTGCCGGAACAGGCCCCGTTTGACCGTATCATTGTGACCGCTGCCGCCGAAGATCCTCCGGGACCTCTCTTGGCGCAATTGAAAATCGGCGGTATCATGGTGTTACCCGTGGGGCAGTCGGATGCGGTGCAGACCTTGATCAGGGTCACACGCACCGAGACCGGTCTGGACTACGACGAATTGTTGCCGGTTCGTTTTGTGCCCTTGCTTGAAGGGCTGGGAAAAGACGGGGCGTAAAGGTATATTCATTAGGTGCCGGAACCCCGGAGAACAGGGGCAGGTGTTGAGGACAATAAAATGAGAGCAGTTTCCAAATCAGAAATGCGCCGTTGTGCGAGTTGTATTGCAATGCTGGCAATTCTGGCCGGATGCGAAGGCCCACTCGATTACGACCTGCGCGGGAATGTCGGGGGGTTTTCCACCACCGATGCGGCCCTGGCAGCCACTGCCAGCCGACCGGCACCAGATGCGCGCGGCGTCATAACCTATCCGAACTATCAGGTGGCCGTGGCCCGCAATGGCGACACCGTGGGCAGTGTGGCCGCCCGCATTGGAATGCCCGTGGCCGAGCTGGCCCGGTTTAACGGATTGCAGCCCAATGACTCGTTGCGCGATGGTGAAGTGCTTGCCCTGCCGCGTTCGGTTGGTACCGCGAGTGGTGTCGATATTGCGACCATCGCCGGCACGGCAATTGATCAGGCGCCCGATACCGGTTCGGTTCAGACCTCTACCTTGCAGCCTGCGCAACCTACGGCAGCCCCGGCGCCAGTTGCGTCCGGGCCTGAACCCATCCGACACAAGGTAAAGCGGGGCGAGACGGCTTATACGATCTCGCGACTCTATCAGGTGTCTGTGGAGTCGTTGGCCGAATGGAACGGGCTTGGGTCGGATTTTACCGTGCGTGAAGACCAGTATTTGCTGATCCCGGTAAAGGATCAGGCCGCACCGCGTGCTGCTGCACCTGCGGCGACTGCGACCGCAGTTACCCAACCGGGAGAAGGCTCTCCAACGCCAACGCCACCAAGCGCAACGCAGCCTTTGCCGGATGAGAAGGTGACCGCAGCAGCGCCTGCGCCTGATGTTACCGCCGAAGCACCGACCAATTCGGGCAGTTCGGCGCTGGCGATGCCGGTGAACGGAACGATTATTCGTACCTATGCCAAAGGCAAGAATGAGGGGATCGACATTGCAGCTGCGGCAGGTGCTTCGGTCACCGCAGCCGAATCTGGAACGGTTGCAGCAATTACCCAAGATGCGGATCAGGTTCCGATCATCGTGGTCAAGCATAACAACGATTTGCTGACTGTGTACGCCAACGTCGAGAAGATCACCGTCAAGAAAGGTGACCGGGTGCGGCGGGGGCAGAAGGTTGCCTCACTGCGCGGGGGCGACAATGCATATGTTCATTTTGAAGTGCGTAAAGGGTTTGAATCGGTTGATCCTGAGCCTTACCTGAAGTGAACAGAATGGCCCTGAACGGGCCATGCCTCCGGCGGAGGTATTTTTGACCAGATGAAGAGCGGATCACCCGTAGGGGTCGTAGTCGCTGAGCCTTTTGCCGGGCTCGTCTGCAAAAAGCTCGGGCAGGGGCGTGACGGTTTCGATCAGATCGATGCGAAAGACACGGAAGTCGTCGCGCAGCTCGCACCAAGAGGTAAGGGTCCAGACGCGGCCCCAGTATTCCATGTGTAGCGGACGGATTGTGCGTTCGGTCGGTGTGCCATCTATGCGGCGATAGCTGAGCTGCAGTTTCTGGCGTGATTTGATTGCGGCGCGG
Organism: Ruegeria halocynthiae; assembly: GCF_900106805.1. Taxonomy (GTDB): domain Bacteria; phylum Pseudomonadota; class Alphaproteobacteria; order Rhodobacterales; family Rhodobacteraceae; genus Ruegeria; species Ruegeria halocynthiae. The sequence goes on from NZ_FNNP01000001.1 coordinate 542,370, forward strand.
ATCGGCGCCATGTGGGCCAGTCCGCGTGCGGCATCGGCGAAGGGGTAGACGGCAAATTTCCAGCTGTCAGCCTCGGCCACGACTTGTGTGGGCAATACGGTGTCGATCTTTTCAGCAAGGGATTCGGCCGCGGATTTGAGATCGGGATCGGCGGCCTCAGCCACAATTGCCATTCCGAGGTTCAGGGCCTCGAGTTCAGCGGGTGTCAGGTTCAACGGGGGCAGAGTGATCTGTTCCCGCACCATATACCCCACACCGCGTTCACCTTCGACCGGGACGCCCGAGGCCGTCAGCGTATCCATATCACGATAGATCGTGCGAACCGACACCTCGAGCCGCTCGGCAATGTCCTGCGCGCGGTGCAGTTTACCGTCGCGCAGGATTTGAATGATATCGAACAGGCGATCAGTGCGGCGCATCAGGCGCCGCCTTGACCGTATTTATGCGGTCATGTTCCATTGCACGGTCTCGTGGCGCATCTGAGCGCTGTCGGGATTGATTGCTGCAATCAGGGCGGGTGCAAAATCCTGGTGCATGAATGCAGCTGCTGCATCCTTTGCGGATTTCATATCCGTCCAGACGACATAATCCGTCCAGCGGCCGTCCTCGCCCTGGCTCAGTTGGCGATGGGCAAAGCCGGGGGCCGCGCGGACGAAGGCCTCGGAGGCTTGGCTGAGTTTAACGAATTGTTCGGGCATTGTGCCATCGGCAAGGGTAAAGGTGACGATTTCTGCAACATGGGTCATGTGGTTCTCCGTTGACCAGGTTTCGATATCGTCTTCCTAAGTCGATCCAACTGACATAAACCTGTCAGTTGAGAAAGGCCAGCCCGCAAAAAGTGCGTAATCCGCTCAAATTCGTGCGCAGAATTGATCTGCCGCACTTTTGTTGACGCATGTCCGGGCGTAGACACGGGGCCAGACATATTCCCGGCGCGCTGCGCTGACGTAGAAGGAGAAAAGACATGCTCAACAATATCGGCCTTCCCGGCCTGCTGCTGATTGCAGTTGTGGTTCTGGTGCTGTTTGGCCGCGGCAAGATCAGCTCGCTGATGGGGGAAGTGGGCAAGGGCATCACTTCGTTCAAGAAAGGCGTTAAGGAAGGCGCGGATGAACTTGAGCAGGACGCATCCGAGCTGGCCAAGGACGTCACCCCCGAGACCGACAAAGACAAGGTCTAAGCGTCGATGTTTGATCTGGGCTTGACCGAGCTTCTGGTCATTGGCGTTGTCGCGTTAATCGTGGTGGGGCCGAAAGACCTGCCTGTGTTGTTTCGCAATGTCGGGCGCTTTGTTGGCAAGGCGCGCGGCATGGCGCGCGAGTTCAGCACCGCGATGAACGAAGCGGCGGACGAGGCTGGCGTCAATGAGATCAAGAAGGGCCTGAACGCGGCAACCAATCCGGTTAGCACTGCCATGGATGGGATCAATGAAGCGGCGCGGGATGTCGCCAAGTCTATCGACCCGACCAAGTTTGATCCTGACAGCGAGACCGGCAAACTGGCCGCTGAACGCGCGGAGCAGGCCAAGAAAATTCAGGCCACCACAGCGCGCGCTGCTGCTGAACGCAAGGCCAAGGAAGCCGCGGATGCGCTCGCCAAGGCGGAAGAGGCCGAAGCCGCGTTGAATACCGAAAGCAAATCATGACTAAAACCGACGAGATCGAGGATAGCTCGGCCCCACTGATCGAGCATTTGGCCGAACTGCGCACACGGCTGATCCGTTCGGTGCTCGCCTTTATCGTGGGTATTGTCCTTGCCTTCATAGTAGCCGAACCGATCCTCCAGTTTTTGGTGCAACCGATCGAGGCAACCTTGCGCGAACTCGGTGATCCTTCACCGACGCTGCAATATACCTCTCCGCAGGAATATCTGTTCACCTTGTTTCGGATCTCGATGGTCTTCGGGTTTGCGCTGGCATTCCCCGTGATCTCTTATCAGCTGTGGCGGTTTGTAGCTCCGGGGCTCTACAAGTCCGAGAAGGGGGCTTTTCTGCCATTCCTCGTCGCGTCGCCGTTTATGTTCTTGCTTGGGGCGGCCTTTGCGCAGTTTGTGGTAACACCGTTGGCGATGCAGTTTTTCCTGGGGTTCGCCGATGTCAGTTCGATCTTCGCAAACCTGCTGGCTCCGGCAGCCAATGATGTCCCGGAAGAGATTATTGTCGTTCCCGAAACAACTGAAGGTGTAAAAATTACCTTCTTCGGGAAGGTCAATGAATCCCTGGATATCACGCTAAAGTTCATTCTGGCCTTTGGCCTGTGTTTCCAGTTGCCGGTTCTTCTGACGTTGATGGGTAAAGCAGGGTTGGTCTCGGCCGAAGGTCTGGGGGCCGTTCGCAAATACGCGATGGTCGGGATTCTGGTTCTGGCTGCTTTGGTGACACCACCGGACGTTATCACTCAGCTGATTCTGTTTGTCGTGGTCTATGGCCTTTACGAAGTATCGATCTTCCTGGTCGCCCGTGTCGAAAAGAAACGCGAAGAGCAGCTGCGCGCCGATGGTTACTATGACGATGAAGAGGCCGAGGCTGATGCAGACATGATGCAGGATTACGACGAGACCAAGTAACCTGTAAATTGATCAATTAAGGCGCGTCCGGTTTAGGCGCGCCTTTTTTATGTGCGCCCCTTGTTGTGTGGGTCGGAACATGGTTGAAATTCGTCGGAACACCCCGGAGAAACCAATGGACGATCAAGCCCTGAACCGCATCGCAGACGCGTTAGAGCGCATGACACCTGCGCCGCTCGCCGCACCCGATTTCAACGCGGCCCCGGCTTTCGTCTGGCATGTCGGGCCCGACAGACTGGAACCCGTCAGTCAGGTCAACCGCGTCGATCTGGATCTGCTGGTGGGGATCAACCGCTCACGCGATACGTTGCTGGACAACACACGCCGGTTCGCGACCGGGTTCAAGGCGAACAACGCGCTGCTGTGGGGCGCGCGGGGGATGGGGAAATCTAGCCTCGTCAAGGCGGTACACGGGACGTTGCAGGATGAACATCCCGACCTGAAACTGGTCGAGCTGCAGCGCGAAGATATGGGTTCGGTCGCGCGCCTGCTGAACCACCTGCGCGCGGCACCGCATCGGTTCATCCTGTTCTGCGATGATCTGTCGTTCAGTCACGATGACCAGCATTATAAATCGCTCAAGGCGGTACTGGATGGCGGCATCGAGGGCCGCCCCGAAAACGTGGTGTTCTACGCCACTTCGAACCGCCGTCACCTGATGCCGCGAGACATGATCGAAAACGAACGCTCCAGCGCAATAAACCCGTCTGAGGCTGTTGAGGAAAAGGTCTCGCTCTCGGACCGCTTCGGTTTGTGGCTGGGCTTTCACCCCTGCGACCAAGACGAATATCTCGCCATGATCGACCGCTACTGCAGTGCCCACGGCGTCAAGGTCGATCCAGAAATCCTGCGTGCCGAGGCCATTGAATGGCAAGCCACCCGAGGCGCCCGTTCAGGCCGTGTTGCATGGCAATTCTTCGTCGACCTTGCCGGGCGCAACGGCGTGCATATCGCTTAAACCGCCTGCTTCATCTGGCCAAAAATACCTCCGCCAGAGGCATGGCCCGGAACGGGCCATTCCTAAAGCTGCGCCAGTATCCGTGAAGCCTCATCTGCTGTGCTGGCCAGCGCATCCCGATCTTCACCGGGATGGAATCTGGCGCGCACGGCAGTGGGCATCGGAGCAGGTTCAACGATCGACACCCGCGGACCGGTCCTCTCGGTCTCGATGGCCCAACTACGCGCCAGCGCCATCTGCGCCGCTTTGGTTGCACCATAGATGCCATAGAACTTTTCACCGGCCTTGGGGTCTTCGAAAAACACAGCGTGACCGGCTTCGCCCAGCAATGGCGCGATATATGGAATCAGCACAGATGTGGCTGTTGCATTGATGTTGATTGCCTTGGTCCATTCCTTGGGATCGGCAAAATGTACAGGTGTTAGGGCCGATGTATGGATCGCCGTATGCAGCCAAAGATCAACCTTGCCCCAACGGTCATGTATACCCCGGCACAGAGTCGCCATCGCATTCGGATCGGCGATGTCCATCGGCGCCAAAGTGGCCGAACCGCCCTTGGCTTGAATACGATCGTCCAGCTCTTCCAGCCCGCCTTGGGTGCGGGCAACGGCAACGATATGATAATCGGGGGACAGGGCTTCGGCCAACGCCGCGCCCAGTCCGCGTGAGGCCCCGGTGACAAGGGCGATTTTAGTCTGATCGGTCATGGCTGGGGTTTGAACCCGTCTGCGCAGGGCGTCAAGTCGGGATCAGCTGCCCGGAATGCCAATCCGGCGGTTCTGGCCGCTTTGTCGCAGCACAATGCCATCCTCATCAATGGCAATCACCTTGCCTGATGCGACGCGGCTGCCAGGTTTGACTTTCTTCACTCGTCCCGAAGACAGGCGCATGAGGGCCTGTAAATCGGCCTTGGGACCAAAAATGCCCAAGACAGATACCGAATTCTTCTTTAGCGCCCCGCTTTGCGTCGCGGCGCTTTTTACCGTCGAATTTGCCATGATCTGCGGTCAAGCTAGGCGCTCGAACCCTGTGTTGTGAGTGGATCGAAATGCTCGGGTAACACGGGTCTCAACAAACAAAAAGAGCCGGTGAGCCTGATCCCGAATGGTCAGAGTGATACGCCGGGAAGCCACTGCAAAACCGATAGGTTCAGCAATAGGTTGTAGGCGGAATCTGACCTATTGCCGGAAACGAGGACGTGAGCGCATCCTCGTTCCGGTTCGGTGATTCGTCTGCCAGAAAGTAATCAGCCCGAGGCCAGTTTGGCCGCGTTCCATGAACTGCCGACGACCTGCATGTCCTCACGCTTTTTGCTGACTCGACTGCTGTTTTCGAGGCTATCCAGATAATCCTCATTCACCCCGGTTACATAGCGTCCATCAAAGCAGGAACAATCGAAGGCTTCGATTTCGGGGTTACCTTCCTTGGCAGCCCAGATGAGGTCGTCGAGCTTTTGGTAGAACAGCGCATCTGCGCCCAATTCTTCGCGGATTTCTTCGATATCTTTGCCATCCGCGACCAATTCGTGACGGGTCGGCATGTCGATGCCATAGACGTTGGGATATTTCACCGGCGGCGAGGCGCTGGCGATGTAGACTTTCTTTGCCCCAGCCTCGCGACACATCTGGACGATCTTCTTGATCGTGTTGCCACGTACGATCGAGTCGTCGATCAGCAGCACATTGTGCCCATCGAACTCCAACGGCACCGCATTCAGTTTGCGGCGAACTGACTTCTGACGCTCGGCCTGACCTGGCATGATGAATGTTCGGCCAACGTAACGGTTCTTCACCAAACCCTCGCGGTAGGGGATGCCGGTAATCTTGGCGGCCTCAAGCGCAACCGGGCGGGCGCTGTCTGGAACGGGGATAATCCGATCGATCTCAAGACCCGAGTCCTTAATTTGCTTGGCCAGCGTCTGCCCCATGCGCATCTGGGTTTTGTAGACCGACACGCCATCCAGCAGTGAATCCGGACGCGCGAGATAGACATATTCGAAGATGCATGGCGTCAGCTTGCCTTCCACGGCCTGGAACTCGTGCATATTGCCATCGAGATCAATCAGGATCGCCTCGCCGGGGTTCAGATCACGCAGCTTATCGAAGCCGTTGATACCAAAGGCCACATCTTCCGAGGCAAAGGCGTAATCGTCGCCGTCACCCGTTGCTTCGCGCTTCGCGACTGAAAGGGGACGGATGCCAAACGGGTCTCGGAAAGCCAACATGCCGACACCGGCGACCAGGCAGATCACCGAATAGGCACCTTGTACCCGCTCCATCGTCATCTTCACGCCTGCGAACAGATTGCGGATAGGGTCGGCATTGCCGTTGACCTTGATGGCATCCGCCACCTTGTCGGCTAGCACGTTCAGCAGAACTTCGGAATCCGAGGTGGTACGCAGGTGACGGCTGTATTTCGCGGTGACCTTCTCGCGTTGTTCTTCGGTATTGGTGATGTTGCCGTTATGAACCAGATAGATTCCGTACGGCGCGTTTACAAAGAAAGGCTGTGCCTCTGTTGCGCTTAGTGAGCCAGCGGTGGGATAGCGGACATGACCCATGCCGATCTTGCCCAGAAGGGTATCGGCGTCACTGGGGTTGAATACATCCTTGACCAGACCATTGGCTTTTTTCTCACGGAAGAACTCGCCGTTATAGGTGACGATCCCCGAGGCGTCCTGGCCCCGGTGCTGCAGCATCAGCAAGCCGTCATAGATTTCCGCAAACACATCATGTGTCCGGCTTGCGATCCCCAAAATCCCACACATACACGGGCTCCAATTTCTATGACTTGCTTAGGATGGCGTTCAGGTCGGATCGACGGTTACTGCGTATCTGAATGGTTTTTTGCAGCCCGAATGTACGGAGTGCGAGCACAAGCGCCGTGGCGGCCAGTGCAAAATAAAACTGATACAGCAAGGTCGGCAGCTCCGATTCCATGTCGGTACGGCCCCCACATACTGCCTATTGCCGCGCGTGTCACCAAAGGATCACATTCGCGATTTGCCGCAGGCCAGAAACTTACTGCTCGCGGGTTTCAGATGACAAATGAACCGACCTGTGTTGTGCTTTAGATCAGGTGTCTGAACCGGGCGCCCCAATAGGTTGGGATGGAAACTGGCCATGTGGCAGCACAAGCAAAACAATCCCAAGGAAAAGCCCGTCAAGCGTCGGTGTCATAGATGCCGTGGATCAGGCCGCGCGCCCTGCGAGATCTGCAAAGGGTCTGGGATGGTCGTCAAGAGCCGCGACCAGTATGGAAAACCAATCTCAAGCCGCTGCGATGGATGCTTTGGATTGAAAAACACCCGCTGCAATATCTGCGGTGGCGAAGGGTTCGTTTGATCTTCGATGAAACTGACGTAATACAGCCCGCTCGAACGCCGGATCTTTTAGGGTGCGTGTCGTAAAGCGCGGTATTTAATCGTCCCAATCACCCAAAGTTTACAATTGAGACCACCCTCTGCTCTCGCAAGAATATTTTGGAACCTTGGTGATCCAAGACCAATGAGTGATTTCAGGTATGTGCAACAACTTGACCTTTCGCTGCGACCACCCGAAAGACCTCTATTGGCAAGTTCTTAGACAATCGTGGACTTTCAGCGCGCACCTTTGGCCCAGGCTTTCAGACAAAGAAGTTCTATGGCAACCATGGCTGCAGCGTTGGACGTCATTTCCGCGTGATCAAAAGGCGGAGAGACTTCCACCACATCCATGCCAAGAAAATCCAATCCCTTTAATTCTCGAATAATCGCCAAAGCCTGATAGCTGGTCAAACCGCCCGGAACTGGCGTTCCTGTTCCCGGCGCTGTCGAGGGGTCTAGACAATCAATGTCAAAGGTCAGGTAGGACGGGCCGTCTCCGACACGCTCTTTGATCATGTTCGCAATGCCCGTGGCGGATGACGTATGAACTTCATCCGCGTAGACGACTTTCATGCCATAAGTTTCTTCGCCTTCAAAGCAGGTTCTTATACCCACTTGAATGGTTCGGGCTGGATCAATAAGGCCTTCGCGCACTGCGTAGTTGAACATGCTGCCGTGATCTATGCGTCCACCTTCGTCCGGCTCTACATCACGATGGGCGTCAAACTGGACCAATCCAATTGGGCCATATTTGGCCGCGAAGGCTTTCAGGGTCGGGTATGTGGTGAAGTGATCTCCGCCCAGAACCAGACTGGAGGCTCCGTTTGCAATAATCCGGGCGATATGCTGCTCGATGCAGGCAGGGATATCTCCGGGCGCTCCCCAATCGAATGCGCAGTCTCCGAAATCAATTGTCGCCAGTGTATCAAACGGATCAAATCTCCAAGGCCAAACCGGTCCCCAGGAATGCTGAGCACTCGCCTTGCGAATGGCTTCCGGGCCAAACCGCGTACCAGGCCGGTTGCTAACAGAAAGATCAAAAGGGACGCCGGTTACGGCTACATCTACTCCTGACAAATCTTTGGTATATTTTCGACGCATGAAGCTAAGCGCCCCAGCGTAGCTTGACTCGATTTGTGAACCTTTAAGATTCGTGCGGGTGAAAGCGGCGTCAACTTCGAAGGCACTAGTTTCGCTGTCCAATTTGTTCTCCAGTTGAAATGTGAATACACCACTTTTGATTATTGGAGCCTAAGTTAATGCCCAAGGAAAAGACAAGCACTCAACAACCAGATGTCGTTACGGATGACCACGCGTACCGCCTTGCCTTAAAGGTTTGAAAAACCGTACATCTGTTCAATGCAGCAGCATCCGTCAAAGTGGGCTCATAGCAGCCATATGCTTCGCGTAAATTGGCTTTGTCGCAGACCAGCTATCGTGGTCCGCAACAATTGCTGAAAAGGGCCCGGCCGATCGCCGGGCTTCTTTTTTTTCGGGCTCAAAAAGCGTGATCAGCCCTCGGACGCGTCCGTCGCATTATCTGCGGTGCAGCTTGCAACCAGCTCTTCGTACTGAGCGGTGACCCAACCCAGCGCAGCCTCGGGGTTTTGTTCTTCGATCTTGCCACTGAATTGTTCAAAGACTTTTGCCGAGCGGCTTTCGTCAACCATGGTGTAGGATTGGCCGGTCATCACGGTGTCGTAGACGAAGAAAGCAATGGCAACCAGCAAGATGCCGCGGGCAATGCCGAAGAAGAACCCAAGCGCCTGATCCAGACCGCCAAGCGCCGAGCGCTGCACAAGTGAGGAGAACAGCGGCGTGAAGATGCTGACCACGATAAGTGCAATGGCAAAGACGGCAGCAAAGCCCGTGATAACCGAAAGCTCGCAGCTATCGCGCAGGAACTCTCCGACCACCGGAACCTCTTTGACCAGCGGTACGGCTTGCGGGGCGAAAATGAATGCCAGTACTGCGGCGGCGACCCAGCCTGCAATTGCCAGAACTTCCCGCATGAAACCACGCGAATAGGCCAGCAAGCCCGACAGCACGATGATCAGGGCGACAACCCCGTCAATTATTGTAAAACCTTCCATGGCCCTCGCCTGTTCGTTTTTCTGCCCCTTGGGACGCGACCTTAACCTGCTCCGAAGGTTTCGCCAACAAACCCAACCAAATCAGAGGGTCGGGTGAGTGTCAGACCTGCCACAGTGCCAGTTTTGCCACCCGCCGGAGCAATTGCCGCTGTGAAACCAAGTTTTTGCGCTTCTTTCAACCTGTTTTCTGTCTGCGGGGCCGGTCTAAGTGCCCCAGATAGCGAGATTTCTCCAAAAACTACGGTATCTGAGGGCAGCGCCTTGTCTTCGCGGGCGCTAAGGAGTGCAGCGGCCACCGCAAGATCAGCGGCGGGTTCGCTGATTTTCAACCCTCCGGCTACGTTCAGATAGACATCAAGCCCGGCAAAGGGGATGCCGCAGCGAGCCTCAAGCACCGCGAGGATCATCGCGAGCCGCCCGCTGTCCCAGCCGACCACTGTGCGACGGGCCTGAGAATGGGGCGAGGGCGCGACCAATGCCTGCAATTCCACCAGAACGGGGCGGGTGCCTTCGATGCCGGCAAAAACTGCTGAACCTGGACTGGGCGTGCCGCGTTCCGAAAGGAACAGGGCCGAGGGGTTGGTTACCTGTGCCAGACCCTTGCCGGTCATCTCAAAAACACCGATCTCATCAGCCGGGCCAAAGCGGTTCTTTACGGCGCGCAGGATACGGAACTGATGGCCGCGTTCGCCTTCGAAATAGAGCACAGTGTCGACCATATGCTCGACAACGCGCGGACCTGCAATCTGGCCATCTTTGGTGACATGGCCCACCATGATGATCGACACGCCGTGGCGTTTGGCAAAGGTGGTCAGTTCATGGGCTGCGGCGCGAACTTGTGACACCGAGCCCGGTGCGCTGTCCACATTGTCGGCCCACATGGTTTGGATCGAATCGATAATGGCGAGGCCGGGCTTTTCAACCTCAAGAGTGGTGAGGATATCCCGCAGGTTGGTCTCGGCAGCCAGTTGGACCGGAGAATCCTCAAGCCCCAGACGGCGCGCGCGCATACGGACTTGAGCGCTGGCTTCTTCGCCTGACACATAGATGGTTTTGACACCTTGGCGCGCAAAGCGTGCAGCAGCCTGCAGCAAAAGGGTTGATTTGCCTATACCGGGGTCGCCGCCCACCAGCAGCGCCGAGGCAGGGACAAGGCCGCCACCCAGAACCCGGTCAAGCTCTTCTACACCGCAGAGCGTGCGCGGAGGGGGCGTTTCTTCGGTCGACAGATCAGAGAGGACGATGGATTGTCCGCGTTTGCCGCCAAGGGATTTCTTGGCTGGACCTGAGGAAAGGGGCGTAGCCTGAATGATGGTATTCCAATCGCCGCAGGCATCGCAGCGGCCGGACCATCTGGTGTGCGACGCACCGCAGGCGGAGCAGGAGAAGGATTGTGTTTTTGCCATGTCGCCCTTGGTGCCCGAGGAAGGGCGGTTCTTCAAGCCCTTGCAGGCTTTCCTCACCACCGGTGGGGTGCCGAATCCTCAGGCCCTGCGGGCCATCGTCTGCGGCGGGCGCTGAGCGCGCCTATTCCGCAGCCCGAGGTGGGGTCATGGCGACCACGCTGGCGGGTGTTTTATCATCTGTGGACGATTGCAGTTGTGCCGAGAGTTCTGGCAGCAGGTCGAACAATTCGTCCCTGAGGCGCGCGAGTTGGGATTTGGCGATGGATTCCTCGATCTCGATATCGCGGGTCCATTGGCGCAACTCGTGCTGGATGACCTGGGCTTCCTCAATGCGATGCTGAAATTGCTCTACTTCTTCCTGGCGTTGCTGCAGGAAAGTGCGCGCGCGGGAAACCTTGGCCTCAGAATACGTATCAGCGAGTTCCTGACTGATCTGACTCATCTGCGCGGCCAGTTCCAGCACCTGCGGCTCAAGCGATTGCAGATCGGGGTGGTCGCGCAGGAAAGCCATCCGTTCCTTTACCGCATCGAATTCAGAGGCCAAGGCAAAGGCGCCGTTGCGGTCAGCGGCATGGGCGACCTGATAGGCGCCGGCTACGTCCTGCATGTTCAGTGAAAACTTTCGATGGGTGTTCTCAAGGGCCATCATGCGGGCATTGGAAGGCAGATAGAAGGCCAGCATCAGGACCAGGGCGGTTAACCCTGTCTGAACATAGATGCCTGCGTCGATTGAGACACCGCCACTGAAACCAGCCTGCATGGAAAGCCAAGGGAGGAGACCAAAGGCGGATAATACAGTCGCTATGACCGCGAACAACGCTGCGGCGCAGATCAGGAAAAAGGTCAGTCTTAAAAAAGCACTCTGAAATTGCAAAGTCATCGTGTGGAGGGCGGCCATGATCGTCGTTCTCCTTCTTCAACCGGGTACAAAACCTGGGCCGAAGCGGAGGGATAATCAGACTCAAAGTGATCCGCTACGGACCCGCAAACTACAAAACTAACTGCTCGAAATACTAAGATGATACTCAGAAATCTGTTTTCAATCAATTAGGTCTGAGGTTTTCGTGATCCAAATGTCATCTCTGTAATATGGCCTAAGGCGAGGGAGGCCAGAATGCACCCCGTGAACAGGTAGAGGCCCCATGCCGTTTCTATGGTCGCGTAAGAGATGCCCTTGGCCAGCGTGATGTAGAGCGCGATCAGGAAAATGTCGGCCATCGCCAGCTTGCCGAGGATATTGAGTGCTGGCTGAACGCGGGGGTCAAGCAGGTTCCATTGGATCAGCGCGGTGCCGATGGTTTTGATGTAGGGCGCGAAGAGGGCGAAGATGGTGACGATCAGCGCGAGGAAGATGTCTGTGCGCCAGAGGGATTGGAGTCCGGTGATGACGCTGATTTCGCTGAGGCCGAAGATCGGCAGGAGGCCCGCGCGCATCAGCGGGGCGAACCACGCGATGGGGTAGAGGATCAGGAGAGAGAGGGTGGCGAGGCGGAGGGTCATTTTTCAATCTTAACTCAAGATAACTAAATCTGGTATCTATGGCGACTTAGTTTCTGTTTTGCCTACGGCGACTTCATAGGATATTTCTTTAATATGTATCTGATTTAGATAAATAATAATCCTTGAATGTGAGTTCGTTATTCTTATGTTTGCGTGAACATTCATACAGCATGTAGAGGTTTCATTGCATGTCGGTACTATTAGTTTCCTATGATTTAGATGCACCAAATCGAAACTATGATCAGTTGTATGAAAAGATCAAATCTTATGGTGCATGGGCACACGCGCTTGAATCGGTGTGGCTCATTGATACGAGCTCCGATCCTGCGGACGTCCGAGATGATTTGAAAAAGGTCCTAGATAGCGGCGACCAGTTGTTGGTGATCCGTTTGCATGAACATTGGGCAACTAACTTCTCTGACAAGATCACTAAATGGATGAAAAGCACTGACCGAACTTGGGACTAACGGCTTAGTCGACAACCTGTCACCGCACCGCCTCAATCGGCCCCTCTGCACTCCCACTGATAAACTGCTCCACATACGGATCTCCCGAGGCATCCATCTGACCGACCGGGCCGGTCCACTGGATCACACCTCCGTGCAGCATGGCGACGTTGTCGGCTATCGCGCGGACCGAGCTCATGTCGTGGGTGATGGTCATCGCGGTGGCGCCCATCTCGGTCACGATCTCTCGGATCAGGTCGTTGATGACGCCGGACATGATCGGGTCGAGGCCGGTGGTGGGCTCATCGAAAAAGATGATCTCGGGCTCGGCGGCGATGGCGCGGGCGAGGCCGACGCGTTTTTGCATGCCACCGGACAGTTCGGCAGGCAGCCGGTCTGCGACGTTGGATTTCAGGCCAACACGGCGCAGTTTTTCGATGGCGATTTCACGCGCTTCGTCCGCCTGGCGTTTTAGCGAACCGCGCAGCAGTCGGAAGGCGACGTTTTGCCAGACGGGCAGGGAATCAAACAGCGCTGCCCCCTGAAACAGCATCCCGAAGCGCGCCAGAAACGCATCCCGGTCGCCTTTCTGGGCGTCCTTGCCGTCGACATAGATCATGCCGCTGTCAGGCTTGATTAACCCGAGGATACATTTCAGCGCCACGGATTTGCCGGTGCCCGAGCCACCGATTATGACCATCGAGGTGCCCTTGGGAATCTCAAGGTTCATGCCTTGCAGGACATGGTTGTCGTCAAAGGCTTTTGTTACGTTCTCCATCCGGATCATAGCGAGAAGAACACCCCTGTGAGTACGAAATTGGCGGCGAGGATTAACACAGCGGCGGCCTCGACTGAGCCTTTGGTGGCGCGGCCCACGCCTTGCGCTCCGCGGCCTGAGGACATGCCGTAATAGCAGCCCATGATGGCGGCGATCACACCGAAAGCAGCGCCTTTGACCAGCGAAGAGACGATATCGCGTAGTTCAAGGAAATTGACGGTGTTTTTTAGATAGGCCGCCGGGTTGAAACCCAGATTTTGCGTGGCGACGGTGTAACCGCCTGCAATCCCAATGATATCCCCAATCGCGACAAGCACCGGAACAGTGAGCAGCGCCGCCAGTACGCGCGGAGCGGTCAGGTATTTCATCGGGTGCGTGGACAGCGTGACCAGAGCGTCAATCTGCTCGGTCACTTTCATTGTCGCGATCTCGGCGGCGATGGATGAAGTCACGCGGGCTGCGATCATCAGGCCGACCAGCACCGGGCCAAGTTCGCGCACCATGCCAATGGCGACGATCTGGGGCACCACGGCCTCGGCATTGAAACGTGCGCCGCCTGCGTAGATCTGCAGAGCCAGCGCGCCGCCGGTGAAGATGGCGGTCAGTCCAACTACGGGCAGCGACAGCCAGCCGATATTCAGCAGGGCAATACCGAATTCGCGCGGATAGAACGGAGGGCGAAAAATATGCGAAACCGCGTCGAGCGCGAACAGCGCGACGCGGCCAAAGGCTGCCAACATCGTAAGGATTGCACGCCCCAGCTCACCCAGCAATGAGATGGGGTTCATTCCACGTAGCCCCGCGAATAGCGGCTGCCCAGCGAGGTCAGAATCTCATAGCCGATGGTGCCGGCGGCCTCGGCCAGATCATCAACGGTTTGGTGCCCGTTCAGGATACGCAGGCGATCAGGTTTGTACGGCAAGTCGGTAACATCCACGGTGATCAGGTCCATCGAGATACGTCCTACCACCGGGCAGGGCTGATCACCAGCGAATGTGTCGATACCGCCTCCGATGGCACGATGCAGCCCATCGGCATAACCCGCCGCTACGGTTGCGATTTTTGACGGGCGCCGTGCAGTCCAGCTGTTGCCATAGCCGACTGTCTCGCCCATGGCGACATCGCGCACCTGAATGACGGGCAGATCGACGGTGACAACAGGTTTGGCCCCGGCAAATGGCATTCCGCCATACAGACCTATTCCCGGACGACAGAAGTCAAAGTGAAACTCGGGCCCAAGCAATGTGCCACCAGTTGCCGCCAATGAGCGCGGCACAAGAACCCCATTTGTCATTTGCTTGAAGGTCTGCAGTTGCTGTTGGTTCATTGGATGTTCAGCTTCATCCCCGCACGCCAAATGGGACATCACCACCAGCGGGTCCAGCGCAAGCGCGTCGTGTCGAAGTTCGGCCCAATCAGCAGGTTCAAGGCCCAGACGATTCATCCCGCTATCAAGTTGGATACCAAAGCGGTGGTCGGGCAGGGCCTCGCGATGACGTTTGAATTGTTCGGGTGAGTTGATCAGCGGCGTCAGATCATGTTTGCGCAAAAGGTCGGCGTCACCCTCCATGTGGCCCGAGAAGATGGCGACCATTGGCCCGGGCCCCACGGCTTCACGTACGATGGCGCCTTCTTCGGCGGCTGCGACAAAGAATTTGCGCACACCTTCTTCGGCCAAAGCCCATGCAACAGGTTCCGCGCCAAGCCCATAGGCATCCGCCTTGACCACCGCGCCGGTTTCGACATCGGTTTTCGCGTCAAGCGCGCGCCAGTTATGGGTTAGGGAATGCAGATTAATGGTCAGATGTGCGGTACTCATAAGTGCTGTTCATGCCACTGCTCTTTGCGACGTCAAGAGGGAATGCGTTCATAATTTCTGGTTTTATTGCGACAGTCGGCAAAATCTGGCTCGTAACGCTGAAAATCAAAGGGTGCTGATGGCTTGCATCCATGCGTCCTTTGTTTTTCGATTGTATTCACTTGGGTATTAAACCGGTCGTTCCGTACCCATCGTTCATGGGTTTGCGGCGGTTCAGGAAAAATTCAGGTTTGCGGCTGGTGATATCACGGACCGGGCTGGCTGAGGCGCTGGATGGAGGGGAAGATGGAGTTTGTCACAGGGTATACGCAGCACGAGGCTGACATCCCACAGCTGTTTCGGGATGTTTTCTCGGCATCGGAAGGGGCGGCAGAGGGGGCTTTGATCGGTACTCTGGCGCAAGTCATGATGGCGACGGCACCGAAGAATGATCTTTATGTGTTTTCCGCGCGGGACGGCGACGTTATGACCGGCTGCATCTTCTTTTCCCGCGTGGATTTTGCGGAAGATGACAGGCGGGCTTTTATCCTGTCACCCGTGGCCGTTCGGACGGATCGGCAGCGAACGGGCGTGGGGCAGACGCTGATCCGGTTCGGATTGCAGAGGTTGCGCAAGGACGGTGTTGACTATGCGCTGACTTACGGAGATCCAGAGTATTACTGCAAAACAGGGTTCCAACTGATCTCAGAGGCATTCGCGCGGGCACCATTGCCCCTCAGTCATCCGCACGGCTGGTTGGGCCAATCGTTGTCGGAACGCGGGACGGCGCCATACCGAGGGGCGTCTCGCTGTGTTGATGCGCTGAACCAGCCCGAGCTTTGGTAGACGTTAGTACCCTTCGATCTGGCCATCCTGCTGCCAGGGTTTGACCAGATTGCCAAAGCGGGTGAACTGGGCCTCGAACGAAAGATCAACCGTGCCGATGGGACCGTGCCGCTGCTTGCCGACGATAACTTCGGCCTTGCCGTGCAGGCGTTCCATGGCCTGTTTCCACTCTTCCATCTTCTCCAGCTCATGATCGCCGGGTTTTTCGCGTTCTTTATAATATTCCTCGCGGAAAACGAACATCACCACGTCGGCGTCCTGTTCGATCGAACCCGATTCGCGCAGGTCGGACAGTTGCGGGCGTTTGTCATCGCGGTTTTCAACCTGACGGGACAGCTGAGACAGGGCGATGACCGGGATATTCAGTTCCTTGGCGATGGCTTTCATGCCCATCGAAATCTCGGCAATTTCGTTGACGCGGTTTTCAGCCATCCCGCGGCAAAGCTGCAGGTAGTCGATGACCAGCAGGTCCAGGCCATGTGTCCGCTTCAATCGGCGTGCACGAGCGGCCAACTGAGAAATCGGCAGGGCGGGCGTGTCATCGATAAACAGAGGGCAGGCTTCCAGTTCTTTTGCGGCCTCTACGAAGCGGCGAAACTCGGCCTCGGTCATATCACCTTGGCGAATCTTGTGTGAAGAAATCTCGGAAGCTTCGGCCAGAACACGGCCCGCAAGTTGTTCGGCGCTCATTTCCAGTGAAAAGAACCCGACCACGCCGCCGTCAATCGCACCCTCTGAGCCATCGGATTTGGCGCCGCGCTTGTAGGCCTTGGCCACGTTGAACGCCACGTTGGTCGCCAGCGATGTTTTTCCCATCGACGGACGGCCAGCCAGAATGATCAGGTCGGACGGGTGCAATCCGCCTAGCTGTTTGTCGAGATCGGCCAGACCGGTGGAAATCCCCGCCATGCCACCACCGCGCTGGTAGGCCTCGTTGGTGACGTTGACGGCTTCTGTGACCGCCTTGAGGAAGGATTGGAAACCCTGTTCGGTCTGACCCTGCTCGGATAACTGATAAAGCTGCTGCTCAGCCTCGACGATCTGTTCCTTTGGCTCGCTGCTGACATCAACCCGTGCGGCCTTGTCCGAAATATCGCGGCCCAGCCGGATCAATTCGCGCCGGATGGCGAGGTCATAGATCATCTGAGCGTAGTCATGCACCGCGAAGGCGCTGATCGAAGCCCCGGCAAGTTTGACCAGATACGCCGGGCCGCCCAGTTCCTTCAGTCCTTCATCCTCGGCCATGAAGGATTTAATGGTGACTGGTGAGGCGAGCGCATTCTTGGCAATACGAGTCGATGCGACCTCGTAGATGCGCGCATGAACCGGGTCATAAAAGTGCTCGGACCCGATGATTGACGCCACCCGGTCATACAGATCGTTATTCGTCAGAATCGCACCCAGAAGCTGCTGCTCTGCCTCGATGGAGTGCGGCATGGTTTCCGGATTCTGAATCTGTGCGGCGGCCTGCTCGATGCTGCTGATCTCGTTCATTGCTGTTCTCTTTGTCCCCTGGGCAGATGCCATAACGCGGCCCCGTGAGTCGGCGCAAATTGTATGTTTTCTGGGGATATGCTGTGCATATCTCTTTGCCCCATCATATTGAAGGATTAGTAAGGGCTACGTCAACATATTGCGGATGAAACTATTGACTTGGGAGTCAATGTTTTCGTCTTGGAAACAGTTTGCGCAACGTCAACCTTTGTGCGCTTCCTGCCAGCCGCGTGGGTCGTTCAGGAATGCCTCGACTCCATCCAGCGTCTCTTGATCGAAGGTTTTCTGCGCCTTGGCCTCGGCCAGAACATCCCACCAGGTGCACAGGTGATGCAGTTGTACGCCATGATCACCCAGCGTTTTTTCAGTCTCGGGGAAGATGCCGTAATAGAAAATCACGGCCGTATGTCCGCAAGTCGCGCCGGTTTCGCGGATTGCATCCACGAAAGACAATTTCGAGCCGCCATCGGTAGTCAGGTCCTCGACCAGCAGCACGCGCTCACCCTCGCTCATCGCACCTTCGATCCGGGCATTGCGGCCGTATCCTTTGGGCTTTTTGCGCACATAGGTCATTGGCAGTGCCATGCGTTCGGCGACCATGGCCGCGAACGGAATGCCTGCTGTCTCGCCACCAGCGATATTGTCGAAGGCCTCGAAGCCAGCATCGCGCATCACCGTAACGGTCAGAAAATCCATCAGCGTCGAGCGGATGCGCGGGTAAGAGATCAGCTTGCGACAGTCAATATATGTGGGGCTGGGCAAACCGCTGGCCAGCGTGAAAGGCTCACGCGAATTGAAGTGGACGGCCTTGATCTCCAGCAGCATCCGCGCGGTCAGGCGGGCGATTTCGGTGCTGTCGGGATAGGAACTGGGGATCATGTCGGGACCTCGGCGCTGAAATGACGTTGCGGGCTGATAGCCCGACCTTAAGGCCAGAGTCGAGAGGGAGTGCTTAAAGAAAAGCGAACCTCCAAAGAGGTCCGCTTTTACCCTTGCGGGTGATCAAGCAGCCAAGGTGGGCTCAGCTGCTGATATCATAGGCGCGCTCTCCGTGTACCGAGAGATCGAGCCCGTTTGTTTCGGTTTCAGCATCTACGCGAAGCGGTGTGATCAGCGCAACCACCTTGACCAGCACAATCGTGACAACTGTCGTAAAGACACCCACGATGACCAAACCGCCCAGTTGCGCGGTCCATGTGCCAAGGCCGAACAAGGCAATCATGATGGTCCCGAATATGCCGCCGACGCCATGCACTGCAAACACATCCAGCGTATCGTCGATTTTCAACACGTTGCGGATGACATAGACGGCCTCCTGACACAGGATGCCTGCGACGCCCCCGATGATCAGCGCCTGCACCGGACTTACAAAGCCAGAGGCTGGGGTGATCGATGCCAGACCGGCGATTGTGCCGGTGACCAGACCCACCATCGACGCTTTGCCGAAACGGATTTTCTCCCACAGCGCCCAGGTTAGCGAGGCTGTGGCGGCGGACAGGTGCGTCACCGTCATCGCCATTGCCGCACCGCCGTCGGCCGCCAGTTGCGAGCCGCCGTTGAAACCAAACCAACCTACCCAGAGCATGGCTGCGCCGATCATGACAAAGCCGGGACTGTGCGGAGGTGTTGTGCGGTTGCGGCGCGGCCCAAGGATAACGGCAATGATCAGTGCGGCCAGACCCGCCGTTTCATGCACTACGATTCCGCCCGCAAAGTCGCGCACACCGACTTCGCCCAGAATGCCACCGTCAGACAAAATGCCGCCGCCCCAGATCCAATGCGCCACCGGCGCATAGCACAGCAGCATCCAAAGCGCTGAGAAGGTCATGACGAAACCGAACCCGATGCGTTCGACATAGGCGCCGACGATCAGCGCAGGGGTGATGATGGCAAAGGTCATCTGGAAGGCAAAGAACAGAACTTCGGGCAGGGTACCTGCAAGGCTTTCGGCATCCACGCCGTTCAAGAACGCTTTGTCCAGACCACCCCAGAGGTTGCTTTCACTGGGCCCGAACGCGATTGAGTATCCCGCAACAAGCCAAAGGATGCTCATCAAACAGGCAATAGAAAAGCAATGCATGAACACGCTGAGTACATTTCGGGCACGCACAAGGCCGCCATAGAACAGGGCAAGCCCCGGCAATGTCATGAACAGGACCAATGCTGTCGCTACAATGATCCACGCTGTATCGGCTCCGTTCATGGACGTGCTCCTTTCCCTGAAGGGGCGTCCGGTTCCCAGACTTTCGCTGTCCGCACGCCACGTGAGTGGTATGCGCCGTCTTGAAACGGAGAGAGGTTGGGGAAAAAAGAAGCGATTGCGCCGAGGGGCGATTAAATCGGCGCCAATTTGTCAGTTGGTAAAGAAACGTGCGCCATTTGCGTGAATGGCCGTATTTTTAGGCAAAGTTTGAAAGACCGTGCAGCAGCAGAGCTAACGCGCGATCGCGCGCTTGTTGGCGCACTGTATTACGACCAAGGGCACCGAATTCGACGGTTTCGGTTGTCGATTGATGACCTTCGGCCGCCACTCCGAAACAGACACGTCCTTCGGGTTTGAATTCTGACCCGCCCGGCCCGGCAATGCCAGTGATCGAGACCGCAAGCTGTGCGTGTGAATGGCGCAGAGCCCCTTCGGCCATTTCGCGTGCGACCTGCTCTGAGACAGCACCCACGGCGTCGAGCGTTTCAGCCCGCACACCCAGCATCTCTTGCTTGGAGGTGTTGGTGTAGGTGATGAAACCACGCTCGACCACGGCGGAACTGCCCGGAATATCGGTCAGCGCGGCGGCGACCATGCCGCCCGTACAGCTTTCTGCAGTGGCAATCCTCACCCCCCGTGCTTTGGCCCGATCAAGCAGGTCGGCTACGTTCATAGTCCCAGCACTCCATGTGACAGACCCGCAAGAGCAACCACGCCGATCGCGGCAAAGACACCGGCAATCACATCATCCAGCATCACGCCCATTGGGTCACCTCGCCTGTCCGCCCAACCAATCGGGCCGGGTTTGGTAATATCGAAAAGGCGGAACAGGACAAATGCAGCGATCCAGCCAGGCCAAAGGGCTGTAATCTCGATCCCGTGCGACCATGACGGATACGAGATCGCCCAAATGGCGATGAATTGTCCTGCAACCTCATCAATCACGATTTCCGATGGGTCATGGTCATCCTGTCCTGCCGTCATGACGCGTGTAGCCCAGAGCCCGGCGGCGAAGACCACGACGGTAGTGAGAAGGAGCAGCGGGAACCCTCCGATCACATGCAGCAGCCACGCAACCGGCAGCGCTGCCAAAGACCCCCAAGTGCCCGGTGCCGGGCGCATATAGCCCACTCCGCCGAAGGTTCCGATCAGGCGCGCGGCGTTCATGACTTCACCAGACAAGCAGTCGCGAGGGATGCAATGCCCTCGCCACGGCCCGTAAAGCCCAGCCGCTCGGAGGTTGTCGCCTTGACCGAGATCTGATCGGCTCGTAGGTCCATGATAAGGGCCATCTGGTCGCGCATCGAATGGGCATGAGGCCCGATCTTGGGGAACTCACAGACCAGAGTACAATCCACGTTCGAGATGCGATATCCCAGTTGCCCGGCCAGTTCGACCGCGTGGCGCAGGAAGATCTCGCTGGCTGCACCCTTCCATTGGGGATCGGTCGGGGGAAAGTGCTGGCCTATATCGCCTTGCGCCAGTGCGCCATAGATCGCGTCCGTCACCGCGTGCATCCCTACGTCCGCATCCGAATGCCCCTGCAGACCGCGATTATGCGGGACCTTCACACCGCACAGGATTACGTGATCTCCGTCACCAAAGCGGTGCACGTCATAGCCATTGCCCAGCCTTACATCCATATTCATTCCCATTATGCGCTCCGCCCGATCAAAATCTTCGGGGCGGGTGATTTTTATGTTATCCGGATCACCCGGTACAATCGCCACCTCAATCCCTGCGGCGCGGGCAACTTCGACATCATCGGCCGATCCTCCCGGGTGGGCGGCATGGGCTGCTGCAATGGCATCGTATCGAAACCCCTGAGGTGTCTGTGCCGCATAAAGCCCGGTGCGATCCTGTGTTCCGGTCACAAGATCTGTGTCACCGGTCCAAAGCGCATCCGTCACCGCCAGACCCGGCGCGGCGGCGGCGTGAGTGTCGAGCGCGCCGAGCGTGTCAGTAATGACCCGAGTACTAACGCAGGGACGCGCGATATCGTGGATCAACACCTTCTCGATGCCAAACGCTTCTAGTGCATCGAGTCCGCTGCGCACCGATCCCGCGCGGTCGGTACTGCCTGCGGTGAGGATCATGTCCAGAGCGCCGAACTCTTCCCATGCGGGCGCGTCCTGTGGTGAAAGCACGAGGACAATGTGATCAACGAGGCCCCGAAATTGGTCAATCGTCCAGTCAGCCACGCGGCGGCCGGCCAGTGTGCGCCATTGTTTGGGCGTGCCACCTCCGGCGCGTTGGCCGCGTCCGGCGGCGACGATGATGGCGGCTGTGGTCATAGGCGCAAGCCCTCCTGAATGGGGCAATGTTTAGGGGGCGGTGAATGCAGAGGCAATCACCCACGTCAATATGCCTAAAAATTGTGCAAATGATGATTTTGCGGGCTTGAAGGGCTTCGTTTTGTTGTTCATACGCTGCTGTTTCGATATCAAAACCGCACATGCACAAGGATTAGGCAAATTGACCCTGCGTCTTGCTGACAAACTCCTAGCGCCTCCGGTGCTGCTGGCGCCCATGGCTGGAATCACCGACCGGCCTTTCCGCGATCTGGTGATGCGCTTCGGTGCGGGCATGGTCGTGAGCGAGATGGTCGCCAGCCAGGAGATGGTGCAGGCCAAGCCCGGCGTGCGTGAGCGGGCCGAACTTTCGGCGGATGTCGAAAACACTGCCGTTCAGCTTGCCGGACGCGAAGCGCACTGGATGGCCGAGGCCGCCCGTCAGGTGGCTGACCGGGGCGCGCGGGTGATCGACATCAACATGGGATGCCCGGCCAAGAAAGTGACCAATGGCTATTCTGGCTCGGCGCTTTTGAAGACGCCGGATCACGCTTTGACCTTGATTGAGGCTGTGGTGCGCGCGGTGGATGTGCCGGTGACACTCAAAACGCGTTTGGGTTGGGATGATAGTTTGCTGAACGCGCCGGATGTGGCACGGCGCGCGCAGGATGCAGGCATCCGGATGGTCACGATCCATGGCCGGACGCGGTGTCAGTTCTATAAGGGTCACGCCAATTGGCAGGCGATCCGGGCAGTGAAGGACGCAGTTTCCATTCCTGTCATCGCAAACGGTGACATTGTGAATTCCGATACCGCACGGACCGCGCTGGATCAGTCCGGCGCTGACGGCGTGATGGTGGGCCGCGGCGCGCAAGGTAAGCCATGGCTTTTGGCGCAAATCTGCCATGATCTGTTTGGTGCTGCGGCGCCGGTAAAACCGACGGGTCCCGACCTGATTGAAATGGTGCGCGGCCATTATCAGGCCATGCTCGTATTCTATGGCACTGATCTTGGTCTGCGCGTCGCGCGCAAGCATCTGGGCTGGTACATGGATGAGGCAGGAACGCATTCGCCCACGCGTCGCGCCGTCCTGACCTCACGCGATCCGCAGGAAGTGCTGCGGCTGATTGGCGATGCTCTGAGCGTCTCTGCTGAGGTTGCGGCATGACCTCGGACCATAGCATCTGGACCTCGCTGCCCGTTCCGGCCTTCATCATTGATGCCGCGGATCGGATAACGGACGTAAACTCTTCGGGCGAGGGTTTCCTGAACGTGTCCCGAAAGGCGGTCTTGGGGCATCCGGTCTGGGATCAGATCGCGGTGGATGCGCCGCTGGAAGAAGCGTTCCTGCGCGCCCGTCAACAGGGGACGCCCTTGTTCGTCAATGATGTGGATGTAGGGTCGGGTAATCGTGCACCGCTGCAATGTGCGTTGCAGATCGCACCTTTGGTGGGCCATCCCAGTTCGATGATTATGATCATCTCACCGCGCGAACTAGCCGGGCGCATGACCCGCGGCAATACGGTGAAATCGGCGGCGCAATCAGCCATCGGCATGGCAGAAATGCTGGCACATGAGATCAAGAACCCTCTGGCCGGGATCACCGGTGCGGCGCAGTTGCTTAGCATGAACATCACGCCGCAAGATCTTGAGTTGACAGATCTTATCGTCGAAGAAAGCCGCCGGATCGTAAAGCTTTTGGAGCAGGTGGAGCAGTTCGGCAACCTGTCTCAACCCGATTTCAAACCGGTCAATATCCACGACGTTCTGGACCGCGCGCGCCGGTCGGCACTGCTGGGCTTCGGTGCGCATATGGCCATAATCGAGGATTACGACCCGTCGCTACCGCTGGCATATGGTGACCCGGATCAGTTTTTGCAGGTGGTTCTGAATCTGCTCAGAAACGCGTCCGAGGCGGCAGAGGGCGGCGGCACGATCCGACTGCGCACCTATTTCGAACACTCGTTCCGGCTGCGGCGCAGCGACGGCTCTGGCCATTCTCTGCCCCTGCAGATCGAGATCATAGATGATGGGCCGGGCCTGCCTGAGAAGATTCAGGGCGACATTTTCGATCCCTTCGTCTCGGGCAAGGAAAACGGTACCGGGCTTGGACTGGCTTTAGTCAGCAAGATCGTTTCCGACCATGACGGCTGGATTTCGGCGGAATCCGTGCCAGGGCGCACTGTTTTCCGCCTGTCCCTGCGGCGCGCGCCGCCGGACGCATATGAAAAGGAGAGCATCTGATGGATGGCACAGTTCTGGTTGCAGATGATGACCGCACGATCCGCACGGTTCTGACGCAGGCTTTGACGCGGGCGGGGTGCAAGGTACATGCAACCTCGTCGCTGACTACTCTGATGCGCTGGGTGGCCGAAGGGAAGGGCGACGTTGTGATCTCGGACGTGGTGATGCCGGATGGAAACGGGCTTGAGATGTTGCCAAAAATTGCACAGGACCGGCCCGGATTGCCGGTCATTGTGATCTCGGCCCAGAATACCATCATGACGGCGATTCAGGCGGCTGAGGCGGATGCGTATGATTATCTGCCCAAGCCCTTCGATTTGCCCGATCTGATGAAACGCACTGCGCGCGCATTGGATCAGAAACAGCGTGCCTTGGTCGAACCTGCCGAAGCCATCAGTGAACGACCCGACGAGCTGCCGCTGGTCGGGCGTACGCCGGTGATGCAGGCGTTGTATCGTCTTGTGGCGCGGGTGATGAACACAGATTTATCGGTGATGATCTCGGGCGAAAGCGGTACGGGTAAGTCCCTGATCGCGCGCGCAATTCATGATTTTTCAGACCGTCGGACGTTGCCGTTTGTCACTGCAACGGCTGCTGATCTGCGCGATCTGGAAGGTCCGGCGCGAGTCATGGCTCGGGTTCGGGGCGGGACGCTGCTGATCGACGAAATCGCGGATATTGATGATGAGATTCAGGCCCGTATCGTGCGAATGATGGACACACCGGGTGATCATGTGCCGCGTTTCATTGCCACCAGCCAATCGGATATGACCGATGCGATGGAGAGCGGCCGCGTCCGGCAGGACCTGTATTATCGCCTCTGCGGCGCAACGATACACGTTCCGGCCCTGCGCGAGCGTGTTGATGATATCACTCTGTTGACCGAGAACTTTCTGACGCGGGAGGAGCGGGAAAGCGGCACTCAACGTAGCCTCAGCCCCGAAGCGGTGGAACTCGTGCGCCGGTATTCCTGGCCTGGCAATGTGCGTCAGCTGGAAAACGCAATCCGCCGTCTCAGCTTGACCAGTCGGGCCGAGGAAATCTCACGCACAGAAGTTGAGATGGTACTGGGCAGCCAGCCCGAGGCTGAGCCGGTTCTGGGCGATGGAGAGCGCGAGAAGCTGTCTTCTTCGGTGGGCCGCCATCTGCGACGGTACTTTGATTTGCACGGGAATATCCTACCTCCACCCGGCCTCTATCAACGTATTTTGCGCGAAGTAGAGGCGCCTTTGATCGAAATCGCATTGGATGCGACCGGGGGCAATCAGGCAAAATGTGCTGATCTTCTGGGGATTAACCGGAATACGCTGCGGAAAAAGATCACTGACCTCGATATTCAGGTGACACGTCGCCGCAAACTGATGTAATATCGCCACACAAGCCGTGGCATTCGGGTTCGCGCTCGGGAACGACCACGACATATGGCGGTCAGCTGCGCAAGCAGCACATCAGAATGAGGGCAGACGGTGGCAACTCGGGCACAGAGCGGGCCGATCCTATCGATCAACCGGTGGCGCAAGTCCCGGAGGATGCGCAATTTCAGTACATTGGGTCTGGTCATCCTGGGCCCCATTCTGGCACTTGCGACGTATCTGGTCATCGGTCCTTTTGATCTTGGCGCGGCAGCGCCAACGCTGCGGCTGATTCTGTTAGCTGATCTGGTTTATGTACTGGTTGTGGCCGCGCTGGTGCTGGGGCAATTATTCAGCCTGATTGCCGCCCGGCGCGCAAAGTCGGCAGGCTCTCGGCTACACCTGCGCCTGATTGGCGCGTTTACGCTGTTGGCTCTGGTGCCGACCGTTACGGTGGCGATCTTCGCCGGGCTCACGGTAAATATTGGCCTTGAAGGCTGGTTCTCGGATCGGGTTCGACAGGTCGTCGGGTCCTCTCTGACGGCCGCCGAAGCCTATGAGCAAGAACACCGCGAGGGTTTGACACAGGATGCGGTTGTTCTGGCGCGTTTCCTCGATAACGCGCGCTCGCTGGATTATTTCATCTCGGATGCCGAGCTGCGTGAGGTTCTTGCGCAGGGACAAGCGCAGATTCAGCGCGGTCTGCGCGAAGCTTATGTGATTGATGGCAGTGCAGAAATACGATCCCGGGGGGATCGGTCTTACCTGTTCGACTATGAGGCACCAACCCCCGAAGAGTTAGTCGAAGCCAGCGATCAAGGTGTGGCTATCATTGCGGATTGGGAAAATAGCGAGTTTCGTGCTCTGGTACCGTTGCAGGCTTATCTGGATCGATATCTCTATGTCAGCCGCGAAGTTGATGGGCAGCTTCTGACCTTGTTGGATGAGACTAAGGAAACCGCGCAGTTTTATAGTCAGCTCGAAAGCGAGCGGGGTAGGGTGCTGTTCGAGTTCGGTCTTTTATACCTTGGATTTGCGGTGATCTTGATCCTTGCCGCAATGTCGCTGGGTATGTGGTTCGCCGAGCGGTTGTCACGCCCTGTGGGGCGACTAACGACGGCCGCGCAGCGCGTTGGAGCCGGGGATTTGGGTGTTCAGGTCATCGAAGAGGCCAGCGATGACGAGATCGCGATGCTGGGCCGATACTTCAACCAGATGACCCGCCAGTTGAAGGGACAGCGCGATACCCTGCTGGAGAACACGCGCCAGATCGAGCGTCGGCGGCGGTTGTTCGATTCGGTGCTCAGTTCGGTGACATCCGGGGTTGTGGGTGTTGATTCCGAAGGGTGCGTGACTTTCGTGAACCGATCCGCGGAACGCCTGTTGGGTTGGTCCGGTGGTGAGCATCATCTCGCGATAGGCATAGCCGTGCCCGAGTTTTTGCCATTGTTTGAAACGCTCAAGGACAGTGGCCAAGAGGCGGTACAAGGCGAAGTGAAAGTTACCCGAAAGGGCCAATTAGAGAATTTGCTGGTACGCATGGCCACGCGGCGTGGTGAGGACGGTGGGTTGGAGGGCTACGTGGTCGCCTTTGACGACGTGACCGATCTGGTCAGTGCACAGCGAATGGCAGCTTGGGGTGATGTAGCCCGCCGTATTGCGCATGAGATCAAGAACCCGTTGACCCCGATCCAGTTGAGCGCTGAGCGGATTAAGCGCAAGTTCTCGCGCAAGCTGGATGAAGAAGACTGCACCAGCCTGGAATCGATGACCGATGTGATCGTACGTCAGACCAATGATCTGCGGCGGATCGTGGACGAGTTCTCGAAATTCGCGCGGATGCCGGAGCCGGAACGGCGCGAAGAAAATATCGTTACACTGGTTCGCGAGGCTGTGTTGTTACAACAGGCTGGTCAGCCCGAAGTTCAGATAGATGCTGACCTTCCGGAACAACCTATTCTGGCAGATGTGGATTCGACCATGTTGAGCCAGGCCCTGACGAATTTGATCAAGAACGCGGGCGAGGCCATTGAAACCCTGAAAGAAAAGGGCGCACCTGACAATCTGAAGCCTCAGATCAAAGTCGCGGTATCCAGCGATGATGCGGGAGGAACGCAAATTACCATTGCCGACAACGGTATCGGCCTGCCCGAGGATCGGGCGCGGTTGTTTGAGCCGTATGTAACCACGCGCGACGAGGGTACCGGCCTTGGCTTGCCCATCGTCAAAAAGATCATCGAAGAACATGGCGGAGCGCTGACATTAGAAGACGCGCCCGTCTTTGACGGACAGAACCATTTCGGCGCAATGGCTGTCATTCGTCTCGCTGGGGCCTCAGGCGGCCCGACAGATGCGCTGGTAAAACAGGCGAATAAAACCAACAAACTGAAAGCAGGCCAAAGATGAGCGACATTCTGATCGTAGATGACGAACGCGATATTCGCGAACTGGTGTCCGATATTCTAGAGGACGAAGGCTATTCCACCCGGCTGGCGGCAAACTCGGATGAGTGTATGTCGTCGATCAATGCCGAACCTCCGGGGCTGTTGATTCTGGATATTTGGCTTAAGGACAGCCGTATGGACGGGATCGACATCCTGAAAACGGTGAAGAGAGATAACCCGGATGTGCCGGTGGTGATCATTTCTGGCCATGGCAATATCGAGATTGCAGTGGCTGCCATCAAGCAAGGTGCTTACGACTTTATTGAAAAGCCTTTTAATATAGATCAGCTGATGGTGGTGATCCGCCGCGCGATGGAAACTTCGCGCTTGCGCCGCGAGAATGCCTCGTTGAAACGGCAGGAAGTCAGCTGTTCGGATATGATTGGTAAGTCGGCTTCGTTCCGGGCAATGCAAGGCCAGTTGGACAAAGTGACCAAATCCAATGGTCGGGTCATGCTGAGCGGACCTGCGGGATCGGGCAAGGAAATCGCTGCGCGATACATCCATGCCCATTCCAATCGCGCCAATGCCCCGTTTGTCACTGTGAACTGTGCCGGGGTTGAGCCTGAGCGGGTCGAAGAGGTTCTGTTCGGACGCGAATCCTCTGAACGAGGTGTCGAGTCGGGTCTGCTGGAAGAGGCGCATGGCGGCGTTGTGTACTTCGATGAAGTCGCGGATATGCCGCTGGGAACGCAATCCAAGATATTGCGTGTGCTGGTCGATCAGCAATTCCAGCGCGTCGGAGGTTCCGACAAAGTAAGGGTTGATCTGCGCGTTATCTCTTCGACCAACCGTGATCTGGAGGTTGAAATTGCAGCCGATCGGTTCCGTGAAGAACTTTATCACCGGCTGAACGTGGTGCCGATTGCCGTACCTTCGCTGGAAGAACGGCGCGAGGATATCCCGGTTCTGGCACAACATTTCATCGAAGTCTGCAACGAAACGCAGGGCCTGCTGGTGCGTGAGCTTTCGGATGAGGCTGTAGCGCTGCTGCAAACGATGACTTGGCCGGGCAATGTGCGCCAACTCAAGAACCTGATCGAACGAGTGCTGATCCTTGGGGACAGCACCGGCCCGATCGAGGCGCGCGAACTGCCCAATGAAGAAGAGAAAGCCGATGAATCCGGGCGGGTGGTTCTGTCTGGTGCGCTGGCAACGCTGCCGCTGCGCGAGGCCCGCGAAGCGTTTGAGCGTGAGTATCTACTGACCCAGATCAATCGGTTTGGCGGCAATATCAGTCGTACTGCCAGCTTTGTCGGCATGGAGCGCAGCGCTTTGCATCGCAAGCTCAAGTCCTTGGGCGTAGTGACGTCAAACAAATCGGGCGCACGTGTGGCGCAGATTGATGAGCCTGAACCCGCTGAGTGATTTAAGCAACGAGAATTGCCTCAATGACCGTAAGGAATGCGAAGACCAAAGCCGTTTCCGTTGGCTTCCCGGCTTTTGGGAAAAGGCTGAAGCGTTTGCGCCGGTCGGTCGGGTTGAAGCAATCCGCCCTTGCTGATTTGTTGGAGGTCGATCAGACCACGATTTCTCGTTGGGAAAATGGCACTCAGATACCCTCGGCGCATGTTCAGCAGGCGGTCTTTTCCGCCCTCGGCCCGGTCAGGGTTCAGGATTCCGGGCTGAAACGGCTGGTGGTGAATTCGTCCGAGTGCCTCCACCTTGTTGAAGAAGTCACACACACCTGCCTTGCCTATTCGGCCAGCCGTGCGCGGGATTGGAAAACCTCTCAGAACGCGTTGCTGGGCGTATCGCTCTGGCAATTTGCCACGGATGAGATCCGGCAGGCCGAAGCGGAACTCCAACAAGATGGCTGGTGGGATCTGCACGCGCCTTCGCCCAAGGCTTTTCTGACCTCAGAGGCCGTACATGACCAGATCAGGATCAGCGCCGGGCAGATTGTTTGGGAGCGGCTGTACCTTTCGGATGGCACCCCGGTTCGTCTGGTCAGCGGGCGGCGAGAGGGTGCCGCATAATTTATGCGTTCCGCTGTTGCGGTGGTCGCGATAAACCGGGGTCATGAGCGACTCTTTCCGCATATTTCTGCAAGTTATACTGATCTGGTTCGCAGGCCTTGGGGCTGCGACCCAATTCGCCAAAATCGCCGTTCCGTTCGCTGATATTGGCTTGCTGTATCCCGATCATGCGGCGGTGATTGGCTGGCTGTTATCGATAATCAGCCTGATGGGAGCAGCACTGGGTGCGATATCCGGGGCATTCACCGCAAGGATTGGGCCGAAACGTCTGCTTTTGTCGGGTTTGTTCCTTGGGGGTGCATTGTCCTTTTTACAGGCGAACCTGCCGGGGTTCCAACTGATGTTGCTCAGCCGGGTGATCGAAGGGCTGTCCCATCTTGCGATTGTGGTAGCTGCGCCGACACTGATTGCTCAGATCACAACTGGACGCGCGCGGTATAACGCCATGGTGCTGTGGAGCACGTTTTTCGGCGTCGCCTTCGCGCTGAATGCCTGGTTGGGGCTGCCAATTGTCAATCACTACGGATTGCCCGCGTATTTTGCCCTGCATGGTGGATTGATGTTGGTGATTGCCATACTGGTTGCGCTCAGCAAACTGAAGATCGACATCGACCAGCCCGACGACATGGGCTGGGGTTTAACCGCTTTTCTTGGCGTACATCTCAGAACCTATCGCTCGCCATTCATCTCAGCGCCAGCGATCGGCTGGTTCTTCTACACACTGACCTTCGTCTCGCTTTTGGCGATTCTACCGGGGCGCTTGCCCGAGGGGCAGGGTGCATCAATCGCTGCGCTGATGCCATTGGCAGGGATCGTGTTGTCTTGGCTGTTGGTCCCGTTTCTTCTGACCGTGCTATCCTGCATCAGTGTCGTCAATCTGGGGTTCGCACTGGGTATTATTACGATTATTGCGCTGTTTCTGGGGGCGCCGCTCGCCTTCGGGTGTATTGCGTTGTTTGCGGTTCTTGGGCTTGTTCAGGGCGGCAGTTTCGCTGCTGTTCCCGAGTTAAATGACACCGCCGAGACCCAAGCGCTCAGTTATGGCGCAATGGCTCAGATGGGAAATGCCGGAAATCTGTTGGGTGCGCCAGTATTGCTGGCGATACTTATGGGCGCAAATGAGGCCAGCATGTTTGTGGCCGTGGCCGCATTTTACGGCATCGCGATACTTGTTCACCTAGCGCTGGCGAAGCGCCGCAAATCAACCGGATTGCCCGGGAGTAATGATTTGAAATGACCCATCATCGAATTTCACAAAGCAGGATTCGGTGCTCAACGGTGGGAACGTCGTGGTGCGCGTCGGTGCTACCCGCGATTTGACGCCCTGTTTGCAGGGCGGAAGGCTGACCGGGCGATAACCTTTCTGGGCCATGCACTGTGCTTCGACTTTGCTTCTTAGACCCTGATTGACGTCTACGGTATAAACACGCCCCGGTTGCCACCACCCGGGGTTGCGATAACAACGCCCCCGGCCATCACAATATGTGCGCCCGGGCCAGTAGGTCGGCGGGCTCTGCCGAACCTGATTAGCGACCGGCGCGTCCCTGAGGGCCTGCACCTGACAATTCGTTGTCTCGGTCTGCATACGCGAAACGCTCTCGCCCTCGCGATAATACAGTGAAAGCGGGCCACAGGCCGAGAGTGTCAGCAGGCAAACCAGGGCGGGTAGAACTGTTTTCATACACTTACTTTGGCGCAGCTTTGGAAGCATGACAATTCAATTGACCGCTTTAGGGGCATCTGTCATTCAAAGATTTCAGGCAGAAAGGCCAAGAGCATGAAGGTCATCATATGCGGTGCCGGTCAGGTGGGCTGGCAGATTGCGCGTCACCTTTCGGGCGAGTTGAACGATGTGACTGTGGTCGATAACAACCCTGATCTGGTGCGTCGCGCGACCGAGACGTTGGATGTGCAGGGGATCGCCGGGTTTGCCAGCTATCCGGATGTGCTGGAACGCGCAGGGGCACGGGACGCTGACATGATCATCGCCGCAACCCATTCAGATGAGGTGAATATGGTCACCTGTCAGATGGCCCATTCAGTGTTCTCGATCCAACGCAAAATCGCACGCCTTCGGTCGAAATCCTATCTTGAGGCGATTCACTCGGATCTTTATCGCCGTGACCATCTGCCCATCGACGTCGTGATTAGCCCCGAGCGCGAGGTCGCGGCTGCCGCTATGCGTCGGTTGTCGGCGCCTTCGGCTTTTGACACCGAAATTTTCATGGACGGCAAAGCGCAGCTTCTTGGCATTCGCGTAGAAGAGGATTGCCCCGTCGTTAACACACCGCTGCGCCAGTTGACCGATCTGTTTTCGACGCTCAGTTCGATTGTAGTCGGTGTTCGGCGTGACGGTACTCTGTTCGCGCCTGAATCCGAGGATCAGCTGTTTGTCGGCGATGAATGCTACGTTTTCACCAATGTGAAAGACGTCGACCGCACGATGGAAGTGTTTGGCAAAGCGCAGCGCAAGCAGGATCGCGTGGTTATCGTTGGCGGCGGCAATGTCGGGCTGGAAGTCGCCCGCACGCTGGAAGAGCGTGAAAGCCGGGTGCGCGCCAAGATCATCGAGCGCGACCGACGATGTGCAGAAATTGCAGCCGAAGCGCTTGAGCGTACGATCGTTTTGAACGGGGATGGTTTGGATTCCTCGCTACTGAGCGAGGCAGGCATCGAACGGGCCGATGCGATGCTGGCGGTCACGGATGATGATCGTACAAATATGTTGGCTGCGGTGCGTGCCAAGGGCGATGGCTGCGCTCTGGCCATCGCCTTGATCAACGACCCCAGCATGGTCGCCCTGATGGGTCCGCTGGGCATCGATGCCTATATCAATCCGCGCGCCACAACCGTCAGTTCGATCCTGCGCCATATCCGTCACGGGCGTGTTCGACAGGTCTATTCCATTGGCGACGCCGAAGCCGAAGTGATCGAGGCCGAAGTGCTCTCGACCTCACCCATGGCGGGGCAGAGGTTGCGTGACATCGGGTTTCCTGAAGGAGTTCTAGTCGGAGCCGTACGCAAAGGCGACGAGGTCATACGTCCGACCGGCAGCCTGCGCATTGACGAGAAAGACGTCGTTGCGATCTTTGCGATGACCAAGGATGTACCCGAGGTCGAGCGCCTGATGCAGGTTTCGATCGATTTCTTCTGATGGTGCAGGTGCGCGGACAGCAACGGATTGGGGTAATGCGGCGGCTGCCGCTGTTGCTGATGATCTGGGGGATTGTCTCGCTGTCGATGTGGATACCGGCAGTGTATGCGCTGGCGCTTGATGATCACGATACGTCGCGATCCTTCTTTTATTCAGGGTTGCTGGGTGTTTTCGCGGTTTCGATCATCGCGTTGGCAATGTCGAACCGAAATCCAAGGCGCGGAACGCTTGGTCAGTTGGCCGTGTTGCTGGCGGCCTTCACTATATTGCCGATATTCCTCGCCATACCATTCCATGATGCACTGGGGACGACCAGTTTCCTGAACGCGTATTTCGATATGGTCAGTGCGCTGACCACGACTGGAGCCGATCTGTTCCCCGATCCCGCACGCCTGTCGGCGCCACTGCATTTGTGGCGTGCATTGGTTGGCTGGATGGGAGGTCTGCTCATGTGGATTTCGGCTGCTGCGATCCTTGCACCATTGTCGTTGGGCGGTTTTGAGGTAACAACCAGAGGGCAACCAGGTCGTCCGGTCTCGGGCGTGGCACAAAGCGAACGGGCGGACCCGCGCGGTCATCTGATCCGGGTATCAAGCACTTTGACGCCGGTCTATGCGGGTCTGACGGGGGTGATTTGGATTTTGCTTCTGATCGCGGGCGAGCAGGGGCTGACCGCCGTGTGCCATGCGATGTCGGTGATGGCGACCTCCGGTATCTCGCCAGTTGGTGGGCTGGAAGGCTCGACCGCGGGCATCACCGGTGAAGCGATCCTGTTCCTGTTCCTGTTCTTCGCCCTGTCGCGGCTGACCTTTTCGACTGATACGGCAACCTCGGGCTATTCCCGGTTGGACAAAGACCCCGAGTTCCGGATCGGTCTCTTCATCGTGCTGGTGGTTGCGGCAATGCTGTTTATCCGCGTTCTGGCGGGAACGGCAGAGCTTGGCATCCAGATCGAGATTGCACAGGCATTGCATGTGGCATGGGGCATGGTGTTCACCGTGATGTCTTTCCTGACCACCGCCGGGTTTGAAAGCGCCAACTGGAACGATGCGCAGCAATTGTCTGGCCTCGGGACGCCCGGTCTGATCCTGATGGGGCTGGCCCTGATCGGCGGCGGTGTGGCCACCACTGCAGGGGGGGTAAAACTGCTGCGTGTCTTTGCGCTATACCTCAATGGTAAGCGTGAGATCGACCGGCTGATCTATCCTTCCTCCGTCAGCGGCGAGGGCGGTGGTAGCCGCCGTATCCGAAGCGACGGGGCCTTCATCGCCTGGATCTTCCTGATGATGTTCGCCCTTACGCTGGCTTTGTTCGATCTGCTACTGGCAGCGATGGGTGTTGGGTTTGAGCAGGCGATGGTGCTGAGCGTTGCTGCGCTGAGCACGACCGGACCGCTTATTGAGTTGGCCACAGATGTGCCCATCCGCCTGATTGATTTATCCGGTGCGGCCAAACTGACTGTCTGCGCAGCGATGGTGATCGGACGGTTGGAAACGCTGGCGATCGTTGCGCTGATCACGCCAACGCTGTGGCGCGATTGACCTTACGGAAAGCTGCTGGCGTTACTGCCTGATTTTTCATCTGGAATATCTGTTCACAGCACTCCATACTCAGCCAGAGGGAGCGCGTTGGTCCGCAGCGCGTAGCAAGAACAATGGCGAGTTAACAAAATATGGCTTCGGACAGACAGAATCTGCAGGACGCGTTCCTGAACAATGTACGTAAAGCAAAGGTCCCGGTCACGATATTCCTGATCAACGGCGTGAAATTGCAGGGTGTAATCACCTGGTTTGACAATTTCTGTGTATTGCTGCGCCGCGACGGACAGTCGCAGCTGGTCTACAAACACGCGATTTCGACCATCATGCCGTCGCAACCGATCAGCCTGTATGAGGGCGAAGACGCCTCTTGATGGAACATGACAGGACGCACACCCGGGCTTGGGTGTTGCATCCGGAAATCAAGTCAGATGAACAGCGCCGCGTTCCTGAACCAGCGCTGGACGAGGCGGTTGCACTGGCTGCCGCGTTGCCCGATCTGGATGTGATCGGTTCGGAAGTCGTACGCCTTCCGCGCGCGCAAGCCGGTTTTCTGTTCGGCAGCGGCAAGATCGAGGAACTGGGCGAACGATTTCGAGAGAACGAGGTCGAGCTGGTTCTGATCGACGGACCGGTGACACCGGTGCAGCAACGCAACCTTGAAAAGGCATGGAAGGTCAAAATCCTCGACCGAACCGGGCTGATATTGGAGATTTTCAGCGACCGCGCACGCACCCGGGAAGGTGTGTTGCAGGTCGAGATGGCGGCGCTCAGCTATCAGCGTACGCGATTGGTGCGGGCTTGGACCCACCTCGAACGGCAACGCGGTGGGCTGGGGTTTGTTGGTGGACCAGGGGAAACCCAGATCGAGGCTGACCGTCGTGCGATTGATGAACAACTGGTGCGTTTACGCCGCCAATTGCAGAAGGTGGTCAAGACACGCACATTGCACCGCGCCGCGCGCGCCAAGGTGCCATATCCGATTGTCGCCTTGGTCGGGTATACCAACGCAGGTAAATCCACTCTGTTCAACAGCCTGACCGGGGCTGAAGTGATGGCAAAGGACATGCTGTTTGCCACGCTGGACCCGACTATGCGACGTGTCGAACTGCCCGACGGACCCGAGGTAATCCTGTCGGATACGGTGGGTTTCATTTCGAACCTGCCAACGGAACTGGTTGCTTCCTTCCGCGCCACATTGGAAGAAGTTCTGGGCGCTGACCTGATCGTACATGTGCGTGACATCAGCCACGAAGATTCTGAGGCACAAGCACAAGATGTCGAGACGATCTTGACTTCGTTAGGCGTCGAGGATGATCGCCCCCGACTTGAGGTCTGGAACAAGATCGACCTTCTGAGCCCGGAAGACCGCGACGCGACACTGGCGCGGGCGGATCGCGATCCGGCCATTTTTGCTATCTCGGCAGTGACGGGCGAGGGGGTTGAGCCCC
The DNA here is from genome assembly GCF_900106805.1 of Ruegeria halocynthiae. Taxonomy (GTDB): domain Bacteria; phylum Pseudomonadota; class Alphaproteobacteria; order Rhodobacterales; family Rhodobacteraceae; genus Ruegeria; species Ruegeria halocynthiae. The sequence goes on from NZ_FNNP01000001.1 coordinate 578,274, forward strand.
TGTTGAACGAGATTGCGAAAGTTCTGCAGGGCACCCGGAATCAAGCCAAACTGACACTTGGTTTTACCGAAGGTGACAAGCGCGCCTGGCTGTACCGTCAGGACGTGGTGCGTGAGGAAGAACAAACCGAGCAGGGATTCGAAATCACTGTTCTGTGGACGGACAAGCAGGCGTCGAAGTTCGCAGCGCTTTGATCAGTGCGTGGTTTGATGACAAGGAGCTGGCGATGGCGCATCACGACAATGCAAAAGTCCACCTGAACGGGTTTATCACGGTTCCAGCCGACAGGCTTGAAGAAGTCCGCAACGCATTGCCGGAACATATCGCACTGACACGCGCGGAACAGGGCTGCATTTCCTTCGAGGTGGTCGAAGACGGTGATCATCCGGGGCGCTTCAACGTTGCGGAGCTGTTCACAAACCAAGCCGCATTCGATTCACACCAGAAGCGAACGCGCGCATCGGATTGGTATCAGATCACGCAGGGTCTCCCGCGCGAATATTCCATTACCAAAGGTTAGAAACAGATCTGCTGCAGTGGACAGCAGCTGTTGTCATGCCCCGTCAATCTGACGCTGTTGCTCTGCCGCATCAAACCACTCGGATGCAGATTGGATTTTGTTGTCGGAGGTCAGTTCCCACTGTTCCCAGCCACGTGTAACGACCGGGTTCCCGGTTCTGGCATGGTGCCCTTCCAGCGTTCGGACAAATAATGCATGGGGTCCTGCCCATCGCATCATGTCGCAACGGACTTCAAGATCGGGGAACTCAGAATAAAGACCCCGTACCATCCCGGCAATGGCAGCGTGACCCTGTAATGGTTCGCCCCGATTGACGCTGATCAGCCCTTCGGGCGCAAAGAATCCGGCCACAGCGTCGGCGTCGCCCGAACTCCAGGCGATGGCATAGTCGCGGGCGAGGTTGTTCAATGTATCGCGAATGCTGCCCATGCATTTCCCCCTTTATGCCAATGTGGCTGCCCGATGATTTTAGGCGAAGACAAAGACCCGCGTCCACGCGATGTCTTGAAAGGGGCGGGGAATTGCCGAAGGGGTAGATCTTAGCGCGGGTTTAGCACCGTCACCCCAACCGAGGCAGCGCGGGCCAGCCCGATGTCCAGCGACATCGGGATATATTCTCCACGCCGCCAAAGCTGCGCCTGATCATCATAATAGCGTGACAGGAAGTGGCCGGATTGACCGGTTGCGGTAATGAAGACCGAGCTGTCGGGATCGGCGAAGTCATAGACCCCACGATAACCCGCGCCGTGCACGTTCTGAAACGGATCCGGCCCTTCGCCTGAGGTGCGCCCGCGCAGCAGGGTGTTGTCTCCGCCGCTGGTCGATTGTCGTATGTTCACAAAGAAACGCAGCACTGGGACCTCGCCCAGTACCGGGTGATCATGGGTGGCCTGATGCGCGTCGCCCCAACGCAGAGATTCCAGCGCAGTGCCATATCGTTCCGAAATCCAGATGATCGCGTCGTCAAGCGCCAGTCGCGCCATGTCGGTGCAGGTTTCGGCAGGGGCACTCTGTCGCACGTCGCACCAGACCGATGCGCCGTCGATATCGCGGTAAACGCGTTCGATGAACAGTGGTTCGACATGTTTGTATTCCGCCGCCAACGGCCCGAGCTCATCCGAGGTCAGGCGGATTTGCAGCGCACGCAGCCATGCGGCGTAGATCAGGGGCTCGGGCAGATGTTCATTCATCTCACCGTTCCAGTTGGCAAGCAGGTCCAGCGCGATCTGGCGTTGACGTTCCGGGGTGCCTTCGGGTGCGGCCTCTCCGGTGAACCAGAGATCGGCTCCGATCAGGGGCAGCAGGGATCGTGCGGTGTAACTGACGGTATCCAGCTGTGCCTCGATGAAGCTGTCGCGGGTATGTACCTCACGCGATTGCATCAGGCGCTCCCAGCGGTGGACCCGCTGCGTGTCGCCCCATTCGTAGGACACATGCCGGGGGAACGGACGATCAATGATCTTGTTGTTGGTATTGCCCAGCACCCCTCCGACCGGTGCCACAAATTCTGGATTGTCCGCATACGGCAGGCGGCCTTGCCAGCGGTTCCGGTCCAGCCAGCCGGGGGTTGGGATGCGCCCCCTGCTTTGGTTGTTCAGGTCTCGTCGAGGCATGGCACCGACAAGTTTCAGGCCAATCGTGTTCTCATCGACCAGTGACAGGTTCTGGGACGGAGCGATGAAATCCTCAGCCAGATCAATCGCCTGTCGCACTGTATCGGCATTCATCAATGCCAGAGATGCGCTCATTGAAGTGTCACGCGGGCTCAGCGCGCTCCAGGACAATGAGGCCACATGGCCCGGGGGGGTGATGGTTCCCAGATCATAGTGAGTGCCCGGCAGAACGGGTCCGTTATCGGTCCAGCGCAGGGTCAGGGTGATTGGGGCTGCGTCCTTGATCTCGATGATCGAAGGGCGGGTCTGGAATCGTTTGTAGCCATCTGGCGTCAAATATTCTTCGGGATTGTCTGGGTTCAGCTGTTCGATATGAACGTCCTGATCGTCCAAATAAGACGAGGTCAACCCCCATCCTAAACGGTCGCTGCGTCCCGCAGAAATGGCGGGAACGCCGGGAATGGTTGCGCCGATCACGCCGCCACTGGCCAGCTCCAGTCGCGCCAGATACCAGATGCCCGGCGCTGTGAAACCCAGATGTGGATCGTTGGCCAGCAACGTACCGCCGCTGGCAGAGCGGGACGGTGCCGCAGTCCATGCGTTTGACGCCCCGGCCAATCCGCGTTCGGGAAACGGTGACAATGGCGTTTCGGACAAGGGCGTACCCCGGGCATAGCGGGGCAAGTTCGGAAACAGCGCGGCGTATTCGGGCAGGGCGGCGATTCCGGAGCCGGGCACGTCGGGCAGTATATCGGCCAGCAGCGCAGGGTCTTCCAACATCAAAGAGGTACGCGCGCGCAGCACCTCATCTTCGAGATGACCGGATAGCTGCAGGCTCATCAGTTTGATGATGGCAACGCTGTCGCCTGGCTGCCAAGGAGGGACCGGAGCGTTGAACAGAAACATTTCTGGCGCGCCGCGTCCAAGTGCTTGTTCATTTATCTCGGTCAGGCGGGCGTTGATACCATTGGAGTAGGCCCGCAACGCCGCCATGGTGTACTCGTCCTGCACATCGACCGAGCGATGGGCAAGACCGTAGAGATCAAGCCGCCGCAGTAATTTGTCGATATGTACCGTGCGTTGCCCAAACACTTCGGACAAGCGGCCCTGCACGGTGCGACGCAGAACAGTCATCTGCCACAGCCGGTCCTGTGCGTGTGCATATCCAAGGCCAAAGAACACATCGGGGTCGGACTGGCCCAGGATATGCGGCACATTTGCGGTATCGCGAATGATTTCGACCGGGGCAGATACCCCTTCGACGTCGAGAGTTTGATTGTATTCGGGTAAGGATTGGCTTGCCAGAAAATAGATCAGCCCGACGGCGGCGACCGCAAGCAGGATCAGGCTCGTTGTAATTCTCACCAGCCAGCGAAAAACCAGACCCATCTGTCCCCCGAGAAATCAGTGTATTCGTTCACGCGGAGATTACTGGAACCCCTGCCGGATCGAAAGAGAAATGCTACCTGAAATTGTGCAAATTCACCAAAACTCTGAGCCCTGCCACAAGATGTAGCAGGGCTCGTTAGAGGGGGGAGGGTGGTATTTTGCAGATCAGGGGATAATGCGCGTGTATTTGGTGCCTTCGATGGTGGCACCGAATTTCAAGCCCGCTTGCCCGAAGACCGCCGCCAGCACGGGTTTGCCCAGTTGATTGGTATCAGTCGAAAGCGACTCGCCGGTTGCGTCAACGACATACCCGATATCGGCGCCTGCGGTCCAACCGCTGGATCGACGGAAGTCATTCAGCGCATCCTCGGTCATGAAGAAAAGAACATGCGCATATTGTTGTGCGCCGATCTGTAGGCCCGCCGTGCCGGAGATGGCCGAATAGTAATCTACCGTTGCACCCTGAATACGCAGTGCACCCTGACCATAGGCACCGCCAAAGAAGATTAACCCGGCATCGGTGATCAACGGCATGACCAGCATCCCGTTGGCTTTGTTGGCGATATCAACGGTATTGGGGTACTTGCTGTACATTTCATTTAGCGTCGCATCAACACGGGCATCGAGCGCCACCGCATTGGAATTACCGACGCCGTTGCTGCAGGCGGCTGTCAGCGTCAGTCCTGCCATGCCAAAAGTAAAACCGCGACGGCTGAGTCGGGGGGAGATTGAACTGCTCATGTTTCTCTGTCTCTGTATATGTGCCTGAAATGTCGGGTAGTCCCGATCTTGTTTGCAAGAATACGCCGATTGCGCCCGCCTGTCACGGGAAAGCTACGCTGCAAGCGCAGCAAATCGGCGAAAAATTGCGACAAACTGCGGTGTTAGCTCTGTAGTATGCGTGCGGCCTCGGGGGCAAAGTAGGTCAGAATGCCGTCGCAGCCCGCGCGTTTGAATGCCAGCAGACTTTCAAGCATCACCTTTTTTCCATCAATCCAGCCGTTCTGGGCGGCGGCCTGGATCATCGCATATTCGCCCGATACCTGATACGCGTAGGTCGGCGCGCCAAAAGTGTCCTTAACCCGGCGGCAGATATCCAGATAGGGCATTCCGGGTTTGATCATGACCATATCTGCGCCCTCGGTCAGGTCACGTTCGATCAGGCGCAGAGCCTCGTTCGAGTTCGCAGGGTCCATCTGATAGGTCTTTTTGTCACCCGACAGCGCACCAGAGGCTCCGACGGCATCGCGGAACGGGCCATAGAAGGCGCTGGCGTATTTGGCGGCATAGCTCAGGATCATGACATTGTGATGCCCCGCGGCCTCAAGTGCGTGGCGCATTGCCCCGATGCGGCCGTCCATCATGTCAGAAGGGCCGATGATGTCGGCCCCGGCCTCGGCTTGCGCCAACGTCATCTTAACTAGCGCTTCGACCGTCTGGTCATTCACGATTTCACCGTCGACCACATAGCCGTCATGGCCGTTGATATTATAGGGATCAAGCGCCACATCTGTCATCACCGCAATGTCCGGCGCGGCGGCCTTGACCGCGCGAGTGGCGCGGTTCGACAGGTTGTCGGGGTTCCAGGCTTCGGCGCAATCCTCGGTCTTCAGGCTGGGATCGGTGTAAGGAAAGATGCAAATCGCCGGGATGCCAAGAGCCTGCGCCTCAACGGCGGCCTTGGCGATCATATCGACCGAACGGCGCACGACACCGGGCATCGAGGGGACGGGCTCTTCGATGCCCTCACCATCGCGGACAAAAACAGGCCAGATGAAATCATCCACGGTCAGAAAGTTCTCGCGTACCAGTCCACGGACCGCCTCGGATTGACGGGTCCGGCGGAACCGTGTCCGGGGATAAGGGGCGATGGTCGGTTTCATGGCGCACTCTCCTTGAACAATTGCGCATTGGGTGGCATGAATTCCGGGTGGTCTCAAGGGTAACAATGGACGCATCGCTGCGATGAGAGTCCCTGCGGACAGTAATAAAGGGCAGACGCTTGGACATATACTCTTCGATATTCGAACACATCGACATGCGAAGCTTTTCGAATCTTTGGTATTGGATCGCTTTGGCTGTTATGTGGTCATCGGTCAGCCACTGGGTGATGGGCGTCCCCTATGACCTTGTTACGCGCGCACGTCGGGTTGGTGGCCAGTCGGAACAAGATCTGCTGGACATTGTGAGGATCAACTCGAACAGATTGTTATACATTGTTGATACTTCAGGGCTGATCATCATGGCCGTGTGTTGCTTTGTCTTTTCGGGGCTGGCGATACTGGGCTTCTTTTACGGAGTGGAATTCGCCCAAGCTATTTTTCTGCTGCTGTTTCCGGCTTGTTTCGTGATGCTGGTCAACATTTCGGCTGCAAGGCGGCTGCGACGACAAGAGGCAACGTTGGAGACGGTATCCAAAACGCTGACACGCTGTCGGGTCTTTACGCAGATTATCGGCATGTTTGCCATTCTGGTCACAGCGTTTTGGGGAATGTATCAGAACTTTACAGTCGGTGTGCTGGGCTGGTGAAATCAAAAAAGGCGAGACAATGAAGGCTCCGAACCACGTAACAGTCGGCGGCGCCCCCGAGGGGTTTGACGCACAGCTGGTCTTGAATGAGATCGCCCGCTCGGGTGGCCCGGTTTGCCATATCGCCCGCGATGACAAGCGGATGGAGGCGATGCGGGCTGCATTGACATTTTTCGCCCCGGACATGCCTGTATTCGTGTTCCCCGGATGGGATTGTCTGCCCTACGATCGGGTTTCACCCAATGCTGATATCTCCGCAGCGCGTGTGGCGACTCTGGCGGCGCTGGTGCATCAGATGCCGCAGCAATTTGTTCTGCTGACAACCCTGAATGCGGCGACACAGAGAGTTCCCGCCCGCGAGGTTTTGCGCGAGGCTGCGTTCACTGCCCGCGTGGATCAGCGCATTGACGAAGCGGCCCTTCGCGCATTTCTGGTGAGGATGGGTTTCACCCAAAGCCCCACGGTGATGGAGCCGGGCGATTACGCCGTTCGTGGTGGCATAATCGATATTTTTCCCCCGGGTGACAGTGGCCCCGTTCGACTGGATTTTTTCGGAGACGTTCTGGATGGTGCACGCCGGTTTGATCCTGCGACCCAGCGGACTACAGAAAAGCTTGACCTGGTAGAACTGGCCCCGGTGTCCGAGGTCATTATGGATGACGCCGCCATCACCAGGTTCCGTCAGAATTATCGTATCGAATTCGGCGCCGCGGGGACCGATGACCCATTGTACGAGGCGGTCAGCGCCGGTCGTAAGCAACAGGGTATGGAACACTGGTTGTCCTTTTTCCATGAAAAGCTTGAAACATTGTTCGACTATCTGCCTGGGGCGACGGTCTCGCTGGACGATCAGGTCACACCCGCAAGATTGGCGCGCTGGGACAGCATCGAGGATCAATACGAAACCAGGCGGCTGGCACTCGAAAACCGGGCGCGTATGGATACCGTCTATAAACCCACACCACCCGGTTTACTCTACATGGATGACACCGCTTGGGAGCAGGCTGTGGGCGATCGAAGGGTATTGCAATTCAATCCTTTGCCGCAATCCAGTGGACCCGGTGTGATCGACGCGGGCGGTAGAATTGGGCGTAATTTTGCGCCAGAGCGTCAGCAGGAAAGCATCAGCCTGTTTGGCGCATTGGCGGGGCATATCACCGACAAATTGGACAAGGGTCCAGTCCTCATCGCTTCTTATTCCGAAGGCGCCCGCGAACGGTTGACCGGGCTGATCGAAGATGAAGGTCTGGCCGAGGCAATCCCTGTGAATGACGGCACGCGGGTTGGCAAGCGCGGCCTGCATCTGGCCGTCTGGGCATTGGAACACGGGTTTGAAGCGCCAAATCTGACCGTGATCTCGGAACAGGATGTTCTGGGTGACCGTCTGATCCGCCAACCGAAGAAACGCCGCAAGGCCGAGAACTTCCTAACCGAAACGCAGTCGCTCAGCCCTGGGGATCTGGTGGTGCATGTTGACCACGGCATCGGGCGGTATCAGGGGATGGAGGTCGTTACGGCTGCGGGGGCCGCGCATGAATGCCTGCTGCTGGAATATGCCGAACAGTCCAAGCTTTACCTGCCTGTCGAAAACATCGAATTGCTGTCGAAATACGGCCATGATGAAGGGCTGTTGGACCGTCTGGGTGGCGGCGCATGGCAGGCCAAAAAAGCCAAGCTAAAAGAGCGCATCCGAGAGATGGCGGACAAGTTGATCCGCATCGCCGCCGAACGTGCATTGCGAAAAGCTCCGGTCATGGACCCACCGACCCATGCGTGGGAAGAGTTCAGCGCGCGGTTTCCCTATCAGGAGACCGACGATCAGTTGCGCGCGATATCGGAAGTCATGGAAGACATGCACTCCGGTGCGCCGATGGATCGCCTGATTTGCGGCGATGTTGGTTTTGGCAAAACCGAGGTCGCCATGCGCGCCGCTTTTGTGGCAGCCATGTCTGGTGTGCAGGTCGCCGTTATTGCGCCAACCACGCTGTTGGCGCGCCAACACGCGGCCTCATTCAAGGAACGGTTCCGGGGCTTTCCGTTGGAGGTGCGGCAGCTGTCACGCTTTGTGTCCGCGAAAGACGCGCAACAAACCCGTGACGGGATGGCGCGCGGGACTGTGGACATTGTAATCGGCACCCATGCGCTGTTGGCCAAGGGGGTCAGGTTCAATAATCTGGGTCTGTTGATCATCGACGAGGAGCAACATTTCGGTGTGGCACACAAGGAACGGTTAAAGCAGATGCGCTCGGACGTTCATGTCCTGACGCTGACTGCCACTCCGATCCCTCGGACGCTGCAACTGTCGCTGACGGGGGTGCGTGATCTGTCGATCATCGGCACCCCGCCTATCGACCGCCTTGCCATCCGCACCTATGTCAGCGAGTTCGATGCGGTCACGATCCGTGAGGCGCTGTTGCGCGAGCATTATCGCGGTGGTCAGAGCTTTTACGTGGTGCCGCGCATATCAGACCTACCGGATATTGAGGAGTTTCTGAAAGAGCAGTTGCCTGAATTGACCTATATGGTGGCGCATGGGCAAATGGCGGCGGGCGAGCTCGACGACCGGATGAACGCGTTCTACGACGGCAAATACGACGTGCTTCTGGCTACAACGATCGTGGAAAGCGGACTGGATATTCCCACGGCAAACACCATGGTCGTGCACCGGGCGGATATGTTCGGTCTGGCGCAGCTTTATCAAATCCGGGGTCGGGTGGGGCGCTCGAAAACTCGGGCCTATGCTTATCTGACCACCAAACCGCGCGCGCGCCTGACGACAACAGCCGAAAAACGTCTGCGCGTACTTGGTTCATTGGATACATTGGGGGCCGGTTTTACGCTGGCCTCACAGGATTTGGATATTCGTGGCGCGGGCAATCTGCTGGGCGAGGAACAGTCCGGCCAGATGCGCGACGTGGGTTATGAGCTTTATCAGTCGATGCTGGAAGAGGCGATTGCCAAGATCAAAGCCGGCGAGATGGAAGGGCTGTCAGATGCCGACGATCAATGGGCCCCGCAGATTAATCTGGGTGTACCAGTTTTGATCCCCGAGGATTATGTGCCCGATCTGGACGTGCGTCTGGGCCTATATCGTCGTCTCTCGTCACTTTCGACCAAAGTAGAGCTGGAAGGATTTGCCGCTGAACTAATCGACCGCTTCGGCTCTTTGCCGAAAGAGGTCAACACTCTGATGTTGGTCGTGCGTATCAAGGCAATGTGCAAGCGGGCAGGCATTGCCAAGTTGGATGGAGGTCCGAAAGGCGCGACGATCCAGTTCCACAATGATAAATTCGCCTCACCTCAGGGGTTGGTGGAATTCATCCAGAATCAAAACGGGCTGGCAAAGGTCAAAGACAACAAGATCGTTGTGCGGCGCGACTGGAAGAAGGACAGCGATAAGATCAAGGGAGCCTTCGCAATCGCCCGCGATCTGGCCGAAAAAGTTGTGGCCGCGAAGAAAAAGGCTAAGGCTTAGTCACCCGTTACAAAGGTACAGAGCTGCCAGTCGCCGGTGTCGGATATCACCAGTGCCGCGCGATACCCGACCATGGAGGTCAAAAAGTCGCTATGCATGTAACCCGTGGTTCCGTCCGTCAGCCTAATTTTCTGATAGGGCTCCTCTGACTGATAATCGGGAACGATGACTACCTCATGGCTGATCAGGTCGACGATTCCGCCGCTGATCGAGGGCGATCGGCGCAGCGAAACCTGCTCGGCCGACACGTAATACGCGGTGAACGGATCAAGCGAGGCGGGCAGGGCGATCCGCCAATGAGACGGCATCCAGAATTCACCCTGATCGTCAAAATAGCCCGGTTTTGAAAGCGTATTCTGCAGATCGGCCCAGTAGGTCTCGCGCAGTTCGTCGGCCTCATCCCTGAATTCTTCGCCCAGCAACTCGGGTGGTACAGTTAGGTTTGTACGGAACGCGTCGGGGCCATCAGCGCTGCCATGGCTCAGGTAGATATCGGGGCAGGCAGCGGCCACCACGGCCTCGGTATCACGTGCCGCGATCCTTTTGAGCAAGTCGGCCTTGAAGGCCAGTAGTGAGGGGTCCTGTTCGGCCTCATCAATAGGCGGAAACGATTGCCGCTGCGCAATTGCCGGGCCGCAAAGCAGCAGGGCCAGAACCCAGGGCCCTATTCTCATTCGGCGGCTCTCATCGCGGCTTGGGCACAGAAACAGGATGCGCCGACCACCCCGTCTGCGCGGGCAAGTGCCAGTTCAAGACGCTGTTGAATCTGCCCGATCTCTATGGTTTCTCCTCGGGCTTTCAGGCAATCGTGCAGGCCCTTGAGACTCCAGACATTGTCGGGGTGGATCGACGCGCGGCTGAGGTCACCTCCGAGGCCCAGATCTTCGCGATAGACCGCCTCGGCCTCAGCGACATGGCCCTGCTCGAACAGCAGCGCGCCAAGCGCGTGGCGGGTGGGCTGCATCCAGCCCCATGGCTCGTCATAGGGCAGAGTGTCATCCAATTCGACGGACCGGCGCAGATGGGCATAGGCGATATCGTAGTTGCCCTTGCGATACTCGATCTCACCGCGCAACATTTCTGCTGCGATTTCAAGCAGATCAATGACACGATTATTGTGCAGGCGGCGCGTCTCGGGCACGCAGGTTTTTGCGGCGAGGAACAGGTTCTCTTCGCCTTCTGCCTCGGGAATCTGTCCGGTCGCAGCAAATGCGATTGCACGTGCGTAATGCGTTGTTGCGGTCAGTGTGCGGTAAAGGTCGGGGTCTTCGGGAAGTTCCAGCACCTTTGCCTCCTCCCACCGCCCGAAACGGATCAAGATATGCGGACCCATGGACATATAGCTTTCGAAATAATCCGCCATTGGCGGGCTTTCGGTACGCAGCATCTCCTCGGGTGTGGTGTCCCACAGACCCTTGTTGGCGCGCAAGGCTGGCTCCATCTGGCCCAGAAACAATGCACCATAGATTGCAAAGTGGTAATTGTGCTGACGATAGCCGGTGTAGATATTGAACGCGCCCTCGCGCTCGTAATACTTCAAATCAGCGACTGACGCCTGTTCATTCCAATGGACGACGTTGTGATAATGGCCACACAGCACGTCGATATGCGTCGGCATATGTACCAGATGCCCCGCATCCGGAACCAGCGTGCGCAGGATATCCCCGGCCTTCAGGGCCTTCTCTGGTGTCGGTGACATTTCCATCAGATGTACGTAGAGGTGCAACAGGCCGGGATGTGACATCGCCGCGGGGTCTTCAGCCATCGCCGTTTCCAGCGTCTGTTGCGCTTCAAGCGTGGCCGCACCTTCGGCGACTTGTCCGGTTTTCAGATTCCACATCTGCCAAGGCGTGAGGTTCATCAATGCCTCAACATAAATTGTACGCAGATCCAGATCGCCGGGCTGCTCGGCAAATGCTGCACGCATGGCATCGGCAAAATCATAGTCCCAAGCGTGCATGTCCTTAACCGGATCACGCTGCGGATAGCGAGATGGTAGTGCCCGGATTAGTGCTTGCTCAACCGGTGTGCACCTATCCAGAAGGGCAATGGCTTTTTGCGTGGCATCATAGGCAATGGCCAATGATTTGGCCTGTCCCTGATCATCGCGAAGATCCCATGGCAGGTTGTAGTTCGGTCCTGCCGCATAGGCGGCACCCCATTGGGCCATGGCGCAATCGGGGTCAATTTCGGCAGCGCGTTGGAAACAGGCGACCGCCTCGTCATGATTATAACCATAGGTCCATATCAGACCGCGATTAAACCAAAGCTGCGCCTCGGGTGATGCAGTGGTAACGGCACAGGAATACGTGCCCAGATCATAATAGTCGCTCATAACGCCCCCTCCCGACGAATGGAGGGAAGGTTAGCGCGTTTCAGCGGTTCTGCACAGATCAGGCGAGCAGCCTGTTTTCGATCCGACCCATATGCAGCATCAGGCCAAAGCCAAGAATGCACATGGCCAGCACTCCGGTCGTCAGTGGCGTGATCGAGCCATCGAACAGAAGCCCGATCGGGGCTGCAATCGCTGCTGCCAACACGGTGGCGATTGATCCTATGACCGAGGCTGCCATACCCGCAATGTGGCCCATCGGCTCCATCGCTATCGCGTTCAGGTTGCCCATGGTTACACCAGCCATGAAAAAGATCGAGGTCTGCCACGCCACGAACACTGCGAAGGATGTGTCGGGCGAAAGTGGTGACATGTTCAAGACGATGACGCAGCTTGTGATCAAGATCTGGCCGCCCAAGGCCCACGTCACCATGCGGCGCATACCTACTCGCACCACCAAAGCGGCATTCAGAAGGCTGGCCGAGCCAGAGATCAGTGCCACGACGCCGAACCAGAAAGGGAAACTTTCGGCCCTGTCGTGCACCACGTCAAAAATTGGCTGCACCATCGTCAGCATGGTAAACAGCAGCCCCATGCAAAGCGTCTGTACCAGTATTGAGAGACGCACGGTAGGATGGGTTAACATTTCCTGCACTGCTGCGATCATCAGCGGAAGGCGGAAGGGACGGCGGTTTTCCGGGGCCAGAGACTCGGGCAGTCGTGTGGCCATCCAGACGACAATGACGAACGCGAACAAAATGAAAGACACAAAGATACTGCGCCAACCGGCCAGTGCAATGACGCCCGCGCCGAGCAATGGCGCGATCGCTGGAACCAGCGTGAAAATCATCATCGCGATTGAGATAATGCGAGCCATCTCGCGCCCTGAAAAGAGGTCCCGGATAATCGCCATGGCAACGACGCGTGGCCCTGACGCACCTAGCCCTTGTGCAACACGCGCAGCCAATACCAGTTCCAGCGACGAACTGAACCATGCTACAACCGATGCCAGAATATAGAGGGCAGCGCCCCCATAGATCACCGGTTTGCGCCCAACTGCATCCGAAATCGGCCCCGTGAAGAAGGTTCCGATGCCCATGCCCAGAACAAACGAAGTCAGAATAAGCTGCGCATTGTTCATGTCATTGGGGCTAAGCTCTGCCCCGATCTCGGGCAGGGCGGGCAGCATTGAGTCGATCGAAAATGCAATCGTGGCGAACATCATCGCGACCAGCGCAATGAATTCGCCCCGGGACATGCGGTTAGTCATGGGGAACTCCTTCCCAAATGCGCTATCACGGCGCACCGGGTTGGACTAGATCAGAAATGCACAGAGGTATGTGCTATTCTGCAGGGGAAGCCTCAATCTGAGACATGATGTCCGAGATCACTTTTTCCCATAGTTCAGGAGGTTGCGCACCCGGAACGGCGTGCTGATTTGCAACGATATACGTGGGGACCGAGGTCACGCCCATCTCGCGGGAATGGCTGTCACGGGTGCGAATGTCCTCGCGGTCGGCATCCGATTTCAGAAGTTTCAGCACGACTGCTGCGTCCATACCAACGCTGTCGGCGATATCGGCCAGAACCTCGGCGTCGCCGATATCACGTGCTTCGACGAAATAGGCATTGAACAACGCATCGACCAACGCGTTCTGTTTGCCCTCGATCCCGGCCCAGTGGATCAGGCGGTGGGCATCCAATGTGTTGGGCGTACGTTTCATGCCTTCAAAATCGATCTTCAAACCTGCGTTTTCAGCATGTTCAACCACGGGCGCATAGGCGCGCACGGCCTCTTCCTTGCCACCAAACTTAGTTTCGAGATACGCACGCCGGTCCATGCCTGTTTCCGGCATCTCGGGGTTCAGCTGAAACGGGTGCCACTCGATCACGAATGGGTGGTCAGGCACCGCGGCCAATGCTTTGTCCAGATGGGTTTTGCCGATATAGCACCAGGGGCAGATCGGATCGGACATGATGTCAAGCTTGACGGTTTGGGTCATTCGGACGTCGCCTTGAAATAGGCCGGCAGGGCGCGGCGCAGGAGTTTGCCATTGCCCCCGGTTGGCAGCGCAGACATATGAACAAAGGCGCGCGGTTGTTTGTAGCGCGCCAGCTTGTCAGACACATAGGCGCGCAGTTCCGCCGCGTCCAGTTCTTCGGGGCCAGTATAGAAGGCAACGATGATCGAACTGTCGTGCTTTACTTCAACCGCTGCAGCACCGACCTGAGTGATGTGGGGGTGTTTGGACAAGGCTGCCTCAACTTCGACTGGAGAGACCCGGTAGCCGCCAGCATTCATCATGTCATCGTCACGGCCCATATAGGTGATCTGCCCATCTGCTGCCATCGCGCCCTGATCACCGGTCAGGAACCAGTTGCCTACCATGCGCGCCTCGGCCTCTTTGGGCGCGTTCAGGTAGGTCAACATCAGGCCGGGGTCATTGCGGTGAATCGCAATCGTGCCTTCCTGTCCACATGGAACTGGCCCATCCGGCCCCAGAATGGCCACGCGACGTCCCGGCTGTGGCTGACCCAATGCATCTCCACGTGCGGGGTGTAAGGGGCTGGATGAGATGAAGGTCGAACATTCGGACATGCCAAATGCCTCATACAGTTCGGTCCCGGTGGTCGCCAACCACTGCTCGTGCAGGCGCCGCGAAAGCTTTTCGCCGGCACAAAGGCCGTGGCGCAAATCCGTCAAGCTGATAGGCGCCTGTCGTTGCATCATCTTCCGGAAGACACCTGGCGCGGCGGCAAAGATGGTCGCGCGGTGTTGTCCAAGCAGTGCAGGTAAATCGCGGATTTCCGTTCCAGCCTCTGGAATCAGGGCGGTTGCGCCAATGGTCCAGGGGTCCATCAACCCCGTTCCCAGTGTATAGGTCCAGTTGAATGCCCCAGCGTGACAAAGACGGTCCGAAGGCTGCAGGCTGTACCAGCCGTCAACCATCATCTGCCGTGCCCATATAGCACGGTGCGCATGGGCTACCGCGCGGGGTTTGCCCGATGTGCCCGAGGTGTAGACGACATAGGCCAACCGATCGGGATCGCCCATCGCAAAGGTTGCCGGGGGCAATGACCGCATCCCGACCAAATCGAACAGCAGTATCTGATCGGGGTGTGGGGCGCAGGGAACCTCGGGGTCGCGCAAAATGGCGGCTGGTTTCAGATCTTCGATGATCTTTGCCGTTTCTGCGTCGGTCAGTTGTGACGAGGTTGGTACCGGGACCAGCCCGACGGCGATTGCACCCAGATAAGCGATTGGAAAATCGACCGTGTTCCCAAGCCGCATCAAAACGATGTCTCCGGCGTTTAGACCGCGCTGCAGTAATCCTGTGCCGGTTCCCAATATCGCCGATTGCAGCGCGCAATATGTCCAATCTGTCGCGCCATTAGGTCCCAGCACCGACAGCGCCGTCTTCTCGGCAGAAGTTTGTGCATGGCGCAGGACATGTGCGGCAAGATTGAAAGGGGTCGGGCAGGGCTCTGGCGGCCCCTGATCAAAAATCGACAACATGAGAACTGGCTACCGCCGCGCGAGGCGCGTTGCAAGCGGGGCAGGCTGGCCCTATAGAAAGACCCATGACCGTCAAAGATCAAAACTCTATCGTCCGCATCGCCCGCGACAACGGCGTAAACACCGAGCTTGAACCGGTTGACCTCGGCGCGCGCGTGCGCGAATTGCGCAAGGCACGCAACTGGACGCTGGAACAGGCCGCCGGCCAGGCAGGGTTGGCGCGATCGACACTCAGCAAGATCGAAAACGGCCAGATGTCACCGACCTATGATGCGTTGAAGAAGCTGGCGATCGGGCTGGAGATATCGGTGCCTCAGTTGTTCACCCCGCCGCAGCGCGATCAGGTGATTGGCCGGATGGCGGTGACCAAGATGGGCGAGGGTGCTGCACACCCGACCACGACCTATGAACACGAACTGCTGGCCGAAACACTAACCAAAAAACAGATGCTTCCTTACCGCGCCCGCGTACGTGCACGATCGATGGAAGAATTCGATGGTTGGGTTCGTCACGATGGTGAGGAATTCTTGTACGTTCTGACGGGAGTGGTGCAGTTGTTTACCGAGTTCTACGAGCCCGTCGATATGCGCCGGGGCGACAGTGCATACTACGATGGCAGCATGGGTCACAATGTTATTTCGGTCAGCGACGAAGACGCTACGATCTTGTGGGTGACGTCACTTACTTAAAACCTGGGAGGCTTCGCGGTTCAAAGCCTCGGTGAACAAGAAATCCTCAAGTTCTTCGCGCGCTTCGTTGACCGTCAGGTGGTGACGCTCTGCCAGATAAGCTTCGAATCGTTTGCGATCTTCGCCGACGCGCGCCATATCCCTATCCAGCAGGTTCGGAAACCTGCGTTTCGCGCGTGCATAGGACGCGCCCCAGTCTTGTGTCAGATCAGCCCAGTTCAGCATCTGCGAGCCTTCCTTTGTCAATGTTCTCAGGATTGCTCTCCCCGACACCAGCGTAGGAAGGTTCGGGTATGGTAGAAGACATGACAAAATGTCGCATGTTGCCGTAAGGGCAACCGAGCGCAAAAAACCCGCTGCGGAGAAACCGCAACGGGCCTACGGACCTGCAGTTAAGTGAGTGGCGGCCGGTCCGTTATTCTTCTGGCTTGAACAGCCAGTTCAGTGTCAAGTGTCCGATAAATACAGCAATTATCTGCATTAATATAAACATCGGAATATGCGCAAGGTATATCCCAGCGAACGTATCCGTAAAGCCCCTTGCTATGGTTACGGCAGGATTAGCAAAACTTGTGGATGACGTATACCAGTAGGCGCCCGTTATATAGAGACCCACAAGTGCTGGTACCGTGTCCGGTTTGTGCCGAATTCCGCCGAAAATAACGAACAGCAGACCCAGTGTCGCGATGATTTCTGAGAACCACTGGTGTGATCCGGTGCGATGCAGGGTTCCCGAGGTCTGCAGAATCGGCAGGTCGAACATGTAGTGGCTGGCCCAGACACCAATGACACCACCCGCGATTTGAACCAGTACATATGGGGCAACCGCGCGCCACGGATGCTCGCCCCGTAGCGCGAAAGCCAAAGTTACCGCCGGATTGAAATGCGCTCCTGAGACTGGGCCGAGTGTGGTGATGATCGCATAGAGCATACAGCCCGTTGCGATTGCATTTGCCAGCAAAGCCAGCGCGATGTTCCCATCGGACAGAGTTTGCGCCATGATGCCCGATCCGACGACACCGATCAGCAGGAAAGCGGTTCCAAGAAACTCAGCGAAGTATTGGCGGGCGCTCATAGGCTACTTCCGATGCGTTTCAGATGCGCGCCAAGTTCGCCGCTTTCCATGGACTCGATGGGGAGAGCCAAAAGGGCCTCGGCACGGCGGCCCAGGATGTCATAGGCTGTGCGAAAGGCGCGATCCCAGTCTGCTTCGGATGCAGCAGCCGGATCTTCGACGCCCCAATGGGCACGGAGCGGGGTGCCGGGCCAAACGGGACAGGTCTCTTCTGCAGCAGAGCCGCAGACAGTGATCACCACGTCCATTTCAGGCGCATCCCCGACTGCAAACTCATCCCAGCTTTTTGAGCGCGCATCGCGGACGTCATGGCCTTTGGCACCAAGCAGCGCCAGAGATTGCGGATGCACCTTCCCGGCCGGATTGGAGCCTGCGGAATAAGCACGCACACGCCCCTTTGCCGTGTGATTGAAGATCGACTCCAGCAGAATCGACCGGGCCGAATTGCCGGTACACAGAACCAGTATGTTCATCGGGAAATCCTTGAATTGATCGGGGGTTAGTCAGCCATGCGACCGATATCGTCCACCTTGTGTTGCAGTGAGATACGATCAAGCGTTTCAAACGGCAGGTTCGCAAAGGCAGTGATGCGATTGCGAAGCAAGCCATAAGCTTGTTGAAACGCCAATTGCCTTTGGGCATGAGTCCCCTCTGCCTTGACCGGATCGGGCAGCCCCCAATGCGCGCTCATAGGCTGGCCTGGCCATGCCGGACAGGACTCATTTGCAGCATGGTCGCAGACGGTAAACACGAAATCCATTTCCAGAGCGTCAGGAGCCGTGAACTCATCTACCGATTTCGAACGGAGCAGAGAGGTGTCGTACCCTTTCTGCCTCAGCAACTCGAGGACGTTCAGATTCGGACTTTCAGACGGCGCAGTACCAGCGGAAAAGGCGCGGAACAGGCCTTTGCCTTCGGTGTTCAGTATGGCTTCGGCCATGATCGAGCGGGCAGAATTTCCGGTGCAGATAAAAAGGGCGTTCATAATGCGGTGTGGGTTCAATCTGACCCGTGTCTCTGAGGTCTGCAGGCAAAGATCGGGGCGATTCTGGCAGCATCCACCCAACAACTCGTCAAACATGCTGCGCACTGCGGGCAGGTTCGCCGTGTATTGCAATGATGTGCCGCTGCGGGATTGCTCGATCAAGCCGGCGGTTTTGAGTGCATTCAAGTAAGTCGACGTGGTGTTTGGCTTAAATGCCAAAGCCTCGGCAATTTCACCTGCCGCGACGGAATCGGGATAGCGCCGCATCAACAGCCGGAACAGGTCCAGCCGTTTAGGATGCGCAAGGGCGCCAAGTCTGTCGTGAATCATTATTTCCATATTTCAAGAAATATGGAAATAATGAGCGGTGGTCAATCCTGATACCACCAGACCTGAGGCATATATTCAGGTCCGTCGCCATAGATCGGCAAGGTTTCAGGTTGCTTAAGCTCTTTGATATGAGCGATGCGACCGACATCAAAGCTCCAGACCGGGATGACATATCGACCTGCAGTCAGAACACGATCCAGCGCTCGGGTCGCGGCAACGAAATCCTCGTGGCTTTCCGAGGCCAGCATTTCGTCGATTAACCCGTCCACGGCTGGTGAGGTCAGTCCCATCACGTTCCGTGTTCCTGCTGTATCAGCGTTTTCGCTGCCCCAGTACAAACGCTGCTCATTGCCCGGTGACAGTGAAAGTGCGCGCCGAAATGGCGTCATATCAAAATCTTGTGCGTCGATACGCGAGGTATACTGCGCGTCGTCGACCTTTTCGACCGTCAGCTGGATGCCAAGTCGCTCTAGGGCGCGCGCATAGATTTCGGCGATCACACTGACGTCCTGCACGACGTTCAGGCTGCCCTGACTGATGACCAGATCAATCCGGAACGGCGCACCGTCGGCATTGCGCAGAAGACCATCCTGAACCGTCCAACCTGCCTCTTCCAGCAGTTTCAGCGCTTTACGAACATTGCGGCGGTTGCGTTCGGTGCCATCTCCCTGTGGTGGCACATAGCCTTCTAGTGTTCCGGGCGGTAACTCGGCAGCATAGGGCTGCAGCAATTCGGCGACACGTCCCGAGGCAGGGCCGGGCTTCATACCCAGTTTGGAGCCTGAGAAGTACGAGGCAATTCTGGGCTGCGCGCCGCCTGTGATCGTGTCGTTGATGAACTCGAAGTTGAACGCCAGCGTCAGGGCTTCGCGGACCCGCCAGTTGTCGAACGGAGCTTTGCGCGTGTTCATGGCGAACCCGGTCATGCCCGATGGTTTTTGATGAGGGATTTCCGTCTTCACGACATCGCCACGCTGAGCTGCGGGAAAGTTGTATTGGGTGTTCCACTTGTCTGCGTTGAACTCGCGCACAGCGGAAAGTTCACCGGCTTTGAAGGCTTCGAAGGCGACAGTGCCGTCGCCGTAGAATTCAATCCGCATATCGTCCAGGTTCATCGTACCCTTGCGGTAGGGGATGTCTGCTCCCCAATAGTCTGGGTTGCGGCGCAGATTCACGTAACGACCGGCTTCGTAATCATCAATCACGTAAGGTCCCGACCCGATGGGAATGTCGTGCAACTGGGCATCAGCGAATGATTTCCCTTCCCATTGCGCCTTCTGCAGGATCGGGCGCAACCCGGCGATCAGTGCCAGCTCCCGATCGGGCTCGTTAAAGGTGATCCGAACGCTACGCGGGCCGGTCTGTTCTATGCTTTCGATTTTGCCCCACAAGCCGCGGTACCTCAGGTGACCCTCGGTGCCCAGCGTCTCATATGACCAGATCACATCATCGACGGTGACCGGAGAACCATCCGAGAATCGGGCGTTGTCACGCAGGGTAAATTCGACCCAGGACCGGTCTGAATCGGTCTCAACTGATTCGGCTAACAACCCGTAAAGAGAGAAAGGTTCGTCCCAGGACCGGCCCATCAAGCTTTCATGAGTCCAAAATCGTAGCTGCCAGGGGCTGGTGCCTTTTTGCACAAACGGGTTTAGGCTGTTATAGCCGCCGGTATTGCCGAACACGACCTTGCCACCTTTTGGCGCGTCAGGGTTTGCGTAGGGTAGCGACACAAAATCCGGTGGTAGGGCCGGGTCTCCGTACATAGCTATGCCATGGGCCGATTCTGCCGAGGCCAGCGAGGCGGCCAAAATGGAAGCGATTCCCACAATCGCAGGACGAAGGGGGCGAAGATAATCGGGGCTCATTTTGGAAACAATCCTGCTCTGGCCTTATTTTATTTGGGATTCACCGTAGCCATGATTTTTCTTATTATCAAACTTTTAGCTTGGACGAAGGCGCAGAATTGCTTATAAAGGTTGCACTGCTCGATAGGTTTCTTGCCTGTATGAAACCTGCCTCAATAACTTAACGCCCGCTTCGTGCGGGCGTTTTTTTTGGCTGAAATTGCGGGGATACGCACGCAAAATCATTCCCCGTTTCCTTTGCAGGTGCAGCATGGCACTGTGTGTCCGAAAATGAAATCAGGACGGAGTGCGGTCATGAGCTTGTCGGGAAAAACGGCCATCATAACGGGATCGAATTCAGGGATTGGACTGGGCATTGCGCGTGAGCTGGCCAAGGCCGGTGCGGACGTGGTTCTGAACTCGTTCACTGACCGGGATGAGGATCACGCGCTGGCAGCCGAGATAGGGCAAGAGACCGGAACCAAGGCGCGCTACATCAAGGCGGACATGTCGAAAGGTGATGAATGCCGCGCCCTGATCGAGCAGGCGGGTGCCTGTGACATTCTGGTGAATAATGCTGGTATTCAGCATGTGGCCCCGATTGATCAGTTTCCAGCCGATAAGTGGGACGCGATCATTGCGATCAATATGAATTCGGCCTTCCACACGATGGCGGCGGCATTGCCGATGATGCGTGCGGCGGGGTGGGGCCGGATTGTGAATATCGCCTCGGCTCATGGATTGACGGCATCACCCTTCAAGGCGGCTTACATCGCGGCCAAGCACGGCGTGGTCGGGATGACCAAAACAGTGGCTCTGGAAACCGCACAGGAACCGATTACCTGCAATGCGATCTGCCCGGGCTATGTGCTGACACCGCTGGTCGAGGCGCAGATCCCGAACACAATGAAAGAATACAACATGAGCCGCGAGGATGTGGTGAAGAACGTTCTGCTGACGCGGCAACCGTCAAAAGAGTTCGCCACGGTAGAGCAATTGGGGGGGACAACGATCTTCCTGTGCTCGGATGCGGCGGCACAGATTACCGGGACAACGATTTCAGTTGATGGAGGCTGGACAGCACTTTGATGTTAAATGGGGGCTCAGCCCCCATACCCATCCCGGAGCATTTTGGGCCAGATGAAGAGGCGGGAACATGAAACGGATCAATCTGGCTTTGCAGGGCGGCGGTGCCCACGGCGCATTCACCTGGGGGGTACTGGACCGTCTGCTGGATGAAGAGGATATCGAGGTCGCTGCGATCACCGGAACTTCGGCTGGGGCTCTGAACGGTGCTGCGTTCAAATCCGGTATGGTGCAGGCAGGGCGCGAAGGCGCGCGGGCCGGTCTTGACGGATTGTGGAAGCGCATGGGAGCCGTGGGGGATATGCGGATCACCCATTGGATGCGGGGCATCGAGCCCGCTCAGATCGCTCAGGCGCTGGAATACTCGCTGCCGTATTCGATCGCCGATACATGGTCGCGGCTGGTGTCGCCCTACGCCTATGGGCCGTTCTATCGCAACCCCTTGGAACCGGTCGTCGACAAGTTCAACTTTGATGAAATTTGTGCGGATGAGGGGCCAGGCCTGTTCGTTTGCGCGACCTGTGTGCGCAGTGGCAAGATCCGAGTGTTTGCGGGTGATGAAATTTCGACGGATGCGATATTGGCCTCGGCATGTCTGCCCAATCTGTTTCAAGCGGTCGAGATTTTCGATCCGGATACCAACCGTACCGAGGCGTATTGGGATGGAGGCTATACCGGCAATCCGGCGCTTTACCCTCTGTTCGACAGTGGCCTTCCGGATGATGTTGTGATTGTAAATATCAATCCGCTTGAGCGGGATGAAGTGCCCAAGACACCACAGCAGATACAGAACCGGATCAACGAGATCAGCTTTAACTCATCCCTGTTTCGTGAGTTGCGGGCGATCAGTTTCGTGCAGCGGCTGCTGCGCGAGGGAAAGTTGAGGGCGGGCGAGATGAGCCGGGTTCTGGTTCATATGATCGCGGATGACGAACTGATGAATGATCTGTCAGCAGCAACTAAGACTGTTCCGAACCCGGTTGTACTAAACCGGTTGAAACAGGCTGGTCGCACCGCTGCCAACCGGTTTTTGCGCGCTCATAAATCTGATCTGGGTGAGCGCAGTACAGTCGATCTGCCCGCAATGTTTGGGTGATTACAGGGTAATTACTCGGGCGGCTGTGTCGGATCTTTGTCGTTGGGGTATACAAGCCCTGCCGAAATCACCAATTTGGCTGCGTCTTCGATGGACATGTCCAGCAGGATCACATCTTCGGCTGGAAAAAACAGCAGGAATCCCGAAGTCGGGTTCGGAGTGGTCGGGACAAAGATGCTCAGCAATTCGCCACCGGTTTCGGCACGCTGGCTGACTTCACCCCGGGCCGTGGTCGAGACAAATCCAATCGCCCATATGCCCCGGCGTGGATATTGGATCAGGCAGGCTTTCTCAAACGAGCGTTCGGTCTGCGCAAAAACCGTTTCCGAGATTTGCTTGATGCCGGAATAGACTGAGCGGACGACGGGCATCCGATTGACCAGACTTTCGGCAAAATGGATCAACGAGCGGCCAAGAATGCCTTTGGCAACCCACCCGACGACAACCGTGAAGATCAGGAAGATGACGACGCCGACGCCACGCAGGTTGATCCCCACATATTCGGCAGGCTGGAATTGCTGAGGGATCAGCGGCAGCACGGCGCTGTCGATCCAGCCCACGACCGACCAGATCAGCCAGATCGTCAGCCAGACCGGTGCAATGACGACGATGCCCGTCAGAAATGACGCGCGCAACCCGGATAATAGGCCTGAGCGGCGATGAGGTTCTTCGTCAAATGGTGTGTTCATTACGGGCCTGAGTGGTTTGCGGAATTAGTTAAGCAGTCCTAAGCGTTGGTACAATAGGCTTATGTCACTCAGTGCTTTTGACCAGCGCCTTTGCAATGCCCGCTGCCAGACGCGCATTGTTGCGCACCAGCGCGATGTTGGCGATCAACGAACGACCATCGGTTTGTTCATAAATGCGCTGCAACAGATAGGGGGTAACGCCCTTGCCGGTTATTCTGTGCGTTTCGGCATCGGCCTGAGCTGATGCAATGATCGGGGCCAGTTCCTCGGCTGCGATCTGATCAGCCTGCGGGATTGGGTTGGCGATCAACTGACCGCCGGGCAGGCCCAGCGCGCGGCGGGTGGCATGGGCCCTGGCAATGTCTGCCGCACTGTCCATGCGCAAGGGTGCAACAAGCGGGGATTTGGCGGACCAGAAAGCAGGAAACTCATCCTGCCCGTGCGCGATGACAGGCACACCCAGCGTTTCCATTACCTCAAGCGTTTTGGCCAGATCCAGGATAGCTTTGGCTCCTGCCGCGACAACGGTCACGGGGGTTTGCGCAAGCTCATGCAGATCGGCAGAGATATCGAACGAGGTTTCAGCGCCTTGATGCACACCGCCGATGCCTCCGGTGGCAAAGACTTCGATACCCGCATAATGCGCAGCTATCATGGTGGCAGCGACGGTGGTGGCCCCTGTTCCGCCAGTAGCAAGGCAGGCAGCCATATCGGCGCGCGATAACTTGGCAACCCCTTGCGCCTGACCCAATGCCTTAAGCTGGTCGGGCTCCAGGCCAACATTCAACACGCCGTCGATCACAGCAATCGTAGCGGGTGCCGCGCCTGCATCGCGAATATCCTGTTCGACCTGAGCAGCCACCTCGATGTTCTGAGGGTAGGGCATCCCGTGGGTGATGATGGTGCTTTCAAGTGCAACGATGGGTTGGCTTGCGTCCTTTGCGGCGCGAACCTCGGCGGAATATTGGATGTTGATCACAGTGGGGTTTCTCCGGAAACGTAGGTTGCGGCAGCGTGCAGGGCGCGCTTGAGCGCAGCGTCGTTGTCTGCACCGTCTGCCTCGGCGGCGATATGGGCGGCCATGAAAGTATCACCTGCGCCAGTCACGCGCGTGACCAGTACGGATGGAGGTTTGTGGGTCAGAACACTCTCGGCGCTGCCGACAGTGGCCGAGTTGCCGCCATCGGTCACCAGAACGCGTAACGCGCCGCGCTCAAGCAAGCCCTTGGCAGCACTTTCGGAATCGGTGAATTCGCGCTGGCAGAGCAGGCCCGCTTCTTCGAGATTCACATAGAGTGTCGCGCGGGCATGTTTCAGAAAGGGTAACAGACGTTCGGCCTTGCCGGGTGATGCAGGGGCCACGCGAAGATCGGCGCGGGCAAAGGCTGGGCTTTGCGCAATTTCTTTCAGCAGGTCCAAGGTCAAGTTCCCATCCAGCGCGATGGGGCCTTCAAAGGGTGTGTTTTCAAAACCCAATGGACCATGCATCAACGGACGTAGAATCTTGGCGCCCGCCGCCTCGAGAGAATGGGCGTCTGCAATCGCCGCGATCAACCCGTTAGCGCCTTCAACAGCCATATAGCGGTCAGTTGGCAGGTCTTGCGAGCGGTAGATGTGGTCGGTGATCATACCCAGCCGTGTGCAGGCGTGAACCAGCTCGTTCCCTTCGGGATCGCGACCAATCGCAGTCAGTAGCGTTGGGGTCATCCCGAAGCGCACCAGCGTCATGGCGATGTTCATGGCAACTCCGCCGGGTAAGCGGGTAATCCGCCCCGGCACATCCGATCCCTGCCGCATTACGCTGGCAGACCGACCGATCACGTCCCACAGGACCGATCCGATACACAGGATTTCGTTGTTCTGAGTCATGTCTCGTGTCATGCCGCAGCCCCGGAGCCGGTGCAAGGGTTAACGCTCACAGTCTTCAGCGCATTGCGGCGATCAGGGTGTTCAATGCATCCAGTGGGTTGTCCTGTGACCAGATTTCATCCCCGATGCCGAAGAAATCAGTGCAGGGGCTAAGGTCACGGACCAGTTCTTGGGTTAGCCCGCCTTCGGCCACCACCGGAACCTCGATCACTTCGGACCACCACTGGAACAGATCATGCTCGGCGTGGGTTCCGTCGCCCAGAGCGACGTTGCCGACCGGTCCAAAGGAAACATAGTCCGCTCCGCCTTCGCCAGCGGACATGCCATCGTGATTGGAGGTTCCGCAAAAGCTGCCGACGATGGCATCCGGGCCCAGCTCCTTACGTGCGGCCCTGACCGAGCGTGCTGCATCTTCCAGATGCACCCCATCCAGTCCAAGCCGTTGGGCCAGCAACACATGGTTCGATATCACAAGCGCCACGTCGTGCGCATGAGCAACTTCGCGACAGGCATCGGCAGCACGGGCGATGGTGTCTTCATCGCTTCCCGCTAACGCCAGCCGTATACAAGCGATCTCGACCCCGTCCAGAACGCGGGACAGTTGGTCGGGGAACGTGCTCAGGGTGATCGTTGGCGGAGTAATCAGATAAATCTGCGGCTGCTCGGGGGTGTCCATTGGCGCGTCCTTGGTTTTTAGTCTTTCGCGCGGTTTAGCGGATTGCGGCCGGGAAGCAAACTTTTATGCCCTTATGCGCGTGATTTGGCACGCAGGGTGCCTTGCCCTGCGCAGGCGTCGGGATTAGAGCAGGCAGACCTTTTCGGAGATAGCGATGCCCAGCGATACATCCCAACCTTCTTTCGTTCTTGTGCGCCCGCAGATGGGCGAAAACATTGGTGCCGCGGCACGGGCGATGTGGAATTTCGGGCTGGACCGGATGCGGATCGTTGCACCCCGCGATGGGTGGCCGAACCCCAAGGCCGTGGCGATGTCCAGCGGGGCAGGGCGGTTGTTGGATGAGGCGCAGTTATTCGATGATCTGGCCGGAGCATTAGGGGACCGCACCTATGTCTTTGCAACCACGGCCCGGCAGCGGGGTCTGACGAAACCTGTGTTCAGCCCCGAACGCGCGATGCAGATTGCTGCGGAAAAGGTGGCTGCAGGTGAAAAGGTTGCTGTGTTGTTCGGACCTGAACGGGCCGGGCTTGAAAACGAGGACATAGCCAAGGCCAACGCGATTATCTCGGTGCCGGTAAACCCTGAATATGCCTCGTTGAATCTTGGACAATGTGTGCTTCTGACCGCTTATGAGTGGATGCGCCAGGCCGGGGATGTGGTGCATGAAGCCACCGATCTGGGTAAGGGCGATTGGGCGACGGGGATCGAGGTCGAAAAACTGGTCGAGCACTACGAGGATCGGTTGGAGGAAGCTGGTTTCTTCTACCCGCCCGAAAAGGCTGAAGGGATGAAGACCAACCTGCGCAACCTATGGTCGCGAATGCGGATGACGCGGGCGGATGTGCAGATGCTGCACGGGGTGATGCGTCAGATGGTCCGCTGGAAGGATCGGGGCTGAGGCTGGACCTCACGCCCAAGTAGACCTAGCTTGCGACGAAATCCAAGGCATAAGAGGACAGCATGAGCGGTAAGCGCAGCATCTTCGAAGACGTCTCAGACACGGAAAAACAAGAGGCGATTCAACCGGGCATGATTGATCGCGGGCGTGGCGGCGCGCGTCAGGCCATTCGCATCTGGCTGATGATCCTGTTCGCGCTAGTGGTCATCATGATTGCGGTCGGTGGCTTGACCCGGCTGACGGATAGCGGCCTATCCATCACCGAATGGCGCCCGATCACAGGAGCCATCCCGCCGACCTCTGAAGCCGAATGGCAGGCCGAGTTCGACAAGTACCAGCAAATCGACCAATGGCGTATCCAGAACCAGTGGATGGAGCTGGCTGACTTCAAATCAATCTACTGGTGGGAATGGGGCCACCGCCAACTGGGCCGCGTGATCGGTTTGGTCTGGGCGCTTGGTTTCTTTGGTTTTCTTATCGCCCGCAAGATACCGACAGGTTGGACCGGCCGGTTGCTGATCCCCGGAGCGTTTGGCGGCGTTCAGGGGGCAGTTGGATGGTGGATGGTCGCGTCGGGCGTGACACAGGGCGAAGGGATGACCGCAGTCGCCAGCTATCGGCTGGCCGTTCATTTGGGGCTCGCCTTCGTCATACTCGGATTTCTGGCCTGGTACATCTTCATGTTGGGACGCGAGGAACGCGATCTGATGCAGGCCCGGCGCGCGAAAGAAACGCGGTTGTTCTCGCTGTCCACAGGCCTGATGCATTTCGCCTTTTTACAAATACTCATTGGCGCGCTGGTGGCTGGCATCGACGCCGGCCGATCTTATACGGATTGGCCATTGATCGGAGGTCAACTCCTACCACCAGATGCCACGATGCTTGAACCGATGTGGCGTAATTTCTTTGAAAGTCCGGGTCTGGTGCAGTTCATCCACCGCTGCGCTGGCTATCTGCTGTTCGCTTTCGGAGTCGTTGTCTGGCGGCGTGGCAGCGCCAGCGCGCATCCGCAGACCCGGTTCGCCTTTAATGCGCTGTTCGCTGCGCTATCGCTGCAGGTTGTGGTCGGGATCATGACCGTGATCTATGCAGCACCCTGGCAAATCGCGATATTCCACCAATTCATGGCTGTTGTGGTCTGGACACTGATCCTGCGCGCACGTTTTCTGACGGCCTATCCCATTTCAACCTCTCTGCGCGGAGCATGATCTAGATGACAGCTTTCAACGACTTGATGGCCTATCAGCGCCAAACCTCGGCCCTTGGTCAGATTGCCGGACGTCTGGGTTGGGATCAGGAAACCGTAATGCCGCGTGGCGCCGCCCCGCAGCGGGCCGAGGAGATGGCCGCGATCGAAGCCGTGCTTCACGCGCGCCGATCAGATCCGCGCGTGGCAGAGTGGTTGGAAAGCGCATATGCAACCAGCGAAGCGGACAAGGCCCAGCTGCGCGAAATACGCCGTGAATATGATCGGGCGGTAAAGGTTCCATCGGATCTGGCAACAGCGATTGCGCGCTTGACGTCCGAGGCTCAGGGAAAGTGGGCGCAGGCCCGCGCGAACGAGGATGTCGCAGCATTTCTACCTGTTCTGGAAGAGGTTGTTGCGCTCAAGCGTGAGGAGGGCTCGGCGCTTGCCCAAGGGGGCGATATCTATGACGCAATGGTCGAGGATTACGAACCCCATACAGCAGGCGCCCAGATTGCCGAGATATTCGACCAGATGCGCCCGCGTTTGGTCGCCTTGCGCGCGGCAGTACTGGATCGGCCCGAACCCGCGGCACTGACCGGCAGCTTTGACGAATTGACCCAGATGCGACTGACGCAAAAGCTGGCAGTAGCATTTGGGTATGACCTGAACAATGGCCGCGTGGACAAAGCGGTGCACCCGTTTAGTTCGGGCAGTGGGTTGGATGTGCGGATCACCACCAGAACCAGCGAGACCGACCCGTTCAACTGTTTCTACTCGACGATTCATGAGGTGGGGCATGCGGCCTATGAACAAGGCATTGATCCGGCCTATCTGCTGACGCCATTGGGACGCGGCGTATCCATGGGGGTGCATGAAAGCCAGAGCCGGATTTACGAAAACCAGTTGGGCAGGTCTCGCGCGTTTACCGGCTGGCTGTTCGACCAGATGAAAGAAGCCTTTGGCGATTTTGGTATCGCTGATGCTGATGCCTTCTACGCAACGGTTAATCGTGTGCACAACGGATATATCCGAACCGAAGCGGATGAGGTTCAGTACAACCTGCATATCATGCTGCGCTTCGATCTTGAGCGGGCGCTGATGGCGGGTGATCTTCAGGTCGGCGACCTTGAAGCCGCGTGGAACGATCGTTTCGCTGCCGATTTCGGATATGCGGTCGACAAGCCATCGAATGGATGTCTGCAGGATGTGCACTGGTCTGTCGGCCTGTTTGGGTACTTCCCAACCTATTCGCTGGGTAATGTCTACGCGGGATGCCTCAACCAAGCGTTACAGAAAGCTGTTCCGGAATTGGATACACAATTGGCAAAGGGCGACACCTCGGACGCGACGGGTTGGTTGCGCGAGAACGTCCAGCAATTCGGCGGGCTTTATGCGCCTCGTGAAATTATCAAGCGCGCCAGTGGGGTAGAGCCAGGGCCGGAGCCTTTGTTGGTTTATCTTGAGCAGAAATTTGGTGGGCTTTACGAGCTTTGACGAAATGGCGCGCGAAATCTGGCATCAGGTTGGCCGCGATTGCCGTGGCCGCGCTGGCCCTTTTCCTGGCTTTGAAAGGTCGATCCACTGACGCGTACTTTGCGCGGTTATCTCAGACGTTTGACTGTGGTGGCGTTGGTGCTCCTTGCTATGTTTCTAATCGGCAATACAGCGCGCTGTTTCCTAAAGGCGTTGGGCCATTTCCTGCTGTTATTTTCTTTCCCGGATCGAACGGAACCGGCCAAGGTCTCATCCGGAAGCAGAGATTGGTTCGACCGATCCTCGAACGTGGCTATGCAATCATTTCCCCGACGGCGCTTGACATCAACTATGTGAACGGGCCCGGCACTGGTTGGGTTTGGGATATGTCGACATATGGCAGAACGGATTTTGATTTTGTCACGCAGGTGATCGATGATGCCGCCAAGCGGTTTCCTCTCGATGCTTCGCGTATCCTGGTATCCGGCCACTCACGAGGAGGATCGTTCGCCTGGTACCTTGCCTGTGAAGGTAGTGACCCACGCCTGACAGCCTTTGCACCGATCGGCGGGACGCTGGAACGAAACAATCCCGGCGGTTGCACCACCTCGGATTTCGAATTCAACATGTTCTACAGCCATGGCTACTCGGACACAGTCATCCCCTTCGAAGGGGCCAGTTCTCGCGAAGTCTATCCGGGCTATCTGGGGGCGGTGGAGTCCGCGGGTGGCCTTGCAATACTATCGAAATGCCATTCAAACGAGTTTATTCAGACCGAGAAACACGATCGAAGAAACTGGAGCGAATGCGAAACCGGAAGCAAAATTTCCCTGCTTGGGTTTGAAGGTGGCCACGGAATTCCCCAAGGTTGGATGACTCTTGTGCTTGACTGGTTCGAGAAATTGCCGGCCAAAAACTAGGGAGGCTGTACAACAACGGATCACTGGGCCGCTGCGCCCTGAGATCCGTGGTGAGTTCACTCTTCGACCTCTTCGTCACCCTGTTCGGCGATCCAGGCCACACTGACGACCTCTTCGCCTTTGCCGGTGTTGAAGACCTTCACACCCCCGGCGCTGCGGGAGCGGAAGGATATTCCATCAACTGGCACCCGGATCGACTGACCTTTGGAGGTGGCCAGCATGATCTGATCGTCAATCTCAACCGGGAAGGATGCCACCAATTCACCGCCGCGCATGGCCTTGTCCATGGCCGCAACACCCATACCGCCACGCCCGCGAACGGGGTAGTCGTGGCTGGAGCTTAGTTTGCCAGCGCCACCAGCGGTGATGGTCAAAATCAGGTTCTCGGCCGCCGACATCTCGGCATAGCGTTCCTGAGGCAGGACGCTGTCGGCATTGCCTTCATCTTCATCTGTCTCGGCCTCATCCGTCACGCCAGCCATCAGACGGCGCATCTTAAGGTAGGCGGCCCGTTCATCTGAAGTGGCGTTGAAGTGGCGGATAACAGACATCGAGACTACCTCATCCTTGCCGGTCAGGCGCACACCGCGCACACCGACCGAGGACCGGCTGTTAAAGACGCGTACATCCGTTGTTGAAAAGCGAATTGCACGACCGGATTTGGTGACCAGCATCACGTCATCATCATCCGAGCAGATACGTGCGTTGATCAGTTTGGTATCCGCATGATCTTCTTCGAACTTCATGGCGATCTTGCCGTTGCGTTTCACATTGGTGAAATCCGACAGGCGGTTGCGTCGCACGGTGCCCGCACTGGTGGCGAACACGATTTGCAAGTTTTCCCATTCTTCATCCGGCACATCCACTGGCATGATCGCGGCGATGGAAACCCCGGTCGGGATTGGCAGTATATTGACGATAGCCTTGCCTTTGCCGGTTCGCCCCGATTGCGGCAGACGCCAGGTCTTGAGCTTGTAGACCATGCCATCGGTGGTGAAGAACAACAGTTGCGTGTGAGTATTGGCCACGAAGAGGTTGGTGACAACGTCCTCTTCTTTGGTTTGCATACCCGACAAGCCCTTGCCGCCACGTTTCTGAGCACGGAAGTCGGCCAGCGGGGTACGCTTGATGTAGCCGCCTGAGGTGACGGTCACGACCATATCTTCGCGTTCGATCAGGTCTTCGTCGTCCATGTCGCCAGACCAGTCGACGATTTCCGTGCGTCGCGGCACAGCAAACTGTTCGCGTACTTCACGCAGTTCGTCACCGATAATGGACATAATGCGTTCGCGAGATCCAAGAATTTCAAGGTATTCCTTGATCTTGCCTGCTAGTTCTTCCAACTCGTCGGTGACTTCTTTCACGCCAATCTGGGTCAGGCGCTGCAACCGCAATTCCAAAATGGCGCGGGCTTGTGTTTCGGACAGGTTATAGGTCCCATCCTCGTTTGCCGTGTGGGTCGGATCATCGATCAGTGCGATGTATTCCAGGATCGGCTGCGCGGGCCAACGCCGGGTCATCAGCTTTTCACGGGCTTCGGCGGCGTCTGCAGATTGGCGGATCGTCGTAACAATCTCATCGATATTGGTGACGGCCACGGCCAGACCACATAGAATGTGGCTGCGTTCGCGCGCCTTACGCAACAGATGCGCGGTTCGACGGGCGACGACATCCTCGCGGAAATCGATAAACGAGGTCAAAAAGCGACGTAACGTCAACTGTTCGGGCCGTCCGCCATTCAGTGCCAGCATGTTACAGCCGAAATAGGTCTGCATCGGCGAGAAGCGGAACAGTTGATTCAAGACCACTTCGGGTGTTGCATCGCGTTTAAGTTCGACTACGACACGTACACCGTTGCGGTCGGATTCGTCCTGCACGTGGGCGACGCCTTCGATGCGTTTCTCGCGCACTGCTTCGGCGATTTTCTCGATCATCGAGGCTTTGTTCACCTGATAAGGGATCTCATCCACGACGATGGCATAGCGATCCTTGCGGATTTCCTCGACGCGGGTCTTGGAGCGGATGATGACGCTGCCGCGGCCTTCCAGATAGGCTTTGCGCGCGCCGGACCGGCCCAGCATCACACCGCCGGTCGGAAAGTCGGGGCCGGGAACGTATTCGATCAACTGCTCTGATGTCAGGTCCGGATCGTCGATCAGTGCCAGCGTCGCGTCGATGACTTCGCCCAGATTGTGTGGAGGAATGTTGGTTGCCATACCCACAGCGATACCACCGGCACCATTGACCAGCATGTTCGGGAAGCGGGCGGGCAGGACGGTCGGTTCTTTGTCTTTGCCGTCATAGTTGTCTTGAAAATCGACCGTATCTTTTTCGATATCAGCCAGAAGATATGCAGCGGGCTTGTCCATCCGCACTTCGGTGTAACGCATGGCCGCCGGGTTATCGCCGTCCATCGAGCCAAAGTTGCCCTGACCATCCAGCAGCGGCAGCGACATCGAGAAGTCCTGTGCCATCCGTACCAAGGCGTCATAGATCGCACTGTCGCCGTGTGGGTGGTATTTACCCATCACGTCACCCACCGGGCGGGCCGACTTGCGATAGGATTTGTCATGCGTGTTTCCGGTCTCGTGCATCGCATAGAGAATGCGGCGGTGCACCGGTTTCAACCCATCGCGCAGATCGGGGATCGCGCGAGAAACGATGACAGACATGGCATAGTCCAGATAGGACGTGCGCATCTCGGATTCGATAGAGACCGTCGGACCATCATAGACCGGGCGTTCTGGCGGAGTTTCATCCATGTTTTCAGGTGTTTCTGGCGTATCGCTCACGTAGGCTGCCTGTGTCTTGTTTTTGATCTATATCTTGTGGATGCACCTTATCAGACGCGGCATATAAGGTGCAAGCAAGCAACTGTCCCGTGGGTAAATTAGGTCGGTAACGCCAGAGTAACATATTGTTATATAAGTATTAGGTAATTTTCGTGGTACGCTGAAGAGACCTTACATGATTTTGGAGGTCTGCATGGAGCAAAACGAAACCGAATTGATGCTTAAGGGGTACGGGCTGACGACGGCGGAATTTTTCTATCATATGCCTGACTATGTTCACGTGCTGAACACCTTCATATGGCAGGAATATGATCTGGCGCCTGACCATCCGAAACTGTTTAAGTTTATTGAATTCTGGCAGCGCGAGATCGAAGGTCCGTTGCACTCGGTCAAATTCACGCATCGCAAGATGATCGCGCCGGGCGAATGGCGCAACATGGTGGGTGAGTTCCGGGTAAACTAAGCCTCAGGCCGAACAGCTAGCCCCGCCGAGAACACAGAATTTCGCGCAATGCGGGTGGTTCAGATAGACTTCGGATTCAGCCTCGGCGAGGGTCGTGCCCAACTCGAACTCGGGTGCGTAGGGCAGCAGGGTACACGCCAGAACCGCAGGTCGATCCGCGCCTTTGCGTTTGACGACCATGCGCGAGCTGGCGCACATGACCGATTCGGGGGATTTGTTCAAAATGTTCCAACAATCGGTTGTAATTTCAGGAACTTCAACGGTCTCATCCATCTCGGGGAACAGCACAGTTTGCCCGGGATTATGGGGATCGATGTCAAAGCGGTGCTCTGCAAAGAACGCGCCATAGCCCGCGCGGCTTTCGGCGTCGCTATCCCCCCAGACTGTCCGCCCGGCAATGGCCATCTTAAAGCCGTTGTCCCGCAGCCACTCCATTCCCGTCACAGTTTTGGCGAAACTGCCCTTGCCGCGCTCTTCGTCGTGCAACGCAGGGCGGTAATGATCGACAGAGATCCGCAGCGTCAGCTTGTCGCCGTAATCGCGCTGCAATTCCAACAAGCCTTCACGCATCTTGCGGCGCATCATAGGCAACATGGCGTTGGTCAGGATCAAAACCTCGTATCTGCGCTCTAGGGCGGCGCGGGTCATCTCGATCATCTCGGGGTTCATAAAGGGTTCACCCCCGGTGAAACCAATCTCGTGGATCGGCCACTGGCGCAAGTCGATCTGGTCCAGATAGTCGCGCACTTCATCCGCCGTGATGTAAACCAACGCATCATTGGTCGGACTGCTGGCGATATAGCAGTTCACGCATTCGATGTTGCACAGCGTACCGGTGTTGAACCACAAAGTCTCGGGCTTGGTCAGAGCAACGGACGCGCGCGTCTGTCCGTCCGCTGTCACCAGACAGTTTTGGAACTTTCCGATATTGGCTGCCTGAGGGGCGTTGTCTTTCATTCCGGCATCCGGTTTTGTGCAGTGACCGATCCGACTTAACCGTTAGCGACGGTTTAGTTAAGTGCGATCATCCTTTGCTGACAGAGTTTTGATGTCGGAACAAAATCGCAGATTGATTGCGCTAACATTGGACATGCCGCAAGCGGCAAGGTAAGGAAAAGCCATGGTTTCTCGCGTTATCCCTGTAGACCCGTTTGATCTGGTCATTTTCGGTGGAACCGGCGATCTGGCACAGCGCAAGATCGTGCCGGCGCTGTTTCGTCGTTATTGCGCCGGGCAGTGGCCTAACGCCACGCGGATCATCGGAGCTGCCCGGGCCGGATTAACCACTGATGCATTCCGAGACATGGTGTCCGACTCGTTGCGCAAACACGCGCCCAAGCGTTCTAAAGACCCCGAAGCCGTAAAAGGTTTTCTGCAGCGGGTGGAATACGTCGCGTTGGACGCTTTGTCCGAAGACGGCTGGGCGCAATTGGCCAAGACGCTGAGAACTGAACGTGTGCGGGCCTTCTACTTCTCGGTCGGGCCGAGATTGTTCGGCCCGCTGGCTGAACGGATAAGGGCGCATGATCTGGCCAACGCCCAAACCCGAATCGTTGTTGAAAAACCCTTTGGGCACGATCTAGAGAGCGCGCGTGCGCTGAACGCGACGCTGGCGGCGCATTTTGACGAAGGGCAGATCTATCGGATCGATCACTATCTGGGCAAAGAGACGGTCCAGAACCTGATGGCTGTGCGGTTTGGGAACATGTTGTTCGAACCGCTCTGGAACAGCCAGTATGTTGACCACATTCAGATTACGGTGGCCGAGACAGTCGGTATCGACGGGCGCGAGGAATATTATGAGCGCGCTGGTGCGATGCGCGACATGATGCAGAATCATTTGATGCAGCTTTTGTGTCTGATCGCAATGGAGCCGCCTGCGAAATTCGATCCCGACGCGGTGCGCGATGAAAAGCTCAAGGTGATCCGCGCACTGGACCCGGTTGAACCGCACCACATCGTGCGGGGTCAGTTTGCCGGGGGCGCGAATGGCCGGGGATATCGCGAGGTTGCCGGAAATCCGCGATCCACGACTGAAAGCTATGTCGCATTGCGCGCGCATGTCAGCAACTGGCGATGGGCGGGCACTCCGTTTTATCTGCGCACGGGCAAAGAACTGGTGGCACGATCCTCGGTCATTAATGTGATGTTCAAGGACGCACCGCACTCGATCTTCGGAGAGGAAGCCGGGCGCCATGCCAATGCTTTGTCGATCCGGTTGCAGCCGAATGAAGGCATTACCCTAACGGTGACGATCAAAGAACCGGGGCAGGGTGGAATGCGTCTGGTCGACGTCCCGCTGGACATGAGTTTTGCCGAGGCACTGGGTCCAGAGAGCCAGGACCCGCCCGACGCTTATGAACGGTTGGTGATGGATGTCATTCGTGGCAACCAGACGCTGTTCATGCGCGGTGATGAGGTTGAGGCCGCATGGGCCTGGACCGACCCGATCATCGCGGGCTGGCAGGCGCGCGGAGACGTGCCCAAACCCTATGAGAACGGCAGTACCGGCCCCGGTGACGCCGAGCTGTTGATGAAACGAGACCACCGCCGCTGGCAAGGAATAAACCCATGAATATCAAAGAATATGCCGACCGCGACATGCTTGCTATTGATGTCGCGAATGCACTGGCCGGGGATCTTGAGGCTGCGTTGCTACATCATGATACGGTCTCGCTGGCTGTGCCCGGAGGCACAACTCCAGGCCCCGTTTTCGATGGGTTATGTGCGGCTGATCTTGAGTGGGATCGTGTGTGTGTTCTGCCCACCGATGAACGGTGTGTGCCGGGCGATCACGAACGCTCGAATGAGCGGTTGATCCGTGACCGGTTGCTGACAAACCGAGCATCTGTCGCGCAGTACATTCCTTTGTTTGTTGCGGGCCATGAGCCCGAGGCGGTCCTGCCCGAGATTGAAAGCCTGATCACCCCGATCCTGCCCTTATCGGTTCTTGTGCTGGGTATGGGGGAAGATATGCATACAGCTTCACTTTTCCCCGGGATGGAGGGCTTGTCCGCCGCGTTGGACAGTCATGCGCCCACGCTGGCCGTGGCGCGTACGGATGTACAGCCTGAGGCGCGGATCACGCTGACAGCGCCAGTACTAGAGGGCGCGTTGTCGAAGCATCTCGTCATATTCGGGGAAGCCAAGCGCAATGCGTTTGGCCGCGCCACGTCGTTGCCGCCCGAAGAGGCGCCAATCGCAGCCGTTCTGAGCGGCATGTCGGTCCATTGGGCGGAGTAGGCGCGATGCAGCTTGATCAATTAAAATCCCTTGTGGGGTCCGTGAACAGCCGCAGGATACTCGATCTGTTCGGCGCAGATTCCAACCGGGCGCAGGGCTTTTCCGCCTCTACCGGTGATTTGTTGTTTGATTATTCAAAGACGCAAATCGACGACGATATCCGTGCGGCTCTTATCCGGCTTTGTGATAAGGTAAATCTGTCGGACCGGCGGGCGGCGATGTTCGCGGGTGACAAGATCAACGAAACCGAAGGGCGTGCGGTGTTGCATACAGCATTGCGCAACCTCGATGGTGGGCCAGTCGAGGTCGATGGTCAGGACGTGATGCCAGACGTACTGGACACCCTGCAAAGGATGCGTGTCTTCGCTGAAGAAGTGCGCGGCGGCACGATCACGGGGACGGGAGGCAGCTTTACCGATGTAGTGAATATCGGGATCGGAGGCTCGGACCTAGGCCCGGTCATGGCGACCCATGCGCTGGCGCCTTATCACGATGGGCCAAGGCTGCACTACGTCTCGAACGTAGACGGGGCGCAAATTGCGGATACATTGCGGCCGCTTGATCCGACGCGAACGCTGGTGATCGTCGCGTCCAAGACCTTTACGACCATCGAAACAATGACCAATGCGAGAACGGCGCGGGCGTGGATGATCGATGGCGGTGGCGATCCGGCGCAGCAATTCGCGGCGGTTTCTAGCGCGGTCGACAAAACGCAGGCGTTTGGCATTCCCGAGGCACGTGTGTTCGGTTTCGCGGATTGGGTCGGCGGGCGCTATTCGGTCTGGGGACCGGTCGGTTTGCCCGTAATGATCGCCGTCGGTTCAAACGCGTTTGACGCCTTTCTAAGGGGCGGGCAGGCGATGGATCTGCATTTCCAATCTGCCGAGTGGATTGAAAACATGCCGGTCATGCTGGCGCTTGTGGGTGTCTGGCATCGACAGGTAATTGGACATACCAGCCGCGCGGTTTTGCCCTATGATCAGCGCCTTGTGCGGCTGCCTGCGTATTTCCAGCAGCTTGAGATGGAATCGAATGGCAAATCCGTGGCAATGGATGGCAGCGCTTTGACCATGCCATCGGGTCCGGTTGTATGGGGTGAACCCGGCACCAACGGGCAGCACGCCTTTTATCAGTTGATCCATCAGGGCACTGATGTGATCCCCTGCGAATTCATGGTGGCTGCAAACGGACACGAACCAGAGCTTGTCCATCACCATCACCTGCTTCTGGCAAACTGCCTTGCCCAGTCCGAGGCTCTGATGCAGGGGCGGTCATTGGATGAGGCGCGCGCGCGAATGGCCGAACAGGGCCTGACCGGTGCTGAGCTTGAACGCCAGGCTCGCCATCGGGTGTTTTCCGGGGATCGTCCTTCGACGACGCTGATTTATCCGCAACTTACGCCCTATGTGCTGGGTCAGATCATCGCGCTGTATGAACACCGGGTGTTTGTCGAGGGCGTGCTGCTTGGCATCAATTCCTTCGACCAGTGGGGGGTTGAACTGGGAAAGGAACTGGCGACCTCGCTGGGACCGATTGTGGAGGGTGAAGTCAGCGCCAAAGGCAAGGACGGATCGACCGCAGCGCTGGTGGGCTACGCATTGCGGCATCGCGATTGATTTTGTCTTAAGCCGCACTCTTTTATTGTCAGACAATTGAAACATTGGCAGGGTCGTGTCTGAGGACACGGCGCGACCGCTGCGGAAAAGCGCTGGCAACGGGAGGGATGTCCATGCTGGGACAGATGATGACACAGCCGCTGCTGATTTCGTCACTGATTGATCACGCCGAACGCTATCACGATCAGACCGAGATCATATCGGTTGAAGCAGATGGAACGATCTTCGAGACAAATTGGGCGGACGTTGCGCAAAACGCTCGGCGGATGGGTTCGGCTTTAACCAAGCTGGGGCTTAGACCGCAGGATCGTGTGGGCACGCTTGCCTGGAACAATCGTCGGCATCTCGAGATTTACTACGCCGTCTCAGGTGCGGGATTTGTCTGCCATACAATCAATCCACGCCTCTTCCCCGAGCAAATGACATACATCATCAATCACGCTCAGGATCGGGTGCTGTTCTTTGACACGACATTCCTGCCGCTTGTTATTGCGTTGCGTGATCAACTGACTGAGGCGCACCATTTCGTACTGATGGGGGGGCGGGACGAAGCAGCGCTATCGCAGGTGCCCGGCCTGATGTTTTACGATGAGCTTATTGAAACAGGCGAGCCGGATTACGCCTGGCCCAGCTTTGACGAAAATACAGCCTCGAGCCTGTGTTACACCTCTGGTACCACCGGCCATCCCAAAGGGGTTCTGTATTCCCATCGCTCGACCGTGCTCCACAGCTTTGCCTCGAATACCTGTGATGTGATTGGGTACTCAGCCGTAGATGTGGTGATGCCAGTCGTGCCAATGTTCCACGTCAATGCCTGGGGATCGCCTTACGCCTGTGCCATGTCGGGGTCACGCATGGTGATGCCCGGACCCGACCTGCATGGCGAGGCGCTGGTCAATCTGATCGATACTTATGGGGTAACGCTGGCGATGGGGGTTCCGACCATCTGGCAGGGGCTTCTGGCACATGCTGACCAAAGCGGCTCCAAGCTGGAAAGCCTCAAGCGTACGGTCATCGGAGGGGCCGCCTGTCCACCAACGATGATCGAGACATTCCGCGAAACCTACGGCGTCGATACCATTCATGCCTGGGGGATGAGCGAGATGAGCCCTCTGGGCAGCACGAACTTTCCGCTCGCCAAACACCTGGACCTACCAGTCGAGGACCAGCACAAGTTGCGCGAAAGCCAAGGGCGACCACCTTTTGGTGTCGAGTTGAAGATTGTGGATGATAACGGCAACGACCTGCCGCATGACGGCGAAACTCAGGGCGATCTGATGGTGCGGGGGCATTGGGTTCTGGACAGTTACTATCTTTTGAAGGACCAGGACATACTGCAGGATGGGTGGTTCGCAACCGGAGACGTAGCAACGCTGGATGCGGATGGTTACATGACGATCCGAGACCGATCAAAAGACATCATCAAATCGGGGGGCGAATGGATCAGTTCGGTTGAGTTAGAGAACATTGCCGTTGCCCACCCACAACTTGCCACCGCCGCGGTGGTCGGGGTCCCGCACCCTAAGTGGGACGAACGTCCTCTGCTGATCGCCGTCAAAGCGGAAGGCGAAGACCCCACCGAGCAGGATTTGCTGGCCTTCTTTGACGGTAAAATTGCGGGCTGGCAGGTGCCTGACAAGGTCGTGTTCGTGGATGCCCTACCGTTGAACGCGACGGGCAAGATTCTGAAACGCCAACTGCGTGCTGATTTCAGCGATATCCTGATGGGGTGATCGTTTGCCTTAGGGAATATGGCTCCGGCGGTAGGGATCGAACCTACGACCAATTGATTAACAGTCAACTGCTCTACCGCTGAGCTACGCCGGAACGGTTCGCGCCGTATAGCAATCTCGTTTTGCGGCGTCCAGAGGGGTGGTGGTGTTTTTCTTCAAAAATCTCTGCCCGCTCTTGGCGGTACGATGTAAGCAGTATTTTAAGAGAAATTGGCTCCGGCGGTAGGGATCGAACCTACGACCAATTGATTAACAGTCAACTGCTCTACCGCTGAGCTACGCCGGAACTGAGGGGCGTATAACAACCCGGTTTTTCGCCGTCCAGAGGGGAAGCGCATGGCTGCAAACTTTTTTCGCGCTCAGCTGATCCTTCGAAATCGGGCAGTAGCCGAAATCGTGTCATCAGGTGCCACGCGCGACTTTCCCGTCAGATCGACCAGATGGGCGAAGACATTCCTTTCGGCGGCCCGAAGCAATGCATCTGGTGTCTCGGCGTAGATTCGTTGCGCCAGTTGTCGGGCCGTGGCAGGGCCTTGCGCGAGGACCTCGAGTATCTGGGTCTCGCGCGTCAGGCGGTGCTGGATCAACCAGTCCAGCCGTTCACCCGGTTCGGAAACGGGCGCGCCATGGCCGGGATGAAACACCGACCATTCCCGCGCGCGCAGGCGGTGGCAGGCAGCCATGAAATCTGTCAGATCTCCATCCGGAGGTGAGACCAGCGAACTGGCCCATCCCATCACGTGATCTGCCGTAAAACAGGCATCTCCCCATGCCAGTGCGATATGATTGCCCAGATGGCCCGGAGTGTGAATGACCTCGAGCTGCCAGTCGCCGGTCGAGACGACTTCGCCGTCTTCCAATTCTATATCGGGACGGAAATCAGAATCGATTCCCTCACCACCACCCGCAAGACCGTTTTGTGCCAATTCGGTCATCACATCGCTGCGCCCGGCCTGTGGACCGCCAAATGCCAGAACTTGGGCGCCTGTCCGGCCCGAAAGTGGGGCCGCCAGTGGGGAATGATCCAGATGGGTGTGGGTCACAAAAATGTGGCTTATCCGTTGACCGGGTTGCAGCGCATCCAGAATGACCCGCAAATGCACGTCACTCAGCGGTCCCGGGTCAATTACGGCAATGTCTTTGTTGCCCAGCAGATACGTATTCGTGCCGCGATAAGTCATTGGGGAAGGATTGGGCGCCAGCACCCGTCTGAGGCCGGGGGCAAGTTCATCGACCCGTCCGGGGGGCGGGTTGAAATCGTCGGGGGTTTGCATTCTGACCTCTTCCTCTTGCCCGGGCAGCCCGCTAGGTTTAGCGCATGACGACCCAATGGCTCAAACTCTATATGCCGCGCAGTCTTTACGCGCGCGCCGCACTTATTCTGGTGCTGCCGGTGATAGTTGTGCTTCTGGTTGTGGCGATTGCATTTCTGCAAAGGCACCTTGAGGAAGTTACCGCCCAAATGACGCGCACCGCGGCGCGTGAGGTGACGTTGGTGCAGAATGTGATGGAGGGTGCTGAGACCCAGCAGCAGGCGCTGGCTGCTGCGCGGTCAGATCTTGCGGCTCTGAACATGACTGCAAAATTCCTACCGCTGAATCAAGAACCACAGATTGACAAGCGTCGGTGGTATGATTTCATCGCACCACAGGTTGAAGCTGAAATGCGCGTGTTGCTGCCCCAAATGCAAGAAATAGCATTGCCAAATGGGCATGAGGTACGGCTTTATCTGGGAACAAATCTCGGCACGTTGGAATTGAGTTTCGATCGACGACGCCTGTCACCGACGGCACCGCATCAGCTTATCGTAACGATGGTTTTCTTTGCGGCTCTGATCACCACGATCTCGTTTCTATATATGCGCAATCAATTGCGGCCAATCACCCGACTTGCAGATGCGGCTCAGGCGTTCGGTCGTGGGCGCGTGGTGCCATACTCACCCGGCGGCGCAATCGAGGTACGCGCAGCAGGCAATGCCTTTGTCGACATGCGCGCCCGAATCGAACGGCAGATCGAACAGCGCACCTTGATGCTGTCTGGTGTCAGCCACGACCTGCGGACGCCTTTGACGCGGCTTAAGTTAGGTCTGGCTTTGCTGCCGGAAGAAGAGGCAGCCCCGCTTCTGCAGGATGTGGACGAGATGCAATCGCTGCTGGATGCGTTTTTGGATTTTTCGCGGGGAACTGCGGAAAGTTCACCCGAGGAGGTAGAGCCTGAGTACTGGTTGAGCCAGATTATTGATGATGCGCAGCGCGCGGGCCAGAATGTCGAACTGGTTTCGGTCGAAGGACAAGGCACCGCGATGGTGCGTCCGACCGCGATTCGCCGGGCAGTCGAGAACCTGATCGGAAACGCGATTCGCTATGGCTCTCGGGCCGAAGTCAGTCTGTCGATGACCCCAAAATCGCTCCGCATTCGGGTCGAAGATGACGGTCCCGGTATTCCAGTTGAGCTGCGCACCGAGGCCGTCAAACCCTTCACGCGTCTTGACCCGGCTCGAAACCAGAATCAGGGTAGCGGAGTTGGTCTGGGTCTTGC
Organism: Ruegeria halocynthiae; assembly: GCF_900106805.1. Classification (GTDB taxonomy): domain Bacteria; phylum Pseudomonadota; class Alphaproteobacteria; order Rhodobacterales; family Rhodobacteraceae; genus Ruegeria; species Ruegeria halocynthiae. The sequence goes on from NZ_FNNP01000001.1 coordinate 620,857, forward strand.
GATTGTCGCCGACATTGCACGTGTGCACGGCGGTATCTTGCGGCTTGGCAGCAGTGAAAGATTGGGCGGGTTATGCGCGGATATCGTGATTGGGCGGTGATTTGGTAGGCCCGGAGGGGCGTAGAAAATCATTTTGTAACAATCTGTTAAGTGGGCGCACCTCAACCCAAATGCATCTTCGAGTTGGCTAACCCAATAAGATCAACTTTGTGCTGTGTGGTGGTACATGATTAACAATCGAAGCCGTCAGTTGTGGGCTTTTTAGTTCCGCAACAGGCCAAAAGTCAGTTGAAATGGTACCTCCAGAGGTGGCCTGAGAAGCTGACCTCCGGAGGTACCCAGTCTGGAACAGTATACAGGCAAAACCTGTTCCTTTCCACGGCTGACAAAGCCACAAATCATCTTGGGAATTGATTTGCAATCCCAAGTTTAGTAAAAGGATAATCTTTCTATATATGATTGTAGAATGGTCCTGAGAGATGGACAGAATGTGAGATTGAGTTCCTGATCGGACTGCACGCTAACGTTCAAGAAAGCTTACAATTCAACAATATCAGTTGGTTAGCCACCATAGATTATGGCTAACCAGCGCGTAAGCGCTTGAAAAAACAGCAATATGGTAGGCCCGGAGGGACTCGAACCCCCAACCAAAGCGTTATGAGCGCTCTGCTCTAACCAATTGAGCTACAGGCCCGCCGATGCGCCTTGCGTATCACGATGGCTGCCCGCGTCAAGCCTGACCGTTGCAACATCGTCCACAATCGAATAACCCGCGCGCAAAGCACTCATGAGGGATTGGCCATGACAGCGGGCAAGAACGGAATCACCTATGCCGACGCAGGTGTGGATATCGATGCAGGCAACGCTCTGGTCGACCGGATCAAGCCTGCGGCGAAGCGCACCAATCGCTCGGGTGTGATGAGCGGGCTGGGCGGTTTCGGCGCTCTGTTCGATCTAAAAGCAGCTGGGTATGAAGACCCGATTTTGGTGGGCGCTACCGACGGCGTGGGAACCAAGTTGCGAATCGCGATTGATACTGGCGTAGTTGATGGCGTTGGCATTGATCTGGTGGCGATGTGTGTCAACGATCTGATCTGCCAAGGGGCTGAGCCGCTGTTTTTTCTGGATTATTTCGCCACTGGCAAGCTGGACGCAGAAACAGCCGCGCGGATCATCGAAGGTATAGCCGAAGGGTGCGTTCAGTCTGGTTGCGCATTGATCGGCGGTGAGACAGCCGAGATGCCGGGCATGTACCCGGAGGGTGATTTCGATCTGGCCGGGTTCTCTGTTGGTGCGATGGAACGCGGAATGGCGCTGCCTGAAGGTGTGCAACAGGGCGATGTCCTGCTGGGGTTGGGCTCGAACGGTGTGCATTCCAACGGCTATTCACTGGTACGTAAACTGGTCGAGATATCTGGACTGGGTTGGGATGCACAATCTCCTTTTGGCGACGGCACTTTGGGCGAGGCGCTGCTGACACCGACGCGGCTGTATGTAAAACCCGCTCTGCAGGCGATCCGGGCAGGGGGCGTCCATGCTTTGGCCCATATCACTGGCGGGGGTCTGACCGAAAACCTGCCGCGCGTTCTGCCCGAAGGGCTTGGGGTCGAAATCGATCTGAACTCCTGGAATCTACCGCGTGTGTTTGAGTGGTTGGGTGAGACCGGCGGGATGGCCGAAGCCGAAATGCTCAAGACTTTCAACTGCGGTATCGGTATGATCGTTGTCTGCGCGGCAGAGCAGGCCGACGACCTGTCAAAGATGCTGACTGACGCGGGCGAAACCGTTGCCCGGATCGGGTCTGTTTCCGAAACACCGGGTGTGGCGTATTCAGGCAAGCTGCTGTGAGCCACAAGCGCGTCGCAATCCTGATATCCGGTGGCGGGTCAAACATGCTGTCGCTGGTCGACAGCATGATCGGAGATCACCCGGCGCGGCCGTGTCTGGTAATGTCGAACGAAGCGCAGGCGGGCGGTCTTAGAAAAGCGGCCGAGCGTGGCATTCCCACCGCAGCCATCGACCATCGGCCGTTTTGCGGCGATCGCGCCGCGTTTGAGGCTGAATTGCTTAAACCGCTGCTGGCAGCACAACCGGATATCATATGTCTGGCTGGGTTCATGCGCGTTCTGACCGGTGATTTTGTGTCACGATTCCATGGGCGAATGCTAAACATTCACCCCTCGCTGTTGCCTAAATACAAAGGTCTGAACACCCATGCCCGTGCCATCGAAGCAGGCGATGTCGAACATGGTTGCACCGTTCACGAAGTCACCGCCGCGCTGGATGACGGCCCGGTTCTGGGACAGGCGCGCGTGGAGGTAAGGGCAGGAGACACGCCCGAAGACCTCGCCGCCCGTGTGTTGGTGCAAGAGCACAAACTCTATCCCGCCGTTCTGCGCCAGTTCTCTTTGGGCAACAAAGACCCAGTTCTGTTGCCCTGACACCAAGGGGTGATTTACACGCGCAGGGTATTCGTCTTATGGTCCGATATCGCTCGGGACGAGGACGGCACGGGCAGTCACAAGAACCAAAAACAAGAACAGCACCGCGCATGAAAACCTTGAAAACGACGCAAGAGCTGGCCGCATTCTGCACGGCTGCTGCACAATACCCCTATGTCACTGTAGATACCGAATTTCTGCGCGAACGAACTTATTATTCCAAACTCTGTCTGGTGCAGCTCGCGGTGCCATCCTCAGACGAAGATAGTGCCGTTCTGGTTGATCCCTTGGCTGACGGCCTGTCGCTGGAGCCTTTGTATGAACTGTTTCGGAATGAAAGCGTGGTCAAGGTGTTCCACGCGGCACGACAGGATCTGGAGATTTTCTGGGTCGATGCAGGCGTCTTTCCGACACCGCTGTTTGACACGCAGGTTGCAGCGATGGTCTGCGGCTTTGGAGAGCAGGTCGGCTATGAGACACTGGTGCGAAAGATCTGCAAGGAAGGCGTGGACAAAACATCCCGTTTTACTGACTGGTCGCGCCGCCCCCTGACGGAGGCGCAGAAGACCTATGCGCTGGCTGACGTAACCCATCTACGGAATATTTACGAGCATCTGGCTGGTGAACTGAAGAAAACGCAGCGGGATCATTGGGTGGCGGAAGAATTGCGCATCCTCACACGTTCCGAGACCTACGACATCCGCCCCGAAGAGGCGTGGCGCCGGGTCAAGACCCGCACCAATTCTGCTAAGTTTCTGGCCGTGGTGCGCGAGCTGGCGCAGTTCCGCGAAGCTTACGCGCAGGAAAACAATGTGCCCCGCAGCCGAGTGTTCAAGGATGACGCATTGATCGAGTTGGCTTCGACCAAGCCCAAAACACCCTCGGATTTGGGTGGCTCACGGTTGTTGTTGCGCGAGGGGCGCAAAGGGGCGATTGCGGATGGTATTCTGGCGGCGGTGAAACGGGGTGTGAATTGCCCTCAGGATCAGTTACCCAAGATCGACAACAGTCGCGACAAGTTGAAGGTCAATCCGGCACTGGCAGATTTGTTGCGGGTGCTGTTGAAATCCAAAACCGAAAGTGCAGGCGTTGCGGCGAAACTGATCGCCTCCAGCGCCGATCTGGATCAGATCGCCGCCGGTGAGCGTGAGGTGCCAGCAATGTCCGGCTGGCGGTTCGAGGTGTTTGGCGAAGACGCACTAAAGCTATGCGAAGGCAAGATCGCGCTGGCCGCAAAGGGGCAGGCCGTACAGGTCGTCTCGCTTTAGCGGCGACGTGATTCCAGCGCATTTTGCTGGCCCTTAACCCGGACCAGACGAATGCCTTCCAGTTCCTGAGTGGTGACGTTGATAGCGTCTGACACCATGCGTGACCGTTCGGTGCCCTGCGCTGTGGCATATTCCGGATAATCCACGCGGAAAGTGAATTCCATAATGCCATCTTTCGCAAGTTCTTCGGAATTTACCCGCGAAAGCCGCGCATTGTAGGCGCCTTGTCGTGTTGCAGTCCCGGCAGAATAAATTATCGCACCCGCGGGGGTGGGATCGATCCGCAGCTCATTGATTACCGCGATCGAAACACTGTTATCCTCCGCATCCGGTTTGGCGAACAGCCCTTTTTCTTCAGCTTTATCGGGAAGCAACGCATTGGCATCATTGGGAGAGGTTTCGGTTGGGCTGGGTGTGCTGCTGCCAAACCAGTTTGATGGGTTCGCTCGTGAATTGCGCCAGCTGCTGCAAGCGGAGAGAACCATTGTGGAGATCAGAAGAACGGACAGAGTTTTGTGCATGGACCCAACACTTTGCGCAACTTTACATGCATTGGGGTTATCGCAATTTCGACCACTTGAAAAGCCACGCAAAGGGGTGGACAGCCGGTTAAGCTGGACATAGTTCACATTTGTGACCGCATAACGCAAGGACAGCCCACTATGGCAACGCCCGCCTTTGAAGAGATAGTCGAAGATTTCGAGTTCCTTGAGGACTGGGAAGACCGCTATCGCCATGTCATCGAGCAAGGCAAAGCGATGGAGCCACTGGATGACGCGTTCAAGGTTCCTGCGACCAAAGTGAATGGCTGTGCCAGTCAGGTCTGGTTGCAGCCGACCATCGAGAATGGCCAGTTCCATTTTGACGGTGACAGTGATGCGTTGATCGTGCGGGGGCTGATCGCGGTTTTGCGGACCCTTTATAACGGCTTACCTGTGGGTGATGTGCCGAAGGTGGATGCCGGGGGTGAACTGGCGCGTCTGGGGTTGCATGACCACTTGTCGGCGCAGCGCTCGAACGGGCTACGTGCGATGATTGATCGGATTCGCGAAGTGGCGCTGGCCAGCGCCTGACCCTCAGTCTGGTTTGTCCGATGCTTTACGTGCCGCCCAATCAGACAGTGTGCTTTCCAGATCGCCATAACCGGTCTGGCGGCGCTCAAACGCCAGTCCCATCCGTTCGGCGCAGTCCTGCGCCCGTCGGGTGAGGTCCGGATTGTCGGTTTGGGCCTGATAGACAAGTTTGGTATAGTTTCCGAAATACATCTCGCGCAGTTCGGGGTGCCGGTCCAGACCAAGCGGCTTCCAGACAAACGCATCAAATTGCCGAGCGAGAAAGTCAGTCAGATAAAAGGCCGTGATCTCTTCGTCGCTATGGGCGGCAAAGGTAAGATTCCCCTCGAAGAAAGAATAGCAGTGCGGGCCCTGGATCATCTCGACTCCCAGACGTTCACAAGCCGCCTGTAGCAGGCCGCCGGTTCCGCAATCAGCATAGACTACATAGATTCGGTCATATGTGTTCTGATGCTTGGCGACGGCATCCTCAACCGCCTGAGTAATCTTTTCCGGGTGTACATGCAGAATCGCGGGCAAGCAGGTCAGCGCCATGTGATCCCAGCCATTGCGCTCTTTCAAATCCAGAATTTCCCGCGCGAGTGCACCGCAGGCGATCAAAAGAATCGACTCAGCAGCGCGAGGCGCGACGTAACCCTGCTGGGTCAGGCTGTCATCATCTGGCATTTGGGTGTCTGTCATCTGATCTCTCTGGCTGGCAAGTATCATACATGATTGCGGGCGTTGGACAAAAAAGGCCGCCCCAAATAGGGCGGCCTGTCTCACGGTATGGTCTCGTGCTTTAGCCGGCCAGTTGGTTGTGCTTGCGCGACATGAAGTCTTTGGCCATCTCAACCGCGACGGCTGCATCACGGCAATAGCCATCAGCGCCAATTGCCTTGCCGAACTCTTCGTTCAGTGGGGCTCCGCCAACCAGAACAGTGTATTCTTCGCGCAGGCCTTGTTCGACCAAAGTGTCGATCACAACCTTCATGTAGGGCATGGTCGTCGTCAGAAGGGCGGACATGCCCAGAATGTCGGGCTGCTCGTTCTCTAACGCTTCAAGATAGTTTTCAACCGGGTTGTTGATGCCGATATCAACAACCTCGAACCCGGCGCCCTCCATCATCATGGCGACAAGGTTCTTGCCGATGTCATGGATGTCACCCTTGACGGTGCCGATGACCATCTTGCCGACGCGCGGGGCACCGGTCTCGGCCAGCAGCGGCTTGAGGATGGACATGCCGCCTTTCATGGCGTTGGCGGCCAGCAGCACTTCGGGCACAAACAAGATGCCATCACGGAAGTCGTGGCCAACGATAGTCATACCACCGACCAGCGCTTTGGTGAGGACGTCGTAGGGTACCCATCCGCGCTCTAGCAGGATGTTCACAGCTTCCTCGATCTCTTCCTTCAGACCGTCATAGAGGTCATCGAACATCTGTTCGACAAGTTCGTCGTCATTCAGTTCGGACAGGACGATGTCTTCTTCATCGGACATGGGTGTTTCCCTGAGCTGAGTGGGCCTGTGGCCCGGGTGGCATTTTTTCCGTTTTGGCCATTTCGTCGCAGTTATACTGAGACGATTGCGACCTTGGTCGTTCCGAGACCGACCTATAGGCCGAATTATCGCACCCAGCGATATCGAATTTTGCAAGATCATCCTGCATTTGTTTCATCAGCCACGGCAAACTCGTCCTCTGTCAACTGCTTTGCCTGGCTTCGTATTCCGCGATTGTCGTTTGCAGGTCATGGAACTTGCCAGTGAACCGGGATTCGATTACATCCAGTTTATGGAACAAACTGTGAACAAATGGCTGCCAACGTGAAGAATCCGGGGCGTGGTTCAGCCTCGAACGCGGTAGGCCGGTTCGAACGCTTTGCAACCGAAGCGGCCGATGATGGTTGGGATGGTCCCGACGATTTGCCGCCGCTGCGAACCGAGGTTCGAAATGAGATGGCCCGCAGCCTGATTACCTATAACAAATCACCTGATCTGCCCTTTGATCGTTCGATCAACCCGTATCGAGGATGCGAGCATGGGTGTGTCTACTGCTTTGCCCGGCCAACCCATGCCTATCTCGGCCTGTCACCGGGTTTGGATTTTGAAACACGTCTTATCGCGCGCCCCAATTCTGCCGAGATACTGCGCCGAGAGCTTTCTGCGCGATCATACAAGGTGGCAACGATTGCTTTGGGCACCAACACCGACCCCTATCAGCCGATTGAGAAAAGTCACGAAATAACAAGGGGCTGCCTGCAAGTTCTCAGGGATTTCCGGCACCCTGTCGGTATTGTGACGAAAGGCACGTTGATTGAACGTGATCTTGATATTCTGGCGCCGATGGCTCGGAAGGGCCTTGTGCGGGTCGGGATTTCTCTGACCACATTGGATCCGGATCTGTCCCGGCGGATGGAGCCGCGCGCACCGTCGCCGCAGCGCAGGCTGCGCATGATTCGTAATCTAACCGGGGAAGGGGTGCCCGTGCGCGTCATGACCTCGCCCGTCGTACCAGGTCTGACCGATCATGAGCTTGAGAACCTGCTGGAGGCGGGAAAGCAGGCTGGTGCTGATTCCGCAAGCTGGATCATGTTACGGCTGCCGCGCGAAGTGTCTGATCTGTGGCGCGAATGGCTGGCCGAGCATCAACCGGGCAGGGCAGAGAAAGTCATGGCGCGGCTGCGTGAAATGCATGGCGGCAAAGAATATGATCCCCGTTGGGGGCACAGGATGCGCGGCGAAGGCAACTATGCCGAGATGATTGCACAACGGTTCAAGGCCGCTGTGAAACGTTTGGATTTGGCGGTCAATCTGCCGCCACTGAACTGCGATGCTTTTGCGCCTCCGCCTCAGCCCGGGGATCAGTTGTCGTTGTTTTGATGCTGTTGATCAAAAGCTGATCCCGATCCCTGCGGAAAATCCGTTTACTGTATCACTGCCATAATAACGGACCATGAAACGGGTTGTTGATACCCAGGGCACCCAAGTATCAGACAGATCAACCTCGATCCCGCCACCAACGCGGGCCAGCCAATCGGTGCCCAAAACCAGTGACTGGTCCCCGATTAGATAAGACAGAGACAGATCGCCAACCCAGCGGACCGGGCGCCCGAACATGCGTTTGCCTGTAGGAAAACGATACCGTGACCACAGAACCGCGTTTGCAGCGGTTGACTCGACCAGCAGGTCTTTACTGTCGCCGATGGGCCAGTATTCGATGTGTGTGTAACGCAGGCTCGCTTCAAAATCCCGATCATTGGACATCGGTTGCTCGTATGAGGCGGTCATCGAACCGCCCGCGCCACCCGCCCAAATGCCACCGCTTTCTAGAAAATCCCGATCAAGCCCCAGGCGGTTGGCGATGGCTTGCGCACCGACCGACGCATCGGATTGAGTGCGCCCGACCGAGATATGGGCCATCGGAGTCAGTTTCCAATACTCGCCAATATCGAACTGATAGCCGACACCACCGGTGAGGGCGAGGCTGGTCCACTTCAGCGGAATGCGGGTCGTCTCGCCGGTGCCGCTGAAAGTCAAAACAGGGTCATAGCGCGCGTAGCCAATGTAACCTTCGAGATAAATGGGAACACCTTCAGCCAGACGAAAACCACCACCCAACTGGGCGGATTTGAAATCATAATCGCGATTGTCGGTATTTGATCGCAACGAGATAGTACTGGCAGAATCGTCCGGAATGCCCGCCAGACCCAAAATCGCCAGTGACCCGGCAGCGTTTTCTTGCTGCTGCTTTTCAAAGGCCTTTTCAAGCAAGCTTTGTGCGGATGCAGTCTGAGCGAACAACAATGATAAGAATATTAAGGCGAAACGCATGAGGATTTGAAAACCATTCGTAGGACGCAGCAACCCTAGGCTGAGAGGGCATTAGCAAAAAGAACGAACATCTTGATGGATAATGATTGCCTCTGAACGGTTTCATTTTGGTAACGCTTCGAAACAAAAGAAGGCCCCGGAAAACCGGGGCCTATTCGTTGAGTTCCAGTGGTGATTCAGCGGTTCTCGATATCCATGTAATCGCGCGTAGTCGCACCCAGATAGAGCTGGCGCGGACGGCCGATCTTGTTCTGTGGATCGGCGATCATTTCCTTCCACTGGCTGACCCATCCAACCGTGCGCGACAATGCAAAGATCGGGGTAAACATCGAGGTTGGGAAACCCATCGCTTCCATCACGATGCCCGAATAGAAGTCGACATTCGGGAACAGCTTCTTTTCGATGAAATACGGATCTTCCAGCGCCTGCTTTTCCAGTGCCTTCGCGACCTGCAGCTTGGGGTTGCCCTCGATACCCAGCAAGTCAAGAACCTCATCCGCAGACTGCTTCATCACAGTCGCGCGCGGATCAAAGTTCTTATAAACGCGGTGTCCAAAGCCCATCAGGCGGAACGGATCGTCCTTGTCCTTGGCGCGTTCGATGAATTCAGGGATTCGATCTACGCTGCCGATCTCTTCCAGCATTTCAAGGCAAGCCTGGTTTGCGCCGCCATGCGCCGGCCCCCAGAGGCAGGCGATACCTGCCGCGATACAGGCAAACGGATTGGCACCCGATGACGACGCAAGACGAACCGTCGAAGTTGAGGCGTTCTGTTCGTGGTCAGCCTGCAGCATGAATATACGATCCATGGCACGCGCCAGAATCGGGTTCACCTCGTAATCTTCGGCGGGAACCGCGAAACACATGCGCAGGAAGTTCGATGCATAGTCCAGGTCGTTGCGCGGGTACACGAAGGGCTGACCGATGTGGTACTTATAAGCCCAGGCCGCGATGGTTGGCATCTTCGCGATCAATCGATGCGACGCGATTTCGCGCTGGCGCGGGTCCGAGACGTCGGTGGAATCGTGATAGAAGGCTGACATGGCTCCGACCACGCCCACCATGATGGCCATGGGGTGCGCATCCCGGCGGAAACCGCGATAGAAATACTGCATCTGTTCGTGCAGCATCGTATGTCGGGTAATCGTGGTCTCGAAGTTCTCAAGGTCTTTTGCCGAAGGCAGTTCACCGTAGAGCAGCAAATAGCTGAGTTCCAGGAAGTGTGATTTCGAAGCGATTTGTTCGATCGGATAGCCGCGGTGCAACAATTCACCTTTGTCGCCATCGATGAAGGTGATGGTGCTGTCACAGCTCGCGGTCGAGGTGAAGCCAGGGTCATATGTGAATACACCGGCCTGACCATAGAGCTTGCGAATATCGACTACATCGGGACCCGCAGTCGGAGAAAACACCGGCAGTTCATAGCTTTCGCCGTTTACAGTCAGAGTGGCTGTTTTTTTGCTCTCGGTCATGTTTATCCCTTCTTCATTCGTGCATGTGCCGGATCGCTGTCCGACAAAGCAGGCAACGACTGCGTTCGTCGCGCAGTCCGTTATTAACGGAGCAGCGTTACCCTAATGCGAAACTAATCAGGGTTTGCTACATCAGAAAGCCGCGCCAGGGTTTCATCCCGCCCAAGCACGAGCATCATGTCAAATACCGAAGGTGTTACTGCTCGGCCTGCCAGCGCCGCCCGCAGCGGGCCGGCTAATTTGCCGAACTTAACCCCATTCGCCTCTGCGTACGAATTCAGGGTCTCCTCCAGTTCGTTCCGAGACCAGCTAGCATTTTGCAACTGCGGCGTCAATTCTTTCAGTATACCATCGGATACTGATGCCAGTGCTTTAGCAGCTTTTTCGTCTGGTCGAATTGGGCGGGAAATCAGTGTAAAATGTGCTTTTTCAAGGAGTTCCGGGAAAATTCGTGCGCGATCCTTGAGGCAATACATCGCACGGGCCAGATCACCAGATTGTGTGTCGGTCAAGGCTGGCAACTCTGCCGCAGCCAGGTAGGCCACGATTTCCTGCTGCAATGCAGCATCTTCCCCTACGGCAATATGCTGCCCGCACAGGTTTTCCAGTTTCTTTACATCAAACCGGGCAGGGCTCTTGCCGATGCCATCCAAATCGAACCATTCTTTGGCCTGCGCGTCAGTGAAAAACTCGTCATCCCCATGGCTCCAACCCAGTCGCGCCAGATAGTTGCGCATCCCGGCGGCGGGATATCCCATGGCCTGATACTCCTGCGCGCCCAAAGCGCCATGGCGTTTGCTAAGTTTTTTGCCATCCGGCCCATGGATCAGAGGAATATGGGCCCAGACCGGCACTTCCCAACCCATGGCCTCATAGATCATCATTTGGCGTGCCGCGTTATTGAGGTGGTCGTCGCCCCGGATCACATGGGTGACGCCCATGTCGTGGTCGTCAACCACAACTGCCAGCATATAGACCGGAGTTCCATCCGAGCGCAGCAAGATCATATCGTCCAATTGATCATTGCGAATGGTCACATCACCTTGCACCTGATCGCCGATCACCGTGGTACTGTCCTGCGGTGCCTTAATGCGGATCACATAGGGTGCGTCAGGGTGCGATGCCGGATCAGCGTCTCGCCATGGGCTGCGGAACAGGGTCGATTTCCCTTCGGTTCGCGCCTGTTCGCGGAACGACGCGATCTCTTCCTGCGTTGAAAAACACTTGTACGCCTTGCCTTCAGACAGCAACTGATGCGCAACCTCGGCGTGTCGGAGGGCGCCTTCGAATTGGCTGATAACATCTCCATCATAATCCAACCCCAGCCATTCCATTCCCTGTAGAATTGCAGCCGTTGCCTCAGGGGTGGACCGTTCCCGATCCGTATCCTCAATCCGCAACAAGAATTTGCCTCCGCGACCCCGCGCGTAGAGCCAGTTGAACAACGCGGTACGCGCGCCGCCGATATGCAGAAATCCGGTGGGAGAGGGGGCAAAGCGGGTGACGACCTGATCGGACATTGTATGGATTAACCTTTTGGTAACCTAAGCGGGCATAGTTTGGCGACTATCTACCCAGCCCGAAGGACGGGGGCAACCATGCGTGTTCTGACACGGGTCGAGACTGCGCTGCTGACCCAGCGGGGACATTTGTTTCCTTGGTCTCCGGTTGGTCTTGCGGTCGGAATTGGCTGCTATTTCAGCCTGAGGTTTGAACCCGGGGTCAATCTTTATGACGGGGTTTTGGCTTTTGCGTTGCTGGCAATTGTCATCACCCGCTGGTTGCGTGTGGCATGGGCACCATTGGCCATAGGTCTAGCCCTGATTGCTGTGGGTTTCCTGTTGGCGGGCGCACGGGCTCACAAGGTTGCAGAGCCGGTTCTGCAATGGCGCTATTACGGCCCGGTCGAGGGGAGGGTCGTGGCGCTGGACCGCTCTGCGTCGGATGCGCTGCGGGTAACACTGGATCAGGTACGCATCGGGGACGTTCCTGCTGATCAGAGACCCCGGCGCATCCGGCTGTCCATACACGGAGCAACCGTGAATCTGTCACCGGGGCAGAGAATTATGACCACCGCCCATCTGTCACCGCCACAAGGGCCTGTCGAACCCGGAGGCTTTGATTTTCGCCGCCATGCGTGGTTTCAGGAGCTGGGCGCTGTCGGTTACACACGGGTTCCGGTTCTGAGCGTTGCGCCACCCTGGGCCGGGCGTGACGGAGTACATATCACGGTGTGGCGAATGGCGATCTCGGATCGGGTGCGTGCAATTTTACCCGGCGAGGTTGGGGGATTTGCCGCTGCCGTCACCACCGGTGATCGCAGTGGGATTGGTCAGACCTCATTGGAGGCATTGCGCGCCTCTAATCTGGCGCACCTTCTTGCGATCTCGGGTTTGCATATGGGTTTGCTGACGGGCTTCGTATTTATGGCCTGCCGCGTCGGACTGTCGGTGATCCCAGTCTTGGCCCTTCGATTGCCAGTACGTAAAGTGGCTGCAATCTGTGCACTGGTGGCCGCGACGGTCTATCTTTTCCTGTCCGGCGGCAACGTCGCAACCGAGCGTGCCTTTGTTATGGTTTGCGTCATGTTTGGCGCTGTGCTTTTGGATCGCCGTGCGATCTCGCTGCGGGCCGTGGCGTTGGCGGCGCTGATCGTGCTGGTGTTACGCCCGGAGACCCTGCTGAGCCCTGGTTTCCAGATGTCGTTCGCAGCAACGACGGCGTTGGTGGCGGCATTTGGCGGGCTGCGGGGTTACGGTCCGATGCCCGGCCCGAAATGGTTGCGACCTGTGTTGGCTCTGCTGATGTCCTCGGCTATCGCCGGGGTCGCGACGGCGCCGATCGGAGCGGCACATTTTAATACCATGTCACACTACGGATTGCTGGCGAATCTGGTTTCTGTGCCAGTCATGGGTACGGTGGTGGTTCCGGCCGCGGTCGTCGCCGCACTTTTGGCGCCATTCGGGCTTGAAGCACTGGCGCTGCAGGTGATGGGCGCCGGTCTACGCTGGATACTGGCCGTCGCGCGTTGGGTTTCGGACCTGGATGGTGCGCGCGGTTATGTAGTGAGCCCAGCGGATTTTGTTCTGCCTGTGCTGGCGATGTCTTTTCTTTGGTTGATGCTGTGGCAAGGGCGCGCAAGGTGGTTTGGGGTTGCGCCCGCAGTCATGGCAATTGCGATGTGGGGGCCGGGGCATCGCCCGGACGTGCTAATTGCTGAAACCGGGGGGCTAGTTGGCGTAATGACCGAACAAGGGCGGGCTCTCAGCAAGCACAAGGGAAGTGGTTTCGTTGCATCGGTCTGGCTGGAGAATGACGGTGATGGTGCGGATCAACCAAAGGCGGCGCAGCGATGGCCGGATGCATCGGGCGGTGTTCAACGCTACCTGATCGGCGGCAAAGAGCTTGTTCACCTGACCGGAAAGCGGGTCGCGCAGACCTTTGAGGAATGCAGGCCGGATCAGATCATTGTCGCATCCGTATCGCTGACCCTGAACGGAGAGTGCAGCGTGTACGATCCCGACACATTGCAGAAAACGGGCAGTCTGGCCTTGTCCAAAGGACGTATGTTCACCAGCTCCGAAGCCACGGGTCGCCGCCTATGGTCGCCGCACACGCGTCAGTAGCTTCGGATCAGACCGACCAAGCGACCTTGTACCTTTACCTTGTCCTCGGGCAGCACACGGGTTTCATAGGCCGGATTTGCAGCTTCAAGTGCAATAGCCTGACCCCGGCGGAAGAACCGTTTCAGCGTGGCTTCCTGATCTTCGACCAATGCAACCACGATATCGCCGTTATCGGCCGCTGTGGTCTCGCGGATTACTACTACATCCCCATCATTGATCCCGGCTTCGATCATCGAGTCGCCACGCACCTCAAGCGCATAATGTTCACCACTGCCCGATACCATCGACCCCGGTACGGCGACGTGGTGCGAGACATGGCTGATGGCTTCGATCGGCACACCGGCAGCGATCCGCCCCATGACCGGCAACTCCAAAGCGTCAACTCTTACAGGCTCGAAATTGGCCGGGCGTGGACCTTCCGGGCGATTCCCCTCGATCACGCGCGGTTTGAAGCCTGCGGTCGGTTCACCACCAAGGCTTTCGGGTAGCTTGACGATTTCGATAGCGCGGGCACGGTGGGCAAGGCGGCGGATAAAGCCACGCTCCTCCAATGCGGTGATCAGGCGATGAATTCCTGATTTCGATCGAAGGTCCAGAGCGGCCTTCATCTCGTCAAAACTGGGTGGAACACCGACCGCTTGAACGCGTTTGTGGATGAATTCCAGCAAATCCAATTGCTTCTTGGTCAGCATCGCTCGCACCTCATCGCTTATGCGTTTTCTTTTGTTCTACGCATGTTCACGTTTTGTGTCAACGGATTTACTGGATGGGCAGGTAGGTGACCTCATCACCGGTTGTTCGTGCGGGATCGTGCGGTTGGCGGACCAGCAATGCATTTGCTTGCGCCAGCACACTTAGCAACGCGCTGTCCTGATTGTCACAAGCCCGAATTCCATCATGGTTCACAATCGCGCGCATGTAGTGTTCGCGCCCACCATTTTCAGCGAGAGGTGCAATTAGTCGGGCCCGCTGCAGAGGGGGAAGCACTTGATCAATTCGCAGCATTCGGCGCACCATCGGGACCAGAAACAGATATCCACACACCATGGCGCTGACCGGGTTGCCAGGAAGGCCGACCATTGCGGCATCGCCGAGACGACCAGCCATCAGCGGTTTACCGGGGCGCATACGGATCTTGTAAAACGACCGTTCCAGCCCAACCCCCTCCGAGACGTCGGCGACCAGATCGTACTCGCCGACGGATGCCCCTCCGATGGTCACCACAAGGTCTGCACCCTGCGCCAAGTCAAAGGCTGTTTCCAGCGAGGTTACCGTGTCTTGAGCGATCGGTAGAACCCGTACATGTGCACCGTTTTGTTCAAGCAGTGCCTTAAGGCCAAAGGTGTTCGACGCGATGATCTGATCGGGCCCGGGCATTTCGCCGGGCATCACCAATTCGTTGCCGGTTGAAATCAGGGCGACCACAGGTTTTCGCGTCACGGGAACCGAGGCGATGTTCATCGCTGCCATCAAGGCGACATCTTCGGGCCGGAGGAGACGAGGCGCGCTGATCCGTGCGCCGATCGTGAAATCAACACCAGCGGGACGAATATTGGCCTTGGCTCCCGGGCCATCAGTGATGGTGATCAGATCGCCTCTGCGGTCGACATCTTCTTGAATGACGACAAAATCTGCTCCGTCGGGCACGGGCGCGCCGGTAAAAATTCGCACGGCCTGACCTGGCCCAACGGTCCCGTCAAAGCGCTGACCCGCCGCTGCTTCGCCCACCACCTTGAACATCGCGTGCAATTCAACCTCAGTCGATTTGACAGCGTAACCATCCATCGAAGAAGCTGCAAAAGGTGGCTGATCGCGTGTCGCTTCAACGTCTTTGGCCAGGATGCGACCGGAAGCCTCGGACAATTGGGTCGTTTCTGCGGGCAGAGGTGCAACAAGATCGAAAAGCAGCGCCCGCGCTTCTTCTACTGTGATCATGATGCCTCGTAACGACCTGATTTACCGCCATCTTTCAGAAGAACGCGAATGCCGCTGATCTCCATAGATTTGTCTACGGCTTTGGCCATGTCATAAACTGTCAGGGCCGCAGTTGAAACAGCAGTCAGCGCTTCCATCTCAACACCGGTCTGACCCGAGGTCTTGACTGTCGCCGCGATCTGCACACCGGGAAGATCGGGGTCCAGGGTCAATTCGACTGCAACTTTAGTAACCGGCAGAGGATGGCAAAGCGGAATCAGATCCGGTGTCTTCTTGGCCCCCATAATGCCAGCAAGTCGGGCGACACCCAAAACGTCGCCTTTTTTGGCCCTACCTTCTGAAATGATATCAAAGGTTTCCTGCGCCATCCTAATGTGACCAGATGCAACCGCAACCCGGTCGGTGACAGCCTTGTCGGAGACATCCACCATATGGGCCTCACCCTTGGCATCAAAATGGGTCAGCGGCATCACATGACTCCGGGGATGAGCGGATTGGCCAGCAACGAGCGGGTGGCGGTGGCGACATCCTCTTGCCGCATCAGGCTTTCACCGATCAGAAAGCACCGTGCTCCATAACGGGCAATATCGGCAAGGTCAGCAGGGGTACTCAGGCCGCTCTCGCAAACAATTGTGCGGCCCTCGGGAACCAATTTGGATAGATCGCGCGTTGTATCAAGGCTGGTCTCGAAGGTTTTGAGATTGCGGTTGTTTATCCCGATCAAGGGGCTTTTCAGCTGCGCCGCGCGCTCCAGTTCTTCGGCGTCATGGACTTCGATCAGAACGTCCATACCCCAGTCAAAAGCCGTCTGCTCCAGCTCAGCGGCCTGAGCGTCGCTGACCGACGCCATAATGATCAGGATGCAATCGGCGCCCAATGCACGGGCCTCGACCACCTGATACGGGTCATACATGAAATCCTTGCGCAACGCGGGCAGAGAACATGCTGCGCGCGCCTCGGTCAAATACTCTTTTGCACCCTGAAAGCTGGGTGTGTCGGTCAGCACTGACAGGCAGGCAGCGCCTCCCGTTTCATAGGCTTGGGCCAATTCCGGCGGGTTGAAGTCATCGCGGATAAGCCCTTTGGATGGGCTGGCTTTTTTGACCTCGGCGATCAGCCCATAACCGGTGCGGGTCGCATTGTGCAAAGCTTCGGCGAAGCCACGCACATCTGGTGCATTGCGGGCCTCAGATTCCAGCGTCTCCAGCGACACATTCGCTTTGTCTGAGGCAACTTCTTCCAGCTTGTAGGCTTTGATCCTGTCCAGAACGGTTTCGGTCATGCGGCTTCCTGTGTAATGCGCGCCAGAGCCGAGATCTTGTCCCGCGCGCTGCCGCTGTCGATGCTTTCGGTGGCCATGGCGACACCCTCGCGCAAATCTCCTGCCGAGTCGGCCACGACCAGAGCGGCGGCGGAATTCAACAGCACCGCATCGCGGTAGGCTGATGGAGCCCCATCCAGCAGAGCGCGGAATGCGATGGCGTTTTCCTCAGGCGTGCCACCGATGATATCCTCGAACGGATGCACCGGTAGACCTGCGTCTTCCGGGTGAAGTTCGGTCTCTTTGATGGTGCCGTCCTCGACCGATGCGACCCAACTGATCCCGGTGATGGTCAGTTCGTCGGTGCCGTCAGACCCGTGCACCAGCCATGCGTGTTCTGCGCCCAGCAAACCCAGAGTTTCGGCCATGGGACGGATCAGGTCCCGGCTGAAAGCGCCGGTCAGCTGGCGCTTAACACCAGCAGGGTTGGTGAGTGGGCCCAGAATGTTAAAAATAGTGCGCGTTCCAAGTTCCTGCCTCGAAGGCATGACATGGGCAATTGCCGGGTGATGCATCGGAGCCATCATGAAGCCGATACCGACCTCTTCCAGCGCTTTTTCAACCACTTCCGGCCCGACCATCACGTTGATGCCAAGTTGCCCCAACGCATCTGCTGCGCCGGATTTTGAACTCAGGTTTCGATTGCCATGCTTGGCGACAGTGACACCGGCACCTGCCACCACGAATGCGGTCGCGGTCGATATATTCAGTGTGCCTTTGCCGTCGCCACCGGTTCCGACAATATCCATCGCACCCGCTGGGGCGGTGACGGCATTGCACTTGGCGCGCATAACGGCTGCGGCTGCGGCGTATTCCTCCACCGTCTCTCCGCGGGTCCGCATGGCCATCAACAGCCCGCCGATCTGGCTGGGTGTTGCAGCGCCATCAAACAAGATCCCAAAGGCCTGTTCAGCCTCGGCCCGGGTCAGCGCGCGGTCGGCCGCAGCACCAATCAGCGGTTTCAAAGCGTCGCTCATGCGGGGACTTTCATTTCATTCAGGAAGTTCTTGAGCAGGGCGTGCCCATGTTCGGAGGCAATGGATTCAGGGTGGAACTGAACGCCATGGATCGGCAGATTCTTGTGTTGCAGGCCCATGATTGTGCCATCTTCTAGTTCAGCTGTTATCTCAAGACAGTCGGGCAGGGTGTCCCGATCCACGATCAGCGAGTGGTATCGCGTCGCTTCAAACGGAGACGGTAAGCCCGCAAACACGCCTTTGTTGGTGTGATGCATGGTTCCCATTTTACCGTGCACGATCTCATGACAGCGCTCGACATTGCCGCCAAAAACCTGACCGATGGTCTGGTGGCCCAGGCAGACACCCATCAGCGGGGTCTGCGTCTCGGCTGCGGCTTCGGTCAGGGCCAGGCAGATGCCGGCCTGATCCGGGTCGCATGGGCCGGGGCTGAGCAATATTCCGGCCGGGTTCATCGCCATCGCTTCCTGCACATCCAGCGCGTCGTTCCGGCGTACGACCATCTCGGCGCCCAGTTCGCCCAGATAGTGAACGAGGTTGTAGGTAAACGAGTCATAGTTGTCGATCAGCAGCAGCATTTAGGCACTTATCTTCCTGAGGGCATTTCAGGCTGGCGATGCAGCCCCTTGCCACGATATAATGTCGGGACATACATGCTCAGGCTTGTACGGCAGCGTCAAGAGGACATACCCAACTTGGCCCATGTGCAAGTGAGCGCCACAGAAGATGGCACACGGGCGATTGAGGCACGAAACAACGCGAGAGGCGAGATTTCGATGGGCGGATTTTATGGTGGACTGATCGCCGGGGCGGTCTCTGTATTGGCACTGGGCGCGATCCTGTCGCTGAGCACCCCATTGTCGCGCAAACCTGAAGTTGCAGCCACGGCGCCCGAAGTGGCCGATGCGCCCGAACAGGTTCAGACGGCGCAGGTGGGTGAAGCCGGTGTTGATGCCGATTTGCTTGAACTGCCGCCCGCAGGCCCAGAAAGCCCGGCGCAATCGTCTGATTCTCTGGATAGCCTGGCCGATATCGAAACCGATCCGGGCGCGCCGCCGGCGGCGGGGCAGACGCCCACTGACACCGAAGCGCCGGTAAGCGTTTCATCGCCTGCCGTGGCCGTCCAGACCGATGCACCAACGGCGCCACCAGCGCCGCCCGCGACCCCGGAAACGCCACAGCAGGAGGCTGAGCCTGCGATTCTTGCAGACGCTCCGTCGCCATCAGAGCCTGTGGAAGAACCAGAACCGCAGGTGGTGGAAGAGACGCCTGAAGAAACTGCCCCTCAGGTCGCGGCCCTTCAGCCAAGGCCCGAACTACTCCCCGATGTCGCGCCGGAAGCACCGGACGCTGAAACCGAACCCGAGCGCAACCCGATTGCCGTCGAAGGCGAAGAAAATACCCGCCCCGTACGCCAGCCACGTGTGTTGACCCTGCCTCAGATCGACGGGGACGGCGCCACAAGCTCGGGCACATTGGTCGGAAAGCGTGTCATCCCGCTGACCGAGCGGGATGATCCGATTGCCGAAGAGCCCGGGCTGGTGACGACAACGGTATCAAAACCGATCGAGGAACATGCGGCCACCTTCGAAAACACCGAGTCCAAACCGCTGATGTCGATCATTCTGATTGACGATGTGGGTGCGTTTGGCGCCGAGGCCCTGCAGGACTTTCCATACCCGTTGAGCTTTGCCGTCAGCCCTTCCGACCCGCAAGCCGCCGAGAAGATGGCGCGTCATCGTGAAGCCGGATTCGAAGTGCTTGCCCTGATTGATCTACACGAAGCCGCCAGTGCACAGGATGCAGAAGTGTCATTGTCTGTGTGGTTGGATGAATTACCCCAAACGGTTGGCATTCTGGAAGGCGTCGAAAGCGGCATTCAAGGAAACAGAAAGCTGGCCGATCAGGTTGCTGCGATAGCCGGTGATACCGGACGGGGACTGGTGACGCAGGATAATGGATTGAACACCGTGCAAAAGCTGGCTGCGCGCAACGGAGTCCCGTCCAGCGTCGTATTTCGGGACTTTGACGGAGCTAAGCAAGACCCCAAGATCATGCGGCGTTTTCTGGATCAGGCCGCATTCCGCGCCGGTCAGGAAGGTGCTGTGGTAATGCTGGGCCGTCTGCGCCCCGAGACGATTTCGGCTTTGTTGCTCTGGGGGCTTGAAGATCGCGGCAACCGTGTGGCGATGGCACCGATCTCAGCTGTGATGATGCAAGAGGTCCAGCAGGACGACTCCGGGTCCTGATGAACAAGCGGCGCCTATTATGCGCCGCCATTATTAGCTGTTTCCACTTCCGGTGAACCGTGCTGCATCAGCCGCGGCGCGCCGGATCGCGTTAGATTTATGGACGGTTTCCATATATTCAGCCTCAGGGTCGCTGTCATAGACCACGCCGCCGCCCGCCTGAATATAGAGCTTGTTGTCCTTCACGATGGCCGTGCGCAGGGCGATGCACATATCCATGTCACCACCCGCGCTGAAATATCCAACGCCGCCGCCATAGATGCCGCGTTTTTCGGGCTCCAACTCGTCGATGATCTCCATTGCGCGAACCTTTGGCGCGCCAGAAACCGTGCCTGCGGGCATCCCGGCAAAGAAGGCATCCAGAGCGTCTTTGTCCGCGGCCAGTTCTCCGATCACATTTGATACGATGTGCATCACGTGGCTATAGCGCTCGATGATGAACTCTTCGGTGGGGCGCACGGTTCCGATCTTTGACACACGACCCGTGTCGTTGCGGCCGAGATCAAGCAGCATGAGGTGCTCGGCCAGTTCCTTTTTGTCGGCCAGTAAATCGACTTCGTTGGCTTTGTCTTCCTCGGGCGTCGCGCCACGCGGACGGGTGCCTGCGATGGGGCGGATCGTGACCTCATCACCGAACACACGCACGAGGATTTCCGGGCTCGCGCCCACAACCTGAAAACCGCCGAAGTTGAAATAGAACATGAATGGTGACGGATTCGTACGCCGCAGCGAGCGGTAGAGCGCAAACGGCGGTTGCGGAAAATCCTGTGTCCAGCGTTGGGCCGGGACGACCTGAAAGATGTCGCCCGCGCGGATATATTCCTTGGCCTTTTCAACAGCTTGCATATAGCCCGATTTGGTGAAGTTGGATACCGGAGTTCCAACTTCAATCGCATCGCCCAGATCACGTGTTTCTGCGGGCATTGCGCGTTCCAGATCGCGAACGGCGTCCATAACGCGTTCGGCGGCTTGCGCATACGCGGCCTTGGCGGATTGCCCATCGCTGACCCATGCGGGGGACACCACGGTGACCTCGCCTTTGACGCCATCCAGCACGGCGATGACCGAAGGCCGCAGCATGATCGCATCGGGCAGGCCCAGCGGGTCAGGGTTCACATCCGGCAGGTATTCTACCAGTCGCACCATGTCATAGCCCAGATACCCAAACAGCCCGGCAGCAGCTTGCGGCAGATCATCGGGTAGCGCGATGCGACTTTCGGCGAGCAGGGCGCGCAGATTATCCATCGGGTTGCCGTCTTGCGGCTGGAACGCGTCGGCATCAAACCGGGCCGATCGGTTCAGGGCAGATGTTTCGCCGTGGCAACGCCAGACCAGATCGGGCTTCATGCCAATGATCGAATAGCGCCCGCGTACTTCGCCGCCGGTTACCGACTCGAGCATAAAGGCGTCTTTCTGTGCGCCCGTCAGTTTGAGCATAAGGGACACTGGCGTATCCAGATCGGCGGCAAGCCGGGTGTAGACGACCTGGTTTTCACCCGCGTCATAGGCGCGTGCGAAGGTTTCGAATTCCGGGGTCAGGGCCATGTGCTGTCTCTTTAGTAGCTTGCCCGTACCGCGTTCAGCGCTTGCTGATCCAGCACAGGGCGCGCGCGTGTCCGGGCGTTGCGCACATAGATATCGAAGATGTTCTGTGCCAACGCCTGATCAAGCTGCGCGGCCAGAGCATCCTGCATCTGACGTTGTTCGTCGGTTTCGGCCGGTGGCAGTTCTTCTTCCAGACGAACGATCAGCGCAGTGCCGTTTCCTGGGATGACGCGCAACTCACCTGGTTCCAGCTCAAAAACCTGCGTCATGAAATCTACTGGAGCATCCTCAAGGAACGCGGTTCGCGTCAGTGCATTTTCGACCCGGAAGGGCAGGCCTGTTGCAGTGAAATCGCCATCGGTCGCCAGCTGGGTCAGAACTGAGTTGGCTTGATTTTGCAGCGCCTTCGCGGTCTCTGCCCGTGTCCAAGCTGTGGCAACACGCGCCTGTGCGCTTTCCAATGGTTCCGGGCGTGGCTCCAGTACCTCGTTCAGGCGCAAGGCAAAGATCGAACCGTCCTCAAGAAATGCGACTTCGGGGAAATCACCCTCTTGCACAGCTTCGGCGACAGAGCGAAAGCCGTCATATGCGGCAACGCCATCGTCGTTCTGCTGGGTCCAGTCGATCTGGCCCAGTTCCAATTCGGTCTCACCGACCAGTTCTTCCAGCGTCGCGCCGCCGGCTAGCAAGTCGTTGATGTCTTCGGCCTGCGCTTCGATTTGGCGACGCGCGCGGTCTGCGGCGAGTTCTTCACGCAACTCGGGCTCGGCGTCTTCAAAGCTTACGTTATTCTCGGCAAGCGACCCGTTGATACGGAACAAGGCTGGGCCAAATACCGAAGGAAGCGGGCCAACTACATCGTCGATCTCGGCTGCGAAAACAGCATCGGCGGCATCGCCCAGGTCTTCGCGCGTGACGTCACCCAGATCAACGTCGCTCAGCTCAAGCTCCCGATCGCGGACCAATTGTTCGAAATCCGCTCCGCCGACCTCTAACTGAGCCAACGCTTCAGTCGCGGCTTCTTCGTTGGGATAGGTCAGGCGTTCGACCAAACGGCGTTCGGGCTGAAAGTACTGTTCGGCACGCTGATCGTAGAGGCGGCGCAATGAGTCTTCATCGACCTCAATCGTATCAAGCAGCATCTCTGGCGACAAAATAGCGTATGTTAGTTGCTTGGTGCGGGGCAGGGTGAACTGATCAGTGTTTTCATCATAGAAAGTCTGGATTTGATCTTCTGTCGGTTCTGCCACTGGGGACTCCAAGGCGTCGGCGGACAGGGTTGCAACGGTAAAGCTGCGGCGGGCGAGCACAAAGCTCGACAATGCGTCGGTCAGTGTGCGCGGCATTTCAACACCACCCATCACCGCGCCCTGTACGATCGTGCGGGCTGATTCCTTTCGCAAATCCGATTCGAACTCGGTATCGGACATGCCGACTTGTTCCAGTTGAAAGCGATATGCCTCGCGGTCGAAGGTGCCATCCACGCCCTGAAAGGCCGGAATTTGGACGATTTCGTTTTGCAGGTTTTCATCCCCGATCGAGATGCCAAGCTGCCCGACCTCATTATCGAGCGCTGCCAGAGCGATCAGGCGGGACAAGGCCAGTTGGTCAAGGCCAATATCATGGGCTTGCGAAATCTGCATTGGCTGTCCGGTTTGCGCCTCAACCGCGCGGATTTCGCGTTGAAGTTCGCGAAAGTAGGCATCGACCGTTACGCTTTCATCACCGACCTGCGCAACCGTACGCACGGTTCCGGTCAGGCTGGTGGCGCCAAAGCCCGCAAGGCCCAGCATCAGAAGGCCCATAAGAATCCAGACAAAGGTTTTGGATAGGTTTTTCATGCCTGCGGCCATGGTGCCCTCTTGGTTTTGTCGGCAAGTGTCTGCCCTGTCGGTTGCGGCCCTGAATACGATGCGTGCAGCCGAGGGGCAAGCTTAGAAGGACAGGGCCTGCAATCGGTCGAACAACTGCGCGATTCCAGCGCGGTCGAGATTGGCGAATGCGATGCGAACCTGCCGCTTTCCTGCCGGATCTTCTGAGGGCGTGAACATAGTGCCCGGCAACAGCAGAATACCTGCCTCGGGCACCAATTGCCGTGCCAGATCGTCTGAAGCGATCTCAAACGGGTGTTCAAGATAAGCGAAATAGGCACCCAACCCCAGCAAGCGCCAGCCTTTTGCCTCTAGCCGTGGCATTCCTTCTGCAATTGCGGCCCGGCGGTCGAGAATTTCATCCCTTTCGCCTGCAACCCACTGGGTCAGGTTTTGCATTCCCCATAAAGCGGCAAACTGGCCGATCTGGCCAGGGCAGATCGCAACAGTATCCAGAAATTTCTCAATTTCAGACAGAAGCGGTGAACCGGCGGCAATCGCGCCGACACGGTGCCCGGTTAGTCGGTAGGCTTTCGAGAACGAGTAGAGATGTATAAAGGTATCGTCCCAATCCGCCTGTTGGAACAATTCATGTGGAGCACCGGATCGGCTGTCGAAATCGCGATAAGTTTCATCAACGAGCAGACGAATCCCCGTTTCCCGCGCCAGATCATAAAAGCGATGCACCAGATCCGAAGGGTATTCGACGCCGCCGGGATTGTTCGGCGTGACCAATGCAATGGCCCGCGTGTTTTCGTTGATAAGCGTGCGAGCTTTCTCGGGGTCTGGTAGTAAATCATCGCCAGCAGGCAGATCGATAGCTTTAACACCAGCCATATCAAGCCACATTTTGTGGTTGAAGTACCACGGCGTTGGCAGGATCACCTCATCACCTTGATCAGTGATTGCCGAGATCACGGCCGAAAAAGCCTGATTACAGCCTGAGGTGATCGCGACCTGATCCGCCGAAACCTCTGCTGCATAATGGGCACTGATCTGAATAGCTAACTCGGACCGCAGGTCGTTGTTACCCAGAACCGGGCCATAAAGATGGGCGCTGTCCTGTTCGATTGCGAACTCGGCCATCGCCTGCCGCAGAGCCAATGGAGGAGGATCAACTGGTGCGGCCTGGCTAACATTGATCAGCGGACGGTCGGCAGTAAAAACAACCCCATCAAGCCAGCGCCGCGCCTCCATCACCGGAGGGGCAAAGGTGGCGTTGGTTCGAGTTGCTTTCATGGAAAGTCCGTGTTTTCAGCGTCCAAGCAAAAAGGCTTGATCAGTCTGTGCCTCTGTAGGGCTCGACATATTGCAACGCCATGTCCCATGGGAAGAAGATCCAGGTGTCCTGGCTGACCTCGGTGATGAAAGTATCCACCAGCGGGCGGCCTTTGGGTTTGGCGTATACGGTTGCAAAATGCGCATTGGGATACATCTCGCGGACCAGTTCCAGTGTTTTGCCACTGTCGACCAGATCGTCAATGATCAGGATGCCGGTTCCATCGCCCATCAGTTCGGCATTTGGGGCTTTGAGTACCTCAGCCTCACCCTGTGACTGGTGGTGATAGGATCTCACGCTTACAGTGTCGACCGTACGGATATCCAGTTCACGGCTGACGATCATCGCAGGGGCCATGCCGCCGCGGGTGATCGCCACGACTGCGCGCCATGCGCCATCGTCGGGCCCTTGTCCATCCAGACGCCAAGCCAATGCGCGCGAGTCGCGATGGATCTGATCCCAGCTGATATGGAATCCTTTTTCGTGCGGCAGACGGTCCTTAGCGCTCATGCTTTCTTATCCCTTTTCAACGTCCGGCGCATCGACGGCTTTCATTCCGACGATGTGATATCCCGAATCCACGTGCAGATTCTCTCCGGTCACGCCACTGCTGAGATCGGACAGCAGATATAGTGCCGATTTGCCAACATCATCAATGGTCACGTTCCGGCGCAGGGGCGAGTTATACTCGTTCCACTTCATGATATAGCGGAAATCGCCGATGCCGCTGGCGGCGAGCGTCTTGATCGGGCCTGCTGAAATCGAATTGACACGGATACCGTCCTTGCCCAGATCTTCGGCCAGGTATTTCACGGACGCCTCAAGCGCTGCTTTGGCGACACCCATCACATTATAGTGCGGCATGACCTGTTCGGCGCCGTAATAGGTGAGGGTGACTGCGCTGCCGCCTTCGTTCATCATCTTTTCCGCGCGCTGCATGACGGCTGTGAACGAATAAACCGAGACATCCATGGTTAGATTGAAATTTGCGCGTGAAGTATCGACATAGCGACCACGCAGTTCGTTCTTATCCGAAAAGCCGATGGCGTGAACAACGAAGTCCAGTTTGCCCCATTTCTGTTCGAGCGCAGCAAACAGCACGTTGATCGAATCTTCGTTACTGACATCGCAGGGAAGCACGATTTCGCTGCCCAGTTGCGCGGCCAGAGGATCGACGCGTTTCTTCAGTGCGTCTCCTTGATAAGAGAAAGCCAGCTCTGCCCCGGCGTCGGACAGGGCGCGGGCAATCCCCCAAGCGATTGATTTGTCATTGGCCAGTCCCATGATGAGGCCGCGTTTTCCGGCCATCAACTGATTTGACATCTTCGGTTCTCCGCCTGTCGTCGCATTGTGTTGGGTTGGTTTATGCCATTGATTGTCCTGCGGCAAGGCCATGTGCTCTTGCCCGCAGCGGGTTCTCGCCTTAGGGTCGGGTTAATTATTTCCAGGGGATGGAAATGAACGAGCATAGTGGCATCTTTGCCGGGTCCGATCCGTTTGAAATCGCGGGGCGGTGGCTGGCTGAGGCTGAAAAGACCGAACCGAATGACCCTAACGCGATTGCTTTGGCAACCGTGGATTCAGATGGTTTGCCAAATGCTCGCATGGTATTGCTGAAAGAGATCGAAAAAGACGCGTTTGTCTTTTACACGAACTATCAAAGTGCCAAGGCGCAGGAGCTGGATAGCGCCCATAAAGCAGCCTTTGTGATGCATTGGAAATCTTTGCGGCGTCAAATCCGTGTTCGTGGTATAATTACCAAAGAAGAAGGGCCGCAGGCGGACGAATACTATGCATCACGTTCGCTAAAAAGCCGTCTGGGCGCCTGGGCATCGCACCAGTCGCAACCTTTGGATAGCCGAGCGTCCCTGATGGCTGAAGTGGCCAAGGTGACAGCCAAGCTTGGCACCAATCCGCCTCGGCCTGAGTTTTGGGGAGGGTATCGGATTTCGCCGGTCGAGGTAGAATTTTGGGCTGATGGTGCCTTTAGGTTGCATGACAGGTTTCAGTGGAAAAGGTCCAGCGCCGATTCCGACTGGCAAGTGCAGAGGTTGAATCCATGACGCTCGCGTATCGTGAAATGCAAATGGTTGCAAATAAAAGCTTTTTTCAGCTTGAATTTGCGGGCCAATGCCATAAACAACAGACCCTTAACGACTTGCGTATCATCGTAATGGGAAAACAGTGCCAGAAGATTTGAACAGCATGTATCGCGTCCGAGGACACGTAAAATGGTTCGATCCCGCGAAGGGATACGGATTTGTTGTGTCCGACGAAGGCGGTCCGGACATTCTACTGCATGTCAACGTGCTGCGGAACTTCGGGCAAAGCTCGGTCGCGGATGGCGCGGGCATAGAGATTATGACCCACAAAACCGACCGTGGTGTTCAGGCGGTCGAGGTGGTCAGCGTCGACCCGCCCGAACGGGCGGAAACGATGATGCTGGCCGATTTCGCCGAGCTTGATCCAGCTGTAATTGGCAGCGCCCCGCTGGAGGCTGCGCGCGTCAAATGGTTCGACAAGGGCAAGGGGTTCGGTTTTGCCAATGTCTTCGGCAGCAGCGAAGACGTGTTCTTGCATATCGAGGTTTTGCGCCGCTCGGGCCTGGCTGATCTGCAACCGGGCGAGGCGTTGGCCATGCGGGTGATCGATGGCAAGAGAGGCCGGATGGCTGCGCAAGTTCTGGCTTGGGAATCCGCTCTGAACAACTAGGTTCCGAATGATGAGAACAGCATTAGTATTGGTGATCCTGACACTGTTGTCCGGCGGGGTCGCACAGGCTGAATGCCGTCTGGATCGCGTCGAACTGCGGAATGATCTGGCACAGATTCGTTTCGACATCGAACTGGCATTGACCCACGAAGATCGATCCCGCGGTTTGATGTTCCGCGAAAGTATGCCCGGCAGGTCAGGGATGTTGTTCGTTTTTGATCCCCCGCAGCCTGTGGCGTTCTGGATGAAGAATACTCTGATTCCACTTGATATGATTTTTGTAGATCGCGCAGGTACGGTGACACGTGTGCATGAGGGCGCGATCCCGGGTGATCTGAGCCCGATCGAGGGTGGCGATTCGGTCTATGCGGTTCTGGAAATCAACGCAGGGCTTGCCGAGCGCTATGGTATTCGAGCCGGAACGCAGATGCGCCATGAAGTTTTTTCGCAAGGGCCCGCTATTTGGCCCTGTTAGGGCTTTTCAAATCAGATTGGCACGTTTAGGAAGGCGCACGGTCCGGGGCGTGGCGCAGTCTGGTAGCGCACCTGTTTTGGGTACAGGGGGTCGTAGGTTCGAATCCTGCCGCCCCGACCATTTCCTCTCTACACCGGTGTCCCACCATAATCGGTGTAGAGTCTGGAAAAATCCCTGTCCAATTGCTCGCTTTCGATGGGTATCCGCAGAGTGGACCCATTTTTCTGCGGCACCAGAAAAAACAGTTCTGCATCGACGCGATATCCCGCCTGATTCTTTGTTGATTTCAGCTGCGTCACAATTTGCGGAAGGTTTTGTGGATATCCGTCAAAACTGAGAATCAGATAGGCTGTTGCCTCGGGCGAAAGGGTCTCGCGGCATTCAAAACTGCCTGCTGCGGTCTTGATGTATTTGTCACCGGGGCCGGCGCAGTCTGTCTTGAAGGAATTGAACAGATTCTGCGGGTATCCTGTGAATTGCGCACTGCGAGACGCAGGAGGGCTTTCCTGTGATGTGCAAGACACGATCACGACCAGAATAGTTAACAATGAAAACAAACGCATGTTGAACAGAATTCCCATCCAGAAATGTCGTGGCATTCCAATTATGACATGCGCTGCATCGTCGTGACGATGATTCTCTGAAAGGGTCCTTAACGTTAGCCCAGTTGATCAATTGCTTCTAACTGTGGCGGAAAAAAAGAGAATTCACGGTGGCCCTTTTGTAGACCGCTGCGGTGCAGCCCTAAACTTGTCAGATCGGGAATCGCGATCTGGCGGAAATCCGCCGGAATTCTAAATCGGGTCAAGCTAAAAGATTCCCTAATTGGCTGAAAAAGCCCGTTGACCAACTATGGAAATATACGCCAGATTGTATGGGCCGAATGACGAGCCACTAAATCTGGTAGACAATGACCGGAAAGGGGCATCGGGCTAGGGACGGAAAGCAAACCAGTAAGACGTGAACCCGTAATTACGGTTCCGCGCTGCTGCGGGCAGCGCCCGGTCGCTTTCGTCTTGATTTTAACGGCAATGTGGGCGGCACCCCACGTTATCTGAGATTGGTGCCGAGAATAAAGATTTGGACAGATCGAAGCTGGGGCAGCGGATATGAAGATTGAAAGAAAATTCACCAAACCGGGACAGGATGCATATGACGATCTGGACTTTGTGTCTGCGACGTCTGAAATCCGTAATCCCGATGGGACCATCGTATTCCGCCTGGACGAGATTGAGGTTCCCGCAAAGTGGAGCCAGGTTGCCAGCGATGTCATCGCACAGAAGTATTTCCGCAAAGCTGGCGTCCCGTCCAAGCTGAAGAAAGTCAAAGAGAAAGACGTTCCTGAGTTCCTGTGGCGTTCAGTTCCTGCGGAAGATGCAGAATTTGATGGCGAGGCGTCTTCCAAGCAGGTGTTTGACCGTTTGGCTGGTGCCTGGGCTTATTGGGGCTGGAAGGGCGGATACTTCTCGACCGAGGAAGATGCGCGCGCCTATTTTGACGAGATGCGCTATATGCTGGCGACCCAGCGCGCGGCTCCGAACTCGCCGCAATGGTTTAACACTGGCCTGCACTGGGCCTATGGAATCGACGGTCCTGCACAGGGGCACCACTATGTAGATTACAAAACCGGCAAGCTGACCAAATCGAAATCCGCCTACGAACATCCGCAGCCGCACGCGTGCTTCATTCAGTCGGTCGATGATGATCTGGTGAACGAAGGCGGCATTATGGACCTGTGGGTGCGTGAGGCGCGCCTGTTCAAATACGGCTCGGGCACCGGCACCAATTTCAGCCATTTGCGTGCAGAGGGCGAAGCGCTTTCGGGTGGCGGCAAATCCTCGGGCCTGATGGGCTTTCTCAAGATCGGCGACCGCGCCGCTGGCGCGATCAAATCAGGCGGCACAACCCGTCGAGCAGCAAAGATGGTAATCGTCGATGCTGATCACCCTGACATCGAGAAATTCATCGAATGGAAGGTGATCGAAGAGCAGAAGGTGGCCTCGATCGTTGCCGGATCGAAGATGCACGAAAAGATGCTGAACGGCATTTTCGAGGCCATCCGCACATGGGACGGAACGCAGGACGACGCGTATGACCCCATGAAGAATGACGCCCTTAAAGCCGCCGTTCGCGAGGCGAAAAAGGTTGCGATCCCAGAAACTTACATCAAGCGCGTTCTGGATTATGCCAAACAGGGCCATGACAGCATCGAATTCCCGACCTACGACACAGATTGGGATTCGGAAGCCTACAGCTCGGTTTCGGGCCAGAATTCAAACAACTCGATCCGTGTGACGAATGCGTTCCTGACGGCTGTTGAAAAAGACGCCGATTGGGAGTTGATCAATCGTAAGGATGGCAAGGTTGCCCGGACCGTAAAGGCGCGGGATCTGTGGGAAAAGGTCGGCCACGCGGCATGGGCCTGTGCCGATCCGGGGATCCAGTTCCACGACACTGTCAACGAATGGCACACGTGCCCCAAAGACGGTGAGATTCGCGGCTCGAACCCGTGCTCGGAATATATGTTCCTTGATGATACGGCCTGTAATCTGGCGTCGATGAATCTGCTGACATTCCTGAAGGATGATGAATTCCAGGCGGCGGACTATATGCACGCCTCGCGCCTGTGGACTCTGACACTGGAAATTTCAGTGACGATGGCGCAGTTCCCGTCGAAGGAAATCGCGCAACTGTCCTATGACTTCCGCACCTTGGGTCTGGGCTATGCCAATATCGGCGGTCTGCTGATGAACATGGGCTACAGCTACGACTCGGACGAGGGCCGGGCGATCTGTGGCGCACTGACTGCGATCATGACAGGCGTGGCCTATGCGACCTCGGCTGAGATCGCTGGCGAACTTGGCCCATTCAAAGGCTATGAGCGCAATGCAGACCATATGCTGCGGGTCATCCGGAACCACCGCCGTGCGTCGCAGGGCGTGACCGACGGATACGAGAAGCTGGCCGTAAAGCCCGTGCCTCTGGATCACGGCAACTGCCCGGACAAGCGTTTGGTTGATCTGGCTATGTCGGCCTGGGATGAGGCGCTGAGTCTTGGCGAAAAGAATGGCTACCGCAACGCGCAGGCCACAGTGATCGCCCCGACCGGCACCATCGGTCTGGTGATGGATTGCGATACCACCGGGATCGAGCCTGATTTTGCATTGGTGAAGTTCAAAAAGCTGGCCGGCGGTGGCTACTTCAAGATCATCAACCGCTCGGTTCCTGCGGCGTTGGAAAAGCAGGGCTATTCCTCGTCTCAGATTGAAGAGATCGTTGGATATGCGGTTGGTCACGGCACCATCGGCAACGCGCCGGGCATCAACCATACTTCGCTGACGGGCCATGGTTTTGGTCCGAACGAGCTGGCCAAAGTGGATGCTGCATTGGAAAGCGCCTTCGACATCCGGTTCGTCTTCAACCAGTGGACGCTGGGCGAAGAGTTCTGCACCGGCGTTCTAGGCATCCCGGCGACCAAATTGAGCGACCCGACGTTCGACCTGCTGCGCCATCTTGGCTTTACCAAAGCGGATATTGACGCGGCCAACGATCACGTTTGTGGAACCATGACGCTGGAAGGGGCGCCGCATCTGAAAGAAGAGCACTATTCGATCTTCGATTGCGCCAACCCGTGCGGCAAAAAGGGCAAGCGTTTCCTTGAGGTCAATAGCCACATTACCATGATGGCAGCGGCGCAAAGCTTCATCTCTGGCGCGATCTCGAAAACGATCAATATGCCGAATGATGCAACCATCGAGGATTGCCAGAAGGCATACGAACTGTCGTGGTCGCTGGGTGTGAAGGCCAACGCCCTGTATCGTGATGGCTCGAAACTGTCGCAGCCACTGGCGGCGGCACTGGTTGAAGATGACGACGAAGCGGCGGAAGTGCTGGAAAGCGGATCGCCTCAGGAAAAAGCCCTCGTTCTCGCCGAGAAGGTGATCGAAAAGGTTGTGGTCAAAGAAATCATCCGCAGCCACCGCGAGAAACTGCCGCATCGCCGCAAGGGATATACCCAAAAGGCAATCGTCGGGGGCCACAAGGTCTATCTGCGCACAGGTGAATTCGAAGACGGCCAATTGGGTGAGATCTTCATCGACATGCACAAGGAAGGCGCTGGCTTCCGGGCGATGATGAACAACTTTGCCATCGCGGTGTCTGTTGGCCTGCAATATGGTGTGCCGCTGGAAGAATTCGTGGATGCCTTCACCTTCACCAAGTTCGAACCGGCTGGGATGGTGCAGGGCAACGACTCGATCAAGAATGCGACGTCGATCCTGGATTACATCTTCCGCGAGTTGGCCGTGTCCTACCTTGATCGCACCGATCTGGCCCATGTGAAACCCGAAGGCGCAAGCTTTGACGATTTGGGGCGTGGTGAAGAGGACGGTCTGTCAAACGTCTCGGAGATCAGTGACAGTGCCGCAACCAAGTCTTTGGAAGTGCTGAAACAAATCAGCTCGACTGGCTATCTTCGTAAGCGTTTGCCTCAGGATCTGATGGTGTTCAATGGGGGTCAGTCTGACACGACCGGAATGGCAGAAACCGCGGCGCCGTTCGAAGCGCCCGCCGAAACTGCAGTGGCAACCGGAATGGACGCCCGCATCAAAGCGAAGATGCAAGGTTATGAAGGTGACCCCTGCGGAGAATGCGGAAACTACACGCTGGTGCGCAATGGCACCTGCATGAAATGCAACACCTGCGGTTCCACAAGCGGGTGTAGCTGAGTTAAACGCCCCGGCAAACCGGGGTGCAGGGGTCGGATGCTGCCGCAGTAACCGGCCCCGACGAATACGGAGCAAGGCGCTGAGACTTACCTTCAATGCCTTGATCCACTCGGCCGACATGCCCGTGTTGGCCGGGAACAGGGTGGGGCGGAATATTTGCTCTTTCCCACTCTCTCACGGGGCGGGTGCGCTCGCCCCATGCGCAGTCCAGGCCGCAGGCAAAAAAATACCGGGCGGTCAACGAAATGAGCCTGGAGGGCGAAACTGACAGGGGGCTTCGGCCCCCTTTCTTTTTTCAACTCCGAGTCGGGTTTTGAGCAGGGCTTTGCCGGATCATCCAGTTTGGATCGGGCAAGAGTCGCCGAAACCGTACCTGTCCATTTTGTCCGGCAATCCTTCGCATATGCGACTCTGCCAAACACGCGGAGATTGGCGCGAATGCTGCGAAATCAATCTGTGCGGGTGACGCGGCTGGCAGGTGGCGCTTATCTGGCGCCTGTCCGGACACAAACACTTAAGAAAATGCAATCAGGAGGCATAACATGAAACCGCAAAAACTGGCCGTAATCTCGGCATTGGCACTAGGTCTGCCGACATTGGCGATCGCCCAGAGCGCAGCCGACACCAACGGCGATGGCGTACTGACGATTGACGAAGTTCAGGCGGTCGTTCCAGAGGTCGATGCCGAAGGTTTTGCGTTGATGGACGCAAACGGCGACGGCGCGTTGGATCAGGATGAAATCACCATAGCTCAGGAAGCAGGGCTTCTACCGCCTTCAAACGGTTGATCGCGTAAGACATCAGACGGCCCGAATGTCTCGGGCCGTCTATTATCAGTATCTTACGCGGGTAGGTAAATGTTGAATCTGCTGCGTATTTCAGCATCCAAAAGCGCATCGAACCGCGCTGGAGATGGGATCGCCAAGATCTCTTCCTTCCGGTTTATCGCTTTTTCGATCAGGCCCGGCTTGCCTAGCTCCACCCATTCTTTCGGAGACGACCGGTCACCAAAGGTAGGATAAACATAATCTGCCTGCATTCGGCCCAAAGTCGCGCTCGTCCCAAGATAGTGGCCCGGGCCACCCAAACAAACCTCGGCCATCTGATCCAGTGCCAAGGTCTCGTCCGATACCTCGATTCCACGTACGCATCGCTGTGCCTGCCCAATCAGGTCATCGCTTAGAATCAGGCTTTCATGGCAGAACCCCAGCAATGAGGCGTGCATACCTGCGGCCTCATACACCATGTTGAGACCTGAAAGACCCGCCATGACGTTTGAACACATCTGCTCCCACCCGGCTTGCATGTCCGGCAGTTTCGCGTCCGAGGCACCGGCGGCAGCACCGCCGGGAAGATCGTAGAAATGGTGCATCTGGGCGCAACCGGCGGTCAGCAGTGCTTGCTCGCCCGAACCGATTGACATCGCACCTGTGCGCAGATCAAGACCGAAGGGCCAAGTGCCAAAAATTGCGGGAGCACCGGGCTTTACGGCGTTTACATAAACCAACCCGGCCAAGCATTCGGCTGTGGCTTGAGCGATCGCCCCAGCGACTGTCGAAGGCGCTGTCGCCCCGGCCATGCCAGCAGAGAGCAGCAATACCGGCATACCGGCCTTAATACATTCCTCCATCACTTCGCAGCTTTCGGTGGCGAATTTCATCGGCGGCACGACAAAGCAGTTGGAGTTGGACATGAAAGGTCGCTCGCGCCACTTGTCCTCTCCACCCGCGATCATGTGCAGCATTTCGATGGCGGGGGCCACATGGCTGGGTTCAGTGAAGGACGTGCCTATATGTTTGAACGTACCGCATGTGGTGGCGTAGACGGTGTTCAGGTCCATTTCAAGATTGTCTGCAATATCGCGGCACACCATAGGGCGTTGAACAAAGTGAATATTTTCAAGCTGTTCGCAGATGCGACTAGCATCATGGAGATCCTGAAGAGTCGAATCGCGATATTCCTGCCCGTGCACGTCGACCATACTTACGGCCGCCCCGGCGGTGCCATAATGGACACGGTTACCCGATAGCTCCAGATCGGATTTTCCGTCCCGACTGTGCAGCGTGATCGAGCGATTGGCCTTGGCAATAGTGTCTTCGACCAAAGCACGTGGGAATCGAATGCGGCCATCGTCGCCCAAGGTGCAGCCAGCGGCGACGAGATAATCGATACCGCTTTGCGGTGCGTCAGCCAGGCCGATGGTTTCCAGTGCGGTCAGGGCAGCCTCGTGGATGCGTTCGATCTGTGTCTGGGTCAGAACTTTAAGAGTTCCGCCTTCCATGCCAGACCGAATGGGCCGCAGATGTTCCGGTAGTGCCGTGGCGCGCGCTGCTCGGCGCGCGGCGCGTCCGCCGCTGCGCGATGAGTTTCGGGTTTGTTCGTTCATAGTATGGGTCCGGTCGAAATAGTACGTGTAGGGTTGAGTGTACTCAGACCGCCATTGGTCGCCCACGTGCCGCACGACCACGATCCGCACCAATGGTGCGGCTGATCAGACAGATTTTCCAAACCTCGTTTTGCATCAACTTCCTCAGTTCGATGCAGCAAGTGTTTCAAGCCTTTTCGTCACAATCTATTCCATTTGCGACCTGCGCTCGTTTTTCTTTCGGGGTCACCTACATTGAATTCATCGCAAAACCCCGCTCATAAATGTTTTTTTCACGTCATGACAAGAATCTGTTAACCTGCTCTTAGGTATTTGAATAAGGACCCTAAGTTTATATATAATTCGGGGCTTGCTGACCAATGATCACGGCCCCTCAGATGTGCCCAAACCGGCATCGATTGTTTGGAGGTCTGCATGAAGTCAATTACGACCGTTCTCGTCGCTGCACTAGTAACAAGTGCCGGGTCGGTCGTGGCGGAAGACTGGACTGGACCATATGCCGGTTTCAGTTTTGGCTATGCAGATACCGATGGATCCGGCGGGGTAGGCGGCAGCAGCGCCAGCTTTGGCCCTTTGATTGGGTATGATCATGATTTCGGTAGTTTCGTGTTGGGTGGCGAACTGGAGTATAACCGCCTGAACCTTGATCTGGGCCAGTCAGAAGGTAGCCTTGACAGCCTTTCACGTCTCAAGCTTCGGGGAGGCTACGATTTTGGCTCGGCCCTTGGTTATATTGTGTTGGGGACCGCACGGGCCAGTACATCTGGCGACAGCGATACGGCCGCCGTTTATGGGATCGGTGTTGCCTATCCAATTGGCGATCGGTTTGTCATCAGTGGCGAGGCTTTGCGGCAGGACTTCGACAATGTTCCACAGTCCGGCGGAAGCCTCGACACAAGTGTTTTCAACCTGCGCACGACATTTCGTTTCTGACCCACAGCTTTCGGACGATCAGCGCGACTCTGCAAGCTGTGATGCGAAATCACAGAGCTTCTGCAGGGATGCGACGAATTTTTCATCTGCGATCGTCATGGCGACACGGATATGACCCGCAGCAGCGGCACCAAAGCTCTCACCGGGCATCACCGCGATCGCGTGTGTATCCAGCAAGGCGTTGGCGAAGGATTCTCCGCTGAGGCCGGTCGCGCGGATATCCAGCATCAGATACATAGCACCTTGTGCCGGGATCAGGCTGACAGTCTGCTGCGCGGCAAGAACTTCAACCGCAAGGGCCCGCCGACGGCGAAACGGTTCAGCGATCTTGTCCTCCAGTGATTGGCCCGCGCTCAGCGCAAAGTTTGCGGCATCCTGAATAAAGCCGGGTACGCCATAAGTTGTATGCGTCGCTAGGGTGATCAGATGCTCAATGACGCTTTCGGGCGCCACGATCCAACCGCAGCGCGAACCGGTCATTGCGTGGGATTTTGACATCGACCCAACGACCAGAGTGCGCTCGACCATGTTCGGCAAAGCACGGGGCGACAGATGTTCGCCCTCCCAAACCTGTGTGTCATATACCTCATCCGAGAT
Organism: Ruegeria halocynthiae; assembly: GCF_900106805.1. Taxonomy (GTDB): domain Bacteria; phylum Pseudomonadota; class Alphaproteobacteria; order Rhodobacterales; family Rhodobacteraceae; genus Ruegeria; species Ruegeria halocynthiae. The sequence continues at coordinate 657,555 of NZ_FNNP01000001.1, forward strand.
CAGCCAAAGATCCCGGTGCTGGCAGACGTCAGCAATAGCGGAAAGCGTTTCAGGGGAATACACCACCCCCGTCGGATTGCTCGGGGTATTGATGAGCAATGAGACCGCGCCATGAGCTGCGGCATCGATATCTGATGCGCGGGGTTGAAAAGCGTCCTCGGCTCGCGTCTCGATGCGTTTTGCCACGGCACCGGCACCGCGGATCGTACCGGGGTAGGTGGCATAGTACGGGTCCAGATACAGGCCGGTATCGCCCGGATCACAAACCGCTGTGTGCGCTGCAAACAGCCCTGCCTGACCGCCCGGAGTGATGATTACATTATCGCGGGTCGTTGGGACACCTGTTCTCAGCTGGATGCGCGCAGCCACGGTGTCGCGCAGCAGATCGATGCCTGGGACCATTGCGTATCCGGTGTGCCCGGCGCGGGCCGAAGCCTCCATCACCGCCAGTATCGAGGGGTCAGTTCGCGTGTCATGCTCGCCGATGGTCAGCTCGGTTATCGCATGGCCCGCGTCAATCATGCGTCGTGCGCGATAGAATACTTCCCAGCCGTCCGAACTGCTGCCGGTCAGATGCCTGATGCGATGTGATAGGTTCATGGCGCCTTCCCAACCAGCCCTTGTGCCGAATGGGTCAGAGCACCACAATTTTGTCAATCAGCTTCGGGCTGATAGGCAAGAGCGGTGCAAACTCAAGTCTTGGCTCAGATGCAAACCCGTGATATCGGATGTGCATGAACCCGAATACCTGCATCATTATCTGCTGCATTACCTGCTGATTTCTCAAGCGGGCCGGTTTCTTTCGTTTTCTTCCCTGAGACAAGTTGCTAAGCCCGCGCCAACGCGTGACGTATATGCTGTTTCAGGAGCACGACCCGATGACGACAATCAAACTGCACAACACAAGGACTCGGACGAAAGAGGATTTCGTTCCGATCGATCCAGATAATGTGCGGATGTATGTCTGTGGGCCGACGGTTTATGACCGTGCCCATCTGGGGAACGCGCGCCCTGTTGTTGTGTTCGACGTCCTTTATCGTTTGTTGCGGTATGCGTACGGGCCGGATCACGTAACCTATGTGCGCAATTTCACGGACGTGGACGACAAGATCAACGCAACCGCTCTGGCGCGCAAACGGGCCGGGGCTGAGGGTTCGCTGGAGCAGCTGGTTCAGGAGCGGTCGAACGAAACCATTGGATGGTATCTGCACGACATGGGTGCGCTGGGGGCGATGGAACCTAATGCCATGCCGCGCGCCACGGAATACATCGCCCAGATGATTGCCATGATCGAGGATCTGATTGCCAAGGGTCATGCCTATGCCGCCGTGGGTCATGTGCTGTTTGCGGTGGATAGTTGGAAGAACCATTACGGAGCGCTGTCCGGTCGGTCAGTAGATGACATGATTGCCGGTGCCCGGGTTGAGGTCGCTCCTTATAAGAAAAATCCGATGGATTTTGTTCTGTGGAAACCTTCGACGGATGAGCTGCCCGGTTGGGACAGCCCGTGGGGCCGGGGTCGTCCGGGTTGGCATATTGAATGCTCGGCGATGGCAGATGATTTGTTGTGGAAGCAACCGTTGGCTGTGGGCGCTTTGTCTGAACAAGCGCTGCAACATCCTCATGTCATCGATATTCATGGTGGGGGCAACGATTTAATGTTTCCTCACCATGAGAACGAGATTGCCCAGAGCTGCTGCGCAAATGAGCAGGACGTTTTTGCAAATTACTGGCTGCACAATGAGATGCTGCAGGTCGAGGGCAAGAAGATGTCCAAATCACTGGGCAATTTCTTCACAGTGCATGACCTGTTGGAACAGGGTGTTCCGGGTGAGATCATCCGGTTCGTTTTCCTGCAGACCCATTACCGCAAGCCGATGGATTGGACCGAGAAGAAGGCGCGTGAGGCCGAGGCAACTTTGCGCAAGTGGCGGGCGCTGACGGCGGACATCGAGCCCGCCGTCACCGCAGCCCCTGCGGTGGTCGACGCGCTTGCGGATGACCTGAACACAGCAGGCGCCATTGCCGAACTTCACCGATTTGCTGCGGGTGGCGACGCTGCGGGACTGCTTGCAGGTGCTCGGCTACTTGGGCTTTTGACGGACGAGCTTGCGGGTTGGGCCGAGACAGGTGCCATTGATCTGTCCTCATATGCCGATCGATTGGCTGATGCACGAGCAGTGGCAATGCAGAGCAAGGACTTTTCGGAAGTAGATCGACTTAAGGCCGCATATGTCGCGGCGGGCCTGGAGGTCCGGATGAGCAAAGACGGCATCGAGCTGGTCCCGGTTGCAGGTTTCGATGCTGCAAAGCTCGGATGCGTCTGATGACAGGTTCCAACTTTGAAACTGCCCTGTTCGGGCGCAGCAGTTAATGGAAAGCCAGCGGGAGCGAGCGATGAATAAGGAACGCCTCTACCTCTATGACACTACGCTGCGGGACGGGCAGCAAACGCAGGGTGTGCAGTTCTCGACCGCAGAGAAGGTACAGATCGCGCGGGCGTTGGATTCGCTGGGTCTTGATTACATTGAGGGTGGCTGGCCCGGGGCCAATCCGACCGATAGTGCTTTTTTTGAAAACGTTCCCAAGACAGCGGCCTGTATGACCGCGTTTGGGATGACAAAGCGCGCGGGCCGGTCGGCAGAGAATGATGATGTACTGGCCGCAGTGATGAATGCCGGAACGCCTGCCGTGTGTTTGGTGGGCAAATCGCATGATTATCACGTAACCCAAGCGCTTGGCATTGCGCTGGAGGAGAACACCGAGAACGTTCGTGCTTCGGTTGCGCATATCGTGGCGCAGGGCCGGGAAGCTTTGTTCGATGCCGAGCATTTCTTTGATGGCTACAAAGACAATCCGGAATACGCGGTAGAGGTATGCCGAGCCGCTTTGGAAGCAGGGGCGCGGTGGGTCGTATTGTGCGATACCAATGGCGGTGCGTTACCGGCCGAGGTTGGTCGGATCGTTTCCGAAGTGATCGCAGCTGGTCTGCCCAGTGATCGTCTTGGCATTCACACGCATAATGATACCGAAAACGCAGTGGCGTGTTCACTGGCCGCCGTTGATGCAGGGGCGCGGCAGATTCAGGGCACTTTGAACGGGCTGGGTGAACGGTGTGGTAATGCCAATCTGACCGCTCTGATCCCGACGCTGATGCTGAAGGAACCCTATGCATCGCGCTATGAGGTCGGGATCAAATTTGACGCTTTGGCCAGTCTGACGCGCATCAGCCGGATGCTGGACGATATCCTGAATCGTGTACCCCGTAAGCAGAGCGCCTATGTCGGTGCGTCGGCGTTTGCGCATAAGGCCGGATTGCACGCCAGTGCGATTCTTAAGGACCCGGCCACTTATGAGCATATCGACCCGGCAAGCGTCGGAAACACGCGCATCATACCGATGTCCAACCAAGCCGGTCAGTCGAATCTGCGCAAACGTCTGACCGATGCGGGGCTGGCGGTTGACGCGGGTGACCCGGCACTGGGGCGTATCCTTGAGCGGATCAAACTACGTGAGGCGGAGAGTTATTCCTATGACACCGCGCAAGCCAGTTTCGAGCTGTTGGCGCGCGATGAATTGGGTCAGCTGCCCGAGTTCTTCGAGGTAAAGCGGTATAAGGTGACCGTTGAGCGCCGGAAAAACAAATACAACCAAATGGTCAGCCTGTCAGAGGCGGTTGTTGTCGTGAAAGTGGATGGCGAGAAGAAGCTGTCGGTTAGTGAATCACTTGATGAGAGCGGTAATGATCGCGGCCCGGTGAACGCACTTGCCAAGGCTTTGGCCAAGGATCTTGGGCAGTATTCGCAGATATTATCGGATATGCGGCTAGTTGATTTCAAAGTGCGCATCACTCAGGGCGGGACCGAGGCGGTGACCCGCGTGATTATCGACAGCGAGGACGGGCAGGGGCGGCGCTGGTCTACCGTTGGCGTGAGCGCCAACATAATCGATGCATCTTTCGAGGCTTTGCTGGATGCAATCCAGTGGAAACTGGTGAGCGATTGTGCCCCACACTCGGCGGCTGCCGAATAACGTGGAATTCGACGATGACATAAAGGCCTGTGCGGCGCTGGTGCATCGGGCTGATCCAGATCGGTTCATGGCCGCCATGGCTGCACCAGTGGCTGCGCGGGCGGTTCTATTCCCCATTTATGCGTTAAATGTCGAGGTAGCCCGCGCACCATGGGTAACGCAAGAGAGCATGATCGCCGAGATGCGCCTGCAATGGTGGCGGGACGCCTTGCAGGAGATTGTTGAAGGTCCAACGGTTCGACGGCACGAAGTGGTCACGCCGTTGTCACGCGTTCTCTCGCCGCATCTAGCTGCGCAATTGGATGAATATGTGGCCGTAAGGCGTTGGGATATTTATCGTGATCCGTTCGAGGATGAAGAGCATTTTGACGCCTATATTGACCACAGCGCCGGTACGCTGATGGTGGTGTCCGGGCAGGCCTTGGGCGCGGCAGATGAGTTTGTGCTTCGGGATTTTGGTTATGCCTCAGGGATTGCGAATTGGTTGCGCGCTGCTCCTGAGCTTGAGGCGCGCGGCCGTATCCCGTTGCTTAATGGGACGCCAGAGGGGGTGCAGGCACTGGCGCAGAGAGCGTTGGAACGACTGGAGCGTGCGCGATCTGCGCGTGGTGATGTATCGGCCAAAGCACGGCCTGCGCTCTATACAGGGTGGCAGACGGAATGGGTGTTGCGGGCGGCTTTGACACGGCCGGGCCGTGTGGCCGCGGGTGCCTTGGCGCAGGGTGAGATTCGCCGCCGGTTTTCTTTGATGAAGACCGCAGCGACGGGGCGCTGGTAAGTCAGGCAGCCTGAGGGTCTGACGACCTCAGAACCAGCCATAGCAGCGCGCCGCCTGCCAACGTCAGCAGTGGAATCATGGCGAGGTTTACGGCCGTCCAGCCCTCGACGGCGGAGCCGCCCGAGCAGTTCATCAACCCGCCAGAGGCCAGCGAAGCGAAGGTCACACCTCCAAAGACCAGTAAGTCGTTCAGGCCCTGCATCCGCCCACGCTCGTGCACCTCATGCGAGGCGGCGAGCATACTGGTGGCGCCGATGAAGCCGAAATTCCAACCGATGCCCAGCAAGATCAGGGCGATGAAGAAGTTGCCGAGATCAACGCCCTGAAGGGCCACAACGCCCGCCCCGCCCAGAATCGCCAATCCGAGGGCAACGATCTTCTCTACACCAAACCGTGCGATCAGGTGGCCGGTGAAAAAGCTGGGAATGTACATCGCCAGCACATGGCTGGTCACGATATCTGCCGCATCGCCTTCGGTGAAGCCACACCCGACAACGGCCAGCGGAGTCGAAGTCATCACAAGGTTCATCAGCGCATAAGAGACCATGGCGCAGATGATCGCCACAGCGATGCGCGGAGTTTTCAGCAGCTCCAGCCGGGTCCGACCTTTGGGTTCGTCCTCGGTTGGTTTCGGCGGCGTGGGGATGTCGAGGAAGAAGAACAGGGCCGAGCCGATTACGTTGATCGCGATCACGGCCAGATAGGTGCCCAGGAATGGGATCACATAGGCCTGTGAGGTCAGCTTAACGATCTGCGGGCCAATGATGGCCGCTGCGAGACCTCCGGCCATAACGTAGGATATCGCCTTGGGCCGGAACGCATCGGATGCGGTGTCGGCGGCGGCGAAACGATAAAAGCCATGCGCGCTCATGTAGATGCCGGTCAAAAAGCTGCCAGCCAAGAAGATCGGGAACGATCCCAGAAACAGACCGTAGGCCCCGATAATGCCGCCCGCAGCGCCTGCTGTCGATCCGACAAGGAACCCGGCGCGACGTCCCCAGCGTTGCATAATCGCCGAAATCGGTGTGGCCGCCAGCATTGAACCCAGAACGATCAGCGAAATCGGCAGCGTCGCGAGGCAGGCATTACTGGCCAGCGATTGCCCGGCCAGGCCACCGACGATGAACATTATCGGCATCTGCGCGCCCAAAATCGCCTGCGCCGCCACCAATACGGTGACGTTGCGTCTGGCCCGACTGTCGTCAGGGGTGGCGGCGATCATTGTCATAGGCGAATGGTTATCTACGATTGAGACTTGGCACAAGCGGGTTGCATATGCGGCACATCCGCCTAACGTGCGGACAAGGATCACCTATCGGAGAGCGCATGTCCGTCGGACGTATCATCGAAACACCGGACTGCGTGACCGAAGGGGCCGAATGGCTGGCCAAGGCTTGCCCAAGGATGGCCTATGCTATTGAGCAAACCGGTCCTTTGCCGTTGCGGCGCAAGCCCGATGGGTTTGCTCAGCTACTGAGTGCAATCGTCAGCCAACAGGTCAGCGTGGCCTCGGCCAATGCGATCTGGAAGCGGCTGCAGGATGCCAAACTGAACGGCCCGCGCAAGATCATGTGGGCCACGGATGATGACCTGCGGGCCGTGGGTCTCAGCCGTCAGAAAATCCGCTATGCCCGCGCATTGGCCGAGGCGCGGATCGACTACCCGGCTTTGCGAGACGCCCCGGATGACGAAGTTGTGGCTATCCTGACCGAGGTGCCGGGCATCGGTGTCTGGACCGCCGAGATTTATGCCATGTTTTCGCTGGGCCGTGCCGATGTGATCGCACCAGGTGATCTGGCCCTGCAAGAAGCTGCACGCATCCTTTATGACTTGCCAAAACGACCAACCGACAAAGAGTTACGCCAGATGGCTGAGGCTTGGTCGCCTTGGCGATCGGTTGCAGCTCGGGTTTTGTGGGCCTATTACCGGGTCGCAAAGGACAGAGAAGGGATCAGATGACACGGGTTTTGAATGCGCTGAGGAAAGAACCGGTTTCGGGCGATACACGCTCGGTCGTGGTGTTCGTGCATGGCTATGGCGCCAACGGGGCTGATCTGCTCGGGCTTGCCGATCCATTGGCGGAACATTTGCCGGATACGCTGTTCGTGTCCCCTGACGCGCCTGAACAGATCCCTGGCATGCCCAACGGCTTTCAGTGGTTCCCGATCCCATGGATCGATGGCTCGTCCGAGGAAGAAGCGCGCCGGGGTATGGAAATGGCGGTCGAGGATTTCAACGCATTCTTGGATGCCCTGATGGTGGACGAAGATGTGCTGCCCGAGCAGGTTGTGCTGTTCGGCTTCTCACAGGGCACAATGATGAGTCTTCACGTTGCGCCACGCCGTGAAGACCCCGTAGCCGGGATCGTCGCCTTTTCTGGCCGGTTGCTGGAACCCGATCTGTTGCCCGATGAGGTGGTCAGCCGGATGCCGGTTCTGCTGGTCCATGGCGATGCTGACGATGTGGTGCCGCCACAATCGTTGCCCGAAGCTGCCGAGGCACTTCAGACCGCTGGTTTCAAAGAAGTTTACGCCCATGTGATGAAAGGTACCGGCCACGGGATTGCACCAGATGGCCTGAGCGTGGCGCTGGCCTTCATGCGGGACAAGCTGAGTTTCTGACCTTTGCGCGTTGATCCGAGGAGCACATGATGCTGATCGTGACAGGAGTGGTGGAAGTTTCTGAAGCAGGGGTCGAGAAAGCCTCGACCGCTGCACAGGAAATGGTTGCGGAGACCCTGAAAGAGCCCGGATGCCTAGTCTATGAGTTCAGTCAGCTTCTGGGGCAAAAAACTCGGTTTCGGGTTTATGAAGAATGGCAGGATCAGGCCGCGCTAGAGGCCCATTTCGCGACTCCGCATATGGCAAAATTTCAAGCCACTTTGGGCGAGGTCGGTGTGATCTTCAGCGAAGTCTATCGCGTGGTCAGGGGCGAGAAGCAACCGCTGCGCTAATCGATCAATCCCACAGCCTGCTTTCTGAAAACTCGACCGAGTTTCCAGCGGGGTCACACACATAAAGAGACCGGGCCCCGTTAGGCCAGTCGAACTCGGCATCAACGGGAATATTCCAATCCAACAGATGTTTGCGCATCAAAGAAATTTCATCGCGGGTCAGGACAAGACAGACATGGCCTGGTCCACGTGCGCCATGCGGTGGTACAGGCAGGTCCGGGTTGCTTGGCGGTTTCTCGGTCTCGTCAGCAACGAATAACAACAGAACCGACTCACCGATCCGATAGAATACATGACGGTTGGGTACGCGTTGGATTTTTTCCAATCCCAGTATCTGGCCATAGAACTCTTCAGCCGCGTCCAGATCGTCGACGTAAAGTGCGGCTTCAAGAATTGCCGATGGGGCAGGAATGTCCGGAGTGACTTTCATGCCGTAAGTGTATCACATCACGCTGTTTTTGTCATCGGCGCTGGCGCCGGTCCCGTTTGCGCGATGGCGTGGCGCTTATTGCTGGTACCGGCAGGCTGTCCCACTGGCCGGGATTGAGCCCGTCCAGAGACCAGTCTCCGATCCGGGATCGGATCAGGCGCAGGGTTGGGTGCCCGACTGCTGCTGTCATTCGGCGTACCTGACGATTGCGACCTTCGCGTATGGTCAGTTCTACCCAACTGTCCGGTACTGTCTGGCGGACACGGATGGGTGGGGTGCGCGGCCACAAGTTCTCGGGCTCATCAATCAGGCGCGCCTTGGCGGGACGTGTCATCCCGTCCTTCAGATCAACTCCATCCCGCAGAGCCTTAAGCGCCGTCGCATCCGGGATACCTTCAACCTGCACCCAGTAGGTTTTGGCCATCTTGTGTTTGGGGTCGGAGATCTGGGCCTGCAAGCGACCGTCGTCGGTCAAAAGCATCAAGCCTTCGCTATCTCGATCCAGTCTGCCCGCCGGGTAGACACCTGGCAGGTCGATGAAATCCGATAAAGTACTGCGAGGCGAATCTGTGTTCGCGCGGTCGGTAAACTGCGGCAGTACATTGTACGGTTTGTTGAAGCGGATGAACCAGGACATGGACCTCGCCATAGCCCGCCAGTCAAATCAGTGCAACCTGTGGATAACTGTCACTTATCTGTTACTGAACAGGCCTAATCAATACTCGAGATGTTGTGTAAACTCGGGACTTGTCAGAGATTTAACACGATATATAGTTGAATAAAGGTCGGGGCGGGTGTTCCCCGCTCTGATGTCACAAACGGGCAGTACAGAGTGAGGAGCGATTCTGTTATGGACGGAGACTTCAGGACCGAGTTTGTCAGGGAAACCGGTGCGCTCAAGCATCATCCGGCATTGGTTTTGAACGCCGATTATCGCCCGCTATCCTATTACCCGCTGTCTCTCTGGCCTTGGCAAGAAGCAATCAAAGCCGCGTGGCTGGACAGGGTGGACATCGTTGCCGAATACGACGAAGTGGTCCGAAGCCCGAGTACCGAGATACGAATACCCTCGGTCGTTGTCCTTAAAGATTATGTAAAACCCAGAAAGCGCGTGGCCTTCACGCGCTTTAATTTATTTCTGAGGGACGAATTTCGTTGCCAGTACTGTGGCAGCCGCGAAAACCTGACCTTTGACCACGTGGTACCACGTGCTGCGGGTGGCGTCACAAGTTGGCAGAACGTGGTGGCGGCCTGCAGCCCCTGTAACCTGCGCAAAGGGTCTAAATCGTTGAGGCAGGCGCGAATGTCGCTTAACAAACCGCCCCGCCAACCCGATGCCGAAGCGTTGCGGAACATCGGGCGGAAATTTCCACCCAACCACCTGCATGACAGCTGGATCGACTTCCTTTACTGGGACGCCGAACTGGATCAGCAATAACGCCTATCGCGCCCGCCAGGCCGCAATCCAGACCAGGACCAAGCCGGCCGAAAGCAAAGCGTTCCAACCTGCCATTGAAACCCCGAACATCTCCCATGGGATTTCATCGCAGCGCGCGAGTGGGGCGGACATGATCTGATTCATCAATTCCTCGGCATTCAATCCGCCGATATCGCCTGACGTGCAGGTCGATGGACCCTCCCACCAGCTTTGCTCGACCCCTGCATGATAAATGCCAATCCCGGCGGTTGCGGAAACGGCCAGTGCGCCCAGCAGAGGTAGCGGGCGAATTCCGGGAAACGCGAATGCGAGCACACCCAGAACGACTGCAGCACCATGCGGATAGCGTTGCCAAATGCACATCTTGCAGGGCGCCAGCCCACCGATGTACTGAAAGCCCCAGGCGCTCAGCAACAGAACTGCCGAGCCTGCGGTCGCGATCAGGATGAGTGTTTTCTTCGTCATAGGTATCTCACCAAAAAGAAACTCCCGATCAGCAGCACGACGAACAGGGTAAAGACCAGACCCAGCCGTTTTTCAATGAAGCCTCGGATCGGTTCACCAAAACCCCAGAGCAGCCCGGCGACAACGAAAAACCGCAACGCACGCGCCAGGATCGAAGTCGCGATGAACGTGCCCAACGGCATTCCGGTCCAGCCCGACATGATGGTGATAACCTTGTAAGGAAAGGGGGTCACGCCGGCCGCAAGCACGGCCCAGAACCCGAAATCATTGAAACGCTCATTGAACTCTTCCATCGCATGGGCTTTGCCCATGGCTTCAAGAATGGGTTGTCCGAGGCTTTCGTAGAAAAATGCGCCAATGGCATAGCCCAGCATCCCGCCCAACACTGACGCGACCAGTGCCACGGTAGCAATCAGCCACGCGCGCGATGGTCGCGCGATGATCATGGGGATCATCAGAACATCGGGTGGGATCGGAAAAACCGAACTTTCGACAAAGGCCACGATTGCCAATGCCCAGAGCGCATGAGGGTGTTCGGCCAGACGAAGCGTCCAAGCATAAAGTGATCGCAACATAAAGAACAATTGTCCCGGTAACAGTTGCAGCAAGCCAAACCATGCACCTGCCTGACGGTCAACCTCTGGCGCGGAAACAATCGACAGGGTGGTTGTTTTTTGCCTCTGGACCTTCCTTCGGTTGAGCGCTAATCCAGTGATCGTGGCCCAAGTGGCGGAATGGTAGACGCAGGGGATTCAAAATCCCCCGCCTTCACGGGCGTGAGAGTTCGAATCTCTCCTTGGGCACCACATCAACCCTTTTTGATCTGTAATACTTGAAAATAAGGGTCCTGGGCTTGCCTCCTGACACACGAGCAGGACACAGCCACGAATCTTACTGTGAAATTGAAGCGTATTGATCGACGTTCGAACAGGAAACAGCGATTCCACCGAAGGTCCGCAATGAGGACAATTTGGTTCTTTTCTGTCGACTTGATCAACAGAAGTCGTTCACAGAGAAACTGACGAGAATTTTTATGCTGAAAGCAGATTCAAGCCGGGGCCGCAGACCTTGTGCGTACAAGCTTTGGGCTCATCCGTTGAAGTCCTGCAAGACCCAGAAGTGCCCCCATAAGCATGAGAACGGACGCAGGAAGCGGGACTGGCGCGATGGTCACGCTGGTAATAGTTGGCCTTTCAGTGATTGACCCATCGGAACCCAAGTTCCCAGAGTCTCCAAATGTGCGGACTCTTAGGTCTGCAAGGTCAAAATTGTATGCAGCGCCAGCGGATGTTGAAGTGACCAAGAAAGTGAAACGGCCATCAATGGTTCCGTCGGCTACGCTTGAATAATCGGTGCTCGTCCCAAAGGGAACTGAGGCAAAGAAAGATGCGGGATCAAAAAACCGCCCCCCGAGAAGATCGGTTACTGTATGAGAGGCAAGTAGCGTTGTCCCATCATATAGGGAAGCAATCCCGGTAAGGCTTCCGATTCTTGACACAGTATCAAATGAAAACTGAATAGCGTTGTGTGATGCAGGCTGGCTGGGCACAGAGAATCTGAAATCCAGGAAATTGTCAGTCGCGTTCAAAGTGGCGGCGGACGCTCCGGTTCCTAAAACTGTAAGACACATAGCAGCCGCTATAGACTTGATACCCATCATCACTCTCCAACAAAGTCACTGTCCAACGAAACTTGTATTATTTTAGCATATTCTCTGATTTTGTACACACCTCAACAGATGCAGAAACCTATTCTGAGGTCTGAGTAAATTCATCTCGGGCCTGCTAAAGTTGAATAGCAATCAAGAAACTCGAAGACTTCAGATACCGATCCCAGAGATCCGCGTTTAAATCATGTGCGTCGCGTTGGCGTGCGGGGTGGTGTGCAGGTGGATTTCACTTGAATCCACGACAGGATTCTCAGTGCTGAGACACTAGAAAGAAAGCGTCGAAAAGGCCGTGGTGCCATGAGCCCTGTTGTTTCAAATGGGCGGTTTTGTTTGAGGCCGGCGTGCTAGGCGCAAAGCGACATGATCAGTTCCCAAAGGAAGCTCAAACTGGGAATTCCTGCTGCCCGAAGCACAAATGTCGCGAGAATAAGAATAAATACACCCAAGGACAGGTAAGATACCGCAAGAACAAAAGTGATCTCCGGGTCTCTGGTGCGGAAACACTTCTCCAGCTTTGGTCCAACTATGATGTAATCGGAAAGCACGACATCTGCCTTTGCCTGTTTGCGGCTTCGAACAGTGTGTGTGGAAGAATTTAGCAAGAGTACGGCCTGATAGTGAAATTATAAAGTCGCCCGAACCGTACCTGGCGCCCTTAGCGATTCAAGGTGGCTGCCACGGCCCTTTAGACTCTTGGCGGTATGTTGCGTGTGCAGCAACTAAGTCAGCAAAATTCTGCCCTCGATACTGGGCGAATGGGATTGAACTTCTGCATGACAAACCACAGGAAACGCACCTTAGTATCCGGTCATTTCAAGATATCCGCGTCCCTCATGGCTGCCCGAGATGCTAACCGGACCTTCCCAATATTCGAATCGGGTTCCCATCCAGGCCTTGGATGTGATGGCAGAAACTTCGACATCTACTCCGCGATCGGGCAATGACACCTGCCATCTGGTCGGAACATCGCGTTGTTCCACGCGTGTGGTTTCAAGCGGCGTCAATGCCACAGAACCGTCGGGCAGGGGTGTTGCGTGGCCGTTAGGTTCTATCCACGTGGCAGCGGTAAAGTCTCCTCGATCCCCACGCAGACGGAAGGCCATCAACTTGTCTCCACCGTCAAAACTGAGCGAAAACCAATCCCAGCCGCTTTGATCTTCGGCCAGTGGCTGCGAGGACCACTCGCGATCCAGCCAGCCCTGGCCGGATACTTCAATGTCCCGGTCAGGCAGGTGAAGTGTGCCTTCGACTGCGTAGAAAGGTTGCGAATAGTAATAGCTCGCCTGACCGTCAGCGGATTTCACCGAATAGCCCGCGTCGCCGTGAAATATCAATGAACCCTGGGCCTGCAGGTCAAGATCATAGCCGAAATCCGCGCCATTTGCGGTCAGGTTCAGGGTGTCCAGATCATCACCGCGCATGTGCCACTCATCAATCCATGCCTCGAATGGTTGTGCTGTAACTCCGGCCTGTCCGACGCCACCGCGCGAAAGGCGTTCTGCAAAATAGTGGTTATCCGGCGTTGTCACCGCGGCGTGTCCCATCCAAATCTGTGGGCTTTGCCAGCCGTCAGTCTCAGAGGGTTTCAAGGCAGATCGGAACAACGTCCATTGGATACCATAGTCTTGACCCTCAGAGTCTTTGAGATTGGCGGTCAGATACCACCATTCGATCCGATAAGTCGGGTGTGGGCCATGATCCCTTGGAAACTCAAAACTGTACCTGGGCATCGGTCGAGAGAACCCCTCGGCGCTGCCGCCAAGCCCGGCAAAACCCTGCGCCCAACTGGTTATTGGGATCAAGGCAAACAGGATGAACGCTCTAATGCTCATTGGCGAAAACCCTCAGCAAGGCAGCTGGTGGCAGGCGTAGCAACCGCCAGGCCGGCAGTGCGGCGGCAAGAAAAGCGGCAATCTGGGTCAATACGAACAGGCCTAGCCAATCTGCGGGAAACAGGTTCATGGGCAGGCGCCAACCGAAGGCCTGAACGTTGATCACGGCTAGCAGAACCCAAGCGAGAATCAGGCCCAGTGGAAGTGCCAGAAAGGCCGTCATCGCTGCGAGCAGGACACTGCGCAGAAGCTCCAGCCGGGCCAATTTCGCGCGCGTCAGGCCTAGCGCCCAAACCGGCGCGACCTGTGGCAGACGCTGGGTCCACAACGTCAGCAGGCTGGTCAGGATCGCAAAACCCGCCACGCCCAACGTCAACACGTTCAGCGCTGAGGTGATCACGAAGGTTTTTTCGAATATCGCCAAAGATTGCGCTTTCATGGCTGTTTGCTGCACCACTGCCGAGGGGGCCAGATCGAATCTATCGCGCAGCGCCTGAGCTAGATCAGAGGCCCGATCGGGCGTGATGCGGATACCAAAGCGTCGGGTTTGCGTGCCGGGTGCAATCTCATCCAGCACAGACATTGAGACAATCGCCTGGCCAGTCGGATTGCCATAATCGGAATACACGCCCGCGATCGGTAGTGTATGCCTTGGTGTAATCGCGACCGTATCTCCGGGCCACAGATCCGCACGGCGTGCGAGTTGTTCGTTGATCAGAACCGCGCCACGGTTCAGGACGTGATCCCAGGCATCCGGCCCCTCGTCGATCAGCGGCCAGTTTCGGCGGTAACTTTCGTGATCAATGACCCCATAAAGGAACAACGGCCCCGTTTCGTGGGTCAACTCGGTGCTGCGGATGGGCAGAATTGCCGAGGTCTGCGGGGTCAGCCATGCGGTTATGAATTCTGCCTGTTGATCATCGGCGGCGGTCAGATAAAGCTCGGAGGTCAGGCGTTGATCCAGCCAGCCAGTAAAGGTTAATCGAAAGCTCGAAACCATTGTTCCGACACCGATATTCGCGGCCAGAGCCAGCAGCAAAGCCATCAGCGCGAGCGATAAACCGGGGAGCTGGGCGCGCATATCGGCCAATACCCACTGGCCAACGGGTGTATTTGACCGCTTTTGCAGAAACGCCAATACGCCTGACAAAACAATCGGTAGCAATAGTGCCGCCCCGGTCAGTAACCCGGCAAGCAGGGCAAACCCGCCGATCAATCCCTGGAAAGCATAGAACGCAAGGATGCCTGCAACAAGCAGACCAAAACCCAACGCGCCAGTGATACGAGCGGGGGTCTTTCCTCCGCCCCAAGCTTGCAGGCCCGGTCCGGTGAGTATGGGCATGTTTGAAAGCCGCCAAAGGGCGTGACCGCTAGCCCCCAGCGTACCGCCGATCGCCATAGAAAGCCCTGCTGCAACCCATTCCGGACGCAACGACATCTGGCCGTCAATGGGCGCTGCGTATAGGCCGCGCAGGGTGGCCGCGACATCCGGCAACAATGCGCCTGCAAGAAAGTACCCCAGACCCAGTCCGAACAAACCTCCGATCAGGGCCAATAAAAGCAGCTCAACCAGAACGATCCCAATCAGATGCCTCATCGGAAGGCCCAATGCGCGCAGCGTTCGGATCGTCCCGCGTCTCTGTGCAAAGGCGAGCCCAACGGTCCCATGCACGATGAATAGACCAACGGCGAATGAGAGCAGGCCGAAGGCGGACAAGTTCAGGTGAAAACTGTCGGTCAGTTGCGCAGTATCCAACTGCGCTGACGGGCTGATCCGTTGAAGGTCAGGCGCAATATCTGAAAGGGGTGGCAGGTCACGAGGTTGATCGGGCAGGACCACCAGCCGGGAAATCTGACCAAAGCGGTTAAGAAGATGTTCTGCCACGCCGATATCAGTCAGCACCAGATCAGGAGGGAGCGCCATGCTGGTTAGGATTGGTGGAAATTCGTCATCGGATTGAAAGTGAGGCGCAAGCTCGGGTGACATCAACAGCCGTCCCGGTGCGGTCAGGATATCGGCAGGGTTTGGGGCATCCGCGCCTTGTTCGATCTGAGTAATCGCGGGCAGAGCAGGATAGGCTACCATATCCACACCCATCAGGCGCACCGATCGGCCATCTACGCGCAGCGATCCGTCAAGCACCGCCGCAACCTGCCAGCCTGCACGCCTGAGTTCTGCGTAACGCGACAGGGGGATCATGGAACCAGTTGCGCGTAGTTCGTCAAACTGCCCGATGGCAAGCTGCGCGTTAGCGCGTTTATAACTGGCGCGCGCCTCGGCATTGATGGCTTGTACGGCCGACCAAAGGCAGGTTGCCAATGCGATGCCAGTCAGTAGGGTCACCAATTGTAGAGGATGCGTTCGCCAATGGGACAGCAATGCCTGGATCGCTGGAGGTATCATTCGATACACCCGCCCGTCAGATGGGCGCGTCGGTCAAGTCGGCTGGCGATCTCGGTTGAATGCGTAACCAGCAAGAGGGCGGCATCGGTATCTGCAACCAGCGAGAGCATCAGGTCCAGCACCACAGCGCTGGCCGTCTCGTCCAGATTGCCCGTCGGCTCATCTGCCAACAGCAGCCGTGGTCGAATTGCCATCGCACGTCCGATTGCGACCCTCTGCTGTTGTCCTCCCGAGAGGTTTTCGGGATACCGATCCTGTAGATCGATCAGACCCAGACGCTCGGTCAGGTGCGTGATCCATTCCGGATTATCCCGACCTGCAAGTCGTGCGTGAATTGACAGATTCTGGGCAACGGTCAACGACGGGATAAGATTGAACTGCTGAAACACCAGCGACAGGGTGTTGCGACGCAGGGCTGCACGCGCAGCATCGTCCAGTGGTGACATGGGCCCACCATCCAGAGTGATTTCTCCGCTGTCAAAACCGTCCAGCGCGGCAACCAGATGCAGCAGAGTGCTTTTTCCGCTGCCGCTTTCTCCGGTCAGCGCCAAGGTCTGTCCCTGTTCCAATGTCAGCGAGACATCGTTCAGCACGGGCCTCCCGCCGGGATAGGATTTTCTAACGTGTTCAATCGATAGCAGCATGTGAATTCTCATCTGTTCCTGTCACAATGTGCAACGTGGCGCAGCTGTGTCCAGAGCGGGGTTGTCGACAGCGCGCGAAAGCCCCATGCTTGCGGTGTCATCCGTGATCAGAACAAAGGCCGTTTTCATGACATTGTCGCAGCAGATCATATGGGGCAGCTTCTATCTAGGTATTTGTTTTCTGATCGAAATCATGCTGTTGACATGGTGTGTTCTGGTCATCCGCAAACTGGTCGAAAAATGGGAGGTTCGCAGCACCATACTTGCGACCGCCGGCCCAATTTCGGTGGCGCTTTTATTCATCGTTCTGACCCATACTGTGCAGGTCTGGATATGGGCGATTGTCTGGGTGATGGGTGATGTGCTGCCCGATTGGAATTCGGCGCTCTACTTCTCATTGGTGACTTTCACGACACTGGGTTACGGCGATATTGTGCTTGGCGAAGGGCTGCGTATCTTCGGTGCGTTCGCCTCGGTCACCGGGCTGTTGGCATTCGGGCTTTCCACAGCGTTCCTCGTGGCCCTCATGACGCGCGTATTCGAAGAGCGGTTCTTGAATTAGAGGATCGGGGCAAACAGACGAGCAAGCGGCGCGCCAAACCGGATATAGATCGGTTGTTGGGGCAGGGTGCGGGTCAATTCGTAGCTCGACGAGAAATCGGTTTCCAGCATAGCCGCCGCCGCATTCGCTGCGCGGGCGTCAAAGAACAGGGCCATCGCCTCGAAATTCAGGCGGAAGGATCGGTTGTCCAGATTGGTAGTGCCAACAGCAGCAAGCGTATCGTCGACGACAAACACCTTCTGGTGCATGAAACCATCCGTATATCGAAACACGCGGGCACCGCAGTCGCGGATGTCGTCGAAATAAGCGAAAGCGGCCAGCCATGGTAGGCGATGGTCGATCACATCTGGCACAAGAATACGTACATCCACACCACGCAAAGCCGCGTGTTGCAGTGCAGTCATGATGTCGATGTCCGGCACAAAATACGGCGAGGCGATCCACAGACGCTCTTTTGCTTCGGTGATGGCCGAGAAGAACATCATCGCGCCCGTTTCCGTGTCGTCACCCGGACCTGTTGCCACCAATAATGCGTTCATATCCTGATCAGACTCGCTGCCTGCCCAATCAAGCTGGTCGATCAGGTCTTCGCTGCGCGCCCAATGCCAATCCTCGCAGAAAATCAATTGCAACTGACGAACCATATGGCCAGTCATCCTGATATGCGTATCGCGCCAGTTGCCAAACCGGCGGCTTTGTCCCAGATACTCGACCCCGATGTTGTGACCCCCGATGAACCCGGTCTCGCCATCCACGATTACGGTCTTTCGGTGATTGCGGTAGTTGAGCTGAAAACGGAAATTTGGACCGCGCTGCTTGCGGGGATTGGCGACATCAACACCGGCCTCGCGCATTTTATCAAGATAGCTTGTAGGCAGACCGTAGCTGCCTACCGCGTCGGTCATGAATCGCACATGCACGCCCCGCTTGACTGCGGCGATCAACCTGTCTTGTACCTTTCGCCCAAGATCATCGTCGCGGACGATGTAGAACTGAATCAGTACATAGTTCTTCGCAGTGTCGATAGCATCGAGAATTGACTTGAATGTCGCGTCTCCGTTGATCAGCAGCTCTGCACCGTTTCCGCGCGAGACGGGTAAATGCGCCAGCGCTTCGAACGGGCGGGGGTTGATCCGCATCGTATCGGGATCAGGCTTGGAGTAATCGGCAAAGGTCTTGATCCCTTCGACTACGCGCTCGCTTTCCTGACGGGCGATGCGATACCCCGCAAAGCGGTGGTGCCCCAGAAACAGATAAAACGGAACACCAAACATTGGGGCGGACAGCAGGAACACAACCCAGCCAACCGCGCCCTGCGGAGTGCGCGCAGTTTGCGCGGCACGTATCGCAAAGATGACCGCTACACAGTAGAGAGCAAACAGAAAAAACGAGACGAGCAATGCCCACATTGATGCGTGCCGATCGGGTTGTTTAGTTTGCTCCAGTGTAGATGCGAGACCAGTCGTTGGCCATATCAACCATGACCCAGCCCATTTCCGGACCTTTGTCCAGCCCGTCGACTAGTCGTCCCACGGCGCTTTCACGGTCATAGGCCCATTCGCGATCCGCGTCCGTATGATGGATCAAAACACCAAGCCTTGGCCCTTCGCCTGCGGTGGTCCATTCCATCATGGCAAAGTCTCCGTCCGAGTTCCCTCCGGCAAGAATAGGACGCCTGCCTATGGTGCGCTCAATATTGATCGGTTTGCCGTCCTTGTCGTCGACAAAGGCGATACCGGGGGTTTTGTTGATCACCGGAGAGCCGCCCGAGGCGTCATAGGTGGTCTCGCCATAGGTGCCCAGTATCTGTTCTGGCGGGATGCCGTAGGCATGGTCTGCAAAGACACGCATAAAATGCAGTCCTCCGCCCGAAACGATATAGGTCTTGAAATCTTCGTCGCGCAGATAACGCAGCAATTCGACCATCGGTTGATAGGTCATTTGGTCATAAGGCAAATTGGTCTCGGGATGCCGGGCGATTTCAAGCCAAGTGGTCACCGAATCCTGAAACGCATCAACGCTTACCCCGGAATGTGAGGCATTCACGACCTCAATCAGTGCGTCATGGCCGCCGTCCAGCACGGTCGCTACATCGCCTTTGGCCGCGGCCTTAAGGGCCGGGGTTGTCAGTATGGATGGGTCCTGTTCGGCCATCTCAGTTAAGCGATCCATTGCAAAAATGAACTGAAAATAGACCGGCTGCTCGGCCCAGAGCGTGCCGTCATTGTCGAACACCGCTATCCGTTCGGCGGGGGTCACATAGTCCTTGTTCGCCGGATCAGTGACCGCTTCGACAAAACCTATGATCTGCTGTTTCGAATCCGATTCAGTCCAACTGGGCAGGGGATCTGCCAATGATGCGAATGGGACAGTGGCGATAAATGCGCTTAGCTTGAGAATGCTCATGAAAGGCCTCGGATTGTGTAGGCTTGGGGCCGCATCATTGCGCGGCCCCGCTTGCTTTGTCTCAGTTGGACGTGGGTGATGAAAGTTTTTCCATCACCTGATTCAGACTGAAGCTCGCGGCCTCCTGCCTGGGCGGGAATTCCTGAAATGTGCTCAGGAACTGACCGACATATTGCTGGGCAGGCACCAAGAAGTAGGCACGATCGATTATCCAATCGTAGTAGGTGTTGGACGTGCGGTAACCACGCTCATAGGGGTCACGACGCAGATTGACGATGATCGGCACGCGGAGCTCAGTGAACGGTTCCATCCACGCGCGGAAGGTGGCCCAGGCTTTTTGCTCAAGGAAGATCAGCTTCCAGTCATCGAAACGCAGCGCCGATAGATCGCCATCGTCAGTGAAATAGAATATCTCGCGGCGCGGGCTTTCCTTGGTTTCACCCGTTAGCAGCGGCAGAATATTGTAACCGTCCAGATGCACCTTGTAGTCGCGCGCCATTGCGGGTGACGAATATCCGGCCTTCAGCTTTTCCTTGATCTCGCTGTCTCCGGCTATGGCCAGATAGGTTGGTAGCCAATCCATGTGATGCACGATCTCGTTCGAGACCGAGCCCGCTTCGATCTTGCCGGGCCAGCGCACCATGGATGGCACGCGCCAGCCACCTTCCCAATTGGTGTTCTTTTCGCCCCAGAACGGCGTCGAGGCAGCATCCGGCCACGTGTTGTAATGCGGGCCATTATCGGTTGAGTAGTGCACGATGGTGTTGTCGGCAATGCCTAACTCATCAATAAGATCAAGCAGTTGACCCACTTGCATGTCATGTTCGATCATACCAGCGGTGTATTCATCAGCAGGGCCGCCGTAGATTTCGTTTGCGCGTTCGCGCATTTCATCGCCTACGTGGGTGCGAAAATGCATCCGTGTGCCGTTCCACCAGACATAGAAGGGCGTTCCGCTTTGATTTGCCTCGCGGATAAATTCCACGGCAGCTTCAAGTGTTTCCTGATCGACCGTCTCCATGCGTTTCCGTGTCAATGGACCAGTATCCTCGATCGCACCGCCCGCTTTGGATTTGATTACGCCACGAGGACCATATGCCTCGCGAAACGTGCGTCCGTCTGGCAGAAGGGCGTCTCCTGGATAGTCTTCATGTTCGGGTTCTTCTTCGGCATTTAGATGGTACAGGTTTCCGAAAAACTCATCAAATCCGTGGTTTGTCGGAAGATGTTCATCCCTGTCGCCCAGATGGTTTTTGCCGAATTGACCAGTGACATAGCCTTGGTCCTTCAGCAGGCCGGCAATTGTGGGGTCTTCAATCTGCATTCCCTCTTTGGCGCCGGGCAGACCGACCTTGGAAAGACCGGTCCGGAACACTGATTGCCCCATGATGTAAGAGGATCGCCCCGCGGTGCAGGATTGCTCGGCATAATAATCGGTAAAGATCATGCCCTCGTCGGCGACGCGATCAATATTGGGGGTTCTGTAACCCATCATACCCATCGTATAGGCCGAAATATTGGACTGGCCGATATCGTCGCCCCAAATGACCAGAATGTTTGGCTTTTGATCCTGCGCCCACGCAGGTAGGGCCATCACAATTGCGATTGATGCAGCTGAGGCGCGTCGCAGTCCAGCGCGCCAGCTTTCCAAGAACCGTGTGTTGGGTAACATGTCTTGCTCCTGAATTTATGAACATTTATCCTTGCGAGTTACGAAAAATCTGCGGCCGAAACAGGATCAGTTACAGTCGATATGCTGTGCATTTCCCGTTCAAACTAATTGGTTTTTGGAAACGCTTGGCAGTAATGTAGTTCAGCCTGGCTGATAGGAACTCAATATATATAATAAAGCTTATATATCTAGATGACAATAACTTAGGCTGACTGTTCATCTTCACCCAAGCGCCCGTCAAGGGACATCAGGATAGCTACTGGACGCAATGCGGGGATGTGGCTGAAGATGATCAGGATACATACGGTCAGAGGCACGCTGAGAAACGCGCCGATCAGGCCCCAGACTGTGGTCCAGAACGTAAGTGCCAAAATGACAAGGAAGGTCGACATATTCAGAGACCGGCCCAGCATTGCGGGGTCCAGAAAGTTACCGATGGCAAACTGGAGTGTGCCGCAACCCAGAACGATGATCAGAAACGGGCCGATGGTGTCAAACTGAACCAGAGCGATCATCGCAGGAAAGATGACCGCGATGATCGACCCGATTGAAGGGATAAAGTTCAGGGCAAAAGTCAGAACGGCCCAGGTCTCGGCATATTCCAAGCCCAAAGCTTTGAAGACAGCATAGCTTATGGTTGCGGTGATCAAGCTGATGAATGTCTTCACGCCAACGTAACGTTGCAGGCTGAACGAGATCGCATCCAGAACCGTTGCAAGGTCTGCGCCAAGCCGGGGATTGCCTGCAGCAAGCTGGATTTTCTTACGAAACGCCAACCGTTCGGCCATCAGAAACGCGACGTAGAGGCTGATTAGAAAGAACTGGTTCAGCAGCGAGGTGGCGCTACCCAGAATGACCCGCGCGACATAGGACATGTCGATGCTGACCAAATTGTCCCGGATAAAGCTGGTGACGTCATTGCCGACCAATCCGGTAATCCTGTTAACCGCCCCATCGAACTGGCTTTCATACGTGTTGATCGAGCGGGCAAACTGTGTGGCCTGACTGCCAAGAATGTACATGATCATGAATAACCCAGCCAGAACGACCGTGACGCCCGCCAAGTTTGCCAGCCAGATCGGTGCTCGAGTCACCGCAATGACCCGGTCGCTGAGGGCCAGGATCAGCACATTGACCAGCAACGCCATGGTCAGCGGCACCAGGAAATTGGCCCCCGCATAAAGGCCGAGCACAACCAGAGTGGCCACGATCACGACGTCCCGCAGTACGCTCAGCTGCAGGCGGGCTTTGGATGGGCTGCTTTGTGGGTCAGAGGTCATGTGATGGCCTTGCTCTGGATGCCGTTCTTGGGTGTTTTTGGCGTTTGACACGATCCTGCACAGGCTGACGGGTTTATGCAATCCATACAGAAGGTTAAGTACGCGAAATTAACATCCTCGGCTGATTGGCGGTTCTGCCCGGGGAAAAGGCAGGCTAGTCTTGGGTGATGTCACGTGTTTCGATTCCTTCATCCAACCAGTTCGTCCGCGCTCTATGGCTTGCCGTTCGCCGCTTCAACGACAAGGACGGCTTTGTCATGAGCAGCCACGTTGCAATGTCGCTGATGATGGCACTGTTTCCCTTTGTTTTGTTCACCGTTGCGCTGGCAGGAACGCTGTCGCAAGGATATGTGACGGACGAATTGATCGATCTGATTTTTGGTGCCTGGCCGAAAGACGTGGCCGATCCCATTGTCGCAGAACTGCGTGCCGTTCTGGCCAGTGCGGGCTCTGGTGTGATCACTTTGGGTGGCTTGTTAGCGATTTATTTTGCCTCTAACGGGGTTGCTGCAGTGCGCCGCGCGATGACGCAGGCCTATCATGACAAAGACAGCTGGCCGTTCTGGAAGACTCGTCTGTTGTGTTTTGCGCTTGTGATCATCGGTGGCGCCGCCATCTTGACGATCGCCGCAGTCGAAGTTGTTTTGCCGGTTTACACGCGTCTGGTTTCAGAGAAAACAGCAGTGGATGTTGACAATTGGCTGTCGGTGGACCGCTTGCGATGGACCTTCACTGTTGCGGTCCCTGCTGGCACCGTCCTTCTGGCCCATCTGATCTTGCCCACCCGGCGGCACAGTTTGCTGCAAATTCTGCCGGGTGTGATCCTGACTTTGGCATTGTGGGCAGCGGGGGGATGGGGTTTCTCGATCTACATCGCCCAGTTTGCCACCTATAGCGCAACCTATGCCGGGCTTGCGGGGGCGATGGCGGCTTTGATTTTCCTATACCTGTGTTCCGCCATGCTGATCCTCGGTGCCGAGTACAATGGTGCCCTGATTGATCTTCAAAATTCTGAAATCAAATGATGTTTACCCGGATAGCATTGCTTGCCGCGACATTGTGGGCGATGGCACAGGAAGGCCGTGCGCAGGATTATGTCGGGTCCGAGGTTTGCGCGGATTGCCATCACGAGCAGACCGAGGCCTGGCAAAACTCGCATCACGCACTCGCCTGGACCGAAGTGGAAGACGGTCATGTCCTTGCAGATTTTGATGGCACCAGTTTTTCCCACGATGGGATGCGCGTAGCTTTTGTGGATCAAATGGGCGTTCTGTCGGCGCAAGTCACTGAAAAGGATGGCACCACCACAGAATATCCGGTTCATTCGGCGGTCGGCATAGCACCGCTGCAGCAGTACCTGTTTGAAACCCAGCCGGGTAGGTTGCAGAGTTTCGATGTCGTTTGGGACACGGAAAAGGGCCGCTGGTACCATCTCTACCCCGAGCAGGACCTGCCTCCGAATGACGGGTTGCACTGGACGGGGCCGTACAAAAACTGGAATGCGCGCTGTGCCGAGTGTCACGCGACAGGTTATGTGAAAAAGTACGACGCAGACACTAAGAGCTATAACTCGACGCAAGTTGAAATTGGCGTGGGTTGCGAAGCATGTCATGGGCCGGGGTCTGCGCATCTGGAGTGGACGACAGGAAAAGCGTTGCAGGACGGTTTGGGCACGTTCGGATTCCCGATGAACTGGGGCAGGGGGCAAACCGAAGCCGAGGTACAGCAATGCGCAGGCTGCCACTCTCGGCGTGAGGCACTTGAGGATGGCAACCCAGACCCCGGCACACCGTATCATGACGCCTACAATCTGGCAGTGTTGCGACCGGGTCTCTATCATCCTGATGGCCAGATTTTGGATGAGGTCTACGTTTACGGCTCGTTCCTGCAGTCGCGTATGTATGCGCAGGGCGTCGGATGTATGGATTGCCATGATCCACACCGCGCAGAGGTGAAAGCCGAGGGGAATGGCCTTTGTACCCAATGCCACTCACCAGCTGGGAACCCGGATTTCCCAACCCTGCGGCAAGCCAGTTACGACACGCCAGAACATCACAACCATATCGAAGACACCGAGGGTGCCCAGTGCAAAAGCTGTCACATGATCGAACGCGCCTACATGGGGGTGGATGGCAGGCGCGATCACAGCTTTCGCATTCCCCGGCCTGATCTGAGGCTTGGAACCGACGCCTGTACGGATTGTCATGCGGACGAAGGGCAGCCCTGGGCCGCGCAACAGATCGCAAGTTGGTTTCCGGACTCCACGCGAAGAACCGCGCATTATGGAACTGCGTTTGCTGCCGTTGGCAGCGGTGAACTAGACGATCCTGAGACCTTGATCGCGATCGCGCTGGATAATGGGCAGGCGGGTATCGTCCGGGCGACTGCGTTGTATCTGCTGCAACCCTTTGCCACGCCTGATCTGGCAGATCGGCTTGCACCGCTTCTAGCCGATTCCGACCCGCTGGTGCGGGCGAACGGGCCAGTGCTGCAACGGCCCGCGCCTCTGGACCAGCGGATTTCCCGGCTCGAGTCGCTTTTGTCTGACCCAACTCGCAATGTTCGCGTATCGGCCGCCAAAGAGTTTCTGGCCATTCCCGCGCAGGCCATGACGCCGGAACAGCGCGTAAGCGCACAGCAAGGAATGGCCGACTGGCAGCGCAGCATCTCGCATCGGTTGGACTTTCCTGAAATCCACATGGTGCTTGGCGGTTGGGCGCTGACGCTCAGAAACGCACCCGCTGCAGAGCGGGCGTTCCGCGAAGTCGTGACATTGGACCCTCAACGCGCCGAAGCCTGGCCGATGCTGGTTCAATTGGCCCATATCAATCGCGGACCTCAGGCAGCGCAGGCGGTACTGATCGAGGCTCTGTCATTGCTTCCGGACGATCCGAATCTGAGGCAATTGGCGCAGGAATTTGAACGTTGACCGGCACCGAACCGGCAGATTTGCGCCACGTTACAGACCCAATGTCCAGTTAGATATCCACAGTAAGATCTCGGATTTTCTAGGGTGATGCATGACGGATCGCACAGCAACGTTTACAAACTCGCCAATGGCCGCACGAAAATCGACACTGGATCAGCGTATCAAGGAACTGCGCGCGCGTGAGCCAGTCGATATCAATCACGGCGAGGCGCTGTTGTTACAAGGCATCGCCACGGCGTCTTTGCGAAAGCAACTTATCGCGCAAAGAAAGATTGATCTGGACTAGTCTTGTTTAACCGCGGAAACCGGTCGCGATCACGAATTTCTCGGAACTGTCCGAGCGTGACGCAGGGGGCTTTACATTGGCGACCTTGGTAAATTTCTGCTTAAGCAGTTTTTGAAGGTCACCCTCGGCTCCGCCTGCAAGAACTTTGGCAACGAATGTGCCGCCTTCTTCCAGTACATCAAACGCGAAATAGGCCGCTGTTTCGCACAGTGCCATGATCCTCAAATGATCGGTCTGCTTGTGACCCGAGGCCGAGGCCGCCATGTCGGACATGACAACTTCCGCTTTGCCGCCCAGCCAGTCTTTGACCTTCTGATCGGCGTCATCTTCCATGAAATCAAGCACATGGGCCGTTGCACCAGCAACTGGTTCAACTTCCTGGATATCAATTCCCAGAACCGTGCCTATACGTTTGCCGCTTTTCTCACCCAGAGCGTTGACGCGATTCACTGCCACCTGCAGCCAACCGCCAGGGGCGCACCCAAGATCAACCACACGTGCGCCCGGAACAAGGAACCTGAATTTATCGTCTAGCTCCAGTATTTTGAATGCCGCGCGCCCACGATATCCTTCGACCTGTGCCCGCTTGACATAAGGGTCGTTCAACTGCCGCTCAAGCCAGCGGGTCGAGCTGATCTTGCGCCCGCGTGCGGTCTTGACTTTGACCTTCAGATCACGTTGCCCGCGACCCGAGTTGCTTTTTCCAGTCGGTGTCTTCGCCATCAAAACGGTCCGTCTTCCAATACACCGTCCGCGCTCATCTGCGCATAAAGCAGACCTTCGCGCAGCCCCCGATCCGCTACAGAAAGGCGGTCGGTGGGCCAGCAACGCAACAAAGCCTGCAAAATAGCCGAGCCGGACATGATCAGCGCCTGCCGGTCATCCCCAATCCGGGGATCGCGGCGGCGCCCACGAGGGCCGAGTTCTAGATAGCCTCGTATGACCTTGTCAATCTGATCGCTCGTCATGCGCAGCCCGTCCACCTTGGTGCGGTCATAACGCTTTAGTCCCAGATGTGAGGCTGCGACCGTGGTCACGGTGCCGCTGGTTCCCACGATTTGGAACCCTTCGCGTGTCTGTTCATCTTTGTAAGGCGCAAAATCTGCCAGATTTTCTTCGAAAAACCAGCTCATGAGAGCAAATCGCGCGGCATCGTTTTCGACATCGTTAAATTGGTCCCGCAAAGTGGCCACCCCCAGCGGTACGCTGATCCAGTCAACCACCTTGGCCGCAGGAAAAGGGCTGTCGGACGGGTGGAAACCGTTATGCAGCCGCATGATCGCCGCCGGCCGATCGCGCCGCGGGACCGAAGAAATGTCGATCCAAACCAGCTCAGTCGAGCCGCCGCCGATATCAACGACCAGCAATTGCTCGGTCTTGGTCGAAACAAGCGGCGCACACGAGATGACGGCCAGACGTGCCTCTTCCTCGGGCTGGATGATATCTAGCGTCAGCCCAGTCTCACGTTTGACCTGACGGATGAAGTCACGAGAGTTCTTGGCGCGACGACAGGCTTCGGTCGCGATCAGGCGCATCCGCCTGACCCTATTGCGCTTTAGCTTTTGCTGACAGATCCGAAGGGCCTGCACGGTGCGCGCCATAGACGCACGCGACAACCGCCCGGTGCGTTCCAGACCGGCGCCCAATTGCACCGATTTGGAGAAGCTATCCACCACATGAAACCCGCTGCCCTTGGGCTGGGCAATCAACATGCGGCAGCTATTTGTTCCCAGATCCAGTGCCGCATAGAGAGCATCCGGATCGGGTCTTGCCGGCGCGGGGCTTTCGACCGCTTTTGGGAACGCGCCCGCACCTCTGGGACGCTTGGGCGCCATCTGAAACGCCCTCCAATTTTCGAGTTAACTCGACCATAGGTCGCGCGCTTCGATCACGCAAGATGCTCATTAAAGTCATTAGGATTTTGATGTTCGGTTTTGATGATCCAGTCGTTAAAAGCTGCAGTATGCAGCCGTGGGCAAAAAGGTCGCTGCAAATACGCCTTGTGTCGAAAATCGACCGACCTACGCCCATATTGAAGTTTAGAACCGGCCCATAGGGTTAGGAGGAATCACAGCTATGCCTGACGTCACCATCGTTTACTGGCGCGACATTCCCGCTCAGGTCATCGTCGGCAAAGGCCGTCGAGGTGCCAAGCGGCAATTGGAGGAACGGTTCGAACAAGCGATCGACCGGGCCGCCATGAAGGTGAATGCCAAGGACAGTGATGCCTATCTGGCCGAGTGGCGCAAAGCCAAACCTTTTGCAGTCGAAGGCGACCCGTCCGAGATTGCCGAGGCCGAGGCCGCGCGTTTGGAATCTGAATACGATCAGGATCGCATCAAGGCCTTGATCGCCAATGACGGTTGGGCTTAAGCCCCAAATCTTAATGGGAGGCCAAAAATGGCTTTGCTGAACTTCAAGAATCGTGATGCGGCCGCCAAGGCCCCGGTGAACCCGACCGTCGAAGCCTTCCTGCAAGGTTATTCGATCGAGGTGATGCCGCGTACGGCTGAAAAAGTCGAAGATTTCCGCGCGCTGCTGCCCGAAGGCACACGCGTTTATATCGCCCATATCGAGGGCACGCCAATCGAAGACATGGTGAAAACCGCCAAGCGCATAGCGGCCGAAGGATACCCGGTTATGCCGCACTTCCCGGCGCGGATCATCAAGGATGCGGCGACACTTGAGAGCTGGATTTCGATGTATCAGGGCGAAGCCGGGGTCGAGCAGGCTCTGCTGCTGGCCGGTGGTGTTGCTCAGCCGCATGGTGATTTCGACAGCTCGATGCAACTGATGGAGACCGGTCTGTTCGACAAGGCTGGGTTCAAGAAATTGCATGTTGCGGGTCACCCAGAGGGCAACAAGGACATTGATCCGGATGGATCGACCAAGAATGTCGAGGACGCGCTGCGTTGGAAACAGAAGTTCAACGAGACCACCGATGCTGAAATGGCGCTGGCCACTCAATTCGCCTTCGACGCCAAACCGATCATCGCCTGGGCCGACAGCCTGAAAGAGGCTGGCATCGACCTGCCGATCCATATTGGCATTGCAGGACCCGCCAAACTGCAGACCCTGATCAAGTTCGCGATCGCCTGTGGCGTTGGTCCGTCGCTCAAGGTACTGCAGAAGCGTGCCATGGATGTATCCAAGCTGCTGCTGCCCTACGAGCCGACCGACGTGGTTACCGAGCTGGCAAACCACAAGGCCGCCAACCCGGATTTCAACATCACCAATGTACACTTCTTCCCGCTTGGCGGCATCAAGACCAACGCCAACTGGGCGATCAACAATGGCGGCGCTTCGGCAAAGCCCGTAAACTCCTAAGGAACGGACATGACCCGAACAGTTGTAGAATCGAAAACAAAAACCGCCATTCTGGGCTTTGATGAACCGTTCTGCGTGATCGGTGAGCGGATCAACCCGACAGGGCGCAAGAAACTGGCTGCCGAGCTGGAAGCGGGAGATTTCTCAACCGTCGAGAAGGACGCTGTTGCTCAGGTTGCAGCAGGCGCAACCGTTCTGGATATCAATGCGGGCGTTGTCTACAACTCGAACCCCAATCCCAACGAAACCGAGCCGCCGCTGATGCGCAAGATCGTTGAGCTGGTACAGGGTCTTGTCGATGTGCCGCTGTGCGTCGATTCCTCGGTTCCTGGTGCACTGGAGGCCGGTCTTGAAGCGGCAGAAGGCCGTCCGCTGCTGAACTCGGTCACGGGTGAGGAAGATCGCCTGGAATTGGTTCTGCCCCTGGTCAAGAAGTACAATGTGCCGGTCGTTGCGATCTCGAACGACGACACTGGTATTTCCGAAGACCCAAACGTGCGGTTCGAAGTGGCCAGGAAGATCGTTGAGCGTGCAGCCGACTTCGGCATTCCGGCGCATGACATCGTGGTTGATCCGCTGGTCATGCCCATCGGTGCGATGGCGACCGCTGGACAGCAGGTGTTCGCTCTGGTTCGTCGCCTGCGTGAGGAGCTGGGCGTAAACACCACATGCGGCGCGTCAAATGTGTCCTTCGGTCTGCCGAACCGTCATGGCATCAACAACGCGTTCCTGCCGATGGCAATGGGTGCAGGCATGACTTCGGCGATCATGAACCCGGTGGCGTTGCCTGTTGGCCCCAAGAAACTGGCCGAGAAAAAGGCCGAGGTTGAGGCAAAAGGCATCATCCTGCCTGCAGACATGGACGATGAAACCTTTTGCCAGCTGTTTGGTCTGGGTTCGACCATGCCGCGTGCAGGCAAAGAGATGGAAGCCATCCGCGCCGCAAACCTGCTGACCAACAATGATCCGCATGGTGGTGATTGGATCAGGTTCAACAAATCTCCTGAAGAGGCTGGTGCGGCAGGTGGCCGTCGTGGCGGGGGTCGTCGCCGCCGCGCGTAAGCGTTTGAATTCAAGTAATTGGGCCGGATTAATGATCCGGCCTTTTTCATCTTCCGAAGAGTGTTTTGGCGATTAAGAACGTTGCTTGCTCTTGAACCCCGGCAATGAGCGATGTTAGTCAGGGCGGCGCGGCGGGTATGATGTAATGGTAGCCTGTCAGCTTCCCAAGCTGAACGCGCGGGTTCGATTCCCGCTACCCGCTCCAGGTTTCAGTTTTCTTACGATGCTCGTGCTTGAAGCAGATTTATGACTGCAGGTACACGTACGCCTTCTGGGGTGCGATAAGCTTCAAATTCGTCAGCCACTGCATTGATGATGGCGTCAACGTCACCCTGTTCCCCCTCGAAATGAGCTATGACCCGAGCCGCAGGGCCGACGCGTGTGCACAGTGTTGCGGCCTCTTTGGCGCTGGAGGGCGCTGCAAGTGTCAGTGGGATCGCTTTGACTTTGATATCGGCCAATCCTGCGCGGGACATCAGGTCCGACACTCGGTCTCGGTCATGAAATGCAAGCGGCCCGGGCGCATTTCGATCAACCTTTGGCGGTTGTCCCAGTTGCTTGACTGCGGCCAGATGAGGGGTCTTGAACCACGGGTTTTCGGACAGGGCACCCCAGGCGGCAAAGGTTATCTGCCCACCGGGTTTCAGTGCCCGCGCCATGTTGGCGAAGGCTGCCACCGGGTCCGAAAAGAACATTACGCCAAAACGCGAGATCAGCGCGTCGCAATCACCCGTTGAAAGCGCAGCAACCTGTGCGTCCGCGTATCTGAATTTCACGTTGTTGAGATTGGCCTGATCCGCGCGCCTGCGCGCGCGTTCAAGAAATTGTTCCGAGATGTCGACGCCCAGAACATGCCCCTCAGGCCCAATCTGCTGCGCCACGGTCAACGCACTTGCTCCGGTTCCGCATCCGATATCGACAACGCGCATCCCCCGGGTAAGGGCTGCGCGATCGAGCAAAAGATCCAGAACCGGTGAGAACAGGTGATCCAACTGATCCTCGAAGGTCAGCCAGCGACCGCCCATTTCGGATTTACCCCAGAATTCTTCCTGATCTCCGTTAATTGACAGCATGTCATCCTCCGTTTCTGGGGGGACTATGACCTCCTGCGACGTCGACGACCAGTATTTTGATCATCGCCGCCGGTATTGAAAGACGGCGAGGGCAGGGTGACGATCTGTGCCAGTTCAGGGAATGGGTCGGTTTTGTGCGGAATCGCGTTGGCCGCGACGAAATGGTCCTGGAACTTTGGCTCGATAGCGGTTTCAACCTTGGTGATTTCGCGCACAACGCGTTCAATTTCAACCCGTGATCCGATATTGCACAGCGCAATCCGCGCGCCGGTTCCGGCGGCGTTGCCTGCGCTGGAAACCTTCTCCAACGGCGCATCGGGGATCATGCCCAACACCATCGCGTGTTTGGTTGAAATATGTGCTCCGAAAGCTCCGGCCAGCACCACGCGATCGACTCGGTCGACCTCCATTTCGTCCATCAACAACCGCGCACCGGCATAAAGCGCGGATTTGGCCAATTGGATGGCGCGGATGTCGCCTTGGGTGACGGTGATACGTGGGCCACCCTCGGCGCTGGCGTCATGGATCAGATATGCGTGCGTTCGTCCTTCGGGGACATTGCGGGTTGTGCCGGTCTGTTCGGCCGATCCGATCAATCCGCTTTCATCCAGCAACCCGGCGATACGCATCTCGGCCACAGCCTCGATAATGCCCGAGCCGCAGATGCCGGTGATGCCGGTGGTCGCGATATCCAGATCAAAGCCGTCTTCATCCGACCATTTTTCAGATCCGATGACGCGAAACCGGGGTTCTTTGGTTACCGGGTCAATCTCGATCCGCTCAATGGCTCCGGGCGCGGCGCGCTGGCCAGAGCTGATCTGGGCCCCCTCAAAGGCGGGCCCGGTGGGCGAGGAACAGGCCAGCACCCGGCGCGTGTCACCCAGCAGGATTTCAGCGTTGGTGCCGACATCCACGATCAGCACGAGGTCTTCAGATTTTCCCGGCTCCTCAGAGAGCGCGACCGCAGCACAGTCAGCCCCCACATGGCCCGCAATACAAGGCAGGATATAAACCTGAGCGCGTGGATTCATGTTGGTCAGGCCCATCTCGCGGGCAGGCAGGGAAATGCTTTCGGAAGTTGTCAATGCGAACGGGGCTTGACCCAGTTCGACCGGATCGAGGCCCAGCAACAGATGGTGCATGACCGGGTTACACACGAAAACCGTCTCGACAATCAGCGCGGCGTCAATCCCGGCTTCGTCAGCGATCGAGGTGGTCAAATCATTGATCGCCTCGCGCACGGCTTTGGTCATTTCCTGATCACCGCCGGGGTTCATCATGGCATAGGACACACGGCTCATGAGATCTTCGCCAAAACGAATCTGCGGGTTCATCAGACCCGAAGATGCCTTGACTTCGCCTGTGTCCAGATCGGTCAGATGCGCCGCGATGGTTGTCGAGCCCAGGTCGATGGCTAGTCCATACAGGCCCTGTTCGTGCAGGCCGGGCCAGATTTCGATGACACGCGCCACAGTATCCTTGTGGCCTTTGTGAACGGCAACCGTGACCTCCCATTTGCCCTTGCGCAAGACGGGTTGCAGTTTGGACATCAACGACAGATCTGCAGTCACGGCTTCGATGTTCCATTGCTCGCGCAACGCGCGTTCCAGTCGCTCAAGATCACCGGTGGGGGAATGCATGTCGGGTTCTTCCACCACAACAAAATACAGACGGGTCGCGGGGTCCATGATGATAGCTCTGGCTGTTGCAGCCTTGCGAACAACCTGGCGGTGGACCTGACTTTCAGGTGGTACGTCGATCACTACGTTGCCTTGTACTGATGCCTGACAGCCCAAACGACGGCCCGGTTTCAGTCCGCGTTTATCATCATAGCGCTGTTCAACTGCGTTCCATTCACTCAACGCGTCCTCAGAGACGGTGACGCCATGCTTGGGAAACTCGCCATAGCTGGGGGTGATCTGACATTTCGAACAAATCCCGCGCCCACCGCAGACCGAATCCAGATCGACGCCCAACTGGCGTGCCGCTGTCAGGATTGGAGTGCCAACGGGAAAATGCCCGCGTTTGCCGGAAGGGGTGAAGACGACAAGGGGATCGGTGGTCATGAATGGCCTGCCTTTGTGTTCGCGCGTATGTCGGGGAACATATGAGTTTGAACGCAAAGGGAAAGGGTATTCCGCGGCACGTTTTGCACAGCTTGCGTCGTTTTCGGGCGCGGCAGAAGCCCGCATGTGAAAACAACTTGGGTTCAGGGCTTTCCCTTGGGGGAAATCCATGTAATAGGGTCACCGTCAAACGGGCTTTTGCATGGGGTTATCAGATGCAGATTCGTGAGGCACTCACCTTTGACGACGTTCTTCTGGTTCCGGGCGCATCTTCTGTGCTTCCGGCGACGGCGGATACAACAACGCGCGTGACGCGCGAAATTTCCATGAACATCCCGCTGCTGAGTTCAGCGATGGATACGGTGACCGAGGCGCGCATGGCGATTGCCATGGCGCAGGCGGGCGGCATCGGCGTGGTGCACAAAAACCTATCGATCGAAGAACAGGCCCGCGAGGTACGCCGGGTCAAACGCTTTGAATCAGGCATAGTCTATAACCCGGTGACATTGCGGGCGAATCAAACCCTGGCGGATGCGCAGGCTCTGGTCGAGCGTTACAACTTTACCGGCTTTCCCGTCATTGACGAAAGCGGTCGGGTCGTGGGTATCGTCACAAACCGGGATATGCGTTTTGCGACTTCGGACGACACGCCCATCAAGGCGATGATGACTTCGGACAATCTGGCGATGCTGCAAGAACCCGCCGATCTGGAAGAAGCCAAAAGCCTGATGCGTGCGCGCCGGATCGAGAAACTGCTGGTCGTCGATGGTGAAGGCAAGCTGACCGGCCTGTTGACCTTGAAAGACACCGAGCAGGCCGTATTAAACCCGACCGCCTGCAAGGATCGGCTGGGCCGTCTGCGTGTCGCCGCCGCCACGTCGGTCGGCGATGCTGGGTTTGAGAGATCCGAACAGCTGGTGGACTCGGGGGTCGATATTATTGTTGTCGATACTGCGCACGGGCACTCTCAAGGGGTTTTGGATGCGGTCAAACGCGTGAAGTCCCTTTCGAACGAAGTACAGATCATCGCTGGCAATGTCGCCACAGGCGAGGCGACTCGGGCATTGATTGACGCTGGTGCAGATGCAATCAAGGTTGGAATCGGACCAGGCTCGATCTGCACGACCCGGATGGTGGCAGGTGTTGGTGTTCCGCAACTGACCGCGATCATGGATTGTTCGACTGCGGCGGGCGATGTGCCGGTCATCGCGGATGGCGGCATCAAATTCTCGGGTGACTTCGCCAAGGCCATTGCCGCGGGCGCATCCTGCGCCATGGTCGGTTCGATGATCGCAGGCACGGACGAAAGCCCAGGAGAGGTGATCCTATATCAGGGCCGTTCGTTTAAATCCTACCGGGGGATGGGCAGTCTGGGCGCCATGGCGCGCGGCTCAGCCGACCGGTATTTCCAGAAGGATGCCGCTAACGACAAGCTGGTGCCCGAAGGGATTGAGGGTCAGGTGCCGTATAAAGGCTCAGCCAGCGCCGTTGTTCACCAGTTGGTCGGCGGCCTGCGCGCTGCGATGGGCTATACCGGATGTGCGACAGTCGAAGAAATGCGCCGTAACTGCAGATTCGTCAAAATCACTGGTGCGGGCCTGAAAGAAAGCCATGTGCATGACGTCCAGATCACTCGTGAAAGCCCCAACTACCGGGTGATGTAAGGAAGCGATGCCCTGATCGGGGCATTGCAAAACTATTGGCGCAGACGAACGGAAACCGCGATGACACCTGCTGCCCGTGTTCAAGCCTCGATCGAGATTCTCGACGATATTCTTTCCGGCGCCCCGGTTGAGAAGGCATTAACCGGCTGGGCACGGCGCAGCCGGTTTGCGGGTTCAAAAGACCGAGCGGCAATACGCGACCATGTATTCGACGCATTGCGATGCAGGCGATCTTTCGCAGCTTACGGAGGGTCGGAAACAGGTCGCGGTCTGATGATCGGCGCTGTTCGGTCCGCAGAGGGCAATCTTGCGGATGTATTTACTGGCGCGCGTTATGCCCCTGCGCAGGTGACCGAAGCCGAAAAGGGCCGGGCGTTTCAGACCGACGCAGAGCGCCTGGACATTCCAGAATGGCTTTGGCCGTCATTTCAGGCCGCACTGAAAGATGAGGCTGAACCTGCCGCCAATTCACTGCAATCCCGCGCCCCTGTGCATCTGAGAGTAAATCTGGCCAAGGCAGATCTGCCACAGGCCATGCAATCGTTGTCGGATGACGGCATACAAACACATCCTCATCCGGCTTGCGACACTGCACTTGAAGTCACGGAGGGCGCGCGCCGGATTTCTCACAGCCAGGCCTATGCCAATGGGATTGTCGAGCTGCAGGACGCCGCAAGTCAGGCGGTTATTGCGGCGCTGGAATTGCGTCCGGCAATGCGGGTCCTAGATTACTGCGCAGGTGGCGGTGGCAAAACTCTGGCCTTGGCAGCAAGGGCGCAGGACGTTCAGGTCTTTGCTCATGATGCCAATCCAGACCGTATGCGTGACCTGCCGGCGCGTACAAAAAGAGCCGGGGCCGAGGTCACGATACTGACCACTGATCAGGTTGCAGATCAGGCTCCGTTTGATGTGGTATTGATTGATGTACCTTGTTCCGGCAGCGGATCGTGGCGGCGCGCTCCGGCGGGTAAATGGGCACTGACGCCAGATGGGTTGGACACGCTGACACAGACCCAGGCTTCGATCATGAGGAATGCCGCGCCGCTGGTTGCTGAAAAAGGCGTGTTTGTCTATGCGACCTGTTCGATGTTGACCGCCGAAAACGATGGAATTGTTGATGATTTCCTTAGCAGACACCCAAGCTGGCACTGCGGATTTCGCAAAACATGGCTGGTTTCAGAAGGAACCGACGGGTTTTATAGCGCACACTTGACGCGAGATTAGGTAATAAAAAACAACTCTGGGGAGTTTACGTCGCAAAACTATTAAGCGATGATTAACCATTACTGGCCGATAAAGGTCAGAAATTATCATAACCCGAGCTATTTATGTCTAGTGTTTCTGAAGTATTTCCCTACCGTCCAGGTCGATGGGGGATTGATCGCGGGCGCTATGTCTCGCTTGCTCTTATCGCCGTTCTCCTAAGCTCATTGCCCATTTTGGGTGTCCTGCCGCCTCAGTTGAACGCGGGGGTCTCAGCAGTTGGCTTGTCGTTTCTCGTGGTGGTGGCCGTCGCGCTGCTACGTGCCAGGATTGCTACGTTGATCCAGGCGCAAACTTATGCAGCACTATCGACCTTTCTGGAACAGGAACCCGACGCCTGTGTCATTACCGATATTGCCGGTGAGATTCAGCTGGTAAATTCACACGCCAAGGCCCGTTTGGTAAAGAACACAGGAACGCGCCTCGATGAATGTCTCGGATCCGTGTTCGCAAATCCGTCCGCCGTTCTGCTGCGATTGCAGTCGCTTGCTCAGGTAACAGGCACTGCCGAGGAAGACATTGTTACGCGAGGACAATCAGTACCAGTTTCCGTTTCAAAGATAAGTAATGACCGTTTTTGTTGGCGCTTTAGGCTGGGTGCGCCGCGATTGTGGCGTAACGTTCAACTGCCCGTCGTGACGGTCGGGAGAAATGAAATTGTCCTTGATGCCAACGAAGCGGCGATTGAGTTGTTTGGTCAGATCCCGACAGTGTTGAATCAAATTCCTCAGGCCGATAACGAAGAGAGTAAAAATATCATTCGGGTCGGTGCGACTGATGCCGAAAGGGCGTACGAGATTTCAACCCTAAGGCACAGCGGGATTGCGCGTGAATTGCTTTTGACGCCGGTTTGCGAGGCAGAAGTAACCGAGCAGAGAGCGTCGTTCGCCGACCTGCCGGTTCCGATCATGCGTTTGTCTCCGCACGGTGAAATCTGGGAAGCAAACCGGCTCGCTAAGGAACTGGTGGGTGAGATACAGCCGGGCACATCCAATATTGAAGAAATGATGCAGGGGTTGGGCTACCCGATCCGGGACTGGCTGACCCATGCCGCCGAGCAGGGCTCGGCATCGCGGTCGGAAATATTGCGTCTGGCACGAAAAGACAAAGAGGTTTTCGTACAGGTCACACTGTCGCGTATTTTCAGCGATGGTCAGGTCTGCCTGATCGCCGTTCTGAACGATGCGACAGAATTGAAAACGCTGGAGGCGCAATTTGTTCAGGGCCAAAAGATGCAAGCCGTCGGGCAGTTGGCCGGTGGTGTTGCGCATGACTTCAATAATTTGCTGACCGCGATTTCAGGCCACTGTGATCTGCTGCTATTGCGCCACGATCAGAACGACCCGAACTACGGTGATCTTGTGCAGATCAACCAGAACGCTAATCGCGCGGCGGCTCTGGTCAGCCAGTTGCTGGCATTTTCTCGCAAACAGACCCTTCGACCCGAGGTTCTGGATCTGCGCGACACGATTTCCGATCTCATTCATCTGTTGAACCGGTTGGTCGGCGAAAAGGTGCGTCTCACCCTCAGCCATGATCCGGTTCTCAAGCCTGTGTGCGCCGACAAACGCCAGCTCGAGCAGGTGTTGATGAATCTCGTCGTCAATGCGCGCGATGCCATGCCTGAGGGCGGAGAGATTCGGATCGAAACCGAAGTGGTGACGCTGGACCGGCCCATCTCACGCGATCGGGCAACGGTGCAGCCGGGCGAGTATGTGACGGTAAAGGTCATCGACAGCGGTGTCGGCATTCCTGCGGACAAGTTGCAGAAAGTGTTTGAGCCATTTTATACCACGAAGCGCACCGGCGAAGGTACAGGCTTGGGTCTGTCCACTGTCTACGGGATCGTAAAGCAGACCGGCGGTTTTATTTTTGTCGACAGCATTCAGGGCAAGGGAACCGAGTTTACCGTCCTTTTGCCCGTCAGCGCCGCTGTTGAAACGCCCAAGCCGGTTGCTCCGGCAGCTATAGATGAACAGAGCTCGGGGCAGGGAGAAGGCGTTGTTCTTCTGGTCGAAGACGAAGCTCCGGTTCGGGCCTTTGCGACGCGAGCGCTGCGGTTGAAAGGCTACACCGTGCTCGAGGCTGAATCGGCCGAGGATGCTTTGCAATTGCTGGATGATCCAGTCCTTTCGGTGGATGTTTTCGTTACCGATGTGGTCATGCCCGGCATGGACGGCCCGACCTGGGTACGCGAAGCCATGAAGACGCGCCCGGACGTGCGGGTGGTCTTCATGTCAGGTTACACCGAAGGCGCATTTGGCGAAGCAGGTCCCGAGATTGAGAACTCTACCTTCCTGCCGAAGCCTTTCTCGCTGACGCAATTGACCGAAGCGGTGTTTCAGCAGCTGAACTGAGTGTACTATCTTGCGGCCTGATGCAGGGCGAATTCCGCTGTGTGGAGTGACTGAAACTGCCGTTTGGTGTCTGTCGAAAGGTCCATCGGGCGGTCAGGGGAGACATTTTCACGCCGAAGCTCAATGTCGCATTCAAGTCGTTCCCGCAGGAACTCCAATATCTTCTCTTGGTTTTCGTACTTGAAGACATGGGTTGCACCCGCACCATTGCTGCGAGGTAACAGAAAATCGCTCTGACATCCGACATCTGCGAAAGCCGGGCGGGGTCCTTGCATGTATGCGTTCAAAAACGCATCGAAGCTCAGGTTTTGTGTGGAATGCTCGTGGTTGGTCAATTCTGGGCGCGAGCGATACCGATACCAGCTTCCCAGCCAGTCGATGGGCTCGCGGACGATCGCCATCACCTCCATCTCGGTATCGAACATTTTTCGAAACATGGTCTGAAAGAAGCGATCATATCGGCGCATGTTCGCGTGTTTCAGGTCGGTGGGCCCAGATACAACGATATCTGCCCAGTCGCGTAAGGCGGTCTGATAAGCGGTGCTGCCAGTTTTGGGGACGGACAAAAGCGCCAGCCGCTTTTCATAGAAAACAAGCATTTATCTTTTCTCTTCAACGCTTTTTCGTGTCGCAGGTTGTCGTAAACGACTCTTTAACACAATTGTTGAAATGTTGATTGCATAAGTTTTAGTTGAAATGTTCTCTTTTTGGTCCCATAAGGAACAAGAGGCGAACAAAGCAGCGATTGCCGCCCGTCAAAGGGTGTGACAAAAGGGATAGTGACAGGACAATGGCGGATCTTCTGACAATGAGCGACAAGAAAAACGCGGACAAGCAAAAGGCGCTCGACAGCGCGTTGGCACAGATTGAGCGGCAGTTTGGCAAAGGCTCGATCATGAAGCTGGGCGAAGACTCCAAGCAAGATATCGAGGCCAGCTCGACCGGCTCGCTGGGGTTGGACATCGCACTGGGAATTGGTGGTCTGCCGATGGGGCGGATTGTTGAAATTTATGGCCCGGAAAGTTCGGGCAAGACCACGCTGACGCTGCATTGTATTGCGGAACAGCAAAAACGTGGCGGTGTGTGTGCGTTCGTGGACGCAGAACATGCGCTTGACCCGCAATATGCGCGCAAGCTGGGTGTTGATCTGGACGAGCTGCTGATCTCGCAGCCCGATACCGGTGAACAGGCACTTGAGATTACCGATACACTGGTACGCTCGGGCGCGGTGAACATGGTCGTCGTCGACTCGGTTGCGGCGCTGACGCCGAAATCTGAACTCGAGGGCGATATGGGCGACAGCAGCGTCGGTGTTCAGGCCCGGTTGATGAGCCAGGCCATGCGGAAACTGACGGGCTCGATCAGCCGCTCGAAGTGCATGGTGATCTTTATCAACCAGATTCGGATGAAGATCGGCGTGATGTTTGGCAGCCCCGAAACCACGACTGGTGGCAACGCCCTGAAGTTCTACAGCTCGGTTCGTCTGGATATTCGCCGCATCGGCGCGATCAAAGACCGCGATGAAGTTGTTGGCAACCAGACTCGCGTCAAGGTCGTCAAAAACAAGGTGGCGCCGCCGTTCAAGCAGGTGGAATTCGACATCATGTATGGCGAGGGCATCAGCAAAATGGGTGAGTTGCTGGATCTTGGTGTCAAGGCTGGCGTGGTCGAGAAATCGGGATCATGGTTCAGCTATGGGGACGAACGGATCGGGCAGGGGCGTGAGAATGCCAAGCAATACCTGCGCGATAACAGTCGCGCTGCGCTCGAGATCGAAGACAAGATCCGCGCGGCGCACGGTCTGGAATTCGAGATGCCGCCCGAAGCGGAAGAGGATGATATCCTCGAAGCCTAATCAGTTTCTGATGGGAACAGCGGAAATCTTCCGGCGTCCTGATGGTGCCGA
Source organism: Ruegeria halocynthiae (assembly GCF_900106805.1). Lineage (GTDB taxonomy): Bacteria > Pseudomonadota > Alphaproteobacteria > Rhodobacterales > Rhodobacteraceae > Ruegeria > Ruegeria halocynthiae. The sequence continues at coordinate 698,053 of NZ_FNNP01000001.1, forward strand.
GAATATCTGGAACAAGGCGGTCTCATCGGGCCGCCTTGTTTCGTTCAGGCGCGCCTCGCCTGTGGACACTCCGAAGGCGCGCAGCTAAACCTTTGCGGATAAACTGATTGCGCGCTGAGAGAGCCCAAATGCCCACGCTGAACGATATTCGATCGACCTTTCTGAACTATTTTGACAAGCAGGGCCACGAAGTGGTTGCATCCAGCCCGTTGGTGCCGCGTAACGATCCGACACTGATGTTCGTGAACTCGGGCATGGTGCAGTTCAAGAATCTGTTCACTGGCGTTGAAACCCGCGATTATCAGCGTGCCACGACGGCGCAAAAATGCGTACGCGCGGGTGGAAAACACAACGATCTGGACAATGTAGGTTATACCGCGCGCCACCATACGTTTTTTGAAATGCTGGGGAACTTTTCGTTCGGAGACTACTTCAAACCTGAAGCGATCCCCTTTGCGTGGGAACTGATCACCAAAGAATTCGGAATCGACAAGAACCGTCTGCTGGCTACAGTCTATCACACCGATGACGAGGCATTTGAGATCTGGAAAAAGGTCGGCGTTCCCGAGGATCGGATCATCCGTATCGCCACGAATGACAATTTCTGGCAGATGGGTCCAACCGGTCCGTGTGGCCCGTGCACCGAGATATTCTATGACCACGGTGATCACATCTGGGGTGGCCCTCCGGGCTCTGCCGAGGAAGATGGCGACCGGTTCATTGAAATCTGGAACATCGTCTTCATGCAGAACGAACAGTTCGAAGACGGCTCGATGGTGGAACTCGACATGCAGTCGATCGACACCGGCATGGGGCTTGAACGGATAGGTGCCCTGATGCAGGGCAGCCATGACAATTATGACACCGATCTGTTCAAAACCCTGATCGAGGCCTCGGCCGATGTAACCAATGTCGATCCTTATGGGGATCAGAACGTGCACCATCGGGTAATTGCGGATCACTTACGCTCGACTTCGTTCCTGATCGCGGATGGGGTTATGCCATCAAATGACGGGCGTGGATACGTTCTGCGCCGTATCATGCGGCGCGCGATGCGTCATGCGCATCTGTTGGGGGCCAAAGATCCGGTCATGCACCGATTGGTGCCGATATTGGTTCAGTTGATGGGCGCGCAGTACACCGAACTCGGCCAAGCGCAACCGCTGATCGAGGAGACATTGCTGCTGGAAGAAACCCGGTTCAAGCAGACGTTGGATCGTGGTCTGAAACTGCTGGATGATGAAGTCGCCAGCTTGTCCGAAAATGATCCTCTGCCCGGAGATGCGGCGTTCAAGCTGTATGATACATACGGTTTCCCACTTGATCTGACACAGGATGCGCTGCGCGAGAAGGGGCGGACCGTCGATACAGACGGGTTCGACACTGCCATGGCCGAGCAAAAGGCCAAGGCGCGTGCCGCATGGGTCGGATCCGGAGAGTCTGCGGATCAGGTCGTTTGGTTCGATGTGCTGGACTTAGCCGGCGCAACGGATTTTCTGGGTTACGACACTGAGAAAGCCGAAGGTCAGGTAGCCGCTCTGGTGGTTGATGGCGCTTTGGTTGACAAGATCGAACAAGATGGCAGTGGTTGGGTCGTGGTCAATCAGACGCCGTTCTATGGCGAAGCGGGCGGTCAGGTCGGGGACTCGGGTGAAATCCGCCGTCTGGATGAAACTAGGGATGTGGCGCGCGTCGCCGACACCAGAAAGTTCGCCGACGGCAAAATCTATGCACACAAGGTTACGGTCGATCACGGTACGATCTCGAAAGGTGACGCGGTTGGGCTGGAAGTGGATCATGCCCGCCGCACCGCCATTCGCGCGAACCATTCGGCAACGCATCTGCTGCATGAAGCTCTGCGCGAAACGCTGGGGGACCACGTGGCGCAGCGCGGCTCGTTGAACGCGTCGGATCGTTTGCGGTTCGACTTCAGCCATTCCAAGGCTCTGACTCTGGAAGAGATGCAAAAGGTTGAGCGAGAGGTAAACGCGTTCATCCGTCAGAATTCAACGGTCGAGACCCGTATCATGACGCCGGATGACGCGCGCGGTTTGGGTGCGCAAGCCTTGTTTGGCGAGAAGTACGGGGATGAGGTGCGTGTAGTTTCGATGGGCAAAGCGCCCACTGGCAAAGGACAGGACGGTGATACCTGGTCGATCGAGTTGTGCGGCGGTACGCATGTGCGTCAGACCGGCGATATCGGAACCTTTGTCGTGCTTGGTGATAGCGCCAGCAGCGCCGGTGTGCGTCGGATCGAGGCTTTGACCGGTGACGAAGCGTTCAGGTACTTGTCGGCGCAGGATCATCGCCTTGGCGCGCTTGCACTAGAGTTGAAAGCGCAGCCGGATGATGTTGTTGCGCGGGTGAAATCGCTGCTGGATGAGCGCAAAGCTTTGCAGAATGAAGTTGCTCAATTGCGCCGGGATCTGGCAATGGCCGGCGGTGCGGGGCAGGGCGGCGGGTCTGAAACACGCGATGTGAATGGCGTGGCGTTCATTGCACAGGCGCTTACGGGCGTATCCGGGAAGGATTTGCCCGCACTCATAGATGAACACAAAAGCCGATTGGGGACGGGTGCGGTGTTGTTGATAGCGGATACCGGTGGCAAAGCAGCGGTGGCTGCGGGTGTAACACAGGACCTGACGGACACGGTATCGGCGGTGGATCTGGTTCGGGCCGCTGTTGCCGAATTGGGTGGCAAAGGCGGTGGTGGTCGGCCCGATATGGCGCAGGGCGGGGGCAAGGATGCTTCGAACGCGGACGCGGCAATCAAGGCCGCCGAACAGGTATTGGGAGGATAATATGCCTGCTCTCTGGATAGCGCATGTCACAGTGACGGATGCTGAGGCCTATGGAAAGTATGCCGAACTCGCCGGGCCTGCGATCGCTGCGCATGGTGGTGAGTTCATCGCACGGGCCGCGCGATACGTGCAATTGGAAGGCAAAGAACGACCTCGCAATGTGGTTGCCCGCTTCCCGTCGGTCGAGGATGCGGTGGCGTGCTACAATTCTGCCGCTTATCAACAAGCGCTCGACCATGCCCGAGGTGCCAGCGAGCGAGAGCTGGTTGTTGTCGAAATCACAGACTGAGAATCAGGTTGCTTCTGTTTTAGGTGACGAGACAAGGTCGGTCCCTTTGTAAACCTGTCGATCCTTCGACAACATTGGGGCCGGTGTTTGTTATACCCAAAATCACATATTTAGTATTTATTACAATAATTTAGCCTTCAAAGTCTTCAAGCCAAAACGACTTCGGGCGTTGTGATTGTGGCGAACTGCGCCATGATCTTGCGCGGAAATGGTCATGAAAAGTGACGAATTTCCGCCGCTTTTCCTGCTCAATCTCGGAAGCGATTGCGTGAGACCCACGGTTTACGGATATGATCCGATGAACTGATATGGGTCTGAACCACGCTGATCGTATGGATTGAGCAGGACTCGAGGGATCGGCATGACAATAGTAGGCACAAGCATTGACGCCATTTTTAACGGCGCCGCCAAGCTGGGTGGCCAGCTCAGCATGGCTGCATTGGTCGCTGGATCACTCTTAATCGGTACAGAAGCATCCGCAAAAGATGGTGCATTCATTCAAACGATCGCTGCCTCTCCTCCACCTTCAGGGGCGCGGCAGCTTTGCAGACAATATTCCTGGGCCTGCGCGCAGAAGGGTGCAGCTTCGCTTTCCAATACGCAGGAAATGCAACTAGTTAAGCAGATCAACAGGCAGGTAAATGCCTCAACCCGGGCGGTGACGGACCAATCCCAATACAAGACGCGCGAGTTATGGGCGTTGCCCACATCAATGGGTGGTGATTGCGAAGACTTTGCCTTGTTGAAGAAGCGTGACCTGATCAGGGCGGGGATCGACCCTCGGAAGCTGTTGATCGCGACCGTGCTTGATACCCGCAGAAACTCACATGCTGTGTTGGTTTATCGATCAAGCCAAGGTGATCTGGTCTTGGATAATCTGACAAATAGCATCAAACCATGGTCTGCGACACGCTATCTGTTTCTTAGAATGCAAGATCCCAAACAGCCAAGGAAGTGGGTTGGCATATATGGACGAAGCTGACCATTAGAGGGCCGGAATACTTCTTAAAACAGCTCTGAGAATTGTTGGAACGAGGTAATGCGAAAGCGGCATTGCCTCGTTCTGACATTTAGCAGGCAACCATTTGCTCGGTCGCTGCACCAATAGCGTGTTCAGGTGTTGCCTGAATTCGAACCCGGACCTCCCCCTCCAGGGCCAGGCTTCTCACCACCCGGGCCGCCGGTTTTTGGGCCGCCATCGTCTTTTGTCGGGGGTTCAGGATCGGGTTTTGAACCGCCTTTATCGGAAGTTTCACGATCAGGTTCAGACGGGCCGCCAAAGCCGTCATCACGCGATTCATCTGCATGACCGTCGCCCGAGCGGCGTTCACGTGCATTAAGGCTTGCGGTCGGAAGGTCGGTAAGCACAGCGGCGAAACCGGGGCAATCATTTGAAGTTCTCTCGAGGATCTCTTCAAAATCAGAGCGTCGCTGAATGTACTTCAGCATAAGTGTGCTGACAGTGCCGCAGCCGCACAATACGCTTGACGACACGGACTCTTTGGCTGTTTTCGCCGTGCACATGTCGGAAGCCTGCGCAGCGTTCGCCGAGATCAGGGGTAATGTTGCGATAGCAAATGAAACTGACAAAAGTTTGGATTTGATGCGCATTGCGCTACTCCTCAGGTACTCGTTAACTATATTGCCGTATACAAAACCGGCGTCACACTTCGAACACAATTTCCTCTTTCTACTGCCTAGTTTCAAGCAAACTTTTTAACGCGAATCTGTAACCTAGCTCACTCACAAGGTGATTTTCTCATAAAAACAAAAAGAAGACCTGACGTAGCGGCAGGTCTTCTTTGTAGATATCGTTTCCTGTTTGGCGCAAAAATGTCACAAATGCGGCATTGTTTCCAAATCTCGGGCGAATTGACAGTGATCAGGCTGATCTGGACATCCGTTTACGCTCGTGCGGATCAAGATAACGTTTGCGAAGACGGATTGCGTTTGGTGTGACCTCAACAAGTTCGTCGTCGTCAATATAGGCGATGGCTTCTTCCAGAGAGAACTGGATATGAGGCGTGAGCCTAACCGCATCGTCCGAGCCACTGGCGCGCACGTTGGTCAGTTTCTTACCTTTCAGTGGGTTCACCTCTAGATCATTGTCCCGGGAATGTTCGCCGATCACCATGCCTTGATAGACGTCCGTTTGCGGTCCGACAAACATGCGACCCCGCTCTTCCAAGTTCCAAAGCGCATAAGCAACTGCTTGTCCGTTCTCCATCGAGATCAGAACCCCTGCGCGTCGACCGGGGATTTGACCTTTATGAGCCGCCCAGCCATGGAACACGCGGTTCAGAACGCCGGTACCACGGGTATCTGTCAGAAATTCTCCGTGATATCCGATCAGGCCACGTGAGGGCACGTGCGCAATGATCCTGGTCTTGCCAGCACCGGCAGGGCGCATCTCGGCCAACTCGCCTTTGCGCGTGCCTGTGATTTTTTCGATGACGGCGCCCGAGAATTCATCGTCGACGTCGATCGTGACCTCTTCGATCGGCTCAAGACGTTGGCCATCTTCTTCCCGGAACAGAACCTGCGGGCGCGAGATGCTTAGCTCAAATCCTTCGCGGCGCATGTTCTCGATCAGAACACCCATCTGAAGCTCTCCGCGGCCTGCGACCTCGAAAGCCTCGCCGCCGGGCGTGTCGGTGATGCGGATAGCGACGTTCGATTCGGCCTCTTTCATCAGCCGTTCGCGGATGACGCGGGACTGGACCTTTTTGCCGTCGCGTCCGGCCTGTGGGGAATCGTTAATGCCGAAGGTCACCGTGATGGTCGGCGGGTCGATTGGTTGAGCAGGCAGAGCTTCATCCACCTGAGGAGAAACGAGTGAATCAGCCACGGTCGCCTTGCTCATGCCTGCGATGGTGACGATATCGCCTGCCTCGGCAACCTCGATCGGCTGCTGTGCGAGGCCACGGAAAGCCAGAATCTTCGAGGCGCGGAAACTCTCGATCAGCGTGCCGTCGCGGCTGAGTGCCTTGAGGCTGTCACCCGCTTTCAGCGTACCGCTTTCGACACGGCCAGTCAGGATGCGGCCGATGAACGGGTCGCTGCCCAGCGTGGTGGCGAGCATTCGGAAGGGGTCGTCTTTTTGCTCGGCCTGCTTTGGGGCCGGAACATGCTCGACAATCAGATCAAATAGGGCAGAAAGATCCTGCCGCGGACCATCAAGTTCCATATCGGCCCAGCCAGATCGGCCCGAGGCATACATGGCCGGGAAATCCAGCTGATCATCGTCGGCGCCAAGGTTGGCGAACAGATCAAAGCACTCATCCAGCGCGCGATCAGGTTCGGCATCGGGCTTATCGACCTTATTCAGTACGACGATCGGGCGCAGACCCAGCGCCAGAGCTTTGGAGGTCACAAACTTGGTCTGCGGCATGGGACCTTCTGCGGCGTCCACAAGCAGAACAACCCCATCCACCATGCTAAGAATACGTTCAACTTCGCCGCCAAAATCGGCGTGGCCGGGGGTGTCGACGATGTTGACCCTCGTACCTTTCCATTCGACCGAAGTCGCTTTGGCTAGAATGGTGATGCCACGTTCACGTTCCAAATCGTTGCTGTCCATGGCGCGTTCAGCAACAGCCTGATTTTCCCGGAACGCGCCGGATTGTTTGAGCAGCTCATCCACCAGGGTCGTCTTGCCGTGGTCCACGTGAGCGATGATTGCGATATTGCGCAGGTCCATGAGAGGTCAGCCTTTGAACGGGAAGTTGCCGCGCGCATAACGCGGCGCGACAAAATATACCAGCCCTAACCGCCGCTCAGTGACCTGCAGTTGCAGAAAACAGGTGGATGACAAGGATACCGCCAAGAATCATGGCCAGACCCAGAACCGCTGGCCAATCGAGTCGCTGACCGAAGACCAGAAACCCGATCAGCGCGATTAGGGCGATCCCAAGGCCAGACCAGATCGCATAGACAATACCGACCGGCATGACCTTGAGCGTAAGAGCCATAAGGTAAAAAGCGAAACCATAGCCAATCACAACCAGAACCGATGGCCAGAAGCGGGTGAACTGATGACTTGCCTGCAACGCTGTGGTGCCGATGGTTTCAGCGATGACTGCCAATAGCAGGATCAGATAGGTCTTGGGCACGAGAGTGGTCTTTCCGAAATGTCGCGGAAGATTGAGCATATTTGCCAGCGTTCGGGCAAGCGAATTCGGGTAGCTCAGGCCGACGCTGTATCTTTACCAAAGGTCAGGTAAACCTGACTATTCTGAATTTGCCATTTGTGTTAGCTGGTTTACAGATTTTAGTTTGTTTTTAACGAGTTTGATAAAATGACTGCTTTTGCAAAATCCGTCGTTATCGTTTCGATATTGATTGTGGCGTTAGGGTGGCTTGCAGACGGGGGGTCCGTCGACATTGATGCAGCCCAGAATGTTGATAGGTTATCGGGTTTTCCAGTTTAAGCGCCGATCGGACGATATCCGCGAAAAGGAGCCTTCGGGCTCCTTTTCTTTGTTGTCGGGCGCTGTTCCGGGGATGGCAATCACTGCTTTTCGATTGCCTTAACCTTCGAGCGATGCTCGGTCAGTTTTTTCACTACAAACTGCCGAGCCTTGCGTTCCGCCAACCTGACCCGGATTTCGGTCAGAAACGCTTCTTCCAGTGATTGTGACGCCGCCCCGAGGACTTCGCCAACTTCAACAAAGAATCGGTCCTCACCAGTCTCATCCATAACCTTCATCGTGTCCTCAGCCAGTCTGGCGGCGAGGGAGGTGATGGTGTCAGACATTAGCGCGTATTCTCGGTCAGGCGGCGTTTTACATAATCCGTCACATCGGTCATCAGCGTGTCCATGTGGCGGTCCTGGAAAAAGTGATCGGCGCCCTCGACCTCATTATGAGTAATAGTGATCCCCTTTTGCTCGTGCAGCTTCCCAACCAGTGACGTGGTGTCTGCCGGTGGGGCAACGCGGTCAGACGACCCGTTGATGATCAGACCCGAAGACGGGCAGGGCGCAAGGAACGAAAAATCATACATATTCGCAGGCGGTGAGACGCTGATGAATCCGGTGATTTCCGGTCGACGCATCAATAGCTGCATACCGATCCAGGCGCCGAACGAGAATCCTGCGACCCAGCAGTGCTTGGAATTGTTGTTCATCGATTGCAGATAGTCCAGCGCCGAGGCGGCATCGCTCAGTTCGCCTATGCCCTGATCATATTCACCTTGGCTGCGGCCCACGCCGCGAAAGTTAAAGCGCAGAACTGTGAAGCCCATGTTGTAGAAGGCATAGTGAAGGTTATAGACCACCTTATTGTTCATGGTCCCGCCAAATTGTGGGTGCGGATGCAGCACGATTGCGATCGGTGCGTCTTTTTCCTTTTGCGGGTGGTAGCGGCCTTCCAGGCGGCCTTCGGGTCCGGGAAAAATCACCTCGGGCATGTGTGCATTGGTCCTGTTTTTTGACGCGTCGGCCCTGAGATTATCTTGACGGTAATCATCAGGTACCTTAGAACGGTTCTAATTACATTGTGTCGCATGAAAGCGCTGTCAGTGGGAGATACGCACTGGCTGCGGCGGCGTCAATGTTTTCGCGCAGTTCTTGCCTAGAGGGAATAATATGAAGCTGTCGACCAAAGGCCGCTATGCGATGGTTGCACTTGCGGATATTGCGTTACAATCCTCTGACAAGTTGGTCACGTTAGGCGAAATATCTGAGCGTCAGGATATTTCTTTACCGTATCTAGAGCAGCTTTTCGTCAAGTTGCGCCGGGCTGATTTGGTCAGTTCAGTACGAGGGCCGGGTGGGGGATATCGTTTGGCCCGCCCTGCATCCGAAATTCGTGTAGTTGAAATACTGGCAGCCGTTGATGAGACAGTGGATGCAATGCACAAGGGTGCCGGTGCCTCGGGTGCATCGTCTGGCAGTCGGGCGCAGTCACTGACCAATCGACTTTGGGAAAGCCTCAGCGCGACCGTTTATGTATTCCTGCATCAGACGCGATTGTCGGATGTGATCCGAAATGATCTGGCGCCGTGTCCGGCTGTGCCCAATCTGTTTGCGGTCGTGGACGACTAAGCTAATGAAGTGCTGGACTGCTCTGCAAAAACTTATGCTGAAAAAGATACATCTATGAAACGGGTTTATCTCGACCATAACGCGACAGCCCCTCTGGGGCCCGAAGCTCGGGCCGCGATGAGCGCGGCGATGGATCTGGTCGGAAATCCGTCTTCGGTTCATGCCGAAGGACGCGCAGCAAAAGCGGTTGTTGAAAACGCTCGCGCGCAAATTGCAACCGCCTTTGGCGCGGACGGCGCCGACATTATATTCACCTCGGGTGCGACCGAGGCCGCAGCATTGGCCATGGCGGGGCGCGACCTACAGGGCGCGGCAATTGAACATGACGCGGTAAGAGCTTGGACAAGCGAGGTTTTACCGACTTCAACTGAAGGGCGTATTGCGGTTTCACAGGCGTCTCAATCGACCCTTCAACTGGCAAACTCGGAAACCGGGATTGTTCAGGCTTTGCCGTCTGGTCTGGCGGTAACTGATACAACTCAGGCCTTTGGCAAGTTGCCGATCGCGTTCAACTGGCTAGGTGCTGAGATGGCGTTGATCTCCGCGCACAAGATTGGCGGACCAAAAGGGATCGGAGCGTTGGTGATGAAACGCGGCACCGATCTTGCCGCACAGATCAAGGGCGGCGGACAGGAAATGGGGCGTCGTTCAGGTACGGAAAATGTCATTGGAATCGTAGGGTTCGGGGCAGCAGCTCAAGCAGCGTCCAAGGCATTGGCCGATGGTGTTTGGGAAAAAGTGAGCGAACTTAGAAATATTCTAGAAGACGCTCTTGAGGCCGGTTCGAAAGCTACTATTTTTGTCGGGAAAGATCAGGAGCGGCTTCCTAACACCTCGTGCTTTGTCACTCCGGGTTGGAAGGGAGAAACCCAGGTCATGCAGATGGATTTATCAGGGTTCGCGATCAGTGCGGGCTCGGCCTGTTCCAGTGGCAAGGTGCGCGCAAGTGCCGTGTTGACAGCCATGGGGTTTGATGGCCAGACGGCGGCCAACGCAATCCGTGTATCGCTGGGGCCGGAAACAACGGAAGAAGATGTGCTGCGTTTCGCGGAAACGTGGCTAGAAAAAGAGAAAAAGCATCGCGCGCGTGCCGCGTGATCTGACGGAGGGTGTCAAATGGCCGCTTTGGACCAGACCCAGGTAAAAGAAGGTGTCGATCAGGAAACCGTGGATGCGGTGCGCGAGGCCGGAACCTATAAGTATGGCTGGGAAACCGAAATCGAGATGGAATATGCGCCCAAGGGCGTGAATCCAGACATCGTGCGCCTGATCTCGGACAAGAACCAAGAGCCCGAGTGGATGACGGAGTGGCGCCTGAGCGCGTTTGAACGCTGGACCAAGATGGACGAGCCCAAATGGGCCATGGTCAGCTATCCCGAGATCGATTTTCAGGATCAGTATTACTATGCCCGCCCGAAATCGATGGAAGAAAAGCCAAAATCTCTGGACGACGTGGACCCCAAGCTACTGGCTACTTACGAAAAGCTGGGTATCCCGCTGAAAGAGCAGAAAATTCTTGCTGGTGTCGAAGGTGCTGAAACTGCCCCTGCCGAAGGGCGAAAAGTTGCGGTGGATGCGGTGTTTGACTCGGTTTCGGTCGGGACCACCTTTCAGGCAGAGCTCAAGAAAGCTGGTGTTATCTTCTGCTCAATTTCCGAGGCGATCCGGGAGCATCCCGAACTGGTGAAGAAATATCTTGGCACCGTCGTTCCAGCGTCCGACAATTTCTATGCTACACTGAACTCGGCCGTGTTCTCGGACGGCTCGTTCGTTTACGTGCCCCCAGGCGTCCGCTGCCCGATGGAGTTGAGTACCTACTTCCGAATCAACGCCGAAAATACCGGCCAGTTTGAACGCACTCTGATCATCGCTGACAAGGGCTCGTATGTGTCCTATCTGGAGGGTTGTACTGCCCCGCAGCGCGACACGACCCAGTTGCACGCTGCCGTTGTTGAAATCATCATCGAAGAAGATGCTGAGGTGAAGTACTCGACCGTTCAGAACTGGTATCCTGGTGATGAGAACGGCAAGGGCGGTATTTACAACTTTGTGACCAAGCGCGCCGATTGCCGTGGTGACCGTTCCAAAGTGATGTGGACCCAGGTGGAAACCGGTTCGGCCGTGACGTGGAAGTATCCTTCCTGCATCCTTCGAGGCGATGATAGCCAGGGAGAGTTCTATTCGATCGCCATCGCCAATAACTATCAGCAAGCTGATACCGGCACGAAGATGGTGCATCTGGGCAAGAATACCAAATCTAGGATCGTGTCGAAGGGCATCAGTGCGGGTAAAGCGCAGAACACTTATCGCGGATTGGTTTCGATGCACCCTAAAGCCAAGGACAGCCGCAACTATACTCAGTGCGACAGCCTGCTGATTGGCGATAAATGCGGGGCGCATACGGTTCCGTACATCGAGGTCAGGAACAACTCATCTCGGGTCGAACATGAGGCGACGACCTCAAAGGTAGATGATGATCAACTGTTCTATTGCCGCCAACGCGGGATGGACGAAGAAGAAGCTGTGGCGCTGGTTGTGAATGGATTCTGCAAGGATGTGCTGCAGGCATTGCCGATGGAATTTGCCATGGAGGCGCAGCAGCTTGTGGCGATCAGTCTTGAAGGATCAGTGGGCTGATGACGCCAAAACCACGCCAGCGTTTCCGGAAGGATGATGTGTTGACCGTGCTCGGTTATGCACTGCCGGTGCTTGGCGGCTTGTTGGGGGTTGCTTATGTCAACACCAACTACATGGATTTCATTAACCCGGTTTGGGCAGTGGGCGGTGGTGCACTGCTTGGTTGGATCATCGCCCGGGTGATCCGCAAAACGCTGGGATAGGAACTTATCGGGGCTGAAAATATGCCCCCTTGCGATACGCAAAAGGACAAAAAATGCTGGAAATCAAAAACCTGCACGTCAAACTTGAGGAAGAAGACAAGCAAATCCTGAAAGGCGTCGACCTGACAGTCGAGGCTGGCAAGGTGCACGCGATCATGGGGCCGAACGGTTCGGGTAAATCGACGCTCAGCTACGTGCTGTCGGGGCGTGATGGCTATGAGGTGACCGAGGGTACAGCATCGCTCGACGGTGCGGACCTGCTTGAAATGGAGCCCGAAGAACGTGCGGCTGCAGGCGTGTTTCTGGCGTTCCAATACCCAGTAGAAATTCCGGGTGTGGGCAATATGATTTTCCTGCGCACCGCAGTGAACGCACAACGAAAAGCGCGCGGTCAGGATGAACTGTCGGCGACGGACTTCCTGAAAGAAGTACGCGCCAAAGCCAAGGCGTTGAAAATCGACGCCGAAATGTTGAAGCGCCCGGTCAATGTGGGCTTTTCGGGCGGTGAGAAAAAGCGCAACGAAATTCTGCAGATGGCCATGCTGGAACCAAAGATGTGCATCCTGGACGAGACGGATTCGGGCCTTGATGTGGATGCAATGAAACTGGTTGCGGAAGGCGTGAATGCCTTGCGGGATGAGCAGCGCGGATTTCTTGTGATTACGCACTATCAGCGCCTGCTGGATCACATCAAGCCAGACGTGGTTCATATCATGGCCGAGGGTCGCATTGTGAAATCGGGCGGTCCGGAACTGGCATTGGAAGTAGAACATAACGGCTATGCCGACATTCTGGCCGAGGTGAACTGATGGCTTTGCCCCAAGCAAAACAAACAGCGACCGAAGAAAGGTTGGCCGTGCTGCGTATGCCGGATGCGGGTTGTACGCGAAAGGCGCGTGAGGCTGCGCTTGAGCGCCTGCGCCAGATGGGTCTGCCTGGCCGGCGCGATGAGTATTGGAAATACACTCGACCCGATACACTGATCTCGGCCGATGCGCTGCCTGCGGCTTTGTTCGTGAATGACGAGTCGCCCATGTTTGACGAATTCGACCGGCTGAAGATCGTTTTCATTGACGGTGTATTCAGCCCCGAAGAGTCAGATGAGTTGTCTTTGGAAGGCGTTTCCATCGACCGGCTGGAAGACATCTGCTGCAAAGATATCCATTGGGCTAAAGAGTTATATGGTGTTCTTGAAGCGAATGGTCAGAATCCGGTGCCACGACCTCTGGCAGCGTTGAATACGGCGTTTGCCTCGGATGGTGTTGCGATTCACGTCACTGGCAAACCGTCAAAACCGATCAGCCTGATCTACCGCCACGCCTCGGAAACTTCGGACGCAATTCTGCATCATGTCATACGCGTGGAAAGCGGGGCCGAGGTAACCATTCTTGAAAACGGTCCAGCCGCATCACGCTTCAACAAATGTATGGAGATTGATATCGCTGATGGTGGAACGCTTCATCATGTGCGCGCGCAAGGTCGTGATCATCAGCGTCGTGCAGCCACGCATATGTTCACCCGTATGGGGCACGAGTCGGTCTACAAATCGTTTACTCTCACCGTGAACGGCGTGCTGACACGGAACGAACAGGTGGTTGAGCTGACTGGCGATGATGCGGTAGCCCATGTTGCGGGTGCTTGTGTGGGCGATGGTGAGTTCCACCACGATGACACGGTATTCGTTACGCATGACGCGGTGAACTGCGAAAGCCGTCAGGTGTTCAAGAAGGTGTTGCGCAACGGCGCAACCGGTGTGTTCCAGGGCAAAATTCTGGTGAAGGAAGGTGCGCAGAAAACGGATGGCTATCAGATTAGCCAATCCCTGTTGCTGGATGGCGACAGCCAGTTTCTCGCCAAGCCCGAACTGGAAATCTACGCCGATGATGTGGCCTGCTCACATGGATCAACGTCTGGCGCGATAGACGAAACAGCCATGTTTTATCTGCGCTCACGTGGGATTCCAACCCGTGAGGCGACCGATATGCTGACGCTGGCTTTTCTGGCCGAAGCCGTACAGGAGATCGAGGATGAAGCTCTGGCCGATGTGATCGTCGCTCGTTTGCAAGATTGGCTGGCACGCCGCCGCTGATGCCTGTCACCACAGATATCGTGGCCACGTATCGTGGGCCGGGGCGTGTTGTGCGTCGCTTGCTGGATATGGGTCCACGTGAAGATCGGGCGCTGGCATTTGTGATGGCATTCTGTGTCGTAGGCTTTATTGCGCAACTCCCAAGTCTTGCGCGTCGCGCCCATCTTGAAGGGCTGGAACTGAACATGCTGATGGGTGGGGCCTTGTTAGGCTCAGTCTTCATCTTGCCGCTGTTTTTCTATCTTCTGGCGTGGCTTACCCATCTTGTGGCCCGGATGTTTGGTGGTGCTGGAACCAGTTATGGGGCGCGGCTCGCTCTGTTCTGGGCGCTTTTGGCTTCGACGCCATTGGTGCTTTTGAACGGTTTGGTGGCCGGTTTCATCGGCCCGGGCCCGGCGCAAACACTGGCCGGGCTGTTATGGGTTGCGATTTTCGTCTGGTTCTGGTTGTCCGGGTTAAGACAATCGCAAAAGGCCATCAAATGAGTTCCGCAGTGCTGTTGAATATGGTGATCCTGACCCTGCGAGATCCAGCAGAGGCTGCTCGGCGGCTACTGGCCATGCGCCTTGGGGCGGATGTGTTGTGGTTGGCCTTCTTTCTTGCGGTCATTCTGAATGCGATGGTTCAGTCAGCGTCGGGCTTTGTCCTGCCTTTAATAAGCCCGGATGTTCAGCAGCTTGCCGAACCGTTGTCGAGAACGCTGTTCGTTTCCGTCGCGGCGATTCTGATCAGTGTTATGACTTTCCTGCTTGTCGGACGGACGTTGGGTGGCACCGGAACGTTCAATGACATCATGACTCTGATTGTATGGCTGCAAATCCTGCAAATTGTGGGGCAGGCGATCGTGTTAGTTCTGGTCGCAATCGTTCCGTTCCTGTTTCTACCGGCAAGCCTCGCAATGTTGGCACTGAGCCTCTATATCACCCTTCATTTCCTTAATGAGGCACATCGTTTTGCATCGCTGGGAAAATCGTTTCTGGTGATCCTGTTGTCTGCCCTTGTGGCCATCCCGTTTGTTCTTTGGCTGTCCCCAAGCGGGCCTGTATAGGGAAGTCTTTTCCATGTATGACGTTCAGAAAATCCGCGCCGACTTTCCGATCCTGTCGCGTCAGGTTAATGGTAAGCCATTGACTTATCTTGATAATGGGGCTTCTGCGCAGAAGCCACAGGCGGTGATCGATGCGGTCACGCAGGCCTATGCGCATGAATACTCGAACGTTCATCGCGGGCTCCACTACCTGTCAAATCTCGCGACCGAGAAATACGAGTCTGTCCGCGGCACCGTTGCGCGGTTTCTGGGCGTGCCGAACGAGGATGAGATCGTCCTGAACTCGGGCACGACCGAAGGGATCAATCTTGTCGCCTACGGCTGGGCGATGTCAAATCTTCAGGCTGGGGATGAGATTGTCCTCAGCGTGATGGAGCACCATGCAAACATAGTACCGTGGCACTTTCTTCGCGAACGGCAGGGCGTAATTCTGAAATGGGTCGATGTGGATTCAACCGGCCATTTGGCCCCTCAGGCCGTGATTGATGCAATTGGCCCGAAGACGAAACTGGTTGCGGTAACCCATTGTTCCAACGTGTTGGGCACAGTTGTCGACGTCAAAGCGATCGTGCAAGGCGCTCAAGCCAAAGGCGTTCCGGTTCTGGTCGACGGAAGTCAGGGCGCGGTGCATATGCCGGTCAACGTCAATGAAATTGGCTGTGACTTCTACGCCATCACCGGGCACAAACTTTATGGTCCGTCCGGGTCTGGCGCGATCTATATCAAGTCAGAGCGTATGGCCGAGATGCGCCCCTTTATCGGTGGCGGCGATATGATCAAAGAGGTTTCTAAAGATCAGGTGGTCTATAATGATCCTCCGATGAAGTTTGAGGCCGGAACGCCAGGCATTGTGCAGACCATCGGTATGGGCGTTGCTCTGGATTACATGATGGACCTCGGCATGGAGAACATAGCAGCACACGAAGCGCGCTTGCGCGATTATACTGTGCAGCGCCTCAACGGATTGAATTGGCTGCAGGTTCAGGGAACGACGGCAAACAAGGCTGCAATCTTCAGCTTTACGCTGGATGGGGCGGGGCATGCCCATGACGTTTCAACCATTCTGGACAAGAAAGGTGTCGCCGTACGTGCCGGCCACCATTGTGCCGGGCCGCTGATGGATCACCTGGGCGTCACCGCCACCTGCCGCGCCAGCTTTGGGCTTTATAACACGACCGAAGAAGTCGATACTCTGATTGATGCACTGGAACTGGCCCACGATCTGTTTGCCTGATCGTAGTGCGGATTTGCAGTTGCACCCGGATTGGAACGAGGATAGCTAACGGCCAAGGCACCTGTAGCTCAGCTGGATAGAGCGCTGCCCTCCGAAGGCAGAGGCCAGAGGTTCGAATCCTCTCAGGTGCGCCAATTCACGATTTTGGTAGTCATAAGGCGCGGTGTTTACGGTGCACAGATTGGTGACCTTCAGGCAAAACAAAACCCCCGCCAGAATTATCCGATGGGGGTAGCTTAGCAGTACTGGAAGGAAAGCTTGTTCAGCCGCGCCATGTACGGATTACACCGCAATCCATGTGTACGAAATTCGAGCCATAATATTGGCCAACACCGCCAGCGCGACAGGACATTGCTGCCTTTGCCATTTGCGAGACCGAGCGTGACGACAGTCGAAGATCCGCGGCTTGACCCTTCATATGGAGTGAATTTTTCGCAACACCCCGCGAGCGCCTGCGCAACATTGCGTTGGTTTGTGGTGAGCGGTAGCCCGAAAGCAGCATATAAGGCTCGCTGACGTCCAGCATGTTGTGTGCGGCTGCCATGATATCGATGGTGCGAAGGTCCATGTCCTTGACCTGATCGCTGCGCCAGTCACGCATGAATTGATTGACCTCTTTCACCGCGCCTTTGATGTACTTGCCATCAACCCAGTAAACCATGTCGATACGTTCACCGGTGCGGCCCGAATACATACGGATACGGCGGATGTCGCCACCGCCGCGTAGAAATCCGGCTGCTTTGGAATATGTCGGTGCTGCTACAACTGCGGTTGCCGCGAATGCGCCCAATAGGGCACGCCGGGTCATGCCCGATGTACTGCTCTTGGTCATTTCTTGTTTCGTCCCGTACTGTTCCTGCCTGCACACGATGTTACGCGCGCGATCTTAATTTTTTCCCATCCCAGATGTGGGATTTATTGCACAGTCAGAATCAACAGCCAAGAAATCTTTGGTCGCAGGGTGTTCAAGGGGGAATTTTCGGCAGTTTTTTGCGCAACTGATGCAAGTATGCTTGCTTTTGGCGCAGTTAGCGCCGTGGCGATGCAAACGCGCACCACGGGTAGAAGAAGCGGTCAAGTGATGAATTTGTGAATAGACATCTGACGCGCAGCAAAACATTATTTTCGGACGCCTGCTAAAAGGTGGTAAAGTCATTGAATAATCAAGGTCATCACATGACGTTTGTTACCCGTGCCCGTTCCAGTGTTTTTATTGCCGCGTTTCTGGCTGCCTCTGCCTCATTTGTGCAGGCCGGAACAAACGGGACGGCGTTTCAGATGGCTGTGGCTGAAAGCGCGACGTCCAGCCCGGCGGTGGCCGAGTTCTATCGCGAGAACGGGTTCGATGCTCTTTGGGTCGGTGACACCCCGGAACATGCGGCGCGGCGCACGGCTTTGATCAAGGCGTTGTCATCGACCGAGTTGCATGGTTTGCCGGGCGGGCGCTACGATATCCAGACGTTGATATCTAACATGCAAAAGGCTCGCACCACGCGCGACCTCGGGTTGCTCGAAGCCGAGCTGACACTTGTTTTCATAAAATTTGCCAGTGACTTACAATCCGGTTCTGTGCGCCCTTCGCAAATCGACGAGGGGCTGGTGCGTACGGTAGAACGGCGTTCAGCCACTGAGCATCTTGAATTGCTCACCGCAAGCAAGGGCGATGGCTATTTCAGGGAACTGATGCCGCAATCGCGGCAGTATCGTGCTTTGCTGAAACAGAAAAAGGTGCTGGAAACCCTGATGGTGCAAGGTGGTTGGGGGGAAACCGTTCCTGTCACCAAGCTCGAACGCGGAGATTCAGGGGCGAACGTCATCAAGCTGCGCAATCGACTTGTTGCGATGGGTTTTCTGAGGCCCACAGCGAGCCCAGCCTATGACGATTCATTGACCGCCGCAGTTCAGTCCTTTCAAACTGCACACGGGCTTGAGCCGGATGGCGTTGCAGGAAATGGCACAATAACCGAGATCAACCGGCCAGTTTCAGATCGCTTGAAAGCAGTTTACGTGGCGCTCGAACGAGAACGCTGGCTGCCCGAAAAGCGTGGTGAGCGGCACATTCTGGTGAATCAGGCCGATTTTTCGGCAAAAATCGTCGATGAGGGGCGGGTCACATTCGAGACCCGCGCGGTGATTGGCAAGAACACTCATGACCGCCGCAGCCCCGAATTCTCGGACGAGATGGAGCATATGGTGATCAACCCGAGCTGGTATGTTCCGCGCTCGATCATCACCAAAGAGTATCTGCCGAAATTACGGGCCAATCCGAACGCCGTCGGACATATCCAGATCACGGATCGAAGGGGGCGGCAGGTCAATCGCGGTGCCGTTGATTTCAATCAGTTCACTGCGCGGAACTTCCCGTTCTCCATGCGTCAGCCGCCGAGCAAAAGCAATGCGCTGGGTCTGGTGAAGTTCATGTTCCCTAATAAGTACAACATCTATCTGCATGATACTCCTCAGAAAACTCTGTTCGCGCGTGAGGTGCGGGCGTTTTCTCATGGGTGTATCAGGTTGGCGCAACCGTTTGAATTTGCATATGCGTTGCTTGCCCGTCAGGAGGAGGATCCAAAAGCATTCTTCCACCGCGTACTTAACACAGGGAAAGAGACTAAGGTAAATCTGGACAAACCGGTACCGGTGCACCTGATTTATCGCACTGCCTATATCGGCCCCAAAGGAGAGGTTCAGTACCGCCGCGACGTTTATGACCGGGATCGCAAGATCTGGGAGGCATTGCAAAAGGCAGGGGTGGTCCTGCCGGACGTTCAGGGGTAATCACGGGGCTAATCCCGCCACGAGGAAGCCTGACATGCAGCTCACCGTACAGCAAATCGCCGAAGCGCTTGGTGCCCAGGCCGAGGGCCAGACAGGCCTGACCATTCTGCGCGCAGCCGAACCCGGGGATGCGGGGCCAACAGATCTTGCGATGGCGATGTCACCCAAATACGCCGAGGCCCTGACAAATGGCGCAGCGCGGGCGGCGGTTCTGTGGGACGGGGCGGACTGGAAGGCACTGGGGCTTGAGGCCGCAATCTTTATTCAGCGCCCGCGAATGGCGATGGCAGGGATCACATCAATGCTGGATCGGGGGCAGGGGGTTGCGCCAGGCGTTCACCCCTCTGCTGTGATTGATGAAACTGCCGAGATCGGGCCGAATGTGTCAATTGGTCCGCTCGCGGTCATAGGCGCGCGGGCGAAAATCGGAGCAGGTTCGATCATCGGGGCGCATTGCGTAATCGGCATGGACGCCGCGCTGGGTGAGAATGCCCTTCTGCGCGAAATGGTGAGCATTGGTGCGCGGGCACAAATCGGTGATCGTTTCATTGCGCAACCCGGGGCCCGTATCGGTGGGGACGGGTTCAGCTATGTCACACCCGAGGTTTCTGGCGCCGAGAATGCGCGGAAATCACTAGGAGATCAGGGGGACGCCAAGGCGCAAAGCTGGCTGCGCATCCATTCGCTCGGCGCGGTCGAGATCGGCGATGACGTCGAAGTCGGCTCGAATTGCACAATCGATAACGGCACAATACGCAATACGGTGATCGGCAGCGGGTCAAAGCTGGATAACCTCGTGCATGTTGGTCACAATACGCGCGTAGGGCAGGATTGCCTGCTGTGTGGCCAGACCGGCGTGTCCGGCTCGGTTGAGATCGGCAACAATGTTGTGTTGGGCGGTCAAACTGGTGTGGTCGATAATATTTTCATCGGAGATGGTGTGGTTTCCGGTGGTGGTACCAAAATTCTATCCAATGTTCCGGCGGGTCGTGTGATAATGGGATATCCGGGGATCAAAATGGAAAGTCACACCGATATCTATAAAGCGCAACGACGACTGCCCCGATTATCGCGCGACGTCGAGGCATTGAAAAAGGCGGTTTTCAAACAGCCTTCAAGCGATTAAGTCATGCCCAACGCGACAATCAGGGGATTGAGATGAGCATCAGCGACCGCGTCATTGCGATTATTGCCGAACAGGCCGTGCTGGAGCCTTCGGATGTGACGCCCGACAGCACGCTTGAGGACTTGGGCATCGACAGCCTTGGCCTGGTCGAAAGCATCTTTGCCATCGAAGAGGAATTCGACATCACCGTGCCCTTCAACGCGAACGAACCCACCGCCAGCGATTTTGACATCTCAAACGTGGCCGCGATCATTACGGGTATTGAAAAACTCGTATCCGAAAAAGTCTGACCATCGGTATGAAACGCGTCGTCATTACGGGTGCAGGCACCATCAACTCGTTGGGCCATTCCGTTCCTGATACTCTGGAAGCCATGCGCGAAGGTCGTTGCGGTATTTCAGAGCTTGAGTTTCGCGATGTTGACCGTTTGTCGATCAAGATCGGCGGCCAGGTACGAAAGTTTGAGGCCGAAGGCCGTTTCAACCGGCAACAGATGACCCTGTATGACCGGTTTACCCAATTCACACTAACCGCTGCGAAAGAGGCGGTCGATCAATCCGGCATCGTCTTCTCGGGTGATACGGCGGCGCGATCGGGCGTTGTTTTGGGAACAGCTGGTGGCGGTGTTTCTACCTGGGATGACAATTACCGTTCTGTCTACGAAGACGGCAAAAACCGGGTGCACCCGTTTGTGGTTCCCAAGCTGATGAACAATGCGGCAGCCAGCCACGTGTCGATGGAACACAACCTCAAAGGCCCAAGTTTCACGGTGTCGACCGCATGCGCCTCGTCCAACCACGCTATGGCACAGGCGTTCCAAATGGTACGAAGCGGCGTGGCTCCGGCAATGGTGACCGGAGGCTCTGAATCGATGCTGTGTTTCGGAGGTGTCAAAGCGTGGGAAGGCCTGCGGGTCATGTCCAAAGATGCTTGCCGGCCGTTCAGCGCCAACCGGAATGGCATGGTACAAGGCGAAGGAGCCGGCGTCTTTGTCTTCGAGGAATACGAAAACGCGCGCGCGCGGGGGGCTGATATTCTGTGTGAGGTGGTGGGTTTTGCCATGTCCTCGGACGCGTCGGACATCGTAATGCCCAGCAAACAGGGCGCCGCACGCGCTATGGCGGGGGCACTGTCAGATGCGCGGCTGAATGCCAGCGACGTCGGCTATATCAACGCGCACGGCACTGGTACGGCGGCCAATGACAAAACGGAATGCGCGGCCGTTGCTGATGTGTTCGGCCCTCATGCGGATGATCTTATGATTTCGTCCACTAAATCTATGCACGGCCATCTCATCGGTGGAACTGGTGCGGTTGAATTGTTGGCGTGCATAATGGCGCTGCGCGATGGGGTGATTGCCCCGACCATCGGTTATGAAGAGCCAGATCCCGAATGTGCGCTGGATGTTGTACCGAACGAAGCACGCGAGGCGAGAGTTGATGTCGCGCTTAGCAATGCTTTTGCGTTTGGTGGGCTGAATGCAGTTTTGGCGTTGAAGCGGATGTAAAACGAACAAAGCCGCCGTAATTTCACGGCGGCTTTGGCTTTGGCTTTGGATGCTACGGGTTTCAGTTTACCGAGACATTCAACCCGTCATAGCCGGAAGTGAAACCACCAAGCGACATATCCATATTCAGAATCTGATCTGGCAAACGTGCAGGTACCAGCGACAGCACGGCTTTTGAACCTGATTTCATCGCATCGATATCACCTTGTGTAAGCCCCAACTGAGCCACGCATCCAACCGGAACACAGTGGTGATAGTTGTAGAGCTTGCGCGGCGCCCCGTCGATCGACATTGCCAGCTGCGCCTGCAGCAGTGTTTCCAGCGGAACGACCACATTCGCCCAAGCAACAGCAGCACCGCCTTCGGGCAGTTTCCCGATCGAGACTTCGGCGATCGGATCACCTTGCTGGTTGCTTAGAATCTGAACCATGGCGCAAGGATCTTCTGCGCCTTCGGCCTTGATGCAGGAAATATTCCAGTCGCCAGATTGCTCTTTTACGTATTGTTCACCGACTCTGGGGCCGGACTGTCCCAGATCCAGATCACTGCCAACTTCGGCTTCGGTCTCGGTACCGGCTTCGGGCGCTTCCGTGGTTTCTTGCGCAATGGCCGTTCCGCACAATAGCGCGGCCACCATAGTAAAGGGAACAAGCTTCCTGATCATGAATGCCTCATCTAGCAGATTCAGTTTTTTGTTTCGTGTATCACCGCAATTCAGTGGTGTCAGGATAAAACCGAATACCAGACCGGGAATTGATCCTTTTTTGCCGAAATGCGCAGAGTTGAACATATTCAGTAATAAAGGGAGCCGGTAGAGCGGCTCCCTTTATGAATTTTTCTCCCCGTCGGACTGGCCGACTTAGTTATGCGCAGACGTTACGAAAGGGGAACCCAGCGGTCAACTCCTAACCGGAAAAAATTGAACGCTGCATTACGGTTTCGACCCATATGACGAAAAAAGCCGTGCCCGAAGGCACGGCCAGTCGACAGGGAGGAAGTTTGCCCCTCGCAGTCAGACCGCGAAAGGCAACATTTACACTCGCAGCGAAAGGTTAACTTTGTATGCTTGCAGCAGATCGGTAGTTATCGGGACAGTTTTTTAATGGACAACAAGATCTTCATAGGCGGTGGCGGCGAAGAGTATTCGGTGCAACAGGGGCTATCGTTGAAGTATGCAAACCGCCACGGCCTGATCGCGGGTGCGACCGGTACGGGTAAAACAGTGACACTGCAAATTCTGGCCGAAGGGTTTTCACAAGCTGGCGTTCCCGTGTTTCTGACCGATGTCAAAGGCGATTTGTCTGGACTGGCGCTGCCCGGATCTGATGGGCACAAATTGCACCAGGCCTTTCAGGACAGGGCAGCAAAGATAGGGTTTGACGCCTTCTCATACGCAGCTTGTCCCGTTACTTTCTGGGATCTGTTTGGCGCGCAAGGCCATCCAGTTCGTACCACCATCACCGAAATGGGCCCGCTTCTGCTTGCACGCCTGATGGAACTCAGTGAGGCGCAAGAGGGTATTCTGAATATTGCCTTTCGGGTCGCCGATGAAGAGGGGATGCCGCTGCTGGACCTGAAAGACCTGCAAGCGTTGCTGGTCTGGATTGGCGAGAACCGGGCTCAATTGTCGCTCCGGTATGGCAATGTCTCGACGGCGTCTATTGGTGCCATTCAGCGTCGCCTGTTGGTGTTAGAGAACCAGGGTGGAACAAATCTGTTTGGTGAACCTGCGCTGGACCTTTCTGACCTGATGCGATCCGATGCGAACGGGCAGGGGATGGTGAACATTCTGGCCTCAGATAAGCTGATGGGATCCCCGCGCCTTTATGCAACGTTTCTGTTGTGGCTCCTTAGTGAATTGTTTGAGGAATTACCCGAGGTCGGAGATCCCGAAAAACCCAAGCTGGTGTTTTTCTTTGATGAGGCACATTTGTTGTTCGACGACGCGCCCAAAGTGTTGGTGGACAAGGTCGAACAGGTGGCGCGGCTGATCCGGTCCAAAGGCGTAGGGGTATACTTTATCAGCCAGAACCCGGCTGACATCCCCGAGGATATCCTTGGCCAACTGGGCAATCGGGTTCAGCACGCGCTTAGGGCGTTCACAGCACGCGACCGCAAGAACTTGCGCCTTGCTGCCGAGACTTACCGAGAAAACCCCGCTTTTGACACCGAAACCGCAATTCGGGAAGTGGGCGTTGGCGAAGCGGTGACCTCGATGCTGCAAAAGAAGGGTATTCCGGGCGTGGTCGAGCGGACGCTGATCAGGCCGCCGGGTTCGCAACTCGGACCGATTACAAAGGTCGAGCGGCAATCGGTTATCAAAGCGTCTTCGATGGATGCAAAATACGGCAAGCGTATTGATCGCCAATCGGCGTTTGAGATTCTACAGGCGCGCGCCAATGCAGCTGCCAGCGCCGCTGAACAGGCTGAGTCTGATGAAGCGCTTGAACAACAGAATCCAGTTGAACGCGAATATGCCTCGGCCCGCCGGTATTCGGGCAGCCGGGTCGGGCGGTCATCCTCACGTATCTCACGCAAAAAGGATACCTTTGCCACCGCCATGGGCGAGGCCGTAATCAAGGAATTGAAAGGGACAACCGGCCGTCGCATCGTCCGGGGTATTTTGGGCGGATTGTTCCGAAATCGCTGAGGATTTGGGTGACGCGCTCCATCTACAGGACGCGCGCCGTTGTGGTCAGCGCTTCAAACGGCGCAGACCTTCCTGTTTACAGTAGTTATCTGCTTCGGGCACTGACATCTTTGTTGCGGGGAAATCAATCGCTCGATCCCAGTTGACGCGGTTTTGGCGGTAAAGCTGGCAGGTCACGACCCCTTTGGGTGTCTGAACCTTGACTGGGGTGGTCTCCAGGTCCTCGGGCGATGGAATACAAGCTGTAAGAGTTGCCATCAGCGGTACAGCGACTGCGAGTAATCTGAGTGGTTTTTTCATTGCGATTACGATGCTTTCATTCTGGTAACTGTCAGATCGTTAAAAACTCTGCGCCAGGTTTGCGCAGGGCACGCCAGCGATGTGGTGGATCGCGGTATACATGTTTAGATCTTTCTGATCTCCCGCACAATAAACCGCGCCTTTTGGCGGCGCGGTAGGGGAAATTCTCACAAATTTTTGCTTATTTCTCGGGGATCAACCCTCTTGGACTGAATCTGAGGACAATCAACAGAATCAATCCCATAGTGAACAGGCGCATATGTGCAGCGCTTTCGATCAGATGCGCCTTAAGCGCGCTGCCATCCGGCATGCCAGAGGTGATCAGGTTCATCAGCCACAAGCCCATCGGTTCAACCTGAACCCACAGGAACCAGATCAGGAAAGCCCCCAGAACAGCGCCAAAGTTGTTGCCCGACCCGCCGACGATCACCATCACCCAGACCAGGAACGTAAAGCGCAGCGGGTTGTAAGTGCCTGGTGTCAGTTGCCCATCCAGCGTAGTCATCATCGCACCGGCAATGCCACAGATGGCCGAGCCGAGAACGAAGATTTGCAAGTGGCGGCGGGTGACGTCCTTGCCCATCGCCTCAGCCGCGACCTCATTATCGCGAATGGCGCGCATCATACGGCCCCATGGGCTTTTCAATGCCATCTGCGCCATCCAGAGCAACACCAGCAAGACGATCAAGAAAAGCAGAGAATACCCCAGCTTCACTGAAAGGGTTGAGGCGGTGACGGGATCAAGTCCGAACCACTCGGCCCGTGCGAGGAAGGAGGGGTCTTGCTGCAGCTCAACCTCATAGCCAACCACAGGTGCCGGGCGCGGAATGCCATAGACGTTCTTGACCCCTCGGGCCAGCCAGTCTTCGTTTTTCATGACCGCGATGATGATCTCGGCGATCCCCAACGTCGCAATCGCCAGATAGTCCGAACGCAGACCCAGCGCTGTCTTGCCGATCAGCCAAGCAGCACCCGCTGCAAGCAACCCTCCGGCGGGCCAGGCGAATAGGACAGGCAGGTTCAGACCGCCGATATTGCCCGCGACAGCAGGATCAATCGCCTCAATAGAAGCGACGTTTGGATCAAAGATTGCACGATAAACAAAGAATCCAACGACCAATATGCCGATGATCGCAAAGGTTTGCGTACGCCCCTTGGGCATCTTCTGAGCAACCATTACGGCTGCAACCACTGTTGCCGCGCCCAGCAAAAGCGAAAGGATGACTCCGTATCCTCCACCGGACCAAGCACCGGGTGTCGGCGGGGTCGAGACCAAAACCACCGCAAGCCCGCCCAGCGCGACAAATCCCATGACACCGACGTTAAACAGGCCTGCAAAACCCCATTGCAGGTTCACTCCGATCGACATGATGGCCGAGATCAGACCCATGTTTATGATCAAAATCGCCGCGTTCCAGCTTTGCGTGAATCCTGTCAGCACGATCAGAGCACCGACGACAACAAAAAGCAGCGTGTTTTTGAGGGGCTCGCTCATATCACTTTTCCTTTGAACAGGCCCGTCGGCTTGAACAGCAGTACGATCAGCAAGATGGCAAAGCTGACTGCGAATTTGTAATCGGTGGACAGGAACTGAACCAATCCGGATGGCTCAAGATTTTCGGGTGCCAGATAGGTCAGCACCTTTTTCCATGCATAGGTGATGGTCACCTCGGAAAACGCGATGATGAACCCACCCGCGATCGCGCCCAGCGGATTGCCCAATCCGCCAACGATGGCCGAGGCGAAAATTGGTAGCAGCAGCTGAAAATAGACGAAGGGCTTGAAGCTCTTGTCGAGGCCGTAAAGAACGCCCGCCGTGGTCGCCAGCGCGGCGACGATGATCCAAGTGATCATCACAACACGTTCGGGATTGATGCCGGACAGCAGCGCCAGATCTTCATTATCCGAATAGGCGCGCATCGACTTGCCAGTGCGGGTCTTGTTGAGGAACCAGAACAGTGCGGCCACGGCAATCACAGCAACCACGACCGTAATCACTTGCGAGGTCCGGATGGCCAGTCCCTCGCTTAGGCCCGACCAGGCCTTGAAGTCCCGCGCTTTGATCAGGAACCGCGCACCGTCCGAGAACCTTTGATCATCCGGTCCGATGATGAACCGTACGAGGCCGTTCATGATGAACATCACGCCCATCGATACGATCACAAGAATCACCGGTTTTGCCTTTTGCTCTCGATAAAAGCGATAGACCAGCCGGTCGGTGACCAGCACCAGAACGATACAGCCCAGAATGGCAAAGGGCAGGGCGAGCAATGCGGTCGGCAAAGGTCCTAAACTGACCCCGGCGGCCTGCAAAGCCCACGTGACCATAACGGCGATCATCGCGCCAAAGGCCATCGTGTCACCATGGGCAAAGTTCGAGAACCGCAGAATGCCATAGATCAATGTCACACCCAACGCGCCCAACGCCAACTGGCTGCCATAGGCGATTGCGGGAACAAGGACGAAGTTGGAGAGCGCCACAAGGGCGTTGAGGAAGTCCATTAAAACTCCTGCTCGCATTTGCCAGAGAATGCGCGTCGTCCGTTGTTAGCTTTCGTATAGTCGGCATAACGCAGCGGTTGGGTCAGCAATGTTACCGTTAGTTCGGTGGTCGAAGTCTTTGTCACATACATATACTCGTGTTTACCGCCTTCGATCCGGGACGCCGTCAGCAAGTCGTTTTGTGAAGTGGCTGTCCATTCTTGCCCATCGGACAAGCGAATTTTGGAAGTGATTTCACCGGCCTTGGCAATCCGATCGACTGAAAAGTCACCAAAGTTACTTTCTATGCGCTCGGGCGGGGTGCCTAACAGCACAAGCATGAGCTCCCCACCCTCACAGTTTTGCACGTCTGCGCAGGTCTCTTGCAGGACGCAAGGCGCCGCCCAAGCTGTGCTGCACATTGAGGCAAATGCGATCGTCATTGCAGATCTCACCTCACCCTCCCAAGAAACTCTTACGCACTTCGGGATCAGCCAGCAGTTCCTTGCCCGTGCCCGTATAGGCATTTCGCCCCTGAACCAGCACATATCCCTTATCCGCAATCTCCAGCGCTTGCCGCGCGTTCTGCTCGACCATCAGGATCGGAAGGCCGGTGCGCGACACCTCAATGATCCGGTCGAACAACTCATCCATCACGATGGGCGAGACACCGGCGGTCGGTTCATCCAGCATCAGCACCTTGGGCTGAGTCATTAGCGCGCGGCCCACGGCGACTTGTTGGCGCTGACCGCCCGACAATTCTCCCGCAGCCTGATTGCGCTTGTCGCGTAGGATGGGGAAAAGGTCATAGACCTGCTCCATCGTGTCCGAAAAATCGTCTCGACGGATGAAGGCCCCCATCTCTAGGTTCTCTTCTACGGTCATCGAGGTGAAGATGTTCGATGTCTGCGGCACAAATCCCATGCCACGCACCACGCGGTCTTGCGGGCTGAGGTTGGTGATGTCCTCACCATCCAACCGCACGGAACCGGCGCGCACATCCAGCATCCCGAACACGGCCTTCATCGCGGTCGATTTGCCCGCGCCGTTAGGGCCAACAATCACTGCAATTTCACCCTTGTCGACAGCGATGGTGCAGTCGTGCAGGATATCGGGCCCTTTGCCATAGCCACCGGTCATCGTGTCGCCGATCAGAAACGGCCCGCCCTCGACCTTGTGGGTCTCACCGCTTTTTCGATGGGCCGGCGTCATGGAACCGACCCCATGTGTATTGGTGATCGAAGCATCCTTGTTGCCGTGGTCGTCCTGGTAGGGGTTGTCGCTCATGCGCCCGCCTCCAGTTTGTCTTTGTTCTTCAGACCAGTGCCCAAATAGGCCTCGATCACGTGCTCATTGGCTTTGATCTCGTCCAGAGTGCCTTCGGCCAGAACCTTACCTTCGGCCATGCAGATAACCGGGTCACAGATCTTGCCGATGAAATCCATGTCGTGTTCGATGACGACGAAAGTATATCCACGCTCTTTGTTCAGGCGCAGGATCGTGTCGGCGATGGTCATCAGCAGTGTACGGTTTACGCCCGCGCCCACCTCGTCCAGAAACACGATCTTGGCGTCGACCATCATGGTTCGGCCCAGTTCCAGCAGTTTCTTCTGCCCGCCCGAGACTTGGCCAGCCTTGTGATCTGCCAGATGTTCGATTGTCAGGAATTCCAACACCTCATCGGCCTTGGCCCTCAGCGCGCGCTCCTCGTCTGCGATACGTTTGCGCCCGAACCAAGTGTTCCAGAGCGATTCACCCGATTGCGTGCCGGGCACCATCATCAGATTTTCGCGGCAGGACATCGACGAGAACTCATGCGCGATCTGAAAAGTGCGCAGCAAACCTTTGTGAAACAGCTCGTGCGGGGGCAGGCCGGTGATATCCTCACCATCCATGAAGACACGGCCAGAGGTTGGCGGAAGTACACCCGCGATCACATTGAACAGAGTGGTCTTTCCGGCCCCGTTCGGACCGATCAGGCCGGTGATGGACCCGTTTTGGATTTCCAGCGATGCCCCGTCCACCGCATGAAACCCGCCGAAATGCTTGTGCACGTCTTCGACGACGATCATCTTTTCCCCTTGCCGCCCTGTTCGGCGTTCTTGTTGCCCTGTCCCATTAGAATGGGTGCGGCCTTTTGTCATTGAAACAGCCCGGACACAAGGCCCGGGCTGCTTGATTTTATGACTGTTAAGTCCGGATCAACGGAAGTTTACGGTCTTGTTCTCGCCGTCGGTCACTTCGATCTCGCGATAGGAACCCGCGCTTTCACCAGGTCCGATCAGTTCAACGCCCGATGCGCCGACATAGTCGATTTCCTGACCCGCAGCCAACAGTTCCAGACCCTTGGCCAGCTCACCGGGATAGATTTTCTCACCCGGGGCGTTGGCAACGTCCATGATCTTTGCGCCGTACTCAGCCGGAGCGGTCGAGCCTGCGGCTTGCATGGCCAGCATGAACAGCGCTGCAGCATCATACGATTCAGGCGAATAGGGCGACGAACCGTCGTATCCGGCAGCTTCGGCCATGGCAAAGTACTTTTCAGCACCTTCGCCACCCGAACCGGCGATCT
This sequence comes from Ruegeria halocynthiae, assembly GCF_900106805.1. Classification (GTDB taxonomy): domain Bacteria; phylum Pseudomonadota; class Alphaproteobacteria; order Rhodobacterales; family Rhodobacteraceae; genus Ruegeria; species Ruegeria halocynthiae. The sequence goes on from NZ_FNNP01000001.1 coordinate 727,814, forward strand.
GACCGAACGAGCCGTTCAGGTCGGGGCCGACATTGGAAGGCAGCGAGTCACCGATCATGCCACCGGGCAGACCGAAAGTGTCAAATGCACCACTGTCCAGCGCTGACTGAATGATGCCTAGACCACCCTGATCCAGATAGCCCGCAACAACCAGGATATCGCCACCGGCCGAAGCCAGCGCGCCAACTTCAGCCGAATAGTCGGCCTTGCCGTCCTCATGCGCGGCAACGATGGTGACTTCGCCACCGGCTGCCTCGAACGAAGACTGGATCGCGTCTGCCAAGCCCTTGCCGTAGTCGTTGTTTGTGTAGGTCAGCGCAATCGAACTGATGCCTCGGTCTTTTAGGATATCGGCCATTACCTGACCTTCACGCGCATCCGACGGAGCGGTGCGGAAGAACAGGCCATTATCTTCCATGGTCGATAGCCCCGGCGAGGTAGCCGAAGGAGAGATCATAACCATGCCATTCGGGATCGCCACGTTCTGCAGGATCGCGCCAGTCACGCCCGAGCAGTCGCCACCGATGATGCCTGAAACGCCGTCCGCAATCATGCGTTCGCCGTTCGAAGTGGCCAGACCGTTGTCGATGCAGCCGGTGTCAGCGCGCGATCCGGTGACGGTTGCGCCATCCAGCAACTTGCCGGATTCGGTAACTTCGGCCATTGCCATCTCGGCGCCCGAGCCCATTGCCGGTGCCAGTGATTCAATTGGGCCAGTAAAGCCGAACAGAACACCCAGCTTGACATCGTCGGCCATTGCGGTGCCCGCCAGCAAAGCGGTTGCTGCGGTCGCGGTAAGCAGCTTTTTCATTAGGTTACTCCCTATTATTGTATGAACGTCGTCGTTCTGGGCATGACCCTAGGCAAGCTGTTCGAAAAAGAAAAGTCCTAACAAAAAGTGCTTTTGTGCGCAGTGGTTCTATCTGATTTGATAGGATTGCCACGACGGTGCTGGGCAGCAAGCGCGGAGCGAAAAGAAATGATCAGAGTTTTTGTGATTCTCATCCTGTCCTGCTTACCAATTGCCGGTGGGGCTGAAGTTCTGGAAACTTCGGCAGGGCCGGTTCAGGTCACGCCGATGGTCGAGGGCCTGGATACTCCCTGGGCCGTGGGTATTCTTCCAAGTGGAAATTTTGTCGTGACTGAGCGAGACGGCGCGCTTTTGTCCATCGACGGCAAGGATGTAAAGCGGGTCAAGGGTGTGCCGAAAGTGGCAGCCGACGGGCAGGGTGGTCTGCTTGATGTCACCATCGCGCGGGATTTCAATCAATCCCGTGAGCTCTTTTTGACTTTCGCCAAGCCGCAGCGGGGCGGCGCGGGCACGGCTGTTGCCGTCGCGCGTCTGTCAGAGGGCGGAGATCGCCTGACCAACCTGCGCGTACTGTTCGAGGCCGTCCCCGGCGGGTCGGCGGGGCGGCATTTTGGCTCTCGGGTTGTCGAGGCTGGTGATGGTACCTTGTTTGTCACCATTGGTGATCGGGGCGATCGACCGGCTGCGCAAGATCGGTCAAATCACATGGGAACGGTTATCCGGATCAACCGCGATGGCTCGATACCTCCTGACAATCCGTTTGTTGGCGATACTGGTTTCCGTCCCGAAATCTGGTCCTTTGGCCATAGAAACCCGCAAGGGGCGGATCTGGATCAGCAAGGACGACTGTGGGTGTCGGAACATGGGGCCAAAGGCGGTGATGAGGTCAACCTGATCCGCCCTGGTGCCAATTACGGCTGGCCGGTGATTTCTTTTGGTGTGCATTATTCGGGTCAGAAGATTGGCGAAGGCACATCGAAACCGGGGATGGAGCAGCCTATGCACTATTGGGACCCATCCATCGCGCCTTCTGGATTGATGGTCTATTCGGGCAAGCTTTGGCCAGAATGGAAGGGTGATCTGTTCGTGGGTTCATTGAAGTTTGACTATATCGCGCGGCTGTCAGGAAAGGCGTTGCGCGAGGTTGAGCAAATCAAAGGCCCTGAGACCGAACGCATTCGCGACATTGTCGAAGGGCCTGATGGATCGATCTGGTTTATCTCGGTTGGGATGGGGGCAGTTTACAAGATGACGCCTGCGACGTAACACAGACATTTCGCCACCTATCGAAAATTTCCATGACTCGAATTCTAACTTTTGTTGCCGTGCTTCTGTGCGCAATGCCGGTTCTTGCCCAAGAGTTTTCATCCTATGAAGAATATCAGAACTTCTTAGACAAGAAGATGAAGAACCGTGAGTTCTCTACTGTAATCAGAGATTTGGGCGGAGCGGATGAATACACTGAACATCAGTTGGACCGCGCCCAAGCCCAGCTTCGTGATGTAGTTCCGTTTTATCTGACGGACACCGGAATTATCAAGCGGGTTGAGTTGGAGAACGGTTTCTCGCAGGAACTGCGGGGCTACTGGAATGACAAGAATAGTTACATCTATTTTTATGCTCTGCTACACGAACGCGACTATGATTTCGTGGTTGTGCAATTTTATATTAACACCAGTCCTGAAGAACTTTTTACAAGGTTCTGACGTTATACCGACAGCCGCCCGCTCTGCGCTCCGCGCTCGCGATAGGGCGTTGTGTTGTAATGCGCCCGATAGCATTTTGAGAAATGCGAAGGGCTGGCAAAGCCACATGCAAGCGCCACGTTGATGACACTCATATCGGTTTGCATCAGCAGATTGCGCGCTTTGTGTAGACGCAGCTCCATATAGTATCGCTTGGGCGATCGGCTGAGATAGCGGCGGAACAGGCGCTCAAGCTGGCGCGTGGACATGCCAACGTCCTTGGCCAGAATAGAAGGCGAGATCGGCTCTTCTATGTTCTTTTCCATCATCAGAATGACCTGGCTGAGCTTGGGATGACGGACGCCGATCCGTGTCGGGGTCGACAGGCGCTGCGTATCCTGATCGGTGCGAATTGAGGAATAGATCATCTGATCCGCAACCGCGTTGGCGAGGTCTTCGCCGTAATCTTCGGCTATGATCTTGAGCATCAGGTCTATGGAAGACGTTCCGCCCGCTGTCGTCATCCGGTTTCCATCGACCTGAAACACCGATTTGGTCAGTTCGACCGTGTCGAACTCTTCAGAGAAACTGTCCGAGTTTTCCCAATGAATCGTTGCGCGCTTGCCCTCTAACAACCCGGCCTTTGCCAACGTATAGGCAGCAGTGCATAGCCCGCCAATTTTCAGCCCTTTGCGTGCCTCGCGGCGCACCCAATTTAAGATGCGCTTGGTGGTCGCCGCCTGTACATCAACGCCGCCGCAGATCAGGATGACTTCATCACGCTGCAACTCGGAAAGGTCGGCATCCAGCTTGAAGGTGGTTCCGGCTGAACAACTAACGGTTTCGCCGCCTTCACCCGACAGCGTCCAAGTATAGAGCTCACGGTTGGCCATCCGGTTCGCGATGCGCAGGCTGTCCAAAGCCGAAGCGAAAGACAGCAGAGAAAACTTATCGAGAAGCACAAATACAAAGTTATGCGGCTTGCTCGTGCTATTATCCACAGTGACAACTTGGCGTTGCTCTTGCATGGCGAACTGTCCTTGATTCGGCGCACGCCGGATTTCTACGGCGGCGGGTATGCTAGTCAACATGCTCAAAGCTTGTTTGCGGCGTCAAGGGGCGCAAATGGGATATGGCCTCTCATCTAAGCATTTTGTATAGAGACCTCCTGAAATACCTCAGCGGAGATATGAGCTATGACCGAATGGCAAAAAACGAACTGGCGCAACAAGCCACGGGTTCAGATGCCAGATTATACCGACGAGGCCGCACTGGCCAAAGTCGAGGCGCAGCTGTCGCAGTATCCCCCGCTGGTTTTTGCGGGAGAAGCGCGCCGCCTTAAGCAACATCTGGGGGCCGCCGGTCGTGGCGAAGCGTTCCTGTTGCAAGGTGGTGACTGTGCCGAAAGCTTTGAACAATTCAGCGCGGATGCGATCCGCGACACGTTCAAAGTGATGCTTCAGATGGCAATGGTTCTGACCTATGGCGCAAAGGTGCCTGTGGTTAAAGTCGGCCGTATGGCTGGCCAATTTGCCAAGCCACGCAGTGCGCCTACTGAAATGGTGGATGGCGTAGAGCTGCCCAGCTACCGTGGCGATATCATCAACGAGCTGGCCTTCACGCCTGAGTCGCGCATCCCGAACCCCAACAAAATGCTGCAGGCCTACACCCAGGCGGCAGCAACGCTGAACCTGCTGCGTGCGTTTTCGACCGGTGGTTTCGCGGACATGAGCCACGTACATTCCTGGACGCTGGGCTTTGCTGATGGGCAGGATGTTCAGAAGTATTCGGAAATTGCTGACCGTATCCAGGATTCCATTGATTTCATGGGCGCCGCAGGAATTACGGCAGATACCACCCACGAATTCTCGTCGGTTGAATTCTATACCAGCCACGAAGGCCTGCTGCTTGAGTACGAAGAGGCGTTGACCCGTCTTGATTCGACCTCGGGCAATTGGTTGGCGGGATCCGGTCACATGATCTGGATCGGCGATCGCACCCGCCAGCCCGATGGCGCGCATGTCGAGTTCTGCCGCGGCGTCCTGAACCCGATCGGCTTAAAGTGCGGACCGACAACGACGGCAGAGGACCTTAAGGTTCTGATGGCCAAGCTGAACCCGGAAAACGAAGAGGGGCGTCTTACACTGATCGCCCGGTTCGGTGCGGGCAACGCGGGTGAACATCTGCCGCGTTTGGTCAAAGCCGTTAAAGAAGAGGGCGCAAAGGTCACTTGGGTTTGTGATCCGATGCACGGCAACACGATCAAGTCGGCGACAGGTTACAAGACCCGGCCGTTCGATTCTGTTCTGCGCGAAGTTCGCGACTTCTTCGGCGTACATCAGGCCGAGGGCACGATCCCCGGCGGTGTACATTTCGAGATGACCGGACTGGATGTCACCGAATGCACGGGCGGTGTCCGCGCCGTCACCGAAGAGGACCTCTCGGATCGCTATCACACCGCTTGCGATCCGCGTCTGAACGCGTCGCAATCACTGGAACTGGCCTTCCTTGTTGCGGAAGAATTGACCAACCTGCGCCGCGACCGGATCAAGCGCGCCGCGAGTTAACATCAGTAACTTCCCAAGTTGAAAACGGCGGGTCGTGTGCCCGCCGTTTTTTGTTAATCGTCGCGTGACGAGACCAGCCGCAGATGCGGGGCGCCTTTGAACGTGCGCTGGTTCTCGGCAAAGCCTTCGACAGGCTGTGGCGCTGGGGTGGGAGGGTGCTGAATCGCAGAAACACTACGCACACGATGATCGGATACGATGAACCGGCGTGGTGTTGCACCGATGGCGCCGTCGCTGATCATGACCCCCAGAACCCGGCTGACGTCGCCCAGATCGCTCTTTAATGGCAACAGAATCATGCGAGCCTGCAGGCTGGTCCGACCCAGCTTGCCTTTCGAAACCAAACCCAGCTCGGCAATCGCGGGTGCGGAAAAAACCTGATCCAGAAGGGTCTTGACGTCATCACGCGCGGCCGGTTCAAAAAAGGCGGTCAGCGGCATACCGCGAACTTCCATCCCTGCCAGTTTGTTCAGATGGCTCCCGGCCAGCCGATATCGGGCCAAGCCGGGCGCGATGCGTTCCAGGACAAATGTGTATTCAAGAATATTTTCAAGCCCGCGCGGGTCGATCTGCGATCGCATCGGAACCCCGTCGCCGGTCAGCAGTGCGGTCCAATAGGCCTCGGCCTGACGGATAGGAGACAGGCTTCGCCCGCTGTCAAATCGGTCCATTGTGACGATCTTTCCAAATTCTGAGCCGGAACCAGTCCCGAAAAAGGTTTTCATTTCATCACCCTACCGTCAATCACTCACGATTTGTCTAAAATGCCCACTAATGGGCAAAGCTGCGATCTTCCAGCTCTTCTGGCTGTCAGATTGACATGGGTTAATACAATTTTGGAGCAATTCTTTAACGAATGGTTAACCTCTCTGAATTGAGCCTGGGATGAGCAAGGTCTTGCCCCTTACTGGTCAATGGCTTTAGGTGCGACGAGTAAATTTGACTGAAAGGGCAGGCATGATCAAATCCATGACCGGTTTCGCCTCGGGCAAGGGGGCGTTCGGCCCTCATAGCTGGACTTGGGAGTTGCGCAGCGTCAACGGCAAGGGGCTGGATCTGCGCCTTAGATTGCCTGATTGGCTGACCGGGCTTGAGGCCGCGTTACGAAGCGACCTGTCAAAGCAGGTAAACCGAGGTAACGTCACGCTGTCCCTTCGGCTCACCCGCGAGGAAGCCACTGCGGATATCCAATTGAACACGTCTGCGATGGAGGCTGCGTTGGATGCCTTGGCTCAAACCGAAGCCATGGCTGGTACGCGCGGGGTCTTGTTGGCACCATCCAAAGCCAGCGATCTGCTCGCCCTGAAAGGGATGATGGAGGCCGGGAGTGACTCTGATGATCCAGAACCGCTTGTTGAACAGCTAAAAATCGAATTTGGCGGCCTGCTCTCGGCGTTTATCGAAATGCGAAGCGCTGAAGGGGAGGCGCTGGCAGGAATTCTTGGCGGGCAGTTGAACCAGATCGCAAAATTGACGGATCAAGCTGCGGAGCTGGCCGAGCGTCGCCGAAATGAGATGGAACAGAGCCTGCGCGACAATCTCGCGCGGGTTCTCGACAATGCGCAAGGTGCCGATCCTGAAAGAGTTGCGCAAGAGCTTGCGCTGATTGCGGTCAAGGCAGACATCACAGAAGAGATCGACAGATTGATTGCACATATCGCAGCAGCACGCGCGCTGTTGTCTCAGGACGGACCGGTCGGGCGCAAGCTGGACTTCCTGATGCAGGAGTTCAACCGCGAGACCAACACGCTCTGCTCGAAATCGCAGAACCCCGAGCTGACCTCGGTGGGGCTAGAGCTGAAGGCCGTCATCGATCAGATGCGCGAGCAAGTACAGAACGTGGAATAAGGACGGGAAAATCAAATGGCGGATCGCCGCGGTCTATTAATCATTCTGTCCTCGCCTTCGGGTGCGGGCAAATCCACTCTGGCCCGCCGCTTGATGCAGTGGGATTCCGGTCTTGAGTTTTCGATTTCGGCTACCACGCGGGCCCCGCGCCCGGGTGAGGAGCATGGGCGGGAGTATTATTTCCTGTCCGAGGACGCGTTCAGGCAGCAGGTTGCGGACGGGCAAATGCTGGAGCACGCGCATGTCTTCGGTAATTTCTATGGTTCACCAGCAGGACCGGTACGTGATTCAATCACGCAGGGGCGCGATGTGCTGTTCGATGTTGATTGGCAAGGTGAGGTGCAAATCCGCAATTCCGATCTTGGCAAACATGCACTGTCGATCTTCATTCTCCCGCCATCGATCCGTGAGCTTCGGCGCAGGCTGGAAGAGCGCGGGCAAGACAGTGCGGATGTAATCTCAAAACGGATGCTGAAAAGTTGGGACGAGATCAGCCACTGGGGGTATTACGATTACGTCCTAATCAATGACGATCTGGATGCAACCGAAGAAAAGCTGAAGACCATTGTCAGCGCTGAGCGTATGCGCCGCATTCAGCAACCTAGTTTGCAAAACCACATCCGCACCCTGCAAACCGAGTTCGACGGGCTATCATGACGATCTACGCATTAGGTGAACATAAGCCACAGATTCACGAAGACACCTGGGTTGCGCCTGATGCCAACCTGGTCGGCAAAGTGGTGTTAGAACAGGGCGCCTCGGTTTGGTTTGGTTGCACTATCCGCGCTGATCACGAAGAAATCCGTGTGGGGGCTGGCAGCAACGTGCAGGAAAATTGCGTGATGCATATCGATGCAGGATACCCTTTGACGATCGGTCAGAACTGCACCATCGGTCACAAGGTCATGCTGCACGGCTGCACGATTGGGGAAAACTCTTTGATCGGTATGGGGGCCATCGTTCTGAACGGCTCGAAGATCGGTAAAAACTGTCTGATCGGGGCGGGGGCACTTATCACAGAAGGTAAAGAGATCCCCGATAACTCACTTGTCATGGGCTCGCCGGGCAAGATCGTGCGACAGATTGATGATGAAACGGCTCAGAAGCTGACCTTAAGTGCTCTGCACTATCAGGAAAACATGCGTAAATTTCGCGAAAATTTGCGATCTGTCTGAGTTCATATGACCGACACTCTGCTCACCGATCTTATCTCAGCCATTCCAATGCCTGCGCTTCTGGTCGGCCAAACCGAGCGGATTGTTGCTGCGAACACTGAGGCTCAGTCGCTGTTGGGCCAAGCGATCGAAGGCAGGCACTTTGCAACGATTTTGCGACAGCCACAGGTCATCGACACAGTTGAGCAGAGCCTTCGGTCAAAAGAACCGGGCAGGGCGCGACATTTGTCAAACGACGGCGCACAGGATACCAGCTTTGAAGTGCAGAGCAGACCCGTCAATGGGACCGATGCCGTTCTGGTGGTGTTTCAGGACGTCACGCATCTGGAACAGGCAGGTCAGATGCGACGCGATTTTGTGGCCAATGTCAGCCACGAACTGCGCACACCACTGACTGCGCTGATGGGGTTCATCGAAACCCTGCAGGGCCCAGCCCGCGATGACACTGCGGCACGTGATCGGTTTTTGCAGATTATGGCTGATGAGGCCAATCGAATGAACCGGTTGGTGGGGGATTTGCTTTCGCTTAATCGCGTCGAAAGTGAAGAGAGGGTCAGGCCAAAGGAGCCCTTGGAATTGACCAGGCTGATTCAATCGACGTTAAACACGCTGCGACCGTTGGCCGATGATGCTGGCGTTAACCTTTCACTGGATGCGCCAAGCGAGCCAATCACGATGATTGGAGACAGCGACCAGCTGCGTCAGGTCTTCACCAACCTTGTAGAAAACGCGATCAAATACGGCGGGAGCGGCGGTCAGGTTGATGTGTTCGTGAACCTGTCCGACCGAGATACGGCAATGCGCGGACCTGCCGTACGGATTAAGATCATAGATCAGGGACCCGGCATTGATGCCAAGCATCTAGCCAGGCTGACCGAGCGGTTCTATCGAGCCGATAGCCACCGCTCACGCGAGTTGGGCGGCACGGGGTTGGGCCTTGCAATCGTGAAACATATCGTCAATCGCCATCGCGGACGGCTGCGGGTGGAAAGCGAGTTGGGCCAAGGTGCGATTTTCACTGTGATCCTGCCGCGTTGAAAGCGAGTGCGACGCTGAAATTCGAACGCTGAAGCCTCGTCAATTTAAGATATTCTGGGAAATTCGTGTGTTGTCATGAAACTGTTACACACCTGTCACAAAAGACTTACGCACGCGTCATAGTGCTGCGTTCAGATCATCATGGGGATGATCAGAACGTATCTTTCTCAAGGAGACTGAGATGTCCTTTGTAAAACTGTCGGCTTCGGCTTTTGCCATCGCTGCCGTATCGGCGACTACTGCTGCTGCTCGTGATCAGGTTCAGGTTGCCGGCTCGTCGACCGTTCTGCCTTACGCTTCGATTGTTGCTGAAGCCTTCGGTGAGAATTTTGATTTCCCGACACCCGTTGTTGAATCCGGCGGTTCATCCGCAGGTCTCAAGCGTTTTTGTGAAGGTGTGGGTGAAAACACCATCGACGTTGCCAACGCATCGCGCAAAATCCGCGAAAACGAGATCAAAGCCTGCGCTGACGCTGGCGTAACAGATATCATCGAAGTTCAGATCGGATACGACGGGATCGTTTTCGCATCCGACATTAACGGCAACACTTTCGCGTTTACACCGGATGACTGGTACAAAGCGCTGTCCGCTCAGGTTGTTGTTGACGGCCAACTGGTCGACAACCCTTACAAGACCTGGGACCAGGTAAACCCGAACTTCCCGGCGCAACCCATTGCAGCCTTCGTACCGGGCACCAAGCACGGCACCCGTGAAGTTTTTGAAGACAAAGTGATTTTGGCAGGTTGCGAGCACACAGGTGACTTTGAAGCCTACAAAGCTGCCAATGGCGATGACGAGAAAGCAGCAGAAAAGGCCTGTATCGCACTGCGTACCGATGGCGTTTCGGTCGATATCGACGGCGACTACACCGAGACTCTGGCGCGTATCGACAGCAACAAGGACGGTATCGGCGTCTTTGGTTTGGCGTTTTACGAGAACAATACCGACAAGCTGCAGGTTGCCACCATGTCGGACGTGGTTCCGTCGACCGAGTCGATTGCAACCGGTGAATATCCAGTTTCTCGCCCGCTGTTTTTCTACGTGAAAAAAGCGCATATCGGTGTGATCCCTGGCCTGAAAGAATACGCTGAATTTTTCGTGGCGGACGAGATTGCAGGTCCTGATGGCCCGCTGGCCGAATACGGCTTGGTGTCGGATCCGGAACTGGTTGAGGTTCAGGAAGCGGTTGCAAATGAAACCGTACTGGGCGGCGGTTCCTAAACCCTAATCTTGAACTGGGGCGACGCCTATGCGCCCCGGTTCATTTGACTCCACCACTGTCATCCCTACGGAGTTCACATGGCGTTATCCTGGCTGTTGCTCATTCTGCTTGCATTGGCGGTGATCGGTTATTTTGCGGGTCGGTCCCGCGCTTTGGCAAGTGCCGACGGTGATGCACGTGCATTGCATTCATTGCCATCTTACTACGGGTACAACGTCGCGCTGACCGCGCTGATCCCTGCGCTGGGAATACTGATCATTTGGTTGCTGGCCCAGCCGTTGATCGTTGAAAACACTGTGTCTGGAATGATCCCGGATACTGCGATCTCTGAAGGTTCGGATCGTGGTCTGGTCATGAGCGAAGTCCGCCGCGTCGCCTATGGGTTGGACGGTGCAATTGCTTCTGGCCTGCTGTCCGAGGCGCAGGCACGCAACGCCGATGCAGATGTCCAAGCACTGACACAGTCACTGAAAGATGCGGGGCAAGTGCTGACTCAGGACATCTCAAAGCCCATTCTGTTGGCTGCGCAAAAGTACCGTGGCATCACCTCTACTGGTTCGATCGCGATGCAGATGGCCGTTTTGATCGTTGCGCTTGTTGGTGCTGCGTTGGCTTATATTCGTACGCACAAGGAATTTCGCGCTCGTAACGTAGTCGAACAAGGCATTCTGGCGTTGCTTTTGCTGGCAGCCTCAATAGCCATCCTAACGACGGTCGGCATTGTTCTGTCGATGCTGTTCGAAACGATGAACTTCTTCCAACTGCATTCGTGGAAGGACTTTTTCCTTGGCAGCACATGGGCGCCGAACTTCCGGGGCGGGAGCGAGCTTTCAATCCTGCCGCTGTTGTGGGGTACTCTATACATATCACTCGTTGCGCTGCTGGTTGCGGTGCCTGTTGGCCTGTTTGCGGCGATTTACCTGTCGGAATATGCGACCGGCGCAACCCGGTCGATTGCCAAGCCACTGCTGGAAATTCTCGCCGGTATCCCGACCATCGTTTATGGTCTGTTTGCCTTGCTTACCGTAGGTCCGGCGCTGGTGTCCCTGTTTGGGGATGGCGGAGCTTTGGGCCTGGGTTGGATGGCCAGTTCCAACGCGGTTCTGACTGCTGGTCTGGTCATGGGGATCATGCTGATCCCCTTTGTGTCGTCGCTGTCGGATGACATCATCAACGCAGTACCACAATCGATGCGCGATGGTTCACTGGGGCTGGGGGCAACCAAGTCTGAAACCGTGCGTCAGGTGGTTCTGCCTGCGGCGCTACCGGGAATCGTTGGTGCGATCTTGTTGGCGGCAAGTCGCGCCATTGGTGAAACAATGATTGTCGTGATGGCTGCTGGTGCGATTGCGAAATTCTCGGGCAATCCGTTCGAGGCGATGACAACCATCACAACCCGCATCGTCAGCCAATTAACCGGCGATACCGATTTTGCCAGCCCCGAGACGCTGGTGGCCTTTGCACTGGGTCTGACCCTGTTCATCATCACGCTGGGGCTGAATATCTTCGCGCTCTACATCGTACGCAAATACCGGGAGCAGTACGAATGACCGATATTTCCCAAACGCCTGACACCACACCTGTTGCGAAACCCAAAGGGTCGCTGTTTGACAAGGACGCACGCACCAAACGTCGCAATGCCGCAGAAGGCCGGTTCAAGCTGTATGGCATCGCAGCTATTGGCATCGGTCTGTTGATGCTGGTCGTTCTGGTCACCAAAATCGTGACCGCTGGCACGGGCGCGTTCCAGCAAAGCTTTCTTGAGCTGAGTGTCGAGCTGAAAGAAGACAAGCTGGACAAGAAGGGCAACCGTAATATCGAGGATATCAAAAAGGTTTCGACCTTTGGCTATGCGCCTTTGATATCCGCAGCACTGGAAGCCGAAGTTCAGAAGCTAGGCATTCAGACGGATCTGAAGCCCAAGGGGATGGGTAAGATTCTGTCCAAAGCTACACAAGCTGATCTGCGAAATTATGTCATCGCCAATCCGGATGAGATCGGCAATACGGTCAGCTTCCGCTTTTTGGTCAACAGCCGTGTCGATGGTTACATGAAGGGTCGTGTGACCCGCGAGTCTATCGCCAATGACAAAAGCATCTCGGTCCCGCAGCTGGATTTGGTTGACCAATTGCGGGACGCTGGCGTTCTGTACAAAACCTTCAATCCGGATTTCATCTTTGGTTCAGACGCGTCCGACCAACGGCCCGAGGCTGCCGGGATCGGTGTGTCCATGCTGGGATCGCTGTTCATGATGTTGGTGGTTCTGGCACTGGCGTTGCCCATCGGTGTTGCCGCTTCGATCTATCTTGAAGAGTTCGCGCCCCAGAACCGGCTGACCGATATCATTGAGGTAAACATTTCGAACCTGGCCGCTGTGCCGTCCATCGTATTCGGTATTCTGGGTCTGGCGGTGTTCATCAACTACATGCACCTGCCGACTTCAGCACCGCTGGTGGGTGGTCTGGTACTAACGTTGATGACGCTGCCGACGATCATCATCTCGACCCGTGCATCGCTAAAAGCGGTACCGCCGTCGATCCGGGATGCCGCGCTTGGGGTAGGGGCCTCGAAAATGCAGTCGGTGTTCCACCATGTTCTGCCGCTGGCCGCACCCGGTATTCTGACCGGTACGATTATCGGGCTGGCGCAGGCGCTGGGTGAAACCGCGCCGCTGCTGCTGATCGGTATGGTGGGTTTTATCGCATCGAACCCACCAGACGGGATTGTCGCTGGATTTCTATCACCCAACTCGGCCATGCCGGCGCAGATCTACGAGTGGTCCAAACGCGCTGATCCGGCCTTTTACGAACGCGCATGGGGAGGCATCATCATCCTGTTGATCTTCCTTGTGACAATGAACACCATTGCGGTCATCCTGCGCCGCCGCTTTGAACGCCGCTGGTAAGAGGGGCAATGATGAACGATATGACACGAGTGGAGAGAACCGTGGACTCCAAAGCAATCAAGATCGCCGCGAACGATGTTCAGGTCCATTACGGCGACACCCACGCCATCAAGGACGTGAATGTCGAGATCGAGGATAAGACGGTCACCGCCTTCATCGGCCCTTCGGGCTGCGGTAAATCCACGTTCCTGCGCTGCCTGAACCGGATGAACGACACCATCGATATCTGCCGCGTCACCGGGGATATCCTGCTGGATGGCGAAGATATCTATGACAAGCGTGTTGACCCGGTTCAGCTGCGGGCCAAGGTCGGCATGGTGTTCCAGAAGCCAAACCCGTTCCCAAAGTCGATCTATGACAACGTAGCCTACGGCCCGCGCATCCATGGCCTGGCCAAGAACAAGGCGGAACTGGATGAGTTGGTTGAGAAATCCCTGCGTCGCGGCGCGATCTGGGATGAGGTCAAGGATCGTCTGGATGCCCCCGGCACCGGCCTGTCGGGCGGTCAACAACAGCGCCTGTGCATTGCCCGCGCAGTTGCAACAGAACCCGAGGTTCTGTTGATGGACGAACCATGCTCGGCACTGGACCCGATTGCGACGGCGCAAGTCGAAGAACTGATCGACGATCTGCGCAAGCGATACTCGGTTGTGATTGTGACGCACTCGATGCAACAGGCCGCGCGGGTCAGCCAGAAGACGGCGTTCTTCCATCTGGGCAATCTGGTGGAATTCGGAGAGACCGGACAGATTTTCACCAATCCGGAAGACCCCCGGACCGAAAGCTACATTACTGGCCGGATCGGCTGAGAACAGGTATTCAGACATGAGCGAACAACATATTGCATCCGCTTTCGACCGGGACCTCGAAACTATACAGGCCCAAATCATGAAGATGGGCGGACTGGTCGAGGCGGCGATCATGAGTGCAGCCCGCGCGCTGGAAACCCGCGATCAGGAACTGGCGCAAGAGGTGCGACAAGGCGACAAAGCCATCGATGCGCTGGAGGAGTTGATCAATGAGGAAACCGCACGCCTGATTGCATTGCGCGCGCCAACAGCAGGCGATCTGAGGCTGGTGCTGTCTGTGCTCAAGGTATCGGCCAACTTGGAACGGATTGGCGATTATTCGAAGAATATTGCCAAGCGGACCACTGTTCTGGTCAACGCGGGTGAGATCAACGGCAGCGCCGCCGCCCTACGCCGCATGGCGCGCGAGGTGGAACGGATGCTGCGCGACGCACTGGATGCGTATATCCAGCGGGATGCGGAACTGGCCGCTGATGTGATTGAACGCGATCACGAGGTGGATCAGATGTATAATGGTCTGTTCCGCGAATTCCTGACCTTCATGGCAGAGGATCCGCGCAACATCTCGTCCTGTATGCACCTGCATTTCATTGCGAAGAATATCGAGCGGATGGGGGATCACGTCACTGCAATCGCCGAGCAAGTGGTTTATCTCGTCACTGGCGAAAGGCCCAGTGAAGCCCGGCCCAAAGCCGACAACACCTCGCAAACGATCTAGGAGACCGCTGTCATGTCCGCTGATCAACCGACGGTTCTGGTGGTTGAGGATGAACTGGCTCAGCGTGAGGTGCTGGCCTATAATCTGGACGCCGAAGGATTCCGTGTAATACGTGCGGAAAACGGAGATGAAGCCCTGTTGCTGGTCGAAGAAGACTGCCCTGACATTATCGTTCTGGACTGGATGATGCCCAATCTCAGCGGCATCGAGGTATGCCGTCGGTTGAAAACACGCCCCGACACCCGCTCGATCCCGATCATCATGCTATCGGCACGTTCCGAAGAGGTCGACAAGGTGCGCGGCCTTGAAACGGGCGCGGATGATTATGTGGTCAAGCCGTACTCGGTCGTGGAATTGATGGCACGCGTTCGAACGCAACTGCGGCGGGTGAGGCCTGCGACTGTTGGTATCCGATTGGAGTACGATGACATCATTCTGGATTCAGAAACCCACAAGGTCAGCCGTGACAACAGGCTGCTCAAACTTGGTCCGACCGAATTCAGGCTGCTGAGCACCTTCATGGAAAAGCCCGGCCGGGTCTGGAGCCGCGAGCAATTGCTCGATCGCGTTTGGGGTCGGGATATCTATGTAGATACGCGCACCGTAGACGTCCATATCGGACGCTTGCGCAAGGCGCTGACCCAACACGGTGGCGAAGATCCGGTTCGGACGGTTCGCGGGGCAGGGTACGCGTTGGGCTAACGCGGCAGCGCTTCTTCGGGCTGTGCTTGCGAGGCAAGCCAGTGTCGGAATTCCCGCAGCGATTCGTCATTTGATTTTTCGCGCGGCCAAACCAGATAGTATGCGTCCATGGCCTCTACCGCATCAGGGAAAGCTGCCACCAATCTGCCCGTCGCCAAGTCCTGTTCGACCAGATAATTCGGCAACAAGGCTACGCCCAACCCATGCAACGCCGCCTGATTGATGGTGTTGAACTGATCATGCACCGTGCCGGGCAGGGGATGTGGATGTTCGACCCCCATTTGCCGAAACCAGTCCTGCCACGCGCGTAACCGCGTCTGGATGTGCAACAAAGGCAGTTTGAGAAGATCGCGCGGAGATTCTGGTACCCCTTGCGGCAGCAACTCGGGCGCGCACACGGGCAGAACACGTTCCATACTCAGCAACAGCCGATCAGTCCCCGGCCAATCCGGTTCTCCAAAATGCAGTGCCGCGTCGAAGGGTTCAGACACAAAACTAAACGGCCGCAGCCGCGTTGTCATGTTGATCGTGATATCCGGATGGAGGCGCGCGAAATCCGGCAGACGCGGCACCAGCCAACGCATTCCGAAGGTTGGAAGGATCGCAAGGTTCAATGTACCTCCTACCGGAGCGATGTGCAGTTTTAGCGCCGCTTGGGCGATCTGCGACAATGCTGGTCGAATTTCCCTGACATAATCATCACCTGCTTTTGTCAGCGACAATCTCTTGCGATCGCGGCTGACCAGTTCAGCGCCCAGATGCGCCTCAAGTGTCTGAAGTTGTCGACTGACGGCGCTTTGCGTCAGAGCCATTTCATCAGCAACTGCAGAGGCTGATCCGAGGCGGTCCAGTGCCTCAAGCGCGCGCAGTGCCGATATTGGTGGCAGAATGGGGCGATTTGTTCTCATCTATGCGCTTTGATCATGAAACAATGCAAATGTCTCGCTGTTTTTTGACGTTCTCTCAGGATATGATCCGCTAAACTCAATTTAGCAGGAGAAGTAGAGTGAACGCTCCAGACACAAGACCCGCCCTGCGCGCCAAGGATGCGCCCGAACTCGGAAGGTTTAACTGGGACGATCCATTCCGTCTGTCCGATCAACTGGAAGAGGAGGAACGCCTGATCGCCGACAGCGCGCGCGCTTATGCACAAGAGAAACTGCAACCGCGTGTCACGCAGGCTTTCCAGGATGAAAAGACGGACCCGGAAATCTTCCGTGAGATGGGGGAAATGGGCCTTCTTGGAACAACCATCCCCGAGGAATATGGCGGTATCGGCGCGGGCTACGTATCCTATGGATTAGTCGCGCGTGAAGTTGAACGTGTTGATTCCGGTTACCGCTCGATGATGTCGGTGCAAAGCTCTTTGGTGATGTACCCGATCTACGCTTACGGAAGCGAAGAACAGCGACGCAAATACCTGCCGAAATTGGCCAGCGGTGAGTGGATTGGTTGTTTTGGGTTAACCGAACCGGATGCCGGATCGGACCCGGCGGCGATGAAAACCCGTGCGGAAAAAATCGATGGCGGCTACCGTTTGACCGGTACCAAAATGTGGATTTCAAACGCTCCGATTGCGAATGTTTTTGTCGTTTGGGCAAAGTCGGATGCGCATGACGGAAAGATCCGGGGGTTTGTTCTGGACAAAGGCGCCAAAGGTCTGAGCGCACCGAAAATTGAAAACAAACTGAGCCTGCGAACTTCGATTACCGGCGAAATCGTCATGGACGGCGTTGAAGTGGACGAGGGCGCTTTGCTGCCACATGTTCAAGGCCTCAAAGGTCCGTTTGGCTGCCTGAATCGAGCACGTTACGGCATCAGCTGGGGCGCGATGGGTGCTGCAGAGAGTTGCTGGCACTCGGCGCGGCAATACGGGTTGGACCGCAAACAGTTCAATCGACCACTGGCGCAAACTCAGCTGTTCCAACGCAAGTTGGCAGAGATGCAGACTGAAATCTCGCTGGGCTTGCAAGCGAGCCTGCGCGTTGGACACCTGATGGACCAGGCCGAGGCCGCACCCGAGATGATCTCGATCATCAAGCGGAATAACTGCGGTAAAGCTCTGGATATCGCACGGGTTGCTCGGGATATGCACGGCGGCAACGGAATCTCGCTTGAGTTTCATGTGGTTCGCCACATGATCAATCTGGAGACAGTGAATACCTATGAAGGGACACATGATGTCCACGCACTGATCCTAGGGCGGGCACAAACTGGACTTCAGGCGTTCTACTGAAGCATCTAGAATAATACGTATAATCAGTATTATGTAATATAATGATCAAGCAAACCACGGCCGCAACTCACTGATTGGCTGTGGTTTGCCAATATGTTACGCTGTGTTCGAAATGTAGACCACGGACAATATCATGCACCTTAGCAAGAAGACCGTCGTAATCACCGGTGCAGCAAATGGAATTGGTCGAGGTCTTTCGGAGCGGTTTGCACAAGATGGTGCGCTTGTGGTCTGCGCAGATATTGATCTTACCGGAGCGCAAGCTATTGCGAAGCAAATCGACGGCCATGCCATCAAATGTGATGTGTCCGTGGAGAACGATGTTCGCGCACTGATCGAGACCGTTGAGGACACGATTGCCCCGATTGATCTATTCTGCGCGAATGCCGGAATTCTAACTTTGGGCGGGCTCGACGTACCTGACGCTGACTGGGATCATATCTGGAAGATCAATGTCATGTCCCACGTCTGGGCGGGTCGGCATCTGATCCCGAGGATGATCGCGCGTGGTGGCGGTAATATGATGATCACGGCTTCTGCAGCTGGATTGCTCAACCAGCCCGGTGCTGCGCCTTATGGCGTGACGAAACATGCAGCCGTGGGTTTCGCGGAATGGATCGCGTTGACATATGGCGCCCAGGGAATTCGGGTTTCTGTATTGTGCCCGCAAGCCGTTCGATCAGAGATGATACGTGGACATGAGGAATCGGTCGCAGCAATCGACGGTATACTTGAACCCGATGACGTCGCGCAGACCTGCGTCGAGGCTTTGGCAGAAGAGCGTTTTTTAATTCTGCCACACCCACAAGTGCTTGATTACATGCGATTGAAATCTGCAGATTACGATCGCTGGATTTCTGGTATGAGTAAGCTTAATCAGCAATTTACCGGAAATATCTAACGTACGATACGTTGCCTCAACAAGCCTTCCTGCGCGACAGAGGCAACAAGTCTTCCATCCTGAGAGTATATCGAGCCACGATTGAAACTACGCCCCTGCCCCGTCCAAGGCGCCTCCATGGAATAGAGATGCCAGTTCTGGAACTGAACAGGTGCATGAAACCATATAGCATGGTCCAGGCTGGCGCCATCAATCTCACCGGTAAACCAGCTCAGCCCATGGGGCCGCATTCCCGAACTGAGCAAGCCCATGTCCGACGCATATGCCAATAGAAGATGCTGCGTAATCGTATCCGCATGGTTGGCTGCATTCATGCGAAACCACAGATAATTCCTGTCATCTGCCTTGGAAGGAGTAAACAGGTCCAGTGGATCTACCTCACGCACCTCGATTGGACGCTCACGCAGCAGTTCTGATTTCAGGTTCTCGGGAACACGGTCCAGATACTTTTGCCGCAACTCGTCGCGTGACGGATGGTGCTCAGGCGCGTCAATCACAGGGATCGGATGTTGATGTTCCCAACCGTCATCCTGTTTATGGAACGAGGCAGACATGTTCAGGATTTGCTTGCCATTCTGGATTGCAACAACGCGACGGGTTGTAAAAGAACCTCCATCTCGGGCGCGATCTACCTGATATATAACAGGAATAGATGGATCTCCGGGGCGGATAAAATAAGCGTGCAGGGAATGACACAACCGGTCCGCGACTGTTTTGTAGGCGGCGGCAAGTGCTTGTGCGATCACTTGCCCGCCGAATATGCGTGTTGGTGTTTCCCCGCCTGAACCGGTTCCCCGAAACAGGTCGACTTCGAGCGGTTCGATATCCAGCAGATCAAGCAATATGCGTTCGGCTTCGGTCATCCAGGGTTCTCCGGCGATTGGGTCTTTCCGGGTATCATCTGTGGACCGATCAATCAACGAGTGCCGAATGTACAAGTGCTTTCAATTCGGCACGGGATGGGTAGGAACTGGACGGTGAAAGTTGAGTAAAGAACACGGTCGAAAGATGGTTGACCGGATCGATCCAGAAATAGGTTGACGCCATGCCCCCCCAGCCGAAATCGCCGACCGAGCCGGGACACCTGGCGCGCGCTGGGTTCAGGACTACTGCACCTCCGATGCCGAAACCTGTGCCGTCCATGGGTTGCTCGGCAAAGCTCTGCGGCCCCATGGATGCAATGTCGCCCGGCAAGTGATTGTAAAACATGAATTCTACTGTCTTTTGTCCAAGCAATCTGGCGCCTTTTCCGGTTCCTTTGTTCCGCAACATCTCTGCAAACTTGCTGTAATCGTCAATCGTGCTGACCAGCCCGCCACCACCGGAAAAGGTCGTTGCCGCCTCGAACGGTGACTTCCCATGGCTATCGAATAGGCGAAGTGTTTCGCTGCCGGTTTTGGCCGCGCCCAACGCCATGGCGTTACCTTCAAGCGGCGTATACAGAGAGGCGAACCGATCCCCTGCCCCCGAAGGCACTGAAAACGCGGTTTCAGTCATTTCGAGTGGTTGAAAGATATGCTCGGCCAGAAATACGTCCAGCGACTTTCCCGTAACGACCTCGATAACGTGACCGATGACGTCGATTCCGACCGCATATTCCCAGCGCGCGCCGGGTTGAAATGCCAGCGGCAGTTGCGCCAGCAATTTTACCCGGTCAGCCAGCGGGCCTTGCTGGGGAGAGAATATCAGATCAAGCTCGTCCATGGCCATGGGCAAAACGCCAAGGTTGAACGGGTAGCTTAGGCCGCTGGTATGCGTCAACAACTGATGCAGGCTGGGCGACGGTGCATCTTCGGTCTGATCAATACGTGTTGCGCCCGGGATCAGGGCTTGCATGGATGCAAATTCCGGCAGGAAGTCAGAAAGCGGTGCATCAAGATGAAACAAGCCCTGTTCCACCAGCATCATCAGGGCGACCGAGGTCACAGGCTTGGTCATCGAATATATCCGCACTAGGCTATCGCGCTGAAATCTCAGATTGTTTTCGATCGAACGGTGGCCACAGGCATGAAAGAATACCTCTTGCCCATTCTGGCAGATCAGGAGTGCGCTGCCTGCGTACTTCCTCTGATCTATGTATCTGTGCATCCAGTTGCAGATGTTGCCCTGCGCGGTCGAACAAAATCCCATGAGGTTGCTCCGTATCGATTGCGCCGATCTTGCCTTTATGTAGACCGCAGTAACAGCGATATTTGCTGCGATCTGCCGGTATCTACAGAATTGATATAAGCGCCGGAGATTTCCCCTTACGCCCTTTCCAGCGCAGACAGGCCGTTTTGCGCAAAGATTGGAACATAGGCGCCAAACGCCCGTGCGCGGGCCGGGTCTGACGCGTTTCCATCCAGCGCACGCTTATAGACGCCCTGCAGAATGCCGGCCATCCGGAAAAAGTTGAAGGCGAGGTAAAAACCGAAATTATCAACCCCTGCAAGACCGCGACGTGCGCAATAATCAGCTATGAACGCCTGATCAGACGGCAGCCCGAGACTAGCCCGGTCCACGCCCGCCAGCCCCCGGCCTTCTCTTCCGGGAGGGAGTTGCCATTGCATGATAACAGCGGCGAGATCTGCATAGGGGTGACCGATGGTCGATAACTCCCAATCCAGAACCCCTATACAGGCGGTATCATTCGTTTCGAACATCAGGTTGTCGATGCGATAGTCCCCATGAACCAGCGTCCTTTGGTTGTCATCCTCGGGGACCTGTTGCTCAAGCATCGAAATCAACTGGTCCATTTCTCTGATCTTGTTGGTTTCCGAGGCGCGGTATTGCTTGGTCCAGCGGGCTATCTGACGTTCGAAATAGTTGCCGGGGGGGCCGTAGTCCGAAAGACCCACAGCGTCGATATCGACCGTATGCAGGTCGGCCAGCACACGGTTCATCTGATCCAGCACCCCGGCGCGCGTGGCGTTGTTCTCACCCTTCATGACCGGATCGACAAACGTGCGCCCCTGCAAATGCTCCATCACGTAGAAGGCAGAGCCTATGACGCCATCGTCCTCGCATAGAATATACATTTGTGGAACCGGTACACTGCTATTGGCAAGCGCGGCTTGCACGCGAAATTCCCGATCCACCGCGTGGGCGGATTTCAGTAAGGTTCCGGGCGGCTTGCGTCTCAGCACAAAAGCTTGGTCCGGGGTGCGCAACAAATAGGTTGGATTGGACTGGCCCAGAGCGAACTTTGTAGCTTCAAGCGGGCCGCGATATCCCTCAAGATTCGCTTTCAGATAAGCATCTACCGCATTAATATCCAAAGAATTATCTGCTCTGGTCATCTGGGCCACCTGTGTTTAGTACAGCAGCTAAAGAGCATCAGAAAAAATATTGCCGGCGGTCTGCACATTGATCCCACCGGAAACAGGCAAAACCGCTCCGGTGATATAGCTACCCCCACGGCCACACAGGAACAACATACAACCGGCGATATCATCGGCGCGACCCACCCGGCCCAGCGGTACACCCTTACCCACGCGCTCGCGCTTGGTTTCGTCTTCGGTTGCAAACGCTGTCATGCGCGACACGAACGGCCCCGGAGCCAGCGCATTTACCGTAACCCGATAGGGCGCCAGTTCCTTAGCCATGATTTTCGACAGGTGAATCACTGCCGCCTTTGACGCAGAATAGCTATAGGCTCCATCGCCCATTGGGACTTCACCCATAACCGAACCTACGTTGATAACGCGCGCAGGGTCATCATCGGATGCGGACTTCATCAGCAGCGGCAGCAGTTTTTGGGTCAGATCAAAAATTCCCGCAACATTGACGGACATGACCTTGTTCCATGCGGCATAGGGAAACTGACCCATCGGCGCACCCCAGGTAGCACCCGCGTTATTCATCAAGATTTCAAGCGATTGCGAACGCTTACTAACCTCATCAACCAATGCATCAATCCCTGCCTCATCACTTAGGTCACCCGCAAAACCTTCGGCAGATCCCGGCGCATCCAGGGCGTTCAATTCAGCTGCGGTTGCCTCACACGCCTGTCCCTTGCGCGAGGCGACCAGTACATGAGCTCCGGCGCGCACCATCGCTTCGGCGGCCATACGACCGATACCAGTGGCACCGCCTGTCACCAACGCAGTCTTGCCACTGAGTGAAAATAGTGTCTCGGGCGTCATTAAATCCCCTTTCGGATTGAATTTGTCGCTGTGGAACCTGCCAGGTCGTCATTGTGGCAATGCTTGCCTTCAATCCAACGACTTCAACTCAACCGAAGCAAGGGACAAGTAGAAGACATTCGGACATTACTCCGCGTCAAACCAGACGACCTTGAGGCTTTTAGCGGGTCTCGCTGTCCGCGCTGAAACTCAGGACTGATGAGTTTGTCCAACGGAAATTCTGGTCAAGCCCACGTTAGGCCCGCATGAACTCTCGGTATGGTTGTGAACTAAATTGCCGATATGTGAAGAGTTTTACACTCTAGGCAGAACCCGTAGGCCAATATGTGGCAACACAGCTCTACCCATAAGAGCGAAGGCGGCTAGACGCCCCGGAAATTCGGGTTTATGAAAAAAGGAAGATGGGGACAGTTTGAAGATGCACAATATCCTGGTTCTGAATGGCCCGAACCTGAATTTGCTTGGTACGCGGCAACCCGAGGTCTATGGCGCGACGACTTTAAAGATGATCGAAGATCTGTGCACCTCACATGGCAAAACTCTGGATCAGAATGTTAGCCATCTCCAGTCCAATCACGAAGGCACACTGATTGACGCAATCCATGCCGCACGGGGCAAGCAAGACGGGATCGTGCTGAACGCGGGCGCATTCACACACACCTCGGTCGCGCTGATGGATGCTATTTCCTCGGCCGAAGTGCCAGTGGTCGAGGTTCACCTGTCTAACATCCATGCTCGTGAGGAGTTTCGGCACAAATCCCATATTGCACCTGTCGCCATTGGACAGATCTGCGGTTTCGGCGCCCAAAGCTATGTTCTGGCCCTAAACGCCCTTGCCGCTTATTTGGCTGAGAGGGGCGCGGGATGAACCTCAAGGAATATCTGAGTTTTCTGAGCTACACAAAAACGCTGGAAGAGTTGTGGGACGCACATAGCCGCCAGATGGAAAAGTTCGGCTTCGATCGGCTGCTGTATGGGTACACACAGTACCGGACAGCGACGTCATTGGGCGACCCCGAAGACTTCGTGATCCTGACCAATCATTGCACCGAATATCTGGATGGTTTCCTTCAATCTGGTCTCTATTTTCATGCCCCGATGCTGAAATGGGCACTGAACAATGAAGGGGCGGCAAGTTGGAGCATGATCCAGGATATGATGTCCAGTGGTGTTATGTCGCCCGAAGAACGCAGAGTTTTTGATTTCAACAAATCACGTGGAGTTACAGTCGGTTATACGGTCAGTTTCAACTCTGTCTCGATGCGTTCCAAAGGCGCGATCTCGCTGGCGGCACGTAACAACAGCCAGGAAGAGATGGACGAGGTTTGGAAAAAACATGGCGAGGATATCTTGCTGATGAACAATGTTGCTCATCTGAAGATCCTGACCCTGCCCTATAACGCTCCGAACCGTGCCCTGACAAAACGTCAGCGTGAAGCTCTGCAATGGGTAGGTGATGGGAAAACCACACAGGACATCGCTTTGCTGATGGGACTGACAGCGGCAACCGTCGAAAAACATCTTCGTTTGGCACGTGAGGCGCTTTCGGTTGAAACAACCGCACAGGCCGTACTCAAAGCCGCACTACAGAATCAGATGTTTGTGATGGAAGCATGACCCTAATTTGACGCTAACTTGCGTCAAATTGACCTAGGGTAAGGAATACATGACTTTCCGAATCTCTCTCTAAAATTGCAAGTTGGTATTGTTCCGTGAGTGGTGGCTTTAGCCAGGGAACATTTTGATCGGATCTTTGCGATACCAAAGCTCTCTGGTCGCTCTGACTCTGAGGCGCCTATTCGTCCGCGTCTTTCTGTCGGAATTTTTGAGGGGCCCTTCCATCCCCATCATGCGGGGCCCCTCAATCCAACACCTTTGTCCAATTGTTGAACGCCGCGCTTTCGCTGGCGTATAGGTACAAAAAAACCCGGCTGCGCAACGCAACCGGGTATATTGTCATGTGCAGTCCCGCAACGAGGCTGCATTAGAACACTTAGCCTTGGGCTGCTTTGGCAACCTCGGCCGCAAAGTCTTCTTTCTCGACGACGATGCCTTCACCTACTTCCAAACGGACAAAACCAGTGATGGTAGCGCCTGCTTCTTTAGCCGCTGCTTCGACGGTCAGGTCAGGATTCACAACAAACGCTTGGTTCAGCAGAGTTGATTCAGCCACAAATTTCTTCATGCGACCAACGATCATCTTTTCGATCACCTGCTCCGGCTTTCCGGATTCGCGGGCAATGTCCATCTGAACCTGCTTCTCTTTCTCGACAACGGCCGGATCCATGTCTGCTTCGGACAGGGCGGCTGGGTTCTGCGCTGCGATATGCATTGCAACCTGTTTGCCGATGGCTTCGTCACCACCCGAAAGAGCAACCAGTACGCCGATTTTACCCATGCCGTTGGTGGCCGCGTTGTGGACATAGGAAACCACGGTATCACCGGACAGTTTAGCCATACGGCGCACCGACATGTTTTCGCCAATGGTGGCGATCTTGTCTGTCAGGGTGTCTGCAACGTTTTTGCCGCCCAGGTCAGCAGCCAGCAGTGCTTCGACATTGTCGACGCCTTCGGCGGCATATGCGATCTTGCCAACCATTTCCTGGAAATCGGCGTTCTTCGCAACAAAGTCGGTTTCCGAGTTCACTTCGACAGCAACGCCGTTGCCACCGTTTACGTGAACGGCCACCAGACCTTCTGCCGCGGTACGGCCCGATTTCTTGGCTGCTTTGGCCAGACCTTTGGTACGCAGCCAGTCAACGGCTTCGTCCATGTTGCCACCGGTTTCGGTCAGCGCTTTTTTCGCGTCCATCATGCCTGCGCCGGTCGAGTCGCGCAGTTCTTTAACCATTGCTGCTGTGATTGCCATCTTTTGGCTCTCCTCAATTCAAACGGAATTGGGGCAGGTCTACCCTGCCCCATATGTCAATTACGTGACGGGCAGCTTACGCTTCGGCTTTGGTTTCCGCCGCCGCTGCTTCTGCAGGTGCTTCTTCTGCAACGACTTCTTCAACCGGAGCTTCTTCGAATGCACCCAGGTCAACGCCTGCTGCACCCATCTGCGCGGTCATACCGTCCAGAGCAGCACGTGCGGCCAGATCGCAATACAACGAGATTGCACGAGCAGCGTCGTCGTTGCCGGGGATGATGTAGTCAACGCCGTCGGGCGAGCAGTTGGTGTCAACCACGGCCACAACCGGAATACCCAGTTTGTTGGCTTCGGCGATGGCCAGTGCTTCTTTCTTAACGTCGATGACGAACAGCAGATCAGGAACACCGCCCATCTCGCGGATACCGCCCAGCGAAGACTGCAGCTTGCCCTGGTCACGCTCCATGCCCAGACGCTCTTTCTTGGTCAGGCCTTCGGCGCCCGATTCCATCGCTTCGTCGATCTGGTTCAAACGGTTGATCGACTGGGAAACGGTTTTCCAGTTGGTCAGCGTGCCGCCCAGCCAACGGTGGTTCATATAGTACTGAGCCGACTTTTCAGCCGCTTCAGCGATCGGCTGAGCCGCCTGACGCTTGGTGCCGACGAACAGAACGCGGCCACCTTTTGCAACGGTGTCACGAACGGCCTGCAGAGCCTGGTCCAGCATCGGAACGGTCTGGGTCAGGTCCATGATGTGGATGCCATTGCGCGAGCCGTAGATGAACGGGCCCATGCGGGGATTCCAACGCTGTGTCTGGTGACCAAAGTGAACGCCAGCTTCCAGCAGCTGACGCATGGTGAACTCGGGAAGAGCCATGCTATTTTCCTTTTCCGGTTTACGCCTCGGCGGGGGTGAAAGAAGCGGATGCTCCAACCGGCGGGCCAGATAAGGATGTCTCCCCTATAAAGCCCAAACCCCGCCTGCGGGTTTTAATGGCGCGCGTATACGGCAGGATTTGAGACAGTGCAAGGGTCAAATGCCCTTATTTTTCAAGTCGGATCAAGCTGTGAGCGTGGCGCACGGCCTGCTCGCAATGTGCCGCCAGAGCTTTGCGGTTTTCAAAGTCGCTGACCTTGGCTGGCACATGGTATATCAACTCAACCTTGCCTTGTCGCCGCGCACCCAAAGTCTTGAGTAGATGCGGCCCGAACTCCATATCGCCCCACCAACCGTAAAAACGGTCAGGCTGCCCCACTGGTGCATGAAAGATGGCCGAAACAGGCTGCACATACATGATATCTCGCAGTTCATCTGTAAAGAACGCGGCAAAGAGCGTTGTTTTAAATGGTAAAACACGCAACCCATCGGTCGATGTGCCCTCCGGGAAAAACAGCAACTTATGTCCAGCTTTCAGGCGCTTTTCGAATATTAGGGTCTGTTCTCGGGCTTTTTGGGGATTTCGCTCAATAAAAACCGTACCAGTTGCCTGCGCCAGCCAGCCGATCCCCGGCCATTTTGCGACCTCGGCTTTCGAGACAAAGTAAACGCGTTTGCGGGCATTTAGCGCGAAAATGTCCAGCCATGATGTATGGTTGGCCACCACTGCGCCACGTTCCTGCATCAATTCCCCAGAACTGCAAAACCCGATCCCGAGGATTCTGAACGCATTGCGGCATACGAATTGAGAGATGTACGGCGTAACCGGACGCTGAACGCCGAACAATGGGCGTTCGATCAGGCGTATCGCCAACAGAGCGATCAAACCTCCAAAAACAAGGACTGCCAGAGGAACACCGCGCAAAAACACCAGTATCCAGCCTGAAACACCAAGCTCGATTGGATCAGGTTCGTCTTCGCTCTGCCATGAGGGATCGCTCACCGAGTTACGCTCCGCTGTATATACGCCGCTGACGCTCGTTCATGCGTGCGGTGTCGAGGATCAGGCACACGTCGGTTGTGTTGAAGGCATGATCGATAAAGGCCCCCTCGCCCACGAATCCGCCCAGGCGAAGGTAGGCCTTGATCAGCGATGGCACCTGCACCATTGCCACGCGTCGATCCAGTGCATCGACGGGCATAAGGTCCATGGGTTGGAACACGTCCGGCTGTGCCCTAACCCTCAAATCCGTAGGGGCCAGATGGTTGTGATGCAGCATCGACAGCGGTTGCGCCAGCTCCTGGACATCAATGCCATGAAAGCTGGCGACGCCGAACAGGACCTCAATATCGCGTTCCGTGACGTAGGCTGCCAGCCCATTCCACAGATGATACATCGCGGTGCCACCACGGTAATCAGGATGCACACAAGAACGACCAAGTTCCAGCAGTTTACGCCCGCTTTGCTTCAGGACGGTGAGATCGTATTCATCCTCGGAATAGAACTGCCCCAACTCAGCCGCTCGCTCACCGGGAAGCAATCGATATACGCCGATAACCTTGCCCGTTGAATCGTCAATGGCCAGCATATGATCGAAAAACGGATCGAACCGGTCTTTCTCGAGCCCGGCCTCATGGTCCACCATCTCACCACCGCCGCCGAGTTCGCGCACAA
The DNA here is from genome assembly GCF_900106805.1 of Ruegeria halocynthiae. Taxonomy (GTDB): domain Bacteria; phylum Pseudomonadota; class Alphaproteobacteria; order Rhodobacterales; family Rhodobacteraceae; genus Ruegeria; species Ruegeria halocynthiae. The sequence goes on from NZ_FNNP01000001.1 coordinate 755,977, forward strand.
AGACATCATAGCGCAGACGCTGGGCCGCGCGCTGCTCGGCCTCGGTTTCAGCCAGTTTTACGGTGAATGAGGGGCCTGTGTCCGGCATCAAAGAATGGTCCGTTGTTTGTGGTTGCGCGCAGATAGCGCGATTGCGCGGAGAAAGGCAACTAGCCCAGGATTCACCTGAGTTGTTAACCTTTCCTAAACCAGTTTCACGGATCAAAGATCGGCATCAGGGCTATGCGTGTTCCGTCGATTACCACTTTCCCCTGCTCGCGAAAGTTAACGGTAATCTTGCCTCCGATGTTGGACTGCACCTGTCCAACGCCCCAATCGGGGAAATCAGGGTGGCGGACATACATGCCCGGTGCAAGAATGGCATTCAAATCTGTCATGTTGGGCTCCGGGTCCTGTGGCAGATACAGCAGGAGGTACGCATGGGCGCTTCAGACGTCAACCTGGCCGAACTGATCGGCTCTCGGATCTGTCATGATCTGATCAGCCCGATTGGGGCAATCACCAACGGGCTTGAGCTGTTGGAGATGGTTGGCACGGTCCAAGGTCCGGAAATGGAGTTGATTTCCGGAAGCGTCGGCAGTGCCGGGGCCCGGATACGGTTTTTCCGCGTGGCTTTCGGGCCGGCCAGCGACCAACCTCTGGGACGCTCCGAGGTCGTTGAGCTTCTCAGGGATGTAGAGCGTGCAGGCCGGGTCCGGATCAACTGGAACCTGACCGAGCCCGTGCCGCGCAATCAGGTAAAGCTCGCATTCCTTGCGGTGATGTGCTGCGAAAGCGCGATGCCGTTTGGCGGCGAGGTGGATATAGAGGCCCTGGGCGCCGCTTGGACTGTGACCGGTAAGGCGGACAAGATGAACATCGATACCGGTCTGTGGGCAGGGGTTGCAACGGGGCGGTTTGCCGACAAGTTGAACCCCGCTCAGGTACAGTTCGCACTGCTGCCCAACACCGCATCGACAATGAGTCGCCGGGTTGCAGCAGAGACCGCCTCGACCCAGGTCATGCTGCGTTTTTAAGCGCGCGTCGTTCCGTTCCCACGCACCAGATACTTGAAGCTGGTCAGCTGTGCCGCCCCGACCGGACCACGTGCGTGCATCTTGCCCGTCGCAATACCGATCTCGGCCCCCATACCAAATTCTCCGCCATCGGCGAATTGGGTTGAGGCATTATGCATCAGGATCGCGCTATCGAGGCGTTCAAAGAACTGCGCGGCGGCGGCCGTATCCTCAGTCATGATACAATCTGTATGGCTTGAACCATACCGGCTGATATGCGCAATTGCCTCATCGATATCAGCGACGGGTCTGGCAGCGATGATGCTATCCAGAAACTCTTTGCCCCAGTCCTCATCCGTGGCCGGGATTGTTCTGTCATTGGCCAGAATGCCCTGTGCATGAACCTCAACACCCGCCGCCTGAAGGGCCGCCACGAGGTCGCGCCCAAGCCCTTCGGCCACGTCCTGATGCACCAGCAGACACTCGGCGGCGCCACAGATACCGGTGCGTCGTGTCTTGGCATTCAGCACCACATCCAGCGTCTTCTGAGGGTCGGCAGCCTTGTCGACGTAGATGTGAACGATGCCTTCAAGGTGAGCGAATACGGGAACCCGCGCCTCGCGCTGGACCAACCCTACCAGTCCTTTGCCGCCGCGCGGGACAATGACGTCAACATAGTCCGTCATCGTCAAAAGCTCTTGCACCGCTGCGCGATCTCGCGTCGGGATCAGTTGAATGGCGTCCTCGGGCAGGTTGGCGTCCTTCAACCCTGCAACAAGGCAAGCATGAATGGCTGTTGACGAATGAAAGCTCTCGGAACCTCCTCGCAGGATCACGGCATTGCCGGACTTCAGACACAAAGCGCCGGCATCTGCCGTCACGTTGGGGCGGCTTTCGTAGATCACCCCGATCACACCCAAGGGTGTGCGCACACGCTGAATATTGAGGCCCGTGGGCATGTCCCATTCCGTCAGCACTTCACCCACCGGATCGGCCTGATCCGCGACTGAGCGCAACCCGTCCACCATTCCCTGTACACGCGACTCGTCCAGCATCAGACGATCCATCATGGCCGGGCTCAGGCCTTTGTCGCGACCGAATTCCAGATCTTTCTGGTTTGCTTCGATGATCCCAGCGCGATTGGCCCAGACGGCATCGGCTGCAGCGATCAGAGCAGCGTGTTTACGTTCGGCACTTGCAAAGGCCAATTCGCGCGCGGCCCCTTTGGCGCGCTTACCAAGATCGTCCATCAGGCTGGGAATGCTGTCGAAATCTTTCATCTCATATGCCTTTCAGGTGGTCTTTTCTAATCTATCACAGCGCTAGATCGTCGCGATGAATCAACACCGCACGGCCCGGATAGCCCAAGGTCGCCTCAATTTCGGAAGATTTGCGCCCTTTGATCGCGTTGGCCTCATAAGCCGTATAGCGGCTAAGCCCTTGCGCCAGAGGTCGGGCTGCGGCGTCGAGGATTGTAACCGGGTCACCGCGTCCGAACTCGCCAGTCACATCGACAATTCCAACAGGCAGAAGGCTTTTGCCGTTCGTCAGAGCGGTAACCGCACCGTCATCAATCAATATCTCGCCACGCGGTTTCATGGCCGATATCCAGCGTTTCCGGGCGGCGTGCGGATCAAGTGTTGCAGTGAACCAGGTGCAGTTTGCGCCTTTCTCAAGCGCTTTGAGCGGGTTCAGGGGTGACCCTTCGGTGATCGCCATGGCACATCCGGCAGCCGTCGCCATCTTGGCGGCCAGCAGCTTGGTCTTCATGCCGCCCTTGGACAGACCCGACCCCGCATCACCGGCCATTGCTTCAATCTCGGGAGTGATCTGTTCGATGACATCATAGCGCGTGGCGGTCGCATCCTCGGTTGGGTTGCCGGAGTAAAATCCGTCTACATCCGACAGCAAGATCAATTGATCCGCGCCGACCGTCACTGCAATCTGTGCCCCCAATCGGTCATTGTCACCGTATCTGATTTCATCGGTCGCAACCGTATCGTTCTCGTTCACGATTGGCACAACGCCCAACCCCAGCAATGTCTCAAGCGTCGCGCGAGAGTTCAGATATCGTCGGCGATCCGCGCTGTCTTCCAGCGTCACCAGAACTTGCGCGGTCGTGATATCATGCGGTGTCAATGCTTCTTCATAGGCGCGAGCCAACCGGATCTGACCAACCGCCGCAGCGGCTTGAGATTGCTCAAGCGGAAGGGTCTGCATCGGCAATCCCAGAACGCCACGCCCAAGCGCGATCGAACCCGAAGACACCAGGATGACATCTGTCCCCTGCCCCTTCAACCAGGCCACATCCTGCGCTAACGATTGCAACCATTCCAACCGCAATTGGCCTGTGTTCCGGTCTACCAACAAGGCGGACCCGATCTTGACCACCATGCGGCTTGCGGTCGTCAGGGTTGCCAAGACTCCGCCTCCTCGGTGGGTTTTTGCCTCAGACGGTTTTCATCGATCTGAGCCCGCAATGCGCGAAGAACCTCTGTCACGCCGAGATGCGCCACACCTGACATGATCATGACCGGCCCACCAACGGCCTGCTCCAATTCGCCCCTGGCCTGTTCTCGTTCTTCCTCATCCAACGCATCGACCTTGTTTAGAACGGTGATGCGCGGCTTGTCCGCCAACTCTCCGCCATAGGCTTCAAGCTCGTGAATGATGGTGCGATAGTCATCGGCCACAGTTTCGGAAGTGCCGTCGACCAGATGCAGCAGAACGGCGCAACGTTCGACATGGCCAAGGAAGCGATCTCCGATACCACGCCCCTCATGCGCGCCTTCAATCAGGCCGGGAATGTCGGCAACAACAAACTCCACATTGTCCACGCCAACAACCCCAAGATTCGGGTGCAGTGTGGTAAACGGGTAGTCCGCAATCTTCGGTCGCGCATTGGACGTTGTGGCCAGAAAGGTTGATTTACCGGCGTTAGGCATCCCCAACAGACCAACATCTGCAATCAGCTTCAGCCGCAACCAAATGGTGCGATCAATCCCCGCCTGTCCCGGATTGGCACGGCGCGGCGCTTGATTGGTTGCGGATTTAAAATGCAGGTTGCCAAACCCGCCATTGCCACCTTTGGCCAACAAGATCCGCTGCCCGACCTCGGTCAGGTCACAAATCGCGGTTTCTTGGTCTTCATCCAGAATCTCGGTGCCCACCGGCACGCGCAGAATGATGTCGTCACCATCCTTGCCGGTGCGCTGCTGGCCGCGACCGGGCTGGCCGTTCTTGGAAAAGAAATGCTGCTGGTACCGGAAGTCGATCAGGGTGTTCAGCCCATCCACGACCTCGACCCAGACCGATCCGCCTTTACCGCCGTCGCCGCCATCGGGACCGCCATATTCAATGTACTTTTCGCGCCTGAAGCTGACGCAACCGCCACCTCCGGCCCCGGACCGGATGTAGACCTTTGCAAGATCGAGAAATTTCATGTGTGTCCCCTACTGCAAAGGCCCCATCGGCCACAAGTCAGAGTTTCTTTGTATATGTCCAGGTGGGCACATTCGCATCGCGCGCCACTGAATAGATTTCGGCATCACCAAGATACTGGAACCCGCAATGGGTCAGCACCCGGGCCGAAGCGGGATTGTCCTGAAACACGCTGGCGAACATCGAGGAGTTCTCCAGCGGGTTGGCAAGAACCAGCGTCTCGACAGCCAACGACGCGATGCCGGTATTCCAATACACCGGAGCAACCCAATAGCCGACCTCGGATTGATTGCGATCTAGCCGTGTCAGTGAAATCAGGCCGATCAGCTCCGGTCCACCATCTTTGATGGCATCCATGGCCCAGACATCTTCGTCTCGGTCATCGGCCATCGCACGCGTCACAAACGCATCTATTGTGCCCGGTGGTAAAGGATACGGGATCGATGTCGTCATGCGCGCAACGCGCTCATCGCCTGCATAATGCTCGATCAGTCCCATATCCGACCGGCGCAGAGGGCGCAGGTCGAACCGCTCGGTTTCAATGACCGGCTGATTTATTATTGCCTCAAGTTTCATAAGTGCGCTCCTCCTCCGAACAACACAAAAAGTACGGACGCAACTGTCAAACTGGCTAACGTCCACATCAGATATTTTTCCGCAGGCCGACCTTCAACCACATGGGCAATCCGATCTCCTGCAAATGTCCAGATCGGGTGCAATACGATCTGGCAGATCAACAAACAGAGAGCGATCGTGAGAGTCGCCTCGAAACTAGGGGTCCCTGCAGCAACAAACCCGGTGAAACCCGCGATAATCATCGCCCATGCCTTGGGGTTTAAAGGGTGGACAATCAAGCCCGCCCAAAACCCTGGAACGTCACCTTCTGCATGGCCGCGTGACAGCCGCAAATTGGCAATCTTCCATGCGAGCCAGCAAATATAGGCGGCTGAAGCGTATTTTAAAGCCTCGAACACCAGCGGTGCCTGATCGGCCACCTGCATCAGACCGAAACCAACCGGCCAGATGATCAACTGCTTACCCAGAATGACCCCACCCACAAAGGGCAGCGCCGCCCGAAAGCCATAGCGCGCACCTGTACCCAGCAGAACCATGTTGGCTGGTCCCGGTGTGCCAACCTGCGAGGCGGCAAAAATCAGGAAACTGGTGGTTGCGACTGTCATCTGAGCGTTGGATCACGACTGCGTTAAAACAAAAAAGGGACCGGCACTTTGTGCCGGTCCCCCATGAATTTTTATTAAACCTTCTGGGTTTCGGCTTACTCTGCGGCCTCCGCCACTGGCAGGACCGAAATGAAGGTGCGGTTTTTAAGTCCCTTGTGGAACTTTACGGCGCCATCGACAGTTGCAAAGATTGTGTGATCTTTGCCCATGCCTACGCCTTCGCCCGGCCAGAACTTGGTGCCGCGCTGACGCACGATGATGTTGCCCGGGATGGCGGCCTGGCCACCATATAGTTTCACGCCAAGGCGGCGACCCGCTGAGTCGCGACCGTTACGGGAGGAACCGCCAGCTTTTTTATGTGCCATTCTCTCTCTCCTTAGCCTTGAGCCAGCTCTTTGGCCTGCTCAACCCATTCGGGTTTCACTTTGACCGTTTCGATAGCAGCAATCTGTTCGTCCGACAAGGCGGCCAGAGCAGCAAAGCTCTCGATACCGGCCTCATTCAGCTTCTTGGCGGCGGCAGGGCCTACACCAGTCAGCGCGGTCAGATCGTCAGCAGCAACAGCGGCGGGTGCCTCTGCTTTGGCTGCAGTTTTCTTGGCAGGCTTTTTCGCCGCCGGAACAGCTTCGCCAGCCGGAGCCGAGCCGGTTGCAACTTTGATGCCCGACTTGTCAGCGCCCGACGACAGGATGTCGGTGATCTTGACCAGTGTCAGTTTCTGACGGTGGCCAACGGTACGCTTCGAGCTGTGCTTACGACGGCGCTTGACGAATTTGATGACCTTGTCACCTTTGATCTGTTCGATCACTTCGGCCTGTACGCCTGCGCCTTCAACGAAAGGTGCACCAACAACCGGAGCGTCACCGCCCAGCATCAGAACATCGTTGAATTGAACTTTTTCACCTGCGTCGGCAGCCAATTTTTCAACGCGGAGGATATCACCCGCCTGAACTTTGTACTGCTTGCCGCCAGTCTTGAGGACCGCAAACATGCGTCTTTCCTTTGTCTAAACCGCGTTCTGTGGTCCCCGAATGGGTGTTACCGGCTTACGCCACCTCGAACAGCGCGCCCTTTTCGGGCCGTGTGAATGACCCTCAGCGCAATGGCATCAGGTCAAAGAATAACGATACCCGGCGCAGAAAACCGGCCGGGATGCGTGCTTATCCAAGCATGGGGGTCGAAAGTCAACCATAAACCAGCGCTAAAGTTCCGAGGCCCGCATCGCCTGCGCAACGGCTTGCCCAAGCTGAAACGAAATGCTGTTGAGCATCTCGTCAAAACTCTTGAACAAAGCCGTATTCAAGGCCTGCCCGGCATCGGTACGCGAAAAGGCAATATTCTCGCGCATCTGGGATTCGTTCAAAGGCTGATACGCCAAAAGAAGAAAGGAATACATCCATTCGGTCGTTTCCGCCGTGGTATGTTCATGCTGAGACAACAATTCCTCTAGAACCGAGGCCTCGTCGATCGTATCATTCTGCCCCGAAGCAAGACCCCTATAGAAGCTGTAGTCTGCGCTCAGCGTACCTTCGACATTCTTTTCAATCAGGTCATTGACCTGAACATATTCATCCACCAATCGAAAGAACACATCTTCACGGCTCGCTTGTTTGTAGGCGGTGCGCGCCATTTCCTCGATCGCTTCATCTGTAATCGCTCGTCGCGCCGAGTTCTCCAGTGAAACGATGCTTTGCCCCAGATCGCTTTCAAAAAAGATTGATGCCTGCTCCAACTGGGCATCAGTCATCAAGCGCCCAACCGACTGAGAGAGTTGCCGGTGCATGGCCTCTGGATCGTACAGATCCTCAACTTGCGCCTGAAAATATGACCCTCCTGAACCGCCCAGCATCGCCTCATTCATCACAAGACCCTGTGCTACGCCCTCGTCACTCAGAATTTCCATGAAGTCCGACACGTGCATGGCGCTCATCAGGCGGTCAGCATTTTCTTCTGCCGCCAACGGGACGACCCAGATGATCAGGGCAACTGCAGTGGCCAGAATCCGCATCAGATATCCTGTGCCGGACGTAACTCAGCCATACGCGTCGCCAGCACTTCGAACCGCATGGCCATGATCTCGTACTGGATGGCGTTCAGCAGCTCGTACACCTCTTGCATCAGAGGTTGTTCCAGCGCCACGACATAGGCGTCAACATCCTCGTCCGAGAAGTCCTGATAGGTATAGGCCGCCCCAGCCAAGGCTGACAGTTGCAGCGCCCGACGCATGTCGGCTTCGTTATGGCGCATCATTTCTCGCAACTTGTCCGCGCTGAGCTGAAGGTCAATGATGCCAGACGCACTCGCCGCCAGCAAAAACCTTACCTGAATCTCCTGCAGCGCTCGCAGCGAAGTCCCGCTTGCGTCAACGGCTCGGTTCATCCGTTTCAGACTCTCTACACGGGATGATCCATCCTTGATCAAGTTCGAAATGATTTCCTGTCCGGCAAGTTGCTTGGCGTCATCATCGTCATCCATATGAGCCGCGTTTTCCGCAACAACCAGTCTTTGCCCCAGTTCAGAGGCATAGAAGGACACCGCATGGGTCAGCGTTTCGTCGCTGAGCGTCTGCTCAAGGATTGATACGGCGGTTTCGTGCATCAGTGCGGTATCGAACACCTCTTCGGTCAGCCGCGCCCAATCCGACCCGAATCCATCGGGATCAACCCCCAGCATCTGCGGAGCCGAGGCAGAGGCCTGTGCAATGCTCTCAAGTGCGACGTCAAACCCGGTTGTGGTCAGAAAAGCTTCTATCTGATCTCGGCTGGCGGCTTGCGACGGCGGCGCCAAGGCTGCAAGCGCGAGAATGAGGCCGAAGGCGAACTGGCGTATGTAGTAGGTCATACTTATCAGCCTAGGTGTTTTCTGGTCTCTGGCAATGGAAAATCCCGGGATCATCGAATTCCCGAATTTTCTGCTTGCACCCCTGCCCGTTCCTCACTAAATCCCCCCCTCACAGACCCCCGCGGAGAGGTGCCGGAGTGGTCGAACGGGGCGGTCTCGAAAACCGTTGTGGGTGCAAGCCCACCCAGGGTTCGAATCCCTGTCTCTCCGCCACAAAACTTTCAATCCTTCAAGGCAGTTTTGACCTTTCGGCCACAGCATTGACCCGAGATGGCATGATGTTGCCACTGCCTACGCGCCAATCAGCGCAGTGTGGCTTAAACCCGGAATGTGTTTTAAATTCACGGGTTTTCCCCTTGGCATTGGAGTATTTTACCGCCATCTCGGCGACACATCATTTGAAGGAGACACTCAATGTCGCGTCTATTGCTTATCGTAGCTATCGCCGTAGTCGGTGCTGGCGCCTATTATTTTGCCACGAAACCAGATCCCACACCCGCAGAACAGCTTCAATCAGCTGCGGAAGAAGCCTCGGAAGCGGTTGGTGAGGCGGCCTCAGCCGTGCAAGAGGCCGCAAGCGATGCGGTCGATGCGGCGACCGAACAAGCATCCGAAGCTGCGTCGTCGGTGGCGGATCAGGCCACTGAAGCTGCATCTTCGGTCTCGGAACAGGCCAGCGACGCTGCGGCATCCTTGACCGAGCAAGCCACTGACGCAGCCTCGGAAGCCGGCGATCAGGTTGCTGCACTTGCGGGTCAGGGGCAGGAATTGTTCAATTCCTGGGTTCAGGACGGTACGTTGACCGCGCAGAATTTCGACTATGACGCCATGGTCGCATCTGTTCAGGACAGCACGCTGACTCAGGAAATCAAAACACAGGCCCTAAAGATTATTGACGACATCAAAGCTTCACCTGAGCTGATTGTCGAAAAGATTCAGGACCTGCGCAATTTGCTGACGCAGCAATAAACAAAACTGGAACCAGCCCCTTGCGGGCTGGTTCATCCCAACCGGGCATCGCGCGATTTCCGTGATCATGCGGCAATATCTGATTGACAGCACACGTCTCATTTGATTGCCGTTGTGGAATTGAGTTCCAAATTTCAGATCGTTTGTCAGAGAGTTACATTGTTCCGTTAACGGTCTTGTGCTGAACTTGCATCTAAGAAGGATCGTATGATGACCAATTTGCCTGACACCATGTTTGCAGTTGTTCAGACGCATGACGGATATTCCGGAACTGCGACGGGCCCCACCCTAGAAACCGCCTCGGATTGGCTGGCGGAAGCTGAGGTGCCATTGCCAAGCCCAGGACCGGGCCAAGTGTTGATCCAATTGCGCACAGCCTCGGTCAACCCTTCCGATATCCACTTTATCAAAGGCGAATATGGTCAACCCCGGGTCAAAGGCACTGCAGCCGGTTTCGAGGGATGTGGTGACGTCGTTGCCACCGGCGCCGGAGCGGAAGCGTTGCAGGGTCAGCGGGTTGCGTTCGTGGCCGCAGGCGCAGGTGCCTGGGCCGAGTATGTCGTGGCACAGGCGCAGATGTGTATTCCGTTACGGCCTGATATCTCAGACGAAGACGGCGCTGCGCAGATCGTAAACCCGCTGACCGCCATGGCGATGGTCGATATTGCGCGAGATGTCGGTGATGCTTTTGTGGTTTCTGCTGCTACCAGTCAGTTGGGTAAGCTGATGTGCAGCCTTGGACGGGATCTTGGCCTGAAGCCGATCGCGTTGGTGCGCCGAGCCGATACAGTCGATACGCTGATAAGCCTGGGCGCGGCAGAGGTTTTGGTGACCGGTGACCCCGACGCCGCCAGGCAGTTCGCTGACATTAGCGCTAATCTGAAGCCTCGGGTCTTTCTTGATGCGGTAGCCGACCAGCTTTCGGAACAGATATTTTGCGCGATGCCCAACGGTGCGCGCTGGGTGTGTTACGGTAAACTCAGCTCGGAATTGCCAAAGCTGACCCAGATGGGACAGCTGATCTTTATGAGTAAACAGATCGAGGGGTTCTGGCTGACGCGCTGGATGATGGAGACCCCACCCGCCGATCAGTTGCGCGTGGTTGCCGAAGTGCAGGCACGCTTTGCCGATGGACGCTGGAAAACTGACATATCTGAACGGCTTACCCTGCGCGACGTGGTGCAAGGTCTGGCAGACGCTCTGAAAAAGAGTGACGGCAAGGTAATTATCACGCCATAGTAGAACAAAGCGCCGGAGGTAACCGGCTGAGGGAGGGTGAGATTGGATAACGCACAGCTGCTGATCAGCGGGCTGGCGAATGGCTGCGTCTACGGCCTGATCGCACTTGGCTTTGTTCTGATTTACAAAGCGACCGAGGCGGTAAATTTCGCGCAAGGCGACTTCATGATGCTGGGTGCGTTTGTCACCATCGGTCTGACCAATACCGAATATATGGGCCTTCCCTTCTGGCTAGCGCTGCCGATCTCGCTGGGGATCATGGGGGGGCTGGGGTATCTGGTTGATCGGCTGATCATCCGCCGCCTGTTTGGCGAAAGCCAGACTGCCGTTGTGATCCTGACCATCGCTTTGGGGTTTGTGATCCGGTTTGCCGCCGGGCTGATCTGGGGGCATGAGCCGCAGACATTGCAGAACCCTCTGGCCGGAAAGGAAATCCGGTTCGGTGGGCTTGTGCTGGGGTTGGAGGATATCGCGGTTATTGTCGTCACCGTCCTGCTGACTTGGGGTCTTTATGTGTTCTTCAGCAAGACCAAGCTGGGGCTCGCCATGCAGGGCGCGTCTCAGAACCAGTTGGCGGCATATTACATGGGTATCCCGGTCAAACGCGTTCAGGGTTTCATCTGGGCTTTGGCGGGCGTTGTCGCCGGGATCGCCGGAATATTGTTTGCTGCCAAGGGGTCCGTTGATCCCACAACTGGCTTGCTTGGAATCAAGGCATTTGCAGCTGCGGTGATTGGTGGGTTCGGCAGCCTGCCTGGCGCATTGGCCGGAGGTCTGATCGTTGGTGTAATTGAGCCCTTCGCCAGCCGCTACATCGCCGCCGGCTACAGCCAGATCGCACCCTATGCACTGTTACTGGCCGTTTTGATCTTTCGTCCGCACGGGCTGTTCAGCCAAGTGCGCGTCAAAAAGGTCTGACCACTATGCGGATCATTTTCAAAACCAACTATATGCAGGACATTCGTCCTTGGAAGGATGGCTACCAGTTCAGCCTCTATCTGATCCTATTGGCTGCCGTGGCTGCCGCGCCGTGGTGGCTGGATGACTTTTATCTGGGCGAACTGACCAACGTCCTGATTTGGGCCATAGCGGGTCTTGGCCTGATGATCCTGACGGGCCATACCGGGCAGGCCAGCCTTGGCCACGCTGCGTTTCTGGCCGTTGGGTGCTATGCGAATGTCATACTGATCGAGACCGGTGTTCCGTTTCTCATCGCTTTCCCACTGGCGGGCCTTTTGACCGGCATCGTGGGCGCGACAGTTGCCATACCCGCGCTACGTCTTCACGGCATCTATCTGGCGATCTTTACGCTAGCCTTGTCAGTACTCATGGACGACATCATTGTTCTTGCCGAACCCATCACCGGTGGCGTCTCTGGCAAGTATCTGGGCGGTGTCGAAATCTTTGGCCATCTGGTTGATCGATGGGCCACACCGGGTCCGTTCTTCTGGCTGGTGCTGGCCGTCGCCGTGATCGTGACGCTTGGTTACATCAATCTGCTGCGCGCGCCGCTGGGCCGCAGTTTTATCGCTGTACGAGACTCAGAGGTCTCAGCACAGGCGATGGGCGTGGATATTGCGCGCACCAAGGCGATCTCTTTCGCATTGTCTTGTGCAGTCACCGGGCTGGCGGGCGCACTGATGGGGATGTTTGCCGGGGCGTTCAATAACGAGACCTTCAGCGTCGTCATTTCAATCCAATTGCTGATGATGATCGTGATCGGCGGGCTAGGCTCAATCCACGGTGCGTTTCTGGGGGCGATCGTGATTGGATTCTTGCCGCAGTTCCTTTCTATCTCGAAAGAGTACGCCGCTGCTCTGTTCGGCGGTAGTACGGTCGCCATTCCGGGACTGGAGTTCGGCATCTTCGGGATGATCCTGATCGCATTCATCCTGTTCGAACCGATGGGTCTCTATGGCCGATGGCTGAAAATCCGAACGTGGTTCGAACTGTTCCCCTTCTACCGCAAGGATATGTTCAAACGGCAGAAGTCCTACCTCAAGACGGAACGTCTGAGATGAGTTTGCTTGAGTTTGAAAACGTAACGCTCAAATTCGGCGGCTTGACCGCGGTGGATGATCTGTCCTTCGATGTGCAGCAAGGTGAGGTCTTCGCCATCGTCGGCCCCAACGGAGCTGGCAAATCCACGGTCTTCAACTTGATCTCGCGCTTTTATGACCCCTATGCAGGAGCGATCCGATTTGATGATCATGATCTTCTGCGCGTCAAACCCTCGGGCGTCGCAGCCTATGGTGTCGCGCGAACGTTTCAGAATATCGAACTGTTCGAGCACGCGACCGTTTTGCAGAACCTTCTGGTCGGGCGTCACCGGCACCGCAAAACAAACATGATCTCGGAAATCCTGTTTATGCCATCAGCACGCAGGCAAGAGATCGAAAGCCGCGAAAGGGTTGAAGAAATCATCGACTTTCTCGACCTTCAGGCCTTCCGTGACAAGATGATCTCGGGCCTGCCCTATGGTGTCCGCAAGGTGGTCGAAGTCGCCCGCGCCCTGGCCACCGATCCGAAACTTCTGTTGCTGGATGAGCCCGCCTCGGGCCTGTCGGTGGAAGAGACCACCGATATGCGCTGGTGGATCGAGGACATCCGGCGGCAAATGGGGATTACGGTGCTGATGGTGGAACACGACATGGGACTTGTGTCCGGCGTGTCTGACCGGGTTCTTGCGATGGCAGATGGTGCGAAGCTTGCGCTCGGAACCTCGGCAGAGGTCCAGTCCCACCCGGCTGTGATCGAGGCTTATCTGGGCAAAGCTTCATGAGCCAGCCGATCCTCAGCATTCGCAATATCGAAAGCTTCTATGGCCCGATCATGGCCATTCGCGGCGTATCATTGGATGTGCATCCGGGTAAGATCGTCTCGATCCTGGGTGCAAACGGCGCGGGCAAGACAACGCTGATGAAAACCGTCTCGGGCGTGATGGATCCCGAGAAAGGTACGATCACATTTGATGGCCAGCAGATACAAGGATCGGAACCTCACAAGGTTGTTCAGAAAGGTATTGTGCATGTGCCCGAAGGGCGCGAGGTATTTCCGCTTTTGACCGTCGATGAAAATCTGAGTCTCGGGGCATATACCCTTTCTGACAAAGGTCAAATCGATCACGACCGCGATCTGGTCTTCTCATATTTTCCGGTTCTGAAAGAGCGTCGCACACAAGAGGCCGGGACGCTTTCGGGTGGGCAACAACAAATGCTGGCGATCGGACGCGGCCTTATGGCCAACCCGCGGATCATGTTGTTGGACGAGCCCTCGCTGGGCCTTTCGCCGCTTCTGGTGCAAGAGATTTTTGGCATCCTCAAACGCCTCAACGACGAACAGAATATGACCATGATGCTGGTCGAACAGAATGCTAACGCCGCTCTGAAACTCGCCCATCATGGTTATGTGATGGAGATCGGGCGGATCGTCATGGATGGTGCGGCCGAAACGCTGCTGCTGTCTGAAGACATTCAGAACTTCTATCTGGGCGTTCAGGAAAAAGGTGCGCGGGAAAGCCGCCGCTGGAAACGCAAAAAGACCTGGAGGTGAGCCGGATGGACACAAACCCCCTGCCCCCTCAGATCACGATCGACGGTGTGCAGTTCAACGCAACGCCGGGTCAGAGACCGTTGCGTGTCGATGGTTGTGTCACGATTTGCGAGCTGTTTCAGAAACGCTGCGCTGAGCTGGGATCGCGTACGGCGCATCGCGAAAAGGACTTCGGCATCTGGAAATCCTATTCCTGGGCCGATTACTGGCAACACGCCAAGTGGATTGGATTAGCGCTGCGCAAGCTGGGCCTGCAACGTGGCGAGGTTGTCTCGATCCTGTCTGAGGATCGCAAGGAATGGGCGTGGTTCGATATGGGCATCCAATGCGTTGGGGGAATTGCCTCAGGCGTTTATACGACCGATTCCGCCAGCCAACTGAAATATCTTATCAATGACAGCAGTAGCCGGTTTCTGATCGTTGAAGACGAAGAGCAGTTGGACAAGTTCCTTGAAACCGAAGACGACCTGCCCGATCTGAGCAAAGTTATCATCCTCGAAGACGAGGGGCTGCACGATCTGGATCATCCCCGCTGCATGTTGATTGGGGACCTGTACGCCCTGGGCCGTCAGGCAGAAACCGAAGAGCCTGGAGCGTTTGAAGCTGAAATCGCGCTCGGCACGTCTCAGGATACTGCGCTGCTGGTCTATACTTCCGGCACCACGGGAAAACCCAAGGGCGCGATGCTGAGCAATGAGAACATCATGGCCGCGATTGAATCCGGCGCCCACGCCCTGCCCGCACGTGATACAGATGAACAACTGTGCTTTCTGCCGCTCTGCCATATCCTTGAGCGCGACGTGTCAATCTATTTCCCCCTGGCATCCAAAAGCACAGTCAATTTCGCGGAAAGCCCCGAGACGGTATTCGCCAACATGCAAGAGGTCTCTCCTAGCACCTTCACCGCCGTCCCGCGCGTGTGGGAGAAGATTTATTCTCAGGTCCAGTTCATGGAAAATGAGGCCACCCCTACAGGTCGCCTCGCTTTCGCCTGCGCGTTAAAGGCGGGTATGGCGCGGGCCGAATACATTCTTGCGGGCAAACCGGTCCCAACCGCGGTCGCGCTGCGATTTTTGCTGTGGGACCGGCTTGTTTTACGCAATCTGCGCCGGATGCTGGGTATGGATCGGTTGCGCCGTGGTGGCTCAGGCGCTGCGCCGATCTCGCCCGAACTGTTAAAATGGTACTGGGCAATAGGTGTGCCGCTGGTTGAGGGATTTGGGATGACCGAAACCTCGGGCATCGCCGCATTGAACCTTCTGAACGATAATCGTGTCGGTACCGTAGGCCGGCCTGTGCCCGGCAATGATCTGCGTATTTCAGAGGATGGAGAAATCCAGATTAAAGGGTTGAACGTGTTTCAAGGTTACTGGCGTAACAACACCAAAACCGCCGAAACCTTCACAGCCGATGGCTGGCTGCGTACCGGCGACGTGGGGCAGATCGACAATGACGGCTATGTTACAATCACCGGTCGCCTCAAGGATATCATCATCACGACGGGCGGCAAGAATATCTCACCCGCTGAGATCGAAAGTGGGTTGAAATTCAGCCAGTATATCTCGGATGCAGTCATCGTCGGCGACAGGCGCAAATATCTGACCGCGTTGATCATGATCGATCAGGAAAACGTCGAGAAATTCGCGCAGGAGCGAAAGATACCCTTCTCAAACTTCGCATCTCTTTGCGCTGCACCCGAAGTGGCGGCCCTAATCGGGGACGAAGTGACGGCTGTGAACAAGCGTGTCGCAAGGGTCGAGCAGATCAAGGATTTCCGCCTGATCGACGTGCTACTGATCGCCGAAGACGAAGAGTTGACCGCAACGATGAAACTGAAGCGCGGGCTGGTGGAACAAAAACACGCACATCTCATTGAAGACATGTACAATTAGTTAAAGGCTTACAGGGAGGATAAAGATGAGCAACGCAATAAAAGGGCTGGCCGCCGCACTAAGTTTGTCGGCAACCATGGGCTTAGCACAGACCCAAGGCGTCACCAATGATGAGATCGTAATCGGTTCGGTCAACGATCTGAGCGGTATATTCGCGGCTGTCGGTGTACCCGCCACCAAGGGCGCTAACGTGGTGTTCGACCGCGTGAATGCAGCGGGCGGCGTTCACGGGCGCAAAATCCGCTATGTGGTCGAAGACAACGGCTATCAGATGCCGCGCGCGATGCAGGGGTACAACAAGCTGCTGAACCGCGACAAGGTGTTTGCCATGTTGCAATCATTGGGAACGCCTATGAATCTGGCCGGGTTCAAGCTGCTGGACCCGAAAGGGATTCCCAACGTCGCCCCTCTGACCGCTGCGCGGCAAATGCTGCAGGAGCCGGTGAAGAACAAGTTCACCTCGTTCTCGACCTATTACGATCAGGCGCGGATCGGGGTGAAGTATCTGAACGGTGAGTTCGGATCGCAAACCGTCTGCACCATGTATCTGCCCACCGATTTTGGCGCGGAAATCCTTGAAGGCAGCAAAGCCGGGGCCGAAGAGGCTGGCATCACCTTTGGCACAGAAACGACCCATAAACCCGACGAGACAGATTTCGTGGGCTCTCTGAGCAAGCTCAAAGAGGAAGGCTGCGATATCGTTACGATGGCTTTGGGCGTACGTCAGGCGATCACAGTTGTTGGAACGGCCAAGAAAATGGGCCTTGAGGATATGAAGTTCCTCGGCACCTCGGCCAGCTTCCTAACCGTCGTGGCGCAGGTTCCGGGTGGCGTAACAGATGGGTTCTATGCCGCCGCGTCGTGGCTGGATCTGTGGGCACGCGCCGAAGAACCCGCCCCGGCAGCTTTTATCGCGGAATACAAAGAGGCCACGGGTGAGGATCCGGTCGGTTTCTCGATGCTGGGCTATTCAGCCGCCGAGATGATGGTCAAAGCGCTTGAGGCCGCAGGCCCCGACCTATCCCACGAAAGCTTTATCGCTGCGATGGAGTCGCTGGACTACAAGGATGAGCTGGTTGGCAACCAGATCACCTATGGGCCCGACGACCATCAGGGCGCGGATACTGTCTTTGTCAGCGTCGTAGAAAATGGTGCGTGGAAGCTGGTTTACGAAGAGTAAGCAAATCAGCAATGCAAAGAAAAAGGGCTCGCAGTTGCGAGCCCTTTCTAATTCGTAGTCTGTGGCGATTAACGCTTTGAGAACTGGAACGAACGACGCGCTTTGCGCTTACCGTATTTCTTACGTTCCACAACGCGGCTGTCGCGGGTCAGGAAGCCAGCGGCTTTCAGTGCGCCACGCAAGCTGGGGTCGTACAGTTGCAGCGCTTTCGAGATGCCGTGCTTGACTGCACCGGCCTGACCGGTCAGGCCACCGCCCTTAACGGTTGCAACAACGTCGAACTCACCTTCAACACCAGCAATCTGGAACGGCTGGCGCAGGATCAGCTGCAGAACGGGGCGCGCAAAATACACGTCCTGATCTTTGCCGTTTACGGTGACTTTGCCGGAACCCGGCTTGATCCAAACGCGGGCAACAGCGTCTTTACGCTTGCCGGTGGCGTAGGAGCGGCCCAGTTCGTCACGTACGGGTTCGCGCACGATGACTTCTTCGGCCACGGCTTCAACGCCTGCAACGGCGCTCAGCTCTTCGAGAGTATTGATCTGATCAGCCATGGTCATTAGCTCCGGGTGTTTTTCTTGTTCATGGATGCAACATCCAGAACTTCGGGCGCTTGCGCCTCATGAGGATGCTCGGCACCGGCATAAACGCGCAGGTTCGTCATAACCTGACGCGACAGGCGGTTACCCGGCAGCATACGCTTGACCGCCTGGGTCACGACACGCTCGGGGTGCTTGCCTTCAAGGATTTGCTGCTTGGTGCGCGATTTGATGCCGCCCGGGTGACCAGTGTGCCAGTAGAAGTTCTCTTCGCGCTTCTTGCCGGTCATCTGGATTTTGTCAGCGTTGATCACGATGACATTGTCGCCCATGTCCATGTTGGGAGTGAACGACGGCTTGTGCTTGCCACGCAGACGCATGGCGACGATCGAAGCAAGACGGCCCAGAACTACGCCCTCGGCGTCGATCAGGATCCATTTCTTGTCGATGTCTGCAGGTGTTGCAGAAAAAGTTTTCATGGCAGGATAGTCCTGTTTGATGTGAAAGACCGCCCCGTGGCGGAGCGGCCCGAATTCGATGGAGGGGGTTTAGACCTACTCGTTATGCAGGTCAATACACGTGAACTAGATTTAATTACGCAAAATCAGTGCTTTATAAAATAGGTATTATTTTACCCCACAATTTCACATGTCATATCCAACTTTAAGAAGTTCAGGCGTAACTCACTCATCAATTTCAACAAGTGCCGGAGGTTACAATGCAAGAATTAAACCAAGTAATTGCCGCTTATGGTGCAGCATGGCGGGAAACAGAGCCGAACAAACGGCTAGAGCTGCTTAACCAGTGTTTTGCTGAAACTGCTCACTACGTGGATCCAACCGCTGAGGTATCCGGCAGAAATCAACTGTCTGACCATATCGGAGCGGTTCTGAAAGACACGCGAGGACGCGTTGAGCTTACCAGCGCGCCCGCCTCACACCACGATGTGGTTCACTTCACCTGGCATATGGTTGCGCCTGATGGGTCGATCATGGTTGCTGGACATGACTTCATTCGTCTTGATATCGACGGCAAGATTGCACATCTTGCAGGTTTTTTTGGCGATCCCGTCTCGTTGAATTAGCAGTTAGACGCTTATTTGCTCGGGTGGATTATCCAACAGTGCTCGCAGACGCAGCATGGCATCTTCGAATTTGCCCAGCGAGACATGCCCGTTCACAGCAATGCGGACCGCATTCGGTGCCCTGCCGTCTCGGAGCGCGAATTCGTCGGCAGATCGCAATTGAATACCTTCACGTTCAGCCGCGCGACTGAACGCGGCAGAACGCCAACCCGAAGGCAAATGCAGCCAAACAAAGGGAATCTCGGAATCCCAATTCAGATCGAATCCGCCCAGGGCATTTACAGCGACCCGCACATATTCCCCCATTTTGACGCGAACATCCCGTGCAAGTTGCCTCGCATCCGGGTGCCCTAACAGCAACCGCGTCAGTTCGGCCAAAGGCTGGGCCAATCCGAAGTATCCGTATTCGGCGGATCGGCGCAGATCTACACTCCGTTCCCTTGGCGCAATCGCGAAGCCGACGCGCAGCGCCGGCGTCAGGGTCTTGGAAATTGAGGAAACATGCCAACCCCGCTCGGGTGCCAAAGCACGATAGCTGGGTGCGCGGGCCTCGCCCATGCGATAGCAATCATCTTCGATGATCTGCAATTCATACTTGCGCGCGATCTCGACAACTTCTTTACGTCGCTCTAACGGAGAATGCCCGCCCGTCGGGTTTTGCACCTCGGGTGAGACACAGATGGCCTGTGCCTTTGTTTGCCTGAGGATGTGATCCAGAGCTTCGGGGCTGATACCCCATTTGTCCATCTTTACCCCGACAATCTCAGCACGCATCAACTCACCTGCCCGCCGGAAGCCAGCGTAGGACAAGTCTTCAACCAGAACGACTGGTTTCGCATCTCTCAGAACGGTCTGGAAAACAACGCAAATTCCACTTTGCCCACCGTGTGTCAGTACAATATCATCTGCACTCAACGAACCGAGCGGGAGATCAGACAACCAGTCGGCCACGACCTGGCGAACCGGCTGATAGGCGTCTCGGGTGGGATAGTTCATGAACATCCGCGGATCACCTTTTGCAACCTTTTCAAGGCATTCGCGGATCAATGTCACCTGCCCCACGTCTGGCAGGCGGGGACTAAACAGGCTTACGTTGGACTCATATTTGTCGTCCCTCAGATGCAGCTGCCGCGACCAGACATCATCCAAAATGGGCGATCGCGGTGGGGCAACAAATGTACCACGTCCAACCTCAGCTTGTAGTAAGCCTTCATTGGTTAAAATCGTATATGCCCTCGCGACCGTGCCGGGCGTTATTTTTAGTCGGTACGCTAAATCCCGCACCGGAGGCAGTTTCTTTCCAACTTCCAGCGCTTTGTTTTCTATTGCTTTTCGGATCGTGTCGGCGACCAGAGTATACTTTGGACCTTTGGATTTCGGTAGCGCCTCTGGCCAAATTGTATCCATTACAATTCTTCCTTTGATTTCGACACAATATTGAATGTATCAAAATAGTGTACCGAGCATATTACTTTGTGTCAATACAATTTGAAAGGATACCTAAGATGACACGCGCAATGCACAACCCCGCCCTCTTGCTGCTGAACGCCAGCCCTCGGCTGCCGCTGATCGCCGCGCTGGCCGTGCGGTTTGCGGCGATTGTCACACAGTGGGAACAACGCCGCCGCAGCCGCCTAAATTTAGGCAGGTTGGATGACAGGCTGCTTCGTGATGTCGGACTGACCCGACATCACGCCGATGCCGAAGTAAGCCGTTACTTCTGGATGAAATAGTTTATCCCCAGTCCCATTTTTTGGGACCTCTTCCTGGCCGGGGCTTGTCCCCGGCCCTTTTTATCCAAACGCTGCTGCCTCGGACCCTACGGGAGGAATGGAATACGTCAGGCTGGCCCGCGCGACAGGTTTGTCCGAGCCATCAGAGTACATCAGCACATCCCCGACAGCCAAAGTTCGCCCCAATTTCAGTAACCTGCATTCTGCAATCATGTCCGCTCCGCCTTCGGGTTTGCGCAGAAAGTCCATCGAACTGCTGGTTGTAACTGCCAGAGATTGCCGCCCCTTGCGCGCCAGAACCATCGCATAAACGCAGACATCGGCTAGCCCGAACATGGACGGCCCTGACACGGTGCCGCCCGGCCGCAGATGGCGATCCTCCACCTTCAGGCGCATGGTGATCGCAGTCTCAGTCAGATCCTCCACAACAAAGTCCTTGTGAACCTGCGGAAAAACCTGCGCCAGATACTCAGTCAACTCTTGTTTGTTCAGCGCTAATGACATGCTTCCCCTCCTGCCTCTGTCCGCCTAGAGTTGGCCCGAACGCCAGCAGGAGGGCAAGATGGCAATTCTGGAACGTAGCGACACAGGCGCCATAACACGTCTTACAATGAACTCGCCCGAGCGATTGAACGCGCTGAGCGACGAAATGCTGGCGGCACTGCAGGCCGAATTTGACGCATTGCGTGAAGACAGCTCAATTCGTGCTGTCATTCTCTCAGGGTCCGGTAAGGCCTTTTGCGCCGGGCACGATCTGAAACAAATGACGCAGGGCCGACAGGCCAGCGACGGGGGGCTTTCCTACTTTCAGGACCTTTTCGACCGATGTGCCCGAATGATGATGTCGATTCAGTCCCTGCCCCAGCCTGTAATCGCACAAACGCATGGCATCGCCACCGCCGCCGGATGCCAATTGGTTGCAACCTGCGATCTGGCCATCGCGGCCGAAGGGACGCGGTTTGGCGTAAACGGCGTGAATATCGGCTTGTTCTGTTCAACGCCGATGGTGGCGTTAAGTCGGAATATATCGCGAAAACAGGCATTTGAGATGTTGACGACCGGCGACTTCATTACCGCCGAACGTGCGGCTGAGCTGGGCCTGATCAATCGGGCCGTCCCCAAAGAGCAACTGGAAGAGGAAACAAACGCGCTGGCCGAGAAGCTGGCAACCAAGTTAAGCAGTGCGGTAAAAATAGGAAAAGGTGCTTTTTATCAGCAGCTTCCGATGCCTGTTGACCAAGCTTATGCCTATACCGCCGAAGTAATGGCACAGAATATGATGGATCGGGATACCGAGGAAGGCATAAGTGCCTTTATTGAAAAACGCCCGCCTGATTGGCGTCAGTGACGCAATTATTTTATACATTTTTGCCTACTGTTCGCATTTTTTCACTTTTCAAAAGGGCGACACTGTGGCAAAGCTGGGACAAGGCCAAGGCCTTGATACACTTTTGGGTCGCCGTGGGCGGAAGGTCCCTCCAGCCTGGTTTCTCTCACCGGCGCAGACATCCCCGCAGCGGCGACCCCAAGACTCCACCCGAAAAATAAGCTGATATCTGTGCATTGCGCATGGCGTTGCTCTGCCCTATTTGGCAGCGCATGACAGACAAATTGCATATCGTGGGCGGCGGCATGGCCGGGTCCGAGGCCGCATGGCAGGCGGCGGAAATGGGCGTGGATGTTGTGATCCACGAAATGCGACCCAACGTGGGCACTTTTGCGCACCAAACCGGCAATCTGGCCGAAATGGTGTGTTCGAACTCGTTCCGTTCAGACGATGATGAACAGAACGCCGTCGGATTGCTTCACTGGGAAATGCGCACTGCAAACGGACTGATCATGTCCACTGCCGATCGCCATCGCCTGCCAGCCGGCGGCGCGCTTGCGGTTGATCGTGATCCATTTGCCGAATCCGTCACCGCCAGGCTGAACGCCCACCCCCGGATCTCGGTCACAAGTGAGGAAGTCACCTCACTGCCCGAAGACGATCACTGGATTTTCGCCACCGGGCCGCTGACCTCGCCAGATTTGGGTCAGGCCATTCAAGCCGCGACAGGTGCTGACGCACTGGCCTTTTTCGACGCAATCGCGCCGATCGTCTATGCCGACAGCATTGATATGGACAAAGCCTGGATGCAGTCCCGCTATGACAAAGGTGAGACCGAGGAAGAACGCACGGCCTACCTCAACTGCCCAATGGATCGTGATCAGTACGAAGCGTTCATTGATGCGCTGCTGGCAGCGGATAAGACCGAGTTCCACGAAGGCGAAACGGCAGGCTATTTTGATGGTTGCCTGCCGATTGAGGTTATGGCCGAGCGTGGCCGAGAAACTCTGCGCCACGGCCCGATGAAACCTGTTGGTCTTACCAATCCGCATCAACCGGATGTTAAGTCCCATGCGGTCGTACAACTGCGCCGCGATAATGCCTTGGGCACTTTGTTCAATATCGTCGGCTTTCAAACCAAGATGAAGTATGGCGCTCAGACTGATGTGTTCCGAATGATACCAGCGCTGGAAAACGCCAGCTTTGCGCGCTTGGGCGGTATTCATCGCAATACATTCATCAACTCTCCGACCTTACTGGATGAGCAGATGAGGCTGAAATCACAGCCGAATATCCGCTTTGCAGGTCAGATCACCGGGGTAGAAGGGTATGTAGAAAGCGCCGCGATGGGTCTGCTGGCGGGGCGTTTGGCTGCCGCTGAGATTCAGTGTCGCACCCTGCCCGATGTGCCGCAGGACAGCGCCATGGGCGCGTTGATCCATCACATCACGGGCGGCGCCGAAGCCAGGACGTTCCAGCCAATGAACGTGAACTTCGGCCTGTTCCGTCCGGTCGATGGCCTGAAAGGCGGACGCCGGGGTCGCAAGGATCGTTACAAAGCCTATACAGATCGGGCGAAAGCCGTCTGGAGCGACTGGGTAAAGCAGTGTTGACTGGACGCCCCGCCCGGCCTGCGCCTAACATGTAAGGTATGAGTAACAAGTTTCTGAAAGACACATACAATCTGCGCACTGCGCGGGACACCCATGACCACTACCAGAAATGGGCGACCTCTTACGACGAAGATGTCGGTGATCACGGCTATGTCACTCCGGATCGTGTGGCGGCGGCGCTTGGGTCTTTTGTTTCTGATGCTGAGGTCCCGGTGTTGGACTACGGATGTGGGACCGGGTTGTCCGGTGTGGCGTTAAGCAAGGCCGGGTTCCGCGTGATCGATGGAATGGATCCGACGCTCGCAATGCTGGAAGGTGCTGCCGCCAAAGGTGTCTATCGCAAACTGATCAGCTTTGACGTCACCGACCCGGAACCGATCGAGGCTGGCTCCTACTCTGCCATCACATCAATCGGTGTAATCGGCGTTGGCGCGGCCCCGCCTGAAACCTTCGATCTGCTCATGAACGCGCTGCCCCGTGGTGGGTATCTGGCCTTTTCCTTCAATGACCACACGTTGTCCGAACCTGCCTATACCGAGCGGCTTAACGACTGGCTGGACATGGGGTATGCAAGATTGTTATTTCGCGAGCATGGCCCGCATCTACCTGGAATGGACATGAAATCTGACGTTTACGTTGTTGAAAAAGCGTGACTTTCACAACTCGATTTGCACCATCTCCGACAGGCCCACTGCATTTGGGGCACGCTTATTCAGCGCTTCTAGCATATGATTTTGCGCAGTGTGCGGCGGGCATCTCCCATTTGCGGATAGAGGATATCGATCAATCCCGGTCACGCCCCCATTGGGAAGCCCAAATTTTCGATGACCTGCATTGGCTTGGCCTAAGCTGGCCGCAACCGGTGGTGCGCCAGTCAGAACGGCTACCGCGATACCGTCGGGCCCTCGAAACACTGATCAATATGGGACTGGTCTATCCTTGCAGGTGTAAGCGCACCGATATCGAGACTGCCGCTGGGGCTCCTCAGGAGGGTGTGCCACAATTTGGGCCGGACGGGCGCATCTATCCCGGAACCTGCCGTGAGCGCACTTTGTCGGATGCAGCCCCTGATGATGTTCTGCGCCTAGATATGCAAAAGGCCGTAAAAACATCTAACCTGCGAACATTCAATGAAACCGGAGCGACCCATTCAGGAACCCATGCTCTTAATATTGACGCCCTTCTGGGCACTGTGGGCGATATCGTTCTCGTCCGGCGCAATATGGGCAGTTCTTACCATTTATCCGTTGTCGTTGACGATGCGGATCAGAATATCACGCATGTCGTGCGTGGCGAAGACCTGTTCGAAGCCACGCAGATACATGTCTTGTTACAAGGCGTGCTTGGGGTACCGACGCCGGTCTACCATCACCACAAGCTGATCCGGGACGCGGCCGGCAAACGGCTGGCAAAGCGCGATGACGCGCGTGCAATCTCGCTATATCGGCAACAGGGTGCCTCACCTACAGAGATCAGAGAGATGGTTGGTCTTTGACCAGAGTATAGTCAAAGACTGCATAACAAGTAGCCTCACACCATCGGTGACATAAGCTCAACTTCGTTTCCGTCGCGTAGAGCTGTGTAGAAACAACTGCGTCGATTGGTGTGACAGGCAGGCCCGGTCTGATTCACCACAACCAGCAGGCAGTCACGGTCGCAGTCGATGCGAAAATCCACCAGTTCCTGCACGTGGCCCGAGCTCTCTCCTTTGACCCAGAACGCCTGTCGCGACCGCGACCAATAGGTAACACGCCCGGATTGCAGCGTGCGCTCGATGGACTGCGCATTCATCCAGGCCATCATCAGAACCTCTCCGGTTTCTGCGTCCTGCGCGATCGCAGGGAGCAAACCCGCCTCGTTGTATTTCAGTGTCGACGGATCGAACAAGACTGCGTTAGCCATCGCAAAAACCTTTTGCATCCCAAAATCCCGCCATTATGTATGGGGAATAAACAACGAGGGAAAGCCATGAGCGGCGAAACCGATCTGATCAAGCTTTATTCCGGACGCATCCTTGCACTTGCGGCGGATATTCCGCATCTGGACCGATTGGACAATCCCGATGCGACGGTGAAGAAACGCGCGCCTCTATGTGGATCAACCGTGACAGTCGACGTCAAGGTTGAAGACGGGCGGATCACGGAGTTTGGGCAGGACGTCAAGGCCTGTGCGCTGGGTCAGGCATCGGCCTCGGTCGTAGGCAGTGCAATGATCGGAGCGACACAGGCGCAGGTCGAAACCGCGCGCGATCAGCTTACCGCGATGCTAAAGAAAGACGGCCCTGCCCCCGATGCGCCCTTTGACGGGC
Organism: Ruegeria halocynthiae; assembly: GCF_900106805.1. Lineage (GTDB taxonomy): Bacteria > Pseudomonadota > Alphaproteobacteria > Rhodobacterales > Rhodobacteraceae > Ruegeria > Ruegeria halocynthiae. Next base: position 781,871 of record NZ_FNNP01000001.1, read on the forward strand.
TCGAAGTTCTTTTGCCTGCGCGGGATTACAAGAACCGCCATGCTTCGATCCTGTTGGCACTTGACGCGACTGCCGATGCGATGGAGCAAGCCGAACAAGCAAATTGCGCCTGAACGTGGCTTTTCTCGGCAAAGCCGTATAGGGTTCCTCAACTGTCTTGGGGGGCTAACGTGAACAATTTGCTGGAACATTTTGTAACGCTCTGGGTTGTCATCGACCCGATCGGCACGATCCCCGTCTTTATCGCCGTCACCGCAGGAATTGCCGCTGGTGAGCGTCGAAAAACCGCCCTGCTGGCCGCATTGGTAAGCGCGGGCATTTTGCTCTTCTTTCTCGTCTTCGGCCAAGTGGTAATCGAAGCGTTGGATATCGGCCTGAACTCTTTTCAGGTCGCGGGTGGAATCATCCTGTTCCTGTTCGCGCTGACCATGATCTTTGGGGAAAGCAAACAAGAGATTGAACAGCGTCAGGCCGAGGAAGACTTGGATGACAAAATGCACAAGACGAACCCAGCCATATTTCCCCTTGCCGTGCCTTCACTGGCGTCACCCGGCGCGATGCTGGCAATTGTTGTTCTGACCGACAACAACCGGTTCAGCATCGCAGATCAGAGCATTACCGCACTGGTGATGCTGGTTGTGATTGCGATAGCGTTTGTATTGATGTTGCTGGCCGAGCCGATCATCCGTTTGATCGGACATTCCGGTGCCGCGATCATCAGCCGTGTGATGGGCATGATCCTGGCCTCAGTCGCGGTCAACTCTGTCCTGTCGGCGACGATAGAAATCATAAAAACCGGAGAGCTGTAAAAAGAACCGCCGCTCCTTCCGGGCGGAAAGGGCGGCGGCAAGTCATGCGTTTCTCATGTAGGGTCCGGATAACCGCACGGGGCCGAGGCTGGCCCCTTCAAGGGAAATGGGACAGGCAGGTCACCCTTGATCATGACGGGGAGACAAGCGCGGTGTGATCGGCACGAGATCGCAGGCAGAAAGGCTTAGAACCCGCTTGGCAGGTGAAGGGCAACCACCAGCATCACAATCAGAGAAACCGCGCCCGCCGCATCCTGCAATATCGTGGATTGCGAACGGGTAAAGGTAGTCTTGATCTGGCTCAGCATGGTCTCACCTCCGGTCAGGTTTAATCCTTTGTTGACCTTTTGTTCTCATATTTCAGTGAGTCGGTAAAGAACTTTTATAGAACATTTGTGAACTTTATAGGGGTTTCCGCCTAACCCACTGAAATTAAACGGATCGCCTGATCCTGCTTCATAAGCCATAAAAGAACACGCGCCGCCTGCCCCCTGTCTGAGGTCAATTTTGGGTCCGCGGACAACAAGGCGCGCGCGTCAGATTGCGCCACCGCCATCAATCCGGCCTGTCTTTCCAGATCAGCAATCCTAAATTTCGGGAGGCCCGATTGCGCCGTCCCGATCAGATCACCAGACCCACGCATTTGCAAATCAGTCTCGGCGATCCGAAACCCATCCTCAGTTTCACGCAGAACCTCCAGACGTTTGCGCCCCCCTTGGCTGAGTGGCGGCTGATACATCAGCAGGCAGGTTGAGGCATCTTCACCTCGTCCAACACGACCCCGTAACTGGTGCAACTGCGCCAGACCAAAGATCTCGGCGCGTTCAATGACCATGATCGTTGCATTGGGAATGTTCACACCAACTTCGATCACCGTGGTCGCCACCAGAACCTTGGTTTGGCCAGACTGAAACGCCGCCATGGCTGCGTCTTTCTCGGCTGGTGGCATTTGACCATGCACGAGGCCAACATCATCCCCCAGGATTGCACGTAGACGTTTAAAGCGCTCCTCGGCGGCGGTCAGGTCCGAGACTTCGGATTCATCGACCAGAGGGCACACCCAATAGCATTGTTTGCCCGCGTCAATCGCCCCGCGTAGATGGGCCACAACCTCGTCCATGCGTTGCGTGCTGACGATGGCTGTTTTGATGGGTTTGCGACCGGGTGGCTTTTCATCAAGAACCGAGACATCCATGTCACCATATTGTGCCAACGCCAAGCTGCGAGGGATGGGCGTTGCGGTCATCACCAACACATCCGCGCGCTGGCCTTTCTCGGACAGTTCCATGCGTTGGCGAACGCCAAAACGATGCTGTTCATCGACAATGGCCAGTCTTAAGGCCTTGAATTCGACATCGCCCTGAAACACCGCATGGGTGCCGACCAGTATTTGAATGTCACCCCGTTTCAGTGCGGCCAACTTTGCCTTGCGGTCGGCACCTTTGTCACGCCCGGTCAGGATTTCAAGAACAACACCAGCCTCTTCGGCCAATGGCCGCAGCCCTTCAAGATGCTGTCGGGCAAGGATTTCGGTAGGTGCCATCATCACCCCCTGCCCGCCTGCTTCGACCGCAATCAAAAGCGCCATAAACGCCACAAGCGTCTTGCCCGCACCCACATCGCCTTGCAGCAATCGGTTCATGCGAGAGCCCGAGGCCATATCTTCCGAAATCTCCTCAACCGCGCGCGTTTGAGCATCAGTCGGTCGATAGGGCAAACTTGCAAGCACCTTCGATTGCAGTGCTCCTGTGCCGAGACTGACAATCCCACGCGCCTTTCGTTCGCGTTGCCGTGCCAACGCCAATGTTAGTTGATGCGCGAGAAGCTCATCATAGGCCAGACGCTCCCTTGCCGGCGCAAATGGTGCCACGTCATCTGCCCCGTTCGGATAGTGTGCAGCACGAATTGCGTTAGACCACTCGGGCCAGTTTTGCTGATCCACCTGAGCCGGATCCGCCCATTCAGCCAGAACTGGCACCCGATCCAGCGCGCTTTGCGCCGCTTTGTACGCCGTTTTCTGCGTCACGCCCTGGGTCAGATGATAAACAGGCTCAAACTCTGGCAATTCACCGGAATTTTCAGGTGCAACCATGTGATCAGGGTGCACCATCTGGGCCATGCCATCAAACAGTTCCAGCTTACCTGAAACCACACGGCGTGCACCCTGAGGCAGCAGTTTCTTCAGATAGTCCCCTCGCGCGTGAAAGAACACCAGTTGAAAATCCGCCTGACTGTCCTCTACATGAATGCGGTATGCTCCTCCTTTGTTACGCGGAGGCCGGTGGGGACCGATCGTGACTTCAACCGTCAGAACAGTCGGAAGATCGGCCCCTTGTATGGTATCGCGTCGGCGTCGGTCGATGACGGCGTAAGGCAAGGAAAACAACACGTCTCGTGGCGACTCGATATCCAGTTGACCGAGAAGTTGTGCTGTTTTCGGACCCACACCATCCAGAGTTTCAAGCCCTGCGAACAGTGGAAAGAGTTGCTCAGGCCTTCCGCTCATAGATCGCCGATCAACTGAAGCCAGCCGTCTTCGTCCAAGGTCTCAATCCCTAAATCAGCTGCTTTCTTTGCCTTGGATCCTGCGCCCGGACCCGCCACCAACAAGTCGGTTTTCTGGCTGACAGAACCCGAAACTTTGGCCCCAAGGGCCTCGGCGCGGGCTTTTGCCTCGGCGCGGGTCATCTTCTCAAGCGTTCCGGTGAACACAACGGTTTTTCCCGCTACCGGGCTGTCCGATGCAGGGGCGTCTGGCGGAACGATCGTCAAATGCTTGCGCAAATCATCAAATGCCTCGCGCTCTTCTGGGTTTGCAAATGCATCCGAGAGAGACAGCCCAAGTGTGGCCCCTATGCCGTCAATACCAATCAGATCGGCCCAGGCGCTCGCAGAGGATGACGGGACATTCAAAATGGCCACCGCCGCATCCCGAACCTCTTTGATCCTTGCACGCCGACCTTCAGCTGTTGCCGTGATCCTCTCAGCATCTTCGGCTTCATCAGCAGCGCGTTGTGCAAGGGCGGCTGAGCGCGCGGTATCGATGGATGCAGCCATGACATCCCAATCGCGATAGAACAGAGCAAGATCCTTTGCCCCGACTTCGCCCACATGGCGAATCCCAAGTGCAAACAAGAGGCGAGCGAAAGGTATCGTTCGCTTGTCATCAATCGCTGCGAATAGATTGCTGACGGACGTTTCCCCCCAGCCATCGCGATTTTTCAATCGGGCAAGGTTTCCAGCGTCCCGTTCTTTCAACGTAAAGATATTCGCAGGTGTATTAATCGGTAGAACACTGTCGCCATAGAACATCTCGATCTGTTTTGCCCCTAACCCTTCGATGTCGAACGCCTTGCGCGAGACGAAGTGCTTCAGTTTTTCAACCGCCTGCGCAGGGCAAATAAGACCTCCGGTACAGCGGCGCACTGCATCCCCTTCTTCGCGGATCGCATCACTGCTGCATTCCGGGCATCTCGTTGGGAAAACATAGGGTTGCACATCATCCGGTCGTTTCGACAGATCAACATCCGAAATCTTAGGGATCACATCACCTGCCCGATAGACCTGCACCCAATCGCCGACGCGTATGTCTTTGCCATCGCGAATAACCCCGCCTTTGGCGTCCCGACCTGCGATGTAGTCTTCATTGTGCAGGGTTGCATTTGACACAACCACCCCACCAACGGTCACTGGCTGCAAACGTGCAACCGGGCTGATCGCTCCGGTCCGGCCCACCTGAATGTCGATCGCTTCAAGCCGAGTCCAGGCCAGTTCGGCCGGAAACTTATGCGCAATCGCCCATCGCGGCGTGGTCGAGCGGAATCCCAACCGGTTTTGTAAGCTCAGATCATCTACTTTGTAGACAACCCCGTCTATATCGTAGCCCAAGGTTGCGCGCTGTATTTCAATCGCCCGGTAATGATCCAGCATCTGATCAGTCGTGGAACAGAGGCGCGTCAGCGCGTTGACTTGGAACCCCAATGCCTTGAGACGCTCAATCGCCCCCATCTGTGTTTCAGCCAGAGGCGCGGACAGTTCGCCCCAGGCATAGGCAAAGAATCTTAGCGGACGCGATCGGGTTATCTCCGAATCCAATTGGCGAAGAGAACCAGCAGCCGCGTTGCGAGGGTTTGCAAAGGTTTTGCCCCCAATTTCTGTCTGCCGATCATTTAGCGCGTCAAAATCGTGATGAGACATGTAAACCTCACCACGAACCTCAAGAACGTCTGGTGCGCCCTCAATTCGATGCGGAATATCCGACACCGTTCGCGCATTCGCCGTTACGTTTTCGCCGCTCTCACCATCGCCTCGGGTTGCGGCCTGAACCAATTCACCGTGTTCGTATCGCAAGGATAACGAGAGGCCATCAATTTTGGGCTCGGCGGTGTAGCCGAGCGGTGCATCATCGCTTAATCCCAGATATTTGCGAATTGAACGGTCGAAATCGGCAACATCAGTGTCATCGAACGCATTGCCCAATGACATCATTCGTACTGCATGTGTTACCTTTGCAAACCCATCCGAGACCCGTGCACCTACTTGATCCGAAGGGCTGTCTGCGCGTTTCAGGTCAGGAAATCGCGCCTCGATCCCGGCATTGCGTCGCTTGAGCGCATCGTAGTCTGCGTCCGACAATTCCGGAGCGTCTTCAGTGTGATAAAGCTGATTTGCCCGCAGCAGTAGCTTGGCAAGCCGGGCCAATTCATCCCTCGCTTCGTCCCCCGTTAGATCTGCGATTGCAATGGTATCGCTCATGGCCCCGCCCTGTCACGTCGTCTTGAACCTCAGTGATAGGGCGAGGCCATGGTCAGGTCCAGTGCTGTGCTAAGACGCGAGTGGAATTACCGCCCCGGACCATCGACGGTATATGTCAGATCAAGTCAGGCGCCGACCGCCATCCGGGTTTCACCCATGCTGCTGGATTGCGGATCACGCAGAACATATCCACGGCCCCAGACCGTTTCGATGTAATTCTCGCCGCCGGTGGCGTTGCTAAGTTTTTTGCGTAGCTTGCAGATAAATACGTCGATAATTTTCAGCTCAGGCTCATCCATACCGCCGTAGAGATGGTTCAGAAACATCTCTTTGGTCAGGGTTGTGCCCTTCCGCAGGCTTAGAAGCTCGAGCATCTGATATTCTTTGCCCGTTAAATGCACAGTCTTTCCTTCCACCTCAACGGTCTTGGCATCCAGATTGACGGCGACTTGCCCGGTGTGGATGACAGACTGTGAATGCCCTTTGGAGCGGCGGATAATGGCATGAATGCGTGCCACCAGTTCCTCACGATGGAACGGTTTGGTCAAATAGTCATCGGCGCCAAATCCAAAGCCCTTGATCTTGCTTTCGGTGTCATCAGCGCCCGACAGGATGAGGATCGGCGTTTCGACCCGTGCGATCCGTAGCTGACGCAGCACCTCGTGGCCGTTCATATCCGGAAGATTAAGGTCCAACAGAATCAGGTCGTAATCATAAAGCTTTGCCAGATCGATGCCTTCTTCGCCAAGGTCCGTCGCATACACGTTAAGATTAGCGTGCGTCAGCATCAGCTCGATGCTTTTGGACGTGGTAGGATCATCCTCAACAAGAAGTATGCGCATTTTTTACTGCTCCAATTTGGGTCAAATTCTTCAACTGATCTGAGCCTGAATAAAAATGGTTAATCTGGCGTTACCGTTGAATCATTTATTCACTCTCTCCTTTAGGTTGTCGATATCTTTTTAAAGTCGTCGCTTTCAATGCGTCGATCCCATGTTCAGCGACTGCTGAAACCCACGAATTGAATTCCTCATCACTGATGCCATAACGTTTTTTCGCCTCTGACAGAGAAATCAGCCCGTAAAGCACACCACGCACCACGATCACCTTGCGCGATGCCACCCAACGCCGCGTGTCCGCCGGAGGTAAATCGGCCCGTGTCAGCACGCTTCCATCCGGTAGGGTGACTGACCTAGGTCCTTCCACTTTGTGCAAATACATCTCTCATACCCTTTCTGCTGCGACAAAGCTGCGTCAAGTCTACTTAAAAGGACGTGAAACCACCCCTTGAGAGTGTGTAGAATTTTCCTATATTCTGCCGGTCTTTCTTACTCCGGACTGGAACCGACTATGGCCCTCGATACCGAGACACCGCTGAACTCGCTTGGCTTCGCCAAACCGCCCTCGGAAACGCGGGTTGTTGTTGCTATGTCCGGCGGTGTGGATAGTTCCGTAGTTGCGGCTTATCTGGCCGATCAGGGATACGATGTCGTGGGGGTAACGCTGCAGCTATACGATCACGGCGCAGCGCTGGCCAAGAAAGGCGCCTGTTGCGCGGGGATTGATATACACGATGCACGACGCGTGGCCGAAGAGCGCGGCTTCCCTCATTACGTTTTGGACTATGAGAACATCTTCAAGGATGCAGTCATCGACGAATTCGCCGATAGCTACCTGGCAGGTGCGACTCCGGTGCCCTGCATTCGCTGCAATGAGCGTGTGAAGTTCAAGGACCTGTTGGAAACCGCCAAGGACCTTGAAGCTGACTGTATGGCCACCGGTCACTATATCCAGCGCAAGATGGGCCCCGACGGGGCCGAACTGCACAGTGCTGAGGATGCAAACCGGGATCAGTCCTATTTCCTGTTTTCGACCACGCCTGAACAATTGGATTTCCTGCGCTTCCCTCTGGGCCATCTTCCATCCAAGGACGCCACGCGCGAGATGGCGGCGCAATACGGGTTGGCGGTCGCAGACAAGCCAGACAGTCAGGACATTTGTTTTGTACCCGACGGCAACTATGCCAGCGTGATCGAAAAGCTGCGCCCCGGCGCTGCCGAGCCGGGTGAAATCGTGCATGCCGATGGCCGCGTTCTGGCGCAGCATAATGGGGTTATTCACTATACGATCGGTCAGCGCCGCGGGCTCGGCATCGGCGGTCTAAGTGAGCCTTTATATGTGGTCAGACTGGACGTAGACAAAAAGCAGGTTGTCGTCGGGCCGAAAGAACTGTTGGCCACACGGACCGTTCCTGTGCGTGAAATCAACTGGCTTGGCGACGAACCCTTCACGTCGCTGGATGAATGGCATGTCTCGGTCAAGGTCCGCTCAACCCGCCCACCGCGTGAGGCGATCATTAGGCCCTTATCCGACACAACGGCTGAGGTCGAGTTGCTGACACCCGAGGAAGGCATCTCTCCGGGGCAGGCTTGCGTATTTTATGAAAACGGTGGCAGCCGTATCTTTGGTGGCGGCTGGATCTGGCGCGGTTATTAAATCGCGTCAGTCCATGAATTGCTGAGGATATAGATCCCGGCGCAGATCATCACGTATGGCACGAGTCTCTCAAGCCGCTGCGCAAACCCGCCGGTCATGATCGGAGAACGCGCGCCCAATAGCCCCAGCATGGTCAGCGTCAGTGCCGCCACCACCGCACCTGTGACGCCTGCGATACGATAGCTGGGGGCCGAGTCGGCCAAGAGCGGCGCGAGGACAGCAAATGTGTCCATCGACAGACTTATGAACAGCAGCATCGTTACAAAGGTCGAGGCACCCGAGGATATTTGCGGTGTCTCCCCGGACTCTGATCCCCGGAATTGACGGGCAACCCCGATCACGCCGAGGCCAAGCGGTATCACACCCAGAAAACCAGCCCAATGTGGCACCACATCATCGACACCCAAAGCCAACAACAAGGCAGCAGCGATGATCAGCATCTGCGCGAGCAGAAATCCAGCAACAGTCCGGCGTGGGCCGGACACCATCATCAGCGCAACAAGTGCCGCAAGATTGTCCAGGTTTGTCAGTACCTGCGCCATGAAGGCAGAGGCGGCAAAGATCACGTGATCCAGCATTACGGTTTCATTCTATCCAATACAGCCTTTGCCGCACGCAGGCCCGGTGCTTCTCCGCCCCGCCCAAGCTGTTCCATCGTGGTCGCCATTGCCTGATGTTGAGCGTCAGGCATAGCGGCAACCTGCTCCAAGGCCTCAGCGATCTTGAACGGTTGGCAGTCATCCAGAAGGCATTCGGGTACAGCGTGCGTGTCCGAGACCAGATTGACCAGTGTGACCGTATCAAGCTTGACCATGCGCTTTGCAATCAGCGTGGTCAGCCAATTCAGATTATAAGCGATCACCATCGGCGTTGCCTGTGCCGCTAACTCTAGCGACACCGTACCCGATGCCGCCAACGCAAGATCGGCTGCCGCGAAGGCCGCCCTTTTCTGTGCCTGAGCGTCGTCCGAAGGCAACTCTCGTGGATCAACAACGATGGGATTACCCGGCCAGTTCCGTACATGCTCGGCAACCACATCTACCATGTGCGCAACCGTTGGCACTACGACACGAGTGTCCGGGCGATCCATCAGGAACTTTTGCAGAGCAGCGCCAAAAATAGGGGCCAGCCGTTCGACTTCACCCCGCCGAGAGCCGGGCAATGCAAGGACGATAGGTGCGTCGCCTAAATCTTGTTCCACACGAAAATTCTGGATGTCTTGGTCTGACGCGATCGGTTCGTTGACGACGGGGTGACCGACAAAATCACACTCCATCCCTGCCCGCTCCATGTACGGTGGTTCAAACGGCAAAAGCGCCAATACGTGGTCGATCACCTTCGCCATCTTGTCCGCTCGCCCCGGCCTCCAGGCCCAGACGCTGGGCGCAACGTAGTGGACGGTGCGAATATCGCTTGAGGCCTTCACAAGCTTTGCGACACGAAGCGAGAAATCGGGACTGTCGATGGTGATCAACACATCCGGCTGTGTGTCCAGAACGGCCTGAGCCGTTTCGGCAATGCGACGCTTGAGGTGAAAAAACTTTGGAAGAACTTCGACCAAGCCCATGACGCTGAGTTCGGACATGGGAAACCGGCTGGTTAACCCCTGAGCCTGCATCAGCGGCCCGCCGACTCCGTCAAACTCCGCTTCTGGCACGAGGGTTTTAAGACCCTCCATCAACGCTGCCCCTAATCGGTCGCCCGAAGGTTCACCGGCGACCAGGAATACGCGCATCAGACCGTGCGCTCGCGAACATAGAGAAACAGCCCGAGGCGGTTACACTCTTCGATCACACAGTCACGTTGCAGCACAATGACGCCGCCCTTTTCGATGACAATGCCCGACAGACCAGCAGCAACCGCACCTGACACGGTATCGGGCCCGATTGCGGGCATATCAGCGCGCCGATCCTGATCGGGTTTTGGGCCTTTGAACAGAATGCCTCCGCCCGCGTCGGGGCGTTGAGTCAATGACTGTAGCATCCAGGCTGTGCCATAGATCCCCTCGATCACCAGCGCCTGGCCTTTGTGAACCACACAGGCCTGACCGATATCCACAACCCCCATGCTGCGAAGGATACCTGCGGCGCGGTCTGCGTCTTCGTGATCCACATCAGAGGGCTGGGCTTCGGTCAATGCGCCAAGGGGCGGCAGTAGATTCGGTGCGATTTCATGCGCCGCACGGACTGTTAGATCAGCATCTTCGAAAATTCCGATGACCGCTCGTAAGGCGCCATCATCCCCGGCCATAATGGCCTTTTGCAGGATCGGTACCAACGGCATCGTCGCGGCATCAATGCGCGCGGGATTGACTGTTGGGCGGCGCACGGCCCCCGCCATGCAAATCTCGGTCACGCCCCGGGCTTTGAGATCAGCGATAAAGCTGCCCAATTGCTCAAGCGGAAAAACCACATCAACAGTTAGCGTATCCGGTTCAAACCCCTCCAACGCGCAAACCAATGGCCGGTTCGGCAAACACGTGACCACCTCGTCTGGCAAAGCCCCAGTTCCCGCGATCAATGCCAACATGGTCTTACTTCCTCGGTGTCAGGAAGGAACGATCTGTGTTGCCCGTCACGAACTCGACGATCTGGCGCACATATTCGTTGTCGACATCCTCGCCCATCCGATGGGCACGATCCATGAAAGTCCCGTCGCCTTCCGACAATTCTTTGAATGCCGCTCGCAATGCCGAGATATCTTCACGCGTTACACCACGCCGTTTCAACCCAACCAGATTCAAGCCGTCCAGCTCTCCGCGAGGCGCTTGAACCAGACCATAGGGAATCACGTCGTTCGGAACCATGGTCAGCGCACCGATGATGGCGCCACGACCAACACGCACGAATTGATGCAAGCCCGAGATGCCACCAACGATGACGTCATCCTCGATAATGCAATGACCTGCTGCGCCTGCGTGATTAACCATAATGACTCGGTTGCCGATCTGCACGTCATGCGCCACATGGACACCGGCCATAAGCAGGCAGTCATCGCCGATCCGGGTAACGCCGCCACCGCCATCGGTGCCGGTATTAATGGTCACATGCTCGCGAATGCGATTGCGTTCTCCGATCTCAAGCCGCGTGTTTTCGCCGCCAAACTTCTTGTCCTGCGGAATTTCTCCGACAACGGCAAAGCTGAAAATCACCGTGTCCTCACCGATCGAGGTCGCTCCGGTGATAACAACATGGGATTTAAGCTCAACCCGGTCGCCCAAACGAACCTGAGGGCCGATATGGCAGAACGGCCCGATCGTGCAGCCCTCACCAATTTGCGCACCGTCTTCGATAATTGCGCTGGGATGAATACCGCTCATGTCGTTTTTTCCATGTCCCAATCGACATAGGCCGAGAACTCAGCCTCGGCGGCAACTTCTCCGTCAACGGTCGCGCGACCGCTGAATTTGAAGATCTTGCCGCCCTTCTTGCCGCGCACCGTCTCAACGTGCATCGCAAGCACGTCGCCAGGCACCACTTTGCGGCGGAATTTGCATTTGTCGATGTTCATGAAATAGATCAGCAGCTCGCTATCGATCACATCCATACCGACACCCAGCATAACCCCGGCGGTTTGCGCCATCGCCTCTACAATGGTCACACCCGGCATAATCGGAGTTCCAGGGAAATGGCCCTGAAAGTGTGGTTCATTCATGGTGACATTCTTGATGCCAACCGCCGATTGATAGCCGTCGATATCCACAACCTTGTCGACCAGCAAAAACGGATAGCGATGCGGCAATATACGCTGAATCAGCTGAATGTCGGCGCTCTTGGTTTCCGTGGTCATAGTGCAGATGTCCTGTTCTGGATGTCTCTTTCAAGCGTGGTTAGCAATACACGTACCCAAGGGCAAGCCAGCCTATTCGCTGTTATTGATTTCAAGCACCGCGCCGTCGCCGATTGCTGCATCGATCCGCGTGATTGCGGCCTGGGTGATATCAGAGGCGTCCGAACTGAGCACAACATTGGCTCGTTCGATGACAATGGACGCCCCGTAGTCGCGCAGAAGTTCAATCAATACAGGTTGCGCCATCTCAAAAAACTGGTCGCGGGCCTGCTCCCCCAGCCGTGCCAGAGCGTCCAGTTTTGCACGTTGCCCGTCACGGTGCGATTGGACCTTTTCATCGAAAGCCTCAGCCATCGGGCGAAACTCTTCTGCTGAAAGTGTAGCCCGCTTTTCGGTCAGATCTTTTTCTTCCTGGCTTAGCTGGGCCACGATTCGTTCGTTCTCTTCGGCCAACAGTGCGCTTTCAGCTTCGATTTCACGAAAAACGCGCTGCCCAAAAGCTGAATCGGCGAACAACCGGTCACTCGAGATTGTCAGAACATCCGTCTGTGGCAATCCCAACTGCTGCGCAGCCGTCGGCATTGCGGCCCACAGCACAGCCAAAACACACAGGGCCCTGAACGGGCCCTGTAGGATTTTCTTAGCTTTGTCGATCATCAGAGATCAGAACCGGGCTTGAATGGTCAGGTCAAAGCTCTGTGCTTTATCGAACTCCTCTTTCTTGAGAGCGTTCGAGAAGTTGAAGCGGAGCGGTCCAAACGGCGTTTCCCACAGAACTGAAACGCCAATCACATGCCGGATCGAACCGTTTGCACCAACAATTTCGGCACCCGTAGTGTCCACATTGTTGATGTTGTAGAGGTTGCCGACGTCATAGAACACACCACCACGCAATCCCAATTCCTCGGGCAGTCCCAGCGGGAAGTCGGATTCGAAACGCGCAACCCAATAGTAGTTACCACCGATAGCGTCATCCTGACCGTTCGAAAGGTCACGCGGTCCGATACCCGCAGGTTCAAACCCGCGGAACGTGTTGGGTCCCAGAACAAATCGGTCAAGAGTCCGACTGAAATCATTGCCGGTCCAGTTCAGTGCCCCAAGTTCCAGAGACGCGCGCAATACGACTTCTTCGTTTAGAACACGTTGCTGCGCAATCGCCCGGGCAGTGGTTTTAATGAACTCATTGTCCCCCCCGACGCCGGCAGCGTCTACGCCGACTTCGAACAAGACACCCGCTGTCGGGTTCAGGCCACCCAGACGACTGTCATAGACGTAGGACACACCGAATGAGCTGGTGGTTCGTTTTCCCTGGTCGATTTCCGAGGAGATTACCGCACCGTTCGTCTCATTGCTCTGCTGAGACATTTCGCTGTTATTCCAACCATACCGCAGACGCAGCGAGGACAATTCACCGATCGCATAGCTCAGCTGAGGTCGGAAGAACACGGTCTTTGTATCGTAGCTGGCGAAGCTGGAGTTGGTGCTGGAGAGCCCAAGCCCCAGGTCAAAGCGCAGCTTGCGCCCAAGCAGGTAGGGCTCGGTAAAGTTGATCGTATATTGTTCGGCATCCTGCGCGGTCGATAGGGTGACGCCCAGGTTCTGACCACGACCAAGGAAGTTCGCTTCGTTAAGCCCAATCGCGATCCCGAAACCGTCCGAGACCGAGTAGCTACCGCCAAGGCTCAGCGAGCCGGTGGGTTGCTCTTCTACATCGACGTCCACGATGACCTGGCTAGGCGACGAGCCCTCGCGTGTTTCCACATCAGCGACCGCGAAGAAACCAAGAGCACGGATACGCTCGGCACTCTGGCGGATTTCGCGCGGATTGAACGGATCGCCTTCAACGGTGTCGAACTGGCGGCGGATCACACGGTCCAGCGTGGTGGTGTTGCCCTCGATATCGATGCGTTCAACAAAGATGCGTGGCCCACGGGTAAGGACGAACTGCACATCCAGCGACAGATCACGTGGGTTGCGTGTAACACGCGGCTCGACCCGAAGAAAATCGACGCCTTCTTTCAGACCCAGACGTTCCAACCGCGCAATCGAGTTCTCAATTACCGTTGGCGAATAGACGACACCGGGCTTGACCTTCAACGCAGCCTGATATTTGGCCGCATCCACACCCGGGATCTCACTGACTGTCGAAATCTGGCCGAAGGAATAGCGCTGACCCTCGGTGATGTTCATCACCAGGAAGAATGCATCGCGCTCACGGGTGAATTCGACATTGGCGCTGTTAACGCGAAAATCGATATATCCACGCGACAGGTAGAAATCGCGGATCACCTGTTTGTCGAATTCGATCCGGTCTGCAATAAACGTATCACCCCGCAGGAAGGTCCGCAGAATGTTCGCTTGCTTGGTTTCAAGCACACGACGCAGACGGCGGTCCGAATAGGCCCGGTTGCCAACAAAGCTGACACGCTCGACTTCGATCGTTGTGCCTTCGGCAACTTCGAACACCAAATCGACGCGGTTGTCGCTGCGACGGATGATGCGCGGAATCACGGTGGCAGACACCCTGCCCTGCGCTGAATACACCTCGGCAATCAGATCCGCGTCCGCTTCGGCGACTTGCGGCGTAAAGACACGGCGGGTCTCGGATGAGATCACGTCGAGCAGAACCCCGTCTTTGACGCGTCGATTTCCCTCAATGCTGATTTGGTTGATCGTTGGATATTCTTCGACCTCGATGACCAGAGTGCTGCCGCGCGGGGTCAGCTCAACTGTCTCAAAAACACCACTGTCAAGTAAACGCTGAAAGGCATCATTCAGCTGACCGGCGCTGACCGTCTGCCCCGGTTCGATTCCCGTACGCGAAATAATCGTCGAGGTTTGGATCCGTCGATTTCCCTCAACTTCGAAGTTGTTGATCGTGTAGGATTGCGCTTGCGCGGGTTGCGGCAGAACCAGCAAACCCGGTGTAGCAAAGAGAAAAAAGAATGTTAGTGCCTGCCACAAAATGTTGCTTCGCCGCCCATGAGAGCCGCAGAATGTGCCCGTACCCCTGCTGTCAGTCATTTTTATCGCTACCCAGAATTTTCAGACTTTAGCTGCTGAGTAGCCCGATTGTGAGGCCATGTCAAAAGACGAAAACGCAAAAACTGCCCAGCGGGCCGTTAAGCAGCAACCGAACATGTTCGGAAGAATCACAAACCGACGAGATAACCACCAGCGGCCAACGCCAAAGCGGTTACGCCAAAGCTTAGGAGAACATCCCAGTTCAGTTCGAGCAGCACACTCACACTCTGGTAGGATTTATGAAATGCCTTGGTCATCGCTCTCACGCCCATTCACCGGGAAACACCCCAAATATGTTAGTTTAGAAATACGGCAATTTTGCGTCGGAACAGTGCCGCGGCCGCCTTATTCAGCAGAACAAGTCATTGCTGACTGAGAAAATCATCAGCGACAGAATCAATGTTATTCCGATCCCCATCAGCAACCGCAACGCTTTGTCGCTCGGTGGTTTGCCGGACACGGCCTCATACGCGTAGAACACCAAGTGCCCGCCATCCAGCGCCGGAATTGGGAACAGGTTCAGTAGCCCGACCGCTGTGGACAATACTGCGATGAAGAAGATGAAGTTCTGCGCCCCCTGGCTGGCCATCGCCCCTGACGTCTCGGCGATGCCTATCGGGCCCGAGATATTGCAGGTGCTGATCGCGCCGGTGATCATGTGCCACATGCCGGACAGAGACCCTTCTATGATGCGTCCGGTCTGATCCACACCACCCTTGACGGAATCCCAGATACCCGCTGGAACAGTTTCAGGCTCGATCATCATGCCGCCGACGATGCCGATACGCCAATGGGTGACAAATCCACCGTCCGCCTTGGGTTCATCCGTCCGTCGTGGGGCGAGGGCAAACTCTAGATCCGCGCCATCTCGCCATACATTCAAAAGCAATACACGCCCGTCAGATCCTTCGACATATTCCTTGAGCTGCTTGAAGGCAAAGATCGGATCGCCATCGACGGCAGTAATCACATCACCCTGTTGCAACTGGATATCCATGGCTGCACTGCGCGGCGCAACCTGCTGAATAAGCGGCGGAAACAGCCAAGGTGCCTCGACATCAAAGGTCTCTCCGTTACGGATCACAGAATAGTCCAGCGTCGGTTGTACCGGTAGCGCGCGGATGAAGCCTGACCAATTGGCCGTGTCATCGAAATCTGGTGTCGGAATGCCCGCGATTGCAACGATCTCATCGCCTTCCTGCAGACCTTGCGCAGTACCCGGCAGCGGTTGCAGTGCGCTTACGGTCAACGGTTCACGCGACACGCCCTGGGACCAGAATATGAGGCCGAATACCAATATCGACATCACGAAATTGAAAACCGGCCCGGCCGCCACAGTGGCGGCGCGTGCCCACAACGGGGCGCCATGCATGGTGCGGCGCAATTCTTCAGGGTTTTGCGTGGCGATTTCGCCAATCGCATCTGCGTCTTTACCGGACGCAGCATTGGAATCGCCCAGAAACTTGACATAACCGCCAAACGGTAGCAGCGCGACCTGCCAACGTGTCCCACGCTTATCAACGCGGCTCCATAATACCGGACCAAATCCGATCGAGAAAACTTCAGCATGGATGCCGGACCATCGACCCACGATGTAATGTCCGTATTCATGCACCGCGACAATCACCGAAAGCGCAACAACAAAAGCCATGATCGTATAGAGCAGATTGCCGAATTGCGGGATCAAAGAGAGTATGTCCAAAAGTATTATCCTGCTCGTTCAAGTACGGTTTCATCGACCCACTTCCGTGCGAGATGGTCCGTTTGTTGTACATTATCAAGTGTCAAAGGTGCATCAATGAGGCCGTCCGCGGCCTCAAATCGTTCCAGCACATCCGAAACCGCATCAGCCATATCCAGAAACCGTATCCGGCGCTCGATAAAATGATCTAAAGCACGCTCTTTGGCGGCATTAAAGATCGCGCCTGACAGGCCACCGCGTTCCATCACCTCGCGCGCTAGGCGCAAAGCGGGATAACGGGCCTCATCGGGAGCATGAAAACGCAACTGTCCCAACCGAGCCAGATCCAGCCGTTCAACCGGCAAGTCGCGCCGCTCAGGCCAATGCAGGGCGTATCCAATGGCATGGCGCATATCCGGCGCTCCCAGATGTGCCATCAATGCGCCATCCTGAAAACCAACCAGTGCATGGACCATAGACTCGGGATGTACCAGTACTTCAATTTTTGACGGGTGAACGTCAAAGTATTCTTTTGTTTCTATGACTTCCAATGCTTTATTAAACATAGATGCACTATCGATGGTAATCCGCTGGCCCATGTTCCAATTTGGATGGTTTGAGGCTTGCTCAACAGTCGCACCTGCCAGATCGCTTAGCGGCCAATCCCGAAAAGCCCCGCCGCTTGCAGTGATAATGATCCGCTCGACGCTTGTCATATCTTCGCCCACGAGGGCTTGAAATACAGCCGAATGCTCGCTGTCCACGGGAAGCAGCCGGGCGTCATGGGTCCGAGCCATTTCCAATACCAGAGGCCCTGCACAAACCAGCGTTTCCTTGTTCGCCAGTGCCAGTGTCGCGCCCTGTTTCAAAGCTTCGATCCCCGGTGCAAGTCCAGCTGCACCAACAATCGCAGACATGACCCAATCAGCGGGGCGCGCGCCGACCTCAATCAACGCCGCCTGTCCCGCTGCCGCCTGCACACCACTGCCAGACAAGGCGGAGCGAAGGTCATCGAGCTTGTCGTCAAACGCCGTCACCGCCACGTCGGCACCAAGACGCACAGCATCTTTCGCCAGTTGCGCGATATTCCCACCACCTGTCAGCGCGATGACATCATAGTCATCCGGATTTCGCGAGATTAAATCGAGCGTATTCTGACCAACTGAACCGGTCGCGCCGAAAATGGATACTTTTCGCATTACATACCCCCGGGCGCGTAAATCAGCCCCGCGATCAGAACAAAGACCGATGCGCCCATCATCCCATCGAACCGGTCCAGAAATCCGCCATGGCCTGGTATCAGGTTCGAGCTGTCCTTGACCCCAAAGCCGCGTTTCGTGGCGCTTTCGACGATATCGCCCGCCTGGCTGGCCATCGAGGCCAATACCGATACCAGCACAAAAGGAACGCCAAACCCGGCATGGATCGCAAAAACAGTCCCAACCAGAGCCGCGGCAACCCACCCGCCGGCAGTACCTGACCAGGTCTTCTTGGGGCTTACCTTGGGCCAGAACTTAGGTCCTCCGATCGTCTTGCCCACAAAATACCCGGCGACATCCGTCGCTATGACCACAAGAATCAGCCAGACCATCCAGCCAAAGCCCAGATTTTCGCGAATCGAGATGAATCCCAGCCCCGATGTAGCGATCCAGATCGCAAACAATATGTACGTACCACGCGCCCGACCGATCTGCCCTGCCCCGACCAATGCCGGTGCCAGCAGGATCGGCAGCTTGTAAAGCGGGGCCAGATGATAGCTCAATACAACTGCAACGCCGGTCAGGATAGCCAGTTGAACCGCCACCCCGCGCCGCTGGGGATCGATCATGCGTACCAGTTCCCAGGTCATCAACCCACAAGCCGTGGCGATGAATGCTTCGAACCACAGGCCGCCGAGCCAAACCATGATGGCCGCAATGATCACCAATACTGCCGCCGACAAAACCCGGGCAGTCAGATCAGACCATCGGCCGTCACTCATGCCGGAACCGCTCCAAACCGCCGTTCGCGCGATCCATAGCTTCGGCACAGACGTTCGAGTTCGGCGGCGGTAAAATCGGGCCACAAAGTATCGATGAATTCATACTCGGAATAGGCCGACTGCCAGAGCAGAAAGTTCGAAATCCGCGCTTCGCCACTGGTGCGGATCACAAGATCCGGATCGGGCAGTACACGCGTGTCCAGATATCTGGGCAACGTCTCTTCATCAACATCCTCGGGGCGCAACACACCGTCGGCCACGTCACGCGCCAGACGCTTGGTCGCGCGCGCCACTTCGTCCCGACCGCCGTAATTCAAGGCGACTGTCAGATGAACAAGATCATTATCCTGCGTCTCGCGTTCGAGCGCATCCATCAATTCGGTCAGCTTGGCATCCAACCGCACACGATCCCCGATAAAGCGCACCCGAATGCCGCTCGATTTCAGCGTGTTGGTTTCTTTGACGATATAGCGTCGGAACAAGCTCATCAGACCTGCAACTTCGACCTGCGTACGTTTCCAGTTCTCAGTGGAGAACGCAAAGATCGTCAGGTACTTGATCCCCAGTCCCGGACAGGCCTCAACCACCTCGCGAACGCGGCGTGCGCCTGCGTGATGACCAAATAGCCGGGGCCGTCCCCTTGCCTGCGCCCAACGACCGTTTCCATCCATGATGATCGCCACATGGCGCGGTCCGGCAAGCGGTGAGTTATCGGGATCTTTGGGCATTTTCCGGGCTCAAACCTGCATGATCTCAGCTTGTTTGTTCTCAAGCGCCTCATCGACGGATTTGATCATCGAATCCGTCAGTTCCTGTACCTCGGTCTCCCAGAACTTCTGGTCATCCTCGGACATTCCGTCACCTTTGGCTTTCTTGATCTGATCCATCCCATCGCGTCGCACATTGCGGACCGAAACACGTGCACTTTCCGCGTATTGGCCCGCCACTTTACCCAGCTCGCGGCGGCGTTCTTCGTTCAGTTCAGGAATCGGCAGCATGATGATCGTTCCGTTCAGTTGCGGATTGATACCCAAACCGCTTTCACGGATGGCTTTTTCGACCTTGCCGACCAAACCCTTGTCCCAGACATTCACGGTGACCATGCGCGGTTCAGGGACGTTCACGGTGCCAACCTGATTGATCGGGGTCATTGATCCATAAGCATCAACCATCACCGGCTCAAGCATCGAGGCCGACGCGCGCCCGGTCCGCAATGAGGCGAACTCGGTTCTGAGGTTTGCCATAGCGCCGTCCATACGGCGTTTCAGATCATCAGTATCGAGTTCGAAATCATCAGACATGCTGCTCACTCCCCGTCTTCAGGTGATGTTTGGATGGGTCTTAAGCCATCACAATTGGGATGTATAGCAATCATGCTCACGAATTGTGGCAATGACCAGAACTGTTTCCGGTGTTTTGCCATCATTCATTTCAAAGTAACCGGCCAGATACGCGATCCAGCCGGTTGCTCATCCAATTTTCTGATCAGGCGTTCACGTCGATGACAACACGACCCTTCACCTGTCCCTGCAGAATGTCCGCACCCAATTTCGGCAGATCGGACAAGGTTGCCGGTTGAACCATCGCTTCAAGCTTGTCCATTGGCAGATCGGTCGCGATGCGCTGCCAGGCACGTACCCGGTTGTCATAGGGCTGCATGACGCTGTCGATGCCCAGCAAGCTCACACCGCGCAGCAGGAACGGGATCACCGTTGCCGGCAGCGCCGCCCCACCGGCCAGACCAACCGCAGCGACCGAAGCGCCATATTTCATCTGCCCCAAAACACGGGCAAGCATGGCTCCGCCAACTGCATCGACGCACCCTGCCCAGTTTTCACTTTCCAATGGACGCTTGATGGTCTCGTTCAGTTCATCGCGTGGAACGATCGAGGTTGCGCCCAGAGATTTAAGATAATTCGCGGTTTCCGGACGACCGGTAACCGCCGCGACCTCATAGCCCAGATGCGCCAGAATGGCGGTCGCGACCGAGCCAACACCGCCCGCAGCACCTGTGACAAGCACAGGACCATGTCCCGGCTGCATTCCGTGATCTTCAAGCGCCATGACGGCCAGCATCGCAGTAAACCCGGCGGTCCCAACCGCCATGGCCTGCCGTGTATCCAACCCGTTCGGCAAAGGAACCAGCCAATCTGCCCTGGCGTTGGCTTTCTGGGAATATCCACCCCAATGCGCCTCACCCACACGCCAGCCGGTCAAAACAACCTTGTCACCGGGTTTGTAGCGGTCATCCGATGATTGCTCGACCGTGCCCGCATAATCGATGCCCGGAATATGTGGATAGCTTCGCACCAGGCCACCGCCCTTTGGCGACATGCACAGCCCGTCTTTGTAGTTCACTGTCGAGTATTCAACAGCGACGGTCACTTCACCCTCGGGCAATGCATCCAACGACAATTGCTTTACCGAAGCGCTTGCCAAACCACTTTCTTCATCTTTTTCAACAACAAGTGCGTTAAACATAAACTTGCTCCTTTTATTGCCTCAATGGGCTGTGTTCCTGAATCTCGGACTCAGCGCCAGAACTTCTTCTGCACTTCGACCCACCGCATTCCATGTTCGGTCATCAACTCGATCCGCGTACCAGGAGTCCAATGTGACTGGTCAACCATTCCAATAGCAACATTCACGCCAAACTCGGGCGAATACCCAGCCGAGGCCACCTGCCCGACCTGATGCCCCCCGGCCATCAAGGTCCAGGATTCAGTGCACGGGCCGATTTCACCCTCGATTACAAGCGGACGGATTTGCCTTGAAGGCCCGTTCTCTGCCTGATCGACCAGAGCAGCCTTTCCGACATAATCCAATGGTGAGTTGCAAAACCGCGACAACCCGCATTCATATGGCGTGTTCTCACGCCGCATGTCCGATCCGAAACTCAAAAGACCGCTTTCAATCCGTTCTATTCCGTTCGGACATCCCGCACGCACATTTAGATCGCGACCATTCGCAAACAAAGCGTTCCAAAGCGGCATTCCATATTCGGCCCCCTCGACGTAAATTTCGAAGCCACCTTGTTTCGACCAACCGGACCGGGCAACAACAAATGATGTATCTTCGAACGCCAACCGTTTGTATCGAAAGAATTTTATGTCTCTTACCGCATCGCCAAAAACGCGCGCCATCAGATCAATTGCCTTGGGACCTTGCACGGCCAGCGGCGACACGTCCGGCTCAGTGACATCAACGTCCAGCCCCAACGCAATCACCATGCCCAAAGCGAATTGCCAAAGATCGCCATCGGCAACCGACAACCAATAATGATCATCCGCCAGTTTAACCGCGACAGGATCGTTCAACATGCCGCCATTATGATCGACAATCGGTATGTAGTAACACTGGTCTGCCTGCATCTTGTCCATATCGCGCGGGCTGAGCATCTTCATCAGCCGGAGCGCGTCGGGACCTTTGATCTGAACCTGTCTCTCACTCGCGACATCCCAGACCTGCACATGCTGTTTCAGATGCGCGGCATCGGCCTCAACGCTTTCGAAGACCGTTGGTAGCAGCATGTGATTATAGACCGTGTAAGCCTTGACCCCTTCGGTCTCGACGCCTGACGTAAATGGGGTTTTTCGTACACGTCGGTTCGGCATGATGACTGCCATGTCATAAATCCTCGGGCAGAAAGACAAGATCACTGACCGGCGCCTGAGATCTCGCCTCTGTCAGCATTTGATGCAATTGCCCGCGATGATGCGTCATATGGTTGAACATATGGATAATGCATTGCGCATAAGGCTTTGTTACATCACTCTCTTTTGCCGCTGAAAACCACGTGAACGAGCCGGATATTTCGTCATCTCCCAGCGTATCCGCCCATCTGGTGATCCGGTCGTCTATCGTGTCGCGCAACGGCAACCAGTCGGACATATTGGTGCAAATTGAGACACTCTCGGGGATGCCACCACCTGGTCCGGGTCCATTATCAAACCGTGAAATCCAGATCCAATCCCCCCAAAGCAAGTGATTGGCCGTTCCCATGATTGATCCGAAGAAGGCACCGCGATCAAGGGTGAGTTCTTCGGCAGGTAGCGATTGAAGAAATCCCTTTAACTGTTTGTTTTGCCAACGGCTATATCGCGCCATCTCACGCGCGTAAGCTCCGGTTATCATCACTTGGGCCCGTGCCAGTCGATGGGGCAAATCTCAGCCGATTTGCCGCCAAAATCCCAAACACGACCATAATCGCGCACTTTGGATTTTGTCCCTTTGGCCACGATAATGTCCGGGCCCATCCAGTATTTCGAATTCGAAACCATCACCGGATGCTCGGGGTCTTTTCCCGCCAGCATCTCGATCTCACCCTGAATCTTTCGCCCGATCGTGATCCGGCGTTTTGTGCCATCCCTTTCAATCTGAACAGGCGCGCGCTCGGCCCCGATGATTTCACTGACCAACATAGTGAACAGGCCAGTTGTTCCACCCGCTTGACCGCTGAAAATCTGCAGCAACCCGTTATAGGCTTTCCCGCTGGAGCGTTCATCAACATACGCTGCGACTTTCCACTGCCCCTCTCCCATACGGCCCGGAATATCGACGAGCAGTCCCACATTCAGACCGGAGAGGTCTTCGCCCTCATAGTGACCCTCATCAATGATGATGCCCATCCACGCATGGCAATGCCCTTCGGTCGGAGGGTGCGCACCCAGCGAAACCACGCAAGGACAGAACACATCGCAGGAGCAGTTCAGGATGAGTTCACCCTTAATTGCCCAGTCCGTCGGGCTCATCTCGCGCCGTTTGGGATTGGGCATCCGGCTGTCAATCCGCTGACTGATCGGCAGCTTATCCGCCTCCGGTTTTCTGTTCTTAGCCATTCACTTATCCTCCGTAAGCAATGTGATGCACGAGCAATCCTAAGCCACCCGCAATCAAGATGACCCCCATAGGGCGCGTCACCGCATGCCCAATCTGGGGAATTTTCTCCAAAACCATGAATAGGGTTGCGAGGCCCATCCACAACAGACTCATAACTCCGCCGACAAAACCCAACGCCATGAACCCCCAACAACAGCCGACGCAGAACGCTCCCAGCCCCAGCCCCATGCGCACCCCGCCTGCGAATCCGGTTCTCCAATGGCCTAGGAAATAGGTCATAGGTGCATGACACACACCATGGCAGACCTCTTTCGTGCGGGAAAACTGGAATGCTCCAACCACGATCAGAAGACCGGCTGCCAGATAAGGAGACTTTGCGATCCCCAGCATATCGATCGCACCGCCGAACAATAACGCAAGTTGTAGGCCGGTGATCAAAGCAGCAAAACCGACCCAGGCAAAGAAGTATCCCAGCAATACACCCAACCACCCTGCCCGAGTGCCATTGGCGCTGCGGATCAGGTCATCATAGCTGCGTAAGGTTGGGACCAATGTTGGCAGCATCATCGCGGCCATCATAATCGCCCACATCCAAAACAAAGGCCCGAACTCGGCCATGGGCATGTACATGTCCATGCGCGGATCCATCGCCGCCATGACCTGCCCCATCGGCCCGGGCCGACCAATCCAGTCCAGGTCCATATCGCGGCTCATCGAGACCATCATCCACCACGCCCAAAGGATCGCGATGTAGAAGCCCAACCAAAGCGCACTGCGGAAAACTGAGCGACTCACTTGCGCCTCCCGACTCAACTCTCTTGCTTTTCAAATGTCAGACTTTTAAATGTCAGACAAATGAAAATTTACGAATCCGAACGATGACCATGAAAATTGACCCACGAAGCCCTGCTGATCTATCGGCCCAAATTGCGCAGGCAATTCGGGATGCGATTGTGTCCGGGCGGTTGATCGTGGATGAGCGGTTACCGTCCGAGTCTGAGCTCGCTGACCAGTTTCAGGTCTCTCGCCCAACAGTGCGCGAAGCGTTGAAACGGCTTGCTGCGCAGTCGCTGATCCGCACGCAACGCGGCGCGTCAGGTGGGGCTTTTGTGAACCGACTGAATTTTGAGGACGCCTATTCACAGCAGATCACAACCTCAACCCTGCTACTTTCGATGAACGCAGTCAGCTTTGATACGGCCTGCGAGGCCCGCTATGCGCTGGAGCGCGCCTGTGCATCTCTGTCGGCACAACGACGCACCGCAGATCAACTTGCAACGATGCGGGCCGAGATCTTTCGACAGGCACAACCGGGTCTGACAGATGAGGCTTTCTGCGCCTCGGACGTGGCCTTTCATCGCGCGCTGGTCGATGGCGCAGGCAATCCGGTGCTATCGTACCAACTTGCAGGTGCTGTCGAAGCAATGCAGCCGCTGATGAACATGATCACCTTTGGCGCACGCTCCCGCGAGGAGATCATCTCTTTGCACACAGATATCGCCGACGCGCTGGAGGCACGCGATGCGGCGACCGTGGATGCCGCGCTGATCAAACTGGAGAGCTATACAAGACAACTGGCGCAAGACGTGGCCGAACAGCGGCGCAGACCCGCATAAGAAAGAAGACCGAAACTAACGAGGATCCCGAGCAGGCAGCATGACATCCGGCGGAAAGACCGGAACTCTCAAAAAATTGAATATCAATTGCTTACGGGAGGACGTTATGAACCAAAGACCGGACCCAACCTTTTATCCATCAGCCAAGCTGGCGATGGAGGGCCCCACTGAGACTCTGGCCTTCACGCTGATGCTCAGCCCTGATTTTTCACAACCGGACGGATTGGCCGTTGTGAATGTCGACCCAACTTCAGATGACTATGGAAAGATTGTTCATCAGGTGATTATGCCGGAAAAAGGCGATGAATTTCACCACTTCGGATGGAACGCCTGCTCTTCTTCTCTGTCACCGCTCAGCGGTCATGCGTTTTTGGAACGCCGGTATTTGATCGTCCCTGGCATTCGGTCGAGCCGGATTTATATCATCGACGTCAAAAACCCACTGGAAGCTAAGATCCACAAGATCATCGAACCAGAAGAAGTCTTTGCTAAAACCGGATATTCCCGCCCTCATACGATCCATTGTGGTCCTGAAGGTATATATGTCAGCACCCTGGGTGGCGGTGGTGAAGATGGCACCGATGGACCTCCGGGTATCTTCATCATGGATTGCGAAAGCTTCGAAATCATCGGGCGCTATGAGATTGAGCGCGGGGTGCAGGACAAGCACTATGATTTCTGGTGGAACCTGCCGCGCGATTACATGGTCAGTTCCGAGTGGGGCCTGCCACCGCAATTCGAGAACGGGATCGTGGCCGAGGATTTGCTATCCAACAAGTATGGCCACAGCATCCATTTCTGGAATCTACGGGACCGGACGAACATTCAAACGATCGATCTGGGGGAAAACCACCAGATGGCGCTGGAAATCCGTCCCGCACATGATCCGGTCAAGCAATATGGCTTCTGCGGCGTTGTGGTGGATACCACAAATCTGCAAGGCGCAATCTTCACCTGGTGGCGCAACGAGGACGGCACATTTGAGGCCAAGAAGACCATCACGATTGATCCGGAGCCCGCTGACCCCGATGACCTGCCCGAATTGCTGAAAGGCTTTTCAGCCGTTCCGCCGCTGGTGACAGATATCGACCTTAGCCTGGACGATAAATACCTTTATGTGGCGTGCTGGGGCACGGGAGAGATGCATCAGTATGATGTCTCAGACCCGATGAACCCTAAACTAGCGGGCAAGGTAGAAATTGGTGGCATCGTCAAGAAAACCAAGCATCCCAACGGTCAGGAATTTGGATATGGCCCGCAGATGGTCGAGATCAGCCGCGATGGCAAACGCGTCTATTGGACCAACTCTCTCTATTCCACATGGGACGATCAGTTTTATCCCGGCGAGGGTGGTGCTGCCATGGTCAAAGCGGATGTCGGAGAGAACGGAAGCCTGACTCTCGACCCGAAGTTCTGGGTCGATTTTCCCGACGGCTATCGCGCCCACCAAATCCGTTTGGAAGGCGGAGACTGCTCGACCGACAGCTTCTGCTACCCATCAGTTTGAGTTGGAGATTTTGATGACATCAACGGCTGGCCTCTGGCTGGCCGTTGTACTCAGCGGCGCCTATCACGGTCTGAACCCCGGCATGGGCTGGCCGCTTGCTGTGTCTTCCGCATTGATGGAACAACGTCAATCGGCCCTCTGGCGCGCATTGGCGGCACTGGCAGGCGGGCATTTTGTGGCGATGCTGGGGGTCTTGCTGCCCTTCGCCCTGATGGCGGCTTTGGTCGAGTATCAGCGCGAAATTCGTATCGGTGCCGCTCTGATTGTGATCACCATGGGCACATACATCGCGATAACGCGTCGCCACCCGCGAATGTTGTCACGGATACCGCCCGGCAAACTGGCGCTCTGGTCGTTCCTTGTGGCTCTGGCCCACGGTGCCGCGTTAATGTTGGTCCCGATTTATCTTGGGCTTTGCGGTCTGGATGAACTGGATGCCGGGCATCGGGCGGTATCGGAAATCATGACCACAAACGGGCTGCTGGTATTGGCAGTCGCCGCTCTCCATACCACCGCTATGATCCTGGGTGGAGCAATCCTTGCGTTCGCAGTCTATCGCTGGCTGGGCCTACAGTTTCTGTCTCGCAGCTGGTTCAATCTTGAACTTATCTGGGCCCTCAGCTTGATACTGGTCGGAGTTTTAGGCCTTTGGTCAGCAATTTAGGTGCTTTTCTTCGCCCGATACCACGCTAGTTTATCCGTGCAGATCAAATGGGACACGAGGACAGAATGACCGCAACTCTCAACGTGATAGCCGCCTTGTTGACGATAGGTTTTGGCCTCTTTGGCTTTCTGGCCCCTGCGTTCACCGCCAACGCGCTGGATCTGGCCCCAACCAAAAGCACCATGGGTCTCAGTGAGATGCGCGCCTCGGTGGGCGGATTGTTTGTTGTAACCGGTGCTGCTGTACTCTGGCTTAACACTCCGATGGCCTATGCAATGTTGGGCGTTGTTTATGCCGGGGCCGCACTGGGTCGGTTCGTTTCCGTTTTTCTGGACAATCCACCAATGACCAAGGCCCTGACTTTTGGTGGAATCGAACTGGCTCTCGCCATCTGGCTCATCTTCGCCAACATAAGCAAAACACCGTAAGCATCTGAATTACTTAACAGCCTGATAAAATAATCCGAGTTTGCATCCCGCCTCGTCCTCACCTATATATGGAATGTCTTTCGGGACTATGGACATAAACGCGCTCGTAATAAGCGGATCGGACCCGGGGGCGGTACCCGGCGGCTCCACCAACCATCCTTCGTTTGGGGATTTTGGGGCCGAAATAGGATCGACGAACGTCTAAAGGGGTTAGCTTTGTCTCGGCTGTCTGCCACCGTTACCGGCGAAAATAGTACAATTGCAAACGACAATCGTGCTCCGGTTGCTGTTGCTGCGTAAGCAGTAGCAAAACCGAAACTTAAGCCCTTGCGCCTAGCCGCGTAAGGCGGGGTTCGCAGGTACCTGGCAACAGAAACCTGCATTTTCCAAATTATGCCTATTCAAAGCCCATAACTGATCTGAGATTCAGGGTTTGTTCATTTCTCTCGGCCATTTTCCTGTTTATACGACAGGAGGGCTGAGATGACGAACTCTGATAGGTTAAGGGCGTGGTATTCGGAGGTCTGGGAAAAGGGCAATACCGATGCGATCGATCATTTTTTCGCCCCTGACACGATGGCCGAAGGGTTGATCCCTGAAATGCAGGTCGGTGCGGATGACTTCCGCGATCTGGTCATGGCATTCCGTCATGTGCTGGGCGACATCACTGTCGAACTACCCAAGATCATCGAGAATGGAGATTGGGTTTCCGGCATCCTGCATGTCCGAACGTTCCGAGCTGACAATGGCGCCCCGCTTGAGGTTACGGGCCAGGTCATGGCCCGATTCAAGGGCGACAAGATGGTCGAGGCCTATAATCAGTTCGATTTCGTATCATTCTTCGAACAGCTGGGTCAGTTTCCACAGGATACGCTGCCTGTCTGCATGACTGGGCAAAGGCTGGACTGGGCCGGTTAATCGAGATCACAAGCTTGACCCATACCGCTTATGCACGATAGCAGAGCATTAAGGGGTAAGCTTGCGAACACCCCGTGAGGCGGCAGCCCAAGTTCGCATGTATCCAAAGCGACAAGGAAACATGCTATGGCTGCCCCCAATGCTATTACGCCCCGACAACTCTTGCGGCTGATCGGTACACCTCAAGCACCTCTGCTTGTTGATGTACGAACACAAGAAGATTTCAATGACGATGCCTGCCTGATCCCGGGTGCGATCCGACATTCCTATGAAGATATCGAAGGCATCCGAAAGCTGACCGGTGATCGCGCTTGCGTTGTAATCTGTCAGAAAGGCAAGAAACTGAGTCAGGGCGTCGTCTCCTGGTTGCAGGCGGATGGGGTGCGGGCCGAATATCTCGAAGGCGGAACGGTTGCGTGGCGTGCGACGGCGGGCGCGCAATCCGTCCCGGCCTCATATCTGCCGGCACCTGTCGGTGGCAGCACACTCTGGGTGACCCGGCACCGCCCCAAAATCGACCGTATCGCGTGTCCGTGGCTCATCCGCAGGTTTGTCGATACTCGCGCCCGGTTCCTCTTTGTTGCGCCTGCCGAAGTTGAGGGCGTCGCCGAACGTTTTGGCGCCACCCCTTTTGATGTCGAAGGGGCCGAGTGGAGCCATCGCGGCGACAAATGTACCTTTGACACGATGCTGGATGATTTCAGACTGCATTCCGAGCCGCTGGACCGAATGGCCACCATCGTACGCGCGGCTGATACAAATCGACATGATCTGTCGCCGGAAGCAGCCGGGCTGCTGGCCTTATCTGTCGGATTGTCTCGCCAATATCGGGACGATCAACAGCAATTGGAGGCTGGGCTACACCTGTACGACGCGCTCTATCGCTGGGCGCGGGATGGAACAGGTGAAACCCATGACTGGCCCGCAGGTCACGGTCAATGACTCCATCTTTCCGAGAACTGATTAAGGTGTTCGGGCGCATTGGCCTGCTCTCTTTCGGCGGGCCAGCCGCACAGATATCCCTAATGCATCAGGAACTGGTTGAGAATCGACCCTGGCTGGATGAGCAAACTTATCTGCGCGCGCTTTCGCTTTGTATGTTGCTGCCCGGCCCCGAAGCCATGCAACTGGCCACCTATGCGGGCTGGCGGCTGCGCGGCGTGACCGGAGGGCTGATCGCAGGTGCATTGTTTGTTCTGCCCGGTGCTTTGGTGATCGCGGTTCTTGTTGCGCTTTATGCGACTTATGGCACCTTACCGCTGGTTCAGGCCGGTTTTCTGGGCATCAAGGCCACTGTCATCATCATTGTCCTGAAAGCGCTGCGAAACCTGTCGCGGAAGGCGTTGATTGGCACCGAACATCAGGTGATCGCCGGCCTCGCCTTTCTTGGCATTTTTGCATTCAATCTGCCATTCCCGCTGATCATCCTCGGGGCTGCAACTTGGGGGTATGCCACATCGAAAGATCTTGCGCCTGCGACCATCCAGACAAGCCCAGCTCTTGTCGGGTCGGTTCGAACAGCGGTCTTCTGGCTGATCCTTTGGCTGGCGCCGCTGGTTCTGCTGCATCTGAGCGGGCAGGAACTGCTCAGTGATCTGGGCTGGTTCTTTGCCCGTCTCGCGGTTGTTACCTTTGGTGGTGCCTATGCAGTTCTGGCCTATATGACGCAAACCGTTGTCGAAACCTATCACTGGATCAACACTGACCAGATGATTGACGCGCTGGGGCTGGCTGAAACCACGCCCGGTCCCCTCATTCTGGTGACCCAGTTTGTCGCCATGCTCAGCGGGCAAATTGCCGGAGGCCCCTCCCTCGCGCTGGCTGCCGGGCTCGTGGCGCTGTGGGCAACGTTTGTCCCATGTTTCCTGTGGATTTTCCTTGCAGCGCCGCATCTGGATAGAATTGCCGCACGCCCGCGTCTTGGTGCGGCTATGCATGGAATCACGGCTGCTGTTGTTGGAGTGATTCTCAACCTGTCCGTGTGGTTCGGACTGAATGTCTTGTTCGCCAGCCTCCCGGGATGGCAGTTGGGACCTGTATCTTTACCCCTGCCCGATCTGACAACGCTTGATATCAGGGCATTGATTCTGACCGTTGCAGCTGGCCTGTTGATTTTCCGTATGAAATCCGGTTTAGCGACCACGTTGAGTATTATGGTTTTAGCCGGAATCGGATTGCAGGTTTTGTAACCAATACAGCCCATCACGGTCTTTCGTTTCCGTCTGAATGCCCTATGCTGGGAATAACCACTTTCGAGGATCAATCATGTCGCAAGACATCGACTACGGGAATCTGATGCACACGGCCATGCGTGGCCTGATAAAGACCGTCCTGACCGGCGTGTCCGAAACAGGCCTGCCCGGTGCACATCATTTCTTTATTACCTTTGATACACGACATGAGGGTGTCGAACTCGCCGATTGGCTACGTCAGCGGTATCCGGGTGAGATGACGATTGTCATGCAGCACTGGTTCGAAAATCTGGAAGTCGGGGATGAGGGATTCTCGATCACCCTGAATTTCGGCGACGCACCTGAACCGCTCTATATCCCGTATCTGGCGATCAAAACCTTCGTCGACCCCTCGGTTGAATTCGGCCTGCGCTTTGAAAGCCCCGAGGATGAGAATGAAGAAGATCATCTGATCGAGGAAGCCCCGATCGAGATCGGGGTAGAAGAGCCCGAATCCCATCATGATGCGGATGTGGTTTCACTGGACAGCTTCCGCAAATAGACTGCAAAAAAACCCATTAAATTGGAGTTTATTTCTTTGTCAGGAATGTCTCGACCGAGCGGGATTTATCGCCATTGCGGAATCTGGTAAAGGACAGGTTCAGCCCACCTTCGGCCAGCGTTCGATCAAATTGCTGCAGCTCGTAACCGCCATTTTCCGCAATAAACAGTGAAAACACGGTCAGAGTACCCCCCTCGATCCGCCCCCAAACGAACGGCTCGCCCTTCATGGGATCAAGCTGGACCTCATGGCCGAATACATTGCGCTTCATCGCTGCTGAATAGACGTCCGGCCGGTCCGATTGTTGAAAATCAACCGAGTACTTCTCGTCCTTGATCCGCCCATCATCCTTGTACGTTGTTGTTGACCAGCTCACATTGAAACCGCTTTTGATTTCATGGATCGAGACGCTCATATCCCGAGGTGTCGAAGTTCCATCCGCATCGATGACATCGGCTGATCCGGTATAGTCGCCAACAAACGGATCGATTTCGCCAGCCAGCGCTTGCAGTGCAAACACCGTCATCCAGATATTTGCAGCAAGCGCCAATACGACCGCATGTATGGCTCGTTCCGGAATTGATACGCGCATGGCTGCCTCCGCTATTTTTGTTCCCTCATCTTAACTTTAGCCCGCTGACGTACAATGGCACTGTTTTCGCTAACAGAATTTTTTTGGCAGCGCATCACCTATACCTTTAATCAACCCGCGTTTAATGTGCGCACAACTGGCCGATTGCACCCCGGCTTTGCTGCGGGTAAACGGCATACGACTGCATACCAGACCGGAGTGACCGATGTCCCGAACCCGCACCGAATCCGACAGCTTTGGCCCGCTTGAAGTACCTGCCGACAAATATTGGGGCGCACAAACGCAACGCTCGATCATTAACTTTCCCATTGGATGGGAAAAACAACCTGTTGCCATCGTGCGCGCACTGGGCGTGATCAAGAAAGCCTGCGCGATGGAAAACAAGGCCATCGGCAAACTGGATGCCAAAATTGCTGATGCGATCATTCAGGCCGCAGGCGAAGTAGTTGAGGGCAAGTTCGACGACAACTTCCCTTTGGTCGTCTGGCAGACCGGATCTGGCACGCAATCGAACATGAACTCGAACGAAGTGATCGCGAACCGTGCGATCGAGATCCTGGGCGGTGTGATTGGCTCAAAAGATCCGGTACATCCAAATGATCATTGTAATATGGGCCAGTCATCAAACGACACTTTCCCAACCGCAATGCACATCGCCACCGCCGTCAGTGTACGCGACGTGCTGCTGCCCGGTCTAAACAAGCTGGCCGCCGCGCTGGAACAAAAAGCCGACGAGTTTGCGGGCATCATCAAGATCGGCCGCACCCACACGCAGGACGCGACACCCCTGAC
Source organism: Ruegeria halocynthiae (assembly GCF_900106805.1). GTDB lineage: Bacteria > Pseudomonadota > Alphaproteobacteria > Rhodobacterales > Rhodobacteraceae > Ruegeria > Ruegeria halocynthiae. The sequence goes on from NZ_FNNP01000001.1 coordinate 814,495, forward strand.
GCTGGAACAGGAATTCGGTGCCTACGCACATCAGATTCGTCAGGGCATCGCGCGGGTCGAGGCATCGATGCCGGGTATTTATGAACTGGCACAGGGTGGCACCGCAGTCGGCACTGGTCTGAATACACATCACGGCTGGGATGAAGCTGTAGCCGCCAACATGGCTGAGATTACGGGCCTGCCGTTCGTTACTGCACCCAACAAGTTCGAAGCCTTGGCAGCCCATGACGCGATGGTATTCCTGTCCGGTGCGCTCGCCACTATCGCTGGATCAAGTTACAAAATTGCCAACGATATCCGCCTGCTGGGCTCTGGCCCCCGCTCTGGTCTAGGCGAGCTCATTCTTCCCGAAAACGAACCTGGGTCATCGATTATGCCCGGGAAAGTGAACCCGACACAGGCCGAAGCTTTGACCCAAGTTGCAGCCCATGTGATGGGAAATGATGCTGCGATCAAGTTTGCTGGATCGCAGGGGCATTTCCAGTTGAACGTCTACAACCCGATGATGTCCTATAACCTACTGCAATCGATACAATTACTGGGCGATGCGACCGACAGCTTTACGGAACGTATGTTACTTGGAATCAAAGCCAACGAGCCACGTATCGAAAAACTGATGATGGAATCACTGATGCTCGTTACCGCTTTGGCGCCGACCATCGGGTACGACAATGCCACCACCGTCGCCAAAACGGCGCACAAAAACGGCACGACCCTGAAAGAAGAAGCAATTGCGCTGGGTTTCGTGGATGAAGAAACTTTTGACGCCGTCGTACGCCCTGAACATATGATCGGGCCGAAAGAGTTATAATGGGCAAACCGGTCAACCTGAACCGGTATCGAAAAGAAAAGGCGCGGGCCGAGAAAAAGGTCCGCGCTGATGTAAACGCTGCTAAGTTCGGGCAATCCAAGGCAAACAAGACGGTTGTGAAGCTGGAGAAGGACAAGCAACGACGAGATCTTGACGGCCACAAGGTTGACGAATGAAAGGACGCCCTGTCAAACGCTCGCTGACCTTGCAAGGTCATCGCACCTCGGTTTCACTAGAGGATGAATTTTGGCAGGCCTTTCGCGATATCGCTCGTGAAAAAGAGCTTCCGATCAATGTTTTGGCAGCACAAATTGACGCAGATCGCGATCCCGATACTGGATTGGCGTCGGCCATTCGTGTGTTCATTTTGGATTGGTACCGTCAAGCCGAGTAACCCCTTGATTTGAGCTGATCGCATCGCCTATGTTCATTCGGAACAAAGGGTGTACATTTATGAGCGATACAGTTCCAGGTCCTGACGGACAACCACGCTGCGCATGGTGTAACTCGGCACCAGAATTCTTTGAGTATCATGATAATGAATGGGGATATCCCGTTGCAGACGACCGTCGGCTTTTCGAAAAACTTTGTCTCGAAAGCTTTCAATCCGGCCTGAGCTGGCGAACGATCCTCGCCAAGCGTGAGAATTTCAGGGAGGCGTTTTGTAATTTTGATTTCAACAAGGTAGCCGAGTTTTCTGATGTCGATGTCGAACGGCTGTTGTCCGATAGTGGTATCGTACGTCACCGCGGCAAGATCGAGGCCGTAATCAATAATGCCGGCCGCGCACAGGACCTGATCGCCGCTGAGGGTTCTCTGGCTGCTTATGTCTGGAGATTTGAAGCCGAACCTCCAGCAGCGCCTCAGACCGCGTCCACCTCGGCTGAATCCGTCGCAATGTCCAAGGACTTGAAGAAACGTGGCTGGAAATTTGTCGGCCCTACGACTGTATTTGCCTTCATGCAGGCCATGGGGTTGATCAATGATCACGCCAAAGGGTGTATTATGCGCGAAAAAGCGGCGCAGTTGCGCCGCGATTTCTTCAAACCCGTGTAATTTCGCCTCAGATCAAACCGACGCGCGGTAGATATTGTTGATATTGCCACCGAGTGCTGCGTTGAATTCCGCATCGGATTGCTGTTTGGACAATCCTTCAGTCAGCGCGCGCGAGAATGACGCGATCATCTTGCCGTTCTGGCTTAGCAAGTCGCAGGCCTGCTCGGTCGAGTAACCACCGGACAGCGCCACGACACGCAGAACGCGCGGGTGATTGGCCAGTTCGTCATACAGATTTGCCTGATTTGGAATGGTCAGTTTCAGCATGATTTCCTGCCCTTCGGACAGTTGATCGAGATTCTTCAGGATTTCCGATTTCAGAATATCTTCGGCCTCGGCTTTGGTTTCCGAATGGATATTCACCTCGGGCTCGACAATTGGCACCTTACCTGCACCGGTTACCACGCGCGCCACGTCGAACTGCTGTGCAACAACGTCAGCAATACCCTGCGCGTTGGCTTCGTGAATGACCGAACGTTCCTTGGTGCCAAAAACACCTTCTGCTTTGGCCAATGTACCGGCCAGACCAGGGATCGGTTTCATCATTTGAACGCCATTGGCTTGATCCTCAAGCCCTTTGTCGATCTTCAGAAAGGGTACGATGCCTTTGACGGACCAGAGGTAGTCTGCAACTTTCTTGCCATCAATTTCCTCACCCAGCGTCCGTTCAAACAGGATCGCGCCTATCACCTTATCGTTGGTGAAATCATCAGCCAGAATGATCCGCGCACGCATCTTTTGGATTTCGCCGAACATCTCTTCGTCCGAACCATATTCCGATGCTTCAACACCATACAGCGCCAGCGCTTTGGGGGTTGAACCGCCGCTTTGGTCCAGGGCTGCGACAAATCCTGCGCCGTCGGACATTTGTGCGTGCTGTTCTGCTTTCGACATAACTCATTCCCGTTCAATATGATTCCGCATTTGCCAATCGCATACAGCATGCCGCAGAACGATGGTAGTTTGTTAGCGCTCAACCAAGCGCAACCATATTCCGTCTTTTGATCTGACCGTGAGATGCGCAACCGGAACAGGTGTTTTTCCTTCGACTATTTCAAAGCGGTACCGGCGCAACAGCGTCGACAAGATCAATGGCCCCTCAACCATCGCGAATCCGGCCCCCGTGCAGACGCGGGGCCCCGCCGAAAAGGGAATATAGGCCTCGCGCTGGCATTTTTTGCCATTTTCAGTCGACCACCGCGTCGGGTCGAAATCGTCCGGATTGTCCCAAAGCCGTTCGTGCCGATGCAAATGCCAGGGGCTGAGTACGATCTGAGACCCTTTCGCGACGTCCCGGTCGCGGAATTGTTCAGGGCTGCTTGCCTCGCGCACCATCATCGGAACCGGAGGATACAGGCGGAGCGCCTCGCGAAATACATCACGGCTGAGTTTCAGCCGGGACATGGCGGAAAAGTCAGGCGCGTCCAGCGCCTGCGCTTCCTTAGCCAGCTTGTCCTGCCACTCTGGATACAAGGCCATCAGATAGAGGGTCCAAGCCAGCGCCGAGGCGCTGGTCTCATGACCTGCCAGAAAGAAGATTGCGACCTGATCAACCATTTCCTGTGTGTCGAAGCATTCCCCGGTTTCCGGATCCGGAGTCGTCATGATTTTGGTCGCAAGATCGTCGGGCGCTGTCCCATCCGAAATCGCGTTGGCGCGCTGCGTGGTCAAACGGCTGATCAACTCCCGAATCCGGCGGGCAGTCTGGCGCGTCTTGCGGGAATGGAAACGGGGCACCCAATTGGGAACAGGAATAAAAGCAGCAAGATTCAGCAGGGGCTGTTCGCGTTGATAAGTGCGGAATTTATCAAACACCTGAGCCGCAACCTCATGTTCGATCGGAACCGAGAACAAGGTCCTGAAGATGACGTCAGCCGCGGCGTGACTGGTAATTTCTTCGCACTCCACCACCTGCCCAACACGTACTCCAAGCCGATCTACACAGGCCTGAGCGGCCTCAACCATCGCCGGGAACGTTTCTTTCAGCCGTCCGCCCTCAAAGGCCGGATCAATGATCCGTCGCTGGCGTTTCCATATCTCACCATTGGTCAGAAACACCGACTGACCCAGCAAGGGCCGCAGACCTTCGCTGATGCGGCCTGATTTGGGAAATGCATCGGGTCGTTTCTTCAGCACCGTGTGGATCAGATCAGGCTGATTGATCATATACGAACGAAAGAATGGCGTTCGGAACTCAGCCATCCACGCCCGGTATAGGCGCTGTGGCTGTGCAGATAACAGATCCTGCCGAAACAGACGCAGATACCGCCAGAGCGAGATCTTGTCGGGACGCGCCATGGGTTTTGGTGGCTTCATGCAGACACCGAGGTGTATTTTGAAACGGCACGATCGATACGTGAACGCGACGGCGTGCGCCCCTTAAATCGTTGCCTCAATGTCTTGGGTCCCGCAGTGATGCGGAAATAGTCGTATACACCGGGCCGATCAAATGCGCAAAGGTACTGAAAATGAAGGCGAAAGAATCGCCACCGCAATTGCTGCCATCGTGCGGGGGTCAGAGTCTGGGTGAAAGCTGCCGAAAGAACCAGAGGCCAGCGTTTATCGGGGCTGGCAACACCACTGACCGCGACCGGGTCGCACAACGCAAACGCGCAGCCATCCCCCGGTGCCGATACGTCAATCCAGGTAATGTCCTTTCGTTCTGACAGATACTGAAGATCGGCGCGTAAAGCTTGTGCCTGAGGCAGAAACGACACCATAGGCACCACCTGCCCCAATGTCAGAAAAGACAATACTGGCTGATCTAATGCACCATCCTGGCGTCGCAACAGGTCTGCCAGAACGGATACGCCCATATGGGCACCCGAGCTGTGACCGACGATCAACACCTCATCGACATCTGTCTTCAACGCTTGTGCGATCAGGTCGGAAAACTGCCCCAACCTGACCTGCAGATCAGGCGAACAGGCACCTTGCAACCGTGCGGAATGGGCGTAATCATGCATCAGATAATAGGCGAAAAACCGGTTATCGAGCTTTCGAAACCAGTGCATCAACGCGTAGGCCAACCCTGCCGCCGGAAACAGCGCCATCCATCCGATAATCGTCAATAGTGCGGCCGCCAAACCCCAAGCAACCAGCAATGAAAATGTGAGTTGCGCCAGCAACATCCCAACCGGATAAAGGGCCGCGATCACTGGACCTTTGCGCAACCGCGTCAGCCGCCAAAGCGTACCTGTTGCGATATAGATCCAAGCCGTCCGCGCCAGCTGAAGATAGGTCGCCGGGATCGACTGAGCCATACTGTCACGCACAATATCGGACCAAACCAGTACGTCGACATCCGTCTCGACATTGTGGTTGCCCTGCCGTGAGGTCACGTGCCAACCATATGGCCCGTCACCAGGCTTGGCACGGATATCAATCTTGTAGCCTGAGATATCCGCCTGCGCAGACCCTTCTTTTCGGTATAGTTCACGATACCGGCGTGGGTGAATCGGATCATATCCGGGAATGTAAAACACCCGGCGCGTTCGCACCTGCGGATGGGGTTGTTGACTGCTCATTACCCGGCCCTCTGCCCCGCAGATTAGCGCAGCGAAGCGGCCAAAGTAAGACCTGCCGTACGCCCAACAGCATTTAACGTCAGAGGGTTAACCCAGGGTTGCCAAAGCCGGAAAGGTCTCGAGCAACCACCAACTGAATTCTGTGAACAGCCCGGTGACAAGCATGATGCCGACAAACAGCAGCAGCCCGCCCATGACCTTTTCGATCGCGCCCATATGCGGCTTGATGCGGTTCATCACCGCCATCGAACGATTGAGGAACATTGCGGCCAGCAAAAACGGAATACCAAGCCCCGCCGCATAGAAACCCAACAGTAATGTGCCCCGCGCAACCGAGGCCTCAGACGCGGCCAGCGACAAGATCGCACCTAGTTGCGGCCCAATGCACGGAGTCCAGCCAAATGCGAAGGCCAGCCCGAGGATATACGCCCCAAAAACTGATCCACCGGATTCACCGGCATCAACCCGCGCTTCACGATCCAGCAAAGGAATGCGGAAAACGTTCAGGAAATGCAGACCAAAGACAATCACGACAGCGCCTGACAGCTTGGCAAAAAGCTCCTGATTCTGCAGAACAAAAGCGCCAAAAGCTGACGCCGTGAACCCAAGCAGCAGGAAGACGGTCGACAGACCCAGCACGAAAAACAGCGCAGACAGCGTCGCCTTGCGGCGCGCACGTGCCTCGTCCTGCATCTCGTTGATGGTTACACCACTCATATACGCGAGGTATGGCGGCACAATCGGCAGCACACAGGGTGACAAAAAGCTGATCAGCCCGCCAAGCATGGCAACAAACATGGCAGGCAACAGACCTGCATCGATGATTTCAATTCCGAACATGAATCAGGACATATGGCATCGCATCGGTTTCGTCACGGGGCCATTCGGTCACATCCTCGTGGTTGCACGCTGGACAGTATCGTTTGATCGAAATATCTCAACCAAATGACTGATGAGACAGAAACGCTGGATGCCTTGGGGTTGCTATGCCCTCTGCCCGTCCTGAAAGCCCGCAAACGGCTCAAATCTCTGCCCGCCGGAGGCCTGCTGCGACTGTTGGCAGATGATCCGGCGGCAATTATCGACGTGCCGCATTTCTGTTCTGAGGCAGGCCATACGCTGGTCTCACAAAACAGCGCGGACGGGCATCAAATCTATCTGATACGCAAAAGCGAATAGAGGTTATCTTTGGCCAATGAAAAAGGCGGGCCGCATGGCCCGCCTTTTCATTTATTGTCCCAAAGACCACCATCCGCGTCGCTTGGGTTTGTCAGGTGACGGATCAGGTTCTTCCGTCACAACTTCGAGAACCGGTGCGGGTGTTTCGGCCTCAACACGTTCGGGTTCAACGGGAGTGAGCTGAATTTCAGCTTCCGCAACCTCTGGTTCAACCGCATCCTCGCTCGGAGCTGCGACCACCTCGGATTCAGCCGCGGTCTCTGTCGGAGCCTCGGCAACCTCGGGTTCAGGTGCTTTCTCGGAAGTCTCAACCTCGGTTGCGGGTTCAGAATGTTCCGCCTCTTCAGCCTCAGCTTTAACCGGCTCTGCAGCTATTTCATCAGTTGCAGGCTGCGCTTCACTGACCTTTGTTTCTGCTTCGACATCTTTCTTTCGACGACGCGGTGCCCGGCGCTTTTTGGGTTTGGCTGCTTTTTCGGCCTCTTCCTCGGCGGCTGGCTCATCCTCGGTCTGCTGAGGTTCGACGGTCTCGGCCTGATCGTCCGTTTCCGCGTTGGCGACCGCATCAGGGTCGTCGGCATTGCCGTCCAACGCTTCTCCCCCGCCCGAGCCCTTCTTGCGCCGACGCCGACGCCGCTTACGCTTGGGCTTGGCCTCTTCCTCGCTCTGGACTGCAGTGTCTTCTTCGCTCTCGTCCTCGTCGGTCGCGTCGATCATATCCATCAGCGAGGCATCTACCGACACCACAGGTGCCGTGGCCTCGGGGACAACGCGGCTGGCAGTCTTGAACTTCTCCATCGAGAAATCAGGGCTGACCAGATGCACATCACCTTCGATCCGAACAGACAGGCCATAGCGGGCCTCGATCTGTGCGATATGCTCGCGCTTCTGGTTCATCAGGAAGTTGGCGATGCTGACCGGGCAGCGCACCAAAACCTCGCGCGAACGGCGGCGAGTACCTTCTTCTTCAATCTGACGCAGGATCGAAAGCGCCATGTTGTCATCGGATCGGATCAGGCCCGTTCCGTGGCAAGCCGGGCAAGGCTGGGTCGTCGCCTCAAGCATACCTGGACGCAGCCGCTGACGGCTCATCTCCATCAGGCCAAAGCCTGAAATGCGACCCATCTGGATGCGGGCGCGATCGGTCTTCAGCTTGTCCTTCATACGCTTTTCGACGGCCGAGTTGTTTTTGCGCTCGTCCATATCGATAAAGTCGATGACAATCAGACCAGCCAAGTCACGCAACCGCAATTGGCGCGCGACTTCTTCGGCCGCCTCAAGGTTGGTCTTAAGCGCCGTTTCTTCGATCGAGCCTTCTTTGGTCGCCCGACCTGAGTTCACGTCGATCGCCACCAGCGCTTCGGTCACGCCGATCACGATGTAGCCGCCCGATTTCAGCTGAACGGTCGGGTTAAACATCCCCGCCAAATAGCTTTCTACCTGATAGCGCGCGAAAAGAGGTAAGGCATCCTCGTACCGTTTCACGTTCTTGGCGTGCGACGGCATGATCATCTTCATAAAGTCTTTAGCGATGCGATACCCGCCCTCGCCTTCGACCAGAACCTCGTCGATATCACGGTTATACAGATCTCGGATCGAGCGTTTGATCAGGTCGCCTTCTTCATAGATCTTCGCCGGTGCAATCGATTGCAGCGTCAGTTCGCGTATCTGCTCCCACAAACGCTGCAGGTATTCATAGTCGCGCTTGATCTCGGATTTTGTGCGCTTGGCCCCTGCAGTTCGCACAATCAGGCCCGCACCAACCGGCACATCGATTTCCGACGCAATGTCCTTAAGTTTCTTTCGGTCTGCCGCATTGGTGATTTTACGGCTGATTCCACCACCCCGCGCGGTGTTGGGCATCAATACGCAATAGCGCCCAGCCAGAGACAGATATGTCGTCAGCGCCGCACCCTTGTTGCCGCGTTCTTCCTTAACGACTTGCACCAGCAGAACCTGGCGCACCTTAATGACTTCCTGAATCTTGTACCGGCGTGGACGCGGCTTACGCGGAGGGCGAATATCTTCGCTGTCATCTTCATCCGCTACGGATTCGATCGAGTCGTCTTTTGATACAGCGTCCGAGGCCTTAGCATCCTCGCCATCATCAGCGTCTTCAGGAGTCTCTACGTCAGTAGAATCTCCGGTGCTCTCTTCCTGAGCGGCATCAGCAACAGCCTCTTCAGATGTACTTTCTGCAACAACTTCAGTTTGTTCTTCGGCCGTTTCTTCTGTGCCAGGCGTCGCTTCCTCGGAGACCAGTTCAGCGGCTTCCTCTTCCGACTGATCAACCGCGTCATCTTTCGGCTCTTCAACCGGGGTCTCAGCAACCGTATCCATGGGCGAAGTACCCTCGGGTACCGATAGATCGGCGTCCTCGGCTTCATCACCCAGATCAATGGTTTCCATGCCGGTAGGTTCGGACGAAAGTTCCAAGGTTTCGACCGGATCGTCAGATTTCACATCCGCTGCCTTGCTACGCGAACGCGACCGGCGCTTCTTAGGCCTGGGTTCTTCCGCCTCATCCCGCGCTTTCATTGCCTCGGCATAAGCGCGTTCTTCCTCCATCAGCGCCTCACGGTCGGCGACGGGGATTTGGTAATAATCCGGATGTATCTCGGAAAACGCCAGAAACCCATGCCGGTTTCCGCCATAATCCACGAACGCCGCCTGTAGCGACGGCTCGACCCGTGTTACTTTTGCAAGATAGATGTTGCCAGCAAGCTGGCGTTTGTTTTCGGATTCAAAGTCGAATTCCTCAACCTTGTTTCCGTCGACCACCACAATGCGAGTTTCCTCCGCGTGGGTGGCATCGATAAGCATTTTCTTAGCCATGTGTCCTTGGTGCACCGCGCCAAACGCGTTGTCCTGACCTGTCCAGGCGGACGGGCGCTTTTGGGGAGGTGTCTTGTCAGGGCGATATCAGACGGCGCGCGGCAGGGTCTGGCGCTGTGGCCCCCTGCCCGTATACTCAATCGTTGCGCGCGCGTCATCGCGGTTCTTCTCCGACAGGCGCGGGATAGGGCCGCTGCCTGCCCATTTATTCCTTTCACCCGTCAGAACGGGCTCAGGTATTCAGCTGCCCCGTTTGGGGCATAATCGGTCTGCTGAACCGCATGGGTATGATCCTCAACGCCGGATCAGCAGCGAAACTCAAAGATTCGGGACTTCTGAGTGTCAAATCACCCGGCCCGTCTGCACACAATAAAAGCAGTCCTGTGGAAAAGACAATGGTCAAACTGCATCACCGCGCACAGAACCCGCGCGCTGATCTCTACATATGGCCAAAAATACTCCGGAGACGAATTAAGCCGCAGGTTCAAGAGGGGGCGGACCCCCTCCCTGCCCTCACAAATAATCCGAACGCTGCAGTCCGTATTTCGCCATTTTCTCGTTCAGAGTCCGGCGCGGCAGGCACAGTTCATCCATGACGGACGCGATCGAGCCCTTGTGACGCCGCATCGTATTGTCGATCAGCATCCGTTCGAACGCCTCAACATATTCCTTAAGCGGCTTGCCTTCGGTCGTCATCACCGGCTGCATTTCCTCGTGATCCGACATCAGAAGTGAGGCTATCGTCCCCGACCCGCGTCGCGACTGCAACACGGCCCGCTCAGCGATATTGATCAATTGGCGCACATTGCCCGGCCACGGTGCCTGCAATAGTTGCGCCGCCTCCTGCGCGCTGACCTGAGGCGCATCACAGCCATACTCTTCGGCAAACTGTTCGCTGAGACGTGTGAAAAGTGTGAGAATATCCTCGCCCCGCTGACGCAGCGGCGGCATCGTGATGCGCAACGCAGCCAGCCGGTAGAACAGGTCCGGGCGCAGAACGTCCTCCGAAGTCTTGCCTGCCTCCTGCAGGTTCGAAATCGCAACGATCCGCGTTTCCGCCGGGGTGCCCTGTTCGTTCATCACACTCAGAAGGCGGGCCTGAAGCGTATCGCTCAGAGCTTCGACATCCTCAAGAACCAACGTCCCGCCGCGCGCTTCTTCAACCGCAGGCAGTTGGGTGTCTTCCGGTAGCATCGGACCAAACAGGCGTTTGGAAAGCGTTTCTTCCTCAAGCGCGGCGCAGGAGACCAGGACAAATTTTTTGCCCGCCCGACTGCCGACAGCGTGCAGGGCATGGGCAACAAGGGTCTTGCCAGTGCCGGTCTCACCGTCGATCAGGACATGGCCATCAGCCTGGCCCAGATCCAGAATATCCTCGCGCAGACGCTCCATCACCGGGCTCGCGCCGATAAGTTTGTTCATGATCTGGGTTCCACCCGACAGCTCGCGCCGCAAGGCGCGGTTGTCCAATGTCAGACGGCGCGCATTACTGGCGCGTTTGGCAAGTTCGGACATCCGGTCGGGGTTGAACGGTTTTTCCAGAAAGTCGAACGCGCCGACCCGCATCGCTTCAACCGCCATGGGCACATCGCCATGGCCGGTGATCATGATGACCGGCAGCGTACTGTCCGCGCCCATCAGCTTTTTCAGCAATTGAATCCCGTCCATTCCAGGCATCTTGATGTCCGAAATCACGATCCCCGGATAATCCGGACCAAGTACTTTGAGCGCATCCTCGGCGCTCGAAAAGGTCTCGGTGTCATAGCCGGACAGCGCAAGCCATTGGCTGATCGACTGACGCATGTCCTGTTCGTCATCCACGATGGCGATCTTCATGGCCTGTGCCATAGTCTTCCCTTTTATTCTGCGGCCTCAAGGCCGTCGCTTCCCAAAATGGGCATTTGCATCTCAAACACCGCACCGCCTTGCTGGCCGTTGCGTGCGGTAAGCCGTCCGCCATGGTCGTTCACGATCCCGGACGAGATGGCAAGCCCCAGACCCACGCCATCCCCCGGGCGTTTGGTCGTATAAAACGGTTCAAACAGGCTCTCGATGTCATCGATCCCGTGCCCGTTGTCGCGCACAGTAAGCACCGCAGTGTCACCTGCCGCGAGAATGATCTCAACATCCGGGTCTTCAACTGATTTGGTTGCGTCCAGCGCATTGCGCAAGAGATTGACCATAACTTGTTCAATCCGCATCCGATCTCCCATCACTATAACAGGATCTTCCGGCAGAATCTGAGTAATTTTCACATGACGTTGCCGCAACTGCGGCTCCATCATCGACAGGGATGAGGCAAGCGCTTCGCTAAGGTTTACTGGGGAAAACGCGTCTGCACCCTTGCGGGCATAAGATTTCAACTGACGCGTAATCGCGCCCATCCGTTCGATCAGGCCGTCAATCCGGCCAAAGCTGGCCAGCGCCTCTTCGGGTCGGTTGCGTCGCAGCAACAGGCGTGCGCCAGCCAGATAAGTTTTCATCGCGGCTAGCGGTTGGTTCAACTCGTGACTGACTGCGGCAGACATCTCACCCAAGGCCGCCAGTTTCGAGCTTTGCGCAAGGGTCTGCTCGGCAACTTCCAACGTCTTTTCAACCCGTTCCCGCTCAGCAATTTCCCGCTGCAGCCTTGCGTTCAATGCGCGAAGCTCCGCCGACTCGCGCTGGAACAAGGTCATACGCGACGTGGCCCGGCGGCTGAGCGCATAGAAAGCCAGCGCCAGAAGAATCGCGAAGGCCATGATCTCAAGTGCCAGCACGCTGTTCACCTTTTCCCGGATCGGCGAATAGGTGGTGAACGAGGTCATCTGCCAGCCGCGGAATGGGATACGTGTCTCCATCCGCATCACCGCTTCACCTTGCAGATAGGCATCCGGAGGCAGCGCGTTCCAATCCGTTGTTGCCCGGATCGCCCGCTGGATGGCGGTCTGCGGGGGCTGGCGCAGAATTGCACTGCTTTCGTCCAGCCCGCGCCATTGTGGTTCAGTCGACAGGATGATCGCACCGGTGCTGTCCGTTACCATCACCGCGTCAGAAATTCCCGCCCAGGCGCGTTCAAACTTCTGCAGGTCGACCTCGACCACGATCACACCGAGAATCTCGGCATTGGCTTCGATCCGGCGCGAGTAGACAAAACTGTAGCCACCCGCTTCGCGCGGAATGACCGAGAAAATCGTCGCGTTCGACCGCATCGCATCAATGAAATACGGAGAGCCGCGGTGGCCTTCGCCCAAACGGCTACGATCCGTTGCCGCAACCGTCAGCCCGTCTCCATCCAGAAGAACAAGCGAGGCAGCACCAATTTCTTCAACAAAGGAAATCAGACGCTGGGTCGACAGCGTATAGTCGCTGGATTGCAACGCCGAGATCAGCGTCGGATCGCGCGCGAGGAGTTGCGGAACGATAGAGTTGCGCCGCAATTCACTGAGCAAGTTGCCGGAATACAGTGCCTGGCGCAGTTCTGCCCTATTTCTTGTGGACTCGGTAAAGCGACTGGTTAACAGGCTGTTAGTGATCCATACCGTCGCGACGGTTGCAATCAGCAACAGGAACACGGCAAGCCGCAATCGCCAACCCAATGGCGATCCGCGCAGCCGGTTCAAAAACCCGTTTCCGTCTGATAGATCTTCCGCACTCATGTCCCGACGCTAATCGTCCGGACCGTTGACCTCAAGTCACACAGGCGCCAGCACCCCGGCCAATGCGCGGAAGAGCGCCGTCCCATCAGTGCCTCCGTGGCCTGAATCCGCCGCCCGTTCGGGGTGGGGCATCATACCCAACACGCGACGGTTGTGTGACAAGATACCTGCAATATCGTCGCGTGAACCGTTGGGATTCTCGGCGTAGGTAAAGGCAATGCGATCCTGATCTCTCAGCTCCGCCAGAGTCGTATCGTCGGCGAAATAATTCCCATCGTGATGCGCGATCGGGATATCGATCACATCCCCGGAATTATACCCTTCTGTAAAGGCACTGTCGCTGGTTTCCACCTTCAGGCCGATTGTCTTGCAGATGTATTTCAGACCGGCATTGCGCAGAAGCGCGCCGGGCAGAATTCCGGTTTCGGTCAGAACCTGAAACCCGTTGCAGATACCAACAGCATAGCCACCACGCTCGGTATGTGCGGTAAGTGCCTTGCAAATCGGCGATTGGGCTGCAATCGCGCCGCAGCGCAGATAGTCACCATAGGAAAATCCACCCGGTACACCAACAATGTCGATACCGTCGGGCAGCACGGCATCTTTATGCCAAACCATTTCGACGGAAAAACCGGCCTGTTCGAATGCGACGGCAAGATCACGATCGCAGTTGGAACCAGGAAAAACGATGACAGCTGCGCGCATGGCGGACCCTCCTAGGTTGGAAAACTCAGAGCAGTTCAATCTCGAAGCGTTCGATGACCGTGTTGGCCAGCAGCTTTTCGCACATCTCGGTAACGTCCGCTTTGGTCGCGCCCTCTGCCAGTTCCAGATCGATTACTTTGCCCTGACGAACACCTTCGACCTGATCAAAACCCATCGCACCCAATGCGTGACGCACAGCCTCACCCTGCGGGTCCAGAACCCCGTTCTTGAGCATCACATGCACACGTGCCTTCATATTCGAAAACTCCACTGGTGGACCGATCCCCGATCCGTTTCTATGCGCGCGGGATACCCCGCTTGGGCGTGTCGGACAACCCTGCCCATCTTGGGCAGGATCAGTTGATCAGCGTTGGCTTGGCCACATTGGTTTTGGGAAGAACACCTAGGCGTCGGGCGACTTCCGAATACGCGTCAGTCAGATTTCCAAGATCGCGCCGGAATACATCCTTATCCAGCTTCTGACCCGTTTCGATATCCCACAGGCGGCAGCTATCGGGGCTGATCTCATCTGCGACGATCAGGCGTTGGAAATCACCTTCGTACACACGCCCGATTTCGATCTTGAAATCGACCAGACGGATGCCGACAGCAAGCATTACACCGCTCATGAAATCATTCACACGCAGGGCTAGGCTGAGAATATCGTCCATATCCTGCTGGCTCGCCCAACCAAAAGCGGCGATGTGCTCTTCGGTGACCAGCGGATCACCCAGCGCATCGTCCTTATAACAGTATTCGACAATCGGACGCGGCAGCTGAGTACCCTCGGCAATACCAAGACGCTGGGACATCGACCCGGCGGCATAGTTGCGAACGATCACCTCCAACGGAATGATTTCGCAATTCCGAACCAACTGTTCCCGCATATTCAGACGGCGGATGAAATGGGTCGGCACGCCTATCTGCGATAGGCCTGTCATAAAGTACTCGCTCAGGCGGTTGTTCAGAACACCCTTGCCGTCGATCACGTCTTTTTTCTCGGCATTGAATGCGGTGGCGTCGTCCTTGAAATACTGCACGATGGTTCCGGGTTCGGGGCCTTCATACAGGATCTTGGCCTTACCTTCGTAAATCTTCTTGCGACGCGCCATGAGCGACCTTTCCAGGCTGGGGAAAGGGAATGAGTCCCCTTACGTTGGCGCCCTCATAGTGCAAGCCCCGCCTTCCCGCAAGTTCGCGACCCCGAGAGGCTTTGACGCAGCGCAAATACCTTGCACCCGAGGCGTCGTATAGTCATATCATCACTAAAGAGAATTCAAGCCAAGAGGTCCCCAACCAATGACCACATTCGACGAACGTGAAGCCGCATTTGAAAGCAAATTCGCTCATGATGAAAAAATGCAGTTTATCGCACGGATGCGCCGCAACCGGTTTATGGCCGTCTGGGCCTCGGCACTGAAGGGCGAAACCGTAGAGCAAGCACGGAAATACGGTCAGGAGCTGGTCCATACTGATCTTCAGAATGTCAGCGAAGATGATGTCGTAGAAGCGGTCAAAGGCTACCTTGGCGATCTTGCGGATGAGACCAAGATTCGTGAGAAAATGTCAGAATTGCTGGTTGAAGCCAAAGAACAGGTCATCGCAGAAGCCGAAGACTGATGGCTTGAGATACAAAGCTCATGATCTTCATGAGTTTTACGAGTTTGATTTGACGCCCCGGTCATGAGACACGGGGCGTCTCATTTTGATGGGCTTTGACCTCATATTTGGAATACTTCAATGACAAACGCGCTCAGCACCCTTTTGGAAACCGTCGACGTCATTCTTGCGGATGGGGCGACCGGCACCAACCTGTTCAACATGGGCCTGCAACCCGGTGACGCGCCGGAATTGTGGAACGTCGATGCGTCCGACAAGATCAGGGCTTTGTATCAGGGCTCGGTCGATGCAGGCAGCGATATGTTTCTGACCAACACGTTTGGCGGCACAGCCGCGCGACTGAAATTGCACGACGCCCAGAACCGCGTGGCAGAACTGAACCGTATCGGAGCAGAGCTGGGTCGCGAGGTTGCCGATAAAGCGGGTCGCCCGATTGTTGTGGCGGGCTCTGTCGGTCCAACCGGAGAGATCATGGAACCGGTTGGCAGCCTGTCTCATGCGGCGGCCGTCGAGATGTTTCATGAACAGGCCGAGGCGTTGAAGGCCGGGGGCGCGGATGTGCTGTGGCTTGAAACCATCAGCGCACCGGAAGAATTCAGGGCAGCCGCCGAAGCGTTTGCGCTGACCGACATGCCGTGGTGCGGCACCATGAGCTTTGACACGGCTGGCCGCACCATGATGGGTGTTACTTCATCGGATATGGCAATGATGGTGGAAACCCTGCCCAACCCACCTGTGGCCTTTGGGGCTAACTGTGGCACCGGCGCGTCGGATATTCTGCGTACGGTGCTGGGTTTCGCCGCTCAGGGAAGTGAACGTCCGCTGATTTCCAAAGGCAACGCGGGCATTCCGAAATACGTGGATGGCCATATCCATTATGATGGAACGCCCGAACTGATGGGGCAGTATGCCGCCATGGCCCGAGATGCGGGTGCGACCATTATTGGTGGTTGCTGTGGCACCATGTCCGCGCATTTGCGCAAGATGCGTGAGGCACTGGATAGCGGCCGGCGCGGAGAGCGCCCGACACTGGATCAGATTACATCGGCGCTTGGCCCGTTTTCATCAGCCTCAGATGGCACCGGAGACGAGGCCGTGCCTGAACGACGCACGCGCCGCCGCCGCCGCGCCTGAATGATTGATTAACGCCCCTCGAATTTCGGGGGGCGTTTTTCCAGAAAGGCCACCACACCTTCGGCAAAGTCGCGGGTTCTGCCGCATTCGCCCTGAAGATGCGCCTCGGCAGCGAGTTGTTTCGGCAATGTTCTATCGTAAGTACCCCTGATTGCCTGTTTGATCGCCCGGAAACCGGCAGTTGGACCGTTGGCCAGATAGGCAGCGCGCTCACGCCAGTGCGCATCAAACTGATCGTCAGAAACCGCCTCCCAGATCAGCCCCCAGTCATCTGCCTGACGCGCGCTGATCTTATCCGCAAACAAAGCAGCCCCCATTGCCTTGGCAATTCCCATCTGACGCGGCATGAACCAGGTACCGCCAGCGTCGGGCAGCAATCCGATCCGAGCGAATGCCTGCAGGAAATACGCCCGCTCGGTTGCGATTACGACATCGGCACAGAGCGCGAGATTGGCCCCTGCCCCTGCTGCCGCGCCGTTAACAGCCGCGATGGTTGGAACCGGGCAATCATAGATCGCCTCAAGCATCGGTTCGTATTCATCCCGCAGTGCGCGTTCGAGATCGATCTTTCCGGTGCTTGACGCGTCGCCCAGATCCTGACCAGAACAGAATGCAGGCCCTGCCCCCGTCACAACAATTGCCCGAGCGTGACGCGCTGATTCTTTCATTGCGTGGGTAATCTCGGCCCGCATCTGCGTTGTCAGCGCATTCATCTTGTCTGGCCGATTCAATGTTAGAACCGCCAAATCGTCGGTAATATCCAGAAGGACCGCTTCGTATTCCATTTAAACCTCACCTGCGCAGCGTTGTGCAAAACCCTGACGTAAATGTGGAAAAAGGAAAAGCAGAACCGCGCGTCAGTCTTCCAATATTTGGCGCAGGCGTTCCTGTTCTTCCTCGCTCAGAGCGTCAGAATGGGCCGCTTTTTGATGTTGCGAGCGTTTCCGCAAAAAGCTCCATCCCATGCCTGCCGCGATCAGCAACATGATCGGTCCTGCTAACCAAAGCATCAGATTGGCTCCGGTCGTGGTCGGTTTCAGAAGGACATATTCGCCATAGCGATCAACGATGAATTCCACCGCCTCCTGATCCGTATCTCCCGCGACAAGACGTTCGCGCAGCAGGATACGCAGATCACGTGCAAGCTCGGCGTTGCTTTCATCAATGCTTTCGTTTCGACAGACCAGACAGCGCAAGCCGGTGCTTATATCTCTCGCCCGCGCCTCAAGCGCCGGGTCGTCGAGCACCTCGTCCGGCTGAACTGCCAAGAGCGGAGACGCAAGCAGCAAAAGGGTCAAAATCAGATATTTCATTCGGCAGGCACTCCGCTTGCGGGCGCTTTCCGTGCCCCGGCGGCAACACGGAACCGGCGGTCTGACAGGCTGAGCACACCGCCCAGAGCCATCAGGATACATCCGCCCCAAATCCAGTTTGCCAGAGGCTTGATGTAGGTCCGCATCACCCAACCGCCATCTGCCTGCTGATCGCCGATCACTACATACAGATCACGCAGGAACCGATAGTCAATCGCGGCTTCGGTCGTGGGCATCCGCGCCACCGGATAGTCGCGTTTTTCGGGATGTACCGTCGTTATCTGGCGTCCATTCTTTTCGACAACCACATCCGCCATTGTCGAAAAGTAATTCGGCCCCTGAACCCGGCGCACGTCCTTTAGCGTCAGGGTGAACTGTCCAACTTCGAATGGCTGTCCTGGTTGCACCACGCGGATATCTTCAACCTCCCATGCGGTCAGCCCGGCAATCGCGAATATCGTCACACCCAGTCCGGTATGAGCAACGGCCTTACCCCAGTCCGCTCCTGGCAGCCGGAACAAACGCGTCAAGCTACCTTTGCGACCTGTACGGCTCCAGAGATCGACAATCGCGCCAAAAGTGATCCAAGCCCCAAGGAACAGACCCACCGGCCCCAATGCGCTGCGTCCGGTCTGCATAACCCAGACCAATATTGCCAGCGCCAATGCCAGAACAAACGCATAACGCAGAGACCACGCCGCCCGTCCCAGTCTGCCCCGCTTCCATGGCAGCATTGCCCCGACAGGAAGTACGATACCGAGGGCAATCATGAACGGCGTAAAGGCCGCATTAAAGAACGGCGCCCCAACCGAGAGTTTACGGTCAAAGGCCATCTCGGCAACCATCGGCCAGAGCGTGCCAAAGAACACGACGAAACAACTGACCGCCAGCAGGATATTGTTCAGAATTAGCGCACTTTCGCGGCTAACCATCCCGAACACGCCCTTGGCCTCCATCGATTGCGCACGGGCCGCAAACAGCGTCAACGCACCGCCGATGAAAATCACCAGAATGAACAGGATGAACACACCGCGCTCAGGGTCATTTGCGAAGGCATGAACCGAAGTCAGAAGCCCCGATCTTACAATAAACGTACCGATCAGCGAGAAGCCAAAGGCGATGATCGCCAACAGAATGGTCCAGCTTTTCAGAGCCTCCCGTTTTTCGACCACGATGGCTGAATGAAGCAGCGCTGCGGCCAGAAGCCATGGCATGAATGAGGCATTTTCTACCGGATCCCAGAACCAGAATCCGCCCCAGCCAAGTTCGTAATAGGCCCACCAAGACCCCAATGCGATACCAATAGTCAGGAAGATCCACGCCGCAAGCGTCCAGGGCCGCACCCAACGGCCCCACGCCGCATCCACGCGGCCTTCGATCAGCGCAGCAACAGCAAAGCTGAAGGCCATGCTGAGGCCGACATAGCCCAGATACAGAAATGGAGGGTGAAACGCCAAACCGGGGTCCTGCAACAGAGGATTCAGGTCTCGACCATCAAATGGCGGCACCGGCAGGCGATCGAACGGGTTCGAGGTGAACAGAATGAATGCAAAAAACGCCACGCCGATTGCGGCTTGCACCGACAGCACGCGCGCCTTGAGCGTCGGTGGTAGTCCCCCACCAAACACCGCCGCCAATGCCCCAAAAATGGTAACGATAAAGACCCACAGCAGCATCGAGCCTTCGTGGTTGCCCCAAGTTCCGCTGATCTTGTACAGCATTGGCTTGGCGGAATGACTGTTCTCTACCACGATCCTGAGCGAAAAGTCAGAGGCCACGAACGCCCAGACCAAAGCGCCAAACGAGAACGCCGTCAGTAGGAACTGAGCGATCGCCGCGGGTTCTGCGAAAACCATCCACCCGTTCCAGCGGTTGGCAGCCCCGATCAGAGGCACCACAGTCTGAACGATGGCGACTAGGAAGGCTAGGATCAGTGCGAAATGGCCGAGCTCTGTAATCATGGCCCGCTTATACTCCGGCGACCCGGCATGTGCCATTAACATTCGTCAAGGATCGCCGCACATAGTGTCGCGCCTCAGGTCTTGCGCAGGCGCCGCCAATCCTCAAGTGCTGGATTTGATTCTGCCCGGCCTACTACCTCGGCCAGCGCTGCATCCGGTCCAGTATCCGCAACACCCGGGCTGTCATCGCGCAGCTCATGGATCATTTCGAGATTGGCGATAACTTCGGGCACCCGCAGTGCTGTTGCGCCGATCTCCCGTTGAAATTCCTGCGCTTTGATCTGATGTCGCGCACCAAAATAGAACGACACGATAATCCCCAGAAGCCACCAAAGTGGTTCCGGAACCAAAGCAATCCCCTGCATTCGCGCAGCGAACCATAGCGGATCAAACATTGCCGCAAGAAACAACCCCAATGTACCTAGGGCCAACGCAGGGCGCGGCAGGCGATTCAACCCGTCCATAAAACGATCAAAACCACCCTTGGCGGGATTTTGGAATTCGGTTCCGAATTGCGCCATTGCTGCACTGCGCAATGCCGCGGAGCGCTCGGCGCCCTGATCTGCATTTTCGCGAAAGACCTCAGCAGTCTCGCGGATCACGTTGCGACCTCCGCCAAACAGAAACCCAAGAAGACCAGATATCAAACCCATCCCGAAATCCTTTTCTGAAAATCATCGTCGCTCAGATGGTACTTGGCGGACAAAAATTCCTCGGCACGCCTGATCCAGCCACCTTTCCCTCCTGCGCGCGTCCGAGCGTATTTTCTCAGCGTTGCCCGCTGATCTGCCAAACGGAAATAGTAGTTTCTCCGCGCAACCCCGTAGGCGTCTCGCAGGGCGAGCGGTCTGGGTTTGGTGGCATCCTTAGTCGCGTGCGCAGTCTGAGGCCCGATCATGCCGTCAACGCTGACGTCATACCCCATCTGACGCAGGAGGTTTTGAAGGATCTTCACCGCCTGCGCCCCGGCATTCACATACATGTCAAAAACAGACGCCTGCACTGCGCCGGGCAAAAGCCCCACACGTGGTTTCTCAAAATAATGTTCAAGGAAGATGTCGACGGCTTGTGCCTTGCTCAGCGCCCGCACATCTAGTTGTGTCACCGCGCCATCACGATCCAGATCAAGACCCAACCGACGCATGGCGTGGATCGTCACCCCGTATTTCGTTGCCCCTCCGGGGTCATCGGGGTCATCCACAAACCCGCCTTCCCGCGCCACGATTCCGTTTGCGATCTGTCGCACCGTCCGCATTCTCTTCACCTCTGCTCTGGTCTGGCAGACGGTCGAGCAATTGTATTAATCTGACGCTAGAACAGAGGGCGCTGCATGGCTTTCCCATGCAACGCCCTTATCGTTTGTAAGAATTCGGAACTGCTCAGCTATCGCCGGCTTCCTGATAAACGCCTTGCTCTTTCAGCGCATCCACGACCTCTTTCGGCATGTAGGTTTCGTCATGTTTTGCTAGTATTTCAGTGGCTTCAAAGACGCCATTCACATAACTACCTGTGCCGACCATTCCCTGATTTTCCGAGAACAAATCAGGCAAAACACCGGTAAACGCAACTTTAACGCTTTCACCTCCATCAGTGACAACGAAGTATATAGTTTCACCTTGCCCTCGAATGATCGAACCCTCTTCGACCAACCCGCCGATCCGAAACACCTCGGTCGGTTTGGGCGGTTCCGCAATCACCTGACTGGGTGAGCGAAAGAAGTTGATGCCGTCGCGCATCGCAAATCCGATTAGACCCGTCGCCAGCACCAAGGCTACGACAGCCAGAAGAATGACCTGAACTCGACGACGTTTCTTGAGCGTTTTCATACCGTCCTCACGGGAACAGAGGGGCCATCATCAGCCCCTGGGTTTCATCTTCACCTAACATCAGGTTGGCGTTCTGCAAGGCTTGCCCGCTGCTACCTTTTGTCAAATTATCCAATGCAGCCACGACGATTGCACGCCGTTCGATCCGATCTCCGACTACACCGATATGACAGAAGTTTGACCCACGGACATGATGGGTTGAAGGTGTCTCGCCAAAGGGCAGCAATTCGATGAAGGGTTCAGATTCGTATGCCGATTGCAGCGTCTCATAAACGCTCTGCGGGTCGCCCTTCACATAAGAAGTCGCCAGAATACCCCGGTTGGCCGGGATTAAATGCGGCGTGAACTGTACGTGCACAGTACGGCCCGCGAGTTCCGAGAATTCCTGATCAAACTCACCAAGATGCCGATGTGTACCGCCAACTGCATAAGCATTCGCGCCTTCGCTCAGCTCCGCGTGCAAAAGGTTCTCTTTCATCGCACGTCCAGCACCCGAAACCGCGCATTTCAGGTCCAGAATGATATCATCCAGATCAATCACACCCGCCGTTATCAACGGCCGCAACACATATTGACCGGTCGCTGCGTTGCATCCGGTCCCGGCGACTAACCGCGCGGCACGAATCTCATCGCGGTAAAATTCTGTGAGGCCATAAACAGCCTCTTGCTGATGCCCGAGTGCAGTATGTGGATTGCCATACCACTTCTCGTATTCATCACCGTCCCGAAGCCGAAAATCTGCTGAAAGATCAACGATTTTCAAACTATTGGGCAGATCCCGGATGACTTCCTGACTGGTCTTATGCGGCAAGGCACAAAAGCACAAATCGATCTGTGAAAAGTCGATCTCGGAGATTTTGCACAAAACAGGCAAATCCATATGCCGCAGATGCGGAAACACCTGCGCCATGGTCTGCCCTGCCTTGCGCTCAGCGGCCAGAGCGGTGATTTCCAGGTTCGGATGCCCGGCAATCAGCCGCACGAGTTCCGCGCCGGTATAACCGGAAGCACCCAGAATTGCGATTTTATGGGTCATATCAGACCTCTTTCATTCATGTTCACATGGGGTGACCGCCGCTGTGACGGTCAACGAATTACGAAATCGGAAAAGCGCCGTCCTTGACCTAGGTCAGGCGGCTTCGAAGGTGATCTGTCGTCGGAGGAACTGCGTCGCACGATCCGTCACCACACCTGGTTTGCCTGTTGTCAGGAACCCGCCAGCACTGTCGCCCAGCATATTCGGGTGGCGCTGCAAATAATCCGTCAGGCTCTCAGCAACCAGATCACCCTGGCTGTAAACCTTCACATCCGGCCCAAGAGCCTGTTGGAACGCCTCGGCCATCAGCGGATAATGAGTGCAGCCCAGAATCGCCGCTTGTGGCTCTGGCATCTTACGTTTCAAGGCATCCACATGGCTGCGCACCAGCGCCTCGGCCAGAATCATATCGCCCTCTTCGATGGCATCGACGACGCCCCCGCAGGCTTGTGCTTCGACATCCACGCCAATCGCCCGGAACGCCAGTTCCCGCTGAAACGCGCGGCTAGAGACGGTTGCAGGTGTCGCGAAAAGCGCCACGTGCTGCACCTCAACTTCACGCGGAGGAGAATTGTCCCCCCACTGCCGTTCCGTCAGCGCCTCGATCAGTGGCACAAAGACGCCCAGCACCCGTTTACCCTCGGGCACACCAGCCTCCTGCATCCGACGCAGAGCGGCAGCGCTAGCGGTGTTGCAGGCCAGAATCACCAGATTGCAGCCGCGATCCCACAGGTTCTGCACCGCAGTGCGGGTCAGGTTATAGATATCATCGGCATCACGCACACCGTAAGGCGCGTGTAAGCTATCTGCATAATACAGGAAACCAACGTCGGGCAGACGTTTCTGCGCGGCGTTCAAGACGGTCAGACCGCCCAACCCGGAATCAAAGATGCCTACTGCCATTTGCCCCTTCAGGCGCGATGCCGTTCCTCGAATTCATAGCCGTAGTCATAGGACTTCAGCGGTGTTGGAGACAGCTCATACGTGGCTTTGCGCAGGAAATCCATCATCTTGCGCGTATCTTTGCCCAATGGGTCCAGAACGTCGCGCCCAATGGGGTCGCCGACAACCACGCGAACAGGCGTATCAACACGTTTCTTGAACTCTTTGATCAGCAGGCCCATCCGCAGCGTGTTGTGCAGATGGCTGGCAATCTGGAACAGGCGCGAAGTGTGACCGTCAAAAAATACAGGCAACACAGTCGCGTTCGATTTTGCTACCATCCGCGCCGTAAACCCGCGCCAGCCCGGGTCCATCGGGTAAGAGAATGGCTTGGCAGCCGTGCTGACTGTACCACCCGGAAATATCCCGATTGCCCCGCCGGCACCCAAATAGTTCAGGGCCGTCTTTCGAGTTTCCAGATTCAGCTTCATCGCCTCCTTGGTGGCATCGAATGAGATCGGAAGGACAATGCGCTCTAGGTCTTCGGCTTTGCGAAACACATGATTGGCCAGAATGCGAAAATCTCTGCGCGTCTGCGAAAGGATGTGGCCCATCATCAGCCCATCCAGAATACCGTAGGGATGGTTTGCGATCAGAATCAGCGGCCCATCTTTGGGGATGTTCGACAATGCGCCCCCAACCACGTCCAGAGTCAGCCCATAACGATCCGCCATCACCGACCAAAAATCACGCCCCTGCGCGACCTCCTGTTCATACCCGTCAGCGCGGCGGATCAGGCGCAGGCGGCCGGTGGTGTTTTCCATCAGTTTGATCACCATCCGCCCGCTCCGCGTTTCCGCGGAATGGGCGTAGGAAATGTCACGAGCGACGTGATGACGCGAGGGCATTGATTCCTCCGGTTTGATATCGCCTTGATACGACCGAGCAACCAATTTGCCTAGATTTTAAGTCTTGCTTGCAAAGCTTCACTCTGCCGCAGACCGCATCTCGGGCCCACCATTTTGGATCACGGCAAGCAATTCCTCTCGCCGTTTCGCAGCCTTGGCTTCGTTTGCGATCAAAACCTGACCAAACCCGCGAATGTCCAATGGCAATGCCGCGAGTGTTGCAATCGCATCGCGTGTCTCTGGGGTGAGCTTTGTCAGAACTTCTTTCATGTCCTTTTCATACTGACGGATCAGGGCGCGCTCCATCCTGCGTTCAGCCGAATAACCGAACAGATCCAGCGGCGTGCCACGCAGAACTTTCAGCTTCGCAAGCACCCCCAAAGGCCCCAAGAACCATTCACCAAAGGCCTTTTTAGGTGGGCGACCATTCTCGCCTTTTGTGCCCAACGTCGGTGGCGCAAGGTGAAAGGTCATCTTGAAGTCACCATCAAACTCGGCCGCGGCCTTCTGACGACTGTCGAGCAGCAAACGCGCGACCTCGTATTCATCCTTGTAGGACAAGAGCTTGTGATACCCTTTTGCAACCGCCTCGCGAACAAATTTGTCTTCTACACTCGCGACCAGCTTGCGATAGCGTTTCGCCAACCGCTTGCCTTGATAATCGCCAAGATGTGCGGCGCGAAAGTCGATCACCTGATCCAGAGTCTTCGGCAGTTCCGCCACGTTTGGGCGCAGAGTCTTCTCGACCTCTTCGGGATGTGTGACCGCCCAACGACCCACCTCAAAGGCGCGTTTGTTACGTTCCACAGCAGCGCCGTTCAATTCGATCGCTTCCATGATTGCCTGATGCCGGATTGGTATTAACCCACGCTGCCAAGTGGCGCCAAACACCATCATGTTGGAATAGATCGAATCCCCCATTACTGCGCGCGCCAGATCGGTGGCATCAAACAGATCAACCGAATCCTTAAGCCGTGCTCTCAACGCCAGCTCGAGGCGGTCGCCTGGGATCTTAAAATCAGTGTCGCGGGTGAAATCGCCCGTGACGATTTCGTGATTGTTCACCACGGCACCGGATTGGCCTGCGCGCATCAGCCCCAGAGTCTTCGCGCCAGCCGACACAACCAGATCCCCCCCGATCAGAGCATGAGCCTCTCCGGTCGCGACGCGAATTGCGCTGATATCATCAGGCGCGTTCGCAAGGCGACAATGGATGTGAACCGCACCGCCCTTTTGTGCCAGACCCGCCATCTCCATCATGCCTGCAGCCTTACCGTCGATCTGTGCGGCCTGCGCAAGAACTGCACCAATCGTTACAACGCCGGTACCACCGACACCTGTGATGACAACGTTATGTGTGCCGTCAATTTGCGGCAGGCTCGGTCCGGGCAGGTCCGGCAGATCGATCTCGGTCGTTGCCTCTTTGCGAACCTTTGCACCTTCGACGGTTATGAACGAGGGGCAAAATCCGTTCAAACACGAGAAGTCCTTGTTGCAGCTTGATTGATCAATCGACCGCTTTCGTCCCAGCTCCGTTTCCTTCGGAACAATCGAGACGCAGTTCGACTGCACCCCGCAATCACCGCACCCTTCGCAGATATCGGTATTGATAAACACACGCTTGTCCGGGTCCGGGAACATCCCCCGCTTGCGCCGCCTGCGCTTTTCGGCAGCACAGGTCTGGATGTAAACAATGACCGATACGCCTTCTATTTCGCGAAACTTACCCTGAACCTTCATCAGGTCTGCCCGTTCAAAAGTCTCGATACCGGCAGGCATGGCCTTGAAATTCACATCTTCTTTCTCGTCATAGACGACCGCGACGTCCCTGACACCCATGGCCTTGACCTCGGCCACGATCCGTTCGGCGCTCAACCCGCCTTCGTTTTCCTGCCCCCCCGTCATGGCGACGGCATCATTGAACAGGATTTTGAACGTGATGTTGGTACCCGCCGCCAGCGCAGCCCGGATCGCCTGAACGCCCGAGTGGTTGTATGTACCATCACCGAGGTTCTGGAACACGTGATTGGTGGTCGAAAACGGAGCCTCCCCTACCCAATTTGCCCCTTCACCACCCATCTGAGTGAACCCGGTGGTTTCACGATCCATCCACTGCACCATGTAGTGACAGCCTATCCCCGCATAAGCCCGGCTGCCTTCCGGCAACTTGGTCGAACTGTTATGCGGGCAACCCGAACAGAAATACGGCAATCGAGCCGCGATTTCTTGTGCGTTGTCGGCTCGCCGCGCCTCATCAAGTTTTGCTAGTCCGGCGCGAACGCCGTCCGTATCATGACCTTCCTCAATCAAAATCTCGCCCAGCTTTTCGGCGATCATGATCGGGTCAAGCGCCCCTCGGGTCGGGAACAGCTCTTCACGGTGCAGCGTTCCGGCACCACCCTTGTACCAGCCGTACACGCGACGACCGCGCCGGTCGTCAAAGATGGCCTCTTTGACCTGAACTTCGATCAGCTTGCGTTTTTCCTCGACGATAACGATCAGATCCAGACCTTCAGCCCAGTCGTGGAACCCCTTCATATCTAACGGGAAAGTCTGACCGATCTTGTAGGTCGTTATACCCAATCGCTCGGCTTCGCTGGCGTTGATATTGAGTAGCGACATGGCGTGAACCAAATCCAACCAGTTCTTGCCCGCAGCAACAAAACCGATCTTCGCGCCAGGTTTTCCCCAAACCCGCTTGTCCAATTTGTTGGCGTGAGAAAACGTTTCGGCCGCGAAGCGTTTGTAATCAATGACACGTGCCTCTTGCAGATGAGGCGTATCGCCCAACCGAATGTTCAGACCGCCATCAGGCATATCGAACGGAGGAACCGTCAACTGCATCCGGTCGGGGTGACCATCCACAACCGAGGTGACCTCGATTGTGTCCTTCATCGTCTTCAATCCGACCCAGACGCCAGCGAACCGGCTAAGTGCAAAGCCGTAAACGCCATAATCCAGTATTTCCTGAACACCAGCCGGGCTGACAACAGGCATATACATATCGACCAAAGACCATTCCGACTGATGCAACACGGTTGAGCTTTCGCCGGTATGATCATCCCCCATCGCCATCAGCACGCCCCCATGCTGAGCGGTACCAGCCATATTCGCATGGCGCATGACGTCGCCCGACCGGTCGACACCGGGACCTTTCCCGTACCACAGACCAAACACACCATCGAATTTGCCGTCCCCGCGCAATCCGGCCTGTTGGCTGCCCCACAGTGCGGTGGCCGCAAGGTCTTCGTTCAGACCGTATTGAAAGGTTACATCGCTTTCAGCCAGTTGCTTTTCAGCACGCGACATCTGAAGGTCAACCGCCCCAAGCGGTGAACCACGATATCCCGTCACAAGACCCGCGGTATTCAGCCCCGCCGCCCTGTCGCGTTCCTTTTGCATCAGCATCAGTCGCACCAGCGCCTGTGTGCCGTTCAAAAGAACCGGGCTTTTGGACAGATCGAACCGATCATTCAATGTGATTTTCGGCTGACTCATCTGACGTCTCCCCTCGTCGGATTAGTGTGCTGTATTTGGTATCATATTAGGTCATAATTACTGACCTGTATAGCAAATTTCTCTATTGCCGTAACGATTTCCCGGTTTGAATGTGGAATTTGTTACCTGTTTCATATAGGGCTGCCAAAAGATAACGAAAGTTGCGGCGATGGATTGGGACAAGCTCAGAATATTTCACGCGGTTGCGGATGCAGGCAGCCTCACACATGCAGGGGACAAGCTGAATTTGTCCCAATCTGCCGTGAGTCGTCAGATCCGGGCGCTCGAAGAATCACTGGATGCGACCCTGTTCCACCGGCACGCGCGCGGATTGATCCTGACCGAACAGGGGGAATTGCTGTTTGATGCCACGTCGGCAATGTCGAAACGTCTGGACGCTGCCGCCGCACGCATCCGTGACAGCGAAGATGAGGTGTTCGGCGTCCTACGGGTAACCACGACTTTTGGATTTGGCACCTTGTGGCTCGCCCCGCGCCTGCCCAAACTCTATGAGCAATACCCCGACCTCAATATCGACCTCATGCTTGAAGAACGGGTTTTGGACCTGCCCATGCGCGAAGCCGACGTGGCCATCCGCATGAAAGAGCCCAGCCAAGCCGATCTGGTGCGCAAGCGCCTGATGACGGTTCAGATGCTGCTCTATGCAACGCGAAGCTATCTCGATACTCATGGCGGCGCTCCTGAAACGCTGGAAGAAATCTCAAAGCACAGATTGATCTGCCAAACACCATCGGCCCCGCAGGTCGGCGCAAGTGCATCAATGGTTCGGCACGTGATGACCTATAATCCTGGCTCGTTGTTGACCGTGAACAATTATTTCGGAGTTCTTCAGGGCGTGCTTCATGATCTTGGGATCGGAGTGCTGCCTGACTATGTGACCGAGGACTTCCCAGACCTGGTTCCCGTCATGTCAGATATTGAAAGCGCGGATGTTCCAGTATACCTCGCCTACCCCGAAGAATTGCGTCATTCCAAACGGATAGCTGCGTTTCGGGATTTCGTGCAAGACGAGATTATCGCCCATCGTAAACAACTGAGGCAATTGGGCAAACTGTAGCCATGCACGCTGAGCATAGCGGGCATGTCATTCGCATGCACTAATAGACCTTGATCGTTAACAAACTGATCCCTAAATGGGCAATTGAAGGCGGTGATGCTGTAACGCTCATCATCTTCATACCTCCCTGTTGGACTACGGCCGAGCTTAGTGCTCGGCCTTTTTTTTGCACCAGGCAGATGCAATTCCAAGGAAAGCACTGGGAAAATCGAACACCCGGGCCTATGATCCCGGAAAAACAATCAAAATTCGTGTTCGAGGGCAAATTCATGTTCCACTCAATCCGCCTATTGCTGGCGATGGTATCTGTCTTGTTACTGGCTGTTCCGCTTCATGCACAAGACTCAAGCACAACTTCCACGGTAACGATACCCGAGGATCTAACGCCCGAGCAGGTCGACGACCTCGTGGCTCGCATGTCTGATGATCAGGTACGCGCAATTTTGTTGGAACGCCTTGACGCAGTTGCCGAAAAGCACGCCAAAGCCAATGAAGATCATGAGGACCCTCTGACCGAGATCAACGAAATCTGGGCTGAGATGGTCACATCGTGGACCCAGGTTCTGACGACTCTACCCAATATCGTCAGCGCACAGGTCAAAGCGTTCGACAATTTTTCAACGACGTTTGGGTCAAGCGGCGTGTTGAAGCTTCTTGGACTGATCTTGATGGTTCTGGTGGCCGGATACGTCGCCGAAAAGCTGTTTAGCCTACTCACCCGCAAGTGGCACGAACACGCAGGCGGTGAAGACGATGCAGACCTTTGGGGTGCCGTGCGGTATCTGTTTCGCCGGTTCTGTCGCGAGATCGCCGGACTGGTTGTGTTCTATGTCGTGATACGTGCGCTCGGGCGTGGTCTGTTGACGACAGAACAGATCACGTTTGCTGCTCCATTTGTATTCTACTTGATCTGGATTCCGCGATTGGGTGCTGCAGCCTCACGTTTCATATTGGCCCCCAACAAGCCGCACTATCGGTTGGTCAATATTGATGATCATTGGGCGAAATACCTGCACCGAAATCTGATAGGCCTCCTTATCCTGGTCGGGTTAACTCTGTTCGTCGTCCGGTTTAATGCGCTCAACGGCGTCACACCTGCGGATACCCGGATCGGTTTCTGGCTCAATGCAGCGATACACATCTATATCGGCGTAATTGCCTGGACGGCGCGGGAGGGGTTGTCTCAGATGATGCTGGGCACCGACCCGGATCACACCAAATTTGACGAAGAAGTGGCCCACTATTACCCCTATTTCGCTATCGGCGTTTCAGCGGTCATCTGGTTTCTTGTCGAGTTTCTTATTGCACAGCGTGATCCCACAACCATCGCTCTGCTCTCTAAGGGGCCACACTTCACGACAATGTTCTGGCTGTTGATTGCACCAGCGCTGGATACGCTCATACGCGGACTCGTACGTCACCTTCAGCCCCCCATGTCCGGTGAAGGACCGTTGGCCGAAAAAGCTTATCGGTCGACCAAGCGCAGCTACATCCGGATTGGCCGCGTTCTGGCCGGGCTGTTTGTTGTCTTCATGATTGCCCGTGTCTGGCATCTTGATCTGCGCCATGTCGCATCTGCCGGTATCGGAGCTGAAGTCGGCGGAGCGATTATTGAGTTCCTGCTGATCATTGCCGTGGGTTACATCCTGAACGAGATTGTCTCGCTTTGGATCAACCGCCGTTTGGCGAAAGAGCAAACCGCAGCCGAGGAATTGGACGAAGAAGCCGGTGGCGAAGGCGGCGGCGCGGGCGGATCTCGTCTGGCAACCGTACTACCACTGCTGCGGATCACCGCGCAGGCTACCATCACAGTCATTTTCGGCCTGTTGGCGCTGGGTGCGCTGGGCATCAACATCACACCACTTCTAGCTGGTGCTGGCGTTCTGGGTCTGGCCATCGGCTTTGGTGCGCAGAAGTTGGTGGCTGATATTGTGGGCGGCATCTTCTTCCTGATTGATGACGCCTTCCGTGTTGGCGAATATGTCGATGTAGGCGGCACAATGGGAACGGTCGAGAAAATCTCGATCCGCTCGATGCAGCTGCGCCACCACCGTGGTCCGGTTCACACGATCCCCTATGGTGAGATTCAGAAACTTACCAATTTCAGCCGAGATTGGGTGATCATGAAGCTGAAGTTCACCGTGCCCTTCGACACAGATCCCAACAAGGTCAAGAAGATCTTTAAGAAGATCGGTGCCGAGATGATGGCCGACGAAACCCACAAGGATGGTTTCCTGCAGCCCTTCAAATCGCAAGGTGTCTTTGACTTTGACGATGTTGGCATGATCATCCGCGGTAAATTCATGGCTCTACCCGGCAAGCAATTCACACTACGAAAGGAAATCTTCAACCGTGTTAAGGCCGAGTTCAATGCCAATGGCATCGACTTTGCCCGCCGTGAAGTTCGGGTGGCGATCCCGGGTCTGGAAGAAGCA
Organism: Ruegeria halocynthiae; assembly: GCF_900106805.1. Lineage (GTDB taxonomy): Bacteria > Pseudomonadota > Alphaproteobacteria > Rhodobacterales > Rhodobacteraceae > Ruegeria > Ruegeria halocynthiae. The sequence goes on from NZ_FNNP01000001.1 coordinate 845,937, forward strand.
GAGAGTCTTACAGAAGAGCAAAAAGCAGCCGCCGGCGCTGCTGCTGCCGACGCCGTCAATAAAGCACAAAACCCGGCGTAAACTGGACGGGTCAGTCATCATCGCTTCGATGGCTGATCCCGAAATCAACAAATAAACATACGGAACCGGCGGTATTGTCGGTTCCGTATTTTCTTTTCGAGGCAGACCTGCGCTGACTTGACCCTTCCCACGGGCGCCCCCTTGTCATAAAAGGCGCGCAATCTCGGCTACCATGGACACAGGACAGACAATGCAAGAGCCCGCCATCACCCCGGATCTGATTGCCGCACATGGGTTGAAGCCCGAAGAATACGATATGATCCTCGAGATCATCGGGCGCGAACCGACCTTTACGGAACTCGGCATCTTTTCCGCGATGTGGAACGAGCATTGTTCCTACAAATCGTCGAAGAAGTGGCTGCGTACCCTGCCGACCTCGGGCCCTCAGGTCATTTGCGGCCCGGGTGAAAACGCCGGTGTGGTCGACATTGGCGATGGCCAGGCTGTGGTGTTCAAGATGGAAAGCCACAACCATCCCTCATATATCGAGCCCTATCAGGGCGCCGCGACCGGCGTAGGTGGTATCCTGCGTGACGTGTTCACTATGGGTGCGCGTCCAATCGCTTCGATGAACGCGCTGTCATTTGGTGAACCCGGCCACCACAAGACCCGCCAATTGGTGAATGGTGTAGTCGAAGGTATCGGCGGCTATGGCAACTGTTTCGGTGTACCCTGCGTGGGTGGCGAAGTTCGCTTCCACCCGGCCTATAATGGCAATTGCCTCGTAAACGCGTTTGCCGCAGGTCTGGCCGACAGTGACAAGATTTTCTACTCGGCGGCCTCGGGCGTCGGTATGCCGGTCGTTTATCTGGGCGCAAAAACCGGTCGCGATGGCGTGGGCGGCGCAACCATGGCTTCGGCTGAGTTCGACGACACCATCGAAGAAAAACGCCCCACCGTTCAGGTCGGCGATCCCTTCACCGAGAAACGCCTGATGGAAGCGACGCTGGAACTGATGCAGACCGGTGCCGTGATTTCGATCCAGGATATGGGTGCTGCGGGTCTGACCTGCTCGGCCGTTGAAATGGGCGACAAAGGCGGGCTCGGCGTACGCCTCGACCTCGAAAGCGTCCCTCAACGCGAAGAGAACATGACAGCGTATGAAATGATGCTGTCGGAGTCTCAGGAACGGATGCTGATGGTTCTCAAACCCGAGCTTGAGGCCGAGGCCCGTGCCGTGTTCGAGAAATGGGATCTGGATTTTGCCATCGTTGGTGAAACGATTGCCGAAGACCGTTTCTTGATTATGCATAATGGTGAGGTCAAAGCCGATCTGGTCCTGTCCAAACTCTCTTCGACCGCTCCGGAGTACGACCGCCCTTGGGCGCCTACCCCACAAGCCGAAGACCTGGCCGACATCCCGCAAATCGATCCGATCGACGGTTTGCGCGCCTTGCTCTCGTCTCCCAACTACGCGGGCAAGCAATGGGTGTATGAGCAATATGATACGATGGTGATGGCGGATTCAGCGCGCATCCCGGGTCTGGGTGCAGGCATGGTCCGTGTGCATGGCACCGACAAGGTGCTGGCCTTTACCAGCGACGTGACTCCGCGCTATGTCCGCGCGAACCCGGTTGAAGGTGGCAAACAAGCAGTAGCCGAGGCTTATCGCAACCTGACTGCCGTTGGCGCCAAGCCGCTGGCAACCACCGACAACCTGAACTTCGGAAACCCTGAAAAGCCCGAAATCATGGGCCAGTTTGTCGGCGCCATCAAGGGTATCGGAGCAGCCGTTGACGCGCTGGATATGCCAATCGTTTCGGGAAATGTCTCGCTGTACAATGAAACGGATGGTCAAGCGATCTTGCCAACGCCGACCATCGGCGCAGTTGGCCTGCTGGCCCATAGTGACGAGATCATTGGCAACGAGGTCCGCGACGGCCACGTCGCGCTGGTCATCGGCGAAACCAATGGCCATCTGGGGCAATCCGCACTGCTGGCTGAAGTGTTCAACCGAGAAGACGGCGACGCGCCACATGTCGATCTGGATGCTGAGGCGCGCAACGGCGACTTCATCCGTGCCAACCGTGAGATGATCAAGGCCTGTACTGATCTCAGCGACGGCGGGCTCGCATTGGCAGCGTTTGAACTGGCCGAAGCCGCAGGTGTCGGCGTTTGTCTCGATGATGCCTCGACCGAGTTTCTGTTCGGCGAAGATCAGGCCCGCTATTTGGTGGCCTGTAATTTCGATCAGGCCGAAGCACTGATGATCACCGCCGGTCAGGCCGGGGTCCCGCTGATCTCGGTCGGTCGCTTCACGGACAACACCGTCAGGATCGGTACCTCCGAGGCCTCACTGGAAGATTTGGCGGCAACCTATCGGGGCAGCTTTGCCGATGCAGTTGCCTGATCACACGGTATCAGGAAAGCGCTGAACCTGCGCCCGGACAGGGCGCAGGTTTCGTTGTTCCAGCACGACCAAGCGCTCTTGCACGCTTGGTTCCGGCGCTCTACATCTTGAGAAAGACCATTAGGAGTTACCTACATGCCGATGAGCGCCCACGAAATCGAACACCTGCTGCGTGAAGCCTTTCCCGATGCAGAAATACAGGTCGGTGGTCAGGACGGCGTACACATGTCCGCCATGGTCGTGGACGAGAGCTTTCGCGGCAAGAACCGCGTTCAACAGCAGAGGGCTGTCTATGCGGCCCTGAAGGGCAAGATGGATGGCCCGGCTGGTGAGTTGCACGCATTGGCGTTGACAACGAAAGTGCCTGAATAGTGGATGAGCCGATCGGGTGGGTGCTGCTAAGGCTGACCTATCTGGTCTTTGATGTTGTCAACTGCATAGCGATCTTGTTTTGTGATTTGCCAAAGCTCCTGAAATACGGACCCAGATATTGGCGGGTCACAAGGAAAATGAGACGCTGCGACTTCGAACGTCGCCAAAGTTGAGTAACAAAAATGAGTGGATGGCTGTTCTGGATAGGTGTAATCGCAGCATTGATAATTGCCGCCGCGCTGATCGAAGCCTATGTGAAGCGCAACAGAAAACGAAAACTGGCCGACATGCGTCCCGATCCGGATAAACTCAGCAAGGTTGGCGGAATAGAAAGATATGGGCTTGATCCGGTGACCTTGGCGCAGGCTGAACACCGGCGGCTCGAAAAAGAAGGATGGGCACTAGACCTGCCCGACGACAAAAAGACCAGCGCACAAGCGGTTGAAAAGGAAAAGCAAGATGAGCGACGTTAAGACCCAGATCGACGAGACCGTCAAAGCCAATGATGTGGTGCTGTACATGAAAGGCACCAAGGAAATGCCCCAATGCGGGTTTTCTTCGCGCGTGGCAGGCGTGCTGAACTATATGGGTGTCGAATACACCGACGTAAACGTGCTGGCTGACGAAGGTGTTCGCCAGGGTATCAAAGATTATTCCGACTGGCCGACCGTGCCGCAGCTTTATGTCAAAGGCGAGTTCGTCGGCGGCTGCGATATCATCACCGAAATGACGCTATCGGGTGAACTGGACACGCTGTTTGAAGAAAACAACGTGGGCTACAACAAGGATGCTGCCGACAAAATTCGCGAAGCCAACGCTTGATCTATCGGCTGGTGCAGTCCCTGAACAAAACGCGTTCCGGGGCTGTATCGCCATCAGCCTGATGACTGATCGTGGCTTCCCAGCCTTTTGAGCGCAGGGTGTAAGTCCCTGCCCCTCCGACGGATTCATAGCGAATGCCCGAACCGCTTTGGACCTGTTTCATGGGAATCAACTGATCCTCAAGCAGCATCGCCGCAGCCCCCTGACCATCAGAGGCGTTGAAGTATGATACCGGCACCTGCGTGTTATTCTCGCAATTGAAGGTCACGGACAGAATATCGATGTCGGCAGATGCCCCTGTTCCCAACATGCAAACGGCAGCGGCAAAAATAGCCTGGCGGATATGGACCATCAGGCGGTCCTCTCTTCAATCACCGCGGCCAGCGCCTCGGCCCGGGCGGCCATTTCCGCCAGCGTGTCCGTGACCGAAGGCGGCACGACTGCGACCTCAATTCGCTCTGGCTCTGGTCGAGGTTGATTGCGCAAGCGCTTTAATTCGGTCTCGGCTTCTACCAGTTTGGCCTCGGCCAGTTTCATGCGGTCTTCATGGGCAGCCGCCTTGTCGGCCAACATCAGCCCCGCCATCAACAGCATCCGCGATTCCGGCATCCGTCCGATCTGGTCCGACAAAACCTGTGCCTCGTCGTCCAACAGCTTGGCGGCAGATTGCAGAAACGGTTCTTCGCCTTCCTGACATGAAACGTCAAAACCCCGGCCGCCGATATGAATGGTTACTTCGGGCATTATTCCACCTCTCCTTCAGCCAGGTTGGCATGGGTAAGTAACGGTTCGAGCCGAGCCAACACTGCGTGCGCCTCGGCCGCATCCGAGGCCCGTGCGGCGCGTGTCGCCTCAAGCTCTGCAGCAGTGGCGCGATTCAGCATATCCGCATCCGCAACACCCGCTTCTGCGGCAGCGCGCAATTCATCTACAGAGCCTCGAAGTTGCTCGTTCGCTTTGCGCAACCGCTGCAGATCGTCATCCAGTCGCGACATCGCCGCGCCATGGCTGGCGCGTTCGGCGCGCAACATTTTAAGCTCAGCATTGAGTTCGGTCAGACGCTCGCTGTCGACCAGATCCGCACGCAGCCGGGACAACTCAGCCTCCATCTCTTCAGCACGATAGGCTATCGGGGTCAGTTGTTCGACCTCAGACCGCAACGACTCGGCTTCTTCTGCAGAGCCCCGATAGGATTGCAGCGTTTCGATTTCTGCTTTCAGCGTCGCCACTTCATCACTGTTTTCAAGAACCGCTTTGGCATCCGCCAGCTCGGCGCGCGCGGCCTCAACCGTAGCAAGGCGCGAGGTCGCTTCAGCCAGTTGTGTACGCAACGTATCCGCTTCGCCGTCCGGGGCCGATTGGGTGCGCAACGCGTCGATCTCTTGCGCGTGCTTCTCTTTGATCGTTTTGAGCCGTTCCTCGAGCTGAGCATTGGCAACCCGCTCTTCTTCCAACGCCACACGCAACGCCACGTCGTCACCGGCTGCAGGTCCGGCGTCCCGTAGCACCTCGATACCACTGCCGATCCGCTCCATCGCTGCTATGATACGGCGTTGTAGTTCTTCGATCTGACTCATGCCTGTGTCACCTCTTTACCAAGGTTCGTTCTGCTATTTGCCTGTCCGAATCAAAAACGGCGGCTCTCGGGCCCAGTCTAACGGAATGTGACGGAAAATACCCACTGTTTGGTTTCAACCACTTGCACAACGCTCTTGATGCACCAGATCGGGGTTACACGCGGTTCTGCTTGCACTTTGACAATCGGATGGTATTCAGCGCCCATCTGCCCGTAACCCAAAGGAACTACGCCCGTGGACCTGACTGCGCTGCGCAATGCCAACCCCGAACACTGGGACAAGGCTGCGGCCATCCGCACCCTGACCCTCGACGCTGTCGCCGCCGCCAATTCCGGCCATTCCGGTATGCCGATGGGCATGGCCGATGTTGCGACCGTTTTGTTCGAAAAGCACCTGAAATTCGACGCCTCTGCCCCGAACTGGCCGGACCGCGACCGGTTCATCCTGTCGGCTGGCCACGGCTCGATGCTGGTCTATTCGCTGCTGTATCTTACCGGCCATGGCGACGTAACTCTGGATGAGATCAAAAACTTTCGCCAATTGGGTGCCAAAACCGCCGGTCATCCCGAAAACTTTCTGATCAATGGCGTTGAAACCACCACCGGTCCTCTGGGTCAGGGCATCTCGAACGCCGTAGGCTTTGCCATGGCCGAGGAAATTCAACGCGCACATTATGGCAAGAAGGTCGTTGATCACTACACTTACGTGATCGCGGGCGACGGCTGCCTGATGGAAGGCGTCAGCCAAGAGGCAATCACACTGGCCGGTCGGCACGAGCTGAGCAAGTTAATCGTCTTCTGGGACAACAACAACATCACCATCGACGGCACCGTTGACATCGCTGACCGCACCGATCAGGTGCGCCGTTTTGCGGCGTCGGGCTGGCATGTACTGGAAATCGATGGCCACGACCCCAAAGCCATCGACGCCGCCATCGCCCAGGCGAAAAAGTCGAACAAGCCGACCATGATTGCGTGTGAAAGCCATATCGCTCTGGGTCACGCGGCACAGGACACTTCCAAAGGCCATGGCGCATTGACCGATCAGGATCAGCTGAAGGCCGCCAAAGAAGCTTATGACTGGCCCCATGACGCCTTCGAAATCCCGACCAATGTAAAATCCGCTTGGGAAGCCATCGGTTCCCGTGGCGCCGCCGATCGCGCGGCTTGGGAAGAGCGGTTTGCACAGCTGTCCGAGCGCAAACAGGCCGAGTTTAACCGTTCCTACGCATTCGAAGCACCCAAGAAGCTGACCGGTGCCATCCGTTCGTTCAAAAAACAGATGTCGGAAGAGCAGCCCAAACTGGCCACCCGCGCCTCTTCGGAAAAAGTGCTGAATGTTGTGAACCCAATCATGCCCGAAACGATTGGTGGTTCGGCTGATCTGACCGGCTCGAACAACACTAAGTCTGCCGATATGGGTGTGTTCCTGCCGGAAAACCGCAAAGGTCGCTATATCCATTACGGCATCCGCGAACACGGTATGGCGGCCGCAATGAACGGCATGGCGCTGCATGGCGGAATCCGCCCTTATGGCGGCACATTCATGGCCTTTACCGACTATGCCCGCCCGTCCATGCGTCTGGCGGCGCTGATGAAAATCCCGACCGTGTTCGTGATGACCCATGACTCGATCGGTCTGGGCGAAGACGGCCCAACCCACCAGCCGGTGGAACATCTGGCCATATCACGCGCAACACCGAACACCTATGTGTTCCGTCCCGCAGATGTCATTGAAACGGCTGAGGCTTGGGAACTTGCTCTGACCTTCAAGCAAAGCCCATCGGTCTTGTCCCTCACCCGTCAGGGTGTGCCGACCGTTCGGACCGAGCACAAAGGCAGGAACTTTACGGCGCAAGGCGCCTACGTTCTGGCGGATGCAGAAGCCAAGCGTCAGGCCATCCTGATCGCCACCGGCTCCGAGGTTTCACTGGCCATGGAAGCCAAAGCGATGCTCGAGGCCGAAGGTATCGGCACCCGCGTCGTCTCAATGCCGTGCATGGAGCTATTTGCCGAACAGGATGAAGCCTATCGCAAGCGTGTCCTGCCCGCAGGTGCCGTCCGCGTCGGCATCGAGGCCGCCGTGCGCGCCGGAGGCTGGGATCGCTGGCTGTTGGGCGAGCGTGGTCGTGAAGCCAAGGCCGGTTTCATCGGCATGTCCAGCTTCGGCGCCTCTGCCCCCGCAGGCGAGCTATACAAGCGTTTCGGCATCACCACCGATGCGACCGTTGCAAAGGTCAAGGAACTGCTGGGGCTGTAAACAGTCGGCTCAACAGTCAGAGATACAAAGGGCGGCTTTCTCGGCCGCCCTTTCCTATTTTGGCTGGTCAAATTTCGCCCTTAACGCCTTGTATGCCAATTTCGCATAGTCCAATCGCAGTTCGTACCGATCCGCGGGCGCAATCCCTCCGGGTACGTTTTGCCCGGCCCAAGACAAAACTTGCCGCACATGCGTTCCATAAAGCGGAACGAAGTGCGCGGACTGACCCGTGAGCAGGTTGAACATTTGCCCGCCTGCCCATTTGGCGCGTTTCGCAGCTTTGTCCGCCGTGTCGATCCGGAAATGCAGAACCCGATACAGTGCGTTCGGCTCAAACGGCATTTGTTCCGCACCAAGGTTCATGGCAGCCATTGCTGTTGCTTTGCGTTTGGCAGCGAGCCCCCTCAACTTAAACCGGGTCCGGAATTGAACCGGTCGAAAGGCTGGTAATTGACTTAGATTCATCACTTCACGCCGCCGATTCAGTGAGTTTTGGGCTTGCTTGAAGACTTTCCGATCATCGGCGCAATCACTTTCGTCGCCAACGGTATCAAAACAAACCCCCAGGCCAAACCGAACACGCCGTCCATTGTCGCCTTGGCAATCCACTCGGCCGCCTTTACCCACTGCTCAGACACTGAATGACCTACAGCGTAAGCCCAGTCATGGATGTGATGACCCAGCCAACCAAAGCCCAGAACCTCCATCCCGTGGATGATAATCGACCCTCCGACCCATAGCATTGCAGCCGTTCCAACGATTGAAAGCGTCTTCATCACGCCCGGCATAGCCTTAACCAAGCCTCGCCCAAGTCCACGCCCTATGGGCGTCGGTGCGTTTTGCGCCAGATAAAGGCCCACATCATCCATTTTAACGATCAGTGCGACCGAGCCGTAAACCGCAAGGGTCACGCCCAGCCCGACCACCGCAAGCGTTGCGGCCTGCATCCAAAGGTTTGGCGCCTCAATAGCCGCCAATGCGATAGTCATGATCTCGGCGGACAGGATAAAATCGGTCTTGATCGCGCCTTTGACCTTCTGCTCTTCCAGATGTCCCGGATCGCGGTTTTTCATGTCCTCTTCGATGACGTGACTGCCGTGCGGGAACAGGGCGTGAAAGATTTTCTCGGCCCCTTCAAAGCAAAGGTACGAGCCACCGATCATCAGCAAAGGCGTAATTAGCCATGGTGCAAAATTTGCCAATAGCAACGCCACTGGCAACAGCAGAACAATCTTGTTGAATACCGACCCGCGGGCGATGCGCCAGATGATGGGCAATTCCCGTGCCGGGGCGAATCCCTGCACGTATTTTGGGGTCACTGCCGCGTCATCAATGATCACACCAGCTGTTTTTGCGCCGGCTTTGCCTGCCGCCGCGACAACATCATCCACCGATGACGCCGCCACTTTTGCAATCCCCGCAACATCGTCCAACAGGGCCAACAGACCACTCATCGCGCATCCTCTTGTTAATCTGCTGTAGCCGACACTACCTGATCCAACCCTTAGCGCAAGCGTTAGCGCAATCGGTTAAGTTTGCGCTAACACCTTAAAAATATGCCATTTTTGCCCTTTTGAGATTCACCATTCACGGCTATATGGCCTGCAAAGCAAGCGCATTTGGAGACGTCGAATGACCATCAAGGTCGGTATCAATGGTTTTGGCCGTATTGGCCGCTGTACCCTGTCGCACATCGCCGCATCGGCGCGCAACGACATCGAAGTGATTAAGGTGAATGCCACTGGCCCGCTGGAAACTTCGGCGCACCTGCTGAAATATGACAGCGTTCACGGACGGTTCCCCCGCGAAATTTCCGTCGATGGCAACACCATGGATCTGGGGCGCGGCCCCATGGAGATGTTCTCGACCTACGACATGAACGAGCTGGACTGGGAAGGCTGCGATGTTGTTCTGGAATGCACCGGCAAATTCAACGACGGGCTGAAGGCCAAGACGCATCTGGATCGCGGTGCTGGTAAGGTGTTGCTTTCGGCGCCCGGTAAGAATGTCAACAAGACAATCGTGTTCGGGGTGAACCATAATACCCTGACCGCAAACGACAACATGGTGTCCAACGGCTCTTGCACCACCAACTGCCTTGCCCCGCTTGCCAAGGTTCTGGACGAAGGTATCGGTATCGAGCATGGCATCATGACAACGATCCACGCCTATACCGGCGATCAGCCGACGCTGGACCGCCGCCACAGCGACCTCTATCGCGCGCGTGCAGCGGCAATGTCTTTGATCCCGACTTCGACCGGCGCCGCAGCTGCACTGGGTGAGGTTCTGCCAAACCTCAAAGGTCGCCTGGATGGTTCGGCCATCCGTGTGCCAACCCCAAATGTCTCGGCCGTCGACCTATCTTTCCGCGCCTCGCGCGACGTCACCGTCGCAGAGGTCAACGCAATCGTTGAAGAGGCCGCCAAAGGACCGATGCAACGTGTACTTGGCTATGAGCCTGCTCCGCTGGTCTCGACCGATTTCAATCACACCGAAGAAAGCTCGATCTTCGCGCCGGATCAAACCCGCGTCGTCGACAACCGCATGGTCCGCGTTCTGGCCTGGTATGACAACGAATGGGGATTCTCGGTCCGTATGGCCGATGTCGCTGTTGCCATGGGCCGTCTTAACTGACCCTTCGCACATCGCTTGTACCTTGATGCCCGCTCAGGTTATCTGAGCGGGCATCATTCGTTCAGGGCGCAGCAATGACAAATCAAATCGCCATCTGGCTTGGACTTCTGATCCTGGGCGGCCTGATGCTGGACGTTGCCCTATTCGGCACCGATCACCTGCTGTTCCTCGGCAAGAAACTCTACGAATTTCTGGATTGGCTCGCCTTCTGGCGCTGACAGAGGTTTTGCTTGACTTTCGCGCCAATCTGGCTTTGTTAGCGCTAACCATCAATCGACCAAATTCTGACGGAGCGCATTATGACACTCAAGCTGGCAATTAACGGATTTGGACGGATCGGGCGCGGTGTTCTACGGGCCGTAATGGAATCCGGACGCACCGATGTCGAAATCGTCGCCATCAACGATCTGGCAAAGCCCGAAATGAACGCCCATCTGTTCGAGTTCGACAGCGTTCATGGACGTTATCCCCACTCCGTTACGCTCAGCGAAGCAGGTCTGGACGTAGGCGCGGGACCAATCCGGTTGACCAGTGAGCGTGATCCCGAAGCACTGGACTGGTCTGATGTGGATGTCGTTCTGGAATGCACCGGCGTCTTCCGCACTCGCGAAGCAGCTGAACGGCACCTGAAGAACGGATCAAAGAAAGTTCTGATCTCGGCCCCTGCCCGTGGCGATGGCGGCGTGAAAACAATCGTATTCGGCGTAAATGATCAAGAGCTGACTGCAGATGACATCGTTGTCTCTAACGCCTCCTGCACCACCAACTGCCTGTCACCCGTCGCTGCCGCTCTGGATGCAGGACTGGGCATCAAGCATGGCAACATGACAACCGTCCACGCCTATACCGCCAGCCAACCAGTGCATGACACCGCGGGGAAAGACCCCTACCTTTCACGCGCAGCGGCACTGTCGATGATCCCGACAACTACAGGCGCGGCCTCAGCCGTTGGTCTGGTCCTACCGCAACTTGCCGGGAAACTAACCGGGCAAGCCATTCGTGTGCCGACGCCAAACGTATCTGTCGTAGATCTGGTTGCAGAGGTTTCCCGGCCTACAACCGAAGAAGAGGTTAACGCCCTTTTCGTCGATGCCGCGGCAAAAATTCCTGGCGTCTTAGCTGCCGAGAATCGCCCACTGATTTCGATCGACTTCAACCATGACTCGCATAGCTCGACGGTTTCATTGGCTGAAACCAAAGTCACCGACGGCACATTGGTGCGCGTCCTTGCCTGGTATGACAATGAATGGGGTTTCTCGAACCGGATGCTGGACACGGCTGCCACGATGGGCGCCCTAGCCTAACCGCTCGCGCAGTGCAGTATTGACGCGGGGCGTGACGAAATTCGACACGTCCCCGTTCAATCTGGCAATTTCCTTAACCAGTTTCGAGGCAATGGCCTGATGCCGCGCTTCAGCCATCAGGAATACCGTCTCAATCGAGTCGTCCAATGCACGGTTCATGCCAACCATCTGAAACTCGTATTCGAAATCCGCAACCGCGCGCAGACCCCGCACGATGATCTGTGCGCCCACGTCTCGTGCGCAATCGATCAGCAGGTTTTCAAACGGGTGCGCCACGATTTCTGTGCCGGTCTGTGCGGTAAGATGTGCACATTCGGCTTCGATCATCGCGACACGTTCTTCCAAAGAAAACAACGGGCCCTTGTCGCGGTTGATCGCAACGCCGATGACGAGTTTATCTACCAGTGCGGCCGCACGGCGGATGATGTCGATGTGACCCAATGTGATGGGGTCAAAAGTTCCGGGATATAATCCAACCCTCATAGGGCTCTCCAGCGCAACATTATTTCCGCGCAAGCAAACATAACTTTGCCGCAGGTGCAAGAGGCTGAAACAGCCCCTGCAATCAATGGCCCATGATCATGCCTTCTAGCGCGTCTTTTTCCATTGCAAGTTCGGATAGTTGCGCCTTTACCGCATCGCCGAGCGTTACAATCCCGACCAGTTTTCCGTCTTCCAGAACAGGCATGTGGCGAAACCGGCCTTCGGTCATTTGCGACAGGATAGATTCTACCGAATCCTGCTGGCTGGCCGTCACAAGCTGCTTTGTCATGTAGCTGCTAACGGGTTTATCCAGGCAGCCGCTACCGCTGGCGGCTAATTCGCGCACAATGTCACGCTCGGACAAAATGCCCGAAGCTGTCAGCCCCCCATCTTCGGAAATGACGACAGTACCAATCCGCTTTTCCGCAAGAATTTTAGCGGCCTGAGAGACAGTCGCCGTTGGTTCGACCGTCTCCACACCACCGCTGCCCTTGGACTTGAGAATGGCCTGTACAAGCATTAGCAAAACCTCCGGAATAACGTACTGTTTTACAAAAGGTTGCCGGAATGTCTGAAGGTGTCAAGGTGAAGCTTCGGCCTCAAGCCGCGCTACTTCGTCTCGTAGGCCACGGGTCAGGGCCTCGGCAAAGCGGTTCAGGCGTTCGTTGCGTTGATCGCCCTGATGACGAACCAGATAGAATCCCCGGGTCAAACTCACCTGATCCGTCAGTATTTTTTGCAATCCCGGATGGAATGGCAATGTAAAGTCGTGCGCGACACAAACCCCCATGCCTTGCGATACTTGCCGCAACTGTACCGAGACCGAATTTGATGCAAGCGCGACACGCTCAACCCCAATATCGCTGAGGTAATCCAACTCTCGATCAAAGATCATATCAGGAATATAGCCGATCATCCGGTGCCCTCTTAGGTCGTCGACGGCCCGGATTGCAGCGTTGCGACTTAGGTAGTCTCTTGTCGCAACCATATGCAGACGATAGTCCGTTATTTTTTGAACCAAGAGTTGCCCCGCGGTTGGGGCGCTGACGGTAACCGCCATATCAGCTTCCCGCCGGGACAGGTTGATGACGCGAGGCAGAGCCAATATCTGAATGTCGAGATCGGGGTTTTCATCGCTGATCTTGGCGCAGACCTGGGGTAAAAGGTAGTTGGCGCTTCCGTCGGGCGCACCAATTCGAATTTGACCGCTCAGTGACTTGGCAGAGCCCGACATGACCCCGGTCGCCGCACGCATCGCCTCTTCGGCTTGCAACCCATGTTCCATCAGCCGCTGCCCCGCAGTGGTCAGAACATAGCCTTGTTGCGATTTAGTGAACAACACAGCGTCCAGGGCGGTTTCCAAACGCGCGATCCTGCGCCCAACGGTCGCCGGATCGATCTTAAGCACCCGACCTGCCGCCGAAAGGCTTTCATCGCGTGCGACGGCCAAAAAAACCCGCAAATCGTCCCAATTCGGCGTCATATCCTATCCTTTGCATTTTTGCAAAACTGATTTGAAATATTGCCTCTGTTCAGTTGATTTTCGCAAGCCTATTCTATCCGCAACTTAATCCGGAGGAATTTGCTATGCAGAACCTGACCCATTTCATCAACGGCGAACATGTCGCCGGAAATTCTGGGCGCTTTGACGATATATTCAATCCCGCAACAGGCGAAGTGCAGTACCAGTGCCCAATGGCAAGCGTTGCCGAAACCACCGCTGCGATCGAAGACGCCGCGGCGGCTCAGGTCGCATGGGGCGCGACCAACCCGCAAAAGCGCGCTCGCGTCATGATGGCGATGGTCGGCCTGATGAACCGCGATATGGAAAAGCTGGCCGAAGCGCTCAGCCGGGAGCATGGCAAAACCATCCCCGATGCCAAGGGTGATCTGCAGCGTGGTCTGGAGGTCATAGAATACTGCATCGGCGCGCCTCAGATGCTGAAAGGTGAGTTTACAGACAGTGCAGGCCCGGGCATCGACATGTATTCGATGCGCCAGCCGCTGGGTGTCGTCGCTTCGATCATGCCGTTCAACTTCCCTGCGATGATGCCTTTGTGGCACGTAGGTCCTGCACTGGCCTGCGGCAACGCAGTGGTTCTTAAACCGTCGGAACGCGACCCTTCTGTTCCGTTGATGCTCGCTGAACTGTTTGTGGAAGCCGGCCTGCCGAAAGGCGTGTTCCAAGTGGTCAACGGCGACAAAGAGGCCGTGGACACTCTGCTGGACAGTGAAATCATTCAAGGTGTCTCGTTCGTCGGTTCAACCCCGATCGCGCAGTACATCTATGCTCGCGCAACCGCGAACGGCAAACGGGCACAGTGCTTTGGCGGCGCCAAGAACCACATGATCATCATGCCTGATGCCGATCTAGATCAAGCAGCCGACGCATTGGTCGGTGCTGGTTTCGGTGCGGCTGGCGAACGTTGCATGGCGATTTCGGTTGCTGTGCCTGTGGGTGAGGAAACCGCAGATGCTCTGATCGAAAAACTGATCCCGCGTGTAGAAAAGCTGAAAGTTGGCCCCTATACAGCGGGCGACGATGTGGACATGGGGCCAGTGGTCACCGCCGCTGCAAAAGAGCGTATCCTCGGCCTGATCAACTCGGGCGTTGAGCAAGGTGCAAAGCTGGTGATCGACAACCGCGATTTCAGCCTGCAGGGCTATGAGGACGGCTTCTTTGTCGGTCCCCACCTGTTCGACAATGTTACGCCTGATATGGACATCTACAAGCAAGAGATCTTTGGGCCGGTCCTGTCGACCGTACGCGCTGGTTCTTACGATGAAGCGCTGAAACTGGCGATGGATCACGAATACGGAAACGGAACGGCGATCTTCACCCGTGATGGTGACACCGCGCGTGACTTTGCCAGCCGGATCAACATCGGCATGGTCGGCATCAACGTTCCGATCCCGGTTCCGCTGGCCTATCACACCTTCGGCGGCTGGAAGAAATCGATGTTCGGCGATTTGAACCAGCACGGTCCGGATAGCTTCAAATTCTACACGCGCACCAAGACAGTCACTTCGCGCTGGCCGTCAGGCATCAAGGAAGGTGGCGAGTTCAACTTCAAGGCGATGGACTGATCTCAGACTAGGCACCAATGCAAAAGGCCGCCCATCTCGGGCGGCCTTTTCAATCTTAATGTCAGGCATCAGTTCTCAAGGAACTCTTGCAGTGTGATTTTTCCGTCGAAATTCGTGTCGGCTTCGGCCATGAACACCCGTAGTTCGCGATCAGTCAAGCAAGCTTTGGCGATACCGTTAATCTTGCCGTTTTCTGACATGTTCAAGCACTTGGGTGACAGCGGTTCATCCATCTCCGGATCTGGAAATTCGACCAATTCTTGCACTTCGAATGCGATCAGTTCGTCCGGCGAAACGACGCCGTTCTCATCATTATCAATCTCAAGAAACTCGGCAGCGCGCTCGGCCAGGAAAAATGTCTCAAACTCTGCATACTCAACAAAACCATTCGAGTCTGCGTCCGCCCGCTGTATTTCATTGGCAGCAACAGCCTCGGCCGTGCAGGTCTGAGATTTCAATCCGCAATCTTCCGGGGCAAATTCAATCCCTTCCTGATTTAGAAAATGATGAAGCTCGGCTTCGGAAATCAGTTTGTCACCATTATGGTCAAGCTCGGAAAAGATAACGCGCGCGGACGGCGTCGCCTGAGCGGGCGATTGTGCCGATCCCCAATAAAGTCCGGCCAATAGCAGGACCGGTAAAACATAAAGAGCTTTCGCCCCCAGGTTTCCAAAACTACGTCTTTGCATGATTTGATCTCCTACTGAATCTGGAAATGGATCCTCCAGCTCGCGGTCGATCACATCACGCACGAATGCACTCATTGTTGATCCGCGCTGCTCGCTCAGATCAGCCAATTTGCTTTTCAATTCGTAAGATACGCGAATTTCTAAGGTTTCTGACTTTTTAGTCATTTTTTTGCGAACTCCATACGGCTGGGGCCTGCCTCAACTAGTGGGATCAAAATTGCGCCTTTAATAGATTAAGCCGTGTCCGGCCAACAGGAAAAACATGTCGGGACAAGCGCATTTTCTCCTACCAGACATCCCGCAATCCACCCAAAAGTGGGATCATCACATAATTTTTAGATGATCCACCTAGCTCTGAGCGTCAGTAATCCCTAAGTTCAGCAAAACTCCAATTTGTCTTTCAGGAGGCCTTCGTGTCCAGTTCCCGCATCAATCGCCGTACCGCCCTGTTGGGCGTTGCGTCCTTAATGGCCACGCCTCAGCTGTTGCGCGCGCAAAGCAGTGATGCCTTCCCGCAAGATGAAGAGGCGATCAGCACGCAGTTGCCTGTGCGCCGTAACGTATCCTCGTTCTCGCAGCAGAAGTGGCAGGATCATTTTGACGAACTGGGCGTTGGCTGCCTGCTGGCCGACATCACCAGCCGCGCGGTCCATTATTGGGGTCCAGATGGGACCTACAAACTCTATCCAAGTTCGGTTCCGATGAGCGAGGAGCTAACGAAGCGCGGCTATACCAAAGTTACGCGCAAAACGGAAAACCCAAGCTGGACGCCAACAGCATCAATGCGCGAACGCGATCCATCGCTGCCTGTTCGAATGGATGGGGGCGAGCCCGGAAACCCGTTAGGTACCCGCGCCATGTATCTTGGCTGGCCAGCCTATCTGGTTCACGGCACCCATGATACGCGTAAGATCGGGCGGCAAAGTTCGTCTGGTTGCATCGGTCTTTACAATCAGCATGTCGAAGAGCTGTATCCGCTTGTTCAGGTCGGCACTCAGGTACGTCTATTGTAAGCGTCTCGCTGCTCAATTCAAAAAGCCCCGGCCATCAGGACCGGGGCTTTTCATTTGGGTAAGTGGTAGTTTTAGTCAGGAATGATCACTTCATCTACAACGTGAATGACACCGTTGCTGGCTTCTATATCAGCCTGCACAACGTTGGCACCGTTTACTTTCACACCATTTTTCGCGTTCACATTCAAACGATCGCCTTGGACGGTCAGCACCTTCGCGCGCTTACCCGCGATGTCACCCGACATGATCTTTGCCGGCACGACGTGATAGGTCAGGATCGAAACAAGCTGGTCCTTGTTTTCGGGCAATAGCAAGGTTTCAACCGTTCCCTCGGGTAGCGCGGCAAAGGCTTCATCGGTCGGTGCAAATACCGTGAAAGGTCCATCCCCTTTCAACGTATCAACCAGACCGGCGGCCTGAACGGCGGCGACCAAGGTGTTGAACGATCCGGCAGAAACTGCTGTATCTACGATGTCTGCGGCCTGTGCCTTGACGGGCAAAGCAAGTGCAAGTGCGGCGGCAGCGCCTATGAATGTGCGACGGAACATGGCTGTTAACTCCTCTCCAGCTTGTTATGGAAAGGGGTACGGGCCTTGAGCTATTCTGGATCACACGACGCTCATTTTTCCTTGAGCTGAACCCATATGCTCTGCGCGCGCCCATCCTTGAGAAATGGCAATGCCTCCATTGCGTCAGGGCGGGATTGCTGCAGGTAGTAGCCGGGCCAAAGCATTGAATAGAAATCAGATTGCAGCAGGGTGTGCAGCATATATTGCTCACCCCAACCCGGACAGTCATAGAAGAACCGTTTGGGATATTCGTAAGGTAGAAAAACGTCGTGAACGTGAATGACAACGCCCGGTTTCAACGCCGGAATGATCCGGCAAAACAGATGGGCAACATCGTTACTCATCCGCACCACATGGCTTGAATCGATGAACAGAACGTCTCCGGCCTCAAGTTGATCGAACAACGCGGGATCGACCTCTTCCAATCTTTTCTGCTCAAACTGATCCACGACATGAGCGATATCAGCGCGCGGATACGGATCAATCGCGGTGATAGTCGTCTGCAATCCGCCATCAATGATTGCCTGCCGCGTCACACGGGTTGAATTGCCGCAGCCGACCTCGATCACCCGCTTCGGTTGGAACCGGCGGATCATCAGATATAACGCATCCGCATCCGGGCTGTCGTAATATCCATTGTTGGTTTCGTAACCAGTCTGATTACTGGCCGGATCTTTCAGAGCCGCAAGCGCATCGGCGTGGGACGCATACTCTTTAGCCAACTGAGTGATGTCAAAACCTTCCATCCCCGGCGACAAGGCATAGGCTGGGCGGGTCAGCCCCCCTGCCCGTTCGAATGCTTCCAACCGCGCCCGTTCATCCTGTTCCGTAACCTTGTCGATCAACTTCACACCCAGCTCATCAAGAGCAGCGTTGATCTGAGGGAATTTTCTGGGTTTCACGAAGCAGCTCCACATTGCGTTGCGCCTGATCCTTACCTTTGCACGCGGGGGCTCTGCAAGAACCGACGCGCCAAACCCTTGGCAAAAGAGGTATTTCCGTATTCACTGACCTGAATTGAACGAAGAGGACCGCCATGCAGCAGGAATTCACTCTGGGCATAGAGGAAGAGTACCTACTGGTTGACCGAGACAGCCTGCAGCTTGCTCATGCTCCACCCGCATTGATCGAAGCCTGCCAGAATGATTTCGAAGGTCAAGTCAGCCCAGAATTCCTGCAATGCCAAATTGAGGTCGGCACTCGGCCCCATACAACAATCAAATCAGCGCGCGAAGACCTGAAGCGCCTGCGATCGTGCGTTTCGGAACGCGCGGCCGAATACAATCTGTCCCCGATCGCAGTGTCTTGCCACCCGTTCGCAAACTGGAAAGACCAGCATCATACCCGCAAAGAACGCTATGACGCTCTGCAACATGCCCTTGGTGGTGTGGCGCGTCGTATGCTGATCTGCGGGATGCATGTGCATGTGGGGGTCGAAGATCAGGCCCTGCGTGCCGATCTGATGCCGCAACTGGCTTACTTTTTACCCCATCTGCTAGCATTGTCGACCTCCTCCCCCTACTGGAATGGCGAGGACACCGGGCTCTCCTCGTATCGGCTGACCGTGTTTGACAACCTGCCGCGGACCGGCCTGCCTCCGGTGTTTGGCAGCTGGGCGGAATACGAACGCACCACCGGCGTGCTGGTTGAGCTTGGCGTGATCGAGGACACCTCGAAAATCTGGTGGGACCTGCGTCCGTCCCATCGGTTTCCAACGCTTGAAACCCGTATCATGGATGTGCAGCCAAGGCTTGAACACACACTGTCTTTGGCCGCTTTGGTGCAGGCACTGACGCGGATGCTGTGCCGCCTGAAAGGACGCAACCTGCGCTGGCGGCAATATGACAAATTTCTGATTGGTGAGAACCGCTGGCGTGCGCAACGCTATGGCGTGGGCGAAGGTCTGATCGATTTCGGCGACCGATCGATCAAGCCTATGGCCGAATTGATCGGAGAGCTTATGGGTATGCTGGCCGAAGACACCGAGGCATTGGGCACCATGACAGAGCTCGCCCGTCTAAGGCAAATCGCCGAAGGGGGAACCTCTGCCACCCGCCAGCGTCGCATTCATGCCGAGGCCACAGCACGCGGCGAAGATCCGGGCATGGCCGTTGTGAAACATCTGATCGAGGAATTTCACGCGGACCTGTAGGTTCAGACCGCCGCCAAAATCTCTTTGATCCGGTCGGCAACGGGTCCGTACAGATCGCGATCTGTCCAGTATCCGTTGTGTGACAGCGGATTCCACGACGTAAAGATCTTACCCGCATTGATCGGATTATCCTTCAACTCGCCACTTTGTTCGAGCTGTTCATAGCGCGGTGCGCTCTTTCCTAATGGAAAGCCCAAAACGTCATGCTTGTCATAATAGTTTCGCCACCAGGTAGAAAACCGCAACGCAGGCGGCAGTGCCTGGTTCGGAGCCATGATCGGGAAAATTTCATTCTCCGGATAGGCAAATAGAAAGATCGGAATATTGCAACCGAACGTCACGAACCCGGCGACCGTTTTCATGTTTTCAACATCGGTCGGGTGAACCGGCGATCCGCCCTGCCTCAGATGCCTCTGCATGTCATAAATATAGTTTGACATGATATGCCCACCCAACGAATGTGCCAGAATTAACACTGGTCCCTCGGGTCCGACCTGATGCTTGACGATGCCCATCACATTCTCGACTTTTTTGTGGATCGCCTCATAGATTTTGTCACCGTCATCCGGTGTTGGCCGGTAAGACGCCGCATCCGAGAGATTGCACACAACAAATTTTCGCAGCTTGTCGTAGCCGAGGTTGCGGTTGATCTTTCGCAGATAGTCTTTTTGACGCCCCTGCAGGATTTGCGCCCAGACCACCTCGTGCCAGATCACATCGTTCATGTCCGCGCCTACCCGGCGCGAAACACGCGATTTCAGTCCTTTGGAAAATGTTGGTGTTGTGGATGGCGGTTGACCTTGCGGATTATGCTGGCTGCCCATTCCGTGGATCACGACAACAGCGAGTTTGTGCGATGGCATTAAAATTGCTCCTTAACTATCAAAACGTTTAATTCCGAAAGTATACTCTACCGACCCGAAATCTCCCAAATCGCAGAGTTTGCCGTCACTGAAAAAATTCTGTAAGGATTGAAGAATAAAACACTTGTTCAATTCTACAGCCAACAGGAAAGTCACGTTATGGATTTCGCGCTGACCGAGGAACAAACGGCCATATTCGACATGGCCTACGCCTTTGGCCAAGACAACATCGCCCCGTTTGCGCGCCAGTGGGAAGCGGACGGGACCATTCCCAAGGGTCTTTGGCCCAAAATTGGCGAGCTTGGCTTTGGTGGCCTTTATGTCTCTGAAGATGCGGGCGGTTCAGGTCTGACCCGATTGGATGCAACCCTTGTGTTCGAGGCACTGTCGATGGCCTGCCCCTCGGTTGCAGCATTTCTTTCGATACACAATATGTGCGCCAAAATGCTGGACAACTTTGGCAGCCAAGATCTGAAATCCCGCATCATGCCGGATATTCTCAGCCTCGAAACCGTCCTCAGCTACTGCCTGACCGAACCCGGTTCGGGATCGGACGCAGCAGCTTTGAAGACCCGAGCAGATCGTACCAATGAAGGCTATACGCTGAATGGAACAAAGGCCTTCATATCGGGCGGAGGTTACTCGGATGCTTATGTCTGCATGGTGCGCACGGGTACTGATGGACCCAAAGGAATTTCGACCGTCTATGTCGAAGACGGCACGCCGGGCCTAAGCTTTGGCGCTTTGGAGCAGAAGATGGGCTGGAAAAGCCAGCCCACCGCGCAGGTTCAGTTTGATGACTGCCGAATCCCATCAGGATATTTGGTGGGAACCGAGGGGGACGGTTTCAAATACGCGATGATGGGGTTGGACGGCGGCCGTCTGAACATCGCTTCCTGCTCGCTGGGCGCTGCTCAGAACGGCCTCGACATGACGCTGCAATACATGTCCGAGCGTAAGGCCTTTGGGCAATCGATCGACCAGTTTCAAGCTTTGCAGTTCCGACTGGCGGATATGGAAATCGAGCTTCAAGCGGCGCGCACATTCCTGCGTCAGGCGGCATGGAAGCTGGATCAGGGCGCACCGGATGCAACCAAATTCTGCGCCATGGCAAAAAAATTCGTAACAGAAACCGGATCGAAGGTCGTAGACCAATGCCTGCAGTTGCACGGCGGATATGGGTATCTGGCCGATTATGGCATCGAAAAACTTGTGCGAGACTTGCGTGTTCATCAGATTCTGGAAGGCACAAACGAGATCATGCGCGTGATCGTTGCACGCCAGATGCTTTCTAACCGCTGAGGTCTCTATGTCCGATATTGATATCCGCACAACTGGCCGGGCCGGACGCATCACGTTAACAAGACCACGTGCCTTGAATGCTTTGAGCTATGAAATGTGCATGGCCATTGATACCGCTCTGCGCAACTGGCGTGAGGATGATGAGGTTGATCTGATCATACTCGATGCCGAGGGTGAAAAAGCCTTCTGCGCAGGTGGTGACATTGCCGAGCTCTATGCGACTGGCACTAAAAGAGACTTCGGCTATGGCCAAAAATTCTGGCGAGACGAATACCGCCTGAACGCTCAGATATTTGAATACCCCAAGCCGGTGATCAGCTTCCTGCAAGGTTTTACAATGGGCGGCGGGGTTGGCATTGGATGCCATGGCAGCCACCGCATCGTGGGAGAAAGCTCAAAGATCGCAATGCCGGAATGTTCGATCGGCCTCGTCCCTGACGTAGGCGGATCGTTGATGCTTGCATTGGCCCCCGGACGATTGGGTGAGTATCTGGGTACAACTGGCTATCGCATGGGCCCCGGTGATGCGATCTATTCCGGGTTTGCTGATTTCTTTATCCCACAAGAGCATTGGCCCGAACTGATCGACCTGCTGGAAGCGTCGGGGCAAACAGAACTGATAGAGGAGCATTCTGCACCAGCCCCGGATAGCCCCTTGTCGAACATGCAGCAAGACATCGATAAATTCTTTGGCGGAGAAAGCCTCAGCGACATTTTGAACAGCTTGCGCAACGCGGATAAAGAATTTTCAACGAAAATTCTCGATAAACTCCACCGAAACTCTCCGATTGCAATGGCCTGTGCGGTTGAGATGCTGCACCGGCTGAGAGGGGCCGGGCTTACGCTGCAAAAAGCATTGGATCTGGAGTACCGATTTACCTTTCGCGCGATGGAGCACGGAGATTTTCTGGAGGGCATTCGGGCCCTAATTATCGATAAGGATGGCAATCCAAACTGGCAGTACGCCGATCTGGATGTACCTGCGGTTGCTATATCCAAAATGCTGCAGCCACTTGGCGCCGATGCATTAAGCTTTTCAGAGGAGTAAGGTATGAACATCGCATTCATAGGTCTGGGCAACATGGGCGCCCCAATGGCTGCCAATCTGGCACGCGCGGGACATAATGTAATTGGTTTTGATCAGGCTGATGTTGCTGTTGAAGGCGTCAAAATGGCCGCTTCCGGGACCGCCGCCGCAACGGATGCAGAAGTTGTCATAACCATGCTGCCCAACGGGCAAATTCTACGCGCCGTTGCGAATGAAGTAATCCCTGCGATGCATAACGGAGCAGTCCTGATTGATTGTTCAACAGTTGATGTCGACAGCGCACGCACCGTGGCGCAGCAAGCCGCCAACGCCGGTCTTTTGTCGGTTGATGCACCAGTTTCCGGAGGGATCGGCGGCGCGGCTGCAGGAACGCTGACCTTTATGGCCGGCGGTTCTGAAGCCGCGTTTGCCAAGGCCGCACCGTTGTTCAACATCATGGGTCAGAAAGCCGTTCATTGTGGTGAGGCAGGCGCAGGTCAAGCCGCAAAGATCTGCAACAACATGATCCTCGGTGTGACAATGATTGCCACCTGTGAGGCATTTGCCCTCGCCGACAAGCTGGGTTTGGACCGGCAAAAAATGTTCGATGTGGTCAGCACCTCTTCTGGCTATAGCTGGACAATGAATGCCTATTGTCCAGCGCCCGGCGTTGGGCCCGAAAGTCCCTCCGACAATGAGTACAACCCCGGTTTTGCCGCTGAACTGATGTTGAAAGATCTACGCCTCAGCCAACAGGCCGCTGAAAGTGCTGATGCCGATACTCCCATGGGGCAAATCGCGACAAAGCTCTACGAGCAGTTTGTCGAACACGAGGGAGGCTTGGGTCGCGACTTCAGCGCCATGTTGCCTCGGTTCGAAAAGCGCAGCCGCAACTAGCCATCTGGCGGCGGAAATCCGCACGGGGCTGGAATACATAGAGGCGCGCCCATAGGTGTTCGGGTAATATGCAAACCAACCCAAACACCAACGCCGGAGCGCGCTTCTATGAAAACCCTGTCCAGCCTTTCAATGATTGCCCTGATCGCGCTGAGCCCTGCTGTTGCATTAGCCGGGAACGGGAATAGCAAAGGCAAGAATAAGTCCAAACTGCAGGTCGAACGGGTCTCACCGCAATCTGGCGTGGTGCGTGGCAATGCAGGCCATTGTCCTCCAGGACTGGCGAAGAAAGCTGTTCCCTGTGTTCCGCCCGGCCAAGCCAAAAAGTTCTACCGGACTGGTGACCGGCTTGATGACTACATTTGGATCGACGACCCCTATCGCTATGGTTTGCGACGCGGCGGCAACTATGTGCGTGCGGGCGACTATGTTTATAAAATCGATCCCGAAACGCACAAAGTGCTGAACCTGATCGGCGCGGTAGCCGATATCCTTTACTGATCGTTGTTATTCCGCAGCCACACGCTCAGTGTTTAACATCGGCTTGAGATATCGACCGGTATGACTGCGCTCGTATTCGGCAATCTCCTCCGGAGTACCTTCGGCCACGATCTTTCCACCTCCATCACCACCTTCCGGACCGATATCGATGATCCAGTCGGCGGTTTTAACCACATCCAGATTGTGTTCAATCACGACTACCGTATTTCCCTGATCCACCAATTCGTGCAACACTTCCAAAAGCTTACGCACATCTTCAAAGTGCAGACCGGTGGTCGGTTCATCAAGGATATATAGCGTACGCCCAGTCGAACGCTTGCTGAGTTCCTTTGAAAGCTTAACCCGCTGCGCCTCACCACCGGACAGCGTGGTCGCCTGCTGGCCAACCTTGATATAGCCCAGCCCCACCCGTGCCAAAGCGTCCATCTTGTCACGGATCGATGGCACAGCCTTGAAGAACTCCTGCGCGTCCTCCACTGTCATATCAAGCACATCTGCAATGGATTTGCCCTTGAACTTGATCTCCAGTGTTTCACGGTTATAGCGCGCCCCTTTGCAGGTCTCACAAGTCACGTAGACGTCGGGCAAAAAGTGCATCTCAATCTTGATGACACCATCGCCCTGGCAAGCCTCGCATCGACCACCTTTGACGTTGAAGCTGAATCGCCCAGGCTTATAACCACGCGCCTTGGCCTCTGGCAGACCGGCGAACCAGTCGCGGATCGGCGTGAAAGCCCCCGTGTAAGTCGCTGGATTCGAACGCGGAGTTCGCCCGATCGGCCGCTGATCAATGTCGATGACTTTATCCAGATGCTCAAGACCTTTGATCGTTTCGCAAGGCGCTGGCGTCTGGCGGGCTCCGTTCAATCGCATCGAGGCTGTCTTGAACAAAGTCTCGATCGTCAGCGTGGATTTGCCGCCCCCCGAGACACCCGAGACACAGACAAATTTGCCCAATGGGAAGTCGACTGTGACATTTTTCAGGTTGTTACCAGTGGCTTTGACTACGCTGACCTTCTGCTTTTTGCCTTTACGCCGTTCGATCGGCACGGCGATTTCGCGACTACCAGATAAATACTGACCGGTGATCGAGGCCGCATCGGCCGAGATATGTTCAGGTGTGCCATGGCTGACCACCTGTCCTCCGTGTACCCCGGCGCCGGGGCCGATATCAAAGACGTAATCCGCCTCGCGGATGGCCTCTTCGTCATGTTCAACCACAATGACCGTATTACCCTGATCACGCAGGTTTTTGAGCGTTCCCAGAAGACGGTCATTATCACGCTGATGCAAACCGATCGAGGGCTCGTCCAGCACATACAGAACACCTGTCAGACCCGAGCCAATCTGGCTGGCCAACCGGATTCGTTGACTTTCGCCCCCGGACAGAGTGCCGCTTGATCGTGACAGCGTAAGATATTCTAAACCCACATTATTCAGGAATCCTAGCCGCTCACGAATCTCCTTGAGAATGACGCGTGCGATCTCATTCTTTTGCACGCTCAGATGCTTCGGTGCTTCCTCGACCCAGGCCAGCGCCTCGCGGATCGACATCTCGACCACCTGTCCTACATGTAATCGGGCAATCTTGACCGCCAGGGCCTCGGCGCGCAGGCGGTACCCCTCACAGGTCCCACAAGGCCGGTTGTTCTGATAGCGCTCGAATTCTTCGCGTATCCAGGCACTGTCAGTTTCGCGATACCGGCGTTCCATATTCGGAATGACGCCTTCAAAGCTTCGCGTAACCTGATATACTCGCCCGCCTTCGTCGTACCGAAACTGAATCTCTTCGTCACCAGAGCCGCGCAGAAACACCTGCTGGACCTTCTTGGGCAAATCCTTCCAAGGCGTGTTCTTGTCGAATTCGTAATGTCGCGCAATGGCTTCGATGGTCTGCAGAAAATAAGGCGACTTACCCTTGCGCCACGGCGCCAAAGCCCCATCATAGAGTTTCAGCGTTTGATCAGGCACAACCAGCCGTTCGTCAAAAAACAACTCGGCTCCAAGACCATCGCAATGTGGGCAAGCCCCAACCGGCGCATTGAATGAAAACAGGCGTGGTTCGATTTCGGGGATGGTAAATCCGCTGACGGGACACGCGAAATTCTCGCTAAATGTTATCCGTTCGGGGTCGCCTTCCTTGGGCGCGGTTTCAAGAATCGCAATCCCATCTGCCAGATCAAGCGCGGTGCGCAGACTGTCGGCCAGACGCGTTTCCATCCCTTCGCGTACAACCAGACGGTCAACCACGACGTCGATGTCATGACGAAATTTCTTGTCGAGCGTTGGGGGTTCATCCAACTCGTAAAATTCACCATCCACCTTGATGCGTTGAAAACCTTGCTTTCGCAGTTCAAGGAACTCTTTCCTGTATTCTCCCTTCCTGTCTCGCACGATCGGTGCCAACAGATATCCGCGTGTCCCCTCGTCCATAGACTTGATCCGGTCGACCATATCCTGCACTTGCTGCGCCTCGATCGGCAGCCCTGTGGCCGGGCTGTAAGGCGTACCTGCGCGGGCAAAAAGCAGGCGCAAATAGTCATAGATCTCGGTCACGGTTCCGACAGTTGAGCGCGGGTTCTTCGAGGTCGTTTTCTGTTCAATCGAAATTGCCGGAGACAGACCGCTGATGTGATCCACATCGGGCTTTTCCATCATATCCAGGAACTGACGTGCATAGGCCGACAGGCTTTCGACATACCGGCGCTGACCCTCGGCATAGATTGTGTCAAATGCCAACGAAGACTTACCCGAGCCTGACAGGCCAGTGATCACCACCAGCTGATCCCGCGGAATGTCGACATCAATACTCTTTAGGTTATGCTCGCGCGCGCCGCGCACTTCGATATTCTTAAGCTCAGCCATCTCGGCCCCCAACAACCAACGCCCTAGAGATAGGCGAGCAACGCTGAGTCTCCAACCGAAAAATTAGAACAAAGTATGAACAGGCGGTTTTTTGGCCCGTTCCGCCTAATCATCCGATTTCCGCGCCAGCGCCCATGCGCAGATCGGGAAATCGGGATCATTGTCCAAATTGTCCTTCTCGGGATCATAGATCGGTGGCCAGTCAAGTTCGAGATTGCGCAACGCAGCCTGCCGATTGCCCCATTGTTCTGCTCGAATATGTGCGGGATCAAAGCCGCACTCGGTCAGAAAGTTTTTCAACCCACGCGCGGACCACCGAGAGCAATCGTGTGGGGCGGCGTGAAACGGGATGAAGAATGGGACCGCCAGCCAGAAATATCCGCCGGGTCGCAACATCTCTTGCACATTCAGCGTTGCTTCTAAGGGGCGATCCAGATGTTCCCAAACCTGATTGGCCAGAACCAGATCAAATTTAAGAACCTGCGCCTGATCATCCAAAACAGGTCCAGTGCAGATGTCATGCCGGGCGTGCCAAACCTGTTCGTAGCTGCGAAACCCGAACTGCCTACCCCACGAGCCCGAGATTTCAACGGCGTCAAGCGTATCGGGCTTTAGGTCGCGTATCCACTGCCGGCTGCGCCGGGCCATTATGACTCGATTCAAACTGGTCACTGCGTGCCTCTGGTGTTTTTTGCACAATAAACCACATGACCGATTGGTTGTCGGCTTTAAAACGCCACTATGAACGTCTGAGTTTTGCATCTGAGGAGAAATGGCGCGGTTGACGGGGCTCGAACCCGCGACCCCCGGCGTGACAGGCCGGTACTCTAACCAACTGAGCTACAACCGCGCATTTAGGGTCTATGTGCGATCCGTTTGCCCGGACCAAAGGCTGACAGTGATGGCGCGGTTGACGGGGTTCGAACCCGCGACCCCCGGCGTGACAGGCCGGTACTCTAACCAACTGAGCTACAACCGCCCACTGCCCGTTCATCTCTGAACGTTGGGGTGTATTATGGCTACCGCTGTGCAGCGTCAAGCGGCGTTTTCAAGTTTTTTGCCTAATCACGAATTTTTCCAATGCCATCAACATTGCACAGGGCAAATGCGTCATGAAAATCTCTTGCCAGTCCCTACACACAAAGATTTAAGCTTGCGGATAAATCTCGGCTTCTATATCTGAGCCCGCCATGGGTGATTAGCTCAGTGGTAGAGCGCTTCGTTCACATCGAAGATGTCAGGAGTTCAAATCTCTTATCACCCACCATATGTTTCAATGACTTAGAAGTGTATGCTAAAGTATATCCAAGCTTTCATCCATGTGACGCGACACTATCCACCGACGTAGACGCCAGTTTTGGGACGGTAAAAAATCTTCTGATCATGAAGTCGCCCCAATAGGTCATGGGCATTTCGCACAAATTTCTCGCGGGCTTCTCTGGCTTCGCCCCCCTCATCTTCCTGCGCCGGTGATCTGGCTGCAATGACGTGGCGCATGGCCTCCTCGATCAGATCCATATCCTCGACCGAAAGCTCAAACAGATCGTTGTACTGAGGCATCCTGGGTTCTCCTACCTTGGCGCAGGTATTCAGCCTGCCCTAAGTTCCGTCTCGTTTCCATCTCAAACATTCTAATCAGTCAATCAGGCTTTGTGGGATGCAATCACGATCGCCACGACATTGATCCGGACAAATCGCATCAACCCACAGATTTCTGCATAGTTTTCGGGACTTGTCATGTTTCCTGCTGCCCGCGTATCCTGATACCGATAGCCGCCGATTGGGCGGAATTCCTTGGTGAAATACTGCATGGCTCATCTGAAGCGGGAAATTGGTCTGGTTGGCCTGACCTTCATTTCGGTCGGAGGCATCATTGGATCCGGCTGGCTGTTCGGACCACTGCTCGCCGTGCAGCACGCAGGCCCTGCCGCTATTTTGTCTTGGATTATCGGCGCCGTTGCCATGTTTATCCTGGCAATCACATTCGCCGAAATTTCTGCCATGTTGCCAATCCCAGGCGGGATAGCGCGGGTTCCGCAGTTTTCGCACGGTAATATCGTTTCGATGGCAATGGGCTGGACGGCATGGATCGGTTACAACACCACTGCACCGATCGAGGTGGAGGCTATGCTGAAATACCTCGCGCCTTACGCCCCATGGCTCCACACTGCGGATACCGGCGATCTGACCGGAGCCGGTGTTTCGGTCGCGTTGCTGTTCATGTTGCTGTTCGTCGCGGTAAACGCGCTGGGTGTCAAATTTTTTGCTCAAGTTAACGCCACACTGACATGGGCCAAGATCGCCATTCCAATCGTGCTATCCGTATTGCTGATCGCAACCCGATTTGATGTTCAGAACTTTACAACGCCTGATGGCTTCGCGCCTTACGGCCTCAAGGGGGTTATGGCCGCAGTATCAACCGGTGGAGTGATATTTTCGTTTATCGGCTTTCGTCATGTGGTTGATATGGCAGGCGAAGTTCGCAATCCGAAATTCGCCATCCCTGCCGCTTTGATTCTGTCCATCGTTCTTTGCGCCTTGATTTATCTTGGACTGCAGGTCGCCTTTATCGGCGCGCTTGAGCCGACGATGATCAGCAAGGGGTGGGCAAACCTGAGCTTTGGCGGGCAAGGACCTTTGGACGGCGTCCTCATGTCGGTCGGGCTCTTGTGGTTTCTCAGCCTTCTTAACGTGGGCTCAGTTATCGGCCCCTTCGGCAACGGGCTTGTTGCGACCGGATCAAATGCCCGAATCGCCCTGGCGCTGTCGCAAAACGGTTTTCTGCCGAAACGTCTGCAGATGCTGTCTTCATTTGGCGTACCCTTATGGGCACTGGCATTGAACTTTCTGATCGGCACACTGTTTCTGCTTACCATCCCTTTCACGACTATCATCGCACTGAACGGCGCTGCAATCGTGATGTCTTTTGCGGTAGGGCCCATCGCCGTAGTATGCCTGCGTGATCTGCTGCCGGATCACCCGCGCTCAATCCGTATCCCCGCCGTCAAGCTGGTCGGCATCACAGCCTTCGCGATCTCAACACTGATTGTGTACTGGAGCGGCTGGGATACAATCTGGAGGTTGGGGATCGCGCTGATCATCGGCATGGTGCTATTGCTGGTCCGCTTCCACAACCGGCTCGACGAAATGGACGCGACCGAGGCGCTTTGGCTGATGCCATATTTCTGTGGGTTGGGCTTGATTTCTTACATGGGTCAGTTTGGAGAAGGTGCGCAAAAACAAATCCCATTCGGTTGGGATATTCTGCTGTGTGTCGCGTTTTCGACGGTGATTTTCGCACTCGCCATACGCTCGGCCCTGTCTGACGAAAAATTCCAAGCCTACATCGCTGACGAAGAAGTGCTCGACCCAGCGAAGCCCGTCATAGGCCTTTGAACGAAAAAAGGCGGGGATTGACCCCGCCTCTTTTATTCTCATGCAACAATGTCAGTGTGCGGTTGCAGATGGACCAGCACCTTCCGCTGCTTTTGCTGCAGCAGCAGCCGCTTCCTCAGCAGCCTCATCCCAATCCACCGACTCGGGCTTACGCACCAATGCATGTTCAAGGACTTCCGAGACGTGATTGACCGGGATGATTTTCAGCCCTTCTTTCACGTTGTCCGGAATTTCCGCCAGGTCCTTCTCGTTTTCTTCCGGGATCAAAACCGTCTTGATCCCGCCCCGAAGGGCAGCCAGCAGTTTTTCCTTGAGTCCACCAATTGGCATCGCGTTCCCCCGCAATGAGACCTCGCCGGTCATGGCGATGTCCTTGCGCACCGGAATACCGGTCAGCACCGAAACGATCGACGTTACCATGGCCAAACCGGCACTCGGCCCATCCTTGGGTGTTGCGCCGTCAGGCACGTGAACGTGGATGTCGATCTTGTCGAACTTCGGTGGTTTCACCCCGATCTGAGGAGAAATTGACCGCACATAAGACGAGGCAGCGTCGATAGATTCTTTCATCACATCACCCAGCTTGCCGGTGGTCTTCATCCGGCCTTTTCCGGGCAGTTTCAGCGCCTCGATTTGCAGCAAATCGCCACCAACAGACGTCCAGGCCAGACCTGTGACAACACCGACCTGATCATCCTGTTCGGCCAGCCCATAGCGGAACTTGGGCACGCCAAGGAAATCATCCAGATTTTCCGGCGTCACCGAAACGGTTTCAGCCTCTTTCTTGATGATTTTGGTCAGCGACTTCCGCGCCACCTTAGCAATCTCGCGTTCAAGGTTCCGCACACCCGCCTCGCGCGTATAGGTGCGGATGATCGACTGCAGCGCGTCATCTGTCAGTTCGAACTCTTTGTCCTTCAGGCCGTGGTTCTTGACCTGCTTACTGATCAGATGCTGCTTGGCGATCTCGCTCTTTTCATCTTCGGTGTAACCGGCCAGCGGAATGATCTCCATCCGGTCTAGCAGAGGCCCAGGCATGTTGTAGCTGTTCGAAGTGGTCAGGAACATCACGTTCGACAGGTCATATTCGACCTCAAGATAGTGGTCCATGAACGTGCTGTTCTGTTCCGGATCCAACACTTCCAGCATTGCCGAGGCCGGGTCACCACGGAAGTCCTGTCCCATCTTGTCGATTTCATCCAACAAGATCAGCGGGTTTGTGGTTTTCGCCTTTTTCAGCGCCTGAATGATCTTACCGGGCATCGACCCGATATAAGTCCGACGGTGACCTCTGATCTCGGATTCATCACGTACACCGCCCAGCGAGATGCGGATGAACTCACGCCCCGTCGCACGTGCGACAGACTTACCAAGCGAGGTTTTACCCACACCCGGAGGGCCAACAAGGCACATGATCGGGCCTTTCAACTTTTTCGAGCGCTGCTGAACCGCCAGATACTCAACGATCCGTTCCTTGACTTTCTCAAGGCCATAGTGATCGGCGTCCAGAATGTCCTGCGCGCGACCCAGATCCTTTTTGACGCGGGATTTCGTGCCCCACGGCAGAGCCAAAATCCAATCGAGATAATTGCGCACAACAGTGGCCTCGGCCGACATGGGCGACATGTTCTTGAGCTTCTTCAGCTCGCCTTCCGCCTTTTCGCGCGCTTCTTTCGACAGTTTGGTCTCGTTGATTTTCGCTTCCAACTCGGCAACTTCGTTGCTGCCATCCTCACCGTCGCCCAGCTCCTTCTGAATGGCTTTCATCTGCTCATTCAGATAATACTCGCGCTGCGTCTTCTCCATCTGAGATTTGACGCGGGTCTTGATCTTTTTCTCGACCTGCAGGACAGACATTTCGCCTTGCATCAGGCCATAGACCTTCTCAAGCCGCTCGCTGACCGAGAGCGTCTCAAGCAACTCCTGCTTTTGCTCAACTTCGATCCCCAAATGACCCGATACGAGATCAGCCAGCTTGGCGGACTCGGTGGTTTCACCCACAGCGGCCAACGCTTCTTCGGGGATGTTCTTACGCACCTTGGCATAGCGCTCGAACTCGTCGGTGACAGCGCGCAGCAGCGCTTCGGTCGTTGTGACATCACCCGGAATTTCAGTCAGATACTCGGCCCTGGCTTCGAAAAACTGATCATTTTCAAGAAATTCCGTGATCTGTACACGCGCCTGACCTTCGACCAGCACCTTCACGGTGCCATCGGGCAGCTTCAGCAGTTGCAGAACGTTGGCCAGAACGCCCGAGCGGTAGATACCGTCGATTTCGGGATCATCCTCGCCGGGATCAATCTGGCTGGACAACAGAATTTGCTTGTCATCCTGCATCACCTCTTCCAGCGCGCGGACCGATTTATCTCGGCCCACGAACAGCGGCACGATCATATGTGGGAAAACCACGATATCGCGCAGCGGCAGAACGGGGTATGAGGAATTCAGAGGCTCTTGCATGCTCTATCCTTATCATTGGCAAGACGGCGCTGGTCCCTGAATCAGGCAACCATTGGCTGTCTCCTGTCTTGGACGATAAAGGTGGGGCACCTGCACCCCTATTTCAACCTCATCGCCGTTTGTCGTGATGCAGAATGACCCGTTGATTTGGCGACTTCAAGGCATCCCGCAGACATATCCACCGTTTTCGACGAAACACGACGACAAGTTGGGTGTTAAATCACCACGCGCAGGTCAAAACACACTCTGTTTGGCCCGGGACAAAAAGAAGCCGTGGCCGACTTCGTTTCGGCATTCCAGTCCCTTTCTCGAGGAATGGCAGACAAAACCGCCAAACGTTCCGGTGATACCATACTCCGCACGATCAAACCCGTCGCGATTATGGTTCAATGGCTGGCACAGCATTCGCACTGCGCCGGTATTAGTCATGAAAAAATCATGACCCCAGTCCGATTGACAATCCGCTGGCCGAGGAAAAGCGGGTGCGCCGCTGCGCTCGATTATGGTGCACGACAGGTCCGAGACACTAGCCCCCTCTCCGACCACACACTGGATGTTCTCGGACGGGGTTTCGAATGTCCAGACGTCAGCCTGCGAGGTCGACGCACAAAGAACGATTGCAATAGAAATAAGAAAGCGAGGCATTGAATCCTCCTAAACAAAACAAATGAAATCGATAAAACAAACCGGGGACAGTATAGCAAATAATGCGACGTTTGTCACCGCTCGGACCACAATCTAAAGCGGCTCAATATCGCCCTGTTCCCGTTGCGCTTGAAAGCGAGCCTGCCATTGAGCAAAGGCGCCCCCGGCGATCGCGTCCCTCATCCCATGCATGATCTCTTGAAAGTAATGCAGGTTGTGCCATGTCAGCAGCATACCCGAAATCATTTCATTCGAGCGGAACACGTGGTGCAGATAGGCCCGTGAGTAGCTTGAACAGGCCGGACAGCTACACTGCTCATCCAGCGGTCGCGGATCATCGGCGTGACGGGCATTCTTGATGTTGATCACGCCGTAACGTGTGAAAACCTGACCCGTTCGACCGGACCGTGAGGGCAATACGCAATCCATCATGTCGATGCCGCGCGCGACTGCGCCTACGATGTCGTCCGGCTTGCCCACACCCATCAGGTAACGCGGCTTGTCCTCGGGCAGGAAATCGGGCGCATAGTCGAGGCAATCTAACATGGCCTCTTGACCTTCACCAACAGCCAGGCCGCCAACAGCGTAGCCTTCAAAGCCTATCTGCTTCAATGCTTCGGCGCTTTCCTCACGCAGATCCTGTTCCAGGCCGCCCTGCATTATGCCAAATAGCGCGTGTCCCGGGCGATCCCCGAATGCGTCCCGAGACCGGTCCGCCCATCGCATCGAAAGGCGCATCGACTCAGCAATCCGCTCGCGGTCTGCGGGCAGCGCCGGGCATTCATCGAAACACATCACGATATCTGATCCCAGCAGCCGCTGGATCTCCATCGAGCGTTCCGGAGTGAGCTCATGCCGTGAGCCATCGATATGCGATTTGAAGGTCACGCCCTTTTCGGTCAACTTGCGCAGCCCGGCCAGCGACATCACCTGAAACCCACCCGAGTCAGTTAGGATCGGGCGCTCCCAATTCATGAACTTGTGTAGCCCGCCCAGCCGGTCAATCCGCTCGGCCGTGGGGCGCAGCATCAGGTGGTAGGTGTTACCCAGCAGGATATCCGCACCGGTCGCGCGCACGCTTTCAGGCATCATCGCCTTTACCGTCGCCGCAGTTCCGACCGGCATGAACGCAGGCGTCCGCACCTCTCCGCGCGGCGTGTTGATCACGCCTGTGCGGGCTTTGCCATCGGTGGCTTTCAGGTCAAACGAGAAACGGTCAGTCATCTTGGGGCCTCGGGTCGCGGAACCGGGCAGGCTTTGCCCGATCTGCAGGTGCAATGCAACCCGTCAGGGCAGCGAGCTCACCCGCTCGGTAAACAGACGCACAACCCCTGCCCCATCCACATCCCGACATACCTGCACCAGAGGGCGTGTCGGGTCGCAACGGGTCGCGCCGATTTCAGGCCCGTCGAGTACCACGTTCAAACCCGTATCAACCATTTCAAACATCGGTTCATGAGTACAGGCGATTACGGCGGTCGAATCGTGCAGACCACACCCTTCCAGCCCGCCGATTTCCTTGTAAAACTTGAGGTAGAAACGAGAAATATCCCGCAGGAACCCACCCATATCGCGCGAACGCCGAGCCAGATCATCAAAATCCGCAGTCTCGTAGAGGGTCTTGAGCGTCACATCCAATCCAACCAACACGGTGGGTGGCGGCGCGGCAAAGACCTCATCCGCGGCTTTGGCATCGTGGTATATATTGGCCTCGGCATGTTCCGTGATGTTTCCGCGGCAGAACACGGCGCCGCCCATGATGACCAGTTTGCACAGGTTCCTCGAAAACTCAGGGTCCAGCCGTATCGCATCCGCGATATTGGTTAATGGTCCGACAGCGCAGACAACCAATTCACCCCGATGCACCCGCGCCATTTCGACAAGAAACTCAGCCGCTGGCAGCGTATGGTTTTCTCCGATCTGGGGGATTTCGGTGAAATCCCCAAACCCTTCCGGCCCGTGCACATGCTCGGACGGAGCATGGCTGCTTTCACCACGCGCGAACGGCGCACCTTCAGCAACCGGAATGTTCATGCCCAGCCTGTCTACCAGGTAGCGCGCGTTGCGGCTGGACTGACGTACATGAGTATTGCCGAAAACAGCCGTCAGGCCGATCAATTCGATATCGGGCGCTGCGGCGGCATAGGCGATGGCCATGGCATCATCTATGCCGGGGTCAGTATCGATTATCAGTTTCATCCCCGCCCGATACCGCAAACGCCACCGGATGCAAAGCGGCCACAAGGTGAAATCCCGCACCGCTTTAGTGCTTTCAAACACTTGCATTCCTGCCGACTCAATCCATACCAGAGTTGAAATCGGGCGACTCAATCCCCAAATGTATACTATAGTACACAATAATGAGGACAGTTATGACAGAAGACCAAATCATCGGACTGCTTACATCGAACATCATCTATTTACTGGCGGCAGCTTTTATCGTCATCGTTATCCTGAAAGGGATCAAAATCGTTCCCCAATCCGAGAAATATGTTGTGGAACGGTTTGGCCGCCTGCATTCGGTTCTCGGGCCTGGCATCAATTTCATCGTTCCTTTTCTGGATGTTGCGCGCCACAAGATATCCATTCTGGAACGTCAGCTTCCCAACGCAACGCAGGATGCGATCACCAAAGACAATGTTCTGGTGCAGATCGACACTTCGGTATTCTATCGTATTCTCGAACCCGAAAAGACGGTCTACCGTATCCGTGACGTAGACGGTGCGATTGCTACCACTGTGGCAGGTATCGTGCGTGCCGAGATTGGTAAAATGGATCTCGATGAGGTTCAGTCGAACCGCGCACAACTGATCACGCGCATTCAGGAAAGTGTTGAAACAGCAGTGGATGACTGGGGGATCGAAGTGACCCGCGCCGAGATTCTGGACGTAAATCTGGATCAGGCCACCCGCGATGCGATGCTGCAGCAGCTGAACGCTGAACGCGCGCGTCGTGCACAGGTGACTGAAGCCGAAGGTCAGAAACGCTCTGTCGAACTTCACGCTGATGCTGAGCTTTATGCAGCCGAGCAGGCCGCCAAAGCCCGCCGCATTCAGGCCGAGGCCGAGGCCTTCGCGACCGAAGTTGTTGCCAAGGCTATTCAAGACAACGGCATCGAGGCAGCGCAATACCAGGTGGCTTTGAAGCAGGTGGAGTCTCTAAACTCACTTGGCACCGGAAGCGGCTCGAAAACCATCGTTGTTCCTGCCAACGCGCTAGAAGCATTCGGAAACGCCTTCAACATGCTAAAAGGAGGCAAGTAATGGCAGATCCCTTCTGGCTGACCTGGTGGATATGGCTGGCCGGTGCCCTCGTTCTGGCAATTGTCGAAGTTGTTCTGCCCGGTTTCATCTTTCTGGGCTTTGCAATCGGTGCGGCGATCACTGGGCTCTTGCTGCTGATCCCGGGTGTGACCCCGAGCCTGCCTATTCTGCTGCTGATCTTCGCAGTTCTGTCGCTGATCGCATGGCTGGTGTTGCGGCGAATGTTTGCATTGCCCCATGGGCAAGTGAAAACCTTCAACCACGACATTAATGATTGACCACGCGTGGCGCCCGTAACAGGCGCCACGCCCCCTCTGGACGCTGCCCCGCACTTTCCCTATATAATTTCTCAGGTAACAGACCCGAGGCTTCAATGACCCATCCCAGCGAACAGTTTGAAGGCAGCCCGCTGATTGCACCTTCAACCATCGAGCACCCCCTGTACGAACACGTTGTGGAAGCCTGTCGGACGGTTTTTGATCCTGAGATTCCGGTCAATATTTATGATCTGGGCTTGATCTACACGATCGACATCAACAGCGAAAACGCCGTGAAAGTAATCATGACGCTGACAGCGCCCGGTTGCCCGGTTGCGGGCGAGATGCCTGGCTGGATCGTAGAAGCGATAGAACCCGTAGCGGGCGTCAAGGAAGTAGATGTCGAACTCACTTGGGAGCCACCTTGGGGCATGGAGATGATGTCAGACGAAGCCCGCCTTGAGCTCGGGTTTATGTAACTCGCATCAATCTACAGAATTTTGACGCTTGTCATGAAATGGTAATAAACCTGTTACCAATCCTTATTCTTAGCGACATAAACCAAAGGCATGTTTGCCGCGCTGGCATCGATCATCCCCGCTTTGCTGGCGTCTGGGCCAATAATCTGCCGTCCCCATACCAGATCTGCCCTGAATTTTGACCGCCCTTGCCCGAGGGCGGTCTTTTTCTGCCAACGGATGTTAGTCGATCCCGCAGGTCGATTTGATTTCAGCCGCTCTGGCATCCAATTGTTTGATGTAATCCCCTGACAGCATCTTCAGATGCTTGTTTTCTGTTCCAGTGACCAGACCCAATAAGGCACCCGCGGGCAAAATTGAAACAACGCTTTCAACCTGTTGATCTTCTGCGTGTTTCTTTTCCGCAGCAATCGCGCGCAGATCGCCCGGAGCAGTGGAGCAGTTGACCGGGTGCCGCTTGCTGTCATCCGCGGCAAGGGCCGGACAAACCAACGCAACACACACCAATCCAATCGAAACACCTCGTCCAATCATCTGCTTTGAAATTGCTGCCATTTCTTCACGCCTCTTTCGGATTACTTCCAAACAATCGGTTCTATCTTGTACGCTAATGCCATCTGGCTTTTCCAATCAACCCACCAACAGTGCGGGATTTGTATCCCTACGCTCTTGAGCCCGGCGTGTCTCGGTCTTAAATTGGACGTAACGCGCGAAAACGGAGCCCATCATGTTTGGCATTCCCGGCAAACAAGCCGTGACCATTACACCTAAAGCGGCTGAACAGATTGTTCGGCTGATGAAAATCGGCAGCCATGCCGGTCTGCGCATCGGCGTCAAAAAAGGCGGCTGTGCAGGTATGGAATACACCATGGACTATGTTGACGAGTCCGACTCGAACGATGAGGTCGTCGAACAAGACGGTGCCCGGGTAATGATCGCACCCATGGCACAGATGTTTCTGTTCGGAACTGAGATCGACTACGAAGTCTCATTGCTGGAATCCGGCTTCAAGTTTCGCAACCCCAACGTGGTAGACGCCTGCGGCTGCGGCGAATCGATCAAGTTCGACGAAACGCTGGCCACCGAGCGTTAAGACACTGCTTGCAGATGCACATAGGTCTCTTTGAAACGCCGCGTCAGATGCTCGCCGGCGCGGATCGTCGTGCCAGAGGATGGTGGGGCGACATTGGTGTCATATGAGGGGTTGAAGAACAGCGGAACTGAAATCCGCTCGTCCGCGCTGCCCTTGACCCGATGCTCAGTCGCCTTGATCTCTCCGGCGGTCCAGAATTCCAGCATTTCGCCGAAATTGATGATGAACTGATCGGGCGCGGCCACTACTGCCTGCCACTCACCACTGGGCATACGAACCTCAAGGCCAGGCGTACCGTCGGTGGCCAGCAAGGTCAGGCAGCCATAGTCGGTATGCGCACCAATGCCAAAATCGTTTTCCCCTGCCCAATCAGGGCGTTGCGGATAGAAATTACCACGCAAAAGTGCCATGGGAGTATCAAAGGCAGCATCAAAACTGTCCGCATTGCGACCAATGGCAACCGCTATGGCGCGCAAAACCCGCATCGCGACAGCACACGCGTCCGAATAGTAATACTGGATGGTGGTGCGGAAAACAGCATCGCCTGAAGGCCATAGATTCGGGGCGTACACACCCAGCCCGCGATCAGCATATGGATTGTCGGACGGCAGCTCAAAGCCGCAATCAAAAACCTCTTTGTAATCCGGGTTGGCATTGGGATCGACCTGCTCAGAGCGTGACGCGCCCCAACCGCGATTTGCGCCGGTTGCCGCCATATCGACACTTTGCTTGAAATCGTCGGGCTGGTGAAAGAACTTGCGATAAGTCGCAATCACCTGCTGCACCCGTTCAGCACTGAGCCCGGTATTGGAAATGGTCAGAAAACCGACCCGGCCAACGGCATCTCTCAGCTTGTCCATTTCGACCGGATCGCCTTGATCCAGCATTGCGAGGTTTAGATTTTCAATCATGCCGTCCTCTGTATTTTCCTGCGCAATGTCTCTCTGCCTTTCGCAGTCTGCAACCGGAATTGTCAGCCCTGCTTGCGGGTGATATCCGGGATGCACAACACATAAAACTGGAGGGATGGCAATGCGACGCAAGTTAGCGGCAGGCAACTGGAAAATGAATGGCACCGGCGTTGCGCTGAGCGAACTTAAGGCGCTGCGCGCTGCACACCCGTCATCCCCGGCCGAGATTCTCATCTGCCCTCCGGCAACTTTGCTGCACCGTGCTGCCGCCGCAGTTGAAGGGTCTGAAATCGCGATTGGAGGGCAGGATTGCCACGCCGCAGTATCGGGTGCCCATACGGGGGATCTGAGCGCCGAGATGCTGCTGGACGCCGGTGCGAACGCGGTGATTCTGGGCCATTCCGAGCGCCGGGAAGATCACGGTGAGCAAAACGAAGAGATTCGCGCCAAGGCCCGTGCTGCGATGGATGCCGGTCTGAAGGCAATCATCTGCGTCGGCGAAAGCCTGAACCAGCGTGAGGCGGCGAACACACTGGATATCATCGGCGGCCAGATGTCAGGGTCGATTCCGGATCAGGCGACCGGCGAAAACCTGATTGTGGCCTATGAACCGATCTGGGCCATTGGCACCGGCAAGGTACCGACACTGGAAGAAATCGGAGAAGTCCACGACTTTATCCGCGCCCGGCTCGAACGCCGTTTTGGCGAAGGTGTGGGGCGATCGGTCCGCCTGCTTTATGGCGGTTCAGTCAAACCCAGCAATGCGGTCGAAATCTTCGGGGTTTCAAATGTCGATGGCGCACTGGTGGGTGGAGCCAGTCTGAAAGCCGAAGATTTTTCTGGCATCATTCGGGCTCTTGAAAAGGCATAAGTGACTTTAGGCCAGCTTCATTACAACCAAGCCGGTTACAATCAGAACAGCGGCGATCATCCGCATCGGGGTGAGAGCTTCACCAAGGAACAGGATGCCTACAGTAAATGCACCCACGGCGCCGATCCCTGTCCAAATTGTATAGGCGGTACCAAGCGGCAGATCACGCATCGCCAGCGCGAGCAGACCAAAGGATCCGATCATCGAAACACCCATGATCATAGTCGGCCACAATCGTGTAAATCCGGCCGCTTGTTTCATCGCAACGGCCCAGACGATTTCAAGCAGTCCTGCGAATGCGAGCAAAACCCATGGCATAAGAACACCTCACTTCTTGAGTTCGGGTCGTCCCGAATGATCATCCACGATGGTGAGGTCGTCCTCGCGCTCAAACGTAAGAGCAATCCCGCCCAAAACAAGCCCTCAAAGAAAACCGGTCGGATTGCGCCGCCCGGTTCTTCTACTCGTTATATCTGATCTAGTTGGTAATGATCTCCGGCCCCATGAAGGTATTGGGCAGGAAGGTCGATATCCACGGGATATACGTCACCATGATCAGGAAGACGAAAAGCACGACCAGAAACGGCAGTGCCGCCTTCACCACACTCATCATCGGCATCCCCGCCACGCCCGAGGTCACGAACAGGTTCAGACCAACCGGAGGCGTGATCATCCCGATCTCCATGTTGACCACCATGATGATGCCCAGATGGATCGGGTCGATGCCCAGTTCGATCGCAATCGGGAAGACCAGAGGCGCCACGATAACCAGCAGGCCCGATGGCTCCATGAACTGACCGCCAATCAGCAGGATCACGTTGACTACGATCAGGAACGTCACCGGCCCCAAACCCGCCGACAACATCGCGCTGGCAATGTGCTGTGGCACCTGTTCGTCCGTCAGAACGTGCTTCAATATCAACGCGTTGGCGATCACAAACAACAGCGTCACGGTCAGCTTTCCAGCCTCGAACAGCGTGTGTTTTGTGTCGGGGTGAACAAAGGCCGTAATCAGCGCATAGGGCTTCTTAAGCAGCGAGGTATTCTTTGAATCCCCATCTGTGCTGAGTGGCCCCATGTCCTTGTAGACAAAGCTTGCAATGAGAAACGCATAGACGGCAGCCACAGCTGCGGCCTCGGTCGGAGTGAAGATGCCGCCATAGATTCCGCCTAGAATGATCACGATCAGGAACAGGCCCCAACCGGCCTCGCGCGCTGAGGTGAAGACCTCACCCCACCCTTTCCATTCGCCTTTGGGCAGGTTTTTGACCTTGGCCATGATATAGATCGTAATCATCAGCATCAGACCCGCCATCAGGCCGGGTATGACGCCGGCAAGGAACATGCGGCCAACCGATACCTCGACGGCTGCGGCATAGACGACCATCACGATCGACGGTGGGATCAGAATGCCCAGCGTACCGGCGTTACAGATCACACCGGCTGCAAATTCCTTGGAATACCCTACCTGCCGCATCCCTGCGATCACGATCGAACCAATCGCCACAACCGTGGCCGGAGACGATCCCGACAAGGCTGCGAACAGCATACAGGCGAACACACCCGCAATCGCCAGACCACCAGGCAAGTGCCCAACACAGGCAATCGAGAACCGGATAATCCGGCGTGCCACGCCTCCTGTCGTCATGAAAGACGACGCGAGGATGAAGAACGGGATCGCCAGTAGGGTAAAGTGCCCCTCGAACGCCTCGAACAGCGTGCCCGCGACCGAAGCCAGAGAACTGTCGGAATAGATCAGCAGGAACAGGGTCGAGCTGAGGCCAAGAGAAACTGCAATCGGAACACCGATCAGCAGCAGGCCGATAACCATCGAAAAGAGAAGGATAACATCCATCAGTCATGCTCCCCTTGCTGAGCCCGAACTTCTTCGATCTCGTCCTCAACCTCGTGGCTGGCAACAAGGCGGTCGGTCTCTCCGCGCCAGATTTGTACAGCAACTTGTGCGAAACGGATCACCAGCAGCAGCATCGACAGCGGCAGGACGAAGTAAGGAACCACCTTGGGCAGTTTCTCGTAATATTCGCCATAGTTGATCAAGTCTTCCAGAAAGCGCAGCGGTGCGACCATGGGAATGTCGTCAACTTCGTAGAAGCTTTGGCTACGGGCGCTCATGTCAAAGCCGGTCGGGAACCAGCGGCCTGATGTTGGCGGCAGGTCGGCAAATACGGCCCAGTAATCATACGAACCTTTGAGCAAGAGCAGTGAGAACACCAGGCAGCAGCCTACCGAAATCAGCGCCAGAATCCGGCGCGGCGCAGGTGCGAGCATATTCAGGATCGCATCAACACCCAAATGCGCGTGCTTTTTCACTGCGTAGGACGCGCCCAGCAGTACCAACCAACCGAAGGTGAATACCGTCAGTTCCAGCGCCCAAAGAATGTTAGAGTTAAACACGAACCGCGCGATCACATTGGCAAAGGTGACAATCGTCATCAGGCCCAACAGACATGCAATCATGGTTTCTTCGATATGGTCGATCAGCCCGCCTTGGGCGGATTTCGCACCAGACATCTCTCTGTCCCCGCATTTTTGTGATGAGAGTGGAGGGAGTGCGGCGGGCCATAAAGGCCCGCCCAGCCGGCGCGTCCATAACTCCCCAGTCCCCGGACGCGCGGCCTATTCCGGGATCAGAACCCGGCGTTGATCGCCTGTGCGGCGTCGATCTTATCCTGACCAACGTCACCGGCAAACTTGTCCCAAACGGGTCTCATCGCATCGACCCAGGCTTGGCGCTGTTCGGGATTCAAGTCGCGAATGATACCGCCTGCATCAGTGATCGAGGCTTTGGCAGCTTCGTTCACGGTAAAGGCTTCCTTGTTCCGTGTCTCGCTCACTTCGGCGAGGATGGTCAGGAACTGATCGCGAACTTCGGGGTCCAGGCTGTCCAGCCAATCCACCGATGTGACCACCAGATAGTCGATGATACCGTGATTGGTTTCGGTGATGCCGTCCTGAACTTCAAAGAACTTCTTGCCGTAGATATTCGACCAGGTATTCTCCTGCCCGTCCACAACACCCTGTTGCAGCGCACCATAGACCTCCGAGAATGCCATTTTCTGCGGGCTGCCACCGATCGCTTCCATCTGTGCCACCAGAACGTCTGAGGACTGCACACGGAATTTCAGCCCATCGGCATCCGACGGA
This sequence comes from Ruegeria halocynthiae, assembly GCF_900106805.1. Taxonomy (GTDB): domain Bacteria; phylum Pseudomonadota; class Alphaproteobacteria; order Rhodobacterales; family Rhodobacteraceae; genus Ruegeria; species Ruegeria halocynthiae. The sequence continues at coordinate 889,324 of NZ_FNNP01000001.1, forward strand.
TCCACCAAGGGTTTGTTCGCGGACATCTGCTTCATGCCATTATGCCAGAAGGCCAGCCCCTGCAGGCCACGGCGCTGCATACTGTCCTTCATGGCCTGACCGTCTGCCGAGGCCTGGAACGCATCCACCGCATCGATGTTCTTGAACATGAACGGTAGGTCGAACAGGCGGAACTGCTTGGTGAACTTCTCAAACTTCGACAGCGACGGCGCGGCCAACTGCACATCACCCTGCAGCATCGCCTCAAGCACTTTGTCATCGTTATAGAGGGTCGAATTCGGATAGACCTCCATGCACATCACACCGTTCATCTCGTCATTGACGCGCTGCTCCAGCAACGAGGCGGCAATGCCCTTGGGGTGTTTGTCAGTATTGGTCACATGCGCGAACTTGACGACAATCTCGCCATCTTCGCAGGCCGCCATACCAGCGGTCGCGGTCACCGACAGTGCGATTGCGGTCGCCGCCGTTGTCAGGAATTTCATCAGTCATTTCCTCCCAGACTTCACTAAAACTTCCATCAGACGCCCAATCAGCGCCGTATGCTGCGGAGTGAACCGAATCGACACTTCGCGCTCAACAATTTGTTCGCTTGTGAGAGTATTCCTGATTTTGGTAATTGTTTCTTACTGTTACGCGATATCGACCACTTGAACAAAACTGCACGTGAGAAGCTTGTGCGAAATATCGCACACACTCACAGCCTCTTGTGCGGGTTTCCGCACAAATACCGAATCAATATGATCGAATCGACTCTGCAAGGATCGCGCAACCGCAGCCCGCGCTGGCGGGCTGCCCGGCCCAACGGTTTTGACAGTATGTTAATACTGGCCGAACTGGCGGGAGTATTTCGTTATCGGCGGTAATCTTCAGGTCGGATTTGATAGCGGGCCAGCTTGTCATAAAACGTCTTGCGCGGCAGCTTCAAAGACTTTGCCGCCTCAGCAGCTTTGCCATTATGGCGTCCCAGTGCCGCGATCAGTAGAGATCGCTCAACCCGTGCCAGTTGTTCGTTCAGCCCCTGATCTGCCGCCTGCGCAACCTCTTCCGGCATTCCCAGAACAAAACGCATTGCTGCGGACATCAGAGAACGCGCATTCCCGGGCCAATCCTGCGCCATCAACAAGGCGAGATGCTCCGGCGTAATCTCGGGCTCGGCGATACCGGCCTGCTCGGCGGCTTGTGCCACATAACGTCGGAAAATGATGGGGATATCTTCGGGGCGCTCCGACAACGCCGGTATGCGCACTCGCATGACATCCAGACGATAGAACAGGTCTGCATTGAACTGGCCCTGTGTGGAAAGTTCCGCCAGATCAGCAGTTGTTCCGGCGATGATACGCGCGTCCGTCCCCTGCTCGATCAATTCAAGCGCTGCGTACTGGGTGGTATCCGTCATCGCCGAAACCTCATCCAGAAACAGCGATCCACCGGATGCGTCCTCGTATACACGCAGCAAGTCCTCTGGTTGCAAGCTGGACGCGGGACGCTTGACAAATGGCCCCTGCCCTACCGGAGACATCAGGTGGACAACTTCGGCCACCTTAGAGATGCCACTGCCCGCCGGTCCGGTGACCAACACCTCGGCGTGCGTCGGCGCCACGCTGCGCACACGTTCACGCAATATCTCGGCCCGCTCGGATAGGCCAAACAACATTCGGGCCGCGGGATCACCTCGCTCAAGTTCGCGCCGTTGCTCTCGATCGTGTAGAATCTCGGCCCGCGCGGTGATGGCACTTTCCAGCACAACCAGCAAATCTGCCGCAGCGCAGGGTTTTTCCAGAAAATCAAAAGCCCCTTGTCCCATGGCCTGCACTGCCATGGGTATATCGCCTTCGCCCGTCAATAGGATCACAGGCAGTTCAGGATCAACGTCGCGCGCATAGGCCAGCAGATGAAACCCATCCCGCCCCGGCATCCGGATATCCGAAATGATCACCCCATCAAATTCACGGCAAATATGGTCCTTGGCCGCAACAAAAGACCCGGCAGAAACGGGTTCGTATTCGGCCAGTTCAAGCGTCTGCGCCAACGCCTCGCGTACAGCGGCATCATCATCGACCAACAGCACTTTGCGGATCATGCAGCCTCGTCCTCTTCATAGGGTTCAAGCTCAACGGTGAATTCAGCGCCGTCATCCGTGTTGGCACCACGAATGTCTCCCCCAAAGCTCTGAACCAGCCCATAAGAGATCGACAGCCCTAGTCCCATCCCCTCGGATGTGCCCACCGTTTTCGTGGTGTAGAATGGCTCAAACACGCGATCAGGATCTTCAATCCCCGGGCCAGTGTCCCGAACCGAAACACGCAGAGGCTTCCCCTGCGCAACCGTGATCGAGATATTGCGCTGGGGCCGGTTGGCCATTGCATCCGCCGCGTTGTTGATCAGATTGACGAATACCTGCACCAAACGCACCTCACCGCCCCAGACAAAGACCGCAGATTTTAGTGACTCCCATTCCAGTTCGATACCCTCATCCCGCAACCGGGTCTCGGTCAATTCTGTCGCGGCATTCAGGACCTGTATCAGATCGACACGCCCCATCGGTTCGCTTTCATTTCTGGCAAAAGCGCGCAGGTTTTTGATGATCCGCGCCATGCGTGCGGCCATATCGGAAATACGGCCCAGATTTTCCCCGGCATTTTTGTCCTTGCCACGTTCCAGGAAAGCCGACCCGTTATCGGCGAACTGCCGAATTGCCATCAGCGGCTGGTTCAGCTCATGGCTGATGCCCGCCGACATCTTGCCTAACGCGCTCAGTTTGCCAGCCTGTACCAGATCGGACTGGGCCTGCTTGAGCGCCGCCTCGGCCTCTTGACGTTCGGCCACTTCGCGGCGCAAGGCAGTGTTTGCCGCAGTCAAAGCCCGTGTCCGTTGCGCCACCCGGCTTTCCAACACGGTGTTGGCATCCGCCAACGTCCGCCGCCGTTCCGAGGCCAGGAACAACAGCGCGCCGAATGCGAAACAGATGGCCGCAACCGCCGCTGCCTGCAACCCCGCCAAACGCCGTGCGGGGGCCACATCAACCAGCATCTCCGCCGTCATGGCAATCACCGGCAGATCGAGCGTCAGATGCAATGCGCGGCGGGGAAGATAGCGACCCCAGTTCAGCGTCCACACCTCATGCCCCGCAACCAGAGCCGAGGCGAATTCAATCGTCTCACCATCTGGGAGCGTCAGTCCCTGTTGTCCGTCGGTGCGCCGCCACAGCAACAGGTCCGAACGGTTCGAGATGAAGACGACACCATCGGTATCAACAAAAAACACCGCGTCGGTACTGCCACGCCACGTCTGCTCAACATCCTGCACGTCAGCGATCACCATCAGGGCACCCTGAATCTGCCCCAAGTCACCAAATGCCGGAGCAGCATAGGAATAGATGCGATCACCGCTCTCATCCTGGACACCATGCGCGCTTCCTAACGCGCCCTGCATGGCGCGCTCAAATGCGGGATGGTCAGACATGTTGCGCCGTGGCACCGGTTGCGCCGCAGCAAGAACCTGACCCTCGGCATCCAGATACATCACGTTAATTGCAGCCGTCTTGTCAGCCACGTCCAGCAACACCTTCCGGGCCGCCAATTGCTGTACAGGAGTTTCAAGCGTCTGAAGCGCAGGATGGTCCGCCATCAAGGCTGCCACTTCCTGATAGACCTGCATCTGCGTGCTCAAACGGTCGGCCGCCAGTTCCAGATCAGCCTCAGCCTTTTCACCCAGTTGCGACAAGGCCTGACGATAGCCATAGGTCCATACTGCCGCCGATAACAGACCGACCGCACACAGGAAACCGGCAATGATCCAAACCCGTTGCATGTCTAGGGTCTTGCATTCAGCGCAGCCCATGGCAAGTCTGCACCGCATGAAGACGCTGTTCCAATCCCCGACCGACCCGGCGTTCGTTCAGAACCCATACCCATTTTACGACCGTGCACGTCAGCAAGGCGATCTGTTCTATTGGGAGGACTATGGTCTTGTAGCAGCTGTTTCGCACAAGGCGGTGAACACGCTGCTGCGCGATCGACGCTTCGGGCGCGAAACACCGGCGGAACTTGCCAAACCCGGCCCCAGCCACCTTGCACCATGGCTCAATGTCGAATCGCATTCGATGCTGGAACTCGAACCACCCCGGCATACTAGGCTTCGATCACTGGTCTTGCGGGCCTTTACATCCCGCGCCATCGCCGCGCTAGAACCATCCATCGAATTGATGTGCCACGATTTAGTCGAGAAATTCCCCGATGGTCCTTTTGATCTGCTGCAGGCCTATTGCACACAGATTCCCGTTATCACGATCTGCCGCCTGCTTGGTGTTCCAGAGGAAATGGCACCGCAGCTTTTGCATTGGTCACACGCAATGGTGGCTATGTATCAGGCCAACCGAACCCGCCTGACCGAAGATGATGCGGTCCGTGCCACCCAAGAATTCACCACCTATCTCGAAGACTACATCGAGAAACGACGAAAAGATCCCCGCGAAGATCTGATAACCCGGTTGATTGTTGCAGAAGAAGACGGCGAGAAACTCTCGCGCGATGAACTGATCACGACATGCATTCTTTTGCTGAACGCCGGACACGAAGCGACGGTACACGCGATCGGCAATGGCGTGAAAACGATACTCGCAACAAGGGCCCAACAACCTGTCTTATCGCCTGACACCATCGACACAACGATCGAGGAGATCCTGCGTTTCGACCCGCCGCTCCATATGTTCAGGCGGTATGCCTATGACGAAGTTGAAATTTTTGGCCACCGCTTTGCACGCGGCGATGAAGTTGCGTTGCTTTTAGGGGCTGCCAATCGCGACCCTGTCGTTTGGCCACACTCAGATGTCTTCGATCCGACGCGTAAGATCAGCGCCAACACCAGTTTTGGTGGAGGCCTGCATTTTTGCGTCGGCGCCCCACTGGCACGCCTTGAGATGCGGGTCGCGCTTTCGATCCTATTCAAACGTTACCCTGACTTAAGGTTGGTCGAAAAACCGCAATATTCAGATAGCTACCACTTCCATGGCCTTTCGAAACTCATGGTAGAAATCTGACCATCCGCACCTGTTTCACACCATCTGGATAACGAAACCGGGATCGCGCCTCAACTGGCAGGAAAACCTTATTGGGGCGTCCTCGGGGGACTGGGCAGAGCTCTGTAACCAATTCACGCTGTCCCGTCTGATTTCAATGGCAACATGGTGGTCGACTTGATCTCTTCCATCGAAAGCAGGGCTGTAACGTTGTGCACCCGAACCTCTGAAATTAGCGCCTGATAAAATGCATCATAGGCGCGCGCATTCTTGACCCGAACTTTCAGGATATAGTCAATGTCACCCGCAAGACGATGAGCCTCCTGTACTTCCGGACGATCGCGTAGCGCCTTCAGGAACTTCTTCTGCCAATCCGCTTCATGCTCGGAAGTGCGGATCAGTACAAAGAACGTAGCTTCGAATCCCAGCGCCTCGGCGTCCAGCAATACAGTCTGCTGGCCGATGACCCCCGCTCCCTTCAGCTTGCGAATGCGATTCCAAACAGGTGTCTTCGAGCTCCCCACACGTACCGCAATATCGTCGAGCGACTGGCTCGCATCGCGCTGCAGCTCGGCTAGAATTTTCCGATCCGTATCGTCTATCCGCACCGACATTCCAATTTTCCTTCCAATTCAGGATCAAGGTTCCAGCTTCCGCCAAATCTCGAACATATGTCCTTATTTGTCGGCGGATATGGCGTTAATGCGGGAATATTTCCTATATTGGTACTCAAGTCAATTCAGCTACGAGACCCTCCAATGCAGGCCACACAATCCAAAATACGAGCTTACAAGTCCGGCATTGTAGCTGCCGTGCGCCGTCTGACTGCTTTTGTGTTGGCTGGTGGGGATCAAATCATCCCGGTTTTCAATAAGGAGTTTTCCTGATGGCCCGTGCTTTTTCCCCCAAAGTCGTCACCGCCAACGACTTGCTTGAGGGCGACGTGATTTACCAGACAGAAGACGACCGCTGGTCGCGTGAGTTGTCCGAGGCCGAGCTGATCACTGACGAGGCACATGCACAGGTACGCCTGTTGGACGCCGCACGTCAGGCCAACAAGATCGTAGGTGCCTATCTCGCTGACGCCGTAGACGGCGATAACGGCCCCGAACCCGCCCATTTTCGGGAGGATTTCCGCCGGACTGGTCCGTCCAACTATGCCCACGGCAAACAGGAATCCTCCTCGCAGCCCCGGGCCTGAACTCAGGCCTGTCTCTCTCCCCTTCAAGGCCCCGGGTCCGGGGCTGCAACTAAGGACAGCTAGACATGTATCGCTACTCCGAGTTTGATCACGACTTTCTGACCGAGCGCAACGCACAGTTCCGCGCCCAGGTCGAGCGCCGCATCGACGGTTCGCTGACTGAAGATGAATTCAAACCTCTGCGTCTGATGAACGGTCTGTATCTGCAGTTGCACGCTTACATGCTGCGCGTTGCCATTCCCTATGGCACGCTGAACAGCGCGCAAATGCGCCAACTGGCTCTGCTGGCTGAAAAGTGGGACAAGGGCTATGGCCATTTCACCACCCGTCAGAACATCCAGTATAACTGGCCGAAACTGAATGACGTGCCGGATATGCTGGACGCGCTGGCCGAGGTTGGGATGCACGCCATCCAGACCTCGGGCAACACAATCCGTAACGTTACCGCTGACCATTTCGCCGGTGCGGCTGCCGATGAGGTTGCGGACCCACGCCCCTATGCCGAACTGCTGCGTCAGTGGTCGACCGACCACCCGGAATTCCAGTTCATGCCGCGCAAATTCAAGATCGCCATCACCGGCTCGGAAAACGACCGCGCCGTGATCAAAGCGCATGACATCGGCCTGCAGCTGGTTGAGCGGGACGGTGTTTTGGGCGCCCGCGTCATCGTGGGCGGTGGGCTTGGCCGCACGCCAATGATTGGCAAGGAATTGTCCGAGTTTGTCGCCTTCGACGACCTGCTGGCTTACCTCGAAGCCACAGTTTCGGTTTGGAACCAAATCGGTCGCCGTGACAACAAGTACAAAGCCCGCATCAAGATCACGGTACACGAGCACGGAATCGATGCGATCCGCGCGAAGGTCAACGAGCGTTTCCTGCAGGTTCGCCCGCAATTCAAAGGCGCGGATATGAACCTGTTGGAAGAGATTAAGGGCCACTTTGCCCCGCCTGCATTCCGCCAAGCCTCGATTGCGTCTTTTGAGTCGGCCTTCACCAACGATCCGGTCTTCCGGTCTTGGGTCGACACCAATATCGCGCCGCACAAGGATGCGGACCACGCGATTGTCACGATCTCGATCAAGAAGCACGGTGAAACGCCGGGCGATGCAACTGCCGAACAGATGCGCGTCATGGCCGATCTGGCCGAACAGTTCGCATATGACGAACTGCGCATCAGCCATGAGCAGAACGTGATCCTGCCGCATGTTCACAAATCGGACCTGCCCGCGATCCACGCAAAGCTAAAGGAACACGAACTGGCCACCGCCAATATTGGTCTGATCAGTGACATCATCGCCTGCCCTGGCATGGACTATTGCGCGCTGGCGACGGCCCGTTCGATCCCAGTTGCGCAGGAGATCGCGACCCGGTTTGAAGACCTGAAACTTGAGCATGATATCGGCCACCTGAAGATCAAGATCTCAGGCTGCATCAACGCCTGTGGTCATCACCACGTGGGCCATATCGGCATTCTGGGTCTGGATCGCGCTGGCGTTGAAAACTACCAGATCACACTGGGCGGTGATGCGACAGAGACTGCGGCCGTTGGTGACCGCACGGGTCCCGGCTTTGCCTATGATGAGATCGTGCCCGCAGTCGAACGTATCGTCGAAGCCTATCTGGAACTGCGCAACAGCGACGAGGAGACGTTTCTTGAAACCTATCGTCGCGTAGGCATGGCCCCGTTCAAGTCAGCACTCTACCCCGAGGCGCAGGCGAATGCCGCTTGATCTGATCCAGACGGAACTGGGATGCAACCGACGCGAGTTGACTGAACAAATCGACGCGCTAAACGCACGGTTTCGGCACCACAGTGCCCATGACGTGATGCACGGCGCGATTGAGGCGATCGAAAAGCTGGCGCTTGTCTCCAGCTTTGGGGCTGAATCGGTTGTGTTGCTGCATATGGCGGCCGTGGTCGACAAGGCCACGCCGGTCCTGTTCGTAGACACGCAGATGCTGTTCATCGAGACGCTGGAGTATCAGCAGGACGTCAGCGATCGCCTTGGCCTGACGAATGTCCACATCATCCAGGCGGGTGACGAGGATGTTCAGCGGGATGATCCATATGGTGCACTGCGGCTGCGCGATACGGACGCGTGCTGCAATCTGCGCAAGACCTTTCCGTTGCAACAGGCCCTGTCTGGCTATTGCGGCTGGATCACGGGTCGCAAGCGGTTTCAGGCGGGCACGCGCGCATCGCTCGATTTCTTCGAGGTCGAAGACGGTACGGGTCGGATCAAGGTCAATCCGCTGGCCCATTGGGCGCCCGAGGATGTACGCACCTATATGGACGAAAACAACTTGCCCCGGCATCCGCTGGTGGCCAAAGGATACCCTTCGATCGGCTGTGCGCCCTGCACCTCGCCGGTCAAAGAAGGCGAAGACCCCCGCGCCGGACGCTGGCGCGATCAGAACAAGGAAGAGTGCGGAATCCATTTTGTCGATGGAAAGATGGTCCGCGCCGGAGAGAAAACATGAACGTAATCGTAAATGACGAGGGTTTTTCGCCCGATGACTGGACCGATGGCTTTGTCACGCTGGACGATGCCGCCAACGACGTTGTTGCGCTTGACGTGACCTCGGACACGGACCCGGATGAATTGATTGATCGTTTGGGCAGCGCTCAGATGGTGCGCGTCGATTTTCCGTCTTCCGCGGACGGACGCGGATTCACCATCGCGCGCGTACTGCGTTTGAAAGGGTATACCGGTCGTCTTCGTGCCAAAGGCCACGTACTGGCCGATCAATACGCCATGGCGCGACGCAGTGGGTTCGACGAGGTCGAGATCGATCATAGCCTTGCCGCTCGCCAGCCCGAAGATCAGTGGTTGGCGCGCGCCAACTGGCAAGATAACAACTATCAGGCCCGCCTGCGCGGCTAACTCGCTATAGCCAGCCTGTTAGACCAAAGGGGCAATCTGCCCCTTTTCCTGACTTGGATCAAAGATTAAACGGAGATACCGGTTTAGCAGACCGGTAGTGAAACGATGACAGAGATGAAGCCCGTGAGTGAAGCAACCGCCGTAAAGGCCCCCGTCCTGCCAGATGCCCAGACCGTGACCGAGGTCAAGCATTGGACCGACAGCCTGTTCTCGTTCAAGGTGTCGCGCCCGGCCTCGCTGCGCTTTCGTTCGGGTGAGTTCGTGATGATCGGTCTACTTGGCGATAACGGCAAACCTTTGCTGCGTGCATATTCAATTGCTTCTCCGTCTTGGGACGAAGAACTGGAGTTCTATTCGATCAAGGTGCAGGATGGCCCGCTGACCTCGAAACTGCAGCACATCCAGCCCGGCGATCAGCTCATCCTGCGTCCAAAGCCCGTTGGCACGTTGGTGCATGATGCTTTGCTGCCCGGCAAGCGCATCTGGTTCTTTGCCACCGGCACCGGCTTTGCGCCCTTTGCCTCGCTGCTGCGCGAACCTCAGACCTATGAAGATTACGATGAAGTTATCATCACTCATACATGCCGCGACGTAGCTGAACTGGATTACGGTCGTGAACTGATCGAGAGCATCAAGCAAGACGAGATGTTGGCCGAACTGATTGGCGAAGGTTTCGCCGATAAAATTCGCTATTACCCGACCACGACCCGGGAAGAGAGCCCAAAGATGGGCCGTATCACCGAGCTGCTGAAAGACGGTACAGTATTTGCCGATCTGGGCATCGAAGGTGGTATCAAGTCCGAAACCGACCGCGCCATGGTCTGCGGCAGCCTTGCGTTTAACCATGACATCAAGGCGATCCTGGAAGACTTTGGTTTGCGCGAAGGCGCCAATTCGGAACCCAAAGAATTCGTGATCGAAAAGGCCTTTGTGGGCTGAATACGTATCACGGTCGGGCATTTTAGTGCCCGAGCAGCCCAATTCCTGCCAGATACTCGGAATTTTCCGGGTAGCTGGCACTTATGCCGCTTGAAACACCTGTCAGCCCGGTCTAAATTCCGGGCTCGAAATTCTGCAATCATCAAAGGAATAAACCCATAGCCCGCAGACCTCACAACGCGCCGCCACAGCGAGATACCGGCCCGCGCGTCAATGACAAGATCCGTGCCACCGAAATTCGCCTGATTGGCGCCGAAGGTGAAAATGTCGGGGTGGTTCAGCCCGCGAAAGCCATGCAGATGGCCGCCGATGCCGGACTCGATCTGGTTGAGATTTCGCCTAACGCGAACCCGCCGGTCTGCAAAATCATGGATTTCGGCAAGTTCAAGTACGAACAGCAGAAACGCGAAAGCGAAGCCCGCAAGAAGCAAAAGATCATTGAGGTAAAAGAGGTCAAGTTCCGGCCCAACACCGATACGCATGACTATGAAGTCAAAATGCGCAATGTCTTCAAGTTTCTTGAGAACGGCGACAAGGTCAAAGTCACACTGCGTTTTCGTGGCCGTGAAATGGCGCACCAGAACCTGGGGCGCGAGCTGCTCGAGCGTGTAGCCGTGGACACTAAGGAAATCGGCAAGGTCGAGAACATGCCCAAGATGGAAGGCCGTCAGATGATCATGATGATTGGCCCATTGCCACAGAAGTAAGCGTTCTTCTGATTGAATGACAAAAGCCCCTCCGTCATCGAAGGGGCTTTTTATTGTTTGGCTACACGGCGAGATCAGATAACTGAAGAAATCGCCCGTTCCAATTTGTCGACCAGCTCAACCAACTGCTCATCTTCGATGACAAATGGCGGAGCCAGCAGGATATGATCGCCGTTGCGTCCATCACGCGTTCCAGACATCGGGTAACAGATTAACCCCTCACCCATTGCTGCTTTTTTGATTTTGCCGGCGACGCCGAGTGATGAATCGAACGGAGTTTTCGTATCCCGATCCGAGACGAGCTCGATCCCACGGAACAGGCCGCGCCCACGAATATCCCCGACATTCGGGTGCTGGCCAATCCTGTTTTCCAGTATACTCTGTAACTTGTCCCCCATCACGCCAGCCCGAGCTGGCAGGTCACGCGATGTAAGTTCCCGCACAACAGCCAGAGCGGCAGCAGTCGCAACCGGATGCCCAACATAGGTATGGCCGTGCTGGAAGAAGCCGGACCCATCCCGGATCGCATCATAGATTTGGCCCGAGCACAGCATTGCTCCGATCGGCTGATACCCTGCCCCCAACCCTTTGGCGATACAAAGAATATCTGGTGCAATGCCATCATGATCGCAGGCAAACAAGTGCCCGGTACGTCCCATGCCACACATCACCTCGTCAAGGATCAGTAGAACACCGTATTGATCGCAAATCTCGCGAATACGCTTAAAGTATCCCTCGACCGCAGGAACAGCCCCTAAGGTCGCGCCAACAACGGGCTCTGCCATGAAGGCCATCACTGTTTCGGGCCCAAGCCGAAGGATTTCCGTTTCTAACTCGTTCGCGACGCGTTGACCGTAGTCAAAGCTGCTCTCGCCATCAGTCTTTTCAGCGTATTCATAACAAGGCGCGATATGGGTCATCTCGATCAGCATCGGGGCAAACTGCGCCCGCCGCCATTCATTGCCGCCTGCCGAAAGTGCCCCCAATGTATTGCCGTGATAGCTTTGCCGACGTGCAATAACGTGACAACGTTCAGGCTGACCGGTTTCCAAATAATACTGCCGTGCCAGCTTGATCGCAGCCTCGGTCGCCTCGGACCCGCCCGAGACAAAATACACCCGATCCAGATCGCCCGGAGCATGTTCGATCAATAAATCCGCCAACGTCTCAGCCGGTTCCGAAGTCATGAAACCGGTATGGGCAAACGCAATCTGCGCCACTTGCTCTTGCACAGCTTTGATCACAGCCTCGTTGGAATGACCAAGACACGAAACTGCAGCGTCCCCACAATCCAAGAAGCGCTGGCCAGCTGAATCAATCAGATAGCACCCGTCCCCTCCGGCCGCGATCGGCAATTCGGATTTTGTGTGGCGTGGAAATACGTGGCTCATTTCGCGGCTCCTTTCAGAAGATTGATCAGCGCCGCGACTGACGCGGCATTATCAGCCCAGCTCTGGCCATGCGGACCAGCCAAGCTGTTTTCAAAACCAACGCGTACATCACCGCCAAGTTGCGCAGCCTTCTGCAGGCATTTGTGCTCCTGCGCCCCAAACGCACAGACCATCCACGGGTCAGTGCTTTCCGGAAATGTATCCAGATCTTCTGGTCTCGATTCCTGCTCAGTGGAATAGCGGCCGAGAACCAGTAGACGTTCGATCTGACCGGGCTTTACCACCCCTTCCGTTTGCCAGCGGGCCAGCAACTTGGCGTCGTCTGCATCATAGAGGATATGTTGAACGCGCGTCCCTTGATCCGCGCACAGTGCATAGACTCGTGGCGCAATCTCGGGTGACCGAGCAATCTCGCGCACGGAAATTGACGCCCAATCCGGCCGTGTTTTTTTCAGACATTCGAACTGAGCCTCAACGTTGAAAACACCTGCAGCCTCGGTGGTAATCTGAATGTCCATCCGGGGCACAGCCAGGCGCAGTTCCGCGATGGCTTCACGATACAAGCCCGCATCCAATGAGTGATGACCCGCCTGATCGCGCACATGCAGATGCAGCCCGTCTGCACCTGCCAAGCTACATGCTTTTGAGGTTGCGATGATTTCGTCCGTTGAGACCGGCAGTCCGGGATGATCCCCATGCCCCCTGCGCGCTCCATTCGGCGCGACCAAAATGTATGGCAGGGACTGGTGCGCCCTCATTTCGGAGTCTGTTGCTGACATCGTGTCACCCATTCAGTTTGATCCCGAAGTATACATCGGCAGTACGTTTTCAATTTGCTTTTCTCATAACATTTGTTTTTCTAGACTCATGCAACACACGCCAACCCAACTGATTGAACAGCTGCGCAGCGATATCGACACCCTGCCGCAACAAATGCAGGCCGCCGCGAAATACATCATCGACCATCCCGGCGATTTCGGGCTTGATCCGATCCGTGTTAGCGCACACAAGATCGGCGTCAGTTCAAACGTCCTTGTGCGTCTGGCGTATCGCCTGGGTTTCGACAGTTTCGAAGCATTCAGAATGCCGTTCCGCCAAACCCTTGTCACCGACCGCGAGGATCGACTTGGACAGGACTGGCTCAACCGCATGAAAGCAGGGGATGACTTCAGCGCGGCGCAAGCCGGATTTGCCCAGAATGAACTGAATGTCGTCGCCCGGTCGCTACGCCTTGCGGACCCGGCAACAATACAGCAGGCAACAAATCATCTGGTTTCAGCAAAGCGCTGTTTTGTTACCGCAACTCGGGCCAGCTATGCGCTGGCCTATTACTTTCATTATGCGGGACGGATGGCACATCCCGGGTTTCAACTGATCCCCCGGCACATGGGTTCTGCCATTGATGATCTGCTCGAGGCCGACAGTACCGACTGCCTGTTCGCCATCACCGTTCATCCATATTCTTCCGACACCATCCAATCCATGCGCTTTGCGCGCAAACGCAATATGCGCATAGTCTTATTATCAGATAGCGAAGTCATTGCCCCCGGCGTAGACCCCGACGTTATTCTGCCCGTCAGTACCCGCGCGCAGCATCACTTTTCCAGTTTCTCCGGCGCTATGGCCGTACTCGAATGCCTGCTCGGTCATCTCTTCGCCGCCGGAGGATCAGCCGCGCGCGACCGTGTGGATCGATATCAAACCGCCAGAGAAGACACCGGCGCATACTGGCGCCCGGCAAAACCACCAAGGGTCAGGAAGAAATGAAAAGCCCCGGCTTTCACCGGGGCTCAACAAGTTGATCGAAACCCTGCCTAGCTGCAGGCTTCGACGGCGCGTTTTGTCATCACCCCAACAAGATGCGCTCGGTATTCTTTACTGCCATGCAAATCCCCGATCATGTTCATCGGGTTGACGTGCAGATCCATCAAAGCATCGGTTCTGAACTCTTTGTTCAAGGCTTCCTCGGCCTCAGACCACCGGAACACGCCTTCTTCGCTAGCACCGGTTACAGCGACCCGAACGCCATCTGCAAACCGGGCAAGATAAACTCCGACTAATGCAAATCGGGACGCTGGCTGCAGGAACTTCTGATAGCTCGCCGCCTGAGGCACAGGAAAACGCACTGAAGTGATGATCTCATCCTCTTCCAGAGCCGTTGTGAACATACCCTGAAAGAAATCATCCGCCGCAATTTGGCGAGTATTGGTGACAATCGTCGCCCCCGAACCCAGCACTCCTGCTGGATAACAGGCCGCTGGATCATTGTTGGCGACAGAGCCACCAATGGTACCGCGGTTGCGCACCGCAGGATCACCGATCTGACCGGCCAATGCCGCCAGCGCAGGATAGCTGCCCGCTGCTTTCGCCGCAACATTGGCATGGGTCGTCGCCCCACCAATGGCCACCGAACCATCATCCTCGATGCAAACACCCTGCATCTCGGCAATCCCGTTCATCGACACCAGTTTGGATGGCGCGGCTAATCGCTGCTTCAACGTAGGGATCAGGGTCTGCCCGCCTCCCAACGCCTGCGCATCTTCCCCCCCGAGTGCGGCAACCGCATCAGCGATGGTCGAGGGTCTCTCAAACTCGAAATTGTACATTTCGTCTTCCTTTCCGAAGAACGCAAATCCGCTCTTCATCTGGCTATAAATACCTCGGGGAGCGCGAGGGGCTGGCCCCTCGCACCCGCCCTACAAACTCAGCCGTTCATCGCAGCCCAAACGCGCGAGGGGCTCATTGGCATGTCGATGTGATCGACCGCCTTGCCACCTGCGTTCAGCGCATCCAACACCGCGTTGACAACAGCAGGCGGCGAACCGATGGCCCCGGCCTCACCGCAGCCTTTCACGCCCAGCGGGTTGTGCGTACAAGGCGTCTGGCTGGAATGATCAACTCCATAGAATGGCAAATCATCCGCGCGTGGCATCGCGTAATCCATGAAGGATGCGCTCAGCAGTTGGCCGTTCTCGTCATAGGCACAGTTTTCCAGCAGCGCCTGACCGATGCCCTGACCAATACCGCCATGAACCTGACCATCAACAATCATCGGGTTCACGATGTTGCCAAAGTCATCGGCGGCAGTGAAGGCCTCGATCGTGACCTGGCCAGTCTCGGGATCAACCTCAACCTCACAGGCATATGCCCCCGCCGGGAAGGTAAAGTTGGCCGGATCATAGAACGCGGTCTCCTCCAGCCCCGGTTCAACTTCCAGCGGGAAGTTATGCGGCACATAAGCCGTCAGGGTCACATCACCCCAGGCTACCGATTTGTCAGTACCGGCAACGCTGAACTGTCCGTCCTTCAGCTCGATATCGGCCTCGGACGCCTCCAGCAGGTGGGCCGCGATCTTCTTGGCCTTGTCGATAATCTTCTCGGTCGCCTTGACCATGGCCGAACCACAGACCGCCAGCGAACGCGAGCCATATGTGCCCATGCCGAAAGGTATTTTCGACGTATCACCATGGACAATCTCGACCATCGACTCATCGATGCCGATCATATCGGCCACAACCTGCGGAAAGGCGGTCTCATGCCCCTGCCCGTGGCTGTGCGCACCAACCATGACGCTGATCGAGCCTGTGGCGTTCACGCGTACCGTGGCGGCATCATAGAGACCCGCCCGGGCCCCCAACATACCGACAATGTTCGACGGTGCGATGCCACAAGCCTCGATATAGCAATTGACGCCAAGACCACGCAGTTTGCCATTGGCCTCGCTTTCCGCACGTCGTGCGGCAAAGCCGGCCAGATCGGCTGCGGCCTCCAGCTTGTCCATCGTCCCATTGTAGTCCCCAGTGTCATATGTCAGCGCCACCGGCGTGTCATAGGGGAACTGGGTGATGAAGTTCTGACGGCGCAGGGCAATCGGATCAACACCCAACTCGCGTGCGGCTTTGTCGATGACGCGCTCCAACTGATACGTCGCCTCTGGGCGACCCGCGCCGCGATAGGCGTCCACTGGCACTGTGTTGGTGAACATCGCCTTCACATTCACCTGAATTACCGGCGTCTTGTAGTTGCCCGCCATAAGAGTGCCATGCAACCAGGTCGGAACCGAGCTTGAGAAGGTCGAAAGATACGCACCCAAATTGGCATAAGTGTTGGTGCGCAGACCCGTGAAGTTATTGTCCGCGTCCAACGCAAGTTCAACCGTAGAGACATGATCACGACCCTGCGCGTCCGACATGAACGCCTCAGACCGGCTGGCCGTCCACTTTAACGGGCGGTTGCAAGCCTTGGCGGCGAAGGTGCAAAACGCCTCTTCCGCATAGTGGAAGATCTTGGTGCCGAACCCTCCGCCAACATCCGGGGCTACTACACGCACCTTGTGCTCGGGCAAGCCCAGAACGAAGGCACACATCAGAAGGCGGATCACATGCGGGTTCTGCGAAGTGGTATAGAGCGTGTAATCCTCGGTTCCCCGGCTGTATTCAGCCACCGCCACGCGTGGCTCCATCGGGTTGGCGACCAGACGGTTATTGATCAGATCCAGAGTGGTTACATGCGCCGCGTTGGCAAAGACCTCGTTGACCTTGTCATTGTCTTCTTCGCCCAGATGCCAATCATAGCAAATGTTGTTCTTCAGATCGTCGTGGATAAGTGTTGCGCCATCTTGCGCAGCAGCCTTCATATCCATAACGGCAGGCAATTCTTCGATGTCCACCTCGATCGCTTCGGCAGCGTCGCGAGCTTGCTCAAGGCTGTCGGCCACAACAGCCGCTATTGGATCGCCCACATGGCGCACTTTGCCCTGCGCCAGAATGGGATGCGGAGGCTCCTGCATCGGGGCACCATGACGGTCGGTGATTTCCCAGCCGCAGGGCATTCCGCCCACGCCTTCAAAGTCCTTACCGGTGAAAATCTTCACCACACCCGGCATACCTTCAGCCGCAGATGTATCGATATTGCTGATCCGGCCATGCGCGATGTCGGATCGCAGGAAATGGACGTAGGCTTGACCATGTACGTTGATGTCGTCGGTATAATTGCCTGCTCCCGTCAGAAAGCGCACGTCTTCGCGCCGCTTGGAACTGGCTCCGATGCCACTGTCTTTGGGCATTGCTTGTTCTCCTCACTGGAAAAGAATTTTCGTCGAAAATTCTTGCCCGCCTCACTCGGCGGCGATGCTGGAAACGTCCTGACCCGATGCGGCCATGATCGCCTTGACGATGTTGTGATAGCCCGTGCATCGGCACAGATTACCCTCAAGGTATTTGCGAATTTCGCCTTCGGTCGGGCGGGGGTTTTCCTTGAGCAACGCCGCGGTACTCATCACCATGCCCGGCGTACAGAACCCGCATTGCAACCCGTGATGATCCTGGAAGGCCTGCTGAATGGCGCTCAATGTACCGTCTTCGGCAGCTTGTCCTTCGATCGTACCCACATCCGCGCCGTCCGCTTCCAAGGCCAGCATGTTGCAGGATTTGACCGCTTCGCCATTCACATGCACGACGCAGGCACCACACTGCGCCGTGTCGCAGCCAATATGTGTTCCGGTCAAATTCAGATGGTCGCGCAGAAATCCGGACAACAGGGTCCGGCCTTCGACATCACCGCTGACGGCAACACCGTTAACGGTCATTGAGACCTTGGTCATAAGATCCTCCCATTTTGGCTTTTTTTGCTAAGGTCGAGTTAAACACGGTAAATTTCGTTTGAGAACAAAAATATTTACCTGCTTTTTGGGCAACTTCTCAGCGCAATCGTCAAATGATGACGTTCGCAAACGAAAGTGCAAAAAATGCCGTTACGTCATTTCACCCGAGCAGCCCGCGGTTGTGGTCTGGTCGGGATTTCCTTCAGCAGACCTCCGACCCCCATAGCCGCGATGTCCGCGCCGGTTGTCTCGATCCCGCAGGCAACGCGTGACAAGACCCAATCCGCTCCGTTCAATGCCGGTGAGCGGGCGCACCCGGGCAAGCCAATAATCGGGCGATCCCTCAGAGACCCCAGAAACAGAAGATTTCCGGGATCAACGGGCATCCCAAAACGATCAACGACCCCTCCCGCCGCCCGTATAGACGCGGGCGCCACATCATTTTCGTCTGATGTGGCTGATCCGGTCAAAATCAGGACGATCTCGCCACGAACGGAGGAAAGCGATGCGCTTAGATCGCCCATCCGATGTGGCACAACCTGAATGTCGGTCAAATCCATACCCAGTGCTTCAACCCGGCCCCGAATGGCAGCGATGCCCTTTTTATTCGAGGGTCCTCCTGCAATTTCGGTCACGATAAGGCCTGCGTTTCGGTATCGCGGGGTTGTCAACCGAATGGCACCACGCGCCAGACGGGCCGCGCCCAACACCTCGGATCGAGGCACCGCGTATGAGATCACCTTGATCGTCGCCACCATGCCGCCTGCAGCCATCTGTTGGTACTGTGGAACCGTCGCAACAGTAATCATAGGGTTGATCTGATTGAAGTTTTGCAGGGCATCAGGGTTCAACACCGCCACCCCCGGCCCGTCAGCCAACAGGTTGACCCGCCCGGTGAACGCATCAGTTACACGCAGCTTTGCCTGAGCAGGGTCCGGCACAAGCGCTGTCGCCAGCAGTGCCGCCGCCTCATCCTCGTGGCAATCGCCGGGTTCCAATCGGGCGACGGTTACTTCGCTCAGACCGGCTTGCTGCAAATGCGCTATGTTTTCGGACGTCAGCGCAATCCCTTTCCGCAACTTGAAATCGCCCGCCTTGACCGAATGGGCCAGAATGGCGCCACAGGCATCGGACAGAGGAACCGATCCGAACTTCACGCCTTGCCCCGCAGAACCGCCGTCATTTGCGCCAGAATGGCCACCGCAATCTCAGAAGGGCTGGCCGCACCGATATCCAGCCCGATCGGCCCGTGAATCAGCGAAATTTGGTCATCTGTGAAACCTGCTTGCTTCATCCGGTCCACTCGTTTGGCGTGGGTGCGTTTGGAACCGAGTGCACCGATGTAGAACACATTGGCTGACAGTGCTGACTGAAGAGCGGGGTCATCCAGCTTAGGATCATGAGTTAGCAGGACAAGTGCAGTTCGTGTGTCCAACCCCAACTTGGCCACGGCCTCATCCGGCCAATCCTTCAGGATTGTTTCCCCCGGAAAGCGGGCGTCTGAGGCAAACGCCTCGCGCGGGTCGACAATTGCTGTATCGTAGCCTGCGATGTGCGCCATCGGTACCAGCGCTTGAGCAATGTGCACAGCTCCAACCACGATCAGCCGCAACGGAGGATTGTGAACGGCAACAAAGGTTTGACCATCCTCCTCGAACCCGGACCTGTCCATGCGCAGGCGCTTGGTATAGGCATTGCGTCGCAGTGCACGATGGCCGGTTTCAATATTGACCTCATACGCCAAGGGTTCACGCCGTACGCGTGCCGCGACAAGTTCGTCCAAAATCGCTTCGGGCAGAACGCTGCCGACCGGTTCAACCAGGACGCGGATCGTGCCACCGCAAGCCAGCCCGACGGCAAAGGCATCTTCGTCGCTGACACCAAATTCCAGCAGCCGTGCCTCGCCCTCTTCGATCGCTTCCAGCGCTTCGACAATCACGGCGCCCTCAACACAGCCACCCGAGACCGAACCCTCGATCCGCCCATCCCCGGAAATAACCAGCTGCGCACCAACACGGCGCGGTGCGCTGCCCCAGGTTTCGACCACAGTGGCCAGAGCCGCGCCTTTCCCGGCGCGATGCCATTTCAGTGCGGTTTCCGGGCTGCTATCGAATCGTTCCATTGAGACCTCCGGCCTTGCTCGGCTTCAACATAGTCAGCTTTGGAACAATGAAAAGCGGTCGGCGGGCCGATCATCCAGCGCGAACAAGCCAATTTCGAATTCACATTCACAAAACATTGAATGTTATCCATCCGCATTCTAGCCTTCTGCCGGTTCCGGGCTGTGCTCGGAATCACCCTGCATATTTCAAAGCGGAGACAAACAGTTGAAACGCATTCTTACAATAGGAACGGCGATTGGCATGATGGCTGCCAGCGCCGGTTGGGCAGATACATTTCTGAAATACGGCGAAGTTGAAGGTTGGAAGGTCTTCATCGATCAGGATAAGAAATCCTGCTTGATCGAAGCGGTAGATGACAGCGAAAACGTTGTACAGATGGGCCTGACCGAAGATCGTGGTGTTGGTTATGTTGGTGTCTTCACCAAAGCCGAAACCAACATCAAGAAAGGCGAGAAAGAGGCTGTCGCCATCCTGATCGGTGACAACATTTATGTTGGTGAGGCCACCGGCATGAAAGGGAACATCACCAAAGGTTATTCGGGCGGGTACGTGTTGTCAGACGACCCTCAATTTGCCGATGACCTTGCCAAGAAAAAGGTAATGGTTGTGTTTCCCGAAAAAGAGTTCGCCTTCACCGTCGATCTGACAGGCACCTACAAAGCCATGGAAATGGCCCGTAAGTGCAATGAAGAACAGCTATCTTAACACCTACTTGGAGAGCGCGGCCATCAACCGCGCTTTCTGCCCCTGATCATCGGGTTGTGAGATTACAGCCGCTAGATCTTCAAGTGACGCAATCGAATGCCCGGCTCGGAAGCTGTCGACATGCGGAAGCATCGCCGCAACGCCTTGCGCTTTTGGTGCGAACCCATCCCAGCGCAGCAACGGATTCAACCAGATCAGTCGCCGTGACGACAAATGCAGGCGTTCGATTTCTTTCTCTAACAACTCTGGATCGCCCCGCTCGAGCCCATCGGTGATCAGCAGAACCACTGCCCCCTGCCCCATGACGCGCCGCGACCAGTCGCGGTTGAACTGATGCAGGCAGTCCGCGATCCGTGTTCCACCTTCCCAATCCTGCGCCTCAGCCCCGGCGGCGGCCAGTGCGGCATCGACGTCGCGCTGATGCAGATGACGGGAAATGTTTGTTAGCCGGGTTCCAAACGTAAAGGCGTGGACTTTCGCCCACCCGGCGCCCTTGGCGTTCGAAACGGTATGTAGAAAGTGCAGGATGATCCGGCTGTACTGGCTCATCGAACCGGAGATATCGCAGAGCGCCACCAAATTCGGCCAGCGCGGCTTGGGTTGCAGGCGGGCAATGTCCCGCAACTCGCCACCCTGCCGCATAGAGGACCTGAGTGTTCGGGCCCGATCGATACGTTGGCCTAAGTGGCTGGCTTGGCCACGCCGCGATTCGATAGGTTTGACTGGCAAGGTCAGGCACGAAAGAATGCGCTTGGCTTTGGCGATTTCAGATGTGCTCATCTGTTCAAAATCAAGGTTGCGCAGACGTTCTTCAGACGACGCGGTCTGGGTCGCGTCAATTTCGATCTCGCTTTCTTCTTCCTGTTCCACCGTTTCAGGCAGGTCACGCTCGACCCCATCCAGTAAAGCTTCGGCCGCACGCTTTTCTGCCGCATCCGCTTTGCGCTCTTCCTGTACACCCCGAATGGCGGGCAACATCATGGACATCATATGTTCAAGATAGCGCGGGTCGCGCCAGTAGAGGCGAAAGACTTGAGCGAATACAGTGCGATGTTCCGGCCGATTCACGAAGCAGGCATGTAAAGTCCAGTAGAAATCCCGTTTCTCAGTAAATCCAGCGGCCTGCACCGCGCGGATCGCATCAACCACACGCCCGGTTCCAATTGGCAAGCCCGCCTTGCGTAAGGCCCGCGCGAAATGGGTGATGTTCTGCGCCAGCTTGGGAGTGTCTGGGATATCGAGCGGGAGTTGTTCGGCCATCAAACCCTCGAAATATTTGCGAGAGAAAGAAGCATCAGGCCGGCTCGAGATCAGCCCTGGCCTGATCGAGAAGGCGTTTCGCCTCAGACCCTTGCAACTTTTGGATGTCGTCTTGGTACTTCAGTATGGCGCCCAGCGTATCGCCAATCACCTCGGGGCTGAGGTTGATGACATCCAGCGCCAGCAGGCATTTGGCCCAATCGATAGTCTCTGCCACACCAGGTTTCTTGAACAGGTCTTCCGTGCGCAGGCGCTGCACGAAGGCAACCACCTCGCGGCTCAGCGCTTCGGCCGCTTCGGGCGCGCGTGCGTGCAGGATTTCGATCTCACGGGCAAAATCAGGGTAATCAACCCAATGATAGAGGCAGCGGCGTTTTAGTGCGTCGTGTACTTCGCGGGTTCGGTTCGATGTAACAATCACAATGGGCGGTTCGGGTGCTTTGATGGTCCCAAGTTCGGGGATGGTGACCTGAAAGTCGCTAAGCGCTTCCAGCAGAAACGCCTCAAATGGCTCATCGGTGCGATCGAGCTCATCAATCAGCAGAACCGGAGCGCCATTTGCATCCGGGCGCATGGCTTGCAGCAACGGGCGTTCGATCAGATAGTCATCCGAGAACAGTTCGGTCTGCAATGCATCCCGATTAGCGCCACCCGATGCCTCGGCGGTGCGGATCGCCACCATTTGGGCGGGAAAGTTCCATTCGTATACGGCCGAGGACGCATCTAGGCCTTCGTAGCATTGCAGGCGGATCAAGCGCCGACCCAATCCTGAGGCCAGAGCCTTGGCAATCTCGGTCTTGCCCACACCCGCCTCACCTTCCAGAAACAACGGACGTCCGAGTTTGAGGGACAGAAACACGACCGTGGCCAAGGCCCGGCCGCAGACATAGCCTTGCGCGGTCAGAAGCTGCTGCACGGCATCGATAGAGCTTGGCTGTGTCATGAAGTCCTCTTTTTCGTTCGGCCTAAGAGGTCACGGCAGCACGCGCGCGTCAAGACCGGGGCCTTTGAGGGATCTACGGCCATCTACTCGGATGACAAGGCTTTTCCCTTGATACCGGCTGTGCTAGCCGAGGGTCATGACCGATATGCTGACGATCCGCCGCCCCGATGACTGGCATCTGCATTTGCGCGATGGCGCAATGTTGCAAGCCGTTCTCCCTGAAACCGCGCGCCATTTTGCCCGTGCAATAATCATGCCCAATCTCGTGCCTCCAGTTGTGGCGAGCGATCAAGCCGCGGCTTATCGGGATCGTATCCTGGCAGCACTGCCGGACGATATGAAGTTCGAGCCTTTGATGACGCTCTATCTAACCGAGAACACAGACCCCGCCGATGTGGCCGTCGCCCATGCCAGCGGTCTGGTCAAAGCGGTCAAGCTCTATCCGGCCGGGGCGACGACCAATTCCGCGTCGGGTGTGCGCGACTTTGACAAGGTACGGCCTGTTCTGGAAAAAATGGCCGAAATCGGCCTGCCGCTGTGTGTGCATGGTGAAGTCACGGATGCTGACATCGATATCTTCGATCGTGAGGCCGTATTTATCGACCGCGTTCTCGATCCGATCCGCAAGGCGACTTCGGGGCTGCGTGTGGTGATGGAGCACATTACGACGTCAAACGGCGTGGAATACGTGAAGTCGAACGAAAAGGATCTGGGCGCGACCATTACGACGCACCACCTGATCATCAATCGCAACCATATCTTGGTTGGCGGCATCAAACCGCACTACTATTGCCTTCCAGTCGCCAAGCGTGAAGAGCATCGGCTGGCGCTTCTGACTGCAGCGACGTCGGGTGACGCGCGCTTTTTCCTTGGTACAGACAGCGCGCCGCACACGGATGCGAACAAAGAAATGGCCTGTGGCTGTGCCGGGTGTTTCACTGCAACCAACACGATGTCACTGTTGGCCGAAATGTTTGAGCGCGCAGATGCATTGGGCAAGCTGGAGGCATTTACCTCGCTCAACGGCCCCGCATTTTATCGCTTGCCGGTGAATGAAGACACCATCACGCTGACCAAAGTCGATGAGGTCATCTATCCCACCAAAATCGAAAGCGGTGACGGTCCTGTCACAGTATTCGACCCCGGCTTCCCACTGCACTGGCGAGTTGCTTAGTCAGCTAGCCTTTCAGCAAAATCCGCTGCGCGCCCGCCGGTGCGCAGCATCGACCAAACGGCGTCTGCCTCATCCCCTCCAATAAGTTTTGAGGCTTTATCCCTGACCCGATCTTCACGATCTGAAAGTGACTTAGGGGCCAGCAGATCATGGGTGGCTTCGCGGTGCGCGCCATCACGGCGCAAGAGCGATAGACGGGCTTGCGTCTCAGACAGGCTGTCATCGGCCTCGACCGTGATCCGGTCTCGCAAGGACTGCAACCGTGGATCGGCGCAGATCTTGTCGGAATAACTCCCGGGCAACGCCGTATCGTATCCCATGGCCTGCATTGCGATCACCGTGCGATACGAGAATTTTGCTCCTAATCCGCTGGTTGGCTGCAATTGATTGCAGACACTCATCCAGCGGGGATGAGTCTTGACCTTGATCTCGGCGACTTCCGGCTCAGCGATATCGAGATCAAGTGCGGCTTCAAGCGCAGCGTGCAGGCCGTGGCAACAGGCGTGAAACTTGTGGCTGACATTTTCAAACAACCATTCATCCCCCAGCCCATTCAGCGCGCTGGAGCTGTCGCCTGCCCCCAGATGCGTCGCCCCAAACCCAAACGAGCCCTCCAGAGCATCAGCGCCGGGTTGAAACCCGTTGCGGACCAACTGAGCGGCCTCAA
This sequence comes from Ruegeria halocynthiae, assembly GCF_900106805.1. Lineage (GTDB taxonomy): Bacteria > Pseudomonadota > Alphaproteobacteria > Rhodobacterales > Rhodobacteraceae > Ruegeria > Ruegeria halocynthiae. The sequence goes on from NZ_FNNP01000001.1 coordinate 913,941, forward strand.
CTCCGTTTGAGGCCGCAAGCCCTGCATTATACGGCTTACCCATGGTTCCGAACTGCGACTTCTGCCCAGACGCGCGAGTCGCAGTCAGACCCAACACGTCACGCATCTGCTTGGCATCAAGCGCCATAAGGCGCCCTGCGGCGGCGGCGGCCCCAAACGCGCCTGCGGTGGCGGTCTGGTGGAACCCGGCCTGATAATGATCACGACCCAGCCACAGGCCAATGCGGATCGACAGCTCCATCCCGACAAGCGCAGCTTCGAGCAAATCGACCAGCGGTCGATCTTCCCACGCTGCAAGTGCAAGGGCAGCAGGAAATACAGCAACCGACGGATGGCCGATATGGGCGAAATGCGTATCGTCATAGTCAAGCGCATGGGACACAGTGCCGTTCACCAGCGCCGCAGCGCGCAACGGGGCCGAGCCACCTCCAAACAGGCGGGTCTGCGCGGCACCGCTCTCGCCAATAACCATCTGGCGGATAATGCGGGATACCGGCTCATCTGTACCTGCCCGCCCCACAGCAAGCCAGTCCAAAGCGGAAAGAGAGGTCACGATACGGGCCTGGGCCGTGGTCGACACGGGGCCAACGGCAAATTCAGCAAGAGCAGATGTCAGATCGGTCATGTGGCGCAGTCTAGCGCGCGCGCCCCGGGCGTAAAGCCTCAGCCGTAAAGGACCGCGGCACGCTGTTCGAACGCACGCACGATGCGGTGCATGGCTTCGTTGAACACAACACCAATGATCCCCTGCAGAATCGCGTTCTTGAACTCGAAATCAACATGAAACGAAACATTGCAGCCCTCATCCGTGTCTTCGAACTGCCAATCCGAACGCATGTATTTGAAGGGGCCGTCCAGATATTCGGTATCAATCCGTTTTTGCGCATCAAACAACGTGACGCGACTGCCAAAGCGTTCGCGGAACACTTTGAATGAAATCACCAGATCTGCCTCCATCACCTTGCCATCGCCAGCAGCATAGGTCCGGCGGATGCGGGACGCGGCACACCAGGGCAGAAACTCAGGGTAGTTTGCGACATCCGCGACCAGATCATACATCTGCTGAGCGGAGTAAGGCAGTGGGCGGGTCTCGGAATGGGTTGGCATGATATCCGGGATTAATTGGTGACAATGGCGCGTGATTTCGTATGTTGCGCGCCAAAGATCAAGGGGGCAGCGATGAGCCAGCGCGCATATGTGATAGATGAGATGATCTCGGCCAAGGCAATTGCGGCCCGGATCGAAGAACTTTGCCGGGAAATCACGGCCGAGTATGGCGGAACCGACAAGCTCGTCGTCGTGGGGCTGCTGCGGGGCAGTTTCGTCTTCATCGCCGATCTGGTGCGCGAGTTAGACCTGCCCATCGAGGTCGACTTTCTAGAAGCATCGTCCTATGGGGACTCGATGGAAAGCAGCCGAGAAGTACGCATTCTCAAAGACTTGCGAGGCACAATTGAAGGGCGCGATGTGCTGGTGGTCGAAGACATCGTGGACACCGGTCATACGTTGAACCATGTCTCCAAGTTGCTTCGAACCCGTAAACCTCATCGGTTGAAATCCATTGCGCTGCTCGACAAGCCCAGCCGGCGCGAGGTCGATTTCCGCTCGGATTGGATCGGGTTTGAAATCCCTGATGAATTTGTTGTGGGTTATGGCATCGACTACGCACAACGCAATCGCAACCTACCGTTCATTGGCAAGGTCCGGTTTGTCGAAGATCAGGACGGATGAACCTACGCCACTTTCTTCGCATGTCTCAATGGGGACGGAACCCTCCGTCAGAGCGGCGCGTGAAATTGGTTTTCGGTGCAATCCTCGTCTGTCTGGCGATTGCGGGTATTGAGTACATGGGAGCGTGGCCCGACTGGGCGGAAAGCCAGCCCAGAAAGCTTAAGCCATGAGCGTTTGTTCGATGGCTGCCAGAAAGATGTCGGTCCCGATTGGGATCAGCGCGTCGGGGAAATCGTAATCTGGATTGTGTAATTGCGGGTGATCCCGCCCTGCGCCCAGCCAGAACATCGCGGTCTTAGCATCTTTGCCGAATTGCCCAAAATCTTCCGAGAACCGTTGCGGGGTCGGCACAAGCTTGCATGGCACATCACGCAGGCGGCAAGCCTCTGACACGATCTGCACAGCATCATCCGAATTTGTGCAAGCCTCAAACACGTCATCATAGGTGATTTTGACACCCAATCCATGCGCTTGCGCATTTGCGGTAACAATCTGCTCAGCATCGCGGATCAGGCTGGTCATGCGCGTGTCCGAGACCGTGCGCAAAGTTACCCATATCTCGGCGATGCCGGGTGCGACGCCGAATGTGGCTTCGCCCAGCCGCGCGTGAGTTACCGTTGTCAGCGCATAATCCGCATCCAGTACCCCGCCCTGCCCCAGAGCGGCCAAAGCGGGCATCAGCTCTGCCAGTGCTCCGGCTGGTGACAGCCCATCCTTAGGAGCCGCCGCATGAGAGGTTTTGCCCGCCAACACAACCCGCATCCCACGCGATGCGCAATTAGCCGGACCCGAACACAGCTCTACCGCCCCCAGTTCCAGCCCCGGCAGGTTATGCAAAGAAAACATATAGTCGGGCGAAATGTCTGAAAACTTGGGGTCGGCGCGATAGGCGATCGCGCCCTGTCCGGTTTCTTCGGCGGGCTGAAAGATCAAAACGACCCGCCCCATAGTCGGGCGATTATCCCCAAGCACAAAGGCAACACCCAGCACCATCGCCATATGGCCATCATGGCCGCACAGGTGACCCTTGCCAGGATATTGAGACGCGTATCTGGCACTTGAGATTTCCTGAATCGGCAAGCCGTCCAGTTCACAGCGGATACCAATAGTCGGTCCGGGACGTCCGCTGTCATAGATCGCCGCGACTCCATGACCACCAATGCCCGTCAGCACCGCGTCTGGCCCACAAGCCTGCAAGAGGTTGGATATGCTCGCAGCGGTTCCGCGTTCTTCTCCTGAAACCTCAGGCACCTGATGCAACTCATGGCGCTTTTCGGTCAGCCAGGATTGAAGCTCGGGTTTCACCCCTCACCCAACTTCTTTTGCCGGGCATCGCGTAGGCGGGCAAAGTCATCACCCGCATGGTACGATGATCGCGTCAATGGTGTTGCTGAAACCATAAGAAAGCCTTTGCCAAAGGCGGCTTTTTCGTAGGCTGCGAACTCTTCCGGTGTGACGAAACGATCAATGCCATGGTGCTTGGGCGTCGGCTGCAGATACTGGCCGATGGTCAGAAAATCGATATCAGCGGCGCGCATGTCATCCATGATCTGGCGAACCTGCTGTTCGTCCTCTCCTAACCCGACCATGATGCCGGATTTGGTGAAGATCGACGGATCCATTTCTTTGACCCGCTGCAGCAGACGTAGCGAATGAAAGTACCGCGCACCGGGACGGACCTGCGGATAAAGGCCGGGCACCGTTTCCAGATTGTGATTGAACACATCCGGCTTGGCTTCGACAACGACCTCAAGCACCGAAGGGTCGCATTTTAGAAAATCCGGCGTCAGAATCTCGATCGTTGTCTTGGGCGACCGGTGGCGTACCGCGCGGATGGTCTGCGCAAAATGTTCAGCCCCGCCATCCAAAAGATCATCTCGATCGACTGAAGTGATGACCACATGATTCAGGCCCAGTTTGTGCACAGCGTGGGCCACACGCCCCGGCTCGAATGCGTCCAGCGTGTCAGGCTTACCGGTCGCGATGTTACAGAAGGTGCACCCGCGCGTACAGATTTCACCCATGATCATCATGGTCGCGTGACCCTGACTCCAGCACTCACCTACGTTGGGGCATCCGGCCTCTTCGCAGACAGTGACCAGATTGTTGTCACGCATGATTTTGTGAGTCTCGGCATATCCCGCGCCACCCGGCGCCTTTACGCGAATCCACTTGGGCTTGCGCGGCGCTGCATTGTCAGGTCGATGCGCCTTTTCGGGGTGTCTTTGTTCGGGTATTTTCAGATCACGCACGGTTGGCTTTCCTGACATTGGGTCAATTTGCTTCGCGTTTAACATAAACCGACTTCACTGGTTACGCCAGCGGCGCATAGCCGCTATGCAGTGAACCTGTGCGCGCGCAGAAAAGTTCATAATGACTTATTTTTACATAATACTTTCAATGTGATTACACTGAAAAGGTTATTGTGCGCCCGCAGCATATCTATTCTTGATGCAGACTTAGAATCGTTTTAATCCTGACACTAAACACATGTGAATCACAGGAATTTGATGATGAAAACCGGTGCGAAACTGCCTGAAGTAACCTTCCACACCCGTGTCCGCGATGAGGCAATCGAAGGCCCCAATCCGTTCCGCTGGGAAGACAAGACGACTGCCGACTACTTTGCTGGCAAGCGCGTCATTTTGTTCTCGCTGCCCGGTGCGTTTACTCCGACCTGCTCGACCTATCAGCTGCCCGGATTTGAGAACGGCCATGCCGATTTCGTGGCCAAAGGCATCGACGCGATTTATTGCATGTCTGTCAATGACAGCTTTGTCATGAACAAGTGGGCCACGGATCAGGGTCTGGAAAAAGTCAAAGTCATTCCCGATGGCTCGGGTGAGTTCACCCGTAAAATGGGTATGCTGGTCGACAAGGACAATCTGGGCTTTGGAATGCGCTCGTGGCGCTATGCAGCCATCGTCGACGACGGAGTGGTCGAAGCATGGTTCGAAGAGCCCGGCCTGATGGATAACTGCCCCGAAGATCCCTATGGTGTATCGTCGCCGGAAAACCTGATCAAGTATCTGGACAAGGCCCGCGAACCCGCGCTGGCTTAATTTACTCTTCAAAATTGCTGCAAGGCCCGCCAATTCGGCGGGCCTTTTTCGTCAGGAACGGGTTTTTGCCACGACCTCTTCTCCGACTTGCCGGATGACTTGGGCCAACCGATCAAACCACGCCTCGCCTCCGGTTGAAGTGCGGCGAACCAATCCAATCGTCCGTGCTGGCTGCGGTGCGCCAAAGCGCAGCAATTGAAGGCCGGGCACCGCATCCGTCTCGGCCTGCGCCGCCAGTTCGGGCATCAAGGTAAGTCCGAAGCCTTCTGCGACCAAACGCGACAGCGTGGCCAATGAAGAAGCCCCCATGTTGATGTGACCACTGGTGCGATCCTGTCCGCAGACGTCAAGCGCCTGATCGGTCAGGCAGTGCCCGTCTTCCAATAATATCAATTGTGCCGCTTTCAGGTCCAATGGCCGCAGCGCCTCGGGGCTGACGGTCAATCGGTTCAGCCGTGTCTGACTGCCTGCAAGCAGAAAGCGATCTTCGAACAATGGCTCTTCGTGGAAAGCGCCCCCACCCAATGGTAGCGCCAGAACCGCCGCATCGATCTCACCCGTGCGCAACATGGCCAACAACCTCTCGGTCCGAGCCTCGCGAATCTGAACCCGTAGCGAAACATCTGCAGCACGCAACCCAGCCAGCACCCCTGGCAGCAGATAGGGTGCGACTGTTGGAATTATTCCGATCGACAGGGATCGGTGCCCGCCTGAATGGTCGCGTGCAAACCGATCCAACCGCTCTGCCACATTCAAAACCTGTTGGGCATACTCCAGTACATCCCGCCCAAGCGGTGTCAGCAAGATGTCACGGGCCTGCCGTTCGAACAGCGGCCCACCCATCGATTCTTCCAGCGCCTTGATCTGCACCGAAAGCGCTGGCTGCGAAACATGACATACCTGCGCGGCACGGCCGAAATTTCGCTGCTCGGCAACGGCCCGGAAATACTGCAGTTGTCGGAAAGTGAAGTTCATAATTTCTGATTATCACCTGCCTCCAGATCCGCAAGGCCAGCATATAGCTGTATTGGTCATTCAACCAATCATGCGATCCCGCTCGGTCTGGTCATCGTAGTGGCGTTTCAGCCTTTGCAACGCGATCCGAAGTACGATCTTGCCCGAGCGCGCAGACCACCCCATGCGCTTTTCCGCCAGTTCAAGCCCCTCAAGATAGCAACAACAGCGCAACGCGACGTCGCTTAACCCGGGTCCCAGATCGGTCAACGCGCGCGCTACACGATCCCGCGCGCCAGATGCTCCGCACCCGATATGAGCGTCCGAGACAAATTCCCCGCGTCCTCCACCAGTCAGGAAGCGATCCCAGTTCTGCGTGATCTGAGGCCCGATCTGTGCCAATTCGAAATCCTCGCGCAAACGCTCACCGGCACCTACGAGAGTTTCATCGAGAAATGGTTTGCCATCCCGGTCGCGGCGGCGTGCCAAGGCGACCAGCGGGCTTTCTACGGTGCTGTATCTGACCCTGGGTTGTTTCGCCAATCCAGCATTCGCAGGCTGAAACGAGGTCTGCGATTCTGCCATACCGAACTCATTCTGCGTACGCGCCCGGTTTTCTGCCTCGGCGATCAGATGACTCAGCGCCGATCTGCCCGAAGTCGATATCCGGTACCGCGAAATTCGACCGGGATTGTCGCAAGATATCCAATCGTTCAACGCCAGAGCTTGCGCGATGCGGCAATCAACGACTGCGGTTTTGGTTGTGCCACCTTCGCCGTTGTCCCGGACGACGACCGCCTTGTCCATATCCTCGGCCACAGCAAGAACCGCGCCGGATTCACACAAACGCCGCAGGATACGCAACGCCTCGCGCTCGAACTCATCGTCCTGATTTCCCGGCTGGGCAGTATCTGATGTCACAAGCATGAAAGCCGCTGGCTGCCGATCGGTTGTCGAGAAATGTGACTGGGCCAGTGATTGCAGCGCTGCATCGACCAGCGGGTCATCACGACGCATCTCGACCCTGCGGATCTGCCGGAGGATGGTCGAGGCATGGCACCCCGCCGACCGTGCGATATCACGTATCGACCGCCCCGACTCTGTGTGGTCCAGATACCGTTGTGCCCCTTCGGGAACCCATGCCGGAACTGTGAATGCCACGCTGCTTTCCATATGTCTTCGCCCTCGTCGTCGAAACAAACTGACAATTTCAGCCGTCGGATTCTTGGTTAACCAAATCTAACTAGAGTTGCTTTCGTTACTCGTTCGTTAATCACAGACGGCACAGAGCAGAATTGATTCAAAAAGATAAACAGTGGTGAAACCATCGTTCGGGGTGAGCCGTAACAAGGCAACACCCGCTAGGGTTGTGTCACATTTCTGGCATTGGATTTGAAAGAGAAGGAAAGCCGCCGTGCAGGACCTGATGACCATGATCACCACACTCCGCCGCCCGCGATTGCTGGCCAGAGCCGCCAAGATCGGGGCGCAGGACTATAATCGTGATCGCCATCTGCAGCGACTTCTGGGGTATGGAAAAATACCCGGATCAGGCGCTGCGCTGATCCGTCTGCTGGAACTGGAACGCGAAATCAATGCACAGCGTATTGAAGAAGACACAGCCTATTCGTTGGTGCGTCATCTGGATTTGCTGATTGCATTAAATGGCGAGGCGCAACTGTATCAGGCCAGTCGCGCCGCGCAGTATCAGTGATCAGGTGAAGGCATCCGGCATGGATGCTTTCTTTTCGGCGACATATGCGTCCAGCGCCGCCTTTACGTCTGGGTCAAGCTGCGGCTGCTGGTAGTTGGCAAGCAAATGCTCGACCCGCGCCGAGGCAAGCGTCCGTGTATCGCGGGCGCCTTCTTCTTCCCAGGTTTCGAACGGCTTGTAATCCAGCAGATCGGACTTCCAGAACGCTTCCTTAAAGTTCGCCTGCGTGTGGGCACAGCCCAGATAGTGGCCGCCGGGTCCAACCTCGCGGATTGCGTCCATTGCCTGTGCGTTCTCATCGTAGGCCACACCTTTGGCCAGACCGTGCAAAACACCTAACTGATCGGCATCCATAACAAATTTTTCGAAATCCGCCACCAGGCCGCCTTCGAGCCAGCCACAGGAATGAAGCATGAAATTCACCCCTGACAGCAGCCCCATATTCAGCGAGTTCGCGGTTTCGTACGCGGCCTGTGCATCCGGCACTTTGGAACCACAGAACGATCCCGCTGAACGGTACGGCAGCCCCAAGCGACGCGCCAACTGTCCAGCACCATAGGTGATATGTGACGCCTCAGGAGTACCAAAGGTTGGAGCGCCCGAGTTCATATCGATCGACGTCACCATCGCACCAAAGATCGCTGGCGCTCCGGGACGAACAATCTGGCTGTAGGCCACACCGGCAAGCACTTCGGCCAGAACCTGCGTCAACGTACCCGCGACCGAAACCGGCGCCATTGCACCGCCAACGATGAACGGCGAAATGATGCAAGCCTGATTGTTTTTTGCGTAAACTTCCAGCGAGCCCATCATCACGTCATCGAAAGTCATCGGCGAGTTGATGTTGGTCAGCGACGTCATGACGGTGTTGTTTTGTACGAACTCTTTACCGAACAGAATCTCGCACATCTCAACCGAGTCCTGCGCCCGGCTAGGATCAGTGACCGAACCCATGAACGGTTTGTCCGACAGAGTCATATGCGCCATCAGCATATCCAGGTGACGCTTGTTCACCGGAACATCAGTTGGTTCGCAAACGGTGCCGCCCGAATGGTGCAACCACTTCGACATATAGGCCAGTTTCACGAACTTGTTGAAATCGTCCATGGTCGCATAGCGACGGCCACCCTGTGCATCGCGCACGAACGGAGGGCCATAGACTGGCGCCAGAACCAGATTGCGGCCACCAATCACCACCGATTTCTCGGGGTCGCGGGCGTGCTGGGTGAACTCGCTGGGGGCGGTCTTGATCAGCTCGCGCGCTAGGCCACGCGGCAGACGCACACGTTCGCCATCGACGTCAGCACCGGCCTCGCGCCAGCGTTCCAGCGCTGCAGGGTTGTCAACAAAATTGACACCTATCTCAGCCAGCACGGTTTCCGCATTGGATTCGATAATCTCCAACGCTTCTTCGTTGAGAACTTCGAAATTCGGAATGTTGCGTTCAATGTATTTCGCGGTTTCGATCCTGACCGCCGTGCGCTCGGCCCGGCGGGCGGCGCCACCGCCACCTCGTGCTCTGCGTCGGGTGTTTGCCTCTGCCATGAGAAAATCCCGTTGATTGGTTTGTTCGATAAGTGTGTTACATCAATGACCAACAATGCCAGAGATAGTTTACGGCGCTATAGGGGTAAAAGCGACATGAACCCCAGATTGCAGCTCGTTCGGCAGGCTCTCGCGCTACGTCACCCGCTTTTGCATCAGAACTGTATTGCCGCTGATTTCTAACTCCTGCCATCCCAAATGGCGGTACATCGCACGGGTGTCTGACATCAGCCGATGGGTACGCAATCGCAGGGTCTGAATTTCGCCCGTTTTTGCGGACTTTTCTGCAGCAGCCAGTAAACGGCGGGCAATTCCACGACCCTGCGCTTTGGGTGAAACGCCCAGGTTGAAGATCATCATCGCGTCTGACTCTTCCCCATATATGATGACACCCAGAAGGCACATGGAATCCTCAGCGATGAGAACTTGACGCTCTTTGATATCGTCGAGAATACCACTGGTTACGTCAGGCAAGTCCTCAATTTCACGCCTCACCCCGGCATAGGATTCGGCAAGACAGCCCCGTATTGCGCCAACATCTTCGGCCACGGCTGCTCTCAGGTTGAATTCTGTCATTGGGCACCTCCCAAGGCGTAAACCATCGCTGAGGGGGCAAATGACGTCATTACGCTTGCACAAGCAAGACTTGCGACCTAATAGCCAGTCATGACCCAAGACACCCATGACCGCCTTTTAATCATCGACTTCGGCAGCCAGGTGACGCAGCTTATCGCCCGCCGCCTGCGTGAACTGAACGTCTATTGCGAAATTCACCCCTACCAGAATGTCACGATGGAATTCGTGCGCGAAATGGCACCGCGCGCGGTGATCCTCTCGGGTGGGCCAGACAGCGTTACCCGCGAAGGCTCCCCTCGCGCGCCGCAAGAGATCTTTGACTATGGCGTCCCGATTCTGGGCATTTGTTATGGCCAGCAGGTGATGATGCATCAACTTGGTGGCAAGGTCGAAAGCGGCCACGGCACAGCCGAGTTCGGGCGCGCGTTCGTGACACCTAAGGCCAAGCTCGACATTTTGGCCGGCTGGTTCACCGACGGCGACGACCAGGTCTGGATGAGCCATGGCGATCACGTCAGCGAAATAGCCCCGGGTTTTAAAGTCTTCGGCACCTCACCCAACGCTCCGTTCGCGATCACAGCCGACCCGTCGCGCCACTTTTACGCGGTGCAATTTCATCCCGAAGTACACCACACTCCCAAAGGCGCGAAACTCTACGAGAACTTCGTCAAGCTGGCCGGTTTTTCTGGTGATTGGACCATGGGGGCCTATCGTGAGCAGATGATCACGAAAATCCGCGAGCAGGTCGGGGACAAGAAAGTCATATGCGGCCTCTCAGGTGGTGTCGACAGCTCCGTCGCAGCGATCCTGATCCACGAAGCGATCGGCGATCAACTGACCTGTGTATTCGTCGACCATGGATTGCTGCGCAAGAACGAGGCGACCGAGGTCGTCGAAATGTTCCGTGACAACTACAATATTCGACTGATCCATGCGGATGAGAGTGAGCTGTTCCTGGGTGAGCTGGACGGGCAAAGCGACCCTGAAACCAAGCGCAAGATCATCGGCAAGCTGTTCATCGACGTGTTTCAGAAACACGCTGACACCATCGATGGCGCAGAGTTTCTGGCGCAGGGTACGCTCTATCCAGATGTGATCGAATCCGTTTCGTTCTCGGGCGGGCCATCCGTTACGATCAAATCGCACCACAATGTCGGCGGACTGCCGGAAAAAATGGGTTTAAAGCTGGTTGAACCTCTGCGCGAACTGTTCAAGGACGAGGTTCGTGCATTGGGCCGCGAACTGGGATTGCCAACCAGTTTCATTGGCCGCCACCCCTTTCCCGGCCCCGGTTTGGCCATCCGTTGTCCAGGCGAAATCACCCGCGAGAAGCTGGAAATCCTGCGCGAAGCCGATGCGATCTATATCGATCAGATTCGCAAACATGGTCTTTATGACGATATCTGGCAGGCTTTCGTGGCGATCCTTCCCGTCCGCACGGTCGGCGTGATGGGTGATGGCCGGACATATGATTTTGCCTGTGCTCTGCGTGCAGTAACATCCGTCGATGGCATGACTGCGGATTACTATCCGTTCAGCCACGAATTCCTTGGCGAAACCGCAACGCGCATTATCAACGAGGTCAAAGGCATCAACCGATGCACCTATGACATCACCTCGAAACCCCCCGGAACGATCGAGTGGGAGTGACTGTTACCACTTTAGGCGCTGCAGGTCTTGTGTTGAACAGTGAAGGACAAATCGATGAGCAAATATTCGGTACACGAAACAGCAATAATCGATGAAGGCGCGCAAATAGGAGATGGCTGCAGAATATGGCATTGGGTCCATATCTGCGGCGGTGCCAGATTGGGCTCGAATGTCTCACTGGGGCAAAATGCTTTCGTTGGGAACAAGGTCATCATCGGCGACAACTGCAAAGTGCAGAACAATGTTTCCATCTATGACAACATTACCTTGGAAGACGGCGTATTCTGTGGACCCAGCATGGTTTTCACCAATGTTTACAACCCTCGCTCATTGATAGAGCGAAAAGCCGAATATCGCAGTACTCTGGTCAAGAGAGGGGCCACCTTGGGCGCCAATTCCACCATCGTTTGCGGCGTCACAATCGGGGAATATGCGTTTATCGGCGCAGGTGCCGTCGTGAATGCTGACGTAAAACCTTATGCATTGATGGTGGGTGTCGCTGCAAAACAGATTGGTTGGATGAGCGAATATGGTGAACAGTTGGATATACCCCTCACAGGGAATTGCGAGGTCACCTGCCCTCATACCAGCGATCGATATGTCCTGAACGCAGGTATGCTAAGCAAGGTTTCAGCCAGCAGTTAAGTTACTGAGCTTGCATGCCACACAACTGACGACCCATATTGTCGATATGGTAATACCGATAATCAGGCATTGCCCGCAGTACGCATCTTGGCAATCACTGCCGGATCGGCTCACGTTTAGCCTTGCTTCATCGGGATAAACACAATCAATTAAGCCCGTTGCATCTCGGAATATGTAAGAGATCTCATGGACAGCGATAAAATGCAGATCGGCAAGGCTGCACTTTGGATGACCGGGGCGATTGCTTCATTCTCTGCGATGGCTATCGCCGGACGCGAACTGAGCGCGACACATGATACGTTCGAAATCATGTTCTATCGCAGTCTTGTCGGCATTTGCATCGTTTCCCTGATCCTCACGACTTCGCGAAACTGGCATCAGGTCACCACCAGGCGACTAGGCCTGCACGGCATCCGAAACGTAACGCACTTCATCGGGCAGAATCTTTGGTTCTATGCGGTGACGGTTATCCCACTGGCCCAGGTATTCGCACTTGAATTCACGCAGCCCATCTGGGTGATCCTGCTGTCCCCTCTGCTATTGCATGAGCGGTTGACCGCATTGCGCCTGACTTCGGCTCTCATCGGGTTTGCCGGCGTTCTCATTGTAGCACGACCTGGCGCCGCCTCGCTTAGCCCCGGTGTTCTTGCAGCGGCGGCATCCGCGATTTTCTTCGCATTAACAACGATTTCAACAAAGTCTCTGACACGTATCGCCAGTATCGGCTGCATTATGTTTTGGCTGACACTAATGCAGGCAGGGTTGGGATTGATCGCTTCGGGCGCGGACGGGCAGATCGCCTTTCCAACGTTGCAAACCGCCCCATTCCTATTGCTTGTTGGATTAGCAGGCCTTCTGGCACATTATTGCATCACCAACGCGCTGGCCATTGCCCCGGCCACAGTAGTTGTGCCCTTTGATTTTGCACGTCTTCCGACCATCGCAATCGTCGGGATGATCCTTTACCGTGAACCGTTGGATCACTGGACCATGCTGGGTGCTGCGGTGATTTTTGCCGGAATTTTCCTGAACGTCTGGTCCGAAAATCGTAACAATTCCGCAACACCCGCGCAGAGTGCGCGCACAGAGTAACGCTCCGTCACCAGTTGACCATATTTTAAAGTTTAAGACAGTAAAAACCGGTAACAAGGCCGGATGCGCATGATGAGGATGTGTATTACAGGCAATTGGACAGTGAAGGGAGGAATAAATGAAACAAACGTTGTTTCACGCATGTGCGTTGTGCATCGGGGCAACCACAGTGCAAGCAGGTGGTCTCGACCGAAGTGGTCAAGGTGTCAACATTCTGTTCGAAGAAGGCTCCGTCGTGCAGTTCCGGCTGGGGTACACCAAGCCGGACGTCAGCGGGTCAATGGAAGATCAAATTCCAACAAGCCCGACTTTTGGTGAGACGATTGACTCAGGCAATGTCACAAACAGCTTTTTTACACCACACCTGGCTTACAAGACCTCTCTGACAGAGAAACTTGATTTTGCACTGGTCTATGACCAACCCTTCGGCGCGGATATCGATTACTCGTCCGACTATCCGCTATCTCAAAACGTGTTGGCACTCGCGGGCCTGCCAGGCGCGACAACTGACGTTCTTCGTGCCAAAGCCGATACAGACGCCATTACTGCGTTGCTTCGCTACAAACTGGATGGCGGCTTTAGCGTAATCGGCGGTGTTCGTGCGCAGCGGTTGAAAGCAAGCGTTTCGGTTCCTATCGCGGGCGCAGGTACGACGCCGTTTGCGTCGGGTGGATATCGGGTTGAAACAGACGCCGAGATCGACTTTGGCTATGTGGTCGGCGTCGCGTGGGAGCGTCCTGATATCGCCGCTCGGGTTGCACTTACGTATAACTCGAAAATCAAACACGATCTGTCGCAGACAGAAGCGAACGACGCCATCACGGGAATTGTTCCACCTGGAATTCCAGTTGTAGGTCGAAGCAGCGCAGATTCCTCCACCGAAGTAATAACGCCGCAGTCGGTCAACCTGGACTTTCAGACCGGCGTCGCGCCAAAAACGTTGCTGTTTGGTTCGGTACGCTGGGTTGACTGGCCTCAGACCGTATATGCGCCGCCTGTATATACTGGCCTGACCGGCATCAACCTCGTCGACTATGAAGAGGCAACTTGGACATACGCTCTTGGTCTCGGCTATCAGTTCTCTGACGAGTTCTCTGGCGCTGTTACACTGGGATATGAAAGTTCTCAGGGCAATTCCGTTTCGAACCTCGGTCCGACGGACGGCTTTTGGAGCATCGGTGTTGGCGGCACATATTCGCTTGAAAAGGCGAAAATTTCCGGCGGTGTCCGCTATACGGATATTGGCGACGCAACTGCGAACGGAACTGGCCCGGACAACCGCGCCAACTTCACCGGCAACAGCGCATGGAGCGTTGGTATTCAGATTACCTACGCTTTGGATTAATCCAAACCCCTCAGAGATTGCAAAGCCCCGCCAATTCGGCGGGGCTTTTTCGCATGTTCCGGGTCGATCTGCCTTGGGTGACATGTAAAAACATACCATGACTTCTCAAAAAACCCTTACCCCGCGCACCTGGTACGAATTGATATTACTTGGCGTGATCTGGGGCATGTCTTTCCTCGCCATCCGGATAGCTCTGGATACGATTCCTGTCATAACATCTGTATTTCACAGGGTTTTCTGGGCTGCACTTGTTCTGTGGATTGTGATTGCCTTTCAACGTTTACCAATACCCCGCAGTCCCCGCATCTGGGCCATCTTTCTGATTATGGGGCTACTGAACAATGTCCTTCCCTTCTCGCTGATGGCCTGGGGGCAACTTTATGTCGAGACCGGGCTGACATCGATCCTCAACGCCGCCACCGCAATTTTCGGCGTTCTTTTAGCCGCCTTGTTTTTTCGCGACGAACGGTTGACCAAAACACGTATACTCGGCGTGGGGTTAGGGTTTCTGGGCGTCTCAATCACTATCGGCCTCAGACAGTTTGGAAATCTGAATCCGGACAATCTGGGTCAGATCGCGATCCTGGCCGGGACACTTTCGTACGCGTTTGCAGCGATCTGGGCTCGGATTTACATGGGCGACCTGTCCCCAAAGGTCGCAGCTGCGGGAATGTTGACCGGATCGGCAATACTGATGACCCCGATCATGTTAGTGACCGACGGGATACCAACCTTAGCTCTGCCCCTAGAGACCTGGCTGGCAATCGCCTATTACGCCCTGCTTGCAACCGCCGGAGCCTATCTGCTCTACTATCGCGTGCTTCAACAGGCTGGCAGCGGCAATGTGCTCCTGGTAACGCTGATCATCCCGCCAATCGCAATCCTGATGGGCGCCATCGTTCGCAATGAAGCCTTGCCTGCTCGGGCCTTTGTTGGGTTTGCGGTGCTTGCAGTCGGCCTCCTGATCCTCAGCCGATCCCGCCGACGCGATTGACGTCGCCAGCGGCCCGATTTAGCTAGGGCAAAACAAGGGACGGCGGATAATGATCTACAACTCGGCGACGGACTGGCGCGAGGCAGCGCGAAAGAAAGTACTGTTCTTCGGTATGTCCGGGCTGGGGAAGTCCTATGTCTCGAACACTCTGCGCGATGCCGGAGGCTGGTTTCACTACTCGATCGATTACCGGATCGGGACCCGCTACATGGGCGAATACATTACCGACAACGCCAAGGCCGAGGCGATGAAGGTGCCATTTCTGCGCGAACTTTTGCTATCGGATTCGATCTATATCGGGTCGAATATCTCGTTTCAGAATCTAACACCTGTTTCGGCTTATCTGGGCAAGCCGGGTAGTCCTGAATTGGGTGGCCTCGAATTCTCAGAGTATCAACTGCGGCAAGAACAATTCCGGATGGCCGAAGTTCACGCTCTGCTGGATACCAAGTATTTCATCGACCGGGCCGAACGTCTTTACGACTATCCGCATTTTATCTGTGATACGGGCGGGTCGATCTGCGAATGGGTTGAGCCCGATGATTCCAATGACCAGATTCTGACCGAGCTTTCGGATCAGACACTGATGGTCTGGATCAAGGGTGACGAGGCGCATACCGAAGAGCTGATCCAGCGTTTCGACAAGGCGCCCAAGCCTATGTCGTATCAGGCTAATTTTCTGCAACGGGTCTGGAATGAGTATCTTGCCCTCAATGAATGTACCGGTACCGAGGTCGATCCGGATGCCTTCATCCGCTGGACCTATGCGCAGGCCCTGGCGCACCGTCAGCCGCGATATGAATCAATGGCCCGAAACTGGGGGGTCACCATCGCGGCGGATGACATTTCCAAGGTGCGCGACAGTAGTGATTTCGATGAGTTGATCGAACACACCCTTGAGACCCGCCCCAACCCCGCCTAAGTTCCAGACTTCTTTCGCAGTTTCAACAGCGTGACCAAATGCCGATCAAAATTCCATCCGACCTGCCCGCCTTTGACGTCCTGACCAATGAGGGCGTCATGGTCATGGCTGAAGATCATGCCGCGCGGCAGGACATCCGCCCTCTGAGGATCGGCCTGTTGAATCTGATGCCCAAGAAAATTCAGACCGAGAACCAGTTCGCACGTCTGATTGGTGCAACGCCCTTGCAGATCGAACTGTCGCTGATCCGCATGACCGAGCATCAGACCAAAAACACGGCCGCTGAGCATATGGCCGAGTTCTACCACCCATTTCAGGAGATAAAGGACCAGAAGTTCGACGGTCTGATCATCACGGGTGCGCCGATCGAACATCTGGATTTCGCCGATGTCACCTATTGGGACGAAATCCGAGAAGTGTTCGAGTGGACACAGACCAATGTGCACTCCACCTTCGGCGTCTGCTGGGGGGGCATGGCGATGATTAATCATTTCCACGACGTCAAAAAACACATGCTGGATGCAAAGGCTTTCGGGTGTTTCCGGCACCGTAATTTAGCGCCTGCGTCACCGTTCTTGCGCGGGTTTTCTGACGATTGCGTGATTCCGGTCAGCCGCTGGACCGAGATGCGGCAATACGAGATCGACGCGGCACCTGATCTGATCACCCTACTTGGTAGCGATGATGTCGGCCCCTGCCTGATCGAAGATCCGGCGCATCGGGCGCTCTATATCTTCAACCATTTCGAGTATGATAGCGATACGCTCAAACAGGAGTATGACCGGGACGTTGCTAACAATACGCCGATTAATGTTCCAATGAACTACTACCCGGACGATGATCCCAGCCAACATCCGCAGAACCGCTGGCGCAGTCACGCGCATCTGCTCTACGGCAACTGGATCAATGCCATGTATCAAACAACCCCATTCGATATGAGCCACATTGGCCAGTAAGATCCTGATATCAATCGGCATAGTCCTTGTGGGCCTCGCCATTGTCACCACGTGGCGCAGCGCGCAACGTGAAAGCAATGCCGAGGCCTCATTCCCACCCGAAGGACAGATCGTGGATGTCAACGGGATCGCGGTGCACGCCGTTGTCATGGGGGAAGGTCCGGATGTGGTGCTGATCCATGGATCAAGCGGTAATACCCGCGATATGACATTTGCTTTGGCACCAATCTTGGCGAAAAACTATCGTGTCATAGTATTCGATCGCCCTGGCCTAGGCTATTCGGAAAGCTTTAACCCCAATGGCGAAACCATTGTTGAACAATCAGAAATCCTGCAACGGGCAGCGTCCCAACTGGGTGCCGACAAACCCATCGTAGCCGGGCAAAGCTATGGCGGGTCGGTTTCATTGGCGTGGGCGGTAACGCGGCCTGAAAACATCTCGGCCCTGGTCCTGATCGCACCGGCAGCCATCCCGTGGGAGACTCCTCTGGATGCGTTCAACACCATCGGAGCGACCACGGCAGGTAACGCCCTGGCCCTACCCCTGATCAGCGCATTTGTTCCCGATTGGTTTGTCACGAAGGCGCTGGATCAAGTTTTTGCTCCGCAGAAAGCTCCCGAAGGATATGCTGAACATTTCGGGCCAGGCCTCACCATGCGCCGCGCCTCGATGCACGCAAATGCCAAACAGCGCGCCAATCTGCTGGATGAAGTAATCGAGCTACAACCCCGCTATGACGAGATTACAGTGCCAACCGAAATCATTCACGGAACAGCTGATACCACAGTTGGGCTTGGTTGGCATTCTGAACGCCTAATCGAACAGATTCCCGGCGCCGAGCTGATCGAACTGGACGGTATCGGACACATGCCACAGGTTGTTGCGGCCTCAGAAGTTGCAGCCGCCATAGACCGCGCTGCCGCGCGTGCAGGTTTGCGTTAAACCCATCCGTAATCCATAGTAAGTTATGGATTTTATGGCGAGGCCGCACATGACCGACTCAGAACAGGGCGCAATCGAGAGCTATTATCGCAACGACGCGCCCCAGACCGTTCGTGCAGCCATCGACAAGGCCAAAAAGGACGAAATTCTGAACCCGACCTACCCGTACCAAAAAAGGTTGAAGGGCAAGGATTACGATCAGCAGATGGAAGGTTTGCAGATCGAATTGGTCAAGATGCAGTCATGGGTCAAAAAAAACGATCAACGTATCGCCATCCTATTCGAGGGCCGCGATGCAGCTGGCAAAGGTGGAACGATCAAGCGGTTTCGCGAGCATCTGAATCCGCGGGGCGCGCGCAATGTGGCGCTTAGCAAACCCTCGGACGCCGAGCGCAGCCAATGGTATTTTCAACGCTATATCTCTCATCTGCCCTCGGCCGGGGAAATCGTGTTTTTCGACCGCAGCTGGTACAATCGGGGTGTCGTGGAAAACGTCTTTGGCTTTTGCACAACTAAGGAGCGCGAGAGGTTTTTCAGGCAAGTTCTCCCATTGGAGACCGGGTTCAGGAATGACGGAATTCACATGTTCAAGTTCTGGCTGAATGTCGGGCGCGCCGAGCAGTTGAACCGCTTTCTTGCCCGCGAAACCGACCCGCTGAAACAGTGGAAACTTAGCCCGATCGACATCGCAGGTTTGCACAAATGGGACGAATACAGCCAATCGATCACCGAGACCCTGACACGCAGCCACTCGGAAAGCTGCCCATGGACGATCATCCGCTCGGACGACAAGAAACGCGCCCGCCTGACGGCCATTCGCACCGTCCTGAGCCAGTTGGATTATGATGGAAAGAACGTTGATGTGGTCGGAAAGCCAGACAAAAAGATCAGCGGTGGGCCGGATATGTGGGATGCATGAGCCAATAGCATCAGAATTTCTGACGCACGCTGGATTGGGCTGCGACCCCTACATATATACATCTAAACGCGCCTGAGGCCGGGATGAAAAAACGCGGATATCACCACGGAAACCTAAAGCAGGCCCTGATCGAGGCAGCCCTGTCCCTGATTGAACAGAAGGGACCGACAGGTTTTACCTTGTCCGAAGCGGCGAAAACGGCCGGGGTCACTCCAGCTGCTGTCTATCGCCATTTCGAAGGGCGCGAAGACCTGATCGCTGAAGCGGCGCGTCAGGGTTTTGAGATGTTCGCCGACCTGATGCAATTCGCCTATGACAATGGTCAGCCGTCGGCGCTTGCAGCCTTTGAGGCGACTGGTCGCGCCTATCTTGCATTTGCGCGCAAACACCCCGGGCATTATATCGCAATGTTCGAAAGCGGAATTTCAATCAATCGTACGCCCGAACTGGCGCTGGCCGCCAACCGTGCCAAAAACGTACTTGAGAAAGCCGCCGGTGATCTTTCGCAGCATATTCCACCCGAGAAACGCCCCCCTGCATCAATGTTCAGCGCCCATATCTGGGCGATGAGCCATGGGGTTGTCGAACTTTATGCGCGCAATACTGGTGCCAGCTCACCCTTCCCGCCCGAAGACCTGCTGGAGAGCGGTATCGGCATCTATCTACGCGGTTTGGGTCTGGTTGCGCAGGACGACTGACGCGTCAGAACACCCGGCTGGTCGTAGGAACGTTCAGACGGGATGTCACGTTGATCAGGTCCATATGCCCCATGCCCTTGATATCGACTGGCCCAATGTCCGTGATCTGAAACTCGTCAATCAGCGCATACTTCATCTTTTCCGGCGCGACGATACGCATCGGGTTCGCAAAGACCTGTAATCGAGACGCAATATTCACCGCAGGGCCAAAGACGTCATAGACATATTTCTGAATTCCAACGACCGAACCAACCGCTGGCCCCATTCCTAGGCCGACCCGCGCCTGCCACTTATGCGGGTGGCTTTCGTTGCGCCGCTCGAGGTACCGAAGGAACCTGACCGCACAATGAGCGACTGCCGGGGCATGATCGGGCGTCTCATCCGGCATCCCTGACACCGCCAAATAGGCATCGCCGATGGTCTTGATCCTTTCACAACCGAACTGTTCAACGATGCGGTCAAAAGCGGTGAAAATATCGTTCAACTCACTCAACGTCACCGTCGGATCAGTTTTGGCCGCAAAGTCGGTGAACCCCACAAAATCCAGCATCACCACGGACACCTGATCAAACAACTGCGGCGTAACCACGCCGAATGTCTTGAATTCTTCGTAGACCGATCTGGGCATCAGGTTGAGCAGCAACCGCTCGACACGCTCTTTTTCGCGTTCCAGTTCACGCGTATTCCGCTCAACCATGGTTGAGTAACTGTCGATCATGCTCTCAAGTTCGCGGATACGTGTGATATTCTGGCACTCAATCACCAGAACCTGCTCTTTAAGCCCGTTGGCAAGACAAACCGTAGTGGCAAAAATCAACGTCCGGCGCTTGGGCTTGATCTGCAGTTCCACTGAATAGCGCAGGCCAGATTGCTTTACATCCTCAATCTCTTTCGGATCCAAATCGGGCAAAAGGTCCAATAGGGTCTGGCCTTCCTCTGGCTCCCCGAACCATTCGGCAAATGGACCGTTATGAAACACAAAGGTCAGATCAGACGCGCGCAGCACGGCCACGCCAACGCCGATCGCACGTAGCAGATTCTCGTTGATGGCCAGAATGCTCATGCGGCGTTCCGGGCCACGATTATCGCGCGTTTACCTTCAATAGCGGCCAAAGCCACATTGACGTCAGACTCGGACATACCGTGCATCGCCAAAGCCTCACCAAACAGCGAGGCCATCTCGTCGAAATCAGAATGCGAGATTTTCAGATGTCTATGAACTGCCTCGATCCGATCATCACTGAACGAGGCCGGACCACCGATCAATGACGAGACAAACTTGGTCTGATGATCAATCAAACGCGGCATATCAATGTCGTCGAAAAAGTCCCCGATCTCATCGGAGTCCAACGCCATTTCATAGAACGTCATCACGATGCGGCTTATTGTTTTGAACCCACCGTATTTCTCATAGATCGTCTGACTCACAACAAAAACCGAATTACCAATGTCAATAACACTGCAAGTTTATAGCATATCGGCAATATTGTTAGCTTTATTTACGTCGATACGGATGAAGCACGCAATACGAGTGCAGAGATTGGACACCGGTCTGGTGCTTAGCCAGCTCTCGAACTAGGGGAATATGGCGGAGAGACAGGGATTCGAACCCTGGAGACGGTTTCCCGCCTACACACTTTCCAGGCGTGCGCCTTCGACCACTCGGCCACCTCTCCGTGCCGGCGATATTTGGACCATCGAAACCGGATTTGCAAGGCCCGATTACAGCAGAATTACAACTCATCTCCATCGCCGGAATCCATATCGGCCTCGGTCAGGTCAACCGGGCCTGAACGCGGTTCAGACGTGGTTTCGGTTGTCGGGGAATCCGACGCAGATGCGGGGCTATTTTCCCCGCGCAGAACTTCGGCATTGCGTAGCCAGACGTCACGCTGAGCAAAGGGTATTTCAATGCCTTCATCGACGAAACGACGGTTGATCTCGTGATTCATGTCGGATTTGACCGACAATACCCAGTTCACATCACGCAGGATCGCGCGAATTTCGAAGTCCAGCGAATCCGCACCGAAACCCTGGAACACGACACTGGGTGCAGGGTTGGCCAGAACCATTGGATGCCCGTTTGCGATTTCACCCAAAATGGTTTCGACTTTGCGGGTGTCCGTACCATAAGCCACGCCCACCGACACGATTACCCGACCAATCGTGTTGCCCCGGGTGTAGTTCGTCACAACCCCGCTGATCAGATCCGAGTTCGGGACGATCACATCTGTCCGGTCAAAGGTCTCGATCCGCGTCGACCGGACAGAGATATCCCGGACATACCCCATCATCCCGTTTACATCGATCCAGTCGCCTTTGGAAATCGGACGCTCGACCAACAGGATGATTCCTGAAACAAAGTTCGATACGATGGTCTGCAAACCAAAACCGATACCGACCGACAAGGCGCCCGCAACGATAGCCAGCGACGATAGGTCAAACCCGGCAACCATGATGGCAACCAGCGCTGCCAGAAAAACTCCGACATAACCAGTTCCCGACACAATGGCGTTCTGCCCGCCCGGGTCGATGTTTGTTTTAGGCAACAGCGAATTGCGCAGCCCGCTTTGCAGAAGACGGGTCAGCGCATATCCGATCGCGAAGATAGCGACGAAGGTCAGGAAATTGCTGGGTGAGATCGTGACTCCGCCGATGTCGAAACCCAGCAGCAATCGCGACCACGCCTCAAGCAAGTCGGTTTCGCGTGCGCCCCAATAAAGCGCCAGAATGGGCAACGTCAGAATCGCAAGAGCAAAGCCCACCAATACAGAGAACAGTGAATCCCGAGCCGCGTCACCCTGCCCCGAGAGCCAGCCATAGACCGTACTGATAAAGCGTTGCACGATCACAAGGGCGGCGATCAGGACCAGAGTTTTTACGGCCGGGAACACAATCGCTTCGGCCGCGTTGATATAGCCAAAAGCAGCCAGGACTGGTGTCGCGATCCCAAGCAAGAACAAGGCACGCCGAAGGAACTCAACCAATTGACTAAAGCCCGCAGCGCGGCGTGTGGTGTCCTGATCGGCCTGTGCCTGCTGCGGTTCTATTTGCCGAATCTGACGCACGCGAAGCAAAAGCAAAGCTGTCGCCAGAATGATCGGAAAACCAACGACGGCGCGCGTCGCATCCGAGATATTCTCGATCTGTTCAAACAAAAGCGCCAGTTCATGCAGGATGAGCATGAGTGCCAACAGATCGATATAAACCCGCAGTTCTCTGATTTTACCTGCAGACAATCTCTTGAAATTCTGGGCAGCGCCCATCAGGTAAACCTGCCGACCGATCCAATCAAAGTAGAATATGATCGCAGCCCAATAAGGAATGTGCTGAACCAACAATGTGCCTCGCAGACCCAGAACTCCGGTCAGCACCACCGCTGAGACCAGCGCCAATACGCCCAGCCAAGGAAGGAGAATTCGCAGTAGCGAAATGACAAAGGTCCAGACGCCACTCCCCTGCCCCCCAAACGAACGCAGATAAGCCCCCCCCATTTCCGACCATCTGCGCCCGTACAGCAACAACACCGCCGAGATGATCATCAGAACGAATATGCCCAGCCCCCGCTCGCGGATGCGTTCGTGAACCACATCGGTTTGCAAGTTCTTTATCGTTTCATTGATCAGACTTCGCGTCGCTTCTTTGACATCTGTCCAAGCGGGCCCCCAATAAATGGGATTGAGAGGCGACGGGCCGCGGCTGAGCATCTCTTTTTTCTGCCGATCCCGGATGATCCGGTCGATTTCACTTATCAAACCATTGGCCCGACTGAACGCTTCTTCCGAGATGATACGCGGAACGCGCAGGCTGTTTAGCTGGTTCTCAAGATGGGCGCGCAGTTTCGCTATGTCCTCGGGCTCGGACTCGCCTTCCGCAGGCTTTGCCCCCAAGGCCTTAAGCTGGCTTTCCAGCGTCTGAAGGCGGTCGGTATTTGCGCCGCGTGCCTTGTTAAAATCTTCGCGGTATCTGTTTATTTCAGAACGCAAGTTCTCTAATGCGGCGTTCGATGCACGATTGACACGGATCACGGATTCTGCCCGGTCCGCGGTGGTGACCCAGCTCTGATAATACTCACTCTGTCGGTCAGTAAGCTGGGCTGATGCGATCCCACCCAACCCAACCAGGCAGAGGACAGTCAGAACCAGAAACAGGCGGACCTGTCGCAGCATCACACGTCCTCAAACACGCCGGGGATGCTGCGCGGTGCTTCAGTCATCCAATCCGGAACCGGCAATTCCTTTTCGCGCAGGAATTCGGGATTGAACAGCTTGGACTGATAGCGGGTACCGTAGTCACACAGGATGGTGACGATAGTGTGCCCCGGCCCCAGTTCTTTCGCCAGTCGAACCGCACCAGCGATATTTATCGCGGTCGATCCACCCATCACAAGCCCCTCTTCGCGCAGCAGATCGAAGATATAGGGCAGCGCCTCATTATCGGTGATCTGCCAGGAATGATCTGGCGTGAACCCTTCGAGGTTCTTCGTAATCCGCACCTGACCGATGCCTTCGGCGATAGAGCCACCCTCCATCGCGATCTCACCCGTGGTGTAATACGAATAGAGGCCCGCGCCCATCGGATCAGCCAATCCGATCTTGACACCTTTGGGCTGCAAAACCTCAGCGACACCTGCGAGGGTCCCGCCCGAACCTACCGCACTGACGAAGCCATCAACATTACCGCCGGTCTGTTCCCAGATCTCGGGGCCGGTGGTTTCCACATGAGCCTGACGGTTGGCCACGTTGTCGAACTGGTTCGCCCAGATCGCACCATTTGGCTCAATTTGCGCCAGTTCTTCGGCCAGACGGCGGGAATAATGCACAAAGTTGTTGGGATTGCGATAGGGCGCAGCAGGCACCTGCACAAGCTGAGCCCCGGCGAGGCGGAGCATGTCCTTTTTCTCTTCTGATTGGGTCTCAGGAATAACGATCACCGTCTTGAAGCCCATCGAAGCACCAACCAGCGCCAACCCAATTCCAGTGTTGCCGGCTGTGCCTTCGACGATCGTTCCACCTGGCTTCAGATCACCGCGCGCGATCGCGTCGCGGATGATAAACAGCGCGGCACGGTCCTTGACAGATTGGCCTGGATTCATGAATTCGGCCTTGCCGAGAATCTCACAACCTGTCTCTTCGCTGACGCGACGCAGACGGAACAAAGGTGTTTTACCGACCGCGTCGGCAAGGTCTCGTGCAATGCGCATGGCGTCCTCTTGTCATATGGTATTGCAGCAGATTTACAGGTGCCCCGTCTTGATCACAAGCCGGGATAGCTAGGCGCGCAGACGCTGACGGCTCCGCGCCAACCAATGCGCCAACGTCAAAAGCGGCAAATCCTTAAAAACATGCGTATCCACCATATTCATAAAGTCATCAAATGGCAGAATTTTACTCCGGATATCTTCCCCTTCTGATGCCAAACCGCCCTTATCAACAGTATTGGTCAAATCCGCTAGCCCGACATAGAGGTAGATGTATTCGGTTGACGATCCACTGGATGAATACGCACCTCCGGCATATTCCAGCTTGCGCAGTGATATTTGCGCCTCTTCCATGGCCTCACGATGGGCTGCCTGCTCGGGCGTTTCTCCGGGGTCGATCATGCCTGCAACCGGTTCCCACATCCATGGCTCGGGATCGTCAATCAGGAACACGGGTGCCCGAAACTGTTCTACCAACAAAACCGTGTCGCGCACCGGGTCGTAAGGCAGGACAATCACCGCAGATCCCTGCATCAACCCGCTGCGATGCAAAGCGGGTCCCATTGAACCATCATATTGCCGGTACTGCAGTTCGATCTCATCAATTCCAAAATAGTTCACGTAGGCGGGTTTTCGATGGTGCACGATCACATCCTGCGCTGTGTCCCGGTCATCTCCGGTGCTGCGCTGCATTGCGGCCAATCTGCCCCATGCGCGCGTACGGATGGCCGGAAAACTGCGGGCAATTGCCGAGGCCTCTACCTTGCCAAAATGGGTCATCACCTCTTCGGCCGCGAGCATGGAAAGCGCACCCCAGTCTCTGGTCCAGGCGTCCAGATCCCATGGCGCGCCGGTTTTCCAGGCGTCCGAATCGGAAAAAAACACCAGTGCCTGATGTGCCTCGCCATCGCTGGTTATGACGGTTTGCGCACGCAGATCATATTCAAACCCACCTTCATAAAAGGCCAGGCGCGCGCGCTCTGTATCACCCAGACCCCGCACCAGCACGCCTTTGGCCTGTGTGCCCTGTTCGGCAATAATCATCGGGAAAGGTTGATCCTGAACCGAATACACTGCGTGATCAGGTAACACCGCGTGCGTGGCCAATAAATCGTCCGCGCTGCGGCCCATGACATATTCCAGCAACGGCTCATGGCGCAAAGTGCCATAGAAAAATAGGTTAGACAAAGTTGAGGCCCCGGATTGGCAAATCAAATTTAACGCCAGCGACGAACGGCGATTTCGGTCAGTACACCGCTGACAACCGCACCGATACCCAGCGTGATCAGGATTTCGGGTGTCAACAGTTGCTCTCCATAACCAACACCGATCTTGAAAATGGCAAGCAGGGCTTCAAACGGGCCGCCAAACCGATGGCGCATCGCCTGACTGAACATCTCGTACGTGCCTTGTACGAACAGACCCCAAAAAACCAGAGCAACCACACCTGTCAGTCCGTTATTGACCCCAGCCGTCCAGCCGCGCCCTGCGCGTTTACCCATGATGACCCAGCCGCAAACAATCCCAAGGACCATATTCACATAGGTGAAGCTGCCATAGCTCTTACCCTCCTCACCATTGTCGATGATCATGCTTGAAACAAGGAACGCTATCACCAGCAGACACAACGCGGCGACGAGACGTGAGGCTGTAGGCATTCGGTATTTCCGTTCTTCAACTGGGTTTAGCTATTGTGATCTGTGTCACATCACAATTGCCAGTGTCAAAGGCTGCTCCACATGCGGTCAAGTAATAATTCCACATGCGGCGAAAACGCTCATCAAATCCCATCTCTGAAATCTTATCCCACTTGGAATTAAACGTCTCATACCAGCGGCGCAAAGTCAGATCGTAGCTTTTACCGAACTCCTTCGAGCGTACTATGGTCAAACCAGCCTGATCGATCTGATCTTTCAGGATTTTTGGCGCAGGCAACATCCCCCCCGGGAATATGTATTTTTGAATGAAATCAACACCATTCTTGTAAACCTCCCACCGATGATCAGCGACGGTAATGATCTGCAAAGTGGCATGTGCACCGGGTTTTAGCCGATCACGTACCGTGTCGAAGTAAGCTGGCCAATACTTCTGCCCGACTGCCTCGAACATCTCGATCGAGGCAATCCCGTCATATTGTCCCTGCTCATCGCGATAGTCCTGCAGTTTAAACTCTACAAGTTCAGTAAGTCCTGCCTTTTCAATGCGTTCCTTAGCATAATTCAACTGCTCCTGACTAATGGTCAACCCAGTGACACGCAGCCCGCGCACTTTAGCAGCATACTCGGCGAAACCGCCCCAACCACACCCGATCTCGAGTATATGATCCCCCGGTTTAGCCCCCATTTCATCCACGAGGCTGGCATATTTTGCGGTTTGCGCATTCTCAAGGCTTTCCTGCCCGGTTTTGAAAATGGCGCTGGAATAGGTCATCGTATCATCCAGCCATAGACCGTAGAAATCATTACCCAAATCATAGTGATACGAGATGTTCTTCTTCGCCTGCGATCGGTTATTGCGGTGCAGCCAGAACCTTAATCTTTCATAGGCGCGAACAAGAATTTGCCCGGTGAAATCATCGTAGACAGTTTCAGTACCCAAATGCACGAGATCCATGAAACTGCGCAGATCGGGTGTGCTCCAGTCACCTTCGAGATAGCCATCAGAAAATCCCAGTTCTCCCTCGCGCACCAATCGGGAAAAGACTTCAGGGTCATGGATGTCCACATGTGCAACCGGTCCGGGCTTGGGCGCATCGGCCCGGAAAACGCGACCATCCGGCAGCGCGATGTCAAGCCGACCGCTATCCATCCGGTTCAGCATCTTGAACACTTGTGCAAAATATCTCGGCAGGTCCTCCTGCCCTTCGATGCTCGTCAAAAACATCCGCTCTCCCTTCTGCGGTTGCGGAACAAAGCTAGGGCGAGATTCGGTTTCTGGCAAGTTTTCAGTTCCTTACTGATCTTTTCTGGTCTTATAATGGTGCAATGCGCGCGCGCGCCCTTCTCTCAAATTCACGACGGGATCTGGATACAGGTCTTCCCGAGATAGCCCCCACGATCGCGGTGCAGCATCGAAATACGCCAGCGCAGTGGCGGAAGGGTCGGTACAACCTTCAGCGACCCAGCGGTGCAAATATTCCGAATTCGGATCAAACCGCTCACGCTGTGTCATCGGATTGAAAATACGGAAATACGGGGCGGCATCAGGCCCCGATCCGGCCACCCATTGCCACCCCATCGCATTTGCTGCCGGGTCCCAGTCGGTCAGGCAATCCGCAAACCAATCCGCACCGATTTTCCAGTGCGTCATCAGGTGTTTGGTCAGGTAGCTCGCGACAATCATGCGCGCCCGGTTGTGCATACGTCCGGTTACGTACATCTGCCTTAAACCCGCATCCACGACCGGAACCCCGGTCCTTGCCCGCCGCCATGCCCACACTTCGGGCACATCGGGATCGGTGTTCCACGGAAACGCATCCCATTCGGACTTCCAATTATTCGTCAAAAGATCTGGCCAATGGTACATCAGGTGATAGGCGAATTCGCGCCAGACGAGCTGACGCAGGTACGTCTCACTTCCGGATGCGCCTGTCCAGCCGGCGTTTTGCACGCGGTGCCAGATGGCTCGCGGCCCGATTTCGCCCAACGCCAGGTATTCCGAAAGATCCGATGTTCCAACGTCATCAAGCCGGTCTCGTTGTTCGCGGTATTTGTCGATCCGCTCCAGGAAACCATCCAATTGATCCAGCGCGGCGGCTTCTCCTGGGCGGACGAACGGTTGCACAACACACGCGCCACGCCGCATGTTTTGATCCAGCCGCCAATCGACCAGTTGATCAGTTGCGGGCCAAGTCTGTGGCGCCGTTAGCCGCGCAGGGGCCAATTCGGGCGAGGGCACATCGCGCCCATGTACCGATCGCCACATCGGAGTGAACACCCGAAACGGCTGGCCAGCTTTGGTGGCGATGGTCCATGGTTCAAACAACAAATGACCGGCAAAGGACCGGACTTCAGTTCCCTGCCCTGCCAATATGGCCTTGATCCGCTTGTCTCTGTTGATTGCATCCGGATCATAGGCCCGCGACCAGAAAACAGCGCCTGCACCTGTTTCCTCTATCAAATCGCAAAGCACATCCAGCGCATCACCCTGCCGCAGGATCAACCTACTGCCAGTCTGCTCAAGACTCTGAGCAAAGGCCTTCAGACCTAAACCCAATCGCCATTTCGGCGCAGCGCCCAGTGACTGAACCTGATCATCCAGTATGAACACAGGAACAATGGGCCGCCTCGACCGTACCGCCGCAGCAAGCGCCGGGTGGTCACTTAATCGCAGATCACGCCTAAACCACAAAATGATCGGAGATTGCCCAGATTTCATAGCTGCCCTGCATTTTTCTTTTGATACGAAGCAACGCGGAAACCGGATCACAATACGTGGTCGAGTGCCTCCAAAAGCTGATTAACTTCCTGTTGACTTGTGTAGTGCGTAAAGCTGAGGCGCAGAATTCCTT
The DNA here is from genome assembly GCF_900106805.1 of Ruegeria halocynthiae. Classification (GTDB taxonomy): domain Bacteria; phylum Pseudomonadota; class Alphaproteobacteria; order Rhodobacterales; family Rhodobacteraceae; genus Ruegeria; species Ruegeria halocynthiae. The sequence goes on from NZ_FNNP01000001.1 coordinate 943,397, forward strand.
GATCTACATCGACGCCCATCGCCTGCAGCGGGCGGTGCGCATAAAAATCACCACCGCCGGCCATAATACCGTATTTGGCAAGCTGCGCTGCAATAGGCTTGGCCTTTTTGCTCAAGGACAAAGCGACCGTTGGTGCACGGAGATTTGCGTCAGACGGCCCGATCAGGCGCAGCGTGTTCCGGTCTTTGACAGCGTCAAGCAGAGGTTGCAGTAATGCAACCTCTTGCGCACGCATCAGATCGTGGACAAATGCGCCGCGCGCAGAGGCGTCTGTTTCTGGTCCACCATGATGATCACAAAGCAGATCAACATAATCGGCCATACCCGCGCTGGCCGCGATTTGCGCATGATCAGGCCCGGCAGGTGTAAAACGCATATAAAGCGTTGCAGCGTTGAAGTAATGCGCCTGATTGGGCAACAGCTCACCCAAAGTTCGTCGAATGACCATGCAGCCCTGATGCGGCCCATAGGTCTTGTAAGCAGAAAACAGATAAATATCCGGCCCCAGATCACCCACATTGGGGAACCCGTGCGGCGCATAGGATACGCCGTCGACACAGACAAACGCGCCAGCTGCATGAGCAATCGCTGTGATCTCGGTGACGGGGTTAATCTCTCCTACAACATTTGAACAATGCGGGAAGCAGACGAGACGAACCTTTTCGTCCAGCAGATCCTCCAACGCCCGCGGATTTAGTGATCCGCTTTCCGGGTCAATCTGCCATTCCCGGATTTCGATACCTTCATCAGCCAACCTCCGCCAGGGTCTGGAATTGGCTTCGTGGTCCTGATTGGTCACAATAATCGCGTCGCCCGGCTGCATCCACTGCCGGAAGGCTTGTGCCAGCACATAGGTATTCTGCGTCGTCGAGGGGCCAAAGCTCAACTCCTCCGTATCCACACCCAGTATCGCGGCCAGACGGGTACGCGCCTCGTTCATTTCTTCGCCACCAAGATGGCTGGCCTCATAGGGACCGTAAGGCTGAACCTTCCGCTGCGTATAGAACCGACTCAACCTGTCGATCACGGGCTTGCAGGTATATGATCCGCCAGCGTTTTCAAAGAAGGCCTGCCCTTGAAGGCTGGGTTCGGCAAAGGCCGGAAACTGTGACCGAACAAAATCGATATCGAGGGTGGTCATCACACATCACTCGCTTGTCATGTTTCAAATACCGGGAAACTGCCCGCGCATGATTCGGGCAATCCCGCAAACAAGGCAGGTCTTCCAGCCCAGCCGCAAGCCTTCGGAACCTCCGAAGATCGGCGGCAGCCCCGCTAATGACATCGCGGCCATCTCAGGACCACGCCAGATAACAAGATGCTGATGATTGGGTCAAGCAATTGTGTTGATGGTGTTTTTTTGTCTTTTTGCGATGTAGAATACGCGCGCCAGCCGCATGGAAATGCACCGGTGCGCGCAGCAGAGCTTAACCCTGGACTTTGGTGTAAGTGCCCTCACCAGCCAGAATACCGCGGAAACCGCCGGGCTCATCCAGACCGAACACTATCAGCGGCAGATTGTTGTCGCGGGCCAGCGCAATAGCCGATGCGTCCATCACCCGCAGCCGCTTGGTCAGCACGTCGTCATATGAAACACTGTCATATCTCACAGCATCCGAGTGGATCTTGGGGTCCTTGTCATACACGCCATCCACGCCGTTCTTGCCCATGAATATCGCCTGGCACGCCATTTCATTGGCCCGCAAAGTGGCGGCCGTGTCGGTTGTGAAATAGGGATTCCCGGTTCCGGCGGCAAAGATGCAGACCCGTTTTTTCTCAAGGTGGCGGACAGCGCGGCGACGGATGTAGGGCTCGCACACTTCATCCATCCGAATGGCCGAAATGACACGGGTGAAGACCCCTACCTCTTCCAAAGCAGATTGCATCGCCAGCGCGTTCATGACGGTGGCGAGCATACCCATGTAGTCCGCTGTCGTGCGTTCCATCCCTTGTGCCGAACCTGACAGACCACGGAAGATATTGCCGCCACCGATCACCATGCAGATTTCGACACCCAGATCGTGAACCGATTTCACCTCTTGCGCGATGCGCTGAACTGTTGGCGGATGCAGGCCGAATCCCTGGTCCCCCATCAGCGCCTCCCCCGAGATCTTCAACATGACGCGTTCATATGTTGTTTTCGGGGTCTCAGTGTTCTCGGCAGATGGGGAAAGGCTCATGTTGCGCTCCGGGCTGGCACGGGGTTATTTTCCAGCGCAAAATGAAGCAAAACCCCCGCAGGTTCAATGCGGATAGTCAGGAACAAGGCAATCAATAATGGCCGACAACACCGCGAACCGGCTTTGGAAGCAATTGCCGACGATCCCTGATGACAAACCGGTACTGATTGCCGGGCCCACGGCCTCGGGAAAATCGGCGCTGGCGCTTTTGATCGCGGAACGCTGCGGTGGCGTGATCATTAACGCCGATGCAAGTCAGGTCTATGACTGCTGGCGCATAATTTCTGCCCGCCCTTCGATCGAAGAGGAAGCCCGCGCTCTGCACCGCCTCTATGGGCATATCGCGTATGATCAGGTCTATTCCACCGGACATTGGCTGCGCGAGGTGACACCATTGCTATCACTAAACCCGCGCCCGATCATCGTGGGTGGGACAGGCCTGTATTTCAATGCACTGACCGAGGGTTTGGCTGATATCCCGGCAACCCCGCCGGAAGTCCGGGCAAAGGCAGACATGATTTCACTGCCCGAACTGATTGCGGAGCTCGACAGCCAGACCTTGGGCAAGATTGACATCCGCAATCGCGCTCGTGTGCAGCGCGCATGGGAAGTTGTGACGGCGACCGGGCGCTCTCTGGCAGATTGGCAGGCCAATACCTCCACTCCGGTTCTGGATGTCAGTGATTCCGTTTCAATCGTGTTCGATGCCGAGAAAGACTGGCTACTGGATCGTATCAGTCGCCGGTTCGATCAGATGCTGGATCAGGGGGCAATGGATGAAGTCGCCACCATGCGCGAACGTTACGACCCGTCCTTGCCTGCCTTTAAGGCAATTGGTGTGCCAGAACTTATGGCTTGCCTCGAAGGTCGCATGACACTGGACGATGCCCGCGCGCGAGCGACAATTGCGACACGACAGTTCGCCAAGCGTCAACGGACTTGGTTTCGCGCTCGCATGAAATCTTGGCACCATATTGACGCCAAAGTCTGAATACTGCAACCATGCAGCCATATATAGTAATTTAAAACATAGGCTTAGAAGGCATCAATTCAAATCCGCAACACCTTTGGGTCTTTCTAGATACCAAAGCTCGCATTGTTTCAATTTGTAACTTGACGGGCCTCACATTCCAACAGGATGTCGTTTTTGTGCCATCAATGACGATTTCCGACATTGACGTCGCAAAAAAACTGGTGCGGAATGCGGGCATGGGGATGTTCAAAAATCTAAAAACCAAGCTTTCGGCCCTACCGACCGACGCGAAACGGTCCCTGTAGTGCCCGGTACTACCAACCAGAAACACGAAATCTAAAAAATATTTAGTGTCACAGGGAGACATCTATGGAAAACCAGACAATTAGTGGAAAGCCGATGCACTGGGCGGCAGAAATGCACGCTCAGGAATATCGCGACGGCAATCTGAGCCGACGCGAATTCATGGCCCGTGTGACTGCGCTGGGTGTTGCCGTTCCGACAGCCTATGGCATGATCGGTTTGCAGTCGCCCGCCGCAGCGCAAGAGCCGCAGAAAGGCGGCACCATTCGTTACCAGATGGAAGTGCGCGCCCTGAAAGATCCTCGTACTTATGACTGGACGCAAATTGCGACCTTTACGGCCGGATGGCTGGAATACCTTGTTGAATACAACAACGATGGTTCATTCAAGCCGATGCTGCTGGAAAGCTGGGAGGCAAATGACGACGCTACCGAGTACACTCTGAACGTCCGCAAAGGTGTTAAGTGGAACAATGGCGACGATTTCACAGCCGAAGATGTGGCACGTAACATCGAAGGCTGGTGCGACGCTTCGCTTGAAGGCAACTCGATGGCCTCGCGCATGGCATCCTTGATCGACGAGAGCACTCAGAAAGCTGCCGATGGCGCGATTACCGTGGTCGACTCACACACCGTTAAGCTGAAATGCGGTGCACCGGACATCACGATTATTCCCGGTATGGCCGACTATCCGGCACCCATTGTTCACAGCAGTTTCGATGCAAACGATATGCTCTCTAATCCAGTTGGCACAGGCTTTATGATGCCGGAAAGCCACGAAGTGGGCGTAAAGGGTGTACTGGTTCGCAACGAAGGCTTTGACTGGTGGGGCTATGAGGCCGGCAAAGGCGGCTATGTTGATCGCATCGAGTTCATTGACTACGGCACTGATCCGGCGGCTTTCCTCGCCGCATATGAGGCCGAAGAAATCGACATGAACTGGGAGTCGGTTGGCGAGTTCGTCGACATCTTCGACAGCATCGGCCTTGTTCGATCGGAAATCCCGTCGGGCTTTACCATCGTTATCCGTCCGAACCAGCTGGCCGAGGATGAAAACGGCAACAAGATTTATGGCGACAAGCGTGTGCGTCAGGCTCTGGCCATGGCCGTCGACAACGATGTGTGCCTGGAATTGGGCATGTCTGGCTACGGCATTGTTGCTGATAACTGTCATGTCGGCCCGATGCACCCCGAGTACGATTCAGCGGTTACACGCATTCCCTACGATCCTGCGGGGGCCAAAACCCTGATGGACGAGGCCGGAATGGGTGATTTCGAGCACGAAGTTCAGTCTATCGACGATGACTGGCGTCGCAACACCACCGCTGCTGTAGTTGCCCAGTTGAACGACGCGGGCATCAAGGCCAAGCATACGGTTCTGCCGGGCTCGACCTTCTGGAACGACTGGACGAAGTATGCCTTCTCGTCGACTAATTGGAACCATCGCCCGCTGGGTACTCAGGTTCTGGCACTGGCCTACAAGTCAGGCGTGGCCTGGAATGAATCTGGTTTCGCCAATGAAGAGTTCGATACGCTGTTGGCCGAGGCAAACTCGATCGCGGATGTCGACAGACGCCGCGAGGTGATGGCCAAACTTCAGGCGATCATGATTGATGAGGGTGTGACTATCCAACCCTACTGGCGCACAGCCATGCGTCACCACCGTGACAATATGGTGGGCGTTGAAAAGCACATCGCTGACCTGCCGCAACTGTATAAGTTCGGCATCATATCCTAAGCCTAAAGTAATAAGGCCGCGCCTCTCGGGCGCGGCCTTTTCGTCCTGAACACGGCGACCATAAAAACAGCGATGCGTGAAGCCGTCAGGCATTCGCGCTGGCCGACCAACAGGGGCTAATATGGGACTTTTCATTTTAAGGCGCGTCGGCATCATGCTTGTGACAGCATTGTGCCTGACATTCCTGGTCTTCTTTTTGACCAACCTCTATCCGAACCTCGAAAAACTTGCCAAGACGCAAGGCAATTTCCGAATGTCGGATGAACAGGTCGAGAGTTTTCTGCAAAAAGGCGGATATCTTCAGTCAACGCCGGTCAAGTATGGCGAATGGCTGGGTGTGCTACCCTCATACCGACATACGAATGAGGATGGTACCGTTCAGGGTCGATGCATTCTGCCGGGCAAAACCGCTGAAGAGTCACCCAATTTCTGCGGTATTCTGCAAGGATATTGGGGATATTCATCCGTCTTCAAGCAAGAGGTCTCAACCGTTGTTGGCAACAGGTTGGCTTTGACCGGGCGGCTGATGTTCTGGGTGATGCTGCTGATGGTCCCCTCGGCGCTGATCCTTGGAATTTTGGCGGGGATGAAAGAAGGCTCGGCTACCGACCGGACGCTTTCGACTATTGCCATTACGACGACCGCGACGCCGGAATACGTGTCAGGTGTTATCTTCATTGCGATCTTCACCTCATCCGCTGTCGGATTGAAGTGGTTTAAGGGTACTGCCACGCAAGCGATGGAAAACCCGACATTCGAGAACTTCTTCTTACCGGTGTTGACGATTGCGCTTTATGGAATGGGGTATATCGCCCGCATGACCCGCGCTTCGATGACCGAGGTGATGACGGCGCAATACGTCAGGACTGCTCGTCTGAAGGGGGTGTCCTTCCCCAACATCGTTATGAAGCACGCGCTGCGCAATGCGTTGATCGCGCCGTTTACCGTCATCATGCTTCAATTCCCTTGGCTGCTGAACGGTGTCGTGATCGTCGAGACCCTGTTCAATTACAAAGGGTTTGGCTGGGCGCTGGTACAGGCAGCAGGCAACAACGACATTCAGTTGTTGCTGGCGATCTCGGTCGTGTCGGTTTTCGTGGTGCTGGTGACGCAGCTGATCTCGGATATCGGATACGTCTATCTCAACCCACGCATTCGCATTTCATAAGGAGGGTTAGATCATGGAACCACTTACCTGGACCGGCTCTATCGCCTTCCTGAACCCGATACTGGCATTGGCTTTGGGGCTGATGGCCTTGTCCATTGTCGTATGGATGCTGGCCAGCATGGTCTTGCCCGAAGACCAAATGACCGTGAACCCGGACGGCACGTTGACCTCAAGCTCAGGTCTGCGGAACCTAATACAAGCGGCATTGCGCTACAGCTTTCTGGCCAGCGTGGGGCTTGCGGTCGCTTATGTCTTACTGGGTATCCTGATGGGCACCAGCGCAGGAATTATCGGAGCGATTTCTCAGCAATTCCTGCCGGTTTGGCTGTCGCTGATCTTTCTCTATGCCATGTCGATAGCGTTCAAACGAAAGCTGGGGCTTTACGGCAAGCTGTTTGACAGCCCCATTGGAATGATTGGATTTGGTCTTGTGATGTTTTGGGTCTTCACCGGCATCTTCGGCGCGCTGGACCTGATCGTGACCCATGATCCGCTGTCGCAGATCTCGGGAATGAAAAACAAGGTGCCGGGCACACCTTTACCCAACCTGGAGGACGGCCAATACGCCTGGTATCTGCTGGGCGGCGACAACCTTGCCCGAGACGTCTTCAGCCGGATGGTAAAGGGCGCCTGGATCGTCGTCCAAATCGCCCCGCTGGCGACGATGTTTGCCTTCATGGTCGGTATCACCCTCGGTCTGCCCGCGGGTTATTATAGTGGTCGGCTGGATACACTTCTGTCGTTCCTGGCCAATCTGATCCTAGCCTTCCCGGTTATCCTGCTGTTTTATCTGCTGGTGACACCCGAGATCGTGGCAACTGGCGTGCCAAATTATATGGCCGCTATCCTATTTGTCTTCCCGATCATTTTCCTCGGTGTGCTGTTGAATTCCCGGTACTATACACGGCCTAATTTCAGAACCCCGCTGTTGATCGGCGTTCTGGGTGTGGCGCTCTGGCTATACCTTTCGTTGATCTCAACGGGTGGGTACATCATCAATACCGACAGCTATCGCATCTGGGGTCTGCCGACTTATCTCGATCTGTTCGACATTCCGGGCGGTATTCTGGTGGTGTTTGTTTCGGTGGTCTTCGTGAACTCGCCAACGGTGTTCCGCATCGTGCGCGGTCTGGCGCTAGACATCAAAACCCGCGACTACGTGGCTGCAGCCCAGACCCGAGGTGAAGGGCCGTGGTACATCATGCTGTGGGAAATCCTGCCCAATGCACGTGGCCCACTGATCGTCGATTTCTGTCTGCGTATTGGCTATACCACCATCCTTCTGGGAACCTTGGGATTTTTCGGACTGGGCTTACCGCCGGAAAGTCCGGATTGGGGCTCGACGATCAATGAAGGGCGAAAGCTTTTATCGGTCTACCTACACCCCGCCCTTCCGCCTGCACTGGCGCTATTGTCGCTGGTTCTTGGTTTGAACCTGTTGGCGGATGGTCTGCGCGAAGAAAGTCTGAAGGACTGAAGTGAGAGTGGCCGGGGGGCCAGCCCCCCGGACCCCCCGAGATATTTTTAGCCAGATGAAGGGGATCCCCGGACTCTCGCGAGGAGATACAAGATGAACAAACTTGCGGATTATGAGGGACCCATTCTGGAGATCGATAAACTTTCGATTTCCTTCTTTACGCGCCTTCGGGAAATACCAGCCGTAATGGACTTTTCCGTTAGTGTTCAGCCCGGTGAGGCCGTTGGCCTTGTAGGTGAATCAGGCTGTGGAAAATCCACCGTCGCTTTGGGCGTTATGCAGGATTTAGGCAAGAACGGTCGCGTCGTCGGCGGTTCGATCAAATTTAAAGGCCGGGATCTCGGCGATATGACCAGCGAAGAATTGCGCGACATTCGCGGCAACGAGATTGCGATGATCTATCAGGAGCCGATGGCTTCGCTGAACCCGGCGATGAAGATCGGCAGGCAACTGATGGAAGTGCCGATGATTCACGAAGGTGTTGGCAAGGAAGAGGCCTACGCCCGCGCGCTTGAGGTCGTCACCGATGTTCGCCTGCCCGACCCCGAGCGGATGCTGAATTCCTTTCCGCATCAGTTGTCCGGCGGTCAGCAGCAGCGCATCGTGATTGCCATGGCGCTGATGTCGAAACCTGCGCTGCTGATCCTGGATGAGCCAACGACGGCTTTGGACGTGACCGTTGAGGCCGCAGTGGTCGAACTGGTCAAGGATTTGGGTAAGAAATATGGCACCTCGATGCTGTTTATCTCGCACAACCTTGGTCTCGTTTTGGAAACCTGTGATCGGCTGTGTGTGATGTATTCGGGCGAAGCGGTCGAACGAGGCTCGATCAAGGATGTATTCGACGAAATGCAGCACCCATATACGCAGGCGCTGTTCCGCTCGATCCCGTTGCCGGGGGCCGATAAGAACTCACGCCCGCTTGTGGCCATTCCGGGAAACTTCCCACTGCCCCATGAGCGCCCCTCGGGCTGTAACTTTGGCCCACGCTGCGACTATTTCGAGGAAGGACGCTGTGATGCCAAAGACATCCTGATGGAAGCGGTGCCCGGGAACGACAGGCACCATACACGCTGTCTGAAATTCCAGGAGATTGATTGGAACGCTCCTATCACCTTGGGTGACCAAAAAGAAAAGGGTGAAATCGGCCGTGTCGTCCTGAAAATGGACAACCTCAAGAAGTACTATGAGGTGGCTGCGAATGCATTGTTCGGTGGTGGCGAAACGAAAGTTGTCAAAGCCAACGAAACTCTGAGTTTTGAGGCGCATGAATCCGAGACACTCGCAATTGTGGGCGAATCTGGTTGTGGCAAATCCACGTTTGCGAAGGTTCTGATGGGTCTGGAAACCGCGACCGACGGGCAGATCCTGCTGGATAATCGCAACATCGAACATGTGCCTATCGAAGAGAGGGACGCGAAGACCGTGGGCGAGGTACAGATGGTGTTCCAGAACCCGTTCGATACGCTAAATCCGTCGATGACTGTCGGGCGTCAGATCATTCGCGCCTTAGAGATCTTTGGCATCGGTAATTCAGAGGCCGAACGGAAGAAACGGATGCTCGAGCTGCTGGACCTCGTAAAGCTGCCGCGCGCTTTTGCCGACCGAATGCCGCGCCAGCTGTCAGGAGGGCAGAAACAGCGCGTGGGTATCGCACGTGCCTTTGCTGGCGACGCGAGGATCGTTGTCGCGGACGAACCAGTCTCGGCTCTGGATGTTTCGGTACAGGCGGCGGTGACCGATTTGTTGATGGAAATTCAGCGGGAACACAAAACCACGCTGCTGTTCATCAGCCACGATCTGTCCATCGTGCGCTATCTCAGCGATCGGGTGATGGTGATGTATCTGGGACATGTGGTCGAACTTGGCACAACCGATCAGGTTTTTGCACCACCCTATCACCCCTATACCGAGGCCCTGTTAAGCGCCGTACCGATCGCAGATACATCGATCGAGAAACAGCATATCGTGCTGGAGGGCGACATCCCTTCGGCCATGAATCCGCCACCGGGTTGCCCGTTTCAGACGCGTTGCCGCTGGAAGTCACAAGTGCCGGACGGACGCTGCGAGTCCCATGTGCCTCCGGTTCAGACGCTTGCAGATGGGCATCAGGTTAAATGCCATCTTGCAGAAGACATTCTGGCCAAAATGGAGCCTGTCATAAAAATCGCGGCCGAATAAATCCCGCAAACGAAGAAAAGGGGCCGGTCCAAGACCGGCCCTTTCAATTTGCGTCGGGTTTGGTGGGGAGACAGGCGACGCAGGTTGTGGGTGAGTGGCAGGTTCTGTTTGCAATCAGCCCGTCATCACGTTGTTGCCGAAATGCATGAACTCCTGGTTCATACCAGCAACATCTCCGGCTTCCAGCTTCAGACTTGCACTGTCGAGCATCTTGTAACTCTTCTGACTTTTGACCCAATCATCTGCGGCCTGCAGCGTCGTCAGTGTGTATGAGGTTACTTCATTGAGGTAGTGGGTTGGAATGATGACCTTGGGCTTAAGTTTGGCAACAATATCATTGCCCTGGTCAAAGCTAAGAATGTGCTCTGATCCATCGACGGGCAGAGTCAACACATCCACCTGCCCGATTGCATCCCAGAACTCTTGAGGTGGATTGTGGCGGTTGTCACCCCAGATCAAGGTGCGAATGCCTCCGGTTTCAACGAGGTAGACCACCATGTCCATGTGCCCCACATTATTCGGCGGGCAAGCTTCAACGCCGAATTCAGCCAGAGCGTTGGTCCAGTCGTACCATCCCGGTGCAACGCAGGCGTGCTTGTCGGCAAAGCCTGTGATCTTGAGATCAGCAAACTCAAAATTCCCAGCCATTCGGTCCAGAACCATCGTCGAACTGGGGCGTTCGACGGCGTCATGGTCGAAATGTGCGTGGGTGGACATGGTGATATCAACCGGGATCTGCGGAAACTCATTGCGGAACCACAAACCCCAGGCGCCCGATGGGTCATCGCGCCATGGGTCGAACAATACTGTCGCTCCGTCAGGAGAGGTGATCTTGATGGCGCAGTGACCGTAGTAATCGATCCCAACTGTTCCCGCGCTGGCTTGACCGGTTGAACCTTGCAAATTGATCACATGGTTATTGTTGCCCGGCTGCAGCCAAGCCTGCGATTGCGCTTCGGCCGGTTTGCTGCCCAGCAGAGAGGCCCCTGCCCCTACACCCGCAGCGCCGGCTGCCACAAAGAATGACCGGCGCGACAGGCCGTTTGCCAATGCGTCGCGCTCTCCGTTCAACATCGTCGGTTTCAGATCTTTGCAATCCATTCTAGTCCTCCCGATTGCGAGGGCACGAGTTAATCCGCGCCTCGTTAATCAGACTAGCAAGGTCAGCATAGGACGCTCAGGTCAGAAAAATCGGGGGGAAATATGGGGGCAATCCCCATATTCCAAGATCACGAAATTGACAAAAGATGGCTACGTAGATTTTGATCCCGGCCTTCCAGGCCCAGTTTCCGGCGAATATTGTTGCGATGAAAATCAATAGTGGACGTCTCACGCGACATGGCACGGGCGATATCCTTAGTGGTTTTACCTGACATGACCAGTTGCGCGATTTCGATCTCCGTCGGCGTCATAATCGAAAACGCATCCGAGAGTTTATCGGAAATCATCAAGGTGATATCTTGCAGATTCCGCTCAGTCAGTTCCAGGTAAACCTGCGCGGCACTGCCCTCGGTCAGCTGCCCCCGCAACTTGTCCAGATATGGCAGAACCATCGTTCGGACCCGTTCAACGATATCCTGATCACGGTCCTTTCGATCGTCGTCCAGACTGGTCAACAACACCCGCAACGCCGTGTTCGTTTCCTGCAGTTCCTGTGTCCTTACTTTGACGCGATGTTCCAGTTGCGCCAGAGTTTCATTCAGTTTGTTTTCCAGCGCCCGGCGCAGGTAAACCTCTTGAATCAAAGCCAAATCCGACTCGACCATACGGGCAAACTGCGCCAACCCCTTGCGGAACAGCAGGGCGCGTCGATTGCGGTTGCGATCCAGTACGCAAATAGTGCCAAAGACTAAACCGTCCGGCCATTTCAACGGAAACCCGATGTAAAAGGACATGCCATGTTCCATGTCCTCATTGTCGCTCCAGACAGGATCGCAGGTTGCATCCTCGACCACCAATTCTCCGTCACGCTCCAGAACACCCTGGCAATACAGCTTTGGATTCAGGCGAAAATTCATACCAACAGGATACGGATTTTCCGGATGATCCGAGGATATTAGAACCGCGTGATCCGGTGCCTCGGTCTTCATGATCAACGTGGCAGGTACGTCGGCAAGTTGCGAAACCAGATCAACCAGCCGCTGCCAGTTGGCCATCGTGTCAGGTGGGATATCCGGTCGAGCCTTGATCATCACAAAAAATACCGGTCTGGGAACTACCTTACCAGACTAGGGTAGTGTTCAGCACTTGATCAAGAATCAGAGTCGCTGCGGCGCAGCTAGCCGCCCCAGATCACTTTCACGTAGTTCTGAGTTTCTTTGTAAGGCGGGATGCCACCGTGCTTCTCGACCGCTTTTGGGCCTGCATTGTAGGCTGCAAGAGCAAGGCGCCAGGACTTGAACTTGCGATATTGCCACGACAAGTAGCGCGCGCCACCTTCCAGATTCTGAATAGGATCATGCGGATTGACGCCTAACAAACTGGCCGTCTGCGGCATCAATTGCGCCAGGCCCAATGCACCTTTGTGTGATTTGGCATGTGGGTTCCAGCCACTTTCCTGCTGCACGAGGCGCAAAAACAATTCTTCCGGCACGTTATGTTGCCGCGCAGCTTTTCGGGCGTGATCGAGATACTGGCCTTTGTAGTTGCCGGTATAGCGTTTGACGAATTTTCCGCGTTCAGCCTTGGGTTTAAGCCGCTCTGAATCGCGGTACTGCGAGGCAGCGCGGTTATCCAGCACCTTGGATTGCTTGAGAAACAGTGCTTTGCGATTCTTTGTCGACAGCGTTTCAGCCTGCGTCGCAAAAGACGTCAGACAAAGGCCCAATATCGAAATACCACCGACCAGAAAACGCATTAATGCTAATCCTGCACCCTCAACAACCAGACGGATTATAGTTGAAACAGCCGAAAATGAAAGCTTGGTTAAGGCAGCCATAATATTTTCTCGATCCGCGTTGCACCATCAATCGTGTTTTAACCACGTCGCAGCCCGTATAGGGTCAGCACAGAATACAGCGCCAGATTCGGGCGCGATCCAGACAGTCAAGAACGAGGGAATATATGGCGGGTTCAGTCAACAAGGTCATTCTGATCGGCAATCTTGGTGCCGATCCTGAGGTGCGGTCGTTCCAGAACGGTGGAAAGGTCTGTAACCTGCGCATCGCGACCTCCGAATCTTGGAAAGACCGTAACACCGGTGAGCGTCGGGACCGGACCCAATGGCACACGGTCGCCATCTTCTCGGAACCTCTGGTCCGCGTTGCCGAGCAATATCTGCGTAAGGGCAGCAAAGTCTATATCGAAGGCCAGCTTGAAACACGCAAGTGGCAGGATCAATCGGGGCAGGACAGATATACGACCGAGGTTGTCCTGCGACCCTATCGCAGCGAACTGACCATGCTTGATGCCCGCGGTGAAGGCGGCGGCAGCGGAGGTGGTAGTTATGGCGGCGGAGGTCAGGCCGGTGGCGGCTATGGTGACCCCTATGGCGGGTCATCCAGTGCACCTGCACCGGCCTCGGGCGGAATCGACGACGACGAGATTCCGTTCTAACCCAAACGGAGATACAATATGGCATGGTCCTTCTCACTTGGCCGATTGCTCGGCTCGGAACTGAGGGTCCATGTCACCTTCTTTTTGTTGTTGGCGTGGGTTGGCTTTGCAGCCTATTCCAATGGCGGCTGGCCTGCTGTCATTGACAACATGCTGTTCGTTCTGGCCTTGTTCGCCTGCGTTGTCGCCCATGAATTTGGCCACGCCCTTATGGCACGGCGATACGGTATCCGGACCCCCGATATCACCCTGTTGCCAATTGGCGGGCTTGCGCGCCTTGAGCGGATGCCCGAAAAACCGATGCAAGAGGTTTGGGTGGCGTTGGCTGGCCCTGCCGTAAACATAGTGATCTGGGCCGTGCTGGTCATCTTGGGCGCCGGGATGCAGCTTGGATCTCTGGCTCAGATCGATTCCGCGGGAACAGGGCTGCTCAACCGTCTGGCCTATGTGAACCTGCTACTGGCAGCCTTCAACATGATCCCGGCTTTTCCAATGGACGGCGGGCGCGTCTTCCGTGCCTTGCTGTGCATGAGGATGGAGCGCGTCAAAGCTACTCGCATTGCTGCTGTTGGTGGCCAGATTGTTGCCGTTGGGCTTGGCTTTCTGGGGCTGACTTCGGGCAACCCGATACTGGTGCTGATTGCAGTCTTTGTCTTCATCGCCGCCAGTGCTGAGAATCAGGACGTCGCGCTGCGCTCGGTTGCGCGGCGGGTCATGGCGCGGGATGCGATGATCACCAAGTTCACGGCGCTGTCACCCGACGACACACTAGCGACCGCGGCGCAGGCAGTTATTCACACAACCCAGCACGAGTTTCCGGTTCTCGCACAGGATGGCAACCTGATGGGGTTCGTCACCCGCGATCGTCTGTTTACCGCCCTGGCGAGCGATCACCCCCGATCAGACACGGCAGTGTCGATCATGGAAACTGATATCCCGCAGGTGCAGCTGACCAGTGGGTTGGACAAAGTTCTGAATGACCTGCACAATGGTGCTCCTGCAATTGCCGTCTGCAGCAAATCGGGGCACATGGTCGGTTACATCACCCGGGAAAACATAGGCGAACTGATGGTGATCCAAGGGCGTTGACCCTCTGTCTCAGCTCATCGCAAGCGCATCTTCAAGCACCGAAACCACCGCTTCGTGCGAAACATCAGATGTGACGAAGGCCTGCCCGATCCCACGCGCCAGTACGAACCGCAACTGACCATCCAGTACTTTTTTGTCCTGCGCCATCAGGTCAACCAGCGCTTCCGCGCCCGGCAACTCCCCTGGAATATCCGCTAGATCGGTCTTCATGCCCATCTTGCGCAAATGCGCCCTTACACGGCTCGGGTCTTCCTGCGGACACAGCCCTAACCGCGAAGACGTTTCAAACGCCAGTGCGCAACCGATGGCAACGCCTTCACCATGCAGCAAACGGTCAGAATACCCTGTTGCCGCCTCAAGCGCGTGACAGAAAGTATGGCCCAGATTGAGCAGCGCGCGGTCGCCTTGCTCGGTCTCATCACGTGCAACAATATCTGCCTTCATCTGGACAGAGCGTGTGACAGCCTGAACCCGCGCCGCCATATCTCCCGACGCCAACAGCGGGCCATTGACCTCGAGCCATTCAAAGAACGCGGCGTCGCCCAGCAGTCCGTATTTAACGACCTCGCCGTATCCGGCCAATAAGTCCCGCGCCTGCAGTGTACCCAACACGGCCGTATCGGCCAAAACCAGAGATGGCTGGTGAAAGGCGCCGATCAGGTTCTTGCCCTGAGGTGCGTTGATCCCGGTCTTGCCTCCGACCGAGCTGTCCACCTGCGCCAGCAGCGATGTCGGTATCTGCACAAAGCGCACCCCGCGCCGCATCACCGCAGCGGCAAAGCCTGCCAAATCGCCGATCACGCCGCCTCCGAGTGCGACTACGATGTCATTCCGTTCGACCTTTTCCGCCAGTAGCCATTCCACCGCACGTTCAAAATGAGGCCAACTTTTGGTCGCTTCACCCGCCGGCAACGCCAGTGCGCTCATCTCGATCCCGGCTGAGGCCAAACCGTCGCGCAACGCATCCAGGTGCATGTCAGCGACAGTATCATCTGTCAAAACTGCAACGCGCGGACGCTGCAGCAACGGAGCGATCCGCGCCCCCGCCTGAGTTATAAGGCCGGGGCCGATTTCGACATCATAAGAACGTTCGGCCAAGTCAACATGTACGGTCTGATGCATTAATTCCGTTCCAAAATATCAGGGCGTGTCAGCAGTGCCGCAATCACCCGATTCACCATATCTTCGATTGCGGTTTCGCCGTCCGAGTCGGCCACCAGGTCAGCCTGCTCATAGATCGGCACACGCGCTTCGTACAAAGCACTCAGCGTTGCATATGGATCTTCCGTGCGCAGCAGCGGGCGTGTGTCCTTGTGTTTGACACGATTCCACAACACGTTCAGCTCAGCCCGCAACCAAACCGACGCTCCGCGATCCGAGATCATACCGCGGTTACCTTCCGCCAGAAACGCGCCACCACCGGTCGAAAGGATGCCTTTTTTTTCGTCCAGAAGCCGCCCAATGACCTGGCTTTCCTTGCTGCGAAAGAAGGACTCTCCGTCGCGGGCAAAGATTTCCGGGATGGTCATATTGGCCGCTGATTCGATTTCGGCATCGCTATCGAGAAACGGAACACCAAGCCGCGCCGCAAGTGCACGGCCCACAGCGGTCTTGCCCGCCCCCATCATTCCGACCAAAACGACGGTTTTGTGCAGTTGATACTGCGTCACTGTGTCGGAAGTTACCGTGTTATGCTTAATTTCGCTCATTTCGTCGTGAATGACGTGATCTTGAGAAAAATGCTAGTTATAACTTGGCCAAAAGCAAAAATTGAGGCAGCGTTCACCCATGGGCCGTTTGATCAAGTTCCTGATTTACCTCATCTGCCTGTGTTTCATCGGGCTGGTGGGGTATGCCTATATCGGGCCGTATTTCGGCGCGGACTTTTCCGCCCCGCAAAATGAAGTCCGAGAACCGGTCATCCTGAATGCCGACTAGAGCAACTTTACTGGCGCTCTTTCTGGCCGGATCCGCACAAGCACAAACACAAGAGCCATTGTCGGTCATCGACTGGCTGACAGACCCGCCAGAGAATCTGCCGGGCACGGTACTTATGGAACCTCCGGTAACCCAGACAGGAATGCAGCCGGATGTGCAGGTCACTCCGCTTGATGCGCTATCGCCTCCACTGGGTTTGGTGGCATCTTCAGTCACAGGGTTACCGGTGGATTTGTGGCAAAGCAGCGATGCCGACCGTTTGGCCGAGTTGATCTCGCAGGTGAGGGTCAAGTCCAATCCCGCGATGCAACGTCTGCTGTTTACCCTGCTTCTGTCCGAAGCCCGGCCCCCGGCCGGAGGGCAGACGAAAGACGCGCTGCTGATGGCGCGGCTGGATCGGCTGATGCAATTGGGTGCCTCCGATCCGGTGCAGTCATTGGTTCAGCTGGCCGGTCCGACCGATACGCAGGACCGTTTCAAGCGCTGGTTCGATGCCACATTACTGACCGGTGACGAAGACCGAAGTTGTACTGCCCTGATCGCTCAACCAAATTTGTCGAGGAACTACGCCGCGCAAATCTTCTGTAAAGCACGCCGAGGGGATTGGTCCTCTGCTGCGCTGACACTCGAAGCTGCACACGCGCTGCAGGTCTTGCCCGAAGATCAGCTCGCCCTGCTCGATCGCTTTCTCAGCCCTGAATTGTTCGAAGGGGCAGAATACCTTCCTCAACCCGACGATCCCGATCCGCTTACCTTCCGAATTTTCGAGGCAATCGGTGAGCGTCTGCCCACAGCATCTCTGCCCCGGGCCTTTGCAAACGCCGATCTGCGGGATGTGGCCGGATGGAAGGCTCAGATCGAGGCTGCTGAACGGCTGACGCGGATTGGCGCGCTGACGCCGAACCAATTGCTTGGCCTATATACCGAGCGCTCCCCTGCTGCCTCGGGCGCTGTATGGGACCGTGTATCCGCTATTCAAAAGTTCGAAGCCGCACTAGAAACCGGGGATCCGGAAGCTGTTTCAAAAGCTTTAACCCCTGTTTGGGCACAGATGAAGACGGTTGATCTGGAGGTGCCTTTCGCCGAATTGTTTGCCCCGCGCTTGGTATCATTGACGTTGCCCAATATGACCACCGAAAACCTCCGTTGGCGCATTCTGCTTTTGTCCGAGCTTTATGAGGACGCGGCGCGCACGATGCCCAACGAGTCGGACGCTAACATGTTTCTGTCGGCGCTCGCGCAAGGCGATCCACAGCGCGCGCCCTCGCCTACACCACAGGCAGATGCCATTTCGCAGGGTTTTGCCTGGTCTGCACCCATCCCATCGGACATAAATACGTTGCTGATCAACGATCAGTTGGGCGAGGCCATTCTGGAGACGATGCAATTGTTCGCCCATGGCGCGCGTGGCAACCTTGTGGACCTGACAGCAGCGATTGCCACATTCCGTCGTGTCGGGCTCGAGGACACCGCGCGCCGGGCCGCATTGCAGATAATGATCCTGAACGAGGATTAGGGATGACCACACCATCGTCTCAGGATTTATGGATTTCCACCTTTCTCGAAGCGCAAGCTGCCGAACTTGGTGCAGCAACCAACACCCTGCTTGCCTACGGACGAGACCTTAAGGATTTCTCTGACTGGTTGGTGCGATGCAAATCTGACTTTGCCGAAGCAGACCGAGACAGGATCGAAGGCTACCTGATCGACTGCGATGCTCAGGGTCTGTCCCGTTCGACACGGGCACGACGGTTGTCGGCGATCAAGCAGTTGTATCGCTTTGCTTTTGAAGAAGGATGGCTTGACAGTAACCCCGCTATCCAGATCAAAGGTCCTGGACGCGCGAAACGACTGCCCAAAACGCTGGATGTGCCCGAAATCGACCGCCTGCTTTCCGCAGCACGCCGAACGGGTCGATCCGACGCAGACAAAATTCGCAACACCTGCCTGATGGAGCTTCTTTACGCCACAGGGATGCGGGTGACAGAGCTGGTGTCGTTGCCGGTAAGTTCTGCCAGGGGTGATCCTCAAATGCTGCTAGTCCTTGGCAAGGGCGGCAAAGAGCGGATGGTTCCGTTGTCCCCGCCTGCCCGCGAGGCGTTAAGCAATTGGTTAAAGGCCCGCGACGCGGCTGAGGAACAAGCGATTGCGAAAGGGGCGCAAGCGTCACGCTTTCTGTTTCCCTCGCGCGGGAAATCAGGGCATCTCACACGGCATCGCTTTTTTCTGCTGGTCAAGGAATTGGCCGTCGAGGGCGGTGTTTCGCCTGAAAAGGTAACCCCGCATACGCTGCGCCATGCGTTTGCCACGCACCTGCTTGCCAATGGCGCGGATTTGCGCTCGATCCAGACACTTCTGGGCCATGCGGACGTCGCCACAACTGAGATTTACACACATGTTTTGGATGAACGCCTGACCGAACTGGTGCTGAAACACCACCCGCTTGCCAAAGATGACAGGTCTGATCAGGGCTAACCCCTTGATTGGAAGGGGTCGCAACCCCATAACGGATGCAGCAACAAGTATAACTTAGGACCAATGGAACCCACCTCTTCTTTGCTTGACAGCGCATTCTGGATCACGACCGGATCAATTTTCCTTCTCCTAGTGCTATCAGGCTTTTTCTCTGGCTCAGAAACGGCGCTGACCGCGTCGTCGCGCGGAAAACTGAGGGCACAGGCCGACAAAGGTTCGCGCGGGGCGCAGAAGGCGCTGGATATTACCGACGACAATGAGCGTCTGATCGGCTCGGTCCTGCTGGGCAATAACCTTGTGAACATCCTTGCTGCCTCGCTGGCCACTGCCTTGTTTACAAGGCTGTTCGGCGAAAGTGGTGTGGCGCTGGCGACGTTGGTAATGACCCTGCTGGTGCTGATCTTTGCTGAAGTGCTGCCCAAGACCTACGCAATTACCAACGCAGAAAAGGCCGCCGCCTTGGTCGCGCCCGTTATCGGCGTTGTTGTAACTGTGTTTTCACCGGTCGTTGCGGCCGTGCGGCTTTTGGTGCGCGGTGTGCTGCGCCTGTTTGGCGTACAGATCGACCCGGACAGCAACATTCTTGCGGTGCGGGAAGAAATCGCCGGCGCGCTGCAGCTGGGCCATTCCGAGGGCGTGGTCGAAAAGGAAGATCGCGACCGTATTCTGGGCGCGCTGGATCTGGGCGACCGCGCGGTGGAAGAAATCATGCTCCACCGTTCTAACATCGAGATGATCGACGCGGATGACGAACCCGAGGCGATCCTGAAACAATGTCTGGAAAGCCCACACACCCGCCTACCGGTGTTCCGCGAAGAACAGGAAAACATTGTGGGTGTCGTTCACGCCAAGGACCTGTTCCGAGCGATGTATGCCGAGGTTGGCGGTGCGGATGGGGACCCGGAGCGGCTCAAGAATTTCGACATCGCAAAGGTTGCCAATGATCCTTATTTCGTGCCTGAAACCACCACGCTTGACGACCAGATGCGCGAATTTCTCAGGATGCACAGCCATTTCGCGCTGGTCGTGGACGAGTATGGCTCGCTGCGCGGGCTGATCACACTCGAAGATATTCTGGAAGAGATTGTGGGCGAGATTGCCGACGAGTTCGACATCGACGAAGAAGTGCCCGTCACCCGCACCGACGATGGTCAATTCCTTGTCGAAGGCGCGATGACCATCCGCGACGCCAACCGTGCGCTTGACTGGTTTCTTCCGGATGATGAGGCCAACACGCTTGCTGGGCTGGTGATTCATGAGGCTCAGATGATCCCGATCGTGGGTCAAGTGTTCTCGTTTCACGGCTTCCGGTTCGAGGTCACAGCGCGCGAAGGCAACCGGATTACTGGGCTGAAGGTGCGCCCTCTTTAATCTAGGCAACGCGCGCGCTCGGCAAGCGACGCGTGGTGTCGCGAACGGAACAGTATTGCACCGGAGCCCTCGGCAGGCTCTGCCAAAATCCGAGGGAGATGCATCGTGAAAACCACCACTCGTGTCGCAGTAATCGGAGGCGGCGTCGTCGGATGCTCGGTTCTCTATCACCTGACCAAGCTTGGCTGGTCGGATGTCATGCTGTTGGAACGCTCAGAGCTGACGAGTGGTTCTACCTGGCACGCGGCGGGCGGGTTTCACACGCTGAACGGCGATACAAACATGGCGGCTCTGCAGGGCTATACCATCCGGCTTTATAAAGAACTGGAAGAAATCACCGGCATGTCCTGTGGCCTGCACCATGTCGGCGGGGTTACTCTGGCTGACAATCAGGACCGGTTCGACATGCTGCTGGCCGAGCGCGCCAAGCACCGGTTCATGGGCCTTGAAACCGAGATCGTCGGCCCGGATGAGATCAAAAAGATTGCTCCGATCACTAATACCGATGGCATTCTGGGTGCACTCTACGATCCGCTGGACGGGCATCTCGATCCATCTGGCACGACACACGCCTATGCCAAGGCCGCTCGCATGGGAGGCGCCACAATCGAAACGCATTGCATGGTGCGCGAGACCAACCAGCGCCCAGATGGCAGTTGGGACGTGGTGACCGACAAGGGAACTATTCATGCCGAACATATCGTCAATGCGGGCGGTCTGTGGGCGCGTGAGGTGGGGGCGATGGCGGGTATCTACTTCCCGCTGCATCCGATGGAGCATCAGTATCTGGTCACCGACAGCATTCCGGAGATCGAGGCCATCATCGACGCAGGCGGCGAACACCCGCATGTGATGGACCCCGCCGGAGAAAGCTATCTGCGGCAGGAAGGGCGCGGGCTGTGCATTGGCTTCTACGAACAACCCTGCAAACCTTGGGCGGTTGATGGCACCCCTTGGGAGTTTGGCCATGAATTGCTGCCCGATGACTTCGACAAGATCACCGACAGCATCGAATTCGCTTACCAGCGCTTCCCGGTATTGGCCGAGGCGGGTGTCAAATCGGTCATCCATGGCCCGTTTACCTTTGCCCCGGACGGCAACCCTCTGGTCGGGCCTGTGCCCGGCGTACGCAACTATTGGTCGGCCTGTGGGGTCATGGCAGGTTTCAGCCAGGGCGGCGGCGTTGGTTTGACCCTCGCGCAATGGATGATCGAAGGCGAACCTGAGCGCGATGTATTTGCCATGGATGTAGCACGGTTTGGAGACTGGATCAGCCCGGGCTATACGCGCCCCAAGGTGGTCGAAAACTATCAAAAGCGGTTCAGCGTCGCCTATCCCAACGAGGAACTGCCTGCCGCACGCCCAAATCGAACCACGCCCATGTATGATATCTTCAGCGATCTCGGCGCCGTCTGGGGACAGCAATATGGTTTAGAGGTTCCGAACTACTTTGCGCAGGGTGATGAACCCAGTTTCGAAACCCCTTCATTCCGCCGTTCCAACGCATTTGAAGCCACTGGCCGCGAAGTCCGCGCCGTGCGGGAGGGCGTGGGGATCAACGAAGTCCACAATTTCGGCAAATACCGCATCACCGGATCTGATGCCCGCGCATGGCTGGACCGCATCATGGCGGGTCGCATACCCAAACCGGGTCGTGTCTCGCTGACGCCGATGTTGTCCCCTAAAGGCAAATTGATCGGCGATTTCACCATTTCCTGTCTGCACGAGGGTCTGTTTCACCTCACTGCCTCTTACGGCAGTCAGGCATTCCATATGCGCTGGTTCCTGCAAAATCAGGGCGAAGGTGTTGGAATCGAAAACATCAGCGATCGGTTGAACGGGTTCCAGATTGCCGGCCCAAAGGCGACAGAGGTTCTTTCGGCCAGCACACGCGATGATGCCTGCTCTCTCAGATTTCTGGACGTCCGCGAGATGAACATTGGCATGACCGACTGTATCGTTCAGCGCGTCAGCTATACCGGGGATCTGGGCTATGAAATCTATTGCGATCCAATGGCTCAGAGGCAGCTTTGGTGGACGTTGTGGCAAGCAGGTCAGCCCCACAGCATCACACCTTTTGGAATGCGCGCGATGATGAGTCTGCGTCTCGACAAGTTCTTTGGCTCGTGGATGAGCGAGTTTTCTCCCGACTATACCGCGGCGGAAACTGGTTTGGATCGTTTCATTTCTTTCTCAAAAAACAGTGACTTCGTGGGTCGCACAGCCACCGAAACCGAGCGCACAGTCGGTGTCGGGCGCCGGCTGGTTGCGTTCGAAGTCGACGCAGCGGATGCGGACGTTAACGCTTACGAGCCGATCTGGCTTGATGGTGCGGTTGTTGGATTCTGTACATCAGGTGGATATTCCCACTATGCGCGCAAATCCGTCGCAATGGGGTTCCTGCCAACCGAACACGTCTCAGCCGGCCGCGAAGTCGAGATCGAGATACTTGGGCAGATGTGCAAGGCGCGCGTGATCACAACACCTCTGTTCGACACTGACGGCGCGAGAATGCGGGGATGACTTAATCATCCCTTGGCGGCATGTTCGTGAAATGACCAAGATTCCCATCATCCTGCTCGCCGCCGGGCAATCCAGCCGAATGGGTGGTATCGACAAGTTGATGCAGCCGATAGAAGGCGTACCACTACTGCGTCGTATAGCTCAAAGGGCGCGCGCCGTTGGGCCCGTCATCGTCGCCCTGCCCCCGGCGCCTCATCCGCGCTTTGGGGCGCTGGAAGGTCTGGACGTGGTTACAGTTGAAATTCCAGATGCCGACGAGGGTATGAATGCCAGCTTGCGGGGCGCAATGTCCTTGGTTCCCGTGAACGCGCCAGCGGCCATGATCCTGTTATCTGACCTGCCGGACCTCAGCGCAGATGATCTACGTGACGTTCTCCGTGCAGTCCACGCGCATCCCGACAACCTTGTTTGGCGCGGAGCGACCGAGGACGGCCTTCCCGGCCACCCGGTTGTCTTTGATCGGTCACTCTTTGCAGAACTTTCGGCACTTTCCGGCGATAGCGGCGCACATTCTGTTGTGAGGCGTTGTAAGGGCAAGGTTCATCTTCATCGACTGCCTGTGCAGAATGCCCTGCTTGATCTGGATACCCCTGATGACTGGGCGCGTTGGAAAACGAACCAGCCCTCAGGCCCGTCCCCGAAATGAACACGGCCCGGTCGTTGTCGACCGGGCCGGTTGCCCAAAAACAGGACTACCACTTTCACCAATCTCTAAACCGCTATCAGATCACCAATCAGGCTGTCTGACTTTGAGCTGCAGAACCTAAACAAGACCCCCTCGTTAACATGCCGCTCAGCGCTTTGAGATCGAGATGTGCCTTTGACACCCCCTAGTGCCTCAGGCCCCCCTCACTTGGGCAATACCAATGTCGCCGATCAGATGCGTTCAAACAACGTAAAATTAGAGGAATTGGTAAATTTCAACGAAGCCGGACTGGCATTTGCGCAACAATGCAACACCTAACGATCTACCATTGGTTGTATTTGTTTTACCGATCTCGGACGGATCACCGTATGCACCCGCACATAAACAGCTTATTCCTCCTATTTCACAGGAGGATAATGCTGTATTTCTAATTCAGATTTTTCACACATCGCAACCTTGAGGAGAAGATTTTTCGAACGGGCCTTCGCGCCGTTTCTTTGTTAACAAAAATGAATCAATTCAATGCTTTTTCAAAATTATTGACTTTATCGGCAACAATCCACCGATTCGCGTCAAAGCCCCCAAGCTGATTCTTGCTGCCCGGCCCTGCCGAACGGAGTCAATTAAACGGCAAAACATGGCGAAATTAAGGTTTCTTAATATTTCTCTCAGGATATCCAAAGGTTGCAGGGTCATCTCCTTTCTCAACGCGCGGGATCAACCGCCAAACACAGACAGGAGTCACAATGAGCATCCGAAAATCCTCACTACTATTTCCACGCACGTCCAACTGGATGGGAGTCACCGCGTTGGGTGCGGCCATGCTGGCCACCACGGCCTTGCCCTCAATGGCAGACGAGGCGCTGGCTGATCTGGTCGAAACGGTTTCGCCCTCTGTGGTCACGATCATCGCCAAGCAGGACGCAACGCTAAAACCCACACAGGGGCAGGACTTTGACTTTGACGGTCATCCCTTTGGCGAGTTCTTCAAACGGTTCGGCGGCCCGGAAGGTTTCGAGATGCCGCAGCGTGGGCCCAGTCAGGGACTCGGGTCCGGTTTCGTGCTGGATGAGGCCGGCTATATCGTCACCAATCACCATGTTGTCGACAATGCCAGTGAAGTGACCGTCCGTCTGAGTGATGACCGCACATTCGAGGCCGAGATCGTGGGTACTGATCCACTAACGGATATTGCTGTTCTCAAGATCGATGCCGGAGAGGACCTGCAAGCCGTTGAAATGGGTGACAGCGATGTCATTCGCGTCGGCGAAGATGTGGTCGCTATCGGCAACCCGTTTGGCCTGAACGCTACTGTGACAACCGGTATTGTCTCGGCCAAAGGCCGTAACATTTCAGAAGGGCCCTATGCCGAATTCATTCAGACCGATGCTGCGATCAACAAAGGCAACTCGGGTGGACCGCTGT
This sequence comes from Ruegeria halocynthiae, assembly GCF_900106805.1. Classification (GTDB taxonomy): domain Bacteria; phylum Pseudomonadota; class Alphaproteobacteria; order Rhodobacterales; family Rhodobacteraceae; genus Ruegeria; species Ruegeria halocynthiae. The sequence goes on from NZ_FNNP01000001.1 coordinate 968,438, forward strand.
TCAACATGGATGGCGAAGTGATCGGCGTGAACTCGGCGATCTATTCGCCCAGTGGCGGCTCTGTCGGATTAGGATTTGCGATTACCTCGAATATTGTCGATCACATTACGGCCGATCTGCGTGACGACGGCGAAGTCAGCCGCGGCTGGCTGGGAGTCTCGATCCAGAACATCAGCCCGGAACTGGCGGCAGCTATGGGTATCGATACGGCAACAGGCGCATTGGTTTCAGATGTTGTACCCGACAGCCCGGCTGATGGTGTGCTGCAGCAAGGTGACGTGATCCTGACCTTCAACGACGAAGCCGTTGATTCCAGCAGCGATCTTCCGATCCTGGTTGGAACAACAAAGGTGGGAACCGAGAGCAAGCTGACCATTCTGCGCAATGGCAAGCAAGAAGCGGTTGAATTGAAAATCGGTCAACATCAATCCGCCTCGGCAGCGACTGACAGCGTGGCTGACGATAAGTTCGAAGGCACGTCACTGGGTGTGACCGTGGCGCCTCTGACCGAGACCGCCCGAGCCGAGATTGGCGTGGCCGAGAATGTCGATGGCGTTGTCGTTACGGATCTCAAACCCGAAAGCCCGGCGGCCAAAGCCGGATTGCAGCGCGGCGATGTGATTGTGCGACTGGGTAATCTGGACACGGTGAACCCGGATGCGCTGATGGAAGCGCTGGAAAGCGAAAAGACCGATCCGGCACTGGTTCTGATCAATCGCGGCGGCAACCAGATTTTTGTCGCGGTCGAGATCGCCTGACCCCACACCTAAGCGTGCCACATGATGGGGAAATCTGGTGCGCTTATTTCTGGCTGGCACGGATTGTCCACGCGCCGCCGGAACAGCCGGGTGCGGCATCGCACCCGGCATGTTTTTTTCAAAGAGTATGTGTGTTTAAATCCCGATGGGAAGGAGCCCAGAACATGAGCAGACGCTTGTTGATCGTTGAAGATGACCAAGACACGCGGGATTTCATTGCCAAAGGGTTTAGTGAAGAAGGATACGTTGTCGAAGTTGCATCAGACGGCCGCGAAGGCTTGTACCACGCCACCGATGGCGGATTCGATGCGGTCGTACTGGACCGGATGTTGCCCGGACTGGACGGGTTATCACTGATCAAATCCATGCGTGCGGCCGGACTGAAAACTCCCGTTCTGATGCTAACCGCCATGAGTGCGGTGGATGAACGGGTCAAAGGCCTGCGTGCAGGCGCGGATGACTATCTGGTCAAACCCTTTTCATTTCAGGAACTTCACGCCCGGATTGAGGCGCTACTGCGCCGCCCGCAAGAGTCAGAAGAGACACCCTCCCTCGCCTGCCGCGATCTCGAAATGGACCTGCTGACCCGCAAGGTCACGCGCAACGGGCGTGAAATTACCCTGACCCCGCGCGAATTTCAAATCCTGGAGTTCTTTCTGCGTCGTAAAAACCGCGTCGTCTCACGCACCATGTTGCTAGAAGGCGTGTGGGATTATCACTTTGACCCAAACACCAATGTGGTCGATGTCCATATCTCGAAACTGCGCCGTCAACTTGATGAAGACGGGGCTGATCCGGTGATTGAAACTGTCCGGGGTGCCGGTTACATGGTTTCGGATGGATAACCTGCGCCTGTCGCTGAAAAATTCGCGCACACGGCTGGTTCTGGCCAGCATGGTGCTCAGCACGTTGCTGACGGCAGCCGTACTCGCCATGGTCTATGTCACCGCCAATCGCACGATCACAGACGAGACCCGCTCGGTCGTTTCGGCTGAGCTTACCGGACTGGCGGATGAGTATGAGCGGCGGGGCATGATCGGGCTGATCACCGCGATTGAACGACGTTTGCCGACGGCGGCCGAGCGTGATGCTTTGTATTTGCTGACCGGTCGGCAAGGGACAAAGCTGGCAGGTAACTTGGTTAACTGGCCCGAAGGGATCACGCCCGGCAGCGGTTGGGTTGATCTGCAATTGCGCAAGGCTGATACCGATCAATACGTCCCAATATCCGCCGCCTCCGTCAGACTACCCGGCGGAGAAAGGTTGCTAGTCGGACGAGATTCACTTGCCAGACAACAATTTGATCGTGTTCTTCTTCGATCGGTCGCTCTGGCGCTGGCGACTGCGCTGGCGCTTAGCTTGTTGACTGGTTGGCTGCTGACCAGACTTGTGTTCTCACGCCTGAAAGATATTGCCGATACTGCCGATAACATCGTATCGGGCGATTTGGCGCTGCGAATGCCGTTGCGCGGCACAGGCGACGAATTCGATCAGGTCGCAGGCACACTGAACAATATGCTGGATCGTATCGAGGAATTGATCAGCAACCTGCGCACGACCTCCAACTCGATCGCTCATGATCTTCGCTCGCCCCTGTCACGGTTGCGGCAGCGGGTCGAATCTCTGGCAGAATCCGGCAAAAGCGAGCAGGATCGCGAGATCGACATGGCACGCGCGACTGGCGAAATCGACCATCTGCTGCGCGTACTCAGCCAGCTGACCGAGATCTCGCGGGCCGAAGCTGGTTTGGGGCGGGAACAATTTGAGCTGGTGAAACTGCAGCAGCTGATCGGTGACGTGGTTGAGCTGTACGAGCCGGTTGCAGCTGATCAAAACATTCGGCTTGAGGTCACTGGCAACGCCGCACCCATTCAAGGCCACCGTCCGCTACTGTCGCAGGCGCTGTCCAACCTGCTTGAGAACGCCATGCGATATGCACCGTCGGGCACGGCCATCACCATCGAGATTCGCGAAGACGGCGACTATACATTTCTAAGCGTTCGCGACCGTGGTCCCGGTGTACCCGAAAGCGACTTGCCCCGTTTACAGATGCCTTTCGTCACACTTGATCCAGCCCGGACCGAGCGCAATGCAGGGCTTGGGCTCGCGCTTGTCGCAGCCATTTCGCATATGCATGGGGGTACGTTTCTGGCACGCAATCGCAAACCCGGACTGGAGACGACGATAAAGCTGTCACGCAAATCCTGACCGGATCAATAGTGATGCGTAAACGTTGTGGCTTAATTCAAAGAACCGCGGGCAGCGCAGTGTATCCATGAAAGCGGATACGCCCGCCCCCTACACGCGTCCCTTGGATTTTGTAGCCCGGAAACCGATTCAGCAACCGCCCCAGCGCCACGCGACCTTCCAGACGCGCCAAAGTCAGTCCCACACAGACATGTGGTCCTCCAGCGAAGGCTAGATGCCTGTTCGGCTTGCGCGTGATGTCAAAACGTGTGGGATCAGAGAACACCCTGGGATCACGGTTTGCTGCGCCGATACAAAGATGCAGATTGGTCCCTCTGGTGATCTGATGCCCCCCGATCTCAACTTCAACTGTGGCTTCCCTGTTGCCAAATTGATTTGGGGACCGAAAGCGCAAGACCTCCTCGACCGTCGAGGCGATCAGATCAGGATCATCCAGCAGGCGTTTGCGTTGCTCTGGGTAATCGTTCAGCAGGGCCAGCCCATTGCCAATAAGATTTGTGGTGGTCTCGTGACCCGCGTTCAGGATGAAGATACAGTTTTGCAGCAGCTCGATTTCGCTTAGTTTCTCGTCCGCACCCTCACCTCGGATCAGGCGCGTCAAGACATCAGTCTCAGGATCACCCGGATTGGCACGGCGACGGGCAACGAGGTCCTGAAGGTAGGACTTGAATTCACGCACCGCGGTGTGGCCTTTCTCTAGCTGAGCTTCGATCAAAGCGGGCTCCAAAGCACCAAGAATGGCTAAAGACCAATCCCTTAGCGGTGTTCTCTCATCCATTGGGACGTCCAGCAGATTGCCAATGATCTGGATCGGGATCGTCGATGCAAAATCCTCGATCAGATCAACCTGCGCTTTACCTTGCATATCGTCCAGCAAAGCATCGACCGTATCAATCAAACCCGGCTCCATCCGTGTAATTGCGCGTGGCGTCAGGGCTGAAGTCATGATCTTACGCACACGCGTGTGGAGCGGTGGGTCAGAGAACACCAGCGAAGTTGTGTGATGCTCAAACAAAGGTGAGCCAACCCCAAATTTGGGTCCAAACGCCGCCTCTTTATCTGACGAGTACAGCGTCGTGTTTCGATAGATAGCGTCCAGATCGGCGTGGTGTGACAGCACCACGGACCCATCCGGCTGACGTAGAACCGGTGCGTGTTCCAGCAACGCATCGTAGAAAGGGAACGGATCATCGACAAACCCCTCAGGCGGGTTCATCAGATCCAGGTTTTGCGCAAGATTCTTTAGGCTTAGATCGTTCATGCTTCGCTCCCCTGACGATTGGGTAGCGGAATAGGCTACGGCAAACAACCTTGTGCGGGTGACAGGTCGAGTCTGGCGCGATAAGACAAGGCATGTCTGATCCGATCTCTTCCATCCGCAACCTTGGTCCAGCGTTCGAGCAAGCCTGCGCAGGCGCGGGCATTATGTCAGCTCAGGATCTGCGAACACTGGGTGCAGACGAGGCTTATGCGCGCCTGTTGCAGGCCGGAACACGCCCGCATTTCATCGGTTATTATGTCCTGGTCATGGGCTTGCAGGGGCGCCCATGGAATGACTGCAAAGGCGAGGAAAAGAAGGCCTTGCGCGAACGGTTCGATGCGATCAAGGCCAGCAGCAGCCCTGCCCCTGAAAGCCAATTGATCTCGGATCTGGATGCCGTGGGTGTCCGCGTAACGGAAAACGACCTCAAAGTTGTCTAAGCAACGAAAAAGGCCGCGCCCCGGAATGGGCACGGCCTAAAACTTTGATCTGGCGGCAGATTAGCCGACCAGTTCGATGCCTGAGAAGAAGTAAGCGATCTCAACTGCGGCGGTTTCTGGTGCGTCCGAACCGTGGACTGAGTTCTCGCCAACCGATTCAGCAAACTCGGCACGGATGGTACCGGGGGCTGCGTCTGCAGGGTTGGTTGCGCCCATGACTTCGCGGTTCTTTGCAATGGCGCCTTCGCCTTCGAGAACCTGAACAACAACCGGCTCAGACGACATGAATTCGCACAGTTCGTCATAGAACGGACGCTCGGCGTGTACGTCATAGAACTTGCCAGCTTGTGCTTTGGTCATGTGGATGCGCTTTTGCGCGACAATGCGCAGGCCAGCTTCTTCGAACTTGGCATTGATCTTGCCAGTCAGGTTGCGGCGGGTTGCATCGGGTTTGATGATCGAGAATGTGCGTTCCAGTGCCATGTCGGCCTCTCCTTACTAAAGGGCGCACGAACTGCGCCGAAATCCATCGCGCGCCGCCTAACACGGTATTTACCTCATGAAAAGCGTTATGATTGTTTAAGGCTCAGATCGCGGCGGGCAGCGGATCGTTCCGGTCCAATCGACGGACATAAAGCACTGCCAATAAACCCGCAAAGCTGCTGCCGCACATCATGCTCAGAACCAGATAGGGCCCGTTTTCAGGACTGACAAATGTGCCAGTCACCATGGTCAGAACTGCGCCCAGCGCGACGATCAAGGCCCCTGAAAGACCTGCCGCGCTGCCCGCCAGTTTCGGGCGTACCGACATCACCCCGGCAGAAGCATTTGCATTGGTCAGCCCGTTCCCGAAACCAACGCAGATGGCCGAGCCGAAGAACACCCAGACCGAGCCCATGTTGCCGATGAACAAAAGCAACCCGCAGAACGGCCCGGCCGACGCAACGATACGCCCTACTAAGATCATTGTCGTCAGCTGTGTGCGCTTGGCGATACGCCCAGTGACAAAGTTGCCGACCATGAAACCGCCGGTAATAATGCCGATCCCCAGGCCCAACATCGCAGGGCTCAGATCGAACCATGCAGCCGCAACCAATGGCGCACCAGTGATGAAACTAAAGAAACCGCCGATAGAAAACGCAGCGCATAGGGCATACCCCCAGAACCTGCGTGCACGGAACAGATGCGGGTATTCGCGCAGTTGGGCCGCGAAGGTCGAAGATTGGTTGGTATTGGTCTCGCCCATGTCGACCCACAACAACAGCAGCACCCCTGCCCCTAGCAACGAGTACAATACGAATCCGGCCCGCCAACCAAAGAACATGTCCAGCGCACCGCCCAGCATCGGCCCAAGCATCGGCGCCAGTGCCATCGCCATCGCAACATAGCCAAGTTTGCTGGCGGCTTCGTTAGGTGGATACCGGTCGCGGATCGAGGCACTCGACAGAACCGGCCCAGCCACTACTGCTGCCTGAACCATGCGAAATGTCAGAAAAACCCATATCGATTCAGCCAGCACACACCCAATCGAAGCGACAACAAATATCGCCATCGCGATTAGCAGCACCGGCCTGCGCCCGTAACGATCTGACAGCGGCCCGACTATCAACTGCAAGACCGCAGAGACCGACAGATACCCTGCTACGGACACGTTCATCAGGCCATAATCCACGCCGAAATCTTCGCTCATATGCGCCAGTGACGGCAGGAACATGTTCAGTGTCAGAACCGACAGTGCCGTTACAAAGATCAACGTAATCAAGGTCGGAGGAGTTTGAGCCGGACGCATATCAAAACCAATTGGAAGACGAACCGGAACAGCGCTAACACATTGCTTCTAGCTTGAACATGGTGACCTCTGGCGGCGTCTCTAATGCTCTGATAAGAGCGCCACATGCTACGGATTGAGAACATAAGTTATGCCGTCGAAGGTCGCCCTCTACTCGATGGCGCCAGTGCAACCATCCCGGATGGTCACAAGGTGGGCCTTGTCGGGCGCAACGGTACTGGGAAGACGACACTCTTCCGTCTAATCCGGGGCGAGCTGTCGCTGGAATCGGGTAACATTTCCCTGCCAAAACGTGCGCGGATTGGCGGTATCGCGCAAGAGGTGCCCTCCTCCGATGTCTCACTGATCAATACGGTGCTGGAAGCCGATACAGAACGCAGCGCACTGATGGCCGAGGCCGACACTGCTCAGGACCCCACGCGCATTGCAGAGATTCAGACTCGGTTGGTTGATATCGACGCTTGGTCGGCCGAGGCGCGCGCCTCGTCGATCCTCAAAGGGCTGGGTTTCGACGATCAGGACCAGTTGCGCCCCTGTTCCGATTTCTCCGGTGGGTGGCGTATGCGCGTGGCGCTGGCCGCCGTGCTGTTCTCGCAGCCCGATCTGTTGCTGCTGGACGAACCGACCAACTATCTGGATCTTGAAGGCGCATTGTGGCTGGAAAGCTATCTGGCCAAGTATCCTCATACGGTTATCATCATCAGCCATGACCGAGGGCTGTTGAACCGCGCCGTGGGATCCATCCTGCATCTCGAAGACCGCAAGCTGACCTATTATGCGGTACCCTACGACAAGTTCGCCGAACGCCGCGCAGAACGTCTGGCGCAGGCCGAATCTGAGAATGTCAAAGCCAAGGCCCGCATTGCACATTTGCAAAGCTTCGTGGATCGGTTCCGCTATAAGGCATCCAAGGCCGTTCAGGCCCAGTCTCGCCTGAAGATGATTGAGCGCATCCAACTGGTCTCAACCCCGCAAGAGGCGGCTCTGCGCGCCTTTTCATTCCCCGAACCCGAAGAGCTATCGCCCCCGATTATTCAGCTTGAGGGTGGTGTAACCGGTTATGGTGAGACCGAGGTTCTACGCCGTCTGAACCTGCGCATTGATCAGGATGATCGCATCGCTCTTCTGGGCAAGAACGGCCAGGGCAAGTCAACCCTTTCGAAATTGCTGTCCGACCGCCTGCCCCTGATGGCGGGTAAAATGACCCGCAGTTCAAAGCTACGCATCGGCTATTTCGCGCAGCATCAAGTGGATGAGCTGCATGTGGACGAAACACCTCTGGATCACCTGCGCCGTCTGCGCCCGAGTGAAGCGCCCGGCAAGTGGCGATCACGATTGGCCGGGTTTGGTCTGAATGCAGATCAGGCGGTAACTCTGGTCGGTCGACTGTCGGGCGGACAAAAGGCGCGTCTGTCCCTGTTGATCGCAACCATCGACGCGCCGCATATGCTGATCCTCGATGAACCGACCAACCATCTGGATATCGAAAGCCGCGAAGCGCTGGTCGAAGCGCTGACCGCCTATTCCGGCGCGGTCATTCTGGTTAGCCACGACATGCACCTGCTGTCGCTGGTCGCGGATCACCTTTGGCTGGTCTCGGACGGTACGGTCACATCGTTTGAGGGTGATCTTGAAGCCTATCGCGCCCTACTTTTGGGCCGTGACAAACCGGTGAAGGAAAAGTCCCGGACAACCAAATCCAAGCGCCCCGCTCGCGAGACTGTTCTGACCTTACGCGCCGATTTGCGCAAATGTGAGGAGCGGATCGAAAAACTGACGGAAATGCACGAAAAACTTTCGACCAAGCTGGCAGACCCGACTCTTTACGAAGATGACCGGGTCAATGATCTGGCAACTTGGAACCGCAAATTTACCGAGGTGGTCGAAGCCATGCAAAAAGCCGAGGCCCTGTGGGTCACTGCCGCAGAACGATTAGAACACGCTGAAGCCCCATGATGAAACCCGTCTTTGAAACCAATGCAATGATTGCAGGCATGCGCCCCGAACTTCAGCCGGGTGTATTCGCCTTTGTTATCTGGCCACCGCAGAAAGATTGGCCCGAGAACACACGAGCGAGTTATGTTGAGACTGAAGGCTTGTCTCTGATCGTTCCGATCGAGACCGCCCCGACAGATGCGGTGGGTATGCGCTGTATCACCTTGCAGGTCCATTCGTCGCAGGAGGGCGTGGGCCTTACTGCCTCTGTCTCTGCCGTACTTGCCCAAAACAATATTCCGGCGAACATGGTGGCCGGGTATCATCATGATCATGTGTACGTTCCATGCGATATGGCCGAAGAGGCCTTGGCTATTCTGATCAAGCTTCAGCATGAGGTCAAAAAATGATCGACATGGCCTTTTTCATAACTGCGTTCACCACGATGTTCGTGGTGATAGACCCGTTCGGCACGACGCCAGTCTTTGTTGCGTTGACGCAGGATATGGACGCCGCCACACGCCGCAAGATTGCCATTCGCAGCTGCCTGACCGCTGTTTTCATCCTGATCGCCTTCGCCGCGTTTGGTGAGGCCGTTCTGGGCTTTATCGGGATTTCGATGCCTGCATTCAAAGTGGCTGGTGGTGCTTTGTTGTTTCTGACCGCGCTCGACATGCTGTTCGAGCGGCGTAACAAGCGGCGCGAGAACCGTGCGGAAGAGGAAGAGCATCCTGACCCATCAGTGTTCCCATTGGCCATTCCGCTGATCGCAGGTCCCGGGTCGATCGCAACGATCATTCTGTTGGCCGGTCAGAACCCCGGCATACAAGGAATTGCAGCTGCCTGCGCCGTCATGCTTGCCGTTATGGTGGTTGTCTTCGTGTTCTTTCTGGCCGGAGGTCTGATCGCCCGTATTCTGGGCAAAACCGGACTGAACGTGCTGACCCGGCTGCTGGGTATGCTGCTGGCCGCGCTGTCGGTTCAGTTCATCCTTGATGGTCTCAAAGCCTTTGGTTTCGCCTCGTGAGGCACCATATTGGTACGAGACAACTGATTTCGGGTGATTGAATGGACGGCGAAGATTTCGGGCGATTGACCTATCTGGTTCTGCTGGGTGCCGCCCTGTTGATGTGGTTCATCACTCAGAACCGTCAGTCGTTGGGCAAAACCATGCAGCAGGCTGCGGCCTGGGTTTTCATATTTATCGGCGTTATCGCCGTGATTGGCTTGTGGGGTGACATCCGTTCTACGGTCAGCACTGCCCCTCAATTGACCGTGACCGATCAGCGGATCGAAGTGCCGCGCTCTTTCGATGGGCATTACTATTTGCCAATGCTGGTGAATGGCAAAGCGGTGACCTTTCTGGTCGATACCGGGGCCAGCAATATCGTCATCAGTCCGCAAGATGCCGAACGAATTGGTATCGATACGGATCAATTGAATTATCTGGGCCGCGCCTCGACGGCCAATGGCATCGTGCGCACGGCCCCGGTTCGGCTGGACAGCCTTTCGCTGGGCCCGATCACCGATCGCAATATCCCGGCCTCGGTCAACGAGGGCGATCTGGATCAATCCCTGCTGGGGATGGAGTATCTGCATCGCTTTTCGAACATCCAGTTTGCAGATGGTCGCCTGATCCTGTCGCGTTGACGGTATTCCCCGATTGAGAACAAAAAAGGAACATGTTAATCTGATCAGCATGTCCACCCATCTTCTTGGCCGCAAGCCCGCACGCACCCCGCCCGGGGTGGCCCTGCACCCACAGATCAGTCTGCAACTGGCCCGTGTGCACGAGGCCTGCGGCCCGGCCCGGCGCAGCTTTGCCCTGTGGGTGGCGGGGCAGACACAGGGGCCGGTGATGTGGATTGCCCCGGCGTGGGAGATGGCGCAGCTGCATCCCGAGGGCATGCTGCCTTTCGCCGACCCGTCCCGGTTTCTGCTGGTTCGTCCTGATAAACCCGAAGATCTGTTGTGGTGCATGGAAGAAGCCTTGCGCAGCGGTGCTGCCCCGCTTGTCATTGGCGATCTGCCCGGCCCGCCGGGGCTGACCCCGGTCCGGCGGATGCATCTGGCTGCCGAACAGGGCGGCACATCGGGGCAAGCCCCGCTGGGGTTGTTGCTAACGCCTGACGATGGCGGTGCGCAAGGGATCGAAACGCGCTGGCATCTGGTTCCGGCTTATCGGGACGAAGCCTGCAGTTGGCTGTTGACTCGCCGCCGCGCCCGCGCCCTGCCCCCGGCCAGTTGGCACGTGACGCGGACAGCCGCCCATTCCGACCTGCAATTACAACAGATCAAGAGCGATGACGCACCCACGCTCACATAACTTGTGGCTGGCCAAAGCCATGCTTGCGCCCTAGCGTGCGGGAATGACACACCCGATCCACGACAGCCGATACTCCTGGCTTCGCCTGCTGATCACATTGGCCATCGCAACGGTGGTCAATGTGGGTATGTGGGCGGTGGTTGTCGTGATGCCCGCCATCGAGGCTGATTTTGGTGCAGGCAGGGCTGCGGCTTCAATGCCCTATACGCTCACCATGATCGGATTTGCCTTTGGCAATATGTGGCTTGGCAAACTGGTGGATCATATGGGAGTGACAAAGGCACTGATCGGAGCTGCACTGCTAAGTGCTCTAAGCTACCTGCTGGCGACCCTTGCACCAAACATCGCACTTCTTTCGATTGCGCACCTTTTGCTAGGCTTAGGCACATCGATCGGGTTTGGCCCTCTGATCGCTGATATATCGCATTGGTTCATGCGCAGGCGCGGAATCGCAGTGGCGTTGGTGGCCAGCGGCAATTACCTGTCAGGTGCGATCTGGCCTACTCTATTATCGGGCATTTTACAGCGCGAAGGATGGCAGCAGGTCTATCTGAGCCTCGCCGTCATCACCTTGGTCGCCGTCATTCCCCTGTCCCTGCTTTTGCGCCGCCAAGTCCCGGTCGAGGCGCACAGCACCGCCGCAGCCGCAGCACAGATCAAATCACAAAGCGTCGGCTTATCACCCCGCGCACTGCAATACATTCTTGGGCTGGCTGGCATCGGCTGCTGTGTGGCAATGTCGATGCCGCAGGTCCATATCGTGTCCTACTGCATCGGCCTTGGCTATGGCCCGGCCGTCGGCGCGGAAATGCTGTCACTGATGTTGTTAGGTGGCGTCGTCAGTCGCGTAATCTCAGGATTAGTCGCAGACCAGTTGGGCGGGCTTTCGACATTGCTGATCGGCTCGATCCTGCAGTGTATCGCCTTGTTCCTGTTTCTGCCTTATGACGGAATGGTCTCCCTCTACGTTGTCAGCATGATGTTCGGGCTGGCACAGGGCGGTATCGTACCCAGCTATGCACTGGTCGTGCGCGAATACATGCCCCCGCAAGAGGCCGGTGCGCGCGTAGGTTTTGTCATGATGATGACCATTCTGGGTATGGCCTTAGGAGGTTGGATGTCGGGTTGGATTTACGACCTGACCGGAAATTATCAACTTGCCTTCATCAATGGCATCCTTTGGAACGGCGTGAACATCGCAATCCTGCTGTTGCTGATGAAACGCTCCACGCCGCGCGGTCGCGCAGCATTGGTATGACTGAGCTAACCCGGCGCACCCTGATCACGAGTCTTGCTGTTCTACCGCTGGCGCATACCGTGCAGGCAGCACTTACTCCGTATGCATTGGCGCCCGCGCGCAGTTCTGTCGGTTTTACGTATAACTTGTCCGGCGCAACCCAGACAGGCACGATGTCGATAAAGTCTGCCAATATCATGATTGATGTCAAACGCCTGCAAAACAGCCGGGTTGACGTGACACTGGATGTAACTGGTGCGCGTACAAAACTGCCCTTTGCGCGTGGTCCGATGCTCAGCAAAAGTGTACTGAACGCAGCCCGATATCCCACAATCCGGTTTATCACGACGAGAATAAAACTGGGACCAACTGGCCGCATCTCGGAAGGGGCAACCGTGACCGGCAATCTGAACGTACGCGATGTCACCCGTCCGGTGACGCTGAAGGCCAGCCTCTTTCGAAAACCCGGAAGCGCGGCCGATGAGTTGGACGCGCTGTCAATCAAACTAACCGGCGCACTGAACCGACATGAATTTGGCGCCTCGGGATATCCCGAGCTTGTACACTCGACTGTCGGCCTGAACATCCACGCCGAGATCACCCGCCAAGTTTAGCCACAGAAAGACAAAAAACGACGCGAGGGCGTCGAATAGACGCGCGCAAATCGTGACAACACAGGCAAGCTGGAACCATCATGCGTACAATTATTTCATTCGCCGCTTTATTTCTGTCTGTCATTCTGCTGCAACTCTCGACCGGCGGTGTTGGCCCGTTGGACGCGATTTCAGGTCTCACGCTTGAATTCTCGACAGAACAAATCGGTCTGCTGGGATCATCGCATTTCCTTGGATTCTTCATTGGCTGTTGGTGGGCGCCGCGTTTGATGGGCAGTGTGGGGCATTCCCGCGCCTTTGCCGTTTGCACAGCCCTGGGCGCGATGGGACTGCTGGGGCATACGCTGACCGAGAACCCGTATATCTGGGCCGCCCTGCGGATCGCTTCGGGCACTTGCGTCGCCGGATGCTATACAGTGATCGAAGCCTGGCTAAACGCCAAAGTCACCAACGAAACCCGTGGGCGCGCGATGGGCACTTACCGTATTGCAGACATGGGCGCATCGCTTTGCGCACAATTGATCATCGCGGTTCTGCCGCCGGCATCTTACATTTCATACAACCTTCTTGCGATCCTGTGCTGCGCGTCGATTTTGCCACTGGCGATGACCCGCGCCAGCCAACCCAAAACCCCCGACGCGCCGCGCCTGCGCCCCAGATTGGCCTGGAACAGCTCACCCCTGGCTGTGGCAGGTGTTATCGTTGCAGCGCTCAGTTCGGCGTCAATGCGCATGGTGGGCCCAGTGTACGGACAAGAGGTCGGTCTGGGCGTGGATCAGATCGCATTCTTTCTGGCCTCATTCGTTTTGGGTGGCGCGCTGGCTCAATATCCCTTGGGTTGGCTGGCCGACAAATACGATCGACGCTGGGTACTGATCTGGTTGTCGGCAGCCGCAGTCATAAGCTGCGGTATCACTATGCTGGCCAGCGGGGCCGGCACAGCTGGCGTCATGCTGGCGGCCGTACTCTTTGGCCTAACCACGTTTCCGATCTTCTCGGTCTCATCAGCCCACGCAAATGACTTTGCCACGACCGAGCAACGCGTGGAATTGGCTGCGGCGTTGATGTTCTGGTATGCGCTGGGGGCAATCGCCTCTCCCTACATCTCGTCCACGCTGATCCGGCAATTCGGCCCCGGCGCTCTGTTCGCCTTTGTCGCTCTGGGACATGTCTTTCTGATCGTCTTCGGCCTCGCCCGAATGCGCTCGCGCCCGACGCCCGAGACACGGACGCATTATGTCTATGCGCCCCGCACGTCCTTTACGATTGGCAGGCTACTCAAAGGGTCACGGGAAAAGCGCTAGCTCGTGAATATGGCATGAAATCCGCGGGGTTGCTGAAACCCGGCCTTTTGCTGACCGCCGACATACTGTAGACGGGCGCGCAGACAGTTATCTGGAAACGCAAAATGGCTCGGATTCTTATTACCTCGGCGATCCCTTACATTAACGGGATCAAACACCTCGGCAACCTGATCGGCTCGCAATTGCCCGCCGACCTTTATGCACGTTACCTACGGGGCCGGGGGAACGAGGTCATGTTCTTGTGTGCGACCGATGAACATGGCACCCCTGCGGAATTGGCTGCAGCCAAAGCGGGCAAACCCGTGGCTGAGTACTGCGCGGATATGTACGCGGTTCAGGCAGACATCGCCAAACGCTTTGGCCTGAGCTTTGATCACTTTGGCCGCTCGTCCAGTGAGCAGAACCGTAATCTGACCCAGCACTTCGCAGGCAAACTGGATGAGGCCGGACTGATCCGTGAGGTCAGCGAGAAACAGGTTTATTCAAACGCCGATGGCCGCTTTCTACCCGACCGCTATATCGAGGGCACCTGCCCTAATTGCGGCTATGATCGCGCGCGTGGTGACCAATGCGAAAACTGCACCAAACAGTTGGACCCGACCGATCTGATCGAGCCGCGCTCGGCAATTTCCGGTTCGACTGATCTGGAAGTGCGCGAGACAAAACACCTGTATCTGCGTCAGTCGACAATGAAGGATCAACTGGACGCGTGGATCGACAGCAAGACCGACTGGCCGATCCTGACTACTTCCATCGCCAAGAAATGGCTGCATGACGGCGACGGCCTGCGGGATCGCGGCATCACCCGTGATCTGGATTGGGGTGTGCCGGTCAAGAAAGGCGATCAGGACTGGCCCGGCATGGAGGGCAAGGTCTTCTATGTCTGGTTCGACGCACCTATCGAATACATCGCCTGCGCCAAAGAATGGGCGGATGCGAATGGCAGACCAGATGCTGATTGGGAGCGCTGGTGGCGCACTGACAAAGGCGCGGATGATGTTCGTTACGTCCAGTTCATGGGTAAGGACAACGTGCCGTTCCACACCCTGTCTTTCCCGGCCACCATTCTTGGCTCGGGAGAGCCGTGGAAGATGGTCGATCACCTGAAATCGTTCAACTATCTGAACTATGACGGTGGCCAGTTCTCAACCAGCCAAGGCCGTGGTGTGTTCATGGACCAAGCCCTTGAACTCCTGCCTGCTGATTACTGGCGCTGGTGGCTGCTGAGCCATGCGCCCGAAAGCAGCGATAGCGAATTCACGTGGGACAACTTCCAACAATCCGTCAACAAGGACCTCGCAGATGTGCTGGGCAATTTTGTCAGCCGGATCACCAAGTTCTGCCGTTCCAAATTTGGTGAGTCCGTACCGGGTGATGGTGAATATGGTGAGCGTGAGCAGGCGCTAATAGCAGAACTGACCCGCCGTATCCGCGCCTATGAAGGTTTCATGGAGACGATGGAGGTCCGCAAATCCGCGCAAGAACTGCGTGCGATTTGGGTTGCAGGCAACGAGTATCTGCAGACTGCTGCCCCTTGGTCGACCTTCAAGGAAGACCCCGCACAGGCCGCTGCACAAGTAAGGATGGGGCTAAATCTGATCCGTCTCTATGCGGTTCTGAGCGCACCATTCATACCTGACACCTCGGCAAAAATGCTCAGCGCGATGAACACGCTGGACACCAGCTGGCCTGATGATGTCGACGCCGCGCTGCGTGCCCTACCCGCAGGACATGACTTTGCAGTTCCCGACGTTCTGTTCGCCAAAGTCACGGATGAACAGAGCGAAGACTGGCAGAATCGGTTTTCCGGAACGCGTAAATAACAACAAATCTCCATGAATGAATGCAGCGGTGGCGGTCCAAGTGACCTCCGCCGCGTTATTTTTGTAGTCCAGCCTTGCCCGGGCTTTAGCCCATTCAGGCGGTAAATGACTGCCCATGCGGGCTAAGTCCGCTTTTTGGAACGAATTTCTCAACCCACCGTTCCTCGATCAATGTCTCAACAAGCTTGAGAAACTGCGCCAAACCCGCCATCCTGCCTAAAACATCAATCGACTCGTCCGGACTTTTCCGTAACCGGGCGCACAATCTTTAGTTTGAACGAGGCGCCATCATGTCCCCTGCATTTAAGAAGCCATCAATCCGCCTCAACGGCTATTTCAGGACCGCAGGCATATGCCTCGCTCTGTTAGCTTGTTCCGGCCTGCCTCAACCGGCGATGGCTCAGGATCAGGGAGATGCCCCCGCACCCAAAGTTTCAATTGCAGCAGCCTATACCGAAGAGATCACCGATCAGGCCACATTCATTGGGCGGGCCGAAGCCATCGACAAGGTCGATATCGTCGCGCGGGTCAACGGATTTCTAGACAGTCAGAATGTTGACGACGGCGCACCAGTAAGCAAAGGCGATCTGTTGTTCACGATCGAACCTGATCTTTATGAAGCCACGCTGGAAGCCCGCAAAGCCGATCTGGACCGCGCTCAGGCGAACCTTGAACTGGCCAAGGTCGATCTGGCCCGTAAGGAAGAGCTTTATAAACGCGATGCCACCCCGGAATCCGAACGCGATATTGCCCGCGCCAGCGAACTGGTTGCCGAAGCAGAGGTCAAGGCCGCCAATGCCGCGATTCAGCAGGCAGAGCTTGATCTCAGCTATACCCAGATCCACGCCCCGTTTTCGGGTCGGATCGGCCGCGTGGAAACCAGTGTTGGGGATGTTGTCGGCCCTAACAATCCTCCGCTTGTCACTTTGGTCAGCGAAGCACCCATCTACGTAAATTTCTCGTTGAATGAGAAGCAATTCACCTCGGTGCTCGAGCAGCTTGGTGAGGACCCTGCAACTCTGGCGGAAAGCAACAAAAGCCCGAATGTCCACGTGACTCTACCGAACGGAACCGAACTTGATGAGACCGGTGAGATTGTTTTCGTCGACAACCGCATTGATCCACTGACTGGCGCGATCACGATGACGGCCCAATTCGAAAACACCAAACGACTGCTTGTCGATGGCGCCTTCATCAACGTGCAAATCGAAGCGCTGGAGCCGACCCTGCAGGTGTTGATCCCACAAGCGGCGTTGCAACGTGACCAACGTGGTGAATTTGTTCTTGTCGTCAATGACAAGCAAATGGTTGAACAGCGCTACATAACAACCGGAGACACCGTAGACTCGGCCATTATCGTGACAGATGGTCTGCGCGAGGGCGAAAGCGTCATCGTCGAAGGTTTGCAACGTGTGCGTCCCGGTGTAGCCGTTGATGCGGTCGTTGCAACCGAGCAGCCGGAGAATAACTAATGTTCTCAGCCCTGTTCATCAGCCGGCCTAAGCTGGCGCTCGTCATTTCGCTGGTCCTGACCATCCTTGGCGGGATCGGTTATCTGGTTCTGCCGGTCGCGCAGTTCCCCGACATCACGCCTCCGGTTGTCAGTGTTACTGCCACTTATACAGGCGCGAACGCCGAAACCGTGGAAAATACCGTCGCCGCGCCAATCGAGGCGCAGGTCAATGGTGTCGACGACATGATCTACATGACGTCTACCTCATCGGATAACGGCTCGTATTCCCTAAACGTCACATTCGAGGTGGGCACCGACCCAGATATCGCGTCAGTGAACGTGCAGAACCGTGTCGCACAGGCCATGGCGTCACTGCCGTCCGAGGTAACCTCGTCTGGCGTTGTGACGCAGAAGGCTTCGACCAACATGCTGCTGTTGATCACGCTGACCTCACCCAATGAAACCTATGACAGTGTGTTTCTGTCGAATTATGCCTCAATCAACCTGAAAGACGCGCTGGCGCGGGTTCAGGGGGTTGGTAAGGCCGACGTTCTGACCAATCTGGAATACGCCATGCGGATCTGGATGGACCCCGACAAGATGGCGGCGCTGTCGATTTCCCCAGGTGATGTGATCAACGCCATCCGCGAACAGAATATCGAGGTCTCCGCGGGTTCAATCGGATCGCCTCCTGTCCCGGAAGGTCAGACCTTTCAATATACGATCAAGAGCAAAGGCCGCCTGACCTCAGCAGACGAGTTTGGGGATATCGTAATTCGCACTGGTGAAGCGGGCGCGATTGTACGTGTGAAAGACATTGCGCGCGTTGAATTGGGTGCCGAGTTCTACGCGGCCTCGGGCTATTTTGAAAGCGTCCCCGCCACAGTTATCGGCATTTATCAAGCTCCGGGCGCAAATGCCCTTGCCGTCTCTGAGCGTGTTCAGGCCGAACTTGATCGCCTGTCCCGCTCTTTTCCAACCGATGTCGAATATGACGTTCCATTCAATACTACGGACTTCGTGGAACAGTCACTGAACGACGTGGTTTCAACACTCATTCTGACGTTCATACTGGTGATCACGGTTGTGTTCATCTTCCTTGGCAGTTGGCGTGCAACGATCATTCCAGCGGTTGCAATTCCGGTCTCGCTGATCGGGACATTCGCGTTCCTGCTGGCCTTTGGCATGTCGCTCAATACGATCTCGCTGTTCGCGCTGGTGCTGGCCATTGGTATCGTCGTGGATGACGCTATCGTGGTGGTGGAAAACGTAGAACGCATCATCGCGGACGAGGGCCTGCCCCCAGCCGAAGCAACGCGCAAGGCGATGGGGCAAATCACTGGCCCAGTGATCGCAACAACGTTGGTGCTGTTGGCGGTTTTCGTACCCGTAACCTTCATGCCCGGCATTTCAGGGCGATTGTATTCGCAGTTTGCGGTCACGATCTCAACCGCTGTTGTAATCTCTTCGATCAACGCGCTAACCCTGTCTCCGGCGTTGTGCGGGCTGGTTCTGCGGGCTCGCTCGGGGCCGCCCAAAGGACTTCTGGCTGTGTTCGAAAAGTTCATCGGAGGTATGCGCAGCGGCTACGTCGCCATTGTTCGAAAACTGCTGATCCTGCCCGTCGTTTCACTGGGGTTCATTGCAGCGTTCACTGCGGGTACCGGCACTATTATGGGTAACACGTCCAAAGGCTTTATACCGCTTGAGGACAACGGATATCTGTTCGTTGATATGCAACTTCCCGACGCCGCCACGCTTGAGCGTACCGAAGCTGTTTCAGCACGGCTTGATGCGCAGATTCAGGAAATTCCAGGCGTTGCGAGCACCGTTTTGGTGAACGGCTTCTCGATACTGAACGGAACGACCACCAATGGAGCGACGGTTTTTGTCAACCTCGACAACTGGGAAGTGCGGCAAGAACCGGATCTGAGCGCGGACGCCATTCTAGGTAAAGTTCTGGCAATCGCCAACGGTGAATCCGCAGCCTCAATTCTGGCATTCAATCCTCCGCCCATTCAGGGCCTCGGCATGTCTGCGGGCGTTGAGATGGAGGTGCAGCAAACCGGAGGTGGCACACCCCAGGATCTGGCCTCAGCGGTCGGCTCGTATGTGTATTCTGCAAACCAGCGGCCCGAGATCGCGCAGGCCTATACCACCTTCCGCGCAAACGTCCCGCAGCTGTTCGTCGATCTGGATCGGGAAAAGGCCAAAACCCTGCAAGTCTCGGTGGCCGAGATATTCCAGACCATGCAAGCGCAGCTCGGCTCGTACTACGTCAACGACTTCAACCTGTTTGGTCGGGTTTATCGCGTCATGATCCAGGCTGAAGGCTCCTATCGGAACAAGGTCGAAGATATCTCAGAACTTTATGTGCGCTCCACCAAAGGCGAGATGGTGCCTTTGGGCACGTTGATTGACGTCGAAAACGTTTTGGGTCCGGTCCTGTTGAAACGGCACAACCTGTTCCGTTCAGCTACAGTGACAGCCGTTCCTGCGCCGGGGCTTTCCACCGGTGATGCCATCAATGCCATGACTGAAGAGTCGGCAACTGCCCTGCCCCCCGGCTATGCCTTTGAGTGGACGGGTACGGCGCAGCAACAGTTGGCATCGGGCAATCTGGTGGTGGTGATCCTCGGGTTGGCGATCTTGTTCGGATATCTGTTCCTTGTCGGCCAATACGAAAGTTGGACGATGCCGGTTTCGATCCTATTGTCGGTCACCGTGGCACTGTTCGGCGCAGTTGCGGCAGTGGCGATCGTGGGCAGTGATATCAACCTGTATACGCAGATCGGGATGATCATGCTGGTAGGCCTTGCCTCAAAGAACGGGATTCTGATCGTAGAATTCGCGATGGAGCAACGGGCCAAGGGCCTGCCCATCAAAGAAGCCGCGGCCGAGGCTGCCTATCAGCGTTTCCGCGCCGTGATGATGACTGCACTGTCATTCCTGCTGGGCGTGGTTCCCTTGTTGGCGGCCAATGGCGCCGGGGCGGCCAGCCAGAAGGCAATCGGTGTGGCCGTATTTGGTGGTATGTTGGCGGCAACCCTGTTCGGGGTTATTCTGGTTCCCGTCCTCTATGCAGTCATGCAAGGCCTGCGTGAGTGGATCAAAGGCAACAAAAACGATCCCGGGCCGTCAGAAGAAGCTGCGTAATCGCGGCGCCAGAGATTAAAACGCCCCGCTAATCAGCGGGGCTTTTTTTGTCCAGCGGTCTGATGCGTGTCGTTGGCGTCTAACCTAGTAGCCATCCAATTTTCGATCCGGCCAACCTGATCAGAGCTGAGCCGCAGACCCAGTTTGTTACGCCGCCAAACAACATCTTCTGCAGTGCGCGCGTATTCCTTATCCATTAACCAGGTCAGTTCGATCTCGGTCAGCGTCGCCCCAAAGTCCTCACCCAGATCGCTCGTTTCTTTTGCTGGTCCCAGTATTTCCCAAACTTCTGTGCCATAGGCCCGGACAAGCCGATGCGCCCAAAACTTGGTAAGGAACGGATAATCTGTCTGCACCTGCCGGATCAAATCTGAAACGCCCTGAACCGGGAAGTCCCCTCCGGGCAGTGCTACGCCAGCAGTCCACGGCCCCGAGGGATCAGGAAAATGCATGCCTACCTTCTCCAATGCGCTTTCCGCGAGGCGTCGATAGGTGGTGATCTTGCCGCCAAAGACATTTAGGACCGGTGCCCCACCCTCGGCATCGACTTTCAGGGTATAGTCCCGTGTCGCCGCCGTGGCGCTGCTTGCACCATCATCATACAGGGGACGAACACCAGAGTAAGTCCATACGATGTCGGCGCGTGTCACTGGTTTTGCGAAGTATTTTGATGCAAAGGCGCATAAATAATCCTGCTCGGCGTCAGTGCAGACCGGCGGCTCAGAGGGATCTGAATGATCCTGATCCGTCGTCCCGATCAAGGTAAAATCCTGCTCATACGGGATAGCAAAGATTATGCGCCCATCCTCGCCCTGAAAGAAATAGCACTTGTCGTGATCAAAAAGCTTGGGCGTTACGATATGGCTGCCACGGACCAGCCGGACCCCTTCACGAGAGTTCACATGGATTTTAGTCTGGATGATGTCACCGACCCACGGGCCACCCGCGTTGATCAGCATCTTTGCGAAGACGGTCTCGGTCTTTCCGCTGTCCTGATCACGGATCGTTACCTTCCACAGGTCATCGACCCGCTCGGCCGAAAGAACCTCGGTCCGAACCTTGATCTTTGCACCGCGCGCTTCTGCATCGCGGGCGTTCAGCACCACCAGTCGCGAATCCTCGACCCAGCAATCTGAATACTCATAGGCCGTTTCAAACTTGTCCTGCAGAGGGGCCCCCTCGGGCGCCGCACGCAGGTTCAACGATCGGGTTCCGGGCAGAATTTCGCGGCCGCCCAAATTGTCGTACAGAAACAGACCCAGCCGGATCAACCAAGCTGGGCGGCGCCCACGCATCCAAGGCATCACCGTGCTCAGCAACCGCGAGGTTGGCGTTTCGGAATCAAAGCGCATATCGGCGTGATACGGCAGCACGAAGCGCATCGGCCAACTGATATGGGGCATCGCGCGCAGCAGCGTCTCTCGCTCAATCAGGGCTTCGCGAACCAGGCGGAACTCGAAGAACTCCAGATATCTCAGCCCGCCATGAAACAGCTTGGTCGAGGCCGAAGACGTGGCCGAAGCCAGATCGTTCATCTCGGCCAATGTGACCGAAAGCCCCCGCCCCGCTGCATCCCGTGCGATACCGCATCCGTTGATGCCCCCGCCGATGACAAAAAGATCGGTTAGCTGGCTGCTGTCATGTGACATATCCAAACGATTCCCCAAGGTGGCAGTTGCACGCGCATTAGCTCTACGGTGCTTCGTATCGTCAATACTAATTTTCGATAATGTTCGTATTAGATCATTACGAAAAGAAATATTAGCCGTTTGTGGCGATATTTCTTGCTCATCCCCTAAAAAAGAACAAAAACGAATGTATCAAAACCCGGAGCCCACTTATGTCCCTATCATTTCGTCAATCGGACATTCTTGAAATCGCCAGGGAAGACGGCCGCGTCACGGTCGAAGGGTTAGCCGACCGGTTTCAGGTTACGGTTCAGACCATTCGCCGAGATCTGGCCGAGCTGTCCGAAGCCGGTAAGTTGGATCGGGTTCATGGGGGTGCTGTCCTGCGTTCGGGCGTATCCAATATCGGTTACGAAGACCGGCGCGCGCTGAACCATGAGGCCAAGACCCGCATCGCCGAACGTTGCGCTGCGAACATCTCCGAGGGCAGTTCAGTTTTCATGAATATCGGCACCTCGACCGAGGCCGTTGCACGCCAGATGCTCCATCACAAAAACCTCATGGTCGTGACCAACAACATGAACGTGGCCCATATTCTGGCCGAAAGCTCGGATTGTCAGATCGTCGTCGCAGGCGGTGTTTTACGTCGGTCGGATAGCGGGCTGGTCGGAAATCTGGCGGTCTCGACCATCCGCCAGTTTAAGTTCGATCACGCCATCATTGGCTGCTCGGCTATGGACCCGGCCGGAGATCTGATGGATTTCGATCTTCAAGAGGTGCTGGTCAGCCAAACAATCATCGAACAGGCCCGGCACATCAGCCTTGTGGCGGATACCTCCAAGTTTCAACGAACAGCTCCGGCCCGCATTGCTTCGCTGGCTGATGTTGATACGGTTTATACCGACAAAGCACTGCCTGGTGACTTGACTGCTAAATGCAAACACTGGAAGACCAAAATAGTCGAATGCTAGTGCACCCCTCCGATCAGCCATAAATTGATTGATTGACTAGACATCAGCGCCCGAGGATGGAACAGTTTCCCCAACAGGAGGCGCGAGCATGGGACTTTTGGGGCAGCCGCTGGGCTACTATGACTATCTGACATTTGTGGCACTCATTCTGCTGCTGGCTGCGGTGATGGCACTGTTTCTGTTTATCATGGGACTGCCTGGACGTATTGCGATAAAGCGCAACCACCCTCATGCCGAGGCGGTCAAGATCATGGGTTGGATGGGGTTTCTTGCCATTGTCCCATGGGTGCATGCCTTCATCTGGGCCTTCCACGACGGCGTAACCGTGGACATGCGTCGTGGCCCAGAGGACGAGCGCAAAGCGATCCGGGATGAGATCAAGCGTCTGGGGGGAACCGTCAGACCGGAATACCAGGACCCTCTGGATACAGACGAAACAAAACAAGCCTAAGGCCAAAGGAATTCAACACTCATGTTCGTCGCCCTTGGCATCACGCTATTCTACATCATTTTTGTCTGGTTCATCTTCTTCAAGGTGCAATGGCTGAAATTCAACATCATGTGGGGGATCGTCTCCTTCTGGGTGGGCGCACATCTTCTGCTGATCTTTCTGGTGGCATTGAGGTTCTTTCAGCCTTTTTCAGTCGACAGCCATGTGGTGCGATCCACAATTCAGATTGTCCCACGCCTGACACAGCCCACAATCCTGTCCGAAGTTCTGGTGGAGCCCAACACCTGGGTCACTAAGGGTGAGCCGCTGTATCAATTCGATGATACCGTGTTTTCGCTGGCGGTGGACAAGGCGAATGCCCAATTGGTGGCGGCACAGCAAAACGCAAAAATTCTGGAACAGGACGTCATCGCTGCAAGCGAGGCGGTTGAACGTGCGAATGCGCAATTGGCGTATGCCCAGACGGAACAGGCGCGGTACGAGAACCTTGTTCCGGCAGGTGGAGCGCGTCAGGACGAACTTGACCGCTGGAATGAGCAGGTCGCAGAAGATCAGGCAAAGATTAAGGAAGCCCAAGCCAATCTTGAAAAGGCCAACCTGGCGATCGACTCACAGATCGACGGGGTGAATACCGGCATTCTGGAGGCCGAGGCTCAGCTGGCCGAGGCAGAGTATTTCCTTGAAAACACAACGATCTACGCACCTGAGAACGGCATGATTGTCTCGCAACAAGCACGTCCAGGTATGGTTGTGGGCGAAATTCGACTGGGTGCTATCGCTAGCTTCGTCACCGAGGAAAGCCCATATATTCTCGCCACCTTCCGCCAACAGAACCTGAAGTTCGTGGAAGTCGGGCAACCGGTTGAAGTTGCTCTGGATCTTTATCCCGGTGAAATTCTGACGGGTAAGGTCGAAGCCGTCTGGTGGGCGACGCGGCAAGGCCAATATCTGCCCTCGGGCCGCCTGCCCGGCTTTGAGTTACCAAAGCTACCGGGCCGGATTGCGGTTCAAATCTCGGTCGATGTGCCCGAGGGACATACCTTCCCTGCTGGTGGCCACGCTGCCGTGGCGATCTACACCGGTATGGGAAAAAGTTTTGAGTTCCTGAGGCGCATCAATATCCGTCTCTATTCCTTTGCCAACTTCATCCGGCCACTGGATATCTGAGGATGCGCACCATGACGCTCCGCCGGTTGTTAGGTACCGCCTTTTGCGCCGCTACACTCGCCGCCTGTACCCCGGTGGGACCGGATTTCGTACGCCCTAACTCTCCGGTCGTGAAGCAATGGATCGAGGTCAACAACCCTAGCACGGGCCAAAGCGGCCTGACTTCGCGCAGCGCCCCTGTCGTGCGCTGGTGGGAAACATTCAACGATCCGACGCTGAATAAGCTGATTGCCGAAGCCTATGCCCAGAACCTGTCCTTACAGGTCGCAGGTGCCCGCGTATTGCAGGCGCGCGCGCAACTTGGCATCGCCTTTGGTGAGCTTTACCCGCAGTCGCAGGCCGTTGGAGGTTCACTGCAGCGCCGCCAGATCAGCGACAACCTTGGACCCATTTCGGATATCCGGCGGATCATTCCTCTGGACACCGAATTCTCAACCTCGCAGGTGGGTTTTGACGCGCAATGGGAACTGGATGTTTGGGGCCAGCAAAGACGCGGCGTTCAGGCCGCGCGGTCGAACCTCGCGTTGCAGGTTGCCAATTATGACGACGCTCTTGTGACGCTGACCGGCGATGTCGCAGCGCTGTATATCAACATCCGCTCCTTACAGGAGGCACTGCGCATTGCGCGGGAAAACATTGCGATCCAGCAGGAATCGGCAGACCTGACCCAGCTTCGTTTCAACAACGGCGTGACAACCGAGTTGGATGTGCAGGAATCAACCGCCCTACTCAACAACACCAAAGCGCTAGTCCCTGAGCTGGAAAGTGACATTCAGCAAGCCAAAAACGCGCTGGCTGTTCTGTTGGGGAAAACACCGTCTCAGATGGCGGGTTTGCTCGGCAATTCCGGGCGTATCCCCTCTGCACGCGCCAATGTAGCCGTTGGTGTGCCAGCTGAATTGCTGCGGCGACGCCCGGACGTAAGGGCCGCAGAATTGGCAGCTGCCACGCAATCGGCGCAGGTTGGCATCGCTTTGGCCGATCTGTATCCGCAGTTCATCCTGTCGGGTGCGATCGGGCTGCAGGCCTCGGGCGGGCGCGATCTGTTCAGCACCAGCAGCGCCACTGGGTTAGCCAATGCCGGCGTCGTCTGGAACGTCCTGAATTATGGCCGCATCAAGAACAATGTCCGTGCTCAGGACGCCGCTTATCAGGCGCTGATCGCCAATTATCAGAACACCGTATTGACCGCCTACTCCGAGGTCGAAAGCGCGATGGTTGCCTATGCACAGGCGCGTAAACAGGTCACCTTCTACCAACGCAGCGTCGAGGCGTCGCGCAAGGCCGCAGATATTGCCGTCGATCAGTATCGCGACGGCATCGCCAGCTATTCGCGTATACTGAACACACAGACCGCCCTACTGCGATCGCAAGCGAACCTGATCGAGGCCCGTCAGGAGGTCTCGTCCAATCTGGTTGCGATTTACAAAGGGTTGGGTGGCGGCTGGCAGATCAGGCAGAATCAGGAATTCCTGCCCCAGGCGGTTCTGGCCGAAATGGCCTATCGCACTGATTGGGGCGACCTTCTGGAGAAAACGCCAACCGGTGCCAGCTTGAACTGATCGCTATTTCGTCAGACCGCGCAGGCCGCCCGAAATCAGGATGTTCACCTCGTAGAGGATACGTGGTGCGGCCAAGCCACCTGGGCTGGCCAGGTAGTTCGGGCTCCATTCCGGATCGAATTTCTGCTTAAAGACACGCAGACCTTCGAAATGATAAAACTGCTCGCCATGTTCATAGACGAACCCACCAATCCGGTTCCAAAGCGAGGCCAGTTGCCGGTTCTCAATCCCTGAAAACGGCGCGGCCCCCAACGAGAACCAGTGGAACCCTTGTTCAGAGCCCCAGACCATCATCTCGGCAAACAGCGCATCCATGACAAAGCTAGGGCTGTCGGGTTCATAGCGCATCAGGTCCAGCGACAATTCAGACTTGTTGCCCCCCTGAAACAGATTGGCAAACGCCATGATCTTGCCGGTCTCATCCCGAAGAACAGCGTGGTCGAAATAGGACAGGTAGTCATCGTCGAAACCGCCCAGGGCAAATCCCTTTTCCTCACCTGCCTTCTGCGCCAGCCAGTCGTCTGATATTTTCCGAATTTCCGGCAATACCGGCGCAAGCTGTTCCTTGGGGATGATTTCAAACGTATACCCCTCACGCTCGGCCCGGTTTTTGGCCTGCCGGAACCGTTTGCGCGATTTTCCGTCCAGTGAGAAATCCTGCAGCGGCACGCGGGCCACCTCTCCGATCTTCAGAATCGACAGGCCGAGGTCCAAAAACGTAGGCAGGTACTTGGTCGATACACTGTAGAAAGCACAAAGCTTGCCTTCGCGGTCAGCCATTTCCCGCAATTGCCAGATCAGTTGCTGACCGGCCTTTTCATCGCCCACCGGCTCTCCCTTGGTGATAAGCGCATTGCCAGTATCGGCAAAGGCAAGGAATGCGGTTTCATCGGGCGAAATCAGGAACTGCTTATCCCCTGTCAGCGATATCTGGGACTCGGTGTCTTCGCTGTCCATCACAAGTCGTTCGACCGCTTCAGGTATCTCCGTGCGAACCGGCACCGGGATTTCACGACCAAAGAGAGAGTTCACAGCGACGATGCCGAGGATCACCGCGACAACAAGACTTGACCGCAAGAAGCGTGAGGCGTCGCCATTCCAGGCAAAGTCCCACCATAACGCGTTTTCGTATTCCACATGAGAATAGGCGAATAAACCGATCCAGAAGATCACTGCCAACAATGCGACAACGCTGACCAGCCATGGGATATTCAGCCGAAAGATTGACGCCCCGCTGACCCGGTAGAACGCGCCCCTGAACATCGCCAAAAGGCCAATAGTGAACAGCAAGGACAGAGCTTCATGGGTATCAAGCCCTTTGGCAAGCGAGGCAAAAAACCCTGCCGCCATCAACAGCATGGCAACCACCCAGGCGCGATAAAGCTTGCGAAAAAGTCCGCGTGAAACCAGCAGCAGCAAAAGACCCACCGCGCTGCCCGCGAGGTGAGAGGCCTCGACAAATGATAATGGCAGAACCTCACGCAACATTCCAAGGCTCTGGGAGCTGGACGGCAAAGCGCCTGAAACCAGCAAGATAACCCCCGCCACTGCCGCAACACCTGCGGCCACCATCGGGACAATGGGGCGAATCGCGCGATAAACCCACGTCATCGCGCCCCCGATGCGCTGGCGCTGGGTCAGCGCCGACGCGACCGCAATCGACAGGCTGGCAATGGCAAACGGCAAGAAGGTATAGACCAGCCGGTACAGCAAAAGCGCAGCAATCACATCCGATCGACCCGATGCCCCGAGGCCGGCAATCAGGGTGGCTTCGAAAACACCAATTCCGCCTGGGGCATGGCTAAGGATACCCACCGCGATTGCGCCAATATAGACTGCGAAGAAGTACGGATAACCAACCCCCAGATCGTCCGGCATCAGCACATATAGCGCCATTGATGCACCGAACAGATCACCAACCGCAGCAACGGTCAGCAAACTGGCAAGTTTACCGCCCGGCAGGTTGAACCCGAACCCGCCAAATGCCAATCGCCGCCCACCGCTTGAAAGCCAGACGAACAAAGCAGTCAGCCCCGCGAGCAGGCACAGGCCTATTACAGTTTCCATTGTCTCACTGATAGGCAGAACCTTGGAAATGCCATCCGGATGTATTGTAAGCAGCAGACCCAAAAGCAGGATCAGCCCCATCCAGAACGCCACCCAAGAGGTCGCAATCACCCCCGCCACGCGCCCCAAATCCAGCCCGAGCGATGCGTAGATGCGATATCGGATCGCAGTGCCAGTGATGTAAGAGAATCCAAGACAATTTGACACCGCGTAACCGCTCGCCCCGGCCATACCTGCCACGGGCAGAGGTACTTTTCCCCCAGCCACGCTCTGCACGGCTAGGACATCATAAAATGAGAGAGACAGAAAACTGAACGCCGTCCAACACAGCGCGAAGAACATGAACTTCCAGGGCTTCGCCGCGATATCACCTTGTATATCTGACCATTTCACATGTGCGGACAGGTCGTGCAGAACCGCGAGCGCAATTCCCGTGATCAACAGCGGAACCACTATCTTGACCAACGGCTTTTCCAACAGCCTTGTTACGCGCTCGGCCAGATTTTCCACGCGCGTCTCTTTGGTGGTCGGCTGTGTGGTCATACCGTTCGTCCCTGCCCTATGATCCTCAGATCAGCGTTAATTCAAAGCTTTGCACGAATCCCTGATCAGTCAAAGTGCCTTGGGCGAACTGTCACGAACGGCCCTTGCGTGTTGAAAGCAGCAGATTGGTTTCGGACCGCGTGATGCCCTCCATCCGTCTGATCTGGAACAACACTTCATCGAGCTCATCCAGAGTATCCGTTCCGATCTCGGCAATCAGATCCCAACTGCCATTGGTCGAATGCACGGCACGAACCTGACGCATCGCAGCGATCCGAGACCTGATCCGCTCGGTCCCGCGACCTTCAATCTCAAGCATCATCAATCCACGCACGGGGCTTTCTGACACACCCTGTCGGGTCACCACCGTGAACCCTACTATTTCTCCGGTTTGCTTGAGACGCTGCAGTCGGCTGCGTACAGTCGTTCGGGTTACCCCAAGCAATTCGGCTAACTCTGACAGCGATGCACGGGCATCCCTGTGCAACGCATTCAACAAGCGATTATCCAATTCGTCCATATGTAACTACCAAATAGAACTTTGTTGATCCAGTTTGCTCAAATTGCCATCTTTTCTCAACTCATATTGTGCCGATAGATAGACTTATGAGCAAATCGAACATTATACTCGCCGGGGCTCCGATGGATGCTGGCAAACATCGCCAGGGTTGTCGTATGGGCCCTGATGCCTACCGTGTCGCAGGGCTTGAACAAGCGCTGTCTGACCTTGGCCATACAGTGACCGACATCGGGGACACTCTCCCGGATGAGGTAGATGTGCCTGAAGACACCCATCTGTTCTCGCTTCCAGAATGCGTGGGCTGGACACAGGCGCTGAGCCGGACCGCGAAAGAGGCCGCCGAGCAGGGCTTGCCGATCTTTTTGGGCGGCGATCACGCGCTATCGATGGGTACTGTGATCGGAATGGCAGCACATGCGGACAAACTCGGGCGCCCGCTTTTCGTTCTTTGGCTGGATGCCCATAGCGATTTTCATACTCCCAACAGCACCGACAGCGGCAATTTACATGGAACACCTGTCGCCTATTTCACCGGGCAGCCGGGATTTGATGCCTTTCCACCTGTGACCACCCCGATCCCGACCGATCATGTTGGTATGATCGGGCTCCGCTCGGTCGACCCTGCTGAACGTTCGGCGTTGGAAAAAGATGACGCGATGCTGGCCGATATGCGCAGCATCGACGAACACGGAATCAAAACACCCCTTCTGGCATTCCTCGATAAAGTGCGCGCAGCAAACGGTATCCTGCATGTCTCATTGGATGTGGATTTCCTGGACCCCTCGATCGCCCCTGCAGTCGGCACTACCGTCCCCGGAGGCGCAACGGAACGCGAGGCACATCTGGTTATGGAATTGCTGCACGAAAGTGGCCTCGTCTGCTCGCTGGACATCGTGGAACTGAATCCGTTCCTCGATGAACGTGGCCGAACTGCAAAACTGATGGTCGATCTCGCCGCCTCGTTGATGGGGCGCCGCATCTTTGACCGCCCGACCCGGAGCTTCTGATGACCCAACCCTCTGACAAGGCCCTGGTGCCTTTTGTTTCCGTCGACAACATGATGCGTCTGGTCCACCACATCGGGCTTGAGCAGATGATCACCCAAATCGCCACACAGATCGAATCCGATTTCAAACGATGGGAAAGCTTTGACAAGACGCCCCGCATCCCGGCCCACTCACCGCATGGTGTCATCGAACTGATGCCAACCTCGGACGGCGAGGCTTATGGGTTCAAATACGTCAACGGGCACCCCAAGAACACATCCGAGGGCCTACAAACCGTAACCGCGTTCGGCCTGTTGGCAGATGTCTACACTGGCTACCCGACATTGTTGACCGAAATGACAATGCTGACCGCGCTGCGCACAGCTGCAACCTCGGCGCTGGTTGGCAAATACCTTGCGCCCAAATCGGCAACGACAATGGCGATGATCGGGAACGGCGCTCAATCCGAGTTCCAGTGCCTCGCTTTCAAGGCCATGTGCGGAATTGATACTGTCCGTCTGTACGACACCGATGCCAACGCAACGGCAAAATGTGCGGCCAATCTTCAGGGCAAAGGGCTTACGGTCGTTGCCTGCAAAACGCCAGAAGAGGCGATTGAAGGCGCACAGATCATCACGACATGCACCGCCGACAAGAAAAACGCGACCATACTGACCGACAACATGGTCGGCCCCGGTGTTCACATCAACGCCATTGGGGGGGATTGCCCCGGCAAGACCGAACTGCACAGCGACATACTTTTGCGTTCAGAGATCTTTGTTGAGTACCCCGAACAAACGCGGATTGAGGGTGAAATTCAGGCTCTGGATTCAGATCACCCCGTCACTGAAATGTGGGAAGTCATGACCGGACAAGCCATGGGGCGCACCGATGATCGGCAGATCACATTGTTTGACAGCGTAGGTTTCGCAATCGAAGATTTCTCGGCCCTTCGATATATCAAAAACGCGATAGAAGGCACTGATTTCTTTGAGCCATTGGATATGCTTGCAGATCCAGATGATCCGCGGGACCTGTTCGGGATGTTGATGCGGGCAGGATAAAGACCCCTCACTACGACAACCAACCCCGGCCTTTGGCCGGGGTTCTTTTCATCCCGCGAGTGATGGCAGATAGAGAACGATCCCCGGAAAGGCCACCAAGAGCGCGATTGTCAGAGCATCGGCGATAAAAAACGGCGTCACGCCTTTGAACACATCCTGAACGCTGAGATCGGGCCGCACTCCGGCAACGACAAAGCAATTCAGGCCGATCGGCGGGGTGATCAGGCAGAACTCGGCCATTTTCACCACCAGAATTCCAAACCAAATCGCACACATCGGCCCGGACATCCCAAAGGCGCTGTCTGCTGCACTAACGGCCTCGCCACCGTTCAGGGCCATCACAGCGGGATAGACAACTGGCAGCGTCAAAAGCAACATGCCGATGGCGTCCATGAACATGCCCAGCACCGCATAAGCCAGCAAGATGCAGATAAGGATCAACATCGGCGACATCTCAAGTGAGGTGATCCAGTCGGAAAATGCTCCTGGCAGATCCGCGAACCCCAAAAAACGCACATAGATCAGGACGCCCCAGATGATCGCAAAGATCATTGCGGTCAACTTGGCGGTTTCAAGCAAGGCCGACTTGAACTCGGGCCAGCGCATTCCGTGGATCAGCGCAAAGCAGAATACGATGAAGGCACCGATCGCTCCGCCTTCTGTCGGGGTGCCCCAGGCCTTGTCACCAAATGGGTTGTAGACAAAGCAGATGATGATGAGGATCACTGCCACGATGGGCAATGCGCCCGGTAGTGCCGCAAAACGTTCCTTCCAGGTAAACCCCGTCACAGGTGGGCCGACGGACTTGAAAATCACAGCAATTCCGACAATCAACAGGCCGTAAATCACTGCTGAAAACGCACCGGGTATGAAGCCGGCAAGCAGCAGTTTGCCCACGTCCTGCTCGACAATAATCGCATAGATCACAAGAATCGCAGATGGCGGGATAAGCGAGGCCAAGGTTCCGCCCGCGGCAACCACTCCGGCCGCGAAACGCTTGTTGTAGCCCACGGCCAACATTTCGGGGATCGCGATACGTGCAAAGACGGCAGATGTGGCGACAGATGCGCCTGAAACTGCCGCGAACCCTGCAGTTGCAAAGATCGTTGAGACGGCCAATCCTCCGGGAACCCACGCGATCCAACGCTTTGCGGCTTCGAACAATGCTCGCGTTAGTCCTGCATAATAAGCCAGATATCCGATCAGAATGAATGTAGGGATCAGGCTGAGTGTATGAGAAGCCACCTTGGAATGCGGAACTTGTCCGGCAGTTTTGACTGCTACCGTTAACGCTTTGCCAAATCGCTCGGGATCATATCCAAACTTTGCCCAGAAGATCCAGATCAGGCCAACCAGCCCTGCAAAAGCAGCTGCAAAAGCCACGCGCATCCCGGTGACCACAAGGGCCAGCAGCCCGGCGGTGACCCAAAGGCCGATTTCAATCGAATCCATGGGTCAGGTACGCCTTTCGAATTGCTCGGCTTCGGCTGCCGCTTGCGCTGCGGCATCCTGTATCAGCGGTACTGCCACAGGTGTCGCAAGTCCCAATACAAGGGCTCGTCCATATCCCCAGGCCTGTAGAACCAGCCGGGCGCACAAAACCGAGAACGCAACCGGCGCCAGCAGTTTTGATGGCCAGATGGGAATTCCGATATCAATCGAACTATCGCGGCTCCAG
The DNA here is from genome assembly GCF_900106805.1 of Ruegeria halocynthiae. Lineage (GTDB taxonomy): Bacteria > Pseudomonadota > Alphaproteobacteria > Rhodobacterales > Rhodobacteraceae > Ruegeria > Ruegeria halocynthiae. The sequence continues at coordinate 1,001,379 of NZ_FNNP01000001.1, forward strand.
AGCGGAGCGCCAAGGTCAAAGGAGCGGTCAAAGTGAGACCAACTGCCCCAAACCAGCGCCAACATCAGAAGCAGGATCAGAAGGACCGAGATTAGCTCAAACAACCACAGCGCCCGCCCCTTCAAGCGAGAGATGGCGATATCCATTCGGATATGCCCACCATCGCGCTGAACATAGGATATGCCCAGAAACGCAATCAGGGGCATCGCCTGCTCGATCCAGTCAACGTAACCCGGCAAAGGTGCATTCACTGCATTGCGTCCGCTTACTGACACAACGGCCAGCACCATCAGACCGAACACCGCGAAACCGCTGATCAGCGCCATTAAGCGCTCTAACCGCAACAAATGATGATCCAACCGGCTTAGTAGGCTGCCATCCTCAAGCACCGTGGCATGTCCTGCCATCCCAGTCTTCCTTTGATTGAAGGAAACACCGGGTGCCTTGCGACACCCGGCTTGTGGCGATCAGTTGCCGCCGCGCTGCTGTTGCAGCGTCGCTTGCACCAGATCATAAAGTTCCTGTGCAGGCAGGCCCTGTGCGGTCATGTCTTCGATCCATTTCGCGCGGATTGGATCGGCGGCTTTGGCGCGGAATTCTTCCAGTACAGCGTCGTCGATCTCGACCTTTTCAACGCCTTTTTCTGCCAGTACTCCATCCCACTTCTCAAGCAGCCCGCCATAGTTGGCCAGATAATGCGCAATGGCTTCGTCGATCGAGCTATCCAGCGCCTCGCGGTGATCCGCAGGAAGGGCTTCATAGGCGTCAATATTCACAACCACCGGGCAGTTCACTGTGCCGGGGTTCAGGTTGGCGGTCCACCAATCGGCTTCGTTGATTGTGCCGAAAGACAGATGCGCGTGCTGGGCAAAGGCAACGGTATCAACCACGCCGGACTCCATCGCGTTGTATGCTTCGGTCGCGGGCACAGATGTCGGGACACCTCCGACCGCCTCGAAGGCCTGCCCCAGCCCACCAGTGGCACGCACACGCATACCTTCAAAATCGGCCAGTTCGTCACGCGCGTCTCCGGTGCCAACAATATTGTACTGTGGCATCGGCGACGTCATGATGATCCGCGCATTCCATTGCGCCATCTCATCCTTGACCGCAGGATGATCATAGACCGCGTGACTGACGGCCACCTCTTCATCCAACGTGTTCACGCCAAGGAAGGGCAGTTCCAGCACAGTAATCGCGCGGTTCTTGTCGCGGTGGTACCCCGCGCAGAACTGCGCCATCTCAAACGCACCGATCTCGATCCCGTCCAGATTCTCCTTGGGCTTCGACAATCCGCCATAGCTGACATTGATGGTGAAATCGCCACCGGTTTTCTCGCTGACCAGTTCGGACAGTTTTTCGACATGTTCAGTAAAGGCACGACGCTTGCCCCAGACCGAGGCGTTCCATTCAGTCGCGGCGGCTTCGGTGACAAACGCCACGCTCAGGGCGGCAAGGGCCGCACCGCTCAACATCTTCTTCATTGTGATCTCTCCCTTAGATGCACCCCCTATCGAGGCGCTTGAAAGAGAAGCTAGCGCCTAGTCAGGAAACTGCCAACCCCTGGCTAGAGAAGCTGCGTTACCGCAACCAATCCAAGAGAACAAAGTGCGGGCATGAACTACAGCGTCAGAACCGATCCGTTGAGCGGAAAGATCGTTACACACACCATGTTGTTTTAAATATATATTTGCGATCAAACTCCAAAAATTTGACAATAGTCGTGCAAATTCTGAAATTTATTTACAAAGAAGTTCAAGGATTATCGCAATTTATTTATTTCTTTTCTGATCTCCGTATTATTCAACTCGGGGAGGAAACGGATCGACATTACCCGATCGCCGGGCATTATCGATCCTATGTAATCCAGTCCAGAGGGAGGAGCCTCAAAAATGACCACCGCTGCCCAGGCAGATGCCAAGACCTATCCGCCATCCGCAGAAACCGTCGCTCAGGCGCATGTTGACGCCGACAAGTACACAGATATGTACGCGGCTTCAGTCAACAACCCCGAGGCGTTCTGGGACGAACAGGGCAAGCGGGTTGACTGGATCAAGCCCTATACTCAGGTCAAGGACGTCGATTACAGCTTTGGTTCGGTTGGCATCAACTGGTATGCTGACGGTACGCTGAACGTTTCGGCCAACTGTCTTGATCGTCACTTGAAAAGCCGGGGCGATCAGACGGCCATCATCTGGGAGCCGGATGATCCAAATGATGCGGCCCAGCATATCTCTTACGCCGAACTGCACCGCCGCACCTGCCGGATGGCCAATATTCTGGAATCCATGGGCGTTCGCAAAGGCGACCGTGTGGTCATCTACCTGCCGATGATCCCCGAAGCCGCTTATGCGATGCTGGCCTGTGCAAGAATTGGCGCGATCCATTCGATCGTCTTTGCTGGCTTCTCGCCGGACGCGCTGGCGGCCCGGGTCAATGGCTGCGACGCAAAGGTCGTGATTACTGCAGATGAAGCCCCGCGTGGCGGTCGCAAGACGCCGCTGAAATCCAACGCTGACGCCGCCCTGCTACACTGCAAGGACACAGTGAAATGTCTGGTGGTCAAGCGTACAGGCGGCCAAACCACTTGGATCGCCGACCGTGACTATGACTACAATGAAATGGCGCTTGAAGCGGATGACTATTGCGCGCCCGCCGAGATGAGCGCCGAGGATCCGCTGTTCATTCTGTATACTTCGGGCTCGACAGGTCAGCCAAAAGGTGTCGTGCACACGACCGGTGGCTATCTGGTCTATGCCGCGATGACCCATGAAATCACTTTCGACTATCACGAAGGCGATATCTACTGGTGTACCGCTGACGTGGGCTGGGTCACCGGCCACAGCTATATCGTCTATGGCCCCCTGGCCAATGGTGCGACCACGCTGATGTTCGAAGGTGTGCCGACCTATCCTGATGCCAGCCGATTCTGGCAGGTCTGTGAAAAGCACAAGGTGAACCAGTTTTATACGGCGCCCACCGCGCTGCGCGCCCTGATGGGCCAAGGCAACGAGTGGGTCGAGAAGTGTGACCTGAGCGATCTGCGTATCTTGGGCACCGTCGGAGAACCAATCAATCCCGAAGCCTGGAACTGGTACAACGAAGTTATCGGCGGCGGACGTTGCCCCATCGTGGACACATGGTGGCAAACTGAAACCGGTGGTCACCTGATGACCCCCCTGCCCGGTGCCCATGCGATGAAGCCCGGCTCGGCCATGAAGCCGTTCTTCGGTATCGAGCCGGTGGTTCTGGACCCCCAGTCCGGCGTCGAGATCGAAGGCAATGGCGTCGAAGGCGTTCTTTGTATCAAAGACAGCTGGCCCGGTCAGATGCGTACCGTCTGGGGCGATCATGAGCGGTTCGAGAAGACCTATTTCTCGGATTACAAAGGTTACTATTTCACCGGGGACGGTTGCCGCCGCGATGAAGACGGTGACTATTGGATTACTGGCCGCGTCGACGACGTGATCAACGTCTCGGGTCACCGAATGGGCACTGCTGAAGTGGAAAGTGCGCTGGTCGCTCATGTCGCAGTGGCCGAGGCTGCCGTTGTCGGCTACCCCCATGAAATCAAAGGGCAAGGCATCTATTGCTACGTCACTCTGATGAATGATCGTGAGCCTTCGGATGAGTTGCTGAAAGAGCTGCGTACCTGGGTCCGGACAGAAATCGGCCCGATTGCCAGCCCGGATGTGATCCAGTGGGCCCCTGGCCTACCCAAGACCCGTTCGGGAAAGATCATGCGCCGTATCCTGCGCAAGATCGCCGAGAACGACTTTGGCTCGCTGGGTGACACGTCGACCCTGGCCGATCCTTCGGTGGTCGAAGACCTGATCGAAAACCGAGCGAGCAAGTGAGGGTGTGATGGACGCTGCCACGACCATATCTCCCGCTGTTCTCATCCTTCTCGGCCCTCCGGGCGCCGGGAAGGGCACTCAAGCGCGTATGCTGGAAGACAAGTTCGGACTGGTCCAGCTCAGCACCGGGGATCTGCTGCGTGATGCCGTGGCCGCGGGTACCGAAGCTGGCCAAGCAGCGAAGGCTGTGATGGAGGCCGGCGATCTGGTCAGCGACGGGATCGTCATTGCCATCTTACGCGACCGAATGGCCCAACCTGATTGCGCCAAAGGCGTCATTCTGGACGGTTTTCCGCGCACAACGATTCAGGCAGAGGCATTGGATGGCTTGCTGGTGGCCAGCGATCAAAAGATCGACGCCGCTATCAGCTTGCAGGTTGAAGACGCAGAAATGGTGATCCGCATCTCGGGCCGCTATACCTGCGCGGGCTGCGGCGAAGGGTTTCACGACACGTTCAAGATACCGGCAAAAGACGGCAAATGCGACAAATGCGGACATACCGAATTCAATCGTCGTGCGGATGACAATGCCGAAACGGTTGCCTCGCGTCTGGCCGCGTATCACGCGCAGACCGCGCCATTGATTGACTACTATCAGGCTCAGGGCGTGCTGAAGGGCATCGATGCCATGGGACAGATCGACGACATCGCTCAGGACCTGCAAGGGCTTGTAAGCGAAGTGATGAACTAAGGGGAGGAGAGAGGCCCGAGGGCCTCCCCCTACAACCGAATACTTCAATGGACCCGCCTTGGCGGACCAGAGGAGTCTTGCCTGATGCCACACGGCAGCAGGCACAATCGAGAAGCGGCCCACCGCACTGGAGGAGTTGGGCAATGGGCCGCCCTAGAGGGAAGCGAAGGAGGAACCCGCGATGGCGGATCATTCAACAAACTCCGCGCAGACTGCCGAAGCCGACAAGGGCTATTGGCAGGCCAATCTGCGCCTCATTTACATCAGCCTCGTGATCTGGGCGCTGGTGTCTTTTGGATTCGGCATTCTGCTGCGTCCATTGCTGTCCGGCATAGCAGTTGGCGGCACCGATCTGGGCTTTTGGTTCGCTCAGCAAGGATCAATCCTGGTCTTTCTGGTGCTGATCTTCAACTACGCCTGGCGCATGAACAAGTTGGACGCCGAATTTGGCGTGGATGAGGAGTAAGCGGAATGGACCAGTTTACCATTAACCTGCTCTTTGTCGGCGCGAGTTTTGCGCTGTACATCGGCATTGCGATTTGGGCCCGCGCGGGTTCCACATCGGAATTCTACGCCGCCGGTCGCGGCATTCACCCGGTCACCAACGGTATGGCGACAGCGGCAGACTGGATGTCTGCGGCCTCGTTCATCTCGATGGCGGGTCTGATTGCCTTTACCGGCTATGACAACTCAACCTTCCTTATGGGTTGGACTGGCGGTTATGTGCTGCTGGCTCTGCTGCTTGCGCCTTATCTGCGTAAGTTCGGCAAATACACCGTGTCGGAATTCATCGGTGATCGCTTCTACAGCCAGACCGCACGTATCGTTGCTGTGATCTGTCTGATCGTTGCATCGGTGACCTACGTTATTGGTCAGATGACAGGCGTCGGTGTGGCCTTTGGCCGCTTCCTTGAGGTATCCAACACCTCGGGCCTGTTGATCGGTGCTGCGGTTGTGTTCGCCTACGCGGTGTTTGGTGGGATGAAGGGCGTGACCTACACTCAGGTCGCTCAGTACTGCGTGCTGATCACCGCCTACACCATCCCGGCGATCTTCATCTCGTTGCAGCTGACCGGCACGCCGGTTCCGGCGCTGGGTCTGTTTGGTGACACCGCAAGCGGTGAACCCCTGCTGACCAAGCTGGATGCAATCGTGACCGAGCTGGGCTTCAATGAGTACACAGCCCACCACTCGAACACGCTGAACATGGTGCTGTTCACCCTGTCGCTGATGATCGGTACTGCGGGTCTGCCGCACGTCATCATGCGCTTCTTCACCGTTCCCAAGGTATCTGACGCACGTTGGTCGGCTGGCTGGGCACTGGTATTCATCGCACTGCTGTACCTGACCGCCCCTGCGGTTGGTGCCATGGCGCGTCTGAACATCAGTGACATGATGTGGCCCAATGGCGGCATCGAAGGTGGTGCTGTATCGGTCGAGGATATCGACAACGATCCGCGCTATGACTGGATGGCCACGTGGCAGAAAACCGGTCTTCTGGATTGGGAAGACAAGAACGGCGACGGCAAAATCCAGTACTACAACGACAAGTCCGATGCCATGACCGCCATCGCGGAAGAAAAGGGCTGGGTTGGAAACGAGTTGACCAAGTTCAACCGTGATATCCTGGTTCTGGCCAACCCCGAGATTGCCAACCTGCCGGGTTGGGTGATCGGTCTGGTCGCTGCTGGTGGTCTTGCGGCCGCTCTGTCGACCGCTGCGGGCCTGTTGCTGGCGATATCGTCGGCTGTGTCCCACGACCTTGTCAAAGGTGCAATCAACCCGTCGATCTCTGAAAAGGGTGAACTGCTGGCGGCGCGGATTGCCATGGCTGTAGCTATCGTTGTCGCTACCTATCTGGGTCTCAACCCTCCGGGTTTTGCGGCGCAGACGGTTGCCTTGGCCTTCGGTCTGGCGGCTGCTTCGATCTTCCCGGCGCTGATGATGGGGATCTTCTCGACCCGCATCAACAACACCGGTGCGGTCGCAGGTATGCTGGCTGGTCTGACGGTAACCTTGGTCTACATCTTCCTGCACAAGGGCTGGCTGTTCATTCCGGGCACCAACTCGTTCACCGATGCTGACCCGCTGCTGGGTCCGATCAAGTCGACCTCGTTCGGCGCCATCGGTGCGATGATCAACTTCGGCGTTGCATACGTCGTCGCCGGTATGACGAAAGAGACTCCGCCAGAGATCGTGGAATTGGTCGAAAGCGTTCGCATACCCCGTGGCGCGGGCGCAGCTCAGAATAAATGAGCATGATGCGGCAAATGGTTAGCTTCTATGTGCCGCATTTTTCGATCTACTGTTCCCGCCCGGCATACCACCGGGCGGGCTTTTTCAACCAGAAGTTCAGGAGTCTTTGATGCCCCTGTCCCACGATCAGATCACCCGGTTTCTGAAATCCGTACACCCCTATGACGCCTTGCCGTCCGAGGTATTGGACAATCTGGCAAAGTCGATTGAAGTTTGGGAGGTCGATACGGACCACCCGATTTACGAACTGGGCAACGCCATGCCTGGCGTGTTTGTGATTTATGAAGGACAGGTAGAAATCACCGATGAGAACGGCGCTGTCGTCTCTCATCTGGGTTTGCGCAATTCTTTTGGTGAGCGGGGCTTGCTCAGAGACGGGAAAGCCGCGACCAAAGCACGTACACACACACCGTCAGTTCTGATCGTGTTGCCGCCAAAATTGGTACGAGAGCTGATTGAGACGCACGACGTCGTTTCGAAATTCTTCAACAGATCCCGTGCTCCGCGTGCGGCACAGCACTCACTGGCAACAAGCCGCATCGATACGTTGATGACGCGGAACCCGGCCACCTGTTCGCCAGAAACCACTGTACAACAAGCCGCCCAGCTTATGCGCGACCGTGGAATATCTTCGCTCTGCATTACTCAGGGGGACAGTCTTCGCGGTATCGCAACCGTACGTGATCTATCGGGCAAGGTGGTCGCTGACGCCCTGCCCCCTTCTACACAGATCGATCGGATCATGACCCAGGATCCGATCACTCTCTCGCCAGCAGATATCGGCTCGGATGTACTGCACGCGATGATGGAGCGGAACATCGGCCATATCCCCATCGCAGAAGGTGGCCGTTTGATCGGGATGGTGACCCAGACCGACCTGACGCATTATCAAGCTGTCAGCTCAGCCGAGTTGGTCCGCCGGGTCGCGCGGGCGGACAATGCCGAAGAGATGGCGCTTGTCACCGCCGAAATTCCGCAACTTCTGGTCCAACTCGTTGCAGGTGGGAACCGGCATGAGATCGTGACCCGCTTGATCACGGATATTGCTGATACGGCCACGCGCCGACTTTTGCATTTGGCTGAGGTCAAATTGGGCTCGCCTCCGGTGCCGTACCTCTGGCTCGCCTGCGGCTCGCAAGGTCGGCAGGAGCAGACTGGCGTTTCAGATCAGGACAACTGCCTGATCCTGGATAACAGTGTGAGCGATCAGGACATGGCCTATTTTTCCAAGTTGGCGAAATTTGTCTCGGATGGGCTGGACACCTGCGGGTACTTTTACTGCCCCGGCGACATGATGGCCACAAACCCGCGTTGGTGTCAGCCAGTCCGAGTGTGGCAAGACTATTTCAGCGGTTGGATCGCCAAGCCCGATCCTGAAGCACAGATGTTGGCCTCGGTCATGTTCGATCTACGCCCAATCGGGGGCAGCTTCGATCTATTCACTGAACTACAGTCCGAAACATTGGCCATTGCCAGTGCAAACTCGATCTTCGTGGCACACATGATTTCGAATTCGTTAAAACACACACCACCCTTGGGCTTGTTGCGTGGCTTCGCAACGATCCGCTCGGGCGAGCATCGCAACACGCTGGACCTCAAGCACAATGGCGTTGTCCCGGTGGTTGATCTGGCACGCATCTACAGCCTTCAGGGTAAGCTACCCGAGGCCAACACGCGCGCTCGCCTGAGCGCTGCAGAGGCCGCAGGGGTCCTGAGCGCATCAGGTGCGAGCGATCTATTGGACGCCTACGATCTGATCGCCGAGACGCGGTTGGAACATCAGGTCAGACTGGTAAAATCCGACAACCCGCCAGACAATTATCTGCCCCCAACCGCCCTTTCAGATTTTGAGCGAAGTCATCTCCGCGACGCCTTTGTCGTGGTAAAAACGATGCAATCGGCGGTAGGACATGGCAAAGGAATGCTGGGCTGATGAAAGCCTGAACAACGGAGAGACAATATGTTTCTGGAACTGATCGGCACAGTCTTTGCAGGTTTTGCCTTCGCCGGCGTCGTCATGGTGCTGAACAAGTTGACCGGAGGCCGCTTACCGAAATGGGCCGCCCCGGTTGCTGCGGGCGTTGGGATGATCGCGATGACGATCTCAAGCGAATATTCCTGGTATGATCGTACCCGGGGCCAGTTGCCCGACAGCTTGGCTATTGTTCAGAAAGTTGAAAGCCGGGCATTCTACAGACCTTGGACCTATGCGGTACCCTTCGTAGACCGGTTTGCCGCAATAGATACAATTTCCGTTCGCACCAATGAAAACCTGCCAGATCAACGCCTTGTTGACCTCTATTTCTTTGGTCGCTGGGCACCACAGTCGATGGTTCCCGTCGCCGTAAACTGTGCCCAGAACACCCGCGCCAATCTGGCCGACGGAGCCGACTTTGCCGATGACGGGCAGTTGCAGAACGCCGAATGGATCGAAGCCCCAGCCGACGACCCAGTGATCCGAGCCACTTGCGAGGCCTAACCATGTTGCACAATCTGAGCCTACGCCTGCGCATCTTTCTGTTCTTTTGCCTGCTGGCATTGGGCGGGATCTTTGTAAGCTCGGCGGCCTTATGGTTCAGCTATAAACGCGCGGCCGATCGATCGCTGATCGACGCGTTCATTTTCGCGGATGCGCTGATCGCCTTTGGTTTACTTGGGCTGATTGCAGGGGTCTGGCTGTTGTTCGATGACAACGTGGCCAAACCGATCGAGCGTCTTTCTTCGCAGCTCCGCGCCCGCGCCCATGCCGGTGTCAGCACCGATCTCGATCTGCAAGCGGCGCGGTATTTGGGTGATCTGGCTCCTGCAGCCGCAGGGCTGGCAGAACAACTGGCGGAAAACGCCATGACAACCGCTGAAGCCGTCGCTGCGGAAACCGCTCATCTGGCCGTCGAGAAACAACGGCTTACAGCCCTGCTCTCCGAGATACCCGTTGCGATGCTTTTGGTAGGCCCCAAGCACCAGATCGTTCTGTATGACGCGCAGGCGGCCGGGGTTCTGGCCCAGATCGCTCACCCGCGGCTGAATGCATCACTGTTTGATTATCTCGAAAGTACCGGACTGACCGATGCCTACAAAGAGATGTGCAAAACCGGTATGGATGTCTACTGCACCTTATCCAGCGTCGATGGACGGCAAACCTATTCCGCCCGGATGAAACCGCTGGGTGACGCGCCAGGCTACATGCTGGTCTTCGAGGGAAGCGTCGCACGCATTCCGCCCGAAGATGCCCGCCCGCTGGTCTATGATTTCGATCTGCTCGAGACACCGGGGGATGAGGTCTTTGAGGGGCGTAGCCTGTCCGAGCTGTGTTTTGTGGTCTTCGACACCGAAACCACAGGACTGTTGCCGCACAAAGATGAGATCGTGCAGATCGGTGCTGTTAGGGTGGTGAATGGCAAGATTGTCAAAGGTGAGCAGTTCGACACGCTGGTCGATCCAGGCATCCCGATTCCGCCTGCGTCGACCAAGGTGCACAGGGTCAACGATATGATGGTTCAGGGCGCGCCTGACATCGCCGGGGCCGGGCGTAGCTTTCATCAATTCGCCCGTGACGCTGTTATTGTTGCTCATAACGCCCCATTCGATATGGCATTTTTGCGCCGCAATGCCGAACAGATGGGGGTGGAATGGACCCATCCCATTCTGGACACGGTTTTGCTGTCGGCGGTTCTGTTCGGGGCCAGCGAAACCCACACCCTTGATGCGGTCTGTGACAGGCTGGACGTCACCATCCCCGAAACCCTTCGACATACAGCCTTGGGCGATGCACTTGCCACCGCCGAAGCATTGGTTCGAATGCTGCCCATGTTGAAGGCCCGCGGTATGATGGCTTTTGGCGATGTCATCGCCGAGACCCGCAAACACGGGCGTCTGCTGGAAGACCTCAACTGATCGGGAAATACTGAAAACCGCAAAGCTTTTCGTGGACAATCCCCGCGCCACATGGCACCTGAGACAGGCCCATTGAACGAGCGCGTGATGACCGAAAAGACATTCAATCCCGGCCCCGAACAGCGCCTCGCCTTTCGCGAGGCTTTAGGGTGCTTCGGTACCGGTGTCACTGTCGTGACCACCAATACGGCCAATGGCCCTGCCGCGATCACGGTGAACTCGTTTGCATCCGTATCACTGGACCCGCCGTTGGTGTTGTGGTGCCTGGACCGGGACTCAAACAGGTATGATGCGTTCAACGCCTGTGAACATTACGCAATCCATGTGATGGCACAGGAACAGCACGATCAGGCTTTGCGCTTTGCGCGCAACGGGTTTGATTTCTCACATGCCGACTGGCAGCCGGATCCGGACGGAAGGCCCCGTCTGGCAGAATGCCTTGCCCGGTTTGATTGCCGCCTGTCGTCTCGGCACGAAGCCGGGGATCATCTGATTCTGGTGGGCGAGGTTGAAACCGTAATGCACCGCCCCGGACAGGGGCTGATATTCAAGCGTGGGCAATTTGGTGGGTTTGCCGACCTGATCTAATCATCCAGTGCACCATGGACGGCGAGCGCTTCGAGTTGGGCGTCCTGTGGAGTGATAACCCGGTACGCCTCGTGCACCCCTGCTCCGGACAATTCTCGCGCGACGGTCAAAAGGGTGTTCGGTGCGTGCTCCTCGCACAGCTCGGACATATGCACAATCTCGGCCTGAGCCACATCCATTGCCGCGTCGGTCGACGGCGCGCCGTACAGGCGAACAAAATGTTCTGCCAGATTCTGCGCGGCCTGATCCAACTCGGGCTGTTCAACTTGAGTGACAGCCACAAACGTCACGCGCCCGAAGGTATCGAGCCCCAGCCAGCCATTGGCGAAAGCCTGACGCGCCTTCCCCTCAAGATCAGCCTCACCCCAATTCGAAAACTCGAAACCACCAGAGATGCACCACTCACCGGTCCGTGCCGGAGAATGAAATACGTTCATGTCGCTTTCATCGAAATGGATCGCACGGGCGAGTTTCATCAGGCAGTCTCCAACAATTCAGTCAGCGGGCGCAACTGTGTATCGGCGCCGTCGCGGATCAGCATACCAAAGCGATCGTCGGTCCCAAGAAAAACTCCCGCCTGTGCGATTGGCTCTCCGACCCCGCGCAGCAATCCCATCCACTCACTATGCAGTGGTGCGTTGCCGTCCTCCTGCCAGCGATTAAGCCAGGTCATCATATGGCGCGACCAACTTTCAACCAAATTGGTTGCCGAAACGTCGGCACAGCCCTCTTCATACAGCGCGGTTACGTCAGGCGCATTCCCCGGCGCTTCGCTGGTCTGCAGCAAGGTCAGTTCCCATCCGATGATAAGCCAGTCCGGAACCTCGGCAGGGTCGGTCGTGGACGCCGCCGCGCGGAACGTACCGCACCGGGCGCCGTTCACGCAGATCAACCCATCCCAACCCAGATGCACCGCAACTTCGGGCGGTGCCAAAGCGCCCAGCGCGTTCTGGAACCCTACGGCGCAGAGCGGCAGCATCGCCATCGCATCTTGCAAGGCCACCTCGGGCGCAAAGACGATGGCCACCCGCAGATGATCCGCCTGAATGTTGTAGACCACCGTCCCTGAATCGCAGCCCAGCGCCGCCAAGGCCCTGGCCCGCGCGAACGGATCTTCCCCACCCTGAACCGGATGACCCGTCAGCAGAGGGGGGAAAACCGGCTCACTCATGCGTTACCATTGGCGATCATGTCTTTGGCAATTTTGCGGAAGGCTTCGGCCTGCGGACTCTCGGGTTTGCTGACCACAATCGGGGCGCCCCCGTCGGCGGCAACACGAATATCCAGGTGCAGCGGGATTTCCCCCAGCAGAGGAACGCCCAGCGTTTCAGCCTCGGACGCCACACCACCATGGCCAAAGACGTGCTCTTCATGACCGCAGTTTGAACAGATATGGGTCGACATATTCTCGATCATCCCGATGATCGGAGTCTTGAGCTGATTGAACATGTCGATCCCTTTGCGGGCGTCGATCAATGCCACGTCCTGCGGGGTCGAAACCACAATGGCCCCGTCCACCATGAACTTCTGGCTCAGCGTCAGTTGCACATCACCGGTCCCGGGCGGCAGATCGACGATTAACACATCCAGCGCACCCCACTGCACCTGGCTCATCATCTGCTGCAACGCGCCCATCAGCATTGGGCCACGCCAGACTACTGCTTGCCCTTCGTTGGTCATCAGCCCCATCGACATCATCGTGACGCCGTGATTGCGCAGCGGCAGAATCGTCTTGCCATCCGGGCTGGCTGGACGACCCGAGACACCCAGCATGCGGGGTTGCGATGGGCCATAGACATCCGCATCCAGCAGACCGACGCGCCGACCTTCAGCGGCCAGCGCACAGGCGAGGTTGGCCGAAACGGTGGATTTGCCGACGCCACCTTTGCCCGACGCCACAGCGATGATCCGATCCACGCCAGGCACAGCTTGAGGGCCGGTTTGCGAGGGCTTTGGTTTGGGATTCAGATCAGGCGGAGCTTTGTCCGAATGCGCGGTCAGCATGGCCGAGACATTGGCAACCCCATCCACCATCTGTGCAGCCTTTTCGGCAGTCGCGCGCACGGGTTCCATCTTGTCGGCCTGTTTGGGGTCGATCTCCAACACAAACCGCACGGTGTCGCCTTCGACATTCAAAGCCCGGACAATGCCTGCGCTGACAATATCCTGACCCGATATCGGGTCCGTAATCTTTTTCAGGTTTGCCAGAACCGCGTCACGGATGCTCATGCGATCACCCCCGTTCCCCGCCCTGCAATCGGTGCCTTGCGTATCGACTGATTGTGGTCGCCGCTCATTGCATGATACTCCGTCTCTTTTCGTTCATTTGACGCAGTTGACCCGTCGCCGTTAGGTTTGGCCATGCGCTTTGTCTTGTTGTGCCTGAGCCTGACGCTCTCTGCCACCCCCTCTTGGTCGCAAGAGGCGCTTGGCCTTGCAGCACCAGACGAGATTTCCGACTCGGGTCTTTTGCAACATATTCTTCCGCGCTTCTCACTCAAGACCGGGATACGCGTTGTCGCAGATGAAAACGGCGTCATGTCATTGGTCCTTTCACCTCCGGGTGATCCGGTCTTTGCCCGCGATGGCGTGATTTACCACCTTCGTACAACGGATGCACCAAAACAGACGCGATTCCGCGAATGGTTGCTGTCGGATATAGGCAAGCGGACAGTCGAAAACTTTGCTCCTGCAGATGGTGCGACCTTCAGCGCGCGTTTTGACGTCGCGGTTGCCGAAAAGACGCAAGAGGTCGACGGCGATGCTGCTTTGGGTCAAGATTTGTCGATGACTCATTGTGGCCGGTGCCACGTGATCGGGCCGCAGAACCGAATGAACGGGCTTGGCTCAACGCCGTCTTTCGCCGTCTTGCGCGCAATGCCCGACTGGTCCGAGCGGTTTCAGGCTTTCTTTGCCCTGAACCCGCACCCCGCCTTCACCCAGATCGAAGGCGTAACCGAGCCCTTCCCACCCGAACGCCCCTCGCCCATTCATCCGGTTGAGATGACCTTGACCGATCTCGATGCAATCCTGGCCTTCGTCGCCGCCCTCAGCGCCGCCGATCTGGGCGCACCACTGCAACTTCAGTGATCCTTGCGCTTTGTGAAATAGTCATCCGTAGTCACGACGCGGGGTCTGGGGGCCGACTGGAACGGATTGTCGGTACTGTGGAACTGTGCGTTTACCCTGCAATCATCACACATCTGGATCATTCTTGCCTGATCCGAAGTCGCGAACATCGGATGTGTCCCTGACAGTTTTTCCATAATGCGCTCTACCGTAGATCTCACACCAAAGGCTGCACCACATTCGACACATTCTAACGGCTCTTCCTCGTTCAGAACCTGTTGCGAAAGCGCTTTGTCGCTCAGGTCAAGCTGAGGCACCAGGGCAATGGCCTGTTCAGGACATATCGTGCGACAGATACCGCATTGCAGGCAGGCATCCTGCTGGAAATTCAGCTGCGGCTTATCAGGATTGTCGATCAGCGCCCCTGAGGGACACAAAGACACGCAACTGAGGCACAAAGTGCAGGAGTCAGTGTTCACCACAACCGCGCCATAAGGTGCACCAGCGGGCAAGGACAAAGGCGCCTCCGCATCCGGATTCAGCGCCTGCGCCGCGAGACGTGTTATTTGTCGTCGATTCCCTAGCGGAAGAACCGGGTCTGCCAATGGCTGCGGAGCGTCATGCGCATAAAGCAGATCAGCAAGCGCATCCGGATCGACCTCATCAATCAGGCTCAGGGCGCCCTGCCCTGCGATGGCCTGTGCCAGAACCAGTTCCCGATCCAACGCATCCCGCTCGGTTTTGGGTCCCATCAGGACGTCAACACGGGCGAAACCATGTGCCAGACCGGCCAACATCTCAGCATGACCAAAACCCGACACCCCATTCAGTTCCAGCGGAATGACATCTGCAGGAAGACCTCGGCCAAACCGGGCAGCCATTCGTATCATCTGTGACCCATGGGCATCGTGCACCAGCAAACGCGGTGCAACACCCCCCGCGCGCCGGAAGGTTCGCGCCAGTATGTGCATCCGTGAAAGAACTGCTGAAACCGGCGGGTCTTCGTATGTGATCGCAGTCGACGGGCACAGGGCAGAACACTCACCACACCCGGCACAAATCATTGGGTCGATCGCGACATAATCTCCGGCCGGGATGATGGCGCCGGTTGGGCATATATCCAAACAGTTCGAGCACCCCGTCTGCCCGGCCCTCGAATGGGCACAGAGCGCCTCGTCCAGCCGTACGTAAAGCGGTTTTTCAAACGTTCCCACAAGCTGCACAGCATCAAAAGCCGCGCGCGCAACCGCCACTGCATCACGGGGATCGACGCGCAGGTAACCTTCGCGCTTGTCGGGGGCGGTAACCAAAGGTGTTCCCCCGGTCAGATCAACAACGATATCACAGCGCGAAGATGCCCTATCGCGCGGCGCGCTCCACGCGAAGTTTCCACGCCCGCCGGGCTCTAGCTGCTGCACCTGATCCAGCTGCCAAGTGAACCCGCCAAGTGAACCCGTAAGGTTTCGCACTTTGGCACGGATAACATCAAAACTGCGGCTCAGAGGCTGGGCCTGATCTGTGACCAATACTGTTACGGCCAAACTGTCCGACAATTGCCCTGCCAGATCATAAGCGATCTCACCCGGCCCAATGATACAGCAGGTGCCTTCGCTGATGACATCGACGGCAGAGGTGATCGGCTGCGGCAATATCGCTTCAGCCGCCAGCGCAGCCATTTTTGGTGCCGCATCTTGACCCTGCTCCGACCAGCCTGCGCGATCTCTCAGGTCAACAAAACCCGGCTGATCCACGCCGAGGTCATCTGCAAGGTCAGAAAAAACGACAGTCTCCTGCCCACAGGCGATTACCAACTGATCTTCTGTCTTAAGCATTTCGGCCGCCACGCCAAGCTCTCGGGTACAAAGCGCTGTATGGACCTTGGAACAGCTCATCTCACAGGCCGAGGATATTTGATCCAAGTCGAGCGATTGCGTCCCCTCGCAATCACATAACAAAAGCTTGCTGGACATATCCTCTCCCGGACTGTTTGCCGCTCTCATTCACCTTAGACCTAATCCGTACGGTGGCAATGTTGTACCTCGTGGAAAACCAGAATTATGCATTATTCTTCATCAACGCTCATGCATCACCCAATCCCTGAGGCAAATAACGAATAAATTATCGGCGAAAACGACCAAATTAACGCAAGTGGACTTGGCACAGCCTCAATTTATGTACCATAGTACACATCAATGAAGGCAGGGGAGAGCCTTCTGGGGAGGAGCCAGTGGCCAAGGCCGCAAGCCAGATTGAAATGTCGGTTGGCGTCGTCGTGCGCAAAACACCCGGAGTGACCCGCTGGGTCCAGTGGAACTGGCGTGCGGTCGCAGTTTTGCCGGGTGCAGGCCCCGCCGATTGGCAGGAGCTTCGCCGTGAAGGAGAAGCGGTTGAGTACCATGCAGCAACCCTGCCCCTGACGCTTTGGCGCGACGAAACCGAAGCCTACATGGTCAATCTGGCCGATGGTCAACCATCCATATATCTGGTGTTGCGAGACGAGCTGAAAGGCGATCAGCCGCTTGAGGCTGTATTGGTCACGGCCTCTCCGTTCGAAGGTCAGGACTATGCCGATACCGGAGAAGAGATCGTCGAGAAAATCCCGATGACCGAAGGTCTGATCGCCTGGGTGCGGGATTTTACGCTTCAGCATCACAAGGATGAGGTCTTCGTCAAACGTCGGCGCGACAAGAAACGGATTGACCTTATCGAGGACGGCCGGGGTGACGCGCGCATCCGGCAGGCATCAGATGTCTATCGCGCACCAAGGAGGTCGGTGCAATGAGCCAGGTACGCGACTTCTGGTCTCGCCGAAAAGCCGCCGTTCAGAAGGAGGCCCAGGCCGAACAGACCGCGATCGAAACACAGGCCTTCGCCTCACAACAGGCTGAATTGGAAGAAAAAAGTGATGCCGAGATTCTGGCGGAGCTTAATCTGCCTGATCCCAATCAGTTGCAGTGCGGTGATGACGTCTCGGGCTTCATGGCCAAGGCGGTTCCTGACCGCCTGCGTCGCCGTGCTTTGCGCCGGCTATGGCGACTGAACCCGGTGCTGGCGAATGTGGACGGGCTGGTCGATTACGGTGAGGACTATACCGACGCGGCCTGCGTAATCGAAAACATACAGACCGCCTATCAAGTCGGCAAAGGAATGTTGGCCCATGTCGAAGCACTGGCAGCCGAAGCGGAAAAAGATGAACCGGACGTTTCAATTGAAGAGCTTCAGCATGGACCGATTCTGGTCGAGGACCCGATCCCAAAGGCAGTAACGCTAGTGGAATCTGAGGTCGAGGAACCGGAAGAAGAAGCTGATTTTCACCCTGCCCCGCGCCGCATGAAAATTGAATTCGAAGGATGACTTGATGACCGCAGATAATGCGCAAACCCTTGATGTTTCGACCGAGGATCGCCTGCGCGCGGATTTCTACAATTTTCTGGGTCTGCTGCTAGCCGGACCGCCAGATCAGTTGCTTCTTGACCAGATGGCTGGGCTGACCGGCGACGCCTCGGATCTGGGTCAGGCGATTCAAGCGATGGCACGGGTGGCCAAGGTCACCAAGCCCGCCGCTGCCGAGCGTGAATTCAACGCGCTTTTCATCGGATTGGGACGCGGAGAGCTGCTGCCCTATGCCAGTTTCTATCTCACCGGTTTTCTGAACGAAAAACCTTTGGCCCAACTGCGCAATGACATGGCGTCGCGCGGCATCACTCGGGCGCAGAATGTCTATGAGCCCGAGGACAACATCGCCTCGCTGATGGAGATGATGGCGGGCATGATCATTGGTCGTTTCGGCGCGCCCGCCTCCCTTGAGGATCAGAAAGCTTTCTGGAGCAAACATATCGGCCCCTGGGCCGCACATTTCTATTCGGATTTGGAAGGTGCCGAAAGCTCGGTTCTCTATGCCTCGGTCGGCACAGCCGGACGGGTATTCATGGAGATCGAGCGTGAGGCGTTCCGAATGACGGCGGCCTAGCCCGCCATTCGCCGGTGCTTCGCAGCACCAAACCGCAATTGGGACAGGAGGAGCCCATGAGCAAGACCAAGGAAGAAGGCGCAACCCGCCGCGACTTCCTCAAACTGGCCGGAACCGCAGCGCCCGCAGCAGTCGCCGCAGCCAGCCTGACCGGGAAAGCCGAAGCAGCCGAAATGCCAACGGACGATACCCGGATGCAGGATACCGCGCATACCCGCGCATACCTAGAAAGCACACGCTTCTAGCACGATGAAAGCACCCGGTTATTGGATCGGACGTTTTCACACCCGATAGACGGTTGCGATTGGCCCTGACGTCGGCACGAGAAGTACCAAGCCAGCCATGGCTCACATGGCGCGCAAGGGAGGAGAGAAATGCTTAGGAAAAAGACCAACGGGGTTGCGAGACGCCCCCAGCGGACAAGTATCCTGTCCCAGGTCGGCGAGAAAACCGTCGATCGCCGCGCATTCCTGCGTGGCTCGGGCCTGACGATCGGCGGATTGGCCGCGATCAGCGCCACGGGTGGAACCGTGACGCCAGCCAGCGCCCAGACAGCGGCAAATCAGGCCGTAGAAAACATCAAATCCGTATGCACCCACTGTTCGGTCGGCTGTACTGTCATTGCCGAAGTGCAGAACGGCGTCTGGATCGGGCAGGAACCCGGCTGGGACAGCCCATTCAATCTAGGAGCACACTGCGCCAAGGGGGCCTCGGTTCGCGAGCACGCCCACGGCGAACGCCGCCTGAAATATCCGATGAAAAAGGAAGGCGGCGAGTGGAAGCGCATCAGCTGGGAAGAGGCGATCAACGAGATCGGCGACGGCATGATGAGCATCCGCGAGGAATCCGGGCCGGACAGCGTATACTGGCTGGGATCGGCAAAGCATAACAACGAACAGGCCTATCTGTTCCGCAAGTTCGCCGCCTACTGGGGCACGAACAATGTGGACCATCAGGCCCGTATCTGCCACTCGACCACTGTTGCGGGTGTTGCGAATACATGGGGCTACGGCGCCATGACGAATTCGTACAATGACATGCACAACAGCAAGGCGATCTTTATCATCGGTGGCAACCCAGCCGAGGCGCACCCCGTCTCGTTGTTGCATATACTGCGTGCGAAAGAGCAGAATAACGCTCCATTAATCGTCTGTGATCCGCGCTTTACACGCACTGCGGCCCATGCAGATGAATATGTTCGCTTCCGCCCCGGTACAGACGTCGCGTTGGTATGGGGTATCCTGTGGCACATCTTCGACAACGGCTGGGAAGACAAAGAGTTCATCCGCACCCGTGTCTGGGGCATGGACCAGATCCGTGAAGAAGTAGCCAAGTGGAACCCGGACGAGGTGGAACGCGTCACAGGAACCCCGGGATCGCAGCTCAAGCGTGTTGCCCGCACGATGGCGAATAACCGTCCCGGTACGGTCGTCTGGTGCATGGGTGGCACGCAGCACACCAACGGCAACAACAACACCCGCGCCTATTGCGTGCTACAGCTTGCCTTGGGCAACATGGGCACCTCTGGTGGTGGCACCAACATTTTCCGCGGCCATGACAACGTACAGGGCGCAACCGACCTTGGTGTTCTGTCCCACACCCTGCCCGGCTACTATGGTCTGTCCGCAGGCGCATGGGGCCACTGGGCACGTGTCTGGGGTGAAGAGCCCGAATGGCTGGCAGGTCAGTTTGCCACAATCAAAGACAAGGAAGGCAAGGACAAGCCGCTGCAGAACGAACGCGGCATTCCGGTCTCCCGCTGGATCGATGGTGTTCTGGAAGACCCGGCCAACATGGATCAGGACAACAACGTCCGCGCCATGGTTCTGTGGGGTCATGCACCAAACTCGCAAACGCGGGGCCCGGAGATGAAAACGGCGATGGAAAAGCTGGACATGCTGGTCGTGATCGACCCGTACCCCACCGTTTCCGCCGTTCTGCATGACCGCACCGATGGCGTTTACCTGCTGCCGGCCTGTACGCAGTTCGAAACCCGTGGCTCGGTCACGGCGTCAAACCGTTCGCTGCAGTGGCGTGACAAGATCGTCGAGCCCCTGTTCGAAAGCTTGCCGGACGAGGTCATCATGGCCAAGTTCGCCAACAAATTTGGCTGGGCAGATCGGCTCTTCCGCAATATCGAGATGGAAGACCCGGAGACCCCGAATGTTGAAAGCATCACGCGTGAGTTCAACTCGGGCCTCTGGACCATCGGTTACACCGGTCAGTCGCCGGAACGTCTGAAAAGCCATATGGCCAACCAGTACACGTTCGACAGAACCACACTGCAAGCCATAGGTGGACCCAACGACGGCGAGTACTACGGTCTGCCATGGCCCTGCTGGGGCACCGCCGAGATGGGTCATACGGGGACACCGAACCTTTATGACATGTCCAAACCCGTGGCCGAAGGCGGCCTGACCTTCCGCGCCCGTTTCGGCGTGGAACGCGATGGTGCCAACCTGCTGGCCGAAGGGGTCTATAGCGTTGGATCGGAGATTCAGGATGGATACCCTGAATTCACGATGCAGATGCTGATGGACCTTGGCTGGGATGGCGATCTGACGGACGAGGAGCGCGCGGCAATCGACGCCGTGGCCGGTCCGAAAACCAACTGGAAGACCGACCTGTCGGGCGGCATTCAGCGGGTTGCGATCGAGCATGGCTGCGCGCCCTTCGGGAACGCCAAGGCCCGTGCGGTTGTCTGGACATTCCCGGATCCGATCCCACTGCATCGTGAGCCGCTATATACGCCACGTCGCGATTTGGTAGCGGATTATCCAACCTACGAAGACCGGCAAGCCTATCGCCTGCCAACCCTTTATGCTTCGATCCAGAAGAACGACTTTTCAAAGGATTATCCAATAATCCTAACGTCAGGTCGATTGGTCGAATATGAAGGCGGTGGTGAAGAAACCCGGTCGAACCCGTGGCTGGCTGAGCTGCAGCAGGACATGTTCGTCGAGATCAACCCGCGCGATGCCAACAACCTTGGTATTCGGGATGGGGCACAGGTCTGGGTCGAAGGACCCGAAGGCGGCAAGGTTAAGGTGATGGCGTTGCTGACCAATAGGGTTGGTGCCGGCGTTGCCTTTATGCCTTTCCACTTTGGCGGCCATTTCCAGGGTGAGGATCTACGGCACAAATACCCTGCCGGCGCTGATCCATATGTGTTGGGCGAAAGCTCCAACACCGCTCAGACCTATGGCTATGATTCAGTGACCCAGATGCAGGAGTCCAAGGTGACGCTCTGCAAAATCTGGTCAGCGTAAGGAGAACGATAATGGCTAGAGCAAAGTTTCTCTGCGACGCTGAACGCTGCATCGAATGCAACGCCTGCGTAACCGCGTGTAAGAACGAGCACGAGGTGCCGTGGGGCATCAACCGCCGCAGAGTGGTGACGATCAATGACGGCAATCCGGGTGAACGCTCGATCTCGGTCGCCTGTATGCATTGTTCGGACGCGCCCTGCATGGCGGTGTGCCCGGTCGACTGCTTCTATCAGAACGAAGAAGGCGTCGTCCTGCACTCCAAGGACCTGTGCATTGGCTGCGGCTATTGCTTTTACGCGTGCCCGTTCGGCGCGCCGCAATACCCACAGGCGGGCAACTTCGGATCGCGCGGCAAGATGGACAAATGTACCTTCTGTGCCGGAGGACCTGAGGAAACGCACTCGACGGCAGAGTTCGCCAAATACGGTCGCAACCGGATCGCCGAGGGCAAACTGCCCATCTGCGCCGAAATGTGTTCCACCAAGGCCCTGCTCGCCGGTGATGGCGACGTGGTGTCTGCTGTTTACCGCGAACGCGTCGTGGCGCGCGGCTTCGGCTCGGGCGCTTGGGGTTGGGGCACGGCCTACGACCAGAAAGACGGGTAAACCCGTCAACAAATGTCCCGGTACGATTGCTTCGCACCGGGGCACCACAAGATTTTTCGACGAAAAATCTCTGCCGCGCATAGTGGCAGAGGATCGATTGCAAAACTGCGACAGAGGCTGACATGCCATTTCTGCGACTTATCTTCTGCATTCTAATCCTCACGGTGCCCGCTCTGGCACAAGAGGCCCCGGACAGATCGACCACCGGGGGTGCAACGACCCTTGAAGACATTCTGGCACGTCAGCGCGGAGAGCAGGTCAACAATGCTTATCGGTCCGAAAATACCGGACAGGGAAATGCCGAGGGGCTGCTGGGGCAGTTGGGAACACGCGGGATCGCGTCAGACAGCGATGTTTATCGCTCACTTCGATATGGATCAGCCGATGTCACAGTTTCATCCCGAGGACCCGCCGCCAGCGTTCTGATCCAGGATGGTGGGATGTGGTGGCTGAACTTTCGCACCGGCCCGCTTCGCGAGTACGGCACTTACATATTGGCCGGAATGCTGGCGATCATACTGTTGTTCTTCCTACTCCGCGGCAAGATCCGCATCGACGGGGAAAAAACAGGTCGCACCGTAACGCGATTTTCCGGTTTCGAACGGTTCGGCCATTGGCTGTTCGCCGGATCTTTCCTGATACTCGGAATTACCGGCATTTTGACGCTATATGGCCGGGATTTCCTGATCCCCGTTTTAGGGAAAGAGGGATTTGCGACTATCGCACAGGGGTGCAAATGGCTGCATAACAACCTTGCGTGGTCGTTCATGCTGGGACTGATCATCGTCACTTTGAACTGGATCGCGCATAACATCCCCAACAGAACCGACCTGAATTGGTTGGCCGCCGGAGGAGGTCTGTTCACCAAAGGCAGTCACCCGCCCGCATGGAAGTTCAACGCCGGGCAAAAGATCATTTTTTGGGCGTGTATCCTGCTGGGTATTTCCATCAGCCTGTCGGGCCTTTCCCTGCTGTTTCCCTTCGAGATGCCCTTGTTTGCCAAAACTTTTTCGATTGCGAATACAACCGGTATTCCGCAGATGCTTGGCCTTGATCTTCCAGTACAGATGTCTCCGCAGGAAGAGATGCAGTATGCGCAGGTCTGGCACGTCATGGTGGCTTATGTGTTCATCGCCATCATCATCGCCCATATCTATCTGGGTTCGGTCGGGATGGAAGGCGCGTTTGACGCGATGGGCACAGGCGAGGTCGAGGAACAGTGGGCACGCGAGCATCACTCGCTGTGGTTGGATGAGGTGCAGGAAAATGAGGCGAGCAAGAGCGTGGCCTCGCCTGCGGAATAGATGCGCTGGTTAATTCTAGCATTGGCCTTGGCCCCCCTACCCGCCTCAGCCGAGTTCTTCACACTCAAAGGCCACGGTGGACCGATCATGAGCATCGCAACCGCACCAGATGGCCGTATCGCAACAGCGAGTTTCGACAACTCGGTTGGCATCTGGACCAGACAGAACCCTGAATGGCTGGAAGGGCATGAGGCTGCCGTCAACAGCGTCGTATTCAACGGTACTGCAATCTATTCCGCCGGAGATGATTTCACGCTTCGCCGCTGGCCCGGAGGCGAAATTGTCGGGCAACACAAAGGAAAGATAGTCGGGCTCGCTGCATCAAAAACTCATATCGCAACAGCAAGTTGGGACGGAACGATCGGGTTATGGCCGGTCGATGGATCAGAGCCCAAGCTGCTCGGGCCGACGGGCAGCGGGGTAAATGCGGTGGAGTTCACTGCTGACGGATCACAGCTTTTTTCGGCGGGCGTCGATGGTTCAGTCCGCGTCTGGGATGTCATAAGCGGTCAGGAGGTGGATCGACTCGTCGAGCATGGGTTCGGCGTGAACGAGTTGGTCTTGAATTCTGCGGACAACTGGATCGCCTACGGTGCCGTCGATGGCGTCACCCGTATCCTCGATATGACAAACAGACAGGTACGCGATTTTACGCTGGACCGGCGTCCAATACTGGCGCTTGCCCTTAGTCCTGATCGGAGCCTTCTCGCAGTCGGTGACGGTGAGGGTCACATCATGGTTATCGATACGTTGAACTGGCGTATCGCACAGGATTTCAGGGCCACATTGCGTGGGCCGGTTTGGGCTTTGGCCTTTTCGACGGATGGGCGGAATATTCACGCCGGAGGAATTGATGAAGCGATGTATAGCTGGCCAGTCTCGACCTCAGAAGATCGCGAACAGATGGCGGCAAACGAACCCAGTTTTCTCAAAAACCCGGACGATATGGGAAACGGGGAACGCCAATTCGCCCGTAAATGCTCAATCTGTCATAACCTGGCTCCGAACGGCCAGCGGCGCGCAGGTCCAACCCTACATGGAATTTTCGGACGCAAAGCGGGCACATTACCGGACTATCTTTATTCATACACCCTGCAGAACTCTGATATCATTTGGGATGAAGAGACAATAAACGCTCTTTTCGACGAGGGCCCGGACCATTACATTCCGGGATCAAAGATGCCGATGCAGCGGATCACCGGGTCGCAAGACCGTAATGATCTGGTCACCTTCTTACGACGCGCGACGGCATCAAAAAACTAAGCCGGAGGAGACCATGAAAGCCTTCCTTTTCGCCGTCGTTGTGATGGTCGCCGTTACCGCTGCTGCACCTACTGTGCTGGACCAGATCGGATTCAGCGCTGCAGATTCGGGTTCCGGATCTTCGGTGCGTCTCGACTGAATGTCGCAATACCTGACCACCCGCGAACTGGCGGATTTGCTGCGCATTGGCGAGCGGAAAGCCTATGATCTGGCGTCGTCCGGCGAAATTCCCTGTGTGCGTGCCATGGGCAAATTGCTGTTCCCCAAGGCCGAGATCATTGCATGGCTCAATGCCTCCCGCTCTGGCCCGCAAGTGGTCGAGCTACCCCTGCCCCCCATTGTTGCCGGCAGTCATGATCCCTTGTTGGACTGGGCGCTAAGGGAAAGTGGATCGGGGCTGGCCACCTACTATGACGGATCATTCGATGGGCTAAACCGCCTGTCGGACCGCACCGCACAGGCGGCTGTGCTGCATATCCACGAACCCGAAGGCTTCAATACCCAGTCTCTGCGCGACAAAGTGGGTAATGCCCCGGTGATCCTCTACCAGATCGCCCATCGACAGCGCGGCCTGTTGCTTGCGCCCGGTGCGTCCGAAATTTCAGGATTTCAGGACTTGAAGGCCCGTCGTGTCATCCTGCGACAAGACAGTGCCGCCAGTCAGCACCTGTTCGACGCAGAGCTCGACAAGTATGGGTTCAGCCGAGGCGACCTGAATACCCTCCCAATCTGCGCCCGCACTGAAGAAGAACTGGCGATTGCCCTACGCGACGGAAAGGCCGAAGCCGGGTTCGGTCTCGGGGCGCTCGCACGTCCATACGGTCTGAGTTTTGTGCCAACGCACTCCGAACGGCTAGACCTCGCCATCTGGCGTCGTGCCTACTTCGAGCCACCCATGCAGACACTAATCCAATTCCTGCGATCCGAACGTTTCACCGAACGAGCGACCGAATTGGGCGGCTATGACCTCACACATCTGGGCCAAATTCATCACAACGGCGCAAGTGGCTAACCCTTCTTCTTTGTCCAAATACTCTCACCGGAAGCGAATTCTAATTTGCATTCGGAAAGAACATCTGCTGCCCATCCAACTCATAGGACTCAATCCCGGCCTGACCATCGGGACCAATTAACCAGTCAATGAACCTCTGCCCTGCGGCTGCACGTACGCCAGGGTGCTTCTCTGGGTTTACAAGCGTCACACCATATTGGTTGAACAATCGAGGGTCGCCTTCGACCAGAATCTCAAGATCGCCTCGGTTTCCAAAGGAAAGCCACGTCGCACGGTCCGTCAGAATATACGCACCCATTCCGCTGGCCACGTTCAGAGATGCGCCCATGCCCGCACCGGCTTCGCGATACCATGTTCCCGACGCCTCTGTCGGATCAACACCCACCGCCTCCCAATGGCGCATCTCGGCCTTGTGTGTTCCGCTGTCATCGCCACGCGAAACGAAGGGCGCTTGTGAGCTGGCTACCGCCGCAAGGGCCGCAACGATATCCGCATCGACTTTGACTTTGGCCGGATCAGATTTCGGGCCGACGAGAACGAAATCGTTATACATGACATCGAACCTCTCGACCCCCCAGCCATCAGTCACGAACTGCTCTTCGGCGGGCTTGGAGTGAACCAAAAGAACGTCGCCATCCCCGTTAATCGCATTTCGGATCGCCTGACCGGTCCCGACCGCCACAACCCGCACGTCAATTCCAGTTTCGGCCTCAAACCCGGGCAAGATGTAATCCAACAGGCCCGAGTTTTGCGTCGAGGTCGTTGATTGCACAATGATAAAGGGCTCTTCAGCCATGCCTGCTGTTGCAGTCAGTCCAAGTGCAAAAATTGATGCACGAATGAATTCAGGGATCATTCGTTATCTCCATCTCTGTTAATTAGGTAACGAGGCCACCATCCAGATATCGGCGAGACTCGTTGCTTTCCGGGGCTTCCAGAACCTGCATTGCCTTTCCGTGTTCAACCACACGCCCCGCCTGCATCATTACGATGTCAGATGCCAAGCGCCGCGCTTGTCCAATATCGTGCGTTACCATCACGATGCGCACGCCCCGCTCTGAGGCGCGCAAGATCATCCGTTCGATCATCTGAGTGGCACTGGGATCGAGTGCGCTGGTGGGTTCATCCAGAAACAACGTTTCGGGGCCCAAAGCCAAAGCGCGCAGGATCGCCAGACGTTGCGCCTCACCCCCTGAAAGCGAACGCGCGGGTTGACGTGCCTTACCGCCTAACCCACCTTCGTCCAACAAGGCCTCGATACGTTGCTTCCTTTCAGCATGCGGCAGGGATCGCCGTTTCAGAACAAAGTCCAGATTGGCGGCAACCGAGCGACGCAGCAGAACAGGGCTTTGAAACACCATTGCCTGCCGTGTTTTGTGGCCAGCATTCAACGCGGCTCCGTTTTGACATACACGCCCCCGATCTGGATGTATCAGACCGTGCAGACAGCGCAGTAGCAGGCTTTTGCCGGCCCCATTTGGTCCAAGGATCAATGTTGGGCCAGGACCGCCCAGACAAAGATGTGGGACATCCAGCAACGCCTTGCCATCGCGTTCGATGCGCAGGTTGTTCACTTCCAATATGCCCTGTGCTCCGGTCACGGCATCACGCATGGCTCAGCCCCTCTCGCTCGGCACGCAGGGCCAACGCGCTGACCATCGCGTTCACCGCTATCGCTAAGCCGATCAGGATCACCCCCAGAGCCAGCGCCAGCGCTAGATTACCCTTGGAGGTTTCAAGAGCGATCGTGGTCGTCATCACGCGAGTCACATGGTTGATGTTGCCGCCCACTATGATCACTGCTCCGACCTCGGCGATCGCACGGCCAAAACCGGCCAGCAGCGCGGTCACCAGCGCCAACCGCGCGTCCCAAAGCAACACTGGAACTGAAGCCAACCGCGAAACACCAAGCGAGCGAAGCTGTTCAGAATACTCCTCGGCCAGGATCTCAACCACCTGCCGCGTGAGTGCGGCCATGATCGGTGTCACCAGCACCACCTGCGCGATGATCATGGCGGTGGGGGTATAGAGCAGTTCCAGCACACCCAATGGGCCAGATCGGGACAGCATCAGGTAAACCAGCAAACCGACCACAACCGGTGGCAAGCCCATCAACGCATTCACAAGGATGATCAGCGCGCGCCGTCCCCGAAACCGCGCAACCGCCAATGCAGCCCCGAATGGCATCCCGATCAATGCCGAAATCAGAACCGCAAAGATCGAGACCCGGAGTGACAAAAGCACAATCGCCCACAGCTCAGAATCCCCCTCAAGGATCAGCGAGAGCGCTCGGGTGAATTCTGATGCAAAATCCTGCATATTCTACTATTTTTTTGGTTCACTGTGACATAATACTATGAATTACAGGTAAATACTAATCCCTCTGGTCCGCAAGTACAGGCACAATTCCGACACTCGCAAAAAGAAACGCGGCCCCAGTAAGGGCCGCGTTAGATAACATCGGCTTAGGCTGCGCTTAGTTCAGCGCGGCGTCCGTGATCTGGTGTGTCCAGGCACCATCGGGCTGCTTGGTGATAACCGGATCGGAACCACCAGCCAGCAATGTTTCAACCGTGCGATTGAAATCAGCCGGATCCAAGGCACCATTTGATCCTGCGGTCAGCTTGGCAATCTCACCCATCATACGCTTCTGATGCTCTTCGGTCTGGGCACCGGTCGCGTCGTTTTCCAGAACGATCTCAGCAGCTTCATCCGGATGCTCTTCGGCGTATTTCCAGCCCTTCATGGATGCGCGAACGAACCGCTCCATCTTGTCGGTGAATGCCGCATCGCTCAGGTTTTCTTCAAGCACATACAGACCATCTTCTAGCGTCGCGACACCCTGATCTTCGTACTTGAAAGTCACCAGTTCCTCGGGCGTGACACCGGCGTCAATGACTTGCCAGTATTCATTGTAGGTCATGGTGCTGATGCAATCCGCCTGACGTTGCAGCAGCGGATCGACGTTAAAGCCCTGTTTGAGAACCTCGACACCACTTTCGCTTTTGCCATCTGTGTTGATCCCCAGCTGGCTCATCCAGCTCATGAACGGGAACTCGTTGCCAAAGAACCAGACGCCCAAAGTGCGGTTCTTCAAATCATCAGGCGCCGCAATTCCAGCATCCTTCCAGCAAGTCAGCATCATCCCTGAGCTTTTGAAGGGCTGTGCGATATTCACCAAAGGCAGACCCTTTTCACGGGCGGCCAGTGCGGCAGGCATCCATTCCACCGTCACGTCTGCACCGCCACCTGCGATCACCTGTGTGGGCGCAATGTCGGGACCACCGGGCAGAATAGTGACATCCAGCCCCTCTTCTTCGTAGAAGCCTTTGTCCTTGGCAACATAGTAACCCGCAAACTGTGCCTGTGTGACCCATTTCAACTGCAGTGTCACCTCATCCGCAGCAAGTGCCGCGCTGGCTGCCAGGCCAAAGGCGGCAACCGCCCCGCTGAGTAGCTTATTCATCATCATATCTCCTAGTTGCTTATGTTTGCCCCGTTTATGGGGTCTGTTGAATTTTAACTTCTTTGCGACGGGTGCCAGAAGGTCACCGCCTTTTCGATCATCGCCACAAGACCATAAAAGGCCGTCCCTGCCAGCGCAGCCACCACGATTTCGGCCCAGACCATATCGAGCGACAGCTGCCCGACACTGGTTGATATCCGAAAGCCCATACCCAAGGTGGGTGAGCCAAAGAACTCGGCCACGATAGCGCCGATCAGCGCCAGAGTGGTAGATATCTTCAACCCGTTAAAAATGAATGGCATCGCTGCAGGCAGACGCAGCTTTAGGAAGCTTTGCCAATAAGTGGCCGCGTAGGTCTCCATCAGATCGCGCTGCATGGCGGTTGCTTCGCGCAGCCCTGCCACGGTGTTCACGAGCATCGGAAAGAACACCATCACCACGACCACGGCGGCCTTAGAGTGCCAGTCAAAGCCGAACCACATCACCAGAATGGGGGCCGTGCCCACGATGGGAAGCGCCGCGACGAAGTTGCCGACAGGCAGAAGCCCAAGACGCAGGAAATCCCATCGATCCACTGCAATCGCCATCAACAAGGCCGAGATGCACCCGATGATATAGCCACTCAATGCGCCTTTAATGATCGTTTGAACAAAGTCCGCCCAAAGTGTCGGCAAACTGTCCCAGAAACGGTCCCAGATGACGGACGGTGCGGGCAGGATGACCATCGACACTTCCAGGCCGCGCACGACCAACTCCCAGATGACAATCACCGTCAGGCCGAAGATAAGAGGAGCCAAAAACCGGACCATCCGCGTGTCAGCATAGGGTCCACTGGCCAAACGGCTGTTCAGCCACCACCCTAACAGCCAGACGCCGATTGCACCAAAAATAGGTATCATTGCGCCATCCCCATCCGCTTCAGGACCGTCCGTTCAATCAGTCCCAGAAGACCAACCAGGCAGGCGGCGAGAACAGCCGCTGCAAAAAGCGCTGACCATATCTGAACGGTCTGTCCATAGTAACTGCCCGCCAGTAGCCGCGCGCCCAACCCTGCCACCGCACCTGTTGGCAATTCACCGACGATAGCCCCGACCAGCGATGCGGCCACCCCGATTTTCAGAGACGCAAACAGATACGGCATCGAAGCCGGCAGACGCAGCTTCCAAAACCCCTGAGCGCGACTGGCGCTGTAAGTCCGCAGCAGATCAAGTTGCATGGCATCCGGGCTGCGCAAGCCTTTCACCATGCCGACGACCACCGGGAAAAAACTGAGATAGGCCGATATGATCGCCTTAGGGATGATCCCCTGAACGCCAACCGAAAACAGGACGACGATGATCATGGGGGCCAGCGCGATGATGGGAATGGTCTGACTGACAATCGCCCAGGGCATCACCGACAGGTCCATCACCCGGCTATGCACAATTCCAACGGCCAGCAGGATGCCCAACCCGGTCCCGATGGCGAAACCCAACATCGTGGCACTCAGCGTCACCCAACCATGATAGATCAGCGAGCGTTTTGAGGTGATTTTCTTCTGTATCGTGGTCTCCCACATTTCAATTGCGACCTGATGCGGCGCTGGCAGACGCGGGCGATCTTGTTCCCATGTAGCCGGTATGGCGAAACTGTTGTTCAAGGTCAGACCGATCTCACCCATGTCTCGTCGATCCTTGGCCGAAGGCGGCAGAACCTCGGCACCAGCGCGTTCCTGCTCGGTCAGAACTCCTTTGATATTCATCGGGATACAGGCTGCGTACCAGACAACGACAATTGCGGCGATGACGGTGAGGACGGCTATGATCTGCTTCATGCGCGCCACTCCATCCGTATGACGGGAACTGTTTCAGGCGGCACCGGAGGTTCCCGTCCCGTCTCAACAAACCCTTCGCGCCGATAGAACCGCTGAGCGTCCACATTTGGCACATGCGTAGTTAGCCAAAGATGGTCGCGTCCTTCCTTTGCCTTATCCAACAACCGTTTGCCGACACCCTGCCCCGTTCGCAGACAATAGAGCGCGCCAACTTTATGCTCGACCGGATCGATCGACATGTAACAGTCAGGCGGATCTCCTGCGACCCAGATGTCCCGGTTGGGAAACGCCTCACGGATCAGGCCTGCCAGTTCCTCTTGCGGCAATTCATCGGGCATCCAGCCTGTCTGCTTCGCCCAGGTCCATATGATCCGTGCGCAATCTGTCATATCATCCAAAGATGCCCGTCTGATGCCATCGCTCGTCATCAAACATCATCCCCATGACCAGCCCTCAGCCCCTCACGCACGCGGTGGGCCACCTCGATAAACTCGGTGCTGTCGCGGATATCCAAAGGCCGTTCTTTTGGCAGAGGGCTGTCGATCACATCCGTAATCCGACCTGGCCGCGGGCTCATCACAACGATCTTGGTGCTGAGATACACCGCCTCGGGGATCGAGTGCGTCACGAAGCCTATGGTCTTCTCGGTCCGCGCCCACAATGCCAACAGCTGTTCGTTCAGATGGTCGCGCACGATTTCATCAAGCGCGCCGAATGGTTCATCCATCAGCAGAATATCCGCATCAAACGCCAAGGCCCGCGCGATACTTGCCCGTTGCTGCATGCCGCCTGATAATTGCCACGGGAACTTGCCTTCAAATCCAGTAAGATCAACAAGTTCCAAAACCTTGTTAACACGCTCTTCCTGCTCGGCCGCCGAGAATCCCATAATCTCAAGCGGAAGCTTGATATTCTTAGAAATCGTCCGCCACGGATAGAGACCCGCCGCCTGAAACACATACCCATAGGCCCGATTCCGCCGCGCCTCGTCCGGGGTCATGCCGTTCACAGACAGAGTTCCGCCTGTTGGTGTCTCTAGCGCTGCAATGCAGCGCAAAAATGTGGTCTTTCCGCAGCCAGAGGGACCGATGAAGCTAACGAACTCGCCTTTGCTAATCGATAGATTTACATCTTTCAGCGCATGGATTGGTCCGTCGTTTGTTTGGAAGGTGAGATCGAGATGCTTGGCCTCAATCACCGGATCACCTGTTGTCATTCTTTAGTTGTCCCCACACTTTCAATCCAGAACCATATTAGTCCCGCAATCACACCCAGCGTTATAAAAGCCAGCAGCTCGTAAACGACTGCCGCAGTCGGTCGACCTGACATGTTCTCAGAGCTGAAAAAATACAGATAGATGGCTACGCCAGTCATCGCCCCTGCTGTCACAGCTGCAATGGCGTTGAACCAGTGAAAGGTCACCGCAACCATTCGCAGAACAAAAGTTGGAATTGCCGATGCCACTATAGCTAATGGCAACGTTGCAATTGACATTTCCACCCAAACAAGTTGCGTCGGCCACGGCTTTGAAATTACACTCATTTGCCATCCCCAGAATAACAAAGATACGACTAGTATAGCTGCCAGATAGCCCAACATTCCACGCAGGATTGGCACTCAAACACCCGTCGGCGGAATACCCGTCCGCTCAACCGGCCGTGGCGCGGTCAACTCTTTCCAGGTGCTCAGAGCTTTGTTCACATGGGTATTGGCCTCGCGCGCTACGAACTTCCCATGCCCTTCCTGTGTCTGGATCTCGCCATCATGCACAGCCACGGTGCCACGGGTCAGCGTGAAACGTGGCAGCCCGCGCACTTCTTTGCCCTCGAAAACGTTGTAGTCAATCGATGACTGCTGCGTCTCGGCAGAGATCACCTTGGCCTTGTCTGGATCCCAAACCACCAGATCCGCATCCGCGCCCACAAGTACGGCGCCTTTTTTCGGGTAACAATTCAATATCTTGGCGATGTTTGTTGAAGTAACTGCCACAAATTCATTCGGCGTCAACCGCCCGGTATTTACCCCATGGGTCCAAAGCATCGGCATCCGATCCTCCAACCCTCCGGTCCCGTTCGGGATCTTGGTGAAATCACCCACACCATGACGTTTCTGTTCGGTCGTAAACGCACAATGGTCCGTGGCCACAACACTCAACGTTCCCGATTGCAGACCATTCCACAAGCTGTCTTGATGCTGCTTATTCCGGAACGGGGGGCTCATGACCCGCCGCGCCGCGTGCTCCCAATCGTGATGGAAGTACTCGCTTTCATCCAGTGTCAGGTGCTGGATCAACGGCTCACCCCAAACCCGCTTGCCCTGCATCTTGGCACGCCTGATGGCTTCATGCGCCTCTTCGCAGGAGGTATGAACCACGTAAAGCGGTACACCCGCCATATCAGCAATCATGATCGCCCGGTTGGTTGCTTCACCCTCCACTTGCGGCGGCCGGGAATAGGCATGCGCCTCGGGGCCGACATTGCCTTCGGCTAAAAGCTTCGCACTTAGCTCAGCCACCACATCGCCGTTTTCGGCATGAACCAACGCGGTACCGCCCAATTCGGCCAAACGCTTGAATGACGAGAACAGCTCATCATCATTCACCATCAGCGCGCCTTTATAGGCCATGAAATGCTTGAACGTGTTGATCCCGCGCGTCTCGATGACCGTCTTGAGGTCATCAAACACCTGTTCCCCCCACCACGTCACCGCCATGTGGAACGAATAATCACAGTTCGCCCGCGTCGATTTGTTATCCCAACGCTTCAGCGCATCCAACAGGCTTTCGCCGGGGTTGGGCAGCGCGAAATCCACAACCATCGTGGTCCCGCCCGCCAGCGCCGCCCGCGTGCCACTTTCGAAATCATCCGTGGAATATGTGCCCATGAACGGCATTTCCAAATGCGTATGAGGATCGATCCCACCGGGCATGACATAACAGCCACTTGCATCCAGCTCTTTGTCACCCCGCAGGTCCGGGCCGATCTCGGTAATCACACCACCCTCAACCTTCACATCCGCCCTATAGGTCAGATCAGCGGTCACAACGGTCCCGTTCTTGATCACAGTGCTCATATCAAACTCCCTGATGCGGTCTGTGCCGCTTGCTTCATCTGGCTAAAAATACCTCGGGGGAGTCGCCCATTGGGCGACGGGGGCAGAGCCCCCTATTCCACGATCTCAGCCGTCTCAATGACTGCATGAAACAGAACATCCGCCCCGGCTGCAGCCCAATCCTTGCTGATCTCTTCGGCTTCGTTATGGCTCAACCCATCGACACAAGGGCACATCACCATCGCGGTCGGAGCCACCCGATTGATCCAACACGCATCATGCCCAGCCCCCGAGATGATATCCGTATGAGAATAGCCTAACCGCTCTGCCGCACCGCGCACCGCCGCCACGCAGTCTCCGTCAAATTTCACCGGATCAAAGCCGCCAACCCTCTCAAATTGGATTTGCAGGCCCATCTCATCGACAATATCCTCTGCGGCAACCCGCAGACGGTTTTCCATATCTGTAATCACATCCAGATCGGGCGAACGGAAATCGACCGTGAAAACCGCCTTTCCTGGGATCACGTTGCGCGAATTCGGATACACATCGATGTGCCCTACTGCACCCACCGCATGAGGCGCATGTGACCATGCGATTTCATCCACTTTTTCAAGAATACGCGCCATAGCCAGCCCCGCATTCTTGCGCATGGGCATTGGCGTCGACCCGGTATGTGCATCCTTGCCGGTGACCGTCACCTGGGTCCAGCTCAAACCCTGGCCATGAGTGACGACGCCAATATCCTTGCCTTCAGCTTCCAGAATGGGACCCTGTTCAATGTGTAGCTCAAAAAATGCGTGCATCTTGCGCGCCCCCACTTCTTCCTCGCCACACCAACCAATGCGCCTTAGTTCATCCCCGAATTTCTTCCCTTCGGCGTCTTCACGATCATAGGCCCAATCCTGCGTATGCATTCCGGCAAACACACCCGAAGACAACATTGCAGGCGCATAGCGTGTCCCCTCTTCGTTGGTCCAGTTGGTAGCCACGATGGGATGTTTCGTCTTGATTCCCAGATCATTCAGGGTGCGAATGATCTCCAGTCCACCCAGCACGCCCAAAACGCCATCATACTTTCCACCCGTAGGTTGTGTATCCAGATGCGAACCGACATAAACCGGCAACGCCTCAGGGTCCGTCCCCTCCCGCCAGGCAAACATATTGCCCATCTGATCCAGACCCATCGAACACCTGGCTTCCTCACACCACTTCTGAAAAAGTGCGCGTCCTTCGGCGTCCTCATCGGTCAGTGTCTGACGGTTGTTCCCTCCCGCGACACCGGGTCCGATCTTGGCCATCTCCATCAGGCTATCCCACAACCTGTCGCCATTGATCCTGAGGTTCTGCGCCGAAGCTGCCATCTTGTACTTCCCTATTGCTTGCGATTTGGCTCGCTTTTGGTGTCTTGATTTGACCATCTGGTCAAACTCACGCTATCACGGGTTCAACATCAGTCAAGAAATTGCATCGTCCTGCCGGAATTTTCGACACATTCGGCACCCAACTGGCCGGAAAAGAGACATCAGGTGAACATGCCCAAAGACCGCGCCCCGACCCGGATTCAGCAAAAGAACCGCGCAGTGATTCTAGAGGCGGCGTTAAATGTTTTCTCTGCTCATGGATTTCGCGGTGCAACCGTGGACCAGATCGCTGCCGAAGCGGGGCTGAGTAAACCAAACCTGCTGTATTACTTCCCATCAAAAGAGGCGATCCATACCGCCCTTCTGTCGGGCCTGCTTGAAGTCTGGCTGGCCCCGCTACATGCGCTGAACGAAAACGGCGACCCGTTGGAAGAAATACTAGCTTATATCCAGCGCAAGCTTGAGATGAGCCGCGATCTGCCGCGCGAAAGCCGTCTGTTCGCCAATGAGCTTGTACAGGGCGCACCGCGCATTCACGATGCGCTGTCGACAGATCTAAAGAAGCTGGTCGATGAAAAAACAGCAATCCTGACCCGTTGGATGGATCAGGAAAGAATCGCACGCGTTCACCCCTATCATCTCATTTTCTCGATTTGGGCGCTGACCCAGCATTATGCGGATTTCGAGGTACAGGTTCGCGCCATCCTAGGGGATGAAGACCCCTTTGAAGGTGCCCCTCTCTTTGTTGAAACGCTTTATCGAAAACTGCTGACCCCTTAGGGGATGATTAACCCTGATGGGAAAAGCTGCCGTCATGATGACCCGCAGACCTAACCCCGCCCCCTGGATCTCGCAACTTTTATCTTCCCGGTCAGCACAAACCGGTGCTGTCGTGCGTCGTTCAGTTGCGTGGGTTGAGCGGGAAGTAGATCAAGGTGCGTTCCAGACCGAGATCAAACGGCGCGGACACCACCTCATCCGCACCGCCAACTAATACATCGTGATTTGTCACAACGGCCCAATCGACATCTTGGTCTGAGAATATTCGGCGAATTTTCTCACCCAAGATTTTTCGACGAAAAACCTCTGCTTATTCAGCCGCCTTCGCCATGGGGTTGTTGGGATGTGTTGTCCAGTTGGCATATTCAGGATCAACAGCTTTGCCGGTGCGCGGATCAATCTCTCCGGCGGTCATGGGAACCATCGAGATACAGCTATCGACCGGACAAACATCAACGCAGAGGTTGCAGGCTACGCATTCTTCATCGATCACCTCGAATACCCGATCCGACGACATCGAAATCGCCTGATGACTAGTATCTTCACACGCCGCGTAACACCGACCACATTTGATACACTGATCCTGATCGATCTTGGCTTTGGCGATGTAGTTGAGGTTCAGGTATTGCCAATCAGTGACATTGGGCACCGCGCGTCCAATCACTTGATCAATGCTGGTATAGCCTTTCTCGTCCATCCATTCTGACAACCCAGCAGTCAGTTCGTCGATGATCTTGAACCCATATGTCATTGCGGCGGTGCAAACCTGAACGTTCCCGCAACCCAGCGAGATAAACTCGGCCGCATCGCGCCAAGTGGTCACCCCACCTATGCCCGAGATGGGTAAACCATGTGTGGCCTCAGCCCGCGCGATCTCGGAAACCATCGACAACGCGATTGGCTTCACTGCTGGTCCACAATACCCTCCGTGGCTGCCTTTGCCGTCGATTGAGGGCTCAGGGCTGAACGTATCCAGATCGACGCTGGTGATCGAGTTGATCGTATTGATCAGCGACACCGCATCCGCGCCACCATTCTTGGCCGCCGCCGCCGGTTTGCGAACATCGGTGATATTCGGTGTCAGCTTCACGATCACAGGGCGGTCGTAATACTGCTTGCACCAGCGGGTTACCATCTCGATATATTCCGGCACCTGACCCACCGCAGCGCCCATTCCACGCTCGCTCATCCCATGCGGGCAGCCAAAGTTCAGCTCAATCCCGTCAGCGTCGGTCTCGGCCACACGTGGCAGAATGGCTTTCCAGGCCGCTTCTTCGCAAGGTACCATGATCGAAGCAATCAGCGCGCGGTCAGGATAGTCGGCTTTGACCCGCGCCATTTCCTCGAGGTTGACCTCAAGTGGGCGGTCAGTGATCAGTTCGATATTGTTCAAGCCCAGCAAGCGACGATCCGCTCCGTAAATTGCACCATATCGCGGCCCGTTCACATTTACGACCGGAGGCCCCTCAGCCCCCAGCGTTTTCCAGACTACACCACCCCAGCCAGCCTCGAAGGCTCGGCGTACGTTGTATTCCTTGTCCGTTGGCGGCGCTGACGCCAGCCAATACGGATTCGGGCTTGAAATTCCTAGAAAGTTTGTCGTTAAATCAGCCATTTGTCCGGCCTCCCTGATGCAATCCTGCATCTTCATCTTTTCCTAAATACCCAGTTCTCAGCCTGAGCCATCACACCGAAAGGGTCGCGTGGATATCCATCGCCGCGTCGCGCCCTTCGGCAACAGCTGTCACGGTCAGGTCATCACCACCTGCGGCACAGTCCCCGCCGGCCCAAACCCCGTTCAACGACGTTCGCCCTGCTGCGCTGACCGCTATCTTGTTGCCATCCAGCTCCAGCCCCTCGGGTGCGCCTTCCAGTGTTTGACCAATCGCTTTCAGGACCTGATCGGCCGGGACGCGAACAGTGTCGCCCGCACCACTCAATTGCCCATCATGACTGGCAGTATACTCCAGTTCGATCTCTGCGGCTGCACCTTTTCCAAGAACGGCAACCGGCTGGACATTACACATGATCCGAACACCGTGCGAAGCCGCCAGATCTTGTTCGTACCGGCTGGCCCCCATCGCCTCGCGGTCCCGGCGATAGGCGATGGTGACATGTTCAGCGCCCAACAGCTTGGATTTCACAGCAGCATCCACCGCGGTCATGCCACCACCAATCACCACCACATTGCGACCAACCGGCAGATGCGAAAGGTCATCGGCCTGTCGCACATCCGAAATAAAATCTACCGCATGGCGCACACCATCCGTTTCGGCCCCCTGCGCGCGCAGCGCGTTTACGCCAGCCAGTCCGATCGAAAGAAACACCGCATCATAAGCCTCAAGCAATCCGTCAAGCGAGACCGTCTCACCCAGAACCGACCCTGTTTCAATCGAGATGCCACCAATTTTCAGCAGCCAGTCGACTTCGGCCTGCGCGAAGTTGTTGGTCGATTTGTAGGCAGCGATCCCATATTCGTTTAGACCGCCGGGCTTGGGCTTGGTTTCGTGGATAACCACATCATGGCCCAACATCGCCAAACGGTGGGCACAAGCCAACCCAGCTGGGCCCGCGCCGACAACGGCGACTGTCTTGCCCGTTAGCCCGGCACGTTCAAAGGGATGCTCTCCGCTTGTCATCACGTCATCGGTGGCAAAACGCTGCAAACGCCCAATCTCAACCGGCTTGCCTTCGGCAGCTTCGCGCACACAGGCCTCTTCGCACAATGTCTCGGTCGGGCACACGCGGGCACACATACCGCCCAGAATATTCTGTTCGAATATGGTCTGCCCAGCTGCCCGAGGTTGCCCCGCCTGAATCTGACGAATGAACAACGGAATATCGATATCCGTCGGACAGGCCGTCACACATGGCGCGTCATAGCAGAAATAACAGCGATCTGCGGCCACGGCTGCCTCATGCGGGGCCAGCGGCGGATGCAAATCGGTGAAATTCGAGGTCAGCTCATCGCTGGAAAGCCGCCCAGAGACGATCCCGGGTGCCATCTGGCCCTGTGCCATCACTCTACTCCCTGTAGATATATATGTTATGCGTTCCAGCTTGCCATATTCTGATTTTTTATCAATTGGTAAAATTTATTAATTGGTCAAAAAATGAAAAATCCGGGCAGATGGGCCCGGATTTCAGTGGAAACTGCGCATTTTTGCAGCAGGTTCTACGTCAGATCATACTGCCAAGGTGATCGGATTTGATCCAAATGCGGGCTCCGCCTTCACCAGCGACGGCAGTTAAGCTTGAGCCGGGCGGCAATCGCAGCCAGTCCCAGACGCCGAATTTCTCATCAGCCTCGGAAAAGTTGCCCTCGATCACAAAGACCTCAATCCCGTTGCTGGCGTCCAGTTCAATACGCTCACCCGCAGCCCAGCTTTGGACCTGAACATTCTCATGCGCATCCGTGAACAAATCGATATCCCCGCCGCCGTTGATCGAGCGGCGCACCTCGGTTCGGTCATCGGGGTCAAACTGGTGCAATTTGACGAGAATGGTCGCGCCCTCACTGGCCGAAGGAGTATGGGATGAAGTCGGAGGATTGCGCACATAGCTGCCCACCGGGAAATCTCCGGTTTCATCCTGAAATACGCCATCAAGCACCAAATATTCCTCGCCCCCTTCATGAGTATGCGCCGCAAAGGCGCTGCCGGGTGCGAAGCGTACAATCGTGGTGGCCCGCGCCACCTCGTTGCCTATGCGGTCCAGCATCTTGCGTTCGACCCCGGCAGCCGGGGTCGTGACCCATTCGGTCTGATCAAAGTGAACGGCGACCCGCTGGGTGAAATCTGCATTGACACGCATCTGCAATCCTCCTGCTTTGCTGTCACTTTAGATGGGTTTTGGAACCGGTTTTTCAAACTGCGGGTATTTCGGGTTTTGACGCCCTTCACAGCTTGTTGTAGTTCCGGTTCAGGCAGGTGCCTATTTCAGGCCCGATCAGGAAGTGCGACAATATGCAGGCAAGTCCGGCGACATTCAACATCCTCATCATCGGGCAAAACAACCGCCTACAATATGAGGCGCTTTTGTTCGCGGCCTCATTGCGCCACAGCGCCCCGCAGTTCAGCGGACGACTGTTTGTCGGCGTGCCGCAAAAAGGCCCGCTGTGGC
Source organism: Ruegeria halocynthiae (assembly GCF_900106805.1). Classification (GTDB taxonomy): domain Bacteria; phylum Pseudomonadota; class Alphaproteobacteria; order Rhodobacterales; family Rhodobacteraceae; genus Ruegeria; species Ruegeria halocynthiae. The sequence continues at coordinate 1,041,753 of NZ_FNNP01000001.1, forward strand.
CACAAGACCCAAGCATTCACGACGCCGATGTGCTACATGCCCTACAGCAGTTGGGCGCCGAGATACTGCCGTTCGAATGTAATACCTTTGGCGCAAACTACCCGATCGGAAACAAGATCGAAGCCTTGCTGGCCATGCCCGAGGGCGAACCCTTCGTCTTTTTCGACACCGACACGCTGATCACCGGCGAATTGGCTGATGTACCATTCGATTTCGAACGGCCCGGAGCCTCACTTCGGGTTGAAGGTACATGGCCCAAACCCACGCTCTATGGTCCCGGACATGAAGGTATCTGGCGCGCGCTCTATGATCGGTTTGGACTGGATTTCGAAAGCTCCCTCGATCCCGGTCAGCCGACGGGGTATTGGCGTCATTACCTGTACTTCAACGCCGGATACTTTTTCTACAAATGCCCCCGCCAATTCGGCGAGAGGTATCTGGACTATGCCCGCGCCATCCGGGACGAGGAAATTCCCGAACTGACCGGGCAGGTACTGAACCCCTGGCTGGATCAGGTGGCCCTGCCGTTGGTCATCCATTCCTTTGGCGGTGGCCGGGATGCTTTACCCAAAGGCCTGTTGGATGGATCTGTCAGCTGTCATTATCATCTGTTCCCCATGCTCTACGCACGCGAAAGCGATCATGTGGTCGAGGTGCTGGAAACCGTTGTAACCCCGAACAAAATCAAAAAGGTGCTCAAAGCGTATGAGCCGCTCAAAAAGCTGGTCATCCAGCGCAAGGGAGCAAAAATCCGGGCACTGTTTGACCGCGACAACCTGCCAGCGCGCGAGCAGGTCATTCGCAAAATGATCAAGTCCAAGGGCCTCTGGCTGCGGTGACGCGAACGTTGTGCGTGACGGATCAATGTCCTAGACAGTCTGCAACAATAGTTCCAACAGGAGATATCTAAGATGTCTGACGGCCCCACCTATGGTTTCGACACGCTGCAAATTCACGCCGGCGCTCGCCCCGACCCCGCCACAGGCGCACGCCAGACACCGATTTATCAGACTACCGCATATGTGTTCCGCGACGCCGATCACGCAGCCGCGTTGTTCAACCTGCAGGAGGTGGGATTTATCTATTCACGCCTGACCAACCCGACCGTCGCGGTGCTGCAGGAACGGGTCGCCACGCTAGAAGGCGGCGTTGGCGCGGTGTGCTGCTCGTCCGGTCACGCGGCGCAGATCATGGCGCTGTTCCCATTGATGGGGCCGGGCTGCAACGTGGTCGCCTCAACCCGGCTCTACGGCGGCACGGTCACGCAATTCAGTCAGACCATCAAACGCTTTGGCTGGTCGGCCAAGTTCGTCGACACCGATGATCTGGACGCCGTGAAGGACGCGATCGACGAAAACACCCGCGCGGTGTTCTGCGAATCCATTGCCAACCCCGGTGGCTATGTCACTGATATCCGCGCTCTGGCGGATGTGTCAGATGCGGCAGGTATTCCGCTCATCGTAGACAACACCTCGGCAACCCCATACCTGTGCCGTCCAATCGAGTACGGTGCGACTCTGGTCGTACATTCGACCACTAAATACCTGACCGGCAACGGAACCGTCACTGGCGGGTGCATCGTGGATTCAGGCAAGTTTGACTGGTCGGCGAATGGCAAGTTCCCGTCGCTCAGCGAACCCGAGCCCGCCTATCATGGCCTGAAGTTCCACGAAACCTTCGGCCCGCTGGCTTTCACCTTCCACGGCATCGCAATCGGCCTGCGCGATCTGGGCATGACGATGAACCCTCAGGCGGCGCACTACACGCTGATGGGGATCGAAACCCTGTCCTTGAGGATGGAACGCCACGTTGAGAATGCGCAAAAGATTGCGGCATGGCTGGAAGCGGATGATCGCGTGGATTATGTGACCTATGCTGGCCTGCCCTCTTCGCCCTATAGCGACAGGGTGAAAAAGCACTACCCGCGCGGGGCCGGTGCCTTGTTCACCTTCGCGGTCAAGGGCGGCTATGACGCCTGCATCAAGCTGGTTAACGCGCTCGAAATATTTAGCCATGTGGCCAATCTGGGCGATGCACGGTCGCTGATCATTCACTCGGCCTCGACTACGCACCGGCAACTGACCCCCGAGCAACAAGAGGCCGCAGGGGCCGGACCCGGTGTCGTACGTGTCTCAATCGGGATCGAGGATGCGGACGACCTGATCGCCGATCTGGATCAGGCCCTGTCCAAAGCCAACATCTGATCTGATGGCAGAACACGATACAAACCAACTGGGTCAGCCAATTGGCCTTCCAGTTAGGGGCGAGTTTCCTCGCCCTACCCCGCCCTATACGCCGATGCAGGGCCGGTTCTGCTCGGTCGTGCCGCTTGATGTTAACCGCCATGCGCCCGGATTGTACCGGGCGTTTGCCAATGACACCGACGGCCACAACTGGACTTACCTGCCCTACGGCCCTTTCGGGTCCGAGGCCGATTTCACCGCTTGGGCGCAGGCCAATTGCATGGATGCCGATCCGATGTTTCATACCGTGCTTGACGCGGATGAAATCCCGGTCGGAATGGCCTCCTACCTGCGGGTCGAACCAGCGGCGGGTGCAATCGAAGTGGGGCATATCCATTTCTCGCCCCTGCTCCAGCGCAAGCCGCAATCGACCGAGGTCATGTACCTGATGATGCGCCGCGTGTTCGACGAATTGGGCTATCGCCGCTATGAATGGAAATGTGATGCGCTGAATGCGCCTTCACGGCAGGCTGCTGAGCGTTTGGGCTTTACGTTCGAAGGCATATTCCGGCAGGCGACGCATTATAAAGGGCGCAACCGGGATACGGCTTGGTTCTCGATTATCGACAGCGAATGGCCGCGTATTCGGGCCGCGTTCGAGAACTGGCTCGCGCCGGGAAATTTCGATGCAGCGGGCCAGCAGCGCCAATCGTTGCAAGCCCGCGTGGGATCATAGCTTAATCCGAGATTTCGAACTCCATCGCGATATTGACGGATACGGAAATCTCTCCACCAGCGACCGGAACGCCACCGGCATCCGACATCGCCATCTCGCGCATCTGGGCCATCGGACGGACGCCGCCACCATGATCGTTGATCGATATCACAGGGCCCAAGGTAACCCCGGACGCCTGCGCCAGTTGCTGTGCCTTTTCGGTCGCGTCGGCCACGGCCTTGGCACGTGCCTCCGCCTCAAGCGGCTTGGGTTCCTGCACGCCAAAACTCAGGCCGCCGAAATCATTGGCGCCATCCTTGATGACCGCATCCATGATTTGCCCGAGGTTACCCAAATCCCGCACCCGGACCGAAACCCGATTCGAGGCCGTAAAGCCGGTAATCTTCGGCGCTTCGCTGCTCGAGATATTGCGTCCGGACCAAACCGGGGACAGCGACAGATCACGGGTTTGCACATCACGTGCTTCCAAACCCATCTCATCCAGTCGCTTCAGAATTTGCGTCACCGCATCCGAGGTCGCCTGCATCGCCGCCGAGGCCTGCGCGTCCTGATTGGTCACACCAAGCGTTATCGTTGCCATATCAGGCGCTGCCAGCGCCGTCCCGGTCCCACTGACGGTGATGCGACGTTCTTCCGCATGGGCAGGCAACGCCGCGACTGCTGCCGTCATGGCAGCCAGAAAAGCAAGTGTCTTCAAGGTGATCCCTCCTGTTTGCTTGGACACAAGATGGGTTGTTGCCACCACACACGGCAAGGGGGAAACGTGCCTTTTTCTTTCCCTCGGCGGGTTCCTGCTCTAATCTCGCTGGGCAGACATCAGAGCGTTTGCATCAAACCTGACAATTATGGTTCATCCGGATTATGAAACCCGCCTTTGCGCTGTCATTTTCTGAAAACGGCATTTCCTTGCATCACCAGTCGGATGGAGACTGGTACTGCATTGGAACCGTTCCTCTGGATGCGCCGGATTTCGCAGACCAGATGCAGGCCCTTCGGGATCAGGGATTCGCGCTGGAAAATGATCTGAGCTGCAAGCTTGTCATCCCCCCGGATCAGGTGCGCCTGTTGACGATCGACACCGACGGGATGGATTTGGACGCAGTAGAACAGACAGTACGAACCACGCTGGATTCGGCCACGCCTTATGACCTGTCCGAGCTGACCTATGTCGCGGTTCCCGATGGACCGAATACGCATGTCGCCGCCATCGCAAAACGGACAATGGATGAAGCACACTCATTCGCCATTGAACACGGTTTCATCCCCGAGGCGTTCTGGGTCAGCGCAACCGGTGACGACGCCTTGAATGGCCCGGTTCACGAGCTGCCCACGTCCGAGCCGGACACAATACCGGTCATGGATACCCCCGCACCGATGACAGAAGCGCCGAAAGAGGCGCCAGATGAATCACCGGATGTGCCGGTTCATGCCATTGCAGAAGCGGCTGATCCTGCTGCATTCCGACCCGTTCAAAGCGCTGCGCCATCAACTGTTTCGGCCGAAGTGGACGTAAAACGATATGTCATTCCGGCAGTTGCAGCCTCTGTCCTTTTGGGCATGGTAGTTGGTCTCTGGTCCCTGAACCGTGATGCGCCAACGATCGAGACGCCCGAGCCACAGGTCACCGAAGCACCCGAACCCGAGCCCCAACCCGAGGTCGCAACAACGATTGAGCCCAACGCGCCCAAGATTGCTGATACGACGGCTGTCACTCCCTCTGATGATGAACCAGAGCTGTCAGCAACGGATGCCGCGATTCTAGAAGCCTTGAAAGTCGCACCGGAACCGGTTGAAGAGATAGCTGATTTGCCGGATTCCAAAACGGCGTTTCGGGAATTCACCGGGACCGCTCCTATCGAACCAAACGGGTTGACCGAACCGCCAAAGCAACAGGACACCGACATCTATTTGACCTCGGTCGATCGTGCTGATCTTTCAACCGACACCATCGCGCTGCCTTCGGTCGACAGCCTCAATACCGACGAGCCATTCGAGACGACCGCCCTGCCAGGTGCTGCGGGGCAGAGATTTGAACTGGATGAGCGCGGACTGGTGACACCCAGCGCCGAGGGCACGCTGAACCCGGCTGGTGTCATGGTGTATCTGGGGCGTCCGTCCTCGGTGCCTCCTGAACCGCCAACGCGGTTCGAGACTGAACCCGTAGTGGAACAGATCGACGACCGGCTGGCGGGCCGGCGCCCGCGCCCACGTCCTGACAACCTTGTCGACCTGTTTGAACGGCAGCAATTGGGCGGCCGCTCACGGGAAGAGCTCGCATCTGTTCGGCCCAAGTTGCGGCCCGAAAGCCTGCAGACCAAACCGCAGGTTGACGAAACGCCAACCGCTCTGGCTGTTGTTCGCGTACCACGACCCAAAGCGCGCCCTGCAAATATCGCCGCATTGGTTGCAAAGAAACCCGATGCGGGAAGTGCTCCGCTTGGGTCAACCGCAAATGTGGCCACCAAAGCTGACGAGGCCGGATCGTTCCAGCCGAAAGCGGTGAAGCCGAAGATACCGACAACCGCCTCGGTTGCGCGTCAGGCGACCATCGACAATGCGATCAACCTGCGTAAGCTCAACCTGATCGGCGTTTACGGCACGCCGGCCAATCGCCGCGCGTTGGTGCGCCTGCCCAGCGGCCGCTATAAGAAGCTGAAAGTGGGGGACCGCATCGACGGTGGAAACGTCATCGCCATCGGCGACAGCGAGTTACGTTATCAGAAACGCGGCAAGAACATCACGCTCAAAATGCCGCGCGGATAGAGTCAGAGCGCCCTGTTCAGTGAACCGGGCGCTCTGGTGTTTGCATTGATCTGCGATCAGGCAGCCGATATCTCGCCCGATTCAATCTGCTCGCGTTCAATCGATTCAAACAGGGCTTTGAAATTACCTTCACCAAACCCGTCATCGCCCTTGCGTTGAATGAACTCAAAAAAGATCGGCCCAATAACGGTTTTTGAGAAAATCTGCAGCAGGATCTTAGTCTCGCCCCCATCCACGACGCCTTCACCGTCGATAAGGATACCGTGTTTCATCATCCGGTCTTTAGGTTCATCATGGCCGGTCACGCGGTCATAGGACATGTCGTAATACGCCTCGTTCGGGCCCGGCATGAACTTCAGCCCTTTCTGGGCAATCGCATCGGTCGAGCTATAGATGTCGTCGCTGCCGACCGCGATATGCTGGATGCCCTCGCCTTTGTACTTCTTCAGGTAAGATACGATCTGCCCTGTCTCGCCGCGATCTTCGTTGATCGGGATTCGGATACGACCGCAGGGAGAAGTCAGCGCCCGGCTGAATAGGCCGGTATGCTTACCCTGAATGTCGAAAAAGCGGATTTCGCGGAAGTTGAACAGATCGCAATAGAACTTGAACCATTTGTCCATATTGCCCTTGAATACGTTATGGGTCAGGTGGTCGAGGTAATAGAACCCGTCACCGCGCGGTTTAGACTGCTTCAGCCACTCGAACTCTTCGTTGTAGGGAGAGGTGTCGTAATACTGATCGATGAAATACAACAATGAGCCACCGATGCCCTTGATGGCCGGGGCATTCATTGTCTTGTCGGCGCCATTATAGGGCTCGGCCCCTTTGGCAATTGCGTGTTCATAGGCCTTTTGCGCATCCACGACGCGCCAGCCCATCGACGGGGCGCAGGGGCCATGCTCGGCCACAAATTTGGCTGCAAAACTGTCGGGGTCTGCATTCAGGATGTATGTGACATCGCCTTGCTGCCACAGCTCGACCTTGGGCGTATCGCGATGATAGCCGACATATTCGAACCCCATTCGCGCAAACAGATCGCGCAGTTCCTGCGGTTCGGGATGGGCGAATTCGACAAATTCGAACCCATCGGTTCCGGCAGGGTTTTCATCACTGATCACAGATTTCGGGGCGTTATGTGGGAAAGGACCCATGGCGCGTCTCCTCGGAAAACAGGAATTTCTTTGCTGATTCAAAAATACGCCTTAATCAGCGCTGTTTCTGCGCGTTGTTTTCCTATAAACTTATCTTAAGTGCGGAGATGCCGCACGTACCGGACAAAAATTGGAGAATCTCCGCACATGCTGGATGCAACAGACACACGGCTGTTGTCAGCTTTGCAGAAAGACGCTCATCTGACGGCACACCAGTTGGGCGAGATGCTGAACTTGTCGGCCAGTCAGGCGGGTCGTCGCCGACAAAGGCTTGAGGCCGAGGGTTATATCACAGGATACACTGCCCGACTGGACCCATTGAAACTGGGTCTGCAGGTGCAAGGCTTTATTCAGGTGCATCTGGGCACCCATGGCCCCGAACAATCCGCAAGCTTTGCCCGCATGGTCAATACCCGACCTGAGATTACCAGCGCCTGGACAATGACCGGAGAGGCAGATTACCTGCTTCATGTCTATTGTGACGACTTATCCGCACTCAACAGCTTGCTTCATGAAGTGATCCTGCCGCATCCTGCTGTTGCACGGGTGCAAAGCCAGATCGTGATGGACCAACTAAAGCGCGATGCGCCGCTCCCGACCTGAGCGCACGAGAGAGAGCATTCATGAACGAGTTCCTTTATCAGGCTTCGATCTATTTGGCAGCTGCGGTGATTGCGGTCCCGTTATCCGCGCGTCTGGGGTTGGGATCGGTGCTGGGATATCTGGCCGCCGGAATTGCGATCGGGCCAGTTCTGGGCCTTGTCGGCGCCGAAACAGAAAGCCTGCAGCACGTCGCCGAATTTGGCGTCGTCATGATGCTGTTCCTGATCGGGCTTGAACTGGAACCCCGCGCCTTGTGGGACATGCGCGACAAATTGCTGGGCCTTGGGGGGCTGCAGGTTGGCCTGTCCACCGTCGCAATCGCGGCAGTGGCGTTTTATACGGGGCAACCCTGGTCGGTATCTCTGGCCGTGGGATTAACACTGTCACTGTCTTCTACAGCGATCGTGTTGCAAACCCTATCCGAAAAAGGGCTGATGCAAACCAATGGCGGCAGGGCAACCTTTTCTGTTCTGCTGACGCAGGACATCGCCGTCATCCCAATCCTGGCTTTCCTTCCGCTTCTGGCTTTGCCGGCAAGCATCCACATCGAAGATGACGGTTCAATCCAGCGGGCCTCTGACGCCGCCCATGGCGCAGACCACCATGCCGCGCTGTCGCTGGTCGAAGGGCTGCCAGGCTGGGCCGTCACCCTGGTCACGATCGGAGCAGTCGCCTTTGTCGTGCTGGCGGGCATCTACCTGACCCGCCCCCTGTTTCGCTTTATCCACGCCACCCGCCTGCGCGAGATGTATACGGCGCTGGCACTTATGATCGTTGTTGGCATCTCATTCCTGATGACGCTGGTGGGGCTGTCCCCGGCCCTTGGCGCGTTTCTGGCCGGTGTCGTTCTGGCAAGCTCGGAATTCCGGCACGAGATGGAAAGCGACCTTGAGCCCTTCAAGGGGTTGCTGCTGGGTCTCTTCTTCATCACCGTCGGCGCCGGGATAGATGTGGGGTACTTCTTCGCCGATCCGTTTGACCTGATCGGTCTGGCCCTGCTGGTGATCCTGGCCAAGGGGATCATATTGTTCATCGTCGGGCGGGCATTCAATCTGCGCGGGCGCGATCACTGGCTGTTTACGCTGGGGCTGGCTCAGGCCGGTGAGTTCGGATTTGTGCTGCTGGCATTCTCAACGCAGCAGAATGTGATCCCTCCGGGCCTGTCACAGAAACTGCTGATGATCATTGCCTTGACCATGTTGATCACACCGCTTCTGTTTATTCTCTACGATCTACTTTCCCGCTTTGCCAGAGACAGCAAACCGCAGATCGAACCGGACCAGATCGATGAAAGAGGCCCGGTCATCATCGCAGGAATTGGTCGCTTTGGTCAGATCGTCAATCGGTTGGTACAGGCCAGTGGCTTCAAAACCGTGGTTCTGGATCATGACATCGAAACCATCCAGTTGATGCGGCGGTTCGGTGTCAAAGGGTTCCTGGGCGATCCGACCCGTCCCGAGTTGCTGCGCGCTGCTGGAATTGAAAAAGCCACCGTTCTGGTCGTGGCGATGGATGATTACAAACAAGTCACCCGTCTGGTCGGATATGCCCGGCGCCAGCGGCCTGACCTGCATATCATCGCGCGCGCCAGAGACCGCAATCATGTCTACGAGCTGTACCAGGCTGGTGCGAATGACATCATACGAGAGATGTTCGATGCATCGCTGCGTGCGGGTCGCTATGTTCTGGAGAACATCGGTCTCAGCGAATACGAGGCTGCGCAGGCCGAGCAGACCTTCTACCACCACGATCGGGCATCCGTACGCGAATTGGCCGAGCTGTGGATACCGGGTATGCCGACAGCCGAAAACAAAAAATATATCGAGCGAGCGCGGAAACTGCAGAAAGATCTTGAAACTGCGCTGCTGGAACTGGCAGAGGAACACGCAAAGAAATCAGCCTGATCCCTTTGCGCGCAAAGCTCAACCGTCCGAAACACCCGCCTCGGCAAAGGTCGCCATACCGGAGTGGCAGGTCACGGCGCTTTTCAGGATGTTGATCGCCAGCGTCCCGCCAGAGCCCTCGCCCAGACGTAAGTCGAGACTCAGCAAGGGTTCCTTGCCCAGCTGTCGCAGCATCGCCGGATGCGCGCCTTCGGCACTTTGGTGGCCTGCGATGGTGTGGTCGAGCGCGGTGCCCGAAAGCTGCGCCAGGCAGGCTGCTGCAGCGGTACAGATGAATCCGTCAAGAATGACCGGGATACGCAAAATGCGCGCGGCTGCAATCGCCCCCGCCATGGCTGCAATTTCGCGCCCGCCGAGGCAGCGCAAGACGTGTATCCCATCGCCTGAACCATGCAGGGCAACCCCTTCGGCAACCACACGGGTTTTGTTGGCAAGCCCTGCATCATCCACGCCGGTGCCGCGCCCGGTCCAGTCGGCGGCGTCCCCGCCGAACAACGCGCAGGCGATGGCGGCTGCCGGGGTGGTGTTGCCGATGCCCATCTCTCCCACAACCAGCAGATCGGCCTGCGGATCGACCGCTTGCCAGCCCGTGCGAAGAGCGTTCAGCAAGTCCTCTTCGCTCATCGCCGCGGCTTGAGTAAAATCGGCAGTTGGCCGATCCAGTTCCAGCGCGTGCACGTCCATCTTCGCACCCGCTGCTTGGGCCAGTTGGTTGATCGCCGCGCCGCCATGCTCGAAATTCATGACCATCTGCACGGTTACTTCGGGCGGGAAAGCCGAAACACCTTGCGCCGTTACCCCATGGTTACCAGCGAACACAATGACCTGAGGCGCAGTGATCTGAGGCCGCGCGTCCCCACGCCAACCTGCGTACCAAATCGCCAGATCCTCAAGCCGCCCCAGCGCTCCGGGTGGTTTGGTCAACTGGCCATTACGCTCTTCAGCACCTTTTAGCGCAGACAGGTCTGGTCCGGGTGCATCGCTCAGCGCATTGCGGAAACTGTTCAGGTCGGTGAGTTCGGGCAGCATTGAAAGCCTCGTTGCATCAGAGTGGTCCTGCGTGTTTAACCAAACTTGGCAAAGCAACAAGACCTTGAAAGGCCTGGGAGTGACCAAAAACGACACCGCCCCATTTTCCGTGTGGGATATTCCGCTAGCTCTGGTCTTGCTGACCCGATTGCCCTTGCCGCGCTTGCCAGAAGAGACGTTTACCCGCCAGTCGCGCGCCGCTTGGGCGTTTCCGCTGGCAGGACTGATCGTTGGTGCCCTCGCGTGTGGTACCGCATGGATCGCTATCTGGGCGCAGTTGCCCGCCTTTGCGATTGCGAGCCTGATTGTTGTCATGCTGATCGCAACCACGGGTGCCATGCACGAAGACGGGTTGGCTGATACGTTTGACGGTCTTTGGGGAGGGTTCACGGCAGAACGGCGGCTCGAGATCATGAAAGACAGCCATATCGGTACCTACGGTGTGCTTGCTTTGCTGCTATCTCAGCTTCTGCGAGTCACTGCCATAGCAGCCCTTGTTGGTGCTGAGATGATGACAGGTGTGCTGGCTGCATGTGTGTTTTCCCGGTCTCTTATGCCCGCTTTGATGACCTTGCTCAAAAATGCCCGGCACTCGGGGCTTAGCCATTCGGTCGGCGCGCCGCCGATATCTGCCGTTTTGGCTGGGTTGGTATTGGCGGCCCTATTAGCCTTGGGTTTATTGGGGTCTCTCGCGTTGGCCCCAATGCTTTTTGCGATGATCTCCTGTTTGATTGTGGCCAAGATCGCAAAAGCCAAGATCGGAGGTCAAACTGGCGACATTCTGGGGGCCACGCAGCAAGTATCTGAGATCGTATTTTTGCTGACGCTGATAACTCTGATCTAACTGGCGCCACCCGTCTCGATCCGCAATGTTGCACCACAGTGTTTGCAATGCACAGCATCCGGATCGTGGCGAAACAGACCGCAGCTGGAGCATTTGTAACGCACTTTCTGCGGCATGAAGATCGCTTGTGCCAACCGCACAAACAGCGCCACTCCAACGACCATAATGAAAACCGAAAACAGCTTTCCGCCTGGCGTTGTCAGAGTGATGTCGCCAAACCCGGTGGTCGTCAGAGTCGCCATCGTGAAATATAATGCGTCGATATAGGGCGTCTGAGTGTCCTCGGGCATAAAGAACACAAGCACAGCGGTTGAGGTCGCAAAGACAAAGACCAACAGGTTGATCGCGGCAATCACTGCGTCTTCATGCGTGCGAAAAAACCTGCTGTCCCGCCGCAAATCTCTTAGCAGGTGGTACGAGTGGATCAGACGTAAGGCGCGCAGAATGCGCAGAAAAGCAAAGTTGCCGGTCAGGAACGGATCGAGGAAAAGTGACACGATAACAACGATGTCTGCCAGCGTGTAAGTCTGGCGCAATAGCTTCCAACGATCTTTCGATATCCAAAGCCGGGCCGAAAAATCCATAAGAATGAGCACACCGACACCAATACTGGCTGCGGTGATTCCCGGGCCATGGGGGATATGCGCGGTTGCAACAAAGAAGACGATGGTCACGATGTCGAACAGGATCAGGCCATACCGAAACCAGACCGAAATCGGATCGTGGCTGATGTATAAGAACTTTACAGCCTGCTTCATCCTGATTTCACATCCCCTTATTAATGAATAAGAAATACCCCTAAACTGTTGCCGCACCAAGTGTTGGCTCACGAAAAAAGCCGCCCCGGCAACGGAGCGGCTTTAGAATTGGTCGCGCCTTTAATCAGGCAGCAGCGGCAGCGCGAGAGGTCAGAACCTCATCAACCTGCTTGGCGGCCGAGATTTCATCTGCGCCAGATACCGCAGCAACTTCGCGGGTCAGACGCTCAAGCGCGGCCTCATATAGCTGACGCTCGGAATAGCTCTGCTCGCGCTGGTCATCGGTGCGGTGCAGGTCGCGGACCACTTCGGCGATCGAGATCAGATCACCCGAATTGATCTTTTGTTCATATTCCTGCGCCCGGCGCGACCACATGGCGCGTTTGACCTTGGCCTTACCCTTCAGGGTTTTCATTGCCTGGCTGATCACATCGGGCGAGCTGAGCGAACGCAGACCGGATTCGGTTGCTTTGTTGGTCGGCACACGCAGTGTCATCTTGTCTTTTTCAAAGGAGATCACGAACAGCTCAAGCGAGAAGCCAGCGACTTCCTGCTCTTCGATCGATACGATCTGTCCTACGCCATGCGCCGGGTAGACAACATAATCGTTCGGGCGGAACTCAAGCTTTTTCGATTTCGACATTCAGATTCTTCCTTGGTTATGAGACCGGGTTACGAAACGACAAAACACACCATCCGCGGCCTGGATCGGCCCCGTCAGGTGGCTGCGTTTTCACAAAGTTAGAACTCCAAAGCGAGCATACTTACGGAGCAAATCCCAATCTCAGTCATCATTCAGGTAGTGAGTATATCACAAAATTGCGACACTCAAAAGCCCGCCCCCTTGTAGTCAATGAAATATCTATCCAATTCAAAGATATACACGGGTAGGCTGGATCGGGAATATGCTGGGGATCAACCGAATCGCTCAGCCGCCCTCGCCTGGCGCTTCCGAGAAATACTTCTCCATTTTACCTTCTTCGCCGTCGCGTTCCTCGGCATCGGGCAGAGGGTCTTTCTTGGTCACGATCACCGGCCACTGCTCCGAGAACTTGCGGTTGAACTCGACCCACTGCTCCATTCCTGGCTCAGTATCCGGACGAATGGCGTCGGCGGGGCATTCAGGTTCGCACACGCCGCAGTCGATGCATTCATCGGGATGGATAACCAGAGTGTTCTCACCTTCATAAAAACAATCCACCGGGCACACCTCGACACAATCGGTGTATTTGCAGGCGATGCAGTTTTCGGTGACGACATAGGTCATGGTTGGAATCCCGTTTGCGGTTTGGGCGTCTAGCTAGTTCAGTCTGGCCCTCTCTTCAAGATGGGATCAGTCATCTTGCTTGCGAGAAAGATCAAGCGCGCGGCGATATTTCTTGGTTGGACGACCTTTTCCTTCGAATCCCGGATTTCTGGGCGGGGCGTCCTGCTTTTCGGTCATATCGAAGTACAGTGTTTGCGCCTCTGGTGCCGGGCCTCTGCGATCACCCAGTTTTTCGATCCTTACTACCCGGACAATCCGCCCCTGCGGAAAGGTCAGAACATCACCGGGGCTCACCGCTTGCGCCGGTTTCAGGACCCGGCTTGCATTTAACCGGACATGGCCGCCACTCACTTGCTTGGCGGCCAGGCTGCGGGTCTTGAAGAACCGCGCCTGCCACAGCCATTTGTCGATTCGCAGCTTGGCCTGAGCCTCGGTCATCGAGACTCAGTTGCCATCCTTCAGACCCATCAGCGCTGCGGCGAATGGGTTATCAGGATCGATGGCCTTTTCCTTCTTAGGAGGGCGCGACGAGAAGCTCTTGGCGCCCTGAGGCTTGCCACCCTTCTTGCCCTGCGGCTTGCGACCGTCCTGAGGTTTGCCGCGCGGCTTACCTTTGCCCTGCCCCTGCTCGCGGCGCGGGCCACGGTTTTGCTGGCGCTGACGGCCCCAGGTGAAGGTGTAGAATACCTCGACCTCAGGCTCATCCGATGCGGGTTCCGTGGCAGGAGCCTCGGCTACCGCCTCGGTGCTTTCGGTGGCCTCGGCTGGCGCCTCGGTGGTTGCGCTGACCTCTTCCGGTGTGACCTCTGGTACTGAGGGGGTTTCTTCGCCGGTTGGTTGCTCCTCCGCCTCGGCTGCAGGTTGCTCCACGGGGGCCGCTTTGACCTTTTCCCGCTCGCCGCGTTCAGCCTTGTAGCCGAGACCTTGCATCAGGTCGGCGAACTGATCCAGCGTCATGCCAGTGATCGAGAGCATATCGGGCTTGGCCTCAAAGCCACCCCGGCTGTCTTCAGCGCGCAACATATCGGCCAGACGTTCCAGCATATCGATCCGGATCGAGCGTTCGCCCGCGTCACGGTAGCCACACATGGTGTCATAGCCCTGCGGCGCATCCTTGGCGACAGGCACAGTGACCAATCCCGGAGGCGGTGCGTCGGGGAACTCCTGCAGACCGCTGGAGAGGGCCCACAACACCAATCGCAGGCGCGTCGGAGCAGGTTTCAGAAGCAGCGGCATGAAGATGGTGAATTGGCCAAAGCGGATGCCATGCTTGCGCAGCGCGCCACGGGCGTCCTGATCCAGATCCTTGACCTCTTGCGCAATCTGCGCGCGGGGCAGCACACCCAGCGCCTCGACCATGCGGAATGCAAAACCCTTTGCAAGGCCCGTCAATTCCTCGTCGCGCGACAAGTTCAGCAGCGGTTCAAACAGCGCAGCCACTTTGCGGTCGATGAAATGCTGCAGACGGCGCTGCACTTTCTGTTCGACGTCCGGACCTGCGGCCTCATCCACAAAAACCTCGACCATAGGCTTGAGCGAATCTGCCCCGGCAACCAGTTTGCCGACAGCGTATTCGCCCCACATCAGGCCACCCTGATCAGTGAAATCAATTTCGGTATCGGGCGCATTGTAGAAGCGGTCGGCACGCAGATGGAATTGCGGCGCGAGTGCTTGCAAAGAGGCCGATTTCAAAGCTTTCGCCTCGGTTCCCTGCGCGCTTTTGTCCGGTGTGAACCGGAACCCTTCCAGACGACCGACGAATTCGCCTTCGACGGTCACTTCACCCTTGTCATTTACTTCGGCCAAAAGGGCCTCCTTCTGTTTGAGCCGGCGCAGCAACACTGACGTGCGCCGGTCCACAAATCGTTGGGTCAAACGATCGTGAAGAGCGTCTGACAGCCTGTCTTCTACAGTGCGTGTTTCCTCACGCCAATGGGATTCGTCACGCACCCATCCGTTTCGTTGCGCAACATATGTCCAAGTGCGAATATATGCCAACCTTTTGGAGAGCGCATCAATATCCCCATCCGTACGGTCGATTCGGCGGATTTGCTGCGCCATGAAGTCATCTGGGATCGATCCGCGTTCGTGCAGGTGGCCATAGATCACCTCAAGCAAACTGGCATGTTCGGCATGGCTGATACCGCGAAAATCGGGGATTCGACAGACATCCCACAGCAATCGGACGGATGGGCCGTCACTGGCGCGCGCCATGACTTCCGTGACCTGCGACAGAGATTTTAGCGCGTTCAGATCGTCGGCTGGCCGCGCCTTTACGAGATGTTCATTGTCTGGACCGACCTCAAGCGAGTCGATCAGCGCATCGATAGAGCCAAACCGCAAAGCAGCATTCCGCCAGTTCAGCTTTTTCATCGGCGTAAAGCGGCTGTCCATGATCGCTTGCGCCACGCCATCATCCAGCGGTGGTGCCTCGCCGGTGACGCCAAAGGTGCCGTCGGACATGCCGCGCCCTGCCCGGCCTGCGATTTGGGCCAGTTCGTTGGGCGCTAATGGACGCATTCGGCGTCCGTCGAATTTGGAAAGAGATGAGAAAGCCACATGGTTCACATCAAGGTTCAGCCCCATACCGATGGCATCCGTCGCAACCAGATAATCAACCTCACCGTTCTGGTAGAGGTCGACCTGCGCATTCCTCGTGCGTGGGCTAAGAGCACCCATGACCACAGCCGCCCCACCTTTTTGACGGCGGAGCAACTCGGCAATGGCATAGACGTTTTCAACCGAAAATCCGACGATCGCACTACGCGCCGGCATCCGGCTGATCTTTTTGCTTCCGGAGTAAACCAGTTGAGACATCCGCTCGCGCCGAACAAACTGAGCCTCAGGGACAAGCGCAGCAATTGTACCACGCACAGTATCGGCCCCCAGAAACAGCGTCTCGTTTGTACCACGCGCGCGCAGCAGACGGTCTGTAAACACATGGCCCCGCTCGGGGTCAGCGCAGAGCTGTATCTCGTCAATTGCGACAAAGTCCGCGCCCAAGGCTTCGGGCATCGCTTCAACAGTGCAGACCCAATATTTTGTGCGGGGTGGCACGATCCGCTCTTCACCTGTCACCAGTGCAACGACCGAGGGGCCGCGAATGGCGACAATCTTGTCATAGACCTCGCGTGCAAGCAGCCGTAACGGCAGCCCAATGACACCGGTTCGGTACCCCAGCATACGTTCGATCGCGTAATGGGTTTTGCCTGTATTCGTTGGGCCAAGTACAGCCACGATTCGGGATGACCCGCTCACCTTTGCCCCCTGCGCCCTGAGACTTACAGCGCCTTGCCTTCAACCTGAGGCTTCAGCCGATTCACGGCATTGGTTACTTCTTCGTGATGGGGATGTATAGCCAGTGCGCGCGAATAGGCTTCGAACGCCTGTTCGGGCTTGCCCACAATCTCGAAGATCAGTCCAAGACCGTAAATAGCTTCGTAGTTGTTGGGGTTTAAGGTCAAGGCGTGCTCAAGATCAGCAGCGGCCAGACCAAACCGTTCTACACCGAAAAAGGCCGATGCACGCACATGCCAGCCTTCGGCAAAGTCAGGGGCATGATCGGTAAGCGCCGTCAAGTGATCCAGCGCGGCTTTGACATCCCCGTCATTCAGCGCTTCTCGCCCCCGCTCCAACAGCAAATCAGCAGATGCTGAACCTGACAGAGACCACAGCGCCTGCAATTGCCGGTCCAGGCCGACGGCCTGCTCGGGTGTTGCTTGCGCCAGTTGCTCAAGCAGTGAGGCCTCGTCCCTTAAATCCGCCTGTTGCGCAAAACAACTGGTGGAAAACATGACTATCGCTGCAAATGCCGCAACGGTACCTTTGAGATTGTTGATTGCAATACCCATAACAATGGTCAGTGTAGCGTTGCGACCGGGGAAGTCCATTCACGGCGCATGAACAATATGAGGAAGACCATGAGCGATATTCTGGAAAAAGCCGCGGCGGCATTGAATGAGAAACTGTCGGGCGGTGATTTCGACGCGTCAGCAAAATTTGCCATCGCCGATCTGGGCTCTATCGTTCTGGATGCAAGCGGTGCGCGCGTCAGCGACGAAGACGCTGATGTAACCCTCAGCGCCGATGCAGATACGTTCGAACAAATCCTCAGCGGTGACCTGAACCCGACCGGTGCGTTCATGTCGGGTAAGCTGAGTGTGGATGGAGACATGGGTATTGCCATGAAACTTGCTTCGGTGTTGGCCTGATGGAGTTCTCGCCGGCCCCCTTTTTTGAAGACGTGGCCGGCGGCCCTGCCGGTGGTTCGGCCCATTGGCTGACCACTCAGGACGGCAAACGCATTCGCATCGCGCATTGGCTGCCCGAAGGCGATGCGCACGGTACAGTGATGCTGTTCCCCGGTCGCACCGAATACATCGAGAAATACGGCAACGCGGCCAAAGAGTTCGTAAGCCGCAGTTTTGCGAGCCTTTCCGTCGACTGGCGTGGCCAGGGGTTGGCGGATCGTCTACTGCCGGATGTGCGTATCGGGCATGTCGAACGTTTCACAGATTATCAGCATGATGTCCGTGCCACATTGGATCTGGCACGGCAACTAAACCTACCCAAGCCTTGGTACGTAATAGGCCATTCAATGGGTGGAGCCATTGGAATGCGCGCTGTACTGGAAGGCGCTGATTTTGCCGCTTCCGCCTTCACCGGGCCGATGTGGGGGATCTACTTTTCTCCGATCATGAAACCGCTCAGCCAGTTGACCGCGTATTGGGGCCCGCGTCTTGGGTTAGGTGAAAAAACACCCCCAACGACCTCACTGGACAGCTACGTGCTCTCGCAACCTTTCGAGGGAAACGTGCTGACCCGTGATCGCGACATGTACCAGATGATGCGGGATCAACTGGTCGCGCACCCTGAACTGGCGTTGGGCGCCCCTTCGACGATCTGGCTGCGCGAGGCGCTGGATGAGTGTACCTGGCTGATGGAGCAGACCGCGCCTGATAACCCAACCTTGACCTTCCTTGGCAGTCACGAACAGATTGTGGACCGTAAGGCGATCCGTGCCCGTATGGCGAACTGGCCTAGCGGTACATTGGTCGAGATTCCCGATGGTGAGCACGAAGTCCTGATGGAAGCGCCCGAGGTTCGTGGACCAGTTTTTGATCAACTGGCAGCCCATTTCCTCACAGCTCAGATCTTATCCGAAAAAGAGACCGTGATGTCGAGCTGATCCAGACAGTTTGCTTGTGATCCAGATGCGCCGCGCCTAAATGTTTGCCAACACAGTTTATTCGAGGTGATCCATGCGCGACCTTCCCTTTCCCGTCCGTGACGCAAATGCTGGCGGCGGTGCCGATGATCTGGGCAACCTGCCGGAATGGGATTTGACGGATCTCTATGCCTCCGAAGACGCGCCCGAACTGTCCCGCGATCTTGACTGGCTGGAAGGTGAATGCGCGTCTTTTGCCGCGGATTATGCGGGCAAACTGGCCGAACTGGATGCCGCGGGTCTGCGGACCTGTGTACAACGCAACGAAAAGATCAACGCCATCGCCGGGCGGATCATGTCCTTTGCAGGATTGCGTTATTACCAACTAACCACAGACGCGGACCGTGCCAAATTCCTGTCGGACATGCAGGAGAAGATCACCGTTTTTACGACTCCGCTGGTCTTCTTCACGCTGGAACTAAATCGCATTGATGATGACGCGCTGACCGCGCATTTCGCAGCCAATGCCGATCTGGCAAGGTACGAGCCCGTCTTCCGTCGCGTCCGCGCGATGAAGCCCTATCAGCTGTCTGATGAGCTGGAAAAGTTTCTGCACGACCTCGGCGTTGTTGGTGACGCATGGGAACGCCTGTTCGACGAGACCATCGCGGGCCTGACATTCACTGTCGACGGCGAAGAACTGAATATCGAAGGCGTCCTGAACCTGTTGACCGAACAGGATCGCACCAAGCGTGAAGCCGCCGCGCATGAACTAGCGACCGTTTTCCAGAGCAACATCAAGACCTTCGCCCGCGTTCATAACACGCAAGCCAAGGAAAAAGAGATCGTCGATCGTTGGCGTAATATGCCGACCGCTCAAACCGGTCGCCACCTGTCGAACGACGTTGAGCCTGGGGTGGTCGAAGCCCTGCGCGAGGCGGTCGTGGCCGCCTATCCCAAGCTGAGCCACCGGTATTACGAGCTGAAACGCAAATGGCTGGGCCTCGATGTGATGCAGGTCTGGGACCGCAACGCGCCGTTGCCGATGGAAGACACCCGCATCGTTGATTGGTCCGAGGCTGAGAAGACAGTGATGGATGCTTACAACGCCTTCGATCCTCGCATGGGTGAAATCGCAGCACCCTTCTTCTCAAAAGGTTGGATCGACGCGGCCGTGAAACCCGGCAAAGCACCCGGTGCTTTTGCCCATCCCACCGTAACCGAAGTCCATCCATACGTGATGCTCAACTACCTGGGCAAACCACGCGACGTGATGACCCTGGCCCACGAGCTTGGCCACGGCGTGCATCAGGTACTGGCTGCCGATCAGGGCGAGATGCTGTCATCGACCCCGTTGACCTTGGCCGAAACAGCCTCGGTCTTTGGTGAAATGCTGACCTTCCGTAAAATGCTGGATCAGGCTGAGACACCTGAGCAGCGCAAGGTACTGCTGGCAGGCAAAGTCGAGGACATGATCAACACGGTCGTTCGCCAGATCGCGTTCTATGACTTCGAGTGCAAACTGCACGCCGCCCGCCGCGAAGGCGAACTGACCCCGGATGACATCAACGCACTGTGGATGAGCGTTCAGGCCGAAAGCCTTGGCCCCGCATTCGAATTCATGGACGGGTATGAAACCTTCTGGGCCTATATACCCCACTTCGTCCACTCGCCCTTCTACGTTTACGCTTATGCCTTTGGTGATGGCCTCGTGAATGCGCTGTATTCGGTCTATGAAAGCGGTGCGAACGGGTTCGAAGACAAGTATTTCGAAATGCTGCGCGCCGGTGGTTCCAAGCACCACAAGGAACTTTTGGAACCATTCGGGTTGGATGCCAGCGATCCGGAATTCTGGGCCAAAGGCCTGTCGATGATCTCAGGCTTCATCGACGAGTTGGAAGCGATGGAAAGCTAAAGTTGAGAGGCAGCCTGTTCAGGCTGCCTCATTTTTCTTTGGTTGATTTCATCGTCGTCACGAAAATGGCCGTCACGATCAACACTGCGCCGACGATCGCAAGCGGTGTGATCGATGCGCCCAGAAAAAGTGCCGAGTTGACAAAGGTAAACACAACAGAGCCGGCGAATAGCAGCGTCGCCGTCAATGTCGACACACGCGCGGCGGCTTCATACCAAAGATAGTAGGCAAGCGCGGTCGGCAAAACGCCCAAAAGGATCAAGAAGATCACATCATTTGCGGTTGGTATCTGGAACGAGAAAGCCGCCAGCGGCACCAGTAAAACACCCGAACACAAAAAGATGCCAAACAGGAAGTTCAGCCTTTCGGCGGTGGTTTCCGACGACTGCATCGCGCGGCTGCTGGAAATCAGGAACACCGCCCAGCTGAGCCCCGCCCCGATTTCCATCAGATCGCCCAGCAGGGGCTCTCCCCCGCCTTGAAAATCCCGATAGACGGTCAGAAACACACCAAGGATCGCCAGTAGCGTCGCCAGTACATCGGTACGGCCAACAGTGGTATCCGCGAAGAAATATAGGAATATCAACACGAAGAACGGCGCGGTATTCTCAAGCACCATCGCATTCGCGGCGCCAGTATGTTCCAGGCCTATGTGGAACAGGATATAGTTCACCACCGTCGACAATACCGCCAGCCGGAAATTCCAATCTCTGTGCTGGACCGAGACCCGCGCGCCCATCACCCGCAACATGCAGTAGATCGCAAATGCGGCTATGAACAAGCGCGACACGGCAATCTGTAACCCGCCCAGATCGCTGGTCAGGTACCGCACGATGACACTGTGCGTGCCCCACAAAAACGCGGCCAGAAAGCCAAGGAACAGACCATTTTGCAGCACTGATGTCTTCTGCGATTGATCCTGCACCAGTTGTCCCTGCCCCTCGTGCTATTTCAACTGACTGTCCTTCGAGCCGCGCCGATTGATACCGCCGCGGGTCTTGAAGCTGCTGTCGCGGTCTTGCTGACACTCCAAACACAGCTTTACACCCGGCAAGGCAAGGCGGCGTTTCTCTGGGATCGGCTCTTCGCATTCAACGCAATGGGTCAGGCTTTCACCTACTGGACGCTTTTGCGCCCGCATCCGTGCCAACTCGTCCGAGATTGACGCTTCAATCTGTTCACTCACCGCGCCGTCGCGCGCCCAACCGCCCGCCATTGCACCCTCCTGATCCGGTCTGTGCAAGTTAATCGAGACACGGTAGTCGTGGCAAGCTACAGCGCGATTGCGCCGTCAAACACGCTATCAATTACATCCTGCGTGCCGCGCACGAATTCGAGCGGACAGGGATAGACAACTCCCTCGCGGATGGTTCGGCAAAACGCCTCCACCTGCAGCTTATAGTGATCGTCCGCTGGAAACCGCGTTACTTGAACCTCAAACCCCGGTCGATGCATCTCAACCCGCGCCTCGCCAAAAACGCGGGCATTGAACGGAGCAGTCAGACGGATTACTCCAGTTTCGCCGTGAAACACCATCTCCTGATGTGGGTGCATTCGAGTTGAGACGTAAGTGGAATAGGTAAAGCCAGGAAATTGCGCGCGAATTTCGGTGAAGACGTCCACGTCATTCTCCCATCGGATCGCTCCGCTGACCGATACCGGCTCTTGTCCGGTCGCAAACCGTGCACCGCCTATGACATAAACGCCGATGTCGCGCAGCCCACCGCCACCGGTTTCCGCGCGGTTGCGAATATTGCCGGTGTCTGCCCGATTGTCATAGCTGAAAGCTCCGGTGATATGGACCAGCTTACCGATCGCCCCGTCAGCGATCAGTTTGCGGGTCAACTGCCACTGCGGATGATGCACGATCATGTAGGCTTCGGCAGCCAGCAACCCGGTTTGATCCCGTTTTGCGATCAGAGTGTCAAATTCGACCGCCCGCATCGTCATCGGCTTTTCACACAGAACGTGCTTACCCGCATCCAGCGCCTTCAGGCTCCATTCAACATGCAGATGGTTGGGCAACGGGATATAGACCGCCTCTATCTCTGGATCGGTCAGCAGCGCATCATAGTTGTCGAAAACGTACAGATCCGGGCAATACCTCATAAACGGTTCGGCATTGGCCGGATCAGACGTGGCAAGCCCAGCTAGTCTGGCACCATCAGCGGCATGGATGGCTGGCCCCATTTGCTGACGCGCGAATTTCGAAGCACCCAGAATGCCCCACTGAACCGGTTTGTGCATGATCGCTTTCTTTCCGCATTGTTAGCGCAAGCAGACCTTTAGCAGCGCAGGACCAACCTGTCATACCCCCGGGACAAGAAAAAACCGGCCTGACAATGGTCGGGCCGGTTTTCGGAATAGAAAGATTGGATCAGCTTGATCCCAGCATGCCTTTTTCGCGTGCAAGCTCGCGCATTTTCTTTTGCAGCTTTTCAAACGCGCGCACTTCGATCTGACGAATGCGTTCGCGGCTGACATTGTATTGCGTACTCAGTTCTTCCAGCGTGACGGCCTGATCCATCAGGCGGCGTTGTGTCAGAATATCCTTCTCACGGTCGTTCAAGACATCCAACGCAGCGGCGAGCAGCTCGCGTCGGGCTTCCAGCTCATCGCGGGCCTCATAATCACTGGCCTGATCGGCATCTTCATCTTCCAGCCAATCCTGCCATTGCATGGTACCTTCGCCTTCGGACCCGACGGTCGCGTTCAGCGAGGCATCTCCACCGGACATCCGGCGGTTCATGCTGATAACTTCGGCTTCGGTTACGCCCAGATCGGTGGCGATCCTGGTGACATTTTCCGGGCGCATGTCGCCCTCTTCCAACGCGCCGATTCGGGCCTTGGCTTTGCGCAGATTGAAAAACAGCTTCTTCTGCGCCGAAGTGGTGCCGAGTTTCACCATCGACCACGACCGCAGGACATATTCCTGGATCGAGGCGCGAATCCACCACATGGCATAGGTCGCCAGCCGGAACCCTTTTTCCGGGTCGAATTTCTTGACCGCCTGCATCAGGCCCACATTGGCCTCGGAAATCACCTCGGCCTGCGGCAGACCGTAGCCGCGATATCCCATGGCGATCTTGGCCGCCAAACGCAGGTGCGACGTGACCATTTTATGCGCGGCTTCGGTATCCTGTTCCTCGACCCAACGCTTGGCCAGCATATATTCTTCCTCTGGCTCAAGCAGAGGAAACTTACGAATCTCCTGCATATAGCGGTTCAGCCCACCTTCTGGTGTCGGCGCTGGAAGAGTTGTGTAATTTGCCATTTATTTCTGCCCCTTGGACAAATGTTTAAGCCCTTAACATGGGATATGGGTACCAGACCCGGTACATTCAAGAGGATCTGATACCAGTCTGAAATTAACCCTATGTAAAGGAAAGCTGAAAATGCCGTTTTCACAAGCCTTTGCAGATTATTTCAGCTGTTTTCTGACAGATTCAAGCAGTGTGGCCATGTCTTTCGGCAGAGGTGCCTCAAAACGCAACATCTCGCCCGAGACCGGATGTTTGAACCCAAGCACTGCCGCGTGCAATGCTTGCCGAGGAAAAGCTCGCACGGCCTCAATAGCCTCAGGCGTGAACGCGCGCGCTGCAAGTTTGCGCTTACCCCCATATACCGGGTCGCCGACAAGACCGTGACCGGCATGGGCCATGTGTACACGAATCTGATGTGTGCGGCCCGTCTCGAGCCAGCATTCGATCAACGACAGACCGCCGGGCATCCCAAAAACCTCGACAATCCGCGTCCGCGTTACTGCATGGCGGCCGCCGTGAAACAGAACGGCCTGCTTTTGCCGATCTGTCTTGTGTCGCGCTAACTGAGTTGTCAGGCGCATGATATTGCCGGGCTCGAAACTTACGCCCTTGATCCCGCGCAGTCGGGGATCATTGGCATCCGGCACACCATAGCAAACGGCGCGATAATAACGCTCAACACTATGCGCCTCGAACTGAGCCGCCAACCCGTGATGCGCTGCATCCGATTTGGCCACGACCAGCAGGCCACTGGTTTCCTTGTCGATCCGATGCACAATACCGGGCCGTTTGACGCCGCCAACACCCGATAGATCATCCCCGCAATGATGCAGCAGCGCGTTTACCAGCGTCCCATTCGGAGAACCCGGCGCCGGGTGCACCACCATGCCCGCAGGCTTGTTGATCACGATTAGATCGTCATCCTCATAGACAACGACCAACGGGATATCCTCGGGGCCGATATGGCTGTCCTCGGCTTCGGCCACGGTGATGGCGACATATGCGCCTTCGGCAATCTTCGCCTTGGGATCGCCTGCGGTGATGCCATTGATGGAAACAGACCCATCGGCGATCAAGCGGGCCAGACGGGTGCGCGACAGGTTCTCTTCCGCTGGCACATCCCGCGCAAGCGCCTTATCAAGACGGGATGGCGGCGTGGCCGCGATGTGAAACTCTATCAGGCGGGTGCCCATGACTGTCCCTTCCGAACCTCAGGAACCGCAGGAAACACCACAACTTCGGCTGCTGCGGCGCATGGTCATGTTATTGACCGCGGTGATGATTGGCGGGGTTCTAGTGACATTCGCCCTGATTGTCATCCGCCTATCGGACCGCACCCCAACCTTACCTGATCAGATAGAGCTGCCGGATGGTGCAAAGGCGCAGGCGCTGACCATAGGCAACAACTGGTATGCGGTGGTTACTGATGACAACCGCATATTGATATTCGACAAGACGACGGGAAAACTGCGGCAAGAGATTGCATTGGACTAGCGTTACTTATTGCCTGCAAGCCTGTTCAACTGATTGGTAAACCGCTGGTAGGGTGGGTAGAGGTCACGCGCTTTTTCAAGATAAGGACGCGCCTTGTTCTTGTTCCCACGTCGCATGTGGATCTGGCCCGCCATGCCCTGAATGGCGACGGTGACTTCATCGTGATCTGCGGCTTGCAAGATCAATTTTTCACCTTTCCCTGTTTGGCCCGTCCGCTCCAGCAAGCGGCCCATAGCGAACAGAAGAAACGGGCTTTCCGGGTCGCAGTCCAACGCCTCGGTCATCGTTCGGTGAGCTGCCCTGATATCGCCTTCCGCTTCACAAAGCTCGGCCAGACGCTTTTGATACAACGTACTTTCAGGCACCTCGGCGACGATCTGGCGGGTTTTGTCGATGGCCTGCGCACCTGAAATTTCGCCCAGATGTTTTTGCAGAATGACTTTGGCCCCGAACAACCGGGGATCATCAGTTGGCACGTCGGGCAATTCATCCAGAGCCGCATTCAATGTTTCGAGCCTTTTACGCTGATCAAACAAGCGTCTTGCACGTTGATCCAACGCCAATTCTGCCCAATCCAGCAAAACAAAATCGAAGTTGCACGGCCGCCACGACACAACCTTGTGCTGAACCAGATACAGGTTGTTGAACGGCGGAAACCGGCGCTGACGGACGACGCGCTGCAATGACCAGTCGACTGGCGGCAGCAGTCTGTGTGCCAGATGTGATCGGTAGAGCATTCTGGACCCAAGCACCACAACATCCGGCCGTAACGGCTTGGCCCAGAACGCTTTTGCGAAATGGCGCGTTGCGGCCCAGCGTTTACCCTGCACGCCCAAAATGGCACCGCGCAAGGCGCACATGACGGCGTAGTCCTCGGGCCAAAGATGCGGGTTCTGCAACCCTTCCTTGGCGAGCGTCTCACTTTCCTGCCACTTATCCAGATAAAAGCAGTTCAACGATTGCAACAACGGCATAAAGGCGTTGTCGGCGCCAGCGTCCAGAATTGGCTTTGCGCTGTCATACGCCTCTTCGCAGCGGTCATTGGCTGACAGGTATTGCGCCGCCTTCGCGTAAATATGCGCCGCCTCCGACGGGTTCAGAAACTCTGATGGTCCCCGCGCCACACGTTCGATAACCCGGTCGTTGGCCGCTTGCAGTTCCTCTTCGGTCAGGACATCGCGAAACACTTTGCGCTGATGTCCTGAAATCCGCGCCGCCGCCATTGAGAAGGCAGATATGTAAGGCGCAATCACCTGATCAGCACGCGACATCGTGTAGAGTTCCAGGAAATCCCGCTGCGCGCGAGTCAGGCCCGACAGGTCCGCGATATCCGACATTTGCATGAGTTTCGGATACCGCTTTTTGAAACGAATAATCAGTTCAGGCTGATCCGAGAACATGATGGAAGTCTGGCCTTTGGATTTCTCCAGATGAGCCTCGTAAAACTCTTCCGGCTCGATCTTAGCGGGCCATGTCGAATGCTTCCACGGCAACCCATTCAGGATATCGCCGCGTCGGATGTGATAGGCCGAAACCCCCTGCCCTGAAAGGGCGTCATCCGCGCGGTTCATGATTTGAAGGATCTCATCAACAAAGCCAACGCTGCGGATAAAGTCGCGATAACGGGGGCGGATGGCTTCAATATCCTCCCACGGGAACGCCAGCACCTCGAACCCTTCCTCGACCAGAACCGACCGACCCGATGCCAGATGAGCAACCAACCGCTCGGGCGAAAGGTCGTTCTGAAAGGCCCAAATCGGCAGGGCGTTTTTTTCGAGCGCATCAAACTCTGCTTGATTGAGGAAATGCGCGTCCATCCAGTCAGAGGTAAACAGTTCCTCCGGCTGATCCAGTTCTGGCGCATCCGCGCCTTGCGGAAACCAATTCACCCGGTAGTCAGTATTGAAATCTTCGGCCAGACGGATACAGGTCAGGATCATCAGCAGGCGCGCACCCATCCGATCCTTGCGCTGACCAATGAAAACGCCGGGCTTTCGGGTCATCGCGAAACCCGGGCGGTCGGCCCAATGCCGAATATGCCAATAACCTGAAACATTAGGAAATTCCCAAACCGCGTTCACCTAACGTCTTACACAACCGTGACTACGGCGGCGAGATGTGAAATTCGCAGAGATCAGAATTCATCGCATTTGGGTATCAGAGCGCCACCACCGGGCGGACTTGCGACAAATCCGCAGAAATTCGTATTGCTTGCGAGATCGAGTTCAAACGGCAGATCGCGCCTTGTGAGATGAGACCTGCGGGAATGCGCGTGGCCGCCGCCAACGCGTCGGGCAATGAAACACCCACGTCTGCCGTCAGCACCCGCAAGGCCGTGGTCAGGTCAAGATCAGCCCCGGCCAACGTTCCATCCTGCAGTGTCAGCCTGCCGTTTTTGCGCTGAATGATCCGACCTTCCAGCGTGAATTCACTCAGTTCGGTTCCCGCAACCGCCATCGCATCGCTGACCAGAAACAGGTGCCCGGGCCCCTGTTTGGCGGCAAAGGCCGTGCGCATCGTTTCCGGGTGAACATGGATCGCATCCGCAATCAACCCGGCTGACATCGCACCGCAGGACAAAACCGCGCCGACCAGCCCCGGCTCGCGGTTGCCGAGCTGACTCATGGCGTTGAACAGATGGGTAGCACACTGCGCGCCGGCCCGTGCGTAGGCAACGCAGGTCTCAAACGGAGCATCACTGTGCCCCAGCGACACGACCGCACCTGCATGTACAAGCGTTTCGACCTGCGCGATCGTGACACTCTCGGGCGCAAGCGTGACCATCAGCACGGGCAGTGCCTTTGCCGCTGCTGTCAATTGCTGCAGATCGGCATCCTCCATCGACCGGATCAGCGCACCATCATGGGCACCTTTGCGCCGCTGGCACAGATGCGGCCCCTCAAGATGCAGGCCAACGATCCCCGGTGTTTTGTCCCGCACCGCCTGTGTCGCCGCCGATATGGCAGCAGTTGTCTTTTCCGGCGTGTCCGTGATCAGAGTTGGCAGAATCGAGGTTGCCCCAAGCTGGCGGTGCGCCTTTGCGATACGATGCAAGGTCTCGATAGATGGATCATCATTGAACATGACGCCTCCGCCGCCGTTGACCTGCAAATCAACATAGCCAGGGCTGAGGATATCGCCCGACAGATCCTCGACCGGTTCCCCCGAGGGCACCTGAACCTCTGGCACGAGACTATCCAGCGCGCCGTCAATGAAGCGCGCGGCATAGCCGTTCAGCATAACCTCGCCGTCAAAGATCGGTCCTCCGGCAAAAGTGATAGAGGTATCACTCATACCGTTTCCGTCACTTTCCGAAGATGGCGCGGGGCATCGGGGTTGATACCGCGGTGCGTGGCAACCGTTTCAACCATACCATAAAACGCCGCGATCGAGGCCACGGGGTCCGTCATCCAGTGCGATGTGCGCACATGAGGTAAAGCAACAGCATCCTTTACGCGGTTCGTCGTCGCAAAAACCTTTGCGCCTTTGGCTGCAAGTGCATCTGCGACCTCGGCAATGTTGGCTTCTGCCGCATCGTTGGATGCGAAGGCAATCACAGGAAAGCCCTGTTCGACAATCGAAACCGGGCCATGCAGCACCTCGGCCGAGGAATAGCTTTCGGCGTGAATCTGACAGGTTTCCTTGAATTTCAACGCCGCTTCATTTGAAATCGCCCAGGACATCCCACGCCCGAGCGTGAACAGGGATTGCCCATCGACGGCCTCCACGACCGCCCCCCAATCACAAGTGATCGCGCGCGACAAAACCTCTGGCAGATTGTGGATTGCAGACAGCAATTCATCATCGCCCTTAACCTCGGCCAACAACCAAAGCCCCGCTACCAGAGAGGTGACGAAGGTCTTGGTGGCTGCCACGCTCAGTTCTGCACCCGCGTGGAGCGACAGCGCTGATGAGGTGACCTTGGCCAGTGCCGACGCCGTATCATTCGTAATCGCAACCGAGTAAGAGCCACCTTCTGTCAGGGATTGCGTCAATTGAACGATGTCGGGGCTTTGGCCCGATTGCGACACCGATATACACAGAGCGTTAGGGCAACGCATACCCACCCCGTAGATCGATTTAACGCTCGGCCCAACCGAAGCCATGGGCAGGCCCAGCAGCAGTTCAGACGCGTATTTCAGATAGCTGCAGGCATGATCTGACGATCCGCGCGCGACTGAGATCAGAAAACCGGGATCATGTTCGCGGATTGCGTTCGCTGTCTTTGCGACAGCATTAGCCCCATTGGTCAGAAGTCGATCAACGGCAAAGGGTATCTCATTGATTTCCCGCCGCATTTGAGTTGTTCCGCTGGACATGAGCCCCGCCTTTCAGGTTGACAAACGCAGCTCTGCCACGAAGTCGTAGGCATCGCCGTGATAGATGGATCGGGTGAGTTCAGCAACGCGCCCGCTTTCAAGGTATGAGGTGCGCTGAATACGCAGACCTGCTGTGCCTTCGGCAACATCCAGCAAGCGGGCCTCGGTGGCCTCAAGGTTGATGGCCGAGATCTTCTGGATCGCACGCACCGGACGGTTTCCGGATTGTTCCAGGAACGCATAGAGCGACCCGGTGACTTCGGTTGGATTTGGCAGAATATCCAGCGGCAATGCTGCACGTTCCAACGCCATTGGCCGCCCCCCAGCGGCGCGCAAACGGTGAATGCGGGCGACTTGATCATTGGCCGACAGGCCCAGCGCCAGCATCTCATCCGGCGACGGCAGAAACACACCACGCTCTAACCAGGTCGAGGTCGTCTCGAATCCACGCCGCTCCATATCCTCGGTAAACGAGGTCAGGTGCGACAGTGACTGCTCAACGCGCGCCACAGGCTGGCGTACGAACGAACCCGACCCCTGCCTTTGTTCAATCGTTCCCTTACGCACCAGCTCCTGAATAGCCTTGCGAACCGTGACCCGCGACAGATCGGTAAGCTCTGCAATCTCGCGCTCAGGCGGAAGTGAACTGTTGGGAGGCAGTATGCCCTCCTCTATCCCCTTCTCAAGCCGTTGGCGCAATTGCACATAACGCGGCCCGGCAGTCTGACCCAGCCAACCCTCGGGTCGCAGGAAGTCAGCAACGCTCATGTTCGATCTCCTCTTGAAACGCGCGGGCCAGCGCGATTGCACCAGTCAGCGGATCACCCAGTGGATTGGCCAGTCCCTGCTGCATGATTTTTGGTAAATACGCCGCATAGTGCGGGCCGATGCCCCCGGTCAGGCAGATCGAAAGGCCAGGTGCCCAGCCCATTGCTTCCATCCGACCCGCCAGATACTGAGCGCCAGCCTGCATGATCGAAACTGCAAGTTCATCCCCCCGCCCTGCATGGAGCGTTACGACAGGAGCCAGCGCGCCAAAATCAGTCGGCGACATCCCGGACGCAGCTCTGACAACACCCGCGGCGCCACCAAAACGAGACAACAGGACTTCCGCCATCTCGGACACTGGTTGCAGGTCGTCAATACAATCAAGCGTGCGTGACAGTGCCCGCCGCCCCACCCATTGCGCCGAGGCCTGATCCCCAAGGACCGGGCCCCATCCGCCTGCAAAAACGCTCTGCCCGCCTCTCTGTGCCGCCAGGAAAGACCCGGTGCCGCAATGCGCGACAAACCCATCCTTCGGCCCCAACGCACCGCGCAAGGCGGCGGGCCTGTCATCTTCGATCCGAACATGATCAAACGGCAGCACACCAGCCAGTCGTTCTGCCAGTGTTTTTCCTGTGATTCCTGCCAACCCCAGATACGCTGGCACCCGAGCGATCCGAGATGCATCCAATCCGAGACGCTCTGCCAAAGAGGCAATTCCACGTTTCAGTTCGACACAGGCCGCTTCGAAATCGGTCGAGACATTTGCCGACCCAACTTCAACTTGCTGAACAAGAGAGTCATCTGAAACAGCAATACGACAGCGCGTACCACCGCCATCAACAGCCAGAACAATGGGATCTAAAGGACGACTCATGCAGATACCTTTATAATACCTATTATCGTTTTTGAAGACCTAATTACGACCACAACAAACCATATCGACCCAAATACTGAAACATACTGACATAAAAATAAAATGGTAGACTAATGGTATCTAAAAGGTATGATACCCGGAACCAAGGGAGAGAATCACGTGGCCGCGCCAGTAACAGAACAGCTGCATCAGGATGCGATCGGGCTTGATGCCCGGCCGCTGAACGAAGTCGCCGAACTTCTGGCCCGGTCACAATCCGAAGCTGCAACCACCCCCCTCTCCTCGCTCTCCCCTATTTGCACAGGGGCGAAAGCAATGGCGCAAACGATCCGCTCCGGCGGTGTCCTGCGCTATCTTGCGGCAGGCTCATCCGGCTTGATGGCCGCCTCGGACGCGCTGGAACTGGGCGGCACTTATTCGATATCCGCAAACCAAATTCGCATTCACATGGCGGGCGGATTACCTTCCAGCGTCGAGATGCCCGGCGATGTTGAAGACGCCACCGACAATCTCGACCGCGAACTTGCCGGCCTGTCGACCAAAGACACTCTGATCACCGTTTCCGCCAGCGGAACTACGCCCTACACAGTCGCTGCAGCCCGGATTGCCCGAGCAAAAGGTGCTACGGTTATCGGCATAGCAAACAATGGCGAAACAGAACTGTTACAGC
The DNA here is from genome assembly GCF_900106805.1 of Ruegeria halocynthiae. Lineage (GTDB taxonomy): Bacteria > Pseudomonadota > Alphaproteobacteria > Rhodobacterales > Rhodobacteraceae > Ruegeria > Ruegeria halocynthiae. Next base: position 1,073,464 of record NZ_FNNP01000001.1, read on the forward strand.
TATCCGACCACTCCATCCTGCTATCCACTCCGCCCGAGCTGATATCGGGCTCGACCCGCATGGGTGCGGGTACCGCACAGAAAATCGCGCTGAACATGCTGTCCACCCTTATGGCGATGGAGCTGGGGCATATTCAGGACGGGATGATGATCAACCTGCGCGCCGACAACGAGAAACTGCGCGCCCGCGCTAAGGGCATTGTTTGCCAGCTGACAGGCGTAGCACCCGAACAAGCCGCATCAGCGCTGAATGCAGCAGACGGAAATCTTAAATGCGCTGCCCTGATGGCGGCAGGCGCTTTAGTGCTGGAAGAGGCGCAGGCGATGTTGCGCAGTACGGATGATCACCTCCGCCCCGCACTGGAGCGGCTTAAACAAAACCAAGAAACCATCAATCTGGGAGACACCAAATGACACGCAAAGTTCTGAGCCTTGCTCTGATGAGCACAGCGCTGGTCACAAGCGCCTATGCGCAAGACGCGACGCTGAACATCGAAAGCTGGCGCAATGATGATCTGGCCCTGTGGCAGGAAAAGATCATTCCGGCTTTCGAGGCCGAACATCCGGGCATCAAAGTAATTTTTTCACCCTCCGCCCCGGCTGAATACAATGCTGTACTGAACTCTAAGCTTGAGGCCGGATCGGCGGGCGACCTGATCACGTGCCGTCCGTTCGATGCTTCACTGGCATTGTACGAAAACGGGCACCTGACCGACCTGTCCGATCTGGACGCCATGGGCAACTTCTCGGACGTTGCGAAATCTGCTTGGCAGACCGACGATGGATCAGCCAGTTTCTGCGTTCCGATGGCATCGGTGATTCATGGCTTCATCTACAACAAGGATGCGTTCAACGAGTTGGGCATCGACGCCCCAACCACCGAGGCCGAGTTCTTTGCCGCCCTCGACAAGATCAAGGAGGACGGCACCTATATCCCGATGGCGATGGGCACCAACGACCAGTGGGAAGCCGCCACAATGGGCTATAACAACATCGGCCCGAACTACTGGAAAGGTGAAGAAGGCCGACAGGCGCTGATCAAGGGCGAGCAGAAGCTGACTGACCCACAGTGGGTTGCCCCTTATGCGACGTTGGCCAAATGGGCGGACTATCTGGGTGACGGGTACGAGGCACAGACCTATCCTGACAGTCAGAACCTGTTCACACTGGGTCGCGCGGCGGTCTATCCTGCTGGTAGCTGGGAAATTTCGGGCTTCAACACGCAAGCCGATTTCGAAATGGGCGCCTTTAAGCCGCCTGTCCAGAATGCGGGCGACACCTGCTATATCTCGGACCACACAGATATCGGCATCGGCTTGAATGCCGCCAGCGAAAATCAAGAAGCGGCGCGCACTTTCCTGGCCTGGGTTGCAAGCCCAGAATTCGCCAGCATCTTCGGCAACGCCCTGCCCGGGTTCTTCCCGCTGTCCAGCACTCCGGTCGAGTTGGAAGATCCGCTTGCCAAAGAAATCGTTGGCTGGCGCGATGAGTGTGAAAGCACGATCCGTTCAACTTATCAGATCCTGTCGCGCGGCACACCGAACCTTGAAAACGAGACCTGGGGCGCATCTGTCGCCGCCATCAAGGGCGCTGAAACCCCCGAAGCACTGGGTCAGCAACTGCAGGACGGTCTGGCCACCTGGTACGCACCGCATCAGTAACACCTAGGCCACTCACTCCGGACGCGGCCAATCGCGCCGCGTCCGGCACCTTTCCCCGGAGATTCACATGCAAACCCGCCGCATTCGCTGGCACATTGCCGTATTCCTCGCCCCTGCGGTCCTGGTCTACACGGCAGTGATGATCTTCCCTTTGTTCAACACACTGCGCCTCGCATTGTTCACCGAGGTCGATCAGACGCGCATCTACGTGGGCCTGCAGAATTTCCGCACCCTGTTCTTTGACCCTATCTGGTCCGAACAGTTCTGGAACGCGCTTGGCAACAACTTCTGGTTCTTCCTGATCCACATGCTGGTGCAGAACCCCATCGGCATCGCCTTGGCAGCGCTTCTGTCACATCCACGCCTGCGGTTTGCCGCGCTCTATCGGTCTGCGATTTTCATCCCTACGATCATGAGTTTCGTGATCGTCGGTTTCGCGTGGAAGCTGATCCTGTCACCGCTTTGGGGCATCGCCCCGTCGATGCTGGACGCCATTGGACTGAAGTCGCTGTTTGCACCGTGGCTGGGCAAGGAAGAACACGCTCTGACAACGCTGGCGCTGGTGTCGGTCTGGCAATTCGTCGGCATTCCGATGATGCTGATCTATGCCGCGCTGCTATCGATCCCCGAAGAAATCCTTGAGGCCGGAGAGATCGACGGCATCACCGGGGCCTCGGCGTTCTGGAAGATCAAACTACCGCTCATTATTCCTTCGATCGGGATCATCTCGATCCTGACTTTTGTGGGTAATTTCAACGCGTTTGACCTAATCTACGTGTCCCAAGGCGCGCTGGCCGGGCCGGATTTCTCAACCGACATCCTTGGCACCTTTATGTACCGCACCTTCTTTGGCTTCCAGCTGCAACTGGGTGATCCGCATATGGGATCAGCCATCGCCGGGGCCATGTTCGCCATCATCCTCGTGGGTGTCTGCCTCTACCTCTTCGGCATCCAGACCCGGATGCGCCGGTATCAGCTGTGAGGGTAATGATATGAACAAAGCACGCCAAAACCCGCTGAACACCGCCGCCATGCACGGGGCACTGATCCTTTATACTTTGATCGCACTGTTCCCGGTCTTCGTGATCATCATCAACAGCTTCAAATCCCGCCGCGCCATCTTTCGCGAACCGCTCGCCCTGCCCGATGCCGAAAGCTTTTCGCTGATTGGTTACCAGACGGTGATGAAACAGGGGGATTTCTTCCTGTATTTCCAGAACTCGCTAATCGTCACCGTGGTGTCGCTGGCCCTTGTCCTGTTGTTTGGCGCCATGGCCGCCTTTGCGCTGAGCGAATACAAGTTCAAAGGCAACACATTGATGGGCCTGTATCTGGCACTCGGCATCATGATCCCAATTCGCATCGGCACCGTGGCTATTCTGGATATGATGGTCGCCACAGGGTTGGTAAACACTCTCTGGGCCTTGATCCTCGTTTACACGGCGCAAGGCTTGCCATTGGCCGTTTTCATTCTGTCCGAGTTCATGCGGCAGGTCTCGGACGATTTGAAAAACGCGGGTCGCGTCGATGGCCTGACTGAATACACAATCTTCTTCCGGCTGGTCTTACCCCTCGTTCGCCCCGCCATGGCGACCGTCGCCGTGTTCAACATGATCCCGATCTGGAACGACCTCTGGTTCCCGCTTATCCTTGCCCCGGCTGAGGAAACCAAAACCCTGACGCTGGGTAGCCAGGTCTTCATTGGCCAATTCGTCACCGACTGGAACGCGGTTCTGTCGGCGCTTAGCATGGCGATCCTGCCGGTGCTCGTGCTCTACGTCATCTTCTCGCGCCAGCTGATCCGCGGCATCACGTCAGGAGCAGTCAAATGATCAAGGTTCTGATCGCTGGCCTTGGCAATATGGGCCTGAGCCACGCGCTGGCCCACCACCACCACCCGGACGCGCAGATCGTGGGGTTGGTGAACCGCTCCGGCCAAGTGGACCATCCAGATCTGTCAGGCTATCCGGCTTACTCGGATTTTCAGGCCGCTCTGGCCGAGACAAACCCCGATCTGGTCGTGGTCGCCACCTATTCCGACAGCCATGCCGATTTTGCCTGCGCCGCAATGGAGGCCGGGGCTCATGTCTTCGTCGAAAAACCACTCGCCACGACTGCGGCAGACGCCAAACGAGTCGTTGCGAAAGCCATCGAGACCAATCGTAAACTGGTGATCGGCTACATCCTGCGCCACCACCCCTCATGGATGCGCCTGATTTCCGAGGCGCGCGACCTCGGCGGGCCGTATGTCTTCCGTCTGAACCTCAACCAGCAAAGCAGCGGTGCTGAGTGGGAAACCCACAAGGCGCTGATGCAAACCACCTCGCCCATTGTTGATTGCGGCGTGCATTATGTCGACGTGATGTGTCAGATCACCGACTCTGACCCGGTGCGCGTGCATGGCATGGGCCTTCGCCTGAGCGATGAGATCGCCGAAGACATGTACAATTACGGCCAGTTTCAGGTGATCTTTGAGGACGGCTCGGTCGGCTGGTACGAAGCCGGTTGGGGCCCGATGATGTCGGAAACCGCGTTTTTCGTGAAAGACATCGTGTCGCCCAATGGCTCGGTCTCGATCACCGACGGCAACAAAGGCGCGTCCGCAAATATCGACGGCCACACAAAAGTCGGCGGCCTTCTGGTCCATCGCCCCGAGGGCGACCAGCTAATCGACATGCCGGGTGAGCCCGGCCATCAAGAGCTCTGCGACGCCGAGCAAGCCTATATGCTGCGCGCCATAGCCGAAGACATCGACCTGACCCGACACATGAACGACGCCGTTCAATCGCTGGCCATCTGTCTCGCTGCAGATGAAAGCATCCGCACCGGCCAACCCATTTCGCTGAAAGAGGCACGCACATGACCGCCCTGACGCTTACGAACGTGAACAAGTCCTTCGGCACCGTCGAGGTGCTGAAGGATATCAATATCGAAGTCGAAGACGGCGAATTCGTCGTTTTCGTCGGCCCATCGGGTTGCGGTAAATCCACCCTTCTGCGCGTGATCGCGGGGTTGGAGGACGTGACCTCGGGCGAAGTGCGCATCGGCGGAGAGCTGATGAACCTCACCCCGCCCTCCAAACGTGGCATCGCAATGGTGTTCCAAAGCTACGCGCTCTACCCTCACCTGAACGTGCGCAAAAACATGTCGCTGGCGTTGAAACAGGAAGGTCAGAGCAAACAGGTCATCGAACAACGCGTCGCCAAGGCCAGCAAGATGCTGAACCTTGAGCCGTATATCGACCGCTTCCCCTCGGAGCTGTCGGGCGGTCAGCGTCAACGCGTCGCCATCGGACGCGCCATAGTGCGCGAGCCCAAACTGTTCCTGTTCGACGAGCCCTTGTCCAATCTGGACGCCGCCCTGCGCATGAACACACGGTTGGAAATTGCCAACCTGCACCAGCAGCTTGATGCCTCGATGATCTACGTCACCCACGACCAGACCGAGGCGATGACTCTGGCCGACAAGATTGTCGTCCTGCGCGACGGGCACGTTGAACAAGTCGGCAGCCCTATGGAGCTGTACAACAACCCCGCCAACCAGTTCGTCGCAGGCTTCCTCGGCGCGCCCTCAATGAACTTTATCCCCGCCAGTCTGATCGGAGACAGCGCGGGCACGACACTGGGCATCCGACCCGAAGACCTCTACCTGACCGACGACGGCCCACTAACCGCGAACGTAACCCATGTTGAGCATCTGGGCGGAGACACCAACGTAATCGCAATGATGCAGAACCACCAGATCACCGCACGCCTGTTCGGTCAGCATCAGGTAAACGCGGGTGAGCCGGTCCGCTTTGGCTACACCCAGGACCGCACTTATCGCTTCGATCCCCAGGGCGCTCGCCTCATCTGACGAAGATTTTTTCCATTTTCATGATTTTGGTGCGGTCGAGAAGACTCGAACTTCCACGGGTGTTACCCCACAGCGACCTCAACGCTGCGCGTCTACCAATTCCGCCACGACCGCACTGCCAGTGACTTGGTAGAGGCGCGTATAGACGCAGAATTACGCGATGTGAAGAGGCAAAAACACGACGGTTTGATTTTGAACAACTCGTTCATATTTATACAGCAGCGCAACGTCCCAGGAGCAGCACATGGCAACCTCTGATCCTCCTCCTATAGTACAGATCGATGTCGTCTCGGATGTTGTCTGCCCGTGGTGCGTTATCGGTTTTCGGCAGCTGGATGCTGCTCTGAAGCAGGAAAACATACTTGCGCGCTTGCGGTGGCACCCTTTTGAACTGAACCCGGCCATGGGGCCAGAAGGACAAAACCTTCGTGAACATATCGTCGAGAAATACGGTTCGACGCCGGAGCAAAGTAAACAAGCACGGGAAAAGCTGACCTCCCTCGGGGCCGAGCTAGGCTTTGCCTTCAATTTCGACGATGACAGCCGAATTGTGAATACATTTGCTGCGCATCAACTCCTGCACTGGGCGGAAACCCAGGAACGCCAACATCCACTCAAGCTCGCGCTATTTGATGCCTATTTTACGCAACAGCGTGATGTCTCGGAAATTGAGGTGCTGATGGCTGCCATCGAAGCTGCGGGGTTGGACACTGCAAAAGCACAGGAAGCGCTGTTGTCGGGCGCCCATGCTGGAACAGTGCGTGAGAAACAGACCTTCTGGACCAGCCGGGGTATTTCGGGCGTGCCATCCATGGTTTTCGGAGGCAAGTACCTGCTGACTGGGGCGCAGGGAACGGATGCCTATACGCAGATTTTGCAACGCTGCCTGACCGAAGCGGCATGACCCCTTCCCCCTTTCGCTTAGACGGTCTAAGGGAACAACATGGAATGGAAGACGACCGACGGGCTGACAGATTACCAGGAAGCCACCGCTTTTATGGAGGCACGCGTTGCGGCGATTGCCTCAGGTGACGCGGATGAGTGCATCTGGCTGCTTGAACATCCGCCCCTTTATACTGCCGGCACCTCGGCAAAGCGCGAAGATCTGACCGATCCCGACCGTTTCCCGGTTTATGAAAGTAAACGCGGTGGCCAGTACACCTATCACGGGCCGGGGCAGCGTGTGGTCTATGTCATGCTGAACGTTGGAAAGCGTGGACATGATGTGCGCCGCTTTGTGCAGCAGCTCGAGGAATGGGTGATCGCAGCACTTGCCGAGTTCAACGTCACCGGCGAAATTCGCGAGGGTCGGGTCGGCGTCTGGGTACAACGCAACGACAAGCCTCTGACAGCAACGGGGCAAACCGCCGAGGACAAGATTGCGGCCATCGGAGTTCGTCTGCGGAAATGGGTCAGCTTCCACGGCATTTCGATCAATGTCGAACCTGATCTGTCCCATTTCACCGGCATCGTGCCCTGCGGGATTCAGGATCACGGCGTGACCTCACTGGTCGATCTGGGACTGCCGGTCACCATGGCTGATGTGGATGTTGCGTTGAAAAAGACATTTGAAGATGTTTTTGCTGGACACGCAGAGGTATCTCGTACCGACCCCGCAATTCGAATCGGCTAGTGTCCAAAATAGAACGACAATCTCCAAGATTGATGCGCTCTGTTTCGCAAACGCCCCCGGTGTTTCCCAGCAATCGTGCCAATTCTCGGCAAATTCAGAGATTCTTCATCTCAACCCAATACAAACGCAATCTAACCACGTAGTATGTAATGACCGTTCATGAGTGAGTGGTGTGTTAACCGGTGATCGCAGGGCTGCCCCGCGAAATCCGTGATTTTGTTTGGTTACGAGTCTGCCGTTCCGACCCCATAATCGGAACGGCAATTCTCGTTTTAGAGCACCCTTATCCCTGTTGATGCCCAAACCGGACCGATCCGGAACAGGCGTATCCATCGCCTTCGATTTCCAGCGTAACATGTCCAAGGCCGAACCGGTTCCGCAGCATCTGCTTGACCTCGGCGCGGATTTCCTCGGCCCTGTCCCAGGCATCCGCTACAATTACCAAATGCGCCGTCAACGCAGGCTCACGCTCCTGCATACTCCACAGATGTATGTGGTGCGCCTCGGCAACGCCAGCGATGCCCTCGATGGCTGATGCCACCTCTTCCGGGTCCAGTTCCGGCGGAGCGCCCAGCATAAGGACGCGGATGGTTTCGCCAATCTCGGATTTGACATGCCAGAGGATGTAAATTGAGATCAAGATGGTTACGGCAGGATCGACCCAGGTCCATTCGAACAGGATCACGGCAGTGCCTGCGATGATTACTGCGACGGATCCCAGAGCATCGGCCAGATTGTGCAAAAAGGCAGCCCGGATGTTCATGCTGTCCTTCGCCATCGAATAGGTCAGCGCGGCGGTAATCAGATCAACCACCAAAGCGATCCCTGCAATCCATACAACGATCCAGCCGTTGACCGTCTCGGGTTCAAAAAACCGCATCACACCTTCGTACATCAGGTAAACCGACAGCACGATCAGCGTGGTGTAGTTGACCAGCGCCGCGACGACCTCGGCCCGGCCATAGCCGAAACTCATCCGCGGATCAGCGGGCCGGCGCGCGATTTTGCGGGCAAAGAACGCGATGACCAGCGAAACCGCATCCGACAGGTTGTGCAGCGCGTCCGCGATCAGAGCAAGCGAGCCCGACAGAACCCCTCCAACCAACTGCGCCAGCGTCAGGAAAATGTTGACCACAATGGCCCACGCGACGCGGGCATCCCCGGCCTCAGGATCAATGTGACTGTGACTGTGGCCATGCCCTGAATGTGAGTGCTGATGTGCCATTTAATTAGCGTCCCTTGTTCCGGTTCAGCATGTTATGTAGTTCCTCTAGCCACTAGAGGTTCAAGAGGAAATTGCGAAATAATGTACTCAATCGGAGAACTCTCACGCGAGACCGGAGTCAAAGTCCCCACCATCAGGTTTTACGAAGACAAGGGACTGCTACCTGAGCCTGAACGTACCAGCGGGAATCAGCGCCGCTATGACGATGCTGCATTGAGGTGCCTGCAGTTCATTCGCCATACGCGCGACCTGGGTTTGCCGCTCGCAGATATCGAGGCGCTGCTGACGCTGGAAGGCGCACGCGGTGAAGATCTGAACAGGGCCCACGACATTGCCGAACGACAACTCTCGGATCTGCGAGACCGGATCGCGCGACTCGGGAGGCTAGAGAAGGAACTGGCCCGTATCACCAAGGCCTGCGACGGGAAGCACGATCACGTTTGCGCCGTGCTGCATGCTTTTGGTGATCACGGCACCTGTGAAGAATCACATTAGGATTGGGCCAGAACAGCCCGGATTTTATCGGCATGTTCCGCGATCTGGTCGAAATCACCCATGGCACCAGGCGGACGCATCGAAACACCTTCGTGACGCGGCAGGACATGGACGTGCAGATGGAACACTTCCTGCCCGCCGGCGGCCTCGTTGAATTGCTGGACTGTCACACCGTCGGCCTCGAAAGCCAGTTTGACCGCTTGTGCCATTTTCTGCACCGTTGCCATCACAGCGGCCAACTGCGCGGGCGAGGCATCCAGCATGTTCCGGCACGGCGTTTTGGGAATGACCAGCAAATGCCCATCCGACCGTGGCATGATATCCATCAGGGCCATGGTATCCTCATCTTCGTAAACGCGGTTCGACGGGATTTCCCCGCGCAGGATCTTGGCAAAGATATTCTCGGAATCATATGCGGTCATCTTGGGTCTCCGGAGGTTCAGGTCAGTCGCTGTTTTGATCTCCAACCCGGAAACCGTCAAGCTGGCGCAAACCTAATTCTGGTCCTTAAATCCGATTTCGGTAAGAAAAGCCCCGGGGCACGTTGCGAGTTCGCTAAGATCGACGATCTGGTTCAGTGCCGGTTTCTGTCGGGCCGCAGGCAGATTTCCCCTGCAGAAATAACGGGTCTGGCCATTATAATCGACTCGGCAGACGGCCTCTGCATACGCCAGCAACTCAAGAGTATCGTTATGTTCGGTGTGGGACAGGCATCCCCGGTATCGCTTGGCGATCTCACGTGTCAGCAAGTCAGGAGCCGCGTTCAGAACCTCGGTGTCACAGATTGCCAGCTGGGCGGCAGCCCCCTCCAATCTGGTCCCTTCGCTCAGAAAACCCTCATCCCGTAGGTTAGAAAGCTTCCCACGCGCGCACGTGTTGAGTTGATTAAAGCTTATGGTGACAGGTTCCGGATCGGCAATATACCTGTCATGAGCCCACCGCGCCCCCTGCACCGCCAGAATGATAAGCCCGCAGACACCGCCAATTGTCGCAACGCGTCCCAGAACAGCCCAAATATTGCGCGCGGGATCAGCCAACAGGAGGCTCCGTCAAATAAAGCAGTTTCCAACCATCGAACCGGAACTCCAGATTCAGCCAACCGGTTTCAGCATTTACGCCACAGGCCAAACCGTCGCCCTCGGCCATCTTTGCGAATTCACCCGGATCAAGATCAACAAACGCACCGAGGCATTTATTCAGCAGATCATTGTTGTCCTTAAGAATGCTTTGGGTCCTATCTACTGCTGAGGCTGTATCAAAACCCCGGGCCTTCAATCGTTCAGAGACGTCGGGGGCCGTCCGATACTCGGTCAGGCGGGACAGGATCACGTCTTCAGCCGCGCCAGTGCCAACCTGACCACGCAAGACCAGCAAAAATTCTTGCTGTCTGCTGGATCCCTCCAAGGCATCCACATCGAAGGAACACCAATGATTGTTCTCGTTTTCTGTCAGAAAACAGGCGCTGGCATTCGCTACCGTTGCGCCATGCTGCTTATCGCCTTTTGCCTCATGATCGCACGAGCATTGAGCCCGGGTCGCCTCGGCCAGTGCCGTATCCGGCAGCGCCGCGCCTATCAAACCGGCTGCAACAAACAATGCAAAAATCAATTTCCGCATCCGTTACCTGTCAAATAAATTCAATAATAATGCTGATCAGCATACAGAAACCGGTGGAATTCTCAACTCTTTCACGCCGCGCCGAAGGCCGTTTCACGTCCGAACCTAACACGAATGAGCGGTTTTCCCGGCCTCCGATGCAAGGGGGTGCGGCCATTTATCTTGATCTAGATCAAACTCGACCATTGAAGGTCGCCCCAACGCAATCTAAAACCAGCAGGAATCCCGTGCGTTGGAGAGGTCCGACTGCGCGGTGTAGTTGCAACAGGAGGCACCTAATGGCAGACGCAGCCATTCATGGTCACGACCATGAAGACCAACGTGGGTTCTTTACCCGCTGGTTCATGTCGACCAACCACAAGGATATCGGGATTCTGTACCTGGTCGTTTCGGCTATTGTCGGTCTGATCTCGGTATTGATGACCGTTTACATGCGGCTCGAACTGATGCACCCCGGTGTTCAGTACATGTGCCTCGAAGGTTTCATGGCCGATCCATGTACCCCCAACGGGCACCTTTGGAACGTCATGATCACCTATCACGGTGTTCTGATGATGTTCTTTGTGGTCATCCCGGCCCTGTTCGGCGGATTTGGCAACTATTTCATGCCGTTGCAGATCGGTGCGCCGGATATGGCGTTCCCACGGATGAACAACTTGTCCTTCTGGCTGTATGTCGCTGGTACCTCGCTGGGTGTGGCTTCATTGCTCAGCCCAGGGGGTAACGACCAGCTCGGTTCGGGCGTCGGCTGGGTTCTCTACCCACCGCTGTCGACGACCGAAGGCGGCATGTCCATGGACCTTGCGATTTTCGCCGTGCACGTATCAGGCGCCTCCTCGATCCTCGGCGCGATCAACATGATCACCACCTTCCTGAACATGCGTGCCCCGGGCATGACCCTGTTCAAGGTGCCGCTGTTCAGCTGGTCGATCTTTGTCACTTCGTGGCTGATTCTGCTGTCGCTGCCGGTTCTGGCGGGCGCGATCACCATGTTGTTGATGGACCGTAACTTTGGCTTTACCTTCTTTGATCCGGCCGGTGGCGGTGATCCGATCCTGTATCAGCACATCCTGTGGTTCTTCGGTCACCCCGAAGTGTACATCGTGATCCTGCCCGGTTTCGGCATCATCAGCCACGTGATCGCAACTTTCGCACGCAAGCCAATCTTCGGTTACCTGCCGATGGTTTGGGCGATCATCGCGATCGGTGTACTGGGCTTCGTCGTGTGGGCGCACCATATGTACACCGTTGGCCTATCACTGCGTCAGCAGGCTTACTTCATGCTTGCCACGATGGTCATCGCGGTCCCTACAGGCGTCAAAGTATTCTCGTGGATTGCAACCATGTGGGGTGGCTCGATCGAGTTCAAGACGCCGATGCTGTTTGCCTTCGGCTTTCTGTTCCTGTTCACCGTTGGTGGTGTGACCGGCGTTGTGCTGTCGCAGGCAGGTGTAGACCGTGCCTATCACGACACCTATTACGTGGTTGCGCACTTCCACTATGTGATGTCGCTTGGCGCTGTCTTTGCGATCTTCGCGGGCGTGTACTTCTACTTCTCGAAGATGACAGGCCGTCAGTATTCCGAGTTCTGGGGCAAGGTTCACTTCTGGCTGTTCTTCATCGGCGCCAACCTGACCTTCTTCCCGCAGCACTTCCTGGGCCGTCAGGGCATGCCGCGCCGCTATATCGACTATCCCGAAGCGTTCGCGCAGTGGAACCTGGTGTCGTCGATCGGTGCGTTCATCTCCTTCGCTTCGTTCCTGCTGTTCTTCGGCATCGTGATCTACGCCCTGCTGCGTGGCGCACGTGAGACCCGGAACAATCCGTGGAACGAATACGCGGATACGCTGGAATGGACCCTGCCCACTCCGCCGCCCGAACACACGTTCGAGCAGCTGCCCAAGCAGGAAGACTGGGACAAGGGCCACGCCCACTGATCCCGCGATCTAACCAAACGACAGCAAAGCCCCGCCCAGCGCGGGGCTTTGTGTATTAATCTCTGCAGTTCAGAATTTGCTGCGCGTCGCGCGTGGACTTGCCAAATACCGAGCCGCTAGTATCCACCACAAATCCCCCTGACGCGCGACGGACCCACATCCCATGATACTCCATAACGGCATCACGCTTCGGCAATTGATCAAAGGCTCTGCGGGCTTTATCTGCATCGTCATGGCCTGGATTTTCCTGCTGGAACTGGTTGACAAAATCACACCGATGGCTCTTTTCTCCAACTCCAGTCCACCGGTCACGATGCTGGGTCTTGCAGTGGCGTTCTTTCTGGGCTTCAAGAATACCTCGGCTTATGGCCGTTGGGTCGAAGCGCGCAAGGTATGGGGCGATCTGGTCAATGCCAGCCGAGACTGGGGCAACACGATCGGCAATCTGGTCCAGACCGACGGCACCCCCATAGACCCCGAGATACGTCGTGAATTGCTGGAACGTCATATCGCTTGGGTGAACATGCTGGTGTTTCAACTGCGTCAACCCAATACCAACGGACGGTCCCGTCGGCCGTGGATGTTCGGACATAAACCGGTTTCAGACAAAACCGCATTGCATCAGGACCCCGAGTGCTGGCGCACAAGCCAGCTTGAGATCGATCTGCCGCGGCTTGAAGGGAAATCTAACCAAGCAGCGTTTCTTCTGTTTCTTCAGGGTGAACGCCTGTCAAAGCTGGCACAAGCAGGCAGGATCGATCCTTACTGGCACGTCGCGCTGACGAACAGGCTGGCACGTCTCGCGGACGATCAGGGTCAGAGCGAGCGCATCAAGAACACTCCCTTCCCCCGACAGGTGGCCGAGGTTGGTCGTATCTTCAGCTATATCTTTATTTTCATGCTGCCGCTGGCCTTCAACGACGAACGCTCAATCACGATCGGACTGGAGCTTCCGCTGATACAATCGGTGCTGCTCGACTGGCTGGTCTTTGCCCCAGTAGGCGCGCTGGTATGCTGGATATTCTTCGTCACGGAACGGGTCAGCGCCTCGATGGAGGACCCGTTCGAAGGCGATGTCACGGATGTTCCGATCTCGGCCATCTGCCGCATGATCGAGATTGACCTGCGTCAGATGACCGCTTGCGGCGCCATCCCGCACGCCGCTGAACCCATAGACAAAACGCTGCTGTAGCTGGCGGAATCGGGCAAAGATCGAAAAATCATCCGTTTTGCGGTATTCTGGATGGCAGAGCCCCTTTTAACAGGAGCGTTGCAATGCCCGAAATCAATTTTTGGTACTCAATTGGCAGCACTTACAGCTTTCTGACGATCATGCGTCTGGATGACTGGTGCGAAGAAAACGACGCGACGGTGACGTGGCGCCCGTTCAACGTACGCACTGTAATGTCCGAGCAGCAGAACATTCCTTTTGCGGGAAAACCGGTCAAATCAGCCTATATGTGGCGCGACATCGAACGGCGCGCCGCAAAGTATCATATCCACGCCAAGTTACCCGCACCCTATCCGATCTCGAACCTGGCGCTCGCAAATCAAGTGGCTTTGCTTGGAATGCAGGATGGTTGGGGCAAGGCGTTCACGCAAAACCTCTATCGGATCTGGTTCGAGGACGGGATCGAGGCCGGCAACGAAAACGCTATATCCGAAGCTCTGAATCGCTGTCAGCAGGACGCGCGCCTGATCCTCGCACGTGCCAACAGCCCAGACGTCAGCAATGCGCTTGAGGCAGAGACAAACGCCGCGATCCGAAAGGGTGTGTTCGGCGCTCCCAGCTTTGTTGTCCGGGACGAAGTATTCTGGGGCGACGACCGGCTGGATGATGCCCTGTCATGGGTCCGTGTGGGTCACGTAGTCTGACAAAAATTGCTTCGATTTTGTCCGCCCCTGCGCTAGCTTTTGATTATGCCCTATCGCTGGAAACAAACATCGGATTCCAAGCAGGAGTTGCGCCTATGGCCGCATAACTCCCTATCGCCCCGCGCTGCGATGGGCGTTATTCTGGCGTTATTCCTGGCTGGCCTCATTCCCCTGGTCACGGTCCTGGGATCCGCTTTGTTGTGGGGATTGCTGCCATTCCTTCTGATTACTGTGCTGGGTCTATGGCTGGCGCTCGAAATGAACTATCGCGCGCGCAGCGTATTCGAAGTTCTGACCCTGGACAAAACACGGGCCCGTCTGATCCATCACGACCCACGCAGCGGCGATCAGGAATGGTCCTGCAACCGCTATTGGGCCCGCCCCGAGATGCATACGCACGGCGGGCCGGTGCCGCACTACGTCACCCTGATCGGTGACGGGCGCGAGGTCGAGATCGGTTCATTTCTGTCCGAGGAAGAGCGGATCACCCTGTTTGATGATCTGACCCGCAAGCTGCACGATCCTGCGTAATCAGCCGCCGTTCGACCCGGCGCAGAGGTGATCCTTCACCATCGGGCCAACCTTGCCGAAATCCATCTGGCCGGTATAGCGTGTCTTCAACTCGCCCATAACTTTGCCCATATCGCGGATCGAGCCCGCACCAGTTGCGGTGATCGCCGTCTGAATCGCCTTACTGACTTCGCTGTCATCCAGCTGCTTGGGCAGGAATTCCTCGATCACAGCGACCTCGCGCAGCTCGCGCTCGGCCAGATCAAGCCGCCCACCCTCTTCATAGGCGCGCGCGCTTTCCTTGCGTTGCTTGGTCATTTTTCCAAGAATTTCAAGAACCTCGGCGTCGCCGCATCCTTTGGCCTCTTCGTTGCCAGAGCCGCGCGTCGCGATATCCCGGTCTTTGATCGCTGCATTGATCAGTCGCAATGTCGACAGGCGCTCGGCCTCTTTGTCTTTCATCGCTTGCTTCAGGGCAGAATTCACCCGTGATCGCATATCCATATGGTCTGTCCATCCCCATGGCAAAGGAACCCTGACCATATCGAAACAAAAAGGCGGGCACAACAGAGGAAAATAAAGCTAAGTTATTGATTTATAACAATAGTGCAAAATTTGAACAGGCTTGACCCAGCGCCCCAACCCCCTTAGGTATGCGCCGGTTTACCTTGCAGGAGAGTCGCGCCATGGCACAGAACGCCCCGTCCAAGCCCACCGCATGTCTGGCATTGGCCGATGGAACTCTGTTTTACGGTGTTGGCTTCGGCGCAACCGGTCAAACGGTTGCGGAACTTTGCTTTAATACTGCGATGACCGGATATCAGGAAATCATGACTGACCCTTCTTATGCGGGCCAGATCGTGACCTTCACCTTCCCTCATATCGGCAATGTCGGCGTGAACCCCGAGGATGACGAAACCGGCGATCCGGTTGCTGCCGGCATGGTCGTCAAATGGGACCCGACCGAGTCGTCCAATTGGCGCTCTGCCGAAGAATTGAAAAGCTGGTTGACCCGTCGCGGACGTATCGCCATCGGAGGCGTCGACACCCGCCGCCTCACCCGCGCCATCCGTCAGCAGGGCGCGCCGCATGTGGCGCTGGCTCATGACCCCGACGGCAATTTCGACATCGAAGCTCTGATCGCCGCAGCGCGTGGGTTTACCGGGCTTGAGGGGATGGATCTGGCCAAGGAAGTGACTTGCGCCCAGAGCTATCGTTGGGATGAGATGCGTTGGGCATGGCCTGACGGCTATGAGCGGCAGGTCGCCCCTGCGCATAAGGTGGTTGCTATCGACTACGGTGCCAAGCGTAACATTCTGCGCTGCCTCGCATCGGCTGGTTGCGATGTGACCGTATTGCCTGCGACCGCGACCGCCGCAGAAATTCTTGCACACAATCCAGACGGCGTGTTCCTATCGAACGGACCCGGTGATCCGACGGCCACGGGTGAGTACGCAGTGCCGATGATCAAAGAAGTTCTGGATACGACTGACCTGCCTGTCTTTGGCATTTGCCTGGGTCACCAGATGCTCGCGCTGGCTCTGGGCGGTCAGACCGTCAAAATGAACCATGGCCATCATGGTGCAAACCACCCGGTCAAGGATATGGAAACCGGCAAGGTCGAGATCACCTCAATGAACCACGGCTTTGCGGTGGACACACAATCTTTGCCCGAAGGCGTGATCGAAACACACCGGTCCTTGTTTGATGGTTCAAACTGCGGCATCCGAATGACGGGTCGCCCAGTTTATTCGGTACAGCACCACCCCGAAGCCTCGCCCGGCCCGCAGGACAGTTTCTACCTGTTCGAACGCTTTGCGGCGGCTATGACCGATCAAAAAACGCAAGCATAACTCTGATAATTCAGCGTTAACCGGGCGTTAACCCTGTTTAAGCAACCCTGCCGGTCGTTACTTGTGGCAGGGCTTGCAAATGGTTGAACTGAATCTCCAGCGCCAGATACCGGCAAAACCGGTACCCGGCCCCCATTCACGCAAACCTTTGGGCACCTGCCTGCGGGATCAGGGCGTGATTTCTAGTTCTCAATTGCAGCAGGCATTGCGAATGCAGGCGCGCCAGAATGCGCCTTTGGGGGAAATCCTGGTTGGTGAAGGCTGGGCCAGCCGGGCCGAAGTGCTGTCTGCCCTCTCCGAACAGACCGGCCTGCAGATCGCCGATTTGGAACACAATCCTCCTGCTGCTGACCTCTGCGCGCTCAGGCCGGTCGCGTTCTGGTTGGCGCATAACGTTCTGCCATGGATGCGGGTCGGGCCGATCCTGCTCATCGCGACATCACGGCCTGACCGGTTTGAAGAGGTCGCAGCCGCGCTCGGCGATACGGGCTATACCGTCTTGCCGGTTCTGGCCGGGGCCGAGCAAATTGATGCCGCCATCGCACGCCACTTTGCCGCCGAACTGGCACAGGCCGCTGAGACGCGGGTCGAAGCACGACAAAGCTGCCGCAACTGGAAGGCAGTGGCACGGATCAGGCCCCTTGCAACGACAATGCTGCTGATTACGTTGTTTGCGGCATTTCCGGCACAAGGACTGACCGTGCTGCTCTGGGCAACGCTCGTGACACTGGCACTCTTCCTGCTCCTTCGCATTTCGGGGCTGATGGCCTATCTGATCCCACGCAGGTCCCGCCCTGTTGCCGAAGACCCCTTTCGCTTGCCGTGCGTGTCAATACTGGTGCCGCTGTATAAAGAAAAAGAGATCGCCGATGCCCTGATTGCGCGCCTGCAGCGGCTGACCTACCCCAAGGCGCTGCTGGATGTCATTCTGGTGCTTGAGGAACAGGATGATGTCACCAAGGCAGCGCTACGTGACGTCCAGCTGCCTAGCTGGATACGTGCGCTTGAGGTGCCAAAGCTCGGAAATCTGACCACCAAGCCCCGCGCCATGAACTATGCGCTGGATTTCTGCCGAGGGGAAATCCTCGGCGTCTGGGATGCCGAAGATGCCCCCCTGCCCGATCAGATCGAAACCGTCGCCCGTCATTTTGCAACCGCCCCCGGGGATGTGGTGTGCCTGCAAGGCGTACTGGACTATTACAACCCCCGCACCAACTGGCGGTCACGGTGTTTCACAATCGAATACAGCGGCTGGTTCCGGGTGATTCTGAAAGGCATAGCGCGATTGGGTCTTGTGGTGCCACTGGGGGGGACCACCTTCTTTTTCCGCCGCGACAAGCTGGTAGAGCTTGGCGGGTGGGACGCCCATAACGTCACCGAAGATGCCGATCTGGGTGTTCGCCTGTGCCGGGCCGGGTACAGAACTGAGATTGTGAACACCGCCACCTATGAAGAGGCCAATTTTCGCGCCTGGCCATGGATCAAGCAACGCTCACGCTGGCTAAAGGGCTTCATGGTCACCTATCTGGTGCATATGCGCGCACCGCTGCAGCTGCTGCGCGATCTAGGGCCGCTTAGATTTCTCGGGCTTCAAGCGTTTTTTCTCGGAACGCTCGGGCAGTTTCTGCTAGCTCCTGTTTTGTGGGTATTCTGGCTGATATTCCTCAACCTGTCGCACCCGTTTCAACACATTATGACGCCCGAGTTTCTGCGCGGATGTGTTTACCTGTTTCTCACTGCAGAAGCCGCAAATCTTCTGGTCGGCGTGTTGGGGGTCATCGCGGGCAACAGACGGTTCCTGCTGCCCTGGGTTCCGACCATGATCCTTTATTTCCCACTGGGCGTTCTGGCGGCCTACAAAGGGTTGTGGGAACTGGCGGTCAAGCCCTTCTTCTGGGATAAAACCCAGCACGGCCATGCGGTCGAAGAATGTGATGCCACTATTTCTCGCGCCGCACTGCGTCCTGTTTCAAACGGGTCATGAACGCGACCGAGATGTGGTCCTGCAAGGCTCGCGCCGCGCCGTCTTCATCGCGCGCGGCGACGGCTTCAACAATGCCCTTGTGTTCACTCTGCGCGATCTCACCCCGCCCCTCGGCCGCCAGGGATGTAGTTGCCATTAGTGCCATGGTCCGATGCACCAGATCCAGTTGCTGCACCAGATAGCGATTATGCGAGGCTAGATGGATCTGCTCGTGAAACCGCCGGTTGGCGCGCGACAATGCAAGTGGGTCATTCACCAGTGCATCATCGGCTGTCACCATTTCTTGCAGAACACGGATTTCCTCTTCGGTGGCATGTTTGGCGGCCAACCGCGCGGCGAGCCCTTCCAGCTCGCGTCGGACAATATACAGTTCGGCCATCTGGTTGTGATCCAGAGACGCCACAATCAGCGACCGCCCATCACGTTCCAACAGAGACTGCGTCTCAAGCCGCTGCAACGCCTCGCGGATCGGGGTGCGTGACACGCCAAAACGCTCGGCCAGTTCACTTTCCACCAGCCGGTCGCCCGGCTTGTAGACACCCACATCTATCGCTTCGAGTATCAGGCTATAGGCATCTGTATTGGACTGTTTGAATTGGGGCATCGGCTGTCTGATCTCCTCGTTCGGACCTGTCTAGCCGCCACACGCCCCCACGATCAAGTGCAGCATTGAAAACACGGGCCTATCGCCCTACACCCAAGGCATGATTAAACCAGCCTTTGCTCACGTCACCCAATGGGTGTTCGACCTCGACAATACGCTCTACCCGCCGCATATGCGCCTGTTCGATCAGATCGAAGTGCTGATGACGGATTACGTGGTGCAGGCCATCGGTGTGGATCGCTCCGAAGCCGACCGGTTACGCTCGCACTATTGGCGCCAATACGGGACCACGCTGGCCGGGTTGATGGCTGAACATGATCTGGACCCCGATCCCTATCTGCACGCGGTGCATCAGGTTGACATGAGCCATATGGAACCGGATACCGAACTTGCCGACTATATCAACGCTCTGCCCGGCCGGCGCATTGTTTATACCAATGGCAGCGCGCCCTATGCCGAACGGGTGCTGGCTGCACGCGGGCTTTCCGGGGTGTTCGATGCGATCTACGGCGTGGAACATGCAGGCTATCGCCCCAAGCCCGAAAAAGCCGCGTTCGAGGCGATCTTTGCGCAAGACGGGATCACCGCAGAAAAGGCCGCCATGTTCGAAGACGATCCGCGCAATCTTGCTGCCCCGCATGAAATGGGAATGCGCACTGTTCACGTCGCGCCTGATCCGCACATGGCAGATCACATTCACCACCACACCGACGATCTGACCGCCTTTCTATCGCGCTTGGTCTGAATGTCGCACTGCGACGATCTGCACCTGCGCACACGGCCGCATCTCACCTATATGCGCCCCAGCGACGAACAGAATCGGAGATCCCAATGACCGCGCTTGAGATGCCACGGCGCCTGCCCCTATGGCAGCGTCTATTTTTTGCAGTTCCGCTGTTTGGCTGGATGGCCCGAGACGCGGCCAATGGCACGGCTCAGGATTGGTATTATACCGCAGCGGCCATCATCAGCATGTGGGGCTGCTCAACGCTGCTGTTCGGTCTGCCCGGTCTTTATATCCCCGCTGTCATGATGGTGCCGGTGATGTTCCTGATCCTCATCCTGATCTCTCGCGGATAAGGAACGAGACAGGATGTCACTTGGCGCCTGCCAGGTAACAGCACTAGGGTCCGCCGCAACGGAGACATGCCCATGATCGACCAATGACTGACAGCTGTGACATCCTGATTTCCGGTGGCGGCATCGCCGGATTGACTGCCGCCGCCGCCTTCGGAACTGCCGGGTTCGATGTGGTTTGCGTCGATCCCACTCCGCCGATCACACAGCGTGACGTGGATGGATCGGACTTGCGCACAACAGCGTTTCTGCAACCTGCGCGCGGCTTGCTTGAACAATGCGGCCTCTGGGCCCTGCTGGCTGTGCATGCAGCGCCCCTCCAGATCATGCGTATCGTTGATGCGGGCGGCGATGTGCCTGAACCCCGCGTGGTGCGTGATTTCAATGCTGCTGATATCTCGGACCATCCGTTTGGGTGGAACCTGCCCAACTGGCTGTTGCGGCGCGAGATGGTGGCACGCCTTGCAGAGTTGCCCAATGTCGATTTCCGCCCGGGCACCGGTACCGTCAGCCTTTTCACCCGCACCGCCGAGGCGCGTGTTGGTCTGAGCGACGGCAGTCGTATCCGCTGCAAACTAGTGGTTGCCGCCGATGGCCGCTCTTCTCCGATGCGCGAGGCGGCCGGGATCAACGTTCACACCACACGCTATGGCCAAAAGGCACTGGCCTTCGCGGTCACGCACCCGATTCCGCACGAGAATGTCTCAACCGAAATCCACCGTTCCGGCGGGCCGTTCACTCTGGTCCCTCTGCCCGACTGGCAGGGTCAACCGTCATCGGCGATCGTCTGGATGGAGCGCGGGCCGCGCGCGGTCGAGTTGCTCAACCTTGACAACGACGCGTTCGAAGCTGCGATGACCGAACGTTCATGCGGGTTGTTCGGGCCGCTGAAACTGGCATCGCGCCGAACGGTCTGGCCAATCATCAGCCAGTCGGCAGAACGCCTTTCGGGCGAACGTATCGCGCTGATGGCCGAAGCTGCACATGTGGTGCCCCCCATTGGGGCGCAGGGGTTGAACATGTCGCTGGGCGATCTGAGCAGTCTACTGGAATTGGCGCAATCCCGCCCCGAGGGTTTAGGCGATGCACAAATGCTCGAGGCCTATCACAAGGCCCGCCATTCCGAGATCGAACTGCGCGTCAAAGGGATCGACCTGCTGAACCGCGCCTCGATGATCGAGGCGCGTCCGCTGCGGGATGCACGGGCGATGGGCTTGAACGCGCTCTATTCGTTGCCACCCGTGCGTAAGACGCTGATGCAGATGGGTCTTGGAGTACGATAAATCGTAGGACGGGCTTCTGCCCGCCACTCGATCAAAGCACCTGTTCCAGCACGCGCCGCAACCGCGCGATGGTCCCGTCCACATCGTAGAGTTTATCGAGACCGAACAAGCCCAATCGAAATGTGCTAAAGCCCTCGGGTTCATCACATTGCAGCGGCACACCCGCTGCAATCTGCATTCCAAGGGCCGCGAACTTCTTGCCGTTCTGGACCTCGGGGTCTGCTGTGTAGCTGACCACTACGCCCGGCGCGCCGAAACCATCTGCGGCAACCGACATGACGCCCGTGCCCTTCAAATACGCCCGTACACCATCGCCCAACGCCCACTGAGCCACACGCAGCTTGTCGAACCCGTAGTCCCGGGTCTCGGCCATCGTATCGCGAAAGGCGCGCAGCGAATCCGTGGGCAAGGTGGCATGATAGGCATGACCGCCATTCTCATAGGCCTGCATGATCTGGCGCCATTTCTTGAGATCGATCGCAAAGCTGTCGGATGTGGTCTCGGACAACCGACCCTCGGCCCGTTCGGACAGCATCACCAGGCCAGCACAAGGCGTCGCGCTCCACCCCTTTTGCGGGGCCGAGATCAGAACGTCGACGCCGGTCGCCTTCATGTCGACCCACGCACAGCCCGAGGCAATGCAATCCAGCACCATCAGCGCGCCCACCTCATGCGCTGCCGCAGCCATCGCTGTCACGTAATCATCGGGCAGAATCACTCCTGCCGATGTCTCAACATGAGGTGCAAAGACAACACCCGGACGGTTTTCACGAATTGTCGCCACAACCTCATCAATCGGCGCAGGTGCAAAGGGCGACGGGCTGGCATTGCCAGTTTCACGCGCCTTGAGAACCATGGTCGAGGAAGTCAGATCTCCGGATTCGATAATCTGGCTCCACCGATAGGAAAACCACCCATTGCGCACCACAAGTACATCGGCCCCGCGCGCGAACTGACGGGCGACAGCTTCCATCCCGTAGGTGCCGCCACCGGGAATAACTGCAACGCCATCCGCGTTATACACTTCACGCAGCATCTCAGAGATGTCCCGCATGACTTGTTGAAAGCTTGCAGACATGTGATTCAGAGATCGATCCGTGAATACAACCGAGAATTCTTCCAGACCGTCCGGGTCGATAGTTTCCAGCAATGCGGGCATCCTACATCCTTTCCTGTGGCTCTTCTGTTTCTGCACTTTCGCCCGGCTTGGGTAAAGTACTCATCAAGCGCCGCCAATTGACCTAAGGTAATCTGCAACCTTCGGTTTTGTTTTGAACTGCTCCATGCAACAAATAGAAGAAATGACGCCAAATAGTGTCAGCTGAGCTTTACACTCAAAGGTGTTTCTGAACAGATGCACACACTTAGAACATGAATGGATATTTCAGCTCGTGACAATGCAAACTCGGATTAGTTTTCAGGTCGTCCGGGACGAAGTTAAAAGACGGATCGAATCCCGCATCTGGCCCCAGGGCTCGCTTCTGCCCACCGAAACGCAACTGGCGGATGAGTTCAATTGCGCCCGCGCCACAGTAAACCGTGCGCTCAGAGAGCTGGCTGAACAGGGCTTTGTCGAACGCAAACGCAAAAGCGGGACGCGGGTCAAAAAAGAACCTCGCAAACAGGCCAAACTTGAAATTTCTCTGGCGCGTCAGATAGTTGAAAGCCAGAACTCTGCCTATCGTTACGCTCTGGTTGAACGAAAAGTGGTCTACAGCCCCGGCTGGCTTACCTCGCAACTGGACGTCGAACCCGACGCCCGTGTGCTACATATCATCTGTATGCACTACGCCGATAACCGTCCCTTCCAGCTTGAGGAACGCTGGATCAACATCGACGCCGTGCCCGAAGTGGAACATGCCGACCTCGACAAAAGCGGCCCGCATGAATGGTTGCTGAATGCCGCACCATTTACCGAGGCCGAAATCGCGTTTTGCGCCATATCCGCCGATAGTCGCCTGGCCGAGTTCATGGGAACCACCACCGGAACGTCGATGATTCAACTTGAACGGACCACGTGGAAAAACGGGCAACCGATGACCTTTGCCCGCATGACCCATCACCCGGGATTCCGCATTCGCACCAGATACTGACGCAGGTCAACCGATCGGCCCAGGCAGACGTTCTTCGCTGAGCAGCACGTTGGCCTCGACGTCTCCAGCCCCCGGCAAGGTCATGATTCGCCGCCGTAGGACCCGTTCGAAATCGGACAGATCGCGTGCGACGACGCGCAGGCGATAATCATAGAGCCCCAGCACATGCTCGACCGTCTGCACCTCGGGGATGGCACTGACCGCGCGTTCGAAATCCTCAAGACTGACCTGCCCTTTGCGTGCCAGTTTCACCCCCAGAAAAACAGTCACCCCAAATCCAAGCGCCTCGGCATTCAACCGCAACCGGCGTCCCTTGATCACCCCCACCTCTTCCAGCCGCCGGATTCGACGCCATGTGGCAGGCTGAGACAACCCAAACTTGCGGCCCAACGCACCTGCACTTTGGGTCGCGTCCTGTGTCAGAGCACGCAAAATTTTCCGGTCGATCTCATCTAATTCAATCATATCGGCAACACCTCATCCCGCTTAACCCTCGCGATATGCATCAGCGCCTCAATGTCCGCGATATGAGGCAGTGTTAGGATGCGGTCACGATACACCTGTTGATAATGGCCCATGTCTCGCGCCAGAACGGATAGGCGCACATCCACGCGCCCCAGAAAAGTCTGAATTTCGATCACCTCGGCCACTTCACGTGCTGCAGCGGTAAAGTCGTCAAAGGCCCTCGCCTGCGTCTTGTCCAGCGTCACCCGCAGCGATACTTCGACCGCATATCCAAGCGCCGCCCAGTCGATCACGGCTTCCTGCCCTTCGATAACTCCTGCAGCCTGCATCTTTTCGATCCGTCGCCAGCACACGCCCTGGCCGATCCTGCAGCGCTCGGCCAGTTCTGCCATTGTCAGACTGGGTTCGGATTGAAAATGGCGCAGGATACGCCGGTCGATATCATCAAGCATGATTATTTCATCTTTTCTCGTTTTGAAGAATTATTCTTCACTAATCGACCAAATACTCAAGCCTAACCCTATCGCCAATAGCACAATCTCGGGATAGAACCACCGCAATCGAAACTGAAAGGACCGGCGAAATGCGCGTCTATTACGATCGCGATTGCGACATCAACCTGATCAAAGACAAAAAAGTGGCGATTCTGGGCTATGGCAGCCAAGGTCACGCACATGCGCTGAACCTGCGCGACTCGGGCGCGAAAAACCTTGTCGTCGCCCTCCGCGAAGGATCCGCATCGGCCAAAAAGGCCGAAGGTGAAGGCCTGCAGGTGATGGGTATCGCCGAGGCCGCAGCCTGGTGCGACGTCATCATGTTCACCATGCCCGACGAATTGCAGGCCGAAACCTATAAGAAATACGTGCATGACAACATCAAGCCGGGCGCTGCCATCGCATTCGCCCACGGCCTGAACGTGCATTTCGGCTTGATCGAGCCGAAAGAAGGCGTTGACGTCATCATGATGGCCCCCAAAGGCCCCGGCCACACCGTGCGCGGTGAATACACCAAAGGCGGCGGCGTTCCTTGCCTTGTAGCTGTTAACAACGACGCAACCGGCAAAGCGCTGGAAATTGGCCTGTCCTATTGCTCGGCCATTGGTGGCGGGCGCTCGGGCATCATCGAAACCAACTTCCGCGAAGAATGCGAAACCGACCTGTTCGGTGAGCAGGCCGTACTGTGCGGCGGTCTGGTCGAACTGATCCGCTGTGGCTTTGAAACTCTGGTCGAAGCGGGCTACGCGCCAGAGATGGCCTATTTCGAGTGTCTGCACGAGGTGAAGCTGATCGTTGACCTGATCTATGAAGGCGGCATTGCCAACATGGATTACTCGATCTCGAACACTGCCGAGTACGGCCAGTACGTCACCGGCCCGCGTATCCTGAAATACGACGAGACCAAAGCGCGTATGAAAGCGGTTCTGGACGACATCCAGCAGGGTAAATTCGTTCGTGACTTCATGCTGGAAAACGCTGTTGGTCAGCCGACCATCAAAGCGTCGCGTCGTGCCAATGACGAACACATGATCGAGGAAACCGGTGCGAAACTGCGCGCCATGATGCCCTGGATCTCGGCCGGAAAAATGGTCGACAAAGAAAAGAACTAAGCCTGACATTTGTCAGCGAAAGGGCGGCCCCAGTGGCCGCCCTTTTCATTTCGCAACAGCATTTGCGTAGCATTCGCCCAGAACATAATCCCAGCCGCTATCGTAACCGGTGCGCTTACCTGTTGCCTCCGTTGCCCAAACTTCCCAGCCCGAATGCGTTAATGTCACTTTGGTCTGCCCGTCTCCATAGGTCTCAAACCTGATTTCGACCTGCGTTGGGCGGTCTTTGTTTGTGCCGGGGTGCCAGCTAAAAGTCAGCCGGGCACCCTCTTCAAAGACCAACACTGTACCCCAATCTGCGCGCGCGCCGTCGAACATTTTTTCATACACCGCGCCGCCGACCCGAGGTTCGATCACAACCGCCAGCGCAGGCTGACCTTGTGAGGCAGACACGGCATGCCCGTACAAGGGCCACCATTTGGCGATCCGGTTTACGAAGATATCAAAAGCGCGCTCTGGCACCGCGTTCACGACAATTGTTTTGATGATTGGGTCGATCATGCGTCTCGTCCTTTGTTTACCTCGGCGGCGAAGCTCTCCAAGGCGTCCGACCAGTACCGCTCAAGCCAGGCGCGCAAATCCGCCAGCCCTTCGGGCCGTGCGGCATAGATCCGCCGCGTACCCTCGGCCCGGCAAACCACCAGTCCAGCATCAGATAGGACCTTCAGATGTTGTGAGACCGCCGGGCGGCTCACAGGTAAGTCTGCGGCCAGATCGCCAACGGCCCGAGGGCATTCGGCGACGGCCTCAAAGACCTGACGGCGGGTGGAATCGCCAAGCGCTGAGAACATATTATCGTAAGCCATTACTTACGGTAAGTAAAAGCTAACGTTAGGTCAAGATCAGTGCGTGACACCATTAAATTCGCGCGATAAGGGGATGGAATGGTTCAACAACCGACGAAACAAGATTGGAGCGGTGTATTTACGCTCGGCCTCATTTGGGGTGGTACGTTCATGGTGGTTGCCATGGCGCTTGAAGGGTATGGGCCGGTCACAGTTGCAACTTCGCGAACAACATTAGGGGCCGTAATGCTCCTGATATTAATGCGCCTCACCGGGCGGCGCATCCCTGCGTTGACGCCACCTCTGATTGGTTCAATCTTCTCGATCGGCATTCTGTCGACAGCAGTGCCCTTTATGTTGCTCAGCTGGGGCCAACAATATGTCCCATCAGCCTTTGCGGGCCTGTCTATGGCCGCGATTCCGCTGATGGTGTTGCCACTGGCGCATTTATTCTCGGACGAACCGATGAACCTGCGGCGTCTGATCGGCGTCTGCCTTGGATTCTCTGGCGCGCTTGTGTTGATTGGGCCCGGTTTGGCGCAGCTGGGTCAAGGTACCCAACCGCTGTCGCAACTTGCCTGCGTAACGGCAGCACTTTGCTATGCCTGCTCGTCAATCCTGACCCGTCGGTGCCCGCCGATTGACCCGATGGCATTGGCCGCCCTGACGTTGCTGGTTGGTGCGGTACTGTTGATTCCGATCATGCTGCTGACCGAGGGCCTGCCATCCTGGCAGGGTACGCGACCCAGCGTGGCATTGATCGTTCTGGGCCTTGTTCCCACGGCCTTTGCCAACCTGCTGCGCGTTTCCATCACCCGCAGCGCCGGGTCGGTTTTTCTGACGCTGGTAAACTACCAAGTGCCTATCTGGTCGATGGTCTTCGGGGCGTTGGTACTGTCCGAGGCCTTGCCGCTGCGATTTTACATCGCGCTGGCCATGATCCTGACCGGGTTGGCCATCAGCCAGTGGTTCACCCTGCAGAAAATGCTTCTAAGGCGCTAACCGGCTACCGCCTCGACCTCAGCGACGATCCCGTCGACCACTTGGTTCAGCAGGGCGGCATCCTCGCATTCGGCCATGACACGGATCAGGGGTTCAGTCCCCGACTTACGGATCAACAATCGCCCCTGCCCGTTCAACTGCGCCTCGGCCTCGGAGATGGCGGTCTTGACCGTGGCGGCATCTAACGGAGCCTGCCCAGCTGTGAACCGCACATTCTTTAGCAATTGCGGCACCGTTTCGAACTGGCGCGACAACTCCGAGGCCTTCTTTTCGGATTGGACCATCTCGGCCAAAAAATGCAGCCCGGCCATCAGCCCGTCGCCGGTCGTGGCATAGTCGCTCATCACGATATGGCCAGACTGTTCACCACCAAGGTTAAACCCGCCCTCGCGCATCCGTTCAACCACATAGCGATCACCAACCGCGGTTCGTTCCAGCCGCAGCCCTTGCCCGGCCAAATGCCGTTCGAGCCCAAGGTTCGACATCACCGTCGCCACCAACGCCCCACCTTTAAGCTGATCGTCCCGCGACCAGGCGCTTGCCAGCAGCGCCATCAACTGATCCCCGTCGGCGACCTTGCCGGTTTCGTCAATCACCACGACACGATCGGCATCCCCATCCAGACAAATGCCCACATCCGCGCCATGCGCGACAACGGTCTCAGCAGCAATGCGCGGCTGTGTGGAACCGCAACCAAGGTTGATATTCTTGCCGTCAGGCGCGATGCCGATTGGGATCACATCCGCGCCCAACTCCCATAGGACCTCGGGCGCGGTCCGGTGCGCCGCGCCATTGGCACAGTCGACCACTACCTTCAGTCCATCCAGTCGCAGATTGCGCGGCAGAGACGATTTTACCCGCTCGCCATAGCGAAACCGCGCATCATCGACTCGACGGGCCCGGCCAATGTTCTTCGCCTGCGCCGGTTGCACGCCCTCTTCGATCAACCGTTCAATGTCAATTTCGGCCTGATCTGACAGCTTGAACCCGTCCGGTCCAAAGAACTTGATTCCGTTATCCTCGGCCGGGTTGTGGCTGGCCGAGATCATCACCCCCAGATCAGCCCGCATCGAGCGGGTCATCAGCCCAACCGCTGGTGTCGGCACCGGGCCCAGAAGCAGCACGTTCATCCCGGTCGAAGTCAGGCCGGCCGTCAGAGCATTTTCCAACATATAACCCGAAAGCCGGGTATCCTTGCCGATGACGACCCGGTGCACACCCGAGGCATCACGGCGGAAATACCGGCCAACTGCCGCGCCCATGCGCAATGCCATCTCTGCCGTCATCGGGTGCGTATTTGCGGTCCCCCGCACCCCGTCGGTACCAAACAGCTTGCGCATAAGTCGTTCTCCTGAAAATTCCTTATGCCCGGATTACCGGACGGCGGCCCAAAGACGCAAGGCCTGAGCGGTTTCAGCCACGTCATGTACGCGGATAATCTGCACGCCCTGAGACAATCCCGCCAGAGCAACGGCAATTGAACCCGGCGCGCGCGCATCCTTGCGCGGCTCTTTGCCGATCTGGCCGATGAACCCCTTGCGCGAAACACCCAGCAAGATCGGGCAACCCAACCCATGAAACAGGCTGAGATTTTGTAGAAGCCTAAGGTTATGATCCGTGTTCTTGCCGAACCCGATGCCGGGATCGACGACAATCAGATCACGGCTCAGCCCAAGCCCTTCCAGATGCGCGATTTGCCCATCGAGAAAATCATAAACGTCCAGCAATACGTCATCATAATACGGCTCATCCTGCATCGTGGCCGGATCACCCTGCATGTGCATCACACAGACCGGAGCCTTAACCTGCGCACAAAACGGCGCCAGCTGAGGGTCAAAGGTGAAGCCGGAAACATCATTGATCAGACCAGCACCCGCCTCCTGTGCCGCCTTTGCTACGCGGGCCTTGCGTGTGTCGATTGAGATCAGCGTATCCGACGCGGCACGGATCGCTTCGATCAGAGGCTGCGTGCGGGAAATTTCTTTGTCTTCGGGCACGAAATCAGCACCCGGGCGCGTGGATTCGCCGCCGATGTCCAGAATGCTTGCCCCATGCGCCACCATATCGACGGCAGCGGCGCGCGCGGCATCAACAGAATTGTGCCGCCCGCCATCCGAGAAACTGTCTGGTGTTGCGTTCAGGATGCCCATGATCTGAGGCTGTGCCATATCCAACCCGGCAATTGGCGGGCGCGGCTGGGTCAGGCGGTCCAGTTGTTCCACGGGTATATCAACGGCTTCAACGATCTGCGAAATTCGCCCGCGCTGCAACCGTTCGGCCTGAGTAAACCACAGATTCTGCCCCGCCAGAGTCATTGCCGCATCAGGCCGCAATCGCCCGTGCTGGACCAATGGTCGGTAGTAAGCAGTCACAATTGCGCCTGTTCCACCGGAACCGCGCGCAGCGGCGTTTTTGGGGCCGCGGGCAGGTCTGCGCCGATCACCAACAACTCGCTGGCCTCAAAGGTTGCCGCAAACCAAGCCGCAAGTGCGACGGCATCCGACGGCGCTGCCGATGGGCCATCCACTGCATCCAGCACGATCTTGGACGGTGCCCAGACGCAGATTTGGCCGTTTTTCATCGCCCAATCCAGCTCGGTTCGTGTTGACACGACCACACAGCGGTGATCCCGCGCCGCCAGAACCCAGGCGTTCTGTTCGATCGCCAATAAATCAATCCGGCGCTGAGTCATCACATGACCGGTCTGCGGCACCACCAGATCAGAGGCACCGGCGCACAGGATCAACGGGCGCTGTCGGCTCTCAAGCTGGTCGATCCAACCAGCCAGGTTGTCCGAGGCGATCGCGCTGTTCGACAGAAACACAAGCCGAGGGTGTGGGCGTTCTTCCTCGGTCACATCGTGATGCACGTTGTCTTTGCCACGCACGATCTCGACGCCCAAAGCCCCCGGGCCACGGTCCAGTTTCTCTATGCGAACAAAGGCCCTTACGGCCTGAGGTTCAAGCAAAATCCGTTCTGCTACGCGGTCAGCCAACGTTTCCAAAAGGTTCAACCGCTCCGCCGCCAGCTCAAACGCAATGGCCTCGGTCACCCGGTCATAGGACAGGATGCGGTCCACATCATCGTCAATCGGATCGCTCAGCGGGCGCACCTCGACAACGATGTTGAAACAGATCCGCTGAGTCGTTCCTCGTTCAGCCTGAAACGCACCGATCTCGACCTCGACGATATGATCCCGCAACGAGATTCGATCCAGCGGACCGCGAGGCGCAGTTGCCTCGGACCGTTCGGACGGATGCGCAAAGGCAAGGCGGATTTCGGAACTCATGCGACGGACCTTTTCGGGCTCGGTGGACTGATCAGACCAATTTATTAGCTTCGCGGGCGTGTAGCACCGCAACAAACGCCATTCCAGCATTTGATTGCGGCGTCAGTTGAACCGGAAATCGCAGGATTCTCAGCGAAGAGTCAATTCTTGAGCCACTGGCGGGCGGCACAAATTGCTGCGCGCCCCCTCGCTTTTCGTCAATCAGTTGCTCGCGGTGCGATAATTGTGCTTGTAGAAGATGTGCACTCCAATGCGTGCAGTTTCCTTGTAAACCCGCGACCAAGACGGGCGAACCGCCCTGGTGTGATAGTGCGTAGCACCTGCCGTCATCTCTTCGGCCACACCGTCGATTGCGGCACGCGCCACCTTGGCCACACGCTCATACGCTCGTTTTTCGTTAATGACCTCTTTGTGGCCATCGCAAGTATAGGTGAACTGGCACTGGTACCGCTTGCCTGTCCCCTGCTTGATCACACCGCAGAGCGAGCTTGGAAAACGGCCGCTATCAACGCGATTCAGGATCACTTCGGCAACGGCGAATTGGCCGCGCACGCTTTCACCACGGGCTTCGAAGTACAGCGCTTCGGCAAGGCAGCGGAAATGTTCGTCACCATTCGCCTTTGGCTGTTGGTCCAACCAGCCCTTGGTATAAGAAACTTCGACTTTTTCCGGCGTTTTACGTGGCTTGAACAGCTTCAGGTAGTCGCGGAAATTTTGTGCTGGCAACTCATTCCGTGTAACCAACTCAACAGACTTATCTTCGCCCCGCCTTTCAGCAATGGACAAACCAGGCAGCACGGTTGCTGCCATTACGGCAACAGCCACTATGTAGCGTCTCATCAGATAACCTCGCACAGGCACATACGCGCCAAACCCTCCCCCGGCGGGCGCGACGAGGCTAATACCCCAGACGCAGCGAGACGTCCAGTTCTGATAAAAATGCAAGTGGATTCTTGCCCGTCGGACCGTATTTTTTCGGCCACAGGTCCATCCCAAACCCACTATTTCTAGGGTTAAGGGGTCAAGTCAACCCCCAAGTTTGGACGAAATTGCCAGTTGAGCGGCAGACAGCCGAGCGACAGGCACACGGAACGGCGAACAGGACACATAGTCGAACCCGAGGTCCCTGCAGAGGGCGATTGATTCGGGGTTGCCACCATGTTCACCACAGACAGATAGCGTAACGTCAGGTTGTGCCTCGCGCCCGCGTTCAGCCCCTAGTTTCAACAACTCACCCACACCATCCGCATCCAGCACGTGAAACGGATCTTCGTTGAAGACCCCCAAATTCACGTAAGCCGACAT
Organism: Ruegeria halocynthiae; assembly: GCF_900106805.1. GTDB lineage: Bacteria > Pseudomonadota > Alphaproteobacteria > Rhodobacterales > Rhodobacteraceae > Ruegeria > Ruegeria halocynthiae. The sequence goes on from NZ_FNNP01000001.1 coordinate 1,105,617, forward strand.
GAACCGCCCCGCATCGTCTCGCGACAATCCATAGGTCATTTGTGTCAAATCGTTGGTCCCAAAGCTGAGAAAGGCGGAATGAGGGGCAATCTCATTCGCGCGCAGACAGGCCCGGGGCGTTTCCACCATCACGCCCAGCCGATAATCGAACTCCTGCCCCTGTTCTGAGGCAACTTCGGCCGCGACCGTATCAATCCGGGTTTTGACCAATTCAACCTCGCGCTTGGCCGAGACCAGCGGGATCATCACCTCGGGCACCACCGGCGCACCTTCCTTACTGGCCTCCAGCGTCGCTTCAAAGATGGCGCGGGCTTGCATGTCGTAGATTTCCGGCACGGTCACGCCCAAACGCACCCCGCGCAAACCCAGCATCGGATTGTATTCGCTCATCGCCTCGACCCGGCGCTCGACATCCGAAACCGGCAGATCCAGCGCCTCGGCCAGTTCTCGCTGTCCGGTGCGGGTGGTGGGCAGGAATTCGTGCAGAGGTGGATCAAACAGACGAATACAAACCGGCTGCCCCTCCATGATCCGAAACAATTGAACGAAATCCTGCCGCTGCATCGGCAGCAGGCGTTCCAGAACAGCGGCCCGACCCGAGGGCGTTTGCGCAAAGATCATCTCACGCATTACGGTCAGGCGACCTGGATCAAAGAACATGTGCTCGGTCCGGCACAGACCAATGCCCTGCGCCTGAAAGTTCCGCGCTGTTTGCGCATCGGCAGGCGTGTCAGCATTGGCCCGAATGGCGATGTCCCGCTCGGCATCGGCCCAACCCATCAGGGTTTGAAAGCAATCATCCAGCGCGGCCTCAAGCATCTCGGGTTGCCCGGCCAGAACCTGCCCGGACGTGCCATCAATGGTCAGGATATCACCTGTCTTGAATACCCGTCCGTCAGGTGCATTCAGCATCTTTTTCTTGGTCTGAAACCGCATCTCGGACGCGCCAACAATACAGGGCAAGCCCAGACCCCGGCCAATCACCGCCGCATGGCTGGTGATCCCGCCCTTTTCGGTCAACACCGCTACAGCAGCGTGCATCCCCCGCACGTCCTCGGGCGAGGTCTCGCGGCGCACAAGAATACATGGCTCGCCCCGCGCGGCGCTGGCCTGCGCCTCGGCGGCGGTAAAGACGATCCGGCCCGTGGCGGCGCCAGGGCTGGCAGCGATACCGGCGGTCAGCACATCACGCTCGGCCTCGGGGTGGACCTGCCGGTGCAGGAGTTCATTCAGCGAATGCGGATCAATGCGCATAACGGCCTCTTGCGGTGGGATGATGCCGTCTTCGGCCAGCCGCACCGCGATCCGCATCCCTGCCCGCGACCCGCGCGGCACCCGCACACCGTCCAGAATATGCACCTGCCCATTCTGTACCACGAACTCAACCTGCATCTCTTCGCGCAGCTTTTCGCGCATCAGCGCGGCGTTGGCCTTGAGGTCTGCGAAAGCCTCGGGCGCCACATCCTCTAGCGATGGTCCGCGATCATCCTTTTCAAGATACAGTGCGGCAACGCCTTCGCCCAGCGCATCTCGCCCCTGACTCTGGCTCAGGTACCGGCCCGTGATCTGAGGCAAACCCGTTGCCGGATCAATCAGTTGCAACACGCCCGAGCCGCATTCGCCTTGCCCGACACCCGGAATCATCTCCTGAACCACCAGCCCAAGTCCGGCATCCGCAGGTGCGCCCTTGGCCTGGCGCAACAGCCGCGCCGAGGTGCCATCCCACGCCCGCGCCATCGACCGCAGCACGCCAATCAGCTGATCACCCCGATCCTGGGGAAACGCCTCGTCGGTTTCATCCTCATAGGCCCGCAAGGACAGGCTCAATCCTTCGCGCCCGTCCGCCTCGATATCATCGAACACATCCGGGTCCAGCCGTGCAACATGCAGCGCATAGCTCTGCACAAATCGCCGATAGAGCGCCGCTGCCGCATCCCGCCCCATATCCGCCGACCGATCCAGATAGCGGGCATCGTTCATACCGATATTCAGCACCGCCCCCGGCCCGCCCCAATCGGGGTCTTCCGAACTGGGCCGTACACACAACAGCGTCTCGGCATCGAACTGTTCCATAATCGCCGCAATATCGGGAATGTCGCCCTTGGCAATTTGCTGCACCGCGTCAAAAGACAGCGCCACCGTGCGCGGCACTGGCATATCCAGCCGGACCAGACGTTGCAGACACTTCGCCCTGCCGCCATGGGTATTGGCGTGCATGGGCGCTTTCGAAGTAATAAGCGTTGTATGCGGATTATTCTGCACTGCGGCACCTTTTGGTTTCACCGCAGCATAAGCCCCTGCGCCCATGGCGCAAGGGCGTTATCCCTCGATACGGGTCAGATCGGCAACGCTGGAGCAGACCTTGCGGATCTGGCTCAGCAGGTTCAGACGGTTGCGGCGAAGGATGTCATTGTCGGTGTTGACCTGCACGTCCTCAAAGAACGCATCCACCGGCCCGCGCAGCGCGGCCATGGCGGCCATTGCTGTTGGGAAATCCTCTGCCTTCAGCGCCGGATCGATCTTGGCCTCTGCCGCATCAAGTGCCGCAAACAACGCCTTTTCGCTGTCGGTCTCGGCAAATTTCACATCCGCACCGTAGGAGTATTCCACTCCATCCTTCTCTTCCGCCTGAGACAGGATGTTATTGGCCCGCTTGAACCCCTGCACGAGATTCTCGCCATCCTCGGTTGCAATCACCGCATTCAGTGCGCGGGCGCGCTTGACCAGCAGGTTGAGGTCGTCATTGCCGTCCATCGCGATGCAGGCGTCGATGATGTCATGACGAATGCCCTCGTCGCGGAGGAAGACCTTGAGGCGGTCGTGGAAGAAGGAGAGGAGGCTGGAAGAAGCTCCGTCAATCTTGGCCGATACGACACTGAGCGTAGAGCCGACTTTCACGTCTGGCTCGAACGGATAATCATCGCTTTCGGAGATTTTCTTCACCACAGATTTGAAAGCTGCTCCAAAAACACCGTGCTGTGCAATCTCTTTCAGAGTGCTTTCGAGCGTGAACAAATCTTGTTCATCTCCACTTTCACGTAGTCCCGTAAGTTCGAGTCGCAACAACTGTCGGTCTACCACGCTGCTGAGGCGTAGACGCAAATCGCTCTCCAAAACCAACCGAATAACCCCCAAGGCCGCACGGCGCAGCGCAAACGGGTCTTTCGATCCGGTCGGCTTCTCATCAATCGCCCAGAACCCGGTCAGTGTATCCAGCTTATCAGCCAGCGCCACGGTCACCGACAGCGGCGCGGTCGGCACGTCATCCGACGGCCCAAGCGGCGAGTAATGCTCCTGCGCCACAGCCGCGACGGCGGCATCTTCGCCAGCAGCCTCGATGTAGTAGCGCCCCATAAGCCCCTGAAGTTCGGGGAATTCATAGACCATTTCCGAGTTCAGATCAGCCTTGGCCAGACGCGCGGCATTTTCGGCCTGATCGGCATCTGCTCCGACCACCGGGGCCAGTTCGCGGGCAAGTGCTGCGATGCGGTCGATCCGTTCTGCCTGCGTGCCCAACTTGTTGTGGAAGGTCACATTCTCCAGCGCGCGAGTCCACTGGGTCATATCCGACTTGGCGACGCGCAGGTCATTCTCCCAGAAGAATTTCGCATCTGCCAGACGGGCGGAAAGCACCTTCTGGTTCCCCGCCAGAATGGTCGCGCCGTTGTCGGCGGTTTCGCGGTTGGCCACGGTGATGAAGCGCTCGATCCGCCCCGTTTTGGGGTTCTTCACAGAAAAGAACTTCTGGTGCTCTTTCATCGAGGTTTGCAGCACCTCGGGCGGCAGTTCGAGGAATTCCTCGTCGATCTGCCCCATCAGCACAACGGGCCATTCGACCAAGCCAGCGACCTCGGCCAGCAGGCCCTGATCGTCGACCACTTCCAGACCGGCGGCAAAGGCCATGTTCTGGGCGTCGTTCCAGATATGCTCGGCGCGTTCCTGGGGCGACAGCACCACAAAGGCGCGTTTCAGCTTGGCGGCGTAATCCTCGAACGAGGTCACGGCAAACCGGTTCGGGGCCATGAAACGATGGCCCTCAGTCGTGTCGCCGGATGCGATCCCTTCGACCGCAAGCGGCACGACCTGCGCTCCGGTTTCATCCGTCAGGATGCACAGGATTGAATGCAAAGGCCGCACCCAGCGCATTGATCCGGCACCCCAGCGCATCGACTTGGGCCATGGGAAGTTGCGGATCGCCTCCTCAAGCACCTCGGCCACGATCTCGGCTGCCGGGCGACCCGCCTTCTCGATGGTAGCGAAATAGACTGCGCCTTTGGGCGTGTCGCGCTCTTCCAATTGATCTCGGGTCAGACCCGCGCCGCGCAGAAACCCTTCGATGGCTTTGTCAGGCGCGCCGACCTTGGGGCCTTTGCGCTCTTCGCGGATCGTGGGGCTTTCCGCCAGCAGGCCCTCAACCGCCAGCGTCAGGCGACGCGGCGTCGTCAGTGCAGCGGCAGAGACATAGGTCAGACCAGCCTCAACCAGACCGTCCGTGATCCGCTTTTTCAGGTCTTCACCGGCACGGGCTTGCATCCGCGCGGGGATTTCTTCGGAAAACAGTTCGATCAGCAGGTCGGGCATAGTCGGTCCTTAGAAATTCACAATCGTCTGGATGACGATGGCATTGGCGATATCCACAAAGAAGGCGGATACAAGGGGCAGCACGATAAAGGCAATAGGCGACGGGCCATATCGCTTGGTTACGGCGGTCATATTCGCAATTGCGGTCGGGGTTGCGCCCAAAGCGAAGCCCCCGAACCCGGCAGCCAGAACGGCACCGCGGTAGTTCGACCCCATCAGCGGGAACAGGACCCACAACACGAACACGACCGTGAATAGGGTTTGCGCAGTCATGATCACAGCGATAGCAAGGCCCAGTTCTGCGATTGTCCAAAGCTGAAGACTCATCAGAGACATCGCCAGAAACGCCCCCAGCGCGAATTCCGAGATTAGTGCCAGTGACGGTGTACGCGACACAGGTGGTGCTTTCGGGGCAATCGCTGCGCGCAGGTTGGCAATCACGATCCCCATGATCAGGCAGGGTACGAACAAGGGCAGTTTCAGTCCTGCAGCACTGATTGCCTCGCTCAGAACATAGCCCGAGATGATCGCGAGGTTCAGAAACAGAAGCACCCGCATAACCGTCAGGTGGTCGATCCCGGACTTTTGATCGCCCCCGTCGGGCAGACCAACCGTATGCTCTTCTTCCGGGCGGCTGGGGCTCAGGTTTCGTCCCTCGATCAGCAACCGTGCAATTGGACCGCCGACAAGTGCCGCCAGCACAAGGCCCAAGGTGGCGACCGCCACTCCCAACTCGGTCGCGCCAGCCAGCCCTGTGGCCTCGCTTACTTCAGGTGCCCAGGCAATCGCGGTGCCGTGCCCACCGATTAAGGCCGCTGAACCAAATAGCACACCAGCTTGCGCCGGATAGCCGAACAACGCAGCACCGACAGCACCGATCACGTTCTGCGCAACGATCGTCAGAAGTGTCAAAACCAGCAGGATCAACAAAGGCTTACCGCCTGCAATCAAATCCGAAAGCCGCGCGTTCAGACCGATCCCCGCAAAGAAGAGAACCAACAGAAAGTCACGTGTGTTCAGTTCGAACGACAATTCAACGCCGAACACCAGATACAACAGCAGCACCAGCAAAGAGGCCAGTAACCCGCCGGTCACCGGTTCGGGGATATTAAAGCTGCGCAAAGCTGCGACGCGGGCATTGATCTCGGCCCCCAGCAGATACACCGCAAAGCCCAGCGTTGCGGTCAGGAAATCCGGGATCTCGACGACCAGCCCCATCTGCGTCAATCCTGCGGCCTTGGCGGGCACTCCTCGCCCACAACTGTTCCGTCATAGGCTTTTTCGCCGCAATTGTTCAGCTCATGCCAAACGAACCCTTTGCCGTCCTGCGTTACGGCTATGATACGGTCGACGCCGTAATGGATGTTCTTGGTGCCCATGAATGCCTGCGCACGCCCCGATTTCAACGCGTCAGCCAAGGCAACAGCATCGTAGCAGTCAAACCACCCCGGCGCCGTCAGAGGTTCAGGGTTTTCAACAAAGACAAATCCGCTCATCTGATCGGGGGTCAGGTTGGTTTCAAAGCAAGCCCTGTATCGGATCGGAGAGCTATCAGCATCGATCCCCTGAAACCCGGAATAGGCAATCGGCTCAGATTCTTCAGCGCCCTGCGCCAGCAGTACAACGTCCTGCCCTGCGCGCGGTTCAACATCGTAGTAGAACCCATATACCTGCAAATAGTACATCCCAGCGCCTGCCAGCACCGCAGAAAACAACAAGATCAAAGCCAACAGTTTTCCGGTCATCTTTTACGACGCCTCTTTCATGTTTGCAGAATATAAGACAGTTTCCAAACCAGCACAGGCAAACATGAGGCTAGCAAAATGGAAACCACCCTTGCCGTCGGATTCTTCGGCGCGTTGTTTGCGATTATGAATCCAATCACAAACTTGCCTGTGTTTCTGAGCGTTACGCAAGACCTGCCCACCTCTGATCAGCGCAAGGTTGCTGTGAAGACCGCGCTGTATTGTGTGATCCTGGGTAGCGCGTTCGCCGCGATCGGCAGCCAAGCGCTTGGGTTGTTTGGTATCAGTGTCGATGATCTGCGTGTCGCCGGTGGATTGGTCGTTTTGATGATTGGTCTGAACATGCTGAACGGAAACGAAAGCAGCTCGCACCATGGGACCGACGGAGAAAAGAAATCCTACCCGGCGCCCGAGACGGTGGCGTTTTATCCGTTGGCCTTTCCTATTCTGGTCGGCCCGGGAACGATCACAACGTTGATCCTCTACGCTCATCACATTAAAACTCCGGTCGAAGCCATTGTCTACGCCGGGGTTTTTCTGTTCGTCGTAAGCCTGTTGTTGATCACTTTCTGGAACGCGTCCGCCTTGGCCAAACGGCTTTCCGACAACGCTCGCGTGATCATGAGTCGCTTCATGGGCATGATCCTTGCGGCCATTGCCATCAGCATGATCGCGGACGGCCTTAAGGCATTGTTGCCAGGACTGGCCTGAGCGCGCCATCAAACCTCGAACCCGGCGGCCTCGGTCTGCATGAACGCATCGGCGCATTGCTTGGCCAGAGCACGGACACGTCCGATATAGGCCTGCCGTTCGGTGACCGAGATCACCCCACGCGCGTCCAGCAGGTTGAAGATATGGCTGGCCTTGATGCACTGATCATAGGCGGGATGCGCCATAACAATGCGTTTGCCGGTTTTCGGGTCGTCATGGTCCTGTGCCAGAATGTTGGCACATTCAACTTCGGCCTCTTCAAAATGGCGCAACAGAACTTCGGTATTGGCCACGTCAAAGTTCCAGCGGGCGTATTCTTCTTCGGTTTGCTTGAAGATATCGCCATAGGTCATCGGACTGGGTGACTGCGGATCATTGAACGGCATATCCATCACATGATCGATGCCCAGCACATACATGGCCAGCCGCTCCAACCCGTATGTCAGCTCACCTGACACCGGCGAACAATCATGGCCCCCGACCTGTTGGAAATAGGTGAACTGGCTGACTTCCATGCCGTCACACCAGACCTCCCAGCCCAGACCCCATGCGCCAAGCGTTGGGCTTTCCCAGTCATCCTCAACGAACCGGATGTCGTGCAGGTTCATGTCGACACCGATAGCCTCGAGCGAGCCAAGATACAGCTCTTGCAAGTTCGGCGGGCTTGGTTTGATCAGAACTTGGTACTGATAGTAGTGCTGTAACCGGTTCGGGTTTTCACCATACCGCCCGTCCGTTGGGCGGCGCGATGGCTGAACATAAGCCGCTGCCCAGGCCTTGGACCCCAAGGCGCGCAGCGTAGTCGCCGGGTGGAACGTCCCCGCCCCGACTTCCATGTCATAGGGCTGCAGGATCGCGCAGCCTTTTGAGGCCCAATAGGTCTGAAGCCGCAGGATGATCTCCTGAAACGAACGTGGTGCGTTGTTGGGTTCGGTCATATCAATCCCTTTGGGCGGGTTCCGGTGGGTTCGGCCCTTCCTATGCAAGCCACCAAGGGGCGTCAACGGGCCAATGGGAACAGTCTGTCGCTGAGCAGCCACACCCAGAATTCCCCGTAATCCGGGCATGGCAATCATGCGGCAATTCCGCGTAATCTGCGCGAAAGTGAAAACACTGCATAACACGGGCAGACAATGACACGCGTATTTACAGTTATTACATTCTTCTTCCTCTTTGGCCTGCGCGCCGCCTTTGCCCAGCAGGACGCTGGCGTCTGGGTTCAGATCGAGGCACAACCCTCGCTACGCGAGGCCCAAGAGCGCGCGCAGGCCTACGCCAATGCCTTGCCCGACGTGAACGGGTTTCGCCTGAACTCCGGCTGGTATGCCATTGTTATCGGGCCATACTTGCGCGATGACGCCGAGCAGGTCTTGCGCGTCTACAGAGCCGAGCGTCAGATTCCATCGGACAGCTTTATCGCCTTCTCCAACGCTCTGGGGCAGCAGTTCTGGCCTGTTGGTGCCAATATCCTCGACCGGGGTGTGATCAATGCGCCCGTCCAGCCAGAGCCGCAACAGGAACAACCACAAGCCGGCTTGACCCCACAGGCCTCGGACGAAAGCCGGGCACAGGCATTGCAGGGCGAACGCCTGCTGACCGCGCAAGAACGCAAGGATCTGCAAACCGCGCTGCAGGCGGCCGGGTTTTACGATTCAACCATCGACGGCGCATTCGGCCAGGGCACCCGCCGATCGATGGGCGATTGGCAGCGCTTTAACGGGTTCGAGGCGACCGGCGTTCTGACCACGCTGCAGCGCAAAACCCTACTGGATGACTATAACGCCCCGTTGATCAGCGTCGGGATGGTACGGTATTCCGACCCGCAGGCCGGAATCACACTGGACATGCCGCTAGGGGTGTTGGGCCTTGACCGTTATGAGGCCCCTTTTGCCCATTTCAAACCCACCTCCGATCTGGACGCCAAGGCGCTGTTGATCTCTCAAGAGGGCTCGCCCGCCACCCTGCGCGCGCTCTATCAGGTGATGCAATCGCTTGAGATCATCCCACTTGAGGGCGAGCGCGACCTGCGTGGCAACAGCTTCACCATTGAAGGGCGTGGCAACGGGATTGTCTCGTTCACGCAAGCTGCGCTGAAGGATGGTCAGATCAAAGGCTTCACGCTGGTCTGGCCCGAAGGCGACGACGCCCGCCGCGCGCGCGTTCTCGCTGCGATGCGGGTCAGCTTTACCACCACCGATGCTGTGCTGGATGCTGGTGCCGGAGCGGACGCCGAACAGCGCATTGATCTTATGTCTGGTCTGCAAATCCGCAAACCGCGCCTGTCGCGGTCGGGCTTCTTTGCCGATGCCAGTGGAGCCGTCCTGACGGTGGCCGAAGCCGCCGACAGCTGTACGCGCATCACACTGGACAACGATCAGGAAGTTCAGGTGGCATGGCAGGATGCCGCCCTCGGTGTTGCCGTTCTGCGCCCCAGCCAAACCCTGGTTCCGATCAGCGTCGCTGAATTCAACACCGACCAACCGCGCATACAGTCTCAGGTCGCCGTGTCAGGCTTTTCCTATGAAGGCGCACTGGGTGCCCCCACTCTGACCTTTGGCGAGATCGCCGACATTCGCGGCCTGAACGGCGAAGATGGCGTCAAACGCCTCGCACTGGCAGCACAACCCGGAGACGCGGGTGGGCCGGTCTTTGATGACAGCGGCAGTGTGATCGGCATGTTGCTACCCGCCCCGTCTGACGGGCGCGCCCTGCCCGGTTCGGTCAGCCTCGCCGCCAATGTCGAACGCCTGACCGAAGTTCTAACCAAGGCAGGCGTCTCGGGTCAGCCAGCACAGGCCTCGGCCCAAATCTCTCCAAATGAGCTGAGCCGCCGGGCCAACGGGATGACGGTTCTGGTTCACTGCTGGGACTAAATCACCGGGATCAACGAAAAGGCGCTACACACAGGTGTGGCGCCTTTTTCCATGACCTTACAGAATATCCGGCGTGACCCGGATCAGCGTTGGCCCGTTGGCCTTGAACGCCATACGCACGGCATCGTGCATCTCAGCCAGGGTACCCGGTTGGGTCGACAGGGCCCCGAACGCCTCGGCCAGTTTGCAAAAATCCGGGTTGCGCGCGGTTACAGCGTTGGGCGCGATCTGTCCGCGTACCATGCTGTCCTCGATCTCTTTCAGCTTGCCGTTGTCCCACAGGATTACGGGCAGCGACACGCCAAGTTCCACCGCGACCGCAAGCTCTTGCATGGTATATTGAAACCCGTAATCGCCTGCGATCACCGCCGTGGGCTTGCCGCGCCGCGCGATCGCTCCACCGATCCCAGCAGGCAGGGCATAACCCAAGGTGCCAAATCCGGTCGGGTGGTGCCAGTGATAGGGGTAATGCATGTCCCAGACCTCTTTCGAGACATAGGCGAATTGCGTCATGTCCGAGTAGATCATCGTCTCGGCGGGCATCGCCTGCCTTAGCGCATCGGCCACCGGAACAATACCGGGGCGCACCGCATCCACTTCGGCCCGCCAGCGCGTACGCGCGGCACACACTTCATCTTTGGACCAACCGGTTGCCGGTTTGATCTCTTCGGCAACATGCCACAGGGCCTGAGCAAAACTCTCACCATCCGCCTGCAACTTGACCGTCGCCCTCTGGCGATCCGACAGCACCTCGGGGTCCAGATCGATGCGCACAAGCTGGGCGGAATGGCCCAGATCATGCCGCCACATATCAACTTCACCCAGTTCCGCGCCCACAACCACCACCAGATCGGCCGAGGCAATCACCTCGGCGCTGCCCGGACGGGTCAGCATCGATCCGAAGTCCAGCGGATAGCCGACCCCGACAAGCCCCCGCCCGGCCGAGGTCGTGAAACAAGCCGCGCCCAGTTGGGTAAGGATCTGGCGCCATAAGTTTGACCGGCACCCGCCACCGAGGATAAACAACGGCCGCCGCGCGATATTGAGCAGTGACAGAACCGGTGCCACATCCGGCGGTAGCGATTTGTTGCGCAAGGCAGCTTGGTTCGGAAATGGCGCGGGTTCTGCCTCGGTTTCCAACTGCGCAATAGGGACCTGAATGTGTTTTGGCCGCGGGCGCGACAGCGCAAACTCTTCAAAGGCGCGTTCGATCAGACCGTAAGCCGCCTGCGCATCACTTGCCTGACAGGACCAGTCGGCCACTGTCTCGGCCGCCGCGCGCTGATCCTTCATCTGGTGCAACTGCCCCCGCCGCGTCTGCGTGTCATCCAGGCATGATGACAGCACGAGCATCGGCACCGAATCCGAATAGGCCTGCCCCATCGGTGTCATGATATTGCACAACCCCGGCCCGGTGATCACATAGGCCACCCCCGGCTTGCCCGAAGCGCGCGCATAGCCGTCGGCCATGAACCCGGCCCCCTGTTCATGCCGGGCCAGTACATGCGTGATCCCCGCCTCTTCGATGCCGCGATACATTTCCTGATTATGAACACCCGGAATACCAAAGATCACATCGACGCCGCGATCCCTCAGCATGTGCGAGATTTGCGCCCCAAGGGGTCGTTTCATCAGCCTCTCCAGAATTGAACGGTAAAGATTGCGTAGACGGCAAGCAGTTCAAGCCGGCCGACCAGCATCCCAATGGTCAGCAGCCACTTGGCGCCGTCATTTAGCGCGCCGAAGTTGCCCGCAGGCCCGATCTGATCACCCAGCCCTGGCCCCACATTGGCCAGCGCGGTCGCGGCGCCTGACACGGACGTTATGAAATCCAATCCGGTCAAGGCCAGCGCCCATGACAGTACCCCCATTGAGAGCACGAAGAACATGAAGAAACTCATGACCGAGGTCAGAACATCCCGACTGATGGGCCGCCCGTCATAGCGTGGCATGAACACCCCATGTGGGGACCGAATGCGACGGATCTGCGTTTTGATCGAGGCGAACAGCAACTGATAACGGAACACCTTTATCGAACAAGCGGTCGAACCGGCGCAACCTCCGATCAGGCCGATCAGAAAGAACAGCATGATGGGAAAGCTGCCCCATCCCATGTAATCGACACTGGCATAGCCAGTGCCCGAAATGATTGATGTGATGTTGAACAGCGACTCGCGAAAGGCCTGTTCCCAATGGTGCGGGAAAACCGACGTCAGAAACACCGACATGACCAGGACCAGAACAATGATGGTGGCCAGAAACGCCCGGATTTGGCTGTCTTGCCACAACGAGCTTGTGTGGCCATTTGCCAGCTGCACATAACGTACAAATGGCAGCGCGGCGAGGATCATGAACACCGCCGAAGCGTATTCCATAGGTCCCGAGAAGCGTGCAAATGAGCTGTCGTAGTTCGAAAACCCACCAGTTGCGATCGTGGTCATGGAATGAACGATCGCGTCGAAAAAGCTCATGCCGAAACCGGCATAGACCAACGCACATACCACCGTGAGAAACACGTAGATAAGCGATATCTGCCCGGCAATCTCCTGCGCGCGCGGCAGGATTTTCCCCATGGTCTCAAACCCTTCCGAGCGGAAGATCTGCATCCCTCCGACACGCAGCTCAGGCAGGAAGACCATGGCGACGACGATGATACCGATGCCGCCCAGCCATTGCAGGACACCGCGCCATAAAAGCAGGCCCTGAGGCAACTCATCGAGGCCGGAAATCACCGTCGACCCGGTGGTCGTCAGGCCCGACATCGCCTCAAAGTAGGCGTCGACAAAGCGCAACTCCGTCTCGCCTAACAGGAACGGGATGGCACCGAAGATCGGCAGCGCCACCCAGACGCCCGAGGTCAACAAAAAGGTCTGACGGATGGTCAGCCCTTCACCCACTCCGTTCGAGCAACTCATCGCAAGAACACTGCCCGTCAAAAGAGTGATGACCGCGCTCTCAAAGAAAACGTGCCATTCGCCCCGGCCTTCGATCAAGTCGGCAAGCATCGGCAGCAGCATGGTCGCCCCAAGAATGGCGACCAGCAGACCAATTACATATCCAACCGGGCGAAGATCCATCATGACGGGCAGCGTTGGCGCGCCAGCACTACGGTGTCAAGCCGATGATCCGGGTTAGGTGTCGGATTTTGTTCCGGTCGTGGGCATCGCTGGCGGTTTGGCAGGCGCTCTGGCACGCCGCGTTGCAGGTTTGGTTTGTCCGGCGGCTGCAGTTGAGGCAGCCGTTTGCGGCGCAGGCTTGATCGGGACCGCTTTGGCAGCAACCGGTTTGGCAGCAACCGGTTTTGGCGCAGAAGCCTTTGCCGGAGCAGGTTTTGCCGAAACCACTTTTACAGCCTCTGTCTTGGGCGGGGTTACCTTTGCCATCGCAGGCTTGGCCGTGGCAGTTTCTGCAGCTTTTGCGACGGGCTTGGCAGCGGACGCCGCTTCTGGTTTGCCCACTGCAGGCTTCGCCTTGTTCGCGGCAACTGATTTAAAAGCAATACCCGCATTAGCCGGCTCCGCCTTGGGCGCGGGCTTGGCTGCAACAGGTTTCACCTCTGGGGCCGCTTTGGGTTGCGGGGCGGCCGCTTTGGGCTTGGCCGCCGGTTTTGCGCGCTTCCGGACAGCGGGTTTTACCGGGGCCGCCTTGCGGGCGGCGGGCGCTGGTGCCTGGGTCATGGTCACCCCCTGCAGCTGCGCCATCGGCAATTCGAACGCGGCACGGGTCATGATCTGCATGATCTCCATCTGGCTGACCACTGCATAACCGGCGATACGGATGGCTGCAGCCTGAAACTCAAGTGGTTGGGAAATCGGATTCATTGCATGTCTCTCCTGATAAAACTGATGCAGCCGGAAATCGGGTAAAGGACCCTGCCCGCCCCAATCGTCTGGGCGGATTTGCAGGTTCGCGGTGCAAGGCGTTGCACGTCCCGACTTCCTTTCAGGCGGCGCCCCCCGGAATTATCGGATGCGCAGCAGCTGCATTCAGGGGCAGACTATCGCAATTTACAGCGCAGATGCAGCATTTCCTGCTGCAATGCGGCAAAAAAGCGCCCATGCGGGATTTTTGATTGTTTTTCCAACAGCTTCCGCAGGCTCAATCAGCCCACATGGAACAGTGTTGTAAACAAACGTGGGTCCAGGCTGGCGGATTCGAACGTCGGACCTTCGGTTAGAATCGATACCGCGTCATGGCTGTGCAAGCTTTCCTGATGGCTCGCGATCACGCGGAAGTCGCCAACATGATGATCGGCCTGCAACTCGGCACAGAACAGACGCGCTGCATCCTCGACAAAGATTGGATTGGCGGCATTCAACTCGGCAAAGGCCTGTTCATCCTCGCGCTTGACCATCACCTGCGTCTCGGTCGGCACCGCGCGGCGGCACAGCGCGATCATGTCCTCGAACCACAGGCAATCCGCGTTGCAATCCACCACCACGGAAATCCGCGCGACCGAGCGCTGCGAGTGCGGTGTCGCAAGTTGCCCGCGCATCGATCTTGCATGTTCGCTCAGCTCCAAAGAACACGGGCAGGTCGACGAATACACATAGTCCAGATGCATAATCTTCAGACGCTCTCCGCCCCGCTCGACCAGTTCCAGTGCGATGTCGTAATACTGATACCCGTGCAGGCCTGAACGCAGACTTTCGATCCGATCCGGATAGGAAAACCGCATCTGAATCCGCGCGTCAAAGCTGTCAAGATCAGTCATATAGTCGTCAAGCGCGGCTTCCATCACTTCGAAGCTGAACGTGCGCTCGGCATGTTTGTAAAAGGACCGCATGATCCGGGACATGTTGATGCCCTTTTTCTCGGCCTCTAGACTGACCGAACCGGTCACCGAAGTTTCCAGCGTCAGGTCATCGCCCTTCTTGCGATGAAACCTGATCGGCAGGCGGAAATTCGAAATGCCTACATGCTGAATCTGCTGTTTCGCCCCTCGGATCAAGCTGGACGGGCCATTTTGCAGATCGGGCAAAGTCGACTTGTAGGCTTCGTCGACCTCAAATCCTTCGGGATATACGCGCGACAGCGCCGGATAGTTCGACGGCATCAGACCTGGCACGAGCTGGGCCACAGCCGGGTCAAGCTGGTTAATCTCGGCAGCCGAGGCCGTTTTCGCCCACTCGCGCAGAACGTTCAGGGCAGCAGCAGCCTGATCGCCATCGGGTGTTTCGTCAATGTCGCGCGGATGAATGTTCATTGGCACGGGCCCCTTGCTAGGTCGTCCTTTATATACGACCGAGGTCTAATTAACCAGTCCGGAACGGTACACGCGCAATAGCATCTCGAGTTGAAATCAGAGGCGGAAAACCGTCACTTTTCAACCAAAAGCGCCGCGATCAGGCGGATCAGCGCCGCCTGACCAAAACTTGTTATGGCTGAACTAGCCCTGTGATGCCGCCAGCGCCTGTTTCAGATCGGCTAGCAGGTCGTCCGCATCCTCAAGCCCCAGCGACAGGCGTATCAGACCCGGAGTGATGCCCAACGCGTCGCGCTGTTCATCGCTCAGGCGTTGATGCGTGGTTGTGGCCGGGTGCGTCGCAATCGACTTGGCATCACCCAGATTGTTCGAGATCACGGGGATTGTCAGCGCATTCAGGAACGCAAACGCCCCCGCCTTGCCGCCCTTGATATCCAGTGACAGAACCGTGCCACCCTTACCGCCCAGCTGAGATTGCACCAGGGCATTTTGAGCATGGGTTTTCAGGCCGGGATACAACATCCGCTCTAGCGCCGGATGATTTTCCAGGGCTTCCGCGATCTTCTGTGCGGTCTCGGTCTGTGCGTTGACGCGCAGCGCCATGGTCTCAAGCCCCTTGACCATGATCCAGGCGCTGAACGGGCTCAGCGCGCCGCCGGTATGCTTCATATACGGCTCAACCGTGCCACGAATGAAGTCCTTGGTGCCGATGATCACCCCACCCAGTGCACGCCCCTGCCCGTCGATATGCTTGGTCGCTGAATAAACGACCACATCCGCGCCCTGTTCGATCGCGCGCGAGAACACTGGAGTCGAGAACACATTGTCCACGATCACAACCGCATCCACCGCATGGGCCAGTTTCGACACGGCAGCGATATCGATCACCTCAAGCGTCGGGTTCGACATGGATTCGAAGAACACTGCCTTGGTGTCCGGCCGGATTGCGGCCTCCCACGCTGCAAGATCGGTGCCATCCACAAAGGTCACTTCAACGCCATAACGGCACAGGATGTTCTCAAGGATATACAAACACGATCCGAACAGCGCCTTGGCCGAGACCACATGATCACCCGCCTTCAGCATCGAGCTTAGCGCACCATTGACAGCCGCCATGCCTGAGGCGGCCGCAAACGCGTCTTCGCCCCCTTCCAGCGCGGCAATACGCTGCTCAAACATCGAGACGGTCGGGTTCCCATACCGGGCATAGATGAACTCATCCGGGCCACTTTCGATGAACCGCGCCTCGGCCTGCTCGGCGTTGTCATAGACAAAACCCTGGGTCAGAAAGATCGCCTCACTGACTTCGTTGTACTGGCTGCGACGGATGCCGCCATGGACAGCTTGGGTGCGTTTGTTCCAGCTCTCGCTCATGTCAATCCTTTCAGCCCCCGGCAGGAGGCAAACAAAAAACCCCAGACGCGGCCAAGCGAAAGGGGTCTTTCATCCTGACCTTTTAGCGGTGTTGTTTAACGTGGCCCGCAATCCGGTAACAAATCGCCACTTTATGGGGTTGCCTTTACGCCCAGGCCCGGAACACGTCAAGCCCGACACGCCCAAAGTCACGCTTTCGTAACAGACCTGCGCGCCCCCTTGCCGAACGCGCCGAAACTCTCATGATCGCTGCCAAGCTGAGGAGGTACCATGATTGAGCTGTATTTCTGGCCCACACCCAACGGCTGGAAAGTGTCCATCGCTTTGGAAGAGATGGGCCTGCCCTACAAGACCCACCTGATCAATATCGGCAAGGGCGACCAGTTCGACCCTGAATTTCTGAAGATATCTCCTAATAACCGGGTGCCTGCCATCGTTGATCCAAACGGCCCGGACGGCGCACCGGTATCGGTTTTTGAAAGCGGTGCAATCCTGATGTACCTTGCCCGCAAGACCGGGCGCTTCTACGGCAAATCCGAGCGTGACCGGATCGCAGTCGAAGAGTGGCTGATGTGGCAAATGGGCGGCGTTGGCCCCATGGCTGGACAGGCACATCACTTCCTGAAATACGCCCCCCAACTAGACCCGCCACAGGACCTGCCCTATCCAAAAGATCGCTACCGCTCTGAGGTCGGGCGCCTATACGGCGTCCTCGATCGGAGGTTGGCCAAGAACGAATACGTCGCGGGCGATTTCTATTCCATCGCTGACATGTCAATCTGGGGCTGGGCCAGCCTGTGGGAAGGGCAACAGCAGGTGTTGGAGGACAAACCCCATTTCGCCCGGTGGATAGACATGATGAGCGCCCGCCCCGGCGTTCAGGCAGGTCGAGCTTTATACGCCGAGTTGCGTGGAGATCATCGGGACCAGAAATCGCAAGGCGTTTTGTTCAATCGATAGCTACTCCGGCTCTGTTTTGCCCCTCCTTTGGGTAGGGCCATCATTCGAAAAGGGATTGAACATGCTCCAGCCGGGTTTGAGCAGATGGATTTGGGCCGTCTGCATTGTCGGTATCGCGCTCACCGCCGCCGGCTTGATGTGGACCCAGCGCGGACCCAGTTGGGCCAACAAGCTGTTTCTGGAACGTATGACTTGGCCCGAGGTGCATGCAGCGCTTGAAGGCGGCTATAAAACGGTCATCATACCGACCGGCGGAACCGAACAGAATGGCCCTCATGTTACATTGGGAAAACACAATGTCGTTGTCGAACATACAAGTCGGGAAATTGCCAAAAAACTGGGGAATACACTGATCGCACCGGTGATCCGATATGTACCCGAGGGCGAAGCAGCTCCCAACCCCACAGGTCACATGCTCTGGCCGGGAACGATTTCATTGCCCGATCCTGTCTTTCAACAGTTGCTCGAGGCAACGATCCGAAGCCTGGCCTCTCACGGGTTCGATGAAATTCTGCTGATCGGCGACAGCGGAGGAAATCAAGCAGCTCAATCCCGTGCCGCCACTGCAATGAACCTTGAGTTCGCGAATACCGGTGTTACCGTTCAGCACGTCTCCGACTATTATGAGAGCAATGGCCAGATCGCGTTTCTGAAAGCTCAGGGCTTCAGCGTCGAGCAAATAGGAAACCATGCCGCGCTGCGTGACACGTCCGAGCTTTTGTATGTCAAAGCGGGTGAGGTTGGTCGCTCGGAAACCCCGGTACCTTCGGGTTGGAGAGCAGGTTTCGATGGCCGACCTGACCTCGCGACTCAAGCGATCGGCAAGGCTATGATTCTCCTTAAAGTTAACGCCGCACTGGAACAGATCCATCGCAAGAGAGACGAAAATTCATAACGCCCAAGTTCGCGAGTGCAGATGCAAGGAGAACAAAAAAGGAATTCACGCCAGGAAAGTCTATGCAGTATGCGTTGAGTCGCAAATGAGACTGGAAACACCCAACTCCCTTCACTAAGGAAGAATGCGACAATCGCAAAAGGAAGACGCACGCAATGGCAAAGATCACCTATGTCGAGCATGGCGGTACCGAACATACAGTCGAGGTCGCCAATGGACTGACTGTCATGGAAGGGGCCCGTGACAACAACATTCCCGGCATCGAGGCCGATTGCGGCGGTGCCTGCGCCTGCTCCACTTGCCATGTCTATATCCATCCCGACTGGGTTGAGAAAATCCCCGCCAAGGATGACATGGAAGAAGATATGCTGGACTTCGCCTTTGAGCCCGACCCGGCCCGCTCGCGCCTGACCTGCCAGATCAAGATCACAGACGACCTTGACGGTCTGGTTGTGCAGATGCCCGAAAAACAGATCTGATGCATCCCCATGCGCCGCGTCCACCGGTTCGCCAGTGGCAAAACCTGACACGCGGCGCAGTTCTAATGTTGTGCGCGTAGTTGTCGGGGATATCGCCCGCACTCAGCGACGACACCGTTGTTTCCGCCCGTTTCATCGAACCGACGACGCGCTATGCACATGGCGTTCTGGGCGATGCAATCGAATTCGGGGCGCTTGAGATCAACCTCAAAGCGCGCACCATGAACAAAACATCGCAGGCGGCCTCGGATCGTTTTTCCGTCACAATCCGGTTGCCCCAAGACCGCGTATTCGAAGATCTCGCACCCCGTTTGATGGACGTGGATCAGGATGGGGTG
This sequence comes from Ruegeria halocynthiae, assembly GCF_900106805.1. Lineage (GTDB taxonomy): Bacteria > Pseudomonadota > Alphaproteobacteria > Rhodobacterales > Rhodobacteraceae > Ruegeria > Ruegeria halocynthiae. The sequence goes on from NZ_FNNP01000001.1 coordinate 1,124,779, forward strand.
CCCGAGATCATCGTGGTAGAGTCGCACCAACACGCTGGCGCCCAACTCGCCATCTACAACGCCAAAGGCCACAAAATAGCCGCCACGCCGCATATCGGCACACGCTTTCGCTGGCTCGCGCCTATCGGCGCCGCCGATCTTGATGGTGACGGCCATGTCGAAATTGCCTATGTCGACCGCCCGCACCTCGCCAAGACGCTGCGTATTTGGCGCTACCAGAACACCTCTCTGACCGAAATCGCCACGCTACCCGGCCTGACCAATCACCGGATCGGAGAGGATTTCATCTCTGGCGGTCTGCGCCTGTGCAATTCCACCCCCGAACTCATTCTCGCCAGTGCTGATTGGTCCCGGATCATCAGCATCACCTACAACAAGGGCTGGCAGCAGAAAGACCTCGGACCGCTCCACAGCCGCGAGGATCTCACCGCAGCATCAGAATGCTGATCCGCTCTTCATCTGGCTGAAAATACTCTTGGGGGTGAGGCCGAAGGCCGAGGGGGCAAAGCCCCTTGCCCCAAACAATCGAGACGGGCACTGCCCGGCCGCCGGATTACAGCGCGCGCCATCCGATATCACGACGATAGAAACCCTCGGGCCAATCAACCCCTTCGACCATCGCATACGCCCGGCCGCGTGCCTCCTGCAACGTGTCCCCCCGCGCGGTCACATTAAGAACCCGACCGCCCGAGGCCTGTATCTGCCCCTCAGCCGATTTTGTCCCCGCATGGAACACCATATTGCTGCTATCCTCGGGCAAATCACTCAGACCCTTGATATCGCTTCCTTTTTCATAGGAGCCCGGATAACCTTTCGCAGCCATAACAACCGTAATCGCGTGGTCATCAGCCCAATTCACGCGTGTCTCGCCCAGTCGTCCCTCTGCCGTGGCGTGCATCAGGTCCATGGCCTGCGCTCCCAACCGCATCATCAACACCTGACATTCCGGATCACCGAAGCGCACGTTGTACTCTACCAGCCTTGGCTGACCATCCTTGATCATCAACCCAGCATACAGCACTCCCTGAAATGGAGTCCCGCGCCGCTTCATTTCGACCACGGTCGGACGCACGATCTGGTCCATCGCGCGGGCCTCAACATCGGCGCTCAGCACTGGAGCCGGGGAATAGGCCCCCATGCCACCGGTGTTCAGACCGGTATCGCCCTCGCCCACGCGCTTGTGGTCCTGAGCGGTGCCGATCGACAGAATATCCTCACCGTCACAAAGCACGAACAGCGAGGCCTCTTCACCTTCCATGAACTCCTCGATCACAACCTCAGCCCCCGCGCCGCCAAAGGCACCGCCGAACATATCGTCAATCGCATCCAGAGCCGTTTGCTCATCCATCGCAACGATCACGCCCTTACCGGCTGCCAACCCATCGGCCTTGACCACGATCGGAGCCCCCTGCGCTCGGATGTAATCCCTGGCAGGTTCGGCTTCCGTGAACCGGGCATAACCCGCCGTCGGCGCACCAGATGCGTCACAGATTTCTTTGGTAAAGCTTTTTGACGCCTCCAGCTGCGCCGCTTCTGCGGACGGACCAAAGACAAGAACGCCCGCTTCGCGCAACCGATCTGCGACTCCAGCCGCCAAAGGCGCCTCGGGGCCAACGATCACGAAATCAATCGCGTTTTCCTCGGCAAAGCTGACCACTGCGCCGCCATTCTCGATATCCAGCGCCGCGCACTCTGCAATCTGTGCGATCCCGGCATTCCCCGGTGCCACGATCAGCCGATCACATTTGGGGTTCTGCATCACTGCCCAGGCCAGGCTGTGCTCGCGCCCTCCGCTGCCGAGAATGAGGATATTCATGAAACGCTCCGATCTGCTTGGCCTCGCCTTCGCGGCGTTCTAAGCTGCGCAGACATTTGACACAAGGCGCTGAAATGTCCGACCTGCTCGACGACCCGATCCCCGGCCAAAATACACCCGAATACACCGTCTCGGACATCTCGGGTGAGGTGAAGCGCACGCTGGAAGGCAGTTTCGGCCGAATCCGTGTGCGCGGTGAGGTCGGGCGGGTGTTCAAGGCGCGCTCGGGTCATCTGTATTACGACATCAAGGATGATCGAAACGTATTGGCCTGCACCACGTGGAAGGGTCAGGTTTCAGGCCTCTCGGTAGTCCCCGAAGAAGGTCTTGAGGTTGTGGTAACCGGTCGCCTCACCGCCTTTGGCGCACAATCAAAATACAATCTGAACGTTGATGAGGTTGCCGTCGCCGGACAAGGCGCGCTGATGGCGTTGCTGGAGAAGCGCAAGAAACAGCTTGAATCCGAAGGTCTGTTTGCACAGGAACGCAAGAAACCACTACCCTACTTGCCGCAGATTATCGGAGTTGTGACTTCGCCTTCTGGCGCCGTCATCCGGGACATTCTGCACCGGTTGCGGGACCGCTTCCCGCGCAAAGTGCTGATCTGGCCCGTCGCAGTTCAGGGCGCGAACTGCGCCCCCGAGGTCAGCCGCGCCATCGAAGGATTCAACCAGTTTACTTCTGGCGGTGCACTGCCGCGCCCTGACCTGATCATCGTCGCGCGCGGAGGTGGCTCGATCGAAGATCTGTGGGGCTTCAACGAAGAAAGCGTCGCCCGCGCGGCGGCAGGTTCGCAAATCCCGCTGATCTCGGCAGTGGGGCACGAGACCGACACCACTCTGATTGACTATGTTTCGGACCGCCGCGCGCCTACTCCAACTGCCGCTGCCGAGCTCGCTGTGCCTGTTCGTATGGAACTGTTGGCGTGGACCGCAGAGCAAGGCGCTCGCCTGTCCCGTGCCGCCACCGATGCCGTTGAGCGCCGCAGCCAGCGCCTGCGTGATTTGACCCGCGCCCTGCCACGCCCCGATACATTGCTAGAGAACCCGCGTCAGAGGCTCGATCAAATCTCTGAACGCCTGCCCAACGCGCTGATCCGGGGCGTCCAGAATCGCCGCGTGAAATTGCTGGACAGCGCGGCCCGCCTGCGCCCCTCGACCCTGCGCAGCCTTGTCGAAACCCGCCGCGACCGCTGGCGCAACCTGTCCTCGCGCCTGTCTCTGCGCCCGATCCAGCGCGAGTTGGAAACACGCCGCGAGTCCCTGAACCGCCTGACCGAACGCCTGAACGTCGCGCAAACAACAAGGCTGGACCGCCTGCATCAGCAGATCGAGGCCACGGACCGCCTGCGCGAAACACTTAGCTACAAAGCAACCCTTGGGCGCGGTTACACCGTCGTCCGCGCCGAGGGAGAAGTCATCACAACCAAATCCCAAGCCTCCGGTCATACGGCTCTTGAGATTGAGTTTGCCGATGGCCGACTACTAACCGGAGCGCAGGGCAAAGCACCATCCAAAAAAACCAAACAAGCACCACCTGATCAAGGATCGTTGTTCTGACCGATGCTGACGATTTGGGGCCGCAAAACATCATCCAATGTGCAAGCCCTTATGTGGTGCGTGGGTGAGCTTGAGCTTGAATACCAACGCCACGATCTGGGTCACCGGTTCGGCGGTCTGGACAGCGCAGATTTTCAGGCTCTGAACCCAAACCGAACCATCCCCGTCCTGCAGGATGGCAACAACGCCCCACTTTGGGAAACCGGCGCAATCCTGCGCTATCTGGGTGCGCGCTATGGTGATGATGCCTTCTGGCCTTCGGACCCTGTTCAACGCGCCGAGATCGACAAATGGGCCGAGTGGGCGAAACTCAACATCGCCATGGCATTTACCGTTCCGGTGTTCTGGCGCATGGTTCGAACGCCCGCCGCCCAACGGGACGAAACTTTGATCCGGCAGGCTGTCGCCGAGCTTGAGATCAGTCTGGCCATCGCAGACGCGCAGCTTGCCCAAACCAAATATCTCTCGGGCAATGCACTTACGTTGGCTGACATTCAGTTGGGCCACATCCTGTACCGCTATTACGATATCGACATCGAACGTGCCACGTTGCCCCATCTCCGCCGTTACTACGACGCGCTGACCGAACGACCCGCGTATCAATGCCATGTCATGATCGGCTATGACGAGCTACGACCTGATCAAACCCCGACATCCGGCCCATAGCAGAGCATTTCTTCCCCGATATCCTCGGCCTCGTACAACTCGGTTTCCGTCGGATCACCCTCGAACTGAGCGATCAGCCCGCCACCTGACTGCGTGAACACCCAGCATTGCGGGTCCAGCCGGTCCTCGTACAGGAAACAAATCTGGCCCTCACGCTCGTACCAGATCCCCTCCATGCAGTTCCCATCCAGAAACGACCAGATTACACGCCGGTTGGAAAGATACCGTTCGACTCCATAGGCTTGCCCGCCGATCCCGTAAAACAAGGTTTTGCCGCGCGTATAATCATCGAATTCAACACCGGTCAGAGGCGATTGCGCGGCAACGGGCCGTACGACGAGCATCAGTAGAATCATGAAAGTCCGGAACATGTCCATATCCTGTCAGATGCAGCCCCCATGCGCCATTCAACCTTTCTGCATCGCAAGCATCCGCAAAGTAACTCAACGTCACGGCTTGATGCATGGCCGCGATCATGTCGACATTGCGAATAAACACCGCGGGAACTTCAGGGACAAAGCATGACGACACTCCTTTTCTGGACAGCAGCGGCTTGCGCGCTGGCGTACCTCCCGCTTACCGCGCGCCCGGCCAGCACCTTACGCAGCGTGCTGAAAACAGCTTCGGTCGCCTTGCTTGCCGTTATCGCGGTATTGGGAGCCGCCCCATGGCTGCTGATCCTTGCCCTCACCCTCTGCGCAATCGGCGACGCCCTTCTGTCGCGCGAGACCGATGCCACATTCATGGCCGGCATTGGTGCATTCGCCGCAGGGCACCTGGCCTATATCGCGCTGTTCCTGACTAACCCCGGCAGTGACCCCGGCCTGATCTTCAACCAACCCGCGATCTTCTGGTCCCTCATCGTGCTGGGCATCATCATGACCACCCTGCTCACCCCCCGCGCCGGAGACCTCAAAGGTCCTGTTCTTGCTTATATCCCGATCATCCTCGGTATGGGTATTGCCGTTCTTGCCCTCCCTGACATTGGCGCACTACGCTGGGCCCTACCCGCTGCGATGGCCTTCATCGCCTCGGACCTGATCCTGGCGACGGAAAAGTTCCTGCTCCCCGCCAATCACCCGGCCCGGAAACTCACACCTTTCATGGTTTGGCCGCTCTACTGGGGGGCACAAGCCGGGTTCCTGATCGCCTTCACCTGACCCTTTGCAACTGCCGTCAATCCGCATTAGGTGAGGGGAACACCTGCGGAGACCAAAAATGGCGTTTTTCTCTAAGCTCAAGGACAAGTTGTTCAAATCCTCATCGCGCCTCGAAGAGGGGCTGGATGCGATTGTCGAGGATGGCGGCGAGGAAACCCAAAACCCTGACCCGGTGATCCCCGAACCAGAGCCCGAACCGCAACCGGTTCCCGAAGTGCCAGAGCCCACGCCCGAGCCACAACCGGTCGAGCCCCCCGCGCCGATCCCGGCTGATCCCACTCCGACCCCTCCGCCCCCGGAAATCCCCGAATCCAAGGGTGTGCTGGGCCGCTTGTTCAGCCGCAACGAGTCCAAAACCGTTGTTCGTCGCACGCTGGACGACGACATGCTGGAACAGCTCGAAGAGCTTCTGATCGCCTCCGACATGGGCGTCGACACCGCACTGCGCGTCACCGCCAACATGGCCGAGGGGCGCTATGGCCGCAAACTTTCGACCCAGGAAATCAAGCAATTGCTGGCGCAGGAAATCGCGCGCGTGATGGAACCCGTGACCAATCCGATGCCTATCTATCCCAAACGCCCGCAAGTGGTGCTGGTCGTGGGCGTGAATGGCTCGGGCAAAACCACTACCATCGGCAAGCTCGCCAGTCAGTTCAAAGCCGCAGGCAAAAAGGTCGTCATCGCCGCCGGAGATACCTTCCGCGCCGCAGCCGTCGAACAACTGCAAGTCTGGGGCGACCGCGCAGGCGTACCCGTTCTCACCGCGCCAGAAGGATCCGACCCTGCCAGCCTCGCCTTCGACGCCTTGACCAAAGCGCAGAACGATGGTGCCGACCTGCTGATGATCGACACCGCAGGCCGCCTTCAAAACCGCACCGACCTGATGGAGGAACTGGCCAAAATCGTCCGCGTGATCCGCAAGGTCGACGATACCGCGCCGCACAACACGCTGCTGGTGCTGGACGCCACCACCGGTCAGAACGCCCTCAGCCAGGTCGAAACCTTCCGCAATCTTGCTGACGTTTCGGGCCTCGTGATGACGAAACTGGACGGCACCGCCAAAGGCGGCGTGCTGGTCGCGCTCGCCGACAAGTTCGGGCTGCCCATCCACGCCATCGGCGTCGGAGAACAGATCGACGACCTCGCCCCCTTCGATCCGGAAGAATTCGCCGCCGCCCTCACAGGTCTCGAAACCTGATCCGAAACTTCGTCTGGCTATAAATACCTTCCGGGGGTCCGGGGGTGGAAAACCCCCGGCCTCTCGCCCCAATAAAGAGTTCCGATTTGAGCGCCTGGCTAATCTCCCTCGAAGGCACCGAAGCAGGCCATCACCTCGCCCTCGGCCTTGCGCTGATGGCGGCCTTCCTGCACGCGGTCTTCGGCGCGCTGCAAAAGGGCCGCCACGACCCGTGGATGTCACGCGGGGCCATCGACGCCTGTTATTGTCTGATGGCCATGCCCTTCGCCCTCTTCGTGGTCCCATGGCCTGAACCTTATATGTGGCCCATCTTCGGCGTCGTCTGGGTGATTCATATCGGCTACAAGGTCCTGCAGGCGATGGCTTATACCAAGGGCTCGTACACAGTCGTCTATCCGGTCGTGCGCGGCACCGGCCCGCTCTTTACAGTCATCGGAGCCTACCTCCTGTTCGGCGAGACATTCTCAACTGTCCAATGGCTGGGCGTCGCCACCCTGCTGGCAGGTATCTTCGGGCTAGCCGCTTATAATCTTCGCTACCTTGAGACCAATCGCGATACGCTGCACGTCGCACTTGTGCTGGCTGTTATCACCGGACTCTTCGTGGCGCTTTACACAACCTATGACGCCTATGGCATCCGTGCCACTGCCGATCCGTTCACCTTCCTTGCGTGGTTCTTCATGATCGACGGGGCAGCCATGCCGATCTACGCAGCGCTCAGATACCGCGCCATGGTTCATCGCCCGACACTTGGCCCCTTGATGCTGCGCGGCGTTGTCGGCGGCATCGTCGCACCGCTGTCCTTCGGCGCAGTCATGCTGGCCACACGGCTCGACAAAGTTGGAGAAGCCGCAGTGCTGCGCGAAACCTCAACCGTGTTTGCCGCCCTGATTGGCTGGCTGTTTCTGAAAGAAACCGTCGGCCCCCGACGCATTGCGTTGATGGCATTGATTGCACTCGGCGCAGTAATAGTTGAAATGGGCGGGTAAGCAGCAGGTTGGACCTATGACAGAGAAAAAAGATATCAATCCATTTCTGAAACAGGCGCTGGAACTTGGGCCCCCGCTGGCCTTTTTCCTCATTTACCTGCGATTGCGTGATGACAATTTCGTGATCGGTGGAACGGAGTATTCGGGCTTTATCGTTGCCACGATCCTCTTTGTGCCGCTGATGTTGGCTGCGATGGGCATCCTGTGGTATCTCACGGGCAAGCTCAGCCGGATGCAAATCTTCACCGCCTTCATGGTGATTTTCTTCGGCGGCCTCACTGCGTGGTTCAATGACGAACGGTTCTTCAAGATGAAAACCACGCTGGTCTATGGCTCCTTTTCCATCATCCTCGGCATCGGTCTGTTGCAGGGAAAGTCCTACCTGGCTTACGTTCTGGACGAAATGCTGCCCATGCGCCACGAAGGCTGGATGATCCTCACCCGCCGCCTGTGTGCCTGCTTTACGGTGCTGGCCGTCGCCAATGAGCTGGTCTGGCGAACACTCTCGACAGACCTGTGGGTCAAGATCGAAACCTTTGGTTTCCCCATCGCGCTGATGGCTTTTTTGATGATGCAGTTCAATGTGCTTCAAGGTTACATGGATGACCCCGATCAGCAGTAGTCCCATGTCAAATTGCGTCTAATCCCGATAAAATTTCTTGGCTTAAACCCCAAGCTGTGGAAGGTTAGGGCACCACCCGCACCACTCAACCCCGGAGACCGACGCCCGCATGATGGCTTTCCCCAATAGTGGATTCTTGTCCGAAGCCTCTGAAGAATTGCGCGCCATGCTGACTGCCCAGGCGACCGAAGTTTCGCTGGACCGGGGTGATGTGCTTTTCGAACAGGGTGATGAAGGGGACGCGCTGTATGCGATACTCGGCGGTACGCTTGAAGTTTCATTTCTGGCGATGAGCGGTCGCAAACTGTCTCTCAGCCTGATGCGCCCGGGTGAGGTTTTTGGCGAGATTGCACTGTTCGACAATGGCCCTCGTACCGCTACGGTAATGGCGGCTGAGCCCTCCAAGGTCTTGCGGGTTCGCCAGAGAGACATGATGGCGCAAATCCGTGAGCATCCCGACCTTGCGGTTGATCTGATCCGGCTGGCCGGATTGCGTATGCGTCGGATGGGCGCGCAACTGAACGAACAGGTGTTCCTGCCAATGCCGATCCGTCTGGCTCGTAAGCTTTTGCTTCTGGCGGGGCAGCAGGACAGCCCGACTGAGCGTATCACCCTGTCGCAAAGCGAACTGGCAGAATTCGTCGGTGCGACTCGCGAAGCGGTATCCAAGACCATATCGACGTGGAAGCGCGACAATGTGGTCCAACCCTCGCGCGGTGGGTTGCAGATTCACGACTTCGACGCCCTGCGTGAATTGGCTGAATCCGATTTAATTTAATTTTTTGGCATAGATGTGATCCGCTTCACATACGCGGCATTATGCCTGCCGTAAGGTCAACACTGTTACCGTAGGAGGTCGGTTTTATCATCCCCGATATCTGTCCACCGACCTCTCCCTGTACAAGAGCCATATGCCTTCCCCGGCATATGGCTTCTCTCTTTTTCACAACTCAAGAACGTGCGATCACCCTTTGCGCTGCATGAGCTTCCATCCCAAGCGCAATCAGCAAGACATCGCCCCATCATCAACCCTTGAGACTCTGCCAATTACGGTTTCTTGAGCGCGCCTGAGCAGTAGCGTACGCTAATGAAACTGTCTTGTTGGTATACCCGACCACCACGAAGAAAGGGCGAATTATGATTGCCTACGTTACTGTTGGAGCGGATGACATTGGGCGCGCTAAGCAATTCTACACGTCCTTCCTGCCAACCCTCGGATACGAACTGGAAGAGGGTCTCGAAGGTCTGAGCTTTGCACTACCTGTAGAACCGGATCAGTCTCCGGTTTCGCCCGACTTCTATGTCAAACCAACCTTTGATGGCTGTCCGGCCTCGGCCGGAAATGGTTCAATGGTTGCATTCGAAGCGCACAATCAAAAGCAGGTCCGCGACCTTCACGCCGCCGCGCTTTTGGCCGGTGGTACCAACGAGGGTCAACCGGGTTTTCGTGCGTCTTATGGCCCAAATTTCTATGTGGGTTATCTTCGTGACCCGCAGGGCAACAAGATCGCTCTCTTCTCAAGCGACCCGAACGAACCCGGCCGAGACGACTGACGCAGATCCCGCGATCGGTCAGAGTGTTTTCGGCTCACATAGACACAGGTGATTCCAGCCTTGATCATTCACGAAAAAAGGCCGGGGAGTACCCCGACCTTTTTCTTGTGTCCAACAGGGGATCTCTATTGTTCCAAGCTCAGGGCCACGAACCGAGGTTCACCCCCGCGCCGCACCAGCAGCAGCAGCGATTTGCGCCCTGCCTCGCGGGCCTCTTCCATCCTCGCCTCAAGATCGGCAATCGTCGTCACCTTCTGCTGCCCCGCCTCAGTGATCAGATCACCCGCGCGCAAGCCTTTCTCAAAGGCCTCCGAGGATTCGTCGACATTGGTGACCACCAGCCCTTCGGCGTCAGCATCCAGACCCAGCTCCTCGCGCTGGCTGTCGTTTAGCGGAGAAATGGTCAGGCCCAGTACATCCTTATCCTCTTCCGTCGGAACCTCGGCTTCCGGCTCTTCACCATTCTCATCACGTTCGGCATCCTCACGACGGCCCAGTGTCACCAGCACGGTCTGTGTACCACCGTCGCGATGCACGACCACACGTACGGATTTTCCTACGGTGGTCTCACCGACCTGCCGTACAAGGCCGCGTGTGTCTTCAACCTCGACACCATCAAAGCTGATGATCACGTCTCCGGCCAGCAGCCCGGCTTCTTCGGCCGGTCCTTCCGGCACATCACTGATTAGCGCGCCGCCGGGCTTGTCCAGCCCCATCGCCTCGGCCATGTCCTCGGTCACGTCCTGAATGCGCACACCCAGCCAACCGCGACGGGTCTCACCGAATTCGCGCAGCTGGTCGACGACCTTGATCACCACGTTCGACGCCATCGAAAAGCCGATCCCGATCGAGCCCCCGTTCGGAGACAAAATCGCGGTGTTCACGCCGATCACTTCGCCATTCATGTTGAACAGCGGACCACCCGAGTTCCCCCTGTTGATCGCCGCATCTGTTTGGATGTAATCGTCATACGACCCGCTGAGCGCGCGGTTCCGGGCAGAGATAATCCCGGCCGAGACCGAAAAGCCCTGCCCCAGCGGGTTACCCATTGCGATCACCCAATCCCCCACGCGGGCAATGTCGCTATCGCCGAACTGCACGTAATTCAGTGGTCCCTCGGCTTCGACCTTCAGCAGCGCAATGTCAGTTTTTTCGTCTCTGCCGATCACCTTGGCAACAAGATCTTTTGCAGGCTGTCCATCGCCGGGGAAAAACTCTACCAGAATTTCATCAGCCTCGGCGATGACGTGATTGTTGGTGACGATATAGCCATCCTCCGAAATCACAAACCCCGAGCCCAGCGCATTGCTGCGGCGCGGTCTGTTTTCACCATCTCCGCCGTTGCGGTCCTGAAACTCGCGGAAAAAATCTTCGAACGGCGATCCTTCGGGCACGATTCCCTGTGGACCGGTCTGACCCTCGATCAGAGTGGATGTGGTGATATTGACCACCGCCGGGCTGATCTGTTCCGCCAATGGCGCCAAGCTTTCGCTGCGCGCTTGCGCGGCTACGGATTGCGCAAGAATCAGTAACATCCCCACAAAGGCCAACCATATCAGCCGCATCATAACCAAAACATCGTCCCGCCGGACGGACACACTGCGCGCTTTCGCCTGCACTTGGGGTCTCCTTGTCGACACTTCTTCTGTGGGCACCAACCGGTTACCCTTCTTAGCAACCAATGTAGTCAGTTTGCCCCCGCCCGCAACTCGGGATCGTGGGGAAATCACCGGCAAGTGAAACTCGGACATTAAAAACCAATCTGATTGGCACCCCACAACAGGATAAACCCGCTGATTACGCAGAGCAGCCCGACCAGTCGTCGCGCCTGCTCGGGCAACATCCGCAGCGCCTCCAACATACGTTCAATAAGCGAAGGGGCCAGCGCATAGGCCAGCCCCTCGACAATCAGCACCAGCCCGAAGGCCAGAAGGACCATTCCCATCACTCAGAAGCCGGAGCCGCCGGCGTAGCCCGCCCTGTCGGCGATCCCAGATAGTTGAAGAACTCTGAATCCGGGCTCAACACCAGCGAACTGTTTCCGCCCTGCAGGGCATTTTCGTAGGCTGTCAGCGAGCGGTAGAATTCAAAGAACTCGGGATCGGCACCATAAGCTTCGGCAAAGATCGCGTTCCGTTCAGCATCGGCCTCACCACGGGTAATCTCCGCCTCACGTCGCGCGTCCGACACCAGTTCCACCACGGTCCGGTCGGCCTGCGCACGAACCCGCTGCGCTGCTTCGTTCCCGCGCGCGCGTTCATCGGTGGCTTCACGCTCCCGCTCGGCCTTCATCCGGTCAAACGTTGCTTCAAGGTTCGCTTGCGGCAGATCGGTTGCCTTCAATCGCACGTCGATGACAGTCACACCCAGCGCGCGTGCCTCGGCAATCGCGCTGTTGCGGATACGCAGCATCAGCGCGGCCCGGTCAGAGCTCAGGATGTCACGGGACGACACAGAACCCAGAACTTCGCGGGTTTCGGCTCGCAGGATGCTGTCTAGACGATTCTCAGCAACCGGGATGCCGCCAACACCAACCGCTTGGCGGAATTGGTTCAGATCGGCAATCCGATAACGCGCGAAGGCGTCAACCACCAGACGGCGATCATCCAGAGGCGTAACTTCCAGCGGTTGCACGTCGATTGACAGGATACGGTCATCATAGCGCACCACTTCCTGGATCAACGGGATTTTGAAGGCAAGACCGGGCTCTTCCTTGACCGCAACGACCCGGCCAAATTGCAGAACCAGGGCACGTTCGCGTTCGTCCACGATGAAAATCGAGGACAAGAGACCGACGATAGCGATGAAAACGATCGGTAGAATAAATGTCGTTTTACGCATCAGTTCCCCTCCCCGGCTGAGTTACGACGCAGCTCATTCAGCGGCAGATAGGGCACGACGCCCTGCCCCTGACCGCCCGAATTCTGGTCCAGAATAATCTTGTCGACGTCACCCAAAATCTGCTCCATCCGCTCCAGATACAGACGCTTTCGGGTCACATCCGGCGCTTTGGAATATTCCTCGAGAACCGCGCTAAAGCGGCTGGCCTCACCTTGCGCGCTGTTGATCTGCTGAGCGCGATATCCTTCGGCTTCTTCCAGAATCTGGGCTGCTTCACCACGGGCCTCGGCGAGAACCCGGTTCGCATAAGCATCGGCCACGTTTTGCAGACGATCACGTTCCTGCGCGGCGGCCTGAACGTCGCGGAAAGAAGCGATCACGTCCTGCGGCGGGTCGGCTTTGTCAAAGTTCACACGGATAATGTTTACGCCCGAATCGTAGCTATCCATGGTCGCTTGGATCAGCTCTTTCAGACGTTCACCGATGATCCCGCGATCCCGGTTCAGGATCGGTGCCAGCTCGCTTTGCGCGATGATCTCACGCATAGCTGATTCTGAAACCGCTTGGATTGTTTGACGCGGATCGCGCAGGTTGAACAGGAACCTAGCCGGATCATTGATGTTCCAGACGACCTGGTAATCGATATCGACCACGTTTTCATCGCCGGTCAGCATCAGCCCGTCGTCGCTGCCCCGCGCGCCGCCCATGTCTTCGGTCTGTTCGCGGGTAACCGGGATGACCTCGGCGGTCACCAAAGGCCACGGCGCAAAGTTCAGACCCGGATTTCCGACAGCCGAGAATTCGCCCAGAAACAGCTCAACCGACTGTTCTTCGGGCTTGACGGTGTAAAAGCTTGCCGCAGCCCATAGGCCCAGGGCCACCAGGACACCAATCGCAACTGTGCCCTTGGTAAACGCCGGACCACCGCCGCCGCCCGAACCATTGGTGCCACGGCCACCGCCGCCACGACCGCCCATCAGGACGCGCAGCTGCTCTTGGCCCTTTTTCATCAGCTCATCGATCTCGGGGATCTGCGGGCCGTCGTTCTCGGGGGGCTTGCGCCCGTCCCCGTTGTTACCCCGATTTCCTCCGCCACCGGATGAGCCTCCGCCCCCCCAGGGGCCGCCGCTGTTGCCCGCCATATGTATCATTTCCTTGTGTTGGACCGTGTGATCACGGGTTCCCTTGTAACGTGTGTGCGCGCGCTTGCAAATCAAGCCGTGCGCACAGGTTGCCGCATTGTCACCAGTTCTTCAGCCATCACCGGATGAACCGCAACCGTGCGGTCGAAATCTTCCTTGGTGGCGCCCATTTTCACGGCGATCCCGGCCAGTTGGATCATCTCCCCCGCGCCGGGCGCCACGATATGACAGCCCAGTACCTTGCGGCTCGCCTGAGACACGATCAGCTTCATCAACACCCGCTGCGTACCACCCGCAAATGATTTCTGCATCGGCTTGAACGAGGTTGCATAAACTTCGATCGGCTCTTGCGCCGCGGCCTCTTCTTCGCTGAGGCCGACGGTGCCCATCTCGGGTTGGGTAAAGATCGCAGTCGGGATCAGCTCATGATCCACCGGCGTTGGATTGCCCTTGAAGACAGTCTCGACAAAGGCCATGCCTTCGCGGATCGCGACCGGGGTCAGGTTCACGCGATCCGTCACATCGCCGATGGCGTAGATCGAGGGCACACCTGTTTGGCTGTATTCATCCACGATGATCTCACCTTTGCGGCCACGCGCAACGCCAAGCGCTTCAAGCCCCAGATCATCCGCATTCGGTGCACGACCAGTGGCGTACATCACCACATCAAACAGCCGCTCGGACCCGTTCGTGGCCTTTACCCAGATCTTATCGCCCTGTTGCTTCATCTCCAGCACATTGGTGCCCAGATGCAGATCGATGCCGTTCTGGCACATCTCTTCACTGATCAGCCCGCGGGCCTCGTCGTCAAAGCCGCGCAGAATCTGCGCCCCACGATAGAACTGAGTGGTCTTGACCCCCAGCCCGTTCATGATCCCTGCAAATTCACAGGCGATATAGCCGCCGCCGACGATCAGCATGGATTCGGGCAGCTTCTCCAGATGGAAAACCTCGTTTGAGGTGATGGCAAGTTCCGAACCCGAAAACTCGGGCACGACCGGGCGACCACCGGTTGCGACCAGAATGTGTTTGGCCGTCTTGCGGGCCCCATCGGCCAGCTCCACCGTATGCGGATCGACAACGCGGGCGCGCTGATCAAAGCTTTCAACGCCATTATTCTTAAGGATATTGCGATAGATGCCTTCCAGTCGGTCCAGCTCAGCCACCAGCTTGCCGTGAAAGGTGCTCCAGTCGAACGCACCGCGCTGGATATCCCAGCCAAAAGCCTGCGCATCGCCGACCATCCCGGAAAACTCGCTGGCAAAAACCATAAGCTTCTTGGGCACACAGCCCCGGATCACACAGGTTCCGCCGTAACGATCCTCTTCCGCCAGCGCCACCTTGGCCCCGTTTTCACCCGCCGCCACACGCGCCGCGCGAACCCCGCCCGAGCCGCCTCCGATGACGAACAGATCATAGTCAAAGCTCATGTACGAGTTCCTTTTATTCCACGTGGACAAATTCACTGGATATCTGGGCGCAAATCCCGAACTGCCAACCCCTAGCGGGGGAATTAGCAGCATTTCTTCTGCGGTTTATCGCGCTGCCTGCACGATCCTTAGTCCGTCAGATCCGAAAACAGGTTGTCCCCGCCCTCGCTCAGCATATCGGTCAGGACCGTGCCTTCGTTGAGATCGCGTAGCTCGACCCGACCATCGCCATAGCCGACGATGACCTTATCGCAGATATCTATGAACAGCCCGTTTTCGACCACGCCGGGAATCTGGTTCATAACCAGTGCCAGTTGCCGTGCATTCCCGATCCGCTTGAGGTGCAGGTCCAGAATGTGATTGCCCTCATCCGTGACCTTGGGCGCCTCACCGTTCATGCGCAGCGTGACCGAAGTACCCAGGACATCCATCGTGTCCAGCGCCTCTTCGATCAGGGTGCGGGTGGTTTGCCAGCCAAACGGGATCACTTCAACAGGCAGAGGAAACGCGCCCAGCGTCTCGACCTCTTTGCCCGCATCGGCGATCACCACCATCTGGTCACTGGCTGTGGCCACGATCTTTTCCTGCAACAATGCAGCACCACCGCCCTTGATCAGGTTGAATTCTCCATCGAACTCATCCGCGCCATCAATGGTCAGGTCCAGCCATCCGGCCTGATCCAGCGAGATCACCTCGATCCCTTCTTCCCGCGCCAATTGCGCCGTGGCGGTCGAGGTCGGTACGCCCTTGATCGTCAACCCTTCGCCGCGCACCCGTTCGCCCAGACGGCGCACCAGCCACGCGGCGGTCGAGCCCGTCCCCAGACCCACGCGCATTCCGTCCTGAACAAGATCGGCAGCACGGCAGGCAGCAACGTATTTCGCTTTGTCGATGGGCGACAAATCTTTGATCATGGCAGCTTCCCCTCAGAATACTGACAAACTTATACGGAATGCCCAGCGCAACTGCGAGAGGCAATTCACCCCTCACCTGTGTTAACATGTCGCTGAAATACGCGTTTCCGGAGGGAAACGTCGCAATCAAGTCTTCGCGCCTCCGCTACAGGACCTAAATAGAACTTATGGAAACGCCGTACCGCCTGCACTATGCCCCCGACAACGCCTCGTTGGTGATCCGACTGGCCTTGGATGAGATGGGTCTGCCTTACGAGACCGCGCTGGTTGATCGCACTCGCAACGCGCAGGATGGCGCAGCCTATCGGGCGTTGAATCCGAACGGGCTGATTCCGGTATTGGAAACACCACAGGGGCCGATTTTCGAGACGGCGGCAATTCTGCTGTGGCTGGCCGACACCCATGCGCAGATGGCACCCGCACCCGACAGCCCTGATCGGGCCGCATTCCTGAAATGGTTGTTCTTCGCTTCCAACACCCTGCATTCAGACCTGCGCATCTTGTTCTACGCCGAAAAGTACATTGCCCCCGCTCAGGCCGAGACGCTGCGCGCGGGCATCCGCCCCCGGCTGCGCCAACATCTGACGCGACTGGATGCTTTGGCCCAAGAGGCACCGGATTGGTTCAGCGCCGATCACCCCTCGGTACTGACATTCTACGTCGCCTGCATGATGCGCTGGATGGCGCTCTATCCCGCCAAGGCAGACCGCAGCTGGTATCAACTGGCCGACACGCCTTATCTGCAGAAAATCCTGATGCAGCTAGAACCACACCCCTCCACCCGCGCAGCCATCGCCGCCGAGGGGCTAGGGGTAACACCCTTCACCTCGCCGACCTACGCCAACCCTCCAGAAGGCTCAGCTACCTGATATGTTTCTCTCTGTCTTTGATATGTTCAAAGTGGGCATTGGCCCATCCTCGTCCCACACTATGGGCCCCATGGTCGCTGCCGCACGGTTCCTCGACCTGATGCGCGCCTCACCGTTCGAATTCGCAGGCCTGCGTGGTTCTCTGCACGGCTCGTTGGCCTTCACCGGTGTCGGTCATGCTACCGACCGCGCCACAATTCTGGGCCTCGCCGGATTTGTTCCCGACACCTACGACAATGACAAGGCCGAGGCCGCTTTGGCAACCATAGCCGAAACCCACACGGTGACTCCCGAGGGCTTGCCCACCCTGAGTTTCGATCCCAAGGCCGATCTGATCTTTGACTACGACAACAATCTGCCCGGCCACGCCAACGCCATGATCCTGATGGCCACTGACGCGCAGGGTGACGTTATCCTGCGGCAGGTCTATTATTCTATCGGCGGTGGCTTCGTCCTGACCGAAGAAGAACTGGCCGAAGGCAAAGCGACGGACGAAGGCGATCCCGTGCCCTTCCCGTTCAAATCCGCGGCCGAAATGCTGCAGATGGCCAAGACCAGCGACAAAAGCATTGCCCAGATGAAGCGCGAGAATGAAATCGCGCGCGGCTGCGCGGAAAGTTTCGCCAAAGGTTCTGCCCGCCTGTGGCAGGTGATGAATGACTGTATCGAACGCGGATTGAAAACCGATGGCATCCTGCCCGGAGGTCTGAGCGTACGCCGACGTGCCAAGGGCATCCACGATGCCCTACTGGCAGAGCGTGGTATGAACCTGAACGCGCCGCATACGATCAACGACTGGATGAGCGTCTACGCCATGGCGGTGAACGAAGAAAACGCCGCTGGCGGTCAGGTCGTCACAGCGCCGACCAATGGCGCGGCGGGCGTGTTGCCCTCGGTCCTGCGCTATTATCTCGATCACGTTCCTGGCGCGTCCGAAAGCCATGTTGAGGATTTCTTGCTGACCGCTGCCGCCATCGGCGGGCTGGTCAAGTTCAATGCCTCAATCTCGGGTGCCGAAGCGGGATGTCAGGCCGAGGTCGGCAGCGCCTCAGCCATGGCAGCGGCCGGAATGTGCGCCGTGATGGGCGGCACCCCCGAGCAGGTGGAAAACGCGGCCGAGATCGCGCTTGAGCATCATCTCGGCATGACTTGCGATCCGGTGGCAGGTCTTGTGCAGGTGCCCTGTATCGAACGCAACGGACTGGGCGCGATCAAGGCTGTCTCGGCGGCATCGCTGGCCCTGCGCGGCGACGGCAAACACTTCATGCCATTGGACTCGGCCATTGAAACAATGCGCCAGACCGGCGAGGATATGCACGCGAAGTATAAGGAAACATCTTTGGGCGGGCTGGCCGTCAACGTGCCGAACTGCTGATCTGACAGCAAGAAAGAGCGGGGTGACATGCGCGGACATTGCCTATGCGGCAAGATTGGATACGAGGTTGATCCATCCGTCCTGTCCTGTGTCACCTGCCATTGTGACAGCTGCCGGCGCCAATGCGCGGCGCCGATGACCACGTATTTTGGGGTGCGCGACGGCAATTGGCGCTGGACCGGCGAGGATCCAAAACGGTTCAATTCCTCTCCCGGTGTCGAGCGCAGCTTTTGCCCCCATTGCGGTACGCCGATGTCCTTCCGTTCTACGGCGATGTCGGATGTGATGCACCTTTATGTGGCAACGCTGGTAAACCCCGAAGCACTCAGCCCGACCTTGCATGTCGCACATGAGGAAAGGTTAGGCTGGCTGCAACTCAATGACGGCCTGCCGACCTGTATCGGCCCGGACTATACCAAAGTCCAACCCCTGCCCGACGCCTGAGATCAGAGCTTCCCCCTAATCCGCGAAACCGCTAGCGTCGCGCGCATGGTTCAGGATCGTCCAATTCTCGGCATCGTATTGATGCTCGGCTTTTGTATACTCGCGCCGCTGGGTGACGGAATGGCAAAGCTGTTGGGTGAAACCACGGCCTTGGGTCTGATGGTGCTGGTGCGGTTTGGTATGCAGGCGATGATCCTGATCCCGCTGATCGCGGTCACCGGCAAGCCGTGGCGGATGACGCCAAAGATTCTGCGACTGACGATGATCCGCACCCTTCTACATATCACAGGGCTCGCCGCGATGTTCACTGCGCTGCAATATCTGCCGCTGGCTGATACCGTCGCCATCGCCTTTGTGATGCCGTTCATCATGCTGCTTCTGGGCAAATATGTATTGAACGAACAGGTCGGCGCCCGCCGCCTGATTGCCTGTATCGTCGGTTTTGCCGGTACGCTGCTGGTCATTCAACCCAGCTTTGCGCAAGTCGGCGCACCCGCATTGCTGCCTCTGATCGTTGCGGTGGTCTTTTCACTGTTCATGCTGGTCACGCGGCAGATCGCCAAGGAAATCGACCCGGTTTCATTGCAGGCCGTATCCGGAGCCATGGCAACTGCCATCCTGTTGCCGCTGATCCTGCTGGGCGCCTGGTTTGGCCTGCCGGGGATGTCCCTGAGAACGCCCACAGGGGATGCACTTTGGCTGCTGCTGGGTATCGGTGTGCTGGGCACCGTCGCTCATCTGCTGATGACATGGTCGCTGCGCTATGCGCCGTCGGCCACTCTGGCCCCTATGCAGTACCTGGAGATTCCGATGGCAACCCTGTTCGGCTGGCTGATCTTTCACGACCTGCCTAACGGGCTGGCCGCGCTTGGAATCGGCATAACGATCGCCGCCGGGCTTTATGTCATTCTGCACGAGCGGGCCAATGCCCGGTCTGGTCCGTCAGAAACGCCTGCATGACCTGATCCAATGCTGTGCGCGGCAGGATCACCAGCAACCCCGGGCCATCCACCTCAAGCTCGCACAGGCCCTGCGCCCGATTTGATGTGCCAACCTGACCGTCCGGTTCAAGTACCAGATCATTGATTGGCCATTCTAATCCTGTGCTGCGCCCGGTCACCCGCCGCAGCGGAAACAGAGACACCGTGTCTCCGGGCGCCAAATCCAACCTGATCCGGGGCGGCGCGTGAAACACGATCTCGCACGCACCCAGCAACAGGCATGGTCGATCCTGCAGACGCACCAGTGTATTGAATGCCACCAATTGGTGATCGACCCGCGCCCCCAGAAAGCCCGCAGCCAGCACGACCCGAGCTTCGATGCTGCGAAGTGCCTTGTCGAAATCCGTGCTGTTCTGTTCTGATATCGGAAACAACCGATCAGCCGGAATTTGCGCCCGATACTCTGCCGTAAGCGAGTCAAAATCGCCGATCACCGCATCCGGCATCCGGCCCGAATCAATCAACGCTGCGGCGCCGCCATCCGCCGCAACGGCGGAATTGACGCGATTCAGCACCAGATTCACATCCCCTGACCTGATTTCTCCGCCTCCAAACAGCCCGATTGGCCCGTCAGCGCGAACAATTGCCCCAATTTTCACAAGATTGACCATATTTCCCGGTTTTGGACATAATGAGACCACAAAATGATAGCTTCATGTCTAGAGTTTCGAGTCGGTTGCCCGTGCCGCGTATGGCAATCGGCCTGGTAGTTTGTAAAGGACATGCGTCTGATGGTACAGAACAACAAGGTACTCACCGTTTCATACGGCACCTTCTCATGCACCCTCGAAGGTTTTGATGATTCGTTCGAAACGATGAAAGCCATTGCCGAGTATTTCCGCGACCTTGCAGCGGATGACCGCTATTTCGGATCGGAACCCCCTCAGCCGGACGCTGAAATGCTGACCCGTATCGCCCAGCGCGATGCCACACAAAGGGTCGAGGCCAGCCAAAACGAAGCGGGCCTTCTGCTCCGTGCCACCGAACCCACCGCGGCAGCAGCACCAACCCCAGCTACGATTGCGCCTGTGCCCACTCTGGAAGCTGTTCAGCCCGTTGCTGAGGTCGTTCCCCCTACTCCTGCTCCGGCCGCCCCCCAAGCCGAGCCCGCCCCCGCAGCCGACAGCATCGCAGCCAAGCTGCAGCGCATCCGAGCCGTTGTTTCGCATTCCGACACCGCGCCAGCCGCATATACGGATGAGGAAGACTCTGGCTTTCTTCAACCCGTGAAACCGCAGGTTGACGCGATTTCCGCCGCGTTCGAAGCGGGCGCGCTGGACCCGGCCGATCTGGAAGGCCCCACTGACGAAATCGCACCCGTTGCAGAGCCCGAAATCGCACCCGCTGCAGAGCCCGAGATCGAACAACCTGCCGAACCCGAGCAGATGGAAGACAGCGCTGAACTGCCGGTTCAGGAGGAAGAAGAACCCTCCGCAACCACGCCCGCTCTGGTCGAGCAGGACGAGAGCGACGTCACCGCAATGATCTCGGCCGTGAACTCCGAGGACAGTAGCGAACAGGACGAGGCGCCGGAACAGACCCCAGCCGAGATCACCGACAAAGACGTTCTGTTCTCGGATCTCGATGACACCGATGAAATGGAAGACGAAGGACCGTCGAACATTCTCAACGACGATGAAACAACCGACGATGACACGATCGACGAAGACATGATCGACGAAGACGATTCAGAGTCGGACCTGTCCAACCTTGCGCAAGGTGTCATCTCGGCTGAAGATGAGGCGCTGCTGCTGGATGAAATCACACTGGTCGAATCCGAACTGGCCGCAAACACGGCGGCCGAATTGCCTGATATGTCCGGTCTGGATCAGGACGTCTCGCGTCTGATGGACAAAGCCGGCGCGCAGTTGGATGACCCCGCTACTACCGATCAGCGCGAAACCTATTCGCATCTGCGCACAGCCGTCGCCGCGACCGAGGCGGAACGCAAAGATGGCGACGACACATCCCAGAGTGCCGAAGACGACTATCGCGGCGATCTGGCTTCGGTTGTCAATCCTCGGCGCCCCGAAGTTGAGGTCACCAGTGAGCGCCCCGTGACCGATGCCGCCGCGCCTTTGAAACTGGTGGCTGAGCAGCGGATCGATACCGATGCAGCGGATGCCGGGCCGGTCACACCACGCCGCGTTACATCTGTGGATGACGAGCCTGCCGACGAAGAAGGCGGCTTTGCCACCTTCGCGCAGGAACAGGGCGCACAATCGCTGCCTGATCTGCTTGAGGCCGCAGCGGCCTACCTGTCCTTCATCGAAGGTCAGGAACAGTTCTCGCGCCCACAGTTGATGAACAAGGTCCGCTCGCTCAAGCAAGAATCGTTCAACCGCGAAGAAAGCCTGCGTTCGTTCGGTCAGTTGCTGCGCGATGGCAAGATCGAAAAAGCCGGAGGTGGCCGCTTTGCTGCGTCAAACCAGATCGGGTTCCGCCCGAACGGTGACGAACGCGCCGCAGGCTGACGCGGGGCATACCAAGTTACCCCCCTCAAATCGCGACAGGGCCAGAGGTGATCTCCGGCCCTGTTCTATTTGGCACAGCCCGGCGGACTTAGTGTCAAAAACTGAACGCCAGCGCCACATAGGGACCGGTCAGGATCAGGTCGATCACCTCGCGCCCTTCTTCAAACTCGACATCCAGATGGCGATACCCGCCTGAAACATTGATGCGGTCGGTCCATTTCCAACTCGCTTGCACCAACGCTTCCCACTGGAATTTAGAACCATAGCCGAAACCACCGACATTGCCCAAGCCAGTGACACTCCAACGCTCATTCAGCGCGTGGCTATAGCGGGCTCCGATCAATGGATCAGTCCAGCTTTGATCCGTACTGACGGTCCGGTTACGCACTGTTGTTGAAACATCCAGATCCCAATGGCGCAGCCCGGCCATGACGTCCAGCCGCGACTGGTCATCCTCATACACGGCATAGCTGGCCCCAAGCGTGGACATGGTGCCCTCAAGTTTCCAACTGGCGGCATCGTCAAACCGCCCAATCGAAACATCGTCACCCAGATTGAGATAGTTGAACTCGCCTCCGATGGACCAGCGCCCGTTCCGCGCCTCGCCCGCGATCAGGAAAGCTCCCTTAAGAATATCGAAAATCGAGGTATTGCCATTGACCGGCGGATTCGGCCCCACATCCAAAGAGGTCCTGACCTCCGGCCCCCAGAAATAAGGCGCAACCGTATAGGTCCAGTCCCCTGCTTGCGCACCGCCTGCAACACATACTGTGGCGACCGCCGCCAATACCCTATTGTTCATGTCTCATCTGCATCTACCTGCCAAACGTCTGAGCTGTTTGCAGTTTGCCACGCAGATATCAACCGAACAACCGAGAGGTCTAACTTTGATCCTGATCCGGGTCTTCTTTGCCCACGCCGCGGAAGACAAACTTGAACGGCAAGGCCCAAAGGATGCCCAGCCCCACATACACCAGAAGTTCCAGCCAGATCGGTGGGCGATCCAGCCAATTCACGATCGTCACTACAGCAACGATGTAGACCGGCAACCCGATCAGCAGCAGCACCAGCGACCAGCGCCGCCGCGCCTTGTAACTGAGACCAGGTTTTCCATCACCGCTCATTAGTCGGCAAACGGATCGGTCACCAGAATGGTGTCCTCCCGCTCCGGGCTGGTCGATAACAGGGCGACGGGGCACTCGATCAATTCTTCGACCCGGCGCACATATTTGATCGCATTGGCTGGCAAATCGGCCCAACTGCGCGCGCCTTCAGTGGACTCGCTCCACCCCGGCATTTCCTCGTAAATGGGTTTGCAGCGCGCCTGTTGGTCAGCAGCGGTGGGCAAGTAGTCCAAACGTTCCCCATCCAGCTCATAACCGGTACAAATCTTCAACTTTTCAAAGCCATCCAAAACATCGAGCTTGGTCAGCGAGATACCGTTCACGCCGCTGGTTGCACAGGTTTGACGCACAAGGCAGGCATCAAACCACCCACAGCGACGCTTGCGGCCCGTGACAGTGCCAAACTCATGCCCACGGGTGCCAAGGCGCAGACCATCATCGTCATCCAATTCAGTTGGGAACGGCCCCTCACCCACACGTGTAGTATAGGCCTTTACGATGCCCAGTACAAAATCCACTGATCCGGGTCCGATGCCAACCCCGGTCGAGGCCTGGCCCGCGATCACATTCGATGATGTCACAAACGGATAGGTCCCGAAATCAATATCCAGCAACGCGCCTTGCGCGCCTTCAAACAGGATACGCTTACCGGCCTTACGTTTCTCATTCAGCACTTTCCAGACAGGTGCCGCAAATGGCAAGATCTGCTGCGCGATCTCCTTCAACTGGGAAATCAGCGCATCCCGATCAATCGCCTCGATACCCAGACCTTTGCGCAGCGGATCATGGTGTTGCAACGCCCGATCGACACGCGCCTCAAGCGTCGCTTCGTCAGCGAGGTCAGCAACACGAACGGACCGGCGGCCAACCTTATCCTCATAAGCGGGCCCAATGCCGCGACCAGTGGTTCCGATTTTGGTCCCTTTGCTCGCGGCTTCCTCGCGGGCGCGATCCAACTCACCATGTATGGGCAGAATCAGAGGTGTGTTTTCAGCGATCATCAGCGTTTCGGGCGTGATCTCAACGCCTTGCTTGCGGATCGAAGCAATTTCCCTGACCAGATGCCAGGGGTCCAGAACAACCCCATTGCCGATGACACTCAGCTTGCCACCGCGCACAACACCCGAAGGCAATGCGTTCAGCTTGTAAACCTCGCCATCGATCACCAGCGTATGCCCGGCGTTATGCCCGCCCTGAAAACGCGCGATCACGTCTGCCCGCTCGCTGAGCCAGTCGACGATCTTGCCTTTTCCTTCGTCACCCCACTGGGCTCCGACAACAACCACGTTGGCCATATCCGGTCCTTTTGCGCTGAGTTATCAAACCCGGCTCATATAGCGGGGTGCAGACGACAGGGAAACCGGTAATTCGACGCAGTGGGAAATCACACTTTCCGCGACACCGCTGGCAGAGGTGTTAAAAGACAGATCAAGGACGACCCCCCTGCTTCATCTGGCCACAAATACCTCGGGGGAGTCGCCCGGTACGGGCGGCGGGGGAAGCGCCCCCTCTACTTTTGCCTCAAATGCACTGGTTGTCCGTGCGGCGTTGTCAGATACGCCTCTTCCCACGCGTTACGCAGGGCCCGGATATCCTTACGAGACGTCTCCCCCTGCTCTGTCAGAAACGCTTCCAATGTTTCCAACCAAGCGAGAAAGTAATCATTCCCTCCGTCCAGCTCTTTTTTAAGGCCGTGCCGTTTCAGGGTCGTTGAAAACCGTTCCGCCCAGTCGGACCAATCGAACCGGCCTGCTTCGTTCAGCGCAACGGTGACCGCAAACACCTGCGCGTGCCAGGGTTCTGCAAAAACCGGTACGGGGACGGTATGTGTGACGCAATCGCTCATGCGGGCTCCAGATAGGATTGCCACAAGTCCAGTACGACCTCATCCGCCGGATGTTCCGGTTCAGCCCAAAGTTCTGAGGCTTGAAAGACCACGGCGTAGAGCGGCTCGGGCGCCTCGCCCAGCCCATGGGCGTTGGAATCCGGCAGAACATGGCTGCCATGTAACCTGAGGATACGCCCCGTGGCGCCAGTGGCATAGATCGGCAATCGGGTGTGGCCGCCATCAACCAGTCGATTCGCCGTTGGTCGCAACGTGCGCACCGTTTGGCCTGGCTTAAACTGAGCTGCAGTGTTTGAAAGACGATCTGCAGGTCCGCCTTTGGCCAACGCGCTGGCAACCGCATCAGCCTTCAAGACGCGCGCAGCCAAGGGGTGCGTATGTTCCACCGCCACTCCGCGCAGATCATCCAATGACAGAACACCCTTTTCGACCAGAAGATCAGCCAATCCGGAAATCCATTTTTCATAGTAAGAGAACTGCGCGTAGTCCTTTGGAGATAGCCGTTCTCGCGCATGGCGCGAGACATCAATGTTCCACTGCCCCAAAAAGCCCGCAGCCAGAGTGACCGCCAGCGCCCGCCCGTGCCAGTCCTCGGCAAAGACCGCTGCATCTTCGGGTTCCGGGTTTATCGGGCCATCGCCAAAGCGTCCTCCCATATCATGTACCCGCGTCATGACGGCTCCTTCGGCAAGCCAGTGCCGATCATGCTGTCGCGCGTGACCAGCGCGGCCAGTTCATCCTCGCTCAGGCCGTCGGCCCCCTCGGGGCGCATGGGCAGGACGAGATAACGAATTTCAGCCGTCGAATCCCAGACGCGAACGGCTGTGTTTTTAGGCAAGGTCACACCAAATTCGGCCAGAACTTTGCGCGGCTCACGCACAGCCCGCGCGCGGTAGGCATCGGATTTGTACCAGCCCGGTGGGATACCCAGAAGCGGCCATGGGTAGCAGCTGCACAAGGTACAAACGACCATGTTGTGCTGTTCGGGCGTGTTTTCCACGACCACCATATGTTCGCCCTGTCGACCGTAATATCCCAGATCAGCCACGACCGAGGTGGCATCCTCCAGCAATGCCGCTTTGAAAGCGGGATCGCTCCAGGCCCTGGCAACGACATGTGCGCCGTTCTGCGGGCCTATCTTGTTCTGATACGTGTCGATTATTTCATCCAACGCCGCCGGATCGATCAGCCCTTTTCGGGTCAGAATCGTCTCAAGCGCTTTGACGCGCAGCGCTGGTTCGGGTGGCAGCAAGGCGTGCGGGTGGTCGTGATCATCATGTGGCATGGCGCGTAGCCTGCGCGACGCAACCGCACCCTGTCCAGTCTCTTTGGTGTGATATCAAACATCAGTGCCCGTGATGCCAACTCGTGACTTGCCCCCGCTGGCAAACTTGCATAAGTACCACGCGATACACGCCACGCTGTACAGGACCACCATGGAAAACGTCGTTCTCATTATCCACCTTCTTCTGGCCTTGGGCCTGATTGCCGTTGTTCTGATGCAGCGGTCCGAAGGCGGCGGCCTTGGTATGGGTGGAGGCGGTGGCGGGGCCATGACAGGCCGCGCGGCAGCGACGGCTTTGGGCAAGCTGACATGGATCTTGGCTGGGTGCTTTATCGTCACTTCGATCACACTGACGATTTTGGCGGCACAGAAGTCTTCGGGCAGCTCGGTACTTGATCGGGTCGGCACACAGGCACCTGCCGCGACCGAGGAAAGCACTCCGGCGGTTCCATCGGCCGACGAATTGTTGCCGCCCGCGCAGGGTGACAACGCTCCGTTGATCCCTCAGGCTGCCGACTAAGCCACAAAACCTAGAAATCCGGAGGAGAACTGCAACAGCATCTTGCGGTTCTCTTGCGCTATGGGCGCGAATCCTTTATGTGTGAAGTCCCGTGATGCAGCGGTTTTTCGTAAGCCGCCGGGCAGCTAAAAATGACGTCTCACGGGAGCAGCCGAAAAACATGGCGCGATTTATTTTCATAACTGGTGGTGTGGTTTCATCCTTGGGCAAAGGACTGGCTTCAGCGGCCTTGGGATCGCTGTTGCAGGCTCGCGGGTACTCGGTGCGCTTGCGCAAGCTCGACCCCTACCTGAACGTCGATCCCGGCACCATGTCACCCTTTGAACATGGCGAAGTGTTCGTCACCGATGATGGGGCCGAGACCGATCTGGACCTTGGTCACTATGAACGGTTCACCGGTGTTGCCGCGCGCAAGACCGACTCGGTTAGCTCGGGCCGGATCTATTCCAACGTGCTCGAGAAAGAACGCCGTGGCGATTACCTCGGCAAGACCATTCAGGTGATCCCGCACGTCACCAATGAGATCAAGGATTTCATCGCCATTGGCGAGGATGAGGTTGATTTCATGCTGTGTGAAATCGGCGGCACCGTCGGCGATATCGAAGGCCTGCCCTTCTTTGAAGCGATCCGCCAGTTCAGTCAGGACAAGCCGCGCGGTCAATGCCTGTTCATGCACCTGACACTGCTGCCCTACATCAAGGCCTCGGGCGAGTTGAAAACCAAACCGACCCAGCACTCCGTGAAAGAGCTGCGCTCGATCGGTCTGGCCCCCGACATTCTGGTATGCCGCTCTGAAGGTCCGATTCCAACCAAGGAACGTGAGAAACTGGCGCTATTCTGCAACGTCCGCCCCGACAGCGTGATTGCAGCGCAGGACCTCAGCACTATCTATGACGCTCCGCTGGCTTATCACCGCGAAGGTCTGGATCAGGCGGTTCTGGACGCGTTCCAGATCAGCCCTGCCCCGAAACCTGATCTCACCAAATGGGAAGATGTCAGCGACCGCATCCACAACGCCGAAGGCGAAGTGAAGGTCGCGATCGTCGGCAAATACACCCAATTGGAAGACGCCTATAAATCAATCGCCGAGGCGCTAACCCATGGCGGCATGGCCAACCGGGTCCGCGTCAAGGTCGAATGGGTCGATGCCGAAGTGTTCGATACCGAAGACGCCGCCCCACATCTGGAAGGGTTCCACGCAATTCTCGTACCGGGTGGGTTCGGAGAACGCGGAACTGAGGGCAAGATCAAAGCCGCGCAATACGCCCGCGAACACAAAGTGCCTTATCTGGGCATCTGTCTTGGAATGCAGATGGCAGTAATCGAAGCGGCCCGGAATGTGGCAGGCATCACCGAGGCGGGTTCAGAGGAATTTGACCACGAGGCTGGTAAAAAGCGTTTCGAACCCGTGGTTTACCACCTGAAAGAATGGGTGCAAGGCAACCACAAGGTTGAACGCAAAGTGGGCGACGACAAAGGTGGCACCATGCGTCTGGGCGCCTATAACGCAGTTCTGGCTGAAGGTTCCAAAGTCGCGGACGTCTATGGCGGCACACAAATCGAAGAACGCCACCGTCACCGTTATGAGGTCGACATCAAGTACCGTGACAAGTTGGAAAAGGCTGGTCTGAACTTCTCGGGCATGTCGCCGGATGGCCGCCTGCCGGAAATCGTCGAATGGTCGGATCACCCGTGGTTCATCGGCGTTCAATACCACCCGGAACTGAAATCCAAACCCTTCGAACCACATCCCCTGTTCCGCGATTTTGTGCGCGCCGCGAAGGACACCTCGCGTCTGGTCTGATCACGGGCCGATAACAGTATTGTACCAGTCGGCGCGAAACCTCTTTACGCGCCGACCTTTTGCGCAGTTAACTGCCGCCATAGCAGCGACAGGAGACCGGCATGACCAATCAGATTACCCAAGCGGAACAATTCGCGGCCCTGCACAAGAAGGGCGATCCGGTCATCCTCTATAATATCTGGGACGCGGGCAGCGCTGCCGCGGTGCGCGATGCGGGGGCCAAGGCACTGGCCACAGGCAGCGCACCAGTCGCGATGGCACAGGGTTTTTCCGACGGCCAGCACATCCCCTTTGAAATCGCGCTGGACAACGCCCGCCGCATTACCGAGGCAGTAGATATCCCGGTCTCGATGGATCTTGAGGGCGCCTATGCCGAAGATACGTTCGGCATTTCAGCCAACGTCAAACGCGCTCTCGAAACCGGCGTCATCGGGTTTAACTTCGAAGACCAGATTGTTGGAGCAAAAGACCTTTATGACATCGAAACCCAGGCCGCACGTATAGCCGCCATGCGCGAATCCTGCGATGTCGCGGGTATCCCCGCTTTCATCAACGCCCGTACCGATATCTTTCTCAAGGCCGCCCCGGAAACTCATGATCAGGCGATGTTCGACGATGCCATGGCCCGCGCCAAAGCCTATGCCGACGCCGGAGCCAGCGGTTTTTTTGCGCCCGGCCTGAAGGATGAAGCCATGATTGGCCGCCTGTGCGAGGCAACCGACCTGCCTGTCAACATCATCGCCTTGCCCGGTACCCCCGATACACCCACGCTTGCCAATCTCGGCGTGGCCCGGATCAGCTATGGCCCGGTGCCCTATCGGCAAATGGTCGCTTGGCTTCAGGACAAGGCACGCGAGGCGCTGCAATCCGGCGGATGATACACTTTTAGGGGATTGCATTCTGGCCTTTTCCTCCGCACCTTGCACAAGACGCCGGAGGAGGACGCATCGTGGCCAAAGGATATTGGGTAGCCCATGTCGATGTAGACGACATTGAGACCTATCAATCATATGTTGCTGCCAATGCAGCCCCTTTTGCCGAACACGGTGCCAAATTCCTCGTACGCGGCGGTGACCGGACCGAAGTAGAGGGCGAGGCCCGCACCCGCACCGTAGTGATTGAGTTTCCAAGCTATGAACAGGCCATGGCCTGTTACGAAAGCGAGGGATATCAGGCGGCCAAGGCGCTGCGTGATCCGGTATCAACCGCCGATCTTGTGATTATTCAGGGCTATGACGGATAGCGCCGCTTGGCGCGCCTCGAAATACGGAATATTCTGCCGATATGTTGAGAAAACTCTTTCAGGCCTTTCGGCCGCCGCAACACGACAAACTGCCTGACCCGGATGCCGAACTGGCCTTGGGGGCGCTGCTGGTGCGCGTGGCGCAGGCGGACCGTGACTATAAACTGGAAGAGATCAGCCTGATCGACCGCATCCTCGCGCGGCTTTACCAGCACAACGCCATTGAGGCCGCCAAGGTACGCGCCACCTGCGAGAAACTGCACAATGCTGCCCCCGAAACCGATACGTTCGGCAAGCTGATCCGCGAAACCACCAATTTGAACGAACGTCTGGCCGCGCTGGATGCTCTGTGGGAGGTGGTGCTGGCGGACGGAAACTCGGACGAAGGCGAGGTCAAGATCGTCGAAGAAGCCCGCATCGCGATGGGTCTCAGCTTCAACGACAGCAAGGCCGCGCGCGAACGGATACAAAGCCGCTTGGAAGCGACCTGAGCTGCGCTTGAACAGACGCGCAATTTGACCCGAAAACCGGTTCCCACTTTTCGGATCGCGCTATATATATCCAACTATGTTCAGTGATTTCCTGTCCCGGCTTACGCAGCCGCAGCCCGACCCGCTTGTCGAAGATGACGCCCGTCTGGCCCTCACCGCCCTGTTGGTGCGCATCGCACGGTCCGACAACGACTATGCCGACACCGAAATGGCCCGGATCGATCGGATATCAGCCGAACGTTATGGCTTATCCCCGTTCGAAG
The DNA here is from genome assembly GCF_900106805.1 of Ruegeria halocynthiae. Taxonomy (GTDB): domain Bacteria; phylum Pseudomonadota; class Alphaproteobacteria; order Rhodobacterales; family Rhodobacteraceae; genus Ruegeria; species Ruegeria halocynthiae. Next base: position 1,155,409 of record NZ_FNNP01000001.1, read on the forward strand.
CCGCCGCCCTGCGCGCCCGCGCCGAAGACCTTGAGGCCGAGGCCCCCGATACCGTCCGCTTTACCCGCGCGATCAAAGAGGCCGTCGCCTATGACCACCGTCTGGCTGTTGTTCAGGCAATGTGGTCAGTTGCGCTTGCCGACGGACACCGAAGCGGCGAAGAGGACTCGCTGCTGCGCCTTGTGGTCAGCCTATTGGGAGTCAGTGATGTGGATTCGGCACTGGCGAGGCAGAGGGCGGCCAAGATCTGAGCTGATTGCACGACATCAGAGCGGAAAACCTAGAACGAACCTGCTCGAGTTCTTTACGTGAGCCGTACCAGCCTAATGTCTGCTTTGAGCCCAAATTGACACCGGCACAGCAATACCAGACATTTGCAAAATGACCGCTCAAACAGTTCACTCTTATTGGATAACAACCTCTGGCCGAGAAGGATTCTCTGGCTCGATTGACGCCTGCTTTCCCTATTGGAGCTTCACCAAAACCGTAATTTCAATCTGTGCTTTGAAATTGGCTGAAAGCGGGAATCTCGACTTGGACGCCACGCTGAAAGGAGAACGTTACACCCTTCGCCAACTTTTAAAGCACACCTCTGGTCTCCCAGATTACGGGCAGTTTTCTGAATATCACTCAGCCGTTGCGGCCAAGGAAACACCTTGGACACGCAACAAACTACTTGATGTGGCGCTTGCAAAAGGAATGTTGTTTGAGCCAGTACAAGGTTGGTCTTATTCCAACATAGGCTACATGTTTGTAGTCGAGCTAATCGAAGCGACGCTGGAGAAGCCGCTTCGTGAGGTTATTGCCGATATGGTGTGCAAGCCGTTGGGCCTGAACAGTATTGAGCTTGCAGAAACATGCGGGCAATTTCGGAGGGTACATTGGGAGGCCGCGACTGACTACGACCCAAAGTGGGTCTACCATGGGTGTTTGATCGGAAACGCGCCAGATGCCGCGCGGCTGCTGCACGCACTTATGACTGGTCATCTGTTGCAGCCAGCGACCATGCGCCAAATGTTAGATGAAAAAATCCTTGGCGGCGCTATTCCCAACCGCCCATGGACAGAATGTGGATATGCTCTTGGCCTGATGTATGGTGCTTTGAAAAGTGTGGGTAGAGCGGTTGGGCATTCCGGTGGTGGACCGTTTTGCGTAAACGCAGTCTATCATTTTCCAGACGTTAGTGATCCAATCACTGTGGCCTCATTTACAGATGGGACCGCTGAGGGTGTTGCCGAGTTTGCAGCGGAGAGGCTAGCCGAAGTTCAATGACTGCTTTGTCCCGCATAACCGACATTAAGTTTCGCTCACCTGATGATCGAGTCGAGTTTGTGAAGGCCGCCATTACAAACCTCGTCCGTATACCCACCTGGTCACATCAAGGGCGCAACTCGCGCGGTCAACTGACGGTTTTGATAGCATCACTGACCATTTAGGCTAATTCGCCACGCAAACTTGTCATTTGCGCATTGCATTAGCTCAATTTTTCGGCCCTAGTACCGCACCAACACCAATTACACCTGGACTGCCCGTGACAGACACCGCTCCCGTCATCGAGATCAAGAACCTTCACAAAAGCTTTGGCCAACTCGAGGTGCTCAAGGGTGTGGACATTACCGCGCATCGTGGCGACGTCGTGTCACTGATCGGGTCTTCAGGTTCTGGAAAATCCACGCTGCTGCGTTGCTGCAACCTGCTGGAGGATAGCCAGGAAGGCGAAATCCTGTTCAAGGGCGAACCCGTAAGCTGGGTCGGCAATCACAATCACCGTCGTCCGGCCGATCCCAAACAGGTGCTGCGTATCCGCACCAACCTGTCGATGGTGTTCCAGCAATTCAACCTTTGGGCGCATTTGACCATCCTGCAGAATGTGATGGAGGCTCCGGTCACCGTTCTGGGCCGCGACCGGGCTGAGGTCGAGGATAGCGCACGCAAATATCTGGAAAAGGTGGGTATCGGCGACAAATGCGATGCTTATCCGGCGCAACTTTCGGGCGGCCAGCAACAGCGTGCCGCCATTGCGCGTGGCCTGTGTATGGAACCGCAGGCGCTGCTGTTCGACGAACCAACCTCGGCGCTTGATCCCGAGCTGGAACAGGAAGTGATCAGGGTGATCAAGGATCTGGCGGCCGAGGGCCGCACCATGATCATCGTGACCCATGACATGAAAATGGCTGCGGATATCTCCAGCCATGTCGTATTCCTGCATCAGGGCCTGATCGAAGAAGAAGGCACTCCGGAAGACATCTTTACTACCCCTGAATCCGAACGGCTTCAGGGCTTTCTCTCCGCCACTCAGGCGGCATAATCCACGGACAGAACCAACAAAGGGGAGTAACTCATGAAAAACCTGATTCTGACCACCGCAGCACTGGCGCTGACCGCCGGTATCGCCATGGCCGAGACCGTGCGCATGGGCACCGAGGGCGCCTATCCTCCGTACAACTTCATCAATGATGCCGGTGAGATCGACGGCTTCGAACGTGAGCTGGGCGATGAGCTGTGCAAACGCGCCAGCCTGGACTGCGAATGGGTCAAGAACGACTGGGATTCGATCATTCCGAACCTGGTTTCGAGCAACTACGACACCATCATGGCGGGCATGTCCATCACCGATGAACGTGACGAAGTGATTGATTTCACGCAAAACTACCTGCCTCCGACCGCATCGGTCTTTGTTGCGACATCGGCAGATGTCGACACTGCCAGCGGTGTGATCGCGACCCAGACCTCGACCACGCAAGCCTCTTACGTTGCCGATAGCGGCGCGACGCTGGTGGAATTCGCAACCCCCGAGGAAACCATCGCCGCAGTGCGCAACGGTGAGGCGGACGCTGTCTTTGCAGACAAAGATTACCTGCTCCCGATCGTCGGGGAATCGGGTGGTGAGCTTGTCATCGTGGGCGAAGATATCCCGCTGGGTGACGGCGTTGGACTGGGTCTGCGCGAGTCGGATGGCGAGCTGCAGGGCAAGTTCAACGACGCAATCACGTCGATGAAGGACGATGGCTCGCTGAACGAGATGATCGTCAAGTGGTTCGGCGAAGACGCCCCCAGATACTGATCAGACACTGACCCCCGGGCCCGCCATTCTGATGGCGGGCCCGACTTTGTTCATGTGCATGGCACCGCAGCCTCGCAGGCTTTGAAATGTTCTCTTACTGCTCTGATCCCGATACGCTGGACACGTTCCGCTGGTTCTCGTGCTATCTTACCAATGGCGTCCATTGGTCGTTCTACGCGTCCTTCCTCAAGGTTTTGGCGCTTCTGGCGGTCACCGCCCCCGTCGCGCTCAGCTTTGGCTTTGCCGGGGCCATGTCTGCACGGTCGCACTTTCCGCCCTTCAGCTGGTTGGGCAAAACCTATATCGCCATTGTGCGCGGCGTGCCCGATATCGCGTTTTTCCTGTTCTTCGTGATCGCACTGGATCAGGGATTCGAATGGATCCGCCACAAGGTTCTGTGCCCGGATTGGACCGATCCGATCCGCCAAGGCAATGACTTTCTGGTCTGCCAGGCCGCCAAGCTTCCACTAGGGACCTCACCGGAATGGGTGCACGAAACCTATGGGTTTTTCCTTGCGGTCATCACCTTTTCCATCGTTTTCGGCGCCTTTGCCGCCAACGTTCTGTTCGGCGGTATGCGTGCCGTGCCCCATGCGCAACTCGAAACTGCCGAGGCCTATGGCATGTCCCGTCGCCAGACATTCTGGAAAATCCTCGTGCCGCAGATGTGGGTCTACGCCCTGCCCGGCCTTTCAAACCTCTGGATGGTGTTGATCAAGGCCACTCCTCTGTTGTTCCTGCTTGGCATCGAAGACATCGTATACTGGGCTCGTGAACTGGGCGGCACCAAGACATCAAAATTCACGCAATATCCCCATGGCGATTGGCGCATGTGGTACTTCCTCGCCCTGCTGATCTTCTACCTCGGAATGACCCGCGTCTCAGAGCTTGGGCTTGAGAAACTGATGCGCCGCCTGTCCCACGGTCAGGCCACATCCGGCGGAGAGCTTTTGCGCAAGGAGACCACCGCATGAGCTGCGTCCAGACCATTCAGGATTACGGCCTGCGTTCGCTGGGCCTTGGGGAACGCCTGCTGCCCAAAACTGACTTTACTTTGTGCGAGCATTTCACCCTGATCGGCTCGGGCATGATCTGGAATATCTATTTTGGCATCATGGCAATGGTCACAGGGTTCTTTCTGGCAACCGCGCTGGCAATGGGCAAGGCATCTTCGAACAAGTGGCTGCGCAAACCGTCTGAATGGTTCATCTTCCTGTTCCGGGGCTCGCCGCTGTTTATCCAGTTTTTCTTCGCCTATTTCTTCTTCCTGTCGCTGAAGAAACCCTATCCAATGTTCGACTCCTTCACCTCGGCCTGGCTGGGGGCGCTGATCGTGCTGTTTTTGAACACCGCCGCCTATTCCGGCGAGATCTTCTATGGCGCCCTGCGCTCGATCCCCAAAGGCGATATCGAAGCCGCGGATGCCTATGGCATGTCCGGCTGGTCCCGCTTTCAGCGCATCATCTGGCCCACCATGTTGCGGCTGGCCTGGCCCGCCTATACGAACGAGGCGATCTTTGTATTCCAATCCACCACACTGGTCTTCTTCTCGGCCTTCCCGGCGTGGCAACAACGGGGCGACGCGCTCTATTACGCCAGCTATTTCGCAGACAAGACGTTCAACCCATTTGTCCCCTACCCGATTCTGGCCTTCTATTTCATCCTGCTGACGCTAGTGATCGTCTGGGGTTTTGGCATGGTCAACAAACACCTGAACCGTCACCTGCCCGCCGAGCGAAAGGCCAAGATGCGGTTCCGTCTGAATCTAGCGCGCTGAGGTTAGACCGGAGTTTCAGGTCCACTCTACCGGATTTAGGCGGAAAAGTTTCGAAAGCTGGTCATAAACCTCGGGAACCTCGTGCTGCAGAGCACGGGGGCGTTCGAAGAACACCTCGACCGAGACCGCAAAGAACTCTTCATGTCCGGTCGCTCCATAGGGATCAATCACAGTGTGCCGCCCAGTCTCGACGGCTTGGACATGCGCATCATACGCGGACAGAAACACCTTTTCCCATTCGGCAAAGCTCTGTCCCTCGCTCAGGATCGGCACACCGTTGGTCCCGCCTGACAGATCATCGATCTGATGCGCGAACTCATGCAGCACCACATTCTGCCCGTCGCTGTCATTCAAAGCCCCCTGTCGGCTGTGCGCCCAGGACAGAATAACCGGACCGCGATCCCAGCTTTCGCCGGTCCGCACGATCTCTTTCTCCGAGACAACAAAACCCGACTGCCTGCGCTGCTTGGATTTGAACGCATTGGGATAAATCAGGATCGTCGTCAGATTATCGTACCAAAGGTCGCTGTTGATCACGAGCAGACAGGCTTGCGCCGCAATCGACAGCTCCATCTCCTCGGTCACCTCCAGCCCGTCACAGCCGTAGAAATCCACCTGATCCAGAAACAGATTTACCTTGCCGTCCAGATGTTGGCGCAATGGGGAAGGCAGCCGCTGGATAATGGGCACCTGCCGGTCGATAATGTCGCGCTGATGCGCGGACAGAGGTGTCGCAAGCAACGCGGCACGGGCCTGTATTCTGGACCAGAAGTAATAGGTCAGGCCGCCGCCGATCAGTAACAGAATAGTAAAGAAGATGAACATAAGAGGACACTATAGGCATCCCCAGACCGGGCACAATCGGGCGCTGAATGTTGTACAACTCAGAAGAAACAGCTTTCAAAGCCTGTACAAATTGGACGATCTCGATTTTCGCACCAGTTAACGGCGCAGAAGCAATCAAATTTTGATCAGCTTTTTTAACAACGCGGCGATCCTCATTTAAACCTCGCGAAACAAGATCACGGAACCCTCAATTGACCTGAGCGGTTGGTTGTACGGCAAACGTGTGCCGACATCGTATGGAGCCAAGCAATCCTGTTTTCACCTGCCCGACAGCCTTTTTGACCAGACCATCATATGTGATTGGGGCATGCCAGAGGTGTTCTAACAAATCATTTCCAAACTGCAGGATCATCTGTCTGCCGGTCTGGTAGTGATGATTCCCGGCGGAAATTTCTATCACCGCTGTGCGAAAAGCCAGGAAGCTCCGATCAATCTGGAATAAACGCGAGATAATCGCACCACCGGTAATCGCGTGCCCCTGCCCAGCCTCGCAACCTGTCGGATCTAAAACGTATAGCCGGAGTGGGATACCCCTCCCCGGTGGCCCGCATAGAGGGCATTGTTGATGGCGTTGGTCATGACTTCGTACGCGATGCACGGTAGGCGAGGCAGTTGAAAACACCCAGTACGACAATTTGGTGAAATCTTGCTGACTTTGCGGAAGGGGACTTGGCTTGTCTGCGCTTTGAATTTATATTTCCCAAAGATAAAATTCGGGAAATCCAAATATGATGCCTGTACCCAACGTTCATGAAGCCGAACCTATCCCCTCAGCCGCACGTGATGCCATTGACGCCCTGATGCGATCCGGCGACCTGTTCCGCTATACCGCGCCGCAGGATGCGCCGGTTACGTTACTGGAATCCGAGTTCGCCGACCTGCTCGGCACAAGATACGCTCTGGCGGTTTCTTCCTGCTCTGCTGCGTTGTTTCTATCACTCAAGGCTTTGGCTCTCCCTCGGGATGCGCGGGTTCTGATCCCCGGCTTTACCTTTGCTGCCGTGCCCTCATCGATCGTGCACGCGGATTGCATCCCTGTGCTTTGCGAAGTGGGTGAGAATTATCGCGTCGATATCGAGGATTTCACAGCCAAATTGGACAGCGTGCAAGCGGTGATCATCAGCCATATGCGCGGCCATACTTCGGATATGGATGCGATCATGGCGCTGTGCGACGCACGAAATATTCCGGTGATCGAAGACGCTGCACATTCGCTGGGCACCACCTGGCACGGGCGCAACATTGGGACCATTGGCAAGGTTGGTTGCTTTTCGTTCCAGTCCTACAAGATGATCAACGCAGGCGAAGGTGGTATTCTGGTCAGCGACGACGCCGATCTGGTCGCGCGCGCAGTGATCATGTCAGGCGCGTACGAGCATAACTGGAAAAAGCACTCTGGCTCACCCGAGCTTGAACAGGCTTTTGCCCGCTGGCAGAACTACTTGCCGCTGTATAACCTGCGCATGAGCAATCTCAGCGCCGCCGTGATCCGGCCGCAAATTCCCGAATTGGCGCGTCGGGTCCGTGACGGGCTGGCGAACCATGACTATGTGGCAGAGCGGTTGAATTCCTCTCCGTATATCGATGTCCCTGCCCCGTTGGCACCCGAGCAGCGCGCACCGGATTCGATCCAGTTTAATCTGGTTGACCTCAGCGACGATGAGATTCGCGCTTTTGCCGCCGCTTCCGAGGCGCGTGGCGTCAAGGTGCAGATCTTTGGCCTGAGTCAGGACAATGCCCGCGCCTTCTGGAACTGGCAATTCCTACCCGAGCAGCTTGAACTGCCCAAAACCCGCGCGATGCTGATGAAGGCCTGCGATGTGCGCCTGCCTGTGCGTCTGACGCACGAGGAGCTGGATGTGGTCACGGATATCCTGCTGGCCTCTGTGGGTGAAGTTGTCGGCCCCGTGCCGGTCTACGGCACCTGACTGGGCGGCGCGCCCAGCTCGAACAGCCGGACAGATAAAAACAGCGCGTCGATCCCGTCCGGGGTTGGCGCGATGCGCGATAGTATCCCCGCGACCGCCAATCCGGCATCGGTCTGTACCAATAGCGGCGCGCCGGAATCCCCCATCATGACCGGGCAAATTGCGTGCATCAGCCCGTCTCCTGCCGGGCCGGGAACGCAATCCGGAGTGCGGCTGAGAACATGGGGCCGCAGGCCCGGATAGCCAGCGAACATACCCGTCTGGGGAACAGTTTGGGATATGCCCAGAAAGCCAACTTGCGCCCCAATCGGGTCGGTCAACTCCAGAATGGCCCAATCCAGATCGGCACGATTGTTGAAATTCCCGCCATCCCCCTGTTCCGCATCCATGCGATAGATGGTGACGGTCGATACAGCAGCAGCTTCACCGCGCTGGTAACCTGCTGCGAAACGGATACTTTCCGGGGGAATCCAGCCGTTTCTGGCGCTGTTGTAAAGGCAATGCGCTGCAGTCAGCACCAGCCGTTCAGAGACCAGGACGCCCGTACAATGTGACCGCTGGCTGCGGCTGGCAAAGTTGACCCGTCCGATGGCGCTCCATGGGTCGGCCGAAGCGTCCAGAATTTCACGTGCGCGGATATCGCTGCAGCCCGCAGCGGCATCCTGGCCCATCGTGCAGACAGGCTCCCAGACCGAGGTGAACTGACCCTGTGCGAGCGCAACTTGAACCCAAACCAAAAGGCCGAGCACAGACAGCCAGCGCATCCGCAAGTCAGCTCAGCTTTGACAGCTTCTGCTGCAACTCAGAGAGTTGCTTCTTGATGTCGTCCAGATCTTCTTTCGGCTCTGACGTTGTTTCCGCCTCCTGACCGGAACCCGACCAGTTACCGGAAAGCCCGCCGGTCATGGCCTTAAGAAACGCCTTTTGCTGCGCCTGCATCGCTTCGAACCCTGGCATCTGAGACATCGGGTTTATGGCATTCATGTTTTCCATCATCTTGCTCTGGCTTTCGCGCAGCATTTCGAACGAGCTTTGCAGGAATTGCGGCATCATGCCCCCGCCCGGCACCATATAGCTGCGAACCAGATCGTTCAGGACATTGACCGGCAGAACATTCTCGCCTCGGCTTTCGTGTTCCGCAATGATTTGAAGTAGATATTGACGAGTCAGGTCATCACCGGTTTTCAGGTCGATGATCTGCACTTCGCGCCCATCGCGGATAAAGCCTGCGATATCTTCCAGCGTCACGTAATCGCTGGTCTCGGTGTTATACAGCCGACGGCTGGCATAGCGCTTGATCAGCAAAGGTTTTTCTTGTTCCGACACCCTGTATCCTCCCCAAGGATGATGCGTTGCAGCAGAGGTTATGCGACTGCAGAACAAAAAGAAAGGGCAGGTCAAGCGACCTGCCCTCTTGCGATTGCACCAATTGGGAGGAATGGGTGCAATGTCGCAGACTTACCTTACTTGGCAGTCGCTGCTTTCTTAGCGGCAGCAGTTACCTCGTTGGTGGCTTTCTTGACGGCTGCGGTTGCGTCTTCTGCAACGTCTTTGCCAGCTGCCATCAGCAGTTCAACGGTTTCGGTCTGAACTTTTTTCGCGATTTCTGCGAATGCTGCCATGTTTTCAGCAGCAACTTCAGCCGACGCGCTTGCGAAGTCGGTTGCAGCTTTTGCGTAATCCGCAGGCTCGGTTTTTGCTTTCGACATCTCGGTCAGCTTGGACAGAGTTTCTTTGGTCCATTTGTTCGAGATTTCAGCCGATTTCGCAGCTGCGTCCAGAGCAACACCCGACAGCTTTTCATTCAGCGAAGCGGTCGATTTGAATGCGTCTTCCAGAGCGGTTGTGTCAACCGGGAACGCGCCCATCATGTCTTTCAGGGTCGCGGTAAAGTCTTGGGTCTTTGCCATTGTCCTAAATCCTCTTAGCCGTTCCGGGCCCACCCCGGTTTTCATCAGCTTGAGGGCAATATGATTGCTGCATTGCAGCATTTCAAGTTTTTTCTTGCTGCAATGCAGAATAATTCAAGTTTTGGTGTGATATCAGCGTGTTGCTTTGACCAAAACATAGGTACCCGGGGCCGGACACAAACGCGGATGGTTCGAATCGCCCGTATCCCGCGCCGGTACCTGCTTGCCCGAGCGCTTTTTCAGCCACGCTTCCCACATCGGCCACCAAGAGCCTTCATGGAAGTCAGCTTCTTTCAGCCAGGTATCGGCGTCCAGCTTCAGGTCGGGGTTGGTATAGTGGCCGTATTTCTTCTTGCTGGGCGGGTTCACGATCCCGGCAATATGACCGGATTGCGCGACCACAAAGGTTTTCGATTTCGAGCCCATCTTTTGTACACCGCGATAGCAGTCCTTCCATGCGGCGATATGGTCGGTCTCGCAGGTGATCGCCATCAGTGGTACGTCCACATCCTTGATGTGCAGCTTGTGTCCCAACATCTCAAACCCGTCGGCCACGAAATCATTGCTCTGACACAGGCCGCGCAGATACTGGATCGCCATGCGGCCCGGCAGGTTGGCCCCATCCCCGTTCCAGTACAACAGATCAAAAGCGGGGGGCGTTTCACCCATCATGTAGCTGCGGATTGCCGGGGTATAGATCAGGTCCCGCGATCGCAGGAACGACATGGTGCGCCCGATGATCCACGCTTTGAGAACGCCGTCCTTCGTGGTCTGTTCCTCGATCCCGTCCACAAAATCATTCTGCAGGAAGGGTGTGAACTCTCCCTGTTCGCCAAAATCCGTCAGGGTCGTGAAGAATGTGGCAGATTTGATCGACTTGTCGCCGCGCTGTTTCATCAACGATAGGGTCAGGTTCAGCGTGGTCCCTGCTATACAATACCCCACCGCATTGACCTGCTTGACCTTGCAGATTTTCTTGACTTCCTCGATGGCGGTCAGGAAACCGTCCTGAATATAGTCCTCCATCCCGACATCAGCGTGCGAGCTGTCGGCGTTGACCCAACTGACGACGAACAGGGTGTAGCCCTGCTCGGTCACCCATTTGATCAGGCTGTTCTGGGCCTTCAGGTCAAGGATATAGAACTTGTTGATCCAGGGCGGGAACAGAACGATAGGGGTTTCATGCACCGTCTCGGTCGCTGGCTTATACTGGATCAGTTCCATCATTCGGTTGCGATAAACAACGTCGCCGGGTGTTGTCGCGATGTTACCGCCGATCTCAAATGCACTTTCGTCGGCCAGCCTAACGACCATCTCGCCGTCATTGGCCTCAAGATCTGAAACGAGATTTTCGAGCCCCTGTATCAAGGACTGACCTTCCGTTTCGATGGCCTTTTCCAATGCGTCGGGGTTGGTGGCCAGGAAATTCGTGGGCGCCATCATGTCGATGATCTGTTGCGAGAAATATTGCAGGCGCTGCTTGTCTGTCTCGTCCAGATCATCAACCGATGCAACGGCCTGCGCGATAGCCTCGGCATTGGTTTGGTACTGCTGCAGAATGAGGCGGAAATAGGGGTTGGATTCCCACATCGGATTGGAAAACCGCTTGTCTGTGACCTGAGTTTTGGGTTCGCCATCCTCATCTGAGGTCAGCGCTTTTTGCGCCTCGGCAAAGTTGAGAACTGACTTTCCCCAATATTCGATCTGCCGTTCCAGCAACTTTGCCGGATTTTGCATAGCCTCGGCCCAATAGGCTGTTGCTGCCTTTGCAAAAAGCTCTTGATTCGGGCCATCCAGTGCAGCGGTATGCGGCGTCTTGCTGGCCATAACCTCGACCAGACGTTTGGACAGCTCTTCGACCTTGCCCATATTTTCTTTAAGTCGTTCAATATGTTCTTCGGTCAATTTTGGCGTCTGGTCTTCGGTAGTTGTCATTTTAACAATTCCCCCCTAGTCTCGCTGCTGTGCAGAATAACGTCGTTGGCGTCGGGGGGCAAAGCGGCGAATGGTCCGAACTCTCAGGCTGATACTCAGGAGGCACATTCGATGCGCTACATGATGACTTACGACCTGATGGAAACCATGCGTAACACCAACCAGTGGCTTGGCGCAACCGCAAGCGCGATGGCGTCCTATCCCCTGTTCTCAATGACACCTAATCCGGCGTTCAACTGGATGGCGGCCTGGGGCGAGGTGACCGAGCGCACATTCCAACGTATGGTCGTCAAGCCTGATTGGGGTATTCGCACTTTCACCTGCGAAGACGGCAAAGATCATCTGGTCGACGTCACAACCGTGATCGAGCGTCCGTTCGGCGATCTGATCCACTTCCGCGTCAATGGACGTGAAGAGCAGCCGCGCAAGGTTCTGCTGGTGGCACCCATGTCCGGCCATTACGCAACACTGCTGCGTTCGACCGTCAAAAGCCTGCTTGTCAATTGTGAGGTCTACATCACCGATTGGCATAACGCGCGTGACATTCCCGTGTCCGAAGGCAAATTCGATGTTGAGGATTATACCCTCTACCTTGTCGATTTTATGAAAGAGCTTGGCCCCGACACGCATGTTGTCGCTGTTTGCCAACCCGCCCCGCTGACCTTGGCTGCAACCGCTTATCTGGCCGAAGTCGAACCCAAGTCGCAGCCCAGCACACTGACGTTGATTGGCGGCCCCGTCGATCCTGATGCCACCCCGACCGAAGTGACCGATTTCGGCCGCCGCGTCACAATGGGGCAGTTGGAAGAAACCATGATCCAGCGTGTTGGCTTTAAATACAAAGGGGTTGGCCGCATGGTCTATCCCGGTCTGCTGCAGTTGGCGTCGTTCATGTCAATGAATGCCGAGCGTCACGGTAAGGCGTTCTCGGATCAGATACAGCGTGTCAGCCGGGATGAGGCCTCGGACCACGATGCCCATAACCGTTTCTATGACGAATACCTGGCAGTGATGGACATGACGGCCGAGTTCTATCTGTCGACCGTCGAGCGTGTGTTCAAGAACCGTGAAATCGCGCGCAATGAATTTGTCGTTGCCGGGCATAAGGTTGATATCGGCAAGATCACCGATGTTGCCGTAAAATCGGTTGAAGGGGCGAATGACGATATCTCGGCCCCCGGTCAGTGCATTGCAGCCCTTGATCTGTGCACCGGTTTGCCAGACAGCAAAAAAGCCAGCCATGTCGAACCCGGCGCGGGCCACTATGGCATTTTTGCGGGCCGCAGTTGGCGCGACAACATCCGCCCGCTTGTGATTGATTTCATGAATGAAAACAGCCGAAAGCCCCGCCGTCGCGCTGCCAACAAAAACAAAGTGGCATGAGCGGTAACGCAGCAAGGGACCTCACCTTTAGCTGCGATTGCAAAACGCTCTCGGGACGCATCAAAGAACACGGCGTCAAGTCCGGCACACATGTCGTCTGTTATTGTCACGACTGCCGCGCCGCTCAGCTATATTTCAAACAGCCGGACCCTGCGCCCGGACCTGTCGAGATCTTCCAGATGGCACCCGAAGACATCGAGATTGAGACCGGAGCCGAGCATTTGGCCGTGATGCAACTGAGCCCCAAGGGCATGTTGCGCTGGTATGCCAAGTGCTGCAATGCGCCTCTGGCGACTACGCCGATGACACCGAAATTTCCATTCGCGGGATTTATCGTCAAGCGTATCCTCAACCCCGACGTCCTGGGCCCCATCACAACGCGCGGGTTTGTGCCCGGACCCGACGGCAAACAATCTCATGAGAAACTGCGTTATGCCGTAGTTGGATTGCTGAAGCGGACCCTGAGATCGCGACTGTCCGGAAGTTGGAAGAAAACGCCTTTCTTCAAGTTCGAGACTGGTGAACCCGTTGCGCACCCGACCGTTTTAACCAAAGAAGAACGCACAACCTACTACGATTAGGCCAGACGCAGAGGTATTTGCAGCCAGTCCCGCAGCATTTCGTTCACTGTTTCCGGAGTTTCCAAAGTTGGGAAATGCCCGGCCCGATCAATCACACGTAATTCGGCATCGGGTATGAGATCTGCCAGGAACGTGTGCTTTCGGACAGGGTTATCAGCGTCATGTGCCCCGCACACAATCAGAGTCGGAATCTTGATTCGGCGCAGCGTGCTTTGCTGGTCCGGGCGCCGCTGCAGCGCCCGCATCTGTCGCACGAACACCTCCGGTCCCACGGCCGCTGCCATCTGCAGGATATTGTTCAGGATCGGGATTCTCTGCGGTCCGGGGGCCAGCATGTCCGAGCCGATCACCTTGCGCATCACCTCGTCCAGCCGCCCGGCCTGTGCACCGACGATCAGATCCTCACGGCTGGCCGCAATATGAGGCGTATCGGCCTGCGCATCGGTTGCCAGCAAACACAAACGCGTCACCCTTTCGGGCGCGCGCCGCGCTATTTCAAGCGCGACGCTACCGCCCAGTCCGAATCCGGACAGTGCAAATCGATGCGGAAGTTGATCCAGCAGACCCGACGCGATCTCTTCGATACGTTCGCCGCCGAAGATTGGACCGACCATGACGGCGCGCTCATGCGACAGCGCGGTTATCTGGGCCGCAAACAGCCGCGCGTCGCACATCAATCCGGGCAACAAAACCAACGGCTCAATCACCTTGGCGCCCTCCGCTCGTTGTTATTGTTTTGTTACAGGATGAGAGGTTTGCCATCGCCGGGCAAGCAAAACTTCAGGGATAGTTGATGGCTCTGAACGGTGGGAAATCCGCATAGCGCGCCTGCCTTTGGGCCAGCGTTTCTTCGGGATCAGCTCCGGTTCGCAACAGGCAGCCTCGCGGTGCGATATAGCTGTCGATCCGCCTTATAGGCTTGGATCTCCAGACCAGATTGAAGGCGCAGAGCTTGGGAAAGAACCAGATCTCTGAATACGCCAGATGGTCATGCATCCACCAAGCCAGATCACGCCAGTCACGCCCCTGCGCGTAAAGGTCTGCAAACCAAGGAATCACGACCGAGGCCCCTGCAACCCGCGCATCGCCTTCACCCCAATCCCAGATATGGCACTCCAACGGATTGTCGTTGCGGGCGCAGTTCAGTTTGTTCTCATTGCCGAACCGGTTCAGAGATCGCGAACGATAGCCCGAGCGAACTGCGATGCGCCCAAAGGTCTCTTCCAGCGGGTCCAGCAGGGTTTCACAAAAGGCACGCCCGGTTTCGATAGCAAGGTCAGGATTGTTGGGAATGTTCTGCAATGCATGAAAGTTCCCGATCTCAGAATACAGGAAATCGCGCATGAAGAAATGCCGGGACAGGCGCACCCGACCCAGTGTCTCAAGGCTCCACATGCTGCCGGGCCGGCGCATGTTCAGTACCCGGACCAGCGAAAGGAACCGTCGGCAGCCAATGTCGAGAACGGGTTAAACGCGACTTCCCAGATTGTCTGATCTGGTGCTCGAAAATACCCATGATGCCCGCCCCAGAAAACATCCGATGCTGGCTTGATTACCTCTGCTCCTGCACGCTCCGCCCGCTCAAGCACCGCCGCCACATCTTCCTTCGCACGGCAATTATAGCTCAGAGTCATCGCCCCACACCCCAGCGTGGTGACGTCCATCCCCATTTCGTCGGCCAGTGCAGCGAGCGAATAAAGGCCCAGCGTCTGCCCGATCAGATCAAATGCAATCACGCCATCCGGGCTGTCGACACGCTGCCACCCCATCTTTTCATAGAAAACTGCTGCTGTTTCCAGGTCTTCTACGCCTATTGTAATCAGGCTTACACGCTGCTCCATCACTGTATCCCCTGCTCTGATAACCACTCCAACATGCCGGTAACCGCCGCGTCTGTCTGACCGGGCGACATCAATCGCCCTGCCACAACATGCGAGGCCGGATCATCTCTGCCCCCCATCGTAACCAATGAAACCGAGACCGGGCCACCCCATGCCCGCGCCACTTCATGCGTTCTGTCCGGTCGCACTACCTGATCATCATCCGAAAACCAGAACAGCGCCGGGATCTGCGCGTCCGCGAAGTCCATCGCATAAGCCGTATCCACAAGGACAGACATCGGCACAACTGCTTGCCAAGGGTAAACCGTCGTCCAAAACCGGTTTTTCTCGGGGTCAGCGCTGGACACATCCCGCTCTGCCCCCATCAGAAACGGCAACCACATGCGGGCCCATGGCAAAGACGGCACCCATGCTGCAACAGTGTTCACCCCGAAGTTCGGCGACACAAACACCATAGCAGCCACATCTGTGCTCAGTTCAGAATCCAACGCCGCCAAAGCGGCCAAAGTGCCACCCGTCGACGTTGACATCACAATGACCTGCTCTCCGACCGCCCGAGCAGCCGCCAGCCCCTCGGCGGCATCCTGCATCCAACCCGAAGCCGTTCCCTCGGCCATGGCATCACCATCCCTTCCATGCCCCTGAAGCCGAGTGTAGACGAGGTTGGCACCCAGAGCGTCCGCAACCCGATCAGGTACGGGTCTGATTTCTTCGGACGTGGCCGAAAAGCCATGCATATAAAGCACCGCATAGGGTGTGCGCTGTTCGTAGAACCCTTGCTGCCAGATCACCCGTTTCTCGACGCCCGGCACGATGTCATCATAGGCAGACTCCGTACTTTCGAAATAGACCTGAACGCCTTCGCCAAATTTGCGTGGATCAAAGCGCGGGTGCAGCTCGACCTGCTCGCGTGGACCAAAGAGGTAAACCAACCCGCAGATAACCGCCAAGCCCAACAGCAGACGCCCCAGAACCCAGCCAAAATGCTGCATCATGCGTCTCCCACTACATCCCGAACAGCGCGCTCGATCAATCCAAGGCAAGGCCCGTCCGAGAATCTGTGATCCGCATCTTTGACCAGCAGCAACTGCATATCCGGACCCTTCGCATGGTTCAGAAGACGCACTGCCGTATCGGTCGAAACCGCAGTATCCGCAGTTCCCTGCAAGAAACGAACCGGAAACGGTAGATCAAGCGGCGTGCGCAGGATCAGCCTGTCGCGCCCATCCTCGATCATCCGCTTGGTGATGACGTAGGGCTCCATATAATCCGATGGCAGTTCCACATGCCCGACCGTCTCCAGATCTGCCTTTTGCTGATCCGAAAACGAAGCCCAATACCCATCCTCGGTAAAATCCGGTGCCGCTGCGATCGTCACCATGGCCACAATCCGCTCAGGCATGACACGTGCCAACAACAACGCCTGCCATCCGCCCATCGACGACCCCACAACAATCATCGGCCCATCGGTTAATCTCAAAACCGCGGCCAGCGTATCTTCATGCCAGTCTCCAATGCAGCCATCGGTAAACGCGCCCGAGCTTTCGCCATGTCCGGAATAGTCAAATCGTAGAAAGCCCTGCTCGCGCGCGCGCGCGCAGGCCTCGAGATGCACCGCTTTGGTGCCTTCCATATCCGATTTCAAACCGCCCAGAAAAACAATGATCGGCCCCGATCCTTCCGTCTTGTGATAGGCCAACCGCCGCCCCTGTGCCGTTTCCAGAAATTTAGTATCTGCCATGAAACCCTCGCTGCTTTTCTCGCATCATGCACGTCACCACGCACATCGCAATTAGTGGATCCCATTTCATCTGGCCAAAAATACCTCGGGGTGCGCGAGGGGCGGTGCCCCTCGCTCCCACCCTTGACACGCGTTCAACCAACTGCCACATGGGCCGAACACACATAACCCGCAACCGGGCGTTCAGTGGGCGCCAAACCGACGAGGAGAGCCGATATGGCCCTGGACTCACAGTCAGTCTCCCTTACTTTTCCCGATGGCAATTCACGATCCTTTGACGCAGGCGTCACGCCGGCTCAGGTCGCTGCCGACATCTCGACTTCGCTGGCCAAAAAGGCGATCTCGGCGACGGTCGACGGCAAGCATTGGGACCTGCAATGGCCTATCAACGCCGATTCCCAAATCGCCATCCACACCATGAAGGATGAAGCGCAGGCCAATGAACTGATCCGTCATGATCTGGCTCATATCATGGCGCGTGCCGTTCAGGAGATCTGGCCTGACACCAAAGTCACCATTGGCCCGGTCATCGAAAATGGCTGGTATTATGACTTTGACCGGGCCGAACCGTTCACACCCGAAGACCTCGGCAAGATCGAAAAAAAGATGAAGGAAATCATCAACAAACGCGACGCCGTGACCACCGAGGTCTGGGATCGTCAGCGTGCGATTGATTTCTACACTCAGAATAACGAGCCCTATAAGGTCGAGCTGATAGACGCCATTCCAGGCGACGAACCGCTGCGCATGTACTGGCACGGCGACTGGCAGGATTTGTGCCGAGGCCCCCACTTGCAGCATACCGGTCAGGTGCCGGGCGATGCCTTCAAACTGATGTCCATCGCCGGTGCCTATTGGCGCGGCGACAGTGATCGCGCCATGTTGCAGCGCATCTATGGAGTGGCCTTCACCGGCAAGGAAAAACTGAAGGCTCACCTGCATATGCTGGAAGAGGCCGCCAAGCGCGACCACCGCAAGCTGGGCCGTGAAATGGATCTGTTCCACATGCAGGAAGAGGCTCCGGGCCAAATCTTTTGGCATCCCAATGGCTGGACCATCTACACCCAGCTGCAGGACTACATGCGCCGCGCACAACAGCGCGGAGGCTATGTAGAGGTGAACACCCCGCAGGTCGTTGATCGCAAGCTTTGGGAACGCTCGGGTCACTGGGACAAGTATCAGGAGAATATGTTCATCGTCGAAGTCGACGAGGATCATGCCCGCGAAAAGGCGGTGAACGCGCTCAAGCCGATGAACTGTCCTTGCCATGTAGAGATCTTCAAACAGGGCCTGAAATCTTATCGCGACCTGCCGCTACGCATGGCCGAGTTCGGCTCTTGCGCGCGCTATGAACCGTCTGGCGCCCTGCACGGCATCATGCGCGTGCGTGGTTTTGCGCAGGATGATGCGCACATCTTTTCGACCGAGGACCAGATTGGCGGCGAATGCGCGCGGTTCATCAGCTTTCTGACAGACGTCTACAAAGACCTCGGCTTCGAAAGCTTCAAAGTTAAATTCTCGGATCGCCCCGAACAACGTGCCGGCTCAGATGACGTCTGGGACAAAGCCGAAGAGGCGCTGTTAACGGCGACCCGCGCAGCTGGAGTTGAGCCTGAACTGAACCCCGGTGAAGGCGCGTTCTACGGGCCGAAACTTGAATTTGTACTGACAGACGCCATCGGGCGTGATTGGCAATGCGGCACGTTCCAGGTGGATTTCGTTCTGCCCGAACGACTGGACGCGACCTATATTGGCGCGGATGGCGCAAAGCATCGCCCGGTGATGCTGCACCGCGCCTGCCTGGGATCTTTCGAACGTTTCATCGGAATTCTGATCGAAGAACATTCCGGCAAGCTTCCTTTCTGGCTGGCCCCGCGTCAGGTTGTTGTCGCCTCGATAACCTCCGACGCGGATAACTATGTGCTTGAAGTGGTTGAAACTCTGAAAGCCGCTGGTGTCCGCGCCGAGGCTGACATTCGTAACGAAAAGATCAACTACAAGGTTCGTGAACATTCGGTTGGCAAGGTGCCGGTCATTCTTGCAGTTGGTCACCGAGAAGTTGACGAACGCACCGTCAGTGTCCGCCGCCTGGGTGAAAAACAGACGCAAGTTCAGTCGCTTGAATCTGTAACAAAAGAACTGGGCCTGGCCGCGACGCCGCCCGATCTGCTGTAACATTCGGCAGCAAACTGCCTGAAATCCGGCCCTGATATTTGGGCCGGATTGAAACAAATATCATTTTTCTTTTCAAAAACAATTTGTTAACCTTCAAGGGTGCATGACGACCTTTGACGGGGTTGTGAGACACGGGCTCGTGAATTCAACTGCTGCCCCTGAACCATTACCTTTGTCGTTGTCACAAGCAGACATACGCAGTCATTAACAAGGATTACCAAGATGTCGAACACTGCAAAAACACTGGTTATCGCAAGCGCTGTTGCTGCAGCCGTTTCCGGCGCTGCCACGACCGCAACAGCCCAGGCCAAAGAGAAGTGCTATGGCGTTTCGCTGGCCGGTCAAAACGACTGTGCAGCCGGTCCCGGCACCACCTGTGCGGGCACATCGACCGTCGATTATCAGGGCAACGCATGGACCCTGGTTGACGCAGGCACCTGCGCCGACATCGAGCTGCCGAAAACCGCGGACGGTGCGGCCCGCAAAGGCTCGCTTGAGCCGCTGGAGCGTGACCTGCCCGCATAAGGCTGTCCATACGAACCAGAAAGGGTGGGCATGATCGCCCGCCCTTTTGTCGCGATCAGAGGATTTGCAAATGTTGGATGACGCTCTCAGATCGAACCGGTTGCCTGCGGCTCCGGGCGTTGGGTATAAACCACAGCATTTTTCGCAAATCCTTGAACAAGCAAAGCCTGTGGCTTGGCTGGAAATTCATGCCGAAAACTATATGGGTGACGGGGGGCGGCCACTGGCCCAACTACGTCATATGTCTGAACAATTTCCCATTTCCGTACATGGTGTCGGGCTGTCCATCGGCGGCGAAACTCCGCTGGATACCGACCATCTGGCGCGCCTGAAGCATCTTGTTGGCTGGCTGAACCCGGCAAGTTTCTCTGAGCATCTGGCGTGGTCGACCCATGACAGCCACTTTCTGAACGACCTGCTGCCTCTGCCGTACACCGACATAACGCTTGCACGTGTTTGCGACCATATCGATCAGGTGCAAGAAGTGGTCGGGCGGCAAATGCTGCTTGAGAACCCCTCAAGCTATCTGGCTTTTGAGGAAAGCACCTGGTCCGAGCCCGATTTCCTGCGCGAGATTGCCCGGCGCACCGGTTGCGGGCTGTTGCTGGATGTAAATAACGTCTTTGTTTCGGCCACCAATCTGGATTTCTCACCGCAAGGCTATATTGATGTTTATCCGCTGGATCAGGTGGGCGAGATTCATTTGGGCGGTCACGACGAAGACGAAGACGATCACGGTCACCCCCTTTTGATCGACAGCCATGGGCGCGAGGTGGTCGATCCGGTCTGGGCCCTTCTGGACTACGTACTGAACAAGTCAGGCCCTAAACCGTTGCTGATCGAATGGGACACTGATGTGCCGGACTGGCCCATTCTGCGGGCCGAGGCCGAACGTGCGCAAAAAGCGCTGGACCGCGTGCCCGCATGAGTGTGTCGCAGACCACATTTCACAGCGCACTGCTGGACGCCAGTCAACCAATCCCCGATGGGCTGCTGGACGCCGAGGCCCAACCCGCCGGGCGTAGGTTTAGCGTTTACCGCAACAACGTTGCCGTCTCACTGACTGAGGCGATGCATCAGGCCTTCCCAGTCATCGCCAGATTGTTGGGGGCACAGAATATGGACGGGCTGTCCGGGATATTCCTGCGTCAGCACCCACCCACCTCACCTCTGATGATGCTTTATGGTGATGAATTCCCCACCTTTCTGGAAGGGATGGAGCAACTGTCGCATCTGGGATACCTGCCAGATGTCGCGCGTCTGGAGTTGGCGCTGCGGCACGCCTATCATGCCGCCGATAGCCAATCCATTGATCCCGATGCACTCAGCATTCCACCCGAAGATCTGATGCGGGCCAGATTGACGCTTGCCCCGGCAGCGCAAGTCTTGCGATCAGACTGGCCTGTTCACGCAATCTGGTTGTTCAACACCGAAAAAAATGCCCCCAAGCCTCAGGCTGGTGCTCAGGATGTCCTGATCACACGTCCCGAATACGACCCTGCCCCGCATTCATTACCACCGGGTGGTGCGGCATGGATCCTGCGCGTTCAGGACGGCCAAACAATTGGTGAAGCATTTGAAACCACAGTGGCGGAGACGCCCGAATTTGACCTTGGAACCACTCTGGCACTGCTTTTGCAGGGCGGTGCAATAACTTCTGTGACTATCGAAAGGCTGGACACATGACTGCCCTGATCTCAACCTACAACAACGCAATGGAAAAAGCGGATCACGCGTCCGGTTGGCTGACACCAACTCTGGCCCGGGTCGTCTTTGTCGCGGTCCTGTTTGTCTATTACTGGAACTCGGCCACGCTGAAAATCGATGGCTCGATCTTTTCGCCGTCTGCCGGGGCATTTGGACAGATTTTCCCCAAAGCCGCCGAAGCCGTTCTGTATGACGTCTCGCAGATGACTTTCTTCCAGCGTGTTGTCATCTTCTTTGGTACAGTGGCCGAGTTTGCCCTGCCCGTGTTGTTGCTGGTCGGTTTGCTGACACGCTTTGCTGCGCTTGGAATGATCGGCTTTGTCTGGGTTCAGACCCTCACCGATGTCACCGGGCACGGCGTCAAACTGGGTGGTTTGTTCGATAACGCGATCACATTGATGGATCAGCGCGTCATGTGGACATTCCTGTTGTTGGTGATCGTAATCAACGGCGCAGGCCCGCTTTCGGTGGATCGGCTGCTGCGCCTGAAGTGACCTAGAAATGCGCCCTGGGCTCGTCCGGTTTTCCTGCGGCGAGCCCAAGCAAACCTGCCACGCCCGCAAAGGCAATCGGGAACATGGTAAAAACACCAAAGCCAAAGGCGTAATACATCCCAACCGCAGAAACCAGCAGCAGAACGCCCGCGATCAAAGCCCGTGAATGGGCCATTGCACCCCCAACAATTGCCAAAAGCGGCGCCGCGATCGAAGCCGTCTGGATCAAAGCAGGGTTGTCCACCTGTTCAGCAATGCCTTCGATCTCACCAAACTGATCGATGAATTCCACAAATCCGTAACCGAAAAATCCGACTATCATTCCGATCACTCCGGCAATGACGCCCAGTATCATGGCAGCATTTCGCATTCAAAGGTCTCCGTTTGTTGCCTGTGTCACTTAGGCAGTCATTCAGGCAACGCCAAGAGCCTGACGGGTTTCCGGTGTCCAGCCCAGATACATCTGTCCATCGGCCTCGATCAATGGTCGCTTCATCAGTGTTGGGTGATCCGTCAGCAAGGCCAGCACCGGCCGATTGCGCGTCTCATCGTCCAATCCCCGCCAGGTTGTCGATCGTGTATTGAGCAAGGCTTTGCCGAAATTCTCGAATGCTGCTGACAGTACATTTTCGGGAACTCCCTGCACGCGCACATCAATAAATTCAACACCATTAAGTGATTTCAATGCCTTACGGCAAGTATCACAAGTCTTTAACCCATAAAGCCGCATTGTCTGACTGACCCTGTATTTGCTGTAATTTCGAACAAACCGATTAGGTTACCTCAGTTATTCTTGATTTTTTACTTCACCGTGCAATGTTGAAAAAGGCGAAACACGCAACCCGGGCTGTATCGTGTGGGCGAACAGTGATGTGTTGCGGTCTTGCCAACCACTACCCCCACCGATTTGTGGGACAACGTGTAAGTAGAAGGAGACACGGGAAATGCCAACTGGCACCGTGAAATGGTTTAATACAACCAAGGGCTTTGGTTTCATTGCCCCCGATGAAGGTGGCAAAGATGTGTTTGTACACATCTCGGCCGTAGAACGATCCGGCCTGACCGGACTCGCTGACAATCAAAAAGTCTCGTACGAGCTTGAAGACGGACGTGACGGTCGCCAGATGGCGGCTGATTTGAAGCCGCTGTAAGGCAAAACCCGCCCCGGCGGGAAAGACAAAGAAGGTTGGCGGCCAATTTTCGGCCGTTGACCGATCTCAGGAACCTATCTTCAATGCGCACTGAAGCTGTTTCAATGCGCGTATTTGTGTTTTCTCAACGAACCGGTAGCTTAAGTCGCAAAGGTTTTCTTCAGCCCTCGCGAATTACCCCTTCAAACTCGCGCCATTCCCGCGCCGTCATGCCTGAATTCTCCTGAGTGACGGTTTCACCGCTGAGCATCCGACGCAGGCAGGTCACCATCTGGGCCGATAGGTTGACCGCACCAAGGCGATAATCTTCAAACGCGCGATAGGCGAACGGCACCCAATCGGCAACGATCTTGCACATCATATCCGCATAGACCCGAATTTCATACTGCGCGTGCGGGTCGGCCCGCAGACGCAGGAAGTGGAACAGATTGTGCAGGTCCACCTTCCAGTACCATTGCGTGTAGATATTTGCGGGCAGGTTCATTCGCGCCAGTTCACGCGCCAACCCCTGCTGATCATCCTGCCCGATCATCGCTTCGTAATTGTCATAACAGCGTGCACTGTCCGCCTTCAGAATTTCCAGCACGCGCGCCGCTTCTTCGCCCTGCAACGCATCGCCACGACCCTGATTGTTGACCTCGGATTGCGCGGCCATGTGTTCGGGTGCGGGGATGTAGAATTCCCGGTCCAGAATCGAATAGCGGGCCGAGTATTCGTTTACATTTGCCGTCCGGTGGCGAATCCACTGGCGCGCCACGAACACCGGCAGTTTGACGTGCAGCTTAATCTCGCACATCTCAAACGGGGTAGAATGCCAGTGCCGCATCAGATAGCGGATCAGGCCCTCGTCATTCTGGACGGATTTGGTGCCCTTCCCATAAGACACACGCGCCGCCTGACAGATCGCGGCATCATCGCCCATATAGTCAATGACCCGCACAAACCCGTGATCCAGAACCTGATGCGCTGTGTAGAGATTGTCTTCCATGCCTTCGGCAACGACGCGTCGTGTCGGGCTCGACTGTGCACGTTGCGCTTCGATCTCGGCCAGTTGGTCGTAAGACAGCGGCATGAAATTGTCCTTTCCAGCAATGAGTCGCCCACCACTATATATCGGCTTTTCGACCATCGAAACCGCGATATGTGCGGCTTAATGCGCAATTTTGGAAATGTGCCCGAGCTGCCCCTCGACATGGGACCGCGGCGCGCTAAGCTGCTGATCATCACAATCAATGTAAGGAAAGTCGCGATGGGGCTGACATATCTTCACACTATGGTCCGCGTGAAGGATCTTGAGAAATCCATGGCATTCTATGAGCTTCTGGGCCTGAAAGAGACCCGCCGTTATGAAAGCGAAGCGGGTCGATTCACGCTATTGTTCCTCGCACCACCGGGACAAGAGGATGCCCCGATCGAGCTGACTTATAACTGGGATGGAGACGATGATCTGCCTAGTGACAGCCGCCATTTTGGCCACCTCGCCTATGGCGTCGACAATATTTACGAGACCTGCCAGCACCTTCAGGACAACGGAGTCGTGATCAACCGACCGCCTCGTGATGGTCGCATGGCATTTGTGCGCTCGCCCGACAATATCTCGGTCGAGTTGCTGCAAAACGGACAGGCCCTGGAACCGGCAGAGCCTTGGGCGAGCATGGAAAGCGCCGGCCACTGGTGATCCGCTGGATAACATCTCTGGGGCTGTTCGTTGCGGGCAGCCCCGTTTGGGCCGAGCAATGTCGGCTGGCGCTGGTGCTGGCGATGGATGTTTCGACCTCGGTTGATGCCACCGAGGATGCGTTGCAACGTAAAGGGTTAGCCGCCGCCCTGATCGCGCCCGAGATACAGGAGGCGTTCTTTGTTTCACCACAGCCTGTTGCATTGGCGGTTTATGAATGGTCTGGCAGTTTCAACCAGAAGCTCCTGCTGGATTGGCAAATAATCACGACAACTGCAGATCTGGTCACAGCTGCCCATCGCATAGGTATCTCCGAGCGATCTACCAGCGATTACCCCACTGCGATGGGCCATGCACTGGCGTATGGCGCGACTCTTTTACAACGTGCCCCTGGATGCCTGTCACAAACCATCGACATATCCGGCGATGGCAAGAACAACGACGGTTACGGGCCGCAAATTGCCTACAAACACTTTCCTTTCGAGAACACCATCGTCAACGGGCTGGTGATCAATGCCGCCGATTTCGAGGGTGAAATCGACCTGATCCCGTTCTTTCAACAAAACGTTCTACACGGTCCCGGTGCATTCCTCGAAATCGCTGAAGGGTTTGACGATTTCGAACGCGCCATGCGTCGCAAACTTGAGCGGGAATTGAAAGGTCTGGAACTCAGCGCGCTGCAAACGGAGATAGCAGACTGATCCTTTTTGACGTCGTATCGCTTTGCTATCTGACCTGCCGATGTGATTTGCAGTGCTGTCTGGCACCAGCGCTGAACCGCCAGGAGGCGTACGCCTGACCTGGAACAATCAAGAATCGATCGCCCGAAAACTGATCTACAAACCTGACGGGCTGGTGCTGTCAAAGGCACGGCTTACCCGAGATCAATAGATATAACGAATCTGATCGGTCCAGTATCGTTCCACCCGGCGCAATGATCCGGTGATCTCTTCGATGCCGTCAGATCCGATCACACCTCGGCTTTGCAACCCTTCTGCGTGGCGGGCGAACAGGTCTGATACGATATCCCGGATCTCTCGCCCGCGCGGCGTCAGGCGCACGCGGACCGAGCGGCGGTCGATCTCGCATCTCTGATGATGCATATAGCCCATCTCGACCAGCTTCTTGAGATTGTAGCTGACGTTACTGCCCTGATAGTAGCCACGGCTCTTCAACTCTCCGGCTGTAACCTCGTGATCACCAATATTGAACAACAGCAGGGCCTGTACTGCGTTGATCTCTAACACACCAACGCGCTCGAACTCATCCTTGATGACATCCAGAAGCAAGCGGTGCAAACGCTCGACCAGCGCCAACGCCTCAAGATAGCTCGTCATGAACCCCTTGGTCCCGGGCGCGGCGACCTGTAACTCCATACTCATCCAATCCTCCGATTCATCGCGCTGTTTCTAAAAACATGACGCGAATTCCCGAAAAATCGGTTAAGCCTGATTATTCTCTATTTTTGAAAGGTCTGCGCGATATCAGCGATCAGATCCGCCAGCGGCGCAGGCGGGCTGGCCTGCCCGGTCACCCATTGGTACAGGTCCTGATCATTTTCATGCAGCAGAGCATCAAAGGTGTTCAACCCATCTTCATCCATCGAAGACAGGTTGCGGTCCGCATAGGCCGTCAGAATCAGGTCCATCTCTTTGATCCCGCGCCGCATCGAACGCATTTTCATGCGTTTGATACGCGTATCGCGGGATTCTGTCATTGACCGCGTTCCAGTTTCAGGCGCAATGCCTTCTCTACGCGGGCCAGACGCTCGGAACTGGCGCGCATCTCACCCCGGATCGAACGCAGTTCGACCACCAGTTCGTTCAATTCGGCATCGACGTCCCCGGCAAGCGCGGTGGTGTCCATACCATCGCCTTCACCCGTCAGAAGCCACATGATCGAAACGTTCAGCATCCCGGCCATCATCGACAATTTGTTGGCACGGGGTTCAGACAGATCATCTTCCCATCCGACAATCGTGGCCTTTTTGACCCCAAGGCGACGCGCCAACTGAGTCTGGGTCATGCCAGCCGCATCGCGCGCACCAGCAACGCGATCCCCGAAAGTTGCAGTATCAGGACCGAACCAGTCATTTTCGTCGTTCATCGGGGACTCCAATAGGTGGGTTTCAATTGGCTTGATCGATATTCCCGCGCACCCTATGACAGACAGGCTGAACATACAAACCGAGGCCGCCCATGAGTTTCCTGTCTGCGACATTGTCACGCGTAAAACCCTCGCCCACGATCGCTATGACAGCGAAGGCGGCCGAATTGAAGGCAGCCGGACGAGACGTCATCGGACTCAGCGCGGGTGAGCCCGATTTCGACACGCCCCAGAATATCAAGGATGCCGCCATCGCTGCCATCGCCGCAGGCAAGACAAAGTATACCGCGCCAGATGGCATCCCCGAGTTAAAACAGGCCGTCTGCACCAAGATGAAGCGCGACCATGGGCTGGAATACACGCCCGCTCAGGTCTCGGTCGGGACTGGCGGCAAGCAGACACTCTATAATGCGCTGATGGCAACACTGAATGACGGGGATGAAGTGATCATCCCTGCGCCCTATTGGGTCAGTTACCCCGATATGGTCTTGTTGGCGGGTGGCACACCCGTGGAGGTGGAAACCAGCCTCGAAAACAATTTCAAGCTGACGCCCGCGCAGCTGGAGGCGGCCATCACACCAAACACCAAATGGTTCATCTTCAACTCGCCCTCGAACCCCACGGGGGCAGGCTATGGCCGGGATGAGTTGAAAGCATTGACCGATGTGCTGATGCGCCACCCGCATGTCTGGATCATGACCGACGATATGTATGAGCATCTGGCCTATGACGGGTTTGAATTCTGTACGCCTGCACAGGTTGAACCGCGGCTGTATGACCGGACGCTGACCTGTAACGGTGTGTCCAAAGCCTATGCCATGACCGGCTGGCGCATTGGCTATGCCGCAGGCCCGGTCGAGTTGATTGCAGCTATGCGTAAGGTACAGTCACAATCGACTTCGAACCCTTGTTCGGTCAGCCAATGGGCTGCGGTTGAGGCACTAAACGGAACCCAGGCCTTTCTTGCACCCAACAACGAGATCTTTAAACGCCGTCGCGATCTGGTCGTCAAAATGCTGAGCCAGATCGACGGCATCACCTGCCCGACACCCGAGGGCGCGTTTTACGTCTATCCCTCAATCTCGGGTCTGATCGGCAAATCGTCGCCCGCTGGCACCGTAATCGATTCTGACCAAGTGTTTGCCACCGCCCTGCTGGAAGAGGCCGACGTGGCAGTGGTGTTTGGCGCGGCGTTCGGCCTGTCACCGAATTTCCGCGTTAGCTACGCAACCTCGGATGAAGCCCTGACCGAAGCCTGCGCGCGCATCCAACGCTTCTGCGCCGCGCTGACCTGACCCCGGAGGCCCGAATGTCCACTGACCTGCCCGAGTACTATTTCCGTGTGCGAGAAAACGGTGCAGCGGTGTTCAGGGTCGATACGGAGAACCGCCAGCGCCGGATTGAGATGGACCAGATTGCAGTGATCAATATCCGCAATGGTGAGGTCAAACCGCAGGGCCAGCGCATTCTGACCGACACCGACAAAACTGAAATCGCTCGGTGGATGGAGGAACGCAAGGTTCTGCTTTCGCGGCGCGACATCGACGATATTCACCGTACGGTTGACCATTTGAACCTGACCACGCAATGGGCGCAATCCAAGGCAACGGATGAACAGTTGGAAGGAGTGACTGATCGACTTTTGATGGCGATGCACGATCTGCGATCGGTTCTGGTTAGAAAAAAGTCGGACCGGATCAGCAAAAAGTGATCGCTCAGGCGGGAACCTCACCGACTTCGTGCACAGATCGCAACCAGAAGCGGGCCATCAAAAGCACGGCAGCACAGGCAAGACCCAGCACAAGGCCGAGCCACACACCGATCCCCTCCATCCCCTGAACAAAGCCAAAGTAGTAAGAGGCCGGAATACCGATCACCCAATAGCTGAGCGCAGCCATCACCATCGGAACCTTGGCATCCTGAAGCCCACGCAACAGGCCCAGCGCGATCACCTGCGCCCCATCGACAAGCTGGAACAGAGCAGCCATCGCCAGCAGCCCGGAACCAATCAGCAGAATTTGTGGCCGCTGTGGATCATCGGTTTCCATGAACAGCGAAATCAATGGTTCGGCACAGGTCAGGAACAGGATAACGGTCAGAACCGACATCACCAAAGACATCCCGATCACTGTAATCGCACCTTTCTCAAGATGCGCCCGATCCCGACGGCCCAGTGCATTGCCCGCCCTGATGGTAGCCACGTTCGACAGGCCCAGATGCACCATGAACGTTGCAGATGCGAGGTTCAGTGCGATGCCATGCGCAGCCAGCGGCACCGGGCCCAACCAACCCATCATCACGGCTGAGATCGCGAACAACGAAACCTCGGCCAGTGTCGTCAGTCCGATGGGAACACCCAAGCGCAGAACACTCATGAACATCTCCCAATCCGGACGCCAAAAGCGTTGAAACAAGCTGTGGTCCGGCAGCGCCCTCACCGCATAGATCACAACCGCCACCAGCGCGACGGTCTGCGTCACGACCGAGGCGATAGCCGCACCGATTACCCCAAGCTCGGGGGCCCCCCAATTTCCGAAAATCAGCGCATAATTCGTTACCCCATTGACCATCGCAGCAACGACGGTAATCCAAAGCACGATTTGCGTCCGCTCAAGCGCGGCCAGGTAGGATTTCAAAACCATCACCAGCAGTGCCGGGAACAGACCCCATCCCGCAATCCGCAGATAAATTGACGCTGTTTCAGCTATTTGCGGCTCTTGCTTTAATGCGATCAATATCGGGTATGACCACCACAGAAGGGGCATCATCACTGTTGCATAGATCAGCGATAACCATAAACCCATCCGCGTGGAGCGCCGAATACTAGTCTCATTTTCCTCTGCTGCAGCGGTCGCAACCATGGGCATAACAGCCAGGCCAAACCCCGCACCAAACAGAAAAAGGACAAAGAAATAGCTACTGGCCAACGTCACCGCCGCCAGCGCCTCAATCCCATACCACCCCAACATGATAGTGTCGGTCAGACCAATAGCGAACTGCGCCAGATGCCCGCCGATCAAAGGCAGGCCCAGCACCGTTATCGCGCGCAAATGACCGGGATATGTCATCACCTTGTTCATCTCGCCAGCCTTAGGCTTGACCGGTCTGCAAGACAAGAGCGAGACAGATTTATTTCAAGGTGAGACTTTCGAAGCTGCGTGAGCAAAAAGCCATCACCCTCTCGGGCAATGGCCTTGGCCATCAGCCAATCTTGACCTCAGGATGCAACGCTGTCCCATTGATATGGTCCGAGCGGTGGATCACGTGATGGGCCTGCCCGACGATCATCGGATCCGGCTCACCCACGATTCTGTGGTCCTTGTCCGGGTAATCCAACGTCGACAGAAAGTGACGCATACAGTTCAGGCGCGCGCGTTTCTTGTCGTTGGATTTGACGATAGTCCAGGGCGCGTCCGCGGTGTCTGTATAAAAGAACATCGCCTCTTTCGCCTCGGTATAGTCATCCCATTTGCTCAGGCTGGCCTTGTCGATTGGCGACAGTTTCCACTGTTTCAGCGGATCGGTCTCGCGACTTCTAAAGCGGCGCTGTTGTTCTTCCTGCGTGACCGAGAACCAGTATTTGTAAAGTTGAATACCCGATCGAACCAGCATCCGCTCCAACTCGGGCGTCTGCCGCATGAATTCCAGATACTCGTTAGGAGAACAGAACCCCATCACCCGTTCGACGCCTGCGCGATTGTACCAGGAACGGTCATAAAACACCATCTCGCCGACCGTCGGAAGCTGCTGCACATAGCGCTGGTAATACCACTGCCCTTTCTCTTCACCGGTCGGTTTGTTCAACGCCACAACACGCGCCTGACGCGGGTTCAGATGCTCCATGAACCTCTTGATCGTACCGCCTTTCCCTGCGGCATCACGGCCCTCGAACAACAATACAAACCGCTGCCCGGTTTCCTGCCCCCACAATTGCACCTTCAGCAACTCAGTCTGCAACTCGGCCTTCTGCGCCTCGTATTCCTTACGTGCCAACTTGCGGCCATAGGGGTATCGGCCGCTCTCAAAGGCCTGCCGGATTTTTTCAGGGCTGGGTGCTGAGCTATCTGGCTTTGAGGGAGTTACCGTTTTGATCTGAGGCGATTTCCGGGCTGTCTCGGGCGTGGCGTCCATGCTTGTTCTCCTCGGCTTCACTGTCTTTGGAAACCTCTAGCAAATGACCTCGGCCCGCGCATTGATTGGTGTCAAACTGACTTATGTTTTCCCGCAATTATGATGCGATATTTCGTCCAATCCGCCGTTATCCAGCACAGCGATCACTTCCCACGAACCGCCCTGATCCAGTCTTTGACTGGCTATAAGATCCCGAAGAGCAGGCATTACTTGCCCATTGGTTCGAGAGCCAATGGCGGCGGAGAAAGCCCCTCACTCTACCCTTACCGATGCCCCCAATCGCCGGGATTGTCGGAATTGTTCGGCGACAACCCCAAAACATCCCCCTCGGTCGAACATCCCAGCCCCAGTACCGTTCTGTTGGCATAGGAGAAATACGAACACACCTGGTTGATCTCGAGGATCTCTCCATCCTCCCAACCCGCCTCCCGCAGAGCGGAAACATCTGCCTCGATCAGATCACCTGGCGCCTCGGTTAGCTTACGCGCGTAACCCATCGCTGCCACCTGCGCCGCGTCCAATGGGGCCGAAGCCGGATCACGCGCCTCAATCGCGGCACGTATCTCATTTCCGCGTGCTTCATCCTGCAACAGCCGTTGCAGTCCGGCGAAGTGATGTTCGACACAATAGCCGCATCGGTTCAACGCGCTGACCCAAACGCCGAGCACTTCCAGAAACCACTTGGGCACCGTATTGGCCGAGTGATGCAGAACGTTCTTGTAAACCGCCATGTGGGCTTCCATCGAATGCGGACGCAACGAATGTGCCATCATGATGTTGTCGACATTGTTATCCGGGCCAGTCACCCGTTCATAAAGCTTCTTCAGCTTTCCTGTTGCCTCGTTGAACGGCACCGTTCTGATCCAACTCATCATATCATTCCTATCCGATAATGGCTTCGCCTATTCAGGCAGCCCGGCAAGTCTCAGCCCTTCCAGATAAGGGAGCAACCCACCTTCGTCCGTGGTCGGGTAG
This sequence comes from Ruegeria halocynthiae, assembly GCF_900106805.1. Taxonomy (GTDB): domain Bacteria; phylum Pseudomonadota; class Alphaproteobacteria; order Rhodobacterales; family Rhodobacteraceae; genus Ruegeria; species Ruegeria halocynthiae. The sequence goes on from NZ_FNNP01000001.1 coordinate 1,187,357, forward strand.
GCGCTGTGAAGCTCACTGATCGACAAGGTTGGAACTTCTTGCAGGGCCAAGGCCAATTCTTGTTTGGCATACTCAATCTGCCCAAGTTGCGCCAACGTCGCGGCAAGTACAGCATGTGGCCAATAACCGACGGCGTTGGGATGCCGACGCGTTTTCTGCGCCCAAATCAGCGCATTATCGTAATCTCGTGACAACAAAAATGTAAGAGCCTGTACCACCAGCGATGCCCAGATAATCGGGTCACGTGGGCTTAACCGTTCACACATGGCATTGGCTTTATGTGCCTCATCAAATCGTCCGGCCAGACACAGGGCCATACCCAGCCCGTGATAGGCCTGCGCAAAACTGGGATTGAGTTCGATCGCCGATTCCAGCGCCGCAATCGCATCCTCTGTCCGCCCTTTCATCATGTAGATGCGTCCAATGCCGAAATAGGCAACCGCATCACGTGAGTCAGCCGCAAGCGCCTTATGCCCCGCCTCCAACCCGGCGTCCAGCTCGACCTGCATCTCGTCAGTCTTGACCCAATGCATGACAACACTCTGGTAATGCACATAAGCTCTGTAGGCGTGAGCTGGCGCAAAACCCGGATCTAGTTCACTGGCTCGCGTCAGGAATGACAGTGCAGCATCGTGGTCATCCTGCGAATACGACCACATGTGAAATACCCCGCGCTGAAAGGATTCCCACGCGTCCAGACTGTCGGGTGACTTTCCTGCGACACGCGCACGCTCTACTGCGGAAATCTCCGGCTCTACGGCACCGATTATCGTTTGGGTCATTTCGTCCTGCAACTCGAAGATATCCTCGAGTTGCCGGTCATACCGTTCTGCCCATACATGGTGACCATCCGATGCATCGATCAATTGCGCCGTTACACGCACCCGACCGCCTGCGCAGCGAATACTGCCTTCAAGGACGTAGCGCACACCCAGTTCACGCGAGACGGCTTTGACGTCGACTGCTTTTCCTTTGTAGGTAAACGTACTGTTGCGCGCGATCACATAGAACCATCGAATGCGTGATAATGCCGTGATCAGATCTTCTGTTATTCCATCCGCCAGATAGTCCTGATCGCCATCTTCGGACATGTTGTCGAAGGGCAGCACCGCAATCGACGGCTTGTCCAGCGGGGCGAGTACCGGAGCGACAGGCTCTGCCCGGGGCCGCGCAACGCGTTCCGCATTTCCAGGCAAAACCGAAAACACCTGTACTGGCTCGTTCAAATTCTTAACCTTCTGCGGGCCGAGATCAACAAAACGCAGATCGCTGCTTCTCGCAATCTGGTCACGGACAGAGGCGGACACACAGATTCCCCCCGGATCAGCCAGAGCTTCGAGCCGGGCTGCAATATTGACACTATTTCCGAATATATCGCCGTTGCGATGGATAATATCACCCAGATTTACGCCAATCCGAAACTGAAAGCTGTTCCCATCCGTGGCGGCAGACTGCCATTCTGAAGCGCATGTGACCGCATCGGTTGCGCTGGCAAACTCAGCCAGCAACCCATCGCCCATCAATTTGACGATGCTACCACCATGCCGCTCGATCATTGGGCGTATAGAATCGCGCAAAAGTACCGATAACGCCTTGAACGTTCCGGCCTCATCCTCGCTCATCAGGTTGGAATACCCAACGACATCTGCGGCCAAAATTGCGGCTAGTTTCCGATCGTTTCCCGAGTTTTTCATCTCAGTCACAGTAACCGTCTCAGCAATCCCGATCCATGTAAAAGGTCACATAAGGCCGTATTTCTGGCTGTATGCTTCAGGTGAAGCCGCATAGGCTCTTTCCGAACTCCCCACTCACTGCCATAATGCACAAAACATATAAAAAAGAGCAGCGCCCATGCCCGACGACCTGTTGACGCCAGAAGCGACCAATACCTATGACGCCTCATCGATTGAGGTGCTTGAAGGCCTGGAACCGGTTCGCAAACGCCCCGGCATGTATATCGGCGGCACGGATGAGCGTGCTTTGCACCATATGGTCGCCGAAATCCTCGACAACTCGATGGACGAGGCCGTGGCGGGCCATGCCAACCGGATCGAGGTGGAGTTGCATGCCGATTACGCCCTGACCGTGCGCGACAACGGGCGCGGCATCCCAATTGACCCGCACCCAAAGTTCCCTGACAAATCCGCGCTGGAAGTCATCCTGTGCACCCTTCATGCGGGTGGCAAATTCTCGGGCAAAGCCTATCAGACCTCGGGCGGTTTGCACGGGGTTGGTGCATCCGTTGTCAACGCTCTGTCGGATTCGATGGTCGTTCAGGTGGCTCGTGACAAGCAGCTATTTGAGCAACGCTTCTCTCGTGGTGTTCCGCTGGGGCCGGTCGAAAAGGTCGGCGCAGCCCCCAACCGGCGCGGCACAATGGTGACCTTCCACGCCGATCCCGATATTTTCGGCCACCACAAGTTCAAACCCGCCCGCCTGTTCAAATCCATCCGCTCCAAGGCTTACCTGTTCTCGGGCGTCGAAATCCGCTGGAAGTCCCACATCGACGACGGCGAAACCCCGACCGAGGCCACCTTCCACTTCCCCGGCGGTCTGTCCGATTACCTAAAGGAAACGATGAACGGCTCGTCCACCTATGCCGAGCAGCCCTTTGCGGGCACAGTAGACTTTCAGGAAAAATTCAACGCCCCCGGCAAGGTCGAATGGGCGATCAACTGGACGCCTTCGCGCGACGGGTTCATCCAGTCCTACTGTAACACCGTTCCCACACCCGAAGGCGGCACCCATGTGGCCGGGTTCTGGGCCGCCGTCCTCAAAGGCATCAAGGCTTACGGAGAACTGATCAACAACAAGAAGGCCGCGCAAATCACCCGTGATGATCTGATCACCGGTGGCTGCGCGCTGGTGTCGTGCTTCATCTCGGAACCGGAATTCGTCGGCCAGACCAAAGACCGTCTGGCCACGGTCGAGGCACAGCGGCTGGTCGAAAACTCGGTCCGCGACCATTTCGACAACTGGCTGGCCGCGGACAACAAATCCGCCGGTGCGATCCTCGACTTCCTCATTTTGAGGTCCGAGGAACGTCTGCGCCGGCGGGCCGAGAAGGAAACACAACGCAAGTCCGCCACTAAGAAACTTCGTCTCCCCGGCAAGTTGGTGGACTGTAGTAGTTCAACACGGGACGGCACGGAATTATTCATCGTCGAGGGCGACTCGGCGGGCGGATCCGCCAAGATGGGCCGCAACCGCAAAACACAGGCCCTTTTGCCCCTGCGCGGCAAGATCCTGAACGTGCTGGGCGCGGCCAGTTCCAAGTTGGGCACCAATGCCGAGATCAACGATCTGACCCAAGCGTTAGGCGTGGGCCTTGGCACCCGCTTCAACGTTGACGACCTGCGCTATGACAAGATCATCATCATGACCGACGCGGATGTGGACGGCGCGCATATCGCAGCACTGCTGATGACGTTCTTCTTCACCCAGATGCGGCCCATGATCGACGCGGGCCACCTCTACCTCGCCTGCCCGCCCCTCTACCGCCTGACCCAAGGCGCCAAACGCGTCTATTGTCTGGACGAGGCCGAGCGTGACGCGTGGATGGAAAAAGGTCTGGGCGGCAAGGGCAAGATCGACGTCTCGCGCTTCAAGGGTCTGGGCGAAATGGACGCCAAGGACCTGAAAGAGACCACGATGGACCCGGCATCCCGCAAACTGATCCGTGTTACCATCGACGAGGACGAGCCCGGCGAGACCGGCGATCTTGTCGAGCGCCTGATGGGCAAAAAACCCGAACTGCGGTTCCAGTACATTCAGGAGAACGCGCGGTTTGTGGAGGAGTTGGATGTTTGAGGAATTACGGTGAATCCGGAGATCGTTGCCGAGGCCAACTACGACTCCGGAATCCGCAGACAGGACTTTAATGTTCAAGTGCCCGGTGTGTACAGCAGTAAACTATGGCGCGGATACAATGGAATTACACAGCTTAGCAGAGTGAAGTACATTCACCTCCAACTCGCTAAGATGTATCAACTTTCGGAGCAGCGAAAAGCAGCTACGGACCTCTACGAAAAGCACAAAGAGCAACCCAGCGCAGAACTCTTGTTGATGGCGGGATTCTTTGATCCCAAAGATTTCTCATGTGATCTAGATCGCCTCATCAAAGGAGATAGAAGCGTCAATCGTAATCTTACTTTAGGTTTTGCTGAGCACAACTTTATCTCATCAAACCTGATTTCTTCCATCCGAAGATTCCTAGACGTGCATTTGCAGATACTTTGTGTTGAAAAGTTAGGGGGTAGGAAAGAGAACGGCTCCCTATCGATCAAGTATGATAGTGTAGGAGCGCTGCTAAACCCTAAGGTCACTAAGCCCGAAGCGCATACGGCGAGGCGCTATATGTGGGGTTCCGAGAATCTAGCCGGCAAGAGTTTCGAGTTTATCAGGCTTGTTGACACTCTTTCGAACTGTATGAAACATCACTTCATGCAGGAGCAAGCAATGAACCTGTTCTCGGTTGACGAGCCTTCGATTGTGGCATTTGAAGCAAGAAACAAAGACCCAAGAAAAGTTATCTACCACAATCATTTTGCCTGGCAGATCGTCGCTGGATTTCAGCAATTGGTCGATCAACTGGCTAAAAGCTTTGAAGCTGACTTCTCTCATGCTTCTTAGCAAGCGTGGGATGGGTTCTCGCACCCATAAAATCTCTCGCATGAGATGGGTTGCAAACACTCACCCTGTTTGACCAAATCCCGCGCACACATAGGGCGGCCCGGGCGCGTGCGTGATGCCTCGCATCATGCATTGGGTGGATAACGCGCGACACCTCCCCACCCCGTAGGCCAGGCTTCAGCCCGGCACACCGCAACCCCCTTGCCTAACCCGTTGATCCCGTTCACACTTACCCTCAATCCGTCATCCAAGAACGACATTTGAGGTTCCGAGCGTCCAAGACCCAATTGACCAACAACACATTTCCGAACGGGAGGACGACATGAAAACACTAACCCTCGGGCTGGCCCTGACCCTGCTGGCCTCGGCAGCCCCCGCGCAGCAGATGATCAGCACCGCATCGCCAATTCCGGACGGGGCCGAGACGCGGTTCTGCTACTACAAAGGCATGGCCTATTCGCCAGACTCGTTCATCCTGCTGACCGGCGACAATACCGTCACCTCAACCATCAGCACGCGCGAGGAACGGCTGCTGCGATGTCATCGCAACGATGATGGGTCACTCAGCTGGAAACCGCAGAGCACATTTCAGTTGAACAAGTAGGATGGGTTTCTAACCCATCACGGCAAAACAGGAGTGATGGGGTGCAACCCCATCCTACCCCAGCTTTTGTTCCAACCATTCCACAATCTGCCCGGCAGGTCCTTCCCAGCCGGGTTCCATGAACAGAAAATGCGCGTGGTTCTCGACCGCCATAAACGTCGCGCGGTCTCCGTAAAGCTTCGCCAACGCGCGGCAGGTGTTGGGGTTCACGGCTCGTTCCTCGGTGCCTGACACGATCAGCACCGGGCAGTCCACCTTGTCGATATCAACCTTCATCGCGTGGTGGTCGTCGAACATCCAGAAGAACATCTCGAACATCACCCGCCCGCTTTCTGCGCCCAGCTGGTCGAACACCTCATGCTGCTGCGCCTCGGGCATTTTGTTCAGCGCAAACGGGGCCATCAGATCGAAATCAACCCGCATGGGCTGTTTCCAGAACGCCCCGCCCTCCATCAAAGCGCGTGGCACGGCGCGTTCGTCGTCGGTTTCGGGCAACGTGCCCCACGGCGCGTTTGGGTTGATCAGGACAATCGCGCTGGCCAACCCACGCGCAGCCACCTGCTGCGCCACAACGCCCGCGATGGCATGACCCAGCAGTACCGGCTTGCTGTCCAGCCCCTGAACGAACGCCGCAATGTCGTCGGTATAATCCGTCACGCTGGTGTCCGTCAGCCCCGGGTCAGGCTCGGCCTTCGGGTCCCCGCCATGATAGCGCAGCGCAGGCGTATGGACCGTCCAGCCACGCCCGCGGAAGAAATCAGCGTAACCTTCCATACACCACGGCCCGGCAAAGGCCCCATGGATCAGGACAATCTCTTTAGTCATGAAAACCTCCCTCACCTCTGATCAGTATGAGAGGTGAGGGATGGGATCTGCAAGCCTGTTACAATGCGGCTTTGAACAGTACGGTCAGGTTGTCTTCGGTCAGTTCGATCGGATTGCCACCGCAGGACGGATCGAGGATGGCTCCCTTGACCAGTTCGGGAATCGACGCCTCGGTCACACCCAGATCAGAGAGCTTGCGAGGAATGCCCAGCGAGTCATTGAATTCTTGCACAAAGGTGCGGAACCCGTCGAAGCCACCGTCGATGCCCAGATAGGCTGCCGCCTGCTGGAAGCGATCGGCAATGGCGGGAGCGTTAAAGTCCAGCACGGCAGGCATGCAGACCGCATTCGTAGTGCCGTGATGGGTGTTGAATACCGCGCCTACGGGGTGGCTCATCGCATGGATCGCGCCGAGGCCCTTCTGGAAAGCAGTTGCACCCATGGCAGCGGCGCTCATCATCTGTGCGCGGGCCTCAATGTCAGACCCATCGGAATAGGCACGCGGAAGGTAGTCTTTGACCAGGCGCATCCCTTCCAGCGCGATGCCCTGCGACATGGGGTGGTAATGCGGGCTGGAGAACGCCTCGACACAATGGGCGAACGCATCCAGTCCGGTGCCTGCGGTAATGAATTTGGGCATTCCCACGGTCAGTTCCGGATCGCAGATCACCACCGAGGGCAGCACCTTGGGGTGGAAGATGATCTTCTTGGCATGGCTTTCCGAGTTGGTGATGACACTGGCACGCCCGACCTCGGACCCGGTACCGGCGGTCGTGGGCACCGCAATGATCGGTGCAATGGCATCCGCATCAGCACGGGTCCACCAGTCACCGATATCTTCAAAGTCCCAAACAGAGCGCGTTTGACCGCACATGAAGGCGACCATCTTGCCCAGATCCAGCCCCGAGCCGCCACCAAACGCGATCACCCCGTCATGACCACCCGCGTTATAGGCCGCAACACCGGCATCGAGGTTCTTTTCGTTAGGGTTTGGGTCCACGTCGGAAAACAAACCCCGACCCAGACCCGCGGCCTCAAGTATATCCAGCGCGGCAGAGGTGATCGGCAGATCGGCCAACCCCTTGTCCGTAACTAGAAGTGGCCGCTTCATCCCCGCCGCCGCACAGGCCTCGGGCAGTTCCCGGATACGTCCGACGCCGAATTTGATTGCGGTCGGATATGACCAGTTTCCTACGATTGACATGTCAGCTTTCCTTTGTGTCTTGGGGCCTGCTCTGGAGAGGGGTCAGTCCAGAGCAGGCCGTTCGTCCTCAGCCCGTGACCTTTTTCAGGTGATAGGATTTGGGACGTGTCAGGTTGTGGTAGCCAATGACGGACAATCCGCCACCGCGCCCGGTGTTCTTGCAGCCGGTCCAGCAAAGACCGGGGTCCAGATAGTCGGCCCGGTTCATGAAAACCGTACCGGTTTCGATCTGATCTCCCACGCGGGCCGCCCGATCCGCATCTCGGGTCCAGAGGCTGGCGGTCAGGCCAAATTCGCTATCATTCATCAGTGCGATGGCTTCCTCATCCGAGGACACTTTCATGATTCCCACCACCGGGCCAAAGCTCTCATCTCGCATTACACGCATGTCGTGGGTGACATTCGTCAGGATCTGAGGCGTCAGGTAGGCATTGCCATCATCCTCATCGAAAGTGTCGATATGGGTTACAGCACCCGCAGCAACCGCCTCGGCAATCTGCGCACGCACCTCATCGGCAAAGCGTGCATTGGCCATTGGGCCAATCGTCGTCGCGGCATCCAACGGATTACCCAGCTTGTACCCCTTCACGATTTCCACCGCCTTGGCAACGAAATCATCATAGAGGCTTTCATGCACGTAGATCCGCTCAATCCCGCAGCAGCACTGGCCCGAGTTGAACATCGCCCCATCGATCAGAGTATCAACGGCTGCGTCCAGATCGGCATCCTCCATTACATAGCCCGGGTCCTTGCCGCCCAGTTCGGTGCCAACGCCGGTGAACGTGCCCGCCGCTGCGTGTTCCATCGCCCGACCTCCGCCAACCGAGCCAGTGAAGTTCACGAAGTCGAACGCATTGCCTGCAATCAGATCGTTGGTCACATCATGGCTCAAGAATACGTTCTGGAACACGCCCTCAGGCACACCAGCCGTCTGAAAGGCCTGCACCATACGCTCGCCCACCAGCAAAGTCTGCGTTGCATGTTTCAGAACCACCGAATTGCCCGCAATCAGCGCCGGGGCCACCGTGTTGATCGCCGTCATGTAGGGGTAATTCCAGGGGGCCACCACAAAGACCACCCCATGTGGGATGCGCTTGATATAGCGCCGGAATGTCTCATCCTCACCCACCGCGATATCCGCCAGAGACGTCTCGGCGATCTCGGCCATATGGCTGGCGCGCTCGTTGAAGCCGCCAAACTCACCGCCATAGCGCACGGGGCGGCCCATCATATGCGCCAGTTCCGGCACAATCTCATCATTCATCGCGCCCACAGCAGCAACACCTGCCATCACAAGATCGATACGCTCCTGCAAAGGCCGCGCCGCCCACTCTGCCTGTGCCACCCGCGCGCGTCTGGCGGCGTCAAACGCCACCTCCAGCGACATCGCCTCGCGCGCCGCAAAAACCGACCCATCAATCGGCGAGACACATTTCAACATCTGCCCCATATCTACTCCATCTCGACAGAAAGCAGATCCCCTGCTTCATCTGGCCAAAAATATCTCGGGGAGCGCGAGGGGCTGGCCCCTCGCTCCTGCCTTCTAAGCCCGCTCAAATCCGCGGGCAATTTCCCAATCGGTCACCACGCGTTCGAACTCCTCGATCTCCACTTCAGCTGCACGTACGTAGTGATCCACCACCTCATTCCCCATGGCTGTGCGCAACATGGCCGAGCCATGCAGCGCATGCCGCGCCGCGCTCAGATTACCAGGGATCATTCCCGTTTCTCCCTGATACACATCGCCTTGGCTCGGCGGCTGCAACTCCAACTCCTCCTCGATGCCGGCAATTCCCGCAGCCAGCATCCCTGCCATTGCCAGATAAGGGTTCATGTCCGAACCCGGAATCCGGCATTCCACCCGGATCGCCTTGGTGCCATCGCCACACAGGCGAAATCCTGCGGTGCGATTGTCCACCGACCAGATGATCCGTGTCGGCGCAAAAGTGCCCTTCATGAACCGTTTGTAGCTGTTGATATACGGCGCCATGAAACAGGTGTAATCGGCAGCGTATTTCAGCAGGCCAGCCATATAGCTTTTCATCACATCCGACATACCCAGTGGATCTTTTTCGTCGAAAAAGACCGGTACCCCATCCGCCCAAAGCGACTGATGCACATGACTGGAACTACCCACTTTCTCATGATGCCATTTCGGCAGAAAGGTCACCGCATGGCCATGCTGCCAAGCGATCTCTTTCACTGCGTTTTTCGCTATCGAGTGATATTCGGCCGTGTCCATCGCCGACGCATATTTGATGTTCAGTTCTTCCTGACCGGTCTCGGCCTCACCTTTCGAGTTCTCAACCGGTATGCCCGCGTTCCACAGATGGTTGCGGATCGGGCGCATCACATGTTCTTCCTTGGTGGTCTGAAGGATGTGATAGTCCTCGTTATAGCCCGAGATCGGCTCCAGTTCGCGGAAACCCTCTTTGCGAATCTGATCAAAGCTTTTCTCGAACAGAAAGAACTCCAGTTCGGTCGCGCACATTGCGTCATAACCCATCGCCTTCAGACGATTCACCTGACGCTTTAGAATCGAGCGTGGCGCGTGCGGCACCTCTTCATGGGTGTGATGATCCAGCACATCACACATCACCATTGCCGTGCCCTCAAGCCACGGCACCGGGCGCAGAGTACTCAGATCTGGCTTCATCACATAATCACCATAGCCCCGCTCCCAACTGGTTGAGGCATAGCCATCCGGCGTTCCCATCTCGAGATCCGTCGCCAGCAGATAATTGCAGCAATGCGTCTCTTCCCACGCGCCCGCCAAAAAATGACCCGCATGAAACCGCTTGCCCATCAATCGGCCCTGCATATCGACCATGCACACCAACACAGTGTCAATTTCCCCGGCAGAAACCTGCGACTTAAGATGCTCGAATGTCAGCATAAATTACCTCTGCGCTGCGCGAGAATTTTCGATGAAAATTCTTAATCCACATGGTGACCGGCCCGCTGTCAAACGGGCCGGTTCTGTTTCATCAGCCGTAACGATAAGGCCGTCCGGCCTTGAGCATTTCGGCGTTATAGCGTTTGAAGATATCTACAACCTTCGCTTTGGTTTCGGATTCCGCCGCAACTTCATCCCAGAACTTTACAGCCGCCTGCTCGACGGTTGCCCATTCCTCATCCGGGATAGTCGTCAGCTGCATCTTGGTACCGTTGACCCGCAGATTGGCCTCACCACCCCAATACCACCACTGGCGATAATAATGTGACTGGTCACAGCACACCTTGAACAGGGTTTGCAAGTCCTCAGGCAGTTCGTTCCAGCGATCCATATTGGCAAAGAAGTGACCCGCCCAGGCACCCGAGATGTTGTTGGTCAGGAAGTAATTGGTCACATCCGCCCAACCGACTGTGTAGTCCTCGGTGATGCCCGACCAGGCGATGCCATCAAGTTCGCCAGTCTGAACCGCGACCTCGATATCCTCCCATGGCAGTGATACCGGCACCACGCCAAACTGGCTGAGGAACCGACCCGCCGTTGGGAATGTAAAGATGCGTTTGCCTTTCATATCTTCCAGCGAGTTAATCGGATCCTTGGTGGCAAAGTGGCATGGGTCCCATGCACCGGCGCTGATGTGCTTGACACCGACCTTCGAATATTCCTCATCCCAGATTTCGTTCAGACCCCACTGGTTAAACAGCACCGGCACGTCCAGCGAGTATCGCGAAGCGAACGGGAAGTAGCCGCCGAACACAGTAACTTCGGTGGGCGAGGCCATCGAGTCATCGTCTGACTGAACCGCATCAATGGTGCCTTTCTGCATGGCGCGGAACAGTTCTCCGGTGGGAACAAGCTGATCGGCATAGAACAGCTCGATCTGCATCCGATCACCGGCAATCTGATTGAACATCTTGATGGCCGGGTCAATCACATGCTCGGCCAGTGCGGGACCGGCATAGGTCTGCATCCGCCAGGTGATCGTGCTTTGCGCCAGTGCGGGCGTAGCCAGAGGCGCAGCCGCAACCCCGACTCCTGCGGTTTTCAGAAACTTCCGTCTTGTCGTCATGTCAATTTCCTCTCCGTTAAAGTTTGAGTGCCCGTTTGCCGGGCCTTCTTGTTAATTTCCGTAAACATACCCGGGCAGCCACAGGGCGATCTCGGGGAAAATCATGATAATCGCGAGCGCCAGAAGCATCACCCCGACAAAGGGCACGATCGAGCGATAGATATCCTTAAGGCTGATCTCGGGTGGTGCCATTGCCCGCATCAAGAACAGGTTATAGCCAAAGGGCGGCGTCATATACGCGATCTGGGTGGTGATCGTATACAGCACGCCGTACCAGATCAAATCGAACCCCAACGCACCGACCAAGGGTACATACAACGGCGCCACGATGACCAGCATGGCCGTGTCATCCAGGAACGTACCCATAACGATAAAGCTGAGTTGCATCAGGATCAGGATCAGCCAGGGCGACAGACCCAACTGGTCGGTGAACAGATTTTCGATGGCTTTCACCGCGCCCAGCCCATCAAACACCGCGCCAAAGCCCAGCGCTGCAAGGATGATCCACATGAACATGCACGAAATGGCCAGCGTCTGCTTGGTGCAGTCTTCGAAAATCTTCCACGTCATACGACGCTTGAGGATCGACGCCACCAGTGCCGCCAACGCCCCGATTGCCGAGCTTTCAACCAGCGATGTCCAGCCGTTCACAAACGGAAGCATCATGGACGCAAAGATGATCAGCGGCAGCGCCCCTGCTCCAAGCAGGCGCAGTTTCTCGGCGCGTGGCACCTTATGCGCATCTTCCATTGCAGGGCCCAGATGCGGCTGAAGCCGACATCTTATCCAGATGTATAGGATGAACAGGGACGCCATCAGCAGCCCCGGTACAATCCCGGCCAGCCACAGCTGACCCACGGGTTGCCGCGCGATCATAGCATAAAGAACCAGAACAACCGATGGCGGCACAAGGATGCCAAGGCTCGACCCCGCCTGAATGACCCCCGTTACCATGGTTTTGTCATATCCGCGCCGCAACAGCTCAGGCAGCGCGATCGTCGCCCCGATGGCCATACCTGCCACGCTGAGCCCGTTCATGGCTGAAACCAGGACCATCAGTCCGATTGTGCCAATGGCAAGGCCTCCGTTTACCGGCCCCATCCAGACGTGGAACATGCGATAGAGATCGTCAGCCAAGCGGCTTTCGCTGAGGACATAGCCCATGAAGATGAACATCGGCAGCGTCAGCAGAGGGTACCATTTCATCAGCTTCATCGCCGCCGAGAACGGAATGTCCTGCCCGCCCGTCCCCCACAGCGCCAGCGCCGCGATGGCCGCGACCGCCCCGATGGCACCAAAGACGCGCTGCCCGGTGAACAGCATCAGCATCATCGAGGCGAACATGAAGATGGCAATAAATTCCTGGCTCATGCGCGCCCTGCCCCGATCTCTTGCCCGTTGATCCGCGCAATGTCTTTGAAAAACTCTGATATCGCCTGCAGCAGCATCAGGAAGAAGCCGAACACCATCATCGCCTTGACCGGCCAGATATAGGGCCGCCATGCGGTGGATGACCGTTCCAGGCGCCCGACCTCTTCGTTGCCGGTCAGCAGGCCCGCGAAATAGGTGACAGGCTCATCGCCCCAATAGCCAAGGCTATACGCAGTGGACCCGAGCCCACCATAGAACAACACGCCCAAATAAAGGATCAACAGCAATACTGTGAACGCATCAAACCACGCTTTTCGGCGCGGGCTCCAGTTATGATAGAACAGGTCCATCCGCACGTTCGATCCCAACTGGATCGAGTACGGCCCACCCATGATGTAATATGTCACCATGGCAAACTGCGCCATTTCCAGCGTCCACAGCGAGGGCAGAAAGAACGTCTTCGAGATCGAAGACCAAAGCAAAACTGCCATCATCACGAACAGGCCCCACATCATGACCCGTCCGATCCGGTAGTTTATCGCATCCACGATGCGTACATATGCGGCCATCAACTTCATGACGCTGCGCCCCGGATGGTGTTCCGCGTTCTACCCATCCACGGCACCAAAGTGCCCGCCATCGCCTGCTGTTCTTCGTGCGTCTGGATCAGATCGTTGCGGATCTCGATCATGACGTTCAGCAATCCACGCGGAGCTGCGTGAAGATCCAGCGTGTGCGCCACCCCGTCGGCCGCTGAATAGGGCTCATTCAGGCGTGTAATCAGTGCCAGGTCCGGGGCCGCTGTATTCATCATACCCAGTGCAAAGCGATCATCCTTGCCATGCAACAGGCCCAGTTCGACCGATCGGTTCTGACCCCGGTACACCGGCGTGAAACTGTGGATTGTCACCATCAGTTCAAGCGTGTCCCGATAGCGTTCCAGTATTCCCGTCAGCGCGGAGCGAAAGGGCGAATAAACCTTATCGATCCGCGTCTTACGCTCTCTGTCAGTCAGGTGCGTGTTGCCCGGGATGACGAAATCCTCGCTTTTGACAGGCATCGCATCGCTGGCCTCGGGTGGACGATTGCAATCGTAAACCAGCCGCGACACACCGCCATATACCATGGCCGCTGACATCCCGCGCGCGATTGCCTGAGCCACCGGCAACGCACCCGGGTCCCAGGCGATATGGCTGCGCCGAGCATCCTGGCTTAGGCCCATATCCCCCAACCCCTCGGGGATTCGGCGCGATGCATGTTCACACACAACGATGACCGACGGATTATCCGCCGGTTCAAGTGTATGAACCACCGTTCCGAAATCCGGATGTCCGTACGATTTGAGGCTGTCATGTGATTCCATGAGGAAAAATTTCTACACCCAACCTTAACCTGTCAATAATTTTCCTGTAAAAGATTCTCCACATTCAATTTGAATGTCAAAAATTACACGCAGATGGCCTGCAACAAACAATGGAGTATTCCGTGCGAGTAACAGAAAGGCTCCTTGCGCATCGTGAAAAGATGACGCCATCGGAACGACAGTTGGTCAATGTACTGTTGGACGAATACCCAATGGCTGGTCTGGGCAGCATAACCGAACTGGCCAGCGCCGCCTCGGTCTCGACCACGACGGTTGCCCGAATGCTGCAGAAAACGGGATTTGGTGGCTACCCGCAATTTCAGGCCGCGATCCGCAGCGAAGTCAAAGAGATGATCTCGGGGCCCGTCGCCAAGCGTGATGTCTGGCAAAACGACCTGCCCGAAGAACACATTCTGAACCGGTACTCGCGGCAGGCGTTGGAGAACCAGCGTCGCACCATTGATGAGATTGACCCGGAGGAGTTCGACAGCTTCTGCCGCCTGCTGTGTGACCCCGAGCGACGCATTTTTGTCACCGGCGGACGCATTACCGGCGCGCTGGCACAATATCTGTACCTGCACCTGCAAATGATACGCCCGGATGTAAAGCTGCTCTCGGACGCCGCATCATGGACCCACGACCTGCTCGAGATACGCGAAGGTGATGTGCTGGTTGCGCTGGATGTGCGGCGGTATGAGAACACCACCCTGCTGATCGGACAGCTTTGCCACGAACGGAAGGCCGAGGTTGTTCTGCTGACGGATCAGTGGCGCTCGCCCATTCATCGGCTGGCGAAACACACCTTCGCCGCGCGCATTGCGGTGCCATCGGCCTGGGATTCCATGGCCTCGCTTCTGGTGCTGCTGGAATGCGTGATCGCTGAAATGCAGGAGCGTCTGTGGGACAGCGTGAAAGAACGCACAGAGGAACTTGAGCAGGCCTTCGACCGGACGAAGCTATTCCGAAAATTTGGCCAAAGCTCAGGCTCGTAATCGCCGTCACCGATCTGTCATCAGATACAACTGCGCGTGAGCCCTGTTGTCAGATGGTGCACAGGCCGTACACTCCGGCTCATGACATTCATTGCTGAAAACCAATTGCCACTGCTGCTCCTGTTCTTTCTGATCGGCCTGATCGGCACCGGCTTCCTGTTTCGCAAGCCTGCGGGACATCGGGCATGGAAACTGGCAGATCTGGTCTGGGTCGTGCTGGGTGGATTAGGTGCCCTGGTGGCGGTGTTGGCCGGGCTCTATACCTCGGACAGTTCACGGTTGGACCGACAAATTGACGTGGCTTATGCAGCCACGCTGGCCTTCGACCGCGATGCGGCACGCTTCCGGCTACGGTTCTGTGATCCGGCGTATGATCCAGATACGGCCGTATTGTGCGAAAAGGTCGAATTCCTGTCGGCATCAACCGCCAGCAATGCCGATTTACCTTTGTTTATCGCCGTCACGAATGAAGTAGCACCTCTGCAAGGGTTGCACTTTCTGTTCGGTCGCGCGTCGCAAGACGACATGGAGGAAGCGCGCGGCATGGCCGCCAAGGCCGATGCGTTCAGCATCGAACAGTTCCTGGTGTTCACTTCTCTGGATGAGACCACGCAGGTGGCCATCGACAACATGCGTCGCAAAGTCCCTGCCATCGCCGGGGACTACCTGATCCTTGCCCAGAGTTACGACGATTTGATCGAACAGGTCGGCAAGCTCAAAGATGAGTGGGAGTACCTACAGGCCAACGCACATATTCTGGTGTTGCAGATCATCGCCCTGTGCCTTGTAAGTTTCGCTGCGCCTTTCCGCCTTGGCAAATCCATTGTCGAACTGCGTACCGCGTTCAACGCCGATACGCCTGCGCCAACTGACGTGGATCAGCCCCAAGAAAATACCGCGTCAGGGTCCACAGATTCCGCGCACCCCGTCGAAACCAGCCCTGATGGATATAGCGTTCCGCACTCGTAACCGCATCCGCCCGTAACAGAACCGGGCGCGGCAACGCTCGGATCAGTGCGACATCCTCCATCAAGGGTTGATCCGGATAACCGCCCGCACTGATGTAGTCCGTCCGGCGCACCAGCAACCCCTGATCTCCGTAAGGCAGGCCAAACGCACGGCTGCGCAGATTGGCCCAACCGGCCACCCACCGCGCACCAAATCCGCTGGCACGAAACCGCAACCGAAAAGCTGCTGGACGGTCTGAATTCAGATGCTCCGACACCACGGCACTCCAGCCCGGTTGCAACACTGTGTCGGCGTGCAGGATCAGCAGCCAAACCCCCGAGGCCACATCGCACCCTCTCCGCAATTGCCCGCCGCGGGATGGAAGGCCGGTGACGATCCGGGCGCCGGTCTCATTGGCCATCTCAAGTGTTGGATCATCCGAGCCTCCATCACTCACAATCAACTCGCGGATCAGGCCCTGATTCAGCCCCTCCATCAACGCGTGCAACGTTGCGGGTAGGATATGACCTGCGTTCAGTGTTGGAATCACAATGCTGATCGGGGCGGACACGTCTGAAACCCTCTGGTCATGGTAGCGCGATCTCCTATATCACGAGGCCAGATGAAATGACGAGGATCAACCCATGCCCAATCGCCGCATTCTGCGCCTGACCGGCAAGGATTCAGACAGCTTTCTGCAGGGGCTGATCACAAACGACGTACAGCGACTGGACGACGGGCTGGTCTACGCTGCCCTTCTGACGCCGCAAGGAAAGTATCTGGCCGATTTCTTTCTCAAACGGGATGGTGAGTCGGTACTGCTGGATGTGGCCGAAGACCTGGCCGATGGGCTTGCCAAACGCCTGACCATGTACAAGCTGCGCGCAGATGTAGCCATCGAGGATACTGATCTGAACATACAACGCGGCACCAGTACGGTGCCGGAAGGTGCCATGCCCGATCCTCGCCATCGCGATCTTGGGTGGCGCACCTATTCCACAGCGCCCGAGAGTGATGATGGCACCGATTGGGATGCGATCCGTGTCCGTCATTGCATCCCCGAAACAGGTATCGAGTTGACCCCCGACAGCTATATTCTTGAGGCCGGGTTCGAGGCGCTCAATGGTCTCGACTTCAAAAAAGGCTGTTATGTCGGGCAGGAAATCACTGCCCGGATGAAGCACAAGACACAGCTGCGAAAGGGTTTGCGGATCGTCGAGGTCACTGGCGCCGCCCCGGTCGGGACCGAAATTCAGTCGGGCGGCAAGCCCGCTGGGGTGCTGTTTACCCAATCCGGTGGCAAGGCCATAGCGTATCTGCGTCTGGACCGCGCAGGTGATGATATGTTGGCCGGTGACGCGACACTAAAGCTGCCAGGCTGATTTTGTGGCCAAACCGGTACGCCGTACTGCCTGAAACCGTTTATGTATTTGAACCTGTCAGGCCGCGCGGTATCACTGACGTCAATAGGCCTAACGGGGTACCTGTATGTTTCGCCTCTATTCCGCGATCTGGCGTGTCAGCGCCGGACGGCAAATCGTTCTCATCCTACTGTCATTGGCGGTGGCCGCGCTGGCTGCGGTGCCGCTGGAGTTTCAGCGCGACATCATCAATCATCTGACATCTGGCAGCATCGAGGTTGAGAAGCTGCTACTGCTGGGCGCCGGGATGATGGGTGTTGTCCTGCTGAGCCTGACATTGAAGTGGGTCCTCGGGTATCGCGCCGGAACGCTGGGTGAGGACACTATTCGCCTGATCCGGGGGCGGCTGCTGGTTCGCGCCATCGACATCTCCGAAGAGGGGCAAGACCTCCGCTCGGGTACAATGACAACTGCCATATCCGCCGAGGCAGAGGAGCTTGGGAAATTCGCCGGCGGCGCATTTTCGGACCCCGTTGTGCAGATCGGGACATTGATCAGCGTGATCGGCTATATCTCGTCGACCCAACCCGGGTTGGGAATGATCGCACTTTCCATGATCGTACCGCAAATCGTTATCGTGCTGGCCTCACAACGTAAGGTGAACATCTTCGTGGCCGAGCGTGTTCGCATCCTGCGTAACGCGACCGACCGTCTGACCCTCGCAGATATCGAGGCAGCCTCGCAAGAAATTGAGAAGCAGTTCGATGAGATATTCGAGACGCGCCGCAAGATGTTCATCTGGAAACTCTCGGCCAAATTCCTGCTGAGCGTCATCAATGGCGCAGGAACCGTAGGGGTTCTGATGCTGGGCGGCTGGCTGGTGCTGCAGGGGAAAACCGATGTCGGCACGGTTGTTGCCGCCATAAGTGGGCTTGGACGCATTCAGGGGCCCACAGCATTCCTGATTACGTTCTACAGACAGGTCAGTGCCAACCGCATCAAATACGAGCTGATGTTGGAACTGTTCGGAGACCACCCCGAACGCTATCGCAAGCAAACGTAAAAAGGGCCGCAGAGCGACCCTTCTATGACACCGACGTCAGCACATCAGGCGCGTTCGGAGTAGTCCATGGTATCGGTATTCACCACGATCATCTCATCCTGCCCGACGAAGGGCGGAACCATGACTTTGACGCCATTGTCCAGAATCGCAGGTTTGAACGAGTTCGCTGCGGTCTGACCCTTCACGACCGGCTCGGTCTCGACGATCTTGCAGGTGACTTTCTGTGGAAGCGTCGCGTTCAACGCCTCGCTTTCATAAAATTCGACCAGTATGGTCATGCCATCCTGCAGAAACGGGCGGCGTTCACCCAACAGGACCGAGGGCAGTTCGATCTGTTCGTATGTCTCGGAATCCATGAACACCAACATGCCGTCGGATTCGTACAGGAACTGCTGATCCTTCTGCTCCAGGCGTACACGTTCCACCTTGTCGGCCGAGCGAAACCGCTCGTTCAGTTTCGAGCCATTGCGCAGGTTGCGCAGTTCGACCTGTGCAAAAGCCCCGCCTTTGCCGGGCTTTACGTGATCTACCTTCACAGCCGCCCACAGCCCGCCGTTATGCTCAAGCACATTGCCGGGGCGAATTTCGTTCCCATTTATCTTGGGCATGACTTAAATCCTTCACAAACGGTTGATGCGTCAGTTGTCGACCCTATATCTGGCGTGACCACACCTGACAAGACAACGAAACCTTGTGCTGCACCCGCAGCGAGCCATGCAATTGACGCAACGTAGTTATGCAATTTAGCTGTATCCGAATCGCATGTAATAGGTCATAAGGACCGTCACGCCGAAAATTGCAAGAGCAAGAAAAACAGGAAAAACGAGATGAGAGATTTCGTTGACGGCACTGCCTTTAACAACGAACAAGGCAATCGTGCACGTAAACTTTTCGCAGCCGTAGTACTGGCTGCACTGGATGATGCCATCGCTGACGACAAGAAGTATGGCAACGGACCGGAACAAATCGCCCGTTGGGCCCGCTCACGCGATGGGCGCGAGGTTTTGTCATGCGCTGGCATTGACCCCAATGAGCGGGTTGTCGGCGGATTGATGGAATTCGTTGGTCGCGGTGTACGGACATCGGTTGCCTTGTCACGCGAAGAAAGCGAACGCCGGAATGCGGCTCAGCAGGCCGAAGCGGCCTGATTGATCCCGGCTTCCGATTGAAAAAACGCGCCCTGACACTGGGCGCGTTTTTCTTTTGCCAGCATGTTCGGGTCAGAAATACAGCACCCATTGCAGCGCGACCCAGAGCTCGGCAACCAATATCAGTGCAAAGAAAAGCTTTGCCGCAACTGACATTCCACGTCGCCATAGGGTCACATAGGCCACCCCACAAACGGCCATCGAGATCGGCGCGACCCACATCGCGTGATGTGCGCTGTCCCAATAGCTGACTGGACTGTGAAAGACCCATGAGCTGAACGGCCAGAACTGCGGGCGGCCATCACCTGCGTGCAGACAGAAATCCATCGCAAGATGCAAAAGCCCTGCCGACGCGCCGATCGTCAACAGGCGCCATCCGCGCCACAGCCCGAGCCCAAGCACCATCCCCCACAGAATGAACGAGTTATCGATCGCAAAAACGGTTTGCCAAGCCGGAGAGAAATAAAGCTGATCGAATACCACCTGCTCGGGGATATTCAGAACAAACAGCGATACTCCGACCATCAGATACAATGACAGGTCGGGCATCAGTGAACCAATGAGCGCAGCGCACAAGGCTGCGCCCCGGGCTGGACGCGCAAAGGCGGCAGCACCAAGCAAAAGATGCGCAGGTGTGTTCATAAGGGGCTTTTCCTTTGCCCTTAAATCAGGTCAGTTGCACATCAACATAGGAGACAGGCCATGGTGCGGTCCATCATGATTCAGGGCACCGGCAGCAATGTCGGAAAATCGGTGCTGGTGGCCGGGCTGGCCCGTGCCTACACGCGACGCGGGCTGAGGGTCGCTCCGTTCAAGCCACAGAACATGTCGAACAATGCCGCAGTCACCAAAAACGGCGGCGAGATCGGTCGCGCACAAGCCTTGCAGGCCCGGGCCGCGAAACGACCGACGCATACCGACATGAACCCAGTCTTGCTGAAACCCGAGACCGATACAGGCGCGCAGATCATCCTCCAGGGCCAGCGAGCAGGCACCATGAAAGCAGGCGATTATCGCAAAGATAAATCCAAGCTGTTGGGGGCGGCTTTGGAAAGCTTTGGACGGCTTTGCAACGATGCCGATCTGGTCCTGATCGAAGGCGCCGGCAGCCCCGCCGAGACCAATCTGCGCAAGGGTGACATTGCCAATATGGGTTTTGCCTGTGCCGCGGATATCCCTGTTATTCTGGTTGGCGATATCCACCGCGGCGGCGTCATAGCACAGATCGTCGGCACTCAGGCTGTCTTGGGCACTGAGGACCTGGCGATGATCCGGGGGTTTGCCATTAACCGGTTCAAGGGCGATGCGTCCCTATTCGATGAAGGGCGCGACGATATTGCCACGCGGACCGGCTGGCCCTGCGTTGGAGTGGTGCCCTGGTTCCATGACGCATGGAAGCTTCCGGCCGAAGATATGATGGACATTCGCTCTCACTCCGGAGGTGAGTACAAGATCGTCGTGCCACAGCTGGAGCGTATGGCTAATTTCGACGACCTCGACCCTCTTTCCGCTGAACCCGGCATTACGGTCGAAATCATACCTGCAGGCCGTCCCCTGCCCGGAGATGCAGATCTGGTGCTGCTGCCCGGCAGCAAGTCCACGATCGGCGATCTGGCCTATTTCCGGGCACAGGGCTGGGACATCGACCTATATGCCCATGTACGCCGCGGCGGCCATGTGCTTGGCCTGTGTGGCGGCTATCAAATGCTGGGCAAAACCATTTCGGACCCAGGTGGGGTCGATGGCCGCCCCGGAACGGTCGAGGGTTTAGGGCTATTGGATGTCACAACCACAATGGCCGGAGAGAAACAGGTTACCCTGCGCTCGGCCACCGCCCTGCCCGGCAATGAGCCGGTCAGCGGTTATGAAATCCATATGGGCCGCACCGATGGCCCGGACTGCACCCGCGCGTGGTTGCAGATCGAAGGCCGTCCCGAAGGTGCTGCCAGCGCCAATGGGAGCGTGAAGGGCAGCTATCTGCATGGTATTTTCTCATCAGACACATTTCGCGCCAGCTACCTGGCGGGATTGGGCGTAATGTCTGAAGCCGCCTATGAAGATGGTGTAGAACAGGTATTGGATGACCTAGCCGACCATCTGGAGCAGCACATGAATCTGGATCTGCTTCTGTCGATGGCGCAAACGCCCCGGCAGGGTTAAGGTTCAATCAATATCCGATGCTGCCACGGCCCGCGTGATCTCTCGTCGAACCATCTTGCGAAGATTCCGAGTGATCCGTTCACCCAATGCGCCCTGCAACTCCTCCCGGACGATTTGAGCCACGAGTTCGCGCAGTTCCTCTTCCTCAATCGTCACATCAGCCACCTTTTGTGCCTGATCCGCCATCACGGCCGGATCACGGATGAATGTCGCCTCTGGCTCAACTCTTGACTCGGGTTCGGCTTTGGTCGCTTGGGACTGTACAGAGCTCTTTTCCACCGGCCATTCGACGGCCTGCGTTTTTGTGCCAGAGTATTCGTCATCGCTCTCGCCATCGGGCTCCCACTGATCTTCGGTCCGTGCGATTGCGGCTTCTAGGGCCTCGATCTTTGCACTCAGGCTTCCAGCAAGATCACGCTTGGGCGCTTCGGCCTTGGCATCGTCGGCTTGCACAATGTCGCCGGGCTGCAAGCGCATAGGCTCGGCAGGAGTGCTGGGCGCATTCGCCGCCTGCTCCAGTGTGCTTGCGCCCGCACTGTGCTGGGGCATTAACCTCAGCGGTGTAGCCTTCTTGACGGTCAGAGGTTCATCGCTGACACGCAGCGCATCGGTCAAAACCAGCCGACCCGGCTTAGGCGCCGGGGCCGATGGAACGAAGATGAACTCTGATTCGTCATGTGCGTCTTCGTCGACCATTCGCTTGACCGACGAAAGAACGTCCTGAATATTGGCGTTTACAACACGATCTGACATTATTTTCTACCGCTCTAACCTTGATCCGATTGTAACCAATCAGAGCCAGCGCCACAACAGGTAGTGATGCCCTTTAATCGCGGCGCAATGCCTTGAGCACCCGATCCAGGTCGCGGCTTTGTTTGCTGACCTTCGCCGGAGCCTTCTTCACAAGGTTATAATACAGCGTCGGGTCATAGATCTGTACGGCAAGACCCATGCGTTCGGCCGTCAACAACCCCTGCGCCTGCAGCAGCTCATACGCAGCTCGGGACCGTTCGGTCCGCGAGGCCACCTCGGCCAATTGGGCGTCCAATAGATCCTGCTGGGCATTCAGAACATCCAAAGTTGTTCGTGCACCCAGTGTCGCTTCTTCACGAATACCGTCGAAGGCAACCTGCGATGCGCGAACACGCTCGGTCGATGCCCGCAGGCTGGCAGTCGCGGCCTGGAAGGCTGCATAGCGATCGGCGACCCCTTGCGTGATATTTTTCTGGACGTTCAGAAGGTTTGCGCGCGACGCATCGCGCGTGGCCATGGCCCGGCGCACCGCCGCAGCCAGACCGCCGCCAGAATAGATAGGTTGGTTAAAGTTCAACGAGACCGTCGCATCGTTTGTATAGTCGTCGTTATCATAGCTTTCGGTAACACCCGCATCGGCGTTCAAGCTGACATTCGGACCCAGATTTGCACGCTGTTGCTGCACCACCAGATCGAGTGCGCGAACTTGATGCTGCGCGGACAGAATCGCCGGGTGGTTCCGCTGAGCCAGGTTGACCGCATCATTTTCTAAGCGCGGCAAATTGGGCAGTTTAGGTTGGCCCGCTGTCCGTCCAGGCGCCTTGCCAACCGCATTCACATACTCAGCCTGCGCAATGCTCAGGTTACCGCGAGCAACGGCCAGATCAGCTTGTGAACTGGCCAATTGCGCTTCGGACAAAGCGACGTCAGTTCGGGTGACTTCGCCAACTTCGAACCGGTCCTGCGAGGCACGAAGTTCTTCCGCCGACACTTCCACGTTGTTCTGACGGATTGCGACTGTTTCTTCCTGCAGCAGAACCCCCAGATACGCATTAGCGGCACGGATCAAGACCTGCTGTTCAATGTCGATCAGGGATTGGCGCGTGGCCAGCACAGTTTCCTGCGCCGATTGCTTGCCCAGAATGGATGCCCCACCGTCATAGATCAATTGACTCAGCGTCAGACCCGAGAAAAAGGTCGACGGTTCGCGGGTCGTTAGCACACTGCTGGTATTGGTACGCGTGTAGTTCCGGCTGACCCGGACCGTCCAGTTGATGATCGGACGCAGCGCAGACAGCGCAATCGCAACATCTTCATCCGCTGCACGCAGCAAAGCGCGGTTCTGCTCAAGCAGGCCGCTGGTGTTGTACGCACCGATAAACGCATCGGTCAGATTGTCAGCCCAAACCGGCTTTCCGGGCACCGCACTCAGTGCTATGCCAGCCGCCAAAGCCAGCCCCTTGACAAACATTCCTGTCGTCGTCCCGTGCATGACCAAGTCCTCTCAAATCGAAATTACGCAAGCGCCAAGGCAGTTTGCGCCGTTGTTTTCAAGTAATCAATACGTCAAAATACTTCCAAATCAAACTATAGCGAAAATGCACACTCAGCGCAAAAAGCCGGCAAAATCGAGGCGCTAGCGTTGAAGGCATACCGCCACGAGACCCGTCCCGAGGACTTGAGACCAAGCCTAACCGTGCCAAGATCACCTTCCATGAACAGGCACACGATCCGACCACCATCCTTAAGTTGATCCACCAGCGCGTTCGGCATTTGCTCGACCCCGCCCTGAATCATGATCACATCGTAGGGTCCATGCTCAACTGCGCCCTGCTTAAACGGGCCTTCATGAACAATGGCATTGTCCACATCGGCTTCCATCAAAAGGGTTTGAGCCTCGGCAGCCAGCGACTCGTCGGCTTCCACCGCCACAACCAATTCTGCCATCCGCGCGGCAATCGCAGTTGAGTAACCAAGCCCCGGGGCGATATCCAGGACCACCTCGTCGTTGGAAATATTCACAGCGTCCAACATCTTGGCCAGTGTTCTCGGTTCCAAAAGAAAACGCCCGCCGCCCAACTCGACCTGACCGTCGACATAGGCAGCTTCACGCTGCGAATCGGGAACGAAGTTCTCGCGAGCCACAGACAGCATCGCATCAATGATAGGGAATTTAGTCACATCCGACGGCCTGATCTGAGTATCAACCATCGTGAGACGCCGGGTTGCGAAATCTGTCATGTGATCGCTCATTCTTTATCGTTCTTCTATCAGGCTTGTGCCACATTCGCCTGCCAGCAGCAACGGCCCAAACCGCAGTTACGGGCGCGGCAAATAGGTCTCATCACGATGCGCCTAAATTTCGCCGTGGGGCTGGAATATTCCCGCCCAAAGCTCTGGACCTTCATCCTGAAAGCTGTTAGAACGCCCACCACACCACAGCAAGTGATTGATATTGCTCAAAAAGGCGAGTTGGCGGAGTGGTGACGCAGCGGATTGCAAATCCGTGTACACCGGTTCGATTCCGGTACTCGCCTCCATTTTATTCTAAATCACTGACCTAGCCCTGTAGTACTCGGGTGTGACACAAAGTGGGGCACACCTGCACTGATGCAGTCATACTGCCTAAGCCTTTCAAGGCACGGCGTTTATTACTTCCGCTGTGCCATGACAGAGCCACGAGATAGCCAAAGTGCAGCGCCGTCGCCACGCCCTTAGAAAACCCTCCGACATGGAGAGTTCTTTCTGGCGCAGGTGTGACGAAAATTGGGGGCGGAGAAGTTGCCAAAAATGCGTAAGCTGCGTCCTCAACGATCAGAAAATCATGCGCCAGTGCGACGTCAACAATCCGCTATCGTGTAGCCAAGCTCATAACCGACCCCTGAGGATTATGCACAATTGGCATGAGATAGACTGCCCGAAGCTTGAAGAAGCCGATTACCGGGCGGGCCTGCCAGTCCTGAAACGATAAAGGAATTCGCGGAATTCCTTCCAGTCAGGTCTCTGGTATAGGTCGGTGATTTTCCGTTCGTGCCACGAACACGCGCGCACATGCAGGGATGCAAGACAATCATCTGCCATCAGACGCTCTTTCTCGATCAGAGCCTGTCTCCACAAGGGCAGAATCGAACGATCCTCAACAAGATTTGCGTTCATGTTATGCCAATAGGTTTCGGCCTGATCATCGTGAATATGATTGGTCTTGCCGCGGTCCCGCTTAACAAGAAACGACCCGATCGAACGGGTCACATAATGATGAAGGCGCGCAAAATCATGACGATAACCAGCTTTGGCACGCCAGGATACTGCTTCGGGATCAAGGAGTTGGCCTCCGCCATCGACCCAGCGAATCTCGGCCATGCGCTCGGGCGCCACCCCTTTGGGTCGATGAGGGCCGTACCGGGTAAACAGGCCGTTGTTGCGCGTAATGCTTTTTAGTCCTCCTGCGACACCAGAATAAAAGCCTTGTTCTGTGTCGCAAAGAAAGAATTGTTCGGTCACCGGGGCATCGATGAAATCTTCGACACCACCACATCCGAATATCTTCCAGGCAAAGGACGCGACATCAAATGGACCAGCCGCTGTGTCCTGCAGTTTCTCAAGCAGATTGTGCAACGATGGGTTTGGAAGACGGATATTCAGGTATTCGTCGACATCCAGACAAAATGTCCAGTCAGCATCCATAAATCTTGGGTGCCTTCTGACACGTCTTAGCATCGTGTTCTGCGGGCTTTGCCCTGGCCTGACCGTATTGTCGATATGGGTCGCAACACCCAGATCCTCGAGCCGCTTCGCAATTAGGTCGGTGCCATCATCGCAGTTATTAGTGTAGATAAGGAAATGATCGACGCCCAAAGACAGATAGTAGGCCACCCAATCGATCATGAAGGGGCCTTCGTTCTTCATCGTTGTGTAGACAACAATCCGATCAATCATTGAAATGCTCGTTGTAAAACCAAGGTGACATCGGAATCGCCAGCCAGCCGGTGATGCGACGGGTAACCCCCAAATCTGGCAACTTTGGTATCATTGGTTATAGCTTTTGAACGGCTACCTGCGCCCCTTTGATCGCCTTGAGACGCAGGTTAGCCGAATTCGCCCCGAGAAATTCGTGGAAAGCGCGCATCACGCCATCTTTCCACCAACCCCGTCTGTGGTAATCGTCCAGCATGATCACACCGCCTTCGATCATCTTCGGCAACAACGCTTCGAGGTCGGCTTTCACGCCTTGGTACGAATGGTCGCCATCAAGGTAGGCAAAACCGATACTCTGATCTTCGAACAGGCGCAGTGCAGGGATCGAAAAGTCGCGAATTAGCGAAACCTGCCCTTTCGCAATCTCGGTGCTGTATCTGTCCTTCACTGCGTCATAGATCCGGTCCATATCATCCTGACTGCGCGCTCCGGCCAGCGAGGCACCACCATCCGGGTCAGGTTGCACCCCCCAGGGATCAATGAGGCACAGCTTTGACGGGCTCAGTTCTTCGAGCAGGATTTGCGAGAACTCACCCCGCCAGACGCCAATTTCGACGCTGAGCTTTCCATGCGGCATGGTCTTCAGCATTTCGCGCCGCAAGGCATCTTTCCGCTCTCGTTGCTTTGCTTGCTGTTTACGACGCTCTTCGGCGGATGCGGGTTCAGCCATGAGTTTTTTCTCCGGCGTAGGAATTTTGCAAAGCTTCGACCAGATCAGCCCAGCCCGGCCGTGCCTTCAGCTCTTCTGCTTTCGATTTGTGCCATTCACATGCCTGGTGGTGCAATTCCGCCAATTGTGGATCTGCCAACATTTCGGCTTTGATCTCATGCATTGCCGGCATGTGTTCCAGAATTGAACGATCTTCGACGTTGTTGTGGTTCATCACCAGCCAGTATTTCAGCCCTTGGTCCTGCCCCACATGATTAGTGCGGCCTCGGTCGCGCTTGACCAGAAAACTGTCCGTACTGCGAACGGCATAATGATGAATGCGCGCGAATTCGTGGCTGAACCCGCGCCATGCTTTCCATTTCACCTGATCCGCAGGGTACAGGTTGCCACCCGCATCCCGCCACTTAATCCCCTCGTAAGGCGCATCGGGGTTTGATACATCTTCGGGATTAATACGAGGACGATGCGCACGAAAACGGCTGAATTTCCCATTGTTGCGAAACAGCGTTTTAAATCCTTTAGCCCGATGATGAGGGTACTCGTCTTCGGGTGCTGCAAGAAAAAACGTCTCAGGCACAGGGCTGTCTTTAAAATCGTTCAGGCCTGCATTTCCGAACATGCGCCAACAGATCGAGATCGCATCCGCCTCGCCGCTGGCCTCTACCAGGCTCCGGATATCACCTTGTGGTAGGCGGACATTGATGTACTCGTCCAAATCAAGGCTGATAATCCAATCCGAAGACAAATAGCTCGGGTGGCTGCGGGCCAGCGAAAATGCACGGCCTTGCGGTGTCGCGCGCGGGCCGAGCCTGTTGCGTTCGTGATGCGCCCAGCCCAGCGCCTGCATCCGGTCACCCATCACATCGGTGCCGTCTGCACAGTCATTTGTATAGATCAGAATGTCATCAAAGCCGATTGCGCGGTTGTAAGCCACCCAATCGATCATGAAAGGCCCTTCGTTCTTCATCGTGGTCACGATGAGAAAGGTCTCGTTCGCCATAAGTTGTACTCTTGCCTGTGCCGTTTGCGGACTATTGTGGATCTGTTTAGAATAGCCTCAGGATTTTGTCCAACTCGACCATGACCTCTGACGGCGCAACTTGACGGGCCACATCAAGCATTCGCGTTTGCGCCATTCCCCATTGCGCGCCGCCAAATTCCTTGGAAGCGCGCTCAACTCCTTCGCTGATTGCCGAAACATCCGTGCTGTCGACGAAGTAGGGATAATCGGCGCCCAGATAATACTCGGCATCATGGACCTGCCGGTTCACCAAAACATTTGCTCCGATCACCGCTGCATTAAAGCCTTTTGTAAATGGCTTGGAAGACAAGATACCACGGGTAAGAGCCGAGCTTGGATCACGCGTACATATGTGAAAATTGGCCTCTGACAAGCGTGCGATGAACGCGTTTACATCCCCTTTGCCGTTGTAACCAGGCACAACGGCCTCCTTCGCCAACTCAGATGGCAGCACCACATTTTCGGGCAGTCCAAAGTATCCCAGCTTGAATCCGCTCACCGGTGCGGACCCTGACACAAGGCGTGGGTCCGCGTGATGTCGTAAATGCCGAACCTGCGCACCTGGGGTTGGATCAAGCGCAGGCAATCCTTTGCACAACATCCGCTCGCTCTCATACGAGGCGGCGAGGTGAACATCGACGAAACCGGGCTCAAACGGTCCTGCAACTACATCCAGATGATCCACGCAAATTCCTGCAGCGACCTTCTTCAAAGATGCTCTGAGTTCCGGCCCCAGATTCGATGCCGCACTTTTGTGAAAAATCACGATTGCACCTTTGCACCCCTCGACAAAACGCCGACACGCATTTGCCCGTGCGCTCTTGGGTGCTAAAGCAACCTCGAAAGTGTAACGGTGTGACAAATGCGCGTTGGCCATGGCGGCCAATTGATCGACTCGCATCGCTTTACCGCCCATTGTTTTCTGGCCGATGCGATATGCAAATATTACCTTCATACCCAACAGCCCGATGCAGCCAAGACGGAACGCTCACTCCCTAAAGGTGCTACAGCCCGCAGGGCACATTGCCAAGGGTCAGCTGTTCTTAGCTGATGTTCTGTCGATTTTGCGGGATCACCTCATAACCCGGCTCTTCCGGTTCATCATCGAGCATTTCGGGTGGGAAGCCCGGCGCCTGAATTGTCATGCCCGTGGCGTCTTCGAGGCGTTTGATGATGTTCGGCGAAAGTTCGCGATCGCCATAGCGTGCGATACCGTCCTCGACTATCCCGATCATTACCGGGTTAATTTCCAGCGGCACGCCAGCACGGTCAGCGACCTCCTGAAACAGGCCGATGTCCTTTTTGACAAGATCCATAGTGAACGAGATATCGCGAGACCCGTTCAGGATGACCTGACTTTCGGTTTCATGCACAAAAGACGTGCCCGAGGAAATCTTGATCGCCTCGTAAGTTGTTCCCAGATCCATTCCTGCCGCCTTGGCCGTGACCAGAGCCTCGGCGCAGGTGATCAGATTGGCCGTGGCCAGATAATTGGTCAGCACTTTCAGCACCGAGGCCGACCCGAGATCACCTGTATGCAAGACACGCCGCCCCATCGTTGTCAAAAACGGCAATATCCGTTCGAAGGTTTCTCGGTCGCAGCCCGCAAAAATCGATATGTTGCCTGTCGCAGCGCGGTGGCATCCGCCCGAAACCGGGCAATCCACCGCCGCCCCGCCACGCTCGATGACCATGTTGCCCAACCGCTTGACCTCGGCCTCGTCGGTTGTGGACATCTCCATCCAGATTTTACCAGCGCTAACCTCTGGCAGCATCTCCTGCATCACAGCATCCGAGGCCGCAGGTGATGGCAGGCAAGTGATCACCACATCACAATCCCGCATCAGATGGGCGGGACCGTCAGCGGCTTTGGCGCCTTGCGCTACAAATTCGGCCACCAATTCGGGATTCAGGTCATGGACCGTCAGATCAATACCATTGCGCAACAGCGAACCCGAAAGCTTGCCGCCCACATTCCCCAGCCCGATAAACCCAACTTTCATGAACCAAATCTCTCCGTTTGCTACTTGTGGGTCATGCCAGCACGTCCACCCAATCGGATCATGCCGCGCAGCGACGCGAACAGGTCGCTTTTCATCCCCCTGCTCGCCCGAACTGCGCGACACGCTTGACAAGCTGCCTGCAGGTGCCGCATGAGCCTTGCGTTGGTGTCTGCAACAGCAGATGAAAAGGGAATGCGTCAGCGGTCATCCGTGAAACGCAGCCGCCCCCGCGACCGTGACCGGAGAGGGTGCCCAAAGCCACTGGCCAAATGGCCGGGAAGGCGGGACATCCGACAGGGCAATGCCCTGACATCCGCAAGCCGGGAGACCTGCCAGCGCCCGAAGATGAAACCGGACGGGGTGTTCCGGTGTCGGGTCCATGTCGCAATACGTGGCCCGCATGAAACCCCGTCCCCCACGAAGAGGATTTGGGGGGATGAGAGACATGACCGAGACAGCACCCGTCGAGTTGCTGGTCTGTACCACGTGCCGTCGTGGGTTGCCCGTCGAAGATGACGCGCAACGGCCCGGTGCATTGCTGCACAAAGCGCTTGAACAGGCCGATCTGCCCGAAGGCGTTACACTAAAGGCCGTCGAATGCCTGTCAAATTGCGATGAAGGATGTTCCATCGTGCTGCGCGGTGGCCTGTCACGCTGGACCTTTGTCTATGAACATCTCAATGAAACCGATCACGTTGAGACCATTGTCGACGGTGCAACCAAGTACCTCGCCACGGAAGACGGCTTGGTGAAATGGCGCGAGCGCCCCGAACATTTCCGCAAAAACTGTGCGGCCCGCATTCCCCCGATTGGAGCCCTGAAATGAGCAACCTCGAAAAACTCCCCGTTACTGTGATCACCGGCTTTCTCGGATCAGGCAAGACCACGTTGGTCAAGCATTTGATGCAGAACCCTCAGGGCAAGCGTCTGGCCGTTGTGGTCAACGAGTTCGGCGATGTCGGCGTCGATGGAGATATCCTGAAATCCTGCGCCATTCCCGATTGCCCGGCGGAAAACATCATGGAGCTTGCCAATGGCTGCATCTGCTGCACCGTGGCTGATGATTTTATACCCACGATTGAAGCGCTGATGGCACTTGAACCACGCCCTGATCACATCCTGATCGAAACCTCAGGCCTTGCTTTGCCCAAACCGCTGTTGAAGGCTTTCGACTGGCCGGATATCCGCTCAAAAATTACTGTCGATGGCGTGATTGCGCTGGCCGACGCCGAGGCTGTCGCCGCCGGTCGCTTTGCCCCGAATGTTGCAGCAGTGGACGCCCAGCGCCTGGCTGACGATTCGATCGACCACGAGACGCCTTTGTCCGAAGTGTTCGAGGATCAGATTTCGTGCGCCGACATCATCTTGCTGACCAAACCTGATCTGGCCGGGCCCGAGGGTGTAGCCAAAGCAAAAGAAATCATCGCCGCCGAAGCGCCGCGCCCGCTGCCCGTGGTCGAGGTCGCCGAAGGTGCGGTGGATGTCCGCGTCGTGCTGGGGCTGGAAGCCGCCGCCGAAGATGACATGGACGCCCGTCCGTCGCATCATGACGGTCATCACGACCACGAGCATGACGATTTCGAAAGCATCATCGTCGAGTTACCCGAACAGACCGATCCGGCAGCGCTGGTCGCCAATATTGAACGGCTGGCCAACGAGCTGAACATCTTGCGAGTCAAAGGCTATGCCGCCGTTCACGGCAAACCGATGCGCTTGCTGGTGCAGGCCGTCGGTGCCCGTGTTCGTCATCAATACGACCGCCTGTGGGAACCCGGAGAAGAGCGCCGCTCGCGTCTGGTGGTCATTGCCGAACACGACAACATCAAAGAAGCCGCGATCCGCGACATCCTTGTGGGTGTGCGAGAGGCCGCCGAGTAAATTATGCACGTCGTCTTCCGCGAAAGCCACGGGTTAGAGGAAACCGAGACCCCAACCGATCTGGGCCAGAGCCAGGCGGATTTGGTGATCCTGTCATTCTCGGACAGTGACCTCGGCGCTTTCGCGGCAGGCTGGCATCGCGGTGGCGGGCCCGAGGGGCGGATGCCAACGATGCGGCTGGCAAACCTGACGGCGTTGAAACATCCCCTCTCGGTCGACACTTACATCGAACAGACACTAGATGGCGCCAAGGGCATCCTGATCCGTCTGATCGGCGGTGTTCCCTATTGGTCTTATGGGTTGCAGCAGGTTCTGGCCCTGGCGCAGGCCAAGGGCATCGCTCTGGCCGTTCTACCTGCGGATGGGCGCGAGGATACAAAGCTGGACGACTACTCGACCCTGCCTGTCTCAACCCTGCGGCGGCTGGCGCATCTGTGTGATGCTGGCGGAGAGGTCGCGGCGCAGGCTGCTTTGGCGCAGGTGGCGCTGGCGGCGGGGCTTTATGCGGGGCCGGTGATGGGGGCGAAGACGCTGCCTAACTACGGTGCGTGGTGCCCGGATCGTGGGGTGATCCCGGCGGACAACGCGTTCGTTGGAGAGGCAAAACGTATCCTCGTGACCTTCTACCGCGCCTACCTTACCGCGGCTGACACGGCCCCTATCGCGGCTTTGATCCGCTGCCTGCGTGCGCGTGGTTTCGAAACCGTCGGTCTCTACGCGCCTTCACTGAAAACCCCCGCTGCCGCCGATTGGCTGCGCGAAACCATCGTGAATATGAGGCCCTCGGCGATCATCAATGCCACGTCCTTTTCCGGCAAGGGCGCATCGGGCACGTCTCCGTTGGATGCTGGAGGAGTGCCGGTGTTTCAGGTCGCGCTGTCCACTTCGCGCCGTAAGGCATGGGCCGAGTCGGAACGCGGGCTGTCGCCTGCGGACCTTGCCATGCACGTCGTGCTGCCCGAGGTGGATGGTCGGATTTCTGCCGGCATCGCCTCGTTCAAAGAACCTGGCAAACGTGATCCGCATCTGGAATACGCCCGCTTTGCCCACCGGGCAGAGCCCGAGCGGATCGAGGCGATCATCGACCGCGTGACCGGTTGGCTGAACCTGCGCGAAAAGCCCAAAGCTGATCAGGTGCCCGCCTTGGTCCTGTCCACCTATCCCGGCAAGGACTGGCAGATGGCCCATGCGGTGGGTCTGGATGCTCTTGCCTCGGCCGAGGCAATTCTGTGCGACCTTCAGGATGAAGGCTACGATACAGCCCCGGCCGAGCCGATTGCCGAAACGCTCTTACATGCGCGCATTTCCTGGCCGTTGGCGGAATATCTTACTGCGCTTTCGAACTTGCCAGAACAACTGCGTACCGACCTGCAAACCGTCTGGGGCAGCCCCGAGCACGACCCCACGTTCGCAGACGGTGCGTTCCGGTTCACTGCGCTGCGTCGTGGCAAGGCGCTGGTCGCGCTACAGCCCGAACGTGGAACGCCTGAACTGCGGGATGACGACTATCACGACCTCTCTCGCACACCGCGCCACAGCTACGTTGCGTTCTACCTTTGGTTGCGCAAAAGCCTCGGCGCGGATGCTCTGATTCATATCGGTGCGCATGGCACACTGGAATGGTTGCCCGGTAAGTCGGTCGCGCTGTCCCATGAATGCTGGCCCGAGGCTCTGATCGGTGAACTGCCGGTGATCTACCCCTTCATCGTCAACGACCCCGGCGAGGCCGCGCAGGCCAAGCGCCGGATCGGAGCTGTAACGCTGGGCCATGTCCCTCCGCCCCTGAAAGAAAGCGGTACGCCTGACCGGATGGTGCGGCTGGAATCGCTGCTGGATGAGTTCTCGAATGCGGACGGCTTGGACCCGAAACGCCGCGACCGTCTGCAGGAGGATATCCGGGATGAGGCGCGGGCCATCGGGCTGGAGCGCGATCTTGGTCTCGATCAGGCCACCTGCATCGCCGAAGCGATCACCCGCATCGACCGCTTTGTCTGCGACATCAAGGAAAGCCAGTTTGGCGACGGGCTGCACATCTTTGGTCGGGTTCCGGACGTAACGTGCAATTTCGATCCCGCCCCTTCGGCACATGCCGAGCGCCGCGCTTTGATCGACGCATTGGCGGGCAAACGGATTGAGGCCGGGCCGTCCGGTTCCCCCTATCGCGGTCGCACAGATGTACTGCCGACGGGGCGGAACCTTTACACCACCGACCCGCGCTCGGTGCCGACCCGTGCTGCGTATACACAAGGCGTGAAACTAGCCGAAGAACTGGTGCGACGGCATCTGCAAGAGGAAGGCGATTATCCCAATGGGTTAATCATTGATCTCTGGGGCTCGGCCACGATGCGCACAGCCGGAGAAGAATTCGCCATGGCGCTGCACCTTCTGGGCGTGAAGCCGGTCTGGGACAAAGGGTCCGAGCGGGTCTCGGGCATCGAAGTTCTACCGATCACTGAGCTCAGCCGCCCGCGTCTGGACGTGACCCTACGGGTGTCGGGTTTGTTCCGCGATGTGTTCCCGACGCTCTCAGCTCTTTATGGTCAGGCCGTGCGGGCGCTGTCAGCGCGCGATGAAGCGCAAGACTGGAATCCTTACGCCGGGCAAGCCCCTGCGGCACGGGTTTTTGGCCCCGCTCCTGGCAGTTATGGCCTGAACATGACCCACCTGTCCGAGACCTATACAGATGAAGCGCGCGCACAGGCCGGTGAGGCCTGGCTTGAAGCCAGCTCTTTCGCGTTGGAAGGCGAGCATATTGCACAGGACAAGGACGGTATCACCCAACGCGTTGCCAACGCAGACAGCTTCGTGCACCTGCAGGACCTGACGGAAACAGACCTGCTGTTGGCCAATGATTACGCCACGCATGAGGCCGGGTTTGCTGCCGCCAAGAACCTCACCGGCGGTCGCGCACAGCTTTATCATCTGGACAACACCAACCCAGAGACCCCGCGCGCGCGCACCCTGCCCGAGGAAATCAGCCGCGTCGTTCACGCACGCGCCGCCAATCCTGGCTGGATCGCCGGAATGCGGCGACACGGGTTCCGGGGAGCAGCCGAGATCGCGGCGACGCTAGATCACATGGCCTCGTTCGCGCATCTCTCTGGTACGGTCGCGCCACATCTGTTCGATCTTTACCACGATGCCACGCTGGGCGACGAAGAGGTTGAGGCCTTCCTGCAAGAGGCCAACCCGCAGGCTCATCAGGCCATGCAGGATCGGTTCCGCGCATTGCTGGAAGCCGGTCTCTGGGATACACGCCGGAACTCGATCCGTGCCGATCTGGAGGGGCTGGGGTGAGCGCCCCCATCGTCCAGGGCTGGTGCCCCGGGGCGCATCGCCCAATGATGTCGGGCGACGGCCTGGTCGTACGGGTACGCCCCCGTCTGGCACGACTTGATACTCAGCAAGCCTTGGGGTTGTGCAAACTGGCCGATCGGTTTGGCAACGGCACAATCGACCTGACAAACCGCGCCAATCTGCAACTGCGCGGCGTATCCGAGGCTGATCACCAATCCCTGCTGACCGAGCTCGCTGCGCTAAACCTGCTTGATGCTGAACCCGGCATCGAAGTGCGGCGCAACATTCTGGTCTCACCTCTCTATCGGACAGGCGACTTGACGGCACGTCTGGCACGCGAATTGACCGATCGGCTTAATGAGCTACCCGCCCTGCCCGCCAAGTTCGGCTTTGCAATCGATACGGGTCCACAGCGTTTGCTGGCAAAGGCTTCGGCGGATATCCGGCTTGAGACTGGCGCGGAAGGTCTGATCTTGCGCGCAGATGGAGCTGAAACCGGGCGGCTGGTCTCAGATGTTGACGCGATTGACCAATTGATCGCATTGGCACGCTGGTTTGCTGAAAACCACACTACCGAAACCCGCCGCATGGCCCGTGTGATCACCGCGTTTGACCTGCCCGACACGTGGCAAGGTAGCGCTCCGGGCCATTCTGGCGCACCGCTTCAGCCAGGCCCTTGCACACTGGGTTCGCTCTATGGCGCTGCATTCGGACAACTGCCCGCGCGGCACCTTGGTGAGCTTCTCGAAAACAGCGGCGCATCCGCCTTGCGGGTCACACCGTGGAGGCTGATCCTGCTGGAAGACGGGGAAAGGATTCCGGCCCCCGAATTTGTCACCGATGGCACCGATCCCTTGATGACCACCGACGCCTGCCCGGGGGCTCCGCTCTGTCCGCAGGCGCACGTGGCAACCCGCGACATCGCCCGAGCTCTGGCGCCGCGGGTCGCTGGCAGCCTACATGTCTCGGGTTGCTCCAAAGGCTGCGCCCGGATGGGGTCTGCTGATGTAACTTTAGTCGGTCACAACGGTCGATTTGATCTTGTCAAACAAGGCCGCGCGGGGGATGAGCCCAGCAAGCGCGGGCTGACGCCTGAAACACTTATGACCATGGACCTGACCTGATGCCCTATGAATACGAAACCGACGGCGCGGCCATCTACAAGCAAAGCTTTGCCACTATCCGGTCAGAAGCTAATCTGGCCCGTTTCGACGCTGATGAAGAGCAGGTCGCCGTACGCATGATTCACGCCGCCGGGATGGTCGGGCTTGAGGAATTCGTGCATTTCTCGCCCGGTTTTGTCCGTGCCGCTCGTACTGCACTGGAAGCTGGCGCACCAATCCTGTGCGATGCCCGCATGGTCAGTGAAGGCGTGACCCGGTTCCGCCTGCCCGCGGACAACGAGGTAATCTGCACCCTGCATGACGAACGCGTCCGCCCTCTGGCCGCCGAGATGGGCAACACCCGTTCCGCCGCTGCGCTGGAACTGTGGCGCCCCAAGTTGGAAGGCGCCGTGGTCGCCATCGGCAACGCCCCCACCGCCCTGTTCCACCTGCTGAACATGCTGGAAGACCCGGATTGCCCGCGCCCTGCCGCCATCATCGGCTGCCCAGTCGGCTTTGTCGGAGCCGTCGAATCCAAGGATGCGCTGTGGCAAGCGCAACCCGTACCCTCCTGCATCGTCAAGGGTCGATTGGGTGGCAGCGCCATTACCGTAGCCGCCATCAACGCCATCGCGAGCCGCGCGGAATGAGCGCGGGCAAAATATTCGGCGTAGGCCTCGGCCCCGGTGATCCGGATCTGATGAGCGTCCGTGCAGACCGTCTGTTGCGCAATGCACGCCATGTTGCATTTTTTCGCAAACCCGGCCGCAGCGGCCAGGCGCGCAAGATCGTCAATGGAATGATATTGGGTGATGCGATCGAGTTTCCGATGGAATATCCTGTCACTACCGAAATTCCGGTCACGGACCCAAGATACAACGAACTCCTATCGGTGTTTTACGAAGACTGTGCGGCCCATCTGAAGTCGCTTGTCGAACAGGGTGACGATGTCGTTGTCCTGTGCGAGGGCGATCCATTCTTCTATGGGTCATTCATGCATCTTTACAATCGGTTGCGCGACAAAGCGGATGTCGAAGTTGTACCTGCCATTACCGGTATGTCCGGCGCCTGGACCGCGACTGGCGACCCCATAACCTGGGGTGATGACGTGCTGACCGTTTTAGTCGGCACACTGCCCGAAGACACGCTGACCGAGCGCATGGCGCAGACTGACGCGCTGGTGGTGATGAAGATCGGGCGCAATTTCGACAAGGTGAAACGCGCATTGAAAAAAGCAGACCTCTATGACCGTGCGTGGATCGTGGAATACGCGCAAATGCCAAATCAGAGGGTCTGCAAACTGTCTGAGAACTGTGAAGGGATCACGCCTTATTTCTCGATCATTCTGGTTCATGGTCAGGGGCGGCGTCCATGAACGGTTGGGTCAAAATCGCAGGGCTTGGACCGGGAAGCGAAGCGCTGGTGACACCCGAGGTAAGCGCTGCACTGGCCGATGCAACGGATATTGTGGGGTATATCCCTTACGTAGCCCGCGTGGCCCAGCGCGAGGGATTGACCCTACACGCCAGCGATAACCGCGTCGAGATCGACCGCTCTCGGCACGCACTGCAAATGGCGTCAGAAGGAAAGCGCGTCGTTGTGGTCTCATCCGGTGACCCCGGCGTTTTCGCGATGGCCGCCGCCGTTTTTGAGGCACTGGAAAACGGCCCCGTCGAATGGCGCGACATTCCCATCGACGTTCTGCCAGGGATCACTGCAATGCTGGCAGCGTCGGCTCGTGCCGGGGCCCCTCTGGGACATGATTTCTGCGCCATCAACCTTAGCGACAATCTGAAGCCCTGGTCACTGATTGAAACGCGTCTGCGCCTCGCCGCGCAGGCGGATTTTGCCATGGCGTTCTATAACCCCCGATCCAAGTCCCGCCCGGAAGGTTTTGTAAAGACGTTGGAAATCCTGCGTGAAGAGTGCGAACCGGAACGCCTGATTCTATTCGCTCGCGCGGTATCGCGCGCGGATGAGGCATTGCGTATCTCGACCTTGGCCGAGGCCACGCCTGATATGGCCGACATGCAGACCGTCGTGATCGTCGGCTCTTCCCTGACTCGCGTGATCGAGCGCGACAGCTCTCCGATTGTCTACACGCCGAGGTTCACAGCCGTCAGGGATCAGGTATGAGCCAACCAATCCAAGACCTGTTCGACCTTCGCCAATTCTGTCCGCTGCGGCAGAACCGGACGGTCGATCATCAGAACCGGCAGTCCCAATGCCCGCGCGGCGTCCAACTTGGCCCGCGCGCCGGTGCCGCCCGCGTTCTTGGACACGATCAACTGCGTACCATGTCGCTCCATCAGCGCCCGATCCTCATCAAAATTGAACGGCCCGCGCGAAACAACCACGTCGCAGTTCAGCAACGGCACGGATTCCGGTTCATCCACCAGCCGCAGCAGATAGCGATGCTGGGGTTGGACCGCGAAGTCCTGAAGGTGCAACCGGCCAACGGCCAGAAACACGCGCCGGGCCGGGCCGGACAGGGCGTCAACCGCACCGTCGATATCCGGTACGTGCTGCCAATTGTCGCCCTCTTGCGCGACCCAGGCAGGTCGGGTCAGTGCGGCCAACGACGTTGCAGTCGCAGCGCAAGCTTCGACCGCATTGCCACTCATCTGCGCTGCAAAGGGATGGGTCGCATCGACAACATGGCTGATCCCATGATCGCGGACATAGCGCGCCAGCCCTTCCGCGCCACCAAACCCGCCCACACGCGTCGGTATGGGCTGCGGGCGGGGGGTATCGACACGCCCGGCATAAGAATAGGTGGCCGGAATACCTTGCTCGGCGACAGATTTTGCCAGAGCATTCGCTTCGGTCGTACCACCAAGAATCAGGAGGTTGGGCATGTCTGAAACTCCGTGGCTGACCGTTTTGGGTTTGGGAGAAGATGGACTGGATGGCCTGTCCCCCGCAAGCCGTCAAGTGCTGGATCGCGCCGAGGTCGTCATGGGTCCGCCGCGTCACCTGTCTCTGATCCCGAACAGCAAGGCCGAGCGGATTGAATGGCCGGTTCCCTTTGCCGACGGCCTGCCGATCCTGACTGGGTTGCGCCGACGCCGCACTGTGGTTCTTGCCTCTGGCGATCCGTTCTGGTTTGGCGCGGGGTCGGTTATCGCGCGCAATTTCGACGCTGCCGAATGGGCCGCCCTGCCCGGTCAGTCAACTTTTTCGCTGGCGGCTGCACGACTGGGCTGGCCTCTTGAGAACACGCTGACCTTTGGCTTACACGCCGCTCCGCTGACACGCCTGCGTCCGCATCTGGCACCTGGCCTGCGCGCCATTCTTTTGCTGCGTGATGGCAAAGCCGTGGCTGAGCTTGCAACTTATCTGGGTGAGACCGGCTTTGCCGATTGCGCCCTGCATGTGATGGAGGCGCTTGGCGGTCCCCGCGAGCGGGCACGCAGCGTGTCTTTGACCGAAGCCCTGCTTGGAACGTTCGAGCACCCGGTCTGTGTCGGGATTGACGTCGCCGGGGCGGGACAGGCCTTTCCCAAGGCTTCGGGTAAACCAGATGAAATTTTCGAGACTGACGGCCAGATCACCAAACGCCCCATCCGCGCGCTGACGCTCTCGGCTCTGGCTCCGCAGAGGGGTGAGCATCTGTGGGATATCGGTGGTGGAACCGGGTCAATCAGCATCGAATGGCTGATGTGTGATCCAACGCTGAGCGCTACCACAATCGAGCCGCGCGCGGATCGGGCCGAACGTATCCGTCGCAATGCGGACGCGCTTGGACAGGATCGGTTGCAGGTGATTCATGGCACCGCCCCCGAGGCGTTGGTGGGTCTCGATCAGCCGGATGCGGTTTTCATCGGTGGCGGACTGAGTGCGAATTTGCTGAATTGGCTTCACCAGAACCTTTCGGCCGGAACCCGGGTGATCGCAAATGCGGTGACCCTGGAAAGCGAGGCACTTCTGGCCGAGTGGCATGACAAGCTTGGCGGAGACCTTCTGCGCATCGAACTGGCACAGGCTTCGGCACTTGGCCCCCGGCGCGGCTGGAAGTCGGCCTACCCGGTGGTGCAATGGGGTCTCACACTATGATCGTTGCCGGGTTCGGTTTTTCGTCTTCTGCCACGCTGGCCAGCCTGCGGTCCGCCCTGGAATTGGCCACGGATGGGCAAACCCCGGACGCTTTGGCAACTGTCGCGGATAAGGACGGGCATACAGCCATCACCACGTTGGCCGATTCAATTTCTGTGCCGGTTCATTTCATCCCGGCAGATGATCTTGCCGGACATCGCACCCTCACCTGCTCACCTCGCAGCCGTGCCACATATGGTACGGGCAGCGTGGCTGAGGCATCCGCGCTTGCTGCCGCCGGGCCCGGCGCGCGGTTGATTTCACCCAGACAAATCTCGGACGACCGGCTTGCAACCTGCGCCGTCGCCATCGGAGGACACTCATGACCGTTCATTTCATTGGCGCCGGACCAGGCGCTGCCGATCTGCTGACTCTGCGTGGGCGCGATATCATCGCGTCCTGCCCGGTGTGCCTGTATGCGGGCTCATTGGTTCCCGAAGAAATTCTGGGCCACTGCCCCCAAGGGGCAAGGATCGTGAACACCGCGCCAATGGATCTGGGACAGATCATGGCCGAGATCGAATCTGCGCACAAA
The DNA here is from genome assembly GCF_900106805.1 of Ruegeria halocynthiae. Taxonomy (GTDB): domain Bacteria; phylum Pseudomonadota; class Alphaproteobacteria; order Rhodobacterales; family Rhodobacteraceae; genus Ruegeria; species Ruegeria halocynthiae. The sequence continues at coordinate 1,228,380 of NZ_FNNP01000001.1, forward strand.
GCCGGGCAAGACGTGGCAAGGCTGCATTCCGGCGACCTGTCCGTCTGGTCCGCAATGGGTGAGCAAATCAGACGGCTGAAAGAAATGGGAATCCCGATCAGTGTCACGCCCGGTGTCCCGTCCTTTGCCGCAGCCGCCGCGTCATTGGGAACCGAACTGACGCTTCCGGGTTTGGCGCAATCTGTAGTGCTGACTCGTACACCCGGGCGCGCGTCCTCGATGCCCGAAGGCGAGACATTGGAAAATTTTGCCCGGACGGGTGCAACGCTGGCCATCCACCTATCGATCGGCAATCTGGACAAGGTCATCGAGGATCTGACGCCAGCCTACGGCCTGGATTGTCCGGTGGCGGTGGTCTATCGCGCAAGTTGGCCGGACGAACGGATCATCCGCGCGACCCTGTCCACGTTGAAAGACGCGCTGGACAACAGCATCTCACGCACCGCACTGATCATGGTCGGCCCCGCACTGGCAGGCGAAGGCTTCGACGAAAGCTGCCTGTATTCCAAAACCTACGACCGCCGCTATCGCCCGCAAAGCGCTGATAGCCCGTGGTCAAGTTGGAGCCATGGTGATGACTAACCCTCCGGGCCTTCTGATTTCCGCACCGTCATCGGGCACTGGCAAGACCACCGTCATGCTGGGGCTTTTGCGCGCATTGGCCGAAGACGGTCTGATCGTGCAACCGTTCAAGAGTGGGCCGGACTATATCGACCCGGCATTTCACCGGGCTGCGGCGGGGCGCGCCTCGTTCAATCTGGACAGCTGGGCGATGGGCGATCCCCTGTTGGGCGCAATTTCGGCACAGGCAGCGGGTGCGGATATCGTGGTAGCCGAAGGGTCGATGGGCTTGTTCGACGGTGTTGCCAAGCCCGGAGAGCTGGGCCATGGGTCGAGCGCCGAGACAGCACTGCGCCTGGGATGGCCGGTCGTTCTGGTTCTGGATGTCGGGGGTCAGGCGCAATCGGCTGCGGCGACCGCGCTTGGGTTTCGGATGTACAACCCTGACCTGCCCTTTGCCGGTGTCATCCTGAACCGCTGTGCCAGCCCGCGCCATGAGCGTCTGACCCGACTGGGCATGGAACGTGCCGGACTGCCTGTTCTGGGAGTTCTTCCGCGCCGGGGCGATCTGACCCTGCCCGAGCGTCATTTAGGTCTGATTCAGGCGGTCGAACACCCCGATTTGGAAACCGCAATTGCCGGATACGCAGCATTTCTGCGCGAGCATGTCGATCTGGATGCGATCAAACGGGCGGCCTCCTCAGGCCCTTATGGGCCATCGTCAGTCGCGCTACCGCAACCTCCTGCGCAACGTATTGCACTGGCCCGGGATGAGGCGTTCTCATTCACCTATCCGCACCTTCTAGAAGGTTGGCGCAGTGCGGGGGCAGAGATTTTACCGTTTTCCCCGCTGGCAGACGAGGCTCCTTCCGCGGACGCCGATCTGGTCTGGCTACCCGGCGGATATCCGGAGCTCCATGCCGGGACGCTGGCAGCAGCGGATACCTTCTTGTCTGGATTGCGGAAACACGCAAACACCCGGCCCATACATGGAGAGTGCGGCGGGTACATGGCGTTGGGAGAAGTCTTGGTCGACAAGGACGGCGCCTCACATCAGATGGCAGGGTTGTTGGGTTTGAAGACGTCTTATCAGAAGCGCAAGTTCAACCTCGGTTATCGCAAGGCTGAACTACTGTCTCCGATGCCGGGATTTGCAACAGGTGCTGCCTTGAGAGGTCATGAGTTTCACTATTCCTCGATCATCGAACAGCCAGACGCGCCACTGGCACGCGTGTTCGATGCAGAAGGCGCCGAGGGCCCGCAGACCGGTTCGCGACGCGGCAATGTTACAGGTACGTTCTTTCACCTGATTGCGGAGGCCTCGGCATGACCGGATTTGTCTCCTTCATCGGATCCGGTCCGGGTGATCCGGAGCTGCTGACGCTCAAGGCCGTAGACCGGATGCAGAAGGCCGATGCAGTGCTGTTCGATGATCTAAGCAGTGGCCCGATCCTGTCTCATGCGCGTGACGATGCGGATCTGGTTGGCGTCGGCAAACGCGCTGGACGACCCTCGCCCAAGCAGGATCACGTTAGCCGGTTGCTGGTGGAATATGCCCAGACCGGCCAGCGTGTCGTACGGTTGAAATCAGGTGATGGAGGTTTGTTCGGGCGTCTGGAAGAAGAATTGGTCGCACTGCAGGCCGCCGGAATCGAATATGAGATCATACCCGGCATCCCTTCGGCCATTGCAGCAGCCGCAGCCGCTGGGATCCCCCTGACGCGACGCCTGACTGCACGTCGCGTTCAGTTCGTCACCGGGCATGACGTCAGCGGCAAGTTACCGGCTGATCTGAACCTTCCAGCTCTGGCTGATGCAGGCGCGACGACTGTGGTGTTTATGGGCAAGCGCACTTTTCCCTTACTGGCAGAGGCTTTGAACGCGCATGGTCTGCCCCTGGATACTCCCGCGTTGATGGCCGAATCTGTTTCGACCCCTGATCAGTCGCTGCATCGATCGACAATCGGAGAGCTGTCTGAAAAGCTGCGCGCCGAGATCGGAACCGCCCCGGCGCTGATTTTGTATGGCCCACTGGCAGAGTTCGATGATGTTTGACCTGAACTTGATCGGGATCGGCACCGGCAACCCTGACCACCTGACCTATCAAGGCGCGCAGGCGATCAGGGCGGCGGATCTGATCCTGATCCCGCGCAAAGGAGAGAACAAAGCCGATCTGGCCGGGTTGCGCGAAGATATCATTGCCCAGGTCACGGATACCGCTCCGGTTATTGCCTATTTCGACATTCCAAAACGCCGAGCCGATGATGGCTATCTGCGCGGTGTTGATGAATGGCACGATACTATCGCTTTGCGCTGGCAAGAGGCGATTTCTGCGCACCCCGACGCGCAAAACGTGGCTTTGCTGATCTGGGGTGATCCGTCGCTTTATGACAGCTCATTGCGGATCGCTGCACGGCTGGCGCCGCAACCGAATGTCCGCGTGGTGCCCGGCATAACGGCGTTGCAGGCGCTCACAGCGGCCCATGCGATCCCAATCAATGACCTTGGCGCCCCTTATGTTGTGACCACAGGGCGCCGAATTCGCGATGAGGGTTGGCCTGATGCAGCCTCGAAAGTCGCTGTGATGCTGGATGGCGAATGCTCGTTCCAAAGCCTCGAGATGGCAGACTACGACATCTGGTGGGGGGCTTATGTGGGCATGAAAGAAGAGATTCTGATCAAGGGGCCGTTGTCGGATGTTGCACAGGAAATTCTGGATACCCGTGCCAACGCGCGCTCTGACCATGGCTGGATCATGGATGTTTACCTGCTGAACAAACGCACAAAGCGATCTACCGGACCCACAGGATTGTGAGCACGGTTTCATCGCTTTTCTGCCATCAATTCCCCGATCACCCAAGGGAGGGAAGAAGATGAAGGCGTTCTGGACTGTAATATTCCTGCTGGCCCTGCCCGCCTGGGCCGACAGCATCGAACCACTTTCGGGGTGGGCGGTTTATCCCAGCGACAAAAGCTATGACGAGCTGGTCGGTGACACCAAGGCAGCCGTGAAGGAAAATGGCCTGATTGTTGTGACGCAGGCCGGGCCGACCAAAGCCGCCGCGGCGCGTGGTATCACCATTCCGGGCAACCTGGTGATCGGCGCATTCAACAACGACTATGCGGTGCGGGTTCTGGAAACCTCGGTCAATGCGATGATCGAGGCGCCCATTCGGTTCTACGTGACCGAGAATGAGAATGGCACCGCGACCCTGTCATACAAGACCCCAAGCTTTGTGTTTGCCCCATATTCAGATGAAGGCGGAGAGCGGCTGCGAGAGATCGCCGTTGAACTGGACGCAAAGTTTCAAGCCGTGGCGGAAAGCGCCGTCAAATAGTCACACTGACGTGAAGCTGCTTGCGTCCGGTCGCGTCCTCCGCAATCTGCTGAAAGATAACTTTGTCGGAGCTTGATTAATGCAGGACCTGTCCCCCCGCGCTGCGGATCTGTTGGCACAACGCCTTTTTGAGGCTGGATGCCGCCACGCGTTTGGTATGCCCGGCGGTGAGGTTCTGACCTTGATTGATGCGCTGGAAAGCGCCGGCATCACCTTTCATCTGGCCAAGCACGAAAATGCCGCCGGTTTCATGGCTGAAGCCGTGCACCATCGCGATGGGGCGCCCGCTATTCTGGTGGCCACGCTTGGCCCCGGCGCAATGAATGGAATCAACGTGGTTGCGAACGCTCTGCAGGATCGCGTTCCGATGATCGTGCTGACCGGATGTGTCGATGCGGATGAGGCGCTGACCTACACCCATCAGGTAATGGATCACGCGCAGGTCTATCACTCAATCACCAAAGGCACGTTCATGCTGACTGCTGACGGGGCCGATATCATCGCGGATAAGGCGGTGTCGCTGGCCAATCAGCCGCGCCCAGGACCGGTTCACATTGACGTGCCTATCTCGGTCGCAGACATCCGGGTTTCGAATACAAAGCGCCGCCGGTTGATCAAACCAGCCACTGTTGCGCCCGGCGGTGAATGTCTTGAAAAAGCGCGTCGCTGGGTAGCCGAGGCTGAGCGCCCTCTGGCAATCATCGGCTTGGATGTCCTCTATGATGACTCGCGTTGCGTTGTGCGCGCTTTCCTCGAACATTTCGACATTCCCTTCGTCACCACCTACAAAGCCAAGGGCGTGGTGCCCGAGGATCATCCGTTGTGTTTAGGTGGGGCGGGGCTGTCGCCTCTGGCCGACAAGTATCTGGTGCCATTGGTCGAACAGGCCGATCTGGTATTTTGCCTAGGCTATGACCCTATCGAAATGCGCCCCGGCTGGCGCGAGATATGGGACACGGAAAATAAGCGCGTCATCGATATTTCGGCCGTCATCAACGATCATTACATGCATCAGGCCGGTCTCAATCTGGTTGCCGACACAGGTGCCACTCTGGAGGCTATCGCCAAGGGTAACCCGGCACGCAAGACATGGCAAAATGGTGAACCGGATCAGGTCAAGGACGCGCTGACACAGGCCTTCCCAACCGACGAAGATTGGGGGCCAGCCGCAATCATTGCCGAAGCCCGTACCGTGCTGCCGGCGAAGACACTTGCCACTGCTGATAGCGGTGCGCACCGTATTCTTCTTAGCCAAATGTGGGAGTGCTCGGAGGAGCGTGGGCTGATCCAGTCGTCCGCGCTTTGTACCATGGGTTGCGCGGTCCCGATGGCGATCGGGTTGAAACTTGCCGAGCCTGACCGCCCCGTGATCAGCTTTTCGGGCGATGCCGGATTCCTTATGGTCGCCGGAGAGCTGTCGACAGCCGCCGAGTTGGGCGGCAACCCGATTTTCCTCGTTTTTGTCGACGCCAGTCTGGCTCTGATCGAATTAAAGCAACGTCAGCGCCAGATGGGCAATCGCGGTGTGGATTTTGATCGTCACGACTTTGCGGCCTTGGCGCGCGCCTTTGGAGGGTACGGTCACACTGTTCGGAACCGCGACGAATTGCGCTCTGCGCTGGATCAGGCATTGAAAGCCGACAAATTCACTGTCATTGCTGCGGAAATTGACCGTGGAGGATATGATGGCCGCATCTGAAGGACCGCTGAAGGGCGTCAAGGTATTGGACTTGTCGCGCATTCTGGCCGGACCCACCTGTACGCAGCTGCTGGGCGATTTGGGTGCCAGTGTCATCAAAATCGAAAACCCGGCGACCGGAGGTGATGACACGCGGCAATGGGGCCCTCCTTATGTTGAGGATGCAGAGGGCAACCGCTCGGACCTGAGCGCCTATTTCATGTCATCCAATCGCAACAAGAAATCAGTGGCCTTGGATATCGCCTCGGCGGAAGGTCAGGCGGAAATCCGGCGATTGGCGTCACATGCCGATATTCTGATCGAGAATTTCAAACCCGGAGGTCTTGCTAAATACGGGCTCGACTACGCCTCGATTTCCAAAGAATTCCCCAGCCTCGTTTACTGTTCGATCTCAGGTTACGGGCAGACCGGCCCCAACGCATCGAAACCCGGCTATGACCTCATGGCGCAGGGTTATGGCGGGATCATGTCTCTGACCGGGGATGCTGATGGGGCACCGATGAAAGTGGGCGTTGGCATCGCTGACGTGATGTGCGGTATGTATGCCTGCGTCGGTATTCTGGCGGCACTTCGCCACCGTGACCTGACCGATGAGGGTCAGCAAGTTGACCTCGCATTGGTGGATTCTCAGGTGGCCTGGTTGATCAATGAAGGCGTGAATTATCTGACTTCAGGCAATGTCCCCCAGCGACGCGGCAATGGGCACCCCAATATTGTTCCCTACGAAGTTTATGCAACCAGCGACGGGCATGTGATTCTTGCGGTTGGAAACGACAGCCAATTCAGAAGGTTTTGTAGTTTCATCGAGAAACCAGAACTTGCTGACGATCCCCAATTTGCCACCAACCCAGCCCGACTTGAAAACCGGGACGCGTTAAATGCGGTCCTGCGCCCAGCGGTTCAAACGTTGGACACGCGCAGCGTGATCGCAGGTCTGGAAGACCTGAAAGTGCCTGTTGGTCCGGTACAAACACTGGACCAGGTTTTCGCCTCCGATCAGGTTCCCGCCCGGCAGATGCAGATCACGATGCAGGCCGCCCCTGGCGAAGTTCAATTGATTGGGAATCCACTGAATCTGTCGCTCACGCCTGTAACATATCGCAGTGCGCCACCGGTCTGCGGAGCCGATACACAGGCCGTTTTGAACGCGAAAAACCCCTTCGAAGATTGAAACACTCGGCCTGATTAGGCGGCAAGTTGCTGAAACATGCCTTTGAATCGGCGGTTTTTTTCGCGTTTTCCACACACAAGCTTTCACCAATTCGAGAGGTGGGTCGATACTGTTACGACCCGCCTGCACACTCTGCTACATCGAACAATGTAGAATACCGCAATCAGATTGGACCCGAGTATGAAACAAGACGTCTTTGGACAGATGAACACCCTGAACCAGCCCGCAAGCGTCGAGGCATGGGATGGTGTTCTCCTCGGGTTCATGGCGCATGCCGCTGTCACACCGCAACATCTGGGCAAGGTGCTGGAGCTTGAGCCGGACTTTGCACTGGGTCATGCGGTCAAAGGGCTGTTCATGGTTCTGCTGGGTCGGCGCGAAATGATCGCAGTCGCAGCCGAAGCATTGAGCGCGGCCAATACAGCGATGGAGCGCCAGCCGGTTTCAGCCCGGGAAAGGCTGTATGTCGAGGCACTGGGTTTGTATATGGCCGACCTTCCCTCACAGGCCATTCAGAAATTTGAAGAGATTCTGCGGGCGCACCCGACGGATACGCTGGCCATGAAACTCAGCCATGCGACCCGGTTCGTTCTGGGCGATTCGCAGGGGATGCGTCGGTCGATTGAGCGGGTGATGCCGGCCTACGAACCCGACCATGCCGGACGCGGTTACCTGCTGGGATGTCACTCTTTCGCGCTGGAGGAAACGGGCGCTTACGAAAAAGCGGAGATTGCCGGTCGTCAGGCATTGTGGATGGTCTCGGACGACGCCTGGGGGCTGCACGCCGTGGCGCACGTGCACGAGATGACCGGAAACGCGCAGCTGGGTCTGGACTGGCTGGCGGGGCGCGAGGATGCCTGGGCGCATTGCAACAACTTCCGCTATCACGTCTGGTGGCACAAAGCGCTGATGCATCTGGATCTGGGACAGGTCGATCAGGTGATGGCGCTTTACGATCACCACATCCGTCAGGACAAAACCGACGATTACCGAGATATCTCGAACGCCACCTCGCTTTTGTCGCGGCTTGAGCTTGAGGGCGTCGACGTAGGCAACCGTTGGGAAGAACTGGCCGATCTCAGCGCTGCCCGCACCGAAGACGGATGCTTGATCTTCGCCGACCTGCATTATCTGCTGGCGCTGACCGGCGACAATCGTTCGGACGCCACGGCCAACATGCTGCAGCGGATTCAGAATGACGCCCAGCGCAATCAGGGCGACACGCCAATCCGCATGTCCGACCCGGGCATTGCCGCCGCCAAGGGGCTTGAGGCCTTTGGAGAGGGTCTTTACGGTCAAGCCTTTGATTATCTTTCAAATGCCCGGGGTGGGATGCAGCTGGCGGGTGGCAGCCACGCCCAACGTGATGTATTCGAACGCATCACCATTGATTCCGGCCTGCGCGCCGGCCGACTGGATGCTGTCGAGCGCATCCTGGACGACCGCCGCGCCAAACGTGCCGGGGGTGAGGACAATTACGCCCTCGCCCGCCGCGAATTGATCGAGGCCGCACGCGACAGCGGCGACGCACAAAGCGTCCCTGCCGAATAACAACAAAAAAAGACCAAGAAGGACAGAAACCGTATGGCGACCGCATCGCCCGCTTCTGATTTTGCTCCGGTGGCGTCTCAGACCGCTGCCCCTGCCCGCACGCGCGATCCGCGTCTGGATTTCTATCGCGGCATCGCGATGTTCATCATTCTGATTGCCCATATCCCGAACGATCCCTGGGCCAAATGGATTCCCGCCCGGTTTGGATTCTCGGACGCAACCGAGATCTTCGTGTTCTGCTCCGGCATGGCTTCGGCAATTGCATTTGGCGGGGCGTTTATGCGCAAAGGCTGGTGGATGGGCACCGCCCGCGTGAGCTTTCGCATCTGGCAGGTCTACTGGGCACATATCTGCCTGTTCTTCTTTGTCGCCATGACAATGGCGGCCCTGAACCAGAGTGGGCTGTTCGAGAAAAACTATATCTCCTCCCTAAATCTACAGCATTTCTTCAACGACCCGGCGTCACAGATGGTTGGGCTGTTTACCCTGACCTATGTGCCGAACTACTTTGACATCCTGCCGATGTATCTGGTGGTTCTTGCGATGATGCCACTGTTCATGGGGATATATCGTATCGGATTCTGGGCGGTCGCCGTGGCCTCGGTCACGATCTGGCTCATTGCACAATTCGACTACCTGGACCTACCGGCCGAACCTTGGTCAGACCGTCAGTGGTTTTTCAACCCATTCGGGTGGCAATTGCTGTTCTTTACCGGTTTTGCGTTCATGCGCGGCTGGATTCCGGCGCCACCGGTGTCGAAAACCCTGATCTGGGCTGCGGCGCTGTTCCTGATCTTCTCGATGCCGTTCGGCTCGTGGAAGGTGTTCACATGGATCAATACAGCGGCCCCCGATTTGGCTGACGAAATCCGCAAAGTTTGGCCGGTCACCAAAGAGTTCCGCAATAAGACCGATTTTGGCCTGTTCCGCTACCTGCACTTCCTGTCACTTGCCTATCTGGGTTGGGTTGTCGCTGGCGAACATGGGCATCGCCTTATCGCGACCGGCCATGGCGCAGCCGCAAAATTTTGGCAGTTCCTGCTGACCGTCATTACCAAAGTGGGTCAGCAATCGCTTGCGGTGTTCGTATCTTCCATGGCAGCAGCGCGACTTATCGGCGTCGGACTGGACCTGAGTGGGCGGGATGTTGCCAGTGTGTTCATCGCCAACATGATTGGCTTTGCCATGATCATCGGCGTGGCTTATCTGGCCGCCTGGTTCAAGTCTCAACCTTGGAAATCGAAGAAATGAATTTTACTCGTCGCGCATTTCTTGCTTCATCAACAGCGTTGGCCCTCGCCCCAGCTGCATACGCCACAGGAGGAGAGACTCCGTTCAGTCGAGACGACGTCATCGCCATGGCCCGTGATTTGGCCAGCCGCGATTATGCCGAGCGTGAGATGGTTCCGCAGGAATGGCAGGACCTTACATATCAGCAATACCGTTCGATCCGGTTCCGGCTGGACCGCGCGTTGTGGTACGAGACCGAAACGCCCTATAACGTCGATTTCTTCTCCCCGGGTCTATACTTCCCGCGCACCGTTAAGGTCTCGACCGTCGAGGACGGGATGACAAAGCCGGTTACATTCGATCTGGCCATGTTCAACAAGTCCGACGACGTACCCGAGCTGCCCATCGACGACACGCTCGGCTTCTCGGGCCTGCGCCTGCGCACCGAGATGCACCGCCCCGGCGAAACGGATGAGTTCTGCGTCTGGCAAGGAGCCAGCTATTTCCGCGCCATCGGCTTGCACGAGGTCTATGGCCTGTCAGCCCGAGGTCTGGCGCTGAAAACTGGCGATCCGGATGGCGAGGAATTCCCCGAATTTGTCCGTTTCTGGCTGGAGCGCCCCAAACCGGGCCAACGCAACATGGTCGTTCATGCGCTGATGGACAGCCCCAGCGTCACTGGTGCCTACCAGTTCAATGTCACCGCCGGTGCGGATTGTGTGATGGATATCGAAGCGACGCTCTTCCCGCGCACCGAACTGCCCCATGTCGGCATCGCGCCCGGAACGTCGATGTTCCTGTTCGACCAGACCAACCACAGCCGGTTCGACGATTTCCGCCCCGCCGTTCATGACAGCCACGGATTGTTGATCCGTAATGGTGCCGGAGAGGTTCTGTGGCGGCCGCTGGCAAATCCAACCCGTCTGCAAATCTCGTCCTTCGTGGATACGAACCCGCGCGGCTTTGGCCTGATGCAGCGCAAACGCGAGTTCTCGGACTACGCCGATCTTGAGGCCAATTATCACAAGCGCCCCGGCCTGTGGGTCGAGCCGAATGGCGATTGGGGCAAAGGCACTGTCACGCTGGTGGAAATCCCGGCGGATCAAGAGATTTATGACAACATCGTCGCCTATTGGCGCCCGATGGAGCCTTACGCCGCAGGCAGCCAGATCGACCTGTCCTATCGCCTGATCTGGGGCGAGGAACCCCAACGCACCCCCATGGCACGCGTGATCAACACCGCGATGGGCGATAACACCTTTGGTGAGGGCCGTTTGGCCGTGATCGATTTTGAACCCAGCGACTTGCTTGATGATCCCGAGGCAATGACCATCTTTGTCAGCTCGCCACATGCAGAAACCTCGGATGGCGTGTTGCAACGCAATCCCGACACCGGTGGCCTGCGGCTGGCCTTCTCTTTCGAACCGGCTGACCGGACCCACGTGGAACTGCGTGCGCAATTGCTGAAAGACAAACAGCCAGCCTCTGAGGTCTGGCTTTACCGTTGGACTTCATGACCCGCGATCTTCATATCATGCCGCCCGAGACCCCACTGGCGATGCCAGCGCAGAACTTTGCGCAGGGATTCCGCGACGCACAGGTACCCGCAGAAGGCAAACCACCCTCTGCAGGGTTCTGGCGCGCGCTGACCTTTTCTCCGGCGATGGCGGCCACGCTGGGTCTGCTCTGGGTCATGTCCGATTGGTTCAGTGCTGCGGGAATCAATTTGGTCGAAGGTATCCTGTTGACGCTGATCTCGTTCAACTTCTTCTGGATTTCCTTCACCGTCTGCACCGTACTGCTGGGCATGGTCTCGCTGTCACGCCAGGAACAGCCCAAACGTGAGGACCGAGCGCAACCGCTGCGTGTGGCGCTGCTGACGCCGGTCTATAACGAGGTGCCGTGGAACGTGCTGGGCAATGCCCGCACAATGCTTGAGGACCTGCAGAAGCGCGGCGGTCAGCATCACTATGCCATGTTCATCCTGTCCGACACCCGCGACCCCGAGATCGCCGCGCAGGAACAGGCCAGCGTCGAGGCGCTTCGGACGACGCTGGCACCTGGACTTGAACTTTATTACCGCCGCCGCCCTGAAAACACGGATCGTAAGGTCGGCAATATCGCAGATTGGGTCAGCCGCTGGGGCGCCGACTGGGATGCGATGCTGGTACTGGATGCCGACAGCCTGATGACCGGGCGCGCGATCACCCGTTTGACTGATGCGCTGGCGCGTGATCCAGCTGCAGGTCTGATCCAGAGCTATCCGCAACTGATCGGCGCGCAATCGGTCTTTGCGCGAATGCAGCAGTTTGCTAATGGTGTCTATGGCATCGCATTTGCCGAAGGTCTTGCGCGGTGGTGCGGGCAAGAAGGTAACTACTGGGGGCATAACGCCATCATTCGGACCCGTGCGTTTGCCACTAGCGCAGGTCTGCCCAAGCTGCGGTCTCTCAATGGTCAGGACAAGCTGATCATGAGCCACGATTTCGTCGAAGCCGGTCTGCTGCGTCGCGCCGGATGGGCCGTACGCTTTTTGCCGCGCATCCGTGGATCGTATGAAGAAACACCCCCCACACTCATTGACCACGCAATGCGCGATCGCCGCTGGTGTCAGGGCAACTTGCAACACCTGAAACTGCTGGGCTCAACCGGATTCCGTGCGGTCTCGCGTTTTCACATGTTCCACGGCGCGGTCGGCTATCTGATGTCGCCCCTATGGTTTGCACTCCTGCTGATGTGGGCTTTGATCGGCCAAGGCAAAGAGGCCTCGGTCCTGCATTATTTCAGCCCGGACAACCCACTGTTCCCACAATGGCCTGAGATGTCCGAAACACGCCATGTGCTAATCATTCTGGTGATGTATGCGATGCTGTTGGCCCCCAAGGTTCTGGGTGTGATCGCCCTGCCCCTCAGCGGTGTGCGCTATTCCGATTTCGGCGGCAGGCGGAAGTTCTTCACTTCGTTCCTGTCCGAGGTTGTCTTGTCGATTCTCTACGCCCCGATCCTGATGGTGCAGCAGATGATCGCAGTTTTTCGCACCACTCTGGGCATTCAGAAGGGTTGGTCTCCGCAGGCACGTGACGGAGGCAACTATGGCTTGCGCACACTGATCTTGTGCCACGCACTGGAAACCGTCAGTGGTGTTGCATTAACCGTTGGTATCCTTGCTGGTCTGGTGTCTGTCTGGCTGGCTCCGATCGCAATCAGCCTTGCGCTGGCGATTCCGCTTTCTGCGCTCAGCGGCGTATCTGCAGGCACCGCGCGTCGCATGATTGGTATGCGTGAAGATGTCAGCGAGCCCGCCATCACCCGCTCGGCCCGGCATTACCGCAATGAACTCAAGCGTCTGATCGAAGGCAAGGGTGTCGTCACACCGGCGGAATAATCAACCGCCGGGCAGGCCCTCGTACCAATCCAACATCATATCGGCCCAGCCTTTCGGGACCGTATGCCCACCCGGAAACAGAGCAAATTCCAGCGCGCTGCCTTCGGCACATCCCATCCAGTTCCGGCGCATGAATTGGCCCGAGGTCGAAAATCCGCTGGGCTTGGTGTCAGCACATTCATTGGCAATCCGCCAGATTTCCAAACCAGCAAAAATATCCCCCTGATGGAACCGACCACCGCCCAGAATACGCCCCTCCAACGGGACCACATTGTCAATCCAGCCATGAGTGTGGAACAGGCGCACAGGCCCTTCGCATGTCTGCGGATGTGGCCTCCAGAACCCGCCCGAGACCGGCGCATAAGCCGAGAACGTATCCGGCGCGGCACAGGCGAGGTAATAGACCATGAACGCGCCCGCCGAGAATCCGCTTAGCACAACGCGGTCGGGATCAACGCCAAAACGCTCGGCGGCGTCTTGCACCACCTCGGTCAGAAAGGCCGCTTCGTCACGACCTTCCCAGCCGGGGAAAAAGTTCCAGCTCTGGCGCCCGTTCCGCTCGGCCCCTTCCGGGGCCATCACGGCATAGCCACGTTCGAGGAGCGGCTCGACCATCGACCTGTTCCCGAGCGTGCCTGTCCCGCTGCCACCATATCCGTGCATAAATACCACAAGCGGTGGATTTGCAGCCGCGGGTAGCTCGATCTGATACTGCCCCGTCTCGGTCTCACACATCCCCTCTTCGCCGCCGCACGCGGCAAGTACGGTCTGCCCCACAAACGCCAATCCCAAAGCCAAACAGAGTTTCACACGCATCACGCACCCTCATTGTAGTCGTTGACAGGCAGACCAGCCCGTACCCAGCCGGGCCCCGCGGCAGAGCCCAACATCCCTTCGGAAACATCAATAATGTGTGTGAATCCAGCCTCGGTCAGTTGGTTGCTCAACCGGGCCGAACGCACGCCGCGCGCACAGATCAGCGCCACGGCTGCGGCGCGGTTTCCGCCAGTCAATCGATCCAGCGCCTGTACAAAATCATCCCGGCGCATGTCGATGGGATACGCCCCGTCCCCAACGCCCGTCGCCCGCCATTCGCGCGGCGTTCGAATATCAACCAGATAGACTGCACCTTCTTGCGCCAACCTGTGCGCACTGGAAACCGATATCTGGTCGCCCGCATAATCCTGCGGAATCAGCCGATATTCCCGTATGGCAAATCCCCCAGCTACGGCCCCCCCTACCCCGAGCAATACCCACCGGCGGGTTCTGTTGCCCTGTTCTGCCACTCTGTGCCTCCTATTGTCTTCTCAGGCCATATCATAGCCTGGTCCCCAATTCGCGGCTCTGTTTGCGACACATGTTCAAGATCATGTCATCGTGCTACATTCTGCGCCATGACAGCAATCGCCGGCAAAAAATGGTCCAATCGCTGGACAGTTGGTGATTTTTCCTTACAAAATCGGGACTAGCTTGACCGCCCAGACCGGAGTATCGCACTTGTCCCTATTCCTTATCGCGGCCCTTCCCTTTCTCGGAGCTGTGTTTCCAGCCCTCTTGATCCGGGCAGGACGAAACGCAGCGGCATCCGCGGCAGGGTTGACCACGTTCCTGGCCCTTATGGGGCTGTTGATACACATCCCCAGCGTTATGCGCGGAGACGTAGTGACGGCGCGGTTCGATTGGATACCGGGGCTGGGACTGAACGCGAATTTCATGCTCGACGGGTTGGGATTCCTGTTCGCGCTGCTCATTCTGGGCATTGGTCTTCTGATCATTCTATATGCGCGATTCTATCTATCGCGTGAAGATCCGATGGGGCAGTTTTATACCTACCTGCTGCTGTTTCAGGGCGCGATGGTCGGAATCGTTCTATCTGATAATATCCTTCTTCTGCTTATTTTTTGGGAACTTACATCCCTAAGCTCATTCCTACTGATCGGATATTGGAGGCATCTGCCCGAAGGACGTCAAGGCGCACGCATGGCGCTGGCAGTGACCGGCTCAGGCGGATTGGCGATGATCGCCGGGATGCTGATTCTGGGTAATATCGTCGGCTCTTACGACCTCAGCGTGATCCTTCAGAACAAAGAACTGATCCAAGCATCGCCCTATTACTTGCCTGCGTTGATCCTTATCCTGCTTGGCTGTTTCACCAAGTCGGCGCAGTTTCCGTTTCACTTCTGGCTGCCCCACGCCATGGCTGCACCGACGCCGGTTTCAGCCTACCTGCACTCGGCCACGATGGTGAAGGCTGGCCTGTTCCTGATGGCGCGAATGTGGCCGGTTCTAGCGGGGACCGATGCGTGGTTCTACATCGTCGCAACAACCGGGCTGATTACCATGCTACTCGGCGCCGTAATCGCATTGTTCAAGGATGACCTCAAAGCTCTGCTCGCGTTTTCGACCGTCTCCCACCTTGGTCTGGTGACCATGTTGCTGGGCTTTGGCACTAAGATCGCAGCCGTCGCGGCCATTTTTCACATCATCAACCATGCCACGTTCAAGGCAGCCCTGTTCATGACTGCCGGGATAATCGATCACGAAACTGGCACACGGGATGTAAAACGGCTGGGCGGGTTGCGCCATCTGATGCCAATCACTTTTACCATTGGCACTATTGCTGCACTGTCGATGGCCGGCCTACCTCCGCTGAACGGTTTCCTGTCAAAAGAGATGATGCTTGAGGAGACGGTTCACACCACTTGGCTGCACTCGCATTATCTGGTTCCCGGCCTGGCGCTGTTGGCGGCGCTGTTTTCCGCCGCCTATTCTTTCCGCTTTGTCGCGCATGTCTTCCTCGGCCCCGAACGCGATGACTATCCCGCACACCCACATGACCCACCCGTCGGCCTGTGGCTGGCCCCGGCGTTCCTTGTGGTGTTGGTTGTTGTGATCGGCCTCTACTCGGCTGCCATTGTTGGCCCGCTTGTTGCCGTTGTTTCAAGCGCCGTGATCGGGGGTGAAAAGCTGCCCTATTATTCGCTAAAGCTTTGGCACGGCTTTACACCAGCGCTTTATATGTCTGCTGTGGCGACGCTGGGCGGCTTGTTCCTGTTGTCGCTGCACAAACGCGGTGAGAACCTTTGGAATGCCCTACCCCGCCCTGAGGCGAAAACAATCTTCGACGCAATCATCGGCGGCCTGACCCGCCTCAGCCGCAGGATCACCGATGAATTGCACAACGGTGTAATCAGCCGCTATGCGATCATCCTGATTACCTTCACCGTCGGGCTTGGTTACTACGCCTACGCCACGGGTACGATTGGCGTCGAAACGCGCATTCCTCTGCCAGCGCAGCCTATTCCAATCATTGGTTGGATCTGTCTGGTGGGCGCAACGCTTGCGATCATGTGGTTCCACCGCAACCGTCTGCTGTCACTGGTGCTGATAGGCGTCGTCGGCCTGATCGTTTCGATGGCCTTCAACTATCTCTCAGCCCCCGATCTGGCACTGACCCAGATTTCGGTCGAGGTGGTGACGATGATCCTGCTGTTGCTGTCGCTGAACTTTTTGCCGACCGAAACGCCGTGGGACAGCAGCGCGCCGCGCCGTTGGCGGGATGCTGCGATTTCCGTTGTTGCCGGGATCGGCTCGGGCGCATTGATCTATGCGCTGATGATGCGGGACTTTGCCTTCCCGACCATCTCGGATTTTCATTTGGCGACCTCGTACAAAGGCGGCGGCGGCACCAATGTGGTCAATGTGATCCTCGTCGACTTCCGGGGTTTTGATACCTTTGGCGAGATTATCGTGCTGGGCATTGCCGCATTGATCATCTTTGCCCTGACCGAGGCGGTCCTGAGCACCAATGTTCGCGGCTATCTGCTGAACCGCAAACCGCATTGGCCGCAGTCGGGCGACTCACATCCGCTGATGATGGTTGTCGCCACGCGGGTGATGATGCCGATTGCTCTGATGGTCGGCGCCTACATCTTCTTCCGCGGTCATAACCAGCCCGGCGGCGGCTTCATCGCCGGTTTGATCGTGGCCATCGCCTATCTGATGCAATACATGGCAAGCGGGTACACCTGGGCCATCGAACGACAGCGGTTCTATTATCATGGCACCATCGGTTGGGGCGTCCTGATTGCCGCAGCCACCGGTCTGGGAGCATGGTTCAACGATCGTCCGTTCCTGACCAGCGATTTCGGCTATATCCACTGGCCCCCGTTGGAAGAGTTCGAATGGGCAACCGCCATTCTGTTCGACACAGGCGTTTTCCTCGCCGTACTGGGCGCTGTGATGTTGGCGCTCGACAGCTTGTCGCGCTTTGCTTGGCAGCCGGGCATGGCGCAGGAATTCCCAATGGATATCAACCCGCTGCGGGACGACCCTCCTGAAGAAGAACAAGAGAAGGAGCAGGCCTGATGGAAGCGCTCGTAGCCTCTGCCGTAGGCGTCATGACCGCCGCCGGGATATTCCTGATCTTGCGTCGACGGACGTTCCCCGTGATTCTTGGCCTGTCATTGCTGACCTATGCCGTGAACGTGTTCCTGTTCGCCACCGGCCGGTTGGCGCTGAATGCACCAGCCGTTTTGAACAAATACGAGGACGTGCCCTACACCGACCCTCTGCCGCAGGCGCTGGTACTTACGGCCATCGTAATCTCGTTCGGGATGACCGCAGTGATCGTGATGATCGCACTTTCGGCTTATCTGTCCTCGAAGGATGATCATATCGATATGAGCGCAAGCGACAGCGTGGACGCGCCGGGAGAAGACGCATGAACCACTGGATCGTTGCGCCAATCGTCCTGCCCGCGATCCTGGCCCCCTTCATCATCATGGTCCTGCGATACCATCTGGACCTGCAGCGCATTTTCTCAGTTGCGGGTGTGATGGCGCTGTTGGGCATCGCGTTGACCATTACCGCGCAAGCCACGACCGGGGAAATCCAAGTCTATGAGCTGGGCGATTGGCCTGCTCCATTCGGCATCGTGTTGGTGCTGGACCGGATGTCGGCGATGATGGTGCTGTTGACCGCTTTGCTGGCCCTGCCCATTGTCCTCTATGCCATCGGATCGGGATGGGATGACAGGGGTAAGCATTTTCACGCGCTGTTCCATTTCCAACTCATGGGCGTGTGCGGAGCTTTCCTGACCGGAGATGCGTTCAACCTGTTCGTGTTCTTCGAAGTTCTGCTGATCGCATCCTATGGCCTGATGACCCATGGCGGTGGCGCAGTTCGGCTGAAAGCCGGTGTGCAATACGTCACCTACAACCTGCTGGGCTCGACCCTGTTCCTGTTTGCCTTAGGAACGATCTATTCCGTGACCGGCACGCTCAATATGGCCGATCTGGCGGTTCGCGTGGCAGAAATTCCACCCGAAGATACCGCCCTGCTGCGTGTCGGTGCGGTATTGCTGCTGTTGGTCTTCTGCATCAAAGCCGCTGTGCTGCCGCTGCATTTCTGGCTGCCTGCCAGCTATGCCAACGCACCGCTGCCGGTGGCGGCCCTGTTCGCAATCATGACCAAGGTCGGTGCCTATTCAATCCTGCGGGTCTATACGCTCGCCTTCGGACCGGATGTCGCCGTGACCGAAGGGCTGGTAGGTGCGTGGTTACAGCCAGCGGCCCTGGTGACACTTGCGGTTGGTGCCATTGGTATCCTGGGATCGCAACACATTGCACGCATGGCTGCCTTTTGCGCCATCACCTCGATGGGCACGCTGCTGATTGCCATTTCGCTATTTAACGAGGTCGCAATCGCTGCCGCGCTCTATTACATTTTCCACTCGACCCTAGCGACAGCGCTGCTGTTTTTGGTGGCCGATATGGTGATGGAGCGTCGCGGTGGTGTGATTGCCCCAACGGCGCCGATGGCGCAAAGCGGCCTGATCTCGGCCCTGTTCTTTGTTGGCGCAATTGCGATGGCCGGGATGCCGCCGCTCTCGGGTTTTGTCGGCAAGCTTCTGGTTCTGGATGCGTCGCGCGGGGCGCCGGATGCCAGTGCGATCTGGGCGGTAATATTGATCGGATCATTCGTGACCATTGTGGGACTGGCCCGTGCGGGGTCGCTGATATTCTGGAAATGTCATGACGCTCAGGTCTGCCCACCGACTGAACCAGATGAAGAGGTCGCCGACACCGCCCTGTTTGCCCCTGAGCCACATCCGGGCCTCGCGTTCACCTCTGTCTTTGGCGTGGTTCTTGGCCTTGTTCTGCTAACGTTGTTTGCAGGCCCGGCGCTGGAATACACCAGCAAAACTGCCGAGCAGCTGTTTACACCCGACATCTACATCTCGGCCGTGTTAGGGAGGGAAGAATGATAAAGCTGCTGCACCGGATATTCCCGCACCCACACCTGACCATTCTGCTGACGCTGGTCTGGATGTTGCTGGCGAATTCGCCGTCTTTGAACTCGCTGGTATTCGGTTTGTTGTTGGGGATCATCATTCCATTCATCACGCAACCTTATTGGCCCGACCGCCCCAAGCTGCGCAATTGGCCAATGGTCATGGAGTACATGTTAGTGGTGCTTTGGGACATTGTGATGGCCAATATCGCGGTCGCACGGATCATCTTGTTCAAACGCGATGCCGACCGGCAGCCCAACTTTGTCTGTGTTCCGCTGGAACTACGTACGCCTGAAGCAATCACCGTTCTGGCCGGAACCATCACCATGACGCCGGGAACCGTCAGTTGTGACCTGTCCGCGCAGGGGCATAACCTGCTGGTTCATTGCCTTGACGCGCCGAATCCCGAAGAGGTGCGGGATGAAATCAAACGCCGCTACGAGCGCCGTCTCAAGGAGATTTTCGAATGATCGGATATGCGATATATTTTGCATTCGCCTGTTTCGGCGCGGCGATCATGATGTGCCTGTGGCGGATCATCACGGCTGACGGTGTGGGCACACGCGTTCTGGCGCTGGATACGATGGTAATCAACACCATCGCTCTGATGATCCTTTACGGGCTGAAACTGGGCAGCGAGATTTTCTTTGAGGCCGCCATGATCATTGCCATGCTCGGCTTCGTCTCAACCGTGGCCTATGCGCGCTTCATGCTGCGCGGCAATATTATCGAGTGAGGGCGAAATGACATCCATCTTCGAACTGCTCATCGCCTTCTTCCTCGTTATCTCGGGCATCTTCGGCTTTGTCGGATCGTTCGGCATGATCAAGCTCAAAGATCCGATGTCCCGTCTGCACGCCCCTACCAAGGCGACGACTCTGGGCGTTGGGGGCGTGTTGCTGGCGTCGATCACACATTCGGTCTTGATTGAGGGCAAACTCTCACTCCACGAATTGTTGATTACGCTGTTTTTGTTCCTGACAGCCCCAATCACGGCCCTGTTCATTGCCAAATGGCACATTCATCGTCATGAAAAACCCAGCGATCTGCCGGATGCGGGAGAAGATGAGCTTTGGGCCACCCATGCGGTCGAGCAGGTCGAGGACGTCCCGGACCACAGCGCGAACTGAACCCCATGCATACACCTCCGTTGCCTTTGACCCGCGATCTGGTTCTGATTGGTGGGGGCCATACCCATGCACTGCTGTTGCGTAAATGGGGGATGAACCCGCTGCCAGGTGCACGGGTGACTGTGATCAACCCGGGGCCCACTGCGCCATATTCAGGAATGCTGCCGGGGTTTGTGGCCGGTCACTACCAACGGCAGGAGCTTGACATCGATCTGATCCGGTTGGCCCGATTTGCGGGTGCACGTGTGATCCTTGGGGCGGTTGACGGCATCGATACGGGCACGCGTCACATCCATGTTTCCGGACATCCGCCGGTGGCGTTTGATGTGGCCTCGGTCAATGTCGGAATCACGTCCGATATGCCCGCATTGCCCGGTTTCGCCGGACACGCCGTTCCCGCCAAACCACTTGGTGCCTTCGCCGCGCAGTGGGAGAAGTATCTTTCAGAATCCGGCCTCGCCTCGGTCGCCGTCATAGGCGGTGGAGTTGCCGGTGTTGAACTGGCCATGGCCATGGCCCACGCGCTGCGATCCAAAGGGCGTGACGCTCGGATCACGCTGATTGACAGTGCAACCGCCTTGACCGCGACGGTACCGAAAGCATCCGCGACGATCCGGCGCGCCATGGCGCGTCTCGGGATCGAAGTTCTGGAACAGGCTTCGATCAGGCAGGTTTCAGCAGATCAGATCGACCTAACCGACGGTCGCCAGATACCCGCCACTTTTGTCACCGGAGCAGCGGGTGCGCGGCCTTATGATTGGATATCGGAAAGCGGACTTGCACTTCAGGACGGCTTTGTCGAAGTGAACACGTACCTACAATCCAGCGACCCCGCGATCTTCGCCGCCGGAGACTGTGCCCATCTCTCTGAGAACCCGCGCCCCAAGGCCGGTGTCTTTGCGGTACGCGAGGCGCCGGTTCTGTATGACAACCTTCGTGCAGCGTTGGGTGCGGGGCAAATGCGGCGTTATGTGCCGCAAAAGGACTATCTGAAGCTCATATCGTTGGGCGGCAAATCTGCACTGGCCGAACGATTGGGAACATCGTTCAGCGGGCCACTCATGTGGAAATGGAAAAACCATATCGACCAGCGCTTTATGAACCAGTTCCGCGATCTGCCCCGTATGCCCGCGCGTGCGTTGCCCCGGCATCGCGCAGCGGGGCTGCATGAGGCATTGGGAGACAAACCCATGTGCGGCGGGTGCGGCGCCAAGGTGGGCCGAGGGGCGTTGCAATTCGCTTTGCAGGCACTACCACAGCCCAACAGGCCCGACATCACCCCACTGCCCGGCGACGACGCGGCGCTGCTGAGGACTGGTGATACACAGCAGGTCATGACTTCGGATCATCTGCGCAGCTTTACCAATGATCCCGCTTTGATGACCCGCATTGCTGCTGTTCACGCGCTCGGTGATATCTGGGCGATGGGCGCACACCCGCAAGCCGCGACAGCCACGATCATCCTACCCCGCATGTCTGCCGAATTGCAGCAGCGCACCATGACTGAAATCATGCGGGTCGCCAGCGACGTCATGCGTCATGCCGGGGCCGGGATCGTAGGCGGGCACAGCTCAATGGGAGATGAAATGACCATCGGCTTCACGTTGACAGGACTCTGCGAGGCTGAGCCCATCACGTTGAGCGGAGCAAAACCCGGTGACGCGCTGATCCTGACAAAACCGCTGGGCAGCGGCGTCCTGATGGCGGCCGAAATGGCTGGTCAGGCGGATGGGGCCTGGATCGCGGAGGCTTTTGAACAGATGGTACTGCCACAGGGTGAAGCATCCAGAATCCTGCATAACGCCCATGCGATGACCGATGTCACCGGGTTTGGTCTGGCCGGTCATTTGCAAGGCATTTGCGAAGCGTCCGGCTGCGGGGCAACCCTTTTCTTAAACTCGGTTCCGATGATGGCCGGGGCAACCGAGTTAAGCGAACAGGGCATTCGATCAACGATCTACACCGACAACTGCGCCATCGCCCCGGAGCTTCCGACCGGCGGCAGGGCCGACCTGTTGTTCGATCCACAAACTGCCGGAGGTCTGTTGGCCGCCGTCGCCTCTGACGATGCCGATTCACTATGCGCAGAACTGCGGGCCGCTGGATATCCTGCTGCTCTGATCGGTCACCTGGACGCGACGCCGGGGCTGCGGATTCAAAACTGATCCAGTAGTTTTGCAATGCGGTCTGCTGTTGCCGATAGTCCTACATGGTCAAGTGAGGGGGCATCAACCTGTGCGACCACGTCGGCGCGCTGAGCTTTGCGCGATTTGGCGTAAGCCGGGTCATAGTGTTGCTCCATCAGGGCCCGCGTCAGCCCGCGCCTATCCCCTGCATCAATCAACTTCAACCAACCGTCGACAACCTCGTGACCGCGGTGAAGCCGTAGGCGCGCCAGGCGATCGCGCAGACGTTCGTTATCGGACAGAATATCGTCATATGCAGAAACCAGATATGTTGTTCGCGCTGCAATCGAGGCCGTGATCTGGATACGCGGCGCCTTGCACAGAGCTAACCACAGGCTCGGCGGAAGGATCAGGTTCCCGATCTTGGACGATTCCGCCTCGACTATGACGGGTCGCGCCGCGTCCAATTGATTCAAAGCGGCGGCCAATGCGGATTCAAAGGCTTTTTGACTGGGCTGCCCACCCGGCATTTCCCCCAGCAACGAGCCACGGTGATTGGCCAACCTCTCAAGGTCCAGTACCTGCACACCGCGTTCCCGCAGATACGCCAACAGGTCGGTCTTGGCCGTACCCGTATAACCATCCAGCGCCATCAATCGATACGGCAACGCCTCGTCATATAGGAACTGTTTCACCAGCCGCCGGTAGGTGCGGTATCCACCTTCGACAACCTCGGCCCGCCAACCGATCTGTTGCAGCATCCACGTGAAGGAACCCGACCGCTGTCCGCCCCGCCAGCAATAGATCAGGGGTTTCCAGTCGCCTTCATGATGGCTGAGATGATTTTCAATGTGGCCAGCCGCATTGCGGAATACCAGCGCGGCCCCCAACTTGCGGGCCAAAAACGGACTTTTCTGAACATATATCGTTCCGACCCGCGCGCGTTCCTCGTTATCCAGTACCGGCAAATTGATGGCGCCGGGTATGTGATCCTCGGCAAACTCGGCCGGGCTGCGTACGTCGATGATCGTATCGAATGGATGAGTATTAAGTTGCGGCAGGCTGGAGAATTTCAGTACCATGTCAGTGATCTACCCCGACTGTTGCCAGAAGAAAAGCCGGGTGACTGGTGGCGATGCCGGACCATTGCAAACAAGAGCCATTGCAAACCCTTCTCACTTGGGTAATGAACCGTCGGTATTGGTTTCATTCTGACATGGGACGTGCGCTTAAATGGCACAACAGACGGCAAAACCCCTCAAAAGCAAAGCGCTGGGCGATCTGGAGGCGGGCAAGTTGCCTCAGGCGCTAAAGAAGGCGCAACTGGGTGTCAAAAAATTCCCCAAGGATTCCGACTACCACGCCATCGCAGGTTTTGTTCTGACTGAGATGCAACGGTACAAGCAATCGATCCCGTATTTCGCCGAAGCCTCGCGACTGAAGCCAGACGATGCGCAATTCGTCGAGAATCTGGCCAATGCGCTGATGCAGACAGGCCAAATTCACCGCGCGCTGTCTTACGCCGAACATAAGCTCGAGCAGTTCCCGAATAACAAGGAACTGGTCCGCGTCGTCGATGAAATACAGCTCAAAGGTTCGAGTTGGCGGCTAATTATCGACCATACGACCCAAAGACTGGAAAAAGACCCCGACAACACTGATCTGCTATATTCACGTGCCCGCGCCTATGGGCATGTGGGATTTACAGAACACAGCTCTCGGGACATTGCTCGGGCTTACGAACTGGCGCCCGACAAAGAAGGGATCGCGCTTGCCAAAGCCACGGATCTGCACCAGTCGGGGGATAAGCAGGGTTCCAGGAACATATTGGGTTCGGTGCTTGAGACAAATCCGGTCTGTGCCGCGGCGCTCTACAAGATGTCTATGATTGCAGGCAAGGACGAGGCGGATCACCTTATCGCTGCGATCGATACAGCCATTGTTGAAAGAGATCATGCCGACTCGGTGCTGGAATTCGCAAAAGCGCGGCTTATCTCAATGCGTGACGGTCTGAACGCGGCGCTGCCTCAGTTTGCACGTGCTAACGCCATCCAGCACGACATCAACCCATATGATAACGCGCGCGAAGAAACAAAATACGACGATATCTGCAAGCAGCTCTCTCTGGGCACGCCACCCGTCACAGCAATACAGAGTGATGTCCCGAATCCGATTTTCGTAATCGGGCAGCCTCGCTCGGGTACGACACTCATGGAAATGATGCTCAGCTCGGTGCCGGGAATTGCGGGATGCGGAGAACTGACGATTGCAGGTGAACTGTCGCTGCAGGCTATTGAAAGCGGCAATCAATTCGACGCACGTGCTGCGACTGAATTCGCAAAGGAGTATCGCCGGTTGATGCCTCCGATACCCAAGGATTCTACCGCGTTTGTAGATAAGATACCGCATAACTATCAGCGACTTGGATTCATTTTATCGGCGTTCCCTAACGCACGAGTAATCAACATGATGCGCGACCCGCGGGATGTTGGCCTATCGAAATGGATCAGGCGTTTTGATGCGCCGGGAATGCGCTATGCGTCAAACCTTGAGGCGATTGCCCATTCGGCCAACCTGTACCGGCGTTATCTTGAACATTGGATGGGGGTATTCGGTGATCGAATTCTGACGATCACCTATGAAGATCTGGTTGCGGACCCCAAGACCCACAGCCGGAAAGTCGCTGCCTTCTGCGATATCGACTGGGATGAACGGATGATGCACCCGGAGAAAAACACCAAACAGGTTCGCACGGCCAGTATCGATCAGGTGCGCAAGAAAATCTCGACCAGTTCTATCGGCGGCTGGCGTGAGGTTGCAGTCCACATTCAACCGATGCTGGACGGGCTCGATCCCGCGTTGTGGCCAGAATACGATTTCGATTGAACAATGCAAAAGGCCGCCCCAAAAAGGCGGCCTCGTCATTTTTCAGGATTACATCATTTCTGTTTGATGCGCCCATCCAGATAAGGCTGGTAAGGCGCGTTTTCGGCCAGATACTCGGCGGTGACATCCGCCAGATCCGGGCCGTAGTCATAGGCGTTCTTGTCATCGCCCGAAAACACGCTGTAGCCGTCTCCGCCATTGCGGACATAGTTGTTTGTCACGACCAGATAGGTCGCAGCCGGATCGATGGGTTCAAAACCGCCATCCTTTGCAACCAAAATCTCGGTAACGCGGCCTTCGTTCGGCGCGACAGAGGGGTCCCATGTGAAGGTCATTCCAGCCACCTGTGGGAAGCGACCTTTGACTTCTTCAACCTGACTTACACCGTTTTCCAGTGCGTCAATCACGCCCTGCCCGCTGATCTCGAAGGTTGACAGCGTATTCTGGAATGGCAGAACGGTCAGCACCTCACCCATAGTCACGTCACCCGGATCGATCGAAGCGCGCAGCCCGCCCGAGTTCGCTATGGCTATCTGAGCGCCCTGATCGGCGACACGCGCCAGCATTGCATCCGCCACGAGGTTGCCCATCTCGCATTCCTGAACACGGCAAACCGATCGGTCACCTTCGATCGAATCCGCAGCGCTGGCTACGACTTTGTTGCGAATCTCGTCTAACGGAACGGCCAGTTCGGCGATACGATCGAGCGAAACCTGATCCTCCGTCACGGAGTTGTCCATGATCAGTGGCTCGCCTTCGGCCGACACAACACTACCGTCATCGTCGAAGGTAACATTCAATTCGCCAAGGAATTTCCCGTAGGCATAGGCCTGCACGATTTGCACGTTATTCACAACTGTCGGATACGGCCCTGCGGCCTTGTCGGACGTGTTCGACAGAAAGGTGTTGGAATGCCCGCCTACGATAACATCCACACCGGTGGTTTCCTGCGCCACACGCTGATCCACAGCAAAACCCGAATGGCTCAACACGATGATCTTGTTCACGCCTTCACCGGTTAGCTTGTCCACCTCGGCCTGAACAGCCGGAACCGGATCAGAGAAACTGATGTTCGGGCCGGGCGAGGCGATGTCGTGCGTATCCTCGGGCGTCAGACCAATCAGACCAAGCTTTTCGCCGCCAACCTCGATCACCGTCGATTTCTTGATCTTGTCGGTGAGAAGCTCTTCATCCTTGATGTCAGCATTCGACATCAGCACCGGGAAATCCACGGAATCGATAAAGCCGCGCAACACTTCCGGGCCATCGTCAAACTCGTGATTGCCCACGGTCATCGCGTCATAACCCAGTTTGTTCATAAACTCGGCCGCAACTTTACCCTTGTAATAGGTATAGAACAGAGAGCCTTGGAACTGATCCCCCCCATCTACCAAAATCGAATTCTCGGCCCGCCCACGCGCGCCTTCTACTGCTGTCACAAGGCGCGCCGATCCGCCAAAACACTTACCTTCTGTATTGTCTTCGTCACTGCAACCGCTGTCGTATTTGTTGATCGGTTCAAAGCGCGAATGGAAATCATTCGTGTGCAGAATGGTCAGTTTATACTCGGCGGCGGCCATGCCTGCAGTCATGCCCAGAATGGCGGCCGAGGCGAGCAATCGAGTGTACATCATGAAACTCCCTGTAGTTGTTTGGCGTGATCGTGCGCCTTGCATCGCAAAGAGTCAAAGGGGGAAAACCGACTTGATTCCAGCAGCGGTGCGGGGCATCAGACTCTTATGCTGATCTACAAGATTTTCCGGGCCGACGAATGGGCCAATTTGCAGGCGCAAGGCGCCTCGGACGGTGCTCCCATTGATGTGACCGACGGGTTCGTCCACTTCTCAACCAGTGAACAAGCAGCTGAAACCGCAGCCAAACACTTCGCAGGTGTCGAGGGTCTTACATTACTGGCCTGTAACGCGGGTGCCATGGGTGACGAGTTGAAATGGGAAGTTTCGCGCGGTGGTGCGCTGTTCCCTCATCTCTACCGCCAAATTCGTATGGCCGACGTGATCTGGTCGTGTGCTTTGCCATTCGATGGTCAGCAGCACCAATTTCCGGAACAGATGGAATGACCGCCTTTGTCGATCCTGAACGTGCCCAATTCGAAGCCTTCAAGGATCTGGATCGCGATCACCCGATCGAGATGCTCAATCTGATAAAGTTCCGTGCCAAAGCCGCGTACCCCACCGACCACCAGCTTGCGAATGCAGATCTGACCGGTGCACAGGCCTATCGAAACTACGGGGTCGAGACTGCCCCGATCATCGCGCGCCTCGGGGCATCAATCCTGTGGCGCGGAACGTTTCATACAACACTGATCGGCCCTTCGGATGAGATATGGGATGAGATGTTTATCGCCCGCTATCCCACCGCGCATGTGTTTCTCGAAATGGTGACCGATCCGGTCTATCGCTGCGCCGTCATTCACCGGCAGGCAGCGGTTGAAACGTCGCGGCTGATCCGCTGCGCCCCGACAACAGGTGGAACTTCATTCGGATGAAATTGACCGAAAAACTTGGGCTGGCCGCCCTGCATCGCCTTGACCCCGAAACCGCACATGGGCTGTCGATCAAGGCGCTAAAGTCTGGTCTTGCGCCATCGCCGGGACCGGTGACTTCAGATCGGCTGAGGACACAGGTGGCGGGGCTCGACCTGCCAAACCCGGTTGGGTTGGCCGCCGGGTTCGACAAGAACGGTGAAGTTCTAACCCCGCTGTCGCGCGCTGGTTTCGGCTTTGTCGAGGTGGGTGCCGTGACGCCACGGCCTCAGCCCGGGAACCCAAAGCCACGCTTGTTCCGGCTGACCGAAGACCGCGCTGCGATCAACCGGTTCGGGTTTAACAACGAGGGTATGGAGGTCATGGCCACCCGGCTTGCCAGCCGCCCGAAAGATGCGGTGATCGGCCTCAATCTGGGCGCGAACAAAGACAGCGACGACCGGCCCGGTGATTTCGCCAAAGTACTGGCCCGTTGTGCCGAGTATCTGGATTTCGCGACGGTCAATGTCTCATCTCCGAACACCGAAAAGCTGCGCGATTTACAGGGAAAGGCGGCACTGAGTGCGCTGCTGAGCGGAGTGGTCGAAACCCGCAACGCTCTGACCCGCCCGATTCCGATCTTTCTGAAGATCGCGCCTGATCTGACCGAGGCCGAATTGCAGGATATTGCGGATGTTGCCCGCGAAACCGGCGTAGATGCGGTGATCGCCACAAACACTACGTTGTCACGTGACGGATTGCACAGCAGGCACAAAGAACAGGCCGGCGGTCTGTCCGGCGCACCTTTGTTTGAGAAATCGACCCGTGTTCTGGCGCAGTTGAGCCAGTTGACAGAAAGGCAGATCCCTTTGATTGGCGTCGGCGGCATCAGAAACGCGCAGCAGGCCTATGACAAAATCTGCGCTGGTGCATCGGCCATTCAATTCTACACCGCAATGGTATTTGGCGGCATCTCGTTGGCTGCGGATATCGCACGAGATTTGGACAAACTGCTGGCCCGCGACGGGTTTGACACTGTTGCGCAGGCAGTTGGTAGCAAACGAAAGGACTGGTTGTGATCGAATATTGGCATAATCCACGGTGTTCCAAATCCCGCGCCGGGTTGGCTTTGCTCGAAGAGCAGGGCGCGGAAGTGCGCGTGCGGAAGTATCTGGAAGACGCACCGTCTGCCGAAGATCTGCGTAACACACAATCGAAACTCGGGCTTACGGCCATCGAAATGATGCGCACCGGCGAAAAACGGTTCAAGGAACTCAACCTGACCAAAACCGCGTCGGAAGCAGAGCTGATTCAGGCCATGGCCGAAAACCCGATCCTTATCGAACGACCCCTGGCGATTTCGGATGATAAGGCCGCCATCGGACGCCCGACAGAGGCGCTTCTGTCTCTGCTTTAGGCAATCTGTGCCTCAAGCCGGGGGTACCGCCAACCCAGAGTAAGCCCCCGCGCGATGTTCAGAACCATCAGCGCCGCCCACAGCCCATGGTTTCCGAAGGTCGGAACCAGAATGAACAAGGTAACCACATAGACGGCAACCGACTGGATCATCGCGTTACGCATATCGCGGGTCCAGGTGGCCCCGATGTAGATGCCGTCGAACATCCAGCTTGCCACCCCGACAATTGGAGCCAAGGCAGCCCAGAACAGAAACTCGCGCGCCGTTATCCGCACATCGGCTGACGTTGACATAAGATCAATCAGCGCGGGCCCTGCCAGATAGAACACCAACCCAAGTCCAATGGCCCCGCCAACACCCCATTGCGATGCCATTAGTGACGCGCGCCTGACCTGTTGGCGGTCGCGCGCGCCGACTGCGCCACCAACCAGTGCCTCGGCTGAAAAGGCAAAACCATCCAATGCAAAGGCAGTGATTTCCAGGAACTGCAATAACACCTGATTTGCAGCCAGATTCACGTCGCCCAGATCAGAACCTACAAACAGAAACGTGGTGAAGGCACCGGTCAGCAGAACCGAGCGCACCATGATATCGCCATTCACCTGCAACATCCGATGTAAACGCTTGGCATCAAAAATGCGCGGCCAGTCCCGCCATTGTTTACCGCCAAACGCATCACCGCAGAGCCACAGACCCAGCGCGAGGCCTGTCCACTCGGCGATCAGTGTAGCGATGGCCACGCCTTCGACGCCCCATCCAAGGCCAAGCACGAACCATAAATCCAGTACGATATTCAGTCCGTTCATCCAGATCTGCAGGATGAACACCCCGCGTGTACGCTCGACCGCAATCAACCAACCCGTCACCGCGTACAGCGCAATTGTAGCCGGTGCGCCCCAGATGCGAATTTCAAGATAGGCCCGTGTAAGGGATTCGACCTCGGCGCTGGCGGGTGACAGTGAAAATGCCCCAAGGAACACCCAAACCTGAGTGGCAATAAAAAACAGCCCCGCTGTTCCGCCCAGCAGCAGACCACGCATCAGCAATGCCCCGGTTTCCGCAGTATCACCCGCGCCCCGCGCTTGTGCCGCAAGCCCTGTGGTGCCCATCCGCAAAAAACCGAAAATCCAATAGATCGACGACAGGATCACCGCACCCATGCCTACAGCCCCGATCGGAGCCGCCAGCCCCATCTGGCCGACGACGCCTGTATCCACCGCACCAAGAATCGGCACAGTTGCATTGGACAGCACGATCGGCAGTGCGATCTTCAATACGCGCCGGTGGGTGATGGGCGTGGTTGCGTCGTCCACGTTTAGGCTTTCGTCGAAGGCTGCGGCATCAGGAAATGTCCTGTTCCTTGCGCAAAAAGCTTGGCGTGGTTGTCCTGCCATGCCTCGACTCGGACAGAAGCATAACGCCGACCCGACCGGTTGATGAACGCGCGCGCATAGGCGTCACGTGGGAGACCGGACCGCAAGTAATCAACTGTGAAATCGATAGTTTTGGGAAAGCGGATATGCTCATCGCTTAAGATATCTTCTGCCCCGATCTCACCGCTTTCGATCCTTGGGAACATGTGCTCCCAGCTTAGCGTGATAACAGCAGTCACTTCGAGGAAAGCCGCCGTCACCCCGCCATGTATGGCAGGCAGGAATGGATTTCCGATGAGTTTGTCGTCAAAATTCAGCACACCGGTCAGTTCATCTCCGCGCCGATCAAATGAAATATTGAGGAAGCGGATATAGGGCACGCCTTCGACAAGCGCATTTAGCGCTGCGTCACGGCGTTGTTTGACCACCTGCATCGGTTCGGGACGAGGCCGCACCATGTCAGCTTCCCTCCACGGTGAATGCGCCCGACGCGGTTGCAACGGGTCGATCACTATCGTCATCCGTCGCCGTCGCACGAACGAAGGCCACGTTACGCGTTATGTGATAGCAGGTCGCGCGGGTTCGGATGCTTTGCCCAGGCGTAGCAGCCCGCATATAATCGATGCGGAGATCGATGGTCGCCGTTCCGCCAGGCGCCGACGGGTGGCTCATCACTGCAGCACCACAGCATGTATCCAGCATGGCTGAAACCGCACCGCCATGGATCACCCCGGTTCTGGGATCACCAATCAGCTGTTCGTTATACGGCATGGAAATTTCAGCCTCGCCCTCGCCGATATGCGTCAGATCAAGCCCCAGCGCCTTGGCGTGCGGGATCGCCTCGATGAATTGCCGTGCTAATACTGTCTTATCGACCATGGGGTTGGGTCCTGTCTTCTTGCCTGACCCTTTATTGGCCTGCGTTTACGCCAAGGGCAAGCCCGGCTGTTGCGCTTGCCGTCACGACGCCCTAGGTTGCAGCCAAGGAGACCCCGAATGTCCGACAACCGTTTGTCATTCAAAGAGATGTGCGCCGAGTTCGACGTAACTCCGCGCACGCTGCGCTATTACGAATATATAGAATTGCTGCAACCCGACCGCGAGGGCCGATCGCGGTTTTACGGGCCTCGTGAATGCGCTCGGATGAAGCTGATCCTGCGTGGTCGCAAGTTCGGATTTCCGCTGGAAGAGATTCGCCAGTGGCTTTTGATCTACGAGGATCAGGGTGATCAGGCGCAGATGGCGACCTTCATCGAGATGGCCGATCGCCAGATGGAAGAGTTGCGCCAGCAGCGTTCACAGCTGGATGAGGCGATGGATGCGCTTCAACAATTGCGAGATCAAACGGTCAAACTGTTGAAGTAAACACCCTTCCCTTACGGCAAGATAATTGCCGCAACCATCGTTTACGCGACCGGATGTTACGTCAACTTATTTGTGACGCAGCGTCCGCATTACGTAAACGTCACTTGTGTGTTGTAAAACATCTATCGACTGCGCAACTCAGCTTGCATGACGCCAGTGATGAGAGTTTGAACCATGACCGAAGATCTGCTGACCATCCGTGAAATGTGCGAGACCTATGATGTCACGCCCCGCACCTTGCGGTTTTATGAGGCCAAAGAGCTTCTGTTTCCGATCCGTGACGGCCAAAAGCGGTTGTTCACAAAACGGGACCGCGCGCGCCTGAAACTGATCCTGCGCGGCAAGCGCTTTGGCTTCAGTCTTGAAGAAATCCGCCAGCTTCTGGATTTGTACCATGTGGGCGACCAGCAAGTGACCCAGATGTCGCGCACCTATGAAATCGCGTGCGAGCGTCTGGCCGACATGGAATCGCGCCGCGAAGAGCTGACACAGGCAATCGACGAGTTGAAAGAGCAGTTGCGCTGGGGCGAGAAGGTCATCGCCTCGATAAAACAGGAAAAGAAGGCGGCTGAATAACCTCGCCGACCCTTCCGGACATATGAAATAAGGGAGCTTCACATGCCCGTCTACAACGCGCCAACCAAAGACACGCAGTTCATCCTGCACAACGTTCTGAAAGTCTCGGAATCGGACATCCCCGGCTATGATGAATTGGAATCCGAATTCACCGGCGCGGTTCTGGAAGAAGCCAGCAAGGTTGCCACCAACGTGTTGCACCCTCTGAATGTGGTCGGTGACACCGAAGGGTGTCGGTTAGAGAACGGCATTGTGTATACGCCAACAGGCTTCAAAGACGCCTTCGAGCAGATGAAAGAAGGTGGCTGGACCGGGTTGGACATGCCCGAAGAGTATGGCGGCCAGAACATGCCCTATGTGATGGGCACAGCCGTGGGCGAGGTGTTCTCGGGTGCGAACCAGGCGTTCGTCATGTATCAGGGCCTGACCCATGGAGCGGCCTCGGCCATTCTGGCACATGGAACTGAAGAGCAGAAGAACAAGTACCTGCCCAACATGGTCAGCTGTGAATGGACCGGCACCATGAACCTGACCGAACCGCACTGCGGCACCGATCTGGGCCTGATGCGCACCAAGGCAGAACCGCAAGGCGACGGCAGCTACAAGATTTCCGGCCAGAAGATCTTTATCTCGGCTGGCGATCACGACATGGCTGACAACATCATCCATCTGGTATTGGCCAAGATCCCCGGCGGCCCCGAGGGCATCAAGGGCGTATCGCTGTTCATCGTTCCAAAGTTCATCGTCAACGACGACGGCACGCCGGGCGAACGCAATGGCGTCTCAGTCGGCAAGATCGAAGAGAAAATGGGCATCCACGGCAACTCGACCTGCGTCATGAACTATGACGAAGCTACCGGTTGGTTGCTGGGCGAGGAACACAAAGGCATGCGCGCCATGTTCACCATGATGAACGAAGCGCGTTTGGGTGTTGGTATGCAAGGCCTGTCGCAGGCCGAGGCTGCGTACCAGAATGCCGTTGAATACGCCAAGGATCGCCTGCAGGGTCGCGATGTGACTGGTGTGAAAAATCCGGACGGCCCGGCCGATCCCCTGATCGTTCACCCCGACATCCGCCGCAACCTGATGGATCAGAAAAGCTTTACCGAAGGTGCGCGCGCGTTCATCCTGTGGGGCGCGACCATGATCGACAAGGCGCACCGTTCTGATGACAAGGACGCGGACGGGCTGATCTCGCTGCTGACCCCGGTTATCAAAGGCTTCCTGACGGACGAAGGTTACGACATGACCGTTCAGGCACAGCAGGTCTATGGCGGTCACGGCTACATCGAAGAATGGGGTATGTCACAATACACCCGAGATGCCCGCATCGCGATGATCTACGAAGGCGCAAACGGTGTTCAGGCACTGGATTTGGTGGGTCGTAAGCTGGCACAGGATGGCGGCAAGCACGTCATGGCGTTCTTCGATATGGTCAAATCATTCTGCAAGGAAAACGCAGGTCAGAATGAAGCTTTTGACAAAGCTTTCATTGAACCGCTGAAAGCTGCATCCAAGGATCTGCAAGCCGCCGGTATGTACTTCATGCAGGAAGGTATGAAGAACCCGAACAACGCACTGTCCGGTTCGTATGACTTCATGCACTTGTTCGGCCATGTCTGCCTGGGCCTGATGTGGGCGCAGATGGCAAAAGCCGCACAAGACGCACTGGACGGCGGCGCCTCGGACAAAGAGTTCTACGAGACCAAGATCAACACTGGTCGGTTCTACATGGCCCGCCGACTGCCCGCGACCGCGATGCATCTGGCACGTATTCAAACCGGAGCGGACACAGTAATGGCACTGGACGCTGCGAGCTTCTGATCTCAGTGTGGGTTCGGGCGTCATAACCCGGGCCCACCCACGGAGGAGACAAGATGCCAAAACGATTTCGCCTGACCCGCCGATTTCCCGTCGCCATGACCGAAGATGGCTATCGCAAACTCCGCGGTTTCGCGCGAGAGGCGGGATTGGATGAAGGTGAGGCTCTCTCGTTTCTGTTCGAGAATTTCAACAGCGTGATCGACGAGGAAAACCTGACGCATAGGCTACGCATATTTAATTCAGAGCTGGATGCGAGAAAGCGCTAACTGCGCGCAAATCATCGCTGGGACATTCAATACGCCTTGGGAGGGGCGCGCACATGACCATTCAACTGCACTGCTTCGGAGAAAGTGGAAACAGCTACAAAGCCGCTCTTGCCTTAGAAATGTCTGGTCTGGACTGGGAGCCGGTCCATGTCGATTTCTTCGGTGGCGCGACGCGCACGCCTGAATACCGCGCTGAAGTGAACGAGATGGGTGAAGCTCCGGTTATGGTAGACGGTGATTTCCGCACCAGTCAGTCCGGTGCTATTCAGGCTTATGTGACCGAAAAGTCCGGAAAGTTCGGCGGCAAGGATCGTGATGAGAATTACGAGATTTTCAGATGGGTTCTGTGGGACAACCACAAGCTAAGTTCGATGGCCGGGCTAACCCGTTTCCTGATCAATTTTCTGCCCGAGAAGCACCGCAACCCGGATGTGATCGCGTTCAATCAGGGTCGGCTCAAGGCCGCATATCAGACGCTGAACGCCCATCTTGAGGGCCGCGATTGGATCGTTGGCGACGGCATGACCAACGCCGATATCAGCTGCTGCGGCTACCTCTATTATCCCGAACCTTTCGGCTTTGATCGTGCTGACTGGCCCAACATTGACACCTGGCTGACGCGCCTCAGCGAACAGCCCGGCTGGAAACACCCCTATGACCTGATGCCCGGCAACCCGTCGGATCGAGCTTAAGGAGAAAACCCCATGACCGAAGCCTATATCTATGACGCCCTGCGCACCCCGCGCGGCAAGGGCCGCAAGGATGGCAGCCTGCACGAGGTAACCTCGGTGCGCCTGTCCGCCCTGACCCTGAACGCGATGAAAGAGCGCAACAACCTGGAAGGTCACGCCGTCGAGGACGTGATCTGGGGCAACGTCACGCAAGTGATGGAGCAAGGCGGCTGTCTCGCGCGCTCGGCCGTTCTGGCCTCGGATCTCGATCAGTCGATCCCAGGTTTGGCGATCAACCGGTTCTGTGCCTCGGGCATGGAGGCCGTGAACCTCGCCGCGAACCAGGTGAAGGGTGGCGCAGGCGAAGCTTACATCGCTGGAGGTGTCGAGATGATGGGCCGCGTTGCCATGGGCAGCGACGGTGCGGCGATCGCGGTTGATCCGACTCTGGCGATGGACACTTATTTTGTGCCGCAGGGTATCTCGGCCGACATCATAGCGACCGAGTATGGCTTTAGTCGCGATGATGCCGACGCGCTGGCGGTAGAATCGCAGAAACGGGCTGCGGCGGCTTGGGAAGACAACCGGTTCGAGAAATCAGTCATCACCATCAAGGATCAGAACGGCCTGACCATTCTGGATCGCGATGAGTACATGCGCCCGGGCACCGACATGCAGTCGCTTGGCGCGCTGAATCCCGCCTTCCAGATGATGGGCGAGCAGATGCCGGGCTTCGACAAGGTGGCGATGATAAAGTACCCGCATCTTGAGCGGATCAACCACATCCACCATGCGGGCAACAGCTCGGGCATCGTGGATGGAGCTGCTGCGGTATTGATCGGGAACAAGGAATTCGGTGAGAAATACGGTCTGAAGCCCCGCGCCCGCATCAAAGCGAGCGCAAAGATTGGCACCGATCCGACGATCATGCTGACCGGCCCGGTGCCGGTGACCGAGAAAATTCTCGCCGACAACGGCATGAAGATCAGCGATCTGGACCTGTTCGAGGTGAACGAAGCCTTCGCCTCGGTTGTATTGCGGTTCCAGCAGGCGTTCGACGTCGATCCTGCGTTGGTCAACGTCAATGGCGGTTCGATCGCGATGGGCCATCCGCTGGGTGCGACCGGTGCGATGATCATTGGTACCCTTCTGGATGAGCTGGAGCGTCAGGACAAAGAAACCGGTCTGGCCACCCTCTGCATCGCGTCCGGCATGGGTGCGGCGACAATTATCGAGCGTGTTTGATGCCTAAAATTGATCTTTCCAAGATTCCGTTTCGGAACGGTTCGGGTTATCCCGGCAAACTGGCGAAAGCAGGTGACGACCGTTACGTCCAACCGTTGGGCGATGCGAACGGCCTGACCCAAATTGGCGTCAACATTGTGCGGCTCGAACCCAACGGTCTGTCCTCGCTGCGCCACTACCACATGGAGCAGGACGAATTCGCAATCATGCTTAGTGGCACCTGCACGCTGATCGATGACGATGGCGAACACGAAATGCAGCCCGGCGATTGCGCCGCCTGGCCTGCGGGTGACACCAATGGCCACCACCTTGTGAACAAGACCGATGCGCCTGCGACCTTTCTGGTGGTGGGCACGCGGACCCCGACCGAGACCGGCTATTACAGCGACTTAGACATGATGGTGAAGTTTGACCCCGACGGTTTCGCTTTCACCCGCAAGGATGGCAGCCCGCTGACGGCTGACCAGATTGGAGATGACAATGACTGATTTCACTCTGAGCAAAGACGCAGACGGCGTTGCCTTCATCACCTGGGACGCCCAGGCCAAATCCATGAACGTTCTGACCCGCGAGGCCTTTCAAGAGGTCAGCCAACTGGTCGATCAGGCCCTGTCGGATGATGAGATCAAGGGCATCGTCATCACCAGCGGCAAAGAAGGTTCATTCGCCGGCGGCATGGACCTCGGCACTCTTGCCACGATCCGTCAGGAAGCCGGTGACGAGCCAGCACAAGCGCTGTTCGACTTTGTTATGGAAGGCCACCACATCCTGCGTAAACTGGAACTGGCGGGCATGGACCCCAAGTCCAAGAAGGGCGGCAAGCCGGTGGCTTGTGCCATCAATGGCACCTGCGCCGGGATCGGAACCGA
This sequence comes from Ruegeria halocynthiae, assembly GCF_900106805.1. GTDB lineage: Bacteria > Pseudomonadota > Alphaproteobacteria > Rhodobacterales > Rhodobacteraceae > Ruegeria > Ruegeria halocynthiae. Next base: position 1,265,840 of record NZ_FNNP01000001.1, read on the forward strand.
GATAGCTCTGGCCTGTCACCACCGGGTCATGACCAATAACCCGAAATCCAAGATCGGTCTGCCAGAGATCATGCTGGGCATCTTCCCCGGAGGTGGCGGCACCATGCGTTACAGCCGTATGGTTGGTGCGATGGCCGCCGCTCCGGTCTTGTTGGAAGGCAAGATGATGGACCCGGCCAAGGCCAAGGGTGCACAACTGATCGACGCAGTGTCAGACGATCCAGTCGCTGCGGCCAAAGAGTGGGTTCTGAACGCCAAGGATGCCGATTTGGTCAAGCCATGGGACGCGAAGGGCTACAAGATGCCCGGTGGTGCGCCCTACCACCCCGCTGGTTTCATGACCTTCGTTGGCGCCAACGCCATGGTGAATGGCAAGACCCAAGGCGCCTTCCCGGCGGCTAAGGCCCTGCTGAGTTCGATCTACGAAGGTGCATTGGTCGACTTCGACACCGCGCTGAAGATCGAGGCGCGCTGGTTCACCAATGTGCTGATGAACCCATCCTCGTCAGCGATGATCCGGTCGCTGTTCCTGAACAAGGAAGCGCTGGAGAAAGGCGCTGTGCGACCCAAGGATGTGCCCGATCAACGGGTCAAGAAGATCGGCGTTCTGGGTGCGGGCATGATGGGGGCCGGTATTGCACTGGTGTCGGCTCAGGCAGGTATGGAAGTTGTGCTGATCGACCGTGATCAGGATGCTGCCGACAAGGGCAAAGCCTATTCCGAGGCCTATCTGGACAAGGGCATCAAGCGCGGCAAGGTCACGGCTGAGAAAAAAGAAACCATGCTGGGCCAGATCACGGCTACCCCCGACCTAGAGCACCTCAAAGGCTGCGATCTGATCATCGAGGCCGTGTTCGAAGATCCTGGCGTAAAGGCCGAAATGACCAAGAAGGTCGAGGCGATTATCCCTGAGGATTGCATCTTTGCCTCAAACACCTCGACCTTGCCGATCTCGGATCTGGCCAAGGCGAGCGTTCGTCCGGATCAGTTTATCGGCATCCACTTCTTTTCACCTGTTGAGAAGATGTTCCTGGTCGAGATCATCAAGGGCCGCGAAACCGGGGACCGTGCGGTCGCCAAGGCGCTGGACTATGTACGCCAGATCCGCAAAACGCCGATCGTGGTCAACGATGCCCGCTTCTTCTACGCCAACCGCTGCATCATTCCTTACATCAACGAAGGTGTCCGAATGATCGCCGAAGGCGTCAGCCCTGTGCTGATCGACAACGCGGCGCGTCAGCTGGGCTTCCCGGTGGGGCCGATCCAGCTGACCGATGAGACCTCGATCGATCTGGGTGCCAAGATCGCACGGGCCACCAAGGCGGCTATGGGCGATGCTTATCCGGAAAGCCCCTCGGACGATCTGATTTTCTGGATGGAGGAACAGGGCCGTCTGGGTCGCAAGGTCAATGCAGGGTTCTTCGACTATGACGAAAAGGGCAAGCGCACAGAGTACTGGAAAGGCCTGCAAGTAAAATACCCTCATGCCGCAAACCAGCCCGATCTGATCGAAGTGCAGGAACGTCTGATGTTCGCGCAGGTTCTGGAAGCGGTCCGTGCGTTGGAAGAGAGCGTTCTGGAAGATATCCGCGAAGGCGATGTTGGCGCTATTCTAGGCTGGGGCTTTGCGCCCTGGTCCGGTGGCCCGCTCAGCTGGCTGGACATCATCGGCACGCCCTACGCTGCCGAGCGTTGCGATCAACTGGCCGAGGCGTACGGTGAGCGCTTCACCTGCCCTCCGCTGCTGCGCGAGATGGCTGAAAAAGGTCAGAGCTTCTATGGCCGCTTCAACCCCGAAACCCGGGCTGCCTGACCAAGTGATGCGGGCGCATGTCACTATGCGCCCGCGCCTTTCTCACAACAGTTTCATTGCGACTTCCATTCTGGCCGCAGAAACAGTGCAGGCACATCGGGCCGCCCCGGCCGCCCCGGTCGGCGTATCCCCATGGAGGGACGGATCGGAAAAATAGGCTCTTGCGACATAGGTGCGGGCAGCGCTGCCAATGGGTTTGCCAAAGCCGAGATATCACCTCTATTCTCAACGGCTTCGATCAGAAGGTCAGCATGTTCGTCGTCGGCGACTTCATACCGCACGCGATTTCGAACAGGCGCGGCGCTCATGCGGCCGGACGCGCAATACGCCTGAAACCCTCCTTCGATGAACACCAGCTCATCCTGATCAAAAAACAACGATGTTACATCAAATGACTGCGCTGGCGTATCGGATTTCAGACGCCCTACGCCACTCAACAATCGGGCGGGAATGACCGAAATACCCTCGATACCGACGGCGAGTTTGCCCTGATCCAAAGCCACCCCCTGTTCCGGCATCAACCAGACGGGCCGTCCGTTATAGGCGGCGCGGGATGGAACAAGAACTGGCAGATGTTCGGATCGGCGCTCGTCTCCGGGTACAACAATCCGATCAACGCTGACGCGTCTCAACTCTTGAAATCCATGGTCCAACGTCCGTACCAGATCACCTGCGACCAATCTTTCCACCCGCTTCCAGCCACCGGTCGTGGAAACCTTGGTTCCGTGCAGCAATCCCCCACGGCGTGCTGATGCCGCCTTTCCTGCAAAGGCCTGCGGGCCTTTGACATCTCGTTTCGAATACCCCGAAACACTCACTAACTCTAACACGTGCCTTCCCCCCTGTTGGCACCTTCAAATAGCTCAGATAAATTGCTCAGAAGGTCCAAACTAATGTGCCCCATCGGGACTTAGTTTTGCCACATTTAGGACTAATTTGAGCCTGCTTTGCCTTAATATCTAGCCGATATGTAAACAAACTGGCGCTCAGAGATGGCTTTAGGTGCGGCGCGGAAACGATAAGAGTACAACAGACGGCAGACTGGCTGCGAATCTGCACTTGCGGTCACCGGGCCTCATATGACGTCGAAGATATCCGGCTTTCCCGCGACCCCAGCAACACCCCAGCAAAGGCGATCATTCCGATGCCAATCACCTGCATCTGACCGATCGACTGTCCAAATGCCACCCAGGCAAAAAGTGGACCAAAGATCATAACCGAATACTCGAAGACGGCGACGTAAGAGGGCTCTCCCAATTGATAGGCTTTGATCAGCATGAAGACGGCAACCGTCGAACCCACGGCCTGAACGACAATCCAGGGCAACACCTCGTGCATCGGCCATACCCAACCCCGCATGGCAAACCCATCCGCCCCGGCAGGCCCCCCAACAGGCACCAAGGCCAGCCAGATCAATCCCACCGCGCCCGCAAGCCCAAGTGTCACGACCAACGCTGCCAGCAGCGCAACCGTACTTTCATTCGCGCACTGTGTCCGTGTCACAATCGCGCCGAGCGCATAAAAGAATCCGCCTGCAACCGGCAGCAGCGTCTTGACTTCAAATGAGGTCGGATCCGGTTGCAAAACGCACAGAATTCCGGAGAACCCCAATACAACCGCCACAATCCTCCAAGGACCGATCCGCTGCTTCAACAACAATACCGAGATCAGCAGTACAAAGATCGGCGATGTAAACAATCCCGCCAATGCCTGCGCAATGGGCATCAACGCCAGTGCGCTGAAATAGAAAAGCATCGACATCGTGATCAATACGCTTCGCAACGCAACAATGCCGTATCGACGCGGCCTTAGCGTTCCCAGACCGAGCAGGGAAAGCAAAACGATCAGCGGCAGCATCAGCAAAGAGCGGCTCAGGTGAAATTGCCAGAGCCCGATGCCCTCGGCCAACCGGATCACAAAATTGTCGATCACACCAATAATGGCCATCGACGCAACCATCAGCATAGACGCCGCTACCAAATGGGTTGGTTGTGTTGATTGCATCCCCGCCTCTGCCTTCGGACTGTCAGTGTTGACCTGAACTCTGCCCGGCACAGTCAGCACAATTCACAATCTATGCGCAACAAGTTTGCGCCGCTGGTTTTTGCCATGCTAAGCTTGGTGCAAAATAATACTCGAGCAGCATTACCTGATGACCGCACTCAAACAGTACCAGCGGATCGAAGCCACCGGTCTGTGGCGCCCCTCACCCGATGAACAACGGCGTGAGGTTGTGGTGTCGATTGGAGAAGCCACTCTGACGATCTCGGATTTCAATGACAGTGCGCTTACCCATTGGTCGCTGGCCGCACTCGAGCGGCAGAACCCCGGCACCTATCCCGCGGTATTCAATCCCGATGGTGATCCAGGCGAAACGCTTGAGCTTGCGAAATCCGAATCCACGATGATTGAGGCTATTGACCGCCTCCAACGCGCCATCGACCGGGCCAGACCACATCCTGGGCGGCTGCGCTGGCTCAGCGTCGCCGGGGTCGTGCTGGCGGTTCTTGCCGTCCTGCTGTTCTGGCTGCCCGCTGCGTTGCAGCGTCACGTAATTGCCGTGGTGCCCGAGATCAAACGGCAGGAAATTGGCGATACAATCCTGCAGCGGATTGAACGGGTGTCTGGCAAGGCCTGTTCTTCGCCAGACGCACAAGAGTCACTGGACCAGCTGGCCAAGAGAACGGGCGTGCGGCAAATCATGATTCTGCCCGCAGGGCTACCTGACAGTCTGAGTCTGCCGGGCGGGACCGTTTTGTTGAATCGCGCTCTGGTCGAAGATCATGAAGACCCTGCAGTTGCCGCAGGTTATGTGATCGCCGCACGCGCACGGGCAGTGCAAAAAAAACCGTTGGATGATCTGCTTGACCGCACCGGGCCAACCGCCGCATTTCGGCTGCTGACTACGGGCGAATTGACGCCCGAGATCGTAGACGCCTACACCGAAGAAGTTCTGTCCCAGCCTCGTCCAGAAATTGCTGACAACGATCTGTTGGCCATTTTTGCTCAGGCGGCCCTGCCCTCGACCCCCTACGCATATGCGCGTGACATCACGGGTGAGACTGTACTGGGTCTGATTGAGGCTGATCCAATGGCAGGGCGCACTCTTGAACAGGTATTGCCGGACCGCGATTGGGTCCGGCTGCAGAACATCTGCGGACAATAGCGCCTATTTGGTTCCGAACATCCGGTCCCCGGCATCACCGAGCCCGGGCATGATGTAGCCCTTGGAATTCAGCTCACGATCCAGCGCCGCTGTGACGATTTTAACATCGGGATGCGCTTCTTTCATCCGAGCCACACCTTCGGGGGCGGCCAGCAGGCAGAGAAAGCGGATATCGGTGGCGCCCTGCTCTTTCAGCAAATCGATTGCCGCGGCCGAGCTGTTGCCGGTGGCCAGCATCGGGTCAACGGCGATGACCAGTCGATCCTTCAACCCTTCGGGCGCTTTAAAGTAATACTGGACGGGTTTCAGTGTTTCTTCGTCACGGTAGAGCCCGACAAAGCCAACTCGGGCCGAAGGGATCAGTTCCAGAACCCCATCCAGCATCCCGTTCCCCGCCCGCAGGATCGACACCAGCGCCAGTTTCTTGCCTGCCAGAATCGGCGCATCCATCTCTTCCATCGGGGTTTCGATGTGGCGGGTGGTCAGTTTTAGCTCACGCGTGACCTCATAGGCCAGCAACAGCGTGATTTCGCGCAGCAACTGCCGAAATACTGCGGTCGAGGTACCCTTGTCCCGCATGAGCGTCAGTTTGTGTTGCACCAGGGGGTGGTCGACGACGGTCAGGTGATCGCTCATGATGTCTCCAGTCTTTTCTTAACCCGCGCGCGGGTCTCTTCATCGCAAAAGGCCGCGTTCAGGGCCGTTTCATTCAAGGCTGCAAAGTCTTCAGCCTGCCAGCCAAATGCTGAACTCAGCATCTCATATTCCCGCCGCATCGTGGTATGGAAAAACGGCGGATCGTCGGTAGAAACGGTGACCTTAACGCCGGCATCGCGCAACTTCGCTATCGGATGAGCCGCGAAATCAGGAAACAGGCCCAGAACCACGTTCGAGCCCGGACAGACCTCAAGCGTGATGCCCCGGTCGACCAACTCGTGCACAAGGTCCAGATCTTCGATGGCACGGACACCATGGCCCAAACGTTCGACCCCAAGATCACGGATAGCATCCCGTACACTTTCGGGGCCGCCGAACTCGCCGGCATGTGTGGTCAACTGCAACCCGGCCTCGCGCGCGCATTCAAAGGCCCATTTAAAGTCGCCCTGCTTTCCCATGGATTCGTTGCCACCCATGCCGAACCCGGTAATCCAGTCACCGGCGGTTTCAGCCGCGCAATAGGCACTGCGCTTGGCTTGCTCTGGGCCAAAATGGCGCACACATGTGACGACACCGCGTAAAGTGATTCCAAATTTGCGCTCGGCCTCGTCAGCGGCATCCTGAATGGCGGTCAGATAGTCTTTCCATGCGTGCAGATCGCCTCCACCGCAGAAATCGGGACTCAGGAAAGTTTCAGAATACACCACTCCGTTCGCGGCACTCTCCTCCAGAATGGCCAATGTCAGGCGACGGAAATCTTCTGGGGTCTTCAACACCTCGCAAGCGGTCTCGTACACGCTGAGAAAGTGGGCGAAGTCGCGGAAATCGTAAGAACCGTCAGGCTTGAATATCCCGCTCAGATCCACGCGCTTCTCATGAGCCAACTGACGTATGAAAGCAGGTGGAGCTGCGCCTTCGTGGTGCAAATGCAGTTCAATCTTGGGGAGGTCGGCGACGCTCATAGAAAAGTCCTTCCCGGCCCCTGCGCCGGTATATTCAAATAGTGGGCGATGCTGGCGGCGATATCGGCAAATTCTACGCGACCAATCTCACCTGAACCTTGTCCTGCGATCAGTACAGGGGCTTGTTCACGCGTGTGATCGGTACCGCTCCAGCTTGGGTCGTTGCCATGGTCTGCGGTGAACAGCATCAGATCATCGGGGCGCATTTTTTGAAGGATAGCGCCGATCTCGTGATCAAACCATTCCAAGGCTCGGGCATAGCCGCTGATATCGCGGCGGTGACCATACAGGCTGTCAAATTCGACGAAATTTGCAAAGGTCAAACTGCCGTCCTCCGACTCGTCAACTAGATCGGACAGGTGGAGCACCAACTCCGCATCAGAGCCTTTTCTTAGCGTATCGATTCCCTGCATCGAGAATATGTCGCCAATCTTTCCAACCGCGTGCACTGGACGCCCGGCATCCTGTGCCCAATTGGTCAGTACCGGTGCTGGTGGCAGAATAGCGAAATCCTTGCGGTTGGTGGTGCGAGTAAACCCGAGTTCCGGCGTACCCACAAACGGCCGGGCAATGACCCGACCCACCTTCATCTTGTGCAGGCGTGGCGCTAGGGCGCGACACATCTCCAGCAGCCGATCGAGCCCAAAGCTCTCTTCATGCGCGGCAATCTGGAACACGCTGTCGGCAGAGGTATAGCAGATCGGCCAGCCGCTCCGCATATGCTCCTCTCCCAGATCAGCGATGATCGTTGTGCCAGAAGCGTGGCAGTTGCCCAATATTCGGTCAGTCCCGGCCGCTTCGGCGGCAACTGAACTAAGCTCTGCAGAAAAAGCAGGCGTCGTATCCGGAAAGTAATGCCAATCCCATGGCACCGGCAATCCAGCCAGCTCCCAGTGGCCGGACGGCGTATCCTTGCCTAGCGAATGCTCGCGCGCGCAGCCCCAGCGGCCCGTTGGCGCGGCCTCCAGCCCCGGCGTTGTTGCGCCCGAGGCCAGACGCGTCGCAGCGCCCAACCCCAATGCGTCCAGATTGGGCAAATGCAACGGACCCGAGCGTCCCTCTTCTGCGCGTCCGTTGGCACAGGCCTGCGCAATATGGGCCACGGTGTTCGCACCGGTATCGGGTTTGGTTCCGTTGTAGAACTGATCGGCATCCGGTGCACCGCCGATACCAACCGAATCCATAACAACAAGAAAAGCGCGGGTCATACGCTGATCCTTTCATGGATTTGGGGCGGCACTTCAACCGGTTTGTCGCTAAGGGTTATGGCGCCCAGAACTGCAGCAGCGGCCTGTTGCGCTGCATCTTCTCGCCCTGCGTGGACAACCGCCAACGGAGAACCATTCGAAACCTTATCACCAAGTCTCAGGATGTCCGAAATACCAACAGCCGGATCAATTTCGTCACTTTCAACCTGACGTCCGCCGCCAAGAGCAACAACCGCCAGGCCCAGAGCCTCTCCATCGATGGCGGCAACGTATCCAGTCTGAGGTGCTTGTACCTCTTGGATCACGTTGGCCTCAGGCAGGAACCGCGCCCATGTGTCGACAAAGTGTACCGGCCCACCCACAGCGGCCATCATGCGGCCGAACCGATCGGCAGCGCGGCCATCGCGGATCACTTCGGCTATTTTCACCTTGCCCTCATCAGTCGTTGCGTACATTCCGGCATCCGCCATCAGAACGCCACCCAATTCGGCCGAGATTTCCGCCAATGCCGAATCCTGACCACTGGTCAGTGCTTTCATCACCTCGGCCACTTCCAGAGCATTGCCCAGCGCCGAGGCCAGTGGCTGGCTCATATCCGTTATCACAGCGGATGTCCGGCACCCTGCAGTGTTCGCAGTCTCGGTCAGCGCCTGCGCTAGCCTGCGCGCATCGTCGAGCGATTTCATGAACGCGCCGCTACCGGTTTTGACGTCCAGAACCAGCGCATCCGGACTTGCCGCCAGCTTCTTGGACAGGATCGACGCGGTAATCAGATCGAGGCTTTCGACCGTCGCCGTCACATCGCGAATCGCATACAGTCGTTTGTCCGCCGGCGCGATCTGACCTGTCGCACCGACAATGGCGGCTCCGGTTTCCTTCAGCACCTGCGCCAACCGAGCCTGCCCGATCTGGGTCGTCACACCCGGTATCGCCTCAAGCTTGTCGAGCGTACCTCCGGTATGGCCCAGACCACGCCCCGAGATCATCGGCACAAAAGCTCCGCATTCCGCCAACGCAGGCGCCAGCAGCAGACTGACGCAATCACCGACCCCACCGGTCGAATGCTTGTCGATTACCGGCCCATCCAGATCCCAGGTCAAAACCTCTCCGCTGTCGCGCATGGCGACGGTCAGATCAGCCCGCCCCTGCGCGTTCAGACCACCCATGCAGACGGCCATGGCAAAGGCACCTGCCTGCGCGTCACTGACGCCGCCATCGGCCAGACCTTGCGCGAACCAGTTCAGTTCTTCGCTCTTGGGAACCTCCTGACGGCGAAGCTTGGCAATGATCGAGCGTGCATCCATTGGGTCAGACATCCTCCATATGCGATGCATCAAATGCACCGGGCAGAAGATCGGCAATCGTGGTTCTGGTTTCCAGACCATCCACTGTCGCCATAGTGACAACCACTTCGCCCTTGCCGAACTCGGCCAGTTTCTGTCGGCACCCGCCACACGGGGGCACCGGTTGCGGGCTGCTGGCGACCACGTAGACTTCGGTCAATTCCTTTTCTCCGGCAGCGACCATCGCCGCGATCGCTCCGGCTTCGGCGCAGGTGCCTTCGGGATAAGCAACGTTTTCGACATTGCATCCGCTATAGACCACGCCCGCCACCGACCGGATCGCCGCCCCAACCTTGAAATTAGAATACGGCGCGTGGGCATTTTCCCGTACGGCCAAAGCTGCATCTTTCAAAGACATGGCGATTCCCAATTTTTGATCATCTGGTCAGAATACAATACACTAATGGAAAGCGCCTGAGGATTTGAAGCCCCACAACGTCTTTAACTGGACTCTTATTGATCCCAATCGATCATCGTGTTGAAGGTTCCGGGCAGTGTAACTTCGAGCAGTTCCATATCCGGTGAAGGATCGGACAGTCGTGTTTGCATTCCGGGCGGAATGACGAAGGCGTCTCCCTGCTCCAGCCGATATGGCTCGCGCCCTTGGCCTTCAAGGGTCAGCTCACCGTTCATGACAAAGGTAAAGTGGATATCGGTGTCATGGCTGGCCCATCTGGGATCGCCTTCACCGCGGCGCACAACCTGAACACCAGCCACTCCTTTGGTATTCGCTGCAATGGTCGTGTCACGACAAATGTAACCGGGCAATCGGAACGGGACCCATTCTGCATCTTTGGCCTGATTGTAAACGAACCTCTGTCCTTGCCATTCACGATCCGGACGAAAATGCGAGGTTGGCAGCTTCATCTGATGATCGATCTCGGTCACATGCTCGGCGGGGACCCCAATCTCGATCACTTGCACATTGTCCGATGCTTCAAGCACACGGTGGCGAATTTCGGGCGGTTGAATAAAGCAGTCGCCTGCGGTCAGGCGTAATTTGTCGCCCTGATCCTCGTACACTACATCGACCCAGCCGTGGATGCAGAAAATCAGCTGAAACCCGACCTTGTGAAAATGCACCATGTCCGGCACCGGCCCACCGTCAGGAATGCGGATATGGCTGGCGATGATCGACCCGCCCAACCGGTCCGGTACGAGGTCACGATAGTGCATTCCGGCCCGCCCAATGATCCACGGCGCCTGGTCCTTGAGCCTGCGCACCACGAAGGAATGAACCGTATCCGGCATGACCAGCGGCGGGTTCAAATCTTCAATCTCGATCCGGGTCCCGTTCGGGGCAGTCAGGCTGCGCTGGCCATTCGCAAAATCGTCGGGATTTGACGTCAGAATACACAGCGTTCCGGCCGCTTCGGGCGCATCCTTCTCGATCCGCAATCGCAGGCCGTGACCCGAAAACACGGCAACCCGGGGATCATCAGCCGGATAGATCATGTCCATCCTCATACCCAGCACTCTGGTGTAGAATGGAATATCGTCGCGCAATTCCTGCGTCGGCAGTCGGATTTCGGCACGCGTCTGGGTTTGGATTGGATCGCTGGTCATTCTGTATCTCGTCCGATTTCGGTCTTGCCCATCCGATCAGAACAAAGGCCAAAACGCCAATCGAAAATACATCTTGTGTTGAAGAAGTGCGCAACGTTCAATCAACCCGACAGGGGCATAGTTGGGTCGCAATCTGACGCAACATAGCCAAGCCACAAAAAATAGTTTAACCATCAAACGAATTCTGGAACGGAGTTGAATTGCCGATGTCTGATACACCGAACCTGCGACAGGCTGCGCTTGACTATCACGCCCATCCAAAACCCGGAAAACTTGAGATCAAGGCAACCAAACCGATGGCGAATGGCCGAGATCTGGCGCGGGCGTATTCTCCGGGCGTGGCCGAAGCCAGCCTTGAGATCAAAAGCGATGCGGCCAATGCCGAGAAATATACCGCGCGCGGTAACCTCGTGGCCGTGGTCTCAAACGGAACGGCGGTTCTGGGGCTCGGCAATATCGGCGCACTGGCCTCCAAGCCCGTGATGGAAGGCAAGGCAGTTCTGTTCAAAAAGTTCGCGGGCATCGACTGCTTCGATATCGAACTGGATCAGCCTGATCCCGAGAAGCTGGCCGATATCGTCTGCGCGCTGGAGCCGACATTTGGCGCGATCAACCTTGAAGATATTAAGGCACCGGATTGTTTTATTGTCGAAAAACTGTGTCGGGAACGGATGAACATTCCGGTCTTTCACGACGACCAACACGGGACCGCGATCGTCGTTGGCGCTGCTACGAAAAATGCCCTGCATGTAGCCGGCAAGAAATTCGAGGATATCAAAGTTGTGTCCACCGGTGGTGGCGCGGCAGGGATCGCCTGCCTCGGCATGTTGGTGAAGCTTGGCGTCAAACGCGAAAATATCTGGCTGTGTGACATCCACGGGCTAGTCTATGAAGGCCGCGCAGAAGATATGAATCCACACAAAGACCAGTTTGCGCAGAAAACCGATCTGCGCACTCTGGATGATGTGATCCCGGATGCAGATCTGTTTCTGGGGCTTAGCGGGCCAAACGTTCTGAAGCCCAATATGGTCGAGAAGATGGCCAATACTCCGATTATCTTCGCATTGGCCAACCCTACTCCGGAAATCCTGCCCCAGGCGGCGCGCGAGGTTGCACCTGATGCGATCATTGCAACCGGCCGCAGCGATTTTCCGAACCAGGTCAACAACGTCTTGTGCTTCCCGTTTATCTTCCGGGGCGCGCTGGATGTCGGTGCGACCGAAATCAATGACGAAATGCAGATTGCCTGTGTCGACGGCATCGCCGACATGGCCCGCGCGACAACCAGCGCCGAGGCCGCTGCCGCCTATAAGGGCGAGCAACTGACCTTTGGGCCAGATTATCTGATCCCCAAACCGTTTGATCCGCGCCTTGTGGGTGTCGTTTCGTCATCTGTTGCGCAGGCAGCCATGAAAAGCGGGGTTGCAAAACGGCCCATTGATGATCTGGAAGCCTATAAAGAACGCCTGAACCAGACCGTGTTCAAATCTGCGCTTTTGATGCGGCCAGTATTTGAAGCCGCTGCGGTCGCCTCCCGCAGGATCGTTTTTTCCGAGGGCGAAGATGAGCGCGTATTGCGTGCAACGCAGGCTATTTTAGAGGAAACCACCGAAACTCCGATCCTGATCGGACGACCAGATGTGATCGGCGCCCGTTGCGAGCGATTGGGGCTTACTGTCCGGCCGGGGCAGGATTTCCAGATCGTGAACCCTCAGGACGATCCACGCTACTATGACTACTGGACCTCGTATCACCAGATCATGCAGCGTCGGGGTGTCACCCCTGATTTGGCCAAAGCCATCATGCGCACAAACAACACCGCCATTGCAGCTATCATGGTGCATCGCGGTGAAGCCGACAGCATGATCTGCGGCACATTCGGTGAATATCGCTGGCATCTCAACTATGTTGAACAGGTGCTGGGCCTTGGAGGTTTGCACCCACACGGCGCACTGTCGCTGATGATCCTGGAGGATGGGCCTCTATTCATTGCAGATACACATGTCAGGCAGCTGCCTACGCCAGAAGAACTGGCCGAAACGACCATCGGTGCGGCCCGTCATGTGCGGCGTTTCGGATTGGAAGCCAAGATCGCATTCTGCTCGCAATCTCAGTTCGGCAATCAGGCCGAGGGATCTGGCAAGCGACTGCGAGCGGCGCTTGAGATACTCGATTCCGAGCCACGCGACTTTGGTTATGAAGGTGAGATGAACCTTGATTTGGCTCTTGATCCCGAGCTGCGCGCGCGCATTTTCCCAAACTCGCGCCTGGAAGGTACCGCGAATGTCCTGATCTTCGCCCACGCCGATGCGGCAAGCGGCGTGCGCAACATTCTCAAGATGAAGGCCGACGGTCTTGAGGTGGGTCCAATTTTGATGGGCATGGGCAACAGGGCGCATATTGTGACACCCTCGATTACTGCACGGGGCTTGCTGAATATGGCGGCAATTGCGGGGACGCCCGTGGCACATTACGGATAGTCGACGGTTGAACATGCCCGTCTGATCCGAGGTCAACGCCGATTCTACCCATGGGGTTCATTTGCAGGTGAGGGTTTGCAGATTTGCAAAACCGTACTCGCCCCACCCAATGCCTCCTTGTGTTCAATAGATTTGCAAAATTTGCAGAGCAACCTGAAAGGTTCTGCAAAGATTTTGCGATAAACTGACGCGCCGCCATCCGCATTGCTTGCCCGATACCTCGACGATGCCTAACACATTGCACAAGGGAATTGGGAGGAAGCCAACATGGCATATCAGGACGTCTACGAGAGCTGGAAGAATGACCCCGAAGTATTCTGGATGGATGCCGCAAAAGGGATCGACTGGGTTCAAGAACCCAGCAAAGCTTTGTTTGACGGCAATGCACCTCTCTATGAATGGTTCAGCGACGCCAAAGTAAACACGTGCTGGAACGCGGTTGACCGGCATGTAGAAAACGGCCGGGGTGAACAGACCGCGATCATTTATGATAGCCCGATAACGCATACCAAACGCGAAATCTCTTACGTTGAGTTGCGCAACCGCGTCGCCAATCTGGCTGGCGCACTCCGTGCAAAAGGAATCGAGAAAGGGGATCGGGTGATCATCTATATGCCGATGATCCCCGAAGCCCTGGAGGCTATGCTGGCCTGCGCCCGGTTAGGGGCTGTACATTCGGTGGTGTTCGGTGGCTTTGCCAGCAACGAACTGGCAGTGCGGATCGACGATGCCAAACCCAAGGCGATCATCGCCGCTTCATGTGGGATGGAGCCAGGTCGTGTCGTGCATTACAAACCGCTGCTGGATGGCGCCATCGATTTTGCCAACCATAAGCCCGAGTTTTGCGTGATCTTCCAGCGTGAACAGGAAGTTGCGCAATTGGTCGAGGGGCGCGATGTCAATTGGCATGGTTTCCAGTACGGAACCGAGCCCGCGGATTGTGTGCCGGTCAGCGGCGATGATCCTGCCTATATCCTCTACACCTCGGGAACGACCGGCGCCCCCAAAGGCGTGGTGCGTCCAACAGCAGGTCATTTGGTTGCGCTGAACTGGACGATGAAAAGCATCTACAATGTTGACCCAGGCGACGTATTCTGGGCCGCATCGGATGTCGGCTGGGTCGTGGGGCATTCCTATATCTGCTACGCCCCGCTGATCCACGGCAACACGACTATTGTTTTCGAGGGCAAACCTGTTGGCACACCGGACGCCGGAACCTTCTGGCGCGTTATCTCCGAGCACAAAGTCAAAAGCTTCTTCACCGCCCCGACCGCAATTCGTGCCGTCAAACGCGAAGATCCAAATGCAGAATTGATGTCGAAATACGATCTGACTTGCCTCAGTGCGATTTACCTTGCAGGTGAGCGGGCCGACCCTGACACGATCATCTGGGCGCAGGATGCGCTGAACGTTCCGGTGATCGACCATTGGTGGCAGACTGAAACCGGATGGGCAATTGCTGGCAATCCGCTTGGGATCGAGGAACTGCCGGTCAAACTTGGCTCACCCGCAAAGCCCATGCCAGGATATGATGTTCAGATTCTGGACGAAGGTGGCCACCCGATGAAACCTGGTGAGTTGGGCGCCATCGCGGTTAAACTGCCTCTGCCGCCGGGTACTTTGCCAACCCTTTGGAATGCCGAAGCGCGATTCAAGAAATCCTATCTTGAGCATTTTCCAGGCTATTACGAGACCGGCGACGCAGGCATGATCGACGAAGACGGGTATCTCTACATCATGGCCCGCACAGATGATGTGATCAATGTCGCTGGCCACCGTCTGTCGACCGGCGGGATGGAAGAGGTGCTGGCTGCCCACCCCGATGTGGCAGAGTGTGCAGTGATTGGCGTGTCGGATCAGCTTAAAGGTCAGATGCCTGTTGGGTTCCTATGCCTCAATGTCGGGGCCGACAGAAACCATGACGATGTTGTGTCGGATGTCGTGAGAATGGTCCGTGAAAAAATCGGCCCCGTAGCGGCGTTCAAGAAAGCTGTTGTCGTAGACCGCCTGCCCAAGACACGCTCCGGCAAAATCCTGCGCGGCACAATGGTATCGATCGCTGATGGCAAAGAATACAAGATGCCGGCCACGATCGATGATCCCGCCATTCTGGATGAAATCACATCGGCACTGCGCGGTATCGGATACGCTCAGTAACCTTAATGAGCGCTGACGCCCCTGTGCGAGGCTTTGCCTCGCGCACCGGGCCACCATCAGCCAGATTAGGGGCGGATCTATTTAAGATCGCCTCTTGCCATCGATCCTCGCCCGCAGCAGGCTATCGCGAGGAGGACGACAATGACAAACGGCAACATCTGGCGTCTGAGTGCCACCGAGCTGGCCGCTTTGACCCGCGCAGGTGATCTGAGCGCCGAAGAGGCAGTTCAAGCCTCGCTGGACCGGATGCATCACGTCAACCCAGCCTTAAATGCGGTGGTCGAAGATCTGAGCACCGAAGCGCTGGATCATGCCAGAGCGCTGGACAGGACACGCGCAAACGGCGCGCCCGTCGGACCTCTGCATGGTGTGCCGATCACAATCAAGGTGAATGTCGATCAGAAAGGCCATGCCACAACAAACGGCGTGATTGCCTTGCGGGATGCGATAGCACCGGATGACGCTCCGGTGGTTGTCAATCTGCAAAAGGCGGGTGCCGTGGTCATCGGGCGCACGAACACACCGGAATTCTCGTTCCGCGCCGATACAGATAACCCGCTTTATGGGCGTACGCATAACCCCTGGGGGCGCCATATTTCACCTGGTGGATCGTCTGGTGGCGCTGCGGCTGCGGTGATGGCTGGTATTGGCGCGCTGGGTCATGGCAACGATATCGGTGGCAGCCTGCGGTATCCTGCGGCAGCCACTGGTGCTGTTACCGTGAAACCGGGTCTTGGCCGTGTACCCGCCTGGAACCCGAGCCAAAAGGCCGAACGTGGAATTCTGGCGCAGTCGATGTCAGTACAGGGGTTGATCACACGCAACGCGGCCGATCTGCATTTATCGATGCCCAGCCTGATCGCCCCGGACGCCAGAGATCCGTTCCATGTGCCGATGCCGTGGCGAGGGGAGGCGCCGGGCGAGCCGATCAAGGTGGCCTTCACCAAACAGACGTTCAGTTATGCCCTGCACCCCGAGGTAGACAAAGCGCTTGATACCGCACGGGACGCGCTGATTGATGCTGGATATCTGGTCGAAGAAATTAATCCGCCGAATGCGTTCGAATGCGGACGAGTGGGCTATCGCACGCTGATGGGCGAGGTGCTGACCCTGATGAAAAGCGATATCGAGGCTGCCGGGTCGCAAACCATCCGTAACATTTTCGACGTGTACTTTCAGGAGTTCCCCCCGATCGTCGGCCACGACCTGATACAGGCACTGGCACAACGCAGCCATTATGCGCGCGAATGGGCGCTGTTCATGCAGGACTATCCACTGGTCCTGTCGCCGTTCCTGCCGCAGCCATTCTTCAAGCCTGATCGCGACACTGAAGGTCCCGAAGGCATTCATGAGGTTTTGGGGTGTGCAGTGTACTCCTATGCGATGAATTTCCTCGGGTTGCCCGCCGCGAGCGTTCCTGCGCGGCTGGCCGAATTGCCGAACGGGCCGCAACCGATCAACATCCAGATTGCTGCCAGGCGTTGGCGCGAGGATATGGCCGTGGATGCTGCAGTGGCCATTGAGGAACGCGTTGGAAAGATGGCACCGGAATTGTGGGATCGCATGGGCGCGCTGGTCTGAGCCACCAGCCGGTCAGCGCTTGCACATAAAATTGACCCCGGGTTTTTGTACCCGGGGTCCGCATACTAAAATATGCCCAGATTTTGATGACGAGCGTAGCACCACCCACCCTCGCCAGCGCGTAAACTGCGCAACCATTCGAAAACACCTTTAGATGGCCACTCACTTCCACCTTGGCGTGTTCTCCGGGCAAGTTGACGTTAACAAATCCTTAAGCCAGCGCGTGTGAACTGGTTCACATAAGCGTCAGGAAAATGGTAAATGCGCTCAAACTTATGTGAACTGCTCAGAGATTAGCCGTTCTTCCAAACCGTGTCCGGGATCAAACAATATGCGGTGTTGAATCGTGTTTTTGGACCGAATTTCAACCCAGTCGATATCTGGAAACGAGATGGAGTCAGCGGCAACGATGACTGGGCGTTTGTCGGCTTCGATCACATCAAACCTGACTTTTGCCGCTTTGGGCAGTAAGGCTCCGCGCCATCTGCGTGGGCGAAACGCCGCGATAGGCGTCAGCGCCAGGACGTCAGCACCGATTGGAACAATCGGCCCATGCGCGGAATAGTTGTAGGCAGTCGACCCCGCGGGCGTGGCCAGCAACGCACCATCGCACACAAGTTCGGACATACGCACCCGCCCATCCACACTGATCCTGAGCCGTGCGGCCTGAGGCCCCGCGCGTAACAGCGAAACTTCGTTGATTGCCAGTGCTTCGTGTTGTTGACCAGACTGATCCATCGCAGTCATCATCAGTGGGTTGATGACTTCTTCCTCAGCATCTGAAAGCCGGGCCATCAGATCGGTCTCGGCATATTCGTTCATCAGAAAGCCGATTGTTCCGCGGTTCATACCATAAACCGGCGTATCAAGGTGCTGAACTCCTTGCAGCGTATTCAGCATGAAGCCATCGCCGCCCAACGCTACCACAACATCCGCATCCCGCGGCGCTGCATGTCCATAGCGTGCCACAAGTGTTTCGCGGGCAGTTTGCGCCACTTTGGCATCGCTGGCCAGAAAGGCGATTCTCTTGGTCATGATATTGCGGTTTCCAGTGCTGCACATTTGGTTCCGAAACAAACATACCTTTCCGCATTACGCCAGACTTGACGCCACAGCGGGCCAATTCGTCGCTTTACAGCCTTTCTGAATTTCATCGTTTCCGATAGGAAATCCGCCAGATAAACACCAGCCCTGTGGAGCCACTATGAACGCCAACCTTCGTGATACCGGTTTCTTCACCCAGTCCCTATCGGATCGTGACCCCGAGCTGTTCGGCTCGATCACATCTGAGCTGGGCCGCCAGCGCGACGAGATCGAGCTTATCGCGTCCGAAAACATCGTCTCTGCCGCCGTGATGGAGGCGCAGGGTTCGGTGATGACCAACAAATACGCCGAGGGCTATCCGGGTCGCCGCTATTATGGCGGCTGCCAGTTCGTCGATATCGCCGAGACCCTGGCCATCGACCGTGCCAAAGACCTGTTTGGGTGTGACTTTGCCAATGTGCAGCCAAATTCGGGAAGCCAGGCAAATCAGGGCGTTTTCCAGGCCTTGATCAAACCGGGCGACACCATTCTGGGCATGAGCCTGGATGCGGGTGGGCATCTGACCCATGGCGCCGCGCCGAACCAGTCGGGCAAATGGTTCAACGCCGTGCACTATGGTGTGCGCAAACAGGACAACCTGATCGACTACGATCAGATCGAGGCATTGGCAAAAGAACATCAGCCCAAGCTGATCATCGCAGGTGGTTCGGCCATCCCGCGCACCATCGACTTTGCACGCATGCGTGAAATCGCCGATATGGTTGGCGCCTATCTGCATGTGGACATGGCGCATATCGCCGGTCTGGTCGCAGCCGGTGCGCATCCCTCGCCTTTCCCACACGCGCATGTGGCGACGACCACCACGCACAAGACCCTGCGCGGCCCGCGTGGCGGCATGATCCTGACCAATGATGAAGCGATCGCCAAGAAAGTGAATTCGGCGATCTTCCCCGGCATTCAGGGCGGTCCGCTGATGCATGTGATCGCAGCCAAGGCCGTGGCGTTCGGTGAGGCTCTGCGCCCCGAGTTCAAGGACTATATCGCGCAGGTCGTGACCAACGCGCAGGCCCTGTCGGATCAACTGATCAAAGGCGGCCTGGACACCGTGACCCATGGCACCGACACCCATGTGGTTCTGGTCGATCTGCGTCCAAAAGGTGTGACTGGCAATATCGTCGACAAGGCTCTGGGCCGGGCGCATATCACGTGTAACAAGAACGGCGTGCCGTTCGACCCCGAGAAACCCACAATCACCAGCGGCATCCGCCTAGGCTCTCCTGCAGGCACAACCCGCGGCTTTGGCGAGACCGAGTTCCGCCAAATCGCCGATTGGATCATCGAGGTTGTCGACGGTCTAGCCGCCAATGGTGAAGATGGTAACGGTGCTGTTGAGGCCAAGGTCAAAGCCGAAGTCGCTGATCTGTGCGCGAAGTTCCCGATCTATCCGGATCTGTAATTCAGATTCGAAGCAACACCAGAAAACGGCGCCCATCCGGCGCCGTTTTTTATTGATTTTCAGGTATGTTGGCGCGATATTCTCACGTTCTAAATCAAGCCTCTCCAGCGCAGGATAATGACCGCCACAGCGGACAGCACCAACAGACCCAATGCGATCGACCCGAGAAAACTTAGAAACCAACCCCAGCGTCGATCAGCAAGGTTGATGGCGTTAAGATGGCTCTGCACGTCATCCGAGGCCTGCTCAAGTTTCGGTGTGTCCAGCACAAATCGCAACCTGGGATGATCCGCCATCTGCTCGGCCTGGGCCAACACCATCGCCTGTTTGTAGATCTTTCGCGGCAAGCGTCTTCTCGCGCGACGCACCGAGGCTGTCAGGCTCTTGTCGCGCACGCCCAGCTTTTTGCGCAGCAACAGAATGGCCTGTGCGATCCGGGTTTGAATATCGATTTCCTGCGACATTGGCGTCTCCTGACGGGGCAATGTAGCCGCCTGCCCGGGCGGCGACAATGGGGCTGGTTGTTCCCTGCGGTGGCGAGTATCACATTGTCATGCTGAACACGATCACCCATGGCGACCCGACTGACCATCCTCCTTTGCTGATAGCGCACGGTTTATACGGCTCGGCTCGTAACTGGGGTGTGATCGCACGGCGCTTGTCAGATGAACGGCAGGTGATCGCAGTCGACATGCGCAATCACGCCTACAGCTTTTGGGACAATCAGCACGGCTACCGCCAACTGGCCCAGGATCTGGCCGATTTGATCGACAGCATAGGCGGAGTCGCGGATGTGGTCGGGCATTCGATGGGCGGAAAAGCGTCCATGGTTCTGGCGCTGCAGCACGGCGAACTGATCCGCAAACTAGTAGTGGCTGACATCGCGCCCGTGACCTACGGTCATAGTCAGATCAAGTATATCGACGCAATGCGCATCGTCGATATGTCACGCGTTGATCGCCGTTCGGATGCCGAAGCCCAACTGGCGGAACAGGGTGTTGAAAAAGCACTTCAAAGCTTTTTCACGCAATCCCTTGATGTCGAGAACAAAAGATGGCGACTGAACCTGGATGTTCTGGCCAGCGAGATGCCCAAAATCATGGGCTTTCCTGACGTAGGAGGTAGTTGGAATGGCCCTACGTTATTTCTGTCTGGCGCGGCCTCTGACTATGTTCTGCCCGAACACCGCGACCGAATTCGTGCGCTGTTCCCAGCAGCACGCTTTGCCAAGATTCCCGGCGCTGGCCATTGGCTGCACGCCGAGAAACCCCGCGAGTTCGAGGCTGCCGTCCGAACTTTCCTGAATGCCTAATCAAGCGCCCTGATAAAGACGTTTTGCCACCAGCCACGAGACCGGAGCCGCAACAACCGCCCCACCGGCCGCAGCGTAGATGATGGCCATGGATGTGACCATCCCTGCGGCCAGGACCGCGATTACGGCCGTGCCGGCAATGGCCGTGGCGATCAGAGAATAAAGCATGGCTGCAAGGCGTATCATGGCCAGTTGTCCTGTTTGTTGGCTTTCATCTCTTACATTACAGCAATGGAATATGTGTGACTTTGATTTGGGTCAGATTGCGTTGCTACATACCGCTATCCATAGGCCCGACAGCTTTGCCACCGCCATTTACCCAATCTGAAAACCCGCCCAAGTTGTATATGTGCAAATACCCCATATCCTTTAGCAATTTTCCAGCCAGCGCCGCCCTGCCGCCTGATGCGCAATGCAGGATAATCACCCGATCCATGCGCAACTCCGGATCGTATGAGGGCAATTCAGGATCAGCTCGAAATTCCAGCATTCCACGCGGGATGTGATGCGAACCGACAGCACGACCTGTCCGTTCCAGTTCAGGCGCATCTCGAATATCCAACAATAACGCGCCCTGCCCCATCAACTCTTTCGCTTGCTTTGAATCGATCCGCTCAACAACTGCGTTGGCTGCCTGCATCATGTCTTTGACCGTCAGAACCATTTTGGCCCCTCCACCAATGGAATTCTCGGAAGGCTAACATGCAGGAATCTGAAGGTGTAGGCGTTCAGGCCATCAATGTTCCCGAAATGCGCGCGACATACTGTCGACTATTGGCTTGGCGATATAGGCCGCAAAGGTGCGCTCTTCGGTCTGAATCATGATCTCTGCTGGCATACCGGGCGTCGGCACAAAGCCCCGCACACGGCCCATCTCTTCCGTGGACAGGGAGATGCGCGCCAAATAGACCTCTTGCGGCATACCTTCTGAATCTTCGAGCAGTGAATCGGCAGAGACGTAATACACTTCGCCTTCAAGCACCGGAGTTGTTCGTTGGTTCAGCGCCACCAGCCGAACCGTTGCGATCTGCCCGGTCACAACGCTGTCGATATCGGTACGTGGAATCTGCGCCTCAATGATCAGCGGCGCATCGGCGGGCAGGATCTCGGCAATCTGTTCACCGGTTTCGATCACTCCGCCGGGCGTGTGGTGGTGCAGTCGAACAACTGTACCTGTGACCGGTGCGCGAACCACGGCGCGGTCCAGAACGCTGCGGGCCTGACGCGCTTTTTCACGCACGCTTTCAAAGTCGGCTTCGATAACTCCCAACTCATCCAACGCGGCTTCGCGATAGGCTGAACGCGTGCGCAGTATCTGTTCTTCGTATTTGAGCAGCATCTGGTTGATCTCGGCCGTCTCAGCCCGCAGCCGCGCCAACTGACCTTCGGCTTCGGCTTGCACTCGCCGGATCGTGTTCAGATCACCCTTGCGCACAAGACCCTTCTCGAACAGCGAATACTTAGTGTCGTACTCTTCTTGTAAAATGTCCGATCGGCGCTCCATGCTGGATAACTGCGCTTCGAACCCCGAGGCCCGAATTTTCAACGCCTCCATGTTGCGTTGAAGCAGCGCTATGTCATTCAACAAGGTCTTACGCGAAATATTGAAGCTCAGTTTTTGGCTGTCGAGAATCGTCATGACCTCGACGTCATCTGATGCCTCGATCAACGCCGGCGTGAAGACGAGCTGTTCTTGTTCGCTATGCTCGGCCAAAAGCCGTTCAGTCATGGCCTGAAGGCGGATTTTCCGTATGAATAGCTCACGCTCATTGGCCTCTGCCGAGGTCTGATCAAGCGTCATCATGATTTGACCGGCTTGAACCGCTTCTCCTTCCGAGACCAGAATGTTTTCGATGATGCCACCTTCCAGGTGCTGCACGATCTTATTGCGGCCGGTAGCGACAAAGCTGCCTTGTGCAATAACTGCAGCCGCCAGCGGTGCACTGAAGGACCAGACACCAAAGCCGCCGAAACAGACAATCAGCATGACAAGCCCTATAATGATGAACTTGCCGATCGAGCGTGGAACCTCGGCATACCAAAGCCCGGGATCGTCGGTGCGCGCCACTTCATTCATCGCTTAGTCCCCCTTGCCCTGTATCTCGGGCGGTTGCTGGCGCGGCCCGTTGAGCTGTTCCAGCACCTGTTCGCGCTGACCAAACAGCGCCACGCGCCCATCAGTCAGCAGCATGATCTTGTCGACAACACTTAAGAGCGTCGGCTTTTGCGTGATCACAACCACCGTGATCTTGCTTTCCCGGGCCTGCTCAATCGCCAGCGCCAGCGCCTTGTCCCCAGCTACGTCGAGGTTCGAGTTCGGCTCGTCCAGAACAACAAGCCGTGGGTTTCCAAAAAAGGCTCGCGCAAGCGCGATACGTTGTTTTTGGCCGCCTGAAAGGGGTGAACCATCTGCAGTCACCACAGTCTCATACCCCTGGGGCAGCGTTGCGATCATATTGTGTACGTCAGCCAGAACAGCGGCGTCGTGGATTTGCTCATCCGTCGCATCGGCACGCATCCGGCCAATATTGTCCTTGATGGTGCCAGGGAATAGCTGCACGTCCTGCGGCAGATATCCGATGCTTTCACCGAACTGGCGCGGATCCCAGTTGCGGATATCCATAAGGTCCAGCCGGACACTTCCCGAGGTTGGAAGAACCGATCCCACCAGCGTTTTACCAAGTGTCGTTTTACCCGCCCCGGAATTTCCGATGATCGCCAACGTCTCACCCGGGTTCAGCGCAAAGGTAATCCCGTTCAGAACGACCCGCTTGGTGCCGCCAGGGACATAGAGAAGGCGTTCTACGTCCAGCCGCCCTTCGGGCCGCGGCAGGCGCAGTTTTTCGTATTGCAGAGCTGAATTTGACAACAGAGCCTTGATCCGCGCAAAGGCGCCCCGCGTCAGCAGGAAGGTATTCCAACCTTCGATCGAGCCTTCGATCGGTGCAAACGCACGTCCCGCGATGATCGAGGCCGCGATAACCATGCCGCCTGTGATCTCACCCTGCAGGGCCAGAAATGCGCCCCACCCCAGAATGCCAATCTGAGTCAGCAGACGCACAGCGCGCGAGATCGCGGCGAAGATCACATTGCGGTCCTGCGCCTTGACTTGCCAGGTTAGCGATTGCGCGGTGTCGCGCCCCCATATGCGCACTGCCTCGGGGATCATCGCCAATGCATTGATAATCTGACTGTTGCGCGACATCGAATCCAGATGTTGGTTCGCCAGTGATTGCGCCTGATTGGCCTTGGCAAATGGCTTGGCCGTCATCTTTTGATTCACAAGCGCGATGACCATGAGGATCAGAGCGGTAGTCACAACGATCATTCCCAACTGCGGGTGCACCAGAAAGATCATCAAAATGAACAGAGGCGCAAAAGGCACGTCGAGGAATGAGATCAATGTGCCCGAGACCAGAAAGCCCCGCACCTGCTGCAGATCACCCAAGGTCTGATACTCGCGCCCGTTACCGTGTAGCGACGCATGGGCAGCAGCGCTGAGAACCGGAGCGCCAAGTTGGGCCGCAACCTCGACTGCGGTGCGCATCAGCATGAACCGCCGGACCGCGTCGAAGGCAGACTGGAAAATCACCGCACCAGCAACAATCGCGGTCAGCATGATCAGCGTATCCAGCGACCGGCTGGTCAGCACCCGGTCACTGATCTGAAACAGGTAGATCGGGATTGCCAGGATCAGGACGTTTGTTGCACAGGTCAGCACAAGCACGAAAGCCAGATTGCGCCAGATTGCGCGAAGCGAAGTGCGCAACGTTTTTTGGAAATCCTCGGGCGGGGTACGTTTGTGGAAAGTTTGGGGTGGCCCCTTGCCATCGCCACCACCCGTCCCCGGGCGCAGCAAGGGTTGGTTTGCCTTGGCCTCGATCGTGGTGCCCATGCGGTCTTCACCGTCCGACGACGCAGAGGGGGTCATGCGCGCAGTCGATTGATCGGCGGTTTCACAATCGGGGGTATCGGCATCGGCCACCCCAGTGTCGCCACCCGCAGGATCCTTATCTTGCGCGGGTTGCGACGACGCACGCCGAAGGGGAGAGCCGGCGCGCGGTTGTGACATTGGATCTTTCTGCTCTGCCTGACTTTGCCCCGGGCCATCGGGATTTGTTGCCGCCTGAGGCGGTGTTTCCGGTTCTCCTGCACGCGCCACCGGTTCGGCGGATGGTGCACCGGATTGATCTACAGACTCGGGATTGGATTCGGTGTCTGCCAACTGCATCTCTCTTGTCAGACGCAGGCGGGAGGCCGTGTTGGAGACGTTGTTCTCGTTTGGCTTTGCCACGCGATCACGGGGTTCCAAGTTCAACGGACCTCCGCCTCCGTGCCGGTCTAGGGGACTTGCAAATCGGGTACGGCGCGACGAAAAAACGATCGACATTAGTTAACCTTCCGGTCACTCGTAAATCAGGGAAAATCAGGCCAGCATGGTCTGCAGGCCATCGGAGGAATTCGCCATTTCGCTCGGCGTAAGATCGTTACCATTCGGACCAATGCCGTTGTCATAGCCGGGTATACCCGCCTCTTCCATCAGGACGGCAATCGCCTCGTTGGTCATCTCGCTGATTTCCTCGTTTGTTGGCATGTCGATCAGGCTCGCCTGATGCAGCAACAAATCGGAATAAGATCCATCCTGCGCCATGACCACCGAATCCACTCCGGCCTTGGTGACGTTGGCCGCATTCAGCAAAGCATTGCTGCCCGCCAGAACCTCGGTCTCATCGGCATGAGGACCATTCAGATGAACGTCATCCTGATCCGCAAGGACAGTGGATTGCTCGGCGACATTGACCTGTACCAGCGATCCGTCGATCTTGAGGACACGCATCTGCTCCATGCCTGCAAACATCGGATCATTCATCAGCGCATCTTCCAGCGCAGCCATGTCGTCCTCATTCAGAGCCATCGCTTCGGCCATCGAATCCTGCATCTTCTGATGTGTGTCTTCGCCCTCTTTCTTGAGCGAAACCTCGTTCATGATCAGGTTCTCGTCCGATCCGTCGATGGGACCCGGCAATCCGCCCGTAATCACATCGTCATCCATCAATACATGTGTCTGGATAAACGCATCGACTGAAATCATGTCACCTTCGATCATGATCAGGTCGTAGTAGCTGCCGAGTTGCAGGATGTTCGTGACATCGACCAGTTCATTGTCACCCAACGCATAGAGCGTGGTCGTCGCCGTAATCTCGGCGTCGATATGATCGATATCCGTTGCATCAATGCTTTGTTTGACGAAATTCGCAACGATCAGGTCGGTGGTAATCCAGTCGACATGAACAAATGTCGGAGCATCATCGTCACTCGACCCTTGCTTCAACCACGGGGCTGACTTGCCTTCGACCTCTATCGTCGAAGAGTGCACCACTTTCGAATCCGATCCGCCATTCGTACCCTTGTCCATGTCTGATACAACGGCGACCTGGCTGACCATAGTCAGTTCG
This sequence comes from Ruegeria halocynthiae, assembly GCF_900106805.1. Lineage (GTDB taxonomy): Bacteria > Pseudomonadota > Alphaproteobacteria > Rhodobacterales > Rhodobacteraceae > Ruegeria > Ruegeria halocynthiae. The sequence goes on from NZ_FNNP01000001.1 coordinate 1,292,041, forward strand.
ATCGATTTACCGCCAACCGCGATATAGGGCGCATCCACCCACGCCACCGTCGCGCTGAGCTCGTTGATCGCAAGGTTACCACCCGCAATTACAGTGTGACCATCTGCGAATTCGGCCCCCTCTTCACGATCCCATTCGGCGGGCATCGCATCAGGTGTTTCATCTTCCTCTTCCTCGTCCGGCTGATGGTGAGCGGGCAGAAGGTCCGCCCACTCAGGGGCTTCGTCCACGTGCTCACCATTGACGATCACACCCATCGCATCTTCGCCATGGAACTGATAAACAACTGCGCCTTCAACCTCGACGTTAATGGGCGCCAGCATCTGTTCGGCCAACTCCTCGACATACTCGACCGACAGGTAGTCCTCGATCATGAGTGAGGGAAGTGAGAATGCGTGCATCGAGGTCGCAACCTGCATGGCCGCCTCGGCCTGCGCAATAAGCTGATCGACGTCGCGGAAATCGCCCTCTCCGACAACATCATTGTCGCGTAAGAATATCTTCTGGAACGTATAGGTCACTGCCGACCCAATAAGTTCCGTCACAATCTCGAGTTTCTGTTCGATAATTATCGTCGCCGCGATGCCGGTGAATACTTCGGGCAGCGGTGGGCCGGATGAAGGTGGAGGCTCAAGCGCAATGACCGTCTGCAGTTCCGGCCCTTCAGATGGTGGTGGGAGTTCAAGAGTGGCGGGGGGGGTGTCAAGCCGATAGGACAATGGACCATACTTGCCCGGGTCCAGTTCCAGATCCGTCTTAATGCGAATCTTTGCGGGATCTTCCAACTCGTCCAGTTCCGCCTTGCGTCGGTTGGCGGTGAACTCTTCGTACTGATCCCTAAGCCGGGCTTTTTCAATCGTAAGATCAAAAGTTCCAATAAAGTGTGCAATCGTTTCGGTAACACTATCGAATGACATTTCGATGATCCCTTACCCCCTTGCCGGCTTAAATTTCCGGTTCGGGATTTGCTGGGCCGAGGCCATACAACACGGCCCCGGCATTTTCATTGAACGGGGGCCGGTAATGCGGCCCCCGAGATTTGGTCTTAGACCTCGGTATCGTCGCTCGAGTAAGTCGAGGTCATCGAACCACCAACCATGGTCGTGTCGACCGAGTTACCAAGCACGTTGGCACCCATGACGATCGATTGGTTGAAGGCTGATGTATCGACTACCGCAGCCGCCGATGCATAGGACTCACCGTTGACGATACCGTCGCCACCGTTGTTCGAGCCCCAGGTACCGGCGTTTCCACCCGCACCACCAGCACCGGAATATGCACCAGATGCTTCACCACCGGTATTCATCGCACCCGTGGTATCGCCGCTGGTTGCAGTACCCATGACCGCGCCGCTGGTTCCGCCTGCTGCGGTTCCCGCGCCACCGGCACCACCTGCACCTGAGTACGCAGTGCCAGTCGCACTACCCGTACCGGTTGAGGTCGCGTCGTTGTCCGAGTTTGCTGCGCCACCGTAACCGGCAATCGCTTCGGCAAGACTGTCGGCTGAACCATCGGTGTCAGCAGTCGACCAGACCTGACCCGCACCGCCGTCACCAGCTGTGTTGGTCGCGTCCGCCGAACCCGCACCGCTACCGGCCGAGCTGGACGTCGGGGTGGTTGTACCACCGGCACCAGCGGTACCATCAGCAGTCGCTGCACCAGAACCCGAACCCGTGGACATGCCATTGGTCGAGTTGCTTCCGCCATCTCCACCTGAACCGTCTGGGGTCTGGGTATTGTTGGTGGTTCCGTCAATGTCACCCGGTGTCTGCGTGATGTCAGGGCCACCGGCCGTTTGATCACCAACACCTTGTGCATTTGCATCTGTATCGACGTAGCCGCCACCTGCACCACCGGTTCCGGTTCCACCGGCTCCTGGGCCACCAGTACCCGTACCACCAGTACCTGTACCACCGGTACCCGTACCGCCAGAACCCGTACCACCGGTACCTGTACCGCCAGAACCTGCACCACCAGTACCACCGTCGCCGCCAGTACCGTTCGAGTTTCCAGCAGCTGCTTCTTCTTCAGCTTCCGGTTCTTCTTCCTCGACCACTTTCAGGAACGGGAAGGCTTCTTCGATAGTGCCGGAGTTTCCACCGATACCGTCTCCACCATTGGCGTTGCCGCCAGATCCGGCACCACCGGAACCCGCGCCACCAGAACCTGGACCGCCAGAACCCGGACCGCCAGAACCTGCACCACCAGAGCCAGGACCACCAGAACCGGAGCCGCCAGTACCACTACCGCCATCGGCATCATTGTAGCCAAGTGCGCCCGCACCAGCGAGACCCAGACCCAGGTTGCTTCCTGCGGTCGCGCCGTTCGCCTGATTGCTACCAGAGCTCGCGTTATCCGCCGAACCACTCGTCTGAGCGTTGCCGTCTCCGGCGTCTGCACCCTGTGCGGATGCATCTGTACCGGCCAAACCAAGACCCGCGCCCAATGCGCCGGAAGCCTGATCGCCACCATTGGCGTTGCCGCTAGCGCTCGAGCCTGACAGACCAAGACCCAGACCAAGACCAAGCGATCCAGCGTCGCCGCCTGCACCACCAGTTCCTGTTCCGCTTGCGTTCGAGCTACCGGTATTGTTTGCACTCGAGGTACTGTTGGCATTACCGCCATTGCCACCGGTGCTGTCACCATCAGCATGTGAACCAGACAGGCCTAGACCAAGGCTCGCATTATATGCATCACCCGAACCGGCACCATTGCCACCAGTTGCGTTGGCGTCCGCGCTTCCGGAGTGTCCTCCAAATGCCAGAGCGGTGCTACCGTGCGTACCGCCTGCGGCGTCACCACCGTAGCTCGTGCCGCCTTGGCCAGACGCGCCGCCATCGGCTTCGGCGTCAATGCCTTCTTCCGCATGGGCAGAACCACCCGTCGCGTTGCCGCTTTGGGTAAACGTACCACCGTTCGAAACGCTGGCACCGCTCAAGGTGTCATTGTCGTTCAGTGTGGCGGCCTGGTTGTTGATTGATGAGAAATCATTGCCTGGGCCATCAAGTGAGATATCCAGATTGATGTCATTGCCGGGATCATAGTCCAGGTCATCGCCAGCAGTAATTACATCACGCGTCGAAGCGTAATCTGAAACATCGACGTCAACCTTGTCGTCGTCGCGCGGAATCCATTCACCGCCGCTAAAGTCGATATCAACCGTAGCATTGTTGGTGTTACTGTCGTTGCCACCATTGGTCTGAGAATTAGAGTCGTTACCACCATTGGTGTTGCTGTCGTTACCACCATTGGTGTTGCTGTCGTTACCACCATTGGTGTTGCTGTCATTCCCACCATTAGTGTTGCTGTCATCGCCACCATTGGTGTTGCTGTCATCGCCCTGCTGCTGTTGCTGTTGCTGCTGTTGGGCATTGATGTCTTCAGCTTCAACAACCTCTTCTTCGACCTGAGGTTCATCTACCACGGGGTCCTGATCTTCGATGACTTCTTGAACGTCAATCATAGGAGTTGATCGTTGTACCATAATAACTTCCACTTTTACTGAAGCACCGGACCGCCATTCATCTACAAAGCGGTTACTGGCGCGGTTGAAAAAGGCTTTGCGCACAGAGTGACAAACTGAACACTCGCGCGGCAGTGAAGATCTTCTTTTAGGTTTGCCCCCCTTTCTCGGCCAAGCCGATTCCATAACCACGGAAATTTCGCTGAAATACGCGGTCCGTGGGCACGTCAGGTTCAGTACTGCTTCACCAATTGAAGCCTGATCATCGTTGCAGCGAAGGAAGGATGTGCATAGCTGGCCGAAAGCATTAATTTCGGCAAATATTTGTTTATAAAGTGATTTAATTCAGATTTTGGTCGAATTTACGCCAAACCGGCAATGAAACAATCACATCTAAAGTATCAGTATTATTAACGTTGCTATTTCATCAGGTTACGCTGAAATCCATGACTCAAAACCTGATCAATAGTTCTAGTACCAACCCCATGAAATTGGACCTTTGGTTGCCGAAACTCGTACTTTCAGCTATAGTAGTGCTCTATTTGAACTAAAAAGTTAGTGTTTTGCGCCACCCAAGTTCTGGGCCCGGTTTTAAGATTCAGAGGGCGGCGTTTGTATTAGTGGGGGAAGATCAGTGAATATTTCATTGCAAGATGACGCCCGTGACCAAATTGAATACCCAGAAGAGCTGTCGATCATTTTTATCGGCAAAGAGCTGTTCTATTCGAACCAAACCCTGAGAAGCGTTCAAAACGAATTCGGCGTTCGCGCATCGAGGTTCGATTGCCTTGATGACTTTCTCGCTGAGGCCGAACTCGCCACCTCGGCAGAGCGCATAGTGGTCGTGGACCAGATGATGCTCGAAGATTTTCTGGCGCGGCCTGCAGACTATTCCCGGATTGCCGAGACAGGTTGCCTGGCGTTTGCCTATCGCAAAAAAAGCCCGGCACGCACGCTGTTCGAACGTTGGGATCGTATGCGCTTTGGTAATATTGGGTATCTGCCCATGAATGTGGCCCCGGATGTCTGGCGTGCCATATTGCGCCTGCTGATGCACGAAGAGCTGCACCTGCCCTGCTTTCTGGCAGACAGTATGCCAGTAACCCCAGGCGCGCCGGGCACACCTGTCGAAAAGCTGCCAGCGACCAGAACCCGGTCACCTGAAAAACTGTTGCAATATGCCAAGTTGACACGTCGGGAAAAACAGGTTCTGCGGCTGGTTTCGCAGGGTAAAAGCAACAAGGGCATTGCGTCAAAGCTGGGAATAACTGAGCACACGGTCAAACTGCATATGCACAATGTCTCAGGCAAGATTGATGTAAGCAACCGTACCGAAGCCGCTCATTTCTATTTTGAGGTCGCGCCAAACGAAGCGCGCAGCGCGTCCGTTGGATGAAGCTTTCGAAACCCGGTTTGACCGGCTCATCTTGCTGGTGGGTCGACTCAACTACATGTGGACGAATACTGAAAGTCTGCTGATCCACCTGATCGCGGGGCTAACCGGGGCCAACAAGGACGTGGCGGTTATCATTTTCCTAACCCTGAACACGACGCGCGCCCGCATTGATCTGGTCGAACGTCTCGCCAAGATGGAGGGCCGCCCCCCCGAAATCCGCGATCCGATCCTTGATCATACGCAGCGGCTGTCTCGCCTGTCATCCATTCGGAACAAATACAATCACTGCATCTATTCCTTTGATCAGGAAAGCGGCAACCCAAAGACCATCCTGATGCGAATTGCCGATCGCAAGACCGACATCAAACTTGGCCGTGAAGACACGGTTGACGACAAGGCCATGAAAGAAATCGAGGATGTCGTAGCCCGGCTTTCAAACGCCAACAAAGACATCTGGAAGCTAATAACCCAGTTGGGTTTTCCGGTCTGAGATCTTGCTGGTGCGGGCGGTGGGACTCGAACCCACACGGCACTAAGGCCTTCGGATTTTAAGTCCGATATGTCTACCATTCCATCACGCCCGCACATCACAGCTCAGTTTCTTTTCGAACCGCGCCGATGACGTCCGCAAACACTTACAACCAACCAAAACGATTGAAAAGACACTCGTTCATCTGATCCGGAAATGCATGGATGGAATTGATCATTTCAGTGTCGCGAACCTACCGCAGCAATGCCAAGCTTGACAGCATTCCCGCAATTCGGTCACGACTGCGCAGCATCAGTTCAGGGAGCGAGAGATGAAAATAGTCGACAACCCGTTTCGAAATGGCTCGAAGTTATCAGATCTGGCACCTTATCCTTCGGTCGAAACAGGTCGACTGGCACAACATCGCTCTTTTTGTCCCGACTTTGTCGCAACGCCGCTGGCCGATGCGTCAGCGCTTGCGCCTGTCGCAAAACTTTGGGTCAAGGATGAGCGAGGCCGGATGGGTCTCGGGTCGTTCAAAGCATTGGGCGCAGCTTATGTCATTGCCTGTCAGGCAAATGACATGTCCGACACACCTGACGGCAACACCCTCAAGGGGTACACCTATGTCACGGCAAGTGCGGGCAATCATGGGATGAGCATGGCCGCAGGCGCGCGTGTCTTCGGTGCTGACGCGGTGGTCTATATCGCCGAAACCGTACCCGAAAGCTTTGCCGATCGTCTGCGCGCACAGAACGCGCGGGTGGTCCGGGCTGGCTCGGACTATGCGGCCAGTATGGAAGCCGCCAGTCAGGCGGCGGATCAGAACGGTTGGACACTGCTCTCGGACAGTTCGTGGGAGGGATACACCGAACTGCCTCACTTGCTGATGGAAGGTTATCTGCAGATGGCCGTCGAAGCGGCCGAGCAATGCCCCGAGGCACCAACTCACATCATTCTGCAGGCCGGTGTCGGTGGCATGGCTGGCGCAGTTGCCGCCTATGCGCGTGTTGTCTGGGGTGATGCACCGCGGATCATCGTTGTCGAACCGACCTCGGCCCCGGCACTGCAGGCCAGCATCGAAGCCGGGCAGTGTGTTTTTGCCGATGGTCCCGACAGCATAATGGGGCGGCTGGACTGCAAGGAACCTTCGTTGATCGCGCTGAACGGGCTCGCCCGCGATGCCGATCTGTTTCTCACCATGGACGATACAGAGGTGGCCGCGCAGCTTCCGGTTATGTCGCAGGCGGGATTGGAGACCAGTGCCTCGGGTGGTGCCGGAATTGCTGCTGTACTGGATGACGCGACCCGCAGCGAGCTGGGAATAGGTGCCAATGACAAAGTGCTCTGTATGCTGACAGAGCAGCCCGCATGACCGGTTTCACGCCAGAGGAATTCGCGGCGCGCGTTGCGCGTGCGCAGCACCGGATGGAGGCAAAGGGACTTTCGGCCCTGTTGCTGACCACCGAGCCCGAATTGCGCTATTTCACCGGATATCTCACCCGGTTCTGGGAAAGCCCGACCCGGCCGTGGTTCCTGATCGTACCAGCCACGGGTAAACCCGTTGCCGTGATCCCCTCAATCGGTGCAGCGCTGATGGCGCAGACATGGATTGATGACATTCGCACCTGGAGCGCACCCGATCTCGAAGATGACGGGGTGACCCTGCTGGCCGACACGCTAACCGAACTGACCCCCGATGGTGCCGAAATTGGCTGCCCCGACGGTCATGAGACACATGTACGGATGCCACTGGCTGACCTGAGGCGACTGCAATCCGGCATCGGCGCCCGCCATATATCCGGTGACCACGGCATTCTGCGCGCCCTGCGCATGGTGAAATCCGACGCCGAGGTTGCCAGAATACGGACCGCGTGCCAGATCGCAGCCCGCGCCTTTGCGCGTGTTCCAGAAATCGCATCGGCGGGGGTGGCGATTGATCAGGTGTTTCGTCAGTTTCAGATGCTCTGCCTCGAAGAGGGTGCCGACTGGGTTCCATATCTGGCCGGTGGGGCCGAACAGGGCGGATATACCGATGTGATCTCTCCTGCAAAACCGACCCCTCTTGTCGCGGGCGACGTGCTGATGCTGGATACCGGCCTTGTCCGCGATGGGTATTTCTGTGACTACGACCGCAACTGGTCGGTCGGCCCGGCCAGCGCGGCAGTCCGGGATGCACACGCCAGACTGATCGAAGCTTCAGACGCCGCATTCGATCAAGCCCGACCCGGTGCAACGGCTTCTCAGTTGTTTCACGCTATGAATACAATCCTGACCGACGGCGGCGTGGGCACAGATGCCGGACGTCTTGGGCACGGGCTGGGCATGTCGCTGACCGAATGGCCGTCGCTCATTCCCGGTGACCATACGGAATTGCAGGCCGGGATGGTTCTGACGCTCGAACCAGGTGTCGCAGTTAATGGCAAAATCCTCGTGCATGAGGAAAACATCCTGATCACCGAAGGTGCGCCGGAATTCCTCAGCCCCCGCATCGGACCGGAGATCCCCGAGTTATGAACACCTTGCCCTATACGCTTGATCCCGACGATGCCTCTGCGGTGCCGATGGGGTTGATCGTTCTGCAAACCGATGAAACGATCGAACCCGAGTTCCGCACTCTTTTTGTCGATGATAAAAGTCCCCTCTATGTCAGCCGTATTCCCAGCGGGTCTGAGGTCAACACCGACACGCTGGCGCAGATGGAAACCGATCTGCCCGCCGCCGCCGATCTGCTGCCCAAGGCGCGTCCCTACCGCGTGGTGGGTTATGGCTGCACCTCGGCCAGCTCGGTCATCGGGTCGGAACGGGTTGAGCAGATGGTCAAACAGACCTGCAATGTTCACACCGTAACCAACCCGCTGCGTGCAGCCGCTGCCTGTGCCGAACATCTGGGCGTCTCGAGATTCGCCCTGCTCTCACCTTATATCGAAGAGGTAAACACCCCTCTCCGGCGCGCGTTTTTCGAACACGGAATCTCGATGGATGTGTTTGGCACGTTCGGCGAATCAGAAGAGGCCAAAGTGGTGCGAATCTCGAGCGAATCGGTGATCGAAGCCGCATCACGACTGGGTGCGGATAAGGCGGTTGATGCGGTATTTCTGAGCTGTACCAACCTACGGACACTGGATGCAATTCCAAGGATCGAAGCACAGATCGGCAAGCCGGTCCTGTCCAGTAACCAGAGTTTGGCCTGGCATATGAGATACCTGAACTTGTCGCAAATCTAAGCAAAAGTGACGCTATGGACAGCTCATTCGCTTTACTGACTTGCAACCATTTGTTAGCTTCGGCTTCAATGCACGAGAAGATCAATGAAATCTGGATCAACCGGATAATCCATTGACGCAACAGGGGGTCTTGTTGACCGACACACATATCGAAGACGCGTTTGTTGAATTTCAACGCGTTCAAAAATCGTATGACGGCGAGAATCTTGTCGTCAAAGATTTAAACCTGGCGATGCCAAAGGGCGAATTCCTGACGATGCTTGGTCCGTCAGGATCGGGCAAAACGACCTGCCTGATGATGCTTGCCGGATTCGAAACCGCCACACATGGCGAAATTCTGCTGGATGGCAAACCGATCAACAACATCCCTCCGCACAAACGCGGTATCGGGATGGTGTTTCAGAACTACGCTCTGTTCCCACACATGACCGTTGCGGAAAACCTGGCTTTCCCGCTGGAGGTCCGCAAGCTGGACAAATCCACGCGCGAGGCCAAAGTGAAGCGTGCGTTGGACATGGTGCAGATGGGGGCTTTCGGAAATCGACGCCCTGCGCAACTGTCCGGCGGTCAACAACAACGGATCGCCCTGGCCCGTGCGCTGGTGTTCGAGCCGGAACTGGTCTTGATGGACGAACCGCTGGGCGCGCTCGACAAACAGCTGCGCGAACACATGCAGTTCGAAATCACGCGTCTGGCGCATGAACTGGGTATTACAACTGTATACGTGACCCACGACCAGACCGAAGCACTGACCATGTCCGACCGCGTTGCGGTATTCGACGATGGCCGCATTCAGCAGTTGGCCCCGCCAGATCAGCTGTACGAAGAGCCTGAGAACAGCTTTGTCGCTCAGTTCATCGGTGAAAACAACACCATGGAAGGTGTAGTTAAATCCATCGACGGTGACACCTGCCTGGTGCAGTTGGATGACGGATCGGAAATCGACGCCGTGCCGATCAACGTTCACAATCCGGGCGACCGCACCAAAGTCTCGATCCGGCCTGAGCGGGTGGAATTCAACAAGGACCGCCTGCACGCCGATGCGCATACGCTGAAGGCGACGGTCAAGGAATTCATCTACATGGGTGACGTGTTCCGCTTCCGTATGTCGGTAGCTGGCAATGACGAGTTCATTGTCAAAACACGAAACGCGCCCGATGCCGTCCGACTGCAGCCCGGTCAGGAAATCGACATTGGCTGGCTGGCCAAGGATTGCCGCGCGCTTGACGCATAGACCAAGTCGCACACAACAAGTGCGACTTAACCGAGGGACCGGCTGGCGAGAACCCGTGCGCTAGCTGACAAGACAACAAACGGGAAGTACTGGGAGTAACACATGAAACCAACAAAAACTCTGCTGACGGCAGCAGCGCTTGCTACGGCAGCTGGTGCCGTTTCCGCCGAAGAGATGACGATCGTCTCGTGGGGCGGTGCCTATTCCAAATCGCAGCTTAAGGCGTATCACGAGCCCTATTCGGAAAAATCAGGCATCACCATCCTGAACGATGACAGCTCGGCCGAAGCAGTCGCCAAACTGCGGGCGATGAACGAAGCGGGCAACATCACATGGGATGTGGTTGATGTTGTGGCTGCGGACGCGATTCGCCTGTGTGACGAAGGTCTGGCCATGGAGATCGACCCTGACACCATGCTGGCTCCGGCACCCGATGGCACCTCTGCTGCGGATGATTTCGGTGACCTGCTGGTCAGCGACTGTTTTATCCCGCAGATCGTGTATTCGACCACGTTCGGCTATCGCACCGATCTGGTCGGTGACACACCGCCCAGCGATGTTTGTGCCGTGTTTGATCTGGAAACCTATCCGGGCAAGCGTTCGCTTGAAAAGCGCGCGATCAACAACATGGAATGGGCTCTGATCTGTGATGGCGTTGCGAAAGATGACGTTTATGACGTTCTGGCCACCCCTGAAGGTCAGGATCAGGCGTTGGCAAAACTGGGCACCATCAAGGACAACGTTGTCTGGTGGTCTGCCGGTGCGGACACGCCGCAGCTTCTGGCCGATGGCGAGATCATCATGGGCTCGACCTATAACGGTCGTCTGTTCAGCGTGATTGAAGAGCAGAAGCAGCCTGTTGCCATGCTGTGGGACGCACAGATCTTTGACCTGGACGGCTGGATCATTCCTGCCGGTCTGAGCGAAGAGCGTCAACAGCGCGCGCTGGACTACATCATGTTCGCAACCGACACCCAGCGTCTGGCGGATCAGGCCAAGTACATCTCGTACGGTCCGGCCCGTGCCTCTTCGGCTCCGCTGGTGGGTCAGCATGCCGACCTGGGTATCGACATGGCGCCGCACATGCCGACCGATCCTGAAAATGCCAAGAACACGTTCCTGTATAACTACGAGTTCTGGGCTGACTATCGCGACGATATCGAAGCCAAGTTCCAGGCATGGCTGGCGCAATAAGCTTTTGATTTCATGAAACAGTCGGGGGCGGTGCGCCGCCCCCAGACCCAAGCTGAACCAAGGGGCACAGATGACTGACGCAAGCCAAAATGCGGGACCGATGCTGGCAGCGGACGGAACGCCGCTCAAGCAATCTCTGGCACGTTCACTGCGGCGGCAGAAGTTGCGGGCATTGATGCTCGTTGCTCCGCTTCTGCTTTTCGTCATGTTTTCCTTTATCGTGCCGATTGCGTCGATGCTGTTCCGATCGGTCGAAAACAGCATGGTGTCGGATACCCTTCCGCTCACGGTGGAAGCGTTACAAAGCTGGGACTCCCAAAGTGGTGAGCTGCCGGATGAAGCGGTGTACGATGCATTCGTTCGCGATATGGTCGTTGCCATCGATAACAAAGAACACACTCGCCTTGGCTCGCGTCTGAATTATGAAGAAACCGGTATGTCTTCGTTGTTCCGAAAGTCAGGGCGAAAGCTCAAGAAGCTGGACCCCGAAACAGACGGCCCTTTCAAGGAACAGTTGATCGAAATCCACGAAGGCTGGGGCAAGCCGAACACCTGGGCGGTGATCAAGACTCACTCGCCTGCAGTGACCAATGGCTATTTCTTGAACGCCGTGGACATGCGCCGCACCCCTGAAGGCGCGCAATCGCAGCCCGAAGACAAACAGATCCTGATCAAACTGTTCGGTCGTACATTGTTCATGTCACTGGTAATCACCGGGGCCTGCATCCTGTTGGCCTATCCGGTCAGCTACCTGCTGGCGACCTTGCCGATGCGTGTGTCAAACCTGCTGATGATCCTTGTGCTGTTGCCTTTCTGGACCTCACTGCTGGTCCGCACGTCGGCGTGGAAAGTAATGCTCCAACAACAGGGCGTGATCAACGAAACGCTGGTCTGGCTTGGGCTGGTGGCCGACGATGCGCGGCTGGTGATCATCAACAATCAGATCGGCACGATCACCGCGATGACGCATATCCTGCTGCCATTCATGATCCTGCCGATGTATTCGGTGATGCAGACCATTCCGCCAACCTATACGCGGGCCGCGAAATCCATGGGCGCAACCAACTGGACGACGTTCTGGCGCATCTACTTCCCGCAATCCATTCCGGGCATCGGCGCGGGGTCAATCCTCGTGTTCATCCTGTCGATTGGCTACTACATCACACCTGAAATTGTGGGCGGCACCAAGGGTGTCTTCATCTCGAACCGGATTGCCTATCACATCTCGTCCTCGCTGAACTGGGGACTGGCTGCGGCCTTGGGCACAATTCTGCTGGGTGTCGTAATGTTGCTCTACTGGGTCTACGACAAGATCGTGGGCATTGATAACGTGAAGTTGGGATAATCGACATGGCTGCACTTACACCGATATCCCGCAAACCCATGTCCATGGTTCTGCCCAGCGTTGCCTTGGCAGGCGCTTTCGCCGGCATCTTTGTCGGCGCGGGCAACGGCTCAATCTTGTTGGGCATCTTAGCAGGAGCGGTGCTTATCGCCGGGCTGGCCTGGGTCTACATCAACGTTTTGAAGAACGAAAAACTGGCGCGCTGGATCAACATCCTGGGCTTTGGCATCATCGGCTTCCTGATGTCAGGTCCGATGGGTGGCGTTTTGGGCCTGTTGGGCGGTTGGTTTTTTATCTTCTTCATCTATTGGCTTTATGAGGGCAGATATCGCCGCAAATTACTCAGCTATCTGACTCCGAAACAGGTGTTCTATCACTATCTGTTCCGAGTTATCTGCGGGGCCATCTTCGTCTTCCTGATCACACCGATCCTCGTAGTCCTGCCGCTGTCGTTCAACGCGCAGGATTTCTTTACCTTTACGCCCGAGATGTTGCGACTGGATCCCGAAGGATTCTCACTGAAGCACTATCGCGATTTCTTCACCAACAATGAATGGCAGCGCAGCTTCAAGAACTCGCTGATCATCGCCCCGATTGCGACAATCATCTCAGTCTCGCTTGGTACGCTGGCAGCCATCGGACTCAGCCAGAGCCACGTTCCCGGTCGCCGCGCCATCATGGGCATCCTGATCTCGCCAATGATCGTGCCGCTGATCATTTCGGCGACTGGCATGTTCTTCTTCTACAGCGATATCGGTCGCTTCCTCGAAGGCACGTTGGGTATGAACAAGAACTTTGTGGGTTATGTGAAAGTTGTCCTTGCCCACGCCGTTCTGGGCATTCCGTTCGTCATCATCACCGTGACCGCAACGCTGGTGGGTTTTGATCGCTCGCTGACGCGGGCGGCGGCGAATATGGGCGCGGGCCCGGTGCGGACGTTCTTCAAGATCCAGATGCCCCTGATCCTGCCCGGCGTGATCTCGGGTGGCTTGTTCGCCTTCATCACCTCGTTCGACGAGGTGGTTGTGGTGCTGTTCGTAGGTTCGGCCAGCCAGAAAACGCTGCCTTGGCAGATGTTCACCGGCCTGCGGGAACAGATCAGCCCGACAATTCTGGCGGTTGCAACCATCCTTGTGGTCCTGTCGATCGCGCTGCTGACCACGGTCGAACTGCTGCGCCGCCGGTCCGAGCGTTTGCGAGGGCTTTCTCCGGCTTGACGAAGGCCCACACCTGATTTAACGATTCACCCGTTCACCTCAGCCGCGATGGCGTCGCGGCATCATCGGGGGTGATCGGCTCTCGGATCCCGAGACCACCTGTCCTGAACGCCGGGACATGTGGCCGGGTATTGCCGCCCGGCATAGATGAGAGAACCTGTGATGACAGACACAACCAAACGCCCCGAATTTTTTACCTGCCATAACGGCGACAAAGCGCCCCTGCCCTTCAGCAAGGGTGAATATGAACGCCGACTGGGCAAACTGCGCACGATCATGGCGGCACGGGATATCCCGGTCGTTCTGCTGACCTCGATGCAGAACATCGCCTATTATTCCGGCTTTCTGTATTGCGCCTTTGGCCGCCCCTATGGGTGCGTAGTGACGCAGAATGCCTGCACCACGGTTTCCGCAAATATCGACGCGGGTCAGCCGTGGCGCCGTTCGGTCGAAGATAACGTCATCTACACCGACTGGAAGCGCGACAACTACTGGCGCGCGGTGGCCAACCTGATCGGTGACGCCAAGCGGGTCGGCATTGAAGGCGATCACATGACATTGGTCACACGCGACACCGCGATGTCCATGCTGGGCGCCCCGGAACTGATCGACATCGCCCCCGACACTATGGCTGCGCGTATGATCAAGTCAGCTGAAGAGATCGCGCTGATCAAAGGCGGCGCGCGCACCGCTGACGTAGGCGGGGCCGCGATCCACGCCGCAATCCGCGAAGGCGCGACCGAGATTGAGATCGCCATGGCGGGACGCGACGCGATGGAGGCCGAGATCGCCCGCGCCTACCCGGAGGCCGAATACCGCGACACATGGGTTTGGTTCCAGTCGGGTCTCAACACCGACGGCGCACATAACCCGGTCACCAAGCGCGCGCTGCAAAAGGGCGATATCCTGTCGCTGAACACCTTCCCGATGATATCGGGCTATTACACCGCGCTGGAACGCACTCTGTTTCTGGGTGAGCCAGATGCAGACAGCCTGCGCATGTGGAAGGCCAACGTCGCCGCGCACGAACTGGGCCTGAGCCTGATCAAACCCGGCGCGACCTGCTCGGGCATCACCGCCGAGATCAACCGGTTCTTCGCCGATGAAGGCCTGCTGCAATACCGGTCCTTCGGCTATGGCCACTCCTTCGGTATTCTTAGCCACTATTACGGTCGAGAGGCCGGGCTAGAGTTGCGCGAAGATATCGACACGGTGCTGGAACCCGGCATGGTCGTATCCATCGAGCCAATGCTGTGGATCCCCGAAGGCCAGCCCGGCGCGGGGGGGTATCGTGAACATGACATCCTTGTGGTCGGTGAAGATGGCGCCGAGAACATCACCGGTTTCCCCTATGGCCCCGGACACAACATCATCGGTGCATAGCACAATGGGTGGGGCTTCTGGCCCCACCTTTTTACTGCTGGGCGCGTTCGTGAAAGATGAAGCCTAGAAAGTTCAGCAACAGCTGCGCGGCCAGAACCTGAGTGCTCTCAGTCGGATCGTAAGCAGGCGCGACTTCGACCAAATCGATGCCCACCACGTCTCCGCGTTTGGCCAATCCCTGCAAGATCTCCAGCACATCATAGTACTGAAACCCGCCATGGCTGGGCGTTCCCGTGCCTGAGGCGATCGAGGGACAGAAGGCATCGATATCAATCGTCACATAATACCGCACCCCTTCCGGGATACGCGCCAGCACCGCCTCGGTTCCCAGCTTACGCACCTGCCGCACCGAGAGAATATCCGAGCCACGCGCACGGGCGTCTTCGTACCCCTCCTTCGCGGTGGATGAGACATTACGAATGCCCAGCTGCGTCATGCCCGAGACATAATCTTTTTCAATCGCACGTCGCATCGGATTGCCGTGCCCTGTGGTCACCCCGTGGCGCTCATCTACGAAATCCAAATGCGCATCGATCTGAACAACATGGATTGGCCCGTTCTGTGCACAATCCTCGGCAAACGCATTGATGCAGGGGATATTGATCGAATGATCCCCGCCGATAGTCACAGGCAAAGCCCCCGCCTGCAGAATCTTGCCCACCCCCAGAGCGATGTTGGCGTGACTCTCGTCAGTCCTGGTGTGGATGATATCCGCATCCCCAAGATCAACCATCTGCACCGAGCTATCAAGATAGGTCGCGTCATCCTCGTGATCATAGGCCCCGGCATGACCAAAACTGAACAGCGTCGAAGCCTCACGCACAGCCCGCGGCCCGAACCGCGCGCCCGGCCGCCACTGGGTACCAAAGTCAAACGGTGCCCCCAGAATTGCAACGTCGGCATCGATTTCGTTCCAATTTTCAACGTAGGGAGATTTCGCGAAGGTTGAGATTCCGACAAAGGGCAGATTCAGACGCCCTGCCTCATATCCATGATCCTGCATGAGAATTTCCCTTTCATTGCTGCTGTCGCAGTCGATGCCATCAATCGCTGGATCATCATGTGCACGGACCGTCCCAATGTCGAGATGCCCTGATTGCTATTACATGAATATGGCCTGCTCACGCGAGTGTTGCGTGAATGTGAGCAGCATTAAGGGCAGAATTGAACATGGACCCAATCGGAGGACGCCATGTCGATCACACGTCGCAGCTTTGCCAGCCTGCTGGGAGTGGGAGCGATCGCGCCGACCGCGCTCTGGGCGCAGGACGACCCGGTTTATGAGGCTGTCCGTTCTACCCTGTACGGGGGGCGAACCGATTTCGAGGCCGGGATGACCTATCTGGTTGAACGCGGCAATCCGGACGTAGTACCCGCGCTTCTGACTGGGATGCGATATGGCCGGTCGCGAGAGCATGACATAGCCAAGGTGATGGAAACGCTGACCGGAGTGCGACATGGCACTGACTGGTTTGAGTGGATGCTGTGGCAAGAACGGAACCCCCAGATCATACCGCACCCGTCGCTGGTGCCATTCAAACGCGAGGTTCTGTTGGGCATCGATCAGAACTTCGACGTGTTTTTGCGCCCCGAATACCTGCAGCGCGACAGGATGAAGATCCGGTTTGAAGAGATCAGCTGGGGTGGTGTTACCAAGGACGGCATCCCGTCATTGGACAACCCTGAACTAATATCGGCGGCACGAGCGGATTATCTGAAAGACGATGATCTGGTCTTTGGGGTTGCGATCAATGGGGACGAGCGCGCCTATCCTCTGCGGATCATGGGGTGGCACGAGATGTTCAACGAGGTGATCGGAGGCGTTCCGGTGGCGCTCGCCTACTGCACGCTCTGCGGTTCGGGGATTTTATTCGAAACACAGGTGGCGGGGCGGCAGAAACCGTTTGTGTTTGGATCTTCCGGATTCCTGTATCGGTCGAACAAGCTGATGTTTGATCGTGAGACCCAATCGCTGTGGAACCAATATACGGGCAAGCCGGTTGTTGGCCCTCTGGCCAGCAGCGGGATCGAGCTTAAGCAGCACCCTGTAGTGATCACGAGGTGGGACACCTGGAAGAAGTCCCATCCCGACACCAGGGTCCTGTCGCTGAAAACAGGATATCGGAGGAACTATGGATCGGGTGTTGTGTATCGCGAGTATTTTGCCTCACCCAATTTGATGTTTCCGGTCCTGGTGGATCAATCCAAGTTTCGACAGAAGGATTACGTGTTTGCCGTGCGCCAATTCGGCGCAGCAAGGGCGTGGCCGTTGGCGGCTTTCAAAGGCAAGCCGGTGATCAATGACGCGATTGGTGGGCGGGCGCTGATGCTGATGGGCGATCCGGACAAACGCAGTGTGCGCGCCTATGAGCGCGGCGCGCACCAGTTTCGCACGACCACGGATGGCGTGTTGCTGGACGAGGCAGGCAACAAATGGACCATAACCGAAGAGGCACTGGTGGCCCCGGACGGCACTCAGTTGCCGCGGGTGGCCGGGCATATTTCTTACTGGTTTGCCTGGGACAACTATCTGGGTGATGCAGCCAGCGTCTATGGCGGGTGATCAGGAATGCTCCTCAGCCGCCGTTGCGGCCAACGCCCGGTTATAGGCCTTGAGTGCGTCGATGTGATAAAGCGCGCCAACAGGATTCTCACACCCTTCCTTGTCGATGATCACCACTGGAATGCAGGGGATATCGTCTCGGTCGAAATAGGGCATCGCGGCCTCAAGCGTGGCGCTGGCCTTGACACAGAGACCCTGTTCGATCAGCGCCATCGCTTCGTCTCTGGTGATTGATCGCGCGTCGCCCAAAGGCCGCATAACCGCGCCTGTGCGCAGCATGGCAAGCAGATAGGCCTGTGGTCCGGCGGCCAGATGCACATTGCGACGCTCCAGCTGAGTCAGGAAGAATGACCGGTCTACCAGTCGCGAGGCCAACGCGGTGGACATCGAGACCGAGACCATCACGGCTAGGCCGATCTGCCAGTCTCCAGTCAACTCAAAAACGATCAGCGTGGTCGAGATCGGCGCGCCCAACACCGCCGCCGCCACAGCTCCCATTCCGGCAAAGGCATAAAGCGTGTGAGTGCCAGACACATCCGGCAGCAATCCGGTGGCAATCAGGCCAAAGGCCAATCCGGTCAATGCTCCGATCATCAACGATGGTGAAAATACGCCACCGCCCATGCGCCCGCCCATGGTGATTGCCACAGCGACGGTTTTCATGACCGCAAACAAAATGGCAGTGGTCAGCAAGAGGTCTCCGGTCAGGGCACGGATCGTGGTCTCGTACCCGACGCCAATGATATGAGGGAACCAGATCGCCAACAGGCCCAGCATCGCCCCCGACACGCCCGGGCGCAGCCAGCGTGGCAGGGACAGGCGGTTCTGGATATGGGTGCCGATATCTTCGGCGAAGAAGATCGAGCGCATCAGCAACAGCGACACCAACCCGCAGATCAGGCCGAGGATGAGAAAGGCCGGCAATTCGACGTAGAATTGCAGCGAACCGGGCGTTTCCAGTGTGAATTCGGTCACGTCACCATAAGCGAGCCGGTTGATAACGGTGCCGGCCACCGACGCGATGACGATGGGTGCAAAGGCGTGCACGGCGAAATGGCGCAATACGACCTCGAGCGCGAACAAAGCTCCGGCGATAGGGGCGTTGAAACTGGCAGAAACCGCAGCGGCCACTGCACAGCCCAACAGGTCGCGCCCTGTAATCCCGTCGGCATGGATGCGGTCACTGACCCATGTCGAGATGACCCCGGCCATGTGTACGACAGGTCCTTCACGCCCCGTAGATCCGCCGGAACTGAGCGTAATGAGTGATGCGGCGAACGAGGCGATTCCGGCCTTTTTCTCAACCCGGCCATCAGTAATGGCAGAGCCTTCGATCACATCCGCGACCGAACGCACGCGGCCATCATCGGTATACTTGTTCAGGATGATCCCAACGACCAACCCTCCGATCACGGGGGTGAGGAAGATCCAGAGCCAATGCAACTTTTCTGCATGGCTGTGAAGAAAAAGTACATTGTCGGTGCTGTAGAGGTAGGCCTGCAGGGACGAGATGGCCATGCGGAATCCAAGTGCCATGAAACCTGCGGCGATCCCGATAACCAGAGCGATGAACCAGAACTGAATCTGACTTGGCCCCCGGTGGCGTAATACCCGCCAAGCATCCCGCAGCGCCGAGAGGGCTTGATGGAGCTGATTGCGCAGCACGGTGCGGGTGGATTGGGTCATTGGCCCTCGGTTGGGTGGTCGCCTGACCCTTAGTAAGCCACGCAGCGGCCTGAGAAAAGTCGGTTCACGACAAGATGTTTACAGAATGCGCGTTATGCATCCAACAGGGCACGGGCTGCCGCACGAGCCTCGTCTGTGATGGTATCGCCTGCGACCATGCGGGCGATCTCATCTACCCGGTCAAGGTCGGCCAGTGGGATCACGGTCGACAGCGTCTGATCGCCGGTTACCTGTTTCTTCACGCGCCAATGATGCGCAGCACGTGCGGCCACCTGTGGTGAATGGGTCACGACCAGAACCTGCCCGCCTTGCGCCAGCGCGGCCAGACGGCGGCCAACCGCATCGGCGGTGGCACCACCAACACCGCGATCGATCTCGTCAAAGATCATCGTGCGGGCGCTGTCATCTCCGGTCAGGCAAACCTTGAGTGCCAGAAGAAACCGACTGAGCTCACCGCCCGAGGCGATCTTGTTTAACGGTCCTGAGGGCGCGCCGGGGTTGGTGGCCACAGTGAACGCTACAGCGTCGGTGCCTTCGGGTCCGGGATCAGAGGGTGTGATTTCGGATCGGAACAAGGCACGTTCCATTTTCAGCGGCGCAAGTTCGGCCATGACCGCGCTGTCCAGTGCTTTGGCCGCCGAATGTCGCATAATGCTGAGCGCAGCTGCAGCATTGTCATAAGTGGCCTGCGCGGCATCCACGCTAGCGCGCTTGTCCGAAAGATCGGCATCGCCAGCATCAAGCTTGCTTAGCCTGTCGCGCAGCGTTTGGGCGAAGGAGCTCAGATCATCGGGAGCGACGTCATGCTTGCGGGCCAGCGCTCGGATGGCAAACAGGCGTTCTTCGGTCTGTTCGAGTTCAGCCGGGTTGAAATCAAGCGCTTGCAGGCAAGTGTTTACGCCGTCTTGTGCTTCTCCCAGTTCGATCAGGGCACGGCCGAGTGCAGCAATCGGCTGTTCCAACTGACCACCCGCATTGTCCGACACGCCTTCGAGCCAGCGGACCGCATCGGCCATCGCGCCTTCTGCCCCGTCACCGCCCAACAAGGCAAAAGCACGGGCCACGTCGTCGCGGATACGCTCAGCCCCCTGCATCATTCGGCGGCGGGCGTCGAGATCGGCATCCTCGCCCGGCTGCGGGTCAAGCTGATCCAGCTCGGCCACGGAATGGCGCAGAAATTCCTCCTCGGCGCGCATGGTTTCAAGCGCAGCCACTGTTGCGGCCAGTGCTTTGCGTGCGGTGGACATCTGGCCCCAGGCAGAACGCACGGCGACCAGCTGATCGCCTGCCCCGGCATAAGAATCCAACATCGCCCGATGGCCGCGCGGGTTCAGCAGACCCCGGTCATCGTGCTGACCGTGCAACTCGATCAGGGTTTCCGACAAAGCCCGCAATACTTCGCCCGAGCAACGACGATCGTTCACCCAAGCGGTCTTTCGCCCCTCAGCCGTGTTGACCCGGCGCAGGATCAGTTCCTCGCCGCCGGGCAAACCAGCTTCGGCCAAGACGGCATGAGCAGGGTGGCCTTCGGGTAATTCGAATTCGGCCACTACCTCGCCCTGTGCGGCGCCCTGGCGAACCAATTCGGCACGCCCGCGCCAACCCAATACGAAACCAAGCGAATCCAGAAGAATTGATTTCCCCGCGCCGGTTTCACCTGTCAACGCATTCAGGCCCGGCTGGAACGTCAATTCCAGCCGATCAATGATCAGCATGTCGCGGATATCAAGGGCGCGCAGCATCGGGTCTTTAGCGTCCCAAGCCTTTAGCCATGGCGGTTACAACCACTCACCCTTGATGGTCTGGCGGTAGATCGTGTTGAGCCAGTTGTTGCCGCGGCTCTTAAGATCAAGCCCACGCGATGTCAGCAGAGCATAGCCCGCATCATACCATTCCGAAGACTGGTAGTTGTAACCCAGTATCGCACCTGCAGACTGCGCCTCATCGACCAGACCCAGCGCCAGATACCCCTCGATCAGACGATAGAGCGCTTCGGCCGTATGCGAGGTGGTCTGGAAATCCTCGACCACAACGCGGAAACGGTTGATCGCAGCGGTGAAGTGGTCCTGACGCAGGTAGTAGCGTCCGATCTCCATCTCTTTGGCCGCCAGATGGTCAAAGGCCAGATCGAATTTCAGGACGGCTGACGAGGCGTACTCACTGTCGGGATAAACTTCGATCACAGTACGCAGGGATTGCAGCGCCTGAAAAGTCAGGCCCTGGTCACGGCCTACTTCGTCGATCTGATCATAGTAGCTGAGCGCCAGTAGGTACTGCGCATAGGCGGCATCTTCATCCGTAGGATAGAAATCGATGTACCGTTGCGCAGCAGCACGGCTTTCTTCGTAGTTCTGATCAGAGTGAAACGAAAACGCCTGCATGATCAGCGCGCGCTTTGCCCAGTCGGAATAGGGGTACAAGCGCTCGACCTCTGAGAAATACCAAGCCGCATCGTCCGAGCGATTCTGCGACAGCTCGTATTCACCGCGCGTGTAAATCTGTTCGGGTGTAAAGCCTTCGAGGTTCTGGCTGCGATCCGCACCCTTGTTCCCAAACAGGCCACCGGCATTGCCGCATGCCGTCAAAGTTGCTGCCAGAAGAAACGCGCCTGCGATTCTGACTGCCGCTTTGGTGCCAACCATTCCGCCCATCCTTGTCGTTCTACTTAGCGGGATTTATCCCTTATCGGGCATCGGTCTAGCACATAAAATTCCGGTGCAAAACGCCTTATCCACCCTCGTGACGCAAATGTCGCCAGAGTTGATCGGATCACGCAACCTGCGGGATTTCGCTGCGAACAAGGCCCTGACCGGGCAAACGCGCAGCTTGTTCGGGGGTACATAGGATCGGACGTACAGCACCGGGCGTTTCAAACAGCTTGCGCAACAGGGTGTTGGTCATCGAATGACCCGACTTCTCGCCAACAAAGCGCCCGAGAATCGGTCCCCCTGCCAGATAGAGATCCCCCAGAGCATCCAACATTTTGTGGCGAACAGCTTCATCTTCGTGACGGAAACCACCCGGGGTCAGAACTTCGTCGCCCTGTACGACAACGGCATTGTCCAGCGTACCGCCCAAAGCCAATCCGTTTTCGCGCATCGCTTCAACGTCGGTGCGGCGGCAGAAGGTGCGGCTGTCACAGAGTTCACGCGCGAATGAACCATTGCGCATGTCCAGAACCTTGGTCTGGCTGCCAATAGCGTCATCCTCGAAATCGATATGGAATTCGATCTCCAACCCTTCAGCAGGAGCGATCGAGGCCGTTGCACCTTCGCGTTCGACGGAAACAGGTTTGACCACTTCGTAGGCCAGAACGGGGCTGGCCTGGCGACGTACACCTCTGACCATGATACCCTGAACGAACGCAACCGATGAGCCATCCATGATCGGAACCTCGGGGCCATCAATCTCGATCAGCGCATTGTGGATTCCACAACCGGCCAGCGCGGCCATGATGTGTTCGACGGTCGAAACCGACACATTTGCGTCATTGACCAGGCGGGTGCACAGAGGAGTACGCTCGACAATGTCATAGATTGCCGGGATCAGTGCATTGCCCAGCTCAATATCAGTCCGCTTGAACCAGATCCCATGACCAGCTGCCGCTGGCTTCAGGACCATCGTCGCAGGCTTGCCGCTATGCAGCCCGACGCCTGTAAACGTGACCGAAGATTTGAGCGTATGTTGCAATGTGAGCCTCAGTGAATTGTGTCCAGCCTATCCGGGGCTGTGTTGCACCTCACCTAAGGAAGGGGGCGTCAAGGCTCAACTCACTCTTTGCAACCGAATGAAACATGAATGTGACACATCGGCAAATCCCTGCTTACACGGACTCAACACCTTGTGATTCAATAAAAAAGGGCTGCACGATGGCGGCCCTTCTGGGTGATTTTGTTACCGCGATCAGTTGGCCTGACGCCGTAGGAATGCAGGAATTTCGATGCGGTCCTGATCCGGATCACTTTCTTCCTGCGCAGGTGCCGTAGCGTCAACTGAGCGCATCGCCGGCTGCTGGCGCACTGCTTGCGCCGGCGTATCAGCGGCGTGACCAGTCATGCGGTCGATCAGCCGGTTGAAACCAAACCGGGGGCGATCTTCGCCGGACTGCTGCGGCTGGGGGGCTGGTTCGCGGGGGGCCTCGGGCGCCGGACGCAGCCGGTTTGAAGGCACCTTCTGAACAGCTGCCTGCAGTCGCTGCATCGCCTCGGGCGATGGTGTCCCGGGGGTCGAGGCATGCGGGGCGGCGTAGGATTCAGCGGTTTCTTCAACTTCGGGCTGGGGCTCGAACTGAGCGACCTGCGGCTGGTAAGCAGGGGGCGGCAGACCGTCATCCTGCTGTGCGGCGGCAGGCTGTTCTTCGTGCCAGCCCTCGTTCAGTTCGACATCCTCAATCGACTCGAACAACGTCGGAGCGATGTTTTCCTCAGCAGCAGCCGGAGTTTCGGCAATAGCAACCTGTTCCAGTTCTGCCTCTTCCGCCGATACGGTCCGGGTCAGCGGCGCCGACATCGAGCGGCGCGCGACCGGCACATCGTCAGTTTTCTCGCTGGCGTCGATGCCGGTAGCGACGACCGAGACACGCATTCCGCCTTCTATCTCGGTATCGAGGGTCGAACCGACGATGATATTGGCCTCGGGGTCCACTTCCTCACGGATACGGTTGGCGGCCTCGTCCAGTTCGAACAGGGTCAGGTCGTGGCTACCGGTGATGTTAATCAGTACGCCCTTGGCCCCTTTGAGGCTGATTTCGTCCAGCAGCGGGTTGGCGATGGCCTTTTCTGCGGCCTGAATGGCGCGATCTTCGCCGGTAGCTTCGCCGGTGCCCATCATCGCCTTGCCCATCTCGTCCATCACTGCACGAACATCTGCAAAGTCGAGGTTAATCAGGCCCGGGCGTACCATCAGGTCAGTCACGCCTTTGACGCCTTGATACAGCACATCGTCGGCCATCGAAAACGCCTCGGTAAACGTGGTCTTTTCATTGGCCAGACGGAACAGGTTCTGGTTCGGGATGATGATCAGCGTGTCGACTACCCTTTGCAGCGCATCCACACCATCCTCGGCCTGACGCATCCGCTTGGCCCCTTCGAATTGGAAGGGTTTGGTCACAACACCAACAGTCAGCACACCGAGCTCTCGCGCTGCTTGCGCGATGATCGGAGCCGCACCCGTGCCGGTGCCACCGCCCATGCCAGCGGTGATAAAGCACATGTGAGCGCCTGCCAGATGGTCGACGATCTGTTCGATGCTTTCTTCGGCAGCTGCGGCACCCACCGTGGGGCGTGCGCCTGCACCCAGCCCTTCGGTGACTTTGACACCAAGCTGCACTCGCGCCGACGAGCGGCTTTGCTGCAGTGCTTGCGCATCGGTGTTGGCAACGACGAACTCAACACCGTCCAACTGTTTTTCAATCATGTTGTCGACAGCGTTGCCACCTGCCCCACCAACGCCAAATACGGTAATCCGAGGCTTCAGTTCATCGTGCCCGGGCATCGAAAGATTTAATGTCATGCTCTGTCCGCCTGTTTTTATGTTGCCGCAAAATGCGGTTTTTTCTGACCTATCCACAGATGATTTTATCGTTTCATTTCCTAAACGTCACCAGAAAAATCGCAGGAAACCACAAAATATGGAAGAAATAAGGCAACAAACAGCCGCATTTCGCTGTTAGCGCCACATGTTGCGACAGAAGATTAATGCAGCACTACGCACCGACAGACCCCACCCGCCTGACGGGGGTGCGATAATCGGCTGATCACTTGTTCTGGTCGCGGAAAACTGCTCAATGTCCTGCCGCTGGGCCTCTGCCGGGCCCTGGCTTCATATTGCGGGAAATCGATCTACGCCGCAACCGATTTCTTTAGCCCACCGGGACACTTGGGCAGTTCAGACTGTCCTGCGTAATACTGCGGACCTCTTGCGTTTCGCTGCCGACAAATCTGGCCAAGCGGACCATCAGACGATCATTGTGCAAGAAGGGCCACCAGCAGACTGGCAGCCCATCGGGCGCATCGTCATAAAGAAAGCATATCTGACCGTTAGGCGTGGTGATTTGGCCGTAAACGCAGCCCCGCCCTTCCATCCGCCAAACCGAGAGGTTTGGGCTGAGAAACTCCTCGGTTCCGACCAGCATACCGCTGCGGATTTCGTGAAAAGTGATGGTTTTACCGACCACAGCGTCCAAAAACGCCTCGGGAGGGATCAGGGTTTGGGCCGAGGTAACGGCGGGCCAACAGGCTGCACCTAGGACTGCCCACCGCAAGAATTCACCAATTGTCACGGAACCAGCGCACGGCACGCTTGAACGGGCGCGCGGCGTAGGTGTCGACGGGGATTTCGAAGTCCCACCATTCATCCTGCGGATGTGCCGCAAACAGGCTGAGCCCCACCGCCGATGAGAATCCCGGACCGGTCGCGGATTGCGGCAGACCGTGGACGCGTAGCGGACGACCCAATCGAACACGTTGACCCAGAATACGGCTGGCTAACCCATCAAGCCCCATGATTTGACTGCCTCCACCGGTCAGAACGATCTGCTGGCTGGGCAGGTGATCAAACCCAGCAGCATCCAGGCGAGTGCGAACCTCTTCAAGGATTTCCTCGACACGCGGACGCATGATGCCGATCAGTTCGGCGCGACTGACGGTCCGGCGGTCGTGCTCCCAATCGCCGGTATCACCGCCGATGTCGATCAAGTCGCGGTCATCGGCACCAGTGGCGTGGACGCCGCCGTTGAATGTCTTGATCCGTTCGGCCACCGCTGCGGGCACGCCGAGGCCCATGGAAATATCGCTGGTCACGTGATCCCCACCCATGCGCACGCAATCGGCATAGATCATGTGTTTCTTCATAAAAATCGAAATGCTTGTCGTGCCGCCACCCATGTCGATACAAGCCGCACCCAGTTCCTGTTCGTCCTCGACCAGCGCAGAGATGCCCGAAACATAGGCCGAGTTCGCAATTCCCGCCAGTTCCAGATCGCAGCGCTTGATGCAGCGAACGATGTTTTGGATCGCCACTGCATCAACGGTGAGCATGTGCATGTCTACGGCCAGCGACTGACCCAACTGGCCACGCGGGTCAATCAGACCCGAACGGTTGTCGAGCGCAAAGTTCACCGGTTGGGCGTGCAGTACCTCACGCCCTTCGCCGTAATCGGGCACGTCGCAGGCGTTCAGGACACGGCCAACCTCGGCCTCGGTTACCAACTGGCCTTCCAGATCGACCTGCGCGTCCAGACCGTAGGAGCGCGGATTGGCCCCAGAGAACGACGCAATAACGTGATCCACGCGGATATCAGCCATTTTCTGCGCCGCTTGCAGCGCCGTACGGATGGCACGTTCGGTTTCCTGCATCGCGGTGACTTCGCCGAACTGCACCCCACGCGAGCGGGTGGTCGCGGCCCCAATGACTCGGAACCCGGTTTGACCGGCCATGGAGCCAATCGAATTGTCGTCGGATAAGCGCCCGGTGCCATCGAACCGCAGGACAAGGCACGCGATTTTGGAACTGCCCACGTCCAGAATGGCGACAACGCCGCGTTGCATCGCCTGTCGGCGCATCTGCCTCATGGCCCGTTGGGACTGATAAAGATCGGTCATCATTTTCGTTACTGCCCGCTACTCACATCTACTTTTGTATTCCACCAGTCTTCGCTGGCCGTTTTGTTCATTCGGATGGTCGGCCGTTGGCCGAGGCGCATATCAACCACAGCCACATCGCGTTCCAGAAGGTCCTGCACTTCGTTCACCGCCAGTACGCGCTCCAATGCGCGCGCGGGGCGTTCGGTTGGCAACATGATGCGCTGGTTGCGGTCCAGAACCAGATCCCAGCGCCGCTCACCAACACGCACCAGACCGCGTACCCGCTCGCCCAGGCTGCGGGCGGTGGTCAGGATCTGCAGCGCTTCGGGCACATGCATGTCCGCCCCTTTGCCCGCAATCAGTGGCAGGTTCGCGTGATGAGACCGCGCCGCAACACGATCCACATGTGCGCCCGTTTCATCCAGCAGCTCAACCCCGTTGCGGGTGCGCCAGACGATAATCGGCTGTCGCTCGACCACATCTACCTGCAGGATGCCTCCTGGCCGGATACGCACAGTGGCTGATTTCACTGGATCAAGACCGGTGATGGTGTCGCGGATTTGCTCGGCATCCAAATCCCACGAGCTAAGCGGGAAATCGAGCGGCACAACCTCGCGGATGTCTTCCGACAAGGCGGTCCCTGCACCGTCGATGGCCATCAGATTGACCATGAACTCGGGGCGTTCCTGGATCGAGGTCTTAATGTCGGCGATGTAAGCCGCGACCGCATCGCGCCGCTCTTCCGAGGCAAAATACCCACCGATCAGGCCAACAACCGCCAGAACCGGCAGGCCGATCTTCAGCCCGCGCCGGATGCCGGGGGTGAGCATCCAGCGCTGAAAACGGTAGCTAAGGCGTGAAGGGGCGGGATCGGACTGCCTGTCACGACCGAACATCCGTGCGCCGCGCAGACGCAGCTTGGGCTCGGCCTTGGGTTCAGGTCTTGGGGCAGCGGCGAAATCTGCATCAGGGCCCGCAACAGCTTTGGGTCGGTGGATCACCGGCGCGCGGGTGGCGGTCAGCGGTCGCATGAGGCGCCCTCCACCATCCATGCGCACAACTGCCCAAACGTCATGCCGATCAACGCGGCCTGTTCAGGCACCAGAGAAGTCGGTGTCATGCCGGGCTGGGTATTCGTTTCCAACAGGAAAAGCCCATCCACGCCATCGCGATCATCCCAGCGAAAATCCGTGCGCGTCACACCTTTGCATCCCAGGGCGTTGTGCGCGCGCACCGCATATTCCATGCAGCGGTCGAAAATATCCTGCGGAATCTCGGCGGGCAGGACATGCCACGAACCGCCGGGTTTATATTTGGCGTCATAATCGTACCAGCCGCCATCGGTCATGATCTCGGTCACGGTCAGCGGGCGGTCGTCCATCACGGTCACGGTCAGCTCACGGCCCGCCACATATTTCTCGACCATCACCAGATCGGGCATCGCCTCATCCAGCTGCGGCGGTCCGTTGGCGTTTTCATGCACGATATAGATACCAACGCTGGAGCCTTCGTTGTTAGGCTTTGCCACGTAAGGCGGCTCCATCACGTGGACCTCGACCACCTCAACCTTCGGGACGATCACGCTGGGCACGATCGGCAGACCTTCGGTCTGGTAGATTTCCTTGCTGCGTTGCTTGTCCATGGCCAGCGCCGAGGCCAGCACGCCGGAATGCGTATATGGAATACGCATCCACTCCAGCAGCCCCTGCACGCAGCCATCCTCGCCCCAACGACCATGCAGGGCGTTGAAAACTACATCCGGTTTAATGTCCAAAAGGCGCGCATAGAGGTCGGGACCAGCGTCCAGCTCGACCACTTCAAAACCTTCTCCCACAAGGGCGGCTGCGCATTCGCGCCCGCTGCTGAGAGACACCTCGCGTTCAGCCGAGGGGCCGCCCATCAATACCGCCACTTTGGGGTTTGTCCTGCTCGACATACCCAACGTGCGCCTCAATGTCCCCGGACCTTATGTAGTGGTCCGTACTGCGTTTATGCCTTTGATCCGTCGCCGTTAATTGCCTGTTATGGTCTGACGGTCGGGGCTTTATTATTCTAGCGGATCACCGACCCGCATGATTTCCCACTCTAGCGTGATGCCGCTTGTTTCGTAAACCTTTTTTCGCACCTCTTCGCCCAGACCTTCGAGGTCGGCGGCGGTGGCTGTGCCGGTATTGATCAGAAAGTTCGGATGCTTTGGGCTCATCTGTGCGCCGCCTTGTGCAGCGCCGCGCATACCGGCATCGTCAATCACTTTCCACGCCTTGAGATCATGCACGTCATCCTCTCGCCCAGTTGAAGAAAATCCGGCGGGATTACGAAAGGTCGACCCTGCGCTTCGATCCTTGGTCGGCTGGGTTTCATCACGCTTCTTCAGTTGCGCGCCCATACGGGTGTGCAATTCTTCGGGATCCCCCAATGGACCCTTGAACGCCGCCGCGATCAGGACCGAACCTTCGGGCAGGTCGGACTGACGATAGCGAAAGTTCAGATCGTTCGGGGTAAGCTCGACGAGTTCTCCTTGCCGGGTAACTATGATGGCCGTTTGCAGAACATCTGCCGTATAGCTGCCGTAGCACCCCGCGTTCATGCGCACCGCACCGCCGACGGACCCCGGAATGGTGCGCAGAAACGTCAGATCGATACCGGCATCAGCGGCCTTGCGCGCCACATGAGCATCCAACGCGGCAGCACCGGCGGTCACGATGTCACCATCTGTGGCAATGTCGTTGAAACCGCGCCCAAGGCGGATCACCACCGCGCGCAGCCCCCCGTCGCGAATGATGAGATTTGACCCCACACCCATCGGAAAAACTGCGACGTCTTCGGGAAGATCACGCAAAAAGCCTTGCAGATCTTCGACATCGGCGGGTTGAAACAAATAGTCGGCAGGGCCGCCAACACGAAGCCATGTCAGTTCGGACAGCGCACGCGCCTTGGATAGCCGCCCCCGAACAGTGGGCAACGGGTTCATGCGTTTGCGCGTGCAGCCAGGCTTCGCCCGCCAACACCACCCATAATGGCGGCAAAGAGGAAGGGCAGTACCGCTCCGGTGAGCCAGACGAAGGGACCAAAGGCCTGTTCCTCCTCACCGGTTCCGATACCGGCAAGCATGACGATCAGGACCAACCCCAAGGCTGAGGTCAGGCCAATGAGCCACAACAGTCCTTTCATACCGATCCAGCGTCCGGCGACAAAACCGGCAACGCTTCCGAGTACGAGTGTTATTAGCGGCAAATATGCGAATGTGGCGATGTCGACCATGGGGACCTCCTGAAATGGTCGGTTACTTGTTGGCCGCCTTCATGCCCTGCATTTTCGCCTTTGTCCAACGGGTCAGGTAAATCACTGGCCAGCGTAGGATCGACATACCAGCGGCCAATACGATCAACCCGATCCAGGGGCCATTTTCATAGGTAACATAGCCCAGAATGGGGACACCAACGGCGATCAGAATATAGGCGCGGGTCCAGTGGTTGTCCTTGCTGGGAAGCATCGCCAGAACATTGGCAACAATCCCCCAAAGACCGGCAAGCGCAATCGACCAGTTCATTCCGACACCTCTTTGCCCGTCCATTTACGCCAGTAATAGCGGATCGGATTGCGGAACATTGAAACGAACGCGGCAAAGGCCAGCACTCCAATGAACCAGCCATAATCATATCCCAGCCACACGATCAGAACGGGCGCGCTGGCCAATAGCACCACGCCCGGGGGAAATTGTAGTCGCATCGGCAACATAGCAACGATAGTTGAGGCAAAGACCCAGCCGCAGGCAATTATGAGAGACAACGCCACCGGATCAGCTTGCTTTGGCAATCAGCTGGTCGGGCAACCCGTTGGCCCAAGTGCTGATCGTTCCCGCGCCGAGGCAGACAACCATATCCCCCGGACGCGCCTGTTCGAGGACGAGGCGGGCAAGGTCTTCCTCATTTATGATCGCGCGGGCGTGGCGGTGGCCGTGGCGGATTAGACCTTGAACCAGATCGTCGCGGCTGGCGCCTTCGATCGGGTCTTCACCAGCGGCAAAGACCTCGGCAATGGCGACCACATCAGCATCATTGAAGCACGTACAGAAATCATCAAACAGGCTGGACAGGCGAGAATATCGGTGCGGCTGATGGACAGCAATGACGCGACCCTCGGTGGCTTGGCGCGCGGCCTTGAGAACCGCGGCGATTTCAACCGGGTGATGACCGTAATCGTCGATGATGGTAACACCGTTAACTTCGCCAACCTTGGTAAAACGGCGATTTACGCCACCGAAATTTGCCAGCGCATCCCGGATTTCCGAGGCTTTCATACCCAGATGGCGGGCAACCGCCACAGCCGACAGAGCGTTCGAAACGTTGTGATCACCAGGCATAGGCAGAGTGCAATCTTCGATCACTGTGTCCTCGTGCCGAAGGTGGATGTCGAAATGCGCAACGCCGCCCTTGTAGGTCAGGTTCTCGGCGCGCACATCGGCTTGTGCGTTGAAACCATAGGTGCGCACACGGCGGTCGGTGATGCGACCGACGAGTGCCTGCACTTCAGTATGATCCGTGCAGCACACGGCCAGACCATAGAATGGCAGGTTCGAAACGAATTCGTGAAATCCATCGCGCAACTGATCGAAATCGCCCCAATGTTCCATATGCTCGGGGTCAATATTGGTGACGATGGCGATGGTTGCGGGCAAGCGGTTGAACGAGCCATCGCTCTCATCGGCCTCTACCACCATCCATTCGCCCTGCCCCATACGGGCATTCGAGCCATAGGCATGAATGATGCCGCCATTGATGACTGTTGGGTCAAAATCCCCAGCCACCATAAGCTCAGCCATCATTGTGGTCGTTGTGGTTTTGCCGTGGGTTCCGGCGATGGCGATGTTGGAACGCAGGCGCATCAGTTCGGCCAACATGTCGGCGCGACGGACCACTGGCAGGCCTTGTGCGCGCGCCTCGTCCAGTTCGGGATTGCCCGGCTTGATTGCGGTCGAAACCACAACCACCGCGGCATTCTGCAGGTTCTCGGCCCGCTGGCCTACGAAAATCTCAGCCCCCAGCGACGCCAAACGGTCGGTGATTTTTGAGGCCTTCAGGTCAGACCCCTGCACGCGGTAGCCAAGGTTTAGAAGCACCTCGGCGATGCCCGACATTCCGATCCCGCCGATACCCACGAAGTGGATCGGCCCAACGTCCTGCGGCAGTTTGGTTGCTGGATTCATGAGGTCTCCTTCTGCGCCAATTGCTCGACGAGGGCCGTCAGACGCTCAGTTGCGTCCGGGGTCCCGACGGACAGCGCGGCATGGGCCATTTTTTGTGCAGCTTCTGGGTTTGTCAAAACCGTGGTCATTTGCTGTGTCAGAGCGGGAACGTCAAGGGCGTTTTCAGGGATCATGATCGCCCCGCCTGCCTGAACCAACCCACGTGCATTGGCGGTTTGGTGATCACCCGCAGCCGCCGCGAAGGGGATCAGGACCGAGGGCCGTCCGATCACCGAGATATCGGCGACACTGGACGCACCCGAACGGCTGATCACAAGCTGCGCATCGGACATGCGGCGCGGAACATCATCAAAGAAGGGCTGCACGTCGGCACGAATGCCATGTTCGGCGTAAAAGGCCTTGACCCGCTCACCATCTTCATCGCGGGCCTGATGTGAGACACGTATGTGGTCACGTACCGCTTCGGGCAGCGCTGCAATTGCACCGGGCACCATATCGCTGAGGATGCGTGCGCCCTGGCTGCCGCCCATCACAAGGACTGACATCGGGTAGTCACCTGGCGGAATGAATGGCGCTCCGGCACGCTCCAACACGGCGGCGCGCACCGGGTTGCCGGTGTGAACGCCCTTGGCCCCTTCGGGCAAATCGGTGGGCCAGACGCCGCAGGCCACCTGCGCCACGCGGGTCGCGAACAGCTGATTCACCCGGCCCAGAACTCCGTTCTGTTCGTGGATCATGCGTGGGATTTTCAGTAACGTCGCCGCACCCAGCGCCGGGATCGACGGATAGCCACCGAAGCCCACCACAACGTCGGGTTTGTCGCGCATCATCTGCGCAGCCATGCCAGTTACGCCAGCAGCGATCTTCGGCCCGACCAATATCTTAGCCGCCAGACCGCCACGGGCAAATGTTGCCGAGGATGCCTCGACAATCTCGACACCTTCTGGAAACGCTCCGATGTAGCGCGCACCGCGCGGGTCGGTCGAGAGGCGCACGCGCCAGCCCCTAAGCAACATCGCCTCGGCCAGCGCCTGCGCGGGGAACATGTGCCCCCCGGTGCCGCCCGCCGCGATCAGAAGGTAGGGTGTGCTCATCAACCTCGTCCGCGCAGAATGTCGCCAAGCTCGCCTTGTGGGCGTGAGCGGGTGAAGGCCAGCAACATGCCAACAGCGATGCCGCCCGCGATCAGAGACGAGCCGCCATAGCTGACGAAAGGCAGCGTCATGCCCTTGGCCGGTAGCAGCCGCACGGCGACGCCCATGTTGATCATCGCCTGAACACCAAACATACAGGCCAGACCGGTCCCGGCCAGACGGATGAACATATCCCGTTCCCGCATCAGCCGCAGCAGCGAGCGCACGACGATCAGTGAATAGAGCGCGATGATGATGAGAACGAGGATCAACCCGTATTCCTCAGCCGCCACTGCAATGATGAAATCCGTATGCGCATCAGGCAGAGACCATTTCACCTGCCCTTCCCCCACGCCAACGCCGAACAGCCCACCTTCGCGGATGGCGTTGGTGGCATAACCAAGCTGCGTGGTCGGATCGACCTCCTGATTGAGGAAGCCATCAATGCGGCGGGCGAAGTGTTCCGAATTGGAATAAGCTAGCATACCGCCCAGAACCACTGCTCCGGCCATGCTGACCAACAGCAGCATCGGAGCGCCTGCTACGAAGTACATCACGCCCCAGCCAAAGAGGATCAGGCAGGCCTGCCCAAAGTCAGGTTGCATCACCAACATCGCCACGATCGCCATGCATAGTGCAAAGGACCAAAGCCTCCCTGGCGGGCCGTTGATTTCCTGCGAGGCGGCCAGAAGCCATGCGGCCACAACAACAAAACCGGGCTTAAGAAATTCGGACGGCTGCAGCGACGCAAAGCCCAGCGAATACCAGCGCACTGCGCCTTTGCCGAAATCGGTGCCAAAGACCGGCAAGAACGCAAGCGCTACGAACGAGGCCAGAAAACCCAAAATCGCCAACCGCCGTACCAGTGTGGGCGACATCATCGAGGTTAGCAGCATTGCAACCAGCGCCAGCCCGCCAAACAGCGCCTGGCGCTCAACATAATGAAACGGATCGAACCCGTTTCGCCCAGCCAAGGGAGGCGATGAGGCCAGCCCCAGCAACAGCCCGATGACAAATAGGATCAGAACGCAGGACATCGTCCAACGATCAATCGTCCGCCACCACTTCGGAAGAATCGGTTCGCCGCGCCGGTCCTGGACCGCGCCATACACCATCTCAGTCATGAGATACCGCCACTATCTGCCTCGTTAACGCCCCGTTTGTCGGGATCTGATTGAGAGTCTACAGATGTTTTGGTGTTTGGGCTAGCAGAATAAGACTGGAAGCTGGAAATTGCGGCCCCAGGGACGGTCACTCGATATTCGAGGACGCACCTTCGTCACCGAGCCTATTCAAGTAACGAGTTCTTAATACTTGATCGTGCGCGAATTGACCAATTCGGCTTCTGCCGGATCAATCTGCGGGCTGTCATAGTCTTAGCCTACGAGTGCAGTCAGCGCGCCCATGTTCCGCCAGATCAAGACGAAACTGAATCCCCGCAACGAGTCAGAACTCAGAACGAACGGCAACACCTGAACAGTACTTCCTCGCTTTGCATTATTGGAACAGCTGTCTCATGGAAGAATTTTAAAAAACTCCGCTTGGTTTCCTTTGCGACCCACGACTTGGAAATTATGCTTGGCCGTAGCAGCACCTCCTGGGGTCTGAAGTGAATTGTACGGAAGGACTTAGTGTAACACATGAAGGCATCTGCATCCCGATAGCGACCACCGATCAGATTAAAACGGAGGCCAACCAGCGATAGAATTTTCTCTATTAGGCCCCTGTCCCCTTGCCTTCGCTGGCAATCCAAGCCATGCGCCGCGCATGACCTACGACACGATCATCCTTGGCGCCGGTGCGGCTGGCATGATGTGCGCCGCCCATTGTGGCGGGCGCGTGCTGGTGATCGACCACGCAAAAGCGCCGGGAGAGAAGATACGCATCTCGGGTGGCGGGCGGTGCAATTTCACCAATATGTACGCGGGTCCCGGTAATTTCTTGTCGCAGAACCCGCATTTCTGCAAATCCGCGCTGGCGCGCCATACGCAGTGGGATTTCGTCGATCTTGTAAACCGCCACAACATTACCTGGCATGAAAAGACATTGGGACAGCTGTTCTGCGATGGGTCATCAAAGCAGATCATCTCGATGCTGTTGGCTGAAATGGAACGCGCCGGGGCTGAACTCTGGGTGCAGGCCTCAGTGAAAGACCTGCGCAAGACCGAGAGCGGGTTTGCGCTAAGCGTTGAGCGCGACGGGAAACGCCTGCCCCTCATCTGCACCAACCTTGTGCTAGCCACGGGCGGCAAGTCGATCCCCAAGATGGGCGCGACTGGTTTGGCCTATGACATCGCGCAGCAGTTCGGGCTGCAAGTGACCGAGACGCGGGCGGCGCTGGTCCCGTTCACCTTCACAGACGGACGGTTCAAAGCGCTGTCAGGGGTTTCTGTGCCCGCGCGACTGACCAACGAACGCATCAGTTTTGACGAGGCAATGCTGTTCACCCACCGCGGGCTGAGCGGACCTTCGGTGCTGCAACTATCTTCTTACTGGCGCGAAGGTGAGGTGATCAGAGTTAATCTGATCCCGGATTTGCCGTTGCTTGATCTGTTGCGCGATCAGCGTCAGGCGGGTGGACGAAAGGCGCTGACCACCGAGCTGGCGCGCCATCTGCCCGCGCGGCTGGTGGACTACCTCAGGCACCATATTCCGTTGCAGGGCAATCTGGCCGATCAGTGCGACGCCGCGCTGTCTGAGCTCGAGACTGCTTTATCAGACTGGAAGCTGACGCCCTCTGGCACCGAAGGCTATCGTACCGCCGAAGTGACTTTGGGTGGTATCGACACCGATGGTTTGTCGTCGAAAACGATGGAGGCCAGGGATGTCCCCGGCCTCTATGCAATTGGTGAAGCGGTGGATGTCACTGGCTGGCTGGGCGGATACAACTTCCAGTGGGCGTGGTCCTCGGGCCACGCCGCCGGAGTTGCGATTGCCAACCGATAGCCGACAGCCTTAACTGTGCGACCTCAGCCGACGACGTTGTAGCCGCGTCCACGCATACAGTTTCGTACGATCACTTCTTTGTTCTGGTTCTTGTTGATCACATCGGCGCCTGCACCAACCAGTGCACCGGCCACCGCTGCACGACCCAGATTATCGCTGCTGTCCTGAACGATACCCGTTACGGCAGCGGCACCTGCCGCACCGATGGCCGCGTTACCGGCGGTGGACCCGTCCACACTGGCTTGCGATGCAGCGAGTTGCTGACACTGTTGCAAATCAACGTTGTAGTTCGGGCTTACCGGACCATCGATGATCGGCTGATAGTTGGCACCTGTGTTGGTGCACGCACCGGCCACCAGAATGGCGGGAACGATCAGAAAGAGTTTACGGTTTGGCATATTCCATGACCTCGTTTTAAATTTTCCAAAGGCAAAACCAATAAATATGGAACGTCAAGCAGATATGCGTACAGACTGGCCAAACCGGCGGTCAATTGCAAACTCATCCCTTTGCGAGCCGTGATTTCACCTCGGTGGCGAAATCGTCACCGCGCTGCTCGAAGTTGTCGTACTGGTCGAAGCTCGCGGCCGCCGGGGCCAGCAGAACGGTTTCGCCGGGAAGCGCATCGGCCATGGCTTGCTTCACGGCTTCGGCCATGGTCGTGCAGACCATTGCATCTGCCTTCAACCTCATGGCGAATTCTGCGGCCTCTCGCCCGATCACATAGGCGCGGACGACTTGATCCAACGCCTCGCTCAACGCGTCCAGCCCGCCCTCTTTCTCAAGTCCGCCACAAATCCAGCGGATTTTCCCGAACGCACTCAACGCCTTTATGGCGCTGTCTACATTGGTCGCCTTGGAATCATTCACATAGGTGATGCCATCCGCCTCGGCAATGATCTGACTGCGGTGCGGCAACCCGGGGAAACTGTGCAAGGCACTCTCAATCACCCGAGGTGCAAGCCCCAGCGCCCGACAGGCGGCATAGGCAGAGCAGGCGTTTTGATGATTATGGGCACCGGGCAGCCCCTTGATCTCGCGCAGGTCAATGGCCCCGGCCTGGCGGCCCTTTCGATACTCCGACAAGAACCCCTTGCGGGCAAAGACTTGCCAGCCTGGCCCGGTCAGTTTGCGCGCAACCGAGATGCGGATCACTCGGTCATCTGTCGGCCCCTCGGCCAGTTGGCCCGCCAGAAATGCTCCCTCGGGCTCATCGATCCCGATCACGGCGCGGTCCGGCCCACCTTCGGCAAAAAGGCGTCGTTTGGCTGCAAAGTAACCGCCCATGCCGCCATGCCGGTCCAGATGATCGGGTGAGAGATTTGTGAACACCGCCACATCAGGGGTCAGCGCGCGGGCCAGTTCGGTCTGATAACTGGAAAGTTCCAGTACCACGACCGAGCCGTCGCCACCCGGATCGATATCCAGCACGCCCCGCCCGATATTGCCCGCCAGTTGCGAGGCTCGCCCGGCCTCGGTCAGGATATGATGGATCAGCGCAGCGGTGGTCGACTTGCCGTTCGACCCGGTAACGGCAATGACCCGCGGCGGGGTGTCATAATTGTTCCACTCTGGCCCGGCGAAGGATCGAAAGAACAGGCCGATATCATTGTCGACCGGCACACCCGCCTCCTGTGCGGCGGTAACTACCGGGTTCGGCGCCGGATAAAGGTGCGGAATGCCGGGTGAGACGATCAGAGCGGCGATATCCTCAAACACGCCATGACTGCGCAGATCGACGCACGAGAATCCCTCGCCCTCGGCGGTTTCGCGCGCGGCGGGATTGTCGTCCCAGCAAATCGGCTCAGCCCCGCCTGCGCGCAGCGCCCGCACCGTGGTCAGGCCTGACCGCCCCAGCCCCAGAACCGCAACTTTCTGCCCTGAAAATCCTTTGACCGGGATCATGTTGCCCACCTTTTATCCCAGTTGTTCTTCCAGCCAGTCCGCCCGCAAAGCGGCAGACCCTTTTGGAACAAGAACTGTTTCAAACCCATAGCTTGGTAACCGGTCGCACAATGCTTCGAATTCCGCAATAGCTGCGGCCCAGTTGTGCCGCCGGTCTTCATCCTGTTCGAATATCTCAGGCCAAGGAGGAAATAGAAACACGCGCGATTCGTAGCCCAAGTGCAGTATCTGTTCGCGTACTGATGGTGCCAGTGGCGTATCAGTTCGGTCATACCAAATCATCGCATCCAGCGCGGAACGATCAAAAATCACCAGATCATCTGTGACGCTTTGGATGTCTGACGTCGCAATTTCAATGATCCGGCGGCA
Source organism: Ruegeria halocynthiae (assembly GCF_900106805.1). Taxonomy (GTDB): domain Bacteria; phylum Pseudomonadota; class Alphaproteobacteria; order Rhodobacterales; family Rhodobacteraceae; genus Ruegeria; species Ruegeria halocynthiae. The sequence continues at coordinate 1,330,360 of NZ_FNNP01000001.1, forward strand.
GAATGCTTCGGGATCGATCCATGGCAGAGCACGGCCACCACATTGTCTTTCCTCGGCAATGACACGGCGACCCGGCTCGGGAACTGTTGAATATCCACGCCGGGCCATCTCGTCCAGCAGGGTAGATTTACCACCGCCGGAGCATCCCGAAAGTACAACGAAACGCGGGCTCACCGGACCTTCAGCGTCGCCAACCCGATCATCGCCAGGATCAGTGAGATGATCCAGAAGCGGATCACGATGGTGGGCTCAGCCCAGCCCTTTTTCTCGTAATGATGATGGATCGGGGCCATCAGGAATACCCGTTTTCCAGTGCGCTTGAAATAGAGCACCTGAATGATCACGCTCAGCGCCTCGACCACGAACAGCCCGCCTACGATGGCCAACACCAGTTCGTGCTTGGTCGCCACTGCGATCGCACCCAGTGCACCACCCAGTGCCAGCGAGCCCGTATCACCCATGAACACCGCCGCCGGAGGGGCGTTGTACCACAAGAACCCAAGCCCCGCGCCAAAGAGCGCCGAGGTGAAGATGAATATCTCTCCCGTTCCCGGCACGTAGTGCACATCGAGATATTCGGTAAAGTCGACCCGCCCGACCGCATATGCGATCACGCCCAGCGTCGAGGCCGCGATCATCGCAGGCATGATGGCCAGCCCGTCCAGCCCATCCGTCAGGTTCACTGCGTTGGCAGAGCCCACAATCACGATGACCGCGAACGGGATATAGAACAGGCCCAAATTGATCAGCGTGTCCTTGAACACCGGTAAGGCGAGCTGGTTCTGTAGTTCTGCAGGGTGGTGCAACCCCGCCCATAGCGACGCCAGAACTGCAATCAGAATACCCAGAGCCAAACGCATTTTGCTCGAAACGCCCTTGGTGTTCTGTTTCGACACTTTGGCATAATCGTCAGCAAAACCAATCGCGGCAAACGCGAGCGTCACAAACAAGACCATCCAGACATATGGATTATCCCAACGCGCCCAGATCAGGGTCGATGTCATCAGCGCACCAACGATCAGCAGCCCACCCATGGTTGGCGTCCCGGCTTTGGACAGATGCCCCTCTGGCCCGTCATCACGGATCGGCTGGCCCTTTCCCTGCTTGCGGCGCAATACGTTGATCAACGGTTTTCCGAACAAAAATCCAAAAATCAGCGCAGTCAGAAAGGCGCCCCCCGCCCGGAACGTGATATAGCGGAAGAGGTTCCAGAAGTCTCCTCCATCCGATAGGGCGGTCAACCAATAGAGCATTCCAAAACCTTTCTCACACGGGCATCACGGGCGCTTACGACTCAAGCGCGCCCCCTTGCCCCATTTTCCGCAGACCGTCAACAATCTGCGCCAATGCCATACTCAGCGATCCCTTGGCCAGTACCGCATCGCCATCGCGGATCAGCTCGGGCAAATGTTTGGCCATCTCGACGCTGGTCGCAGTCCACAGCCCGCGCTTGTGTTCGGGCAGTGCATGATGCAGCGACCGCATCAGCGGGCCGATGCAATGAACCTGATCAACTTGCGCCATTGCAGCCAAATCGGCCATCGTCGCGTGCATGGCAGATTCCTGCGCGCCCAGTTCTTTCATGTCCCCCAAGAACGCGATCTTGCGTCTACCCGCCGACGCAGCCAGCACGTCCAAAGCGGCCTCCATCGAGGTCGGGTTGGCATTGTAGCTATCATCCAGCAGTTCGATCTGTGCCCCATTCAGCAACGCGATCACTTCGCGCACCCCGCGCCCCTTGACCGGAGACCAGCGGCGCAGGCCAGCAATGGCCTGATCCAGATCAACGCCCAGTTCAACACAAGATGCCAGAGCGCCCAGCGCATTCATGGCGAAATGCGTACCTGCGGATTGGACCTCGAAAGAGAATTCCTTGTCGCCCACTCTGCCCTTTGCCTGCAGGCTATCGGCCCCCTGCTCAACATGAATCAGCGCATAGTCACCCGCCGTACGGCCGAATTCGACAATTTTTGCGCCACGATCCCGCGCACAGCTACGCAAAATGTCAGCGTGCTCGATATCGGTATTGACGATAGCAGCTCCACCTTTGGCCAGCCCGTTGAAGATCGCGGCCTTCTCATGGGCAATGCCTGCAACCGATTCGAAGGCTTCAAGATGCACTGCAGCCACGGTCGTTACCAACCCCACGTGTGGCCTGGCCTGACGCACCAGAGGGGCGATTTCACCCGGGTGGTTCATGCCGATCTCGATGACGGCAAATTCAGTGTAACGCGGCATCCGCGCCAGCGTCAGGGGCACGCCCCAATGGTTGTTGTAGCTGGCAACGCTGGCATGGGTTTTGCCTTGAGTTTCCAGTATGCTGGCCAGCATTTCTTTAGTCGAGGTCTTGCCAACGCTACCGGTGACCCCCACCACGTGTGCATCTGTCCTGGCACGAGCCGCCTGCCCCAGCGCCTCAAGCCCAGCCTGCACATCGTCAACGATCAAGAGTGCGGCATCCCCGGGCACGCTTTCCGGGATATGGGACACCAGCGCGGCGCCCGCGCCTTTATCCAGAGCTTGGGCGACGAAATCATGGCCGTCGCGGGCGGCCTTGAGCGCGACAAACAAATCGCCCGGTTGCAGGGTGCGAGTGTCGATCGAGACGCCAGTCACTTGCCAATCGGTGGTGGCACGCCCGTTGGTCGCCTCGACGGCCTCGGCTGCTGTCCAGAGCGTCATGCAACCCTCCCGTCCAATGCGGCGACCGAAATACTGGCCTGCTCCACATCATCAAATGGCAGGACCTGATCGCCGACGATCTGGCCGGTTTCATGGCCTTTGCCCGCGATCAACAGGGCGTCACCCGGCTGCAAAGCGTCGATACCGCGCAGGATGGCCTCGGCTCGGTCGCCCACTTCGGTCGCTTCAGGCGCGCCCAGCATGACAGCAGCGCGGATGATGGCGGGGTCCTCGCTGCGGGGATTGTCATCGGTGACGAAGACCAGATCGGCGTTTTCTGCCGCCGCGTGGCCCATAAGCGGGCGTTTGGTGGCGTCACGGTCGCCCCCTGCACCGACGATGGCGATCAGACGGCCCATGACATGGGGGCGCATCGCTTTTAGCGCAGTGGCGACCGCATCCGGTGTATGGGCGTAATCGACGAAAACGGCAGCGCCGTTGTCACGGGTGGCGGCCAGCTGCATCCGCCCCCGGACCGTTGTCAGGTGAGGAAGAGTTTCGAACACGCGATTGGGGTCCTCGCCTGCCGCGATGACCAGACCACAGGCGAGCAACACGTTTTCTGCCTGAAAACCACCGATCAGGTTCAGTCGGGTTTGATAGGTCTTTCCCTCCCACGAAAAGCGCAGGTCCTGCCCGGTCGCGTCAAAGCGTTGATTCAGAAGGCAAAGGTCGGCTTCTTCTGACCCCACAGTGATTATGTTCTGACCACGCGCCTCGGCAATCTTGCACATCTGGGCGCCCTTGGGATCGCTGAGGTTGATCACCGCGACCCCATCTTCGGGCAGCACCCGGTCAAACAGGCCCGCCTTGGCGGCGAAATAGGCCTCGAACGTGTCGTGATAGTCCAGATGGTCCTGCGTGAAGTTCGAAAACCCGGCAGCGCTCAGACGCACCCCGTCCAGCCGGCGCTGTTCAAGACCGTGCGAGGATGCCTCCATCGCTGCGTGCGTCACGCCGTTCTCGGCGGCTTCGGCCAGGCAGCGGTGCAGGGTGATCGGTTCGGGCGTGGTGTGCGCCAGTGGGGCGGTCCATGCGCCCTCGATCCCGGTGGTGCCGAGGTTAACGGCAGCAAGGTCCAGCTCGGTCCATATCTGGCGAACGAAACTGGCCACGGATGTTTTGCCATTGGTGCCGGTGACGGCCACGATGGTTTGCGGCTGCGCGCCGAACCACAAGGCGGCAGCACCCGCCAGCGCCTGACGGGGGTCTTCGGTCACGATCAGGGCCGCGTCGGATGCGGCCAGTTCATCGGCGGCAATCTCAGCCCCTTTGGCGTCAGTCAGGATGGCAGCGGCCCCCATGCGCAGGGCATATTGGATAAACTCTCCGCCATGAACGCGGGTGCCGGGGAGCGCTGCGAAAAGAAAGCCGTCTTTGACCTCGCGGCTATCGACAGCCAAACCGGTAATGTCAGGATTTGCGCCACCTCGCGCAGTCAGGGCCAGTTGGCTGAGTTTCTTTGACCGATTACCCATGACCCACCTCTTGTCGGACAGCCTAATTTGAGGTCAGCGTTATAGCAGCGCGCGCCTCAGGCTCAAGGCGGGGTCTGAGGCCCAGCAGTGGCGCGATACGTGCGATCAGTTCTGCGGCGACGGGGACGGCCGTCCAACCCGCGGTGCGGCGCTTTTCGCCATAGGCAACGATGGATGGCTCATCCAGCGTGACGATCAGTACATATTTCGGATCATAGGCTGGGAAGATCGTCGCGAAGGTCGCAATCACCTTGTCATCATAGTAGCCACCGCGCGGCTTAGGCTTATCGGCAGTACCGGTCTTGCCCGCCACGTCATACCCCGCCACGTCGCCAAAGCTGGCTGTGCCATCGGTGACCACCTTGCGCAGCATCGCTTGTGCCTGCTTGGCCGTGTTTTCGGACATCACGCGGGGGCCGTATTGCGGACCATTTCGGCGCATTACAGTCGGGCTGACATAATGCCCTCCGTTGGCAATCGCCGCATATCCCGCAGCAAGGTGCATCGGGCTGGTCGACAGGCCATGACCATAGGAAATGGTCACTGTACTCAGTTCACCCCACTTCTTGGGCTTGAGCGGTTCACCCCCTTTTGCCTCCACAATCTCGAACGGGGTTGGGTCGAACATGCCCAACGCATTCAGAAAATCCTGCTGCCGCTTGGCCCCGATCTGCAGCGCTAACCGCCCGGTGCCTCGGTTCGAGCTGTGGACAATCACATCGGTGACACTGATTTCGCCATAGTTCTTGCCGTTGAACTCGCCGATCGGAAAGCGCCCGATTTTCATCGGACCAGACGTGTCGATAATCGTGTTGGAATTCACCAGACCCAACTGCATCGCCTGCGCGGCAGTGAAGATTTTGAACACCGATCCCAGCTCATAAACACCCTGCACATAGCGGTTGAACAGCGGGCTGTCGGAGGGATCAAACCCCGAGGTCGGCGGGCGTGGGCGGTCGTTCGGATCAAAGGAAGGCAGCGAGGCCGCCGAGACCACCTCACCCGTATGCGCGTTCATCAGAACCGCCGAGGCGCCCTTGGCGTTCATGATCTTCATGCCACCAAAAAGCACCTGTTCAACGGCTGCCTGAACGGTCAGATCCAATGACAGTTGCAGAGGCTTGTTGCCATTGGCCGGATCGCGCAGATAGTCGTCGAACTGCTTTTCTACCCCAGCAACGCCGATCACCTCGGCCGCACTGACGCCCTCGCGACCAAAGCCCGAACCGCCCAGAATATGCGCGGCCAGACGGCCATTTGGATAAAGCCGCATCTCACGCGGCCCGAATAGAATGCCCGGATCACCAATGTCATGCACAGCCTGCTTCTGTTCCGGTGAGATTCGTTTTTTGATCCACAGGAACTTTCGCTTGCCGGTGAAGTCGTTGACCAAACGCTCTTTGTCCAGATCGGGGAAGATAGAGACCAACTGCTCGGCGGCGGCAATCGGGTCGATCATCAGGGGTGGCTGGGCATAGACCGAGTATGTGTCCAGATTAGTCGCCAGAATTCGCCCCTCACGGTCCACGATGTTGGCCCGCTGCATGGCGATGGATGCCCCGGGCGCGTTGGCCAGCGGCTCTTGCGCTTCGGACGTCGCAAGCGCGCCCATACGGAAACCGACAACCGAGAAGGCGCAGAAGAAGAACAGCCCCAACACCAGCAGACGGCCTTCGGCACGGGCGCGGGCGCGGTCTTTCATGTCTTCGTGACGCTGACGGATGTTCTCACGTTCGATCACCTTCGGGTTTTCACCTCGGGCACGGGCATCAAGAATTCGAGCCAGAGGGCGGAGCGGAGTGCGAGTCATGGGAACTGCACCTCACCCAGTGCCTGCGTCTCGGTGATCGCCTGCAGTTCCAGCGGATCCACGATGGGCAGATCCGGGTCTTCGCCGTAGGAAATCTGGTTGGCACGGCCAAATTGTTCGGCACGAAGGGGCAGCAGAGCCAAACGTTCGAAATTCAGGTCGGCCAGTTCACGCAGGCGATCGGGCCGGTTCAGATAGGCCCACTCGGCATTCAACACCGCCAGTCGCGCCTGCGCCACACCAATCTTTTGCTGCAATGACTGGGTTTCTTTGACCACTTGCTGCGTGCGATAGTTTTCTTGGTACGCCCACAGCGCCAACCCAAACACGGACAAGGCGGTCAACACATACAATATACTCTTCATCTTGCCTTTCCCCCCACTTGCGGCATCGCTATGACGCGGGCCTCAATTTCCCCCGCCGGGGCATCCGTACGAATGGCGACCCGCAACTTGGCCGAGCGCGCGCGCGGATTTTCTTGTAGCTCCTGCTCATCCGGGCCTACGGCCTTGCGGGTTTTCAGCGTGAATTGCGGCTGGTCTTCCTGCATCTCTGGCGCATAGCGGTTGGCGCGACCTGTCTTGCCTGCGCGCGATTGCAAGAACCGCTTGACCATCCGGTCTTCGATAGAATGGAATGTGACAACGGCCAGTAGCCCGCCAGGCTTTAACGCCCGCTCGGCAGCCATAAGGCCCTGAAACAGCTCTTCATATTCCGCGTTCACCGCGATCCGCAGTCCTTGAAAGCTGCGCGTTGCCGGGTGCGATTGACCGGGTTTCGGGCGCGGCAGGCAGGATTCGACGATCTCGGCCAGACGCAGCGTCGTCGTAATCGGCTCCTCTGCCCGCGCCTTGACGATGGACTTCGCGATACGACGGCTGGCGCGCTCTTCCCCAAAATGGAACAGGATATCAGCCAGTTGTGCTTCGGTCGCAGTGTTGACCAGATCGGCAGCGCTTTCGCCATCCTGGCTCATGCGCATGTCCAGCGGGCCATCTTTCATGAAGGAGAATCCGCGTTCAGCCTGATCCAATTGCATGGACGAGACGCCGAGATCCAGCACCACGCCGTCCAGATCCTGTGCGTATTCATCCATGCGAGAGAACACGCCCTGCTGCATTTCCAGCCGATCACCGTATTGTCCGACCCAATCCGCAGCCATCTCAAAGGCCAGCGGGTCGCGGTCCACGCCGATGACCTTCTCAGCCCCGGCCTCAAGCAATCCACGCGCATACCCACCTGCCCCAAAAGTGCCGTCCAGCCATACACCCGAAACCGGAGCGACGGCGGCCAGCAACGGGCGCAACAGAACAGGGATGTGAGGTTTTTCCGAAGGGGTCAAAGCGCCGGACATGCCGTCACCCGTCCCCGATGCCATCGAGATACTGCATCGGATCGAAATCATCCGGCAGATCGTCGATCCACTCTTCGGTCTTGGCCAGTTCCTCGACCTCATAAGTCTCGGGCTTCCAGATCTGGAACGTGTCACCCGCAGCAATAAAGAACGCCTCATTCTCAAGGTCGATCTTGTTGCGCAGCTTGGCAGGCAAAACCAGTCGCCCGGTTTCATCCACATTGGTCGGGAAGGACTGACCGTGGAACATACGTTGCAGCATCCGGCGCTGCATCGAGCCGCGCGGCAGCGCATCGATCTTGGCGTCGACTTCATCAATCGCCTGCATCGTATAACATTCAAGGAAATTGCGGCGGTGGTCGCCATAGACAATCACCAGTTCAGGATTGTCACCGGGCTGCCAGTTTGGATCGGACGTTTCAAGCACACGGCGAAACGAGGCCGGGATCGAGACCCTGCCCTTCGTGTCCACCTTATGGTGGCTTTCACCTCTAAACCTGCGCGCCAAGACGACTGTCCCTTTCGCTTGCGCCCCACCAGAATTTCACGTTCCCCCGAAAGGAAAAACGGCGGGTTGATCTGCTGCCACTGATCAACCCGCCGCATTGACCCGCTATGCGGGATGTCCAGCTGCGCGCGCCACCTGGGGGGATGTCTGCTCGCCCGCGCGCCGGATCTGTTAAACGATGAAAGCGAGATGCCTGTATGAAACCTATTTTTATATTTTTGGTTCGGGGTCGTTTGGTGCCCCTTTAACTGTGCTCGCCCTCATCGGGTAAACTAGGGATGCCATGGGAAATCATGGAAATCAATAGAAATTTTGCAACAACGGAAGTGATTCCAGTAATGAAATTAGGTTAAAGCAATCAAAATCGAAGCAAAATGTACCACAAATAGATATCCATAGGTCAATACACACCACATATGCGCAATTTGATGCCAGAGATATTCCTCCCACGATTTCCCATAAATTTTCTAAAGACGAGGCAGATCCAATGCTCAAGGCCTTATGAACCAACTATCCCACACGAATCACAGGCCACCGGCAAGCCATCCCCATACCCGACCCATGCTTTCCCACAACACAACCATGCCGCGGGTTGGGATCAGCGATGAGAGCCCCAACCCGACTTGATTTGACACAAGACGTTCAGACAAACGCTAATCCCGCTCACAGGATTAACACCCTTAGTCATGGTGACCGAACAGGCGAAACACCAACGACGAGATAAAACACATGTTTTATTGGCAGTTATTGGGTTGGACCGGAATATCCCGATAATCCATGCATTTGCTGCATAGCGGCATTGACGACGCGAGCTATTGTGCAATTGCAGCATTTACTTATTTTCACCCTCAAGCAAGCGCCGAACGAGATCGGCAACAGCACGAATGAACGGATGAAGAAGATGGCAGTAGCAAGCACACATACCACCCTGAAAGGCGCTCCGGCATTCGGAATCGTCGCATTGGTTGAAACCGTATTAACTCGCGTTGCACGCTATCGTCTGTACCGCCAGACAGTCAACGAACTGTCGGCTCTGTCAGACCGCGAACTGGCCGATCTGGGCTTGCATCGCTCGATGATCCGCCGTCTGGCCCAGCAGGCCACAGAAGACCAAGTCGCTCAGTAAGAGCGCCACAAAACACCGAGATCAGATCCGTACTCCTCCCTTTCGGATCTGTATTTCTGCGGCAACATCTCTCCTCCTCCCTGATGTTGTCGCACCCTATACCGGCCCCGACAGCCGGAACCTGATACACTGAGGCTCTCCTCCTCCCTGCCTTGGTGTTGAAAGCGCGCGGCGACGCCTTCCTCCTCCCTGACGTCGCCGCGTCTTCCTCATACCGGGATCAAACCCGGGTTCAGATACATCCGGGCTTCCTCCTCCCTGCCTTGATGTAGAAAAGAACGGCGGCTCCCTCTCCTCCCTGGGAACCGCCGTTTTTCGTTTTGGTGCACAAGATGTAGGTTGGGGCTGTGAACGATTTTCAGGAGTGTCTCATGGCCGCCTATTTCATCGCCCAGATTTCCATCCATGATCCGGATGGCTACCAGAAATATCTCGAAGGCTTTATGCCGATCTTTGACCGGTATGGCGGGCGCCTGCTGACCGTATCCTCTAAGCCTATCGAAGTGATCGAAGGCAATTGGGCAGAAGATGGTATTGTCCTGATGGAGTTTCCGGACATAGCCGCCGCCAAAGCGTGGAAGGACGACCCGGACTATCTTAAATTGGCTAAGATCAGGCAACGAACCGCGAAGGCGAATATGGTGTTGGTCGAGGGGCTATAAGCGTCAGAACGGCACGTCGTCTTTAGCAGTCAGAAAGCGCGAGACCACTTTCTTTGTCCCCGCCTTTTCGAATTCGACCTCAACCTTGTCGCCCTCAATACCGATCACCGCGCCGTAGCCGAATTTCTGGTGAAACACCCGTTCGCCCAGCGTAAAGCTGGCAATTGCGGTCGCATCGATCACTGTATTACGGCTTTCGCGCGGTTGCGACATGCCATATTGCCCCTGCCGCGCCTGCATCCGCTTCCAACCTGGAGAGTTATAGACATTCGCCTCAGCCGCACGCGTTTCAATACTCGCACTCTGCTGACCACCACCATAGAGCCCCGTAGCCGTCAGGACTTCAACATGGTCCTCGGGCAGTTCATCGATGAATCGTGACGGCATCGAATTCTGCCATTGCCCGAACACCCGCCGATTGGCCGCGAATGAGATCGTACAGACCTCTTCGGCGCGCGTAATACCGACATAGGCCAACCGCCGCTCCTCTTCGAGGCCCTTGAGGCCCGATTCGTCCATCGAGCGCTGCGAGGGGAACAACCCATCCTCCCATCCCGGCAGGAATACGGCGGGAAATTCCAATCCCTTGGCCGCGTGGAGGGTCATGATCGAGACCTTCGCCCCGTCGCTGTCCTGCTCATTGTCCATCACCAGGCTGACATGCTCCAGAAACCCCTGAAGGTTCTCGAAATTGTCCAACTGGTTGACCAGTTCCTTGAGGTTTTCCAGCCGCCCGGGCGCCTCGGGCGTCTTTTCGTTCTGCCAATGGGCGGTGTAACCGGATTCGTCCAAGATGATCTGCGCCAGCTCAATATGCGTATGCTCGGGCGCGCCATAGCGGATCGTCGACACGCCATCATCGATCACCGAGTCATCATCCACTTCGATCCGAGGTCCACGTGTCATCCCGTTCCAGCGCGCCAACCCGTCGATCAACTCGCGCAGCGCCTTGCCGCCCTTACCTTTGATCAGACCATTGTCGACAGCAATCCGCGCGCCGTCGACCAGAGACACCCCGTTCTCGCGCGCCACCACCTGAATCGTCTGCTGTGCCTTGTCTCCAAGACCGCGTTTCGGTGTGTTCACGATGCGCTCAAACGCCAGATCATCCTCGGGGCTGACCACCAGTCGGAAATAGGCCATGGCATCGCGAATCTCCATCCGCTCATAGAACCGGGGGCCTCCGATCACCTTGTAGGGCAGACCGATGGTTAGGAACCGATCCTCAAACGCCCGCATCTGATGCGACGCGCGTACGAGGATCGCGATTTCATCGAGGTTCATCGGACGGACACCACGAGTCCCGACTTGCATCGCGTCGATCTCTTCGCCGACCCAGCGCGCCTCTTCCTCGCCATCCCAATGGCCAATCAGGCGAACCTTCTCGCCCTCTTCCCGGTCGGTCCAAAGCTCTTTGCCTAAACGGTTTTCATTGCCCCGGATCACATTGGACGCAGCGGCAAGAATATGCGGGGTCGAGCGGTAGTTCTGCTCCAGCCGCACGACGAAAGCACCCGGGAAGTCCTTCTCGAACCGCAAGATGTTTCCCACCTCAGCCCCGCGCCAGCCATAGATTGACTGGTCGTCGTCACCGACGCAGCAGATGTTCTTGTGCCCCCCGGCCAGCAGACGCAGCCAGAGATATTGGGCGACGTTTGTATCCTGATACTCGTCCACCAGGATGTAGCGGAACCAGCGCTGGTATTGTTCCAGCACGTCCGGATAGGTCTGGAAAATCGTGACCATGTGCAGCAGCAGGTCCCCGAAATCCACCGCGTTCAACACGCGCAGGCGGGCCTGATACAACTTGTAAAAGTCGATGCTAGACATCACGCCTTTGCGCTTCTTAGGAGCGTCGAGTTCCTCGAACTCGGCACCCGTTTCAAGGTCGATCCAGAGTTCTTTGCTGGCGGGTACTTGGTCAGGCAACCACGAGTTGTTCTTGTAATTATCGATTATCGAAGCGAGCCAACGGGCAGTTGAAGTACGCACTTCAACATCAACTGATGAAGCCAATTGTTTAATAAGCCGTTTCTGATCATCGGTATCCAGAATGGTGAAGTTTGATTTCAACCCGACCAGTTCCGCATGGCGACGCAGCAGCTTGACGCAAATCGCGTGGAATGTGCCCAACCACGGCATCCCCTCAGCGGGTCTGCCCAACATTCGCCCTACCCGCTCTTTCATCTCGCGTGCGGCCTTGTTGGTGAAGGTCACTGCCAGAATCTCATTCTCGCGCACCCGATGGGTCTTGAGCAGATGGGTGATCCGCGCGGTCAGCGCCTTGGTCTTGCCAGTCCCCGCCCCAGCCAGCATCAGCACCGGACCATCCAGCCGATCAACCGCTTCACGCTGCGCCGGATTGAGATCTTTGAGGTAATCGACCGACGCCGCAGGCATGGCCCGCGCCGACAGTGATGCGCCTTCGAAGGCGTCCATTTCGTCAAAACTGCTCATAAGTCCAAACTACGCTGGATGCGTGCGGAGGGAAAGGGTTTGTTCACGGCTTGTTCGCCGGGAGTTCGTCAGCCTATCTGCTCAATTCTAAAGAAACACCTTTGCGTCATTAACCCTCTGTCAAACATAGCCAATGATGCTTGGCCTATTGCTGTGGGAGCGCGGGACATGAAACAGATAGATAAGACAGGCCAGACCTCGGGCCTGAAAATCGCGGGCATCTCGCTAATGCTCATGATGCTGACGGCTTTGGCCGGCTGGGGAATATACGCGATCCCGGCCCCGGTGGTTGACCGCATGTTGGAATCAGATCTGCGGCTACGTGCGTCGCAGTTAAATCAACATATCGCTTCTCATCTGCACGATGTCGAAGCCACGTTCAAACATGCCATCATGGACGATCACGATCAGGAGTTTCTGGAGCTTTTGCCTGAAACCTCAGAAATTTACCGATTCAAGCTGTTCGATAGAAACGGGCGTGTGTTCTGGTCGACCCGCGCCCCGGATGTCGGGACGACAAACACCAAGCCTTATTTTCAGGAAATCCTCGCAACCGGCGGGTCTTATTATAAGCACGAAGAAAAACCGATTGCCGAGGTCAGCGGGCTGAACCACGAGGTGATGGCAGGTTCTGGCAAGAAAACCTGCCATGTGGCCGAGATTTATACACCCGTTGTCATCGACGGAGAGTTTCTGGGCGCGATTGCGTTTTATTCGGATATTACGCCACAACGGGATTTGTTCATCACCCGTGTCCGGTGGTCGTTGGCTGTTTTGTCCGGTGTCTCATTACTGGCGCTGACCGCGGTAATTCTGGTCATTTATCGTACAAACCGCAGACAGGTTCGTGATCTACGGGCGCGCGCCGCCAAGGAACGCGAATTGATGGATGATCAGCTGCGCCTGGCGCGCGAGGTGCGCCTGCTGGGTGAATTGAATGAATGGCTGCAATCCAGCCGCTCTCTGGATGAGCTGTTCGATATGGTGTCGCGCTTCATGACCCATATCCTGCCCGAAGCCGAGGGCAGCGTGTATGTCTATTCAAATTCGCGCGACGTGCTGGACGGATGCGCCAGTTGGAACGAAGGATCGCACAAGGCGCATATTCACCCCGAAGGGTGCTGGGGGCTGCGGCGCGGGCGAACCTATGAATTTGGTGCCTCCGAGATTGATTTTATCTGCGAACATGCCGAACCGCATGACGGGCGGCCCTATTTCTGCTTTCCCATTCTGGCTCATGGCGAAACGGTGGGCCTGTTGCATCTGCGCGCCCACGACGGCCGAGAAGAAGCGTTTCACGACAGCAAGAAACTAGCACAGCTCTGCGCCGAGCAAGTCAGTATGGCCATCGCCAACGTGCGAATGCGCGATCAATTGCACGATCAGTCGGTGCGCGATCCCCTGACAGGTCTTTTCAATCGTCGGCACATGACCGAAACGTTGCGCAAGTCAATCAACCGCAGTCAGCAAAATGGTTCTCCGATAAGCCTGATTGCTGTGGATGTGGACCACTTCAAGAAATTCAACGATACCCATGGGCATGATGCGGGGGACATGGTGCTGCGCGCTGTTGGATCGGCCCTTGAACAAGGGTGCGACCGGGATGAGATTGCCTGCCGGATCGGGGGTGAGGAATTTATGCTGATCCTGCCGGACAACACGCCTGACGATGCAATGACCCGGGCCGAACAGGTAAGGCAGGCGGTCGAGGGAATCTCGGTTCGGTATGGTGAAAAGTCACTGCCGCGCATCACCATCTCGGTCGGAGTTGCCCATTACCCGGCGCATGGGGTGATGCCTCAGGACCTGATGCGGTCTGCTGACGACGCACTTTATGCCGCCAAGGATAAGGGGCGCAATCAAGTGCAGGTGGCAAATTTCGGGGCAATCTCCGCTTCAACGGCAGAACTGAGCGGCCAAAAGACGCCGGAAACCAAAGGCGCTCGCAAGTCCGCGGCGACCTGACCATCGTTGGGTGCCCCCGTTTGAGCTAAGCGCATCGTCCAGATGATTTCAGGTTCCCGGACGAACTGTAAACTGCCAGACACTTACGAATGCGATCCGATCTGGATACCCAAGACGGCAGCGTGCGGTCGTGGACATGCATCTTATCTACGGCCGAGCCTTAAAATACCGCTGGCACTTGGCGCAGCTGAAGTCGGTCATTTTTTCAGAAAAAGATAAAATTTGATGCTGCGGCGCAGCAAGTGTAAAAGAAAAGCGCCAAAAGGCGGCGTTTGCGAGCGATAACATGCCGGTTCTACCCAGAACTACAGATGTACGTGGTCGTATTGTCTGCCTATTCACTGGGCCACTCATACAAAGACCGGGACCTGAAATGACTGACTTCAAGAAAATCCTGATCGCCAACCGCGGCGAGATCGCCATCCGCGTCATGCGCGCAGCCAACGAGATGGGCAAGCGTACCGTCGCGGTCTTCGCCGAGGAAGACAAGTTGGGCCTGCATCGGTTCAAAGCGGACGAGGCCTATCGCATTGGCACGGATCTGGGACCGGTCGCGGCCTATCTGTCGATTGACGAGATCATCAGGGTAGCCAAGGAATGCGGCGCCGACGCCATCCATCCCGGTTACGGGCTGCTGTCCGAAAACCCGGACTTTGTGGATGCCTGTGTTCAGAACGGAATCACTTTCATCGGCCCCAAGGCCGAGACCATGCGTGCACTGGGTGACAAGGCCAGCGCACGAAAGGTAGCTATTGCGGCCGACGTTCCGGTCATTCCTGCGACCGAAGTGCTGGGCGACGACATGCAATCCATCAAGGCCGAAGCGGCCGAGGTCGGATATCCGCTGATGCTGAAAGCCAGCTGGGGTGGCGGCGGACGTGGGATGCGCCCGATCCTGTCCGAGGATGAGCTGGAAGAAAAAGTGCTGGAAGGACGCCGAGAGGCCGAAGCCGCCTTTGGCAACGGCGAGGGGTATCTCGAAAAGATGATCACCCGTGCCCGCCATGTGGAAGTGCAGATCCTGGGCGACAAGCATGGTGAAATCTATCACCTCTATGAGCGCGACTGTTCGGTCCAGCGGCGCAATCAAAAGGTCGTGGAACGCGCCCCTGCCCCTTACCTTACCGATGAGCAACGCGCCGAGATTTGTGAATTGGGTCGCCGCATCTGCGCTCATGTGAACTATGAATGTGCAGGAACAGTTGAATTCCTGATGGATATGAACACCGGCAAGTTCTATTTCATCGAGGTCAATCCGCGCGTACAAGTCGAACACACCGTCACCGAAGAGGTCACGGGAATCGACATCGTGCAAGCTCAGATTCTGATTGCCGAAGGCAAGGCATTGGCCGAGGCAACCGGCAAAGCCAGCCAAGATGATATCCGCCTGAACGGCCACGCGCTGCAGACCCGTGTCACCACTGAGGACCCGCTGAACAACTTTATCCCGGATTATGGCCGCATTACCGCCTATCGTTCAGCCACAGGAATGGGCATCCGACTGGACGGTGGTACGGCTTACGCGGGTGGTGTGATCACGCGGTACTATGACTCGCTGCTGACAAAGGTCACAGCCTGGGCGCAGACGCCTGAGAAAGCGATTGCCCGAATGGACCGCGCCTTACGTGAGTTCCGTGTGCGGGGGGTGTCGACCAACATCGCCTTTGTCGAGAACCTGCTAAAACACCCGATCTTCCTGTCGAATGAATACACCACCAAATTCATCGACGAGACGCCGGATCTGTTCCAGTTCAAAAAGCGCCGCGACCGGGGCACCAAGGTTCTGAACTATATTGCCGACATCACCGTGAACGGGCACCCTGAAACCAAGGACCGCCCCATGCCGCGCCTTGACCTGAAAGAAGCGCGCCCACCTGCACCCAAGGCCGAGTCCCAGATGGGCACCCGCAACCTGCTGGAGCAAAAGGGCCCGCAGGCCGTGGCCGACTGGATGAAAGCGCAGCGGCAGTTGCTGATTACCGACACCACCATGCGAGACGGACACCAATCGCTGCTGGCAACGCGGATGCGGTCGATCGACATGATCAAGGTGGCGCCTAGTTTTGCCGCGAACCTGCCGCAACTGTTCAGCGTCGAATGCTGGGGTGGTGCGACTTTCGATGTCGCCTATCGGTTTTTGCAAGAGTGCCCGTGGCAACGTCTGCGTGACCTGCGCGAGACGATGCCGAATTTGATGACCCAAATGCTGCTGCGTGGGGCGAACGGGGTTGGTTACACCAATTATCCCGACAATGTGGTGCAGGAGTTTGTTCGCCAGGCCTCGAAGAATATCGATGTGTTCCGCGTGTTCGACTCGCTGAACTGGGTTGAGAACATGCGTGTGGCGATGGATGCGGTCGTTGAGAACGGCAAAATCTGCGAAGGAACGGTATGTTACACCGGTGACATTCTCGACCCGGATCGCGCCAAGTACGACTTGAAGTACTATGTGGGTATGGCCAAGGAACTGCGTGACGCAGGGGCGCATGTGTTGGGCCTGAAGGACATGGCAGGCCTGCTGAAACCGGCCTCGGCCCGCATCCTGATCCGGGCATTGAAGGAAGAGGTCGGACTGCCGATCCACTTCCACACCCACGACACTGCCGGTATCGCAAGCGCCACCATTCTGGCCGCGTCTGAGGCCGGCGTGGATGCGGTGGATTGCGCGATGGACGCGTTCTCGGGCAACACATCCCAAGCGACACTGGGCACCGTGGTCGAGGCACTTCGCCATACCGAGCGTGACACCGGGCTGGACATCAAGGCGATCCGCGAGATCAGCGATTATTTCGAGGCGGTCCGCGGTCAGTATGCGGCGTTCGAATCCGGCTTGCAGGCTCCGGCCTCCGAAGTGTACCTGCACGAAATGCCGGGGGGCCAGTTCACCAACCTCAAGGCGCAGGCGCGGTCTCTGGGACTTGAAGAGCGCTGGCACGAGGTGGCTCAGATGTACGCAGACGTAAACCAGATGTTCGGTGACATCGTGAAGGTTACACCGTCGTCGAAAGTGGTCGGCGACATGGCGTTGATGATGGTCAGTCAAGGGTTGATCCGGGATGATGTCGAAAACCCCGGTACAGACGTCGCCTTCCCCGATTCCGTCATCGACATGATGCGCGGCAATCTGGGTCAACCTCCTGGGGGGTTCCCCGACACCATCATCAAGAAGGCCCTCAAGGATGAGACCCCCAATACCGAACGCCCCGGCAAACATGTCCTGCCAGTCGATCTTGAGACCGCCCGCGCCGATCTGTCCAAGCAGTTGGACGGTAAAGAGATCGATGACGAAGACCTGAACGGATATCTGATGTATCCTAAGGTGTTTCTCGATTACATGGGGCGCCACCGGATCTATGGCCCGGTCCGCACCCTGCCCACGCGGACTTTTTTCTATGGCATGGAGCCCGGTGAAGAGATCGCCGCCGAGATCGACCCCGGCAAGACGCTGGAAATCCGCTGTCAGGCGATTGGCGAGACCGACGAGAATGGTGAAGTTCGTGTGTTCTTCGAGCTCAACGGCCAACCCCGTGTGGTCCGGGTACCGAACCGTCTGGTCAAAGCGACAACCGAGCAGCGCCCCAAGGCCGAGATCGGGAACGCCAACCACATTGGCGCGCCAATGCCGGGGGTTGTAGCAACCGTGGCAATCACAGCTGGGCAAGAGGTCAAAGAAGGCGATCTTCTGCTGACCATCGAAGCGATGAAAATGGAAACCGGCATCCACGCCGAGCGCGATGCAGTGGTCAAGGCCGTCCATGTCCAGCCCGGCGGCCAGATTGACGCAAAGGACCTGTTGGTCGAGCTGGAATAAGCTGCGATAAGGCAGACAGACAGGCCGCATGGGAAACTGTGCGGCCTGTTGTTGTTCAGATTTTCGGAGACCACTTATGCTGACCATTACCCCGATCTATGCCGCCCTGATCGCCATTTTGTTTGTTGCGCTCAGCGTCAATGTCATCCGGGTGCGCCGCAGCGGCAAAATCTCGGTTGGCGATCATGGTGACAAGGCGATGATCAAGGCCATGCGCATTCAGGCAAACTGCGCCGAATATGCGCCATTCGCATTGTTGCTGATCGCAATGGTCGAACTGCAGGGCGCTGGCGGTCTACTGGTTAATCTGTTGGGGCTGTCGTTGCTGGCTGGTCGTTTGCTGCACGCCTACGGATTCGGGCGCACCCCTCAGATCATCATCTTGCGCCAGATCGGTATGCTGCTGACCTTTGCCGCCATTCTGGTCGCCGCCATCGCAGGTCTTTTCCTGGCTTTGTAAAGCCGGGCGTTGGCCGGTTGGATATCGCCTAACCGGTCACAATACGGTTTTCGATGCCATGTGCGGGTTCCGGAGATTGTTCGACCGCCCCCAGCTGATCGTTACCAACCTCGCAAAGCGCGGCACCCAAAAGGATAAGCGCTGTTAGCAAAACCATTTTTATGCTTTCAACCTGTGCCATTCAAATCCCTCTGCCTTTGGCGTTTCTCAAATCTCTGAGTCTTTAACGCAGCAATACACAGCTTCCGTCGCAAAAGATTTTTTTGGATTTTGCGTTTTTCCTCTTGCAGCTTTGCCCCAGAATTAATAGTTCACGCCTCACTCAACGGCGCGGGCGTAGCTCAGGGGTAGAGCATAACCTTGCCAAGGTTAGGGTCGGGCGTTCGAATCGCCTCGCCCGCTCCATTGAGAGGTCTTCGGACCACATAAGTATCTGATGCGGGCGTAGCTCAGGGGTAGAGCATAACCTTGCCAAGGTTAGGGTCGGGCGTTCGAATCGCCTCGCCCGCTCCAGATACCAGACCTTCAACACCTGCTTGAATGCGACGCTGTGCGGAACACCTTTCTGCTTTGACATCGCTATTACTTCCATCCCAAAGTCGCCACAACGGGCGCGGAGGATGGATTTGACCAGACGATACAGTTTTCCTGAAGGGCATTGGGATTGGCCCGTCAAATTGACCCATCACCACGCAGTCCGTGCAGGTGAAATGATTTTCACCGGCGGGCAGGTCGATCTGGATGCGCATGGCAACGTACGCAATATTGGCGATCTGGAAGCGCAGTGCAAAAACTCCATGGCGTATATGGCCGACCTGTTTGCTGATCTCGACGTGGAATTCGATGATCTGGTGCGTTTAGTCGTCTATTATGTGGGGGATGCGGCTGATGAGGCCCACTTGATGGAGCTTCTGTCTCAGATCATTGGTGACACCGCACGCCCCGTGATCAGCATGATCAACATGCCAGAGCTGTGTTATCCGGACATGCTCACCGAAATAGAAGGCGTCGCCATGCGGCGCCCAGACGGGACCAGAGTACCAAAGCAGTGCCATCGGCTAGACGATATGCCGTATTTACCGGACGGCTTTTCACATGTGCTACGGTCCGGTGATATGGTTTTTACCAGCGAGATGTCTGCCCTGACATCGCATGGTACGGTTGAGGCCCCCGGCGACATTCCGACCCAAACTGCTAAAACCATGGAGCGTTTGACGCGGGCGCTGTCGGCTGTTGGCGCGGAGTTGCAGGATATTGTCAAACTCAGCACATTTTATGAGGATGATCTACATGGCAGTGCCTGGCGGAAGGCAGCAGGCCTAAGGTCCGCTTATTTTTCTGATCCCGGACCTGCGGCGACGGGAATACCAGTTCCCGGTTTTGCACAAGAAGGTTTGACAACCAAAATTGCGGCAACGGCAATTTGCGCGCCAGAGAATGACCGAAAAAGGCGATTTTCATGGCCGGACGGGCATTGGAACTGGACCGCTCCGCTTCCTTACAAGCATGGCAATATGTGCGGTAATATCATCCATATTGGCGGGCAAGTCGCATTGGATCATCAGGCGAATGTCCTACAATCCGGGGATATGGTGGCGCAAACTCGGATCGCGATGGATAACCTGTCCAAGGTTCTGGCCGAGTTTGATGCGACGCTGGATCACGTCGTGAAAGTCACGACATTCTACCAGGGTAGTGCTTCGGCGGACGCACTGCACGAAAACCTTCTGATACGCTCGAACTCCTACACCGCACCCGGGCCTGCGACGACTGGAATACCGGTGCCCGCGCTTATCTATGAGGGCATGGTGATCGAAATCGAGGCAATAGCGATTCTAGATTAAACCGCCCCGTGCAAGACGCGTTCACGTTGAACCAGCAAAGCACTGGTTCTTTTTGATCGTCTGGGACACTCTGAACCAAGACAGCATCAGAAAAAGGCCTGACCATGCCGCAATATGACATACGCCCGCTCACCCTGGCCGAGGTCCAGTTCGCCGTGAACTGGGCCGGCCGCGAGGGTTGGAATCCGGGCGTACATGATGCCGAATGTTTCCGCCCGACTGACCCGGATGGTTTTTTGGGCGGGTTTCTGGATGGTGAGATGATCGCCTCGGTTTCGGCGGTGAACTACGACGATGCGTTCTCGTTTTTGGGGTTTTACATCGTTCGGCCCGAGTTTCGCGGGTCGGGCCACGGGCTTAAAATCGCCCAGCACGCGCTCGCCCATTGCAAGGGGCGCAATATGGGGCTGGATGGCGTGATCGAGCAACAGGACAACTATCGCAAGTCAGGCTTTCATTTTGCCTATAACAACTATCGTTTTACTGGAACAAAAACCGCTATCTTGGCCGCACTTGGGGCGCAACACGAGTTTAGCATCGAGCCTCTGACAAACACCTCTGAGAACCTGTTAACCTATGACCGCGCCCTGTTCCCTGCCCCACGCGGAGTTTTCCTGCGCGATTGGCTGCGCGCACCAAGCCATACGTCGCGCGCGTTCATCGAAAACGGTGACATCAAAGGCTATGTGACACTGCGCCCTTGCCAAACCGGCTATAAAATCGGGCCGCTTTTTGCGGATAGTTCTGACATTGCGCGGGCACTGATGGCCTCGGTTCTGGACACTATCCCGGAGGACCACGCAACACACGAGGTGTTCATCGACATACCCCAACCCAATACCGCCGCCTTTGCGTTGGTTGATGCGCTGGGGCTGGAAAAGGTCTTTGAAACCGCACGGATGTATTCGGATCATGAACCCGAGATTGACCTGAATCGAATCTTCGGCGTGACAACGTTTGAGCTGGGCTAGAACGCCTTAAACGTCATCGTGGTCAGTGAGCGTTCGATATTGGGAATTACCAGCAAATTTTCGTTGATGAAATGACCCACATCATCGGTTTCGGGGATGTAGAGCTTCAACAGCAGGTCATACTCTCCGCTTGTGGAGTACAGTTCCGAGTGGATTTCGCGCAGAGCGATCTCTTCGGCCACCTTGTAGGTGGTACCAGGTTTACAGCGGATCTGGATGAAAACGCAGGTGGACATGGGCCAAGCCTTGTTGGTTCGTGTTGCCCGCAGGCTGGCACGGGCCGCGCCCGTGTGCAATCCCCTGCAACAGTTTACGGTGAAGGCATCAAGCGGTCTGGATAGGCCGCCCTTCCGGGTCTATAAGCGCCCTCGTAGCAAAAGGAATTCGCCCATGCGCAGCGCTAAGATCAACCGTCAAACCGCCGAGACCGAAATCTCGGTCGAGGTCAATCTGGACGGTATCGGCCAGTATGACAACCAGACCGGCGTCGGGTTCTTTGACCACATGCTGGACCAACTTGCGCGCCATTCACTGATCGACATGACGATCCGCGCCAAGGGTGACTACCACATCGACGATCACCACACGGTCGAGGATACCGGCATCGCCTTGGGTCAGGCGCTAACGCAGGCTCTGGGCGACAAGAAGGGTATCCGCCGCTATGGTGAATGCCACCTGCCCATGGATGACGCGCAGGTCCGCTGCGCGCTGGATTTGTCGGGGCGTCCGTTCCTGATTTGGAATGTGGACCTGCCGACACCCAAGATCGGCACGTTCGACACCGAGCTGGTGCGCGAGTTCTTTCAGGCCCTCAGCACCCATGGCGGCATCACCCTGCATATCGACCAGTTGCACGGGTTCAACAGCCACCACATCGCCGAGGCTGCCTTTAAGGCCGTCGCCCGCGCGTTGCGGCTTGCGGTCGAGACCGATCCGCGCAAGGCGGATGCGATTCCCTCGACCAAGGGCGCGCTGTAGATGCTCACAGCAATCATCGATTACGAGAGCGGTAACCTGCACTCGGCAGAGAAGGCGTTCCAACGCATGGCGCGCGAGTTGGACGCGGGCGAGGTTGTCGTGACCTCGGACGCCGAAGTCGTCGCGCGTGCGGATCGATTGGTCCTACCCGGAGACGGAGCCTTCCCGGCTTGTGCCGCTGAACTGCGTGGCCACAAGGGCATCTATGACGCGATGGTTGAAGCCGTCGAGCAGAAGGGCCGCCCGTTTCTGGGCATCTGCGTCGGTATGCAGCTAATGGCGACCAAAGGCCACGAATACATCGAGACCGACGGTCTGGGCTGGGTTGCCGGAGATGTCGTAAAGATCGAGCCCTCAGACAGCGCCCTGAAGGTGCCGCATATGGGCTGGAACAATCTGGTTCTGGAAAGCGAACACCCGGTCTTTGACGGGGTGGCATCAGGTGATCACACCTATTTTGTCCACTCCTACCATTTCCGCGTAACCGATCCGGCACAACGGTTGGCTTATGTGGAGTATGGGCAAGAGGTCACGGCCGTGATTGGCCGCGACACCATGGTTGGGATGCAGTTCCACCCTGAGAAAAGCCAGGACGTCGGCCTGCGGATGATCGGGAACTTCCTGAACTGGACCCCCTGATCGATTATTGAACTCGGGTCCAATCCTGCCCACGACAGATCAATCCGCCCGCGACGCAGCCCTTCACTGTCAATTTGTTCTGTCCATTCAGGGACATTTTTGAATTGTAGGTCTTATCTCGGTCCGGCGCCCAGACTTTGCCTCCGCTATAGGCACCACCGCCATCTGGCACCATGTCCCAGATGATTTGCTTGCCAAGATTCTCGTATTCCAGCTGCTCATTCCCATCAGCATCAAACGCTGTGTCGATGGTACCGCAAATGGCGCTGCCGCATTCGGAAATCGACACATGCAGATAGCCGCCGGTATCGCCCGGAGCGGTCTTCCACAGACCATCAACCGGATCATCAGCAAGGGCCGTCGTAGCCATCGCAGTGAATACTGCCGCAAGAGTAAATGTCTTCATAGTTGTCTCCCTGTTTTACAGTCAGTCTGACCTGCCGTTCAACGCCGGGCAAGATTGACTTTGCGTCGCGTTGCGCCCCTGCCCCGCCTGTGCGATATCCCGCGCGTGTAACAGTGATATAGGGCCGCCCGACATGATCCTCTACCCCGCCATCGATCTGAAAGACGGCAATGCCGTGCGCTTGCTGCGCGGTGAAATGGACAAGGCAACGGTCTTTAACGAAGACCCCGCCGCACAGGCTCGCGCCTTTGTCGAAGCAGGCTGTGAATGGCTGCATCTGGTGGACCTGAACGGTGCCTTTGCCGGTGAGCCGGTGAACGCCACCCCGGTCGAAGCGATCCTGAAGGCCTGCGACGTGCCCGCTCAGCTGGGTGGCGGCATCCGCGACATGGCCACGATCGAGACCTGGATCGACAAAGGTCTGGCTCGGGTAATTTTGGGCACCGTTGCGGTCGAGAACCCCGATCTGGTGCGCGAAGCGGCCAAAGCCTTTCCCGGCAAGGTCGCTGTGGGGATCGACGCACGCAACGGCATGGTCGCCACCAAGGGTTGGGCCGAAGAGACCAACGTGCAGGTCACTGATCTGGCCCGCAGCTTCGAGGACGCAGGTGTAGCCGCCATCATCTACACCGACATCAACCGCGACGGCGCGATGCAAGGCCCGAACATCGAAGCCACCGCAGCACTTGCACAGGCGGTCTCAATCCCGGTGATTGCAAGCGGCGGCGTCAGCTCTCTGGATGATTTGATCGCCCTGCGTGACTGCGGTGTGAACTTGAACGGCGCAATCTCAGGCCGCGCGCTGTATGATGGCGCGATTGACCTGGCCGAGGCCATTCGCGCCCTAAGCTAAGTTACTGCGCGGCGGCAGCTGTAAGTTTCGCCAAAGCCCCGCGCATTTTCTCGATCACGGGTGAATTTTCTACCTCGTCAAGCTCATCCATGGTCTCTTTCGGATCCTCATAGGCCAACCAGACCTGACCGTTTGCATCCTCATAGGCCTGCACCTTCAGCGGCAGGAACAATCCGGCGCGCGGGTCGATTTGCATCGCAGGTGTACCCAGCTTGGGATTGCCGAAGATCAGTACTTGATTTGGCGGAATGGGCGTGCCGACTTTTTCGGCCCCAGCCGCGTGATCGATACGGGCAAAAACGGTCGCACCTGCATTGCCCACCGCAGCTTCGAGTGCGTCCAGCGCCTCGCTCACGGATTTGTTGGTTTCAACTTTGATAATGTCGTCAGCCATAGCGGACAGAGCGCCCCCGATTGTGAATATTGTTGCCAGAAGAAGATGCCGCATATCAGAATTCCTTTTCATGAATTTCCCCTCTAATTTCCATGGCTTCGTGACAGATGGCAATCACAAGTCTGGCATCGGCGGGGCTTTGCCGGTAAGGGTGCGGCCAACAAAGGAAGGCCGATGCTGAAAACTCGTATCATTCCCTGTCTGGATGTCGCTGACGGCCGCGTGGTCAAAGGCGTGAATTTCGTGGGCCTGCGCGATGCCGGTGACCCGGTGGAATCAGCCAAGGCTTATGACGCAGCCGGAGCCGATGAGATCTGTTTTCTGGACATCCATGCAACCCATGAAAATCGTGGCACAATGTTCGATGTGGTTCAGAGAACGGCAGAACAGTGCTTTGTTCCCTTAACCGTAGGTGGAGGTGTTCGCACCAAAGATGACGTGCGCGCCCTGCTGCTAGCGGGGGCGGATAAGGTCAGCTTTAACTCGGCCGCCGTGGCAAACCCGGATGTAATCGCTGAGGCAGCCGACCAGTTTGGCAGCCAGTGCATCGTCTGCGCCATCGATGCTAAGACCGTCAGCCCCGGCAAGTGGGAGATATTCACCCACGGTGGGCGCAAGCCCACCGGCATCGATGCCGTCGAATTTGCCAAAACAGTCGTTGCCAAGGGCGCAGGGGAGATTCTGCTGACATCGATGGACCGCGATGGCACCAAGGCCGGGTTCAACCTACCGCTGACCCGTGCGATCAGTGACGAGGTGGATGTGCCGGTGATCGCCAGCGGCGGCGTCGGCAATCTGGATCATCTGGTTGAAGGTGTCACCAAAGGCGGTGCAAGTGCCGTGCTGGCGGCCTCGATCTTCCATTTCGGCGAATACACCATCCAAGAGGCCAAAGAGTACATGGTCGCCGCCGGCATTCCGATGAGGCTGACATGAGTATTTTACACGATCTTGCCGCGACAATTGAGGCCCGCAAAGGCGCAGATCCTGACAGTAGCTGGACCGCCAAGCTGCTGTCCAAGGGCCCCGAGAAATGTGCCGAGAAGTTTGGTGAAGAAGCCATCGAGGCGATCATCGAAGCCGCCAAGGGAGACCGCACAAAGCTGACCTCCGAGGCGGCGGATGTTCTCTATCACCTTCTGGTCATGCTGTCCGCGCGCGATGTGGCGCTGGACGATGTATTGAATGAACTGGCCCGCCGTCAGGGCACAAGCGGAATCGCGGAAAAGTCGGCCCGACCAAAAGGTTGACCATCTGGGTTACACGTGAAGACACGGGCCGCTATACTGCGGGTTCGGTTGCATATTGGGCGAAGGGCACAGGCATGATCAGAGCTTTGGCGTTTGCGGC
This sequence comes from Ruegeria halocynthiae, assembly GCF_900106805.1. Classification (GTDB taxonomy): domain Bacteria; phylum Pseudomonadota; class Alphaproteobacteria; order Rhodobacterales; family Rhodobacteraceae; genus Ruegeria; species Ruegeria halocynthiae. The sequence continues at coordinate 1,356,108 of NZ_FNNP01000001.1, forward strand.
AGCCCTTGCCATCATGACCGCTTGCTCTGCCCTTCCTTCTTCCACAGGGGATGAGGTTCAGCGCCTGTCCGACGAAATCCAAAGCCTGGGACCGGATATTGATCCGCAGGAGGCGGATCGCGCTGCGCGGATTGCTTATGCATATACTGCTCAGTTGGCTCAAGAATACGAGATCACCGACCCGCCCCTGATCCACAACGCCAAGGTCAACAAGGGCCTGCGTCCGCGCGGTCTCTGCTGGCATTGGGCCGAGGATATCGAACGCCGTCTGAATCAGGAACAGTTCCGCACCCTCGAGATGCACCGCGCCATCGCCAATGCGGACAACCCTTTCCGCATCGATCACAGCACTGCCATCATCAGCCGCAAGGGTGAAACCATGTATGATGGCGTCGTACTGGACCCGTGGCGCTATGGCGGGGTACTGTATTGGTCACCTCTGGTTGAAGACACGCGCTATGACTGGGTCCCACGTGAGGTGGTTCTGGAAAAGCGCCGTCAGGAGCAAATGGGCCGGTTGAAACCTCTGGCAGCGAACTGAACTCATCGCAACGCAGATCAGCGCGTGGAATAGCTATCCATGAGCGATTGCAGTTCCTCTTGTGACTCTGGAAAACGAGGATAGCTGTGAATGGTCGGAACATGCGCCCAAGGCATCTTTTCGTCTGTCATCACCTCAACAAACGGCTCAAACGACGCAGCTTGCTCCAGCATTGATGTGCGCAGGTTAATCCGTTCGGACGTGCCCCCGATCTGGGAATAAACAAAGTTCAGGCACGATTTACAGAAGAAGTGCACGCGCCCACCTGACCCAAGCCCGCCGCGAACCAGATCACCAGTGCAGGAGAAACCGCCGCGCGGAAACATCGTAGTGAGCGTATACGCGCTGGCACTGAGTTTTTGACAGTCCCGGCAGTGGCACGCCATCGTCAAAAGCGGCGACACAGCCACACGAATCTGCACCGCACCGCAAAGGCACGCACCTGTATATGGAGGTTCTGGAAACGTCATCGATGGTTAAACACCTTCCATATCGCCAGACCTACACCACGCGCCAGGCGTACTCGGTGCGGTCCAGCGCGAGGTTCGAATCGCTCACAGCTTGGATGAGATTACACCGGTTGCGAACCCACCCATACGCAGTTCTCCGAACAGACGTTGATATTCGATCTTTGGACACCGGTTCATGACCACATCCACGCCTCCTGCCTGTGCTTTGTCAGCTGCTTCGGCATGTTCAACTCCGATCTGCATCCAGATCGTGCGCATACCGGGAAACACAGCCATAGCCTCATCAACGATGGGCGGCACGGCCTCGGACCGGCGGAAGATATCCACCATATCGACGGGCTCGGAAATCTCGGACAAGGCGGACCGCACCGTCTGACCAAACAGCGGCTTGCCCGCATGACCGGGATTGACCGGGATCACCGTATATCCTTTGAGCGACAGGTAACGCGCCACATAATAGCTGGGTCGCACCGGGTTCATCGACACACCAACGACGGCAACCGTTTTGGTGCGCTTCAATATCGTGGTTAGAAATGGATCGGAATAGTCAGGCATGGACCTACCCTAAACACCGCGTCAGAAAGAAAAAAGCGCCCAGGTCAGACCTGAGCGCCAGTTGTTGGAACGAGGGACAGTGAAATGACCCGCGGCAGTTCCATTCCGCGGTCACTGTGACATTTAAGCATGAGTTTGTTAAAAAAAAGAGGGTGCGCGCAATTTTGTGATGACAGCTCACAAAAGGCGGAAACTTGCCAATCAGGACGTACTGTGCTTCTGCCGGATTTGCGCCGTCGATCATAGTGAGGTGCGGCGGGTAGCCTTACGCGGTAATTGCCAAGCGATCTATTAGTACAGAACGTCGGGCCAGTGCTCCTCGGCCTCGCGGATATTTCTGGACGCATTCTTTTCCCAAATGCGTTCAATTGCTTCTGAATGTGTCAGATACAACCGTCCGTCCACGATTTGCCACGCTTGCGGATCAGTACTGCTGAGCCTGCCTTTCGCCATCGCATAGGCACAATAACCGCCGAATTGGGGGGCAAAGGCGCGCGGATTACGTTCGAACCGATCGCGGTTCTCTTCCGAAGCAAATCGCCACGTGGCACCTTTCCACATTAATGCGATGTCGGGCTGACCCAGTATCGGAGTTCCGGCCTTGAAATAGGAAACAGCGTCATAGCCCGAGATCGCCATCCCATTATCGGCGTAGAACATCTTCACTTCCTGTGCACCAACAACTGGGGCAATTGCGATACAGGAGAGACTGGTCAAAAAGGAACGTCGGGACAGCATGAGTGATTCATTAATACGCTTCGAGAAGGCTCCAAGATGCATGTTTCAATCCGCTACTGAAACCCCTATGACGCCGTTGTGAACAGGTGTGCAATCGCTAGTCGAAAACGTCCTCGATCACATCCCATGCTTCGTCCAGCACCCGCGAGAACAAGCCTCGCTTTTTCTTCTTTTTGTATTTCTTGTATTTCCGTGCCGGTTTGTAGCCTTGGGTCGGCCGTTCGGCCAGCTTGACCTTTGGCACCATCTTGAGATTGTGCAGAGGGGCGCCGCAATTCGCGCAACTCAACTCGTGCTGCTGCTTTCCCTTCAGAACCAGAGCGGCTCGTGTCCCGCAATAACAGCAGGTGGCAATTTTATGCGGTGTTGAAATGTGAGCCTCCTGTCATCTGGGCTGTGAAGCATATAGTGCAATCGCCGCAGCATTTGAGACGTTGAGCGATCCAAATCCCCCTGCCGCGTCAATTTTAACCAATTGATCCACGGTTTCCTTGGTCTTTTGCCTCAGCCCCGGGCCCTCAGCCCCCAGTACCAGCGCTACAGGGCGATCCCGCTTATCGCTGAGTGTGGCTTCGATGGTCTCGTCGGCCTCTCCATCCAGGCCAAGCACCAGATAACCCATATTTTGCAATTCGATGATCGTGTCGGCCAAGTTGCGGACGCGCAGATACGGTTGCCTCTCTAACGCGCCGCTGGCGGTTTTGGCCAATGCACCGGTTTCGGGGGCCGAATGATGTCGTGTGCCGATCACGGCACTGGCCCCAAATACTTCGGCCGAGCGCAGAATCGCCCCGACATTATGTGGGTCTGTCACCCGATCCAGCAGCAGCACGCGCGGGATTTCCTGACCAATACAATTCTCGGCAAGCCCCCCCCAGTTCAGCGGCTTAACCTCAAGCGCTGCACCTTGATGAACCGAGCCGGGATCTATCGGAGCCGTAAATTTCCGCGGATCAGCCATTTCAGGTGCGATCCCTGCAATTTCAATGGCTTCGGCCAATTTATCACCAGCGTTACGTGTTACGATCAGGCGCAGTTTTTGCCGCTTGGGGTTCATCAGCGCGTCCCTTACGGCGTGCAAACCGAACAGCCAGACTGTTTCCGCCGCGGTAGCTTTACGCGCCTGTTCCTTCTCAACGACCCACTTAGGTTTCTTCATGTTACGGGCCTCCGGGCCGGGAATTCGGTTTCCTGCGTCAAAGCAGTATTTTCCTGTTGACGCCCTTTAGACGCGCTAGTAATCACGCCTCCACGTCAGGTGCAACGCCTGACAGTGGGCGACAGGCCGCAAGGTGTGGCAGGGGACTGTAACTCCCTCGCGGAGACGCACGCCTGGTTCGATTCCAGGGTCGCCCACCACTTTCCGCTTTTCTCATATTTGGTCCACTTATTCCTACAACTTCGTGAGAACGATGCCTCATAAACTCAGGCCGCTCGAGTCTCGAGCTAATCTGACACGGGACCAAATGACAGCGACATCTCCTCATTTTCATCGAAACGGTAGGGGGCCGTCAGGGTTATAATGCGGGATGGGTCAATCTCTTTCGGGATCTTTTGTCCCGCTATCCAAACCCGCAGGTTTGCATCGGGCGCGTGCGGGTCACGGTCGCTGTAAATTGAATGCCCAGGTGCGAAATACGCCATATTACCCGCAATCCAGTTATCAGCAGCAATCACGCTGTCGGGCGAGGTCTGCGTCATTATCCGGGCTGTCAAATCCTCGAAAGGCGCGGCACGCTTGGCGTCTCCGGCAAGGTTATGGTGCAACATTGCCAATGCGATAATCCCTGCCAGTACCGCGCTGACCTGAGCAAACCGCCTGGTCCCTTTGGCACCTGTATGGGGCAGCAGCCATAAAACCAGAACAGGGCCGGCGTAGATCAGGAAAGGTTGCAGCCAGCGGTCCTTTACATTCGTGCTACCACTCAGCAGCACGATTATCGCCATAAGAACCAGTGCCCAGAACAGAGTGCGCGACATAAATCGCATTAGATCATCGGCAGCAACGAACGACCCCTGTCGTCGAAAGGCCAGCCAAAGGACGCCCACGACGATCAACAAGAGAGATACAAAGCCCAGCGCCGCCAATGCCAACTCGACCATACCCTGCGCAGCGACCAGCACGGTCGAACCTTCCCCGCTCATGTCCAGTTTGCGCGCACTTGAAAAGGCGTGCTCGGGGTTGTTCAGAAGCCAAAGAAACGGCGGGGTCACCATCACGGTTACGATGCCAATTGAAAACAGCAATCGAGGTGAGCAAAGCGACCTACGCGATGCCGGGTCGCTGAAGGTAGCAAGCAGCATGGCCAACAGCGCGACTGCATAATTGTATTTCGACAAACTGCCCATTGCCACAACAATGCCCAACATAACAAATCCCCGGGTGGTCGGCTTTCGAATCAAGCTCCAGATCACGGCAAAACTCAGCACCGAGCAGAAATTGACCAGAACCGAGTGGGTTAACGCGCGCTGCGCCTCCCAACTGATTTGGTAGAGCATAAGCAGAGACAGCACCGACAGCCCCGCCATCAACGGAGAGCGCCGGGTACGGATAATAAGATAAAGCGTGACTGCGGTCGCCAACAACAAGTAGTTTTTTAGCAGCGACAGGCCCAACAAACCCGGTCCGGTTATCTGAAACACAGCCCATTGCAGCCACGCGTATAGCGGCAGTTGCGGGCCGTAGCCCCATTCAAGCTGGCGCGCATCGAGAAGGATCTCGGCCTCATCCAGCCCAAGTGCTCCGCCCGTTGCGATACGTAAAACGACATGAAGCAAATAATAACCGGTAAACAGGCAAATCCAGAACCGGTCAGCAGACATCATACCTTCGGCCATTGAAGAACGGCCTGCGCCACGGCTGCCTTCCAAAGATGACTCGCGCGAACCGCTCTGACCCTGGATCATGGATAAGCCTATTTCATCGGCGTTCGCACAGTATGGCTGGATGCCGGGTTGCAACTTCGGCCGAAGCTAGACCCGAGAACGGGCCTCAAGTCCACCACTTTTGCAACTTGCGAACGCAATGGCAAAGATCGCACGCAGTTTGCAGCAAGTCCGGGACTGAACCCTTATCCGCCAGAAGAGGCGATGTGTTGCGCACCGGTTTGTGACACTTTGTCCAGCCAGTCAGTCAGGCCTTGAATATCGGGATCCAGCGCCAGCGCCATGCCACCTGCGAAGTCCTGAAACCGCTCGATGTTGAGCCGGTTGACACCGACCAGTACAGGTATGTCCCGCTCTAACGCTTCGGCAATAATTGGGCGAAAACCGCGCCCGTCAGCCTCGTGTTTTCCGAATTTGTTGATGATCAGCAATTGCGGAGCATTGTCCAGCGACCGTGTGACCAGACCAACGGCGCGTTCCAGCTCGGCCGGGTCCAGACGGCACCCGCGCGCGTTTTTACCCAGAGATTGTGAGATGCGGATGGTTTCGCCGGTTGGTATTACCTGCAGGTCCATATCGCATTTGTAGCCGTCGGCGCACTCGGTGTTGGTTTGCACCACACCGGTCAGCGGTGTTCCGGCCTTCAGAAGCCCATCTGCAAAAGCACTGAGCAAGAGATCGGTCGCGCCGCGATCGCTGGTTGTTACATAGGCCAGATGCATGTTTTGGACCTCAAGAATTCAAACTGTGACAATTCAGATAGCACGGGTAGACCAGTCCGGCCACTATCAGCTGCTAGGGCAGCGGAGAGAGTCCGATCAAAGGTGTGTGCAGGTGAACAAGAACCGCATAACCGGCAATGGCAGTCAGCCAGACCCACAGGCGCGGCCAAGGGCTTGGTGCCTGCAGCGACAACCGAGCAGTGTTTCGGGACAGGCGATGCCATTCTGACCCCATGTTGCGAGCTGTACGGCGGTCGATCAGTACCATACCCATTCCGGCAAAACCCGCGAACAGTCCAAACAGGATAACATGCGAGAGGCTGCCGTTGGCCAGAAGATGCGCCAGCGACCAGAGCATCAGCGCCGCAAGGACCGGGTGGCGGGTGGTGCGCAGGACACCTGGTTGCTCAGGATCAAATGAGGTGCGCCCCAACCCACCGAACGAGAACGGGTTCTGAATGGAAAGCCCGGCAATAGCCAACCAGCAGACTACGGGCATAATCAGCAATGGCACCCATCGAAATATTGGAAGCGGCGGAATGACCTCGACGTATGGAGCGTTTGCGGCCGCGACAACCAGCCATCCCAGAACGGCCAGAGAAATCAGTGAATAAGTGGCGAAATACCCTCGTTGCCCAAGAACGCCGATCAGCCAGCCGCGCAATGCGGGGCGCGCCGGGATCATGTGACTGAGAAGAAAAGTGGCAAGTGCTGCGAGGAAAAGGCCCCAACCCGTCATTTGTATTCTCCGATCGTGTTATGCCGGGATTACGCTCCGGTGATCGGTTGGTCTTTGTCCGAAATCAAGTGGGGCAAGGGGCGGATACACCGCCCCCGCCCCATTTTATAAGCCAAGTGCTTTGCGACGTTCCTCAGCAAAGCCCTGCACCATTCTATCGGCAATCAACGCCAGAATCGCCATCGCTGCACCCGCTGAGATGCCAAGCCCCACATCGGCCTGCCCCAGCGCCAGATAGATCGACTGGCCCAAACCTGTGGTGCCGATCAGTGCCGCGATCACCAGCATCGCAAAGGCATAAAGGATGGTCTGATTCAGCCCCAGCAGGATGGTCGGTGCGGCATAGGGCGCACGCACATCGCGCATGATTTGCCATTCGGTCGCGCCGCTTGAAATGGCGGCTTCCATCATTTCCTCGGGTGTGTTGACCAACCCGTGCCGGGTATAACGGATCATCGGGACGATGGCGTAGGCGCAAATCGCAAGAAACGCCGAAAACTCGCCAATCTGGAACACCATTAGAACCGGGATCAGGAACACGAACAGAGGGATCGTCTGCAGCATGTCGCAGATCGGTCGTACCACCTTCCAGATCGGCGACCAGACCGCGCTGGCCAAACCGATTAGCCCCCCCATAACGGCGCAGGAAAACACCGCAGCCCCGCTGAGATAAAGCGACAGCAGCGCCCTTTCCCACAAGCCAGAAACAAGAATGGTGCAAAGCAGCCCCACCGACAGCGCCGCCAGACGCCAACCACCCGCAACCCAACCCAGCGCTGCAGCTCCGGTCAGGACAAATGGCCAGGGCAGGTTCGCAATGCCGGTTTCCAGCATTCCGATCAGAATGAGCACAATCAACCCTCCGGTCAGGTGCCCTCGCCAGGTCATCAGCAGGGCGATCGCGGCACTCGCTGCGAAAAGGCCGTAGCTCATCGCCGGGGTCCACGTAAAACCCCATGTGAAAGGCAGCACAGCCTGATCCAAACCGATCCGCAGAGGCAGCAGCACATAGAACAATGAGTTGTTCTTGAGCGCATCCAGCCACGGCCCGTTGGCCTGCGTGAACGCTGTCAGGCCGCCGTCAATCGCGTCGGCCATCGGGTCCAGTACTGTCAACTCGGAAGGGTTCGGAAGCCATGCCCAGAACGCAGCGGTGAACAGCACGGAAAAACCCAGCATCGCCCAGACGACTCTGCGGTCATAGCGTTTACGTTCGGTCGCCAAGGTGCCGCTCATCCGGTCAATCACGACTGCAAAGACGACAATGACCAGACCAGCCATCAGGGCTTCGCCGAACTGCGCCTTTCGCATGGTCAGCAAAACCTCCCAGCCGATATCGTTGAAACCGCCGATGACGGCGGCGATAATCACCATCGACAAGGCCGCCATAAGACACTGGTTCACGCCAACCATGATTTGCGTAGCGGCAGCGGGAATCTCGACCTGAAAAAGCTGCTGAAAGCGTGTCCCACCGGACATAATCGCCGCCTCTTTGATCTCCGGCTCCACACGCTCCAGTCCCAGCATCACATTGCGCGCCATCGGAGGGGCCGCGTAGATGGCCGAAGCAATCAGGCCAACCACTGGACCAAAGCCGAACAGCAACAGCAGCGGTGTGAGATAGGCAAAGGTCGGAACCGTTTGCATAATATCCAGCACCGCCTGAACAAACGTTTTCACCTTGGGTACTTCATTGGCAAGGATGCCAATCGCTCCGCCCATGACCAAAGCGACAGGGACTGATACCGCGACGAGGGCCAGTGTATTCATGCTTTCGGCCCAATACCCTGATGCCAGCACAAAACTGAGGCCGATAAAGCCCAGGGCTGCCATTGGCAATCCACCCAGATACCAGCCCAATGCGGTCACAATGCCAATCAGAATCGGCCAGGGCGTATTGCCCAGCACTAAGTTTGCCCAATTCATCGGATAGGCCATCAGATCCGAGAACAGCCGCGCCGCCGGTTTGATCCCGTTCAAAAACCAATCAAGGAATGTGCCCACCCACTGCGTTGCGGGCAATTCCCATGCGGCGGGCCACTTGACCAGCCAAGGGGCGATACCTTCAAGCACAAGGCAAACGGCACCGACTATCACGGTTATCAGCGCTGCCTGCGCGCCCGTAGTCAGACGGGACACGTGCTGCTTTTGAATGTTGGTCACTGCGGTCATGCGTCGTCTACCTGCAAGGCAGCGGCCAGATCGGACGGATGGACCGTACCAACAACTTTGCCGTCTGCGTCGCGCACTGGCACGGGCTCATAAAGCTCCATGCAATGCGCCAGAGCGGCATCCAGTGTCATCGCAGTGGTCAGACCGGGATCATCCGGCCCGCATTCCGACTCGTCCCGCATGACAGAAGCGACCTTGGCGTGCTGGCCTTTGGCAACATCCTTCGAGAACTCGCGCACGTAATCATCGACCGGGCGCAGAACGATATCCGTAGGCGTACCGATTTGGACAATCTTGCCATCGCGCATGATGGCGATTCGATCGGCCAGTTTCAGCGCTTCCTGAATGTCATGTGTGATAAACACGATAGATTTCTTCAGCGTCGCCTGAATACGAAGGAATTCATCCTGCAATTGACGGCGAATGAGTGGATCCAGAGCCGAGAATGGCTCGTCCAGAAACCAGATATCCGGGTTCACGGCCAAGCTGCGCGCAATTCCAACGCGCTGCCGTTGACCACCCGAAAGCTGGCGCGGGAAACTGTCTTCGCGGCCTTCCAGACCGACCAGAGAAATAACCTCTTGTGCACGGGCGAGCCGCTCTTTTTTACCAACGCCCTGAACACGCAGGGGGTAGGCTACGTTTTCGGCAACCGTCATATGCGGAAACAAACCAAAATGCTGAAACACCATACCCAGCTTTTTGCGACGCAGTTCGGTCAGTGCCCTCTTCGAAGCACCGATCACATTCTCGCCATCCACATGGATCTCACCGCCCGATCCGGGCAGCAACTGTGAAATACAGCGGATCAGCGTGGATTTCCCCGAACCCGAAAGCCCCATGATGACGAACAGCTCGCCTTCTCTGACTTCGAAGTTTGCGTCCTGAACGGCAGGGATGAACCCGTTTTCCCGCAATTCCTTGGCGGCTTGGTCGGCGTCATTCCCTGACCGAGACAACGCGTCGGTCAGGGCTTTGTCAGCGCCGGGGCCAAACACCTGCCAGAGATTCCGGCAGGCGATGGCTGGCGTATTAGCATCAGTCACTGATGTCAGCTCACTGCGTTGCGGCGTCGACAACGGGGCGCCACTTGCCTTCGTTTTCGGCCATCCAGGCAGCAACGACTTCTTCAACTTTTCCGCCGTCGACATCAATCGCACCCATCATCGGCTGCTGGTCTTCTACAGCGAGTTGGTAGTTGCTGAGGATTTCGTAGGCGGCAGGCCATTTATCTTCCATGCCACTCCAGCCCGCCTTAAAGATGCGCGAGGGTGAAAAGTCGCAATCGTTGACGGCGTTAGGGTTCGGACCCCACGCCGGATCGGTAAAGCACGCCTCTTCACCTGCAGGCAGTTCGACGAATTGCACATCATAAGCCGACATCGCCCAATGTGGCTGCCAGAAGGTGATCAGCAGCGGTGATTTACGCTCGGTCGAGGCGCGAAGCTCCGCAATCAGAGCTCCCTCGGATCCGGCGGGCACGGCTTTGAACGGCAGCTCAAGCCCCGTCATCCGGTCGGCTCCGGGTGTACCCCAGTCGGCCGGATAGTCAACAAGACGGCCTCCGGGCAACGTCTCAGCCGTTGCGAATACCTGCGCACAGTCTTTCAGCGCTTCCCACGCTGGCAATCCCGGGCACAATTCGGCAACGTGGGCAGGGTAGGCGATGCCTTCCTTGGCGGCCAACCCCAGATCGCCGATTTCAACCACCGTGCCTTCGCCGATCTTCTTGGCATACTCGTCGGACACGTTCGATGACCAGATTTCCAGCGTCGCGTCGATGTCACCATCAGCTACTGCCTGAAACTGGTTCATCATGCCTGCGGTAATGTACTCAACATTGTAACCCGCGGCCTTCAACATCTCACCCGCGACATGAGTGGTGACGTGCTGACCGGTCCATTCGTTGATCGCCAGTTTGATCGGTTCGTCCACTGCGCCCATATCCGCCGCGTGGGCCGACCCGGCAACGGCGATGGCCAACAGGCTTACGCTTAGCTTATTCATGATAGTTACTCCCTGGTTCTTTTCTTTCCAGTTCGGGATCAAGCCCGGCCGGAACTTTCTTAGGCAACATTACATGCCGCAACATGCACAAATTTGGTCGGAAAAGGAAAGGGAACTGTTGTTCCGGCCCCGACTTTATTCAACGCACCGGGGCCAGCTTCCTCTCCCTACTGCACCTGTCCGGCATTGCGCATGCACTGCACCGTTAGTCAGGTAGAGTGAGAGATATTGATTGACTAGTCAATATAAAACGACCCATCCATCGCAGGATCAGTTTTGCCCTTGCCAAACCAGCCCAAATTGGCAGCATCCAACATGCGGAGGGCCCGAGAAATGCATCAGTTTGACGAGATCTACAGGCTGGCGGCAGATCGCCACGGCGGACCAATTGAGCTTGAAGGCAAGCTGAGCAAACCGACACCAATCGATGAGCTGGCGGCGATGCCGGATGACCGCTGGCTATCGACCATTACGAAAACCGTGTTCCAGGCAGGGTTCAACTGGAAAGTGATCGAAGCAAAATGGGAGGGCTTCGAGACCGCATTTGATGGTTTTGACATCGGGCGCTGCGCGTTCATGGATGATGAGAAATTTGACGCCTTGCTACAGGATACGCGCATCGTTCGGAACGGAACCAAAATTGCGGCAGTCCGTGACAATGCCGCATTTTTGCTGGAACTCCGCGCCGAAGGCGGCGTTGGGCAAATACTGGGCGGGTGGCCATCGCAGGATTATGTCGGATTGCTCGAGATGCTGGCCAAACGCGGATCGCGCCTGGGTGGCGCGTCGGCACAATACGCCATGCGATTTGCCGGGCGCGACAGTTTCATCCTGTCTCGGGACGTGACCGCGCGCCTGGTCGCCGAGGGCGTCGTCGACAAACCCGCGACCTCCAAAAAAGCGATGGTCGCTGTACAGGCCGCCTTCAACATCTGGATGGAGCAATCAGGGCGGTCGTTGACTGAAATCAGCCGCGTGCTGGCGATGAGTCTCTGAAAACGACTTGCAGAGCCAATCCGTCACAGTAGGCTTGTCATCATGCTTCGCCCCCTGTTGATCTCAACCCTGTTTCTGCTTGTATCCTGCGGTCGTCCATTGACTGATCATGAGCGTACATTTGCCAGCAGAATCCACGGTGAAACACTGAACCTTGATCGCGTACGACTGGTCGAAGGCGCGCCCGTCGCAGCGATCACCTATACGCGCAAAACCCGCCCCCGAATTGCCTGCCGTGAGCGGATACTACCGCCCGTCAAAGAGGAAACCGTAACCGGAAAACCGGCCGGGGTCGCCTTGTTCAACCGCGTGTACTTTACCAAAGACTGGTATCTGGACGATTACATGAGTCAGTACCCCGAGCAGATGAACCTGATCGCAGCCATGCTGCTTGCACATGAGCTCACTCATGTCTGGCAATGGCAGAACCGCAGGACCACCGGCTATCACCCCCTGCGTGCTGCTGCTGAACATGGCAGGACGGACGATCCTTACTTGTTCGATATTGAAACTTCGCCTGATTTGCTGGCCTACGGCTATGAGCAGCAGGGCGCAATTGTCGAAGAATATGTCTGCTGCCGCGCGTTGGACCCCGAGGCGCCGCGAACCAAGCGTCTGCACGATATGCTGAGCGCACATTTCGACGTCTCGAAACTTCCCGGAAACCGACGTGAAAGTGATGTTGTCCTTCCCTGGGCTGGCGCGAAGGTGCAGGGTATCTGTCGCTGACCCTTCTAGTTCTCCTGTAAGGTTTTCAGAAAAGCCACCAAATCCGCAATCGGTTTGCTGGTCAGGATCGGTTGCCCATCGGGTGTCTTGATCGCGGTGTCATTTCCTTCGAAGTAAGGCCCATATACAGGCATCGGGCTACCGTGACTGACCAACGGTTCGCGCCCGTCGATCCGCGCCACGACGCGCGCAGTCGGGAATACACCGTCGGCATCTGCCAGAGATTTCAGGTTTGTTGGCTGGATGACCAGCACTCCAGCCATCGGGCCATGACCTGTCGCGCCCAGACCGTGGCAGGTTGCACAATAATGCTGATACAGCTTGGCCCCTGTCTCGGCGTTCTGTGCGGATACGACCCGAGGCACCACAATCAGAGCCATAAGCGAGACCGCGCCAAGTATCGATCGGATCATCGTTTTTCTCCTATCAGCCTAGCACATTCAAGACTTGCCCGATGGGTCTGCAGGCGCAATGATCCAGATCAACGATATCGGTTCAAAGGGTTCAGCCAATGACACAATATGCAGCCATCATGCTGGCCGCCGGGATTGGCATTCCCGTGCTTGCGGCGCTAAATGCAGCGTTGGGCAAGCTGATCGGATCACCCACCGCCGCAGCAGTCATCCTGTTTGTAATCGCGCTTCTTGCATCGGCACTGACATTGCTGGTGTTTCCAGGTGGGCAGGCCTTCGCCAAGGCAGCTCAAGCGCCCAAGCATCTGTTTCTGGCCGGAGTACTGATTGCGTTTTATGTACTGTCGATCACCCATGTGGCCCCTCATTTCGGGGTGGGTAATGCGGTGTTTTTCGTCTTGTTGGGCCAGTTGGTCAGCACCGCCGCGATCGACCATTTCGGCCTGTTTGGCGCACAGGTCACACCACTGACGTTAATGCGAGCGGGCGGCATAGCGTTGATGGCTGTCGGCGTCGCAATCACTCAGCTGGCCTGAGCACACCCCCATCTAACCGCAGCACCCTGTCCATCCGCGCCGCCAGTTCGAGATTATGCGTGGCAATCAATGCCGAGAGCCCCTCATCCCGCACCAGCGCCATCAGCGTCGCGAAGACCTGATCCGAAGTTTCGGGATCCAGATTGCCCGTCGGCTCGTCTGCCAGCAGTACGCGCGGCGCGTTGGCCAGCGCCCGGCAAAATGCCACGCGCTGCTGCTCTCCACCCGACAGAGCGGCGGGCCGGTGATCCGCCCTCGCCGCGACACCAACGCGGTCAAGCAACTGCATCGATCGTTCCTGTGCAGCTTTCTCGGAAGTTCCATTTGCCAGTTGCGGCAGCACGATGTTTTCCAGCGCGGTAAACTCGGGCAGCAGATGGTGGAATTGGTAGACAAATCCAACATCCTGCCGCCGGATCGCGGTTCGTGTCCTGTCCCCTTTACCAGAGGCGTTCCGCCCGGCGATTTCGACCCCGCCGGCATCGGGCGTATCCAACAGGCCCGCAATATGCAGCAAGGTCGACTTGCCCGCCCCTGACGGAGCAACCAGCGCTACGGCCTCACCGGCGCGCAGTTCCAGATCAGCCCCGCGCAGCACTTGAAGCTCGCCGGGGGTGCCTTGCAGATAAGTCTTGTTCAGGCTGCTGAGCCTCAGTGTTACGTCATTCATAGCGCAGCGCCTCGACCGGGTTCAGCCGCGCCGCGCGGCGGGCCGGGAAATAGGTGACTAAGAATGATAGGCCCAGCGACAGGCCTACAGCCTTGAGGACATCCGACAGGTGCAGCTCAGCCGGCAGGGCATAGATGCCGCGAATGGATGGGTCCCAGACGCCGCCGCCCATGATGAAGTTCACAAACGAAAAGATCGGGTCGATATAGATGGCGAACAGACAGCCCAGAATGACCCCCATCACGGTTCCGATGATGCCGGTAAAGGCTCCGCAAATGAAGAACACGCGCAAAACCGATCCTTCGCTGAGGCCTATGGTGCGCAGGATGCCGATATCGCTGCTTTTGTTTTTCACAAGCATGATGAGGCCGGAAACGATGTTCATCGCTGCAATCAGAACAAGAATCGACAGGATGATGAACATCACGTTGTCCTCGACTTCCAATGCTCTCAGAAACCCACCCGAGGCGTCCTGCCACGTCCAGAGTTGGCTGCGCTCTCCGGCAGCCTCCAGGATCGGGATCAGGATCGGGGTCAACTCTTCAGGGCGTTCGACCATCACCTCGACCTCATCCGCAACGCCGTCTCGGTTGAAGAATTCCTGCGCCTCGGTGAATGGCATGTAGACGCGGGTGCGATCAATGTCATAACGCCCGGCCGAGAACACGTAGACCACCTCATATGCATTCACCCGCGGCGAAGTGCCAAAGGCGGTTTTCACACCATTGGGTGAGGTCAATTTTACCCGATCCCCCACCGTTGCCCCAATCGCTCGCGCCACGCCCGAGCCGATGGCGATGCCATCCGAAAACCGAGACAGGTCGCCATAAGCCTGTTCGCTGTCGGCAACGCCCGGCAAATCGGACAGATCATCGGGACGAATGCCAAAAACCTGCACACCAGAACTGCGATCCGCGTTGGTGATCAGAACCTGCCCTTTTACAAGCGGCGCTGCTCGCTCGACCCCGGGAACCTGTGCGATCCGCTCGGCCATGCCGTCGAAATCGGTGATGGTGCGATCCAGCCGCCCCTGTGCATCAAGCTCTCCGGCGGCATAGACGGTGACATGCGCATTGGCCCCCAGAATAGTTCCCACAAATTCCGACCGGAATCCCGACCGGACAGCCAGCGTGGCAATCAATGCAAACACAGCCAGCGTAATGCCAATCAGCGATATCCACGTCATCACACTGACTCCGCCTTCGGCCCGACGGGCTCGGAGGTATCGCCATGCGATTTTCCATTCGAAGGGGGCGAAGGGCGGGGGAGATTTGGCCATTCCTGCCTCGGGTTCTGTTTTTTCGCGACCCTCTCGACATTTCGCCGAATGGTCAAGCCGGTATCGCACAGATACTCAGTCAACACGACGGCCCGCGCAGTAAGTACTTTTAACCTTAGTCTGAAGCGAATCATTTGAGAAAACTCTGTGACTTCACCGGCAAAGCGGGAAAACACGCCCCTCGGAGTACACCGATGGTTGTGAACCCCTTCACAGACAAAGGCTTATTGTTTCAGGTATGAAGTCAATGTGAAGTATCAGCGCCCAACTGAGTCACAATCGCAACATTGGACGCGAAATATTATTTCACAAATTGATTAGTGTAAGAAACTTTGTCACCCTGTTTATGTGGGGGACACATTTTAAGAGTTTGAGAGCGGAGGTTCGCTCATGGGTATTCAAGAACATATGTCAGGCACGGGCCCGATTTTGGTCCGTCAGGCATCAACTGAACTAGATTGCGAGAGCGCTGCATTACTGCGTGCATCAATCAGGCCAATCTTCACAAGTGCAGCAAGCTGGGCGGGTTTGACCGACATATTGCGGGACAAGGGTTATCGCCTTGCGTTTCGTCAGGGTCTTCTGTGCATCACTGATCGCGCCACAGACGAACGCATCTGTGGATTGCGGTTTCTGGGTTTCGAATTGGCGGAACTTGTGCGCCGCCTTGGTCGCCCTATCGTAGTTGCACGCGGCAGCGAAGCGGACGGAGATATCCTGACCGCACGTCCAACCCCGGCATCCTGAATTAAACTTTGGAAGCCTGCACCGCCCGATCAGGCGATGTCCTCATAGATTTCTGCGATCTTGATGACTGCAGCCTCGGGGCTCAGTTCTTCGCTTTCACCAGTGCGCCGGCTGGTCAATTCAACAACACCATTCTTCAGACCACGCGGACCCACGGTGATGCGCCACGGCAGACCGATCAGGTCCATGGTAGCGAACTTGCCCCCTGCCCTTTCGTTCCGATCGTCGTATAGCGGCTCAAGCCCCAGCGCTGTCAGCGCTTTGTAGATTTTGGCACACGCCGCATCTGCCTCTTCATCCCCCTGCTTCAGGTTCACAATGCCGCAATGGAACGGGGTCACACCCTCGGGCCAAATAATGCCCTTGTCGTCATGGCTGGCTTCAATGATTGCCCCGATCAGACGGCTGACACCAATGCCGTGGCTGCCCATGTGAACAGGAACCGGCTTGCCATCGGGGCCTTGGACTGTGGCCCCCAAGGGTTCCGAGTATTTGGTGCCGAAATAGAAGATCTGCCCAACTTCGATCCCGCGCGCAACGCGGCGACGTTCCTCGGGAATCTTGTTGAACAATACCTCATCGTGCGTTTCATCTGTACGAGCGTATTTCGAGGTAAACTCCTCGAGGATCGCCTGACATTGTTCGCGGTTGTCATAGTCGATATCGCGGTCACCAAAGGTCAGGTCTGTGACAGCGCTGTCATAGAAAACTTCGGACTCACCGGTATCGGCCAGCACGAGGAATTCATGCGTATCGTCGCCGCCAATGGGGCCGGAATCCGCGCGCATCGGGATGGCTTGCAGACCCATCCGCTCATAAGTCCGCAGATAGCTTACCAGATGGCGGTTATAGGAATGCAGCGCATCTTCTTTGGTCAGGTCAAAATTGTATCCGTCCTTCATATAGAATTCGCGCCCCCGCATCACGCCGAAACGTGGGCGAATTTCGTCGCGGAATTTCCATTGGATCTGGTAGAGCGTCAGAGGCAGATCTTTGTAGCTGCTCACGTGGCCGCGGAAGATGTCGGTCACCAGTTCCTCAGCGGTCGGCGTAAAAAGCATGTCGCGCCCATGGCGATCCTGCATACGCAGCATTTCCTGACCGTAGTCGTCATAACGACCGGATTCGCGCCACAGGTCCGCTGACTGCAGGATCGGCATTTGAATGGCAATGTGCCCTGCCCGCGCCTGTTCCTCATGCACGATGTTTTCCAACTTGCGCAGAACTTTGAAGCCCATTGGCAGCCAGGAATAAATCCCGGCGGCGGCCTGTTTGATCATCCCGGCACGCAGCATCAGCCGGTGGCTGACAATCTGAGCCTCAGACGGGTTTTCCTTGAGAACGGGCAGAAAGTAACGGCTGAGGCGCATAACGTAACCTTTTGGGTGATATTTCAACAAAAAGGTGATTATGCCAAAGCCCCGCTGGGGGCAATCATACATTGGCGTTTTTACGACCTGTGGTCGGTCGGTTTTTTGATTGACCGTGACGTCGGGGTTTTCAATGTTGGCACCAACGTACAATTGCGAGGCCGCGATGCAGACGATCACAGAACCCGCCAGACAGATTCCAGTTATTCACCAGACAGATGTATTGGTCATTGGCTCGGGGCCCGCAGGATTGTCAGCGGCATTGGCCGCAGCGCGCGCCGGCGCCGAGGTATCGTTGATGGACAGGTTCGGTTGCATGGGCGGCAATATCACTGCCGTAGGCGTCGAAGGCTTTGCCTGGTATCGCCATGAACAAACCGTCGAGGCCGGGGGCATCGGCCTGGAATTCGAAACACGCGCCAAGGAAATGGGCGCAGCCGTACCAGAGAGCCAATCCCTCAGCTATGAATTGGACAGTGAAGGCTTCAAGCTGGTGGCCGACAAGCTGGTCGAAGAGGCGGGTGTTCATCCGATGCTGCATCGCCAATTTGTCGCTCCGATTATGGAGGGTGATCGTATTACAGGTGTCATCACCGAATCCAAAGCAGGGCGTGAGGCGATATTGGCGAAAGTTGTCATCGACGCGACCGGCGATGCAGACGTGGCGCATCGCGCTGGTGCTCCGACCCACAAGACACCGCATGAAGACATGATGGCAGCTTCGGTCATGTTCCACCTGGCAGGCGTTGATAAGCGTGCGTTCATGGAGGGCGTCAAAGCCGATCCCCAGACCTACAAGGATTGGGGTGGAGGCGGCGAGTGGAACATCGAAACATCGGGCAAAGAGGACGATATGTTCTCGCCTTTCGTCAAGAAACCCTTTCAGCAGGCCATCAAAAAGGGTCTGATCCCTCCGCACCTGAATACAATCGCGGGCACATGGGGGGCCATGCACGATACTGGAGAGCTGACTTACATGAATCTGATTCACCTGGATCAGATCGACGGGACTGACCCTGACAGCCTGACCATCGGTGAGATCGAAGGCCGCCGTCAGGCGATGCTGGCTATTGATGCCCTCCGCCGCTTCATGCCGGGCTGCGAAAACGCGCGATTGCGCAATTTTGGCATGACCATCGGTATCCGCGACACCCGCAAGATCGATGCCGCCTACAACATGACCGAGACCGACGCCCGGCATCAGGGACGGTTCGAGGATTCCATCGGCATCTATCCCGAATTCATCGATGGCTACGGCATCCTGATTCTGCCGACCACAGGCCGGTACATGCAAATCCCTTACCGCTCGATGTTGCCTAAGGGCGTACAAGGCCTGCTGGTTGCGGGCCGCTCACACGGGGCTGATCGGGTCGCACACGCAGCGACGCGCAACATGTCCTGCTGTGCGGTGATGGGTCAGGGCGCGGGGATTGCGGCGGCCATGTCGCTCAGGAGCAATCAGGACCTCGGCAAGATGGACCTCGCCCCCGTGCACAAAGAGCTGGATCGTCAGGGGGTTCGCGTGTTCTGAGCTTTTGAAGCCGCGCGGCCCCCTTTCCCGACGAAGCACTTGCATCGTTAATGGCCTTGGGCCAAGAACAACACGAGGCTTGCAGTAAAGGAATGCACGATGGCGTTGCCGGTGAAGGATCAGCTGAGGTACTGGGGTATTACCGCTGCGATTCTTGCGGTACTTTTGTATCTGTTGGGCGATGTCCTGCTGCCGTTCGTCATTGGTGGAGCAATCGCCTACTTCCTTGATCCCGTAGCGGATCGTCTGGAAAGACTTGGCCTGTCACGAATGACGGCCACCGGGATCATCACCATTGTTGGTGTACTGGGCTTTGCGCTGATGATTCTCATGGTTGTGCCTGCATTGATCACGCAGTTGCTGGATCTGATCGACGTCCTGCCCAGCCTCTTCAAAGAATTGCGCGCCTTTATTGAAAAGCAGTTCCCGTCGCTGCTGGATCAAGAATCGAATACGCACCAGATGATGGTATCGTTCGGCGAGACGCTGAAATCCAAAACCGGAGATGTGCTGCAAACCGTTCTGTCTTCGCTTGGCTCGGCGATCAACGTAGTGGTCCTGCTGGTGATCGTGCCTGTGGTCGCAGTCTATCTGCTAATGGACTGGGATCGCATGATCGCACGGATCGGAGAGCTGCTGCCCCGCGATCACGCCCCCACCATCAAACGACTGGCAGGTGAGATCGACGCAGTTCTGGCCTCGTTCGTGCGCGGAATGGGCACCGTCTGCCTGATCCTCGGCACCTATTATGCGGTTGCGTTGATGCTGGTTGGCCTGCAATTCGGCCTGATCGTCGGCTTCATCGCCGGGCTGGTGACCTTCATACCCTATCTGGGCGCACTGATCGGGGGCACTCTTGCCATTGGTCTGGCGCTGTTTCAATTCTGGGGGGACTGGGCCCATATCGGTCTGGTCGCCGGTGTCTTCGCCATCGGACAGGTGACCGAGGGTAATTTCCTGACCCCCAAGCTTGTCGGCAGTTCCGTCGGTTTGCACCCGGTCTGGTTGCTGCTGGCATTGTCAGTATTCGGTGCATTGTTCGGTTTTGTCGGAATGCTGATCGCGGTTCCGGTCGCAGCCGCGTTAGGCGTTCTGGCCCGGTTTGCAACCGATCAGTACCTGAACAGCCGGCTCTACACCGGGCTTGAAGGGCTCAATCAGGACGACGAGTAAATGGCCACGCAGCTCAGCTTTGATCTGCCGTCCAAAACTGCCTTGGGCCGCGGGGATTTCTTTGTCTCACCAGCCAATGCGCTGGCCGTTGCGATGATTTCAGCCACCTCCTGGCCCGGCAACAAACTGGTGCTGAGCGGCCCGGCGGGCGCAGGCAAAACCCATCTGGCCCATGTATGGGCCGCGGAAACGGGTGGGCGCATCGTTCAGGCTGCAGCCTTACGCTTTGACGATGTGCCAGAGCTTGCGCAGTCTCCGGTCGCGGTCGAGGATGTTCCGCTGATTTCTGCTGATCCGGAACAGCAAAAAACACTGTTTCACTTGCACAATCTGGTTCTGGCCGAAGGCCGTGCCCTGCTGATGACAGGTCGCGCAGCGCCCAAGCAATGGCACCTGCCATTGGCCGACCTGCAAAGCCGTGTGGAAGGGGCGCATCATGTGGCGTTGGATGCACCGGACGATGCCCTTTTGGGGGCGGTATTGGCCAAGCTGTTCACCGATCGCCAGCTGAACCCCGGCCCTGATGTTATCGCCTATCTGGTGAAACACATGGATCGCAGTTTTGAAGCTGCCTCGAATATCGTCACTGAACTGGATCATGTTGCGCTCAGCGAAAAGCGAGACATCACCCGTTCACTGGCGGTGCGCCTTTTGAACGCAGAACCGGAACAATCCGATGCCTGCGATTGACCGGATATCAACGATCTCGCATCCTGCCACCCAAAATATCTGGGGACACCATGACACAGACAGCCGAGACTGAATTTCCCGATCACGAGCTTTTGGGAAAGCCGCTGTTCGAAGACCCCGGGGCCCGGGCCTTATCCCGGGTCGGTGTTGTCGATATCGGGTCCAACTCGGTCCGGATGGTGATCTTTGACGGCGCGGCACGCTCACCCGCCTATTTCTACAATGAAAAGGTCATGTGCGAACTGGGAGCCGGTCTGTCAGAAACCGGTTGTCTGAACCCGCTTGGACGCGAACGGGCCTTGGCCGCGCTGCATCGGTTCAGATATCTGGCCAAGGACCTCGGATTGCCTGCCCTGCACGCGGTCGCCACTGCGGCGGTGCGCGAGGCCCGGGATGGGCCCGAGTTCTGCGCGCAGGTCAAAGCCGAGACCGGGCTGATCATCAATGTCGTTGACGGCGAGGAAGAGGCCCGCCTCTCGGCACAAGGCGTGCTGCTGGGGTGGCCCGGTGCTTATGGGCTGATCTGCGACATCGGTGGGTCTTCGGTAGAACTGGCCGAGATCGGGGGCGGCAAGGTCGGGCGCCGCATGACTTCGCCATTGGGTCCGCTCAAACTGCGTGACATCAAAGGTGGGCGCCGCGCGCGCAAGGCGCATATCAAGACAACCTTAGAAGAGATGCGCGACCGGATGGGCCCACAGCGGGACAGGCTGTTTCTTGTCGGCGGCAGCTGGCGCGCCTTCGCCCGGCTGGACATGCTGCGCCGAGGCTATCCGCTGAACGTGCTGCACGAATACCGGATGACGCAAACTCAGGTACGTGAGACCATCAAGTTCATCGAACAGAATGATCCGGACAAGCTGCGCAGCAAGGCCGGTGTGTCAGGTTCACGCATGGCACTGATGCCCTACGCAATCGATGTATTGTCCCGACTGATCCGGACCTTCAAACCCAAGGACATCGCGATTTCAAGCTATGGTATCCGCGAAGGGTTGCTGTACGAGCAGATGCCGCAACGCCTGCGCGACCGCGATCCGTTGATTGAGGCCTGTCGTTTCGCCGAGGCCAAGGATGCGCGCTTGCCCGGTTTCGGCAAACACCTGTTCGAGTTCGTCATGCCGCTGTTCCGCTCGGCCCCGGAGCAGCAGGTGCGGCTGATCAAGGCGGCCTGTCTGCTTCATGACGTCAGTTGGCGTGCGCATCCTGATTACCGGGCCGAAGCCTGTTTCGAATACGTCACCCGCGCCAACATGAGCGGGATCAAACATTCCGAGAGGGTTTTTATCGGCCTTGCGCTGCAACACCGGTATCGCAACAAACGCGAGGGAAACCGATTTAAACAGCTATACGAATTGCTGGACGAACGTGGCCAGAAGCAGGCTGAAATTCTGGGCAAAGCGCTTCGTTTCGGGGCGATGCTCTGGATGCAGCATGATGCGGCCATGGGCAAATTACGCTTTTACCCGAAGAAACAAAAGCTTGAGCTTCGCCTGCCCAAATCAGCAAGCCCTTTGTTCAACGAAGTAGCTAAGGCGCGGTTCAACTCACTAGCCGCCGCGCTGAATTCCGAACCCAGGGTGATCCTGCGAGGTTGATCAGATATCGGTCAGGCCATCAGATGGCGTATCATCTTGCGGCCCCGATTCATCAGGCAGGTCCTGAGACCCCTTCTTGCGAATGATGATGTCACCATTGGGCAGCATCTCGGGCGCCTCATATACGCTCCAATCCTGAACCTGAGCGGCCAATTCCGCCAGTGCAGGACCCATTTCCTGCATGAATGATTGCAACGCCGGGCCAAATTGTTCGGCGAGCCCACGCAGATCCTCGATGGTCGGCTCCATCTCTTGTCGCAGGCCTTCCAGAAACAGCTCGGCACCCCGCTCCATCAGGGACTTACCGTCGTCTTCTTCGGCATCGGCGGGGATGGCCGTGACCGCCAGGGCCGCACAGATGATCAAGACGCGTTGCATGTAGGAAATATAGGATATGACCATCGCGGTTGAAAGCCTACAGATCAATATCCAGCATTACAGGAAAGTGGTCAGATGCTGTCAGCAAGGCACCGCGCAATTCGGAGTTACCCCAACAGGCGGCATCCCGAAATGGATGCCAGATGCGCCAGGACGGGCGCCGGTCGCGCAGGTCCTGGCTGATCATGATGTAATCCAGCAGAGCCTCAAGATACCGCCCTTCTTCCCGGCGCTCAAACCGCGCGGTTACGGGGACCGAGCCGGGACGCGGGCCATGAACTTGCGCGGCGTGGGGGTCGTAAAGCCCCGCCTGTAACAGAATTTCGACCGAAGACCGCCCGAACAGATGCTCGAATTCATCAAGGCCAGGACCGTCATTCAGGTCACCCAGCAGGACAACCGTCTCGTGTGCGTCAATGTGGTGTTCGACGCGCCTCGCCAGCCATATCGCTTGCGCCAGTTGCTTGCGGCGATTGGCGATGGAGAGGCGGATCATCTCGTCCCTCGAACCGGCGCCATGGGGCGCTTTGGATTTCAGATGCGCGCCGATCAGGCGAAATGACGTACCAGCCATCGTCTCGATTGCCAGTTCCATTGGCGGTTTCGAGAACTGAACCCGGTCTTCGGTCGCATCCACATCCAGATCGATGTGGAATATGCTATCAAATCTGGGGGCAACTTTACCGTCAGACAGACCCACCGGATCATGACGCGCTTTCAGAATATCCGGGTCGAACAACAATGCCAGTTCCTGATGGGTGTCGTTGGCAAATCCCATCACAGCGTGAGAGGTACGCAAGCCGAAGGTTTCGGAAAATCTCTGAAGGGCACGAACAGTGTTCTGTCTCTTTCCAGTGTTCGGGGCCTCGACGACCAACAGCGCGTCAGCGTCCATCGCGGTCAAAACTTTAGCCACCGCCTCGATCTGCTGGGCTTTGGTAATGTCGTGACGCCCTGACCAGCTGTCATCGGCGATCAGATTATCATCGCGGTCAAACAGATTGGCGAACCATTCGATATTATAGGTCGCCAGACGCACCGCTTAGACCCGGGCGCCATTGATCTCATCCCAGGCGCGGTTGATATCGATCATCTTTTTCTCGGCCAGACGCACCGCTTCCTCGGGTACGCCACGCGCCATCATCGCATCCGGGTGGGTCTCGCGTACCAATTGCCGCCACACTCGGCGAATCTCGGGCAACGGCAGATCCCGAGCTACGCCCAGTACCGTATAGGGGTCCTTGGGTGCATCCGGCACAAATCGCGCACGCAGAGCCATGAATTGTGCATCCGTCTGACCAAAAATGCGGCTCACCTCTTCCAGAAATTCATTCTCGTTGGGGTGATAGAATCCATCGGCCATGGCAATATGAAACAGCCCCTCCATCAGGTCGCACAGAGTGGTGCTGTCTTCCGAAAACATCCGGGCGATCCGACGGGCATAATCCTGATATCCTGCAACATCCGTGCGGGCCATATCAAAGACCCGCGCGGCGCCGTCTTCATCTTCGCGGGTGATCTGGAAAACCTCACGGAACGCGGTCACCTCGTCGCGCGTGACCTGACCATCGGCTTTGGCCATCTTGGCGCCAAGCGCAACCACGGCGATTGCAAAGGCCACCGAACGCTGGGGCGGCGTTCGCAGCTTCTCAAAGACTGCGGTCAGGCTTTCGCCCTGGGCAAGCGCGCTCAGCGCGTCGGCTATTCGGGTCCAGATCGACATGGGCGCACACTAACCCGACCCGACGCGCCTGTCAGGTGCGACAGATCACTGCGGGTCGATAATTTTTTGCATCAGAACAAGATCCAGCCATTGATCCCATTTTCGACCGACCTCGGGCATTCGGCCAACCTGCCTGAAACCGATGGCTGAATGAAATTCGATAGCTGCGGGATTGGTTGATGATATCCCTGCGATCAGAACGTGTATCCCAGCCCTACGGGCCACTCGTTCCAGTGCCGACATCAACGCCCGTCCCGCCCCATGACCCCGCCCAGCAGGAGCCAGCTGTATCGTATGTTCGGCACATCGAGCATACCCGGGTCCCGCGCGGAACGGGCCATAAGTTGCAAACCCAACGACCTGACCGTCCTGTTCTGCCACCAGATAAGAATTACCCCGGGCTTCGATATCTGCGGCAATCGCGTCCGCGCCGCGTTCAACTGTTGTGAAGGTCACAAGCGTGTCGCGGATAATCGCATTTGTGATCGCCGCAATCGCCGGTGCATCCTCAAGTCTGGCTTGCCGAATAATCATTCCAACACGCGTGGCCCGTGCGGCGTATCGAATTCCGCTCGCAGTGCGGCGGGGCCGGTGTCAAACACAACTTGTTCCAGCGCGCCCAGGCCTTTCGCCAGATCCAGCGCGTCAGGGTGGCACACGATCAAGCGGCGCAACCGGCATCCGTTGTTTTGAAGCATCTGCGCCGGGTGCAGATCACCCTGCCACTGAATAAGTGCCGGAAACAGGTTATCAAATGGCAAGCGTCCACTTGGAGGGACAGCCATGCGCCAACGCAGCGCACCTCTGCTCAGATCTATGGGCGTCCCGACACCATCCGGAAACACCGAAAGCGAAGCTTCGATATCCGAAACCCTGCATATCCAGTTACTCAGCCGGGCCGAGCCTTGAAATCGATCCAGATCAAACCAACGGGT
This sequence comes from Ruegeria halocynthiae, assembly GCF_900106805.1. GTDB lineage: Bacteria > Pseudomonadota > Alphaproteobacteria > Rhodobacterales > Rhodobacteraceae > Ruegeria > Ruegeria halocynthiae. Next base: position 1,381,703 of record NZ_FNNP01000001.1, read on the forward strand.
TCTTTCCGGAACCTGTGCCTGCGGATCAATGGCGATCGCTTCCAGATACAGCCCATCGTGCAGGCCCAGAAGCCGGTTGTAGGTACCAAATTTCTCGTGCTTTCCACCATCCTGCAAATGTACGCCCAGCGCCTGTTCAATATGCGCCGATGCCTCATCAAGTGTTTCTCCGGCAACTGCCAGATGATCCAATAGCATGAGGCATCCTCCTTTGATCTGCGCTCAGACCGGCTTGCTCATGTACAACGGTCAGAGCACATGTTTCCCTCAGGGGTTTCGAAACACAAGATTTTTCGACGAAAAATCTTAGGCGGTAGCGTTTGAATTTTTAACTGCGCGCGCGCCCGATCAGTCCGAGGATATCCTGGGCGGCTTCAGGGATGTTTGTACCCGGGCCAAAGATTGCCTTTACCCCGTGATCATAGAGGAATTGATAATCCTGTTGCGGAATAACGCCGCCACAAATCACGATGATATCCTCTGCCCCGGCTTTCTTCAGCTCTTCTACCAATTGCGGTGCAAGCGTTTTATGGCCAGCCGCCTGCGACGAGATTCCAACCACGTGCACGTCATTGTCCACAGCATCCTGCGCCGCCTCAGCCGGGGTTTGAAACAGAGGACCGACATCCACGTCAAAGCCAATATCAGCAAAAGCCGTCGCAATGACCTTGGCGCCCCTATCATGCCCGTCCTGACCCATCTTGACGACAAGCAGACGTGGGCGGCGGCCCTCGGCCTCGGCGAAATCTTCAATGGATTTCTGTATTGCCGCAAAGCCTTCGTCGCCTTCGTAGGCTGCGCCATAGACGCCAGCCAGCGTTTTCACTTCGGCGCGGTGGCGGCCGAATTCCTTTTCCATTGCCATGCTGATCTCTCCTACGGATGCGCGGGCGCGGGCGGCCTCGACGGCAGCGGCCAGCAGGTTGCCGCCTTCTTTGGCGGTTTTGGTCAGGGCTTCCAGCGCATTCTGGCAGGCAGCCTCGTCACGGGTCGCGCGGATACGCCCCAGGCGCGCGACCTGAGCTTCGCGCACGGCCACATTGTCGACGTCCAGGATGTCAATCGGGTCTTCCTGTTCCTTGCGGTACTTGTTGACACCAACGATGACCTCTTGGCCCCGATCGATCATGGCCTGTCGACGGGCTGCGCTTTCCTCGATCCGCAATTTGGGCATACCCGAGGCAACGGCCTTGGTCATACCGCCCATCTCTTCGACCTCTTCCATCAGGGCCCAGGCTTTTTCGACCAACTCATTTGTCAGACTCTCAACATAATAAGAGCCCGCTAACGGATCGACCACATCGGTCACGCCGGTCTCTTCCTGCAGCACTAGCTGTGTGTTCCTAGCTATGCGGGCTGAGAAATCAGTCGGCAGCGCAATCGCCTCGTCCAGAGCGTTTGTGTGTAACGATTGGGTGCCGCCCAGAACGGCGCTCATCGCCTCATAGGCGGTGCGGATCACGTTGTTATAAGGATCCTGTTCCTGCAGCGACACGCCAGAGGTCTGGCAGTGTGTCCGCAACATCTTCGATCGTTCGGATTTTGCACCAAACTCGGTCATCACCCGGTGCCACAACGTGCGGGCTGCACGTAGTTTGGCAATCTCCATGAAAAAGTTCATGCCGATGGCAAAGAAGAACGACAACCGACCTGCGAATTTGTCCACGTCCATCCCGGCCTGCGTGGCAGCACGCACATATTCCCGGCCATCGGCCAGCGTATAGGCCAGTTCCTGTACCAGGTTCGCACCGGCCTCTTGCATGTGATAGCCCGAGATCGAGATCGAATTGAACTTGGGCATCTCGTTCGACGTGTAGTCGATAATGTCCGAGATGATTTTCATCGAGGGCTCAGGCGGATAGATATAGGTGTTGCGCACCATGAACTCTTTCAGGATGTCGTTCTGAATGGTGCCGGACAGGACCGATTTATCATGCCCTTGCTCTTCACCTGCCACAATGAAATTCGCCAGAATCGGAATCACCGCGCCGTTCATCGTCATCGAGACCGACACCTTGTCCAGCGGGATACCGTCGAACAGGATTTTCATGTCTTCGACGCTATCGATAGCCACACCGGCCTTGCCCACATCACCAACTACGCGCGGGTGGTCACTGTCGTATCCCCGATGTGTGGCCAGATCGAACGCAACCGAGACGCCCTGCTGACCGGCGGCCAGATTGCGGCGATAAAAGGCGTTCGATTCCTCGGCCGTTGAAAATCCCGCATATTGACGGATCGTCCACGGGCGCCCTGCATACATCGTCGCCTTGACGCCGCGCGTAAATGGGCCGAAGCCCGGCAACGATCCCATATGCGGCAGATCAGCGGTATCTTCCTGCGTATAGAGCGGTTTGACGCCGATGCCTTCCAGCGTTTCTTTGGTCAGATCGTCCAAGGGACGTCCGCGCAGCTCTTTTTCAGCCAGCACCCGCCAGTCGTTGGTGTCGGTCATGTCGATTTCCTCTGTTCAATTCCGATTTCGGCGGGGGCAGCCCCGCACGTATTTGTTTCTGTCCGACAGATCAGTTCAGCCAACCCGTCAGCGCCGGAGGCCAGCCAAGCCAGATCATCGGCATAATCAGCCCACAGCTTCATCGCCTGCTCAACACTCAGACCATTGGGTGCGGGCGAGGATGCTGCATTCAGCGCAAGGCCATCGCTGAACGCGGGTGCAACCCGGCCGCTCAACACCTCCAGCTGCGCCTGCTGCTGGCCCGCAAAATCCTCGAAGGGCATGACAAGCAACGGAATGCCCGGGAACGCCCGACTAAAATCCGTGATGACATCGCACCAACTGCGTTTGCCTTGCGCGATACGCTTCCATTTTGCCGGTTCAATGGGGGCGCTTCCGCGTTTGAATTTGTAGGCTGCAACGGATGACCAATACATATCCAGTGCCCGGATATTCAGGGCAAGTTTGGTAACCCTGCCATCAAAGGCCTTCGCCAATAGCTGTCCCCGCTCTTGCACGCTGGGGTAGAGCGAGGCAAACGCAATATTGCGTTCCATCGAGCCAACAAAATTCTCCTGACTGACCAGCAATTGCCCTGCGCCCCTGCGCGCACATGCGTCCAATTCCCGGCGCAGATCGTCGTACACATCCTGCGTCAGATTGTTCAGACTGTTGAGGCCGTTGGCCCGGGTTCGTTCAGGCCCCCAATACGCCAGCCCCTGATCTTCAAGCACCCGTTCATTGCGGCGCAGGTAGTTCTGGAAACTGGTGGTGGCACAACGATGCGCGCCGCAATGCAGGATCACGTCCATCCATCTACCCCCGCGCCTGAACAACCGGGGGACCGGCGTGTTTTTTTTGCGCTCCAACGGGCAAGCTTGAGGTAACGCCGCCTCTGTGGGGCACTTTTTTGAGCATCCCGGACATTTCGCCAGTCGCATTCGCCCGAGCAGAGGCTATATTCATCAGAACAGGAGGCCTTATGACACGTACGCTTGCCTTTGTTTTTTCGACACTATTCCCGTTGGCCGCCTTGTCAGCTGACGCGACCGCCCCAGCGGATGACAGTTTTGTACGTCCGGTCGACACCAGCGATCTGAGCGATTTTCTCTGGACCCACCGCCCGATTGTCGTCTTTGCCGACACTCCAGCGGACCCAAGGTTCCAGCAGCAGATTGACATGCTGCTGGAAGGCGAAGAGGCGATGCGGGATCGCGACGTGATCGTTTTGACCGACACCGATCCTGCGGCACGATCTGCAATCCGATCAAAACTGCGCCCGCGCGGATTCCAGATGGTATTTGTCGACAAGGATGGCGTGGTCAAGCTGCGCAAACCCAGCCCATGGAGCGTACGCGAGATTGGTCGCTCGATCGACAAAACTCCTTTGCGTGAACGCGAAATCCGCGAACGGCGCGAAGGTGGCTGAACACCTGCGGCATATACCAACGCCCCGACAGATACCGCCGGGCGCGTTGAGAGATATGATGCAGGCAAGCGCATGATCACTCGAACTCGATGATCACATCATCGACTGCGAGACTGTCGCCGGGACCTGCGTTGATCTTCGACACGACACCTTTTTTCTCGGCGCGCAGGATGTTTTCCATCTTCATCGCCTCAACGGTGCAGAGCGCCTGACCTTCCTGCACTTCCTGGCCCACCTCGACGTCGATCTTTACGATCAAGCCCGGCATTGGGCACAGCAGCATTTTCGATGTATCGGGCGGCAGTTTCTCGGGCATCATGCGGGCAAGTTCGGCCTGACGCGGTGTCCGCACATGAACTTTGAGGTCCGCGCCACGGTTCCTAATGCGGAATCCGCCCGAGACCTTCCCGGCCTTCAACACCAGCGGGCTGCCATCAACGTCCAGGACCGCCAATTGGTCACCCGGCGTCCAGTCCGAGGCGACCCGCACCACGCCACCATCGGCGAACGCAACAGTCGAGCCGGCCTGATCCGCCTCGATCGTGACCTCAAATTCACGGTTCTGCAGTGTCACCACCCACTCGGTTCCGACCTTGCGTTCATGATTGTCCATCCGGCCCGAAACGCGGGTGCGCCGGATCTCGGCAACCCGGTGCATGGCGGCACAGGATGCCGCGATGCGGTGCAGATCGGTTTCGGGCAGGGTGACGCCTTCGAATCCGTCCGGGTATTCCTCGGCAATGAAGGCGGTGGTCATGTCGCCGCTGATGAATTTCGGATGATCCATCACCGCCGATAAGAAGGGCAGGTTATGGCCGATACCTTCAACCTCAAAACTGTCCAGCGCCACGCGCATTGCCTCGATCGCCTGCGCACGGGTGGGCGCCCAAGTGCAGAGCTTGGCGATCATGGGGTCGTAATACATGCTGATCTCACCACCCTCATAGACTCCGGTATCATTGCGCACGGCGCATTCACCTTCGGGCGCCTCACCCTGCCACTTGTCATTGACCAGCAATGGGCCAGCAGCGACTTCTTGCGGCGGGCGATAGCGGGTCAGGCGGCCAATCGAGGGCAGGAAGCCACGATACGGGTCTTCGGCATAAAGACGGTTCTCGATCGCCCAGCCGGTCAAGGCCACGTCATCCTGCGAGATGGTCAATTTTTCACCCGCCGCCACGCGGATCATCTGTTCAACCAGATCGACGCCAGTGATCAGCTCGGTCACCGGGTGTTCCACCTGTAGACGGGTATTCATCTCTAGGAAGTAAAAGTTCTTATCCCCATCCACGATGAATTCGACTGTCCCTGCACTGGCATAGTCCACGGCCTTGGCAAGCGCGACCGCCTGTTCCCCCATGGCCTTGCGGGTCTCGGGATCAAGGAACGGCGACGGCGCCTCCTCCACGACCTTCTGGTTCCGGCGCTGGATCGAGCATTCCCGTTCACCCAGATAGACACCATTACCATGGCTGTCGCAAAGCACCTGAATCTCGATGTGGCGCGGCTGGGTTACAAACTTCTCGATAAAAATCCGATCATCGCCGAAAGAGTTTGCCGCTTCGTTTTTGGATGATTGGAAGCCTTCGCGCGCTTCTTCGTCGTTCCACGCGATCCGCATCCCCTTGCCACCACCACCAGCGCTGGCCTTGATCATCACCGGATAGCCGACTTCGTTCGAGATCTTCACAGCCTCATCAGCATCCTCGATCAACCCCATGTAGCCGGGAACAGTCGATACCCCGGCCTCCTGCGCGATCTTCTTCGAGGTGATCTTGTCACCCATACTTTCAATCGCGCCGACCGGAGGGCCGACAAAGGCTACACCTTCAGCATACAGCGCTTGCGCAAATTTGGAGTTCTCCGACAGGAAACCATAACCGGGGTGAACCGCCTGCGCTCCGCATTGGCGAATGGCGTCCATCACCTTGTCGATCACGATGTAGGACTGGTTTGCCGGAGGCGGGCCGATATGCACAGCCTCATCCGCCATCGAAACATGCAAGGCGTTCTTGTCAGCATCTGAATAAATGGCGACCGTGCCAATGCCCATCTTGCGGGCAGTCTTGATGACCCGGCAGGCAATCTCGCCCCGGTTTGCGATCAGGATCTTGTTGAACATGGAACGTCCTTTGGCTTGTTGTTCTGAGAACGCAAAACGCCGCCGCAGGGCAATGACCCTGCGGCGGCGTGATGCGCGATGACGGACGAGGCGTCAGCCGCCCCGAAAAATTCAGCGTTAGTTACAGGTGTTCTGCGTTTTGCAGTAAAGCACGTTGCCTGCGGCGCCGACTGCAGCCCCGAACAGCGGATCCGCACTGAGGACCGCAGCCCCCACTGCCCCTGCGCCGCCGCCAAGGATTGCCTGTTCGCCTGTTGTGTCACCACAGGCCGCAAGGCCCGCACAGGTTGCCAACGCAATGAAGATTCGTGATTTTTGCATGATTTCTGCCCTTTTTGGTTATTCCAAGTCTTTGAGGGCAGATGCCGATTTCTGGCGTTGTTATGCAATAACAGAGGTCGCCGGCATGAGATTTGCGCAGTTTTTTGCCGCTTTTTGCCTGCATTCGGCAAAAAGAAAACCGCGGACAGAACTCTGTGGGGAACACAAGCCTGCCCGCGGAAGGAAGGGGTACGGAATAGTAGGTGCTTGTGCGACGCAGGCAAAGTAGAGCCGCACGGCCCGATCACTGTGCACAGCACAATTCCGGGGGCAAACCGGTTATTGTTTCCATTTGAGATTCCGGCTGAATTCTGCCCATCCGACAAATCACCGCGCAATTTTGCGCCTACAGCACAGCCGTCAGAGCAATTTGCATCGGCCCGCGAATCCATCGCATTCTTAAGTCGAAACCCATGGCCATAAGACGGTTGAGCGTTATGCACGACGGCCTTGTACACGATCAGCGCACCCCGCCGAACACATCCGGGAATGACTGGCGTGCGGCATCCAGATCAATCACCAACAACGCATCATAGCTGGCCGGGTCAAACGGATCTTCGGCGGCAATAATTTCGCGCCCGAACAGCCAGCTCAAACGCCCAGCGTCCAGATTTCCCCGCTCAAAGGGCTGATCGCCAAAATGTGCCCACAAAGCCTCAATAAACGCGACGTCTGCGCGCTTGTCGGCGGGTTTGCGGTCACGAAATCGTTCACGCTGAGTCAGCGGTGTCACGCCTTTAGGGTTGGCGCGCCGGATGATGAACTGAAAGTCGGTTCCAGGCAGTCGACCGGGGAAACCACGATGTTTCAACATGACGAACCCTCGTCGATCAGATTCCTGAAAAGACTAGACATCAGACATACCTGCGGGATTGAAGCGATCATGCGCACCTCTGGATTTGTATCGTTGAATCTGGGCACTCTGAGACCGTGACATTGGGGATCCATGGTCAGAGTCCCTCCCAGATACACTGGGATTGCTCCAACCGGTAGGCTTCGAAGAACTGGGTTGCGTCGGAATCTGAAGTGCCGAACTCAAGCGGTCGATCCGAGAAGGAAATCACCACGCGAACGGGCTGAAGCTTATGTTGCGCCACATAAGGCACCGCCAGCGTTTCACACAAATGCTCCATATCGACCACGGCAATATCGTATGTGATACGCCCTACCGTCGAGCCAATCTTGGGGGCAATGAAACGGAATCGAAGCCACAACTCACCCGGATTGGTATCAAGCAGCACATCGCTGAGTTCTACCGGTTGCCCAGACGGCACAGGCAGAAGGTTTGAGGCCTGCACCGGCCCCATCCCTGCGACCATCGCCAACACCAAAGCACAACCCCGAAGCCGTCGACGGCAGCCTCCTCCCTCCGGGATTGACTGCATGGCATATGCAGCCTGCGCTTTCTTATATCTGGTCGAATAAGTCATATGCGGCTTTGGTCACGGGCTCAGGTTACTACAGCGGAATGTTGTCGTGTTTCTTCCAAGGGTTCTTCAGTTGCTTACCGCGCAGGCTGGCAAAGGCACGCGACACACGACGGCGGGTCGATTGTGGCATGATCACCTCGTCAATAAAGCCACGCTCGGCGGCAACAAACGGGTTGGCGAACCGCTCTTCGTAGTCCTGCGCGTGCTGCGCGATCTTGTCGGTGTTACCCAGATCAGCGCGGTGGATGATCTCGGTCGCGCCTTTGGCACCCATCACCGCAATCTCGGCCGTGGGCCAGGCATAATTGAAATCGCCGCGCAGATGCTTGGATGCCATCACGTCATACGCCCCACCATATGCCTTGCGGGTGATCACTGTGACCTTTGGTACGGTCGCTTCGCCATAGGCAAACAGCAGTTTTGCACCGTGTTTGATCACGCCGCCATATTCCTGCGAGGTCCCCGGCAGAAAGCCCGGTACATCGACAAGCGTCAGGATCGGGATTTCAAAGCAATCGCAGAACCGCACAAACCGTGCCGCTTTGCGTGAACTATCGATATCCAGACAGCCCGCCAGAATCATCGGTTGGTTAGCCACGATACCTACGGTCTGCCCCTCAAGCCGGATAAAGCCGGTAATGATGTTTTTGGCGTAGTCTTCCTGGATCTCGTAGAAATCGCCCTCATCCGCCACTTTGGTGATGAGTTCCTTCATATCGTAAGGCGTGTTCGGATTGTCCGGGATCAGTGTATCCAGTGATGTCTCGATCCGATCGGGCTCATCAAAAAACGGACGTACCGGCGGCTTTTCGCGGTTATTGAGTGGCAGGAAGTCAACGAGGCGGCGCACTTCGGCCAGTGCCTCTACATCGTTTTCAAACGCACCATCGGCAACCGAGGATTTCTTGGTATGAGTCGAGGCCCCACCAAGCTCTTCTGCAGTCACGACCTCATTGGTCACCGTTTTGACCACATCCGGACCGGTTACAAACATGTACGAAGTGTCTTTGACCATGAAAATAAAGTCCGTCATCGCCGGGCTATACACCGCGCCACCTGCGCACGGCCCCATGATCACGCTGATCTGCGGCACCACGCCTGAGGCCATGATATTGCGCTGGAATACTTCGGCATATCCCGCCAACGAGGCGACACCTTCCTGAATCCGGGCGCCACCCGAGTCGTTGATCCCGATCACTGGCGCACCATTCTGCACCGCCATATCCATGATCTTGCAGATCTTCTGGGCGTGGGTCTCGGACAGCGAACCGCCGAAAACGGTAAAATCCTGACTGAACACATAGACCATCCGACCATTGATTGTGCCCCAGCCGGTGACCACACCATCGCCAGCAGGTCTTTGCTTTTCCATCCCGAAATCAGTGCAGCGATGACTGACAAACATGTCGAATTCTTCAAAGCTGCCTTCATCCACCAGTAGCTCGATCCGTTCACGCGCCGTCAGTTTTCCACGTGCGTGCTGGGCATCGATGCGCTTTTGTCCGCCCCCCAATCGCGCATTGTTACGACGGCCTTCGAGCTCGGAAAGGATGTCTTTCATGTCGGTAGTCTCCCATGAGAATTTGCGCGACCATAACGACGCGGCTACCGAGACCAAAGAAGTATTCGGCAAATTTGCATATTTTTGACAATCGAATCAAAGATAATTGCAAATTTGTTAATTAACACAACAACCCAACACGCTCATGGCATTTCCTGCATTCAGGCTCTAATAGTGAACCATGCAGTTCAGTTCATCCTCAGTTAACCGTACGCCACCCACGCTCGCAACACTCGTGTTGTTGTCGGGGTTGTCGGCATTAAGCATGAATCTGTATCTGCCCAGCCTTCCTTTTATGGCGACTTACTTTCAGACTGATTACAAGGTAATGCAGCTTTCGATCGCGCTGTATCTTCTGGTCAACGCCGCACTGCAGATTCTGATCGGCCCCATCGCCGACAAGGCCGGACGCAGGCCGGTTCTGCTATGGGGGCTCGCCCTGTTTCTGCTGGCAACCCTGGGCTGTATATACGCCCCGAACATCGAAATATTCCTGACCTTCAGAATGTTTCAGGCCGTCATTGTCGTCGGAATCGTACTGAGTCGCGCAGCCGTCAGGGATATGTTTGAACAAGACCAGGCAGCCTCGATGCTCGGTTACGTCACCATGGGAATGGCAGTGGTGCCCATGATCGGCCCCGCGATCGGCGGGCTTCTGGAAGAGGCCTTTGGCTGGAAAGCCAATTTTTGGCTGCCATTTGCGCTCGCAGCATTAACACTGCTGCTTGCGTACCGGGACTTTGGAGAAACCGCTGCCGCAAGCGGAAAAACGTTGATGCAGCAGTTTCGCGAATACCCCGAGCTGCTAATGTCACCTCGTTTCTGGGGCTATTCGTTGTCCTCGGCCTTCTCATCGGGTGCGTTCTTTGCCTATCTTGGCGGGGCACCTTTTATCGGGACCGAGGTATTTGGAATGACCGCCGCCGAAGTCGGCATTTACTTCGGCGCTCCGGCACTTGGTTATTTCTTCGGCAATTTCATCAGCGGCCGTTATTCGGTGCGCTTCGGTGTCAACCGAATGGTGCTGTGGGGCTGTTGGCTGAATGCTATCGGCGTAGCCTTGTCTGCCTCGCTGTTTCTGGCGGACACCGGAACCGCGCTCAGCTTTTTTGGCCTGATGACCTTTGTCGGACTGGGCAATGGCATGTCGATCCCCAACGCGACTGCCGGCTCATTGTCGGTGCGCCCGCATCTGGCAGCCACCGCTTCTGGCCTGAGCGGAGCGATCATGCTGGGTGGCGGTGCTGCACTTAGCGCATTGGCGGGTTCGCTGTTGACGCAAGAAACCGGCGCGATGCCTTTGCTTTGGTTGATGCTGACAACCGCCGTTCTCGCGATCTGCGCCATCAGCGTTGTTATCTGGCGCGAACGGCAATTAGGTCTATAGACGGCTTGCGCCCAAGAGTTTGCAAAGTTAGCTTGCTGATTCAGGAAAGCTGCAAAGAACCACCATGGCCACCCAGAAAATCTATGCCGGCGCCAAGCTGCGCGAGATGCGCACCCGCCTGACCCTCACGCAGAAGGATTTCGCCACCAAGCTGGGCGTTTCTCTGCCCTATCTGAACCAGATGGAGAACAATAACCGTCCGATTTCAACAACGGTTGTTCTGGCACTGGCGCAGGAATTCGGCATGGACGTGACCGAACTCAGCACCGGTGACAGCGAACGGCTGGTTTCGGACATGCGCGAAGTGCTTGCTGATCCGGTGTTTGCTGACATGATGCCCCCTTTGGCCGACCTCAGGTTGACGGCATCGAATGCCCCCGCGCTTGCACGTGCCTTTATCGAACTGCATCGCGCCTATCGCCAAACCCATGAACGGCTTGCCTCACTCGATGAAGCTCTGGGTCGCGAAGACGCCCGCATACAGGCCAGCCCCTGGGAAGAGGTGCGGGATTTCTTTCACTACTGCGACAACTATATCGACGCGGTAGACCGTGCTGCCGAACGGTTCGCCAGCCGCGCCGATGAATCCATCAGCATCCGTCAGGTGGCCCTGAACAGCCTGTCCGAACGCGGCATCCACGTCACCTTCACAGATACTGAAACTCTGCGCAGCTATAATGCCAAGGACAAAACCCTGCGTCTTTCCTCGCGTGTCGCACCGCAGACGCAGGTCTTCCAATTGCTGTTGCAGGTGGCGCTGATCAGTCAGGACAAACTGCTCGAGGCGACGCTTGATTTCGCGCGTTTCCAAAGCGACGAGGCCCGCGCGATCGCAAAGATCGGCCTCGCCAACTATTTCGCCGGGGCCTCTCTGATGCCATATGGCGCATTCCTGTCCGCAGCGCAGGAGTATCGCCACGATCTCGAACTGCTCAGCAACCGGTTCGGTGCATCCATTGAACAGGTAGCGCATCGTCTGTCCACGCTGCAGCGTCCCGGGGCAAAAGGAATCCCCTTCTTTTTCGTCCGCGTTGATCAGGCCGGAACGATTACCAAACGCCATTCCGCCACGCGACTGCAGTTCGCCCGCTTTGGCGGTGCCTGCCCGCTGTGGAATGTCCACCGGGCGTTCGAGACGCCTGGGCATTTCCTGCAACAGCTCGCCGAAACACCGGACGGCGTTCGCTATATCTCATTGGCACGAGACGTATCGAAATCGGGTGGCTCTTTTGGCGCGCCTGTGCGCCGCTATGCCATCGCACTGGGATGCGAGGTACGTCACGCCGAAGCGTTGGTATACGCCGACAATCTCGACATAAACAATGCCAGCGCCTACGAACCCATCGGCATTTCATGCCGCATTTGCGAGCGCCAGACCTGCCACCAGCGATCAGTCCCACCGCTGGAGCGCCGCCTGACCATAAACGCCCATAGCCGTGGCACCCTGCCCTACGAAGTCACCTGAACTTCATCTGGTCAAGTACACTCTGGAGGGTTCGCTGCCTGCTGCGACGGGGGCAAAGCCCCCGCCCTTTTATTAGACCTTGGCTAGAATCGACCAGATCTCATCCTTGAGCGCGGCTCGTTTCTTGCGCAACTCCACCTCGGCCAACTCCTCTATCGGTTCGATGTTGGTTTCGGCGCGATGAACCACGCGATTGACCTCATGGTATTCATCCGCAAGCCGGGCAAAATGGGTATCCGTTTGCTTGAGTTGGCTCATAATGTTGATCTTGTCAGGGAATTCCTCAGCCAGTTCATGCGGGGTGTGAGACATCCTGTTGGCTCCTTGTGTCAGTGTTACATCCAAGTGCTAAACATGACTGCCCCACTCCGCTTTGACGCCGATCAAATTTGGTGAAACCTTCCCATGTTTTGGGACATGTCACCTAAACGGGTCAACGCTGTGCGGTTGCCCATCTTGGGCTGATCCACGGCTGGTCATTCGCCTTGGGCAGCGGCTCTTTCCCCAACAAATGATCCGATATCTTTTCACCTACCATGATCGACGGCGCATTCAGATTACCATTTGTGATCTGCGGGAAAATCGAACTGTCGGCGATACGCAACCCGTCCACTCCGATTACACGCCCCTGTGGGTCGACAACCGCATGGCTGTCACCCGCCCGACCCATGCGACAAGTTCCGCACGGATGATAAGCGCTTTCGGCGTGTTCGGCGATGAAGGCATCAAGCTCTTCGTCGGACTGAACCTCTGCCCCCGGTTGAATTTCCTTGCCCGCAAAAGGCTTGAACGCCTCCTGTCCGAAGATTTCCCGGGTCAGGCGGATGCAGGTTCGAAAGTCCTTCCAATCCTTGTCTTGACTCATGTAGTTGAACCGGATCACCGGCGCATCTTCAACTTTGGAAGATCGCAGTGTCACGGCCCCGCGTGACGGCGACCGCATTGGTCCTACATGCGCCTGAAACCCATGCCCCTCGGCCGCGGCCTGCCCATCATACCGAACTGCAATTGGCAGGAAATGGTACTGGATATCTGGGTACTCTACACCCGGCCCCGAGCGAACAAAGGCTGCGCTTTCAAACTGGTTCGACGCGCCAAGGCCAGTTTTGGTGAACAGCCACTGCGCCCCGATCATGCCCTTGCTGATCAAATTCCAATGCTTATAGAGCGTGATCGGCTGCAACGAGGCCTGCTGTATATAAAGCTCTAGGTGGTCCTGAAGATTGGCACCCACGCCAGGCCGGTCCGCGACCAACTTGATCCCATGTTCGGCCAGATGGGCGGCAGGCCCGATACCCGACAGCATCAACAGCTTGGGTGAGTTGATGGACGAGGCCGCCAATACGACCTCACGCCGTGCCCGGATCATCTCCCGTTTGCCGCCCCGGATCAATTCAACACCGGTTGCACGCCCATCCTCAATAACAATGCGCGCAGCAAGCCCGCGGACGATCTCGCAGTTTTCGCGTCTGAGAGCAGGCTTCAGATACGCGTTTGCCGCCGACCAGCGCCGTCCCTTCCAGACGGTCTGCTCCATGGGGCCAAAGCCTTCCTGCTTCTCGCCGTTATAATCACCGGTAACCTCATAGCCAGCCTGTTGGCCAGCATCGACGAAAGCTTTGAACAACGGGTTCTCGCGAGGCCCGCGTGACACATGCAAGGGCCCGTCTGTACCCCGCCACGAATGATCGCCGCCATGGCCACCATCATGCCAGGTTTCCATACGTTTGTAGTAAGGCAATACATCCGTATAAGACCAGCCATCTGCGCCCATATCGGACCAGGTATCAAAATCCCGTGCATGACCCCGAACATAAACCATACCATTGATCGAGGACGACCCGCCAATCACCTTACCCCGCGGGCAAGCCAGACGGCGGTTGTTCAGATGTGGCTCAGGTTCAGATTTGTAGCCCCAGTCATAGCGCGACATATTCATCGGATAGCTGAGCGCGGCAGGCATCTGGATGAACGGCCCAACGTCTGTGCCACCGTGTTCGATTACTAAAACCGAGGCCCCGGCCTCACTCAGGCGGTAGGCCATTGCACATCCGGCGGAGCCTGCGCCGACAATGACAAAATCTGCTTCCATATTTGCATCTCCAGTCCCGCGCGGACCAAGATTTTTCGTCGAAAAATCTCATCACCCGAGCGGGAGAATTTTTGATAAAGTGAGGAGTTACTCGCCACGCGGGAAGCGTTGGCTTTCCTCGACATCATTCAGATCCATGTGATTACGCATGTAGCGTTCGGACGCTTTTTGCAGCGGCTGATAATCCCATGGGTAATAGCCACCCTGCCGCAATGCTTCGTAAATCACCCAGCGACGAGCCTGGCTGGCCCTGACATCCGCATCAAAACGATCCAGATCCCAACGCGCCTCGGATTTGGCGCGCAGGCTTTGCAGAGTTCCTGCGTGTTCCGGGTGATCGGCAAGGTTATCCATTTCGTGAGGATCGTTCTCAAGATCGAACAATTGATCCGGATCGAGCGCGCAGCAATTGTATTTCCACTTTCCGTAGCGCAGCGAAACCAATGGTGCATATGAAGCCTCGGCCGCATACTCTATCGCGACGGGCGCAGTCCGGTTTATGCCTTTCGCCAGAGGCACAAGGTCTTCGCCATCCGTCCAAGGTGCAATTTCAGCCATATCGACCCCCGCCAGAGCCCCAAGGGTTGGCGTCACATCAATTGTCGAAACAGGCGTATCGATCCGACCTGCGGGCAAATCTGGCGCAGAAATCATGAGCGGGACACGGGAAGACCCTTCGAAGAATGTCATCTTGAACCACAATCCACGCTCTCCCAACATGTCGCCGTGGTCGGACACAAAGAGAATGATCGCCTCTTGCCGCGTGGCCTCCAGTACTTCCAGAATCTCGCCCACCTTGTCATCCAGATATGAGATATTGGCAAAATAAGCGCGGCGGGATTTGCGGACATCCTCGGTTGTTATGTCGAAGCTGCGCCAGTCATTCGCATCGAAAATGCGTTTGGAATGAGGATCCTGATTGTCATAGCCCAGATCCGCAATCTGCGGCTCCAGATGCGCACAATCTTCATACAAATCCCAGTATTTACGGCGTGTCACGTAAGGGTCGTGCGGATGGGTGAAACTGACAGTTACGCACCAGGGTCGGTCATCCTTGCCGCGCGCCAGATCATAAAGTTTGGCTTTGGCGTTGTAGGCAACCTCGTCGTCATACTCCATCTGGTTGGAAATCTCGGCCACACCCGCTCCGGTAACTGAACCCATATTGTGATACCACCAGTCGATGCGCTCACCCGGCTTGCGATAGTCCGGGGTCCAGCCGAAATCAGCCGGGTAGATATCGGTGGTCAGACGGTCTTCGAATCCATGCAATTGATCAGGGCCGACAAAGTGCATCTTGCCAGATAGGCAGGTGTAGTACCCCGCACGACGCAGGTGGTGGGCATAGGTGGGGATATCGCTGCGGAACTCGGCCGCGTTATCATAGACGCCAGTACGCGATGGCAACTGGCCCGACATAAAGCTCGCCCGCCCCGGCGCGCACAGCGGCGAGGCAGTGTAGGCATTGGCAAATCGCGTGGATTTCGCCGCCAGTTTTTTCAGGTTCGGCGCGTGCAACCACTCTGCGGGACCGTCGGGAAAGAGGGTTCCGTTGAGCTGATCCACCATCAGGATCAGAATATTCGGTTTTGTCATTTTTCGGCCTCTAGAAAAACATTCATGACCCGCAGGGCATGATTGACTGCCAGTTGAGGTTCCTGCGGGGCATTCAAAGCAGCGTGAATGTAAAGCCCATCGATCAGGGCGATCATATCTTCAGCCGCCTTGACCGGATCACGCATAAGGGGTCGTAGCGCATGGATCAGATTCGAGCGGATGCGCGACTGATAGATCTGCCAAAGCCTCAGCGCATCATCATTGGTTTGCGCCAGCACATAAAAGGTCATCCACGCGGCGATCACGTCCGGTGTGAAACAGGATGGCGCGAAACAGGCGCGGATGATGGCCTGCGCCCGCCCCTCCGGTTTGGCAGAATTAAGTTTAGTTCGGGCCTCTGCCCCGAAATCCGAAAGGATACGGCGCATGGCTGCCAGAAATATCTGCTCTTTGCCCCCAAAATAGTGATGCGCCAATGCGCTGGACATGCCGGCACGCTTGGCGATCTGGCTGACGGTCACGTCGAGGGACTTTTGCAAACCAAGTTCAGCGATTGTCGCTTTGACGATCGCATCCCGCCGGATTGGTTCCATTCCGAGTTTTGGCATCTTCGCCCCTCTGCCATACTTAGGTATGGTAAGAGGCTAAGCGCTTTAAATTGACTCGTCAATCAATAACGTTTCAGCGAGCGGCAGACGGCACTTCAGCCCCCTGCGGTGGCGTCGGCGAAATTGCCCCGCTTCGGTTCAGCACCGCCTCGCGCCAGGTGATGAAACTGACCGCTGCCAGGATCAGGGTACCTCCGGCAATCACCCAGATATCGACACTTTCGTGAAAGACCAGAGTGCCGACCAATGTGGCCCAGATTAACTGCAGGAACGTCACCGGTTGAGTGACGGCAACCGGAGCAGCGTGCAAGGCAAGGGTCATAAAATAGTGCCCTGCTGTGGCAAAGCTGGCGATCACGAAGAGAACACCCAGATCACGCAGGCTGGGTGGTTCCCAAACGGCGATAGCAAAGGGGATCAGCACGATTGTGACCCAGATCGACAGATGAGTGACGACGGCCAAGGGGCGGATATCGCGGACCATCACCTTGGCCAGCAGATACGAACCTCCGAGCGCCAGCGCTGTCCCCAGCATCGCCAGATGGCCGGGCATGATTTCGCGAAAGCCGGGCCTCAGAACGATCAGCACACCAATGACTGCGATACCAATCGCTGCAATTCGGCGAAACGCCAGTTTCTCACCCAAAAACAAAGCCGCGCCCGCCGTGACGTAGATCGGCGTCATATAGTTCATCGCAGTCACCTCGGCCAGCGGTATGCGCGTCATCGCAAAGAACCACAGCATGACGGCAATGGCATGGATAACACCCCGCAATCCAAACAGCGTCAGATTGCGTCGGGTCAGCGGAGTTTCTACGATCGCGCCTATGGCAGGTAAAAGAAACACCAGACCAAACGCATAGCGCAGGAATGCTGCCTGAATGGGGTTCATATTGGTCCCCAACATCTTTACCAGCGCGTTCATCCCAACAAAGGACAGGCCGGCAGCAAACATCCAGAACATGCCGATAACCGGGCGTTGCTGATCATGGGGTGAGGTCATAGGGACGGTTGAACACTGATTTCCAACCCAGAACAACCCTTCACATGATAACAAGTTTCAAAGCAATCGCCATCATCACGATCCCGACCACCACATCCAGAATTTGCCAGGCCCGAGGGCGCGCAAATATTGGCGACAGGATTCGGGCTCCGTAACCCAGTGAAAAGAAGAAGACGAAACTTGAGGTCATCGCCCCGATAGCGAAACCCAGACGGTCAGAGTATTGGGCCGATATCGATCCGATCAGTACAACCGTATCCAGATAGACATGGGGGTTGAGCCATGTGAAGGCCAGCACCGTCAGCATGGCCGCCTTTAAACTGGAGCGCTGCCCCGCGTCAGCCTCCATCACCGAGCCGCCCTGCCAGGCCGTCCAGAAACTGCGCAGGGCGTACCACGTCAAAAACACGGCGCCTCCATAGCGCATGACCGTTTCAAACCACGGTGCGGCCTGAGCTAGCGTACCGAACCCAGCAACCCCCGCCCCGATCAGAATAGCGTCAGAGATCGCACAGGTCAGGCATAAGGCGAAGACATGCTCGCGTCGCAGGCCCTGCCGCAGAACAAAGGCGTTCTGAGCGCCAATCGCCAGTATCAAGCTAAAGCTCAGAGCGAATCCGGCAATCATTGATGGGAACATGCGGCCTCCTGTTGTTGGATGTTGACTACATCGCCACCGCGGCTCTATCAAATTAATGTTCTTCACTTCAGTTAAGATCTTCTAATGCTCCTTGATCCCCATCATCTTTCGGCACTGGCGTCGATTCTGCGCCATGGCAGCTTTGAAGCCGCAGCAGCCGAGCTGTCCGTGACCCCTTCGGCCATTTCGCAGCGGATCAAGGCGTTGGAGGATCGCGTCGGTGCGGCATTGATCCATCGCGGCACGCCCTGTACAGGAACTCCGGCTGGCCTGCGGATTGCCCGACATGCCGAAGATATTGGTCTGCTTGAGGCGAATCTGGCCCGAGAGCTGACCTTGGATCAGCGCGAAGGCCCCATCCGTGTGCGCATCGCGCTTCCTGCTGACATTCTGGCGACATGGTTCATCGACGCGATGGCACAGACCGGCGATATCCTTTTCGATCTGGTGATCGACGATCAGGACCACTCGGCCGACTGGTTACGGCGCGGAGAGGTCAGCGCGGCAATCACTGTCGGCGGTCAGGCGGTAACAGGGTGTGATGCAATCGCTTTGGGCACGCTGCGTTATCTGGCGACCGCCAGCCCTGCCTTCATGCGGCGGTGGTTCCCAAGCGGGGTATCCGCCAAATCGCTAGCGCAGGCCCCTTGTTTGACATTCAATCGCAAGGACAATCTGCAGAAGACATGGGTCACAGCCCAGACGGGCAGCCATCTTGCACCACCAACACAATTTATGCCTTCCACGCACGGCTTTGTCGAAGCGGCAATTGCCGGATTGGGATGGGGGATGAACCCGGAAAGCCTCGTGCGCAAATCAATTGCTGATGGGCGGCTTTGCGAATTGGTCCCCGACGCGCCACTGGATGTTGAGCTGACCTGGCAGATCGGACGGGTGCTTGCCCCCGCCCTTGAACCACTGACCCGAGCCGTTCGTCGTGCCGCAGCACAATCGCTGATCGTGCCCGCCCGACCATCCTAGGCTTGCGAATGACCGATCTTTTGTGGCTGCGCGATGCGGTAACAGGCAAAGGCTGACCAAATGCTGACCAAAACGATGAATGCGATTGCAGAGGCCACCTCATGCATATGGGCGACGGCGGCCAGAACGGCCGAAATTGCAACGGCAGCAAGCCGGCAAATGGCTTTGATCGCCGCGGCGCCTTTAATCCGCTGATTCTTTGGCGCCACGTCCAGAAAATACAGTTTGCGCGCGCTCGATATCCCGGTTGTTGCGACCGAGACGACAAACAGGGCAATCGCGTGCAGGTGCACCTCGTGATCAATATGGGCATAGTGAAATGCCAACAGCGCGATCCCTGTCATCGCGACCATTAAATTGCCCGTAACCATCACCGCGCGATGGGACTTCATATTCACCAGTTGCCACAGCGGAGCCGACACCAGATAGCCCGACGCGGATGAGATGATCATGGCGGTCAGCCCCTTGGCAGATGCATGATGCGCCTCGGCCGCGATCAGCGCGAAAAATGGAACGGACAGTGAGACCACAACCAACGGCAAGCGCATGACCATATAGCGCCGGAACCAAGGCTGTTCGAACATGCCCACGATACCGGACACGATGCTTTGCAGCGATTGACGGCTTTCGCCTTGGGCTTTCCTGTCGCGGAACTCATCGGGTGCGACCTCGGCCATTCCGAGAATGCAAAGCGCCGAAAACAGAAAAAAGGAGACCGATGCCGCAATGACGGCAGAGTGGCGAGAGAATGGTGGATACTCTTTGGTGATCTCGTGAATCAGCAAGACCAAACCGATCGCACCAAGGCCACCCGCGCCCAGTTGGAGATAGCGGATCACCATACGCGATTTCGATTTCAATTGATCTCCGAGCAAATCGGACAGCATCAGAGACTGGCTTTCCTCGATCAGGCCGATCAGGAAAAATGCGGTAACGAACGCGATCGCAGTCAGCGTAACGCTTCCGGTCGCCGCGATTGCCAGCGCCATCAACAGGCAACCGCCCAAACCCAATTCGGTCAGCGCAATGCCGCGTTTCTTGCGTGCCTGCACTGCAATGGGCTGTGCCAGAAACACATCAGAAATCATGCTGCCCACCATGCGAATCGACACCAAGGCCCCCGCAAGGAACATCGGCAGCTCCAACGAAATCGCAAGGAACGGCAAAACAATAGACGGGCTGCCCAACGTCCATGCAACCTGTGACAGGATACTCTGGCTAGCTATAACCGGAACATTTCGTCGAGACGGGTCAGTCGTATTCGTCGCCATTTTTTATGCTTCGCGTGATGCGCTCAAGGTTACCTTCTCAGGGCTTTTAGACTCATTGATCTGATCATAAATGCAAGCACCTCATAGACCAATGTTTCTGTTAGACGTGGGCCTGCAACAGAAAAACCCGGCCATAGGCCGGGTTCAATCCATCATGCGATTGCCGACGTATCAGAGCTGCGCCATGATCTCGTCTGTCGCCTCGAAGTTGGTCGTCACGCGCTGCACATCATCGTCGTCTTCCAGCGCGTCCACCAGTTTCATCAGCTTCTGCATATCTTCCAGACCCAGTTCGGTCGTTGTTGTGGGCTTCCAGACCAGTTTGGTGGATTCGGATTCGCCCAGCGCCGCCTCAAGCACATTCGACACATCGTTCAGGTCAGCATCTGCACACCAGATGATATGGCCGTCTTCCGAGCTTTCAACATCCTCAGCCCCAGCCTCAATCGCGGCTTCAAAGATCGTATCCGCATCGCCAGCATCCGCCTGATAGACCACCTCACCCTTGCGGTCGAACATAAAGCCCACCGAGCCGGTTTCGCCCAAGTTCCCGCCATTCTTGGAAAAGGTCGAGCGCACAGTAGATGCGGTACGGTTCCGGTTGTCTGTCATCGTCTCAACGATCACGGCAACACCATTGGGGCCATAGCCTTCATACCGGATTTCTTCGTAATCATCGCCATCGCCCGCCTGCGATTTCTTGATGGCGCGATCGATCACATCCTTAGGGACCGAGTTCGACTTGGCTTCTTTCACCGCAAGACGCAGGCGCGGATTCTTGTCGGGATCGGGGTCGCCCATCTTGGCGGCAACGGTGATCTCTTTCGACAGCTTGGAAAACAGTTTGGACCGCGCGGCGTCCTGACGTCCCTTGCGGTGTTGGATGTTGGCCCATTTGGAGTGGCCTGCCATGGTGCGTCCTCGTCATTCGTGATTGCGTGTTTGGCGATCATATAGACGTTTGCGGGGGGCAGGATCAAGGGATCGGCTTGCCCCGCCATCGCCTGTGGTTATGGTGGCGGCATGACGACAGATCAAATCATACTTTTTTCCCTTTTCATCGCCGTATTCGGAATGCTGCTATGGGGGCGGTTCCGTTATGACCTTGTGGCTTTCACCGCGCTGATGATCGCGGTCACGTTAGGTGTTGTTCCCGTCGACCGCGCCTTTGCCGGGTTCGGACATCCTGCTACGATTATTGTGGCTTTGGTGCTGGTAGTCTCTGCCGGTCTAGTGCGGTCGGGCGCGGTGTTCTTGATCACGCGAACACTGGTCGATGCGTCGCGCGGTCTGGGCGCGCATATCGCGCTGATGGGCGGGATCGGCGCGGTTCTGTCGGCCTTCATGAACAATGTGGCAGCACTTGCGCTGCTGATGCCGGTCGACATCCAAACCGCCCGCAAAGCCGGGCGTTCGGTCGGGCTGACCCTGATGCCTCTCAGCTTTGCGACCATTCTGGGCGGGATGGCCACGCTGATTGGTACGCCACCGAATATCATCATCGCCTCCATCCGCGCCGAAACGCTGGGCGAACCGTTTGGGATGTTCGACTTTGCCCCCGTTGGCGGGATCGCCGCCATTGCCGGTCTGGCTTTTGTCGCACTGATTGGTTGGCGGCTCATACCCAATCGCGGCGAACAGGAGGAGACCTCGGACGTCTTGGCGGAATACATCGCCGAGCTGACGGTCCCGACCGATTCACCGCATATCGGAAAACGCGTCAGCGAGCTCTATGAGGCAGCAGAGAAGTCGGACGTTGCCGTCATCGGCCTGATCCGGGACGGCAAGCGGCGCTATGGCAGATCCACCCACGCCACCTTGCGGGAAGGCGACGCACTGGTGCTTGAGGCCCGGCCCGAGGCGTTGGACGAATTCCGCGCCGCGCTCAATCTCGATTTCTCGGACACACGGCGGCAGGAGGTTTTGACCGCCGAGGGTGACGGGCTGGAAGTGATCGAGGTTGTGGCTCCAGAAAGCGCCCGCATCACCGGGCGTACCGCGCAGGCGCTGGGCTTGGCGTGGCGGCAGAGCACAGTGCTCATGGGCATCTCGCGTCAGGGCCGCCGCATCACAGAACAGGTCCGCAAGACCGAAGTCGAGGCAGGTGACATCCTGCTGCTGCTCTGCCCGCGCGACCGGGGTGCGGATGTGACTGAATGGTTGGGCTGTTTGCCCTTGGCTGAGCGCGGCTTGAACGTTACCGCCAACGAAAAGGCGTGGCTGGCAATTGGCCTGTTTGCTTCAGCCGTGCTGGCGGCCAGTGTCGGACTTATCTACTTGCCCATCGCCTTGGGTCTGGTCGTCGTGGCATATGTGCTGACCAAGATTATGCCGATAGCAGATATCTACAATCACATAGAATGGCCCGTTGTGGTCTTGCTGGGATCTATGATCCCGCTGGGAAGTGCGCTTGAAACCTCGGGCGGAACGGAACTGATCGCCAACGCCCTGATCCAACTGACCAACGGATTACCTGCTTGGGCAATCCTGACAGTGCTGATGGTCGTGACGATGACCCTTTCGGACGTGCTGAACAATACCGCTACTGCCATTGTCGCTGCTCCGGTTGGCATTCAGATGGCGCGCACACTCGAAGTTTCACCCGATCCGTTTCTCATGACCGTTGCGGTTGCAGCGTCTGCGGCGTTCCTCACGCCTATTGGGCATAAGAACAATACGTTGGTGCTTGGCCCGGGTGGATACCGTTTCGGAGACTACTGGCGTATGGGCTTGCCGCTGGAGATATTGATCATTGTGGTATCAATTCCCTCGATCCTTGTGTTCTGGCCGCTTTGACGGGTAAAGGCAGCGCATGAAACGCTTTTTGATCCTACAACTGCGACCGGAATCTGATGCTTCTGATGCCGAGTACGCCTCGATTCTGGACAAAACCGGTCTTGCACCTGCGCAAACCCATCGCATCCGACTGGATTGCGAAGACCTGCCTGAAGCGCTGGATGTGACCGACTATGCCGGTATCATCGTGGGCGGAGGTCCGGGCTGCGTCAGTGACGACCCGGCCCGAAAATCCGCGCTGGATGCGAAGATTGAGGGTGCGATCATGGGGTTAATGCCTCAAATCACCGCACAGGATCATCCATTTATGGGTTGCTGCTATGGCCTGGGTATTCTCGCCGCACATCTGGGCGGTGATGTTAGCAAACGGCAATACGGCGAACCGGTGGGTCCATCTAACTGCCATTTGACTGAGGATGGCGCAGAGGACCCCCTGACCGCTGGACTTATTCCGAAATTCGAGGCGTTTGTCGGCCATAAGGAGGCTGTACAATCCCTGCCGGAAGGCTGTGTGCATCTGGTCGCCTCGGAACCCTGTCCGATTCAGATGATCCGCTGGGGACAGAATGTCTATGCCACTCAATTCCACCCCGAAGCGGACGCACGGGACTTTGAACAGCGTATCCAAATCTACAAAGACCACGGCTATTTTCCACCGGAAGATGCGCAGCGCCTTATCAACATTTGCCATGCCGCGGACGTATCGCAACCGGGCGAAATCCTGCGCCGTTTCGCTCAACGCTACGGGTGACCCAACGGCGTTATTGCCTGATCAACGACCCCTCGCATAGGCTGGCCCGAATGACTTTGGGAGGAGTTGTTCTTGGATCTGCTAATAAATATCGGTCTGCCGCTTTCGCTGGCCATTATCATGCTGTCGCTCGGAATCGGGCTTGAGGCTGCCGATTTTCGCCGCGTCCTGACGCGCGGATACCCGTTCGCCATCGGTGCGATCAGTCAGGTCGTGCTGGTACCGCTGGCTGCTTTTTTAACCGTCAAACTGTTCGGACTGCCCGCAGAGATTGCGGTTGGCGTCATGCTATTAAGCTTCTGCCCCGGAGGCGTTACCAGCAATATCCTTGCAAAATTTGCCAAAGGCGATGTTGCGCTATCGGTCAGCTTGACGGCAGTAATCAGCCTGTTGTCGATCGTGACAGTTCCCATTCTGGCGGCGTGGTCCATCGATTACTTTATGGGTGAGGCCGCCCCGGAAATTTCTATTGGCGACCTTGCCACCGCATTGTTCCTGATCACAACTTTGCCTGTCGCGATTGGGGTCAGTATTCGCCACTTTGCCAGAGGGTTCGCAGTTCGGATCGACAACGCTCTTTCTGCGCTTGCCTCGATCTTGTTCGTGCTGATCGTTTTGGCGGCGCTGGCCGGAAACTGGCAGTTCTTCATTGAGAACCTCGGCTCGATTGGGGTCGCGTTGATCACGCTGAATATCGCACTGCTGCTGATCGGACTTGGACTGGCACGGATCGCCAGGCTGACATGGGATGAGGCAAAAACCATTTCGGTCGAAACAGGCATTCAGAATTCGGCCATGGGGATTACGCTGGCGGCGCTGATCACCGGCACCACAACTGGCTTCAGCCCACTTGCGGTTCCGGCTGCTGTATATGGTATCACAATGTATGTGGTCGTGACCCCCTTCATCTTTTGGTTCCGCAGCCGCTGAAAGGACACCAGATGACCAACAATACTGCAGATGCCATTGTGATCGGCGCGGGTCTTGCAGGCCTGACAGCGGCGGCCGAGCTAGGAGATAGGGGTAAGCGCGTGATCGTGTTGGATCAGGAACCCGAGCATTTTCTGGGTGGGCAAGCGTTCTGGAGCCTTGGCGGTCTGTTCATGGTCGACACGCCCGAACAACGCCGCATGGGCATCCGCGACAGCCACGAACTGGCGCTGCGCGACTGGATGGGCAGCGCTCAGTTCGACCGAGACGAGGATAACTGGCCCCGCAAATGGGCCGACGCCTATGTCGAGTTCGCGGCGGGTGAAATGCGCCCTTGGTTGCACGAAATGGGGCTGCGTTGGTTCCCGGTCGTGGGGTGGGCTGAACGGGGCGGATCTTATGCGGATGGTCACGGCAATTCGGTCCCGCGCTTTCATATCACATGGGGAACGGGCCCGGGCGTGTTGGAACACTTTGTTCGCCGTATTCGTGCGCATGTCGACGCCGGGTTGATACAGTTGAAGTTTCGCCACCAAGTCAGCCACATCATTATGCAAAACGGTACTGCCAAGGGTGTGTCAGGAGAGGTTCTGGCCGATGACAGCATTCAAAGGGGTGGCAAGACCAACCGGGACGAAGTTGGAGAGTTCGAGGTCTATGCCCCTTCGGTCATTGTCACCTCGGGCGGGATCGGTGGGAATTTCGAAATGGTGCGGAAAAACTGGCCCCATGATCGATTGGGCGAACCACCCAAAGACATGGTCGCCGGTGTGCCCTTTCATGTTGATGGCCGTATGATCCCGATCAGCGAGAAAGCAGGCGGTCATGTCATCAATGGTGATCGAATGTGGCACTATACAGAAGGCGTGCGCAATTGGGATCCGATCTGGCCCGCGCACGGTATTCGTATCCTCCCCGGCCCAAGCTCTATGTGGTTTGATGCGCGCGGCAATCGTCTGCAACCGCCTTGTCTGCCGGGTTTCGATACATTGGGCACGCTGCGTGAAATTCTTAAGACGGGTTATGAATACAGCTGGTTCGTTCTGACCCAGAAGGTGATCAAGAAGGAATTTGCCCTGTCGGGGTCCGAACAAAACCCTGATTTCACCTCGGGTAGTTGGAAAGAGGTCATTCGACAACGCATTCTGTCAGGTTCAAAGGCCACAGCGCCGGTAGAGGCTTTCAAAGAAAAGGGCGAGGATTTTGTTGTCGCCAACACGCTGACCGAATTGGTCAGCGGCATGAACCAATTAGGCGGTGGATTGATCGACGAGGCGCACTTGCGCGCACAGATCGAGGCGCGCGACTCACAGATCGATAATCCGTTCTCGAAAGACGCCCAGATGATGGCGATCCTAGCCGCGCGTAATTATCGGGGTGACAGGCTGATCCGTACCGCCAAACCTCACAAGTTCCTCGATCCGTCAAACGGCCCTTTGATTGCAGTCAAACTGCATGTGCTGACCCGCAAGTCGCTCGGCGGGTTGCAGACCAATCTCGACGGTCAGATGGTCGGAGCAGACGGTCAGGTCGTCCCCGGCCTGTTCGCAGCCGGAGAGGTCGCGGGCTTTGGCGGCGGCGGCTACCATGGCTACAATGCGCTGGAGGGCACTTTTTTGGGGGGCTGCATCTTCTCGGGCCGCATTGCGGGACGATCCCGCGCGGTGGCCTGATTACTGGGTGCGCACAAACTTCAGAACCGGTTCGCCTGCGGCGTCGAGCAAAACCATGCTATCACCAGCGATCGCATAGGTTGTCACACTTTGCAAAGCGGCAAGAAACCGGTCTTCAACCTCTTCCAATTCCGGCGGGCACGCCATTAGGGTGGCGGCCATGTTGTCCGGGAACTGTAGGCTGTTGCCATTGATGTCGACCTGGCCAGAAAATCTGTTGCAACCGCCCGTGCCGCCGAACGCGCCGCCTTGGGCGAAAGAAAGCTGCGGTGGGCGTTTGGTGTCCAATACCTCTCCATCTATTCCGATGGCTGTCCATTCGGTCCCATCCAGTGCCTCAGCGCTCTGACTGCGCGCCTGCACCAACACCAGGTCTGCGGAATTGCCTTCCCCGTTGGTCAATACCGGGTGAATCGTATCTGTCGTAAACAGCAGCTCGTCACCGCGATAGATTGACCCCTGGACCGTATAAGTCATTCCTTCGCGGATCAGAGCGTCATCAAACGATAGTTCAAATTCCGAGGGTACCCCGCCTAGCGCATAACGCTGCGCCGCCAGTGTCACAGCGGCGGCATCCGCGCGTGAGATGTCCTGCAATTCGACATACAGCGTCGCATCCGGTGGCAGGGCAATCCGTTCGCGATAAGTCGCGGTGCCTGTCACCGATCCGGCGTGGCTTTGGCTACCCAATAAGGCCAATACTACTGCTCCGGCCACAATGGCCTGCCCGAGTTTTGGAAAAGGCATGATTGCATCCTTTCTCATTCGTGTTTGAAAAAAGATTGTGGCTGGATCGTCATTTACAAGAGCAACACATTCAAATCGGCGAAACCGCGCCGGTCTCAGAGTGGCCAAATGAACGGAATTAAGAGCGATGCCAACAAACCGACTGTCAGGTTTAGAGGCACACCAACCTTTAGGAAATCGGTGAACCTGTACCCGCCCGGGCCGTACACCATCATGTTCGTCTGATAGCCGATAGGGGTCGCAAAAGAGGCAGATGCCGCCACCATCACGGCCACCACCAAGGGGCGCGGATCGATGCCGACAGCCTGTGCCAGCGAAATAGCGATCGGTGTGACCACAACGGCAACCGCATTGTTTGAAACCAGTTCAGTCAAAACTGAAGTCAACAGATACACCGCCCATATGATCAGGAAAGGTGGCAACATGCCCAGCGCAGGAGCAACAGCTTCGACAATCAGCGTGACCGCACCTGATTTGTCGAGTGCGGCACCAATTGCCAGCATCGAGAAGATCATGGCCAGCAGGCGACCCTCGACAAATGAGAACGCCTCATCCGCGTCGATGCAGCGGGTCAGCAGTACCACCGCAACAGCCAGCACTGACAAGAGCAGGATTGGCGCCACACCCAGCGCCGCCAGCACCACGATCCCGGCCAGAGAACCGATGGCAATAGGTGCATGGCTGCGACGGAATGCGCGCGCCGATGGATGCGTGACATCAACCATGTCCATATCTGCGGCCAGCTTTCGGATATCTGCCGGGGATCCTTCCAGCAGCAGCGTATCGCCGACACGGACGGTCAGGTCATCCAACTGACGCCCAATATTCTGATTTCGGCGATGTACAGCCAGCACATATACGCCATATCGGCGGCGCAACCGCATCGCGCCCAGCGTTCGACCAACCATCCGGCAACCCGGCGTTATCAGGACCTCGACAGTCTTGGTCTCAACAGCCGAGACCTGATCCACGCGCTTCAATTCCTTGTTGCTTTGCAAGCTCAGCAACTCGGTCATTTCCGTGCGCAGGACCACCCTGTCGCCGACTTTCAGCGTTACCCCCTTGAGGTTCCGGCGCAACGAGTCATCGCCCCGAACCACGTCGATCAGCCGGACACCGGGTCGTTTGAACAGTTGTACCCCGGTCACTTCGCGGTCGATCAGGTTGCTGTCGGGCGGGATGACCGCTTCTGTGAAGAACTTCATCTTTGACCGGTCGCTCAGCATGTCTGCCATGCTGTCACGATCAGGCAGCAGACGCGGCGCGATGAAGCGGAGATAGACCATACCATAGATCACCAACGCGATGCCCAGCGGGGTAACCTCAAAAATCGTGAAGGCCATCATGCCCTGAGAGCGTGCCACACCATCAACCAGAAGGTTGGTCGAGGTACCGATCAGCGTCAGGGTGCCCCCCAGAATCGCTGCATAGCTGAGCGGGATCAACAGCTTGGACGCTGGTACGTTCAATGTGCGGGCGATCTGAATAAACACCGGGATCATCACAACGACAACAGGTGTGTTCGACACCACGGCCGATGCAAACACGACAAAAGTCATCAACAACCCGATGGCAAACCGGGGATTTACCTGTGCTTGCTTCTGCGCGACCGACGTAAAAGCATCCAGCGCCCCGGTCCGTACCAGAGCACCCATGATGATGAACATGGCCCCGATGGTCCACGGCGCGGGGTTGGACAACACCGCAAGCGCACTTTGATAAGGCAAAATGCCCGTTGCAAGCATCAAGGCTGTACCACCGATGGCAACGACTTCAGTCGGATAAATCTCGCGCAGGAACATGATGAACATGCCTGCGACGATCATCAGCGCCAGAATCGCGCTGCCCATCTCTGTCAGTTGAAGGAGTTGCATTCTTGGTATTCTGTCCGAACCCTGATCTGGCACACGCGCCTGACAGTCAGTTTCACGTATTGCGTGCGACAGGGCAAGCCTGACGTGCGTTTCAGGGGGTCGCCTGCTGCAAGCGCCCACCAACACGGACCATCTGCACAGACTTTGCGCTTCCATCGCGGTCATCGGTTTCGACAAAGACGCCACTTAGCGTTGCCTCACCAGTCGCCGGAGTAAACCGCGCTTTGGGCATCCCGGTTATGAATCGGCGCAGAGGTTCCTGTTTGTCCATACCAATGACCGAGTCATAGTCACCACACATCCCGGCATCGGTCAGATACCCCGTCCCGCCGGGGAAAATCTGCGCATCTGCCGTCGGGACATGGGTATGCGTACCGACCACAAGGCTGGCGCGCTTGTCGCAGTAATGGCCCATCGCCATCTTTTCCGAGGTCGCCTCGCAATGCATATCAACGATGATCGCCTGCGCCTGCCCGCCGCGTGGGTGCGATTTCAGGATCGGTTCAATGGCCGAGAACGGGTCATCAAAGGGCCGCTTCATGAACACTTGCCCCAATACCTGCACCACCAGCACCTTACGCCCGCCCGGCGCCGTGAACAGCCGATGGCCCCGCCCCGGCGCGCCTTTGGCAAAGTTCACCGGACGCACAACACGGGGTTCTTTCTCGATGAACTGCAACATATCCTTTTGATCGAAGGCATGGTCACCCAGGGTAATACAATCGGCTCCGGCCTCTAAAAGCAGCTTGGCGTGATCTCCGCTGAGCCCCATGCCATTCGAGGCATTCTCGCCATTGACCACGACGAAATCCAACCTCCACTCGTCGCGCAGGCGCGGCAGATGTTGTTGAATGGCAGCGCGACCCGAGCGCCCCATGACGTCACCAAGGAACAGAATTCTCATGGTTGCGGTCCTAGGGGCTGCAGGTGGCAATAACAAGGCAGAACCAGACAAATGCGCAGGAAGCACATGCTCAGAAACACAGCACCCGGCTTTCGGTGATCACCATGTCCAGTGGCTGATCCGTCGGCTCCAGTGGCAAAGCCCGCGCCTCTTGTGCATCGAAGGCAAATCCAATCGCCAGTGTCGGTCGCTTGGCCCGCAAGCCTTCAAGCGTACGATCATAAAAACCGCCGCCATATCCCAGGCGACCGCCCTGCCCATCGAAGGCCACCAACGGCACAATCAGGATTTCCGGGTCAAAGTAGTCATCGACCTGGGGCACTTTCGCACCGAAAGGTCCATCTTTCAACGCGCCCTCCGGGGTCCAGTGCGAAAAGCGCAGCGGCAGCCCGGCGCCCTGAATGACCGGCACACCGACAGAGCCATAAGCAGCAGCTTCGGCCATTGCAGGCAGCGGGTCTATCTCGGTCCGGATCGGCATGTAGCCGGACAAGGGAACACCCCGATGCCCCGCCAGAACCTCGGACAATCGACCAGCAGCACCCGGCAGACGGGTGTCGAATGCCTCTTTTCGGCGCGCAAAAGCGGCCTTGCGCGCAGCGGCTTTGATTTCAGTCAGATCGGTTGTTTCGGTCACAGTAGCACCACGCTGGCAAGCCCCAGAAAAACGAAGAACCCCATGACGTCTGTTGTCGTGGTCACAAAGGTTCCCGATGCCAGCGCCGGGTCAACGCCCAAACGGTCCAGCACCACGGGTACTACCGTACCTGCAAAGCCCGCGATGATCATGTTCACGACCAGCGCCGATCCGATCACGACACCCAGCAGCGGAGAATCAAACCACATCATACCAACAGTCCCCAACACGACAGCAAAACACAGCCCATTGATCATCCCCACCAGCAATTCCCGCCGGATCACACGCGCTACGTTCGAGCCCGTCAGGTCGCGCGTTGCCAGCGCCCGCACGGCAACAGTCAGTGATTGCGTTCCAGCATTACCCCCCATGGAGGCCACGATTGGCATCAGGATCGCCAGTGCAACCAACTGATTAATCGCAGCCTCGAACTGCGAAATCACTAACGATCCACAGATTGCCGTGATCAGATTGACGCCAAGCCACGGCAAACGCCGTCTGCTGGTCGCCGCAACACTGTCGGACAAAGAACTTTCGTCCGAGACACCCGCGAGGCGCAGCATGTCCTCTTGGTATTCTTCGTCCAGCACCACCATCGCATCATCAATGGTGATGACACCGACCAAGCGGCCGTCCGCATCCACGACCGGGGCCGAAATCAGGTGGTATTGGTTGAACGCATAGGCCACATCCTCTTCGTCCTGATCGACCGGGATGGTGTGGAATTCCTCTTCGGCGATCTCGTGCAGCGTCACCTCGCGCCGGGTCGCCATCAGCTTGCCCAACGTGACCTGCGCAACGGGTTTCAACCGCGGATCAACCAGAATGACATGGTAGAATTGCTCTGGCAGATCGTCATTGGCCCGCATGAAATCAATGGCCTGCCCCACAGCCCAGTGCTCGGGCGCCATGACGACTTCGCGTTGCATAAGGCGACCGGCAGAGTTTTCAGGATAAGACAGAGCCTGCTCGGCCGCGACCCGTTCGGAATCCTCAAGCGCATCCAGAATGGTTTCCTGCTGCGGCTCTTCAAGGTCTTCCAGAAGGTCAACGACGTCGTCGCTTTCCATGTCCCGAACCGCCTCGGCCAGAACATCAGGTTTCAGAACACCGATGACCTCTTCGCGGACGGATTCGTCCAGCTCAGACAGGATGTCGCCATCAAACTCCTTATCGTACAAACGAATAAGACGCGCGCGGTCATAAGGATTGATCTGTTCCAAAAGGTCGGCGATGTCCGCTGCGTGCAGCGGCTCCATCAACTCGATCAGCTTGATGCGATCTTCGACCTCCACCGCATAAAGGATGGCCGCAACAGCCCGCCGGTCCAGCGCATAGGCGTCTTCCTCTCGGGGCTGATCGGGTCTGGCTTCGTCGGTGCCTGTCGTCATGCGCTGCCCCTCTGTATCGGCGATTGCTTCTAGATAGAAGAAGCAGCTACCGGAAAACAATGACAATGGTCCAATTTACCCACATCTTTCGCGCCCCTATGCTTTGGGTCGGTCCCAAACAGGCGGAGAACACAGCAAATGGCGCAAAAGACGCTTTTGAAAGGACGCGTACTGAGCTTCAACGGATCACCGTTCGAAGGTGAACCCACTGACGCGACCAACATTCACGAAGCCGTTCTGATCGAGGAAGGGCATGTCGCTGCACTGGGATTGGGATCCGTCCTGTCCGACGCGCATCCCGACGCGGTGGTCAAAGATTATGGCAACCACCTGATCATGGCAGGGTTTGTCGATCCGCACGTACATTATCCTCAGACTGCGATGATCGCGAGTTGGGGCAAGAGGTTGATCGATTGGCTGAACAGTTACACGTTTCCCGAAGAGATGAAGTTCGGTGACTTCGAATATGCCGCTGAGATCGCCGACAGATATCTGAACCTGACCGCCGCCCACGGCACAACAACCATGTGCAGTTTCTGCACCATTCATCCCGAAAGCGTGGATGCCTTCTTTGCTTCCGCACAAGCACGCGGACAGCGGGTTGTTGCGGGAAAAACCTGTATGGATCGCAACGCGCCCCAAGGGCTGCGGGATACCGCGCAAACCGGGTACGACCAGTCAAAGGCATTGCTTGAGAAGTGGCACGGGGTTGAGCGGATATCCTACGCTATCACGCCACGCTTTTCACCAACATCGACGCCGGACCAGCTGGAGGCGATGGGCGCGCTGTGGGCTGAACATCCCGATTGCCTGATGCAGACTCATTTGAGCGAGCAGACCGATGAGATCGAATGGGTCCGATCCCTGTTCCCTGCCGCCCGCGACTATCTGGACACCTATGAGCAGTTCGGCCTGCTGGGGGGAAATGGCCTCTATGGTCACGTGATCCATCTGGAAAACCGCGAGCGTGACCGCCTACGCGAAGTTGATGCCGCGCTGATTCACTGCCCGACGTCAAACACCTTTATCGGCTCGGGGCTGTTTGACATGAATGGCCTGATCCACGAAGGGCACCGGGTTGGTCTCGCCACCGATACAGGTGGCGGTTCCAGCTTTTCGATGCTGCGCACCATGGCTGCGGCCTATGAGGTCGGTCAGCTGCGGGGGCATCCGCTGCATCCTTCGCAATTGCTCTGGCTTGGAACGGTGGGATCGGCTCAATCTCTGCGGATGGATGATTGTATCGGCAATATCGCAGTGGGTAAGGAAGCGGATCTGGTCGTATTGAACCTTGCCTCGACCCCGGCCATCGCCCAACGCGAAGCAAGTGCCGACGATCTTTGGGAAGCAGTTTTCCCGACTATCATGATGGGCGATGACCGCGCCGTGGCCGATGTCTGGATCGGTGGGCGCGTTGTATCCGGCAGGTAGCAATGGGCCAATGGCCCATGCCTCCGCTGGGGTTTCTTTAGGTCAGATGAAAAACGATGCCGCTATTCGGCGAGCGCGTGCGCAAGGCGATTCTGGGTTTCTATGGCTTTCGGCAGGTCGATCGTGGCGATCTGGCCGTCACAGACAATCTGGCGTCCCTCAACGAACAGATGCTTGACACGGGTTGGCCCGGCCAGAAGTAGCGCAGCGGGATCCCAACTGCCTGCACTTTCGATACCACTTGTGTCCCAAATGGCAATGTCAGCGCGCTTGCCGGGCATGAGCCGACCGCAATCGGGCCGGTTCAACACATCCGCCCCTCCTCGGGTGGCAATCTCAAGCGCCTCGCGGGCAGACATGGCGTCAGCGCCGTTTGCGACCCGTTGCAACAGCATAGCCTGACGTGCCTCTGCAACCAGATTGCCGCTGTCATTGCTGGCAGATCCATCGACACCCAATCCAACATGCACACCGTGGTCTCTCATGCTGCGAACCGGGGCGATGCCCGACCCGAGGCGGCAATTGGAGCACGGACAATGCGCAACGCCTGTTCGGCTGCGTGCGAACAGGTCGATCTCGGCGCTATCCAATTTGACGCAATGCGCGTGCCAGACATCTGATCCAGTCCAACCAAGCTCTTCGGCATATTGGCCTGGGCGACAACCGAACTGCGCTTGCGAATAGGCTATATCCTCGTCATTTTCCGCCAGATGGGTATGCAGCATTACTCCTTTGTCGCGCGCCAGAAGGGCGGCATCGCGCATCAGGTCCCGGCTGACGGAAAACGGGGAACACGGCGCCAGACCGATGCGGCACATCGAACCCTCTGATGGGTCATGAAAGGCATCGACCACGCGGATCATGTCCTCCAGAATGGTCTGTTCGGATTCGACCAATGCATCTGGAGGTAGGCCGCCGTCACTTTCCCCAATACTCATCGCCCCCCTCGTGGGGTGAAACCGCAATCCCAGTTCGGCGGCAGCGTGAATCGTATCCTCAAGCCGTGAACCATTGGGATAGAGATAGAGGTGATCGGAACTCAGCGTACAGCCCGCAAGTGCCAGTTCAGCCAGACCGATCTGGGCCGAGACAAACATCTGTTCAGGCCCAAATCGCGCCCAGATGGGGTACAGCGTCCGTAGCCACCCGAACAACAACGCGTCCTGCCCGCCCGGAACCGCTCGGGTAAGAGTCTGATAAAGATGATGATGCGTGTTCACCAAACCGGGTGTTATGAGACAACCGGTGGCATCATGGATTTCCCCATCACTGCTAAGGCCATGACCAATCTGCACAATCTTGCCATCACGAACCAGCAGATCGGCATTGGCAAGCTCTTGCCGGGTGTCATCCATCGTCACGATGGTGTTGGCGTTTCGGATCAGAATTTCGGTCATTTTTGCACTCCCGCATCTGCCCGTCTCATGCGTGGAGTGTTGGGCTGGTGGAAAACGGACTCAAGAACCAGCCATGATCAGTTTAGACCCGCAGAAGGATTGCGGCAACGGGTTTTAGTATTGCTTAAGGATGTCCAACGCGGCTGCATGAATGTCTGCATTGGCTGCTGCCAGCACCCGTCCGCCGTTATGTGCCGGCTTTCCCTGCCAATCCGTTACGATCCCGCCAGCGGCCTCGATCACGGCAATCGGGGCCTGAATATCGTAGGCATTCAATCCGGCCTCAACCACCAGATCAATCTGCCCCGCAGCCAGCAGAGCATAGGCATAGCAATCCATTCCATAGCGCGTCAGCTTGGCGTTCCGGGCGACAGCCCTGAATGCGGTTGCTTCGACTTTGCTCCCAACTTCGGGGAATGTGGTGAAAATGACGGCCTGTTCCAATGACCGTGTGTCGCGGGTCCCAAGCTTTGCCCGGCCCGCCGGACCCTGGACAAAGGCTTGATCGGTATCACCAATAAAACGTTCGCCAATATAGGGCTGGTCAATGACGCCCAGTATTGGTCCGGTCTCGGTACTCAGCGCGATCAGGACGCCCCAGGTGGGTGTGCCACTGATAAATCCGCGTGTGCCATCAATCGGGTCTAAAACCCAAACCCGCCCGCTTGTACCTGCAGTCTGTCCAAATTCTTCGCCCAGAATACCATCTTCAGGCCGATGTCGCGCCAGCACAGCGCGCATCGCTTTTTCCGCTTCGCGATCAGCAATCGTGACCGGATCAAACCCTGAGTCCAGCTTGTTATCTGTTTTCAGGTTAGACTGACGGAAATAAGGAAGTATGGCCGCCCGCGCTGTGTCGGCCATTTCTTCGGCAATCTCAAGATCACTTCGTAGGGTATTTGGCATGGTTTACCCGTGCGCCTGGCACCAAGCGAAGTCAAGCAAGTGAATCAGGCGACGTCGCTCAACACACGCGCCAACTCGAACAGGCGGCGGCGCTGGTTTTCCGGGATCGCATAATACGAGCGAACAAGATCGAGCGCTTCCTTGTCACCCATCAAGTCTGCAGGAACCGATTTCTTGTCAGCGTCTGCCTTCTGAGCTTCTTCGAGACCTTCGAAGAAAAAGCTGACCGGAACATCCAAAGCCTCGGCGATATCCCACAGGCGTGACGCGCTGATCCGATTGGCCCCTGTTTCATACTTCTGGATCTGTTGAAACTTGATACCAACCTGCTGCGCCAACTGCTGCTGGGTCATGCCAATCAGCCAGCGGCGATGTCGAACGCGTTTGCCCACATGGACATCGACGTGATGAGTCATTGGTATTCTCCTCTACACAAACACCTGTCCGGGAAACCGCAACAGCAGCCGTCTCCGCCAACTTAGCGGGTCGCTGCTTAAGAACTCCCTAATTCCGATCGTGCCCCCCGAACAGCACTATAACGTAATATTGCCGCAATAGATTATTTTTTCAAGAAGGTTGAATCAGAGAATGCAGATAGTGGTTTGTGGTTGTGTCGCAAACGCACTCCGCAATTGTTCCCCGTGTGGAAACTATCTGCTCTGCTTCCGCAGACGGACGCGGCAAAGTTTGCGATTGGAATTGACAAATGAATGCGCCGCGCGGCCTATGTCGGCAAAACAGCGGAGAACACGGATGCAGGCATTTTGTATCGAAACCAAAGGGGCGCCAGCACGTTTGTGCGAAATACCACAAGCCCCCCTCGGGGATAATCAGGTCCGTATTACGATCAAGGCATGTGGTCTGAACTTCGCTGACCTTTTGATGCAGAAGGGCACATATCAGGACACGCCGGAAACGCCGTTTACCTTGGGTATGGAGATCGCCGGGATTGTTGCCGGAACTGGAAACAATGTCTCAAATCTGAAACCGGGAGATCGCGTTGCCGTGTTTTCCGGTCAGGGAGGGCTTGCCGAATCGGGTGTCTTCGATGCGGATCGGGCAATTCTGCTGCCCGACACCATGAGCTTCGAAGACGCCGCTGCGATTCAGATTGCCTATGGAACCAGCCATATCGCCCTTGAACATCGGGCGCGCCTGCAGCCGGGCGAGACTCTGCTGGTCACCGGGGCGGCCGGTGGCGTCGGACTAACCGCTGTTGAAATCGGCAAACTGATGGGTGCGACAGTGATTGCACAGGCGCGGGGGCAGGACAAACTGACCGTGGCGCAGAATGCCGGAGCGGACCATCTGATCGACGCAGGTGAAGACCTGCGCGCGCGCGTGCGCGCATTGGGTGGGGCAGACGTGGTTTACGACGCGGTTGGTGGCGAGGTTTTCAAGGCCGCTTTCCGGGCGACCAATCCCGAAGGCCGTCTTTTGCCGATCGGCTTTGCCGGAGGCGATGTTCCTCAGATCCCTGCCAACCATCTGTTGGTCAAGAATCTGAGCGTCATCGGCGTTTATCTCGGCGGTTATCTGAAATTCCGGCCCGAGATCGTGCGCGACAGTTTCAGCACCCTGTTTCACTGGCACTCAGAGGGTCGGATCAAGCCTCATATCAGCCAAGTCCTGCCCCTACAGGATGTGGCTACGGGATTGGACCTGCTGCGCGACCGCAAGTCGACCGGTAAGGTCGTAATCAGGATCAACTCGCCACTTTGAGCGGCTGTGCGTTCGGCCGGGTGAAATTCTGGCGTAGCAGATTGGCAAGCTCGGCCACATATTCCTCGCGCACCCTCTCGGCGCCGTAGAGGTTGATGAACTGCACCGGCAGTTCCGGCAACACACCAGAGTGGTCAATCAGTTCCTGATGACTGGGCTGGGTTCCTTCCAACAACACACCGACCGCCAAATCGGCGCTGACTGTTGCCTCGACTGTCCGGTCAGAATCGCTGTCGACGCTCATGTCCCACTCAATCCCCGCATCATCCAGTGCCGTTATTGCCACCGGACGGAAAATACAATTGCGGCAGAACCCCAGCCGCAACGGTTTTTGGCGCCACGCTGATCCGTTCAGCGCACCGACCCAGCGCAGAGGCATTTGATGCAAGGTTTCAGCCCCCTCACCCGCACCAGACTCGGTGGTCAGAACCAGATCGAACCCGCCGCGAACGAATTCTTCTTTCAGGTGGCGCGTATTTGACGTGACAAGGTTCACGCTTACCCGTGGGAAGCTCGCGTTGAAACGTTTCAACACGCGTGGAATGAACGGGTGAACAACATCATGTGGGACACCCAGCACCACTTCGCCCTCGAAGGCCTGATCCGTCAACCGCCCGATCACCTCGTCATTCAACGCGATCATCCGCCGCGCAAAAGCTAACAGTTGCTCGCCTGAAGCAGTAAGCGCGATGGTCCGGCCAGACCGATCCAGCAACTCCAGCCCCAGCAACTCTTCCAGCCGCTTGAGCTGCATGGAGACCGCCGATTGCGTAAGGTGAAGAAATCCGGCGGCCCGGGTCACGCCGCCATGATCGGCGACGGCCACGAAAGAACGAAGCGTAGTAATATCCAGATTCCGCATCTTCAAGATTCCTTATGAGTCTCGTCATAAACATTCATTTCCAAAATATGTCAGGTTGCTCCATATATATCAAGGAAATTGATCGAAGCGCAGTGTTTCATCAGATAACCATGAAAGGGCAATAGTCATGACCTACCTAACCATCTCGACACCTCGTCGCGTCAAGGGCAAGGCAATTGGAACCCGCCTGCTTGACCTGCTGAGCCTTAGCCGACAGCGGCGCGCACTCGCTCAGCTTGATGATCGCGCGCTGGAGGATATCGGAATCACCCGTTCCGAGGCGTGTACCGAGGCCGCTCGCCCGGTCTGGGATGCGCCGGATAATTGGCACAAACATCTGTATTAATTAAAAAATACCAAAAACCTGGCGATTTCAACGAGCGAGTCGCCGGGTTTTTTGAACACTTCATGGAATTTGCTGACAGTTTTGCCAAGATTTGGGCTTAAAACCCTTGAAACGCGAGCCACACTCTCCGATATTTAATGGGAAACCGGCCTGTGATCGCAGGCTGCGAACAGAACATTGAAGGGAGACCCCCATATGGCACAATTCGACACGATCCGGACGGCATCCGGCGCGCGCGCTGCCGAGATAGACGAGGGCCTGCGCGCCCATATGAACAAAGTCTACGGCACGATGTCCGTGGGCATGCTGATCACCTTTGCCGTGGCATGGGCCGTTGGTTCCAGCCCGCAACTGCTGTCGATCTTCCGCGATCCGGTCACGTTGAGCCCGAATATCCTGGGTTGGATCATCATGTTCGCGCCTCTGGCAATGGTGTTCGGCTTTGGCGCGGCGATCAACCGCCTGTCGGCAGCTGGTGCTCAGTTGTTCTTCTATGCTTTCGCGGCCGTCATGGGCCTGTCGATGAGCTGGATTTTCGTTGCCTTCACCGGGGTCTCGATTGCGCAGGTATTCCTGGTAACATCGATCGCGTTTGCTGGCCTGTCGCTTTATGGCTACGTCACAAAGAAAGACCTGTCCGGCATGGGCACCTTCCTGATGATGGGTGTGATCGGTCTGATCGTTGCCATGGTCATCAACATCTTCCTGCAATCGCCTGCGATCATGTTTGCAGTGTCGATTCTGGGTGTCCTGATCTTCGCCGGTCTGACCGCATATGACACGCAGAAGATCAAAACGACTTATCTGCAGATGGCCCATGCGGGCGATCAGGAATGGCTGGGCAAAGCGGCCATCATGGGCGCGCTGAACCTGTATCTGGACTTCATCAACATGTTCATGTTCCTTCTGCAGCTCTTGGGGAACAGAGAATAAACCTGTTTCTTACCAAGCAAATATTTGTCCCGCT
The DNA here is from genome assembly GCF_900106805.1 of Ruegeria halocynthiae. Taxonomy (GTDB): domain Bacteria; phylum Pseudomonadota; class Alphaproteobacteria; order Rhodobacterales; family Rhodobacteraceae; genus Ruegeria; species Ruegeria halocynthiae. The sequence goes on from NZ_FNNP01000001.1 coordinate 1,421,359, forward strand.
TAGCATCATGTTAAGCGGGACATTTTTTTGGTGCGATCACCTGATTGCCGGGCGCAGTCCTCTGGCAGACACCAAACAGTTGGCGTAAGAACGAATAGCCAGTCGAGTGTGCTGAGCAGCGATCGCCATTGTGCTCATGTGTTTGCCCCAGGCAGGGCATTTCCACCTGGGGCATCGGTTCAAATGAAAGCAAACACGTCGCCTTCAAGTTCGCCGACCCAAGTATTTCACAAGGTCAAGCTGTCATCTTCGTTGAACTCAATGACCGTGTTTTGACCCTCCTGAGAGGCATTGGCGATCACGTCATCGAAGTTGTCGAACCCTTCGATATCGATGGTGATCTGGTCTCCTGGATGTGACCAGAACCACCAGTCACAGCCCGGATCAAAGTTCCGGATTGCATCGCGACCGCCGTTGAACACAAAGTTGTCTGCGCCCCAACCGCCGTTCAGCCTGTCGTCTCCGTCGCCACCGTCCAGATCATCATGACCCCGGCCACCGCTCAAGCGGTCGTCACTTGTATCAACGTCAAGCTTATCGTTGGCCCAACCTCCATTGAACCGGTCATCGCCATCACGACCCAATAGGGTGTCATTGCATGTACCGCCTTTCAGTCTGTCGTCACCACCGGCACCCGACACGATGTCATCGCCACGATTGCCGCTCAGAACATCGCCATCCTCGGTAAGGAACGTGGTGTGCAGCAGGCCTGCTGAGACCGAAGTAATCTTGGAATCAAACCCTTCCGGCATTCTGACTGGCAATGGCGTTTTCGCGTCAAAGCCCGTCGCACCATTACCAAGCTAACCGACGACATTTTCACCTGAGGTGTAAAGAGTGTTCGTTTCGGCATCCAGGAAGACCGAGAAGTGATTACCCGCGCCTGCGGTCGATGCGCTTACCTTCATGGATGCCATTAGGTGTCACGGTGGGTAACCCGCCAGCGTTGTCGGAGGAAAACCAGACGGATGCCTCGCCCATGTCGTGCGTGTCATCGTCATTGTTCAGACCTACCAGGCGATAAACCGTGTCAGTCGTGCCGTCACCGGCGTAGACGGATTTGTCCGAGGCTTGATGGACAGTAAAGATATTCCCGGTTGGCGACGCCAGCCCGAACGCGTCTATTTCATCAAAAAAAGACGGTTGTTTCACTGCCGATGAAGCCGTTCCGTCTCTATTTATGTCCTGAAGAAGTAGATTCTGATCTATTCGCTAATCACTGACCAGCACACCATTTGGCGCGTGAGATATCAATCGAGCCATTCGTTTGACCCCCCCCAAAAAAAAGGTTGCAAATCTAACTTGCAGCCTCGCTGGGTTCAGAAGGGTGTTGGTGCTATCGCGGGATTATGTCCAGTGTTGCCCGAAGGTCTGTGAATAGTCAGAATAATCGAATGGCTGATTTACTTGACCACTGACACAGGTTCCTCAATTCCACGCCACAGTTTTTCTCTTGCCACGTTTTCTGGTTTCAGGTCGAACAATGGGTGAAAGTGCGGGGCTGTGTTACAGTCAGCCAAACCCCAAAGGTTGGGCGATCCAAGCTCTGATCCGTAGCCCAACGATATTGATGATCCCCACAAGCCGGATCGCATGGGCAACTATGGTATCCCCCATGTCGCAGCTCAGGCTAAAGGCACAGGACAGAGCCATACAGCTGCCACTAGGAATCAGAAAATCGCAGTGCCTAAGGTGTACCAAATCAAAATACACGACGATCTGACCCCTTTTTCCCTTTTCAGCAGGCTTGATCAGGCGACCGCTCAGGGCAAGTTGAGCAGAAGAGATAGATTTCTGATTGCGCACGATCCGCAGGGGAACCACGGTGTTGCGCATCAATTCACTGAAGCTGCTTTCACATGCCACTTCTGCAGCCATATCTTCGTACAATTTGTTGAGTGATATTTGTGAGAACCCGGCGATGATGCGATCATGCTCTGCATCTTTTCAGTCGGATATGTTGGCCGTTGCTGCCAGCGGTGTTGTCCATCACAATTCCATTGGGTTTTTCCGGCGGCGGAAATCTTTCAATTATCTTTGGCGCAACCGTCGCACTGGTCATGCTCGCCAATCTGTTTTCTCTCGAAGATTACATCTTGCGCTCTGCTAGACCCGACTAAACAACCTGTCGGGAAAACGCGGGTAATCGACGGGGTGCTGCTCCTGGTACTCTTGCTCGTGCTGAATGGCGTTGCTGAGACTTTTCAGATTAAAAAAGCCCCCGCCAATATGACGGGGGCATAATCAAGCCATATACGGACCGTGTTCAGCGACAGTTCAGCGGAACTGCAAAACCCGAACTACGCTCTGATGAACCTTTGCGGAACACATCACCAGCGGCCAGGCAGCCGGTGAAACGTTCTGTCTGAGCGCCAAAGGTCGATCCTATTGAGTTGTCGACTTTTGTGCTGTTGTTCTGCGTACGGAGCACCCCGAACAACTGGCCATTCACGCTTACCGTACTCAGGAATAGATTGGTGTCACTGCCCTCAAGCTGAACCGCATTCGTGTCCGTGCGACCGCCATTGTCGATTGCAACACCAGCGATCTTTTCATACTCGGATTTGTCCGAAGAGACTTGAATTGCCGGTAGCTTGGCGAGTTCCGCCGGAATGTTGGTTGAGGGCGGTTGAAAGGCCACCGCGCCTTTTACATCGGACACCGTGCGTGGTTCACCATCGATCCCGGTGAAACCAACGCCTTCGCGGTTAAAAGGGTCTTCGCAGGCTGACAACGTCAGAACAGCAAGAGCGGGCAACAAGATTTTTTTCATGGCGGTCAACATTTTGGAAAGATTACCTCAAGCGTAGCGGCAGGGTGCACAAAAAAGCAAGCCGCCCGGGCTCAGAACGGTCAACCGGCTGATGCGCCCTTGCAACGCCCGCGATGCGCGAATCGCAGGATCAGCGATGACATCAGGGTTGCGATTTACCTTAGACAACAAAAAAGGACCCTGCCTGTACAGAGTCCTTTTCAGATGTTCAGATCAAAAAAGCAGATTACTTAATCTTGCCTTCTTTGTACTCGACATGTTTCCGAACAACCGGGTCGTATTTACGAATGGTCATTTTCTCGGTCATGGTGCGCGCGTTTTTCTTGGTCACGTAGAAGTGGCCCGTGCCCGCGGTCGAGTTCAGACGGATCTTGATTGTCGTCGGCTTCGCCATGGTTATCTCCTGCGTCCGAAAAGGCAGGGGCCTTTCGGTTGAATCCTTATGAGCGTGCGCTTTTACCTGCTCGCGCGCCCAAGTCAACCGGATTCGCCGCGTTCGGGGAACAATTCCTGACACCGCTTCAAGAGCGAGCCATTTGATGAGCTCACGAGTCTGTGATAGGGTCGCCGTGACCGACAAGCCCGCTTTGCAGGCAAGGGCGATATCTGGCCGGTGCAATTATCCTGCCACCTACACCACTCACATAGTTAGAAATGCCCGGACACCCCGGGGTTCCCGAATTGCGCGCGTCTCGGCAAGCAATCTGGCCATGGAACCGGCCAGCCTGAAGGTTCCCGTAAAACAAACATAGTGGGGGATATTCATGCCTGTTTTCATTACCTATGCATCCTATTCTCATGAAGGCGTCAAAGGAATGCTGGCAAAACCAAAGGATCGAACTGGACCCGTCAGCGCGTTGCTGGAGAAAGTTGGTGGCAAGCTAATTTCCTTTTACATCACCACCGGAGGTAACGATGTGGTCGTTATCAGCGAGGTGCCAGACGGAACCGATGCTGTGGCGATCGGCATGGCCGTTGCTGGCACCGGCGCAGTATCGAAAATAGAAACCGTGCGCGCGTGGACGGCACAGGACTTTGTCACCGTTGCCGAGAAGGCCGCCGCGATAGGCGGAGCCTATACGCCACCGGGCGGCTAACTGGATATGCGCGGAGGGCCTGTAAGCCGGATCTTGTTCCGGGGTTGCCCCCTTCGATGACCATTCCTCTAGGCCGTGCATTGCTGCGCGGCTCGAGCTGCCAACCCGGTCCCTCTCGGCCAAGGCGAGCCTAGCGGCGGTATCGGTTCGCACCGACCGGCCCGCGCGGGGACCCTATTCGGCATTGCTCCCGGTGGGGCTTGCCGTGCCGCCGCTGTTGCCAGCGGCGCGGTGGGCTCTTACCCCACCGTTTCACCCTTACCACACGCGTGTGGCGGTCTGATTTCTGTGGCGCTTTCCGTCGGGTTTCCCCGCCCGGGCGTTACCCGGCACCGTTGCCTTGTGGAGTCCGGACTTTCCTCTCGGGTCTCGCGACCCCAGCGGCCATCCGGCCCTCCGCGCGAAGGCTGGGGTATGCGCTGGGGGTGATGACGTCAAGAGGAGAGGTCGTGAAGGGGCCTGCCCCTTCTTGGCCTGCGGCCAATTCAACCCCGAGGTATTTTTGGCCAGATGAAAAGGCGGATCAGGTCCAGAGGGCGGTGTGACCCAATGGCGTGAAATCTGCGGGCTCAAGCGGGCCTTTGGCCCATGGGCGATATCTTAAGCGGACAGAGGCAAGAAGTGTTTCGTCGTCGACGTCTGCAGTAAAACCTGCATCTCGGGCGAGTGCGCGGAACAGGTCTGGTTGTGCGTTTTGCGGGCCGTCATCACATCCTCGGCAGGCGGCAAATCCCTGGCGTTCCAACCGTTGCCAATCAAATCGAGAACCGGGGTCAAATTTACGTCCCGGAGCCATATCGGAGTGTCCGATCAAACCTTCAGAGGCGATAGACCAACGGCCCATGATATCTTTCAGAAGTTGCTCCAATTTCGACATCTGCAACTCTGAAAACGGGTGGTCGCCGCGATTGTCCAGTTCGATACCGATGGACCGCGAGTTTATATCATCCTTTCCATGCCACTCCCCTGCCCCGGCATGCCATGCGCGATCCTCCTCTCGCACCAACTGCCAAAGCCTGCCATTTCCCCCAATGAGGTAGTGCGCGGACACTTCGGCTGCAGGATCACAGAGACGCTCTATCGCTGTCGCCGCCTTACTCATCGCTGTGAAGTGCAAAACAATCAGCGAAGGCTTTAGCCCATCCCGGCGCGGGCCGAAATTGGGGGACGGATGCCAGATCGGCTGTGGTTGATCAGTTGTTGACGGCACTACGGAACGGGCTGGGATCCCAGGCGCAAGCATAACCATCGCCGTCCGGGTCCAGCCCCTTGCGGTCACGTTGCGGACCACCATTGGCCAGAAACTCGATCTGTGCCTGATCCGACGAGGCGAACTGTGCGCAGTTGCGCTGCGCCTTGGCCTCAAGGTTGAACCCTGCGCGGCTGTAAAGCTGCGTGCCGACCGGATTCGAGGTGCTCAGCGCGTATTGAACAATGTTTGGCTGCCCATCAGACCCGCGCTGCGGCACTGCAGTGGGTGCAACTACCTCATAGGTCTGCCGGTTTTGCTCAATCCGAGAAGCGTCAGCGTCGATGCTGCGGCGGTTCGAGACAGCCTCGAAATCCTGCTCGTCCGAGATACCGGAGTTATTGACCACAGGTGCCGCAGATGTCGGTTGGCCGGATGTGCCGGCTAGCGCGGCGGCAGTTTGGTTTGCAATATCGGCAGCACTGCCATCGTTGAGTGGCGGGACTGCCCCCGCCTCCCCTTGAGCAGAAAGCGGTTGCTGTGAAATCGCCTCGGGCGGCAGCAGCGGATTGCCGGACAGCCCCTGCCCGGCCAAATCAGCCTCACGCTGTGCCTGATACTCCGGAGTGTTAAACCCGGTTCCAGCAACTGGCGCGACGGTGTCGCAAGCGGCAATAAGCCCCATCGCGGGGATCAGAAGCGTTATACGCATTCGGCTGCTCCGTCTTCTTGTCGTTCTGCCAGTTTGAGGATTACCACCATTTGTTCGGTTTGGCCACAAACCCGGCTGCACTCTCGAGCGCATAGGCGGTGTTAAGCAATTCGCCTTCGTCCCATGGGCGCCCGATCAATTGAAGACCCAAGGGAAGCCCCTGCGCATCCAAACCGGCTGGTACGGAAATACCCGGAAGACCGGCCAGATTCACAGTCACCGTGAAGACATCGTTCAGATACATCTGAACTGGGTCGGCCTCGGTCATCTCACCCAGCCCGAAGGACGCAGAGGGCGTCGCAGGTGTCAGGATTGCATCGATACCTGCAGCGAAGACGTCTTCGAAGTCTTTCTTGATCAGCGTACGCACCCGGCGGGCGCGGTTGTAGTAAGCATCGTAGAAACCAGCTGACAGCACGTAGGTGCCGATCATCACGCGGCGCTGAACCTCGTGGCCAAAACCTTGGGCACGGGTCTTTTCATACATCTCGGTGATACCATCACCCTGCGCCAACTGCGCGCGGCGGCCATACCGAACGCCGTCATAACGCGCGAGGTTCGACGAAGCCTCTGCCGGGGCGATCACGTAATAGGCTGGCAGCGCGTATTTTGTGTGCGGAAGCGAGATATCGACGATCTCAGCCCCTGCATCCTTCAGCATATCGGCACCATCAGACCACAGTTTCTCGATCTCGGCGGGCATCCCATCCATGCGGTATTCCTTGGGGATACCGATCTTTTTGCCTTTGATATCGCCGGTCAGCATCGCCTCGAAATTCGGAACGGCCAGTTCGGCGCTGGTCGAATCCTTGGAATCATGACCGCACATCGTTTCCAGCATAATTGCTGCGTCGCGAACGTTCTTGGTCATCGGACCGGCCTGATCCAGCGACGAGGCAAAAGCCACGATGCCCCAGCGCGAGCACCGGCCATAAGTCGGTTTGATACCGGTGATTCCAACAAAGGCGGCAGGCTGGCGGATTGAGCCGCCCGTATCGGTGCCGGTAGCAGCAAGACACAGATCCGCCGCGACGGCCGAGGCCGACCCGCCGGACGACCCGCCCGGTGTCAGCTGTGCATCGTCATTGCCGCGCCGCCACGGGCTGACCGCGTTGCCATAAACCGAAGTTTCGTTGGACGAGCCCATGGCGAATTCGTCCATGTTCAGTTTTCCGAGCATTACAGCCCCGGCATCGGCCAATTGCTGCGATACGGTGGATTCGTATTCGGGCTTGAAGCCATCCAGAATCTTCGACGCTGCCTGCGAGGGCACTCCCTTGGTGCAGAACAGATCCTTGATGCCGATCGGTAGGCCGCACATTGATGGCGCATCGCCGCCTTTGATCCGCTCATCCGCCGCCTTGGCGCGTTCCAGCGCGATCTCGGGTGTCTTATGGACAAAGGCGTTCAGCGCGCTGGCATCGTCGATGGCTTTCAGGCAAGATTCAGTCAACTCGACCGAGGTCACATCACCGGCACGCAGAGCATCGCGGGCTTCGGCAAGACCCAGTTTGTTCAGATCGCTCATGTCTTACTCCACCACTTTAGGGACTGCGAAAAAGCCCTCGCGTGCATCGGGGGCGTTGGCCAGAACCTTGTCCTGCTGGTTCCCATCAGTGACCTCATCCTGACGACGCTTCAGGCGCATCGGCTCGACCGAAACCATCGGCTCGACGCCTTCAACATCCACTTCGTTCAATTGCTCGATGAATCCAAGGATGGTGTTGAACTCGGACGCCAGCGCAGGCAGCGCATCATCCTCGACCTTGATTCGGGCCAGTTTGGCCACCTTGGCGGCAGTGCTTTGGTCAATCGACATCGGAAAACCTCATATGCGTTAGGGGGCGTTTACCCGTCTGCCGCAGCACTCGCAAGACCGGCAGGTGGCAGACAGGTATTTCAGACAGCCGATCACGACCTGCCATGCAATTTTGAATGCCCGATATGCGAAAAAGTAAACCAATTAGTTCATTTTCATCATTGAAAAACTGAACCGAACTGTTCATTTCATGTATGCAACGCAGCAAGAAACCGGAGACACCCCATGAAAACTCTTTTGTCTGCCTTCATCCTGTCCACCCTGGTTCTGACCTCTCCCGCAGTGGCTCTGGGGATCGGCATGAACAATCTGACCCGAAACCTGAGCTTCCCCGAGCCTGTTTCGGAACCCGTGACCAAAGACCAAACCCAGGCAGGCAAGTAAGCCCGCCTCCTGCGCCGGATCGGTCCCCCCCTCCCGATCCGGCGCTTTTTGAATTTGACTGCTGCACCCCTCCTGACAAGTCGTTAGCATGATCTCAGATCAAACTCCGAACTGCCCGCCGGGTGTCGTTCGGACAAGCTAACGGAGCGGAAAATGAGCACACGCAAGCAAGCAGTTCTGGACGCGATTGACGCAGCAAATACACAAGATCCCAACAAAGAGGATGGTCAACCAACGGAGCTGCTTTATGGCCAACGCATGAGTGCAGAGCTTGACCGGCTATTTCCCGACGCATCGGATGCATTGCAAATTGCCGCTCGGGGTCAGCATGTAGAACGCTGGAAGCTGAAGCGCACCGAATACCCCGAGGGCCGGGCCGGGTATTTGGCCTGGCGCAAGGCACAGGGTGTGTATCACGCGGATGTTGTTCAAGGTTTCATGGAACAGGCTGAATACGGCGCGGACGAGATTGAAGCCGTCGAGCAGATGTTGCGCAAACAGGGGATCAAACGCAACACTGACGTACAGGCGCTTGAAGACGTGATCTGTTTCGTTTTCCTGAAATGGTACTTTGCACCTTTTGCCGCCAAACACTCCGCCGAAAAAATACAACGCATCGTCGAAAAGACCGCATTCAAGATGTCTCCCGGAGGCCGCGCTCGGGTTCTGGACGAGTTTGATCTGCCCGAGGCCCTGGCCGCAGCTTTCCGGGACTGACGCTCTTTGAGACTCCGTTAACCGCGTGTTTACCATTTCGCGGCTTTCTAAGCGGGTCGCAACAGCGCCTGGACAAATCAGCTATGAACAAACTGCTCCTTCTTGGGTGCCTTGGGGTTCTTCTTGGTTGTCAGGAGATGCCCGCTAGCACGCCAGATGCCAAGGTCATCGCGGTCGGCGATTCCCTGATGGCTTGGAACGGCACGTCCGGAAACTCGATCCCGGATGTTGTCGAACGGTCAATCGGCGAACCTGTGCTCGACCGCTCGGCATCGGCGGCCTGGTTGCAGACGGGATTTGATGCCGATGGCGCGCCCGATTCCGGTGTGCAAGCCCAGTTCGTGCCGGGAGAATGGGATTGGGCGATTGTAAACGGGGGCGGCAACGACCTGATGTTGGGATGCGCCTGTATGAGATGTAGCGGCGTCATAAACACCATGATCTCGAAAGACGGACAATATGGTCAGGTGCCCGATTTTCTGCGCCGGATTCGCGATGGGGGCACACAGGTCATCTATGTCGGCTATCTGCGCAGCCCTGACCTGATAACACCCATTGAGCATTGCAAGGGAGAAGGTGATGAGTTCGAGGCCAGGATCAAGAGATTGGCACAGAAAGAAGCTGGGATAACCTTTGTTTCGGTGCAGGACGTCGCGCAACCGGGCGACCCCTCGTATTTCTCATTTGATCTGATCCACCCCTCGCGCAAATCCAGTCGCATCATTGGGGAACGGATCGCTCAGGTCATCAAGCAGCCACGGTCCTGATCGCCCGCCGATACACCTCGATCATCCAGCCCAGCATGATGGCGTTCAGAATATGCCACATGAAGTGCGTGCCGATGGGTAAATGCCCGCATATCGGATCATCCAGCGCCCGGAAGGTGATAGAGGCGATCAGGATACCCGCCCCAATCGCCAGCTCTCGCGCGGTATCGGGCGTTTTCTGGCGCAGCATGAATGCGTATATCAGAATCAACAGAGGCACTGGTGCATAAGCCGAAGAGCCGCCAAGCCCCGGCACCATCTGGAACACCGGGATTGTCAGCGCGGCAAAAGGGATGAACAGCGCGGTCAGACCAAGCGCGTATCCGGGGCGCATCTCCCAGACATCGCGGTTCACTGCATATATATAGACGAGGATGAACAGCAGGATCGGCGCCGTATCCGCAATCGCAGCCCAGACCTGAGCATGGGTGTGAAACAGATAGCTGCCAAGACCGATCATTGCCAGAATGACAACCAGTCCCATCGCCAGCGGCATTCCCCGCCCGCGCACTCTTCGCCACATGATAAATGCCGCGATTAGAAACGCCGCGTTGGTGGCGGCGTTGATCGGCTCGGCCCAATAAGCAGGCAAGAGCCGCTCGCAATAGCCGTCAATATACTGCGTCCAGTCCATAGATTTTTACATAGCCGATGCTAGGCTGGCTCCAAGCGGAAAATGGGAGGATTTATTATGAATATCATTTGGCTGGGTCACGGCAGCTTTCGCATCGAAACTGCAGGGCAAGTTCTACTGTTCGATCCCTGGCTAACGGGAAATCCAACATTACCCGAAGATCAACATGATGCGGCTGTTGCGGATGCGACGCATATTCTGCTGACTCACACCCATTTCGACCATGTTGTTGATATCCTGCCGCTTGCCAAGCATCTGAATGTGCCGGTGGTTGGGCAGTATGACCTGATGGGATACTGGGCCGAGGCCGAGGGCATCGAAACCGTCGGGTTCAACAAAGGCGGAACAGTAGAATTGAACGGGATCAAAGTATCGATGGTGCCTGCCTCTCACAGTTCGACTTTTTCGACCCCCGATGGTCTGCGCACAGGCGGAACCGAGGTCGGGTATATGATCGCGACCGAAGGGCACATGGTATATGTCTCGGGCGATACCGACATCATGGCGGATATGGAATGGATGGGGGATTACTACAAACCCGATATCGGCATCCTGTCATCGGGGGGTCATTTCACCATGGATATGAAAGGCACCGCTTATGCGGCCAAGCGGTACTTCGATTTCAAGACGGTGATCCCCTGCCATTACAAGACCTTTCCGATTCTCGAACAATCAGCCCAAGCGCTGGCTGATGGGTTGCCCGGTGTCGATGTGATCGAACCCGAGGTCATGCAGGCGATTGTGCTCTGATGCCGGCCTCGGATTTCAGCGCTCAGGAATACGCCGATCGCATTGGCAGAACCCGTGTCGCGATGGAACAACGGGGGCTTGATGTATTGCTGATCACAGACCCGTCGAACATGGCATGGATCACCGGCTATGACGGGTGGAGCTTTTACGTCCCGCAAATGGTCATCCTGCCTGTCAAAGGATCGCCGCTGTGGTGGGGGAGGACGCAGGACAAGGCCGGAGCGGCACAGACCACCTGGCTGGATACATCGGATCTGCTGGATTGGCCCGAAGAACACGTGCAGCATCCGGATCACCATCCGGTCGATTCCCTGGTTACGGTTCTGCAGGACCGCGGATGGACTTCGAGTTTGGGCGTCGAGATGGACAATTACTACTACTCGGCCGCCAGTCACCGCATTCTCGAACGCGCTTTCGGAGTGCTGACGGATGCCACCGGCCTTGTGAACTGGCAACGCGCCGTCAAAAGCAACGCCGAGGTCGATATGATGCGCAAGGCGGGGCGGTTGACCGCGCATATGCACGAAGTTCTGCGCGGGGCGTTTCGCGAAGGACTGCCCAAGAATCAGCTGGTCGCCGAGGTACAGGCCGCTGGCATCGCCGGGCTACCCGGGCTTGCAGGGGACTATCCCGCCATCGTTCCGATCGCGCCTTCGGGCGCCGAGGCATCGGCCTCGCACATCACGTGGAACGACAGGCCGCTCACAGTTGGCGAGGCGACCTATTTCGAGATTTCAGGCTGTTATCGCCGCTATCACTGCCCGGCAAGTCGCAGTCTGTTTCTGGGCAATCCCTCCGATGACATTCGTCGCGCCGAGACGGCAGTGCTGCAGGCCATTGATGACGCCTTGTCTGCCGCGCGCCCTGGTGCGACCTGCGAAGAGGTTGCTGCCTGCGTCTATGACAGCTTTGCCCGCGCTGGGTATGTCAAGGCCAACCGAACCGGCTATCCGATTGGTCTGAGTTATCCGCCCGACTGGGGCGAACGCACCATGAGCCTGCGGCCCGGAGACACCACTGAGCTGCAGGAAAACATGACCTTCCATTTGATGCCCGGTCTGTGGACCCCGGATTGGGGCATGGCCATCACAGAAAGCTTTGTGGTCACGGCTGCAGGTGGTGTGCCTTTGGCTGACATCCCGCGTGAGCTGGTTGTGAAACCGGCCTGATCTAGTCGCGTTGCGCGGCAAAGAACTGTTTCAGCAGCGCGATAGCCTCATCTGCGGCGATCCCGTCATAGACCTCGGGGCGATGATGCGCTTGCGGATGCGAAAAAACCCGCGCACCATGCGCCACGCCACCCGATTTGGGATCGGACGCGCCATAATACACCCGCCGGATGCGAGCGGCAGCCAGTGCGGCGGCGCACATGGCGCAAGGCTCCAGCGTCACATAGAGATCGTGATCCGGCAATCGCTCCGATCCGGCAGATTGGCAGGCGGCGCGCAGGGCCAGTATCTCGGCATGGGCTGTGGGATCGCGCAATTCGCGGGTCCGGTTGCCAGCCGCCGCGACAACCCGCCCATCAGGCCCGATGATGACGGCGCCCACTGGCACCTCTCCCCGATCCGCTGCTGTTCGCGCCTGCTCGAGCGCCAGTTTCATATGCGATCTGAACTCCATGCCTTTGACTGCCTCAGAAACCTGCCTTTCGCAAGCCACCGGGATGCGCTATGGCCGGGGGATGAGCAATACTCCTCCTCCTGGCGACCGGATCGCCAAAGTGCTGGCTCGCGCCGGCGTCGCCTCGCGCCGCGAGGCCGAACGTATGATCGAAGCCGGTCGTGTCAGTGTGAATGGTAAGGCGATCAGCAGCCCGGCGCTGAACGTGACCGCCAAAGACAAGATCACCGTCGACGGCAAACCGGTGTCCGAGCCCGAACCATCGCGCCTGTGGCTGTATCATAAGCCGTCGGGTCTGGTGACAACGGCCCGTGACGAAAAGGGGCGCGCGACGATCTTCGACAAACTGCCTGAAGATATGCCGCGGGTCATGAGCGTGGGCCGTCTGGACCTGAATTCGGAAGGGTTGCTGCTGCTGACCAATGACGGCGGCATCAAACGCAAACTCGAACTGCCCTCGACCGGCTGGTTGCGCAAGTACCGCGTGCGTGTGAACGGGCGCCCGAAGGACGAGGATTTCGAACCGCTGCGCAAGGGGTTGGTAATCGAGGGCGAACGGTTCCAACCGATGACCGTCACCCTGGACCGTCAACAGGGTGCAAACGCCTGGCTGACCATCGGCTTGCGTGAAGGCAAGAACCGGGAAATCCGCCGCGCCATCGAAGATATCGGTTATGTGGTCAACCGCCTGTTGCGAGTCTCGTTTGGCCCATTTCAGCTGGGTGATCTGAAACTCGGCGAGGTCGAAGAAATCCGTCGCCGCGTCATGCGGGACCAATTGGGGCTAGAGGCTGAGGATGGCGACAAGCCTTCTGCAAAACGCCCATCCCGGCCTCAACGTAAAAGGCCCTCGGTCGGCAAGAAACCTCGCAAGTGATGCGGGTTATGCAACCTTCCCCCTAGCGCCAAGCCCTCGCATCGCCTAAATTTTCTGTGTCAGCGACAGTTGGGGGGCAAGATGTCCGGGACCGGAGTGCAAAAATTGGCCTATGCAGCGCTGCTGGTGCTGCTATTTGGCGTCTGTACCGGCTTGCTGGGGGGCTTGTAGGGGCATGGCCAAACGGTTCGGTGGAAAGTTCAGCCCTCAGGACGCATCTGCAGATCAGGATCCCTCGTCGCGCGGGCAGTTTGACAGAGCCCGGGTCGAACCAGCAGGCGCGCGCGCAAATCTGCTGTTTCTCCCCGCAGTTCCATTGGTGTTCTTGTCTTTGAACGACGGTGCGATCGGTATGACGATCGGTCTGGTCGCTGCAGGCCTGCTGACAGCGGCGGCATTCCTGTTGCGCGAAGGTCTGCGTGCCGAAGCCGCGTACAACGCAAAGCGCACAGCCCGCCGACCAGCCTTTCCCCGCAAGATACTTTCCAGCATCCTGACCGGCCTTGGCACAGCTTTGACCTCGTATCGCACTGAAATTCTGGATGCCGAAACCGCAATACAAGCCAGCCTGCTGGCGCCGATTTTGTTTGGCACCGTCGCCGCTGCGCTGCATTCCGTCTCCTTTGGCCTCGACCCGATGAAGGACAAAGGCATGGAAGGAATCGACACGTTCCAGCAGGACCGCGTGGCACGTGTTGTCGAAGATGCGGAAACTCACCTGAGCCAGATGACAGATGCAATCAAACGGGCTGGCGACCGAAAGATCGAATCGCGTGTCGAGCGCTTTCAAGACACCGCCCGTGATCTGTTCCGCACGGTCGAGGAAGACCCGCGTGATCTGGCGGGTGCGCGAAAGTACCTGACGGTTTATCTGCAAGGGGCACGCGATGCGACAGTGAAGTTCGCAGATGTCTACGCCCGCACGCGTGATGCACAAGCGCTCAAGGACTATTCCGCGCTGCTGGACGATTTGGAACAGAACTTCGCGGCACGAACGCGAAAAATGCTATTGGATGACCGCAGTGATCTGACGGTTGAAATTGATGTGCTGCGCGACCGGCTGCAGCGCGAAGGCGTCCGGTTGGATTGACCGGCCAATATGTGAGCGAGGATTACTCCATGTCCGATGACATCAAGAACAAAGCGGTCGAAGCCGAGACGCTGGTACAGGAAATCACGGCCGTCGCCCTGCCCGAGCCACAGGCCGATATTGTCCTGCTGGAAGAGGCCGACGAACCCGTTGGTGCCGAAATCCGCAAGCGGATGGGTGAAATCGACATGGGTGACACCAATTCGATTGTCTCTTTCGGGTCTTCCGCTCAGGCGGAACTGCAGGAAATCAGCCAGTCCATGCTGGCCGATGTGCGCAATAAGGACGTTGGCCCCGCCGGGGACAGCTTGCGCAACATCGTGACGACGATCCGAGGATTCTCGGTCAGTGAACTGGACGTGCGCCGCGAACGCAGCTGGTGGGAGAAACTTCTGGGCCGTGCCGCGCCTTTTGCAAAATTCACGGCGCAATTCGAGAACGTTCAAAGCCAGATCGATCGGATCACCGACGATCTTCTTGGGCACGAACACACCCTGTTGAAAGATATCAAATCGCTCGACCTGCTGTATGAAAAGACGTTGGAGTTTTACGATGAATTGGCGCTGTATATTGCAGCGGGTGAGGAAAAACTGACCGAGCTTGACAGTCACGACATCCCAGAGAAAGAGGCGGCTGTCCAGGCCGCTCCCGAAGATCAACAGGTAATGAAGGCGCAGGAATTGCGCGACCTTCGGGCTGCACGTGATGATCTTGAGCGTCGTGTGCATGACCTGAAGCTGACTCGTCAGGTGACGATGCAGTCTCTGCCGTCGATCAGGTTGGTACAGGAAAACGACAAATCGCTGGTCACCAAAATCAACTCGACGCTGGTCAACACCGTGCCGCTTTGGGAAACGCAGCTGGCACAGGCCGTCACCATCCAACGCAGCGCCGAAGCCGCAGCTGCCGTGCGCGATGCCAATGATCTGACCAATGAATTGCTGACCTCGAACGCGGCCAACCTGCGCGAGTCCAACAAGATGATCCGCGAGGAAATGGAACGTGGTGTCTTCGACATCGAAGCCGTGAAACAGGCCAACGCGGACCTGATCGGTACAATCAACGAAAGCCTCGCCATTGCCGACGAAGGCAAGGCCAAACGCGCGGCAGCCGAGGAAGATCTTAAGAAGATGGAGGCCGAACTGCGCGACACACTCGCCTCGGCCAAGGCGCGACAGGACGGGATCGGCGACAATGCCGGAACTGCCGTTCCCGGGTAAAGGGAACAACGCGCGTGCGGCCGATCTTCAAAATCAATACTGTGGTGTTTGGCCTGTCGCTTCTGGTTCTGGCCAGCTGTGATGAGGTTTTGACGACCTCCGCCGTGCCCGAACCCAGCCCGGCGCAGCCGCAAGCGCCCAGCAACGCCTATGTCGCGCCCTCTGCCGCAAGCCTGGATTTGGCGCGATATTATGAGAGGGTGCAAAACGATTTGCTGACCCGTGGGTTGTTCCGCACGGATGGGGGTGGCCCCGACACGCCATATGACGCGGATGATCTTGCGCGTAATTTCGAAACGATCGCATTCTTTTCTGAGTACCCCGGGCAAGGTATCTCGACAGGTGCACGCCGCGCCGACGCGCAGCTTAGCCGTTGGTCTGGCGCGGTTCGAATCAAACCCGAGTTTGGCCCCTCGGTCGCACCTGACGTGCAGAAACTGGATGCCGCTCAGATCGATGCCTATGCCAGGCGCCTGACCCGTTTGACCGGCCATCCTGTATCGACCGTGGGCCGCAACGCCAATTTCCACGTCTTTGTCGCGGGCGAAGACGATACCGAATATGTGCAGACACGGCTGAGACAATTGATCCCCGGCATCGGGCAAGCCCAGCTTGATCTTTTTGATAAGCTGCCAAAATCATTCTATTGCTTCGTCTTCGCCTCTGCCTCAGGCGGATCGCCGCAAACCTATACCAGTGCAGTCGCTCTGATCCGGTCCGAGCATCCCGACCTGGCGCGGCTCAGCTGCGTTCATGAAGAGATTGCGCAAGGGCTGGGACTGCCGAATGATAGCCCTTCGGCCCGGCCTTCAATCTTCAATGACGACGACGAGTTTGCCCTGCTTACAAGCCATGACGAGAAACTGCTGACCATTTTGTACGACCCGCGCCTGAAAGTGGGGATGACCGCCGACGAGGCACGCCCCGTGGTCCGTATCATTGCACGCGAATTGATGGGGCAGTCGCTCTGACCCCCAAGACAGGAGAAATTCAATGGGAATTTTTGATTTTCTGACGGGCGAGTTCATCGACGTCATCCACTGGGTCGATGACACCCGCGACACCATGGTCTGGCGATTTGAGCGCGAAGGACATGAGATCAAGTACGGCGGCAAGCTGACCGTCCGCGAAGGTCAGGCTGCAGTGTTCGTGCATGAGGGGCAACTGGCGGACGTGTTTACACCGGGTCTCTATATGCTTGAGACCAACAACATGCCGATCATGACGACCTTGCAGCATTGGGACCACGGCTTTCAGTCGCCGTTCAAGTCCGAGATTTATTTCGTCAACACGACCCGGTTCAACAACCTGAAATGGGGCACCAAGAATCCGATCATGCTGCGCGACCCCGAGTTCGGGCCAACGCGCATCCGAGCATTCGGCACCTATACTATTCGGGTCAAAGATGCGGCCAAGTTCCTAGTCGAGATCGTCGGCACCGATGGTGAATTCACCATGGACGAGATCAGCTTTCAGATCCGCAACATCATCGTGCAAGAATTCAGCCGCGTCATCGCAGGGTCGGGCATTCCGGTCCTGGATATGGCGGCTAACACCGCCGATCTGGGCAAGCTGATCGCGGCTGAGGTTTCACCTGTGCTGGATGGGTATGGCCTGACCATGCCTGAATTCTATATAGAAAACATCTCGCTACCTCCTGCAGTCGAAGCAGCTTTGGACAAGCGCACATCAATGGGTTTGGCGGGTGATCTGGGCAAGTTCACCCAGTATTCCGCCGCCGAGGCAATGACGGCGGCGGCCAACAATCCCGGTCAGGGCGGGGGTATGGGTGCGGGCCTTGGCATGGGAATGGGCATGGCGATGGCGCAGCAGATGTCGAACATGGCAGCGCGTCAGCCAAGTGGCCCGTGGGGCAGTTCCACCCCCGCTGCCCCGCAAGCCTCAGCGCCTGCGGCACCACCACCCCCTCCACCGGTTGAGCATGTCTGGCACATTGCAGTAAGCGGACAGACCAGCGGACCATTCTCCAAGGCAAAGATGGGTCGTATGGCAACCGATGGTGAGATCACACGCGATACCCATGTCTGGACGGCTGGTCAGGACGGCTGGAAGAAGGCGGGCGAGGTACAGGAACTTGCGCAGCTATTCACCATCTTGCCGCCTCCGCCACCCGGTGCGTGAACTGGTAGGCAGCAATCAAAGATCGGGTTTCTGTAATGGCTAATGACGGACACCGCTTTCCCTGCGAACAATGCGGGGCGGATTACCGGTTCAATCCTGATGACGGAACGCTTACCTGCAATCACTGCGGTCACTCCGAAGCCATCGGCGCCGGCCCCTGGGGAGGGGCCAGTTTACGTGAACTGGATTTCGACACCGCCATCGCGGATCGCCTTCCCGATAGCGAGATCGAAGAGACTCGTGTTCTCACCTGCCCGAACTGCGCGGCACAGGTCGAGTTCGATCCAAATACGCATTCGGCCGAGTGTCCCTTCTGCGCTACCCCTGTCGTGACCGATACCGGTGTAAGCCGCCATATCAAACCACGCGGTGTTTTGCCCTTTGCCCTGGATGAACGTACAGCTCACAAAGCGATGAGCGATTGGTTGGGGCAGCTTTGGTTTGCGCCCAACGGGCTGAAAGACTATGCCCGCAAAGGTCGCAGGATGCAGGGCATCTATGTGCCCTACTGGACTTTCGATGCCGATACCAAGTCGAGTTATCGGGGCGAGCGCGGAGTGGTCTATTACGAAACCCGCACCGTCATGCGGGACGGTAAACGCGTACAGCAGCAAGTTCCCAAGGTGCGTTGGTCGCCAAAATCCGGTCGCGTGGCACGGTTTTTTGACGATGTTCTGGTGTTGGCATCTCAATCTCTTCCAAAAACCTATACGGACGCGCTGGAACCCTGGGACCTGCCTGCGCTTGAACCATATCAACCTGAATATCTCGCGGGCTTTCGGGCCGAGGCTTACACTGTTGAATTGCAAGATGGATGTCAGGAAGCGCGCGCTCATATGGCACGGGTGATTGAGCGTGATGTTCGGTTCGACATCGGCGGAGATCGCCAACGCATTCATGCCGTCGACACCGAAGTGCGCGATGTCACATTCAAACACATTCTCCTGCCAGTCTGGATGGCTGCCTACAAATACCGAGGCCAGACATATCGCTTCGTGGTCAACGGCCGGACCGGTCGCGTTCAGGGTGAGCGTCCCTGGTCCGCGATCAAAATCACCATCGCCGTCATGTTGGGGCTGCTGGTTGCGGCTGGTGTCGGTTATCTGGTTGCAACCGGGCAGAAATGACACCGGCACGACCTCTTGCATATAGCCGCCCCCGGACCCATCCTGCGCAGCGTGAATGGAGGGAGATGCGATTTGCACCTTGACGCTTTGAACGCTCTGTTGACCGGACGACATTCGTGCCGCGCGTTCCGATCGGACCGTATTCCCCGTCCGCAAATTGAACAAATCATAGCCAACGCAATGCGGGTTCCAAGCTGGTGCAATGCGCAGCCCTGGAAAGTTGTGGTAACCTGCGGAGCTGAAACAGACCGGTTTCGAAAGGCGTTGCAGCACGAGGCCGCACATGCCGCCCCTGCCCCCGACCTGCCATTTCCATCCGGGTATTCGGGGGTTTATCAGGATCGCCGCCGCGCCTGCGGCTGGGCACTAAATAATGCGGTCGGCATCGAAAAAGGCGACCGCGCTGCCTCGGCGCGGCAGATGATGGAGAATTATGCTCTGTTCGGAGCACCACATTGCGCCATACTGTCATGCCCCGCTGAGCTGGGCCCTTACGGGGCGATGGATTGCGGAGGGTTCGTGACCGCATTTGCGTTGGCGGCACAAGCTCTGGGCGTGGCCTGTATCCCACAGGCAGCGGTCGCGGCTTACGGCCCGTTTCTTCATCGGTATTTCGAGATTTCAGATGATCGTTTGATCCTGTGTGCAATATCGTTCGGATATACAGACGAGGATCATCCGGCCAACGCTTTCCGGACAGAGCGCGCCGCACTGGAGGATGTTCTGGACTGGCGCGAATAAGCCGATAAACACACCTACAAAGCGGAACGGGACCTGCATATGCGAGCGTTGCTTCAAAGAATTTCCAATGCCTCGGTTACAGTCGATGGCATCGTGATCGGACAATCCGGCCCAGGGTTGATGATTCTGATCTGTGCGATGCATGGTGACGGAGAAGCCCAGGTCTCGCAACTGGCGGAAAAGATCGCAAAGCTTCGTATCTTCAAGGATGACGCCGGAAAAATGAACCGCTCGATATTAGATATCGGAGGCTCGGCACTGGTGGTGAGTCAGTTCACCCTCGCAGCCGACACGTCACGCGGAAACCGGCCCGGGTTTTCCGGCGCAGCCCCGGCGGCAGAAGGCCGGAAGCTCTACGAGGCATTCGCGCACAAACTTGCGGCTCAGGGCATTCCGGTCGAAACTGGTGCCTTTGGGGCAGACATGGCAGTAGAACTGGTCAATGACGGACCCGTCACAATTTGGATGGAAAGCTGATGCAGAGGTCTCAACTGGTTCAGGATATCTGGCGCGCGGGGGTTGCCGCGGTTGATGGTTATCACGCGACACATGAGGCTATCCAAACGATTGAACGGCCAGACCAGGTTCTGGCCGTGGGCAAGGCCGCAGGTGCCATGGCCCGTGCGGCAGCCGAGCGTTTCGAAACCGTGCCCTCTCTGGTCGTTACCAAAGATGGCCACGGCCATAACCTGCCGGCACATGTTGTTGTTCTCGAGGCCTCGCACCCTGTTCCCGATGCCCGCAGTCTCGCAGGAGGGCGTGCTGTGCGCGAAACGATCGAGAGCATGAAACGCGAAAGCAAATTGTTGCTGCTGGTTTCGGGCGGCGCGTCGTCGCTGGCCGAGGATCTGGAACCCGGAAACACTTTGGGTGATCTTGCAGCCCTCAACCAGCGCTTGCTTGGTGAAGGGTTGGATATCGCCGCTATGAATGCGGAACGGCGCAAGCTGTCGCGGATCAAGGGAGGTGGTCTGTTGTCGTTCTTCCCGGGAAAGAGCGTGACCGTTCTGGCGATTTCGGATGTACCCGGGGATGATCTGGGCGTGATCGGCTCTGGCATCGGATCGCTGCCCGTCTCACCGGGTTTTACGACCCGGACCTCGATCATCGCATCGAACGCCCATGCCCGTGACGCTGCGGCATTGGCAGCCAGTCAGGCTGGACTCACCATCCTTGCGAACGAAGAAACGATGCACGATGACTTCCTCTCGGTCGCGGCCCGAATAGGAGATCGGCTACGCTCCATGCCGACAGGGGTCATGGTTTTTGGAGGAGAACCGACCGTCGTTCTTCCCCAGAGACCGGGGCGCGGCGGGCGCAATCAGGCTCTGGCGCTTGCTCTGGCGCGCGAGATTGCCGGGCAGCCGGATTTGACCGTGATCGTTGGCGGTACCGATGGCACGGACGGGTCAACGGATGCGGCGGGCGCAATCATTACTGGCGAAACATGGGGAGAAGATGCTCAGGATTATCTGGATCGCGCTGATAGCGGCAGTTTCCTCGACAAGGCAGGCGCTCTGCTGGTCACGGGGCCTACAGGCACTAATGTGATGGACCTCATGATTGCGATACGCAGCTGACTGTCATTTCGGCATACGCGCTGTGCTGATAGAATCAACAAAGCGCAAAATCGAGCGTTTGGCATATGTACTCTAAGTTCGGGCGAAAGGTGATCTGACACCAGACAGAATTTTCGCTCGCGCCAGAGTAAGTAGCTATTAAAATGAGGTTTTGAGTATTCCAAGGACCACAAAGAAGCCTTGCCATGCGGCCAAAGGTGGGTTTCCCTTCTTTTATCAAGAGATTTTCACTTGCCCGCCGCCCTGAAATACCCCTAAGTTGACTCATGCGTCAATAAAAAGTCCGCAAACGGGCTGAACATCCAACCAACTGGGAGATCTATGGATGAACGAACAACTCACTCACATGTCGAAGCAGGTCACAGCCGGAAAACTGACCCGCCGTGAATTCATGGGTAAAGCAGCTGCTTTGGGTGTCTCTGCGGCCATGGCCAGCACCATGTTTGCGAATGCAGCGCGCGCAGCGGGGCCGAAAAAAGGCGGCGATCTGAAATTCGGCCTGCAAGGTGGTGAATCCACAAACTCGCTGGACCCGGCAACCTATGCAAGCTCGGTCCCGTTTCAGAATGGCAAACAGTTCGGCGACCAACTCGTCGAGGTCGCGCCAGACGGCACGATCGAGCCACGTCTGGCAGAAAGCGTTGAAGGCAGCGCAGATGCCAAGGTCTGGACCTTCAAGCTTCGCAACGGGGTCGAATTCCACAACGGCAAGACCATGACCAGCGAAGATGTGCTGAAGACCATGGAACGTCATTCGAACGAAGACTCAAAGTCCGGTGCCCTTGGCATCATGAAAGGCATCGAGTCTATGAAGGCCGATGGCGACAATTTCCAGGTCACTCTGAATGAGCCAAATGCCGACCTGCCGTATCTGATGGCCGATTATCACCTGATCATTCAGCCAGACGGTGGTATGGACAACCCTGCAGCCGGTATCGGGACCGGACCGTACAAATTGGAAGTTGACGAACCGGGCGTCCGCCACTTGTTCACAAAGAACGAAAACCACTGGAATAGTGATTTTGGCAACTTTGACAGTGTTGAAGTCGTTGTTATCAATGACGCAACGGCGCGTACCGCGGCGCTGCAATCCGGTCAGGTGCACGCAGTCAACCGTGTGGAACCCAAAGTTGCCGATCTGCTTGGGCGCGCACCAAATCTGACCGTGAACTCGACCGCCGGCCGTGGTCACTACGTCTTTATCATGCATTGCGACACGGCACCGTTTGACAACAACGAACTGCGCACAGCGTTGAAATACGCAATCAACCGCGCAGATCTGGTAGACAAGGTGCTGCGGGGCTATGGCTCGATCGGGAATGACATGCCGATCAACTCGGCCTATCCACTGTTTGACGAAACCATCGAACAACGCGAATTCAGCATCGAAAAAGCCGCTGAGCACTACAAGAAGTCCGGCCATGATGGTTCGCCGATTATCTTGCGTGTAGCCGATGGCGCCTTCCCAGGTGCCGTAGACGCCGCAGCACTGTTTCAGCAGACCGCTGCGCAGGCTGGTATCCCGCTGGAAATTAAGCGTGAACCGAACGATGGGTACTGGTCCGAAGTCTGGAATGTTCAGCCGTTCTGTGCGTCGTACTGGGGTGGCCGACCTGTACAGGATCAGATGTACTCGACCGCGTATCTGTCGACCGCCGACTGGAACGATACTCGGTTCAAGGTTCAGGCGTTCGATGACATGTTGTTCGCGGCAAAGGCGGAACTGGACACCGAAAAACGCAAGGGCATCTACAGTCAGATGGGCCGGATGGTCCGCGACGAAGGAGGCCTGATCTGCCCGATGTTCAACGACTTTGTCGAGGGTATCAGCAACCAGCTGGATGGTTGGGAATCTGATCCGACACAAGAGATGATGAACGGCAACATTTCCCGCAAAATGTGGTTCGTTTAAAACGGGCTACGGATAATGCATCCTATCATCAAACTGGTTTCCCAGCGCCTCGCGCTGGGATTCCTATTGCTGTTCGGCGCTTCGGCCTTGATCTTTGGCCTGACCGAAGCCCTTCCCGGAGACGCCGCGCAAGCCGTCCTGGGGCAGTCCGCCACCCCCGAGGCCTTGGCTAACCTCCGCGAAGAAATGGGTCTGAACCGCCCCGCCATGACCCGCTACTTCGAATGGTTAGGGGGTATCGTTCAAGGTGATCTGGGCCAATCCCTGACCAACAAGCTTGATATTGCCGAGAGCATTGGGAAACGCCTTGGAAACACGCTGTTTCTGGCTTGTGTGGCTGCTATCGTGTCCGTTCCACTTGCGATCTTTCTGGGGCTTCTTGCCGTCCGGTACCGCAACCGCTGGCCGGATAAACTGATTTCCGGCATCACGCTGACTACGGTTTCAATCCCGGAATTTCTGATCGGTTATGTGGTGATCTACTACGTCTCGGTCAAACTGGGATGGTTTTCCTCGCTGGCGATGATCAACGATTCCATGTCCTTTGGGCAAAAGCTGTATGCGATAGCTCTGCCGGCCTTTGTGCTGACGTTGGTGGTACTGGCGCAGATGATGCGGATGACACGCGCAGCAATTCTAAACCTCATGCAATCGGCCTATATCGAAACGGCCGAGCTGAAGGGCCTGAGCACGTTTCAGGTCATTGCGCGGCACGCCTTTCCCAATGCCATTTCTCCGATCGTGAACGTCGTGATGCTGAATCTCGCCTATCTGGTAGTGGGTGTTGTCGTGGTCGAGGTTGTGTTCGTCTATCCCGGCATGGGGCAATACCTTGTGGACGCTGTGACCAAGCGTGACGTGCCTGTCGTTCTGGCCTGCGGCGTTGTGTTTGCAGCCGTTTATATCGGCCTGAACATGGTCGCGGATATCGTGTCGATCCTTGCCAATCCAAGACTGAGGCATCCGAAATGACAAAGAATATTCCTCTTTCGGCACTGATTGGCCTTGTGTTCACCGGCGCATATTTCTTTGTGGCGATCGCTGCCCCTTTGATTGCGCCCTATGGAATGGCAGAAGTGGTTGGCGATGTCTGGGAGCCCGCCAGCTCTAAGCATCTGCTCGGGACCGACAATATCGGTCGGGACCTGCTGACCCGCATGATCTATGGTGGGCGTACAACGATCTTCATCGCAGCGGCCGCAACTCTGCTCAGCTTTCTGACCGGTACGTCGCTGGGCTTGCTGGCGGCGGTTCTGGGCGGATGGGCCGATCAGGCGCTCAGCCGGACGGTTGACCTGATCATGTCGATTCCAACGCTGATCCTTGCGCTGGTCATTCTGGCAATCGTTCCGGTGACCGTCCCGATCCTAATCCTTGTGATGGGCTTGCTGGATGCCACGCGTCCCTATCGACTGTCACGATCCGTTGCGGTGGACATCAACGTAATGGACTATGTTGAAGCCGCCAAACTGCGTGGCGAGGGGCGTGCCTGGATCATCTTCCGGGAAATCCTGCCAAATGCGCTGTCACCTCTGGTGGCCGAATTCGGATTGCGGTTCATCTTCATGGTTCTGTTCATTTCTACCCTGTCCTTCCTTGGGCTTGGCGTTCAACCGCCGCTGGCGGATTGGGGCGGCATCGTGAAAGAGAACAAAGACGGCATCGTTTATGGCATTGGCGCGGCACTTTACCCCGCTGTGGCCATCGCGACGCTGGCAATCTCGGTCAACCTTGTCGCTGACTGGGTTCTGAACCGTACCACATCGCTGAAAGGAGGCCGGGGATGAGTGATACCCTTCTCAAGGTCCGCGACCTCAAAATCGGCGCGACCGTCTACCCGCCGGGTGAGAAACCCCATGACATCGAAATCGTGCACGGGGTCAGCTTTGACCTCGCGCCCGGTAAGGTGCTGGGCTTGATCGGCGAATCCGGTGCCGGGAAATCCACAATTGGCCTGGCCTCGATGGCCTATGGCCGGGGTGGCGTTGAAATCACCGGCGGCGAAGTTTGGGTCAACGGGCGCGATATCATGAAGTCGTCTGTGGGCGATGTCCGCAATCTGCGCGGCGGTGAGGTGACGTATGTCTCGCAATCCGCCGCGGCGTCCTTCAATCCGGCCAAGAAGATCATGGATCAGGTGGTTGAAGCCGCAGTAGAGCATAAGAAATTTTCGCGTAAAGAGGCCGAAGCCCGCGCGCGCGAATTGTTTGCCAAGCTGGGCCTGCCAGATCCGGACAACATCGGCGATCGGTATCCGCATCAGGTGTCGGGCGGTCAGTTGCAACGCTGTATGACGGCGCTTGCGCTATGTCCTGAACCTGATCTGGTCGTGTTTGACGAACCCACGACAGCGCTTGATGTGACGACTCAAATTGACGTTCTGATGGCCATCAAAGAGGCTATTGCCGCGACCGGCGTTGCCGCGCTTTACATTACTCATGATCTTGCCGTTGTCGCTCAGGTCAGCGACGACATCATGGTTCTGCGTATGGGCAATACCGTTGAGTACGGCAATACCGATCAGATCATCAACAACCCGCAAGAAGAATACACGCAGGCGCTGGTTTCGGTGCGCTCGATTGAGCATGAAGAGAAACAGCCATCGCCTGATCCTGTGCTAAGCGTTGATGGGATCACCGCGCGCTACAAAGGCTTGAACTTCGACGTTCTACACAACGTCAATGTCGAGCTTCATCCGGGGCAGACACTGGCTGTAGTGGGCGAATCCGGTTCGGGAAAATCAACGCTTGCGCGGGTAATCACCGGTTTGCTGCCGCCTCGCGATGGCGAGATCACCTTTGCAGGACGCAAGCTCAGTTCTGATCTGAAGGGCCGTTCGCGTGAAGACTTACGCGAATTGCAGATGATCTATCAGATGGCTGACGTTGCCATGAATCCGCGTCAAACCGTCGGGACGATCATCGGGCGTCCGTTGGAGTTCTATTTCAACTTACGTGGTTCGGAAAAGCGCAAACGGATCGTCGAATTGCTGGATGAGATCGAGCTGGGTGAAAAGTACATGGATCGCTACCCGGCGGAACTGTCCGGCGGCCAGAAACAGCGCGTCTGCATCGCAAGATCTCTGGC
Source organism: Ruegeria halocynthiae (assembly GCF_900106805.1). Classification (GTDB taxonomy): domain Bacteria; phylum Pseudomonadota; class Alphaproteobacteria; order Rhodobacterales; family Rhodobacteraceae; genus Ruegeria; species Ruegeria halocynthiae. Next base: position 1,447,600 of record NZ_FNNP01000001.1, read on the forward strand.
GGCAAAGCCGAAGATGATCATCTGTGATGAAGTCACTTCGGCCCTCGACCCGCTGGTCGCCGATGGCATTCTAAAGCTGTTGCTCGACCTACAGAAGATCGAGGATGTGGCTTATCTGTTCATCACCCACGATCTGGCGACAGTACGGGCAATCAGTGACAGTATTGCCGTTATGTATCAGGGTCGCGTGGTGCGCTATGGCCCCAAATCACAGGTATTGAGCCCACCCTTCGACGACTACACCGACCTGCTGCTTAGCTCAGTTCCCGAGATGCATCTTGGTTGGCTGGAAGAGGTTGTCGCCCACCGCAAGATGGAAAGTGCGGGGAACTAATCCCGGCCTTTTTGTGAAAACTGGAAGACAATTCAAAATCCCGGCGTTTGCCCAAAATTAGACGTCGGGATTTTGCTATTTGAGGCGCAATCGTGCAGCCCTGAATGAACGAATCTCATAAGTTCGCCCGAAAGAAAACTCACTAACAGGGGCCAGAACATGGACCGCAAACTGCTTTTGATTATTTTGGACGGCGTACCTTGGCGCAATTTCCGCCGTCTGTTTGGCAATCTGGAAGGATGGGTTGACAGCGGTGATGCGCGGGTCTGGAAACTGCGCTCTGTCCTACCTTCGACATCAGCCAGTTGCTACGCTTCGATCCATACCGGTGTCACACCGCAAGAGCATGGCTGCACCGGTAATGGCAACGTGTTCCGACTAGCCCACAAGGACGTCTTCAGCCAGGTGCGTGAGGCAGGTGGTGTGACCGGAGCTGTCACCCACAGCTTCTGGTCGCAGTTCTTCAATCGTCACCCATTCGACTACGTTCGCGACGTGGAGTATGACGAGCCCGATAGCGAAACTATTAGCCATGGCCGGTTTCACTCGATGACGGGATACGGCAAAGCCAACCAGATGACTCCCTCGGATGTCGATCTGTTTGCCTCGCTCACCAACCTGTGTCTGCGGTTTGGGCTGGATTATGGCATTTTGCACACCTGTACGCTGGACAGCATGGGGCATCGGTTCTTCCACGATTGTGAAGAGATGGACCATGCCTGTTTTATCATGGACGAAATGCTGGCCCCGTTCATCCCTCGCTGGCGGCAGCTTGGTTATGACGTCATCGTGACGGCCGATCACGGTCAGGACGAACGCGGTCACCACGGTGGGCGCGGCCAGTTGCAGCAGGAAACTGCCCTCTATTATTTTGGCGATGCCGAGGGACCCGATCCCGATACAGTGATCGACCAGCTTCAGCTTGCGCCGACTATCCTTCAGCGCATGGGAGCGCCAGCTGCGGATACTATGAAAGCCAAACCGTTCCTGATCTGAGGCGGTTCAATCGTATGACCAAATCCCCTGCCCTAGCGCCTCGACGGCCACGGAAATGCGTTCAAAACTGTCCGCAGCGCGCTTGACGGATGTTCGGGCGCGCAAATATCCATGGACCAAACCGGCCTCGTTGATGCAATGCGCCTGACCTCCTGCGGCGATGATCCGGTCGCAATAGGCCGATCCATCATCGCGCAGCGGATCACAATCAGCGGTCACGACAACGGTCGGCGGAAGCCCTGAGAAATCGTCGTCCTGCAATGGGGCGTATGTCGGGTCGTTGTGGGGCGCAGAGCCTTTACAACGAACTGCCTCATAGAACCGGATATCGTCCAATGTCAGCAGCGGGGCATTGGCGTGCTCGACATACGATCCTGCTGAGGTATCGCCCCCTAAACCGGGATAGATGAGAACCTGCCCCAGAACGTTCTCCAGGCGACCTCGGCTGTGATGCGCAATGGCTGCGGCCAGGTTGCCACCCGCGCTGTCACCGACAAGCACAATGGGATCGCCATATTCGCGGTTCACCCAGCGCGTCACGGCCCAGCTATCCTGAAACTGCGCCGGGTGCACGTGCTCAGGACATAACCGATAGTCTACGGAAATGATCCGATAGCCCGTTTGCGCGCAGAGTTCCGCACAGACATCATCATGACTGTCCAGTCCACCAACCACAAAACCGCCGCCGTGAAAGTAAATCACATTCCGGGTGGGGTCGCCGGCAGTGTACACGCGAACAGGCACGCCATCGGCAGGCCTGTCTTGCACCTCGATACCTTGCGGGCGGGGTTGGCGAAACTCCTTACACATTGTGTCATATACCCGTCGCTGGTCAGCAATGGACATCTCGACCGTATCATCGGGATAGCTTTCGGCTGTACGCCGGATGAAATCCCAGGTTTCTTCGTCGATCAGACGCTCATAGTCCATTGTTCCTCCGGATTATTCAGACCACTCCCATGGCCGGGTAAACGCGCCCAGCACCTTGGCTACATCGTCCTCGGAGGAGCCCTTCGCGTCAAGCTGCGCGACAAGCCCGCGTTTCTTGTCGTCAATCACCGAAACGACCCGCGCGGCCACACCCGCAGCTTCCAGCGCGCCATTGTAAATACGCGTGATCGCATGTTTGCGCAGATCAGGTTTGAACACCTTGCCGACGGCGGTTTTTGGCAGTTCGCCCAGAATAGTCATATGCTTGGGCTGCGCTGCGCGTTCATGAACGTGAACCTTGCAATAGTCCATCAGCTCTTTTTCCGTGACCGAGGCCCCGTCGACCAGTTCAACAAAGGCACAAGGCAACTCACCCGCATGGGCGTCCGGCTGTCCGATCGCACCGGCAAATGCAACAGCCTCGTGGCCAAGCAGCGCCTCTTCGATTTCGGCGGGATCTATATTGTGGCCGCCGCGAATGATCAGGTCCTTGGCGCGACCAGTGATCCACAGATAGCCATCTTCGTCGAACCGGCCCAAATCGCCTGTACGCAGATATTTGTCAAAGTGATACAAGTTCGTGTTCTTGTCGGCCTCGGTATAGGTGTTGCCCGCATAGACACCCGGGTTCGAGATGCAGATTTCACCCACTTGTTCAGCAGCGCATTCGCTGGGGCCATCCGGTCCGTCCTGCAGGATTTTGACATCTGTATAGGGGAAGGGAATTCCGATCGAGCCGATCTTCTTTTCTCCATCGACGGGGTTGCACGAGACCAAACAGGTCGCTTCGGTCAAACCATAACCTTCAACAATGGTCACTCCTGTGGCTTCCTCGAACCGTCGGAACAACTCAACTGGCAGCGGGGCCGAACCAGAAAAGGCGGTTTTCACGCTTGATATGTCTGCATCAACCGGACGCTGCATCTTAGCTGAAATCGCGGTTGGAACCGTGATGATGAACGAAACTTTCCAGCGTTCGATTAGCTTCCAGAAATTGTCGAACACTCCGTCTCCACGATACCCGGCAGGTGTTGGGAAGATTACGTGCGCTCCCGACGACACGGCCGCCATCACGATCACATGCACCGCAAAGACGTGGAACATCGGAAGAGGGCACATAATGACATCGTTTTCGTCAAACAGCAGCGTCTGACCCAACCAACCGTTGTAGATCAGGCCCGAATACTTGTGCTGCGCAACTTTTGGCATACCGGTCGTGCCGCCGGTGTGGAAATAACAGGCAACGCGATCCTCGCTGCTGTCTTCGAAGTTCAGCGTTTTCGCGTGCTTGTTCAACTCTGCGTTGAAGTTCTTGTAGTCCGCATGGGCCAGTTTTTCCTTGTCGCCCATCTTGGGGCGCAAGAACGGCACCAACCAGGATTTGGGCGGTGTCAGATAGCGGTTCAGGTCGATCTCGAGGATCGTGTTGACCCCTGGCGCATGGCGCACAGCCTCTTCGACCTTCTGCGCTACATCCGTTTTGGGAAAGGATTTCAGCGTGACCACAACCTTCGCCTTGGTCTCGCGCAGGATTGCGGCAATCTGCTCGGGCTCCAGCAGCGGGTTGATCGGGTTCACGATCCCCGCCACTGCACCGCCCATCATGGTGACCAGAGTCTCGTTACAGTTCGGCAAAACATAGGCCACCACGTCCTTTTCACCGATCCCCAGCGATCGGAACAGGTTGGCTGCCTGATTGACCTTGCCCAGAAGTTCCGACCAGGTCAGCGTCTCGGCCTTGTCCCTGGGCCCCGAGAGCAACTGAAAGCTGATCGCCTTGTGGTTCGGGAACCTGCCCGCTGTCCGTGACAAAAGCTGATGGAATGTCGCGGGAACATCCCGCTCTTTCCACGGCATCTCCTGCTCGATACGTGCCTTGTCTTCGCTTCCCACAAAGGCCATGTGGCTCCTCCCCTATTCTCTCCCGTGTCATGCACGGGCTTGTCCGCCGCCTCCAAGATGGAAGCAAAACACACCACGCGCAAGCAACGGCTTAGCTGTCAGGTCCGAGAAAATGTAGAATGACGCTACGGCGAAACGGGATCTTCCGGAGCGTCACTTTATTCTGCCGCCACCCCGTCGGTGAATTGCAGACGTGCCAGGCGGGCATAGAGACCGTCCTGCGCCACCAAGTCATCATGTGTTCCCTGCGCCACAATGCTGCCCGCCTCGAGCACGATAATCCGGTCTGCCTTTTTCACGGTCGCCAGACGATGCGCCACGATCAAGGTCGTACGCCCTGCCCGCATCTTGTCGACGGCACCCTGCACCGCACGTTCACTTTCCGCATCCAGTGCCGAGGTCGCCTCGTCCAGCAACAGCACCGGCGCATCGCGCAGGATGGCCCGCGCGATGGCAATGCGCTGTTTCTGTCCGCCGGACAGCATCACGCCGCGCTCACCTACAAAGCTGTCATATCCTTCCGGCAGCGCTGAAATAAACTCGTGGGCTGCTGCTGCGCGGGCGGCGGACTCAACCTCGGCATCCGATGCATCCAAACGGCCAAAGCGGATATTTTCGCGCGCCGAGGCAGCAAAAATCACCGGGTCCTGCGGGACCAGAGCAATGTGTTGGCGGAAATCACCACGGCTCAGGTCGCGCAAATCTACACTGTCCAGACTGACCTGCCCCTGATCCGGATCATAGAACCGCTGAATCATCTGGATCACAGTTGTCTTGCCCGCGCCAGAGGGGCCAACAAACGCAACTGTTTCCCCCGGTTTGACCAGCAGCGAGAGGTTATCCAACGCCACGACATCAGGTCGTGCAGGATAGCGGAACGTCACATCATCGAAACGAATTTCGCCCCGCAAAGGAACCGGCAGTGATTTGGCCTGTTTCGGGTCGTTCACGGTATCTTCTGCGTTCAGCAATTCAACCAGCCGCTCAGTCGCTCCCGCAGCGCGCTGCAGTTCGCTCCAGATTTCGGACAGGGCTGCGACCGAACCTGCCATGATGATCGAGTAGATCACAAACTGGATCAGCACCCCTTCAGTCATAACCCCGTTGCGCACATCATTCGCGCCCATCCACAACACACCGACAATGCCCGAAAACACAAGGAAGATCACGATGACTGTCAGCACCGCACGGGTCTTTATTCGGCGCAGAGAAACTTCGTACGAAGTTTCCGTCATATCACCAAATTGGGTCCGGCTGGCCCGCTCGTGGGTAAAGGCCTGCACGGTCTGAACCGCACCCAGCGCCTCACCCGCGTTACCAGATGAGGCTGCGATCCAATCCTGATTTTCTCGGCTGATGGTTCGCAGCCTGCGCCCCAGGACCAGAATGGGTACAATTACTGCGGGGATCAGCAACAGCACCATCATGGTCAGTTTGGCCGATGTCAGCAGCATCAGAACAAGTCCACCGATGAACATCAGCAGATTGCGCAGCGCGATAGAAACCGAAGACCCAAGGACCGACTGTATCAATGTCGTGTCTGTGGTTATGCGGCTGAGCACCTCGCCCGTCATGATCCGTTCGTAAAATTCCGGGCTCATGCCAATAACGCGGCCGAACACGGCCTTTCTGATGTCGGCGACCACGCGTTCGCCCAGCCGGGTGACCAGCGCGTATCGAATACCGGTTCCGATCGCAAGAATGCCCGCGATTACAAGAGCGGCCAAGAAGTACCAATCCAGCAAATCGCCGTCTTCAATACGAAAATTGTCGACAACCCGACGCACGGCCAACGGCAGTGTCAGGGTCATGCTGGCCGTCAGGATCAGTGCCAAAGTTGCGCCGATCATCAGCAACCGGTAAGGCTTCATAAACGGCCAGAGCGACGCCAGAATGCCTATTTTCTTTGAACCTGCCCTCTCTTGCTGAGTGCCGGGAGCCGGTTTGTTCGCTGGACTGGCGGAGCTTGTTCTTGCCATGTCTGGCCCTTGTGCTTTGGTCCGTCGCCCTGATCAGGCGTCAATCACAGCTTCTTGGCGCCAGAGCCGGTTGGGGTCAAGCTGCAGGCACAGATTTGCAACCAAATAAGGGCCATTTGACGCAACTGACCTGGGGGACTAGCTGGAGCTCGTGTCGGGCATCGAACCCCCATCAGGCGCTTGGATGGAAATCGCCAAATTTTCATAATTTCATTAAAAAACAAATTCTTAATGAGAAAAATCAACTGTTTTTTCTGACAATGTGTCGGGGAAGTCTTTTTGGAGCGGGCGGCGGGAATCGAACCCGCGTCATTAGCTTGGAAGGCTAAGGTCTTACCACTACACAACGCCCGCTCAGCAAGGCCACCACCTATTTCATACGAATTTTGACGTCAAGAGGATGTTTCGACAAAACGCATTTTGTAGCTCGAACACGCACCTAGTATTAGACAAAGACTTGCCCCTTCATAGCAGACGAGTCTGGTACGAGTATCCTTGAAGTGAACAATTGCTCCGATTCATTGCGTGCACCCGAAGAGACCCTTCTTACACGGAGATGTGCTCTGCTGGAGGCGCTAGTGAGGTATGGGTTGGTATTGACGGCCTGCAGATGAACATGATCCTCATGCACGCTGTGCGCTCCAAGGTCAGCGTTTCAGTTCCATGCATCCAGTAAGCAAAGGCAATTGATAGGCCAACAACGCTGATCATGAAAATGTGGTATAGTTCGGATATCCGCCGATTGGCACCGACAATAGTGCTCGGGTGGATATCACGCGGGGGATAGAATGATGACCGAATTTAACCTCGGCACGTATTGCCGTGTCATTACCACCTCATCCAACACAGCCCAGAAACTGTTCGATCAGGGGCTCGTCTGGCTGTTCGGATACAATCACGAGGCTGCTGCGGCCTGTTTCGAAGAGGCGCTCTCTCATGATCCGAACTGCGGCATGGCTCATTGGGGCATCGCTTATGCAATTGGCCCGAACTACAATAAACCATGGGAGTTTTTCGAACCGGAAGAGAGAATTGCTACCCTCGAAAGAGCCCACCGGGCTATCGAAGCAGCAATGGCCCTGCGCGAAACCTCCGCCCCGGTCGAGGCCGCTCTGATCGAAGCGATTTCGCACCGCTTCCCGACGGACCCCGAGATCGAGGATTACACGCCCTGGAATGACGCGTTCGCCGATTCGATGCGTAAGGCATATGCCAATCACTCAGACGATCTGGAAGTCTCAACCGTGTTTGCCGAGGCTTTGATGAATCGCACGCCCTGGCTGCTTTGGGATCTCAAAAAAGGTGTGCCCGCCGAAGGGGCCTCGACCACCGAGGCGCGGACAGTTCTGGAACGCGCCTTCGATACCCTGCCCAGCGCGTGGGACCACCCGGGCTTGCTGCACATGTATATCCACCTGATGGAGATGTCCCCCACACCTGAAAAGGCGTTGCGGCACGGGGACCGGCTGGTCGATTTGGTGCCCGATAGCGGGCATCTGGTCCATATGGCAACACATATTGACGTGTTGTGCGGCGATTACCAGAATGTGGTCTGGCGCAATCATCGCGCTGCTGCGGTTGACAAAAAATACGAAGCCATGGCCGGGGGTGAGAATTTTTATACCGTCTATCGCGTTCATAACGTGCATTTCGAAGCGTACGGAGCGATGTTTCTGGGTCAGCCCGAACTGGCGCTCGCCGCGTCGGAAGAGCTGATGCAACTGCTGCCCGAAAACGTGATACGATTCTTCCCGGACCTGTTTGAATCCTTCTATGGCAAGAAAATCCACGTCATGGTCCGCTTTGGCATGTGGCAGGAGATTCTGGATGAACCTTTGCCAGATGATACCGAGCTTTACAGCTATACCACCGCCGCAATTCATCAGGCACGCGCGATCGCTCTGGCCAATCTGGGACGCTTGGATGATGCTTCCGGCGCGCGGGAACTGGCAGTTCAAGCGAGGAAAGCCGTCCCCGAAAGCCGACTGGTTTTCAACAACACCGCCGAGGATGTCTTGATGATCGGCGAAGCGATGATGGATGGCGAAATCGCCTTCAAATCCGGTGATCATGACGGCGGTCTGGCGCATTTGCGCCGTTCGGTCGAGTTGGATGACAACCTGATCTATGACGAGCCATGGGGATGGATGCAGCCGACCCGGCACGCGTTGGGCGCCCTATTGATGGATGATGGCCGGTTCGACGAGGCCGAGGCCGTATACCGGGCTGATCTGGGTCTGGACAACACGCTCGCCCGTGCCTGCCAGCACCCCGGCAACATCTGGAGCCTGCAAGGGTTGTATGAGTGCCTCAAACATCGCGGTGAGGACGTCGAGGCCAGCCATATCAAACTGCAACTGGACAAAGCCGCAGCTCGGGCAACGGTACCCGTCCATGCGTCATGCTATTGTCGGAGCAGGGCCAAGACCGCATAGTTTGTTTGCTTCTTCGATGTAGGTATGCACCTCAGGATGCGCCCAAATACCGGTTGGCGGCGCAGGTAGATCAGCGCTAGTCTGCCTGCGGCGCCAATTGGAAGACGCTTTGTCGGAACTGTTATTTTCCTGTCATGTGAGCGCTCTAAACCCTGTGAACGAATCTGAGTTCAGACAGCCAGGAGCTATCCATGAAAGACCTCGATCCCACAAATATGTCCGCCGACGACTGGGACGAACTGCACTTCCCCCGCCCGGAAGAAAACGATTTCGACCAAGTGGTCGAAAGTGCCATTTCCCGCCGTGGTTTTCTGGCAGGCGTCGTAGCCTTTGGTTCAGGTGCGGCTGCAATCGGCACGGGCCTGCTGAGTTCTACCTCGGCACAGGCTGTTGAGGCATCGCGCTTTGCCTTCACACCGATTCCCGCGCAAACCGATGGTCAAGTTCACGTACCCGAGGGGTATGAGTGGAAGATGCTGATGCGCTGGGGCGATCCGCTGTTTTCCGAAGCAGACGGCTATGACCTGACCGATGGCGGTCCGGTCGAGAGGTCCGACAAGATCTTCGGTGAAAACACTGACGGGATGGAGACATTTTCGTACCAAGGTCACGAGTTGATCGCGATCAATCACGAATACCCAAACCGCAAGATCAACCTGCCCGCGTCGCAGGATGGTGTTCCCGCAGGCGCTGACGATGTTCTGAAGCTGCAGAACATTCAGGGCGTGACCGTCATGGAAATCACCGAAGGGCCGGAAGGTTGGTCGATCGTAAAGGACAGCCCCTTCAACCGCCGCATCCACCATAACACTCCGATGAAAATCGCCGGCCCCGCCGCCGGTCATGCCTTGCTGCGCACCCAAGCCGATCCAACGGGCACAACATCTCTGGGCACATTGAACAACTGCGGCGCGGGCAAAACACCGTGGGGGACCTACCTGACTTGCGAAGAGAATTTTAACGGATATTTCGGCTCGAGCGATGAGAACGCCAGCTATGACCAGAAAACCACCGACGGCTTCAAACGTTATGGCGTGAAAGCCGAAAGCTGGAATGGTTACGAGCTGTTCGATCCGCGCTTTGACACGTCGAAAAACCCAAATGAACCACATCGCGCGGGTTGGATCGTTGAAATTGATCCAACCAAATCAGACAGCACGCCGGTCAAGCACACCGGTCTGGGTCGGTTCAAGCATGAGAATGCCGAGGTCGCCTTGGCGGCAGATGGTCGCGTGGTGGTTTATATGGGTGACGATGAGCGTGGAGAGTACCTCTACAAGTTCGTCTCAAACGCCGCTTATGTGCAAGGTGACGACACCGGGAACCTACTGAATGATGGCACACTCTATGTCGCCAAGTTCAATGACGACATGACTGGTGAATGGCTGCCTCTGACACCGGAAACCACCGGCATGGACGCGGCCGAGATCCTGATATTCACCCGTATGGCCGCATCGGCTGTAGGCGGAACCACCATGGATCGTCCGGAGTGGGTGGCCTCCAGCCCTGTTACAGTCGAGGCCTATTGCTGTTTGACCAACAACAAGAACCGGGGGGTGAAGCCGAACGCCGGTGGAGATGATACCTCGGCCAACGGCCCCAACCCGCGTGACGCTAACAAATACGGTCAGATCGTACGCTGGCGCCCGGCAGATGAAGATCACGCAGCCACAGATTTTGACTGGGATCTCTATGTCATGGCCGGAAACCCGACTGTACATTCGGATAACCGCGCTGGTTCAGCGAACGTGAACGAAGGCAACCTGTTCAACTCGCCAGACGGCATGGCGATCGACTCGACGGGTCTGGTCTGGATTCAAACAGATGGCAAAGACAACAACGAAGAAGACTTTGCAGGCAACGGCAACAACCAGATGTTGGTTGGTGACCCTGTTACCGGCGAGATTGCGCGCTTCATGACCGGCCCCAAGGGTTGTGAAGTCACCGGATTGGCCTGGTCGAGCGACCTTCGCACCATGTTTGTCGGCATCCAGCATCCGGGCAGCAACTGGCCCGATGGCGGCACGCCCCGGTCATCGGTTATCGCGATCAAACGCACCGATAACGGGCTGGTTGGCTAAGCATCCTGTTCAATCCGAGCCCCCCTGAACTCCGGTTCGGGGGGGCTTTCTGCCTTGGTTCAGATATCCTCGCCTGGCGGATCAAGCAGCCCACCAGGTGCAAGCAAGGAACGTTCGGCCAGCCACGGGTTTAGCTCAAGAGCGTGGTTCAATGCCGTGCGCGCCTCCTCCAGCTGCTTGAGGCCCAACAGTGACAACGCTCGGCCGCTCAATGCTGCGACATGGTTTGGCGAAAGCGCAATAGTGCGATCCAGATCAATCAAAGCGGCGCCGTAATCCTGTCGTAGGTAGTTGACAAACGCACGTTGATTATACCCTTCGGCATATTCTGGGCAGTAGGCGACCAGAGCGTCTAACTCAGCCAGCGCACCCGCCAGATTCCACGACTCGCGCATAGACATTCCGCGATCCAAGAGCGTTTGTGACCGGGCATCAGGGGCATCAGTCCAAAGCTGCCACATCTGGCCTGAAATGCCTCGCGCCTCGCGCTCGGATGAGGCGCTTTGCACCTGCGAAATCAGGGCGTCGATCCCTGAGACATGATCTAGCGCCGCCGGACAATCGGCAGCGGCCTGCGCAACAGAAACCGCAAGAAGGGTAATGGCAAATGTGTATTTCATCCTCTCTAAACTGAGCTCCAAGGCCAATACGTCAACCGCTTTCTAGCGGGGCCAGCAACCCTGTCTCTTTCACTGCCTCCATCGCCACAAAGGTGGAGGTATTTGCAACATGCGGAAGAGATGAGATTTTCTCGGCCAGAACAGTGCGATATTCCTTCATCGACCGAGTGCGGATTTTGAGCAGATAATCAAAGTTGGACGCGATCATATGGGCCTGCTCGATCTCGGCGACCCTGCGCACTGACGCATTGAACTCGGCCAGCGCCTTCTCGCGCGTATCGGTCAGACGAACTTCGACAAAGGCCACATGGTCCAACCCCAGGCGGATCGGGTCAAGCATCGCTCGATAGCCAGTAATGATCCCGTCCGCCTCAAGCCGCTTGAGGCGTGCTTGCGTGGGTGATTTGGACAAGCCGATCCGGCGCGCCAGATCTGTCACAGAAATCCGCCCGTCTTCGGCAAGTGCCGTCAAAATGGCCTGATCAAAGCGATCAAGGCTGGATAAGTCGTTTTGCATGTTATCGGTCCTCAAAACAGTCATTTCGACCAACATACAGAAAAAATCGGTCCATTCTCCTGCATTGAGAGGAGTATATTAGTCAAAAGCCCCGGAGTACACATGTCACACAATCTGCGCACTAAAATCGATACCCAAACCTACGTCGACCAATCCTCCGTCCTGGAGGCGCTGATCGTTCAAGCCGATCTGCCACAGGCCGACCGGACTGAGATTTGTGAAGCAGCGGCACAGCTGGTACGCGACATCCGCTCCAGCACTTCGCCCGGCATGATGGAGGTGTTTCTAGCCGAGTACGGCCTTTCCACCGACGAAGGCGTCGCACTAATGTGCTTGGCCGAGGCTCTGCTACGCGTTCCCGATGCTGACACCATCGACGCATTAATCGAGGACAAGATCGCACCATCCGACTGGGGCAAACATTTGGGCCAGTCGTCCTCGTCTCTGGTGAATGCGTCGACATGGGCACTGATGTTGACCGGGCGCGTTCTGGACGAAGACAAGCCTTCTCCCGTCGGCGCGCTACGTGGTGCGATCAAACGCTTGGGCGAACCGGTGATCCGCACTGCAGTGGGTCGCGCGATGAAAGAAATGGGGCGCCAGTTCGTTCTGGGCGAAACCATTCAATCCGCGATGAAGCGCGCCAAGGGGATGGAGGACAACGGATACACCTACTCCTACGATATGCTGGGTGAGGCCGCACGGACCGAAGCTGATGCTGCACGCTATCACTTGTCCTATTCCCGCGCCATCGCGGCTATTGCCGAGGCCTGCACTCACAAAGATATCCGTGAAAACCCCGGTATTTCGGTCAAGCTGTCAGCGCTGCACCCACGCTATGAACTGGCACAAGAACAGCGGGTCATGGAGGAGTTGGTGCCTCGTCTGCGTGCGCTGGCACTGCTGGCCAAGGCTGCTGGTATGGGTTTGAACATCGATGCCGAAGAGGCCGACAGACTGTCGCTGTCTCTGCAGATCATTGAAGAGGTCATGTCCGAGCCCGCGCTAGCAGGCTGGGACGGCTTCGGCATCGTGGTGCAAGCTTACGGCCCGCGCGCCGGGTTGGTGCTGGATACGCTATATGAGATGGCTGAACGGCATGACCGCAAACTTATGGTGCGACTGGTCAAAGGCGCTTATTGGGATACTGAGATCAAGCGCGCTCAGGTCGAGGGTGTGGACGGTTTCCCGGTCTTCACCCAAAAGGCAGCGACCGATGTGTCTTATATCGCCAATGCCCGCAAGCTAATTGGCATGACCGACCGCATCTATCCGCAGTTTGCCACCCACAACGCCCACACGGTCAGTGCGATACTTCATATGGCCGACGACCAGCCGTTCGAGTTCCAGCGACTACATGGTATGGGCGAGACGCTACATCAGATCGTGCGCGACAAGCGGAACTCACGCTGCCGAATCTACGCCCCAGTCGGCGCACATCGGGACCTGCTGGCTTATCTGGTGCGCCGCCTGCTTGAAAACGGAGCGAACTCGTCCTTCGTCAACCAGATCGTTGATGAAGATGTGGCTCCCGAAACCGTTGCGACAGATCCGTTCCTAGCCGTTCAGGCACCCAACAAACCGCTGCCGACCGGACCTGAATTGTTCGCGCCAGAGCGTCCGAATTCAAAAGGGTTCGATCTGCATCACACACCAACGCTGGACCGGATCGACATTGCGCGCGATGCGTTCCACGCCCATCACTGGAACTCCCGCCCCTTGCTGTCGGGTGACGCGCATCCCGAGGCGGATGAGCCAGTTTTCAATCCGGCGCAGCCACAGGACCACCTCGGATCAGTCGCCGCTGCCAGCCCGACCGACATCGAACTGGCACTTGCCAGCGCGTGCCCATGGGATGCCAATGCTGCGACCCGCGCTAAAATCCTGAACAACGCCGCCGATCTCTATGAGGCGAACCACGGGGAACTCTTCGCCCTGCTCGCACGTGAGGCTGGGAAATCCCTGCCCGATGCGGTTGCGGAACTGCGCGAAGCGGTAGATTTCCTGCGCTACTATGCGGCCAACATACCAGCCGCCAAGCCCGCCGGAATATTCACCTGCATCAGCCCGTGGAACTTTCCACTGGCAATTTTCACGGGACAGATATCTGCGGCCCTTGCCACAGGCAACGCCGTGCTGGCAGCCCCTGCCCCGCAAACACCGCTGATCGCGCATCGCGCCGTTCAACTGATGCACGAGGCGGGCGTTCCACGCGATGCTCTGCAATTGCTGCCTGGCGGGCCAAAAGTGGGCGCAGCGCTGACCTCAGATGAACGCGTCTCGGGCGTGGCCTTTACCGGTTCAACCGCAACTGCGCTGAAAATCCGGGCGGCGATGGCCCAAAATATGCGCCCCGGCACGCCACTGATCGCAGAAACCGGTGGTTTGAACGCCATGATCGTCGACAGCACCGCCTTGCCCGAACAAGCCGTGCAATCCATCATCGAAAGCGCGTTTCAATCGGCGGGCCAGCGGTGTTCAGCCCTACGTTGCCTCTACTTGCAAGAAGACATTGCCGAAGATGTTCTGACCATGCTGCAAGGGGCAATGGACGCCCTGCTTGTCGGCGATCCTTGGTTGATCTCAACCGATTGTGGCCCGGTGATTGATGCACAGGCCCGACAGGGTATCGCCGATCACGTGGCTAAAGCCCGCACTGAAGGGCGGGTTCTAAAGGAACTTTCCACCCCACCCGAAGGCACATTCATCGCGCCAACCCTGATCGAAATCCCAGGCATCTCGACGCTGGAGCGTGAAGTGTTCGGTCCCGTGCTGCATGTCGCCCGCTTCAAGGCACAGGAGATCGACAGGGTGATCGCCGATATCAACGCAACGGGCTACGGCCTGACCTTCGGTCTGCATACACGGATCGACGACCGGGTGCAGCATGTGACCGAAGCGATCCATGCCGGGAACATATACGTCAACCGCAACCAGATTGGTGCGATCGTCGGCTCCCAACCCTTCGGTGGCGAGGGTCTGTCAGGCACGGGCCCCAAGGCGGGTGGCCCCAACTATATGACGCGGTTCTGCGCACCGGATCGGCAGGCGTCGTCGGAAAGCTGGAACTGTGCGGCAGAGATGGGCGCGCCCGAGGGGCAGCCTGCTCCACCCCGCACTCAATCGCTGCCCGGTCCCACCGGTGAATCAAACCGATTGACCGAATATGCGCGTGCGCCACTTTTGTGCATGGGGCCAGGGCCCGAGGCAGCCAAGGCTCAGGCGGATGCGGTCAAGACGCAAGGCGGAACAGCGATCCAGTTGACCGGTGCGCTGGATCTGCACCGGCTTGAACACCTGACCGGATTCTCGGGCGTACTGTGGTGGGGTGACGACGAAACCGCCCGCCAGATCGAGCAGCACCTTTCCCGGCGCGATGGACAGATCATCCCTTTGATCCCCGGCCTCCCTGACCGTGCCCGCGTTCTGGGCGAACGTCACGTCTGCGTCGATACCACTGCCGCCGGAGGCAATGCCGCCCTTTTGGGAGGTGTGGCATAACCGGACCTTGACGCTGGGCAGTGAAAAGCCCAGCGTCGCGCCATGTTTCCGATCCGCGATCATAACCCTTCGGGGCGTACTCCGTATGTTGTCTATGCCCTGATGGCCGCGAATATCCTGATCTTCCTCAGCTACGTGGGGATGATGGAGGATACACGGCTGATCAATCGACTCTTTTTTGACTATGCCGTCATCCCAGCCCGGATCACCGACGGATATGGGTTCGAGACGCTCGTGACTTCAATGTTTCTGCATGGGGGCTGGATGCATCTGGCCGGGAACATGCTGTTTCTGTGGATTTTCGGCGACAATCTTGAAGATGAGATGGGACATGTCCTGTTTCTCATTTTCTATCTGCTGGCGGGGATTGGCGCGGGGCTGGTTCACGTCATCTCAGCACCGGGCTCAGTCGTGCCAACAGTTGGTGCATCCGGGGCTATTGCCGGGGTCATGGGCGGCTATCTTTTGCTTTTCCCGAAAGCGCGCGTCGATATCCTTTTGATCCTGATCGTCTATATCCGAATTTTCACCATCCCGGCCTTTGTCATGCTTGGGGTGTGGCTGGGCCTTCAGTTCTTCGGAAGCCTGTCCAGCAATCCGGATCAGGGTGGCGTCGCATACTGGGCCCATACCGGAGGGTTCTTTGTTGGCCTGATCCTGTGTGTCCCTCTTTGGCTCAAGCGCGGAGGCTCTGGGTTCTGGAACCGCACCCACGGCCATCCGCCGCACCCTGAACACCAATATAAGCTGTCACAATCGCGCATTCCAAAAGTGCCGCGCAAGTAGTCGTGGGTCATCCGCCCGGCGACCTGCCGCCGCTCAGGTGGGTAATCTCCTGTGCGGCGTTTCGTACCAGCGCACCCAACTCAGGCGCACGTTCACGATCGAACCGTACAGTCGGGCCAGATACTGAGATGCCTGCGCAGGGTTCACCCCGATCATTGAAGATCGCCGCGCCAATGCAGGACATGCCCTCATAACGTTCTTCATGATCGTAGGACCAGCCGCGCGCACGGGTTTCAGCCAGATCTTCCTGCAGACCTGCGTGGGGCAGATTGGTGTTCTCGGTAAAGGCAATCAGATCGGTCTGACCCAACACCTTGTTTAGACTGTCTTCGCT
Source organism: Ruegeria halocynthiae (assembly GCF_900106805.1). GTDB lineage: Bacteria > Pseudomonadota > Alphaproteobacteria > Rhodobacterales > Rhodobacteraceae > Ruegeria > Ruegeria halocynthiae. Next base: position 1,464,015 of record NZ_FNNP01000001.1, read on the forward strand.
CAGAGCGGCCAGAATCGCCTTTCCCGTACCCGAAGCATACATCGGTGTTCGCGCACCGGGTGGAAAGAAGGCCCGGATGGGATTTTGCGTCTCAACCTGTCCGACAAAGACAACTTCTGGCCCGTCCGGTACGGCCAGATTTGCAGTCTCACCACTGTCCAGCATCAGGCGACGAAGGATCGGTCTGCCAATTTCAAGGATGTTATTGCGACGCAGGAAAGACGCTCCGGTCCGGTAGGCTTCGATGCCAACCATCCACTCTTGCCGCTCTTCGTCGAAACTAACGAACCCGTGCTTCTGCAACGTCACCAGAATGCGATGCGTGGTTGCGGTCGGTATATCGACCTCGCGCGCCAAGTCACTTAATACGACACGTTCAAGTTGCGCGACTGTCGTGAGCACACCCAGCGCCCGGTCCAGCGCCTGCATGGTTCCGGCTGAACTTTCCTTAAACAGCGATTTCGGCCGACCACGTGGCCTTTTCTGAGACTCCATTTTCTAGCTCGCCCTTCGATATAGGTGTCCGCCCTGATTCAAGTTTTTCAAATAGCCATTCTGACGAAACAAAATTGAGAAACAAAAATACAGCCTATTTCAGTATCTTATCTATTTAGTGGATAAAATGAAAATATTTTTCAAGAAAATTGCAACACACACCCGTTCCAGCGACACTTAATCCCAAAGCAGAGGATTGAGTTATGTCGAACCAAAACCCGGTCTTTATCCCAGGCCCAACCAACATTCCTGATCGCTTGCGCCTAGCCATGCAGGTTCAGACGCAAGATCACCGTGCGCCGGATTTCGTTGAAACTTTCGCACCGGTGCTAGAGGATACAAAGAAGATCTTTGGCGCAGCCGAAGGCCAGATCGTCACTTTTCCTGCCAGCGGAACAGGTGGCTGGGAGGCGGCGGTTACCAACACGCTCAGCCCCGGCGATAAGGTTCTGGTCGCGCGTTATGGCGTATTCAGTCACCGCTGGATTGATCTGTGCGAACGGCATGGGCTGGATGTGCAGGTCGTTGAATGCCCTTGGGGCACCGGAGCACCTGCTGACAGGTTCGAGGCGATCCTTTCAGCAGACAATGCACACGAGATCAAAGCCGTTCTGGTTACGCATAACGAAACCGCAACCGGAGTGCGTTCAGACATCAGTGCGGTACGTCACGCCATGAATGCAGCAACGCATCCCGCAATGATGTTTGTGGATTGTGTCAGCTCGCTGGCGTCGATGCCATTCGAGTTTGATCAATGGGGTGTCGATATCGCTGTATCGGGTTCTCAAAAAGGGTTTATGTTGGCGACCGGCATGGCGATCCTGTGCGTCAGCCCCAAGGCGTTGGCGGCGATGAAAACCGCGAACCTGCCCCGCACCTTCTTTGATTTCCGCGACATGATGGCGGCCAACGCATCCGGTGGCTTTCCCTACACACCACCGCTGCAGCTGATCTATGGTATGCGCGAAAGTCTGAAGATGTTGTTCGAGGAAGGTCTGGAAAATGTCTATGCCCGGCATACACGACTGGCTGAAGGTGTGCGCCGCGCGGTAGATGCATGGGGCTTGAAACTGGTCGCGCAATCACCTGACCTCTACTCTGAAACCGTCAGCGCGATCATTGTGCCCGAAGGATTTGACAGCAACGAACTTACCGACCACGCTTTCAACACCTATGGCGTTTCGTTCGGCATCGGTTTGGGAGAGTTGAATGGCAAAGCCTTCCGCATCGGTCATCTGGGCAGTCTGACGGATGTAATGGCCCTGTCGGGCTTGGCCACGATCGAAATGGCAATGGCTGACCTGAACTATCCCGTGGAACTGGGCAGCGGAGTTGCCGCGGCACAGGAATTCTATCGCGCTGGCTCGTCCAGCCACGCCCAAGCCGCAGCCTGAGGAGGACCCTAATGTTGGATCATATCCCAGCCGCTGACCTGACCATCGAGGATGTGCGCACAGCGCATGAAAGGATTAGGCCGCATATCCGGCGTACACCGATCATGACGTCGGACTACCTGAACGACCTGACCGGTGCGCAGCTGTTCTTCAAATGCGAAAACTTTCAAGAAGCCGGCGCGTTCAAAGTACGCGGAGCCAGCAATGCTGTTTTCGGTCTGAGCGACGAAATGGCGACCAAGGGTGTCTGCACCCATTCCAGCGGTAACCACGCGCTGTCGCTGTCCTATGCGGCGGGCCGACGCGGTATCCCCTGCAATGTGGTCATGCCACGCACCGCCCCACAGGCCAAGAAGGACGCGGTGCGCCGCTATGGTGGCACGATCACCGAATGCGAGCCTTCGACCTCTTCCCGCGAAGCGACTTTTGCCGAGGTTCAAGCCCGAACAGGGGGCGAATTTGTGCACCCTTACAACGATCCGCGCGTCATCACAGGACAGGCGACCTGTTCCGCTGAGCTGCTGGAGCAGACGGATGATCTGGATGCGGTGATCGCACCGATCGGCGGTGGTGGGATGGTCTCAGGTACATGCCTGACTGTCTCAAACCTATCGCCAGAAACCGCGATCTATGCTGCTGAACCTGAACAGGCGGACGATGCGTATCGTTCGTTCAAAGCAGGTCACATCATCGCCGATGATGCTCCGAAAACAGTGGCGGATGGGCTGTTGGTACCGCTCAAGGAAAACACTTGGCACTTTGTGTCAAATCACGTGACCGACATCTTCACCGCGTCCGAACAAGAGATAATCGACGCGATGAAGCTTACCTGGAAATATCTGCGGGTGGTGATGGAGCCTTCTTCGGCTGTCCCGCTGGCAACCATTCTCAAGAACCCCGACACGTTTCGGGGCAAACGGGTCGGTGTCATCGTGACGGGTGGCAACGTGGATCTGGACAAGCTGCCCTGGTTGAAAGGGTAAGGAGAAATAGGATGAACAAACCGATGAACATTGATCAATTCGAAGTTGGCTATGACATCCCTGCCGCTATCGGTATGGATGAAAGCGAAATTCAAACGCCCTGCCTGATCCTCGATCTGGACGCGCTGGAGCGGAACATCAAAAAGATGGGTGACTATGCCAAGGCGCACGGAATGCGTCACCGGGTGCATGGCAAGATGCACAAATCGGTAGACGTGGCCAAGTTGCAGGAAAAGCTGGGCGGCGCCGTAGGTGTTTGCTGCCAAAAAGTGTCCGAGGCCGAAGTGTTCGCCCGCGGTGGCATCAAAGACATTCTGGTGTCCAATCAGGTACGCGACCCGGCCAAGATCGACCGACTCGCGCGCCTGCCTCAGTTGGGCGCCCGCACGATCGTCTGTGTTGATGATGTCGCAAATATCGCCGATCTGTCAGCCGCTGCCCAACGCCACGGCACCGAGCTGGAAGTATTCGTTGAAATCGACTGCGGCGCCGGTCGTTGCGGAGTGACGACAACAGAAGATGTCGTCGCGATTGCGAAGGCGGTCGACGCTGCGCCGAACCTGAAGTTCACCGGCATACAGGCCTATCAGGGCGCAATGCAGCATCTTGATACCTATGAGGCCCGCAAAGAGAAGCTGGATGCTGCCATCGCGATGGTCGAAGACGCGTATGACGGTCTTAAGACCGCAGGCATCGACTGCGCGCTGGTCTCGGGTGGCGGGACGGGCTCATATTATTTTGAGGCCAAATCAGGGGTGTATAACGAACTGCAATGCGGATCATATGCTTTCATGGATGCAGACTATGGCCGCATTCTGGATAAAGATGGCAACCGGATCGATCAGGGTGAATGGGAAAATGCACTGTTCATACTGACCAGCGTTATGAGCCACGCCAAGGCAGATAAAGCCATCTGCGACGCCGGTCTCAAGGCACAATCGATGGACAGCGGCCTGCCCTTCATCTTCGGGCGCGACGATGTGGAATACCTCAAGTGTTCGGATGAGCACGGGGTCATCGGTGATCCGGAAGGTGTATTGAAAGTGAATGACAAATTGCGTCTGGTGCCAGGTCACTGTGACCCGACCTGTAATGTTCATGATTGGTATGTCGGCGTCCGCAACGGAAAAGTCGAAGCACTGTGGCCGGTCTCTGCACGCGGCAAAGCCTATTGAACGTCACAGAACGGCGGCCCGGTGCGGGCCGTCTCTTTGACGGTCGATCATCTGAACTTACGAAAGGCATAATCGATGATCATCGTTCCTGAAAAGGAAATCGGCGCCCTGCTGGGCCGCAAGGAAAGCTATGAGGCGATCGAACAGGTGTTTGCCGCGATGGCCTCTGGCAATGCCTATAACTTTCCGGTCGTGCGCGAAGCCATTGGCCATGCCGATGCGCTTTATGGTTTCAAGGGTGGGTTTGATCAGGCGGGCATGACGCTTGGCCTCAAAGCAGGTGGGTACTGGCCCAATAACCTGGAAACACATGGGTTGATCAATCATCAATCGACCGTTTTCCTGTTTGATCCGGATACAGGTCGGGTGAAAGCTGTGGTCGGAGGTAACCTGCTGACAGCACTGCGCACAGCGGCCGCCTCATCAGTTTCCATCAACTATCTGGCACGCAAAGATGCCAAGGTAATCGGCATGGTTGGCGCAGGTCATCAAGCCAAGTTCCAACTGCGCGCCGCGCTGGAGCAACGCAACTTTGAAAAGGTCATCGGCTGGAACCTGCATCCCGAGATGCTGCCCAACCTCGAAGAAGTTGCGGCTGAGGCTGGGCTGCCCTTTGAAGCTGTTGAACTGTCCGGAATGACTGAAGCCGATGTTATCATCACGATTACATCTTCGTTTGCGCCGACCCTGATGTCGGATCATGTATCAGACGGCACGCATATCGCCTGCATGGGGACTGACACAATCGGCAAGCAAGAGGTTGGTGTAGACCTGATTGCCCGAGCCAGTGTCTTTGCAGACGAAATCGCTCAGTCCATCACGCTGGGTGAATGTCAGCACGCAATCGCCAACGGATCGAAAGCCGAAGCCGATATCCGACAGGTCGGAGAGGTGATCAACAGCACACATCAAGGGCGGACATCTGATGATGAGGTCACCCTGTTCGATGGAACCGGCGTCGGATTGCAGGATTTGGCTGTCGCAAGCGCCGTGGTCGATCTTGCGGTCGAACAAGGTATCGCGATTAAGGTCGATTTCTAAACATAAACGCGCGCTCCATTCGGGCGCGCGTCAACCTTTGGGGTGTTATGGGTCGTTCAGCCTCGGATCACTTTGGCGAAGGTGTCAAAGATGGGCTCGTTGGCACAGATCACTTCACCATCCTCAAGCACGCTGCCTTTTGGGTTCAGGGGCTGAACAAAGCCACCTGCTTCTTTCACGATGATGATGCCAGCGGCCACGTCCCACGCATTCAGGCGACGCTCCCAAAATCCTTCGTACCGTCCAGCGGCCACATAGGCCATATCCAGCGCTGCAGCGCCCCAGCGACGTACGCCTGCACAAGCCGGCATCAGCCGGGCCAGGTCCTGCAGGGTCGCAGGCAGGTCCGAGCGGCCTCCAAACGGCAGGCCGGTCGAAAAGATCGACTCGATCATGCGATGACGACCAGAAACACGGATGCGCATGTCGTTCATCCATGCGCCTTCGCCTTTTTCGGCAAAGAACATCTCGTCCTTGGCGGCGTCATAGATCACACCGGCAACGATTTTACCCTTGTGTTCCAGCGCAATCGAAACTGCCCAGTGCGGCAGGCCGTGCAGGAAATTGGTGGTGCCATCCAGCGGGTCGACGATCCAGCGGCGGGTTGGGTCTTCGCCGTCAATCGCGCCGCCTTCTTCGGCCAGCCAGCCATAGGTCGGGCGCGCACCCAGCAATTCCTCTTTCAAGATGGCTTCTGCGGCGATGTCGGCCTTGGACACGAAATCACCAGCGCCCTTCATCGACACCTGCAGGTTCTCGACTTCACGAAAATCCTTGACCAAAGAACGCCCCGCTTTACGCGCGGCCTTGATCATGATGTTGAGATTTGCACTGCCAACCATTGTCCAAAGGCTCCTGTTCGGTCAAACCGCGCGTATACTGGGGCAATGCGCCCTTGCCAAGAGGAATGATGCGCATGGCTGCCCTGCATTTGCTGCTATTGTAACTGAAGCTTGCGCGCCTCGGTTCTCGCCAGTTTCACCAACTCTTGCACAAAGGGTTTTTCAAGGTCGTCAGACCGCACGGCAGCATACAGACTGCGGGTGATCCCATCTTTGGTGAGCGGTCGAGTCACATAATCCGAGTTGTACTTTACCTCGCGCACAACCCAATCCGGCAAAACCGATATACCCCGGTTGGACGCCACCAACAGAAGGATCACCGCCGTCAGTTCGACCTGACGGATCGTGGCAGGTTCAACGCGCGCCGGGATCAGCAACTGGCTGAATAAATCCAGACGTGTCCGTTCAACCGGGTAGGTGATCAGTGTCTGGCCCCGAAAGTCCTCGGCATCGATGAATGGTTTTTCGGCCAACGGATGCGACGATGCCGCAACAAAAACGGCCTGATAGTCGAACAATTCGATGAACTCGACGCCCGGCAGGTTTTCGGGGTCGGACGAAACCACCAGATCAACCTCTTCTTTTTGCAGCGCAGGCAGGGCATCGAAGGCAAGGCCGGGACGTATGTCCACATCGACGTCGGACCACGACTTACGAAACGCTTCGAGCACCGGAAACAGCCATTCAAAACAGGCGTGGCACTCGATTGCGATATGCATCCGGCCAGTGCGCCCGGCGCGGAGCGAAGAAAACTCTTCCTGCATCGCCTCGACCTGCGGCAATATCTGCTCGGCCAGCCGCAACAGGCGCAGACCGGCTGCAGACAGCTTCATCGGCTTGGATCGACGCAGGAACAATTCGACCCCGGCCTGATCTTCCAATCCTTTGATCTGATGGCTAAGTGCGGATTGCGTAATATTCAATTGATCCGCCGCACGCGCCAGACCACCACATTCATGAATGGCTTTGATCGTCCGCAAGTGGCGAAACTCGATATGCATTACCCATCCAATTCATGTTGTTGTTGAACAATATGAGTTTGTCTCACAGAGCCCCAGATGGCACAAGAGCGGAAACGACAGTTACGAGGCCACGATGACCAAGCCAGAGATTTCATTCGAGTTCTTTCCGCCCCAAACGCTGGAGGCCTCATTCCGTCTGTGGGATACGGTACAGACGCTGGCTCCGTTGAACCCGCGCTTTGTATCCGTCACCTATGGCGCGGGCGGCACCACCCGAGAGCTGACGCGCGATGCAGTTGCAACCTTGCATAAATCCTCGGGCCTACCTGTCGCCGCGCATCTGACCTGTGTCGATGCCTCTCGGCAAGAAACCCTTGAGATCGCTGATACCTTCGCGCGTGCAGGTGTTCAGGATATCGTGGCCCTGCGAGGGGATCCGCCAAAAGGTAAAGACCGCTTCGAACCCCATCCTGAAGGTTTCGCCAATTCGGTCGAACTGATATCTGCGCTGGCAGAAACCGAGATGTTCAGCATTCGTGTCGGTGCCTACCCCGACATCCACCCCGAGGCACAAAGCGCCCGCTCTGATGTTGACTGGCTGAAAGCCAAATTGGATGCAGGCGCGGACGAAGCGTTGACCCAGTTCTTTTTTGAGGCCGAAACCTTCTTTCGATTCCGCGACGCCTGCGAAAAAGCAGGGATCGATAAACCCATCGTTCCCGGAATTCTGCCAATCGAAAACTGGAAAGGCGCGCGCAATTTCGCAAAACGCTGTGGTACGCATATTCCCGATTGGGTCGAAAACGCGTTTGAAAAGGCGGTCCGTGACGACCGCGAAGACCTTCTGGCCACGGCGCTCTGCACCGAACTCTGCTCGGACTTGATCGAAGGCGGTGTGGACAAGCTGCATTTCTACACCCTCAACCGCCCCGAACTAACCCGGGATGTCTGCTTTGCATTGGGTATTACACCTCAGACAGAGCTGCAGAACGTTGCCTGAATCCAGATTTCCCGGCGGTGTCGTAATCGCCGGGGAAACGGTGAGTGACCACGCCTGCCGTCCCTAACCACCGCACAAGCGACAATCTCGACGTGAACTTAGAAACTGTTGCTGGTACTTAGCCCAATACCCTAAAAAATTTGACAAAAACGTGACTGCTGGCAATCTGACTCCAGTGTAGTTTTGACGAGTGTTTTGAGTATGGAGCCAGTGAGCAAAATAAAGGCTCGGGCCGAAGCGTTGCAGGTTCTTGGCCTGCTCCCGGGCGCGAAGGCAAACGAGATACGTGAGGCTTGGCGCAAGGTCGCCTTTCATGACCATCCCGATCATACCGGCGGCGATTACTCAGGGTTTTCACAAGCCAAAGCTGCCTATGATTTCTTGCGCCGCGAAGGAATGACCCGCACGGGATCTTCGGATACTTCCGTGCCACGTCGCCCACGCCTGAAGAAACGCATCATAGAACTGGCAGCTGAAGAGATCAAAGCCTGCCATGATCTGTTGAACCCTGGCCGTACGCTGGCAGATTTCTCTAATCCGGAGAGGTCCGGCCCAACCGATGGTGCTGACACCGCTTCAGACCATGTGCCTGATGCGATCGGATGTTTCGGACGCGATCTGACCTATTTCGTCGCCTCCCCGGTCTGCGAAGGTGCAAATCGCGTTGCATTGCCAACGTCGGTACTGGCCAGCTGCCGAAAAGCAGAGACCGAGGTCGTGACCTTTCGATCCAAGGGTTCAGGCTCGGGTGAAATTATCATTCCCGACCCGATACGAGAGCGAAAATTTCCCGGCGCCACGAGCGTGAGAATTCGCTTTAAGGCGGATCAAGAGATGCGGGACATGTTCGAATTGGCGGGGTGAGAGAACCCGCCAGCGAAAAAGCCCGGCCTCAGAGACCGGGCTTTCTTGCATCCAACAGAATCAGTTTGAGATCGGGCCATCTGACGTGAATTTCGGGATCACACTGGTCGAGGCGGCATCAGCCTCGATACCCGGCCAATTGCCTTCCGCCAGATTGATGTTGCCGGGAACGTCTTCTTCCCAAAAACCAGCAACGACATCGGTGATGTTCAGATACAGCTTGTCATCGACGATCCGCCACAGGTTCGGGTTGGCGGGAACCTTGCCGCCCTTAGATACACCATAGGCGCAGTGGCCATCATATTGTGGTGCATAATGGGCGGGATTCTCAAGGAACTTGTCGCGGTTTTCCTCGGTCGCGAAAGCCCAGGTTGCGCCATTGTATTCTGCGGTGATGTCATTGCGGCCACGAACGGGCGCGGGCTGCGATTGACCTACGGAGACCTGATTCAGGCCGCGATAGGCAACGACGTCGTACCCTGACACAGCAAACCCGGTGCCATCAACATATTGATCGCCGGCAAAAGCGGGCATGGCAAAGGCCATCGTCGCGGCAAGGGTCAGCGCAAAGCGTTTCATGTGATTTGTCCTCATGTCCTATCGGTTACTGGGCACCCGAACTGCGGGCCTGTTCAGACAATAGGTAATTTTGGGCTGGCGCGAAGGCCCGCTCGCGCCGCTGTGAAAATGAACGAGGAATTGTGAGGCGTACCGGGCGGATTGTTACAAATTTCTCGCTGCGTTCGGGGTTGGACTTTAAGTTCTGCAACATTAGCTGTGACAACAGCGGTCCATTGGCCGGTAACGCAGGAAAGGCACGAAATGAGCGAAGAATCGACCTATACCCCTCCGAAGGTTTGGACATGGGACAGCGAAAGCGGCGGCCAATTTGCCAATATCAACCGGCCCATTGCCGGTGCCACTCATGACAAAGACCTTCCAATAGGGAAGCATCCTTTGCAGCTTTATTCTCTGGCGACACCCAACGGCGTTAAGGTCACCGTTATGCTCGAAGAATTGCTGGCGCTTGGCCACACAGGTGCCGAGTACAACGCGTGGCTCGTCAATATCGGCGAAGGGGATCAGTTCAGCGCAGGCTTTGTCGGTGCCAATCCCAACTCGAAAATCCCGGCGCTGTGGGATCGTTCTGGTGAAACCCCAGTGCGTGTGTTCGAAAGCGCCTCGATCCTTTTCCACTTAGCCGAGAAATTCGGTGAGTTCCTGCCCAAAAGCGGTGCCGAGCGGACTGAGGTGATGAACTGGGTGTTCTGGCAGATGGGCAGCGCGCCATATCTGGGCGGTGGTTTTGGTCACTTCTACGCCTATGCGCCCGAAAAATGGCAATACCCGATTGACCGTTTCGCGATGGAAGCCAAACGCCAGTTGGACGTTCTGGATCGGGAATTGGCCGAAAAAACCTATATCGCGGGCGAAGACTATACGATTGCCGACATGGCGATCTGGCCGTGGTACGGGCAACTGGTTCTGGGCCGCCTGTACGATGCGGCAGAATTCCTCGATGTCGAAAGCTATAAGAACGTAATGCGATGGGCCAAAGCAATCGACGCGCGCCCGGCGGTTCAGCGTGGCCGGATGGTCAACCGTCCCTTTGGCGAACCGCATACGCAATTGCATGAACGCCACGACGCAAGCGACTTTGAAACGCGCACACAGGACAAATTGGAAGCGGCAGACTAACGCCCTTGGTTACTTCAGGATTGGGGGCCGCTCGGGATCACTACCCGGAGCGACCCTTTCAATATGGGGCTTCTGTGGCTGAGGTAAATCGAACCGAAGTCCGGCCTTGGCCAGCGCGGTGGCGGCCGGCTCGTCCGCTTCAAAGAAACCGACATCCAGTGCGCCCGCCTCAATCCCCGAAAAGGTCAGAGCCTCAGAGACAGCGCGCGCCAGCGCAGACTGCGCGTCTTCAACCGCCGAGACAAAACCCAAAAGGTGGCCCCGACCACCATCCTCGGTCTTCGTTCCAACCAGAAAGGCCGCTGAGGCGAGGCCTGCCGCCGTCGCCAGCTTGGCATCAAGCGCAGTCAGCAAATTGTCTGGCAAACCTGTGGGCGGGTGAAATTCAGCCAACCGTTGCCGCACCTCTTGCGGGCCGTGCTGCAGCGTGCTGGACAACCAGCCCAGCGCCTCGGCCGGGATCAACATCGACGACGGCGCAGTCTCGAGGTTCAGGCCCAACCCGACCCCCTGACCTGATAACATTCCGGATAAAACACGCCCTGACAGAGCGACATACGGAACTGGACACCCTGCGAATTCTGCCATTCGTTCCTCAAGATCGAAGACCAGCACGAAACGGCCATCAGCCACATCGAATAGTTCCGGGGAAATATTCTCGTCCTGGGCCTCTTCAGTGAGCATCAGAAACAACTCGCTATCGGCAAGCCGTTCAAAGAACCGCAATCGCGCCGTATCGTCTTGTGGGGCTGCCTGCATCGCGGCATGTGCAGCATCCAGGGCGGTGGTCTCAGTCATTCAGAACCTCTTGCACCCGCTGCTGCAGAACCGGCAACAGGTCAGTTTCGAACCAGGGGTTTTTCTTTAACCAAGCCGTATTGCGCCAGGACGGGTGAGGCAAGGCAAAGACCCGCGGCGCATGGTCTCGCCAACGGCTGACGGTTTCGGTGACCGGGGATTGCGCGCCAAGATGATATTTATGCGCGTGCCCCCCGACGAGAATCGTCAACGGCACATCGCCCAGCGCGTTCATCACCCTGTCATGCCAGGTGCGCCCGCATATCGGAGGCGGAGGCAGATCGGCCTTGCGTTCGTTATATCCAGGAAAACAGAATGCCATCGGCACGATCGCCACTTGGGATTGGTCGTAAAACCCCTTTTCATCCAACCCCAACCAGTCCCGAAGCCGGTCTCCCGAAGGATCGGTGAAAGGCTTTCCCGATGCATGCACCCGGGCACCGGGCGCCTGCCCCGCAATCAAAATGCGCGCGCCGGGCCGAAACCAGACCACCGGCCTCGGCTTATGCGCGGTGGCGGTCTGCGCAAATCTGTCCGTGCACAGACGGCACGCTTGGATTTCCTTGGTAAGCGACATCATAGGTCCATCGGGTTTCCGAAACTTCTATTTGAACAAGATAGGTATGGACGGCTCGTGCACAAACGAAACCTGAATTAGCAACACTTCAACGTCATATCGCCGGATGCGCATTGATCATTTGTTTCATATTTCGACATAATGTGGCCAACATGGATCGGTAGCACTCACGCCTTCGGACCATACTGAGACGGAACGACCACAGGCCCCACATGCTGGAATTCGACAATGTCAGTAAGTCTTTCTGGACCGGAACACGGCGCAAGGTGATTCTGGATCGGGTGTCATTCCGGGTTGAACTGGGTACGTCTCTTGGTGTTCTGGCCCCGAACGGCACCGGAAAGACCACGTTGATCAACATGATGGCGGGTCTGGAGAAACCTGATGAAGGCGTAATCCGGCGTGACTGCCGGGTATCCTTCCCCATGGGCTTCACCGGCGGCGTGGCCAAACGCCTGTCCGCGCTGGAGAACGCGCGCTATATCGCCAAGATTTATGGCATGGACCCCGATTATGTCGAAGCCTATTGTAGCTGGTTGTGCAATCTGGGTGAGTATTTCAGTCAGCCGGTTGGCACCTATTCGTCCGGGATGCGGGCACGGTTCACCTTTGCGCTGATGTTGGCTCTGGACTTCGACATGTACCTGATCGACGAGGGGATGCCCTCGACAACCGATGTGGAATTCAACAAGAAAGCGGGCGACATCCTGAAAGAGAAGCTGCGGACAACCACATTGGTGATCGTATCGCACAACCCTTCGATTCTTGAGAAATTCGCGCGGCAGGCTGCTGTTCTGGTGGACGGGCAGCTTTATATGTTTGAAACCTTGGAAGAGGCGAAGCAACTCTATGACTACCAAACCCAAGGCTAGGAAATATAATCCCGACCGCGCGGCACGCGGTTCCGGCACCGCCGAGGCGCGCTCGGACGCCATTTCCCGTATCCGCAAGGCGACACAGGGGGCGGACGCGGAGGGCGACGCCAAGCAGCCTGGCACCGAGTTGGACGCAATCAAACACGAAGGTCTTACAGGGCGGCAATTGCGTGTTGCGCGGCGGCTTGCGCATAAGAACGGGCTGGCGGCGACCTCGGATTATGATGCGGTCCGACTGTTGCGCAAAAAGGGTATCGATCCGTTTCAGCGCACCAACCTGCTGGATCTGGCGAGTTCCGGACAAAACAAGTCAACCGGTGACGACGCGGCGCAGGATAACATCAAGATAAACCTGCCTCAGACGACAAAAGAATCTCAGAAAAACCTGCCCGGCCCGGAGCTCAGCCCCGCTGAACGGCGTGAATATGAGATCGGGCAAATCCAGAAAGACATTGCCCGCCGTCGCCGCCGCAAGCTTGCGGCATTGTTCGCGCGATTGGCCGTTTTTGTCATTCTGCCTACGTTCATTGTGGGATATTATTTTTATCGCGTCGCAACGCCCATGTATGCCAGCGACTCGGTGTTTTCGATCCTGCAAGCCGACGGTGGCGGGGCATCTTTTGGTGGTTTTCTGGCAGGTACCCAGTTTGCCACAGCGCAGGATTCCGTTGCCACGCAGGAGTTTCTGGAATCCAAGGACGCGTTGGAAAGGCTCGAGCGGGATGTCGGGTTTGCCGAATTCTTTCAGCAAGATGGCATGGATCCGATCCAGCGGTTGCCCGCCAATGCAACGCTTGAAGAAGCCTACAAACTATTTAGTCGCATGATCACAATAGGATATGACCCCAGCGACGGTGTCATCCGTATGGAGGTTGTAGCCCCAAGCCCCGAAATTTCAGTCGATTGGTCCAAACGGCTTATATCCTACGCTGAAGAGCGGATTAATGGTCTGACCGAATTGAAACGCGAAGACCAGATGCGCGACGCTCTGTCGAGTTTTGAGGCCGCGCAAGAGGCACGCAGACAGGCGCAGGAAGACCTGATCGAACTGCAGTTGCAGGGGGCCGTACTCGACCCGCAAAGCGTGATCGCCAGCCTGCGCGGCAGGATCGATCAGTTTGAAATTGAGCTACAGGACAGAGAACTTCAACTGGCCGCCCTTCTCGATAACTCGCGCCCCAACAGTGCCAAGGTAGAGGGTACCCGCGCGGATATCGAACGGCTTGAGGCGGTTTTAGCAGAGTTGAATGCCGAGATGCTGGATGCCTCGGCGGGCGAAAACTCGCTTGCGCGTTTAAGCGTCCGAATTCAGATGGCACAAGCCGACCTAGCGGCCCGTGACATGATGCTGCAAACGGCAATGCAGCAAATGGAATCCACACGAACCGAAGCCAACCGAAAAGTACGCTATCTGACCGTCTCGGTGAATCCGGTCCCAAGCCAGGAACCCAGTTATCCGCGCAAGTTCGAAAATACGATTTTGGCTTTCCTGTTATTTGCTGGTATCTACCTGATGATCTCGCTTACTGCGTCGGTCCTTCGTGAACAGGTATCCTCGTAAGACTCATGAAACATGTAAAAATCGCCGATCTGACGGTTGGCAACGACCTTCCGCTGACCATCATCGCTGGCCCCTGCCAGCTTGAGACTGCCGATCATGCCCAGATGATCGCAGGCACCATGAAAGAGGCCTGCGACGCCGCCGGGGCGCAGTATGTCTTCAAGGCCTCATATGACAAAGCAAACCGGACATCATTGTCCGGCAAGCGCGGCTTGGGTATCGATTCCGGATTGCAGGTGTTGGACGACATCCGCAAGACGATGGGTATTCCCGTCCTGACTGATGTACATACTGAAGCCCAATGCGCGATTGCTGCCGAGGCGGTTGACGTCCTCCAGATCCCCGCTTTCCTATGCCGCCAAACGGATATGTTGCTGGCTGCTGGCAATTCAGGTGCTGTTATCAACGTCAAGAAGGGACAGTTTCTTGCGCCCTGGGAAATGCCCAATATCGTTTCCAAGATTGAGAGCACAGGAAATCAAAATATCCTGCTAACTGAGCGCGGCACATCGTTTGGCTACAACACGTTGGTTGCTGACATGCGTTCTTTGCCGCAAATGGCAAAAACTGGTTATCCGGTTGTGATGGACGCCACCCATTCGGTACAGCAGCCCGGCGGGCAAGGTGGCTCATCCGGTGGGCAGCGAGAATTTGCACCTGTGATGGCGCGTGCAGCAGTTGCAGTTGGCGCGGCTGCTGTTTTCATGGAAACCCACCAGGATCCAGATAACGCACCCTGTGATGGTCCCAACATGATTTACCTCGACCAAATGGGCGACCTCATTGACACTTTGATGCGCTTCGATGCGCTCGCCAAAGAAAACCCCATTCAGATTTAACGATTGAGATTTGTAATGACTAAACCCCTCCCCGAGGTAACGCCGAACACCTGGAGCTTTCTGCGCGATCCGATGATCAGACCCACCGGGTTCCGGGAATATGACGCGCGCTGGAAATACCCCGATGAGATCAATCTGCCGGGCATGACCGCCCTTGGTCTGGGTCTGGGTACCCAGATGCACAAACGCGGGATTGAACCGGTCATTGCGGTCGGTAATGACTATCGCGACTATTCTTTGTCGATCAAAAACGCGCTGATGCTGGGGCTTATGCAAGCTGGTATTCAGGTCAAGGATATCGGCCCGGCGCTCAGCCCGATGGCGTATTTCGCGCAGTTTCACTTGGATGTGCCCGCAGTTGCGATGGTCACCGCCAGCCACAACCCCAACGGCTGGACCGGTGTAAAAATGGGCTTCGACCGCCCCCTGACCCATGGTCCGGATGAGATGTCGGAACTGCGCGATATCGTATTGAATGGCGAAGGCGTCGCACGCCCGGGCGGATCGTATAAATTTGTTGATGGGGTGAAAGAGGCCTATCTCGACGATCTGGTCGGTGATTTCAAAATGTCCCGTCCGTTGAAAGTGGTCTGCGCCACCGGTAATGGAACTGCCGCCGCCTTCGCACCCGAGCTCTTTGAGCGGATCGGGGTCGAGGTCGTGCCCAGCCACACACGTCTGGATTACACATTCCCCAACTACAACCCGAACCCCGAAGCGATGGAAATGTTGCACGATATGGCTGCTTCGGTCAAAGCCAGCGGTGCCGATCTGGCACTGGGATTTGACGGTGATGGGGACCGTTGTGGCGTCGTGGACGATGAAGGTGAAGAGATTTTCGCCGACAAGGTTGGCGTCATCATGGCCCGTGATCTGGCCAAACTGTATCCGGGTTCAACCTTTGTGGCCGACGTGAAATCCACCGGGCTGTTCGCCAGTGACCCTGAATTGAAGGCCCTGGGTGTCAAGGCCGATTACTGGAAGACCGGCCACAGCCATATGAAACGCCGGGTAAAGGAGATCGGCGCGCTTGCCGGGTTTGAGAAATCGGGTCATTACTTTCTGGCTGAACCGGTCGGGCGCGGGTATGACTGCGGGATGCGCGTGGCCGTGGAAATCTGCAAGCTGATGGACCGCAACCCGAGCCAGAGCATGTCGGACCTGCGGAAAGCACTGCCCAAGACATGGTCGACACCCACCATGTCACCTTACGCTGCTGATACCGAAAAATACGATATTCTGAAACGTCTGGTCGATAAATTGGTCGCAAAGGCCGACGCAGGAGAAAGCTTTGCGGGCCGCGCGATCAAAGAGGTTGTGACCGTCAATGGCGCACGTGTCATTCTGGATAATGGCAGTTGGGGATTGGTGCGCGCGTCGTCTAATACGCCCAATCTGGTCGTGGTCTGTGAAAGCAGCGAAAGCGAGGATGAATTGCGGGCGATTTTCGCCGATATCGACGCTGTTATTCGCACCGAGCCCGGCGTGGGCGACTACGATCAGACAATCTAAGAAATTCAAAGAAGGGCGTCCGGTGAAGCGCCCTTCGTTCTGTATTCAATTCAATCGCCGCCGAACAGCTTGAGCAGACTTTTCTTGGCCTCTTCCTCCAGCTTATCTTTCAGCGCGTCTTCGATCTGATCGGTGTCTGTGACGGTAGTATCCAGTTCTTTTCCAACCTTTTCCAGAACCTGCTTCTTGGCATCATCTTCCAGCTCTTTGACCTTACCTTCGGCTGCTGCCTCAATGACTTTGGTGAGGTCCGGCTTGATCGACGGATTGCTCCAGGGGCCTTTGATTCGGACCGGCACCGATATCCCCTGCCCCGAGTTGGCGCGCAGCGCGACCGGCGTGAACAGATAATCGATATCGCGCGCACCCAGCCCGATCCGTCCGGTACCATCGGCGCGGAAATTATCCAGCTTCATCAACAGATCCTTGTTGTTGAGATCGCCATTTTGAATCGTAAAGCTGGCGGTGAGGCTATTGAATACCGTCGTGCCACCTGATCCCTTACCACGGCCCATGAGGTTATCGAGATCCAGCCCGGAAATGACCCCCTTACCGACCTCGATGTTACCCTTACCACTAAGAGACCGCATGATTTGATTTTCGCTCTGACCAACACCGAGAAACTCAATATTACCCGATCCGGTGCCCGACAGGCGCTTGATATCCCCAAGCGTTTCAAGGGCTTCTTTAATATCGATATTGTCGGCTTTCAGATTTCCACCGACAGACAGACCGTTGCGATTGTTGGCAACCACCTGACCATTCAACTGACCCGAAAACAACGAAGCCGGATGCATCTTCAGCACCGCCCGCGAACGGTCAAGGCCGAGCGTCAGGTCGCTTTTGCCAAAACGCATCCCCGGAACGGCAATCGAATTGGCCTGCAGCCGGATCGTTCCGTTTGCCAACGCAAGAAATGATGCGTCAATGGGGGCTTTTGACCAACCCTCGACCTCAGATCCAACGTCTGAAGTATCGCTTCCACCGAATTTCGACAAATCTAGATCACCCGCGTTCAGGCGTGCGGTGATCCTGGGTGGATCGGAAATCTGGATATCCGCTTCGCCCTCAAGCCGGTTTTGATCCAAAACAGCGATCATGTTCCGCAATGAAATCCGCCCGTCCCGGGTATAGGTCATCTGCCCTGAGACATTCGCAACCTGCCCCAGCCCCTCGGGCACAGCGACGCCGCCCTGACCAAAGGCGGCCAGCATCTTGTGTGTATCCTTTGCCGTGATAGTGGTTTTGCCATCCAATTCGCCGGCCAGATTTACCCGACCGGCATATTGTATGTCCCCGCCGGGTGCCGTGAGACTGAGTTCCAGAGGTGTGACAACACCGCTGGAAAAGGCAGGCAAGTCGGGGATGTTCAGATCCACAGCGACGGTGCCTCCGGGGACAGACATGCTGGCTTGCATTTCCATCGGAGCCGTTACATCGGGCCAGCGGGCTGAAAGGTCGACATCGGCGAAGTCCATGCTGACTGCGCCGTTTTCAAGATAGATCAGGCGGGCATTGGTCAACTCCAACCGTTCGAGCGTGATGGGTCGGCTATCAACAGTTTGCGCCGAGGAACCCGTCTCCGAAGAATTGCCGGGTTGGTGCAGTTCCCAATTCCCACGCCCGTCTGCGCGCTCCAGCCGAAGAACCGGGTTGTCGGCAAGCACCCTCTTGATCCGGATATCCCCCGACAACAGCGCCGAAGCATCGACCCCCACCGCCAGACTTTGGGCGCTGAGCATCGGTTCGGGTCCAGCCCAAGGGGCATTGCCAAAGGTCACGGGACCAGTTTCCATTCCCAGAACCGGCCAAAAGGACAATTTGACGTCACCCGACAGCTCAAGATCGCGCCCTGTCTGCGCCTTAACCTGCTCGGCCAAAATCGCCGCCAGCTTGTCGCCCGGCATCAGCAACAAAGCTCCAATCACCAACCCGAAGGCGGCGACGAGAATGAACAGGATACGAAATAGCCATTTCATGATATAATCGTGCCTTTCCGGCTTATCTGCTCTGATTCAGATTCAGCCCTGTGCGGGCAAAATTTGCAAGGGGAAGCTTTCCCCTCTATACGCCCCGCAATGAGCACAAACCCACCGAACCTCCGCCCGGATCTGGCCCCTGAGGCCCGGATATCCGAGACACCGCGCCGCGGCCAGCCAACACTTGGAATGGTGTCGCTGGGCTGTCCCAAAGCCTTGGTCGACAGCGAACGTATACTGACGCGGTTGCGCGCCGAGGGCTATGGTATCTCGCCGGATTATGCGGGCGCTGATGCCGTTATTGTGAACACTTGCGGGTTTCTGGACAGCGCAAAAGCCGAGTCTCTGGACGCCATCGGCGAGGCATTGGTCGAGAATGGCAAGGTCATCGTGACAGGCTGTCTGGGGGCGGAACCGGATTACATCCGGGAACATCACCCGCGCATTCTGGCAGTCACCGGGCCGCATCAGTATGAACAGGTGCTGGATGCAGTTCACAGCGCCGTGCCTCCGGACCCCGACCCGTTTGTAGACCTGCTACCTGCCTCAGGTGTGAAATTGACACCGCGCCACTACAGCTATCTCAAGATTTCCGAGGGCTGCGATCACAAGTGCAAGTTCTGCATCATTCCCGACATGCGCGGCAAACTGGCCAGCCGACCGGCACATGCAGTGCTGCGTGAGGCCGAGAAGCTGGTCGACAACGGCGTGCGGGAATTGCTGGTGATCTCGCAGGATACCTCTGCCTACGGGTTGGATCGCAAATATGACGTCAATCCGTGGAAAGACCGTGAGGTGCGCAGCCATATCACCGATCTGGCACGAGAACTGGGTCAGTTCGACGCCTGGGTGCGTCTGCATTACGTCTATCCCTATCCACATGTGCGCGATTTGATTCCACTGATGGCGGACGCAGGGTGCAACGTGCTTCCCTATCTCGACATCCCATTCCAACATGCGCATCCGGATGTGTTGAAACGCATGGCCCGCCCGGCCGCGGGCGCCAAAACTCTGGACGAGATTGCAGCATGGCGTGCGACCTGCCCCGATATCACCCTGCGCTCGACCTTCATCGTGGGTTATCCCGGGGAAACCGAGGCCGAATTCCAAACCTTGCTGGACTGGATGGATGAGGCTCAACTGGATCGGATCGGCTGTTTTCAATATGAAAATGTCGATGGCGCGCGGTCGAACGACCTTCCGGATCATGTTCCATCCGAGGTCAAGCAAGACCGTTGGGAGCGGTTCATGGAGAAAGCTCAGGCCATCTCCGAGGCCAAGCTGGCTGCGAAGGTCGGTCAAACCATTGAGGTCATCGTGGACGAGGTGGATGGCGAGGCTGCGACTTGCCGCACCAAATCCGACGCGCCCGAGATCGATGGCAACCTGTTTATCGATGAAGGCTTTGAGGGCTTGAAAACCGGGGATATCGTTACTGTCGAGGTGGACGAGGCTGGTGAGTACGATCTGTGGGGACGATTGCGCCCTTCGGCTTAGGGAATGCCTCTACGCCTGAAACAGGCCGACCAGAATCACAACCCAGGCCACACATCCGGCAACGGCAGACAAAGCCACAGCAGCGCTTGCTGCATCCTTGGCCTGCCCGGCCAAGGTATGGTGGTCCGTTGACGTATGATCCACCGCGCGTTCGATGGCCGTATTGAACAGTTCGGCCACTAGCACCAGGATACCAAGCGCTAGGATCAATGCCCTTTCGGTCGTGCCCAGCGGCAGCGACACCGCCAGCAGAGCCGAGATCAGGTTTGCCCAGACCCATGCACGAAACGAGTACTCCTGCTGCCAGGTGGCGGACAGGCCTTGCCAGCTCCAACGGGTACGATCTTTCAGGTGGTCATAGAGTTTGCGCATACGTCTTTCCGATCAGTCTTTCTGAAAGATGACGTTCGCGACCCGCAGCAGAAAGGCAAGAAAAAACCGCCTCTCGGGCGGCATTCTGCATCGGGAATGTGCGGGCGGTCCCAAAAGGGACCACCCGCGGAATGCTTATTGAGCGACCGGGTTACATACGGTCTGGCCTGCTTCGGTTGTGGCCAGTTCATAGCCTGCCGAGCAGCTGGGTGTTCCGTACTTGTCATAGTCGGGTTGGATGTAGACCGGGGTCGGCTCCTCTTGCTGCGAGCATGCAGTCAATACAACGGCTGTGGCGCAGATAGCAGCAAATTTCAGTTTCATGTCCATCAATCCTCTATTACTTTTCTGATATTGCCCAGTTTTTCGGGGCCGGTATTAGAATAAGACCAAGATTTTCATATGGCAACCGAATCGATAACGTTGTTGTGAATTAAGGCGAAACCATGCTGGAAAACGGGTTGTCAAAGCCGGGCTATCCTTTTTGCTGAAGCGCTCTAAACTCTGTCTTCGACATCAGCCAAAGACGGAGTAGCCACATGTCAGACGCACCGACGATTGCGCAGAAATCGCCATATCCAATCGAAGTGACCGAAGGAAAAACCTATTTCTGGTGCGCCTGCGGAAAATCTCAGCGCCAACCCTTCTGCGATGGTTCGCATAAGGGCACCGCATTCGAACCTGTAAAATACACCGCCGAGGCCAGTAAAAAAGTCTTCTTTTGTGGCTGCAAACACAGCGCAAAACCGCCCTTGTGCGATGGGACGCACGCAAAACTCTGACGTTAGGTAAGGCTGTTCAACACCTCAGCATTAACACAGAATTCGGGGGCGGTGGCTGCCTGCGCCTGCTGTGCGGCCAGCCAGATCTGACAGTGTTCGTTGCAGGCTGCCCCACGGCAGCGGGTCACCATCTGCGCATAATCGTAAGGAGACAGTTTGTTCTCGGCCATAGCCTCGGACAGAGAAATCCCCATACAACGCGCGACTGAACGGGTCAGCCAAAAGTGTTCTTCGATCTCACCCAATTGTCCCGGAAGCATTTGTTTACTCATGGTTTACGACCTTCAGGGCGGCGTATCTGTGCCGGTTTGGACAAGTGCAGGGGGCCTGCTCGGCAGTTTCATTCTCATTCAACCAGTCCGGGCAGGCGTTCGCCCACTCACATCCACGGCAAAGCTGGATCATCTCAGCCCAGTCCTGCTGGCTCAGACGCCCATCGCGATGCGCGGTCGTCAGGTCGGTTCCCGTCGCCTCAGCCATCCGCAGCGCAAGCCGGAGGTGGGTCATGATCTGTCCGAGTTGCAGCAAGACATCATCCTGATGTTACGATAACAACCTGCTCAGCAACTCATGATTGCGACAGTACTCGGGTGCCTTGGGCGTTGCTGAGTTTTGGGCCAGATACGTTTCGCAGTGACCCGGATTGGGGCATTCGGTGCAGCGCAGCACAGCGTCCGATATTTCATCGAACCGCAAAGTCCCCCCGATGGCGACTTCTTGCAAATCAACGCCCAGCGTTGTGGCCATCCTGTCCAAAAGATCGGCGTGACGTCGCAGCGTTTTACGGTCAGACATGCGGCTTCCTTTTCGTTTCACACGAGAAAAAAGGTAACCCATGCCGCCGAGAACGCCTTTGACTCAGGTCAATGATCTGTTTCCAGCTGGTCAAGATAGGCCCGCGTGGCATCCTGCACACGACGGAACCGGTCTCCGCCCAGTTTCTTGCCACCGTACCAACGGGTCACGATGATGACATGATCGGTGAGCCCGGCGCGCTCCATCATCCGCAGAATGACCATTGCGGCTCCGGATTCCCCATCATCTGCCTTGAGCGCACCAGCCGGCAAAGTTGCGGCCCAGGTGTTGTGGGTCGCCTTGGCATAGGTTTTGTCGGATTTCAGCTCGGCCAGTACCGCATCAACATCCGAACGAGTAATGACCCGCGCGCCCGTCACGGCGTATTTCGATCCTCGATCGCTGAGTACAACGCCTAGACGGTTCAATCCGCTCATCACCTCAGCCCCAGCTGACGCGCGGTTTGTAATACCACCTCGACCCGTTTTGCATTAGGCGGATGCGTTGCCAGAAAGCGGTCACCAGGATCGGGGATACGCTGAAAGAAAACCATCCCGACCAGTGGGTCATATCCCGCCGCATGAGTGATTTTTGTCCCCAGCCGATCTGCCTCCAGTTCGAACTCGCGCGTGTAATTCTGCGCGCCAACCTCTGCTCCCAGCGCTTGCGCGCTCTCTACCCCTGCGTCGTCTTTCCCCTGCTCACGGGCGAGTTCGCCGAATATCCGCGCACTCTCTCTCGAATTCTCGGCCTGTCGGGCGATGTGACCCAGAATATGGTGGGCAACTTCATGCCCCATGACAAAGGCCATCTCCTCTGCGTTCTGCGCCGAAGCGATCATCGGTTGTGTGAAAATGATCAGCGGTCGCCCATCCTCGTCCAATGTCAGGAACGCATTAGCAGGGGCTTTAGAGGAGGGATCGACCAGAATCACGAAATCACAATTGGCAGATCGCAAGCGGCGGCGACATTCCCGAGCGGCGGCTTCTCCTACAGAGCGGCTGACCTGCCTCAACACGCGCGCCTTTTCCTGCAGCGCCGGGTCTTTTGGCTGCCATTGTGTGGCCGGGACGACCATCATCGAATGGGTCGCACACGCCGCCAACAGCAACACCAGCAACAGGGCAAGACGGTGCATTTACATTCCTTTCACTCAACCTGCCGGCAGACAAGCATAGCGCGCCTAACCTGGCTGGGCCACAGTCGAATGCGCCTGCGATGGGTTGCATTGCGATCTCTGGCCCGGCACTCTGCCGATATGTTTTCAATTGAACACGAATTCGACTCGACGGTCATTACGCTGGTGGACGAAGGCGCAAAGCCTTTGCAAGAGGATGTCGTCATCAACAACTTCGCCGAATGCGTCACGCTCGAGCAGTTGGACCCGCGAACAGATCAGATTCAGAAAATCACTCTGTCTCCCGAGCAGGTTCGTGATCTGGCCGCCGCACTGGACCTGCCCGAAGGCGTTTACCAGATACGCGAAACCGATCGATCTGGCTTGTAGGCGCCACGCGGCTGTGCCGATCCGGGCACACGATACCTGTGCAGAAATTACAGTTGAAATTGATATGCTTCAAAAGGCAGTTTGCCCTTGAAACGGGGCGACATCTCCCCAACATACAAACCGCCCATGTGAAGAAAGTTAACATATGTCCCTGAAGAACCAAGCCGCGCTGGACTTTCTGCACGCGCGCCGTTCCCGCCCGGCCAAAACGCTGGTGGCACCGGCCCCAAGAAGGGACGAATTGATACCTTTGCTGACCGCCGCCGCACGTAGCCCGGACCATGGAAAGCTTGAGCCCTGGCGATTTATTGTTATCGAGCAGGGCGCGATGAAACGCCTAGCTGATCTCACCGAAACCTGCGGCAAGGCGTTGGGCAAAAGCCCCGAGGATATCGCCAGGGCACGCAGCCAGTTCGACATGGGTCATCTGGCCGTTGCTGTCATCGAAGTGCAGAAACCGTCTGACAAGATTCCAGCGATTGAGCAGACCTATTCGGCGGGCGCCGTTTGTCTGGCATTGCTGAACGCCGCGCTGGCTGCAGGATGGGGTGCGAACTGGCTGTCCGGCTGGCAATCCCATGACCGCAGTTTCTGCACGCAAGGATTGGGCTTGGCTGACAGCGAGAAGATTGCGGGTTTCATCCACATCGCAACCGAGGGCAATGCGCCACCAGAGCGACCGCGCCCAGATGTGACGGCGCTGACCCGATGGGTTTCGGAATGATCATCATCCAGTCATTTCTGC
Source organism: Ruegeria halocynthiae (assembly GCF_900106805.1). Classification (GTDB taxonomy): domain Bacteria; phylum Pseudomonadota; class Alphaproteobacteria; order Rhodobacterales; family Rhodobacteraceae; genus Ruegeria; species Ruegeria halocynthiae. The sequence goes on from NZ_FNNP01000001.1 coordinate 1,488,308, forward strand.
AAGCACTTGGCCAGATCGGCGACCCCCGGTTCCGCAAGGTTCTGCTTTTGGGCGTCGGTCTGACATTCACACTGCTGGTCGCTGCCTACGCCGGATTCCTGTGGCTGATCAACGTGTTGGTCGGTGAACAGGCCACTCTGCCGATATTGGGTGAGGTGACATGGCTGAATGATCTGCTCAGCGTCTCGTCTTTCCTGCTGATGATGATCTTGTCGGTATTTCTGATGGTGCCTGTTGCCTCGGCCATCACATCGATGTTTCTGGATGAGGTCGCACAGGCGGTTGAGGATCAACACTACCCCGACCTCGCGCCCGCGAAGCGTATTCCTTTTGGCGACGCGCTACAGGATACGCTCAGCTTTTTGGGTGTCCTGATTGTCGCCAACCTGCTGGCTTTGATCCTTTATGCGTTTTTTGCGCCATTCGCGCTGTTCATTTTCTGGGGTATGAACGGATTTCTTCTGGGGCGAGAATACTTCACCCTGGCAGCCATGCGCAGGTTGGGTCGTGAAGGCGCAAAAAAGCTGCGGGCAAAACATGCGACAACCATCTGGGTCGCAGGCATCCTTATGGCAATCCCCCTTTCGGTTCCGCTGGTCAACCTGCTGATCCCGATCCTTGGCGCGGCGACGTTCACCCATATCTACCACGGCCTGTCAGATAACCGACCCTGAGTTAATCGCGGGGCTCCAACTGGTTCAACCAATCGAAGTCCCGAATGCTGATCACACCCGAGATGATAATGGCCGCAATGATCCCCCATAACACCACCGAAATCCCGGTGGTGATCCACAACTTTTTCTTCATGTGATGGACTTCCGGTGCACCCGCGTGAGTGCCCGGAACAATATCGCCCAGATCACCCTGCGTCTTGATGCGAACTGGCAGAACAATCAGCAGGGTCAGAAACCAAATGACTGCGAACAAAACCAGAGCGGCGGTGATTGTCATCAGCTTCAGACCTGTTCCAGCTCGACCAGACAGCCGTTGAAATCCTTCGGATGCAGGAACAATACCGGCTTGCCATGCGCGCCGATCTTGGGCTCGCCTGAACCCAGAACACGCGCGCCAGTCTCTTTCAGATGATCACGGGCTGCGATGATATCTTCGACCTCATAGCAGACATGATGGATGCCACCTGATGGGTTCTTTTCCAGAAACCCGTTGATCGGGCTGTTCTCACCCAGAGGGTACAGGAGCTCGATCTTGGTGTTGGGAAGTTCGATGAACACCACTGTGACCCCATGATCTGGCTCGTCCTGCGGCGCGCCGACCTTGGCGCCCAAAGCGTTGCGATACTGGGCCGACGCGGCTTCGAGGTCGGGAACGGCAATGGCTACATGGTTCAGGCGACCGATCATGAAACTCTCCTTCATTCTGCGTTGCCGCGCTTATGGGGGCTGTCGGATCGAAGGGCAAGTGGGCCAAAGCGCACGTTAACCCTGTATTAGCCAGAAGTTCCTAGCGTGAGGCATCTGCTAAACAGGAGTTCTGCCATGGACGATTCGGGACCTTTCGCCTCTCCGGCCCTGCCCACCAAGATGCGGCCGCTGTTGGGCCAGACCATTCTTGTGGTCGAAGACAGCCGCTATGCCTGCGATGCAATTCGATTGATGTGCCTGCACAGCGGCGCGCGTATCCGGCGGGCAGATTGTTTGAAATCGGCACGGCGGCATCTGCAAATCTACCGCCCTTCGGTCCTGATCGCCGATATGGGACTACCGGATGGTTCAGGCGCCGACCTGATCGCCGAACTGACTCATGCCGTGCCGCGTATTGGCGCCATCATTGGCTTGTCAGGGGACGACAACGCCCGGGCGTTAGCCCTGCGCGCAGGTGCAGACGGGTTTCTGGCAAAACCACTGACATCTGTCGCCTATTTCCAAAGAACCATTCTTGAATTGTTGCCCGAAGATCGCCGTCCTGGCGATCTGAATGCCGTCAGAGAGGATATCGTTCGCCCGGACCCACTCGCCTATCAGGATGATATGGCGCATATCGCCGATGTACTGACCGGCCCCACCGATCAGCACACATTGGATTATGTTGCACAGTTCCTGCAAAGCGTCGCAAGGGATGCAGAAGATGCAGTTCTTGCCGAAGCCGCCCATGAGCTTGCCCAGTCGCGCGCAAAGGGCAGCCCCGTAACGGCGCAAGCCGCAAGGGTTGCCGGATTAGTGCAGGATCGGCTGGAGCGGCAAGAGGCGATCTGACATGCTGACCGCCTATTTCATAACCTCCGCGATCCTTTGCATCTGGATGTACCGTCAGACTCGCCACGCCGCTAAGAGCATTCGCAGCAACCGTCGGAACATAGCAAATCCGCTGGATTGACCCCCGGGTGTGTTAATTTCTTGAGACCGGTGCACATGCATCGGGCAGCGGCAACATCTGTCAGTCCGCTACTCCTGAACGCGAACCGCCCGCACAAGGCGGGCGGTTGGTATTACTCCTGCGGGATGATCCTGAGGCCCAGTTCCATCAACTGATCCGAAGTCGGATCAGACGGGGCATCCATCATCAGGTCCTCGGCGCGCTGGTTCATCGGGAACATCATGACCTCTCGGATGTTGGCTTCATCAGCCAGCAACATCACGATACGGTCGATCCCTGCAGCGCAACCACCGTGTGGCGGGGCACCGTAGTGGAAAGCACTGAAGAGCGCGCCAAAGCGGGATTTGACCTCATCCTCACCGTATCCGGCCAGCTCAAACGCCTTCAGCATAATCTCAGGCTTGTGGTTCCGGATCGCGCCCGAGACCAGCTCATACCCGTTACAGGCCAGATCGTACTGATAACCGCGCACATCCAGCGGGTTGCCTTGCAGCGCCTCCATACCGCCTTGCGGCATCGAGAACGGATTGTGTTCAAAATCGATCGCGCCGGTTTCTTCGTCCTGCTCGTAGATAGGAAAATCGACAATCCAAGCAAAGGCGAACCGGTCTTTTTCGGTAAGGTTCAGTTCGTCGCCAATCACGTCACGCGCCTTGCCGGCAACCTTTTCAAAGGCTTTGGGTTTCCCACCCAGGAAAAACGCTGCGTCGCCAACGCCCAGACCCAACTGCTGTCGGATCGCCTCGGTACGTTCTGGACCGATGTTTTTAGCCAGCGGGCCAGCGGCTTCCATCCCTTCGCCCTGATCGCGCCAGAAGATGTAGCCCATACCGGGCAGACCCTCTTTCTGGGCAAACGCGTTCATGCGGTCACAGAACTTACGGCTGCCGCCGCTGGGCGCCGGGATGGCGCGGATTTCGGTGCCGTCCTGCTCCAACAGCTTCGCGAAAATCGCGAAGCCACTATCGCGGAAGTGGTCAGAGACCACTTGCATTTTAATAGGGTTGCGCAGGTCCGGCTTGTCGGAACCGTACCATAGGGCCGCGTCCTTGTAGGAAATCTGCGGCCACTCCTGATCGACCTTGCGGCCGCCGCCGAACTCTTCGAACACGCCAGTCAGAACGGGCTGGATGGTGTCGAACACGTCTTGCTGTTCGACAAACGACATCTCAAGGTCAAGCTGGTAGAAATCGGTGGGCGAGCGGTCGGCACGTGGGTCTTCGTCGCGAAAGCAAGGCGCGATCTGGAAATACTTGTCGAAGCCTGACACCATGATCAGCTGTTTGAACTGCTGCGGGGCCTGCGGCAGGGCGTAGAACTTGCCGGGATGCAGGCGCGACGGCACCAGAAAGTCGCGCGCGCCTTCGGGCGAGGACGCCGTGATGATCGGCGTCTGATACTCGCGGAAATCCAGATCCCACATCCGGCGGCGCATTGAAGCGACAACATCCGAGCGCAGGGTCATGTTCTGCTGCATCGCCTCGCGGCGCAGGTCCAGATAACGATAGCGCAGGCGGGTTTCCTCGGGGTATTCCTGATCGCCGAACACCATCAGAGGCAGTTCGTCAGCGGCACCCAGAACCTCAAGCTCACGCACGTAAACCTCGATTTCACCGGTGGGCAGTTTCGAGTTTACCAAATCTGCGGCACGCGCTTTGACGGTGCCGTCGATACGGATACACCATTCTGACCGCACCTTTTCCAACTCGGCAAAGGCGGCGCTATCGCCGTCGCACAGAACTTGCGTTACACCAAAGTGGTCGCGCAGGTCGATGAACAAGACGCCACCGTGATCTCGGACCCGATGCACCCAACCGGACAGGCGAACGGTTTCGCCAACATTGGCGGCAGTCAGTGCGGCGCAGGTATGGCTGCGGTAGGCGTGCATGGAGATATCCCTTCGGGCGCAGAATTCGTCGCGCCGATACACCCTGTCAGGCTTGGAAAGTCAAGGCGGGTCGCGCCGTCAAAACGGCCTTTGCACATTGCCCGAGTAGAAATAGATGCCCAGCCCCGCCGCAAAGATGATGTTACCTGCAATCGCATGCAGCAAAACCGCATAGAAAAAAGAGCCACGCTGCCGGTACGCCCAGGAAAACAACAGCCCGCCACCGAATGTCATGATGGCGACGATCCAGCTCCAGTACATAAGGTGGGCCAGCGAGAACAATCCCGCGTTCAGAAGATAGACCGCTCGACCATTGGGCAGGATCGACCGGTAGCGTCGAAAAAACAGGGATCGAAACAATAGCTCTTGGGGAAGGGCCGAGGCCAGGGGATAGCCGATCCAGATGAACGCCAACAATTTTGGATGGTTCAGCAAAAGTGAGAACGCAGCACCTGGTCGCGTGATCAGAACCAAAGCCGAACAAATCGCGATCATGGCGACAGCAAAGACAGCAAGCTCGCGCCACGACCAATTGCGCCAGTTGTAACGCAACTCAGCCCAAGCAAAGCCCGGCGTAAAATGCAGCAGCACAATCCCGATGGCGGTAAAGGTGAACAGTGATGGGAACATCCAGTCCGGTGGAAAAAATACCGCAATCACTACCGGAACGGCGATGAAAAAAAGCCCGAATTCCAGTCTCAAGCGGTGCTGCATGGCCGATGTCTCGGACCAATTGCTTTGTCTGTTCACGTTACTGCAAGCTCCGCCCGGATCAATCCTCGCAGGGAATTCCCTACATGGACCATTTGCGCATCCCGAAGATCAGTCAAGGACAGTGTGGCTTGGGTAACCCGTTTGTTTTCCAAATATTCTTCGCGCAAGATCCCTGGCAATACCCCGCTGGATAATGAAGGTGTCAGGTAGCGGCCATCTGGCATTTCCAGAAAAAGGTTGGTGATTGTGCCTTCACAAAGCTCGTCACGCTCATTGAGGAAGACCAATTCGTCGACACCCGTCGGTATTGACGCGCGAGCAGTGTCGTAGACAGCACGCCGGGTGGATTTGTGGCGCAACCAGATGTCGGATGCGGTCAGCCGGATGTCTGAAATGGCTAATCTCCAGAGATCCGGGTTTTTAGCCAATGGGCCTGTCGTCAGATCGAATTGGCCTGCGGTATCCAGCGTCAAACGGCATCTTAGCGGGGAATCCCCGCGCGCGGCATTCAACATCCGGGCGGCAATTTCCGCGCTAAACGGAATTCCAAAGGTTTTGGCAGAACGCGCCATGCGCCCCAGATGACGAGCCAACCGAACGAAACCTTGCCCGGGCCGAAAAGCCAGCGTTTCGATCAGACGGAAATCAGGTTCAGTTGGTGCGCGAAGCGGGCTTTCCATAGCGCCTCCTCATATTCAGATGGGGCGGTACTGTCCCAAATGACGCCACCTCCGACATTCAGGGTGGCCTTCCCGTCTTCAACCATCAAGGTCCTGATCGCCACGTTGAATTCGGATCGGCCATCCGGCGCGGCCCAACCAATGGTGCCGCAATAGGCATCACGCGGCCAGGGCTCCAACTCGGACAGGATTTCCATCGCGCGGATTTTTGGTGCGCCTGTAATAGAGCCACAAGGAAACAGCGCCGTCAGGATATCGGATAGCCCCACGCCCAGATGCAGTTGCGCCCGCACCAGCGAGACCATCTGATGCACTGTGGCATAGGTTTCGACCTTGAACAGTTCGGGTACTTTTACCGATCCGGCAAGTGCAACGCGGCTGATATCGTTGCGCAGCAGGTCGACAATCATCAGGTTTTCCGCCCGGTTCTTTTCATCCGTAGTCAGGAAGGCTCGGCGGTGGGCATCTTCGGCCATGTCTTCGCTACGCGGCTGAGTACCCTTCATGGGCCGTGTCTCGATACGGCCATCGGCGTCGGTGCGAAAGAACAGTTCGGGCGAACGGCTCAGCAGATCAGGCAAACCATCCTGTTCAACCAGCGCACCATGCCCAACGGGTTGATTGGCCGCCAGCGCAGCATACAAGCCGCCACTGCTGCCCTTAAAAGTTATGTCTATCGGAAAGGTCAGATTGGCCTGATAAATGTCACCCGCGCCAATCGCATCGTGAACGGTTTGAAAGGCCTGCGTGTATCGGGCTTCGTCCCAACACGGCTCAAACCCGGTTAGCTCACCGTCTGCTGTTGGCAAAGCGCACCGGTCCGGCGCATCGTAAACCCCAAAACACAGCAATGGCAGGCGTCGTTTTTCGGGCAGGCGTTTCGCCAGGCGCGGCTCCAGGACGTACCCAAGCTCATAGCTGGCATATCCGGCCAGCCAACCACCCTGCGCGCGCGCCTCATCCAGCGCTGCCAAAGCCTGCGGCACGTCTTCCGCATTGTCTGCGCGGATGAGCTGAGACGGACACTCAAACCGGGTTCCTCGCCCGGCTGGTCCCTGATCGAAACGAATACGCACGTGCATCCTCATTTGTCGTGCTGCGCGGTATAGAGAATACGCTGTTAAGGGAAAGAGGGGAAAGCGGCAATTTCGTTCCTGATTCCGATCCCTCTTGCACCTTTTCGCGCGGTCCCTATAACGCAGGACAATTTGGGCGCATGGGCGGTGCCCTGACTCGCGGACAATCGAAGGAACAAGGCCATGCCGAGAAGAACCGACATTCAGTCGATCATGATCATCGGGGCGGGCCCCATTGTCATCGGTCAGGCCTGTGAGTTCGACTATTCCGGCGCTCAGGCCTGCAAGGCGCTTCGCGAAGAAGGCTATCGGGTCATTCTGGTGAATTCGAACCCTGCCACGATCATGACCGACCCCGGTTTGGCCGACGCGACCTATATCGAGCCGATCACGCCCGAGGTTGTCGCCAAGATCATCGAGAAAGAACGCCCCGACGCCCTGCTGCCCACCATGGGCGGGCAAACCGGCCTGAACACCTCGCTGGCGCTGGAAGAGATGGGTGTGCTGGAGAAATTCGGCGTCGAAATGATTGGCGCGACCCGCGACGCCATCGAAATGGCCGAAGACCGCAAATTGTTCCGCGAAGCGATGGACCGGCTGGGCATCGAGAATCCAAAAGCCACAATCGTCACCGCCCCCAAACGCGAAGACGGTAGCACCGATCTGGATGCAGGCGTTCAAATCGCATTGGGCGATCTGGAGGACATCGGCCTGCCCGCGATCATCCGCCCCGCCTTTACCATGGGAGGCACTGGCGGTGGTGTGGCTTACAATCGCGAGGACTATATCCACTTCTGCCGTACCGGCATGGACGCCTCGCCGGTAAACCAGATTCTGGTAGATGAATCGCTGCTGGGCTGGAAAGAATTCGAAATGGAGGTCGTCCGCGACAAAGCGGACAATGCCATCATCGTCTGTTCAATCGAGAACATAGACCCGATGGGCGTGCATACCGGTGACTCAATCACCGTGGCCCCTGCCCTGACGCTGACCGACAAGGAATACCAGATCATGCGCAACGGCTCGATCGCCGTGCTGCGCGAGATCGGCGTCGAAACCGGCGGTTCGAACGTACAATGGGCGATCAACCCCGATGATGGCCGCATGGTCGTGATCGAGATGAACCCGCGCGTGTCGCGGTCCTCGGCGCTGGCGTCGAAAGCAACCGGTTTCCCGATTGCCAAGATCGCCGCGAAACTGGCCGTCGGTTATACGCTGGACGAGTTGGACAATGACATCACCAAGGTCACGCCTGCGTCGTTTGAACCGACCATCGACTATGTGGTCACCAAGATCCCGAAATTCGCTTTTGAGAAATTCCCCGGCTCTGAACCCTACCTAACCACCGCGATGAAGTCGGTGGGTGAGGCAATGTCTATCGGTCGCACGATCCACGAATCGATGCAAAAGGCGCTGGCCTCGATGGAATCCGGGCTGACCGGGTTTGATGAGATTGAAATCCCCGGTCTGAATGTTGGCGTCTGGGACGAAGCGGACGACAAGGCGGCTGTGATCAAGGCGATCAGTCAGCAGACTCCGGACCGTTTGCGCACCATTGCGCAGGCCATGCGCCACGGTTTGACTGACGATGAAATATTCGGTGTCACAAAGTTCGACCCGTGGTTCCTGGCTCGCATCCGCGAGATCATCGAAGCCGAAAGCCAGCTGCGCAAAGACGGCCTGCCGCTGACCGAAGACGGCATTCGCAAGCTGAAGATGCTGGGCTTTACCGATGCGCGTCTGGGCAATCTGACCGGTCGTGACGAAGACAATGTTCGCCGTGCCCGTCGAAACCTTGGGGTTGCGGCCGTATTCAAGCGTATCGACACATGCGCCGCCGAGTTTGAGGCGCAGACGCCCTACATGTATTCCACCTATGAGGCCCCGATGATGGGCGAGGTTGAATGCGAGGCCCGCCCTTCTGACCGCAAGAAGGTCGTCATTCTGGGCGGTGGACCGAACCGGATCGGTCAGGGCATCGAGTTTGACTATTGCTGCTGTCACGCCTGTTACGCGCTGACCGAGGCGGGGTATGAGACCATCATGGTCAACTGCAACCCTGAAACAGTCTCGACCGACTATGACACCTCGGACCGGCTGTATTTTGAGCCGCTGACTTTCGAGCACGTCATGGAAATCCTGACGAAGGAACAGGAAAACGGCACGCTGCATGGTGTGATCGTTCAGTTCGGCGGCCAGACCCCGCTGAAACTGGCCAACGCGTTGGAGGCCGAAGGTATTCCGATCCTCGGCACCACACCGGACGCCATCGATCTGGCCGAAGACCGCGAGCGGTTCCAGGCGCTGGTTAACGAGCTGGGTCTGAAACAGCCCAGAAACGGCATCGCCTCGACCGACGAACAGGCGTTGGAAATCGCCGAGGAAATCGGTTTCCCACTGGTCATCCGCCCGTCTTACGTTCTGGGCGGTCGCGCGATGGAAATCGTACGCGATATGGATCAGTTGCGCCGCTATATCAACGAGGCCGTCGTGGTTTCGGGCGACAGTCCCGTGCTGCTGGACAGCTATCTGTCGGGTGCGGTTGAGCTGGACGTTGACGCATTGTGCGATGGCACCGACGTGCATGTTGCTGGCATCATGCAGCATATCGAAGAGGCTGGCGTTCACTCGGGCGATAGTGCTTGTTCGCTACCGCCCTATTCACTGTCGAAAGAGATCATCGGGCAGATCAAGGATCAGGCGTTCAAACTGGCCAAGGCCCTGAACGTTGTCGGCCTGATGAATGTCCAGTTCGCGATCAAGGATAATGAGATCTACCTGATCGAAGTGAACCCCCGCGCCAGCCGCACCGTACCATTCGTGGCCAAGGCGACCGACAGTGCGATAGCATCCATCGCAGCGCGGCTGATGGCGGGTGAAAAGCTTTCGAACTTCCCTCTGCGCCCGGCTTATAAGACCGTCGACGACACCAAGATCGCCGATCAGATGACATTGGCCGACCCGGACATGCCGTGGTTCTCGGTGAAAGAGGCCGTGATGCCCTTCGCCCGATTCCCCGGTGTCGACACTATTCTTGGCCCGGAAATGCGTTCGACAGGCGAGGTCATGGGCTGGGACCGCGATTTCCCGCGCGCCTTCCTCAAGGCGCAGATGGGCGCTGGCATGGTTCTGCCATCCTCGGGCCGTGCGTTCATCTCGATCAAGGATGCGGACAAGGGCAAGGCCATGCTTGAAGCAGCGCAAGTGCTGGTCGAACAAGGCTTTACGCTGGTCGCAACCCGCGGCACGCAGGGCTGGCTGGAAGAACAAGGCGTTGTCTGCGAGGTCGTCAACAAGGTTTATGAAGGCCGCCCGGACGTGGTGGATATGCTGAAAGACGGTCAAGTCCAGTTGGTGATGAACACCACCGAAGGCGCGCAGGCGGTCGAGGACAGCAAAGCCATCCGCTCCATCGCGCTTTATGATAAGATCCCCTACTTCACCACGGCCGCGGGATCGAATGCTGCAGCACTGGCGATCCAGGTGCAGGCTGAGGGCGATGTCGAAGTTAAGTCTTTGCAGGGCTAGTCCCGCACCCGACAGAATTGAAAAGCCCCGGCCAGCAGCCGGGGCTTTTTTTGTTTACAGAACCGGCTGTGGCGCCGGTTGCTGCCGCTCGTCCCTTGCAAAAAACAGCAGGTAAAACACCGGTGCTGCGACCATGGTCAGGACAGTCGCAAAGGCCAAACCACCCATGATTGTGACCGCCATCGACACAAAGAACGCATCCGTGAGCAGCGGCGCCATACCCAGAATGGTCGTGATCGCTGCCAGCATTACAGGGCGCAGACGCGATACCGAGGCTTCGACAATCGCGGGGCGCAAGGCCTTTCCAGTGGCACGGACCAGATCGATTTCCTCGACCAGTACGATGCCGTTCTTGATCAACATGCCCGACAGGCTCAGCAGTCCCAGCAGCGCCGTGAAGGTAAACGGCAAGCCAGTGCCCAGCAGGCCGATCACCACGCCATTCACAGACATCGGCACCAGCAACCAGATGATGACCGGTTGTCGGATTGCGTTGAACAATAGCACCGAGATCAACACCATGATCAACAGGCTCAGCGGCAATTGCCGTCCGAGACTGGCCTGTGCATCGCCCGAATCCTCGAACTCACCGCCCCATTCCATTGTATAACCGATGGGCAGTTCTATCTCTTCTATGGCGCTGCGCACTTCGGAATGCACCTGCGCGGCAGTCAGTTCTGGCGGGATGTCTGCGCCGACCGTGATGGTCAGCACCCGATCGCGACGATGCACCAGTGTATTGAGCGCCTTATACTCAAACCCGTCCACCATCTGTTCGATCGGGACAAAACGCTGAGACTGATCCGAATATACGACCTGATCCACGATCGAATACTGTCCGTCCGCCGGGCGGCGCAGGATAATCGGGATCTGGCGATCGCGTTCACGCAGCACACCCCCGGTGATGCCATCGGTCGAGAATTGCAGCGTGGCGGCGATATCTTCGCGCGTGACACCTGCAGTTTGGGCGCGTTCAGTGGCATAGATCGGTTGCACCGCAAGTTCTTGTTCGCGCCAGTCATAGTGGACATGCAGCGCATTCGGGGACGCGGCCGACATGCGCCGTACGGCTTCCTCGGCTAACTGACGCAGCACGACGGGATCACTGCCCGAGAACCGGGCCTGAATCGGGTCACCCCCACCCGGGCCGAACACCAGCCGCTTGGTGCGGAACTCGCCCTCGGGGAACTGGACCGAGCCGAACGCCTCGAGATCTGCCCGCAGAGCGGGGATATCGTCCAGCGTCTCGGTGCGGATGATCATGTGGCCATAGCTGGGGTTTGGCTTCTCGGCGGAATAGGTCAGCATAAACCGTGTCGCCCCCTGCCCAACAAAGGTGGCGACCGATACGACGTCATCCCGTTCTGCGAGCCATTTCTCGAATACGGCCATGTCTTCGGCGGTTCGTGCAATCGGTGTGCCCTGCGGCAGTTTGTAATGCACAAAGAACAGAGGCGTGTTCGAGTCGGGGAAGAATTGTTGTTTCATCAACCCAAAACCCGCGAAACAGACAAAGGTCACGCTGACCAACCCAGCAACCACAAGCCAGCGGAAGCGCAGCGCCCAGTTCAGGATCGCGCCATAGATACGGAACAGGATGCCGCCATAAGCATCAACCTCACCCTCTTTGCCCTGCTTGAAGAAATAATGCCCCAGCAACGGTGTCACCGTGATTGCCAGAACCCAGCTTAGCAGCAGCGAAATGCCAATGACCGCAAACAGCGAAAACAAGAACTCTCCGGTTGCATCAGGGCTGAGCCCAATCCCGGCGAAAGCCATGATCCCGATCACCGTCGCACCCAGCAGAGGAATTTGTGTTCTCGACGCGACATCTTCGGCCGCATCGCGCGATGCCTTGCCACCCAACATGGAAATCTGCATCCCCTCAGCAACCACGATTGCATTGTCGACCAGCATCCCCATCGCGATGATCAGCGCCCCCAATGAGATACGCTCCATTTCAATCGAAAAGAGCGACATGAACAGTAGCGTGCCAACCACCGTCAACAACAGGGTTGAACCCACAACAACAGCCGCGCGCCAACCCATGAAGATGGCAAGAACCGCCACTACGATGGTGACCGACATGGCAAGGTTCATAAGGAAATCGTTCGAGGCTTGTTCGACCACCACATGCTGCTGATAAACGGGCAAGACTTCGACACCAAATGGAATTTCGCTATCCAGTTCAGCCAATTTTGCATCGGCGCGTTTGCCAACCTCAACGATGTTTTCGGTGGCAAGCCCGGCAATGCCCAAAGTAAAGGCCTCAACCCCGTTGAACCGGATCATGATATCGGGATCGGTCTGCCTGCCACGATAGACATCGGACATATCAAAGAGGTTGATCACCTGCCCCTGCGACCCGACCGACAGCCCGGCAATCGCCGACACGCTGTCAGACCCTTCAGCCGTCAGAATGGTCGTCCGGTCACTCTGCGACCTCAGCGAACCCGACGAGTTAACCGAATCCGCGTTCGCAATAGCATCGTTTATCGCCTGCAACGGAACGTTCTGGTTCACAGAAATCGAAAGATCAGGCTCAATAAAAATCGCCTCTTCGGGCAGGCCCTGCACCTCGACATCGGCAACGCCATTGACTGTCAACAATTCGCGCCGCAGGAAGGTTGCCAGTTCATGTTTTTCCGCGTCCGAATACCCATCTGCCGTCACCGCATAGAACAGGCCGAACACATCGCCGAACCCATCATTTACAAAAGGTACACCAACGCCCGGGGGCAGACTTCGCGCCGCATCACGCACCTTGGCGCGCAGGCGTGTCCAGACGTTGGGTAGCTCGCTCCCGTCATAGGTGGATTTGATCTCGACCTCGATCAGGGAATGGCCAGGTTGGTTGACCGAAGTGATAACATCCACCTCGCCCATCTGCTGAATGGCGGATTCAAGAGGTTCCGAAACCTCCAGTGCGACTTGCTCGGCGGTGGCACCGGGGTATTGTGTGGCGATGACCGCATTTTTGATTGTGAAAGCAGGATCTTCCAGACGGCCCAGCGACAGGAAACCCCAGATTCCGCCAAACAAGGCGATCAGAATAAACAGCCACGTATAGAGCGGCCGGTCAATCGAAGTGCGGGCGATGTTCATCCGATCCGTCCTTAGTTCGCAAAGCCAGAGAAGCGCCGGACAGTCTGCCCATCTGTAAGCGCCCCACCGCCGGCCACAACGATTTCGTCACCATCCGACAATCCCGTGAGCACACGGACATCACCGGTTTGTGTCGGTTCGATAGTGACAGGCACGCGCCTGACTGCGCCTTCGTCCGCACCGACGGGCGAAAACACCCATACCCCGAGATCACCACTCGCATCCGCTACGACAGCGGTTGGCGGGACGAAAATCCCGACCCGTTCATCCTGCACCTGAACCGTCACAGTTACGGATGAACCCGGCAAAATCTGCAGCCCCTCGGGGGGAGTGAGCCCAAACTGGATGCGAAAGGTTTGCCCCACGCTCGAGGTTTCTGCGTCGAATTCCCGAATCTCCAACGGAAAGACTTCATCACTGACCGGAAACTTGGCCGTAATGGTAATGTCATCTTCCCGGCCCGACCGTTGAAACAGAATCTCAGGCACGTCGACCTCGATCCGCAGTTCGGACATATCGTGGATACGCACGATCGGGGTACCTCCCGCTACGGTCGTAAACGCTTCGACCGCGCGGCTGGAAACCAGCGCGTCGAACGGCGCGGTCAGGGTTGCGTGTTCCAGGGCGTATTCGGCATCCCTTTCGGCAATCGCTGCCAGCTGTGCGGCGGTCTCGGCATCATCTACCGCGACCTGGCTGGCCGCAGTGCCGCGCAGACGAGACAGGCGCGCAAGTGTGCGGTTTGCCTGATCCTTTTGAAGGCTTGCCCGGTCGCGCGCCAGTTCAAACGGTTCCTGATCCAAACGGGCAATCAGTCCGCCTTTTGGAATGACAAAACCTTCGGTCACCGGCATCTCGACGATCTGCCCGGCCACCTGAAAAGCCAGATCTACGGTCTGGCGGGCGGCAACACGACCGAAGAACTGGCGCGAAAAGCCGGGCGTTGTTTCACTTACCTGCATCAGTTTCACAGGCTTTGGCACGTCTTGCGCTGCAGCGGGTACCACAAATACAGCAAGGATCAGGCTCAGAGAGGTCAGGAGTCGCATTTCTTCAATCCCTCGGGAATTCCGGTTTTCACAATATTGTCGCGAATTTTACGCGCGAGGCGAGCGAACACGGCGGTTTCATCGCTGTTCAAGCCAGACGCACTGCGAAACAGCTCTCCGGCGGTGGCAACCAACATGTTGCGCGCCTCTTCACCCTGCTCCGTCAGGACCAACAGCCAGGCGCGGCGATCTTCGGGATCACGTTGACGGGTCAAATACCCAGCCTGCTCAAGCGCGTCGGCTGTTGCGGTGATTGTTGAGGGAACTGTTAACATATCCGCTGCAAGCACACCCATACGTTTGGGCGCATCCAGCTTGATCAGCATGTGACATTCCTGATGACTCAGGTCCGTTTCGATACTGTCAAAACTCTCTTCCAGTTTCCAATAAAGCGCATAGACCCCCATCATCGCCTGAATCTCAGGGCTGAGGCGTCCCAATCTGGCGCTGACATCATCTGACATGAAACCGCTCCGTTCGAATCGTGGCGACATATATTTCAGATTATGAACTATTCAAGTACTGAACTTGATGACCCAGCATTCCCTTGGGTCAACACACCTTGATCAACAGCGTCCGCGGCTGCATTTTGTGCAGATCACGAAATCAGGACCCGCCATGTATACCCCCGCCATCACCGGTACCGGTGTCTATACGCCAGAAAATGTCATCACCAATGCCGAACTGGTTGAGGCATTCAACGCCTATGCCGACCGGATGAATGCTGAAAACGCCGAAGCCATCGAGGCAGGACAACTGGAGCCGATGCAACGTTCTTCGGAAGAGTTCATCGTAAAGGCGTCGGGCATCGAGAACCGCTATGTGATGGACAAAGCCGGTGTTCTGAACGCTGAGATCATGCACCCTTTGCTGCGACAGCGCAGCGATGATGAACCGGGGATCATGACCGAAATGGCGGTAGATGCCTGCCAGAAAGCGTTGACACAAGCAGGACGCAGCGCCGCGGATGTCGATCTGGTGATCTGCGCGGCCTCGAACCATGAACGGGCTTATCCGGCAATTGCCATCGAAATTCAGCAGGCTCTGGGGATTGAAGGCTTTGGGTTCGACATGAACGTGGCCTGCTCGTCTGCCACGTTCGGCATTCAGGCGGCTGCGGATATGGTGCGATCCGGCTCGGTGAAGGCGGCGCTGGTGGTCAATCCCGAAATTTGCTCGGGCCATCTGGAATGGCGCGACCGGGATTGTCACTTCATCTTCGGCGATGTGGCCACCGCGACGCTGATCGAGCGCGCCGAGAACGCTCAGGGACCGCATTTCGAGATCATCTCAACCCGCTGCGCCACCGCGTTCTCAAACAACATCCGCAACAACAACGGCTTCCTGCGCCGCTTTCGCCCTGATGGGCTGAATGATCGCCGCGACATGCAATTCATGCAGAACGGCCGCAAAGTGTTCAAGGAAGTGCTGCCGATGGTCAGCAAGCACATCAGCGACCACATGCAGGCCGAAGGTATCAACAGCGGCGATCTGAAACGTCTGTGGCTGCACCAGGCCAACAAGACGATGAACGACTTCATTGGCAAGAAAGTACTGGGTCGCGAACCCGATTCAGACGAACAGCCCAACATCCTGCAGGACTACGCGAACACTTCATCCGCCGGTTCTATCATTGCGTTCTCAAAACACTCTGATGATCTGGAAGCGGGTGATGTAGGTCTGATTTGTTCGTTCGGTGCAGGATATTCAGTCGGGTCCGTTATCGTCAAACGGCATTGATCGGCCACCCCGGTTTCTCAAGATTTCTTCAGACAGGCGCAACAGCTCCTTCATCTTCGCCCATCACATCGGGAATCGGATGCCCTGTGCATTCGAGTGATGTAGCTATGGGAGCCCTCTGTTATGGGAAATAAGATTCGAGTTGGAATGGCCGCGCTGGTTGTCGCGCCATTTATCGGTTTCACAGCAACCGGCGCCATCGCCGAGCCACAGGTCTGCACGGTCAACACCGCGCGCGCGGCGGCGAATGAAGGTGATTTCGATACGCTTTGCGGCTGTTCGCATGTCACCAGGGGATTTGTCACGCATCTGCAGAAGCGTTCGGATTTTGCTTCGATCCTGCAAAACACATCAGCACAATGTCCGGGTCTGACCCAGCTGTTGAGCGATCTGCCGACTGCATCGATTGCCAGCACAAATCGCGGGGAAGACCGCAGCAGCGATCCTGCCTCGCAGTCAACCGGCTCGTCCAGATCCGGGAAATCCGGCAATGACGGCGGCAAACCGGGCGACAGAAGTGATGCGGGTGGTGGCGGAGACCAACCCGGTGATAGTGGAGACACACCCGGCAAGGGCGGTGGTAAAGGCGACCACGGCGGAGGCGACAAACCCGGCAAGGGTGGTGGCAAAGGCGGCCACGGCGGAGGCGACAAACCCGGCAAGGGTGGTGGTAAAGGCGGCCACGGCGGAGGCGACAAACCCGGCAAGGGTGGTGGTAAAGGCGGCCACGGCGGAGGCGACAAACCCGGCAAGGGTGGCGGTAAAGGCGGCCACGGCGGAGGCGACAAACCCGGCAAGGGTGGTGGAAAAGGAAAAAAGTAGACCACCCTGAATACGAGTCGTCTTGCACACTGAGCCGCCTGGTCGGCTCAGTTCAGCAGCCAAGACAAGGGTTGAACCTGTTTATCTGGAAATCGCACCCGCGATCGTATCAGGATCGGGTCAGTCAGCTTACGCTTTCTTCTTCCAGATGCAATTTCATTTCGATCAACACCTGTTGCAACATACTGGTTTCTCTAAGCAACCGTTTCGCCTCGTTCACGGTGATGATGCCATCTTCGATGGCCGACTGATACTCTGTCATCAGCATGGCGAACCGCTGGCTCAGCGCTATGACGTCCGAGTTCACTCCGCCAGTTCGCGGACTGTCCGAGTTTCGCCCGTCATAGGACAGCGTGATGTTCTTCAAATCCGCCAGGGCGGCGGTCACATGTGGATAGGCCGCCGCATTTTCCAGCCGTGCAACGGCGTCCACTGGCATGAACCTGTCAGCATGTTCTGCGTTGTCGGAATAGTACCGACCCAACGTTGCCTTGGATTTTCCAGTGATCTCACATGCTGCTTCGATTCCGACATCCTTAACCAATGCCTCGGTATGCTTTTTCAGATAGGCCCCGATATCTGCCATTTTGCTACCCTTGTTACCTGCTCTCCCGCCCCCCGTCTGTCCTTGCCGGGGGAAAGGGTAGGGAAATTTCCCATATTCGATACATAATTGAAATGGCATAAATTGACTATCCCTCAGATATGCAGGGGTTTTGTGAGTGAGTGGCGGCCATTCGTGCCGGTAATGAGTGAATGCGGGGCAAGATTATAGCCTTGCAATGTATAGGCCGCATGTAGGCCGAAGACGCCGTTGTTGCGGAGACGAGGTTATCCATCCCCAAGAGCATCTGCTCGGCCTCGGCTACCGCGATGGCGGCGTCACTTAACCCGACTCTCTCTGACGGCTTGCTCAAGTGGATCAGGCGAATTAGACCCTCAGCATGGCAAAACTATATTTCAACTATTCGACCATGAACGCGGGCAAATCGACAGTATTGCTGCAGGCGTCGCACAACTACCGCGAACGCGGCATGGACACCTATCTTATGACCGCCGCCATTGATGGGCGTGCTGGTGAGGGGCAAATCGCCTCACGAATCGGCATTTCCGAGAGAGCGGAAATGTTCCACCCCACAGACGATGTGTTTGCCATGATTGAAAACCGTCTGAAACAGGGGCAGATTGCCTGCGTGTTCATCGATGAGGCCCAGTTCCTGACTGAAGCGCAGGTCTGGCAACTAGTAAGCGCTGTTGACGATCTCGGAGTTCCAGTGCTGACATACGGATTGCGTGTGGATTTTCAGGGCAAGCTGTTCCCTGGGTCTGCGGCCCTGTTGGCATTAGCCGACGAGATGCGTGAGGTCCGCACCATCTGCGAATGCGGTCGCAAGGCGACAATGGTGATTCGTCAGGATGAAAACGGGAATACCATCACAGAAGGGGCTCAGGTCCAGATTGGCGGGAACGAGACCTATGTCTCGCTCTGCCGCAAACATTGGCGTGAGGCCGTCGGCGGTTAGATCGGGTTTGGCAAGGATCGCCCGGCAACAAACGCCGCCACATTGTCCAATGCCATATGACCCATGTCGGTGCGCACCTCTTCGGTAGCGGTGCCCAGATGGGGCAGCAAGGTCACATTTTCCATTTCGCGCAAGGTTTGCGGAACCCTGGGTTCGAACTCGTAGACATCCAGCCCTGCACCTGCGATCTGGCCCGCTTGCAAAGCCGAGATCAAGGCAGATTCATCAATGACTTCACCACGGGCGATGTTGACCAGAATGCCCGTGGGGTTCATGGCCTCTAACATTTCGGCGTTAATCAGGTGGCGGGTCTCCGCCCCTCCGGGGACAGCTACAACAAGGAAATCCACTGTCGCCGCCAAGGCGCTCAGATTAGGAATGTACTGAGCCGGAAAATCCACCTGCTTCGGGCTGCGTGATTGATACGCGATACGCATGCCGAACCCGAAATGGCAACGTCGGGCAATGGCTTGCCCAATCCGGCCCAATCCGACGATTCCCACTTTTTTACCGGTTACATGCTGGCCCAGCATCTGCGTTGGATGCCATCCTTCCCACTGGCCTGATCTGACCAGGCGCTCCCCCTCGCCCGCACGGCGCGCAGTGGTCAGCAACAGCGTCATGGCTATATCGGCCGTGGCATCCGTGACAGCGCCGGGCGTATTAGTCACCAGAAGGCCTGCTGCCTGCGCGGCGCCCACATCAATGTGATTGTAGCCAACCCCGAAATTTGCCAACAACTTACAGCGTGGTTCAGACGTTTGGGCAAATATGTGTGCGGAAAACTGATCCCCGAGTGTTGGGATCACGACATCAAACTCGGTTAACGCGCGTACCATCTCTGATTGTGTCAGGGGCGTAGTCACCTCACGGAGTTCTACATCGAACTCCGCTCGGGCACGGGCTTCGACAGCCTCGGTCATGGGGCGAGCGATCAGCAGCTTCATCAGTGCATCCGCCCGCCGGTCGGAACCTCGCCATCCGGGCCGATCAAAACGATTTCTCCATTTTCATCGGGCAGGCCCAGAACCAGAACCTCAGACATGAACTTACCGATCTGACGTGGCGGAAAGTTTACCACAGCCATCACTTGCTTTCCGATCAGTATCGTCGGGTCGTAATGCCGGGTGATCTGCGCCGAGGTTCTGCGCTCACCAATTTCATCACCAAAGTCGATCCACATTTTGATCGCGGGTTTGCGGGCCTCTGGGTAAGGCTCCGCGCGGACGACCTCGCCAACACGAATGTCGACTTTGAGAAAATCGTCAAATGTGATCTCACTCACGGGACAGCTCCTTGGATCTGTTGGTTGCGGCTTTGACGGCGCGGTGCAGCAGGTCAGGAAAACCTTCTTCTTCGTGCATCAGAATTTCAAGCGCGGCCTGTGTGGTGCCGTTGGGAGAGGTAACGTTGACCCGCAATTGCGAGGGGTGTTCATCTGCGGCCATCGCCAACGCCCCTGCCCCAGCGACCGTTGATTTTGCCAACTTCATCGCAAGTTCCGGAGGCAAGCCATGTGCCTCGCCTGCCTGCGCCAGTGCTTCGATCAGGTGGAATACATAAGCCGGGCCCGAGCCACTGACCCCGGTGACGGCATCCATCTGAGTCTCATCATCAAGGCGCACCGTTTCGCCAATGGTGGAAAGTAATCCCTCGGCTAACACAATATCCGCATCCGAGGCTTCCGAGTTCCCAATCAGCGCCGTAATCCCTTTCCGAACCGCCGCAGGTGTATTTGGCATTGCACGGATGATCGGTGTGCCTGGCCCCAGAACGTCTTCGAAAGTAGCCAATGACGTACCTGCAGCGACCGAAATGAACAGGCTGTCACCACCGCCCAACGCCTGAATCGCAGGCAAAGCCTCACCCATCATCTGCGGCTTTACTGCAACCAAGACAACTGCGGGGGCTTCGGGAAGGGGGGTGTTGATGTTGACGCCCTGCGCCTTCAGCCAGTCCGAGGGATGGGGATCAATCACCCAAACCGATGCTGCAGGCAGGCCATGTTCCATCCAGCCCGCAAGCATCGCCGAACCCATCTTGCCACATCCCAGAAGCACCAAGCCCTGTTCTGCGACGCGTGAGATATCCATATTTGCCCCTCCCCTTTGGTTCGGGGCAAAGCATTACGCGCGGCCGTAGGCCTCTGCAATGGCGACTTGCATTGCATCTTCGGGGTCGCGGTTTCCCCATGTGACCAGCTGAATCGCAGGGTAATAGCGCTCGGCGCTCAGCACAGCGGCGGTGATCATTGTGTCGATCTGTTCCGGGCTGGCCGTTTGCCCACCAGTCAGAACCAGACCATAGCGATAGACCATCAGTTTCTGATTGGCCCAGTAGGTAAATGCCCCGGCCCAACACTGATCGTTCATCTTGTTCAGCAGCTCATAAAGCTCGCTTTCACGCTCAGCCGGAGGCTCCATCTCGAAGGAACACACCATCCGCAGGGTCTCATCATAGTTAGACCAGGCCAATGTAATCGAGTATGTGCGCCACTGTCCTTCGACAGCCATGGCAATCTGATCATCACCGATCCGGTCAAAATCCCAGTCGTGATGCTCTGCAAGATGTTCAACAATGTCGATCGGATGAAGGTCTTCTTCGAGATACTGCTCGGAAAGGGCCATAATGCCACCTCACTAATCTCTAGCATTTTGGGGCTGGCAGCGCCCCAGCGCTAGTTGCCTGCTCTACAAGCCGGGCTTCCCCAGTCTGCCTGTACTAAATATGGTGCGACGCGAGCAGAGTTCTGGCAACCCTATTTGTTGGGGATAACAGCAATAAGTTGTGGACTGTTGGCAACGCCTATCAAAATATTGGCACTAAACGCAGCTTTGTCTTGATTAATTTCTGCAGAGCGGCAAAATACACAACACCGACCAATCCAAGATCGGATTGCGCGGCGAATGCACTTTGCCTGAAAATTTGAACTTCTGCCGACGTTACTTGTCGAGCTTCGCCTCAAGCGCGGCGATGCGCTGTTCCAGCGCGGCATTTTCTTCGCGTGCTTTCTGCGCCATGGCCCGAACAGCATCAAACTCTTCACGGGTGACAAAATCGCGATCCGCCAACCAGCGGTCCATCATCGATTTCATCGCATTTTCAGCTTCTTCCCGCGCCCCTTGCGCCACGCCCATGGCGTTGGTCATGAGTTGAGACATATCGTCCAGAATCTTGTTACGGGTTTGCATGGGCTTTCTCCGATTTCACGATTGCTCTCTATATGGGTAAAGAATGGCCCGGGCTCAAGGTTGACTTGCCCCACTAACCCCGGGCAATGAGACGCACATGCAGGCTGTTCTGAATTTCCCCGATTTGTCACCCGAATTGTTCACAATCTCACTGTTCGGGATGGAATTTGCGCTGCGCTGGTATGCGTTGGCCTATATTGTCGGCATCCTGATCGCGTGGCGCATGGCGCTGACGGCACTGCGGCGAACTGCGCTTTGGGCGGGCGAAACGCCACCAATGCGCCCCGAACAGCTTGAGGATTTGATCACCTGGATCATTCTGGGCGTCATCCTTGGGGGCAGATTGGGATTCGTCCTGTTCTATCAACCTGCATATTACCTGTCGCACCCACAGGATATCTTAAAGGTCTGGCAGGGTGGTATGGCGTTTCACGGCGGCCTGCTGGGCGTGATCATCGCCAGCTATCTGTACGGCAAACGCCACAAGATATCGATTCTCTCTTTGGGCGATCTTGTCGCCCACACCGTGCCGCCCGGGTTGCTATTGGGTCGATTGGCGAATTTCACCAATGCCGAGCTTTGGGGCCGACCCACCGAGGTACCGTGGGCAGTGATCTTCCCCGGTGCTGCCGCCCAGGATTGCCCTGACGTTATCGCCGGAATGTGTGCCCGACACCCTTCGCAACTATATGAGGCCGCGCTTGAGGGGGTGATCCTCGGTGCACTTCTGATCTGGTTGGCCTATCGGCGCGGCGCGTTTCAGAAACCTGGTCTGATTATGGGTATTTTCCTTGCAGGCTACGGGGCTTCGCGGTTCTTGGTCGAATTCTTTCGCCAGCCCGACGCGCAATTCGTAACGCCCGGCAACCCACTGGGGCTGGCATGGCATGTTGGCGGGTATGGTCTGACCATGGGGCAGCTTCTGTCGCTGCCGATGATAGCGCTTGGCCTTTGGTTTGCGCTACGGGCGCGGCACAGATCATGAATCTGAAGGAACTTCTGCTCCTCCGCATTCAAAATGATGGCCCTATGACCGTCGCTGACTACATGACAGAGTGTCTGATGCACCCTGACCATGGATATTATACGACCCGCGATCCGCTGGGTGCGCAGGGTGATTTCATCACCGCCCCCGAGATCAGCCAGATGTTCGGAGAACTCATCGGCATTTGTTTGGCGCAAGCCTGGCTCGGGCAAGGCAAACCCGAACGGTTCGTGCTGGCCGAGCTTGGTCCCGGTCGGGGCACCCTGATGGCGGATATCCTGCGCGCCACAAAAGGGGTTCCTGGCTTCCACAACGCGGCGGAGATCGCATTGCTCGAAGCCTCACCAACCCTGCGCAGCATTCAATCCGAGACGCTGCAGGGGTTCGAGCCCCGGTGGATCAAAGCCATTTCTGACCTCCCGGACCTGCCTTTACTGCTGGTGGCGAACGAGTTCTTTGACGCTCTTCCGATCCGCCAGTTCCTGCGCGATGGCGCGGGCTGGCGCGAGCGGCTGGTCGGCAGCGACGGAACCTCGCTTGCCTTCGGCCTTGGGCCGCAATCGGTTCATGCCTCGCTGAGTGAACGCTTGAAGGACACGCAGGATGGCGATCTGGTAGAGCTGTGCCCCGCCGCGATCCCTATACTGAGCACCGTCGCCGGGCAAATTTCACGCAATGGCGGGGCTGCGTTGATCATCGATTATGGTGACTGGCGATCGCTTGGAGACACTCTGCAAGCATTGCAGGCACATAAATCGGCCGACCCGTTGGGCCAGCCTGGCCAGGCAGATCTGACCGCGCATGTCGATTTTGAAATTTTGGCAGATGCGGTTCGTGCCTCGGGTTGCACCCATACAAAGTTGACACCACAAGGCGTATTCCTTGAACGCCTTGGGATCACGCCGCGCGCGCAGTCGCTTGCGGCCCCACTCAGCGGACCACAGCTTGAGACGCTGATCGCTGCACATCGACGGTTGACGCATCCCGATGAAATGGGAAACCTGTTCAAAGTACTGGGCCTGTATCCACAAAACGCCGCGCCGCCACCGGGACTGGAAGCATGACACTGGAAATTTTCACCTCAGACATACTGTCGCCCGTGCGACATGGTTTTTTCAGCCGTCAGGGTGGCGCGTCGTCTGGCATTTTCCATGGATTGAATTGCGGCACCGGATCATCGGATTTGGCCGAGGCCGTGGCATTGAACCGTCGCCGCGTTGCCGAAGCGATGGAGGTGGCCCCTGAGGCGATGATTGGTGTGCACCAGGTGCATTCCCCAACCGTAGTTACGGTCGATGAGCCGATGACCGGTGACAAACCCAAGGCGGATGCAGTGGTAACTTCGACGCCGGGCCTGGCGTTGACGATTCTGACCGCTGATTGCCAGCCAGTGTTGTTTGCCGATCCTGGCGCCAATGTGATCGGTGCGGCACATGCGGGATGGCGCGGCGCTTTGAACGGTGTGCTTGAGGCAACGCTAGACGCAATGGAGGCATTGGGAGCCCGCAGAAAAGAAATCGTTGCCGTGATTGGTCCAACAATTTCGCAACGCGCGTACGAAGTGGGCTCCGAGTTTATGGACGGCTTTCTTGCGGACGCACCCGAGAATGCGCGCTTCTTTGCGAATGGCAATGGTGACAGATTACAGTTCGACCTACCTGCCTTTGGCCTGCACCGACTGCGTGAGGCCGGAGTCGGCAAGGCCGAGTGGATTCGTCATTGCACTTATTCCGATCCAGACAGGTTTTATTCCTATCGGCGGTCTACCCACGCCAATGAGGTCGACTACGGTAGATTGATTTCCGCAATCCGACTGTGAATCTAGTCCAAATTGAGGTCATTTCGCCCAGTTTTTGCCACATTTCTTGTGTTTATCTGAATCAGAATCGTATCAAATTTTAGCCGATGCTCAGGCGGTTACCCTGATTTGGGACCCCAGCGCGTTAGCAACATTAACAAAGAGGTATCTGCAACCTTCATTTTGTCCTCAATTCATCCCGGATCAGCCTTATAGGCGCCTCAAATCAGCGTCACATTAGGTTCATAAACGGGAACAGGGCATACCGCCCTATCGAAGCAGGACAATGAACATGAAATCGAAATCACGCTTTCTCAGTGCCGTATTCGCGGCTGTCAAAGATCAGGAACCGGAAATGCCCTGGAAGCGGGTTTCAAGTCACTCTGTCAGAGTTGCGCGCCGTCTGGCGGCTAAACGCTGACACAGCAACCCCATGAGACCAGCTGCCGGTCTCAACGGGCACAACACATGTCGGATGTAGCTCCGGTTCGATATGTGCGGTCGCAATCAGGATTGCGACCATGTTTCGGAGCGTGTGTGCAGGCAATTGCAGCCTGCGGTTTACGAGTTTGTCTGGGGGGTCATGAACTTGGCCAAAACACTGGTGTTTTCTTTTTCGGCGCTGTTCATTCGCGGCGGCCATCGTGTGTTTTTCCCTTTGATTAAAGACAAAGAATACAGTCGTCTGGCGGGCTTGCACGGGGGTTCAAACCGCCCGGACGGACATTAGAGGGGACGGAATACTATGCCTATTCCAAATTCTCTGGCCCGCGCTGCCAGAAACGCGATCGAGACGTCAGCGCTGTTGCGCCAAGCGCCTCGACCGACGACAACACAAAAGGCTCAGCTTCGACGGTACGAAGTGTGCACTCTGCTGAAAAACGGGGATATTTCACAGACGCGCCACATCGCGCCCGCTTTACCGATGTTCGAAGATGCGTTCTGTGCTTTCACTCGCGGATCGCTGGTCGATACGCCGCAAGGCCCCATGGCCATCGAAGACCTGCTACCCGGTGACGACGTTCTCACTCAGGACGGATCATCTGAAACCGTGCTTTGGAAAGGGTCTGTCACACTGATCCCCGGGCGCGAGGATACACGTGGCCGGACCCGGCCGCTTACAAGGATCATGGCCGACACGTTCGGGATGCAAAAGCCGATGTCAGGTGTCATCACGGGGCCTGCCGCCCGGCTACTTGGCACACCTGCGCATATGCGCCACTTGAACGATGGCCAGCCTATGCTGACACCTGTCAGCGAGTTCCATGATGGAACCAGCGTCATTGAAACACTGCCGCCCACGCCGGTGGAACTGTTTCACATCTGCGTCGCGCGCCATTCCGTTATTCGAGTCGATGGGCTGCAGTTCGAAACCTACCATCCGGGTGTTAACGCGGTGCGGATGATCAGCCATTCCCTGCGTTCGATCTATCTGAACCTGTTCGCTCATATCGAATCGCTGAATGATTTTGGACCATTGCTCATGCCGCGTGCCGGTGATGGGGAAATTGACGCTTTGACAGCGTAAGTTTTGTTAAACAGTACTGCAATGTGGGGGCATCATGCAGATTTTACTAAGTTGGGCACTATCCCTGGCCGTGGCAGCCATGCTGTCACCTTGCGCGGTGGATCAATCTGGGGTCAGGTTCAGGCCGTCCGGTTCATCCGGTCTTCCAGTACGTCAAATGGTACGCCTGGCTCGTCTTTTGCGCCTCGGATAACAAGCGAGGTTTTGACGCTGGCCACGTTCGGCGTGGTCAGCAACTCGCCCGTCAGAAATTGCTGAAAACTGCTGAGATCCGGTGCGACGCATTTCAGGATGAAATCCACCTCGCCGTTCAGCATGTGACATTCGCGGACCAGAGGCCAGTCCCGGCAACGGCCTTCAAAGGCGCTGAGTTCGGATTCCGCCTGACTCTCGAGCCCGACCATAGCGAAGACTTGCACCTCAAACCCCAGTTCGCGGGCGTTCACCTCGGCATGATAGCCGTGGATATAGCCCGAATCCTCCAACGTCCGCACCCGGCGCAGGCAGGGCGGGGCCGAAATTCCGACACGCTTGGCAAGTTCAACATTGGTCATACGGCCATCGGCCTGTAGCTCCGCAAGAATCTTGCGGTCGATTTCATCCAGCCGGGTCGTGACCATCAAATGCTCCTGAGTTTTTCGGTTGTTATAACAGCAGCCCCGTTGGGCGCAATAATATTTCACAGCCACGCAATATTCGTTATCTCTGATATATGTTTGTCCGCCAAGTCAACCCCCGGATGCATCACGGGCTTGCGACATGAAGGGGCTTTAAGCTCTGACCGGTGGTCGCTATATCGATCCGCATTGGATCATTGTCCAAAAAAAGCAGATTGAATGAGGGTAGCATGGCCGAGACACGACACACAAAGGTTCTGATCATTGGGTCGGGACCGGCCGGATACACTGCGGGCGTCTATGCCAGCCGCGCCATGCTGGAACCGATTCTGGTTCAGGGGATCGAGCCCGGCGGGCAGCTGACAACCACAACCGAGGTCGAAAACTGGCCTGGCGATACAGAGGTGCAAGGCCCCGACCTAATGGTACGTATGCAAGACCACGCAAAGGCCATGGGATGCGAAGTCATCGGCGACATCATCAGCGATTTAGACCTGAGCCAACGCCCCTTCACGGCCAAGGGTGACAGCGGCACAGTTTACACAGCTGATGCGGTGATTCTGGCTACAGGCGCACGCGCCAAATGGCTGGGCCTTCCATCCGAAGAGAAATTCAAAGGCTTTGGCGTCTCGGCTTGCGCCACCTGTGATGGGTTCTTCTATCGCGGTCAAGAGATCGTCGTGATTGGTGGTGGCAATACCGCCGTGGAAGAGGCGCTGTTCCTGACCAACTTTGCCAGCAAGGTTACCTTGATCCACCGCCGTGACGAATTGCGGGCCGAGAAAATCCTGCAGGACCGCCTGATGAAGAACGACAAGATCGAACCGCTATGGTTTCACCAGTTGGAAGAAGTTGTCGGTACTGATGCTCCGCTGGGTGTCGAGGGCGTGCGCGTCAAGAATGTCAAAACCGGCGAGGTCACTGAAATTCCCTGTAAAGGTGTTTTTGTCGCCATCGGCCATGCACCTGCAAATGAGTTGGTCAAGGACACGCTGGAAACCCATATGGGTGGTTACGTCGTGACCAAGCCGGGAACAACTGAAACCTCGGTTCCGGGCGTGTTTGCAGCAGGTGATCTGACCGATCACGTGTATCGTCAGGCTGTCACAAGCGCCGGAATGGGATGTATGGCCGCGCTGGATGCCGAGCGGTTCCTGGCGGAGAACGACTAGGATGATGATAGAATTCTCCGGCCCGGTCTGGAGAGTTCTGTTTCGCGCCAACTTAAGTGATCCACTTATACCGGCCCGCGCATCCGAAGGCCGGTTCCATCATTCCGGCCAATTCGCTCTTTATGCCTCGCTGAGCATGGAGGGCGTTGGAGTCGCCATTCGGCGCTATATTTCAAAAGATGATCCGCCCCGGGTGATTCAGCAGTTTCAAATTTCAAAAGCGCAGATGCTGGATGTTCGCGGTCAGGCATCCGCCTCTGTCGTCTGGCAGGGCATGCGGGAATCTGGTGCCCTGTCCCCAACATGGAAATACTCTGATGATGCTCGGTCAAAAGGGGCAGACGGGTTGTTGTACAGCTCGCGATCGCGACCTGAACTCAGCCATCTCGTGCTATTCAACGCTCGCCCCGCGTTGATAGAAGCAACAAGCGCAGCGGATGACTGGTTCCCGGAAAGGTGCTTTGGCGCGTCTTGACCGACGCACAGTGCCGTATCAGGATCGATCCAAGAAACGCAAAGAACAGGTGGGCTTTTGGAAAACGCTCTTTGGCGCGGCGGATGGATGAGCCGGCTCAGAATCGCAAGCGGCCTGGTGCTGTTTGTCTTTGCGTTCTTTCATTTCATCAATATCGGTCTCGGCCTGTTTCATACCGACTTGCTGCATGGAATGCAGGACGGGCGGAAAGCTGTCAGCCGTCATGCTATCGGCGGCATTCTGATATATGGCGCGTTGCTGATCCATATGGGTTTAGCTCTGATCTCGATTGCGCGGCGCCGTACGCTCAGGATGCCATTCAGTGTCGCCTTGCAGGTGGTTCTGGGGCTGCTGATTCCACTGCAACTTATCTCGCATCTAGTTCAGACCCGATACGCACACGAGATTTTTGGTGTGAACGACGAAATGGGCTACATCATCATCCTGATGTGGCCCAGCACTGCGGTCTGGATGCAAAGTCTGCTGCTGTTGCTGGTATGGGTGCACGGATGCATCGGGTTGCACATGTGGCTACGGCTGACCGGATGGTGGCGCAGGTTGGTGCCCTATCTGATCGGTGCCGCCGTCTTCGTGCCCGGCTTTGCCCTTGCAGGGCTGCTCACCGAGGGGCGGCGCCTCTGGATGGATTTTGCCGACCCGGATCTGCGTGAACAGTATATCGAGCACTACGACTGGCCCTCGCCCCAGGAATTCGACGCTTTGTTCGCGGTCAAGGACAATACCATGATGGTGTTCTGGTTCGCCCTCGCCCTGACCGGGCTAATCTATCTCGGGCGCAAGTATTGGCGGCGGAGGCATGCGGTTCGGGTGCGCTATGTGGATGGCCCCGAGGTTGTGTCCGAGAAAGGCATGACCCTGCTGGAAATGTCGCGTGCGAACGGTATCCCTCATACCGCATTATGTGGCGGCAAAGGGCGCTGCACGACCTGTCGTGTTGTCGTAGAAAACGGGGCCGATCAGCTGCATCCCCCCACCGAGGTCGAGGCCCGCAGTCTCAAGGCGGTCAGTGCGCCCCGGGGCACACGGTTGGCCTGCCAGATACGCCCGACCGATCCGGTCACGGTGTTCCGTGTGTTTCGTCCGGACGGAGCGCGCGATCGGGCACATGCCAGCCAGGGGCAAGAGCGGCAATTGGCGGTTCTGTTTCTCGACATGCGTGGATTTACTGCCCGCACGACCGGGCAGCTACCCTATGACATCGTATTTCTGCTGAATCGTTTCTTCGACGCGATTGTCCCGGCGATCACGGCCCACGGAGGTGTGGTCGACAAATACATGGGCGATGGATTGCTGGCGATGTTCGAAACGGCCACCGCCCAGAGTTCAGCACGAGCGGGCCTGAAGGCGGCTTCAGAGATCGGGCGTGCGCTGGAACGTTTCAATCAACGGCTCGAGGCAGAAGGCAGCCCTCCCGTTCGCATCGGTATGGGCCTGCATCTAGGCGATCTTGTTCTGGGCGAAATCGGCGCTGCAAAACACGCCCCGCGCACCATTATCGGCGATGCCGTGAATGTAGCCAGCCGTTTGGAAGCCGAAACCAAGGCGCTGAGCGTCGAGCTTCTTGTTTCGGACAAAGCACTGCAGGCCGCGGGAATGCAATGTGACCCCGGTGAATTGCGCGAATTCAGTTTGCGTGGCGTTTCCGAACTTGTGCCCGCTTTGCCGGTCAAACACGCCGCCGACCTCGGATCTCACACCTCGCCACTGGAACAGATTGCCTGAGAAGCCCCCTTTTGGCCAAGGGTAGTGGGATTTTTTTCAACAGGGTGAAACAAAACCCGGAAAATCGTTCCATTTCGGGAAAAAACCGCGCATATCATCCTTTGTTTCTGACAGTCTATGGACTTCATACACAGGTCGGGGCAAATGCCTCGCCAACGCCGATGAAACCAAAGCAAACAACACTGTGACAAGAGATTTCTGATGACGATGTTAAGCAATCTGGCCCCGATCCCTGAACTATATGTTTCTTACGAATCTGCACAGAAGCTGAAGGTCGAAGCAGCAGATCTGACCAGCTGGGATCTCAAGCCCCGCCAGATCTGCGATCTGGATCTGCTGATGAACGGTGGCTTCAATCCCCTCAAAGGATTCCTGAGCGAGGCCGACTACGACAATGTGGTGGAAAACATGCGTCTCGCCGATGGGACGCTGTGGCCCATGCCGATCACTCTGGATGTCGATGAGGATTTTGCCGCAACGATCGAATTGGGGCAGGATATTGCTCTGCGCGATCAGGAAGGCGTCATTCTGGGCACCATGACCGTGACCGACCGTTGGACACCTGATAAGGCACGCGAGGCTGAAAAGGTATTTGGCGCCGACGACGATGCTCATCCAGCTGTGAACTACCTGCATAACGTGGCGGGCAAGGTTTATCTGGGTGGCCCAGTCACCGGTATCCAGCAGCCCGTTCACTATGATTTCAAAGCGCGCCGTGACACGCCGAATGAATTGCGCGCCTATTTTCGCAAACTGGGATGGCGCCGGATCGTCGCGTTCCAGACCCGCAACCCTCTGCACCGCGCGCATCAGGAACTGACCTTCCGCGCCGCGAAAGAGGCACAAGCCAACCTGCTGATCCATCCGGTTGTGGGCATGACCAAACCCGGCGATGTGGATCATTTTACCCGCGTGCGCTGCTATGAGGCGGTGCTGGACAAGTACCCGGCCTCGACCACCTCGATGTCCCTGCTGAATTTGGCCATGCGCATGGCCGGCCCGCGCGAGGCCGTCTGGCATGGGTTGATCCGCGCCAACCATGGCTGCACCCATTTCATTGTTGGTCGTGATCATGCGGGTCCGGGAAAAAACTCGGCCGGTGAAGATTTTTATGGCCCCTATGATGCACAAGACCTGTTCCGCAAGTATCAGGACGAGATCGGCATCGAGATGGTCGATTTCAAACATATGGTCTATGTGCAAGAGCGCGCCCAATATGAACCGAATGATGAGATTCTGGACAAGGATAACGTCACCATCCTGAACATCTCGGGCACTGAATTGCGTCGCCGTCTGCGTGAGGGGCTGGAGATCCCGGAATGGTTTTCGTTCTCCGAAGTGGTGAAAGAGCTGCGCAACCGCTTCCCACCACGGTCTCAACAGGGTTTCACAGTGTTTTTCACAGGTTTCTCGGGCTCCGGGAAATCGACCATTGCCAATGCTTTGATGGTAAAGCTGATGGAAACCGGGGATCGTCCCGTCACCTTGCTTGACGGGGATATCGTGCGTAAGAACCTGTCCTCAGAGTTGGGATTCTCGAAAGAGCACCGCGACCTGAACATCCGTCGCATCGGTTATGTGGCCAGCGAAATCACCAAAAACGGCGGTATCGCAATCTGCGCGCCGATTGCGCCTTACGCCACAACGCGCCGTGCCGTTCGAGAAGAAATCGAGCAATTCGGTGCCTTCTGCGAAGTGCATGTCGCGACCACGATCGAAGAATGCGAACGCCGCGACCGCAAGGGGCTGTACAAACTGGCGCGTGAGGGCAAAATCAAAGAATTCACAGGGATTTCCGACCCCTATGATGTGCCTGATAGCCCGGAACTGAGCGTCGAGACCGAGAATGTCGAGGTCGATCACTGCGCCCATCAGGTTCTGCTGAAATTGGAAAGCATGGGATTGATTGCCGCGTCTTAATCGCGATCAGTCGCCAGACATGTAAAAGGCCCTCGGCGAACCGCGGGCCTTTTTTGATTCATTATATTGCGTGTTTCAGTCCGTCAGCGCGACCTGGCCCCGCATCAGAACATAGCCGCGACCAGCGACCTTGATCCCGGTCATGGCTTCGGCGAGCCCCACACGAGTGACCCGTGCCTGCCCCGGACGGCCCATATCGTGCCCCTGTTCGGCAATGAACGAGTCCTTCTTAATCAATCCATACTTCCATATATAGGCTGCCATCGCCCCGGTCGCTGAGCCGGTGAACGGATCTTCGGGCGGGCTGGGTGGCGCCAGCAACAGGCGCGAGAAGGTGTCGCCCAGACCGGTTGCACCTTTCAGTGTTACCAGAAACGGTTCGGCCATATCGCTACCGGTAAACCCTGCTTTTGCAGCAACCTCGCGCAACGGGCCTTCGACCAGATTCGCCGCACGCAGAGCCTCATGATCACGAAGTACGGTGATGCAGAACGGCAGCCCGGTCGAGACCATCTGAGGCGGAGAGATAATCGCGGATTCGTGCAATCCTACAGCAGCGGCCACCAGTGCAGGCTGCACAAGCGCACCAAACTGTGGGGCAACCTGTGTCATCTCGATGTCACCCCCATCCAGACGGATCGATACGATCCCGGCGCCAGTTTCAAGGGTCAGCGCGTCGCCATTGATCAGGCCCCGCGCCTGCATCGCTGCAACCGTTGCAATCGTTGGATGCCCGGCGAAGGGGATTTCTCGGCTGGCGAGAAAGTACCGAACCCGAATATCGGCCAAATCTGACGGCCCGGTGAACGTGCATTCAACAAGTGAGGTCTCGCGTACATAGGACATGCAGACCTCGTCCGGCAGCCCTGCCCCGCCATGCACAACCGCGCAGCCGTTGCCACCGAAGGCCCGATCGCTGAAGGCGTCTACCCATTCGAAATCATACCAGCCCATGCAACACCCTCCCGCTTAGCATTCTGCAGCAAGATCACCGCAGCGGCGGCAATTGTCACGTTGTTTCAGCAGAGGTGCCGAGCCGTTTCAGTGAACGGCCACCGGAGACAGGTCGTGCTCACGCGCCAGAATAAAAGCCATCTTGCGGTCGGCCACCAAAGCCAGTTGCTGCCCGTCAGAATCGTGGACGGCATAAAGCTGATTCAGATCACCAGCCTGTTCGCGCACGTCGCGCGGCAAATCAGCCACATCAACGGCTTTGACATAAACGATCCGGTTACCTTCGGTGTTGATTTCAATCGGTGTGTTCATTGCTCTTACCCCTTTTTTATATTGATCGTTTGCACAACGGTTTCAGGCACAGCGCGGGTCAGGTCCACATGCAGCAGACCGTTCTCCATGATCGCCTCGCCCACCTCGACGCCATCGGCCAGCACAAACATGCGCTGGAACTGGCGCGCCGCGATGCCGCGGTGCAGGAAAATGCGCCCCTCGCTGTCGTCGCGTTGACGGCCCCGGATCACCAGTTGGCGATCCTCGATGGTGATCGACAGATCCTCTTCCGCGAATCCGGCCACGGCCAAGGTGATCCGATAGGAAAAATCCGAGGTCTGTTCGATATTGTAGGGCGGGTACCCTTCATTTCCGGCCTTTGCAGACCGCTCCAGAAGGCGTTCCAATTGCTCGAACCCCAAAAGATGCGGGTATGAGCCCAAGGTAAGTTTCGACACGTATATTCGTCCTTCATTGTCAAAGCGACGTATTCTGCGGCCCCGCTATCGGCAACCGCGTGTAATAGAATATGGGAAGATACAGGGATGTCCACAAGGTCTGGCCGGATAAAGCCTGACACACTATCTTGTGTGGAAAGCACCACTTGAAACACTGAGTCGCCCATGAATGCGCCTACCGACCTTTCGATGAAAACCGATGAAGTCCTACGGGTGGAGTTGGAGGTTTTTCGTCGCCAGCACCGCGATCTGGACGAAGCGATTGAGGCGTTACAGGCGAAGGGTACGGCGGATCAATTGACTATCAAGCGGCTAAAAAAGCAGAAATTGCGGCTGAAAGACATCATCCGTCTGATCGAGGACCGTCTGACCCCGGATATCATCGCCTGAGGCGCGTGTACCGCATTGCCACATAAGCGGATTTGGCTATAGTGCGCGCTCTTTCCGAAGGCAGGGGCGCAGTAGCTATGAGCGATGTGAAAGTAGGGATTATCATGGGCAGCCAGTCGGACTGGCCCACCATGAAAGAAGCCGCCGATATTCTGGATGAATTGGGTATCGCCTATGAGGCGCGCATCGTCTCGGCCCACCGCACGCCTGATCGCCTTTGGGATTACGGTAAAACCGCTGTTTCACGTGGCCTGCAGGTTATTATCGCAGGTGCAGGCGGGGCGGCACATTTGCCCGGTATGATGGCCTCGAAAACTCGGGTGCCAGTGATTGGCGTCCCGGTACAGACGCGCGCATTGTCGGGCGTGGATTCGCTCTATTCCATCGTGCAGATGCCCAAAGGGTTTCCGGTTGCGACTATGGCAATCGGCTCAGCCGGTGGCGCAAATGCCGGGCTGATGGCCGCAGGCATTCTGTCGTTGCAGGACGCAGCGCTGGCGGATCGCTTGGATGCCTGGCGTGAGGCCCTTTCGGCTTCGATTCCCGAAGAGCCGCAAGGATGAGCCGCATCGGTTTGATCGGCACAGGTCACATCGCAGCCCCAATCGCGCGGTTGATTGCTTCGAAAGGGCATGAGGTCTATGTCACCGAGCGCAATGCGCAGGTGTCCTCGGCCCTTCAGGACGAGCTTGGTGTGAGTATCGGCACTTCGCAGGAGGTGATTGATGCCTCGGAAATCATATTCCTCTGCCTGCGTCCTCAAATCGCAGCGGACGTTCTGACACCACTTGCCTTTCGCGCAGACCAGCAAATCGTTTCGGTGATGGCTGCAGTGTCCGAGGCCCAGCTTTCCACGCTCTGCGCACCTGCCTCGGATTTTGTGCAAACCATCCCGCTGGGTTTTCTGCAGACCGGAGGCTGCCCTCTGGCAGCCTTTGGCAACGCTCGCCTGTTGGCAGAGCTGTTTGAGCCCGAAAACCCCGTGGTGAAAGTAGCAGACGAGGCCGCATTGAGCGCCCATTTTGCCATCTGCGCCATGGTTCCGGGTCTTCTGGACCTGATGGCGACCGGTGCCGAATGGCTGGCCGATCGGACAGGCGATAAAGACGGGGCTGAATTCTATGTGGCCCAACTGATGTCAGGTTTTCTGGCAACGATTGAAAAAAACAAGACGGGTCAGCTGGCTAAAGAGCGGGACGCGCTTGCGACCGAGGGCACGTTAAGTCTTCAGATGACAGATACTTTGCAGTCCGAGGGCGCACATGATGCGTTACGCACCGCCCTGACCGCAATTGGCAAACGATTGGAGGCCTAAAGATGGCAGAAATGCTCACCCCTGGTGCTACGATCGGGATACTGGGCGGAGGTCAATTGGGCCGGATGCTTTCGGTCGCGGCAGCGCGGCTTGGGTTCAAGACCCATATCTTTGAGCCCGGTGCCAACCCGCCGGCCGGACAGGTGGCAGATCACGTCACCACCGCTGCTTACGACGATGAGAATGCGCTGAAGACCTTTGCGGATTCGGTGAACGTGATCACCTATGAGTTCGAAAACATCCCCACGCAGGCGCTGGATCTGCTTGAAGTGCACTGCCCTATACGCCCCGGTCGCGAGGCGTTGCGAGTTAGCCAAGACCGGTTGACAGAAAAAGCTTTCCTTCAGGGATTGGGCCTTCAAACCGCACCCTTTGCCGACATCACCAATCTGGAAAGCCTGCATAGCGCAATTGACGAGATCGGGACACCTGCAATCCTGAAAACCCGCCGCTTTGGTTATGACGGAAAGGGGCAAGCCCGCCTGCGCTCGCCCGGAGACGCCGAGACAGCCTTGGCCGATATGGCTGGTGCTCCTTCCATTCTGGAAGGGTTTGTGGATTTCAGCCATGAGGTCTCGGTCATCGCAGCACGGGGTCTGGATGGTCAGGTTGCCTGTTTCGATCCCGGCGAGAACGTGCATCGCGATGGCATCCTGCATACGACTACGATCCCTGCGCGCTTGTCTCCTGCCCAGCGAACGGATGCGGTGCTTCTGGCAGCAAACATCCTGAACGCGCTGGATTATGTCGGCGTCATGGGAGTCGAGCTGTTCGTGACACCACAAGGTTTAATAGTGAACGAAATCGCACCGCGCGTTCATAACTCGGGTCACTGGACGCAGAATGGCTGCGCCGTGGATCAGTTCGAGCAACACATTCGCGCGGTGGCTGGATGGTCTCTGGGCGACGGTCAGCGGCACTCGGACGTCGTGATGGAAAACCTGATCGGATATGACATGGATCGCGTGCCTGAGCTGGCGCGCGAACGGGATGTGGCACTGCATCTCTACGGCAAGGCCGAGGTCAAGGCTGGCCGCAAGATGGGGCATTTCAACCGGATCGTGCGCAAGGGATAATCGCGCTGACACGCGATGCCTCCGGCGGAGGTATTTTTAGCCAGATGAAGCTGGGATCAACTTAGAAATCGCATTGCGATATCACCAGACATATAGCTGACGCGCCCACCCGACAAGGTAGCCGCAACCCGGTATGTTTTGGCGTCCAGTATCGCCAGATCAGCGCGTTTTCCGGGGTGCAGTATTCCGCGATCCTCGAGACCCAAGACCCGCGCAGGACCGGAGGAGACCATCTCCCATGCCCTTGCAAGATCCAGCAGGCCGGATTTTGCTAGCATCAGCGCGGCGCGGCGCGGGCTCGGGTAGTGATAATCCGATGCCAACGCATCGCATAACCCCATGGCTATTAGATCCACAGCGCTGGCATTGCCCTTGTGCGAACCGCCTCGCACGACATTGGGCGAACCGAGAATAATATGATCCCCGGCCGCTTTTGCAGCCTCGGCTGCTTCGAGTGATTCAGGGAATTCCGAGATCATCACACCGCGTTCGCGCCACTCTGCCCGTGTCTGAGCAGTAGAATCATCGTGGCTGCCCAGTCGGATACCGCGATTCACCAGATCGGCGCAAAGCGTATCCAGCGCGGCTGGTACTTCGGCCCGGCGTGCGTGCATGGATTGCAGCAACTCGAAATGGGCGTCGGGGTTGCGTCCGGCCTTCAACGCCTGCCCTGTCAAGCGCGGCGGTTTACGCCCTTGCGCCAACCGATCATGCGGCAGGTGATCGTTCAGGACCACATAAGGAACCTGCCAGCCGGCGATACGCGCAGCCAGCCCCTCATAATCGTCCAGCATATGGGTTTCAAAGCGCAGTTGCGGGATCAGATCGGTCACCACGTCATCCCGGACCGAGACGATGGCATCAAAAACCTGCCCGGCAAACTCGGGCCCGCGTACGCCGCCCTCCCAACTATGGAACTGTGCCAGAACGGCGGTGGTAATACCATTCGCGGCCAGTTCAGCCTCGACCGACAGGATACCCTCTGCCATCTGTTTCATAGCGCCGCGGCGCGGTGCGATATGGCGTTCAAACCCGTCACCATGCAAATCAATGATACCCGGCAGGACAAGGTAACCTGACAGATCGACCTGCCGCCCTGCCCTGTCGGATTGCACGACACCATCCGCGATGAACAGCTCAGTACGCGAAAGCCCCTGGCCCGGCAGCAGCACCTCTGCCCCAGTCATGGTGAGTTCCAAAGGGATCATCGCGTAGGCTCCGAGTCGGGTTCCGAGCAGTCTTCTCCTAGGCATATCTGGTCGATGATATCCGTCACGCCATCCAGCCAGGTTATCTGGGGGTCGAATTGCCCAAACTCGATGAAATGCAGGGTCTGCGCCATGACACGTGGGTTGTTCATCATAAACGTATGCGTCACCGGCAGGACGATGTGATCCGACATGCCGTCAACCTTGGTGCTCTCAATCGATACCTTTCCATCATCCGGCCCATCGATCAGAGACGAGAATAACGGGTTCAACGAGTTTTCGCCCGCGACTACTCCAAGATCAAAATCCACGGGCGGCAAGCGGCGGGGAATACCCTCGGGGCCCGTACCCAACGCCAGCCCGGCTGGGCCGTTCAATAAGCCGAATACTTCCCAGGCCCCAAGCTCGTCCACCAGTTGACTGCCCTGATTTGGGGGGCCAAGCATCACGACGCGCCCCAAATTATCAGGGTCGTTATCCTGCAACCAATACCGTAGCAAAATACCGCCCATCGAATGGGCCACGACGTTCACTGTATCGTCGCCGCAAGCTGCAAAGGCATTGGGCAGTGTTTGGTCGGCAAGTTCCGGTATTGGCAAGTCGGTCGAGGGGTAACCGGGCCGCACCACGGTATAGTCGTGAGCATGAAAGAGCTGCTCCATGACGGTGAACGAGGCCTCAGTACGCGCAAGACCGTGAAGCAGGACAACGCATTTTGCGTGGACCATTGCAGGCGCGAGGCACAGAAAGAGGGCTGCAAGAAACTTCATACCCGCCAAATAAGACCTAACTGAAGCCGAGAAAACCCCTAGCCACGGCTTCGGCGCATCACGGCCAATGCAATACCGCCCAGAACAAAGCCTGCGCCCAGCAGCAACCGCAGGCTTGCGACCTCAGCCAGAAGTAAAACCCCTGCCGCAATGGCAATGACCGGCACGCTGAGCTGCACGATCGCAGCGATGGCTGGTGAAAGCTGCGGCACGACACGGTACCATAGCGCATAGCCCAAACCGGACGTCACACCCCCAGATAGTGCAGCCAGTGCATAGCCAAACAAAGACATCTGCCAATCGATGCCAAACACGAACAGGGACAATCCCGTAACGGGCAATGCAACTATGAAATTTGCAGCCGTTCCCGACAAAGCATCGGGTTCAGATCGTCCTACGATGGAATAGATTGCCCATCCGATCCCGGCAGCCGTCATCAGGCTGACACCGGTTGGATCAATGTGCAGTGCCTCGGTGGGCCAAAGAACAAACGCCAAGCCCCCCAGCGCGATACCGGCCCCTGAAACCTGCCGCAACGTGGGCGCGGAACCCGACACCGCTCCAATCGCAAACATAGAAATCTGCACGACACCAAACAGGATCAACGCCCCGAGCCCTGCATCGAGTGTTAGATACGCAACCGAAAACCCCACCATGTAGAGTGACAAGGATCCAGCGCCAGCGACGCGTCGACGACTGAACACAGGGACCGAGCCACCCCGTAACAAAACCAGAGCAACCAAAACCAACGCACCTGACAATACCCGAATGATCGCAAATCCCGCAGGATCACTGGCACCGCTATCGATAGCCAGCCGATTCAGGATCGAATTCGCCGCAAAGGCACACATGGTCAGAGCGGTCAAAAGAAACAGTCGCATATCAAACACCTAGCGGATTAGATAGGGATTGCACACTCACGTTCGGGTGCAAAGTCTGCTCTTCTTTTTCAATGGAAACTCACCCAGCCACATAGCGGGCACTCCAACAGAAACGGGGCCGCCCGAAGGCGACCCCGTCTTAAAGCTCTAAAGCTTAAGCAGCTTACATCATGCCGCCCATGCCGCCCATGTCGGGCATGCCGCCACCAGGTGCCGCGCCTTCTTTGGCGGGCTTGTCGGCAACCATTGCTTCGGTGGTGACCAGCAGGCCAGCAACCGATGCCGCATCTTCCAGAGCTGTACGAACAACTTTGGCAGGGTCGATCACACCGAACGAGAACATGTCGCCATATTCTTCGGTCTGTGCGTTGAAGCCGAACGCTGCTTCGTCGCTTTCGCGAACTTTGCCTGCAACAACCGCGCCGTCGACGCCTGCGTTTTCAGCAATCTGGCGCAGGGGCGATTCAATTGCCTTGCGCACGATGTTGATGCCCGCATCCTGATCAGCGTTTGCGCCTTTCAGAGTATCCAGTGCTTTACCGGCCTGAACCAGAGAAACACCGCCGCCAACGACAACGCCTTCCTGAACAGCAGCGCGCGTTGCGTTCAGAGCATCGTCCACACGGTCCTTACGCTCTTTCACTTCAACTTCGGTCATGCCGCCAACGCGGATAACAGCAACACCGCCTGCCAGTTTGGCAACACGCTCTTGCAGCTTCTCACGGTCGTAGTCCGACGAGGTTTCTTCGATCTGAGCACGGATCTGTGTAACACGCGCTTCGATCTCGGCTTTCTCGCCAGCACCGTCGACGATGGTGGTTTCGTCTTTGGTGATTTCGATTTTCTTGGCGGTGCCCAGCATGTCCATGGTGACGGACTCAAGCTTCATGCCCAGATCTTCGCTGATGACCTGACCACCGGTCAGGATTGCGATGTCCTGCAGCATGGCCTTACGGCGATCGCCGAAGCCCGGTGCTTTGACAGCAGCAATTTTCAGGCCGCCGCGCAGTTTGTTGACAACCAGAGTTGCCAGCGCTTCGCCTTCAACATCTTCGGCAATGATCAGCAGAGGCTTTTGCGACTGGATCACCTGCTCGAGCAGCGGAACCATCGGCTGCAGCGAGGACAGTTTCTTTTCGTGCAGCAGGATCATGCAGTCGTCGAGATCTGCGATCATCTTGTCAGCGTTGGTGACGAAGTAAGGCGACAGGTAGCCACGGTCGAACTGCATACCTTCGACAACATCGGTCTCGGTTTCCAGACCTTTGTTTTCTTCGACGGTGATAACGCCTTCGTTGCCAACCTTCTGCATCGCGTCCGCGATCTGCTGACCGATTTCGGCTTCGCCGTTGGCCGAGATGGTGCCAACCTGAGCGACTTCTGCCGAGTCTTTGACTTCACGCGCCATCTCTTTGATGCCTTCAACAACCTTGGCAGTTGCCAGGTCGATGCCGCGCTTCAGGTCCATCGGGTTCAGGCCAGCAGCAACCTGCTTCAGACCTTCTTTGACGATCGACTGAGCCAGAACAGTTGCAGTGGTGGTGCCGTCGCCAGCTTCGTCATTGGTGCGGCTGGCGACTTCTTTCACCATTTGCGCGCCCATGTTTTCGAACTTGTCTTCCAGTTCGATTTCCTTGGCAACCGAAACACCGTCTTTGGTGATGCGCGGTGCGCCGAAGGATTTGTCCAGTACCACGTTACGGCCTTTGGGGCCCAGGGTCACTTTAACAGCATCGGCCAGAACATTTACACCGGCCAGCATGCGGTTACGGGCATCGGTGTCAAATTTGACGTCCTTTGCAGACATGTTGTCTCTCCTTGAGAAAATGTATTGAGATGAAGATCAGAGAAAGCGCGCGGCTTACTCGATGATCCCCATGATGTCGCTTTCTTTCATCATCAACAGCTCTTCGCCGTTGACCTGAACTTCAGTGCCCGACCATTTGCCGAACAGGATCTTGTCGCCAGCTGTTACAGCCATTGCGATCAACTCGCCGCTGTCTTTGCGTGCGCCTTCGCCGGTTGCGACGACTTCGCCTTCGCTGGGCTTTTCTTTTGCGCTATCGGGAATGATCAGACCACCAGCGGTTTTTTCGTCGCTTTCGGTACGGCGAACCAGCACGCGGTCATGAAGCGGTTTCAATGCCATCTTTGCAGCTCCTTGGGCTCAAAGTTTGTTATCCTCCCCTCGCCGAACGGCGAGGCGTTAGCACTCGGATCTCATGAGTGATAACGACGCATAGCTAGGGAGTCGTATGAAGCGAGTCAATAATATGTGAAAGTTTTTTTCTCATCCGATGGGCAGGCTGCAGCAAGACACCTAGTCTGGCAGCTCCCAGCTATAAGCCCAGTGTTTCAGACCTTCCTGACCCGCTACGGACAATGCGTAGACGCCCTTTTCCACTTTCTCAAACCAACCGTAGTGATTGTCGTACATCAAACGGGTGGCTGCAGTAACGCCGGTGGCTTTCGCAACATCGGCTCCTTTGGTCGCCCCGTGTTCAGCCAGATGAGCCGCGCATCTGAGCGCATCCTGCCGATAGGCTGTTACGATCCCGTGGCGGGTAGCCCCGCCTGCGTTTGGATCACCCTGCAACCTCTCAAACTCTCGCAGCAACCGCTTGGTGCGGGTCTTGTCCTTTCGCGGCGCATAAGGGCCAGGATCGCACTGTACCTCGACCGTGCCATCAGAACGCACGGTGATCAGGCCCAGCCCCAAACGACGGCACAGCGCCAGATTGTCCTTCAGCGCCCGGCGTGCCGTCCGGCCTTTGGGTTTGCAAACGCCTATATAAACCTGATCCGTCATCCTCAGGCGCGCAATCGCTTGATGGAACAGCGCCAAACTGAAACCCAGCTTGAGCTCGACGACCACTGGCTCCTGCCCCTCGCGCAGCGCCACAATGTCAGCAGCACCAACCTCTCCTTTCACAGTATAGCCCTGACGTTCCAACAGTTCTTTTATAGGAGGATAGAGGTCTTGTTCGCGCTTCATGCGGCCATGCTATGCAGTTTCGCACGGATTGCCAGCCGCCGTATTGGAACAAAGCAGATTGCGCGTCA
This sequence comes from Ruegeria halocynthiae, assembly GCF_900106805.1. Taxonomy (GTDB): domain Bacteria; phylum Pseudomonadota; class Alphaproteobacteria; order Rhodobacterales; family Rhodobacteraceae; genus Ruegeria; species Ruegeria halocynthiae. The sequence continues at coordinate 1,530,584 of NZ_FNNP01000001.1, forward strand.
TCAGAAGGCAAGGGTATGACTTGGGCATATGCGCCCATTCCAAAAGGTATCTCATGCGTCTGCTCAGCATTTTTCTCGGCCTGTTGCTTCCGCTTACAGCCCATGCCGCCTGTGAGGGGCGCGATCTGAGGCTTGATCTGTCGACCGAAACTCAGGCCAAGTTGGACGACACGCTCAGCAATATTCCCTTTCCGGAAGGCAACCACTGGATCGCAACAAAAGATGGCACCGTCCTGCACCTGATCGGGACATTGCACACCAACGATGAACGGATGGGACCAGTGGTCGACCGTTTGGCGCCCGTTCTGAGTCAGGCCGATGCGTTTTATTTCGAAGTCATAAAAGACGAGATGGACGCGTTCGAGAAAGATCTGGCCAATGATTTCAGCCCGGTTCTGATCACCTCTGGCCCCACGCTGGTTGACCTGATGTCGGAAGAAGACTGGGCCGCGCTGTCGGCAACACTGGCCGAGCGTGGCATTCCAAGCTGGATGGCTGCCAAGATGCGCCCGTGGTTCTTAAGCATGATGCTGGGCATCCCTCCCTGTCTCATGAAAACACCCAATTTCGACCGGGGCATGGACACGCGCCTGACCGAGTTGGCAGAAGAACACGACATTCCTCAGTATTCGCTGGAGCGGATCGAAGACCTGATTGCTCTGTTTGACAGCCACTCGCTGGAGGAGCAGGTCGCCTCTCTGACCCGGCTGTCCGGTGCGCTGCAGGCCGGAGATGACCAGATGATCACCATGGCCAACGCCTATATCGACGAGCAGCACGCCGCGATCATGGAACTGGCCAAGATACAGGGGCTTGAGGCATCCGGCCTGACGCCCGAAGAGTTCGATACCGAATGGCAGAACTTTGAGGACCAGCTTTTGGTGCAGCGCAATGCGAAATGGATGGAGAAGATTCTGAAACTGAAAGATCAGACCGTTGTTATCGCCGTGGGGGCCGGACACCTGAGCAATGATTACGGGCTATTGAACCAGTTGCAGCAGGCTGGGTACAATCTGGAGCGCGCGAAGTTCTAGCGTGTCAGACCAAGGGTCGCAGCAGCTTTCCTTCCGGGTGACAACCGGGTTTGACCGCCCTATAAGGCGCGCAAATCCATATTCCTCAGGACACGAGACATGACAACGCTTGTATTTGGCCACAAATCCCCTGACACCGATTCCACAGGTTCTGCGATTCTGTGGTCATGGTATCTGAACGAAGTGAAGGGTGAGCAGGCGCAGCCCGTGTTGCTGGGTGAGCCCAACACCGAAGCTGCCTTTATGTTGGAGCGCTGGGACCTGCCTAAACCGCAGATCATCGAGGATGTGGCCGAAGGTGCGCCTGTTGTCATCGTAGACACCAACAACCCGGCCGAGTTGCCCGCCAATATCAACAGCGCCAACATCCGCGCCATCATCGACCACCACAAGCTGGTTGGTGGGCTTGAAACCAAAGGTCCGATCGATATTACCGTGCGCCCGCTGGCCTGTACGGCTACCATCATGGTCGATCTGATGGGTGACGATGCGGCCAAGATGCCTGACGCGATCAAAGGTGCAGCCCTGACCTGCATCCTATCGGACACGCTGGAGTTCCGATCGCCCACTACAACCGCATATGACCGGACTGTGGCCGAGAAACTGGCCGCCGAGCTGGGCCTGGAAGTCTCCGCATATGCAGCGGATATGTTTGCGGCAAAATCGGATGTGTCGTCCTTTTCAGATGCCGAACTGATCCGCATGGACAGCAAGGAATACGAAGTTGACGGCACCAAGTTTCGCGTGTCGGTGCTGGAAACTACCGCACCCGGCATTGTGCTGGACCGCAAGGACAGCCTCGTGGCCTCGATGGTCGATGTTGCCGAGGAAGATGGCGTTGATCAGGTATTGCTGTTCGTGGTCGACATCCTGAACGAAGAGGCGACCTTGTTGGTTCCGAACGATCTGGTCAAAGGTGTCGCCGAGAAAAGCTTTGGCGCGGTCGTGGACGGTGATGCTGTGGTGTTGCCGGGTCTCATGAGTCGAAAGAAGCAGATCATTCCGAACCTCAAGGTTTGATTTTGGAACACTTTGGAACACAAAGGGCGCTCGATCCGGGCGCTCTTCTTTTTTGGCGAGGCTCTACCTCGCGCTCTGGAATAATTTTAGCAAGATGAACGAGCGGGTTGGTTTTCATCTGCCCAGCCTCGGGGCCCGCCTCTGGCAAAACCGGCCGGGCTCTGCCATAGGCATTGGCAACTCGCATTCCATTCTTCACGAGGCGCGCCATGACCCAGATCGTTTCTACACTTGCCGAAATCTCCGACCGCTACAAAGCGCTGTTCGTGGATTTGTGGGGGTGCGTTCACAACGGAATCACGGCGTACCCCGAGGCCGTGGCGGCGCTGCAGGCCTATCGCCAAAAGGGGGGCATCGTGGTTCTTGTAACCAATTCCCCGAAACCGCGCGCGGGTGTTGCAACACAACTGTCGCAGTTCAACGTGCCCTCAGACGCCTATGACACAATCGCCACAAGCGGTGATTCTGCCCGCTCGGCGATGTATCGCGGCGCTGTTGGCGAAAAGGTCTATTTCATGGGGGAATGGCAGCGCGACGCTGGTTTTTTCGAACCCCTGAAGCTTCTGGATCATCCGATCCGGATTGAATGCGTTTCGTTGGACGAGGCCGAGGGCATTGTATGTTGCGGCCCGTTCGACCCGATGGCGGATCCGGATGTGAACCGGCCGGACTTTCTGTATGCCAAGCAGAAGGGGCTGAAATTGCTATGTGCCAATCCCGATATCGTTGTGGATCGCGGTGAAACGCGCGAATGGTGCGCTGGCGCGCTGGCGCAGCTCTATACTGAAATGGGCGGAGAAAGCTTGTATTTTGGCAAACCGCACCCGCCAATCTACGATCTCGCGCGCCGCAGGTTACAAGAACTTGGAGTCGATGCGTCGGATTCCGAAATTTTGGCAATTGGCGATGGACCACAAACCGACATCGCGGGGGGCATGGGTGAAGGCATTGATACCTTGTTCATCACAGGCGGGCTGGCTGCCGCAGAGACCAAGACGTCGCACCATCCAGATGAAGACGCATTAAGGGCCCATAACGAACACGAACAGATCAATCCTACCTTTTCGATAGGCCGATTGAGGTAATAAAAAAGACTTGATTTTCTGCGACTGCGAAGTAATAAAGTTGCCGACGAGCAGCGATTGATGATTTTTTGTTACTCCAATGATCTCGGATGAGGGCAGCATGTTGGACAACCTTCCACGCGGAACGATTTGCATCGAAGACATCGAAATGGGCATGTCGCGGCACTTGCGCAAAGTGGTGACCGATGAAGATATCGAGATGTTCGCCCAGGTCTCGACCGACCGCAATCCGGTTCATCTGGATGATGACTATGCCCGTGATACGATATTCGAAGGGCGTATTGCGCACGGTATGCTGACGGCTGGCCTGATCTCGGCCGTTATCGGAGAGCAATTGCCCGGACACGGAACCGTCTACATGGGTCAATCTCTCAAATTCCTGGCCCCTGTGCGTCCCGGTGACATGGTTTATGCCGAGGTTAAGGTGATCGATATCGATTTCGCCAAGCGCCGGGTTAAGCTTGATTGCCACTGCGCCGTCGACGGAAAGAAGGTGCTGGTGGGCGAGGCAATGGTGCTGGCGCCCAGCCGCAAGTTCGATTGATCACCGGCGCCACCCGATCTGTGGCTTGAACCTGCGCGATAGTCCCGCTAGGCAAGCCACATGCAGATCATCCGGGACTTCCAGTTTATCGACCCAGAAGACCGTGGCGCGAGTGTTGCCATAGGGAACTTTGATGGCGTTCATCTCGGGCACCAGTCAGTCATTGATCTGGCACGCCGCGCCGCGCCGGATGCGCCCCTAGGGGTGATGACGTTCGAACCTCATCCACGCGAGTATTTTGCACCTGATACGCCGCCTTTTCGTCTGATGCGAGGAAATGCGCGGGCGCACCGGCTGGAAAAACTCGGCGTGCAAAAGCTATATGAGCTGCCATTCAATGCCGCGTTGGCAGGTTTGACACCCGAGGCGTTCGCCAAAAACGTGATTTCTGACGGGCTGGGCCTGTCTCATGTTGTTGTCGGAGCCGATTTCTGTTTCGGCAAAGGGCGAAGTGGAAACCCTCAGGACCTGCTCCGCTTTGGCGAGGACCTGGGATTCGGCGTTACCATCGCCCCCCTTATGGAACGATCCGAGAATGTGGTCTCATCAACTGCGATCCGAACTGCTCTGTCCGAAGGACGCCCGCGCGATGCGGCGACAATGCTGGGGCACTGGCACCGGATCGAGGGCGAGGTCGTCGGAGGAGAGCAGCGCGGGCGTGAATTGGGATATCCAACAGCCAATATGTCAATAGAGGGGCTGCACCCGCCGAAATTCGGAGTGTATGCGGTGCTGGTTGATGTTCTGGATGGCCCGCACCGGGGCAGCTATCGTGGTGCGGCATCGGTTGGGACCCGGCCGATGTTTCATGGCGAGATTCCCAATGTCGAGACGTTTCTGTTCGACTTCTCGGGCGATCTTTACGGCGCAACCCTGTCCGTTGGGCTTGTCGACTATCTGCGCCCCGAGCTGACATTCGATGGCCTTGACGGGCTGATCTCGCAGATGGATGCCGATTGCGCGCGTGCCCGAAAGATACTGGCCAACCCATGACTTCAGACCCGATTGATCGCGCTGGCCTCGCGCCCCGCTTCTGGGAGCGCAAGCCATTGCGCAAGATGAACCAACACGAGTGGGAGGCCCTGTGTGATGGCTGCGGGAAATGCTGCCTGAACAAACTGGAAGACGAGGACACGGGCGAAGTCGCCCTGACCTGTGTGGCCTGCCGCCTGCTGGATGACGAAACCTGCCGGTGCACTCAATACGACATTCGGCACCAGTTCGTCCCTGAATGTATCGTCATGACGCCCGACAATATCGACGACCACGCATATTGGCTGCCGCAGACCTGCGCCTATCGGCTGCTCTGGCAAGGGAAACCGCTTTACGACTGGCACCCGTTGCTGTCTGGTACGCCAGCCAGTGTTCATCAGGCCGGAGTTTCCGTTCAAGGGCGTACCGTGTCCGAATTCGAAACGCCGATGGAAGAGTGGGAAGACTACATTATTGAGGAGCCAAACTGATGTATTTTGCCTCTGACAATTCCGGGCCTGTTCATCCCGAAGTTCTGGCCGCGCTGGCCGAGGCCAATCAGAGCTATCAGATGGCTTATGGCGCCGATACCTTGATGAACAAAGTCCGCGATCAGATCCGCGGTATATTCGAGGCACCGGGTGCGGCTGTTTATCTGGTGGCCACGGGGACGGCTGCGAATTCTCTGGCGCTGGCAACCCTGAGCAATCCGTGGGAAACCATCTTCTGCTCACCCGTTGCGCATATCCACGAAGATGAGTGCAACGCGCCAGAGTTCTACAGCGGCGCAAAGCTGACGCTGGTTTCGGGCGGTGACAAGATGACCGCTGAGGCGTTGAACGCATCCATTGACGGAGAAGAAAACCGTGGTGTGCATGGCCCTCAGCGCGGCCCTGTATCAATCACCCAAGTGACAGAGCGCGGGTCGGTCTATTCACTAACCGAGTTGCAAGCTTTGTGTGGCGTTGCCAAGACCTATGGCCTGCCGGTGCATATGGACGGTGCGCGTTTCACCAACGCGCTGGTTGCCCTGAATTGTTCACCCGCAGAGATGACGTGGAAAGCCGGTGTCGATGTAGTCAGCTTTGGTGGCACTAAAAACGGCCTGATGGGCGTCGAAGCCGTAATCTTCTTTGATGAAAGTAAGGCTTGGGAGTTCGAGCTGCGACGCAAACGCGGTGCACATTTGTTTTCCAAACACCGCTATCTGTCGGCGCAGATGGCCGCCTATCTGCAGGATGATCTGTGGTTGAAATCAGCCCGTAAGGCCAACGCCAACTGCGCACGGTTGGCGGATGGGTTGCGTGCGGTTGGGGCGAAGTTCCTGCATGAACCGCAGGCCAACATGATATTCGCCAGCATTCCCCGCAGCCAGCACAAGCGCCTGCACGAGGCCGGCGCAGTCTATCACCTGTGGGGTGATACGCTGGACGGCGAGGACAACGAAGAGATGCTGGCCTGCCGCCTTGTCTGCGATTGGTCCATCGACTCTGATCAGATCGATCGATTTCTGAATCTCCTCTGACCTATCCCATCTACTCGTCTATTTCATCTCGGCAAGATGGCGGTCTAGATCGTCCAACCGATCCTGGCCCCAGAATCTCTGATCGTCCGGCGTGATGTAGAACGGCGCACCAAACACGCCCCGATCCACGGCTTCTTCGAGGTTGGCAGCATAGGTTTCTGCCCCCACAAGCAAGCCACTATCGGCAAGGTTCGGATCGAAGCCAGCCTGTTCCAGACACGCCCGAATGACGCCATCATCGGCGATGTCTTTTTCCTCGGCCCAGCACGCGTGTAGGAACAGGTGACACAGTTTTCCAACATCTCCTGACCCGTCCCGAACCGCAGCGATTATTGCATACGAGGACGGCGCCATATTGGTTGGCCAGTGGGCAGGTTGCAGGTTGAACGGCATGTCCAGATTACGTGACTGGCGCAAAAGCTCTTGCGCACGATATTCGATGCGAGAAATGTGACGGTCCTTGGGTGGCACACCCCCGGTCCGACCGAACAAGGCAATTATGTCCAGAGGTTTGTAATTGATCGTCGCGCCGTGCTTTGCCGCGATCTCTTCAAGGCGCATCCCCGCCAGATAGGAATAGGGTGAGAGTGTCGCAAAAAAGTAGTCAATCTGTGCCATGTTCACTTTCTCCGCCGGGTTATCTTTGCTGAACGGTAAGCCCATGCTAAGCGGTGTCAACATCACGAATCTGTCACATTGCCACTGCTGCCCGGGGAAATTCAGCCGATGCCGACACTTCACGAACCCAAGCTTATCGCTGGGAACGCCAATCTTCCGCTTGCCGAAACCATTGCCCGCCGCATGAGCCTGCATCGCGGCGTTGACCAGGGTCTGGTCGATGCGCGGGTCGAACGGTTCAACGACGGCGAGATTTTCGTCGAGGTGTTCGAAAACGTGCGGGGCGAGGATATGTTCATCATCCAGCCGACCTCGAACCCGGCCAATGACAACCTGATGGAGTTGCTGATCATTGCCGACGCCCTGCGCCGTTCATCGGCACAGCGGATCACTGCAGTGATCCCCTATTTCGGCTACGCCCGTCAGGACCGCCGCACCAAGGCGCGCACGCCGATCAGCGCCAAGCTGGTAGCCAATATGCTGACAGGCGCGGGTATCGAGCGCATCCTGACCATGGATCTGCACGCCGCCCAGATTCAGGGCTTTTTCGATATGCCGGTCGATAACCTCTATGCTTCACCCATTTTTGCGCTGGATGTGAAAAAGCAATTCCGCGACCAGATGGACGACCTGATGGTGGTGTCACCCGATGTCGGAGGCGTGGCGCGCGCGCGCGAGCTGGCCAAGCGGATCAACGCGCCTTTGTCGATCGTTGACAAGCGCCGCGAAAAAGCCGGTGAAATTGCTGAGATGACAGTGATCGGCGACGTGAAGGGCAAGATCTGCCTGATCGTGGACGACATCTGTGATACGGCTGGCACCTTGTGTAAAGCGGCCCAGGTGCTGATGGATAACGGCGCCAAAGAGGTGCATTCCTATATCACGCATGGGGTCATGAGCGGCCCGGCGGTTGAGCGTGTGACCAATTCGGTCATGAAATCTCTGGTTCTTTCGGACACGATCCAGCCAACAGCCGAGATCGAAAAGGCGGCGAATATTCGCATCGTACCCACGGCGCCTATCTTCACGCAGGCAATCCTGAATATCTGGAACGGTACGAGCGTATCCTCGCTATTCGAAGACAAGACGCTGACGCCGATTTATGAGTCGCTCTATCACATGGATTGATCAGCGTATCTGTAGATTGCAATCATGACGGCCTGCCTATTCAGCAACCGTCATGATCTCGTCCAGCGGCTTTTTCATCTTGGCCACCTTAGGCACCTTTGCATCGTCGCGCGGATGACCGACCGCGACGATCATTATCGGCTTTTCATGATCCGGGCGGTTTAGTAGTTTATTTAAGAATTTCATTGGATTAGGCGTATGAGTAAGTGACACCAGCCCAGCATGGTGCAGCGCAGTCAGCAGAAAGCCCGTCGCGATGCCTGTGCTTTCGGGCACATAATAATTCTTGAACCGAACCCCATCATCGAAATGACCCCAACGTTGGGCGAAAATCACAATCAGCCATGGTGCATCTTCAAGGTGCGGCTTCTGATCGTTGGTGCCAATCGGCTCAAGCGCTTTCAGCCATTCATCCCCTGCCCCACCTTCATAAAACTTGCGCTCTTCTTCTTCCGCTTCTTCCCGGATGCGACGCTTCATCTCGGGGTTCGAGATTGCAACAAAGTGCCAGGGCTGATGATTAGCCCCCGAAGGTGCAGTTCCAGCCGCGCGAATACATTCTTCGATGGCCGAGCGCGCTACAGGTCGATCAGAATAGTCACGCACTGTATGACGGCGTTTCATCCTATCATAAAATGCCAAAGCCTGGGCCAACGTCTGCTCATCAGACAATTCCACGCGATCGGGAAGATCCAGGGCTTCGTATTCGATATGCTCTCGTGCAAACACCCGCGGGTCCTCCGGTTTAGTGATCCCTACAGGTTTGTTTATGGATCGACATGGCAATCGTTACAATCTACTCCCGCGAACAAATTTGAGTCAGGAGATGTCCCAATCATCTTCATGCGCGACCTCGCCGATTGCGGTCCATGTCACTCGGATACGGGCAATACGGGTGTCGGACCAAGTGCGAAACACCGCATCAAACCCTTCCGGAGTTATGCCTTCGGCCTGCACCTCAGCCCGCAAGGCAGAGGACGTATCCACATCCCAGAGCGCTACACCGATCTGTACGATTGGTACCGATCGAAACGGTTCGTTGAATCGAATTGCCGTGCGTCGTTCGCGAGGGCCTTCTCCGATCCACATATCTCCGCCATCTGCGAAGTCCGAGAACAGAACTGTCTCGCCCTGATCGATGCCTATGGGGTGGGTTTGAAATTTCTTCATTGTGTCGTCTTTTTATTCAATTCCGGCACCTTACCCTGTGCCCTTGATGAAATCACGACAAAAAACGGCCCCGCAATGCAGGGCCGTTTCAAATAAACTGAGATGAACCTTTACAGGCTCATATGCGTTCCAAGAGCTTCCATGTCTGCCAGAAGCTTAGCCGCATCGTCGACGATCGATTGATCTTCGCCCGCTTTGGCCGCTTCGTGCGACTCGCGGGCCTCGGTGATCAGGTCGTCCAGATGCGACCGGGTCACTTCGGCCACCGGAATGGCCTTTTCAGCCAGCACCGAAAGGGCATCGCCGTTGATCTGGGCAAACCCACCGGTGACCAGATATTCACTGGACCCCTCGGGTGCCTCGACCTTCAGGATGCCCGGACGCAGCGTGGTGATGGTGGGGGCATGATCGGGCATCGCCGTCATGTCCCCGTCCGCACCGGGAATCTGGACCGCGGTGGCCTCAAGCGAAGCAAGGCTGCGCTCGGGGCTGACGAGGTCGAATTGCATCGTGTTTGCCATCAGGTGTGCTCCTTAGGCGGCTTCTGCGGCCATCTTTTCCGCTTTTGCGATCACGTCGTCGATGCCGCCAACCATCAGGAAGGCCGCTTCGGGCAGGTGATCGTATTCGCCGGCGACAACGGCCTTGAACGACGCGATGGTGACATCCAGAGGAACCTGAACACCAGGGCTGCCGGTGAAGACCTGCGCCACGTCGAACGGCTGCGACATGAAGCGTTCGATCTTACGGGCGCGTGCCACGGTCAGCTTGTCCTCTTCCGACAGTTCGTCCATGCCGAGGATGGCGATGATGTCCTGCAGCGACTTGTAGCGCTGAAGAATCTGCTGAACATCGGTTGCGACGGTATAGTGCTCTTCACCAACGATGGCCGGGTCAAGCAGGCGCGAAGTCGAGTCGAGCGGGTCAACAGCCGGGTAGATACCCTTTTCCGAGATCGCACGGTTCAGAACGGTGGTCGCATCCAAGTGAGCGAACGAAGTTGCCGGCGCAGGGTCGGTCAAGTCATCTGCAGGCACGTACACGGCTTGAACGGACGTGATCGAGCCGGACTTGGTCGAGGTGATGCGTTCCTGCATCGCGCCCATGTCGGTCGCCAGTGTCGGCTGATAGCCCACAGCCGAAGGAATACGACCCAGCAGAGCGGACACTTCGGAACCGGCCTGCGTGAAGCGGAAGATGTTATCGACAAAGAACAGAACGTCGGCACCAGTCGAATCGCGGAACTGTTCCGCCAGGGTCAGACCCGACAGAGCGATCCGCATACGCGCACCCGGAGGCTCGTTCATCTGGCCGTAAACCAGTGCGATTTTCGAATCTTCCAGCTTGTCAGGAACGATAACGCCGGATTCGATCATCTCGTGGTACAGGTCGTTGCCTTCACGGGTCCGCTCACCAACACCGGCGAACACGGACACGCCCGAGTGCACTTTGGCGATGTTGTTGATCAGTTCCATGATCAGAACGGTTTTGCCAACACCGGCACCGCCGAACAGGCCGATCTTACCGCCTTTGGCGTAAGGGGCCAGCAGGTCAACAACCTTGATCCCGGTAACCAGAACTTCGGATTCAGTTGCCTGATCCGCGAAATCCGGCGCATCCTGGTGGATGGAGCGGGTTTCGGTGGTTTCTACCGGGCCTTTTTCGTCGATGGGCTCACCCACAACGTTCAGAATACGGCCCAGTGTTGCGTTACCGACCGGAACCGCGATTGGTGCGCCGGTGTCGGTGACTTCTTCGCCACGAACCAGACCTTCGGTCGCGTCCATCGCAATGGTGCGGACAGTGTTTTCGCCCAGATGCTGAGCCACTTCCAAAACCAGCTTCTTGCCGTTGTTGGTGGTATCCAGCGCGTTCAGAATTTCAGGCAGCTCATCATCGAAGTGCACGTCAACGACGGCCCCGATGATCTGAGTGACTTTGCCTTTTGCATTCGCCATGTTTCGTCTCCGGTTAGTCTCTACAGCGCTTCGGCGCCGGAAATGATTTCAATCAGCTCGTTGGTGATCACGGCTTGACGCGAGCGGTTGAACTGGATGGTCAGTTTGTCGATCATCTCACCCGCGTTGCGTGTCGCGTTGTCCATTGCAGACATCCGTGCACCCTGTTCCGAGGCTCCGTTTTCGAGCAGCCCTGAGAAGATCGCGGTCGCAACCCCCTTGGGTAGCAAGTCGGCCAGAATGGCCTCTTCGCTGGGCTCGTAATCGAAGACCGCACCGCTGTCGTCACCCTGAGCATCTTCCGTTTCCTCGAACGAGGCCGGGATAATCTGCTGTGCGGTGGGGATCTGGGTCACAACGTTGACGAACTTCGAGTAGAAGATCGTTGCAACGTCGAATTCGGCCCCGTCGAAACGGGACAGGATGTCCTTGGCGATGTCCTGTGCGTTGGTGTAACCCAGACGCTTGACCTCGCTCAGGTCAACATGGCCCACGAACAGGTCGCCATGGTCACGCTTGATCGCATCGCGACCTTTTTTGCCGACAGTCAGAATTTTGACCGTCTTCCCCTGTGCCTTCAGCTCGTAAGCTTTGGCACGGGCCAGTTTGGCAATGTTCGAGTTGAAGCCGCCACACAGGCCGCGTTCAGCTGTCATGACAACCAGCAGATGGACATCATCACTGCCCGTACCACGGAGCAGCTTGGGGGCGCTGTCGCTGCCCCCGACCGATGCCGCCAACCCCGCCATCACGGCATTGAACCGCTCGGCATAGGGGCGCGAGGCTTCGGCAGATTCCTGAGCGCGGCGCAGTTTTGCAGCCGCGACCATCTGCATGGCCTTGGTGATCTTGCGGGTCGATTTGACCGACTCGATCCTGTTTTTAAGATCCTTAAGATTTGGCATGTGCCCGCCTCTCCCTTATGCGAAGGTTGCGGCGTATTCGTCAATCGCAGCCTTGATCCTGTCGGAAGCGTCGCCCTTGATCTTGGGATCTTCGTCGGTGATCCACTGAAGCAGGTCAGCGTGTTTGCCGCGCAGGTGCGACAACAGGCCAGCCTCGTAGCGACCAACATCGGACACTTCGATCTTGTCGAGGTAGCCATTGGTGCCGGCGAAGATGACGCAGACGATTTCGGCGTTGGTCAGCGGCGAGTACTGCGGCTGTTTCATCAGCTCGGTCAGACGCGCACCACGGTTCAGCAGCTGCTGGGTTGCGGCGTCAAGGTCGGAACCAAACTGCGCAAACGCAGCCATTTCACGGTACTGAGCCAGTTCCAGTTTCACCGGACCAGCAACCGACTTCATCGAGTTGGTCTGAGCCGAAGAGCCCACACGCGAAACCGACAGACCGGTGTTCACAGCAGGACGGATACCCTGATAGAACAGCTCGGTTTCCAGGAAGATCTGGCCGTCGGTGATCGAGATCACGTTGGTCGGAATAAACGCCGAAACGTCACCGCCTTGGGTTTCGATAACCGGCAGAGCGGTCAGCGAGCCAGCACCGAAGTCTTCGTTCAGCTTCGCCGAACGCTCCAACAGGCGCGAGTGGAGATAGAAAACGTCGCCGGGATAGGCTTCGCGTCCGGGCGGACGGCGCAGCAGCAGCGACATCTGACGATAGGACACGGCCTGTTTCGACAGGTCATCATAGATGATCAGCGCGTGGCGGCCGTTGTCGCGGAAGAATTCAGCCATGGCAGTTGCGGCGTAGGGCGCCAGAAACTGCATCGGGGCCGGGTCGGATGCGGTTGCAGCCACGACGATCGAATAGTCGATCGCGCCGGACTCTTCCAGCTTCTTCACCAACTGCGCAACGGTCGAACGCTTTTGACCGATCGCGACGTATACGCAATACAGTTTCTTCGACTCATCGTCGCCTGCGGCTTCGTTGTAGGTCTTCTGGTTCAGGATCGCATCCAGCGCCACGGCTGTTTTACCGGTCTGACGGTCACCAATGATCAGCTCACGCTGGCCACGGCCAATCGGGATCATCGCGTCAACCGATTTCAGGCCGGTTGCCATCGGTTCATGCACCGATTTACGCGGAATGATGCCCGGCGCTTTGACGTCTGCAACACCACGCTCGGTGGATTCGATGGGGCCTTTGCCGTCCAGCGGGTTACCCAGACCGTCAACAACACGACCCAGAAGACCGTTACCAATCGGAACGTCCACGATCGAGTTGGTGCGCTTAACAGTGTCACCTTCTTTGATGTCACGGTCAGAACCGAAGATAACAACACCGACGTTGTCGCTTTCCAGGTTCAGCGCCATGCCCATGATGCCGCCGGGGAATTCAACCATCTCACCGGCTTGCACGTTGTCCAGACCGTATACACGGGCAATCCCGTCACCGACGCTCAGCACGCGACCGATTTCGGCTACTTCGGCTTCCTGACCAAAATTTTTGATCTGGTCCTTTAGGATTGCAGAAATCTCTGCAGCTTGGATTCCCATTTATCCGACCTCTTTCATTGCATTCTGTAGGGAGTTGAGCTTGGAGCGGATCGAGCTATCGATCATTTTCGAGCCCACTTTAACGACAAGACCGCCGATGAGGCTTTCATCAACGGTCGCATTGATTGTCACGGTCTTGCCCACACGCTCGGACAGCGTCTTGGACAGTTTTTCCAATTGTGTCTTGGTCAACGCCTTGGCCGAGGCGACATCAGCGGTCACTTCGCCGCGCTCATCTGCGAGCATGTTGCGCAGAACCTGCACTAACTGCGGCACAACGAACAGGCGGCGCTTTTGCGCCATCAGGGCCAACGTGTTGCGCAGGATGGCATGAAGGTCCATCTTGTCTGCAACTGCAGAAATCGCCGATTCCTGTTCAGCGCGTGAAATCAGAGGCGATGCGATCAGGTCGCGCAAATCTGCGCTTTCACCCAAAGCTGCTGCCAGATCATTGATTCCGGTTTCCAGACCTGCAAGGTCATTATTCTCTTTGGCGATCTCGAAGATCGCAGTGGCATAGCGCATAGCGATGCCTGTGGAAATCGAAGCTGGTTCGGACACGTCCACCCTTCCGATATTTGAGGCCCCGAATTCGCGTGCGGCAGCTACCCCGGGGGCGTGAAGAAACCCCGTCCTTAAAGGGCGGGGATCAAAATCACCGGGGATGTAGCAGAGGTGTTCCAACCAAGCAATACGCTATAGCGGTAACAGATTTATCCACAAATCTTTAAATTTCATACACTTAAGCCAAGTGCGACCCTTTGGACCGGTTGTGGCAGTTGAAAAATGTTACGAATATGCAGGTTTTTGCGATTCCTGTGACTTTTTTCCCGCAATATTTCCTGGTCCACAGCTTAGGATTGTTACGCAGGCTTCAACAAACCATCCAACGCCTTGATCGGACGTTTCACTGCATCTTTGGCCACGTTTCCGCTGGGTGGGCGGATGAGTTTGCTTGCTTCGATCATCAGCACACCACCGGCCATGACGGTTGGAATACGCTGCCCGGTTTTTTCGATCAGGCTGCCAGATTTCAGCCAGAACCGACGGAAAGAAGGTGGCAAATAAAGTGCCGAACAATGGTTTTCAGGCACGAAGTGATGTGCCCGCAACTGTTTCTCAAGCTGTGTCGTTGAATAAGGCTGACCAAAGCCAAACGGCGTCCGGTCCGATCGCGACCAAAGCCCGGTGCGGTTGGGCACGACAAACAATGCCCTGCCGCCGGGGCCCAATACACGCCAGCACTCTTCGAGCAGCTGGTTAGGCCGGTTCGACGTTTCCAAACCGTGCATCACAACCAGTTTGTCCACATGGCCGGTTTCGATCGGCCACATCGTCTCTTCTGTCAGAACCGAGACGTTCGGCATACCTGCTGGCCAAGGCATCACCCCTTGCGGCCCCGGCATTAAACCGATCACACGTCGGGCATCCGCCAGATAGGGCCGCAGCAAAGGGACAGCAAAACCAAAGCCGACAACGGTTTGCCCCTTGGCTTCAGGCCAAAGATCCACCATCCGGCCACGGATCGCAGCCTGAGCCGCCCGGCCCAGGGTGCTGCGATAATAAAAATTCCTCAGATCCTGCACATCAAGATGCATTGCGGACACCCGGTCAATCGGCTTAGCTGGGCGCAGTCTAGCAATGAAAGGGCAAAAGGCCATGCCTCTTGAGATCGTTACCGTCCCCTGCCTCAGCGACAATTACGCCTTTCTCACGCATGACCCGGCCAGCGGCGAGACCGCATTGGTCGACGCGCCCGAGGCGGCTCCGATTCTGGCCGAACTGGAATCGCGGGGCTGGCGGCTGAGCCACGTTCTTCTGACACACCATCACTGGGACCATGTGGATGGGCTGGACGGTATTCTCGAAAAGCACCCCGCGCGCGTGATTGGCGCCAAAGCGGACGAACACCGGTTGCCAAAACTCGATCAAGCCGTGGTCGAGGGCGACACCTTCTATATTGGTGGCGAACCGGTCAAGGTTCTGGATGTTTCGGGTCACACGGTGGGCCATATCGCATTTTATATGCCGCAAACCGGTGCCGTATTCACCGCAGATAGCCTGATGGCACTGGGATGCGGGCGGCTGTTTGAGGGCAAGCCTGCGCAAATGTGGGCATCGCTCTGCAAGCTTGCCGCCCTTCCGGACGAAACAATCGTGTGCTCTGGTCACGAATACACGCAGTCAAATGCCAAATTCGCCCTAACTGTGGACCCGGACAATGCCGCGCTGCTGGATCGCGTGGCCGACATCAACCGCGCCCGCGCCGCCGGAGAGCCCACTGTTCCGTCCAATCTGGCACTGGAAAAGGCCACAAACCCGTTTCTGCGGGCTACTGACCCAGCGATTCAGGCGCATCTTGGCATGGAAGGTTCTGACCCAGCGTCAGTTTTTACTGAGATTCGCACCCGAAAAGACCGCTTTTAAGCCGTTTCAAGCCCTCTTCACGGCCACGGTCACAACAAATGTGACTGTCAAGAGCAAGAAAACCCTTGAAGCCGGGCGTCGATCAACCAAACTCTAATAGTATGAGGACATGGTTGGGATGGGGATCCTGCCGAATACTCGACCCCCTTCCGGCCCAATACAGAGGAGCACCCGCGTGCCTTCATTCTCGAGCACACTGGAACAAGCCATCCACGCGGCCCTTGCAGCTGCGAATGAACGGCGACATGAATTCGCAACGCTTGAGCATCTGCTGCTGGCGCTGCTGGAAGAACCCGATGCGGTACGCGTCATGAAAGCGTGCAGCGTTGATCTGGATGAATTACGCAGTACGCTGGTCGAATTCATCGACGAAGACCTATCCAACCTCGTCACCGATATCGACGGGTCCGAAGCCGTACCTACGGCGGCCTTCCAGCGTGTCATTCAGCGCGCAGCGATCCATGTTCAAAGCTCAGGCAGAACCGAAGTGACCGGGGCCAATGTGTTGGTCGCGATTTTTGCTGAACGCGAAAGCAACGCAGCCTATTTCCTGCAGGAACAGGATATGACCCGTTACGACGCGGTGAACTTTATCGCGCACGGTGTCGCAAAAGACCCCGCCTATGGTGAAAACCGCCCGGTGACCGGTGCGGATGAAGCCGAAGAAGAAGCGCAGATTGCAGCCAGCGAAGCCGACCAGAAGGAAAGCGCGCTTGGCAAGTATTGCATCGACCTGAACGCAAAATCGCGTGCCGGAGACGTCGATCCCCTGATCGGACGCTCGGACGAGGTTGAGCGTTGCATTCAGGTGCTGTGCCGCCGTCGTAAGAACAACCCACTGCTGGTGGGGGATCCCGGTGTCGGCAAGACCGCCATCGCCGAAGGTCTGGCGCACAAGATTGTCGCAGGCGAAGCACCGGACGTTTTGTCGGAAACCACAATCTATTCGCTGGATATGGGTGCTTTGCTTGCGGGAACCCGCTATCGTGGCGATTTCGAGGAACGGCTGAAAGCGGTTGTGACCGAGCTGGAAGAGCACCCCGATGCGGTACTCTTCATCGACGAAATTCACACCGTGATTGGTGCCGGTGCGACCTCGGGCGGGGCGATGGATGCATCGAACCTGCTGAAACCCGCACTTCAGGGCGGCAAGCTGCGCACCATGGGTTCGACTACCTATAAGGAGTTCCGTCAGCATTTCGAAAAGGACCGCGCCCTTGCGCGCCGGTTCCAGAAGATTGACGTGAATGAGCCTTCGGTTGAGGACAGCGTCAAAATTCTGCGTGGCCTCAAGCCCTATTTCGAAGAACACCACGAGATCAAATATACCGCCGATGCGATCAAGACGGCCGTTGAACTGGCCGCGCGCTATATCAACGACCGCAAACTGCCCGACAAGGCCATTGATGTCATCGATGAGGCCGGTGCAGCGCAGCATCTGGTCGCGGAAAGCAAACGCCGTAAAACCATTGGCGTGAAAGAGATCGAGGCGGTAGTCGCCAAGATTGCGCGCATTCCACCCAAAAACGTCACCAAGGACGATGCCGAACTTCTAAAAGACCTCGAAACCTCGCTGAAACGGGTGGTGTTTGGACAGGACGAAGCCATCGGTGCGCTGGCGAGTGCTATCAAATTGGCCCGCGCCGGGCTGCGCGAGCCAGAAAAACCCATCGGGAACTATCTGTTCGCCGGGCCTACTGGTGTGGGTAAAACCGAGGTAGCGAAACAGCTGGCCGATACGCTTGGCGTGGAATTGCTGCGCTTTGACATGTCGGAGTACATGGAGAAACACGCCGTCAGCCGTCTGATCGGCGCGCCTCCGGGCTATGTCGGGTTTGATCAAGGCGGTCTGTTGACCGACGGCGTTGATCAGCATCCGCACTGTGTGCTGTTGCTGGACGAGATCGAAAAGGCGCATCCGGACGTATTCAACATCCTGTTGCAAGTGATGGACCACGGCGAATTGACCGACCACAATGGTCGCACGGTGAATTTCCGCAACGTGGTCTTGATTATGACGTCGAATGCCGGCGCTCAGGAACAGGCCAAGGCTGCCATCGGCTTTGCCCGCGACCGGCGCGAGGGCGAAGATACCGCTGCAATCGAGCGTATGTTCACCCCGGAATTCCGCAACCGCCTGGATGCCGTGATCTCGTTCGCGCCGCTGCCGAAAGAGGTTATTCTGCAGGTTGTTGAAAAGTTCGTCCTGCAGCTTGAGGCTCAGTTGCTGGATCGTGGCGTGACCATCGATCTGACCCCCAGAGCAGCCGAGTGGCTGGCCGACAAAGGTTATGATGACAAGATGGGTGCGCGCCCGCTGGGTCGTGTCATTCAGGAACACATCAAGAAACCTCTGGCCGAGGAGCTGCTGTTTGGCAAGCTGGCCAAAGGCGGAGTGGTCCGCGTCTCGGTCAAGAAAGGTGAGTTGAACCTGGAAATCCTCGGCCCCGATCAACCGCGAATTCCCGGAGACAAACCGCCATTGTTGACGGCGGATTGACCTGAAGATTGCAATCTCTGATGCGCCCGCCAACCTCGGTTGGTGGGCGTTTTTATTGATGGCAACCAGCCAAAAGGAGATCAGGAATGCGCAGAATTGGAGCGTTAATTTTTCCCGGATTCGAGTTGCTGGATGTCTTCGGCCCGATGGAGATGTTCGGCCTTCTCACAGACGATTTTCAGTTGGAATTGGTCGCTGAAACACCGGGACCAATTTCAAGCAATCAACAGCTAAAGGCATATGCAGAGCATTCGATCGATGACGAAACTGCTTATGATATCCTTTTTGTCCCCGGCGGCGCCGGGACGCGCCATGAGATCGGCAATCATCGCTTGCTGGACTGGATCTCGCGCAGCGCAGAAATCGCCGAATATACTCTGAGCGTTTGCACAGGAAGCGCCCTTTTGGCCAAGGCAGGTGTTTTGAACAACCGCCGCGCCACCACCAACAAGGCGGCCTTTTCATGGGTCCGTGAACAAGGACCAAATGTCGACTGGGTGGCTCAGGCGCGATGGGTCGAAGACGGCACCATTCTGACCTCATCCGGAGTCTCTGCCGGCATGGACATGACGCTTGGGGCAATCGCCCTGATGCACGGGCAGGACCGAGCCGAGCAAGTCGCCACGTGGTGCGAGTATTCGTGGCATAGGGACAAAACCCGCGATCCCTTTGCCCACGTTCACAGGTTGGTCTGAATTCAAACTGCGTTTTACCGCTCTGTCAGCTTTAGCTCGATCCGGCGGTTTTGGGCGCGCGCTTCGGGGGTGTCTGCCGGGTTGACGGGCTGGAATTCTCCGAACCCGTTCGCAGCCAGCCGATCTGGCGGAATGCCCAGCGCGTCAACCATATAGCGTACCACTGACAAGGCGCGACCCTGGCTGAGTTCCCAATTGTCGCGATACCGTCCGCTGCCAGCAAGCGGCACGTTATCGGTGTGTCCATCAACCCTGATGACCCAGTTCAAACCCTCGGGTATTTCGGCGGCAACGCTCCGCAGGATATTGGCCACCTTCGCGACCTCCTGACGACCTTCGGCAGACAGGGTTGCCGATCCGGTTGCAAATAAAACTTCTGAGGAAAAGACGAAGCGATCGCCTTCAATCCGCACACCGGCTTGATCGCCCAGCACATCCCGCAACCGCCCAAAAAACTCTGAGCGATACCGCTGCAGATCCTCTGCTTGCGCGGTCAGTTCCTGGTTCTGGCCTGCCAGCTTCTCAGCCTCGGCTTCCAGCCGGATACGTTCTGCCTCTTCCAGCAGGCGGCGGCGACGTTCTTCCGAAGCCGCACGAGCCAATGCGGCGTTCAGGTCTTGCCCGAGCGTCTGGATCTGGATTTCGGCCGCTGCATTGCGGTCTTCGTAGTCGTCCAGCAATGCCTGCAGCGAGCCCAATTGACTGCGCAGGGCCGCCATCTGCTGGTTCAACAGCGCAGTTTGACGTTGCGCCTCGGTGGAGACTTCTTTTTCGGACGCAAGCGCATCGCGGGCTATGGCCAGCAGCGCTGCGCGTTCCTCGGCCAGTGATCTTTGTTCGTCTGCGTTGGCCTGCGTTTGCGACTGCGCATCCAATGCGGCCTGTAACTGTGCCTTCAGTTCTTCGGCATTTATCTCACCGAACTGACGTTCCAACTCTGCTTTTGCAACCTGCGCGGCGGCCAACAATGTCAGGGTTTCCTCAGCCTCTTTGCGCTGTGCTTCCAGCGCCAGTGTCATCGCGGTCAGCTCTGCATCCGCGTTCTGCAGGCGATTTCGCAACGACTCGGCGGCGGCGGCCTCGGCGAGGCGGGCCGCCTCTTCCTCGGTCAATTGCTGTTCCAACTCGGTAATCTGAGCCGTTTGCGTATCCTTGTTGGCTTGAAGATCTGCCACCAATGCCTCAAGCGCTTCACGCCGCGCTGCAGTCAGGCGTGCAGCTTCGGTCTGAGCGTCGATTTCGTCACGGCTTTGGGCAAGCGCCAGGTTCAGCGCTTCTTGTTCACTTAGCAGTTCTTCGCGCTGTGTCTCCAGCGTTGCGATATCACCCTGCGCGCGCTCCTGATCGGCCAGCAGCGCCGCAACCTGCGCTTCAAAATCGGTAATGCGGCTTTGTGCCTGCGCCAGATCATCTTCGACCCGGTTCAGCGTCGTATTCAAAGTTCCAAGACGCGCTTGAAGGCGGCTGTTCTCACGCTCCTCCAAACCAAGCGCCCCGGCCAGAGCGGCGATTTCGTCGGACAGTGCAGTCAGTTCATCCTGTTGCCCCGAGATGGTCTCGCGCAGCACGAACTGTACGATCATGAAGATGGTCAGCACAAAGGTTAGTACCATCAACAGTCCCGTCATCGCGTCCACAAAACCGGGCCAGACCGAGCCCGAGAATCGTTGACCTGTGCGGCGGGACAGCGCCATCCGTTACTCTCCTTCCGGGGGGGTACGCACCGCGCCGCGTGGAAGGGTCAGCGCCTTGACCAGAAGTTCGAAATCCTTGCGCAACTCATTCATACTGTCTTGTCGCCCGGCAGAAATTTCTTCGAGGATACGCAGCAGTTGAACATCCATCGACCGCAGCCGCATCCGACTTTCGGCATCAATACCCTCGCCCGCACCATGTTCGCGCATGTGATCGAGCAACGCATCCTGCCCCAGTGCCACGCGCTCTAGTGCAGCCGTAACGCCTTCGGTCTGAGCCTGACGCTTGTTCATTTCGCCAATTGCACCCACCAGCTGCCCCAGATTGGCAGACACGTCCGCACGATCAGACTCCTGCGCCGAGAACATATCCTGCAGTGCGTCCATCTGCTCTGACATCGCGTCCAAAACCGGCGTCAGCACCGCCAGTTCTGCACCGCCTTCGTCACCCGCAGTAAAGCCGACACGAGTGATCGAGGACAGCCACTCTTCCAATTCACGATAGAACCGATTCTGTCCGTGACCGGCAAACAGCTCCAAAAGCCCTACGATCAGTGACCCGGCCAACCCCAGAAGGGACGAACCGAAAGCGACCCCCATACCCTGTAGTTGCGCCTCCAACCCCGTCATCAAACGGTTGAAGACGGCGAGACCCTCTTCGCCTTCCTGTGGGTTCAGGCTGCGGATCGTGTCAACGATGGCCGGTACGGTGGTGGCAAGACCAAAGAATGTACCCAAAAGGCCAAGGTAGATCAGCACGTTGGTGATGTAGCGGGTGATCTCACGCTCTTCTTCGACCCGTTCGGCGACAGAATCGAGGATCGACCTTGTGGAACTGGAACTGATCTGTGAGCGCGCCCCACGTTCCCTTAGCAACGAAGCCAACGGGGCAAGCAATTGTGGTGGGCTCACATCGTCCCGTTCGACCCCGCCTGCAAAGGCTTCGATCCAGCGAACCGATCCGATTAGTTGTGTAACCTGCAGGAAACAAGCTGCCACACCAATGACAAAGACCAGCAGGATGAATCCGTTAAGGTACAGATTGGCCTGAATAACTGGCAACACGTAGGGCAGCGCCATGAAGACCCCAAACCCTGATAGCCCGATTGCGATCAGCATCATCAAGATTTGACGGATCGGTTGTGAGAAATGCGGTCTCACGCCCTGTTGTGCCTGCGCCATGCGCGTGGCTCCTGGTATTGTCTGCTCTGGGCTGAACCTATCGAAGTTCGCCCCGTGACGCCAAGAGTTTATGCGCTGATTGTCCGCACCCGTTGCGACAACCACTCAAGGTCGGAATCGTGCAACCCAATCTCGGTCAGATGCGAGGCGGTGTTATAGAGATACTCGGTATTTGGTCCACGTCCGCCCACCGCACGGGCGATGATCTGGGCCTGTTCTTCCAAAGGCAGACCACCGCAATATTGAACGTGATGCGCGTCGATGACATAAGTCACCGCGTTCACGATCTGCCCGCAATCCAGATGCACATCCAGCATCCGTTCCAGATACGCCGATGAAATCAGTTCGCGTTCGCGCAGTTCCGCCAACGTACGCTCTTCGTGCCCTGCCTCAACTGCAAGCGCCAGCCCGGTGCAAAGTGCGTCGGGTTGCTCGTCCAGTGCCAGGACCAGGCCGGGTTCTTTTTCGGTGCCGCGATGGTGGATCGAGTGCATACAGAACGACCGCGCATATCCGTGCAATGTCGCACGTTCGCTGCGGGCCACCGGAAAGCCCGGATTCCACAGCAGCGATCCATATCCGAATACCCACATCGTCATTGCACTGGTCCTTGCCCGTTTGGCCCTATAAACATCAAATCCGAGGCAGGAAAAAGGGCCATTCATCATGCGCCGTCTGATACGCGTTTTTGTATTCGTCGCACTTGCGTGGAGCGCGTACTGGTTTATCGCCGGTTACGGGCTACGCAATGCCCTGACCGGCTGGTTCGACAGGCAACAGGAACTTGGCTGGCAGGCCGATTTTTCGGGTGTTGCAACTGCGGGCTATCCGTTTCAACACACCACCCGCCTGGACAATCCCGCGCTGGCCGATCCGGTCAACGGAACCGCGTGGAGCGCAGACTGGATCGAATTCCAAAGCCCTGCGATCTGGCCCGGTCGCCAGATGCTGCGCTTTGCCAGCACACCGCAGCGCCTGTCCTATTTCGATCAGACAACCACCATTCAGGCCGAAGAGTTACAGGCCGAACTGCACCTGCAACCCGGCGTTGCCCTGGTTCTTGAGAAAATGGCACTGACGTCTGAACGCTGGTTGCTGACGACCGAGGGTGACCCTCAGGCGGGTGGCAAGACGCTGAGCCTAGTGATGGAGCAATCCGGCGCGCCCGAAAGCTATGGGATTGCGGCCAGGATCGACGGGTTCACACCCGGCGAGGACCTGCGGCATCTGATGCGCTCGGCCTCGACCTTGCCGCAAGCATTTGAAACGCTGGAAATGGACATGTTTGTCACGTTTGACAAACCGTGGGACCGCACCGCGCTTGAGCAACGCCGCCCCCAGCCCGTCGCAATAGATCTGCGTCTGGCCGAGATGAAATGGGGTGAGCTTCGCCTATTCGCCGCCGGAGAGCTGGATGTTGACGAACAGGGCATTCCAACCGGTGAGATCGCGATGAAGGCTGAAAACTGGCGTGACATGATTGCCATGGCGAATGCCGCAGGCGCGCTGCCCGATCAGGCGGTTGATCCTGTGACGCGCGCCTTGGGCTTCATGGCCGGTCTGGGCGGCAACCCCAATGCGCTGGATCTGCAACTGAATTTCCGTGACGGGTTCGTTGCCTTGGGGCCGTTACCACTTGGCCCCGCGCCACGGCTGGTCCTGCGCTAGCGGCAATAGGCACCGCTGCGATAGCGTGCGGTATCAAGGTGGAAATGATCCCGATGATAGCGGTCTGAGTTTGGCCCTAAAACCGTGCCAAACGGCCCGCAGGCTCCGCGCCAGATTTTGGTCAGCTGCTTCTTAGATGGATTCTTGCGCCAGCCATTCAGCACCATCACCACTTCGCCATCAGCCATCTTGAAGCCCGAGATATCGATGGCGCGTCCCTTTCCATGCTCGGATATTCGCGCGCCTTTGCGGTTGTTCCGGGTGCGACAGGCGTAATGCGCGGCAACCTGAAGCTCGACCACGGGGCCACGCCGCTTGAATGTCGGTATAACGGTCTTGTCGACCCACTTGTTCAGCGCCTGCGCCGTGCCGCAATCCATAGTCGAAGGTCGGCTGAGCCTGACCCCCGATACCGAGGTGATCTGCACCGCGTCCTTGATCCCGCAGGCTTTGATCTTGCCTTTTACTTGCCCGACGGGTTTGCCCTGAATGTCGATATCGCCACAGACCGAGGTCTTGCGGAGTTTGCGTTTCTTGAAAAAGATCTGCTGCTCAAGTTCTTCCGGGCGCAGAAATGGCCGGATCGAGTTTTCAGGCCCCAGAAGCGGTAACTCAGTCGGGCGGATCGCCGCAGCTGTAACTTGCGGTGAAGCCGGCCGCAGGACCGGGCGTATCTTTGGGGTTGGTATTGCCGCGACCACCTCGTAATTTCCTGGGCGTGTCAGCGGAACTAGCGAAGATTCAGGTGCTGCTGCATTTGCCGTTGTTGCCACCCACACAGCAAGGCACATCCAAAAGCAACGTCCGAATCCTGTCATGCCTAGGTTTTCCCCCGTCCAAAGTCAGGTGCGTCCGTATCCTGCCCCGCGTCGATGATTCCGCGGCGGATCGCCCTTGTGCGCGTAAAGTAGTCGAATAGCTGCTCTCCGTCACCTGTACGAATGGCGCGTTGCAGCGCAAACAATTCTTCGGTGAAACGGCCCAGTATTTCCAGCGTCGCATCTTTGTTGGTCAGGAATACATCCCGCCACATCGTCGGGTCAGAGGCTGCAATCCGGGTGAAATCCCGGAAACCCGCAGCCGAGTACTTGATGACTTCGGTATCCGTCACACGCCGCAAATCATCCGCGACACCCACCATCGTGTACGCAATCAGGTGTGGCGCGTGCGAGGTGACAGCCAGTACCAGATCATGGTGATCGGCGTCCATTTCATCGACATTCGATCCCATCCCTTCCCATAACGCACGCAAACCGGAGATGGCGTCAACGTCCGAGCCTTCGACCGGCACCAGCAGACACCAGCGGTTGTCAAACAACTCGGCAAAACCGGATTCCGGTCCCGAATGCTCAGTCCCGGCCAACGGGTGAGCGGGAATAAAATGAACGCCCTCAGGGATATGGGCCGAAACGGCTTCGATCACATGACGCTTGACCGAGCCTACATCCGAAACCGTTGCCCCCGGTTTCAGAACCGGAGCGATCTGCTGCGCCACGCCTTCCATTGCTCCGACGGGGACACAAAGGACCACCAGGTCAGCGCCTTCAACTGCCTCTTGAACCGTATCGCAAACCCGATCGCACAAACCGATACGACGCGCAGTCTCGCGGGTGGTTTCAGATCGTGCAAAACCTGTGACCTCACCCGCAAGCCCCGCCCGTTTAACAGCCCAGTACATAGACGAGGCAATCAGGCCCAGCCCGATCAGCGCGACCCGGTCGTAAATCTGGCTCATGTATTGCCCCCTTTAAACGCGGTGATGGCTGCAACCACCCGGCGACAGGCCTCTTCATCGCCTACGGTGATCCGCAGGGCGTTTGGCAAGTTGTAGCCTGCAACCTTACGAACGATCAAACCCTGCGTCTTCAGATAATCATCACATGCCTCTGCCTCGGTTTGGTCGGCAAAGCGAGCAAGGATGAAATTGGTGCAGGACGCGTCGGACGCCACGCCCACCTTCGCCAGTTCTTCTGACAACCAGGTGCGAAGGCGCGCGTTCTCGGACTGACAGAAACGCAGATATTCCTCATCCTGTATGGCGGCTTCGGCGGCTGTCAGTGCCGTCGAAGACAGGTTGAACGGTTGCCGGACACGGTTCAGAACATCGATGATTTCGCTGGCAGCATAGCCCCAGCCAACCCGCATTCCACCAAGGCCAAATACCTTTGAGAAGGTCCGCGTCATGATGACGTTGCTGAACCGATCCACCAACCCTGCCCCACCATCGAAACCCTCCACGAATTCGGCATAAGCACCATCCAGCACCAACAGACAATCCCCCGGCAAACCCTGGGCCAACCGTTCTAATTCACCCTCAGAGATCATGGTTGAAGTCGGGTTGCCCGGATTGGTCACAAAGACGATCTTCGTCTGTTCGGTGACCGCAGCAAGGATAATATCCACGTCGACGCGGCGATCCCGCTCAGGCACCATGACCGGTGTCGCCCCAGCCATCCGCGCGATGATGGGATACATGGAAAATCCATGTTCGGTATAGATGACCTGATCCCCTGGCCCGGCGTAGGCTTGCGCCACAAACTGCAACACTTCATCACTGCCGACACCACAGATAATACGGTCTGCATCCAGATCATGACGCCCAGCAATCGCGCTGCGCAGGCCCGCATGGTCGGTACTTGGGTATCGATGCAGAGCAGCGGCGCTATCGCGAACCGCTTCGATCGCTTTGGGACTAGGCCCAAAAGGGTTTTCGTTAGAACTCAGCTTGATGACGTCCGCCACCCCGGCGACATGAGACTGCCCGCCCTGATACAGCGCGATGTCCATGATGCCGGGTTGTGGGGTAATTTGGGTCATGAGGGGCTCCCTTAACTTGGCCCCTCATACCTGTCTCAACGGGTTGAGAAAAGCGGCAATTCTCTCAGGCCGCCTTGAAACGCGCCGTCGCCGGGTCGGCATCGTAGAATGACACGAACTCCTCGGTCCGGCGCGACAGATCATTGACGCTGTCGATGATGAACTGAACGGTCTCTTCACTCATGAGATACGAGAAGTTCAGCCGCACCCAGCCGGGTTTCTTCATCTCTTCGCCTGCGGACAAGGCCGCGTGCAATTCTTCTGAGGTTTCACGGTCAATTTCCAGCAAACGGTGCGCATAAGGCCCGGCACAAGCACACCCGCCACGCGCTTGAATACCATAGATGTCGCTGAGCATTCGGGTAAACAGTTGTTGGTGCACCGGTTGCCCATCCCGATCCCGCACAAGGAACGAGAAAATCGGCAAGCGATGTGCATTCTCGGCTCCAAGCAATGTCAGATGCGGATTGTTGGACCATCCATCGAACGCCATACGGTTATAGAGCGCCTCACGCTTTGCAATCTCGTCCGTTCCGACCTCGTCTTTCACGATGAAAGCCAAAGCGGCACGAATATCGCCGATCACATTCGGCGTACCAGCCTCCTCGCGGGTTGCCAGATCGGCGCTATAATCGTGCCGCCACGGTGAAACAAAGCTGACCGTCCCTCCGCCGGGCCAACTTGGGCAGGTTCGCTTTACTGCACACTGGTTGACCACCAGAACGCCTGAGGCCCCCGGCCCGCCGGGAAATTTGTGCGGGGAGACAACAATAGCGTCCTTACGCGCATTCTCCGGTCCCATATCCATTGGCAGATAAGGCCCACCACCTGCATAATCCCAAACCGCAAACGCACCATGGTCTTTCAGCATCTGGGTCACCGGGTCGGGGTCGGTGATAATGCCGGTGACGTTTGACGCTGCTGAAAAAGACCCGATCACAAGATCGGAACCTGCGTGATCAATCAGCGCAGCCTTCAACGCCTGCATATCCGGTCCACCATCTGTGGCCTCGGGAATCTCGATCACCTGCGCCTTGCTTTCACGCCATGGCAGAATATTCGAATGATGCTCGTACGGCCCGATCAAAACGACCGGCTGATCGGCTTCTTGCACACCCAGCAGACTGACCAATCGGTTGAGCCCCGCCGTGGCACCGGACCCGGTGAAGATCACCGCGTCTTCTTCCCCGGCGCCAACGATGCGGGCAATCTCGGCCCGCGCCTCGCGGCGCAGACGGGTCATGTATGAGCCGCAATAGGAAGCTTCGGTGTGGCTGTTAGCATAAAACGGCAACACATGCGCAGCCACAAAATCCTCGACCTGCCGCAACGCGCGGCCCGAAGCAACGTAATCCGCATACACAAGCGGCACGTCCCCGTGCAGACCCGGGATGAGCACCCCCTCACCGATCAGTCCATCGCGCAGAGTATTTCCGTGAGCTGCAGATCGTATTTCTGCGCGAAAGTTGGACAAGGTCATAACACAGGCTCCATATTGGTAAGTTCAATATGATTGATGCAAGGCGTGGAAACCTTCTCTATTTTATTCTTTCTAAGTTAATTTTTGTGTCATATGATTTGATATGGCGAAGAAATTAGATCGAATTGATACACTGCTCTTGAAGGAGCTGCAAAAAGAAGCCACGCTGTCCCAGCGTGAGTTGGCTGATCGGGTCGGCTTGTCCCAAAACGCCTGTTGGCGGAGACTGAAAGCCCTGAACGACGAGGGTGTACTGCAGGGTTCAACTGCACGCATCGCTCGTGAGAAGCTGGGGCTGAACCTCGTGGTCTTCGTCATGCTGCGTACCCGTCACCATTCTGCCGAGTGGCTGCAGGCCTTTCGCAGCCATGTCCTGACGATTCCTGAAGTGGTTGATTTTCATCGCATCGGCGGAGATTACGATTATCAGCTCAAGGTCGTGACGCAGGATATGACCTCTTACGATAAGGTCTATCAGCGCCTCATCGAAAAAGTCGAACTCGACAGCGTCACATCGTACTTCGCCATGGAAGCCATCGCCGAAGGGCGGCCCCTTCCCCTTTGATCCGCCCCTTCATCTGGTAAAACTATGCCAGGGGTGTCGCAAAGCGATGGGCTCAGAGCCCCTTACAAACAAAAAAAGACCGCGCTGAAAGCGCGGCCTTTGGAATTCGATGGCAGCGAAGATTAGTTCTTCGCGTAGAATTCGACGACCAGGTTCGGTTCCATGACGACCGGATAAGGCACATCGCCCAGACCCGGTGCGCGCACGAAAGTCGCGGTCATTTTCGAGTGGTCTGCGTCGATGTAATCAGGCACATCACGCTCGGCCAGAGCCGCGGCCTCGAGAACAACAGCCAATTGCTTGGACTTGTCACGCACTTCGATCACGTCGCCTTCTTTGACACGGTAGCTTGGGATGTTGACCCGCTTGCCGTTCACTTTGACATGGCCGTGATTCACGAACTGACGTGCAGCAAAGACAGTCGCAACAAACTTGGCGCGGTAAACAACCGCGTCCAGGCGGCGCTCCAGCAGACCAACCAGGTTTTCACCCGTGTCGCCGTTTACACGCACAGCTTCCGCGTAGATGCGGCGGAACTGTTTCTCGGTCAGATCGCCATAGTAGCCTTTCAGCTTCTGCTTGGCGCGCAGCTGCAGACCAAAGTCAGACAGTTTGCCCTTACGGCGCTGACCGTGTTGGCCGGGGCCGTATTCGCGACGGTTGACCGGGGATTTCGGACGACCCCAGATGTTTTCGCCCATCCGGCGGTCAATTTTGTACTTGGCAGACGTGCGTTTGGTCACGGCTGATCTCCTTCGTTAGGTCGAGGCCATGCAGGCCACTATGAAGGGCGTTGTCCTCTTGAGGTTTCCCCCATGACAGGTATCCCCTTGCGGGGGCCACCAACACCAATGAAGCCGCGCTTATATCCTTGCTGTTTCCAGAGTCAACACGCCGCTGCATCAATCCAATATGATTTTCACTGATGCTTGGGAGCTTTCCGAAAAGAGACGTTACTCAGCGGCCCAACTGGCGATCTTTGGCAGATCAACAAGCGCTGACCGCGTACCTGCCTGTGCTACAGGAAACGCGACAACCTTGTTGTTATCGGCGCGATCAATCTCAAGGGGTTCGATTTGCTGATCGGCTGCGCTGATCCAGAACTCGTGGCCCGGCTCAGGGCATCCGTTTTCAAACACCAGCATCAGCGAAGTTTCACCCACAACCCGAACCAATTCGGCAGCAAACGTCTGTGCGCCATTTGAAAACTCGATTCTGGCGCGTTCGCTGATGATTTCCCCATTGATGGCCATATTCGCTCTGGCAGCCAAAACCGCTGCCACGCTGTCGTGATCAGCTAGTCGAGCCATCTGCTCGGCCTCAGCTGTCAACTGTATTCCACGCCCTCTCCAGGACCAGGTTCTCCCGACGCCCAAATGGGCAAGAGGCGCCGCCTCAAGCCCGTCGATTTCCGTCTGAGTCCAAAATATCGCTATCTGACCGTTACAACCGGTTCTCATCTGTCCGCCCGCACTGTTACTCATCCCACCATTACCAAGCCTGTGTATCAACGAAAAAATGGGCAGAAAAGAGACCGAATTGCAGCAATCACATAAATGTTGCTGAAGAACAAAGTCACTTTGAGACCTCAAGGCCTTCGATAGCAGGTTTGCACTCGCATTCGCTCGATCCGTTGAAGGCTTGCTTGGTTGGCAACTGGACATTCGAAATCCATCCCACCTCAGCAGAAGGTGACCGGCCCAGCCAGCGGCGCGCGGCGGAATTGCCACCCATCGCATAGCTCGCGGCGCCTTTGTTCAGTGGCATCCTTGCCAGACGGTATTTTCCGTCCCCGTGCAGGTAGCACCACGATGGCACCCCGGTGGTTTCGCATCGGTTAAAATGCGCCTGTATGCGGGCGGGCAGCTCACCTCCCTGCGTTTCCTTTGGTGTCCGGTATCAGAACTTTGCCGGAATCCTCGTCCCAGTGGTTACTTGCCGAAGCTGTCCTTCTTTACCGATGCAAGGCCAGCGAGGCAAAGCTCTGAAGTGTGCTCTTGCGGGCAAGTTTCCTGCTTTCGCAAATGACCCATTCGATGCCGCAATCGTAGTTGACCGCGTTACATATGTTCTGGCATGAACGCGCCATGTTCGGTTCCGGGGGCACCCCCGGAAGCAATAGGGAATGCAGTGCGGCACATTAAGGGCCAACTCTGCAACTGCCCCCGCAACTGTAGGCGGCGAGCGCGGCTGACAATGCCACTGGGACATCCCGGGAAGGCCAGTTGAGCGCTTTGACCCGCAAGTCAGGAAACCTGCCGGACATGCGCCCTCGGAAGGGGTGTTCATCATCGGCGACGGGGTGCGCGCCGTATCCGTTTGTCATTTCGGACAAGCGGCATCGCGTTCCCCTAAGTCAAAACAAATATGCGCCGGGGAAAGCGCGATGTGAAAAGGACTGATTTGATGAAAAAACTGCTCTTGGCAGCGACGGCTGCTCTGACGATGCCAATTATGGCACAAGCGCACTTTCTGCTGGAATACACCACTGACACTATCATTGAACGCCCCGGAGACGTTCCGGTGAAACTGGTGTTCTGGCACCCGTTTGAAGCCGGTCACGTGATGGCCCTGGAAAAGCCGGAAGAGTTCTTTGTGATCCACAACGGCGAAAAGACCGATCTGATGGACACGCTGCAAGAAACCTCATTTGAAGGCCCGGACAACAGCGCCAAAGCCTTCCTGGGTTCGGTACCGGTGAAACGCTCGGGTGATTACGTTGTGGTGACAGTGCCTGCGCCCTACCACGAAGAGTCCGAGGATATCTACATCCAGCAGATCACCAAGGCCTATCTGAACCGCAACGGACTGCCCACTGACTGGGATCAGCCGCAAGGTCTGGTCACTGAAATTCTGCCACTGAACAAGCCTTACAACATTATCGCAGGTTCAACTTTTTCCGGTCGAGTGCTGAGCGAAGGCAAGCCTGTTGCTGGCGCAGAAATCGAAATCGAATACATCGCCGCAGCGCCTGACATGACTGGCACCGGCGCACATGAGGCAACTGTGTCGCCTCTGCCGGGGGGGGCGCTGGTCACGATCTCGGACGACAACGGCTATTTTAGCTTTGGCGTACCCAAAGCAGGCTACTGGGGCTTTGCTGCTCTGGGCTCTGGCCCGAAGACCGAGCATGAGGGGAAAGAACTGAGCCAGGATGCGGTGATCTGGATCCGCGCCTGGGATCTGGAGTAAGCCCATATGCACATCGTAGACGGAGCCCTTGCCAACCCTGTCGTGATCGGCGGCGCAGTCGCCGCGGCAGGCGGGATCGCCCTGGGGCTGAAATCGCTGGACCTTGATCGCATTCCCACTGCGGGTGTTCTCTCGGCCAGTTTCTTTGTCGCCTCGTTGATCCATGTGCCGATTGGCCCGTCTTCTGTTCATCTGATCCTGAACGGTTTGGCCGGGCTTCTGCTCGGCTGGGCCGCCTTTCCCGCCCTGTTTGTCGGTTTACTGCTTCAGGCCGTGTTCTTCGGTTTCGGCGGGTTGACCGTGCTGGGGATCAACACGGTCAACATTGCCCTTCCGGCGGCGCTGACCTGGATGATTTTCGGCCGCCTGATCGCACGCGGCTCTCCCTTTCAGGGGGCAATCTGGGGTGGTGTGGGTGGTGCCTTTTCCATAGCGGCTACAACCGCCTTTGTCGCTTTTTCTCTTGCACTGTCTGGTGACGAGTTTCTGCCCGCCGCCAAGCTTGTGCTCTTTGCCCATATCCCGGTCATGGTCATCGAAGCCGTGCTCACTGGCTTTGCCGTTTTGCTGGCGCGCAAGGTTAAACCGGAACTCTTTCCAAAGGTCGCTTCCACATGAAACAGCTGTTCCTCGTTCTGTCGTTGATGCTGGCCCCGCTTCCAGCGCTGGCCCATAAGGTGATTGCCGGTGTTTTTCCCGCAGGGAATGCGATTGAGGGCGAACTGGGTTTCTCAAATGGCGACATGGCCACAGATCACGAGGTCATCGTCTACAGCCCAGACGGTGCCGAGCTGGGCCGGACCGTAACCGACGCTGATGGCTTTTTCCTCTACAGCCCCACAAAACCCGTGGCACACACGTTCAAAGCCGACCTTGGCGCAGGCCATGTGGCGGAAATCGTCATGCCCGCCGAAGAAGTGGCGCAGATCATGGGGGTTGCCGCCGAGGTTGTGAAAATGACCGCTCCGGCAGCGCCGGTCGACGGTTCCGCAACCGTAACGGTCGCCTCTCTCTCGGACGAAGAACGCGCTGCAATCGCCAAGGTGGTGCGTGACGAAACCCGGCCACTGCGCCGCGAGATCGCCGCCTACCGCGAACACAACGACCTGCAGAGCATATTGGGTGGCCTCGGCTATATCGCCGGCCTATTCGGTCTCGGCTTTTACTTTGCTGCGCGCAACAAGATGGCCGCCTGATGGCTCATGCGCTGGAACCCCACGCCAAGACGCTGGCCGAGGCTGGTGGAGAAGCGTCCTTCGGATTGATCAACGACTATGATCCCCGAATGCGCATCGTGATGGCCTGTGTGTTTGCCATTATCACCGTTGCCCTAAGCACCATTCCGGCGCTGACCGTGGCCCTCGCTGTATCAATCGGACTTTTACTGATGTCACGATTGCCGATCCGCCGCTCTCTGAAACGTATGGCGATGATGGACAGCTTTATCATTTTCATGCTGGTGCTCTTACCTTTTTCCATGCCCGGAGATGCGATGTTTACCGTCTTTGGCTTTCCGGCCAGTTGGCAGGGTCTCTGGAAAGCCATCGAGATCGCACTGACCGCCAATGCGGTGATTTTGACCCTGATGGTTCTGGTCGGAACGCTCGAGCCCGTTACACTGGGCCACGCGCTGCACAAATTGCGTTGCCCCGAAGGGTTGGTGCATCTTTTGATGTTTACCATCCGATATATCGAAGTGCTGCGTGAGGAATACCTTCGCCTGCGCGGCGCCATGAAAATCCGCGGTTTCCGCCCGGGTACCAACTGGCACACCTACCGCAGCTTTGGGTATCTTGTTGGCATGATGCTGGTACGTGCCATCGAACGGTCCGAGCGTATTCTGGATGCGATGAAATGCCGGGGATTTTCCGGACGGCTTGTGTTACTGCAAAGCTTCAATCTGACCCGTCGAGACGTGATGTTTGCCGCCATGTTATCTGCGATTTGCCTTGGTCTTTTGTTACTGGATCTTCTATGACGATCCTCGCGCTTGAAGAGATATGTTTCGCCTATCCGGGCCACGCTCCGGTGTTGGAAGGTGCATCGTTCCAGCTTGAACCCGGGCAGCGCCTGTCGATTGCGGGGCCAAATGGTTCGGGCAAGTCCACTCTCCTTCGCATTGCGCTTGGCCTTCAGACGCCATCCTCCGGGCGCGTGATCGTCTTCGGCAAGGAACGTCGCGTCGAGGCTGATTTTCACGACGTACGCCGCAGGATCGGGTTGGTGTTCCAGGACCCCGATGACCAATTGTTTTGCCCGACCGTGGCCGAGGATATCGCCTTTGGCCCGCTCAACCTTGGGCGCAGTAAAGACGAAGCGCTGGCCATCGTTGATAGAACCCTGACCGATCTGGAACTGATGCACCTGCGTGATCGGATTACGCACAAGTTGTCCGGCGGCGAAAAGCGGCTTGTGACGCTGGCAACCGTATTGGCAATGGAGCCCGAAGCGCTGCTGTTGGATGAGCCCACCAATGCACTTGATACCAAGAATGAGTCGCGCCTGCTGGAGATTTTGAAAGATTTGCCACAGGCAATTCTGCTTGTCAGCCACACCCCTTCGTTTCGTCAGGCACTGGCACCGGATACGCTCGAACTGCGTGACGGAAAGCTGGTAGAATCCCGGGGCTGATCTGCACCCTTATACTTGGCGTATTGTTAATAACGTTGAAATCTGGACCACTCAGGGGTGAAACAGAGAACCGACCCAATAGGCGATCCCGGCTGCCAGACCACCGATCAGCAATGTTTCCCCTCCTGATCGCCACCACGGCGCAAGCGACCACCTGCTTTTGATCGCTCCGATGGCAAAGAACATGCCCCCGGTCATCCAAGCCGAGGTGGCAAAGGCGTGCTCGACCGATAGCAGGAATGGCAATAACGGGATCAGACCGGCAACAAGAAAGGCCAGGAAGGTTGCCATCGCCGCTTTGATCGGGTTCGGGTCAACGCTGCCCAGGCCGTATTCGCTTTCGATCATCAGGTTGATCCAGTTGTCCTGATCGGACGTGATCTCATCCGTCGCCTGGTCTAGAACTCGTCCCGACAAACCTTTCTGAGCAAGGATTTCCCGAACCTCGCGCCGTTCACCACCGGGATAGAGCGAGATATGCCGTTCTTCGATGGCACGGATGCGGCGGATGTTATCAAGCTCGGCCTTGGTGCCGGAATAATTGCCCGCCGCCATGGAAAATCCATCAGCCAGCACATTGGCCAACCCGAGTGCGACGATGACAAATGGGGAAAGCCCGGCACCTGCAACGCCAGCGACAATTGCAAAGGTTGTCACCGATCCATCGATGCCACCATAGATAACATCCCGCAGCACCCCGCGCCCCGGCGGAGCGTTGATGCGTTCAATGATCTCTTGCTGGCTGTGGCCGTGATCGGTCATGGCTTGCTCCGTCCTGTTTATGCAGGGCGCAAGCGACCGAGGCTTTGCGTCAGATCAAGTCTTCGAGAACAAACCGCTGAGCGCGCGTTTGATCATACCTCTGGTCGAGGGTTTGTGGCGTGCCGAAAATGGCAAAGGGCGACAAACCTCCATTGCGGCAACCCCGACGCGGGCACTGAGCGCACCGTTGACAAGGCCCTCACCGAACCGGCGGGACAGCTTGCTAAGGACCGAGCCCCCCAGGACAGGTTCAAGCAGATCATCCCCGATCGCCACAGCTCCGGTCGCAATCAGATGGACAAATACAGCCCGGGTCAGGCGCCAGCTGCCCAAGAACCCCGCACGCCCGCCGTAAATTTCGGCAATTCGCCGGATCATCCGCAGTGAGCTTGCCAATGCCGCCACGACATCCGCCAGCGCCAGAGGCACCAGCGCCGTCACC
This sequence comes from Ruegeria halocynthiae, assembly GCF_900106805.1. Lineage (GTDB taxonomy): Bacteria > Pseudomonadota > Alphaproteobacteria > Rhodobacterales > Rhodobacteraceae > Ruegeria > Ruegeria halocynthiae. The sequence continues at coordinate 1,566,152 of NZ_FNNP01000001.1, forward strand.
ATCGCCACCTGACGCGCAGCAGCCTCGACCTCTCGGCTGGCAGCGGCATCGAGCGTGGCCAGAACTTCGTCTTCGGCCAGCGCCAGCAGGGTTTCCGCATCGAACTGCTCGCCCATGCGTTCCGACAGTCGGTCACGGCCCCAACGGGTTTCGTCGCGCCCTTTGTAAAATGCAATCAGGCGGTTGGTGACCGCGCGGGCTTGCGTCAGGTCATCCTCGGTCAGTGCGGTATCGGCAGCGCGGCGCATATCGTCCACGCGCGAAAGGCGACTGATCGCGGCCAGTTCGCGCAGAGATATGATCGCCACGACGAACAAGAGCGCAGCAATCAATCCCGTGACAATCCACCCCAAGACCGGCGCACGGTCCAGCAGAGAGAGGGCGAAATCCCAAGCCGCAACCGAAATCACCGCACCCACGACTGCAAGTGCGAGTCCCCAGAACCATTTAGCCAGCGCCGAGGGTCTACGAGCCGCAAATCGCACTGCCGCTTGCATCGCCTGCCCCTGCGGTGGGGCAACATCTGGCACCGGAGGAGCGTTCGCGACATCGGCAACCGGCACGTCATCCTCAAGGTCGATCAGTACCGGTCCCTTAGCCATCGCGTTCTGCCTCACGTTTCCAGATATATTTGATATCCGGCAGGTTTTCGTCATTGTCCGCCCCGTCGCTGCGCGCGACCTCGGCAAAGCCATTGCGTTCATAGAATCGGCGCGCAGGGTGATTGGCCTGAAAAGCGAATAGGCTAAGTTCGGATCGTTTCGACTTGGCGTGATCCAGCAACTGCCGTCCGATCCCCTGCCCGCGCGCCGGGATCGCAAGATAAAGTGAATGAATCTCGGCCTCGTTAAGCGCCAGAAAGCCGACTACCTTATCCTGCTGCATGGCCACGGTGACCCAACCCAGATCAATCATCCGGCCGCAAAAGGCGATGGTTTCCGCTTTGGAATGCAGGTCCGGCATCCAGTCGTTTTCACGGGCGAACCCGTGCAGGATTTCGCCGGTGGCACCGGCATCAAGGCTGCGGGCGGGGCGGAGGTTCACAGTCACAACCGGTCTCCGATCAGAAACTGCGCGGCCCGGTCAAGCCGAATATGCGGTGGACCATCGCCAGGGTTCAGCGTCAGATGCGCAGGTGCAAAGACCATATTGCCATAATCTTCGCCCAGCCATCCCTCGGCGCCTTTACGCGCGGGTCCCAGCAAATGGGACGGATCTTCTGGCAGATCGCCGGGGTAAAAGGCTGCCTGCTTGCCGCTGTCCAACACGGTACCGCGCACGCAGGGCAATTCGTCACCGTTGTGGTGGCGCATCTCTTCCGTCGTGGTCCGAAGCGAGGCCAGAGACAGGGCTGCTGTCTCGGCCCCGGCAAAGCTGGCGCGATCACGGGCGTCACGGGTCAGAGCCTCGATGATCGCGGTCAGGCGCGGGTGCTGCAGATGGTGCAGATGATCGGCCTTGGTGGCGGCGAACAGAATTCGCTCGACGCGTTTGCCCAGCAGCAACCTGTTCAGCCATGCATTACGGCCAGGGCGGAAGGTCGACAGGATATCCGCCATCGCACGGCGCATATCTTCGACCGCCTGAGGGCCTTTGTGAATCGCCCCCAACGCGTCGACCAGAACGATCTGACGGTCGATCCGGGCGAAGTGATCGCGAAAGAACGGCTTGACCACACTTGCCTTATAGGCCTCATACCGCCGCTCCATCTCGCGGTGCAGCGAGCGACGTCGTGATGCACCGGACACAGGCAAAGGCGCAAAGGTCAACACCGGCGACCCGGCGAGATCCCCAGGCAAAAGAAACCGACCAGGGGTGCAATCATAGAACCCAGCCTCACGCGCGGCATTCAGGTAATCGGTGAATCTGTGAGCAAGCTCCTGCGCCAGAGGCTCATCATGCGATGCGGTTGGGTCGATCACCCGAGCTTTTGCCAGAAAGGCTTCGGCCTGTGGACGATTGGCAATATGCTCCAGCGTATCCCGCGACCAATCCTCGTATGATTTGTCCAACAGGGCCAGATCCAGTAGCCATTCACCCGGATAGTCCACGATGTCCAAGTGCAGAGTACGCGGCCCCTGCAGCCCGGACAACAAACCTGCGGGCTGAACTTTGAAAGACAGGCGCAATTCTGACACGGCACGCGTGCTGTCCGGCCAGTGGGGTGTCGGGCCGGTGAGCGCTGACAGGTGGGATTCAAAATCGAACCGGGGCACAGTATCGTCGGGTTGCGGCTGCAGATAGCTGGCGGTAATCCGCCCTTCTTGCTTCGCCACAAGGCCAGTCATGCGGCCTCGATCCAGCAGGTTGGCGACCAGGGATGTGATAAACACGGTCTTGCCAGAGCGTGCCAATCCGGTGACGCCCAACCTTATGACTGGCTCGAAGAATGTCTCGGACACGCGATCGCCCACAGATTCGACGCCGCGCACAATACTGTCTGCCAATGATGAGATGACCAAGCTGTCGCCTCGCAATTATCGTTTTTTCCAAGATAGGTAGCGGTTGCAGCACTTGCCAGAGCTTTCGCCTCCTCTTGCTCGTCCGCACAAGGCGCGATACCAGCGCCCTATGCCCAGATACGCGTTGAAAGTCGAATACCAAGGGAAACCGTTCGCCGGATGGCAGCGGCAGAAAGAGCTGCCCACGGTTCAGGGGGCAATCGAGGCTGCGCTTTCACGGATCGAACCTGGTGAACACACAATCGCCGCCGCTGGTCGCACGGATGCGGGCGTTCATGCGCTGGGCCAAATAGCCCATTGCGATCTGGTCAAAGAGTGGGATCCGTTCCGCTTGTCCGAGGCGTTGAACTATCACCTCAAACCGCAGCCAGTCGCCATCGTCAGGGCCGCGCGGGTTGATGACGACTGGCACGCGCGCTTTTCAGCGCTGGAACGGCAGTATCTGTTCCGCATCTTGATGCGCCGTGCGCCTGCAACCCATGAACGGGGGCAGGTTTGGCAGATTAGTCATGAGCTGGATGTCGCAGCGATGCAGGCTGGGGCGGATATGCTAATTGGGCGGCATGATTTCACCACTTTCCGATCCACCATCTGTCAGGCGGCCAGCCCGGTCAAAACGCTGGATGAGTTGCGAGTCGAGCAGGTGCAGGGTTTCTCGGGTCCTGAAATCCATTTTCACGTTCGCGCCCGATCGTTCCTGCACAATCAGGTGCGCAGCTTCGTTGGAACGCTGGAACGTGTGGGAGCCGGGTCTTGGTCACCCGACGACGTACGCAATGCTCTTGAGGCAGTCGACCGTGCCGCCTGCGGGCCAGTTTGTCCGCCACAGGGGCTCTATCTGGCACGGGTCGGGTATCCTGAACCGGTGTTTAGCTGAAGTTACAAGGCTCGAAGAAGCAAGCCGCTTGCGATCACAGCAATGATGAGGCCTGCCACCAGTTCGATGGTCGGTGCCAGTACTGACGCAAATCGTGTGGCCGAGGCCGAGGCTAGCAACCCACCACGCAATCCGAACGACGTCCAACCGACCAGCGTGGTGACCATTGCGGTGCCCAGCGCCATGGCGAACGCTCCGGCGATACCAACCATCGCGATACCCATCTGCCATGTCAGGATCAGCACAAATAACGCCCCGGTACAGGGGCGTGCAGCGATGCCTGCGATCAAAACCAATGCCTCGCGCAGGTTACCAACCTGAGCGACCTCTTCAGCAGTTGGGCCATGGCGGTGGCCGCAATCCGAGCAGACCCCATGTTCGTGATCATGGTCATGATCATGCACGTGATGATGGTGGTCGTGGCTGTGTGCAGCCTGACCTTTGTGGCGTCGAACAAAGCTGCGGAGCGCGCGAAAGATCAGCCACAAACCAATCGCAGCAATAGCGCCATAGCTGAACGGCGCCATGACCTGTTCAGTGGTATCCACCAGCGATTCGCGCGACATCTCGAACACCAGCGCGCCCGCATAAACCAGCGCAACAGCAGTGACGGCTTGACCAAGGCTCGACAGGACACTGATAGCGGACAGGCGCCAGAACGCGACCCGACGGCCCAACCCATAACCTCCGATCAGAACCTTGCCATGACCCGGCCCGATGGCATGGAAAAACCCATAGGCAAAACAGACGGTCAGTAGCGTAGCGATGGCTTCAGGCTGTTCGGCGCGTGCAGCGCGCAAGGCGCGGGCGATCTGGTTCTGGAAATCCCGCTGCTCTCCGGCGGCCCAGGCAGCCAGATGGTCAAAGCCACCGCTGCCCCAGAACCATAGAAGCAACCCGCAGGCAATGGCGACGGGAACAATCAGGTAGCGGGACATGAAAGCCTGATCTCGGTTGCGAATTTCTCACCAACCAGGGGGATATCGTTTTCCTCAAGGTCATAATCGGCGTCCAGCGTCCGCAAGAACGCCTGCATCTGCGCCAGCTCTGCGTCGATATCAGGGTCTGTACGTTCGATCTGGCAGACAACAGGCCCCGAGACGGTCACAGGGCGGGACATTTCGTAGGCGGTGTAAAAGCTCTCATCAAAGGCTTTGATCGACAGGGCGCTGGCAGGTACCGGTGCGCCCTCGACCGCGCGCAGATGGGTGGTCACGATGCGGGCATCCTCGGTCGTGGCTTGCGGCTCCAGCGGACCAGAAAGGGGGACCAAATTATCCCCCATGCGGATGACCAGATCGCCATTGTAGCCTTCGACCCATTGGGCATCGAAACCACTCAGAAGCTGTTCTTCGGAGGCAGTCAGCACGCCGTCGCCATCCTGATCCAGACGCATATCTTCCAGCACCAACAGCGAGTAGAACTCGTCATAGGCCCATGTAACCTGCACATGGGTCAGTTTGCCTGCCTCATCGACCACGAACTCCAACCCGGTGTCGATGAAGACATGCGGGTGAGCCAAGGCCGGAAACGGCAGGCAGCAGGTCAGAAAAGTGGCAAGCCAACGCATGGCGCGAAGATAGGGTGCCGGGCCGGTATCGGCAATCCGGTTGTATTCAATGGAGCAAAAAGCTGCCGCTTCAGCCGGGTGGAAACAGGACCAGCGTCTGCAGCGCGGTCCCAATCGGCCCCTGCGTGTCAAACAGCACGGACTGAGACATGCCGATCCCCGAAGGCTGCCAATGCGAAACCGAATCTGAAGCCAGCCATTCCGACACCGGTTCCCGGTGAATCTGTACGGTCAGGTCGGTGTTCATGAACCCCATCTCGGTGGTGGGCGCATTCCAGGAAATGCCATTGCCACAATCGGCCAGCGGACACAGCGCCTGAATCGGCGACGGGTCTTCCCCCTCTAGTATGGGGGGCGTGCGCATCCAGACAGTTTTGGGGCCTGCGCTCTGATTGCCGCCTTCGGGATAGGCGATCTGCGAATGATGGGCGAAACCGGGCAGATCATGGCGCATTTCACCAATTGGGAACGGCCCGCCAACCACGTCATCAAAACGCAGTGCAGGCAGGTCGACATTAGGCACAGCCCCGAGATCCCTGCGCATCATGTGCATGGTCGTCGCGGTGGCACAAAGCGTTTCGTCGAGATCATGCACCGTGACCCGGGTAGTCGCGAGCGTTTTGGTGTGGCGCATGGTCTCGGCTGTCACACTAAGCCCGGCCAGAGGCAATGGGCGCAACAGATCAACAGTCAGCCGGGTCAACATCTTCGCGGGGCCGACCTCGGCTTCGGCTGCGCGCACGATAAGGCCGCTGACGGGCCCGGCATGGCAGTGATCCGCAGACCAGGGCCCGCGCGCCGGATCATTGCCCACAAACACACCCTGCGCATTTTGGTGAAAATACGCCTGCCCCAGCCTATCCAATGTCATCTTATTACGGTCGCCTCAGATTTTTTCCTGCGTGTATTTCTTCAATTCAGCCCGCGCGACCTGACGGCGGTGCACCGCATCCGGCCCGTCAGCCAAGCGAAGGGTACGCACATGGGTCCAGGCATTGGCCAGAGGTACATCCTGACTTATCCCCTGCGCACCGAACATCTGCACGGCTTCATCAATCACTTTCAGCGCAACTCTGGGTGCCACAACCTTAATCTGGCTGATCCAAGGCGCCGCCTCCCGCGCATCACCCTGATCCATATACCACGCCGTTTTGAGGCACAACAAACGGGCCATTTCGACCTCCATCCGACATTCGGCAATGATGTCATAGTTTGCACCCAGCTGGGCCAGTTTCTTCCCGAAGGCCTCGCGCTGCAGCGACCGCTTGCACATCTGTTCCAGCGCCATTTCGGCCTGACCAATGGCGCGCATACAGTGGTGAATACGGCCCGGTCCCAGACGGCCCTGCGCAATCTCGAACCCGCGCCCTTCGCCCAGCAGGATATTTTCGGCCGGCACGCGAACATCAGTGAACCGGATATGCATGTGCCCATGAGGGGCATCGTCGTGACCATAGACCTCCATCGGGCGCAGCACCTCGATCCCGGGCACGTCAGCCGGCACCACGATCATCGACTGGCGCTGGTGTTTGGGCAGATCGTCTCCGCCGGTTTTCACCATCACGATATAGACCCTGCAGCGCGGATCGCCGGCGCCTGACGACCACCATTTCTCACCATTAAGGACATAATCATTCCCGTCGCGCACGCAGGACATCGAGATATTGGTGGCATCAGACGAGGCGACATCCGGTTCGGTCATCAGATAGGCCGATCTGATCTGCCCGTCGAGTAACGGCTTAAGCCATTGTTCTTTCATCGCGTCAGTGCCGTAACGTTCGAAAACTTCCATATTCCCGGTATCAGGCGCCGAGCAGTTGAATACTTCGGCCCCCAAAGGGGTTTTGCCCATTTCTTCGGCGAAAAAAGCGTATTCAACCGTGCTGAGACCAAAGCCCTTGTCGCTGTCGGTCAACCAGAAGTTCCAGAGCCCTGCGGCCTTGGCCCTTGATTTGAGGCCTTCAAGGATGTCGGCCTGACGCTCAGTATATTGCCAGCGATCGCCCTTGCTGATCTCGGCCTGATATTCCTGTTCAAGCGGCATGACCTCATCGCGGATCATGTCGACGACCCGTTGTAACAGGGCGCGGTTCTCTTCGCGCATACCGAATGTCATGGCCATGTGTATCCCTCTCAGTAGCACAGCGCGCTCTTGGCTTTGCTACGAGGATGGCTCAGCGGCCGCACTGCTGTCCAGTTGGGTGACGGAACGTCATTCAGACTATTGGCCCCGGCCTTCAGCATCGTCGCGGCGCGAAACCAGCCGACTGCTGCAAAGACGCCAATTAGGGCGTCAGTATCCAGTTGCCATCAGCGGTCTTGCAGCGGCGGGTTCTGATGTCGCGGGTCTGCTCGGCGCCTTCGGGCTGCACAACATGCTGAAGGATCACACAATTATCCTGAACATTCTGCACCCGGACCGTCCCTTTTGATCCGGTATCCTGATTGAGCCACGCCCTTTCTTGCCCGATGGAAGGTGAGCCAGATGACAGCAACGCGTTTGAGGTGGCGCTTAGCACCTCGAAATCGGCAGGGCTCAATCCCATTTCGGCAATGATTCGGGAAAGTGATTTGGCCTGAGCGATTCCCCCTGTCCCAAAAGACAGAGCAGCAACCAGCGCTGTATAAACATAGGCTTTCATGGACGGGCCTCGCCGATCTGAATAGATTTCACGCCCATAGATATACCTCTATGCGTGTGCGGCCAAGCCCCACTTGGCCACCTTCAAATTATCCCGAACAAACCTTTTGCAACGCAGGTGCTAGGTCCGCCCGCCTGTTCGCCTCATATTGTCCCAAGACGAACCAGAGGCATTTGATGACACATCCCAAGTATTACGCACCCACAGGCGGGCACCCGGGGCAAGAGCAGCTATTGACCGACCGCGCCATGTTCACAGACGCCTATGCGGTGATCCCAAAAGGCACGATGCGCGACATCGTTACCAGCTTTCTGCCATTTTGGGAGGGCACGCGCCTTTGGGTCCTGTCGCGGCCTCTGAGTGGATTTGCCGAGACATTCTCGCAATACATCATGGAGGTGCAGCCCGGTGGCGGTAGTGACACGCCGGAAACCGATCCAATCGCGCAAGGTGTGATCTTTGTGGTCGAAGGGGTCGTTACCCTGACCTTGAACGATGCGGAACATGTGCTGGAGGAAGGCGGATATGCATATATTCCACCCGACAGTGACTGGGCACTACATAACCGCGCCGATGCCGTGGCCCGGTTCCACTGGGTGCGCAAAGCCTATCAGGCTGTGTCGGGCCTGCCTGCCCCTAATCCGATCATCACCAATGAACGCGACGTGATTCCAACCGAGATGCCCGGCACCCAAGGCCGCTGGTCCACCACCCGCTTTACCGATCCCCAAGATCTGCGTCACGATATGCATGTCAACATTGTCAATTTCGAACCCGGCGGCGTAATCCCCTTCGCAGAAACCCACGTGATGGAGCACGGGCTTTATGTGCTTGAGGGCAAAGCGGTCTATCGACTCAATCAGGACTGGGTCGAGGTCGAGGCGGGTGACTATATGTGGTTGCGCGCGTTCTGCCCGCAAGCGTGTTACGCTGGCGGACCGGGACGGTTTCGCTATCTGCTCTATAAGGATGTGAACCGCCATATGCCGCTGTCCCTTGCGTCTCGCTGACAAGTGGTTGCCGTATCATCGATCAAATTTCCCTTGAGGGGTTCACAAAATCGCTGGAATCTGATGAAATCACATGAGATTTCAGCACTGGAGATTGTTCGATGTTACTGCGCGGAACGATGATTGCACTGGTTGCCACCCTAGGCCTTTCGGCGTTTAATGCTGCCCCGGTCGCAGCCAAGGAAGAAACCAAGTCCGTTTTTGTCATGAGCCGCACCTGGGCGGTGACACAGGTTTCGGACGCGCCAGTGGTCTATCGGGCGACCCGGGACAACAACAATTTGAACCCATTTGGGCCCCCGCCGCGTCTACGCACCATCCAGGCAATGGCCGCTATACAACAGGCAACCGGATGCAAGGCGATCTATACCAGCATGTACCAGAACATCTCGGGCCAGTTTTTCTCGCAGGTCAGCTGCAACTGAAATTGGTACAATACTTTTATTGAGATCACCTGATCTGCCTGCCATAGCTTGCCCATGAAAATCGCGATCAACGGATTCGGCCGTATCGGCCGCACCATCCTGCGTCAGATCCTGGGCCTGTCGCAGCATTCGGATATCGAACTGGTGCTGATCAACGACATCGCACCGCTTGAAACCTGCGCATATCTGTTCAAATACGACAGCACGTTTGGTCCCTATCCGGGATCAGTGGCAGCTGAAGATGCTGTTCTGAACATCGATGGCCGGTTTGTTCCAATGTCCCACAGCGCGGATTTGGCGCAGGTCGATCTGTCCGGCGTTGATGTCATACTGGATTGCACCGGCATCGCGCGCACATCGGATGTGGCCAGCCGGGGGTTGACCGCTGGCGCGGGCAAAGTGCTGATTTCCGGCCCCTCGCCCGCGGCCGAGGTCACGGTTGTGCTGGGGGCAAACGAAGATCAATTGGGCAACGCACGGATCGTATCGAATGCGTCATGCACCACCAATGGGCTCGCTCCGCTGGTCAAGCTGATCAATGAAATCGGCGGGCTTGTCTGCGGGCACATGACCACAATCCACTGCTACACCAACAGCCAACCAATGGTTGATGCGCCGCGTGGTGATCTCGCCCGCTCACGCGCAGGAGCGCTGTCGATGGTGCCTACGACCTCCAGTGCGACGCATCTGATTGATGTTGTCCTGCCTGAACTGGCCGGACGCATTTCAGGGGCCGCCGTGCGTGTCCCAACCGCCAGCGTCTCTGCCGTCGATCTCATCGCCACGCTTGAACGCGGCATGAACGCGGACCAATTCGAACAGGCGCTTCGCAAGGCGATCGCCGCTTCAGCCGTGTTGGGCTGGACCGAACTGCCTCTGGTTTCATCCGATTTGCGGTCCCGCCCCGAGTCACTTGTTCTGGCCGGACCCGAGACGCGCATGATCGGAGAGCATCAGATCAGGGTCTTTGGCTGGTATGACAATGAATGGGGGTTCTCCGCCCGCATGCTGGATGTTGCACGCCTGATGGCCCAAGCGGGATAACCCGCAGCGCTTAACCGCGCTGCGGGGTTGTTTACAAGCCTCAATCGTGGGGCAAACTGCCGGACCCGTGACCGGCCATTCCACCCGAAACCTCTTCAGTCGATTCCTCGGCCAATTCTTCTGGCAGGATCAGGTTCAGCACGATAGCAATCAGGGCTGCTGGCAACAGACCGCTGGTCATTAGAATGCGGAGTGTGTCCGGCAAGTGCTGAACCGCACCCGGTTCCAGTTGCAGACCAAGGCCAATCGACAGCGAAATCGCAAAAATCACCATGTTGCGGCGGTTCCAATCCACGTCGGACAGCATCGAGATGCCTGCCGCGACGACCATGCCAAACATGACGATCACACCGCCGCCCAGAACTTCGATCGGAATGGTCCGGATGATGGCGCCGACCTTTGGAATAAGGCCACACAAGATCAGGAACAGGGCGCCGCAGGTCACAACGTGGCGGCTCATGACGCCTGTCATCGCGATCAACCCGACATTCTGGCTGAACGATGTATTCGGAAACCCGCCGAACATACCAGCAAGCGCAGTTCCAACGCCATCAGCGTAGGTCGCACCCGCGATTTCCTTGTCGGTTGCTTCTCGACCCGCGCCACCCTTGGTGATCCCCGATACGTCACCGACGGTCTCAATGGCAGAGACGAAGGACATCAGAGCAAACCCGATCACGGCGGCCAACGAGAACTCAAAACCATATTTGAAAGGGACCGGCAGTGCGAAAGCCGAGGCCCGCGACCAGCTTGTGCCAATGGCCTCGAACGTCACCATTCCCACCATCAGGGCATAGACATACCCAACGGCCAATCCGGCCAGTACAGCAGACACCGACAGCATACCGCGCGCAAAGAACTTAAGCCCCAGCGTCACGACAACCACGACCAGCGCCGCCGACCAGTTGAGCAGCGATCCGTATTCCGGCGTACCAATCGCAGGCACACCACCCGCAGAATACTGAATGCCGACCTTGACCAGCGCCAAACCGATCATTGTCACGACCAGCCCGGTCACCAACGGCGGTAGTGCAAATCGTATCTTGCCGATGAACAGGCCGAGAAAGGCGTGAAACAGGCCACCGATCAGGACGCCACCAAACAGTGCCGCCAATGCATCCACGCCTTTTCCGGCGACAAGCGGGATCATGATGGGAAGGAACGCAAAGCTTGTTCCCTGAACAATTGGCAAAGCCGCTCCAACCGGGCCAATCGTTACGGTTTGCAGCAGGGTCGCCAGGCCCGCGAACAGCATCGACATCTGGATCAGGTAGAGCAGTTCGGGAAAATCTGGGGAATTTGAACCAAATCCAAACCCGGCGGCTCCGGCCACGATAATGGCCGGGGTAACGTTTGAGACGAACATCGCCAGAACGTGCTGAATGCCCAGCGGTATCGCCTTGTGTAAGGCGGGTGTGTAGTTCGGGTCCCGAAGCTGCTCGGGCGTCCCTATTGAAGTTTCGGCCATGATCTCATTGTCCTCCCTAAGATCCAATGGGGTTCTTGCCGCTTCTCTGGCGGCTTCGGTTCTGGTTTCAGCGCTCGACCACCTCGTAAGGTGTGCTGAACCAGTATTCTTCCAAATTCGGGCTCTCTCCGATCCGATCGACGACCGCGAACAGCCCGGGCCCATGCAATGGTGTCAGGACCCCATGCCAGGTGCCTCGATGATAGTTCACAGCCTGTCCGGGATACGTGATAAAGGCACGTGGCTGACCCGGTTGACCTCCCTCATCGGGGGCGACTATCACCAGAAATGACTGGTGGGTCATCGGGATGAATGCCTGACTGCCGTCGGGATGACGCTCGACCATCTCCAGCAGGTAAGGCATTTCGCGTGGGTTGGCATTGAACAGGCTGATACCGGCGCGCGCATCACCAAAATCCAAATTAGCTCGGTCGTGATAGCGCTCACACTGGCCTTGATTGATAATCTTGTCAGGCGCGCCTGCGATATCGATCAGATCGCCAAACGATGCGAAAGCTTCGGCCGAGATCGGTTCAGCGACAATCCGTTTCATGAAGGCAGCACATCACACAGACGGAACTCGGCGATCCGTTCAACCTGTCGGCAGGCCTCGGCGAACTCGGTTTCGCGATCCTGTTCGATCCGCCGCTCAAACGCGCGCAGGATCGAGGCCTTGGTGTGGTCACGAACTGCGATGATGAACGGAAAGCCAAATTTGTCGATGTAGCGTTGGTTCAATTCGGTGAACGCGGTGCGCTCGTTATCCGTCAGCGCATCAAGCCCAGCCGAGGCCTGCTCGGACGTGCTTTCCTGTGTCAGCCGCTTGGCCTGCGCCAGCTTTCCCGCAAGATCGGGGTGGGCCGTCAGAACGCCCAACCGCTCCTCGGGTGAGGCAGATCGGAACATGCGCGCCAGTGCATTGTGCAATCCGCCAGCAGTATCATGCGCCGCGCCCAATTCCAGAACATATGCCCGTTCGGCGATCCACGCTGAATGCTCAAAGATACCACCATAAGCAGAAACGAATTCGTCACGCCCCATCTGTGAAGGCGATGCGCGCTCAACCGATGGGTGCGTTTCAGCCCAGTGTTCCGCAATCTGCAGCCGCGTTGCGAACCACACGTCCGAGAACCCGCGCGCATAATCCAGAAACCGTTTCAGCGCCACGACCCGTCCCGGACGCCCAATCAGGCGACAGTGCAGGCCGATCGACAGCATCTTGGGTGCGCCTGCTTCGCCTTCTGCATAAAGCGCATCGAAACTGTCTTTCAGGTAGGAATAGAATTGATCCCCTGCGTTGAACCCTTGCGGCGTGGCAAAACGCATATCGTTGCAGTCCAGCGTATATGGGACAATCAGTTGATCCCGCCCGCTGGACCGCATCCAATAGGGTAGATCGTCTGCGTAGGTATCCGCGACATAGGCAAAGCCAGCTTCTTCGGCGACCAGACGCACGGTGTTTTCCGAACAACGCCCAGTATACCAACCGCGAGGGCGATCCCCTACGACTTCGGTATGCAGGCGGATCGCCTCAGCGATCTGGGCGCGCTCTTCATCTTCGGGCATGTCCTTGTGCTCGACCCATTTCAGGCCATGGCTGGCGATCTCCCACCCTGCGGATTTCATTGCTGCGACTTGATCCGGCGAACGCGCCAGAGCTGTGGCCACGCCATAAACGGTAATCGGCAAGTCTTTCATCAGGCGATGCAGACGCCAGAACCCGGCCCGCGAGCCGTATTCATAGATCGATTCCATGTTCCAATGACGCTGGCCCGTCCACTGCGCCGCCCCAACAATCTCGGACAAGAACGCCTCGGATGCCGCATCCCCATGCAGAACACAGTTTTCGCCGCCCTCTTCGTAGTTCAATACGATCTGCACAGCCAGTTTTGCCCCGCCGGGCCATGCGGCGTCAGGCGGGTTGGCTCCGTATCCGATCATATCGCGGGGGTAACGAGGCGGCTGCATAGGGTCTTCCAGTCCGATTAGGTGTTTTGACAGCATTACCCCAGATACGGCCCATAGATTATCAAATCAATCCGAACACTGTTTCCGGTTCTTTCGGCATTTCAACCGTTTTGTGGTTTGGCCCAAACTGTGGCACATCAAAAGAAACGCATAGGAGAGACCTTTGGCTGGCTATCTTACGACCCACGTTCTGGATACGGCACGCGGCTGCCCTGCTGAGGGTTTGAAAATCGCACTTTATCAAGTGTCGGGAAATTCTCATCGCAAACTGGTTGAGATGGAGACCAACGCGGATGGTCGCACCAACAGTCCGATCCTGCCGCAAGACGACTTCAAGACCGGCACGTATGAACTGATTTTCTTCGCCGGAGATTACCTGCGGACGACGGGTCAAGACGAGGATGATCCGCTGTTCCTGGATCAGGTTCCAATCCGCTTTGGCATGTCCGATCCGGATGCACATTACCATGTGCCCCTGCTTCTGTCGCCCTTCGGGTATTCAACCTACCGGGGCAGCTAGTTTCAGGTTTCAACGCTGCGGACCACCTTGCTGATCCGGTCAATCATGAAATCCATGAACAGCCGCGCCTTGGGATCCTGATGGCGTCGATGGGTATATAGACAGGCCATCTGCACTGGAACCGGGGGGGTTTGCACCGCAACCGGGATCAACCGTCCTGCCTTTAGGTGTTCGGACACTTCAAAGACGGGCTTCATAGCGATCCCCTGACCGGACAACGCCCAGTCGGTCAGCACATCGCCATCGTCGCACTCATAGCGGCCTGAGACAGCGAACCGTTTTGGACCATCGGGTGTTTCCAACATCCACTGAAACTCCGACGCGCCGGGGAAGCGCAGGTTTAAACACTCATGCTTGCCTGAAATCAGATCAGTTCCAGATTCCGGCATACCGCATCGGTTCACGTATTCAGGGGCCGCGCATGACACGCGTTGGCAATCTGCGATCTTGCGGATGCGCAATGTGCTGTCTTCAGGCTGGCCGATGAAAAAGGCCAGATCCAACCCTTCAGTGGTCAGATCAACCGAGCGGTCTGTCAACCTCAACCGCACATCGATTTCAGGGTATTTTGCCAGAAAATCAGGTACATGGGGTGCCAGCAACCGGCGCCCCACCCCCAGAGGCGCGGCCACAAACAGCGATCCGCGCGGCGCTTCTGTCAGATGCGTTACTTGCGCTTCAGCCTCATCAACCGCATCCAGAACCGCGACCGCACCGGGGTAGAACGCCCGTCCCTGTTCGGTCGGCGTCAGGTTACGCGTCGTCCGCTGAAACAGGCGTACCCCCAGATGATCTTCAAGTTGCGAAATCCGTGCCGAGGTCACCGCAGGGGATATCCGCATATCACGACCTGCGGCAGACATGCTGCCGAGATCATAAACCCGGACGAAGGTGCGAATATTGTCGAGATAGGACATCTTATCGTTTTTTTTGATACAGTTTGACAATATACGGGAATACCGAAGAAAAGCCCGCTTGCCTAGTGTGGCACAACGCAATCGGAGACATTAGCATGTACGACTTCGCCGTGTTCTGGGATTGGATTGGTTTTGGCGTGCGCTGGTTGCACGTTATCACTGCGATCGCCTGGATCGGATCATCCTTCTATTTTATCGCGCTGGACCTTGGCCTGAACCGCGATATCCCCGGCCCCGCTGACGGTGAAGAATGGCAGGTCCATGGCGGTGGTTTTTATCACATCCAGAAATATCTGGTCGCTCCGGAACGGATGCCGGACCATCTGACCTGGTTCAAATGGGAAAGCTATGCCACATGGCTCAGCGGCGCTGCGCTTTTGATGATCGTCTATTGGGTCGGAGGCGAGCTGTATCTGATCGACGCCCATAAGGCCGATCTGGCGCTGTGGCAGGGTATCCTGATCTCGGCCGCCTCGCTGACCATTGGTTGGCTGGCCTATGATTTCCTATGCAAATCCGGCCTCGGCGAACGCCCGACATTGCTGATGGTTTTGCTGTTTGTTCTGCTGGTGGCAATGGGCTGGGGCTATAACCAGATTTTCACCGGCCGCGCGATGATGCTGCATCTGGGCGCGTTCACGGCCACGATCATGACGGCGAATGTGTTCTTTATCATCATGCCAAACCAGCGCATCGTGGTGGATGACCTTAAAAATGGGCGTACGCCTGATCCGAAATATGGCAAGATCGCCAAGCTGCGCTCGACTCATAACAACTATCTGACTTTACCGGTCGTGTTCCTGATGCTGTCGAACCATTACCCGCTGGCCTTCGCGACCCAATACAACTGGATCATTGCCGCGCTGGTCTTCCTGATGGGTGTCACCATCCGGCACTATTTCAACACCCGCCACGCGCGCGCCGGCAATCCAACCTGGACATGGGCCGTGACCGCTCTGTTGTTCCTTACAATCATGTGGTTGTCGACCGCCGCGATGCATGACCCGTTGGAAGAGGCTGAAGCGCAGCAGCTAACCCCTTATGAACAGAAATTCGCATCAGCGGATGGCTTTGAAGAAGCGCATGACATTGTTCTGGGGCGCTGTTCCATGTGCCACGCGCGTGAGCCTGTCTGGGAAGGCATCTTATGGGCACCCAAAGGTGTTCTGCTGGAAACCGAGGCCGACATTGCGCAGAACGCACAGCAGATTTATATGCAATCCGGCGTCACCCACGCCATGCCCCCCGCGAACGTCACTTATATGGAACCCGAAGATCGCGATGCGATCATTAGGTGGTTCCGAAATGCCAATCTGTAGCGAATTGAAACGCGGGTGATCCAATAATAACAATAGAACTTGGTTTAGTTCTTCCCCTTGGCGTCGCCAAATGCTCTAAATGAATTCAACAAGCCGCATCCTTTCTATTTCGCGGCCACAGTGATTTCGACTTGGGGCAGTTGGAGCCAGACAATGACAGGGAGCAGACCGCGTGGCGATCTGAGACGTTTGCTTTTTGGCGCGCTTGTGGCCTTGATTCCCAATCTTGCATCCGCGCTGGAAACCACCCTGTCCGCCCCCGGCGCATCCGAAGATCTGGTTGACCGACTGGAAGAGACCTCATCTGTTTTCACCTCAGAATCGCGCGGGCTGGATACGTCACTGGAGATCCTGTCAGCGGCCCTGTCAGACTACCGCACCATCGTTCAGATTATGTATGACGAAGGTTATTTCAGCCCTGTCGTCAGCATCAAGTTGGACGGGCAGGAAGCCGCAAACATCAACTCGCTGAATGTTCCTGCCCAATTCAAACGGGCGGCGATACTTGTCACCCCGGGCCGGAAATTCAAATTTGGCACCGCGGTCGTGCAACCTGTAGCACCCGGAACAGAACTGCCTGAAGAGTTCGCCAGGGGAAAAACCGCGACCACCGGAGCGATCCAACAGGCAACCTCGGCTGGTGTACAAGGCTGGCGCAATACGGGCCATGCAAAGGCAGAAGTGTCGGATCAAAAGGTGATCGCGCGCCATGCGCAGGCACGGCTGGACGCCACGATTGATCTGGCGCCGGGGCCGAGGCTGCGATTTGGCAAAATGATCATCCAGGGCGATACAGATGTCCGCCATCGGTCGATCGAAAAAATCTCAGGATTTCCTTCTGGTGAAGTTTACTCGCCAGAACAGGTGCAAAAAGTTGGCACCCGCCTGCGACGTACCGGCACGTTCAGTACGGTCTCTCTTAAAGAACATGATGAGCCGAACCCGGATGGAACACTGGATTTCGACGCCACGTTCGAAGACCTGCCACCGCGACGCCTGACTTTCGGGGCCGAGATTGCCTCGCGCGACGGTGTTGACGTCACCGCCACCTGGACCCATCGAAACGTATTCCGGCGGGCCCAGCGGCTGCGGTTCGAGGCCGCGATCCGAAACATCGGTGGGGCCGAAGATATCGACGGGCGCATCGGTTTGCGTCTGGATCAACCAGACCGGTTGGGTCCTGATGACAGTACTTTCTGGAGCGCGCTGCTGGAACGGCGCAATACCGAGAACTACAACGTCTCGGTCGCCTCGCTTGCCTATGGTGCGCGCCGCACATTCTCGGACCGTTTGTATGCCGAAGCATCAGCTGGTTTCCAATGGTCGGATGCAGATGACGCTTATGGCGACGGGCGCAAGTTTCGTTACTTTATCCTGCCCTTCCGATCAGAATGGGATGAGCGGGACAGCAAGGTCAGCGCCACACGAGGTTATTATCTGGACTCGCAGGTGATGCCCTTTCTCGGGTTCTCCGGGTCCGACACTGGCCTTAGGATGTTCTTCGACGGACGGGCCTATAACGATCTGGGCACAGGTGGCCGGCTGGTGCTGGCGGGGCGTGTTCAACTGGGATCTGTCCTTGGGCCGCCAGCGGATGGCGTGACCCCGGATTTCCTGTTCTTCTCGGGCGGTGCCGGGACGGTACGTGGTCAACCTTACGAAAGCCTCGGCATCCCTGTCGGTGATGGTGTCGCCGGGGGCAAATCCTTTTTGGGATTGTCAGCTGAGGTTCGCGGCAAAGTCACCGACACAATCTCATTGGTCGGCTTCTACGACTATGGCGTCGTCGACACATCTTCATTCATCGGCAGCGGCGCGGAAGAGCATTCTGGCGCGGGGCTTGGAATCCGCTATGATCTGGGTGGTTTCGGGCCCTTGCGCTTTGACCTTGCCGTACCAGTTCAAGGTAACACGGGCGACGGGTTGCAATTCTACCTCGGGATCGGGCAGGCCTTTTGATGCGCCGCATCGTATATCCCCTTTTGCTGAGTTCAGCAGCAATCACCGTCCCAGTCGTAACGGCCGCTCAGGACGAGGGCGGCAGCATGATCGAGCAGTTCCTGCAAGATACCCTGTCGGGCGATGATCAGAATGTCCGGGTGGTCGGGCTGCAAGGTGCTTTGAGTTCCCGCGCGACGATTCAAGAAATCACCGTCGCCGATGACGAAGGTGTCTGGCTGACCATCAAGGACGCTGAACTTGATTGGAACCGGCTGGCGCTGCTGCGGGGTCGGTTCTCGGTCAACACACTGTCGGCGCAGGAAATCGACATCGCGCGCGCGCCGGGCACAACCACCAAGGACACGCCGCCCGCTGCAGCCGAAACCCAAGCCTTCCAGTTGCCTGAACTTCCGGTATCCATCGAAATCGGAGAACTGCGGGTGGTTGACCTGTCTTTGGGTGAGCCACTGATAGGTGTCGCTGCGGATCTCGCGGTGAATGGTAACCTTTCATTGGCGGACGGAACCTTGGATACCACGCTGGAGATCGACCGGCTGGACCGCGCAGGAGACACGATTGACCTAAAAGCAGGATTTCAGAACGATAGCCGCCAGATCGATCTGGACCTGACTGTCGCCGAAGCCTCTGGCGGGCTGATTGCAACGGCCTTATCCATCCCCGATGCACCTCCCATAGAGCTGACCGCAAAAGGCTCCGGGCCGGTAACAGACTTTAATGCAGACATCGGGCTGAGCAGTGATCAGCAGCTTCGGGTGACTGGCCAAGTCCGGCTGCGGACAGCCGAAGAGAATGGAACCGCATCCGACGGCATCGCCTTTACCGCCGATGTCGGCGGCGACCTGACTCCGTTTCTGGCCGAAGAGATGGACACGTTCTTTGGCACTGACACACGGCTATTCGTCGACGGGCGCACCCATTCCGATGGCGCACTGGATATTTCTGATATCGAAATCACCTCAGAGGCGCTGGAGCTGAAAAGCGAAGTGAGCCTTGCCTCGGGCGGTGTTCTGCAACTGGTCGCGCTGCAGGGGCGCATCACGCCGCCTAACGGCAACAAGGTCGTGCTGCCGATCAGCGGAGGCGATACGTCCATTGGTGCTGCTCAGATTTCAGCCTTGTTCAATGCTGAAAACGGCAATCTCTGGGACCTGAGCCTGACGACAAACACCGTCGAAACATCCAACCTGAACCTCGATCACGCGAGGATCACCGGGCAAGGCACATTGGACCAGTCCTCTGGTTTGTCGATGGATGGCGATCTGCAGGCGGTACTGGATGGCATCGACCTTACGGACGCCGCCCTCAACACCGCGGTCGGTGATCAGATCACGCTGGATGGGCAGTTCGAATATGGCAGCGACCAGACTCTGCAATTGTCCGGGTTCGAATTGGTCGGCAGCGATTACACCCTTGGGACCGATGCCGTTATCAGCGGGCTTGCGACCGGATTGCAGGTTGATGGCGAGGCGATGCTGCAGGCGACCGATCTATCGCGGTTCTCTGCCTTGGCCCAGCTTCAGCTTGGCGGTGAAGCCTCGATCCAGGTTGCGGGCAAAGGCTCACCGCTGGAACGCAGCTTTGACGGCAAAGTAACGGTGAACGGGCGCGATCTGGTGACTGGGCGCGATGACATCGATCCGATGATCAAAGGTGAGACCGAGATCGTACTGGATGGCAAACGTGGCACCGACGGCGTGACCATCCGCACATTCACCATCAATGGCGACGCGCTGACCGCCCAAGCCAGCGGCACGGTCACGACCCCGAATGGCAATCTGACGATCGACGGACAAGCCAGTGTAAACGCCCCTGATCTGGCGGTGTTCTCAGGCATCGCCAAACGAGACCTTGCTGGTGCTGTGCAGGCCCGGCTGGATGGCAAAGGTACCGTGCAGACATTGGAGTTTGACGGCCAGGCCAGTGTGATCGCGACCGATATCGAAACCGGGATAAGCGATATCGATCCGCTGCTGAAAGGGCGGACATCAATCAATCTGGACGGCGCACATTCTGGCGATCAAATCGTAATTCGCAGCGCTACGGTCAAAAGCCCAGCGCTGACCGCCGAAATCGGCGCTACCATTGATGATCCGACCGGCAACATCGCGGTGGATGGAAGTGCTAAGCTGAGCGCGCCGGACCTGTCATTGTTCTCGAACCTCGCCGGGCTTGATCTGGCCGGAGCGATCAAGGCCGATGTCACAGGCCGAGCGGCGCAAGACAGCAAGACATTTGACGTCAAAGGCAACCTGAGCGCGGATGACCTTGCCACTGGGATCGAGGCCGTCGATGCGTTGGTTCAGGGGCGAACGACGTTGAACGTTGATGCTGCCAACGATGAAGAAGGGTTCAATATCCGCACGTTCAGCCTGAACGGAACCGCGTTGACTGCAGATGCATCGGGTCGGTTGGACCGCGAAGCCGGCGGTCTTGATTTCTCGGCAATGCTGGACGATATCGGTCGTCTGTCATCAACGCTGTCCGGCCCGCTCAAGCTGGCAGGCAACGTCGCCCCCACAGGATCGGGATTGGAGGGCAATGCCCGCCTGCAAGGGCCAGACAGCTCTTACGCCAGTCTTACAGGAACGGTTGATACCAGCGGCACCGCCGATTTCGACTTTGACGCCAGCCTAAACCGGACTGAACGCTTTTTACCCGAGTTTCCCGGTACCATCTCTGCCACCGGAAACGCCCGCCGCAATGCCGGGGTGTGGACCATCGACGCAAAGGCAGAGGGTCCAGCCCAGATCAACAGCACCGTCATTGGCACTTTTGACGAAGGCAGCGGTGAGGCGGATCTGAAGATGCAAGGTGGTGTCAATATCGGCATCGCCAACGCGTTTATTTCACCCAATAATCTGGCGGGCACTGCGAAGTTTGATCTGGCCCTGAAAGGGGCACCCGCACTGGATGCGCTTAGCGGAACCATTTCCACATCCGGCGCATCGATGGCGCTGCCCGATGTGGGGCAAACGATCACCGGTATCGGTGGCTCGGTTAACATCGCGCAAAGCCGCGCTACGATTGCACTGCAGGGTGGCCTGCGCGCGGGTGGCAGTTTCACCGTCAACGGCCCGGTCGATCTGACCCCGCCCTTCAACGCCCAGATCACCACGAAGCTCAGTAATCTCGTCCTGACCGATAAGCTGTTGTATGAGACCACATTGAACGGCCAGATCGCTTTGACCGGGGCATTGGCTGGAAACAGTGCTCTGGCCGGGCAAATCAATTTTGGCGAAACCAACATAAACCTCGCCGCGGCGGCAGGTGCTGTTGGTGCGGCGCCGATCCCGACGATTGACCATCTCAATGAAAGCCGTGCCGGTTTCGTGACGCGGGAACGCGCCAATCTGGTCGAAACCGAAGACAAGGCCAAAAGCAGCTCGCGCATGTCATTGGATATCGGGTTGCTCGCCCCTAAGGCCGTGTTTGTTCGGGGCCGAGGTGTCAATGCCGAGTTGGGAGGACGCATTCAGATCAGTGGCACCACCGCATCCGTCGTCCCCTCGGGCCAGATTGAACTCATCCGAGGTAACATCGACATTCTGGGCCGACGCCTGGCGCTGACAAAAGGAGTGGTCACCCTGCAAGGTGACCTGACACCCTATATCGAGTTTGAATCTGCGACCAGCACTTCGGACGGCACCGCCACTATTGAAATCGCGGGACCACTGGATTCGCCCGAAGTCGACGTGTTCTCTGACCCTGAACGCCCGACCGAAGAAGCGTTGGCCATGCTGCTATTTGGCAACCGTTTCTCTGAGTTGTCGCCTTTCGTCATCGCCCAGATGGCAGCTTCACTTGCCCAGCTCAGTGGTGCGGGAGGGGATGCAACCAAAGGTGTGCGTGAGGCTACGGGGCTTGATACCGTGGACGTTGGTGCTACGGAAGGCGGCGGTGGCAGCCTGGGTGCGGGCGCTTATCTGAGCGACAACCTCTATACCGATTTCACCGTAAACACCGAAGGCGACACCGAGGTGAACTTGAATCTGGACGTCACTGACAGCTTCACGGTTCGCGGCACCGTGGATGGCCGAGGCGAAACGGGTCTGGGTATCTTTTTCGAGCGCGATTACTGATCACGAAAAAGGGCGACCCCGAAGAGCCGCCCGTTTCCTAATCACTAAAGCCTATTCTGCTGCGACCGCATCCGCGATCTTTTCGACACGAATGGCCGAAAACTTGAACTCGGGGATTTTACCATAGGGGTCGATGGCCGAATTGGTCAGAATATTCGCCGCCGCCTCGACATAGGCGAACGGGATGAACACCATATCCTCGGCAATCGCCCGGTCAGCCCGTGCCATGATCTCGATGGAACCGCGGCGGGTGGTCAGGCGGATCATCTCACCCGGCTCAATACCCATCAGCTTGAGGGTCCGTGGGTTCAGCGAACAGTTGGCTTCCGGCTCCACCGCATCCAGAACGTTGGACCGTCGGGTCATCGACCCGGTGTGCCAGTGTTCCAGCTGACGTCCTGTGGTGGCGATCATCGGATATTCGTCATCCGGGGCCTCATCCGGTGGGATAACGCTCGCCGGAGTGAACCGTGCCTTGCCGTCAGCACGCGGGAAGCCGTCGCCGAATACGATAGCCTGCCCGGGGTCGGTCTCGCTGAGTGAGGGATAAGTGATTGTCTCAGTATTCAGACGTTCCCACGTAATGTTGTTGAGCGAATTCATCGTCAACTTCATCTCGTTGAATACCTCAGACACATCCGTGTAATCCCAATTCAACCCGATCCGCTGAGCCAGCTCGACTGTGATCTTCCAGTCCTCACGCGCCTCACCCGGAGGAGTTACGGCGGGGCGCACGCGCTGCACCTGACGGTTGGTGTTCGAGACGGTGCCGTTCTTCTCATAAAGCGCCGAGGCGGGCAGGATAATGTCAGCATAGTTTGCTGTCTCGGTCAGGAAGATGTCCTGCACGATCATCAGTTCCAGTTTCGCCAGCGCCTCACGCGCGTGGCCGACATCAGGGTCGGACATGGCCGGATTTTCACCCTGAATGTACATACCCTTGATGTTGCCAACGTAAATTTGATCGATAATTTCGGTGACGGTCAGACCCTTCTCGTTCGAGAAGTCGTCCGAGTTCCAGACATTGTTGAACTTGGCCCGGATGCTGTCATCGGCCACCGACTGGTAATCCGGCAGGAACATCGGAATCAGACCCGCGTCGGACGCGCCCTGCACGTTGTTCTGACCGCGTAGCGGGTGCAGACCTGCACCCGGTTTGCCGACATTGCCGGTCATCAAGGCCAGCGAGATCAGGCAGCGTGAGTTGTCGGTGCCGTGGATGTGCTGGCTGACCCCCATACCCCAGAAGATCAGGCCGGCCTTGGCTTGCGCAAAGATGCGCGCGACTCGGCGGAGCTGATCCGGTTCAATGCCGCAGATCGGCGCCATCGCTTCGGGGGTGAAGGCGCGCAGGTGTTCTTTCTCAGCCTCCCAGTTCTCGGTCCAGCGGTGGATGTACTGACTGTCATACAGCTCTTCCTCTACGATCACGTTCATGATCGCATTAAGCATCGAGACATCGGCGCCTGGCCGGAATTGCAGCATTTCATCAGCAAACTTGCGCATACCAACGCCACGTGGGTCCATCACGATCAGCTTGCCACCACGTTTGGTGAACTGTTTGAAATATGTCGCGGCGACTGGATGGTTTTCAATCGGGTTGGCCCCGATGATGATAACCACATCCGAATTCTCCACCTCGTTGAAGGTCGCGGTCACGGCACCCGAGCCCACGTTCTCGATCAGAGCCGCCACCGAAGAGGCGTGGCACAGGCGTGTGCAGTGGTCGACGTTGTTGTGCTTGAACCCCTGTCGAATGAACTTCTGGAACAGATAGGCCTCTTCGTTTGTGCATTTGGCCGAACCAAAACCTGCAACGTTGCGCGGATCGTCCTCGCGCAGCGCTTTCAACTTGGTAGCCGCCAGATCCATCGCCTCTTCCCATGTCGCTTCGCGGAAATGGGTCGACAGGTTGCCCGGATCGACGTTCAGCCCCTTTGCCGGCGCATCTTCACGCCGGATCAGCGGCTTGGTCAGGCGGTGCGGGTGGTGGATATAGTCAAAGCCGAACCGGCCTTTAACGCACAGGCGGCCTTCATTTGCGGGGCCATTGATTCCCTCGACATATTTGACTTTGCCCTCCTTGACCTTCAGCGATACCTTACAGCCGACGCCGCAGAACGGGCAGACGCTTTCGGTCTCGCTGTCATAATCCTTGCTGTCGCCCTGCTGCTGATCGTCCAGCACTGTGGCAGGCATCAGCGCACCTGTCGGGCAGGCCTGAACGCATTCGCCGCAGGCCACACAGGTCGATGCACCCATTGGGTCGTTCTGGTCGAACACCACTTGCGCGGTATGCCCACGCCCGGCCATCCCGATCACGTCATTCACCTGCACGTCGCGGCAGGCGCGAACGCAAAGGTTGCAGTTGATGCAGGCGTCCAGATTGACACGCATCGCGACATGACTGTCATCCAGCAGCGGGATTTTCTCGGCTTCTTTCGCCGGAAAACGGCTGTCGCTGACATGGTTCAGCTTGGCCATGTCCCAGAAATGGCTGGATGTGTCGTGGGCTTCCTTGGGTTGGTCAGCCACCAGCAATTCCATGACCATGGCGCGCGATTTCTCGGCACGATCACTGTCGGTCTTGACCACCATGCCGTCCGCAGCAGGGCGGATGCACGAGGCGATCAGCGTGCGCTCGCCTTCCACCTCAACCATACAGGCACGGCAGTTGCCATCCGGTTTGTAGCCCGGCTGCGGTTTGTGACACAGGTGCGGAATGGTGAACCCCTGCCCCTTGGCGGCTTCCCAGATGGTCCAGCCTTCAGGCACGGTGACGTCCTCGCCGTTCAGGTTGAAGGTGACGGTCTTGTTTGGGCTTGCATCAAGCATGGCTCTGTCTCCCTCAGATTTCGTCAGCGAAATGTTTCATGACCAGGCGGATCGGGTTCGGGGCCGCCTGCCCCAGACCGCAGATCGAGGCGTCGCCCATGACCTGACATAGGTCTTCCAACAAATCCTGATCCCACTTGTCGGCCTGCATCAGCTTCACCGCCTTTTCGCAGCCCGCCCGGCAAGGAGTGCACTGACCACAGCTTTCATCCTCGAAGAAGCGTAGCATGTTGAGCGCCGCATCACGGGCAGTGTCCTGATCAGACAGAACCACCACGGCGGCAGAACCAATGAAGGTGCCATGTGGTTGTAGGGTGTCAAAATCCAGCGGGATGTCGTCCATTGACGCAGGTAACAGACCAGAAGACGGGCCGCCGGGCTGATACGCCTTGAAGGCTTGCCCTTCGGCCATGCCTCCAGCGGCTTCGATCACGTCCAGAATGGTTGAACCTGCGGGCAGCAGGTAAACACCGGGCTTCGCCACCCGACCCGAGACCGAATAGCTGCGCAGGCCCTTGCGACCATTCTTTTCGGTGCTGTTAAGGCATTCCGGCCCTTCGCGGCAAACTTTGGTGACCCAATACAGCGTCTCGACATTGTGCACCAAGGTCGGACGGTTAAAGACCCCAACCTGCGCCACAAACGGAGGACGGTGACGCGGCAGGCCTTTCTTGCCTTCGATCGACTCGATCATCGCGGATTCTTCGCCGCAGATATAGGCGCCAGCACCCCGGCGCAGATCGATATAGCCTTCCTCGACGATCCCGGCGTTTTCCAACGCGGCGATTTCGGTCGCCAGAATTTCCAGCACCGCCGGATATTCATCGCGCATGTAGATAAAGCAAGTCTCGGCCTCGACCGCCCATGCGGCGATCAGCATGCCCTCTAGGAAGACATGCGGTGTACGTTCCAGATAGTAGCGGTCTTTGAACGTTCCGGGCTCGCCTTCATCACCGTTCACGGCCAGATAGCGGGTACCTTCGTTCATGCGAACAAAGCCCCATTTCTTGCCCGATGGGAAACCAGCGCCACCCAGGCCCCGCAGACCTGAAGACAGGATATCGTCTTGCACCTGCTCCCAATCGCCGTTGTCGCGCAGTTCTTTCAGCTTGGCATAGCCACCATTCACCTCATAAGCCGCAAATGTCTCGTAATCAGGTAGATGCGCGTGGGTGTCACCAGCAGCAATTGCGGCCTGCACCTTTTCCGGTGTCGCATTGTCGATATGGTTGTGACCAATCTCCAACACTGGGGCAGTGTCACAGCGACCCATACAAGGTGCACGCACCACACGAACCTCGGACGCGTCCAGCCCGTCTTCAAGAGCCTTTTGCAGCTGCTGAGCCCCTGCCATCTCGCAGGACAGGGAATCACAGACGCGGATGGTCAACGCCGGAGGGGGCGTTTCATCTTCTTTCACCACGTCGAAATGAGCATAAAAGGTTGCGGTTTCGTAAATTTCAGCCTGACCGATCCGCATCTCAACCGCCAGTGCGGCGATGTGATCCGCACTGATATGACCGTGCTCATCTTGGATCAAATGCAGGAATTCGATCAGCAGGTCCCGGCGGCGCGGGCAGTCGCCCAACAGGCGCGCAATCTCGACCTGTGCTTCATCCGTGAACTGACGGCCTTTGGGAGTGTGCCGCCCCTTGCCTTTACCTGACTTCCAGACGCCCTTTGGCGCGCCTGATGGCTTGGTATCTAATGGTGCCATGATGCCCTCCGATTAAGGCTCCGTGTCTCATCAGAATAACATATCGTCAAATCGCCAATTTCAATCGCACGATAACGACACCTTATCACCGTAAAGACGTCACCACAGCACGCAAAGCCTCGACCGTCGGCAATTCGGGGTCTCGGGTCAGGGTTGCCAGACAAATCGGTTTGCTGACAACCGGATCGATCAGAGGCAGAATTTTCGTCCCTTTCAGATCGCCCAGCGCGCGCACCAGAACGCGGGGCACAACAGTAGCCGCCAGCCCCTCACGCGCCATGACCATTGAGGCGGTAAACCCACTGGTTTCTGCAACCACATGCGGGTGTAACCCCTGTTCTGCGAATATTCGATCCAGAATACGACGGTTCTGCATTTGCGGTTCTAGCAGGCTGATCGGAAACTCAGCCACCTGCGCCCACGGAATGGGACCGGTTTCATCGGTCATGTGCGATGGGACCAGCAGCACATAGGTTTCTTCGTACAGGGACTGCACTTGTCGAAGATCGGTTCCGATACTGTCGCCATAAGTGATTCCTGCGTCCAGACTACCTTCGTCCAGCCGATGCTGTATGGCCGAGGCCGACATGGTTTCGATCCGCGACAGAATCCGCGGATGGGCTTGCTGAAGACGTTTGATCAGCCGCCCAGTGAAGGCAATTGCCGTCGGGATTACGCCCAGGATCAGGGTGCCGGTGATCTCGCCCTTTGCGGCCAGCACCTGTTGTTCCAGCGCCTTGGTATCGTCGAGAATGCGACGCGCCCGCTGGACGATCATCTCGCCCTCTTCGGTCAGGCCCTGAAACCGGTTGGCGCGACGCACGATGGAAACGCCCAACCGGTCCTCAAGATTGCGGATACGCATTGAGAAGGCCGGTTGAGAAATCCCACATTCAGCGGCCGCTTTGGCAAAATGCCGATGCCGTGCCAAGGCGCTGAGCAATTGCAGGTCGCGGATTTCGATCATTTGCCGGATTTCCGAGGTAAGGACAAAAACCCAGATTAGCCGTTTTTGCGCTGAGGGGAAGCGAAGCGTTCAGGTCAGACGCAATGCATATACATTGTTCAAATAGCCCTGATCCGCAATCCGGAACTGCGTCTCGCCGATATGCTCAAACCCATTTGCCAGATAGAAGGCAATGGCCGGATCGTTTTCAGCATTGGTTGTTAACCAGACGGTATCTGCCCGTTGCTTTCGGCAATGCGCCAACGCTGCCGCAAGAAGGCGTGTGCCGATCCCTCTGCCATGATGACGCGGCTGAACATAGAACGTGGAAATCTCCATGCCCGACCATCCCGCGACAGGGGCATTGCAGAGCGGAGAGACGCGAATGAACCCGTCGATCCCCTGCGCATTTTCCGACACCAGAATGAACTCCTCTGGATCGTTGATCAGGTCGGCGAAACGCGATGGCGTGAACTCGGCCAGCGCGTAGTCCGCGAAAAAACCGCTAACCCCGTGTTTGAGGTAGGTACCGACCCACACCTCAATTGAAATTGCCGCAATGCTGGACGCATCCGACCGGTTCGCTACGCGCAGGGTCAACGCTGTCTCAGGTGTTGAACAAAAAGTGCAATACATCGCCATCTTTGACGATGTACCCCTTGCCCTCGGCCCGCATCTTGCCCGCTTCTTTCGCGCCCTGCTCGCCATTGGCGGCGATGAAATCGTCATAGGCGATGGTTTCGGCGCGGATGAAACCTTTTTCAAAATCGCCATGGATCACACCTGCCGCCTGCGGTGCGGCAGTGCCGGTGCGGATGGTCCAGGCGCGGGCCTCTTTCGGCCCTACCGTGAAATAGGTTTCCAACTTGAGCAGGTCGTAACCCGCGCGGATCAGACGGTCGAGACCGGGCTCTTCCAGCCCCATTTCCTCGAGGAACATCTGCGCTTCGTCTGCTTCCAGAAGGCTGATCTCTTCTTCGATCTTGGCGCTGATGATGACATGGGAATTGCCCTGCGCCGCTGCCATCTCAGCCACACGGGCTGAATATTCGTTGCCTTCAGCGGCTTCTTCTTCGGACACGTTGCAGACATAAAGCACCGGCTTGGTGGTCAGCAATTGCAGCATCTTCCAGGCCTTGGCGTCTTCGTCGGACACTTCGACCAGACGCGCGGGCTTGCCGTTTTCCAGCATCGCCTGCGCCACAGCCAGCAAGCGTTCCTGCTGCTGTGCCTCTTTGTCGTTACCCTTAAGCTTGCGCACCAGATTGGCACGGCGTTTTTCGATGCTTTCCAGATCGGCCAGCATCAGTTCGGTCTCGATCGTGTCGGCGTCCGCGACGGGATCCACACGACCATCCACATGGGTCACATCGCCATCTTCGAAACAGCGCAGCACATGGGCAATCGCATCGGTCTCGCGAATATTTGCCAAAAACTGGTTGCCCAGCCCTTCGCCCTTTGAGGCCCCTTTGACCAGACCGGCGATATCAACAAATGTCATCCGCGTCGGAATGATCTGTTTCGAGCCCGCAATCGCCGCCAGTTTGTCCAGACGGTCATCAGGCACCGCAACATCACCGACATTGGGTTCAATCGTGCAAAACGGGAAATTCGCCGCCTGTGCAGCTGCGGTTTTGGTCAGCGCGTTAAAGAGGGTCGACTTGCCCACATTCGGCAGACCCACAATTCCCATTTTAAAGCCCATGACGGCCTCCTGATACCATTCGAACGCCGCTTCTAGGCAGGTCCGGCGCAATGCGCAAGGCATAGCGCTGGAACACCTCCGCGAGTCTATTCTGCCACATCACGATATCGACATCACATTGTGTTCTTGCGCCCATAGAAAACATGCAATTACAGTCACCAATAAAAATAAACACCAACGAACGACGGACATAGTAGATACGATGAAATCCCTTGTTATTCTTGCCTTCACACTGATGGCCGCAACTGCGGCACAGGCCCAATCCATTGTTTTTGGCGCGGGTTATGCAGATTATTCCAGCAGTGACGGTGAAGATCAGGCCATCTTTTCGCTCGAGTACCAGCATCGATCCTTTTACGAAGCTACCCGCTTCAGCGCCACATGGGGGGCCGCGTTGTCAGTTGACACAGACGGTGACACACATGTCGGCGCCGGCCTGATCGGGCTTTACAGCTTTGCTGACCGCTGGTTCGTCGAAGGCAGCGTAATGCCCGGATACTACAGTGATTCCAACGAGGGGAATGATCTCGGCGGCAGCTTTCAAATTCGCAGCCTGCTTGGCTTGGGATATACTCTGAACAGCGGCAATAAGCTGTCGATCGCTATCACGCATAAATCCAATGCCAGCACGCAAGAGGATAACCCAGGCGTGAATGCCCTGCTACTGCGGTATCACCACGCGTTCTGATCACCATTCCACCAAGCGGGATTGATTTTCAGCGAAAGTTTCTGCACATCAGGTCCAAACCCGAGTGCAAGGATCTCCGATGACCCGTATCGACGCCAAATTCGCCGCTTTGAAAGAACAGGGCAAAAAGGCATTTGTAGCTTATGTCATGGCCGGAGATCCCGACTATGACACATCGCTTGAGGTCGTAAGGGGCTTGCCCGGCGCAGGCGTCGACGTGATCGAACTGGGCCTGCCCTTTACCGATCCGATGGCGGATGGTCCAACCATTCAGGCCGCCGGCCAGCGGGCGTTGGAAAGTGGAATGACATTGCAGCGTACGCTGGATCTGGCCCGCGCGTTCCGTGAAACCGATGACGCCACGCCGATCGTCCTCATGGGGTATTACAATCCCATCTATAGCCGCGGGGTTGAATCCTTTCTGACCGACGCGAAAGCTGCTGGAATCGATGGGCTGATCGTCGTCGACCTGCCGCCGGAAGAAGATGAAGAACTCTGCCTGCCCGCGCAGGCTGCTGGATTGAACTTTATCCGCCTGGCGACACCGACCACCGACGATAACCGCCTACCCCGTGTGCTGCAGAACACATCAGGCTTTGTGTACTATGTATCGATCACCGGCATCACAGGCGCCGCTGAGGCGCAGGCAACCGATGTCGGCCCCGAGGTCGCACGGATTAAAGCCGCAACCGATTTGCCCGTGATTGTCGGATTCGGGATCAATACACCCGAAAAGTCCCGCAATATCGCCAGCATATCGGACGGAGCTGTCGTCGGATCAGCAATTGTCAGCCAGATCGGCGCTGGAAAACCGGCGACCGAGGTGCTCGACTTTGTTAAATCGCTGGCGGATGGCGCACACTCTGCCTGACGACATCGTCCCATTTCAGGTCTACCCCCAACCGCAGCAAGCGCTCCGTTTGCTGCGATTTTTTTATGCATTGCCACGCGGCAACCCACCGCAGCAAGCAGGCGTTGCAGAGCGCTGTAAAAATTGGTAAAGAAACTTAACCAATCCTTCGAAAGCCTGATCAATGCCTGTCATTACGAATATCGAAGACCTGAAACGGATCTATGAGCGCCGTGTTCCGCGTATGTTTTTTGACTATGCAGAAAGCGGTAGCTGGACCGAACAGACGTTCCGTGAAAACTCCTCGGATTTTGAAGACATTCGTTTGCGTCAGCGGGTTGCCGTGGACATGACCGGGCGATCAACCGCATCACAGATGATCGGACAGGATGTATCCATGCCGGTCGCGCTTGCCCCAGTCGGCCTGACAGGAATGCAGCACGCTGATGGTGAGATGAAGGCGGCAAAAGCCGCAGAAGAATTCGGGGTGCCGTTCACCTTGTCTACGATGTCGATCAATTCGATCGAAGATGTCGCCGAACACTCCAACGCACCATTCTGGTTTCAGCTGTATACCATGAAAGATGAGGATTACATCAGACGTCTGATTCAGCGAGCCAAGGACGCGAGTTGTTCGGCTCTGGTCATCACGCTTGACTTGCAGATTCTCGGGCAACGGCACAAGGATCTGAAGAACGGATTGTCGGCACCACCTAAGCTTACTGCCAAAACCATCGCAAACCTGATGACAAAGTGGGCCTGGGGCATTGAAATGCTTGGCGCCAAACGACGTGAATTCGGCAATATCGTGGGTCATGTCGACAGCATCACAGACACGTCTTCGCTGGGGACATGGACGGCCGAACAATTCGACCCCAGCCTCGACTGGAAGAAAGTCGAAAAGCTGATGGAACAATGGGGCGGCAAAGTGATTCTGAAGGGAATTCTGGACGCAGAGGACGCCAAGATGGCCGCCAAACTGGGTGCGGACGCCATCGTCGTGTCGAACCACGGCGGCCGACAACTGGACGGTGCGCTCAGTTCGATCCGCGTCCTGCCCGAGATCATGGATGCGGTCGGTGGCGATGTCGAGGTTCATCTGGACAGCGGAATCCGCTCGGGTCAGGACGTGTTGAAGGCGCTGGCCTTGGGGGCTAAGGGCACTTACATCGGCCGAGCATTTGTCTATGGCCTGGGCGCCATGGGCCAAAAGGGCGTGACCACGGCGCTTGAGGTTATTCAAAAAGAGCTCGATACCACTATGGCCTTGTGCGGTGAACGCGGTGTTGCCAACCTCGGGCGGCATAATTTGCTGATACCAGAGGATTTTGAAGGCCGCTGGCAAAACTGACGAAAGTCTCAGCGGACTTAGGCGCTCTGCCACCGTTGCTCTTTGGGCGCTTACCCCATGGTTTTTGGCCAGATGAATGAACGGGCTTGCGCTTCATCTGGCCTCAAATACTCCGGCGCGCGAGACAGAGGTTCGCGAAAGGCCAACCTCACAAAAAGTCCTTTCCAAAGTAGGTGAATCAAGCTAAGGACGCGGCTTCACGCGGGCATACAGCCTTGGAGGATGCCCGCCCTAACATTGGAGAATTATCATGGCTGGAGAGATTCCTGATCTCGAAGCTCTGGAACGGACGGGGACAGGCAAGGGCGCCGCTCGTCAAGCACGCCGCGACGGCATGGTTCCGGGCATTGTTTTTGGTGGCGATAAAGAACCGCTGCCGATCCAGATCCCGTTCAACGTCCTGTTCAAGCGTCTGAAAGCAGGCCGGTTCAAGTCGACTCTGTGGAACCTGAAGGTTGAAGGCCACGAAGACGTACGTGTCATCTGCCGCGACGTTCAGCGTGATGTTGTCAAAGATCTGCCGACCCACCTGGACCTGATGCGCCTGCGCCGGACCACCAAGATCGCGCTGTTCATCCCGGTTGACTTCATCAACGAAGAAGAGGCACCCGGTATCAAGAAGGGCGGCGTTCTGACTGTTGTCCGCCCTGAGGTGGAACTGCTGTGCACCGCCGGCGACATTCCTGAGAAGATCACCGTTGATCTGGCCGGAATGGAAATCAACGACGTTGTCACCATCTCGTCGGTTGATCTGCCTGCCGGCACCAAGCCGACCATTGATCGTGACTTTGTGATCGCCAACGTCTCGGCACCCACCGGTCTGTCCACCAGCGACGACGATGAGGGTGAAGATGAAGACGTGGCCGCAGATGAAGTTGAAGTCATCGGCCAGGAAGAAGAATAAATCCGGATCATTTCGGGTTTTGAAGCGGGGTTCCTTTTGGGACCCCGTTTTCTTTTGACCGCACGGGGCTGGAAAACGTCCGGTGATCCATGCGATGAAGAAACGACGCGAGACTGTAAGGGACAAAGCGATGAAACTGTTTGTCGGTTTGGGTAATCCGGGATCAAAATACGCTCGCAACAGGCACAATATCGGCTTCATGGCGTTGGAACAGATTGCCGGAGATCACGGATTTGGCCCGTGGAAATCTAAGTTTCAGGCCGAAATTTCCGAAGGGCGCCTGGGTGGGCGCAAAGTGCTGCTACTTAAGCCCCAGACTTTCATGAACCGGTCTGGTCAATCGGTGGGTGAGGCGATGCGGTTCTACAAGCTCGACTCGACCGACGTGACCGTATTCCACGATGAGCTGGATCTGGCCCCCGGAAAAGTGCGCGCGAAAGCTGGTGGGGGTCATGCGGGTCATAACGGGCTGCGCTCGATCCACGAGCATATTAGCCCTGCCTATGACCGCGTGCGGCTGGGGATCGGGCACCCGGGCCGGAAAGAGATGGTCTCGCCCTATGTTCTGAGCGATTTTGCGAAGGCTGATGCCGACTGGCTGGATGAGGTCCTGCGTGGCGTCTCGGACGGCGCCGCTTATCTTGCCGACGGCGAGAGCGGGAAGTTCATGAATGCCGTGGCGCTGCGCACCTCGCCGCCCAGATCTTCGAAGACGCCACCCCCTCAGGAAACGCAGCCGAAGAAACCCACCCAAGCCGAAGCGGCACCAGATGACCGATCGGCAATGCAGAAACTGATGGACAAGTTCAGATAAACGTTCCGTAACGTTGCGATTGCGGAATGCATCGGGTCGGGGTCCAATACCGGATAAAGGGAGGTGCCACATGAAAACCATGCTCAAATGGCTGTTGCGCATTGTGCTGGCTCTGGCATTGGCAGTGCTGGTCGTAGGCATCTGGAAACGCGAAGAAATCCAGCGACTGATGGCGGTGAACTCTTTATTCTCGGAAGAGAACATCGTGCATAATTTCTCGCATATGGACGAAGCGTTTCTGACCGTTAGCTTGCCACGCGGTAGCGGCCCGACATGGGAACTGCCATACGGCCCAGGTTTCGATCTGCCGCAAGGGTTGGATCAGTGGATCGAGGATCGCGCTGTGACATCGTTGCTGGTGATGCAGGGCGGCGAGATTCGCTTTGAAGAGTATTATCTGGGCACCGGCCCCGATGACCGACGGATCTCATGGTCTGTCGCCAAAAGCTATCTGTCTGCCCTGTTCGGCATTCTGATGGCTGAAGGTGTAATTTCATCGCTGGATGATCCGGTCGTGAACTATGCCCCCGAACTGACCGGCAGCGCCTATGAAACCGCAACGATCCGAAACGTACTGAACATGGCCAGCGGCGTGACCTTTGACGAGGACTATCTGGACTATAACTCGGATATCAACCAGATGGGTCGTGTCCTGGCACTGGGCGGAGAAATGGACGACTTCGCGGCCTCATTGCAGGACAGTTTCACAACGCCCGGCGAGACATGGCAATATGTATCGATCGACACCCATGTAATCGGGATGGTTATCCGTGGCGCGACAGGGCGGAACGTAGCGGAACTGCTGAGCGAAAAGATCATCCAGCCGCTGGGGTTAGAGCGGGATGGTTACTACATCACAGATGGTGCAGGCGTGGCGTTTGTGCTTGGGGGGCTCAATTTCACAACCAGAGATTTCGCTCGGTTCGGGCAATTGATCTTGCAGGACGGCGCGCGTGACGGGGATCAGGTGGTGCCCGCTGAATGGCTCAGAGAATCCACATGGCCCAGCGCACCAACCAAAACCGGCAAGATTGGCTATGGGTATCAATGGTGGGTCCCGGTTGGCGCCCATGAGGGCGAATTCATGGCGCGCGGCATATACGGTCAGTATCTTTATTTCGATCAGCCTCGCGGTATATTGATTGCCACAACAGGCGCTGACCGGAAATTCCGTGAGCCCGGCGTCAGCGACCAGAACGTAGAAATGTTCCGCAAAATCGCTCAAAGCCTGTAAGATCGGGCCATGCAAAAGCAAGACAGCACCAATGTATTGGGCGGAGTGCTTGAACACTGCTCGCGCGATCCGCTGACGGGCTTCTTTCGCGATGGGGCCTGCAACACCTGCCCCGAGGATCAGGGTAGCCATACGGTGTGCGCTGTGATGACGGCTGAATTCCTAGCCTACTCGAAATACGTCGGCAATGATCTGAGCACACCACGGCCGGAATTCGATTTTGCCGGTCTTAAGCCGGGTGATAGCTGGTGCTTGTGTGCGTCACGTTTCCTGCAGGCCTTTGACGAGGGGTGCGCGCCAATGGTTCATCTTCAAGCCACCCACCAAAGGGCGCTGGATATAGTTCCTCTGCGTGTTTTGCAGACACAAAGAGCCGAAGACAAAAACTAGATTGCGACGGCTTTATATCCTCGCGATGTACGCGAGGGAGGGCCTGTTGGAAAGCTGTGCTCAGTTCGCAGATCCCATCCCGAACGCGCCAGCATATCCGCCACGACCTCTGGTCGGTAGGTTCGGTGCCGCCACTGGAACCAAATGATTGCGTTGCACCAATGCGGCTTACTTACAACCAACCACAAATCAGTGCCCGGAGTCGCCAGTTCGCGCATCCGACGCAATGCATCAACCGGTTTCGGGCAGTGTTCAAGCACATGAGCAGCCAGGATACAGTCATAGGGGAATCCTGCACTGAAATCTTCCAGCCGCGACTGCTCGATAACCGCATCCACGCCCCGTCTGGCCAAGGCGCTTTTCGCCTGATGCAACATCTTTTCCGAAGGTTCTAGCAGAGTTACAGAACCGTTTGGTTGAACGACCGCACGGGCCTCTGCAAATGCGCCTGTCCCGCATCCAACATCCAAAGCGTTCTGCCCGTGATGCACGACAGGATCAGCCGAAAGAAAACCCAGGTAAGCATCAAAATATCCAAGCAAACGCATCTTGTCCGCCCAACCGGGCGCTGCGGCATCATATTTTTGACCAAGCCGCTCAGAAGTAATTGGTTGGGATTGGTTGCGCATGTGCGCAACCTGACACAATTCAAATTGGCTGCATAGCCCAGAGACTAGCCCGCCGTGCGGCCTTCGGTATCCGACATATCGAAATTCAAATACTTCGCCACGGTCTGCACATCCTTGTCACCGCGACCACACATGTTCATGCAGATCAGGTGATCTTCGGGCAGGTCGGGTGCGATTTTCATCACATGCGCCAGCGCGTGACAGGGTTCCAGCGCGGGGATGATGCCTTCGGTGGAACAGCACAGCTGGAACGCCTCCAGCGCCTCTTTGTCTGTGATCGACACATACTTGGCGCGGCCGATTTCATGCAGCCATGAATGTTCGGGTCCGATACCCGGATAGTCCAGACCGGCCGAGATCGAGTAGCCTTCCAAAATCTGCCCGTCATCATCCTGCAGAAGATAAGTGCGGTTGCCATGCAACACGCCCGGACGACCACCGGTCAGCGAAGCACAGTGCTCCATCTTCTCGTTTACGCCTTTTCCACCCGCTTCTACGCCGATGATGTTGACCGACTTGTCATCGAGGAACGGATAGAACAGGCCCATCGCGTTCGAGCCTCCGCCGATGGCAGCAATGATCGTATCTGGCAGACGGCCTTCGGCCTTTTGCATCTGCTCTTTGGCTTCTTTGCCAATGATTGACTGGAAGTCGCGGACCATCGCCGGATACGGATGCGGACCAGCCACGGTGCCGATACAATAGAACGTGTCGCGCACATTGGTCACCCAATCGCGCAGAGCGTCGTTCATGGCGTCTTTAAGTGTACCACGGCCAGACGTTACCGGAATCACCTCAGCCCCCAGCAGGCGCATACGGAAGACATTGGGAGCCTGACGCTGAACGTCATGCGCGCCCATGTAAACGATGCATTTCAGACCAAACTTGGCGCAAACCGTGGCGGTGGCCACACCATGCTGCCCTGCCCCGGTCTCGGCGATAATGCGGGTCTTGCCCATGCGACGGGCCAGAATGATCTGACCAAGCACATTGTTGATCTTATGCGCGCCGGTGTGGTTCAACTCATCGCGTTTGAGGTAAATCTTCGCGCCGCCCAGATGCTGCGTCAGGCGCTCCGCATAATACAGCGGCGACGGGCGGCCCACATAATTCGCCCACAGATCATTCATCTCGGCCCAAAAGGTGGGGTCATCCTTGGCTTTGTCGTATTCCTCTTCCAGCGACAGGATCAGCGGCATCAGCGTCTCGCTGACGAAGCGTCCGCCAAAGATGCCAAAGCGGCCCTGCTCATCCGGACCGGACATGAAGGAATTGAAAAGATCGTTGGCCATGGGTGTCTCCCTCGTCGTACCCGTTGTTCATAGGAGGTGGAGACAAGATTTGCCATGGCAAAACGCGCTTTTGAACCTGCCTTCCGGCGTGGGCGTCAGATCACCGGGTTGCGTCGATGAAGGCCCGGATCAAAGCCGAATCTTTGACGCCCGGTTCGCTCTCAACACCCGAGGCCACATCCACTTGACGTGCACCGGTCGTGCGGATCGCCTCGGCAACGTTTTCGGGCTTCAGGCCACCCGCCAGCATCCACGGCTTGCGCCAGTACTTACGTCCGGCCAACAACCGCCAGTCGAACGCCAACCCGTTGCCACCAGGCAAAACCGCATTTTTGGGCGGCTTGGCATCAATCAAAATCTGATCGGCAACATCATTGTAAAGGTCTATGGCAGCCAGATCTTCGGCATCAGCCACGCCAATGACCTTCATCACTGGCAATCCATACCGTGCTTTGATTTCGCTCACACGTTCGGCGCTTTCGCCGCCGTGCAATTGCAGCATGTCAAACGGTGCTGATGCGGTAATCTTATCCAGAAATTCATCCGGCGCATTCACAACCAAAGCAACCTTGGCCACTCCGATGGGAACGGATTGCACCAACGTCGCCGCCTGTTCCGGAGAAACATAGCGCGGCGATCTAGCAAAGAAGTTGAAGCCGAGATAGCGCGCACCCGCATCCGCCGCATCGCGCACATGTTCAGGAGCGGTCAGGCCGCAGATTTTAACGCTGATCTCTGTGGGCATGGATCGGCCTCAGCTTGCCTCATCCAACAGAGCGAGAACATCATCTTGTCCTTCGTTCTGCTTAGTCTTGAGCTTTTTGACCTCACGCTCAAGCTTGCGCACTTCGCCTTTTTTCACGGTCGCGTCTTTGCGGTGCTTGTACTCGCGCAGCCATTCCCACAGGAACCCGATGACCAGTCCGGCCACCACACCACCGAGGACCACAAGAAATAGTGGCAGCGAAGCCGATAGGTTAAAGCCCAGCAGCTCTGCCAGAGCATCCGGCATGAGCTTCAGTTCAACCATCTGACGGTTTGCCAGCGAAACCGAGACCAATATGATCCCCAGAGCCGCTAGAAAGGCATAACGAATGTAGCGTATCATGAGACTACGCTTTACCGTTCAAACGATCCCTTAGCAACTTGCCAGTCTTGAAAAACGGAACACATTTTTCCTCGACCTGGACGGTGTCTCCGGTGCGCGGATTCCGCCCGACACGGGCATCGCGTTTCTTGACCGAAAACGCACCAAAGCCACGCAGCTCAACACGGTCACCACGCGACATGGCATCGGTCACTTCCTCGAAGACAGTATTCACAATCCGTTCGACGTCGCGCTGATAAAGATGCGGGTTCTCGTCGGCAATTTTTTGAATCAGTTCTGAACGGATCATGCGCAATACCCTCCCAGGCGTCCGGTGTGTCTGGTCTACTGATTTGACAGTATAGGAAAAAACCCGGAACGGGGGAACGCATACTCTGCCCAGTTTGGCTTTATTTTGCCACATTCTAACGCGATTTTTAGCACACAGGCCCGATTTCCACACCTATTGAGCGAACAACACCGGAAATAACTCGGATAATTGGAACATATTGATTCGCAACAATAACGGCCCCGTGCGTTTGCACGGGGCCGAAATTCTTGCTTGGACGGTCGCCCTGGATCAGTCGCCGGATTTCAGCGCTGCACCCAGGATATCGCCCAACGAGGCGCCCGAGTCGGAAGAACCGTACTGTTCCACGGCCTCTTTCTCTTCGGCGATTTCGCGTGCCTTGATCGACAGGCCCAGACGGCGGGTTTTGCTGTCGACATTGGTGACGCGAACGTCGACCTTGTTACCGACCGAGAAACGCTCGGGGCGCTGTTCGGCGCGGTCACGGCTCAGGTCGGAACGGCGGATGAAGGACTTCATGCCTTCGTACTCGACCTCGATGCCGCCATCTTCGATTGCGGTCACTTCAACGGTTACGATCGAACCACGCTTCACGCCGCCCACGGCTTCGGCGAACTTGTCACCACCCAGGGCTTTGATCGACAGCGAGATACGCTCTTTGTCCACGTCAACTTCCGAGACAACCGCCTGAACGACGTCGCCTTTGCGGTAGTTCTGGATCGCATCTTCGCCACGCTCGTCCCATGACAGGTCGGACAGGTGAACCATGCCATCGATGTCGCCTTCGAGGCCAATGAACAGACCGAATTCGGTGATGTTCTTGACTTCGCCTTCGACCTCGGTGCCCTCGGGGTGCGTTTCTGCAAACACTTCCCACGGGTTGCGCATGGTCTGCTTCAGGCCCAGAGACACGCGACGCTTGGCGCCGTCGATTTCCAGAACCATAACCTCGACTTCCTGGCTGGTCGAAACGATCTTGCCAGGGTGGACGTTTTTCTTGGTCCAGGACATCTCGGATACGTGCACCAGACCTTCGACACCGGCTTCCAGCTCGACGAACGCGCCGTAGTCGGTGATGTTGGTGACGCGACCCTGATGAACCGAGTTCAGCGGGTACTTGGCCGCAACCAGATCCCAGGGATCGTCCTGCAGCTGCTTCATGCCCAGGCTGATGCGGTGGGTCTCTTTGTTGATCTTGATGACTTGGACGTTGATAGTCTCGCCAATCGTCAGGATCTCGGACGGGTGGTTCACACGGCGCCATGCCATGTCGGTGACGTGCAACAGGCCGTCAACGCCGCCCAGGTCAACAAATGCACCGTATTCGGTGATGTTCTTGACGACACCCTCGACGGTCTGACCTTCGGTCAGGTTGCCGATAACTTCGGCACGCTGTTCGGCACGCGATTCTTCCAGGATTGCGCGACGCGAAACAACGATGTTGCCACGGCGACGGTCCATTTTCAGAATCTGGAACGGCTGCTTCAGACCCATCAGCGGGCCAGCGTCGCGCACGGGGCGCACGTCAACCTGCGAGCCGGGCAGGAACGCAACTGCGCCGCCCAGATCGACGGTGAAGCCACCTTTGACGCGACCAAAGATTGCACCTTCGACACGCTGGTCGTCGGCATATGCTTTTTCCAGACGGTCCCATGCCTCTTCACGGCGGGCCATCTCGCGTGAGATGACGGCTTCGCCGCGGGCGTTTTCTGCGGCGCGCAGGTAAACTTCTACCTCGTCACCTACAGTGATCTCAGGGGCTTCGCCGGGATTTGCGAATTCTTTCAGATCAACGCGGCCTTCCATTTTGTAGCCTACGTCGATGATGGCTTGGCCGGCTTCGATTGCCAGTACCTTACCTTTGACAACAGAACCCTCTTCGGGCGTGTCCATTTCGAAGCTTTCGTTCAGGAGGGCTTCGAATTCCTCCATAGTTGTATCAGCCATCTGGCGTTGTTTTCCTTTACATACATTTTTGCTGGCCGAGCGGTTGTCTCCGCCGGTCTTGTTTCATGATGTCTTTGGGCGTGATCCGGTGCGTTCCCGAGCAAACAAACACAAAGGGCCGAGTTAACCCGGCCCTGCTCAGAAACGTCATCCGGACGTTGACCGCCCTTGTATCGACAGCGCGCGTATAGGCGGATTTAACGAAAGGCGCAAGCAGAAAGCCAATTCCGCAAGGGTTTGGGCAAATCTGCTACCTGCCCGGGTATACTCTGGCGCTCCAGATTCCGACCTCTTTCTTCAGCATCGCATGTTCGATGGCATTCAGCCATGAAATCGCTGCATCGAGATTACGAGCTCCGCCTCTCATAGGCTCAGAAAAAGCCTCGACGCAGCGCGCAGGGAGTTTCTAGAACAGTTGCAAATCCTTTGTGCCGCTTTGGATTTCGGCGAGGTCGGGCATGTTCTGAATCGTCGCAGATGCCGGTTCCGCACCCGGCATAGCCACAGTAGGTTTCATCGCCGCCGCCATGCCAAAAGCTGGTTGCTCAAGCTCTCCACGGATATCGCGCAGCAGCGTTTTGTGATCCGGCATCGATTTGACGATCTGCGCAAGGTCCACCTTCGCGCGCTTCATGCCCTGAAACCAGATTGGTTTCTTCAACGGTCGCAGACGATCGCGGATGCCAGCGCCATAGCCCGTATCATAAACCTGTTTACCCAAGAGAACCGTTTGATAAACGCGATGGTCAAACAGCGTGGTGAATTCGGTATCGTGATTCAGCGGCAGCCGATGTTGCCACAGTTCCAGATTCTCGGCCAACCGATCCGGCAACTTCAATTCGGTGCGTGCATCAATCCAGTATTGATCATCCGTACGGTTGCCCAGCCGATAATGCAGACAGATGAACTCCAGAACTTCGTTATAGAGCTTGTTCATCTGCCGATTGTACCGTGTCCGCAGCGAAGGCTCGATGTCTCGTGTGGGCAAATGCTCGGCCAACCAGCGCACGGCATGATCAATCATATGGATCGCTGTGCTCTCCAAAGGTTCGATGAACCCGCCAGACAGGCCAATGGCCACACAATTCTTGACCCAAGCATTGCGCACACGCCCGATGCGCATTGGAATTATGCGCGGCGTCGCACCCTTGCCACTGTCACCCAGCCATTCGAGATATTCATCAGCCGCCTGATCGTCTGTACGATGCGCGGATGAGAACACATAGCCCGTGCCCACACGGTTGTAGAGCGGCACCCGCCAAGTCCATCCCGCGCCCAGCGCGGTAGACCGAGTGAGGCTTTCGATCTTATCCGGGTCGGGGTGGTCGATCTGCAACGCCATGGCGCGATCGTTGGGCAGATAATCGGAATAATCCATAAACGGCTCGCCCAGGGCCTTGTTGATAATCAACCCGCGGAACCCGGTACAATCCACGACCATCTCAATGTCATGGCGGCCTGCACGCTCTAACATCAGATGGCTGACATTACCCTGCTCATCCAGCTCGACCGACTGCACCTCGTCCTGAATATGCTCAACACCGCGCTTGGTACAGACTTTGGCGAGCATCCCAGCAAACTTCACAGCGTCCAGATGATAGGCATAGCCAAATCGCTGCTCAAACTCAGGCTGACCCAACTGCCGGGCCCCTTTGCACAGGCGGCCCAGATGATCGTGCGGAGAGATGGACTGGGTAAAATCCCGATCCCCATTGCCAAAACGCAAGAAGTATTCAGCGGCCTCCAACCCATACAGCATCTGACCATGGGCAAAAGGGTTCACATAGTCGATGCGATTACCCTTGGCGTCCTTGTTCCAGTTGCAAAACTTCACACCCAGTTTGAACGAAGCATTGGTCTCGCGGAAGAATTCCCGCTCAGAGATGCCGGCCTGGCGGATCGTGACCGGCATACGCGGCACCGTCGCCTCACCCACGCCCACAGTGGAAATGTTGGGGCTCTCGATCAGGCAGAGCCGAGGGCGATCCTTGGGCGCCGAGGTGCGAGAAAACACCATGTCGAGGAGCAGCGCAGTCATCCATCCTGCTGTTCCACCACCAACTATGGTGATCTTGCTTAGACGATTATTCATATTTTGGTCCCTGTTGACTTGAGGGATTTCACCGCTGCTTCCCTTTTCTGGGTTTTTTGCAGCTGTCCCTTCTGGCTTGTGCGGGGACTATAGCAGCTTTCTTATGTCCAGCTAGGGGCGCGTTTGTGACTCGTTCGGTAACCTGCCCGCACTGTTGCAAATATTGTGGAGTGACGGCATTGAATATCTGCACAGTAAAGTGGAACAGCCCGTTTCTCCCCCGCACGTTTTGATCGAAACGCAGGTATTTTTGACTGTGGTGGCGCTTGGTCAATCACATAAGAGTAAGTGAATCTAATTCGCAATTCATGCATGTTTCCGGACGATCTGCAATGTTTGCCGGCCTAACGGTTATTACACGTCCGCATTACTTTTCCTAACTTGTTCACATCGGTCGGCAATCACTCCGGCCTCACCCTGACTGAAAGGAAAATCAAATGAAATCCCTTACCCTTACGGCTCTTGCCGTCACGATGGCCCTGTCCGTCCCTGCATTTGCCGCCGATGAGATCAACGTCTCAAAAGGTATCTCAGCCGCAGGTGCTCCGCTGGCGGTGCATGGGGTGGATCTTGTGGCCATGGTTACCAGCGGAAATCCCGTTGAG
The DNA here is from genome assembly GCF_900106805.1 of Ruegeria halocynthiae. Taxonomy (GTDB): domain Bacteria; phylum Pseudomonadota; class Alphaproteobacteria; order Rhodobacterales; family Rhodobacteraceae; genus Ruegeria; species Ruegeria halocynthiae. Next base: position 1,609,811 of record NZ_FNNP01000001.1, read on the forward strand.
GGCTTTGCCAATCACTCGGCCACGTATGACGGTGCCTCTTACTACTTCACCAGTGCCGAAAACCTCGAAGCATTCGAGGCCAATCCGGCGGATTACCTGCCGCAGCACGGCGGCTATTGCTCGTTTGGTGTTTCGGTCGGCAAAAAGTTTGACGGTGACCCGGACCAGTATCTGATTGCAGATGGCAAGTTGTATCTGTTCCTGAACGCAACCACACGTGGTGAGTTCCTGAAAGACATCACCGGCACCGCAAAAACTGCTGACGATCAGTGGGCAAACATCAAGAGTATCGCCGTTGGCGAGCTGTAAGCTCAATGACCCGATCTGCCCGTGGCTGTTTCAGGTCGCGGGCAGGTTCTGTTCAATGATTTCGAGCGCACGCGCAAGCGCGGCCTCGATACTCAGATCCGAGGTATCAAGTTGCACGGCATACTCGGCGGGTTTCATCGGTGCTGTGCTGCGTTCAGCGTCCCGGGCGTCGCGTTCTTTGACATCCGCCAATACCCGATCACGTGTGACGGTCCCGCCTTTGGCCGCAAGTTCGAGGTACCGCCGTTCCGCCCGCACTTCGGGACTGGCAGTGACGAACAGTTTGACCTCAGCGCCCGGGCAGATCACGGTTCCAATGTCGCGCCCATCCAGCACGGCCCCTCCGGCACGTCGGGCAAATGCACGCTGAAAATCGATCAGCGCGCTGCGGACTTCGGGAATAACCGCAACTTTCGAGGCCGCCTGCGCGATCTCTGCGGTACGCAGATCACCCTGCTCCAACTCTTCCGCCGTCAGGGATTGCGCAGCGTCCACGGGTTCTTCCCCTTGCAGCATACGCCGTCCAACGGCGCGATAAAGCAAACCGGTATCCAGATGGGCAAACCCGAAATGCGCGGCAACCGCTTTCGAGATAGTGCCCTTTCCGGCAGCCGCCGGGCCGTCGATCGCGACAGTGAACCTCATGTACGCTCGACCCTCGCGCCCAATGCGGCCATCAACGGCTCAAAGATCGGGAAAGACGTCGCGATTGGTCCGCCATCATCTACCGAGACAGGTGTTGTTGCGCCCATCCCCATGACCATGAAGGACATTGCAATGCGGTGATCAAGGAAACTCTCACACGTCCCTCCGCCCGGTACGCCACCAATGCCGAGACCTTCGACAGACCACCAATCATCACCCTCATCCACCGTCACACCATTGGCGCGCAAGCCACGAGCCATGGCATCGATCCGATCGCTTTCCTTGACCCGCAGTTCTTTCACACCGCCCATCATCGTGGTGCCAGCGGCATTGGCCGCCACCACGGACAGCACCGGATATTCATCAATCATCGAGGCCGCGCGTTCTGCCGGAACACTGATCCCCTTCATGTTGGGCGAGTATTTTGCCCGCAGATCTGCAACCGGCTCACCACCTTCTTCGCGCTCGTTCTCATAGGTCAAGTCAGCGCCCATCTCGCGCAGCGTGGTAAATAGCCCCGCACGGGTGGGATTCAAGCCGATGCCCGGAACCAACACGTCCGAACCCGGTGTGATCAGCGCCGCACAGACCGGGAAGGCCGCGCTCGACGGATCGCGAGGCACGGCGATAACCTGGGGTTTCAGCTCTGGGCGACCGGTCAGAGTAATAACACGGCCCTCGTCCGTATCCTCAACCGTGATTTCAGCGCCAAAACCCGTCAGCATTCGCTCGGAATGATCGCGGGTGGCCTCTTTCTCGACCACAACGGTCTGGCCGGGTGCATTCAGACCGGCCAACAACACCGCAGATTTAACCTGCGCCGATGGCACGGGCACTTTGTAATGCACCGGGACGGGATCAGCCGCACCAACAATTGTCATCGGCAAGCGTCCGCCTTCGCGGCCCACCGATTGCGTCCCGAACAGAGCCAGCGGATCGGTCACCCGCGCCATCGGGCGTTTGTTCAGGCTGGCATCGCCAGTGAAGGTCGCTGTGATTGGCGACGTGGCCATCGCCCCCATGATCAGGCGCACACCGGTGCCGGAATTGCCGCAGTCGATCACCTGATCGGGCTCAGCAAAGCCGCCGACACCTACGCCATGCACAGACCATTCTCCGCCGCCATGATCTGTGACCTCCGCCCCGAAAGCACGCATAGCCTTCGCCGTGTCGAGCACATCCTCGCCTTCCAGCAGACCCGATATTCTGGTCTCTCCCACGGCCATAGCTCCCAGAATTAGGGACCGGTGCGAGATTGACTTGTCGCCGGGCACCTCTGCAGTGCCGGTCAGCGGGCCGCAGGGATGTGACGTCATCGGGATGGGCGTGCCGTGTCCGGACATGAGGGCTCCTGTTTTCGCTATCAGTACTCAGGCCGATTAGCGAATTGGGGCCGTTTGGTCCAGCGGCAATCAGTTTTTGCGTCGGAAGGTCAGGTAATGCGGGGTACGACCCTCGCGCAGGGCCTTCTGTTCATAGCGGGTAGATATCCAGTCATCCCATGGTTCACGCCAGTCAGAGGGGCGCTCCGCCAACCACTCGAAACCCGCGCGAGGCACTTCTTCGAGGGTTTGGCGCACATAGTCGGGAATGTCGGTCGCAACGCGGAAAACTGAACCAGGTTTCAAAGCGCGCGCCAATGGCTCCAGATGTTCAGGGGTCACAAACCTACGGCGGTGATGGCGGGTTTTTGGCCAAGGATCAGGGTAGAGCAGAAATGCACGCGAGATGCTGGCCTCGGGCAGAACATCAAACAGGTCGCGCGCATCACCGGGATGCACCGCAAGATTACCGACCCCCGCACGACGGATTTTGCCCAAGAGCATGGCCACGCCGTTGATATAGGGCTCAGCCCCGATGATACCGATATCCGGATTCTGTTGTGCCTGGTGCACCAGATGTTCGCCGCCGCCAAACCCGATCTCCAGCCAGATCGGTTTGCCGCCGAACAACCCATTCAGATCAAGAGCCTTGCGTTCCGGATTGGCTTCCCAATCCACGTCACCTGGAGACAGGGCAGACAGATCTTCGGACAGATAGGTCTTTTGGCTGGGCTTCAGGGTTTTGCCCTTGAAGCGGCCATAAAAGTTTCTGCGAGGGCGTTTTGGGGTCTGTGTACTCATGGCGCAGCCCATACTGCGGGGCTGAAGCTGTTGCAAGAGGTCGGCCACATGCAAAAACGCGCCGAAACCGGCGCGTTTCTACGTTCATTGATCAGACCGCTTTTTTCAAAGCATCGGCCAGATCGGTGCGTTCCCAGCTAAATCCACCATCCGCATCGGGCTCGCGCCCAAAATGGCCATATGCGGCAGTGCGTTGATAGATAGGTTTGTTCAGCTCCAGATGCTGACGAATGCCGCGAGGTGTCAGGTCCATAACCTGATCAATCGCCTTTTCGATCTGTGCATCCGCAACAGTGCCGGTACCATGCGTGTCTGCATAAATCGACAGCGGTTTGGACACGCCAATCGCATAGCTCAGCTGAATGGTGCAACGATCCGCCATGCCAGCCGCCACGACGTTCTTGGCCAGATAGCGCGCTGCATAGGCAGCCGAGCGGTCCACTTTGGTCGGGTCTTTACCCGAAAACGCGCCGCCGCCATGCGGAGCGGCGCCACCGTAAGTGTCCACGATGATCTTGCGCCCGGTCAGGCCCGCATCGCCATCCGGCCCGCCGATAACAAACTTGCCGGTGGGGTTCACATGCCACTCGGTCTTAGCGGTTAGCCAGCCGTCGGGCAGGGATTCGCGAATGTATGGTTCGACAATCTGGCGGATATCATCCGAGGTTAGCGCCTCATCCAGATGCTGTGTCGACAACACGATTGAGCTGACACCGACAGGCTTGCCGTCACGGTAGACGACTGAAAGCTGCGATTTCGCGTCCGGACCGAGTGCAGGCTCAGTACCATTTTTGCGAACTTCAGCCAAACGGCGAAGAATAGCATGGGAATACTGGATCGGTGCGGGCATCAGCGCTGGTGTCTCGGTGGTGGCATAACCGAACATGATGCCCTGATCGCCTGCGCCCTCGTCCTTGTTGTCGGCTGCATCCACGCCCTGAGCGATATGGGCCGACTGTTCGTGCAGCAGGTTAGTCACTTCGACCGTTTCGTGGTGAAACTTATCCTGCTCGTACCCGATATCTTTGATACAGGCGCGCGCAATATCATCGATATGCGCCATGTAATCATGCAGTTTTTCCTGATCCGACAGCCCCACTTCGCCACCGATAACCACGCGGTCAGTCGTGGCAAAGGTCTCGCACGCCACGCGGGCTTCGGGTTCTTCGCGCAGGAAAGCGTCAAGCACCGCGTCGGAAATACGGTCGCAAACCTTGTCAGGGTGACCTTCGGAAACGGACTCCGAAGTAAATGTAAAATTCTGTCGGGACATAAAAGTGCTCCATTAAGATTTCCCCATCACGTCAGGAAGCCGTTGTGACGAGCGTCCGATCCAATACGGCCACAGATAAGTGGGGTCAATCGGTAATCAGTTCGGTCTCTGTCGTGTGTGGCGCCATAGCAGCGCGAACAGGGCTAAAATGGCTAAGAACACCGGTTTGTCCCCGATCCGAAAATATACAGTGCGCGATTGAGGGCGCGGCAAATCTGCGTCGATAAACCCAGCTTGCCCCAGCGCCAAAGATTCGATGACCCGCCCCAATGGGTCAATCATCGCCGAGACCCCGGTATTGGCCGAGCGCAGCATCGGCAGCCCCTGTTCAATTGCGCGCATCTGTGCCTGGGCAAGATGCTGATACGGCCCGGACCGTGTGCCGAACCATGCATCGTTGGTAACCTGCAGCAGAAAGTCTGCCCGATCCGGCGCCGCCAGAACATCCTGCGGAAAAACCGCTTCATAGCAGATTAGCGGCAGAGCCTTCCCCAACATCCCTGCATCCATCAACGCAGCACCCGGTCCGGCACTGAACCCATTGCCTGTAGTCGTCGCCATCCCGTAAATACCAAACCGGGCCATAAGATCGCCAAATGGTACATATTCCCCAAATGGTGCCAAGTGATGCTTGTCGTATAGCCCGTCCTGCTGACCATCCTCATTCAGATAGATCATCGAGTTGAATATCCGCTGGCCTTCGGCGCGCTGGATGCCAAGAAAAACTGGAGTGCCCTGAGCCGCCTCTCCAATCGCTGCAAGATATGGCTGTGCACTGCCCAGCCATGCCGGTACCGAGGTTTCCGGCCAGACGATCAGGTCTGGTCTGGGCCCGGTAGCCGTGAACTCAAGCTGACGCGCAAAGAACAAAGGAGCATAGTCCGGGTCCCACTTCTGATGTTGTGGAGCATTAGGCTGAATCAGACGTACAACATTGCCAGAGTATTCAACTCGCGGCCGGGTCGCAGCATAGACCAAAGCCAATGCGGCGCAGACCGCGGTCACTACTACCGGTATCGCCAGATCGCGGCGCGCTTGTTCGCTGAACAATGCCGCACCCAGCGGCAGGGTGGCAAACAAGGTCAACGCCCCCAATCCATAGGGTCCTATGAGTGACAGCAGTTGCGCGAAAGGGGTGTCTACCCAAACCTGCGCGATGCTGGCCCAAGGGAAACCGGTCAGCAAATATCCTCGTGCAAATTCTGCCAGTGTCAGCACCACGGCAAGCAGCATCCCCTGCCCTATTGGCGCACCCCCGATCCGTCTTACGACCCCAAAGGCCAGAGCCCAGAACAGGGCCAATCCGCCCGATAGAAGGATCAGCGCAAAAGGTGCCATCCAGGCATGGCGTTTCGCATCTACCAGGAATGGCTCGATTATCCAGCTCAACGCATGGGCGAAGTATCCCGTTGCGAACACCCATCCTAGCAAGGCTGCGCTGCGAGGTGTTTTCGAAGCCATATTCAAGCCCGCCAAAAAGGTCAGAGCAAGCAAGGTCGCTGGCCAGTATCCCAAAGGGGCCAGACCAGCGGCCGCGGCGACGCCTAACAGCGCCGCCAGTACCAACCGCAGCCAGCGGGGCCACCCAAGGGCAGGATTCATGCAGCAGTATCCGGCAACATGACGCGCAACCGTTTGATGCGGCGCGGGTCGGCGTCAATAACTTCGAACTCGGGTCCTTCGGGGTGGCACACAACTTCGCCCCGCGTCGGCACCCGACCGGAAAGCATGAAGACCAGGCCGCCCAAAGTATCGATTTCTTCTTCATCGACATCCTCGTGGCTGGTCAAAGAACGGCCAATCTCGGCTTCGAAATCCTCAAGCGGGACACGGGCCTGCACCACATAGCAGCCGGGCTTCTCCTGTATCCATAGCTGATCCTCATCGGCGTCATGCTCATCGGCAATCTCACCCACAACCTGTTCGATCAGGTCTTCGATGGTCAGCAACCCATCGACCCCGCCATACTCATCGATGACCAGCGCCATGTGGCGACGTTCGGTCTGCATCTTGGTCAACAGCACCCCAATCGGCATCGAGGGAGGTACGAATAGCAAAGTCCGCAACATCGACTTCAGATCGAACTCAGCCGAATTGCCATTGAAACCATGGGTCAGCGCAAAGTCCTTGAGGTGCACAAATCCCAATGGCGTATCCAGCGTACCGTCATAAACCGGGATTCGCGACAACCCGCTGTCACGGAATATCTGCGCCAACTCGTCCTTGGGGGTCGTCGAAGGAACCGAAATGATCTCGGCCGTCGGGATTGCAACATCTTCAACCCGCATTCTGCGCAGGTTTATCATGCCCCTCGGCTGGGCGCTTGTGACCTCAGCACCGTTTACTTGGCCGGTCTCATCGCCATGAGAAGAAAATGCGTCGAGCAGTCGGGAAAAGAGCCCTCCTCTGTCGTCGCTGTCATTGTCGCTGTTCTGGGAATGCGCGCCCTGCGCCGCCCTAGAACTGCCGTCTGTTTCGCCCATTATCCTGTTCCAAATGATCGGGCAAAGCTGCCCATGTCATACATTATATGGGTCATCTATACCCAGTTTGCCAAGTATCTCGACCTCAACCTCTTCCATCAAAGTGGCGTCCAGGTCACGAATGTGATCGTAACCCAGCAAATGCAGTGTACCGTGAATGATCAGATGCGTCACGTGATCGTCCATATTCTTTCCGGCGTCACCCGCCTCACGGGCGCAGGTATCATATGAGATCGCAACATCGCCCAGCGCGATTTCACCGGTAAAGTCTGGCTCTGGGGTCAGCGGGATACCTCCGGCCTGATCTGCGGCCAGATCATCGGCTGGCCAGCTCAGCACATTGGTTGCAGTTGGCTTTTCGCGAAACTCGGCGTTCAGTTCGGCAATTCGAACGTCGCCACAACCCAGAACGCTGATCTCGCACATATCTGCATCCAGTTCGCAATGATCCAATACAGCGGCAATTGCGCGGGTGGCCAACGGCTCCAGCGCACACCAGCGGTCATCCTCGAGGGTGATTTCCAGATTCATACCAACAATCCACGGCTCCGATACGCTTGGGGCCGTGAAAACTATCCGGTTTTGCGGCCCTCGTCGGCCTCATACGCCTCAATAATGGCGGCGACAAGCGGATGACGTACGACGTCTTTCGAGGTGAAATAGTTGAAGCTGATATTCGGGATCGTCTTCAACATCCGCTCAGCATCCGCCAGTCCCGATTGGACGCCACGCGGCAGATCGACCTGCGACCGGTCGCCGGTGATGACCATCCGGCTGCCCTCGCCAAGCCGCGTCAGGAACATTTTCATCTGCATGGTCGTGGCATTCTGCGCTTCATCCAGCACCACAAAAGCATTCGCCAACGTTCGACCCCGCATGAAGGCAAGCGGGGCAATCTCGATCCGCTTTTCCTCGATCAGCTTGGCCAGCTGCTTGCCCGGAAGGAAGTCGTTCAGCGCGTCATACAGCGGCTGCATGTAGGGATCTACCTTGTCCTTCATGTCACCGGGCAGGTAGCCCAGTTTTTCCCCGGCCTCGACCGCCGGGCGGCTGAGAATGATCCGGTCCACATGCCCGCCGATGAACATCGAGACACCCGCCGCAACAGCCAGATAGGTCTTGCCCGTCCCTGCGGGGCCGATCCCGAAGGCCAGTTCGTTGTTAAACAGCGATTGCACATACGCCTTTTGCGCGTCGGTGCGCGGCTCGACCAGCTTTTTGCGTGTCTTGATCTCGACTGTGCCGCCTTTGAACATCTCAAGCTGATCGCCATCACGCGTGCCGGTTCCGACCTCGGAATTGCCCATGCGCAACTCGCGGTCAACATCCGCAGACACGACATCTCGCCCGCCTTCAAGCCTGGTGTAGAGCGCCTGCAGCACCTCGACAGCCTGCTTTTGCCCATCCTCGTCGCCCAACACGACCAATTGGTTGCCGCGCCGTACGATCTGGACCGAGAGCTTCTGTTCGATATCGGTCAGGTTGCGGTCATACTCACCGCACAAATCGATCAATAGTCTGTTGTCAGGGAATTCAACAAGCGCCTCACGCTGGGGCATGTCATCTTGCGGTGGGGTCAGGGCACCGATGGCCAATCCGTTCTCCTGTCTTGGCGTTTCACCTTGAGCGTAGACAACATCCCAAGGTGGACGCAAGCGGCAGTTTCAATTTTTGTTCGGCGCATGACAAAAGCGCCGATTATCAGTGCAACTAAAGCCTGCCGGACATATATGATGCGGGTCTCAGAACGTATAGTTCAGCCCGATCCGCAGACCGCGGTAGCTGGGCGTCGACTTGGTTGTGAAATTTGGACCCAGTTCAACTGACTTTGATTCGAACTGCAGATACTCGATCTCACCGGTGATGGACCAATTGTCGTTCAACTTGTGTTCGGCGCCCAGGCTGGCCGAGAAACCCTGTCGCCGATCTTCACTCTCAAACCGACTTGTCCCGCTTGCATCCGAGAGTGAGCCTGATGTGGTGATATCACCGCAGATATATCCCACAGTTACGAAATAAAGGACGCTGCCGCTGCGGTTGGTCAGGCCGTTCCGCAGGCGAATAGACAACACGTCAGAGATAGCAGATCTACCACTGACCTCGGTTCCACCGGTCCGTGAGGTCGTGCTGTCGTCGAGCGTGCCAAAGTCGTATCCGACTTCGAGGCCGTATACATAGTCGCGCCCACCTCGGGCTGGCAGAATACCGCGCCATCCACCGCGCAGCCCGGCATAGTTGCCGCTGGGTTTGAGCTCCCCCGCGCCAAACGTAGTGCCGCCATTGACGCGCAGGCCGAACTCATCCGCGCGCCCTGATGCGTGCCCGGCACTCAGCCCAAGATAAAACGCATTGACATCACGCCCGAGGCGCCCTGCGGAGATGACGTCTGGTTCGGTAACATCCCCGACCACATCCCCGGCCAAAGTTGGTGCGGAACACGAGAGCAGCACTGCAACCGCTGTCAAAAAACGGGAGAACTCCAGTCTTGGAAAACGTATCCGGTTCACTACTCGTACCCTCCGCCAAGGTGGATTGCCAGTTCGGGTCAATGCGCAGATCAATACCCGAAAACCTGCCTCGAAAAATCTGGCTCTCCTCGGAACATAGTTCCGAGCCATAAATCAAGGGTTAAATTTCGTGGCTGGGAACCCTCGCCGCGCGGGCCTGATGGATCAGACCAGTTCACCGCCCAGTGAATTGGCACCGGATGATTTTATCCTTACCCTATGTAAGTCCCCACTCAGAACATCTGCATCCGAGACGTGAACCGCGTGAAGATACTCGGATTTTCCAACCATCTGGCCTGTTTGCCGCCCCGGCTTTTCAAATAGAACACTGACAGTCTGGCCGACCATTGAATCCTGAATCTCGCGCTGATGGCGTGTGATCATGGCTTGCAGACGTTGCAGACGCTCATCAGCCACTTCGGCATCGACCTGTGGCCGTTCTGCCGCAGGGGTGCCCGGGCGCGTGGAATACTTGAAAGAGTAGGCGTAGCCGTATTTAACCTCTTCCACCAAATCCAGAGTGGCCTGAAAATCCTCATCCGTTTCTTCCGGAAAGCCCACGATGAAGTCGCCGGACATCAGGATATCGGGGCGTGCGTCGCGGATACGTTCGATCAGTCGCAGATAGCTTTCGGCCGTATGGCTGCGGTTCATCCGTTTCAGGATTTTGTCCGATCCAGACTGCACCGGCAGATGTAGATAGGGCATCAGCTTGTCACACGTTCCATGCGCTTCGATCAGCGCATCGTCCATGTCGTTGGGGTGCGACGTGGTAAAACGAATGCGTTCCAGCCCGTCGACCTTGTTCAGCTCCCAAATCAAACCGGCAAGGGTCATGTCCCCGTTCGGTCCGGCCCCGTGATAGGCATTGACGTTTTGACCCAGCAGCGTGATCTCGCGTACGCCTCGCTCAACCAGATCCTGTGCCTCACGAATGATGCGATCCGCCGGGCGGCTGACTTCGGCTCCGCGGGTATAAGGCACCACGCAAAAGGCACAGAACTTATCGCACCCTTCTTGCACTGTCAGGAACGCTGTCGGCCCGCGCTTGGCCTTGGGGCGGTTCTTGAGCTTTTCGAATTTGTCCTCTTCGGGGAAGTCAGTGTCCAGCGCCTTTTCACCTTCGCGCGTTTTCGCTTCCATCTCGGGCAGGCGATGATAGCTTTGCGGGCCGACCACCAGATCGACCAGCGGCTGACGGCGCATGATCTCTTCGCCTTCGGCCTGTGCAACACAGCCTGCAACACCGATTTTGAGGTCTGGCTTGTCTGCTTTCAGCCCCTTGAAGCGGCCCAGCTCAGAATAAACTTTCTCGGCTGCCTTCTCGCGGATGTGGCAGGTGTTGAGCAGGATCATATCCGCATCATCGGGCGATTTGGTCTCGACATAGCCTTGTCCGCCCAGCGCTTCGGCCATGCGCTCACTGTCATAGACGTTCATCTGACAGCCATAAGTCTTGATAAACAGCTTTTTCGGTTCAGACATGGGTCGGCCTTTGTGTTCGCTGGGTCGGCGTCGTCTATACGTATCGAACGCCGCTTGCAATGCTGGCGCAATTACCCGAATTTGGCGGGAATTTCCAGCAAGGCAGAAACAAAGCCAACGATGCAGTACGATTCCCTTGATCACCTTTTGAATTCCGGCAGCGAGGTCCTGAACAAAGGCCCCATCGCCCTGATCTTCGCCGAGGATGATGTCGAGTTAGAAAGTACGTTGCATCACCACCTGAAACTGGGCTTCAAATCGGTGATTGCGTTTCTGCCGCAGGAATTCGCGCTGGATGATGGTCTGAGCGCGAGGGTTCACCGGGTGGCGATGAGCTGCGCACCCAGAACTGTCGTATTTGACGCCATCAACCGGATCACCCAAGCCGCTCAAGGCGTCTGGGTATATTACTGTTACAATGCAGAATACCTATTCTACCCATTCTGCGAGACGCGAACGGTTGGAGAATTGCTCGCCTTTCATTCAGAAGAGCGGCGCAAGGCGATGCTGATCCATGTGATCGACCTGTATGCCGATGATCTGGCCGCCTTTTCAAACGGAGTGGCCCCCGATCACGCATTGTTGGACAAGACCGGATACTACGCCCACACCCGCCACGATGCGTCCGGCAAACCATTGGAGCGGCAATTGGACATGTCCGGCGGTCTGCGCTGGCGGTTTGAGGATCACATTCCCTATGAACGGCGCCGCATCGATCGGATTTCGCTGTTCAAAGCTAAACCCGATCTCGAACTGCTGCCGGATCACACATTCAACGAGGCGGAATACAACACCTATGCTTGCCCATGGCACAATAATCTGACCGCCGCGATCTGTTCGTTTCGGGCGGCCAAAGCGTTGAAAACCAACGCCGGATCAACCTTTGATATCTCCGATTTCAGTTGGAGCAATTCAGTTCCCTTCGAGTGGGATTCGCGACAACTGCTGGAATTGGGTCTGATTGAATCAGGCCAGTGGTTCTAGGCACTACCGCTGCAACAGGACCGGGAACCAATCTTCACGCAGGCGCTGCCCCTGCTTCATGTCATGTCCTGGGAATGGAGGTGAGGTTCGACCCGGCCGCTCGACATATCGCGCATCATCACCGACCAAGCGTAGCGAGAAGGCCCGGCGCCGACTATCAGAGGTGTTACCCCGTGCACCGTGTAACGTGCGGTAGTTGAACGCAACGGCATCGCCCGGCTCCATCTCAAACTCGACAACCTTCATCCCTTCGGCATCCGGGTCAGGGATCGGCATGTATTGGCCCTCATCGGCAAAGAACCCCTCTTCGGATACCCAGCGGGTGGGCAGAACCTCTTTTTCCCAACGATGCGAACCGGCAACGCAACGCAAAGTAGCCTGTTTCACCGGATCTAGCGGCGACCAGAAGCTGATATTCTGCTGACCTTCAACAAAGTAATACGGCCCATCCTGGTGCCATGGCGTTGCCATCGAAGTTCCGGGCTCTTTTACCAGAACATGATCGTGAAACATCTGCACGGATTGCGATTTCATGAGGTCCGCTGCAACTTCGGCAGCAGGAGACGCCTCAATAACTTCACGAAACTGCGGGATGCGCGACCAATTACAATAGTCGTCGAAGAACCGACCAGTCTCACCTTCTTTCTTGTTCTCCGAAGCATACGGCCCCGGCTCTGCCATGTTTGCGGCTACCCCGGCCCTCAGGGTTTCGACATGATCGGTGAACAGACCTTTTACAAGAACAACGCCATCCGTCTGGTAGTCGTCGATCATTGCCTGCGAAACAAGAGGGTGAGTCATGGCGGTCTCCTTGGATTTGTCGCCTGATCTGCGCATGAATGAGACCCCTGTTCAAATCATATCTTTCGATCTAGGTGTTAACATAATGTTATACCTTACGCTCCGCCAATACGAATATGTTTGCGCGATTGGTCGACATGGCAGCCTTTCCGCAGCAGCGTTGCGCGTAAACGTGTCGCAACCGGCTTTGTCGAATGCACTAACCCGGGTCGAATCACATTTGGGGTATCCGCTTTTTTCACGAAGACGGGGCGCGGCGATGGCATTGACCCCACAGGGGCGCAAATTCATCGAAGAGGCCGAAGCCCTATTGAACCGGGCGGCGTTGCTGGAAAATTCAAAGCATCCCGTTGTCGGCGAACGTCGATTGCGGCTGGGATGCTTTATCGATCTGGCACCGTTTCTTCTGGCGCAATCTCTGCACAAATTGCGGCAGGCCCTGCCTGACGTTGTTCTGACTCACGGCGTTGAAACGTTCGAGGGGCTGATCTCAGGCCTCATAGATGGCAGATTTGACTGCGCGCTTACCTATGACCTGGGTATGGACGCTGGTTTCACATGTGAAAAACTATTCGACAGCACACCGCGCGCGCTGCTTTCTGTTGATCATCCGCTTGCCGAATCTCAGCAAGTGACGCTTGCTGAGCTTGCGGACTTTCCACTGATTCTATCCAAAGAGGGGCTGTCTGCCCAACACGTCCTTGCGCTTTGCAGACGCAAGGGGCTGAACCCCACGATCTCACACCGGGCGGAATCGCTGGAGCTGCAGCGTAGTCTGGCTGCCCATGGTGAAGGTGTCGGAATAAGCTATGCCAGCCCTACAAACAGATACAGCTATGATCAGATGGACATTGTTAGCCTGCCGATTACTGACACCGAAGCCACTGAAGCCGTCGTGCTAGCGCGACATGGGACTGGGCCAACCGACTCTCTTATTACGGCGGCAGAACACGCGTTGATTAAGGGGCTACAGAAGACCTAGCTATTTCTTCCGACGCAGGCGGATCACCACGTCGACCGAGGCGATCTCGACGCCATCGGGCGCTTCAGGCAACTGTTGGATCACTAACTGTTCGGAAGGTGCGTCACTCAGACGGCTTTCATCTTCCCAGAAGAAATGCGGGTGATCATGTGTATTCGTGTCGAAATAGCTTTTCGAACCGTCAACCGTGATTTCCTGCAACACACCGGCTTCACAAAAGGCTCGCAGCGTGTTGTAGACAGTCGCCAGAGATACCGCGTCTCCGTTGGTTTTGGCGGAATCAAACAGGCTTTCGGCCGTCACATGACGATGCAACCCGTCACCCACGAGCAGTTCGGCCAAAGCAACCCTTTGACGTGTTGGCCGCAACCCTGCGTCGACCAACCAAGTTGTAGCGATGTCACGGCTCTGCGGTGTCATGAATCCGATACCTGTGTTTTGCTGCCCTTAATATAAGTGCGCCCGCCCTGCAATTTCAAATGAATTTCATTCGCAAAGAATATCGTGGTCACAACAAGATATGACGCGCCGGTCTTGCAGGACCTTGCATACGGGTGATAGACGAGGCCTGATGTAATGAACGGACCCTGGCAGGAGAGGCGGCAGAATGGCCCAATTCCCGAGCAGTTTTGACAAGGACGATCTGCTGAAATGCGCCCGAGGCGAACTATTCGGCCCCGGCAACGCGCAGTTACCTGCTCCGCCGATGCTGATGATGGACCGGATCACCGAGATTTCGGGTGATGGCGGCGCGCATGGCAAAGGCCATGTGTTAGCTGAATTTGATATCACGCCCGACCTTTGGTTCTTTGAATGCCACTTTCCCGGCAATCCGATCATGCCCGGCTGTCTGGGTCTGGACGGATTGTGGCAGCTGACCGGCTTTAACCTTGGTTGGCGCGGCTGGCAGGGTCGCGGCATGGCAGTCGGTGTTGGAGAGGTCAAATTGACCGGCATGGTGCGCCCCGACCGCAAGGTGCTGACCTACAAGATTGATTTCAAAAAGGCGATCCAGACCCGCCGCCTGACGATGGGTGTGGCAGATGGCATCGTCGAAGCCGATGGCGAATTGATTTACGACGTCAAAGACATGAAGGTCGTTCTGTCAGACGCCTGAGCCTGACCGGCCGCAACAAGGAGTACGCACATGCGTCGAGTAGTCGTCACCGGTCTGGGGGTTGTTTCCTCGATCGGCAACAATGCCGAAGAGGTACTCGCCTCTCTCAAAACAGGCAAATCCGGCATCGTGGCGAGCGAACAGATGGTCGAGCATGGCTTTCGCAGTCAGATTGCCGGATCGCTGAAGATCGACGTGGCCGAGCATGTGGAAAAACGGACACTGCGCTTCATGGGTCCGGGCGCTGCCTATGCTCATATCGCGATGAGCCAGGCAATCGCTGATTCCGGGTTGACCGAAGATCAGGTTGTCAATCCGCGCACCGGTCTGGTGGCCGGATCGGGTGGCCCGTCGACCAGTGCTATGCTGACGGCGCATCAGACTGTTCTGAAATCTGGCGCAACCAAGCGGATTGGCCCGTTTGCAGTGCCTAAATGCATGTGCTCGACGATTTCCGCAAACCTGGCGACCGCATACAAGATCAAAGGCATCAACTATTCGATCACATCGGCCTGTTCGACCTCGCTGCATTGCATTGGTAATGCCGCCGAACAGATCATGCTCGGCAAACAGGACGTGATGTTCGCAGGCGGTGGCGAGGAACTGGACTGGACCCTGTCCTGCCTGTTCGACGCCATGGGTGCAATGTCCTCGAAATTCAACGACACCCCCGAGAAAGCATCCCGCGCATTCGATCAGAACCGCGACGGGTTCGTGATCTCCGGTGGCGGCGGCATCGTGGTTCTTGAAGACCTCGACCACGCCGTGGCCCGTGGCGCCAAGATTTATGCCGAAGTTACCGGCTATGCCGCTACCTCGGACGGACATGACATGGTGGCCCCCTCCGGCGAAGGCGGAGAGCGCGCGATGCGATTGGCCCTGTCAACCATGCCCGAAGGCCGCAAGGTCGGCTACATCAATGCGCATGGCACTTCGACCCCGGTCGGTGACGTCGGAGAGGTCGAGGCAGTGCGCCGTATCTTTGGCGAAGGCAACGTGCCGCCGATCTCATCAACCAAGTCGATGACTGGCCACGCACAGGGCGCGGCGGGCGCGCTCGAGGCGATCTTCTGCCTACTGATGCTGGACAATGATTTCATTACTCCGTCGATCAATGTCGACACACTAGCCGAAGGCATCCTGCCCGGTGAAATTGCAACTCAAGTAGTTGAAAACGCAGGCTTGGACAGCGTGATGACCAACAGCTTCGGCTTTGGCGGCACCAACGGGTCCATGATTCTGTCGAAGTATAACGGGTGAACAAGATGTCGGATATTCTAAAGGGTAAACGCGGCCTGATCATGGGCGTGGCAAATGACCGTTCGATCGCGTGGGGCATCGCCAAAGCCATGCATGAGGCGGGCGCGGAGCTGGCATTCACCTATCAGGGCGAGGCTTTCGGCAAACGGCTTGAGCCACTGGCGCAGAGCCTCGGCAGCGATTTCATGGTGGATGCGGACGTCACCGATGACGCCTCATTGGATCGCGCGTTCGACGAGTTGGCTGCACGCTGGCCAACCATCGATTTTGTGGTTCATGCCATCGCCTATTCGGACAAATCCGAGTTGACGGGGCGGTTCCTGAACACCACGCGGGCAAATTTCAAACATTCGCTGGACGTCTCGGCTTATTCGTTCATCGAAGTCGCTCGGCGCGCCTATCCGCTGATGAAGGACAGTGGGGGCACATTGCTGACTCTGACCTATCAGGGCTCGAACAAGGTGGTGCCGAACTACAATGTCATGGGCGTGGCCAAAGCGGCGCTGGAATCGGCGACCCGCTATCTGGCCAATGATCTGGGTCCCGAGGGCATCCGCGTGAACGCCATCTCACCCGGCCCGATGAAAACGCTGGCCGGAGCCGCCATCGGCGGTGCACGCAAGACCTACAAGTTCTGCGACCAGAATGCGCCGATGCGTTCGAATGCGACATTGGAAGCTGTTGGCGGTACGGCCGTTTATCTGGCTTCTGACGCCGGAAGCTATACCTCGGGCGAGATCATCCGCGTCGATGGCGGGTATCATATTCTGGGTATGCCTCAGCCCGAGGCAATGTGACCATATCTTTCCCCGCGGGCGCCAAGATTTGACCATCTTTACCCTGCAGGGATGGCTACATGAGCAAACTTGAACAGATCCTTGCGAGCAACGCGCGTTCGCCAGTTTTCAAACGCAAATCAGTGAGTGGACGTGCACGTCTTTTGATGCTGCTCCTCACTTCGCTGCTGATTGCCTTTGTGTTCCTGACTCAACCGCCCGTGCGCGAGGCGGTCGAACCCTTGTTGTCACAGATACCAGGTCTTTGACCCAAACCGGGTCAGTTGATCGCCACAATCTCGATATCAAAGATCAGGTCCTGGCCAGCCAGCGGATGATTGGCGTCCAGGGTCACCGTCGCCTCATTTACTTCGACAACAGTCACCGGTAGGGCCTGACCATCAGGTGTCTGCATCTGCAATTGTGTGCCGGGTTCCAGTGGGATGTCGTCTGGAATTCCCTCACGCGGGATTTCCTGACGCATACCCGGATTGATCGGCCCATAGGCATCGGTGCATTCGATCTCGACACGCTTTTTCTCGCCAATTTCCATGCCCGGCAGCGCCGCATCCAGCCCAGGTATGATCTGCCCCGATCCGACCGCAAACTCAAGCGGGTCGCGTCCCTCGGAACTATCAAAGACTTTGCCGTCCAGCAGAGTTCCGGTGTAGTGGATGCGAACCGTGTCGCCTTCTTTGATTGCGGTCATCTTGGCCTCTGATCTGAAAAGGAATGAACCGCGCACCCTAGAGTCTGCCACGACATTGTAAACCCTGCCCTCTTTAACACTCTGGGTGGTTGTGTTTACCTGCGCCCGATCAGGGGAGGATCGGATGGCTATCACCACATGTGTATTCGACGCTTACGGCACTCTATTCGATGTGGCAGCTGCAGCCAGACAAGCCGCAGCGGAACCGGGATTCGAAGCGTTGGCCAACACGTGGCCGGAACTGGCGGGTCACTGGCGACTGAAGCAGCTACAATACACCTGGCTGCGGGCTGTGGCTGATGCGCATTGCGACTTTTGGGATGTCACCCAGGACGGGCTAGATTGGGCGCTCGAAGCCTCTGGTCTGCAAGGACATCCCGCACTGCGACAACGCCTTCTTGATCTCTATTGGGAGTTGCAAGCCTACCCCGAAGTCCCCGAGATGCTAAAAACGCTGAATTCGGGCGGAATGCGGACAGCCATCCTGTCCAACGGCTCACCTCCGATGCTGAACGGGGCGGTGCAGTCGGCCGGGATCGGAGATGTGCTTGATGGTGTACTGTCCGTCGAAAGCGTTGGGGTCTTCAAGCCCCATGTCCACGTTTATGATCTGGTGCCAAGCCGGTTCGGCTGCGCACGCGATGAGGTATTGTTCGTCAGTTCAAATGGTTGGGACGCAGCCGGGGCCAGCGGTTACGGTTTTGTGACCGCCTGGGTGAATCGCGCAGGCGAACCGATGGATCGACTGCCATGGAAACCCGCGCATGTCCTGTCTGATCTCACCACGATCCCGCAACTGGCAGGACTTTGATGGCCTATTTTACGACCTCTGACGGCAAACGTCTGTTCTATGAGGATTCAGGCACGGGCCACCCTCTGCTTTGTCTTGCCGGGTTGACCCGCAATAGCCGAGATTTTTCATATCTTGTCCCTCATATGACCGATCTTCGCATGATCACGATGGATTATCGCGGGCGTGGGAAATCCGACTTCGATGCGGAATATATGAACTACAATATTCTGCGCGAGGGGCAGGATGCGATCGAGCTGCTGAACCATCTGGGCTTGGAGAAAGTGACCCTGTTGGGCACGTCGCGCGGAGGGCTGATTGCGATGGCGCTGGCCATGAGCCATCCTGAGCGTCAAGCCGGGGTTGTTCTGAACGACGTCGGACCCGTGATCGAGCCCGGCGGTATCGCCAAGATCATGGATTATGTTGGTATCAGCCCTGTCTTTCAAACATACGATGAAGCAGCACAAGTCATGAGCGCCATGATGGAGCCGCAGTTTCCAGGCGTCTCGTTGGATATATGGAGACAGCAAGTCGAGAACCAGTACATCCAGACCGATACCGGGCTGGACCTGCGCTATGACCCGGCATTGCGGCAGGCATTGATCGAACAGGCTGCTGTCATGCCGACGCCGGACCTGTGGCCTCTGTTTGATGCGCTGCGCGATATACCAACGGGCGTTATCCGAGGCGCAAACTCTGATCTGTTGAGTGCAGCCACCCTACGGAACATGCACTCCCGCCACGCCGAGCTTGTTTCAACCGAAGTGCCGAACCGGGGTCACGTCCCTTTCCTGAACGAACCGCAATCCATTGATCTGATCCGCAAGATACTGGACGCCACATGAGCAGCATTGAATTGATCGAAGCAGCAGCCGAACGACTGAAAGGTCACGCGCGCGCGACACCACTTTTATCATCGCCCTTCCTGGATGAATTCGCGGGTCGCCGGGTGCTGATAAAGCCGGAGTGCCTGCAACATACCGGCAGCTTCAAATTTCGCGGCGCTTGGTCGGCCATTTCAGCACTGGATGACGCGGCGCGGTGCCGGGGCGTGATCGCCTATTCCTCGGGCAATCATGCACAGGGAGTAGCCTATGCAGCGGCGCAACATGGAATATCTTCGGTCATCGTCATGCCATCAGACGCGCCTAAACTGAAGATCGAGAACACCCGCGCTTTAGGAGGCGAGGTTGTTCTGTATGATCGTTCCAGCGAAAGCCGTGAAGATATCGGCGAGGCGCTAGCTGCCCAGCGTGGTTTGACATTGATCCGGCCCTATGACGAGCCGCAAGTGATCGCAGGCCAGGGCACGACAGGGTTGGAGCTGGCCCGTCAAGCGCGGGAATTGGGTGTGACCGAAGGCGATGTTCTGGTCTGCTGCGGCGGCGGTGGGCTGACATCCGGCATCGCTCTGGCACTGGACCGTCACGCACCCGGTCTGCGCGCCCGCCCTTGCGAGCCCGAGGGGTTTGACGATGTGAAACGATCGCTGGCAACCGGCGACGTCCAAGGCAACGATGCCTCATCCGGGAACATCTGCGATGCCATCCTGACGCCACGACCCGGGCAGATTACCTTTCCGATCCTGCAGCGTCTCTGTGGTCCTGGCCTGTCGGTTTCGGAACAGGACGCCCTGCACGCCATGGCACTGGCCTTTCTGCGCCTCAAGATCGTGCTGGAACCAGGAGGCGCGGTCGCGTTGGCCGCAGCCCTGTTCCGTAAGGACCAGATCAAAGGCGATGCCGTGATCGTCGTAGCCTCGGGCGGCAACGTGGACCCGCAGGTATTCGAACAGGCGTTGGAATTCCTGACCTGACAATCGATAGCGACCAGTGCTAAATCCGAATGCAGTCTCAGACTTGCGCCCTGGGGAGACGGGAACCGTACACATGCACATTGCTGACCTCAAAGACGTGAGGATACATTACCGAATTGACGGCGAAGCAGATGGCGCACCGATTGTGTTCGCCAATGCGTTGGGTACGGATATGCGTCTGTGGGACCCGGTTCTTCCGATACTGCCCAAAGGCTTGCGCGTCATAAGATATGACAAGCGCGGGCACGGATTGTCGTCTCGACCGACGGGGCCATACTCGATGGGGAGCTTGGTGCGTGATGCCGAACAATTGCTGGATTATCTCAATGTCAAAGACAGCATTTTTGTTGGACTGTCCATCGGTGGCATGATTGCACAAGGTCTGGCGGTGAAACGCATGGACCAAATCCGCGCTTTGGTGCTGTCGAATACCGCTGCCAAGATCGGTACGGCCAATATCTGGCAGGACCGCATCGCTGCTGTCCGCACCGGCGGAATAGAGGCGTTGGCAGATGCTACAATGGACCGGTGGTTTTCCCGCGCTTTCCGCGCCAATCCCGAGGTGGCCCTGTGGCGTAACATGATGACCCGTCAACCGGTCGAGGGCTATATCGGCTGCTGTGCCGCAATCTCGGGGACGGATTTTTATACGCCGACCAGCGGTTTGCGCCTGCCGACCCTTGGAATTGCAGGTAGCGAAGATGGCTCTACCCCGCCCGATCTGGTGCGGGAAACGGTGAATCTGATCCCGGGTTCACGCTTTGCGTTGATTCGGAAGGCAGGTCATTTGCCCTGCGTTGAGCGCCCTGGGGACTATGCCGAACAGCTTGGCCGTTTCCTGACCGAAACCGGACATATTTGAAGGAGCAATATGTTGGCGGATTTCTTGCTTGTTCACGGGTCATGCCACGGTGCCTGGTGCTGGCGTGACATGATCCCGGAACTAACTACATTCGGACACACAGCCCGCGCCATTGATCTGCCCAGCCACGG
This sequence comes from Ruegeria halocynthiae, assembly GCF_900106805.1. GTDB lineage: Bacteria > Pseudomonadota > Alphaproteobacteria > Rhodobacterales > Rhodobacteraceae > Ruegeria > Ruegeria halocynthiae. The sequence continues at coordinate 1,630,867 of NZ_FNNP01000001.1, forward strand.
TTCAGACCCGACACTTGTTCGGGATGTCACGCTCGCGTCCTGCAGGGATGTGGTTCTGAAAGCCTCGACCCCGCAAACAATCATTGTCGGGCACTCATGGGGCGGGTACCCCGTCAGCGCCGCCGCCGAGACCACCCCAGACGCAATGCGGGGCCTTATCTACATCAGTGCCTATGTTCCGCAATCAGGACTTTCGATGGTTGAGATGCGCAAACGTGCACCACGCCAGCTGATCGGTGATGCGGTCGAGAAATCTGCCGATGGATTGTCGTACAGTGTTTTGCCTGAACGGGTGCACGACCTGTTCTATCACGATTGTCCACGCGATGTGGTGAACTATGCGCTCGGCCGCCTCTGTCCGCAGGCCATCGCGCCACAAAACACGCCTCTGGATACCGGCGAGAACTTTGCGCGCATTCCGAAAGGGTACATTAGAACAACCGACGACCGCACCGTTCCAACCGAATATCAGGCCGAGATGGCCCGCTGTGCGGCCCCCGAAATGAGCCTGACCATCGACAGTTCTCATTCGCCGTTTTTCTCACACCCTGAGCATCTGGCCGGATTGATGCACCAAATCTCGCAGCGGATGTAAACAGGCCGCAGAAAGCTAAGCTTCAGTAAGGGTTTCGTACCGAGTCTGTTGATGGTGGACTGCGGAGAAAACTGCGGGGCGCCCCCACATCGCTCAATGCGCTGTCGCACGGTCAATGCGCCACCGCTCATGACCAGAGTCTGGCGCGTTTTGCCGGCCAGAGCGCACTGGTCTATCCGTCCGGTGCACCGTTTTTGCGGGCGTCGGTTCATATGATGCTCAGGCCATTGCATTTTCTGCGCCTCCGACCCGCATTGGCATAACAACGACACATATCTGGCGGATTCCGCCTTGCAGGCCGGGCTGCGACGGGCCACCGTGACCTCAACTGAGAGCGGGAAAAGACATGCAATCTATCAAAGCAGCCGTGTGCCGGGCATTCGGCGAACCTCTGGTCATCGAAGATATCCTGATAGCACCGCCCGGAATGGGCGAGGTCGAGGTCACGCTGGACGCAGTGGCGATCTGCCATTCAGACATATCGTTCGCAAGCGGTGCCTGGGGCGGCCATTTGCCCGCCGTATACGGCCACGAAGCGGCCGGGATAATTTCGGCGGTCGGTGACGGTGCCGGAGATTTCAGGATCGGCGATCACGTTGTAGTCACGTTGATCCGCGCCTGCGGGTCCTGCCCGTCCTGTGCCGGAGGCAAGCCAACCGTTTGCGAGACACCCTATGACACGATCAACGGTCCGCTGCGGACCGTTGATGGCGGGCCACTTGAACAAGCCATGGCATGCGGCGCCTTCGCCGAGAAGGTCGTGGTCAGCCACCGACAGATCGTCCGCATTCCCGAAACGCTGCCCAAAGACCTTGCCAGCCTGCTGTCCTGCGGCGTGATTACCGGCGTTGGCGCCGCGGTCAACGCGGCCGAACTGCGCCCCGGGCAGGATGTCGTTGTGATCGGTGCCGGGGGGGTAGGGTTGAACGCCATTCAGGGCGCGCGCATCGCCGGAGCCCGCCGCATCGTCGCTGTCGACATGACCGAAGACAAACTGGACATCGCAATGGAGTTCGGCGCAACACATGGCGTTCTTGCCAGTCTGAAGCAGCCGTGGAAAGCGGCATACAAAGCGCTCGGCGGGCGCGGTGCGGATGCGGTTCTGATCACTGTGGGAGCAATTCGGGCCTATGATCAGGCGCCTCGCTATCTGGGCAGCGGCGGCAAAGCCATCATGATCGGAATGCCGCATTCCGGTGATATGTCCAGCTATGAACCCGTCGTGCTGGCCGCACTGGGCCAGGGCCTGATCGGTTCAAAAATGGGAGATGTGGTTATCCAGCGCGACATCCCGTGGATGATCGACCTCTATGAGCAAGGGCGGCTGAAACTGGATGAGCTGATCTCGGGCCGTTGGGCGCTGTCGCAGATCAATGAGGCCATCGAAGACACCAAGACCGGTGCCGCGAAACGCAATGTAATCCTGTTCAATCACGACTAAGCCCGTGGAAAGGAACGCCCGATGAAACTGCAAGACCTCGATATCATCGTTACTGCCCCTCCGGCGCCGGGCTGGGGCGGGCGTTATTGGATATTGGTAAAACTCACCACCGATACGGGCGTGACCGGTTGGGGGGAATGCTATGCCTCATCCATCGGCCCCGACGCTATGAAACACGTCATCCGCGATGTATTCGAACGCCACATGCTGGGCGAGACCCCCGAGAACATCGAGTTGATGTTCCGCCGGGTCTATTCCAGCGGGTTTACACAGCGACCAGACCTGACGGTCATGGGGGCTTTTTCGGGGCTCGAAATCGCCTGTTGGGATATCCTCGGCAAAGACCGCGACCGCCCGGTTTATGCGTTGTTGGGCGGACGGATGAATGACCGCATCCGAGCCTATACTTATCTTTACCCCCTGCCCCGGCATAACTTGACGGATTTCTGGACCTCTCCGGAGCTGGCCGCAGATTGCGCGGCTGAAATGGTGCGGCGCGGCTACACGGCGGTTAAGTTTGACCCGGCTGGACCCTATACAATTCGCGGCGGGCACATGCCCGCGATGTCTGACATTTCGTTGTCAGTGGCGTTCTGCAAGGCCATTCGTGAGGCCGTCAGCGACAAAGCTGACATGCTGTTCGGCACGCACGGCCAGTTCAACACAGCCGGTGCCATTCGTCTTGGGCAAGCGTTGGAGCCCTACTCCCCGCTTTGGTTCGAAGAACCCACGCCCCCCGATATGGTCGAAGATATGGCTCGAGTCGCGCGCAATGTCCGTATCCCGGTTGCAACGGGCGAACGATTGACGACCAAAGCGGAATTTGGCGCGGTCTTGCGCGCCGGAGCGGCCGAGATTCTACAACCCGCGCTTGGCCGTGCGGGTGGCATATGGGAGATGAAGAAGATCGCGGCCATGGCCGAAGTATTCAACGCGCAGATGGCGCCCCATCTTTATGCAGGCCCGATCGAGTGGGCCGCCAACATCCACCTGGCAACTTCAATCCCGAACCTGCTGCTTCTCGAAAGTATCGAGACCCCGTTCCATGACCAGTTGATCAAGGGAAGCATCCGTGTTGAAAACGGTTTCGTCACACCTCCGACCGAACCCGGCCTTGGCATCACGGTTGATGAAAACCTTGCACGCGCCCATCCCTACAAGGGTCGCGATCTGCACCTGCAAATGCAGGAAGCGCCTTGTGATTATGCAAACGGAAATGCATTTCAGGGCGGTGCGCCCGCAACTAAAGGATAACACTCTGCAGAGCTCAGGGAATTCACAGTACCGATGGCCACATACCCGAATTGACAGGCGCACGAAGGCGACACAGAACCTTATGCCCCGCTCTCCCGACCCGAAAGGAAAGCCGGTCAGCTTGAGACATATCCCGCAATCACCTGAAGCAGTTTGAAGGCTGTGGCCGCGTCGTTCTCGACAACGGCCAGGAATTCTTCTTCACCGATGCGCAGGCAAGACAAGTCCGTTTCAGCTACCATGCTCAGCGCCCGAGGCTCTTTGCGGATCAGACCCAACTCCCCCACCAGCGCACCGGCACCAACTGTAGTAATCAACTGATCAGTCTCACCCGAACGCGGCAGGTACAGACCTGCTTCGCCCTCGAGGATGACATAAGCGCCATCGGTCGGTTGATCATCTTTGAGAAACACCACCTGACCCGGTTTGGCCTCGAACCAACGCGCACCAAAGGCCAGCAGGCGGAGCTGTCGGCGATCCAGACCCGAAAACAATGGCGTCTGCTCCAACGCGCGCAGCTTGCGCACCAGATCGGCCGACGCCGCACCGTCGCCTTCAACATCGGTGGGACCTTCCCCCGTCACCACCCGGCCCTGACGGATTTCGACATACATGTCGAAGACATCCGGATTCTCAAAAGCATCATTCAGGTAGATTACTGTAGTTTCGGGCAACAGCTCACGCAGATTTTTATAAACCGCGACCTGTGTCTCCATATCATAGCTGGCAAGCGCAGTTTCCAGGATCAGAATATCGGGCTTTTTAATCGTCGCGCGAGTAAAGGCCAGAGGCTCGGCAAACACCGCAGGCAAGTTCTGACCGCCCAGTGAGACCGGCACGTCGTAGATCAATTCAACCACCATGGGACGGGCACCGTTTTCAGCCAGCACGTCGACAATCAGCTTGCGGGCCTCATCGGTACGGGCACCCCCGATCTGGCTGACCTTGCCGAACAGCGCGTTCTCCATCACGGTTAGACCGGGCGCAAAGGCCCCCTCATCCAGCGGCACAAAAACGTCATGCAGCGGCTCAAGCAACCTGTCCGAGTGGCTGTGGCGCAGTTCGAGAATACGATTCTTCAACTCATCCGAAAAGGCGGGTCCGATCTGCTCTGCCGAGATCACGAACGGCACCGACAGCAAACTCGCCAATTGCTCGTCATCCAGTGCCCGCGCGCCTTCCTTGCGCGTTTGCTCGACAAGCTCGACTGCGGCCTCGTAGATTTTGGCTTCAAGCCCCAGTTTGCGAAACAGCGGGTGATCGGTGCCATCCAGCCCAAAGATCTGGCGCAGCATTTCAATCACATCGCGGGTCAGACTGATCAGGGTTTCATCCAGTTCCAGCTCTCGCAGCTGACCGAGAAACACGGTCTGCTGTGCCATGAGCTGCTGAGTGACCGGCACGCAGGGGGTTGCGAACAGCAGGTTCTCGGCGACCGGTAGCGCCGGGTTGTATCTGGACCGGTCAAACACCAGCGCCTGATCACCCAGACCAGCCTCACGTACCGCATTTTGCACCAAAGGCCGTAATTTGATCAGCTTTGCGGCCAGTTCCGGGTGTTCATTGGGATCAAGCACCTGCTCGGCACCGCGCTGAAACAGCGCCGCACCTGATCCCATACCGTCGATCAGTTGCAGCCACCAGTCACGCAACAGCGCGGTATCGTTGAAACCGGCTAATTCCGGGTCCAGCCAATCAACGTGATAGGGATCAACACTGTTGCCTGCCCGCTGCGTTTCGAGGAACCCAGGATCGTCGGTCGACTTGATGGAGGGACGAGACCGCATCGGCATCATCACGTTCTCGCCCAGCGTTCCCTGAAACATGACCGGGCGTGATGTTGCCAGACCAATACGCGCGGCAACAACGCTCTGATGCAGGCCCGCCAGATTAATACCGCCGATTTCGATCCGACCCGAGGTCGGCAGGATCTCGCGGGTCAACAATTCGGTCAGCGCGTGGCGGTCCTCTTCGCTGGTGGCCGAAATACCGATTGTCTTGCCCGCTGGGAAGGTCAGGTTCAGATCGTCCAACACCTGATTGCCGTCGATATCGCGAACTGAAACCTGATTCAGCACTATATCTCCGTTAAGCTGCGGAAGCTCAACCAGTTCGCCGTCAAACAGGTTTTCATCAATCATGCCGTCCGGGGCGAAACGTTCGACCACCACGTCCCATCGCAGCGACATGTCCTGCGTTTGGTTGTAATAGGTCAGCAGTTCCTTCCAAGGCGAGCTCAGGTCCTTATACGCCGCCAGCGCCGCCACCAGCGCCCCCAACGAGACCGAACCCTGCAGCACCAGAAGACCGCCAATCATGTAAAACATGAAAGGCGTAAGTTGTGAGATGAAGTTGTTGATAAACTTCATAAAGAACTTTTTCTGGTAGATTTCGAACCGGATGCCAAATAGCCGTCCTAACTGGTCCGAGATCATCGCCCGACGATACCGCCAGCCGCCATTGGCCCGCAGGGTTGAAGCCCCCGCAGCATTCTCGCCAATCTGGGCGGCCAACACGCGCACTTCCTGAATGCGCTGCTTGTTCAACAGATTGATTTGACGCTGCAACCGAGGGATCAGCCAGGCCTGCAGAGGGATCAACGCAACAGCCGCCAGGCCGAACCAGACGCTTTGCAGAAACAGGAACGACAGGATGGTGATCATCTGCCCGGCCTGCAATACAGGCTGACTGATCGCATCCCCCATCAACCCGCCCATCGGCTCGCTTTCGGCGGTGATCATCGACACCATCTCGCCTTGGCTCACCCTCTCGAAATAGGGCTGCGGAAATCGCAATGCGCGGTTGATCAACTGATAACGCAAGCGGCGCAGCATCCGCTCACTCAGCACACCTTTCATGGTGTTGATCCGCATCTTCATCAACCCGTGCGCAAGAACCGCCGCCAGGAAAGCAAAGCACAGGATCATCAGGAATGAGGTCTGCGACAGGCTGTAGCCCCAAACATCAACAATCTGACTAGTGGCACCAATCGCGTCATTGATAATGCGTTTGGGCAATTCCAGCGTCAGATAGAGCAATGGAAACAGCGTCGTGGTCACGGCCAGCAAGATCAGCTGTTCGCGTTTCGAGTATTTCCAAATGAACCGAAAAATCGTTCGTTCTATAGAACCCGCCCCTGCTTTTGATCCGTTACTCAAATCACTGATTTTGATGTGAATACAACGGCCCGAATTTACCGCAATCGTGTCCTAAGACGCAAATGAATTTCCGATATGCGCCTATTTCGCGTTGTGTGAACAAGTTCATTTGCGCCCCACACCATTACCCCCTAATCTCCTGATTCAGGACGATATCGGGAGGATTCATTTGCCTGCCAGCTTTGGCGCGGTGTTTCTGTTGCTCTGCCTGCTTCAGGTCAAACACATGTTCGCCGACTATTATTTGCAGACGCCCAAGATGCTTTCAGGGCGTGGCACGTATTTCCACGTGGGACGCGCGCAACATGCAGCTGTGCATGTTGTGGGTTCGGTCATCATTTTTGCGCTGTTTCGGGCGCCGATTGAATTCATCCTGATCATTGCCGCTTTGGAGTGGATCGTACATTTCCATATCGATTTTGCCAAAGCCAGTTACTCTGATCGCAAACAGCTGCATCCCAATCAGGCTGCCTTTTGGCGGGCTGCCGGCCTCGACCAATTGCTTCACAACTTGACCTATATCGGTATGGCCTGGGCTTGGGTGACGTTTGCGGCCTGAATCCTAGGGGACAACCGGCCGGTTCCGCTTGATCGTGCGCAGCACCACGTTCGTTTGGGCGCTGGCGACTGCTGGCAGGCGAAACAGAAAATCTTCCAGAAAAGTATTGTAGGCCGCAAGATCCCGGCACAGGACGCGCAGATGATAATCCGCCTGCCCAGTGGTGGCATAACATTCCTGAACCTCGGGGCTTATTTCCACAGCCCGGATGAAATCAACAATCTTGTCCGGGTCATGACGCGTCAGGTGAACATGCACGATCGCTTCGAACGTCAAACCCATCGCAGGTGGATGCACCAACGCACCGTAGCGTTCTATCACCCCCGCATCTTCCAGTGCACGCACCCTGCGCCAGAGTGCCGAGGCCGACATCCCGACCGCCTCTGCCAGTTCGGCATTTGACATCCGGCTGTCATTCTGCAGCAGCATCAGAATGCGGCGATCTCTGTCATCAAGATTAATCATGTTGGCACATTTATCCGATTTTTCTGATTTTTCCGAATGAGGTTTTCTTATTTTGTCGAAAGCTGACACACTCTGGCATGGTTATCCAGCATCCATAGGTTAAAATCACCGAACACCAAAGGCAGATACCCATGGAACCTTCATAATGAGCCATCACGATCCCGTCCCCCGCACCTATCAGCTTGAAGACCGGTATGACTCAACCCGGGGGCGAGTCTTTTTGACCGGCACACAGGCGCTTGCGCGAGTCTTGATGGATCAGGCCCGACGCGACCGGCAGGCGGGGCTGAACACGGCAGGCTTTGTCTCGGGCTATCGGGGATCGCCTCTGGGCGGGTTGGACCAAGAGCTTTGGCGTGCCAAGGAAAGGCTGAAGAGTGACCGCATCACGTTCATGCCTGCGGTGAATGAAGATCTTGGCGCGACTGCAGTTCTGGGCGCACAACAAGCAACACTGGACCCGCATTGCGAGGTCGAAGGCATCTTTTCAATGTGGTATGGCAAGGGCCCCGGCGTCGACCGGTCGGGGGACGCGCTGAAACACGGCAACGCCTATGGCTCTGCGCCCAAGGGCGGGGTGCTGGTGGTGGCCGGTGATGACCATGGCTGTGTCAGTTCCTCGATGCCGCACCAGTCGGATGTGGCTTTCATGGCGTGGTTCATGCCGACATTGAACCCGGCTTCGGTCGAAGAGTATCTGGAATTCGGCGAATACGGGTTCGCATTATCCCGGTTCTCGGGCACTTGGGTCGGGTTCAAGGCGATTTCGGAAACCGTTGAAAGTGCACGCTCGGTCGAGCTGCATCCCGACCGCAGCTTTACCCTGCCCGAAATCGATCTGCCCGAACGCGGTCTTCATGTACGGACCGCTGACCTGCCCTCGCCCGAGATCGAAAGCCGCATCCAGTACAAACTGCGTGCAGTGCGAACCTTTGCCGAGAATAACCCAATCGACCGGCGCATCTATGACATCGACAACGCAAAATTCGGTTTCGTGACCACCGGCAAGGGTCATCTTGATCTGATGGAGGCGCTGCGTCTACTGGGATTGGACGAAGCCGCCTGCCGCCGTCTGGGTATAGACATTTACAAGGTCGGCATGGTCTGGCCGCTGGCCCGCCGCAACGCTTTGCGCTTTGTTAAGGGCAAAGCCGAGGTGCTGGTGGTCGAGGAAAAGCGCGGCATCATCGAAAGCCAGTTCAAGGAGTACTTCTATGACTGGCCCGGCGACAAGCCACACAAGATGGTCGGAAAATATGACAGCCATGGCGAGCCGTTGATCCCGTGGACCGGTGAACTCAGCCCGCTGATGCTAGTCCCCATCGTGGCTGCACGTCTGGATACGTTCTTCCCCGAAGAACACCTGCCCGCTCGTGCGCGCGCTCTGACCGAAACTCCTGTGCCGGTGATCAACGTGCCCGACGCGACGCGGACGCCGTATTTCTGTTCGGGCTGTCCGCACAACACCTCGACCAAAGTGCCCGAGGGGTCGACGGCTGCAAGCGGGATCGGCTGCCATGTCATGGCTTCGTGGATGGATCGCGAAACAGTGGGTTATGCGCAGATGGGTGGCGAGGGCGTGCCGCATGTCGTGGCCTCGCAGTTTAATGGTGGCAAGCATATCTTCCAAAATCTGGGGGAAGGAACGTGGTATCACTCGGGCTCTCTCGCGATTCGTCAGGCGGTCGCAGCGGGGACGAACATCACCTACAAAATCCTCTACAATGATGCGGTCGCGATGACCGGCGGGCAGCCGGTGGACGGCCCCGTCAGTGTCGCGGGTATCGCGCAAACCTGCCGCGCCGAGGGAGTTGAGCGGATCGCGCTGGTCTCGGATGACATCACCAAATTCAGCCGCACTGATTTCCCGGCTGGCACCACGTTTCACGACCGCGCCGAGATGGACATTCTGCAACGCGATTTACGCGACATTCCCGGTGTCACGATTTTGATCTACGAACAGACCTGCGCCACCGAAAAGCGTCGCCGCCGCAAGCGTGGCACGCTGCAGGACCCGGATCGCTTTGTCTGGATAAACGATCTGGTGTGCGAAGGGTGCGGCGATTGCTCGGTCGCATCGAATTGCCTGAGCATCGAACCCCGTAACACGCCGCTGGGCCGTAAACGCAAGATCAACCTCAGCTCTTGCAACAAGGATTTCTCCTGTCTGGACGGGTTTTGCCCCAGCTTCGTCACCATTGATGGCGCAACCCGTAGGAAACGTGTCGCCGATCTTGATGTGGCTACGCTTGAATCGGGTCTACCGGTCCCTCGGCTACCCTCGCTTGATACGCCATTCGATCTTCTCGTAACAGGTGTCGGCGGTACCGGAGTCGTCACCGTCGGCGCTCTGATCACCATGGCCGCGCATATTGAGGGCAAGGGCGCGTCAGTTCTGGATTTCACCGGGTTTGCGCAGAAATTTGGCACGGTTCTCAGCTATATCAGGCTTGGATCAGAGCCAGAGGCATTGAATCAGGTCCGCATCGACCAAAGCGCGGCCGACGCAGTGATCGGCTGCGATGTCGTTGTCAGTTCTGCACCCAAGGCCTCGGCCCATTACCGGAACGGAACGCAAATGGTCCTGAACCTCGCTGAAATGCCGACCGGTGATTTGGTGCTGCGACGCGATGCACAGCTGAAAGTGCCAGCCCGTGAACAGGCCATCCGGGAAGTGGTCGGTGCAGAAAATCTGTCTGGCTTTAATGCAAATGCCGCGTCCGAAACCCTATTGGGGGATACAGTATTCGCCAACGTCATCCTGCTGGGTTATGCGTGGCAGAAGGGGCTGGTGCCGGTATCGCTCAGCGCGCTGGGGCAGGCGATCCTGCTTAACGGGATTGCTGCCAGCAAAAACCGGCTGGCACTGGCCATTGGTCGCGCTCTGGCCGCCGACCCCTCTCGCGTAAGCGGCTACAGCGACCCCCAAACAACCGAAGAAACGCTGGATCAGATGATCACCCGCCGCGCTGCATTCCTGCGCAGCTATCAAAACGACGCCTATGCCGATCGCTACACCTGCCGAATTGCGGCGATCCGATCAGCTCATTCTGATGGCGACGATGCCGTCATTCGAACCATAGCCCGCAACCTGTACCGCTTCATGGCCTACAAAGATGAATATGAGGTCGCAAGGCTGCACATCGCCGACAGCTTCGCAGACGAGTTGGCGCAAACCTTCGAAGGGGATTTCAAGATCCGATACCATTTCGCCCCGCCGCTGTTCAACTGGCGCAAGGATGGGCGAGGACGTCCAGTCAAACACGCGTTCGGCCCCTGGATGCGCCCCCTGCTGCGCTGTCTTGCACGGGCGAAGTGGTTGCGCGGCAAACTCCTGAACCCGTTCGGTTACCACGCCGAGGCGCGGCTGCACTGTGATATCCTGACATGGTACGAAGCGCTGTTGGAGGCGTACCTCACCTCCCCATCTGTCCGGTCCGAAGCTCAGTGGTTGGACGCGCTCGCAACTGCGAACCAGATACGTGGTTTCGGTCCGGTACGCGCCGCAAGCTTTGAACAAGCGCGCACGCTGACCTCCTAACCGAGAACCGAGAAACTGCTGTCCGTATTGACCGGGCGCTTGCGCGCGTAAAATAGGGTGTCGATTTGTCGCCCGATATGGGGCGGCTCAAAGGCGATGGCAGCCCCTATCACTCCGGTTTTGATAATGATGCATCAGGCGGGCTCATGTCCTGCCCCCTCCCAGAAGCGTTTCGCATAGGCGCTGAATTCGGTGATTTCTTCGGGTCGTGGCTCGACCCCCGTAAATACATAAAGATAGTGTGGAACCATCGACAAGCGGATCGCCATCGGTTCGTTCAACTGCGCCAAATCATAGCCGATCTGCATGTAATACAGCACGCGGGCACGCGTCTCGGCCTCGGTCTCATCATAATCGAAACGGATGAACATCTCGCGCAACGCAGCCAGCCGTCGTGCATCGGACTGATCCAGCATCCTCCGCACTTTCCCTGACCGTCGCGCCCAGTCCCGGACAGCGAAATCCAGTGCCGTGTCAAAAAGTTCCGTGTTCACGACGCAGCGCTGAACATTGCAAACAGCCGCTGTGATTGTCCCGGCAGGCAATTCGGACTGCGCGATCAATGCCACAGTATTGGTCGCCTGCCATCGCGCCAGCAAGGCGTCCAGCAGCTCCTGCCGGGACTTGAAGTACCAGTAGAACGATGACCGGGAAACAGCCATCCTCTCGGCAAGATTCATCACTTTGACCTGTTCAACCCCGTCCGAGATCAACACGTCCATGGCCACGTTCAGCCAATCATCGCGTGTGACCTTGATGTTGCCGACCAATGGTTCAGCTTCGGGATCGTCCCTGTGAAGGATGGGTTTTGTGTTCATTCAACTCTCCGGAGGAGCGCCGCCTTCTTCCGTACGGCGCGCGATGAAATCCTGCAATGCGCCAATCCGGTTCGCATCCTGAGGCGGAGCTTCGAAATTCGCCAGGATGTCTTTCCACACCCCCGTGGCGCGGTGATTGGCATCTACGGAACCGCGCTCGGCCCAGGTTCCGAAGTTGGCGTAGTCATGCACATGTGGTTCATAGAACGCGGTACTGTAACGCTCCATCGTTTGACTGGTGGCGAAGAAATGACCGCTTGGTTCGACCTCGCGAAGGGCGGTGTCAAACCCGATTTCAGCTGCGCCCGCCTGTGCTCCGGCACAGAGTTCGGCCACCATGTTCAGCACTTCGGCGTCACAGATCATTTTCTCAAATGACACGGTTAAGCCCCCCTCGAGCCAACCCGCCGAATGGATGATCACGGTCGCCCCGGCCATTAAACAGCCCCACAGGCCAAACTGGTTTTCATTTGCGGCCTGTACGTCGTTTATATTCGAGGCCGATCCCGCCGCTGACCGCCAAGGCAGGCCAAGGTGGCGCGCCAGTTGTCCGGCTGCCAGCGAAGCCTGAAAATGTGAGGGCGTTCCAAAGGCGGGCGCGCCTGACTTCATGTCAACATTGCTGGTGAACGTTCCATAGCAGACAGGTGCACCAGGATTGGTCAGCTGCGTCAGTGTCAAAGCCGCCAGTACCTCGGCATGAGACAGGGTGATTGCTCCGGCCACGGTAATCGGTGCCATCGCCCCCATCAGTGTGAAGGGTGTGATGATCGACATCTGCCCGTGACGGGCAAAATCGATCAGACCCTGCGCCATCGGGATATCCAGCGTGCGCGGGCTGTTGGTGTTGATGATGGTATAGCAATGCGCGTTGGCGCGGAACTCCTCGTCAGATAGCCCCCGTGTGGTCGAGAGCATCTCGAAACAGTCCATCACCTGCGGCGTACCGCGCGAGAAGAAAAACGGGAATTTGTCCGTCAGTTCCATCTGCGCCTTGGTCGTGAAATAGTGGCGCAGGTTGGTCGGCACATCCTGTGGCTCGACCTGGGGCGAGATCATCTGAAACACATCGAAATGATGGGTCAGCTTCAGGAACTCGAGATAGTCCTGTCCGGTCGCCGGGCGGCGCCCGCGTTCCAGATCGGTGGCGTTTGGCGCCCCTGCCCCGGGCTGAAACACCAGGCTGCCAAGTTCCAGCGTAAAATCCCGCCGCCGCGCCCCGGCGCGGCAAGCAATGGATTTCGGAGCTGACGCAATCGCCGCATCGACGATATCACGCCCGATAAAGACCATTTCGCTGCCCTCATCCACCCGTGCGCCGCCTTCGGCGAAGATACGGCGCGCTTCAGGCAGCAGAACCTTGACCCCAAGATCTTCCAGCGTACGCAACGCGGTTTCGTGCATATCCGCGATCTGGTCGGTCGGAAAAACCTCCATCATGGGAAACGGATTTCGCAACTGGCGGTAATTCACCTCGCGACTGGGTTGCAGTGAAGCGTCCGGATTGCGGCCCCGCCGTCGGCCTCCTCGGTCCCGTGTTGTCATGATCAGCCTCGCATCGCTTTGCCCTGTGGGTCGTAAGGTGACGGGGCAATGATCCGGGCCACGCGTTCGACGCCCACGATATGCACGCGCACTTCGGTCCCCGGCACAGATTTGGGGCGATCGACCAGAGCCATTGCCAGCGACTTGCCGGTATAGTGACCGTAACCACCTGAGGTAACAAAGCCTACACGCTCTTTGCCGACCCAAATGGGTTCATACCCGCTGGCATCCGCATCCAGCGCGTCGATTTCCAGTGTCACCTGTACCTGAGCAGGACCATTCCCATCACGTTCGGCAACTGCGGCCTCTTTACCAACAAAATCCTTGTCCCAGTCAATCCACCTATCCATGCCCGTCATACCGGGTGTGTAGAGCTGCGTGAATTCTGCCGACCAGATACCAAAACTTTTCTCAAGCCGCGTCGACAGCATCGCGTTGAATCCACATTCTCGGATACCTTCATCTATTCCGGCCTCCAGAAGCATCCGGCGCAGTTTGATGTGATCGCCGTAACGGCAGTTGATTTCATAGCCCCTTTCACCAGTCACCGACATACGCGCCACACGAGCGCGAACCAGGCCAATGTCGAAATCCCCACAACCCATGAAATTCAGGCCCGAAATATCCTGTTCAGCCAGCTTCTTGATCACCGCCTGCGACTTGGGGCCGACGACGGCAAAGCCGCAGTATTCCTCGCCCAGATCGCGTAGGGTCACACCATCCATCATGTGATCATCGAACCAGCGCATGTGCCACGCGCGCAGGTAGTAGCTACCCATGATCCACCAAGTGCCATCACCCCAGTTCAAGACTGTCAGATCGCCCTTTAGTCGCCCGTTCTCCCCCAACATCGGAGCCAGCCTGGCACGCCCTGGCGCAGGTAGTTTTGAGGCCATCACCTTGTCCAGCCAAGCCTCGGCATTTGGTCCGCAGACTTCAAAACGCGAAAAGCCCGAAATATCCAGCAGGCCTACGCCCTCGCGGATTGTCCTGCATTCTTCGGCCACGATGTCATGCGCATTCGAACGCTTCAGCGTCGGCGTTTCCTCGAATCCTTTCGGCGCGAAATAGAGCGGTACCTCAAGGTCCCAACTCACACCCCATTTGCAGCCCGCTTCTGTCATCGCGTCATGCGCCGGGGCAATTTTCAGCGGACGACCTGCGGGTAGTTGTTCGTTTGGATAGGTCATCACGAAACGACGGGAATAGAACTGGCCTGTTGTCTCGCGGATGTACCGCTTGTTCTGCGCGAAATCGCCATAACGTGCGACGTCCATAGGCCACGCGTCGGCCTCGGGTTCACCATGGATCATCCATTCGGCCAGTGTCTTGCCGACGCCGCCGCCCTGCAGAAAACCCGCCATAACCGCACAGGCAGACCAGTATCCACGCTTACCGGGCACCGGTCCGACCAAAGGGTTACCATCAGGTGAGAAGGTAAACGCGCCGTTCACCCAAGTCTTGATCCCGACGTTCTGGATCGAAGGATAGCGTCCAAAACCCAGCGTCACCTCATTCTCAATCCGATCGAGCTGTTCCTGAAACAGCTCCTCGCCGTAATTCCAAGGCGCTCCGTCCATGGCCCAATGTTCGTGGTCGACCTCATAGATACCGACCAGCACACCCTTTTGGTCCTGCCGCATATAGGTGAAACCTTCGAGATCCACGGTCATCGGCATCTCAAAATCAGCATCAGCCACTTCCGGAACGGTATCGGTGATTAGATAATGGTGCTTCAATGGTGAAACTGGCAGTTCCACGCCTGCCATGCGTCCCACCTGCTTGGCCCATAGCCCCGCCGCATTGACCACATGCTCACATGTGATTGTGCCCTTGTCGGTCACCACCTGCCAGCCTTCACCGGTCTGGGTCAGCTCTTCGACCTTGGTTTCTTCGTAATACTCGGCGCCCCGCTTCTTTGCAGCGGTTGCATAGGCCTGCACTGTGCCAGTGGTGTCGATATAGCCTTCTCGATCAGCCCACATAGCCCCTAGAACGCCATCGGTCGACATGATTGGGCAACGTCTCTGAGCCTCTTCCGGGGTCAGCAACTCGCAGTCATCAATGCCGATGGATTGAAAAATGCGGTAATTGGACTGCAGCCATTCCCACCGTTCGGGTGTGCCCGCCAAAGTCAAACCTCCGGTCATGTGCAGACCGATATTCTGGCCCGACTCCTTCTCGATCTCGCTCAGCAGATCGATGGTATAGGCCTGCAGTGACGCCATGTTTGGATCGGCGTTCAATGCATGGATGCCTCCCGCTGCGTGCCACGAAGACCCCGAGGCCAGACGCCGCCGTTCGAGCATGACCACATCGGACCAGCCGAACTTGGCAAGATGATACAGAACCGAGGCGCCCACAACGCCGCCACCGATGACTACGACCCGATACTGAGATTTCATCCCGCCCTCCGCTGAGTGATCCGGCTTGAACGCTAGATGCACTGTTCACTTCTGTCTAGACATTTCTGTACAGTTCGAGATTCATACAATTTACGGTGTCAGATTTGTGCACTTGGGCGGGCTTGAATGGTGTCAAACCAAGCTAGTGTCGCTGTGTTTCCTGTAGGAATGCGTTTCTTGATGACACGGGCGAAGTCGACAAAAACATAAGTGGTGATATCAGCCAGAGAAAACGTGTTTCCAGCGATGAACTCGCGATCACTCAGTCGGGTTTCGAGCAGATCGAAGAAGGCGTCTACCCGCTTAATCCCTCGCTGTGCCAGTTCCGGGATTTGGGCATAGCTCGCAGGACCGGTAATCGCGCGGTCTTTGAACGAAGGATGGGTGTTACGCAGAGTTTCCGCAATTGGCGCACCGCCTTGCTGTTCAGCAATGGCGTTCCACATCAGAACTTCGCCCTTGTCTTCAGCGGTTCGACCCAACAGCGGAGGCTCGGGGAAACGCGCCTCAAGATAGGCCGCAATGCCGAGATTCTCGGTAAGAGTGGTGCCTTCATCCGTGATCAGCACCGGTATCGTTGCAGCAGGGCTCACCCCACGAAACGAGTCGCTTAGTTGTTCGCCTTTCGCGATTGAGATTTCACGGGTTTCAATCTCCAGCCCCTTTTCCGCGATGAACATGCGGGCGCGGCGCGGGCTTGGCGCGGTTGAGCAATCGTAGAACAGCATCGGGGTAGTCCCTCCTGAAACTTCACGCCTCAGAAGTTAGACCGCCCTTACCTGACAGAGCGAGTCGGATCACAATGTGACCCAACGGCAGATCAGCGCTGATAGATGAAACAGCGCCCTTCAACGGCACCATCAGGCAACGACAACTCGGTCAATGTATCGAAATACATGCGATCACTGGAAACCATCAGCCCGCCCGGTGCCAGAAGCGGCTCAATCAAGGGAGAGACAAGACGGGCGAACACGTCGTTCTTTTCCCGGTTGTGGCCACCCAGATCGGCGTGAACCAGGCTAGCCGACGCGCCAAAGCGGGCAACCGACGCGGGCAATGTCTCGCGGACATCGCCCAATATCACCAAATCATTGGGCGGGGTCGAGTCCGGATGTGAAGCCACGGCACGTTCGAAAACATAAACCGGGCGATCCTGAACGTGGTGAACCATGTGATGATAGGTGCGCCCGTTGCCCAGCCCCAATTCAAAAACCGGACCGGACTGACCTGCGGTCCGGGCAATCGCATAATCCAGACAGGCGCGCTGCGAGACCATACGGTCAATGAACAGATCCAGACGGCTTTGATGCTCGGACACGGGGAACCTCATTTTTTTGGTCGTTCGACACGAATGGGGTGCCGATTGCGCCTTTGATGACAAAATCTCAAGACTTTGTGTAGTCACAACGCCTGAGATTCGCGAAACCGCCACAATTCAAGTGAAGAAGGTGTTTGACTAGGCCGCCCTAACCGCGCGAAACTGTGCAAAAAAGACAGGGAGTTCACAAAGCCGATGTTACCAAGCGGCCAGCCGGGTGGAAAACCCGCATGAGTGCGTTGTTGTCCGTTCGGGATCTCAGCATCGGTTTCGGCTCGGGCCCTTCCGTCGTCAGCGGCGTCAGCTTCGATGTCGAGCCGGGGCAAACACTTGCATTGGTTGGTGAATCCGGATCTGGCAAAACGATTTCATGCCGGGCTGCGCTGCGTATTCTGCCACGCACCGCACAGATTCGCAGCGGCACGATCACTCTGAACGATTCCAAAGGTACTGCCAATCTGACCGAGCTCAGCGAACGCCAGATGCGCGGCATTCGTGGCAACCGGATTTCGATGATTTTTCAGGAACCGATGCGATCGCTTTCGCCGCTGCACAAAATTGGAAACCAAGTCAGCGAAGTTCTGTGGCTCCACCGCGGGGCTTCTGAGTCTGAGGCCCGCAAAGAAGTTCTTGGCCAGTTCGAACGGGTGGGCTTTCCCGATCCGGCCCGCGCCTATGACAGCTATCCGTTCGAAATGTCCGGCGGAATGCGTCAGCGGGCAATGATCGCCATGGCAATGGTGTCAAAGCCGGAACTGTTGATCGCAGATGAACCAACAACGGCGCTTGATGTGACGACACAGGCGCAGGTTCTGGGCCTGATCAAAGAGTTGCAGCGCGAGACCGGCATGGCGTTGATTCTGGTCACCCATGATCTGGGTGTGGTTGCGAACATGGCCGAGCAGGTCGTTGTCATGCACAAAGGCCGCGTGATGGAGGCCGGTCCCGCCGAACCTATTCTCAACAATCCTGCGCACCCTTACACGCAGCAACTGTTCGATGCAGCCCCTGAGATTCCCGATCAGGAAGCGGTGGGCCTGCCGATGCCCGACGAAGACCTGATCCTGCAAATGACCGGGGTCTCGAAGACCTACACGATGCGCTCCAGCAAAGGTTGGAGTGCCAACAAACTGATCCATGCCTGTCGCGGGGTCGATATGAAACTTGCGCGCGGCAAGACGCTCGCGATTGTTGGGGAAAGCGGGTCGGGCAAAACCACAGCGGCGCGAATCGCATTGGGTGCTGAATTACCCGATCCCGGTGGTGAAGTGTTGTTCCGCACCACCCAAGACGCTGATCCCATAACGGTTCATAGTATGACACGGGCCGAACGTACAGCGTTCCAGCGCAAGGCGCAGATGGTGTTTCAGGACCCCTACAGTTCTCTCAGCCCGCGAATGCGCATTCAGGATGCGATGACCGAGCCGCTCGAAATTCATCGCATCGGAAACTCGGCCGAACAGCGAGACAAGGCCGCCGAGATGTTGCAGCGGGTCGGGCTGAACTCAGATATGCTCAAACGCTATCCCCATGCATTTTCGGGCGGCCAGCGACAGCGCCTGTCGATTGCCCGCGCGATGATGCTGGACCCTGCCTTGATCGTGTGTGACGAACCGACCTCGGCGCTGGATGTGTCGGTGCAAGAGCAGATTCTGACGCTGCTCGAAAATCTGCAGGACAGCCTGAACCTGTCTTACTTGTTCATCTCGCATGATCTGGCCGTCGTGGCGCGCATTGCCGACGAAGTGGCCGTGATGCGCCGGGGTCTGGTGGTCGAACAAGCCCCGCCCGAAACCCTGTTTTACAATCCACGCCATCCCTACACCAAGGCATTGATCGCTGCTCAGCCTGAACCTGATATCAATCGACCGATTGACTTGAAACTGGTTGCTTTGGGTGCGGGTTCACCAGACAGTTGGGATGACGCCTTTCGATTTTCCGACACCGTGATACCCTCGTTGGTAGAGTTGGAGCCCGGCCATAAGGTACGTTGCCATGTTTAAGACCACTCATCGTTCGTTTCTGGCGGCCTTTCTGGCTGTCACAGGGATGCTGCCCGCCACGGCAGAAATTCCCGCAAATCTTCAGGAAGGCACTTTCTGGAAGACCGAAGTCGACAGTGGTAACCTGCCACCGGTTGCCGAACGCATACCTCAGGACCCACTGATCGTTGATCTGGCTGCAAAGGGGCGTGAATTCGGTGCCCCCGGCGGGACGCTACGCACGATGGTTACCCGGTCCAAAGACATACGGCAGATGGTAGTCTATGGCTATGCAAGGCTTGTCGGGTTCGATCACGAATACAACATCGTTCCCGATCTGCTGGCCTCGGTCGAAAGCGAAGACAATCACAAATTCACGCTGAACCTGCGCCCCGGCCACAAGTGGTCCGACGGTACGCCATTCACGTCTGAAGATTTCCGCTATTGGTGGGAAGACGTGGCCAATAACGAGTTTCTCAGCCCCTCGGGACCGCCTGATTTTTTGCTGGTTGATGGCAATCCGCCCACCGTGACCTTCCCCGATGAAGCTACAGTTGTGTTCGAGTGGGACGGCCCGAACCCGGATTTTCTGCAATCACTTGCGCAGGCGCGTCCACCCTTCATCTATCGCCCTTCTGAGTTTCTCAAGAAATACCACGAGAAGTTCGCCGACGCGGAAGATCTGGCATTTCAGGTTGAAGATGCCCGGGTCAAAAGCTGGGCAGCGCTGCACAACAAGCTCGACAATCTCTACAAATACGACAATCACGAATTGCCTACGTTGCAGCCTTGGCTCAATGCAAGCTCGGGCAAGAAAATCCGGCATAATTTCGTCCGTAATCCTTACTACCACCGGGTGGATTCAAACGGGGTGCAACTGCCCTATATCGATGTGGTTGAGATGGAAATCGTCGCGCCAGGGCTGGTTGCGGCCAAGGCAAACGCAGGTGAGGCCGACCTGCAAGGCCGGGGATTGGCTTTCCGCGACGCCTCGATCCTGAAAAAGGGTGAGGCTGAGGGCGGGTACAAAACGCTTTTGTGGAAAACCGGCGTTGCCTCGCAGATCGCGATCTATCCCAATCTGAATTTCACTGATGCTGTCTGGCGCGAAACCCTGCGCGACGTTCGGGTACGCCGGGCGCTGTCGCTGGCGATTGATCGCAAAACAATCAATCAGGCGCTCTATTTCAAGCTTGCTCATCCCGGAGCCATGTCGGTTCTGCCCGCATCGCCTTTCTACGACGAAGCAAATGCGAAAGCCTGGGCACAGTATGATGTCGAAATGGCGAATGCTCTGTTAGATGAGGCCGGGTTGATCGAACGTGACAAAAACGGCATTCGACTCTTGCCTGACGGACGCCCGATGGAGCTGATCATCGAAACCGCCGGCGAGCGGCAAGAGGTTGAAAACGCGCTGCAGATCGTTACGGATACCTGGCGCGATATCGGTGTCGATCTTGTGATGCGCCCGCTGGATCGTGACATCCTGCGCAACCGGGTGTTTTCAGGTAATACGATGGCCTCGGTCTGGTTCGGCTGGGATGACGGCATCCCGCAGATGCATACCTCGCCCGCCTATCTAGCACCCACCGATCAGGTCTTTCTGGCCTGGCCCAAATGGGGCCAGTATTATCAGACCGCAGGAGGATCAGGTGAGCCACCAGACATGCCCGAGGCCGAACAGCTCATGACACTTGCGCAGGATTGGGAGGCCGCCACCACTGATGAAAAACGCAGCGCAATCTGGTCCGAGATGCTGAAAATCCACGCCGACCAACTTTTTGCCATCGGCATCTTAAACGGCGCACCGCAACCCATCGTCGTGTCGAACCGCCTGCGCAACGTGCCCGAACAGGCAATGTGGGCGTGGGAACCTGGCGCGCATTTCGGCATTCACCGTCCCGACGAGTTCTTCTTCGCCGACTGATCAGGAGCAGCTAAATGGTCATGCTGCGCTATGCGGTGTATCGCTTTTTCACGATGCTTCTGACGTTGTGGGTGGTGTCGATTTTGATCTTCGTGATCATCAACCTTCCGCCCGGCGACTATCTGAGCAACCAGATCGCCGAATTGCAGGCCTCAGGTCAATCCGCTGGTGTGGCCAAGGCCGAGTTTCTGCGCAAGGAATACTCGCTGGATCGTTCCTTGCCCGAACAGTACCTGATCTGGATAGGATTCTGGCCCGGGCCGCACGGGTTCGAAGGTCTGTTGCAAGGCAACTATGGATGGTCCTTCGAATTTGACCGCCCCGTCCGAGAAATCGTCGGTGACACACTATGGCTAACCGTCGTTGTCAATCTCGCAGCTATTTTGTTCGTTTATGCGGTTGCCCTGCCGCTGGGCGTTCTAGCGGCAGCTAAATCGCGAACATGGATCGACTACACTTCAGCTTTCGTCGGTTATCTGGGTCTGGCGACGCCAAACTTCCTGTTGGCGCTTATCCTGTTCTACTATGGCCACCGCTACTTCAATTTGCCTATCGGCGGGTTGATGGACCCTTCCTTCGAAGGGCTACCAATGAGTTGGGAAAAGCTGAAATCCATTCTAGTGCATTTGATCGTGCCGACCTTTGTAATCGGCACATCGGGCGCATCAGCCATGATGCAGCGCCTGCGGGCCAATATGCTGGATGAATTGGGCAAACCCTATGTGGAAACCGCCATCGCCAAGGGGATGGCCCCGTCGCGGATGTTGACGAAATACCCGCTGCGCGTGGCGTTCAACCCGTTCGTTGCCGATATTGGCAACCTGCTGCCTTCGATGGTCTCGGGT
The DNA here is from genome assembly GCF_900106805.1 of Ruegeria halocynthiae. Lineage (GTDB taxonomy): Bacteria > Pseudomonadota > Alphaproteobacteria > Rhodobacterales > Rhodobacteraceae > Ruegeria > Ruegeria halocynthiae. The sequence goes on from NZ_FNNP01000001.1 coordinate 1,652,720, forward strand.
TCGGTTCTGGTCTCGGTCGTTCTGGGCCTGCAAACCATTGGCCCGACCCTGTTGACCGCCTTAAAAACGCAGGATCAGTTCCTGTCGGCGTTCATCCTGATGTTTGTGGCCCTGCTGACTTTAATCGGTACGATGATTTCTGATATCCTGCTGGTCATGCTCGACCCACGCATCCGGTATGAGGGGCGTGAAGCATGAACAGACGTTCTGATGGTCGCTATGTCGACGAAGCCCCCTTTGACCCGCAAGCGTCGATCCAACAGCTTGAGCGGGCTGATCTCGATGCCCCCAACTGGTTGTTGGTCTGGCGCAAGTTCAGAACACACAAACTGGGCCTGATTTCGGGTATGTTCCTGCTATTGTGTTACCTGATGCTGCCCTTCGCAGGCTTTATCGCGCCCTATGGCCCAAATGACCGGAACGGAGAGCATCTGTATGCCCCACCTCAATCGGTCAACTGGTTCCACAAAGGGGAATTCATCGGTCCATATGTCTATCCCATCGTCGCAGAAGCAGATCTTGAGACATTCCAATGGAAATTCGAACCTGATACGGAAGATCCGCGCCCAATCCGGTTCTTGTGCGAAGGATCAGAATACAAGCTGGCCGGCCTGATCAAATCTGACACCCACCTGTTCTGTGCCCCCGAGGGCGCCACTTTGTTCCTTTGGGGCTCGGATCGCCTGGGCCGGGACGTCTTCAGCCGCATCCTTTATGGCGCACAACTGTCGCTGACGGTGGGCCTGATCGGCATTTCGGTGTCGTTCTTTCTGGGTATCCTGTTCGGGTCAATCGCCGGGTATTTCGGCGGCAAAATCGACTGGGTAATTAACCGTGTGATCGAAATCCTGCGGTCCCTGCCAGAGCTGCCTTTGTGGTTGGCTCTGTCTGCCGCCGTGCCCTCGAACTGGAGCCCCGTTGCGGTGTTCTTCATCATCTCGATCATCCTCGGCATACTCGACTGGCCTGGCCTTGCCCGATCGGTGCGCGCAAAATTCCTGTCACTGCGGGAAGAGGAATATGTCCGAGCAGCCGAGATGATGGGCGCAAGTTCAGGCCGCGTAATCCGCAAGCACCTGCTGCCCAACTTCATGTCCCACCTGATTGCTTCGGCCACGCTGTCGATACCCGCGATGATCCTCGGTGAGACAGCGCTTAGTTTTCTTGGCCTCGGCCTGAGGGCTCCGGCGGTCAGCTGGGGAGTGATGTTGAACGACGCGCAGAACCTCGCGTCGATCGAAATCTATCCCTGGACTGCTATCCCGATGCTGCCGATCATCGTCATCGTGCTGGCCTTCAACTTCCTTGGCGACGGGCTGCGCGACAGTCTGGACCCCTACCAGCAATGAGCTTGCTGTCCGCCCTCCCCTCACCTGGCACATATCGGGTCGACGGGGTGGGCGCGCGGCCCAGCGCCTTTGCGGTCTCGGAACTGGCGACGGCCAGTTTTGCCTCAGTTGGTCAGGAAATGTCGCGTGTTGTGACTGCCCTTAACCTGTCGCCAGAGCCGCCAGAGGTTTCTGTGGATCATCGGTTGGCTTCATTATGGTATGGCTACTCGTTCAAGCCTGACGGGTGGGACATGCCCAGCCTGTGGGACGCGATTGCAGGCGACTATCAGGCCTCTGACGGCTGGATCAGATTGCACACCAATCTGCCTCATCACCGCGCCGCCGCCCTGAAGGTCTTGCAGGTCAAAGCCGACCGGACGCAGGTATCGCGCGCGATCCGAGGCTGGACAATCGCCGCGCTGGAAGTCGCGATTGTCGCCGAAGGTGGCGTCGCCGCCGCCATGCGCAGCCGCGCAGACTGGCAGGACCATCCGCAGGGTCGCATACTGGCCCGCGAGCCGTTGATCGGGTGGTATGGCCCACGCAATATCAAGCTGCGCGACCGACCCCAGGCAACCACCAAGCGGCCTCTGGCCGGATTGCGCGTGCTTGATCTGACCCGAATCCTGGCCGGGCCGGTGGCCACAAGAACGCTTGCCGGTTTCGGGGCCGAGGTGCTGCGGATCGATCCGCCCGGCTGGGATGAACCCGGCATCATTCCCGACATTTCGCTGGGCAAACACTGCGCATATCTGGACCTAAAATCGTCCCACGGTATACAGCAGTTGCAAGAGTTGCTGACCCAGGCAGATGTGCTTGTCCATGGGTATCGCCCCGGCGCTCTGGATGCACTTGGGTTGAACAAGGCCAAGCGCGACCAACTTGCGCCGAACCGGTTTGAGGTCACGCTTGACGCCTATGGCTGGCAAGGGCCATGGGCGCCGCGCCGCGGGTTCGACAGCCTTGTGCAGATGAGCGCCGGGATCGCACATGCAGGTATGGATTGGGCTGAGGCTGACAAACCACTCCCGCTGCCAGTGCAGGCACTGGATCACGCGACCGGGTACCTGATGGCCGCCACTGTATTGTCGGCTTTGGCCGAGGCTGCATCCGGCCACGCGATCATGGATGCTCGGCTTTCGCTTGCACGCACTGCCGAACTGCTCGCTACCCTCGCCAAGAGGGATACTGACGAAGATATCACCGGGGCGACAGACGCCGATTTTGCAGATGCGCTCGAACAATCCAGCTGGGGTAGCGGCTATCGCCTGAAACCGGCCCTGACTGTGGGGTCCGCTAAGATGCGCTGGTCTCTGCCCGCCCCGAAACTGGGCACGTCACAACCAATCTGGCCATCGCTCGCCACCTGAGCCTCCGCCGCGCGGAACGCGCGGCCCGGCCCAACGCTTTGGATGGCGTCTCGTCAGAGACGCAAGTCAAAGGGGCGGGAGCCGCCCTAGCGATCATCGCCGCCAGGGCCAATGTCGTCCAGATAGTCTTCATCAATCGCGGCCTGAACGGCTCCTGTGACCGCCTCACGCTGTTTTGGCGTCAGGTCCTCCGTTTCTTTGCCGTCAGCCAACCTTACGGTGACTTCCCGATGCGCGAAACGGATGCCTTCACGGGCGAACAACTCGCGAATATCCTGATACACTTTCTTACGCACCAGCCACTGATCGCCCGGTTTAGTCATAAACTTGACCCGGATGATCATCGCCGAATCCTGCATCTCAATCACGCCCTGAGATTTCAGCGGCTGAATAAAGTTATCTCCGATCACCGGATCGTTCAGCAATTCCTGACCCAACTTCTTGATCAGCTTCCGAACCTTTTCGACATCCGTGTCATAGGTCACCCGCAGCGGCAGCTTCATGATTACCCAATCACGAGAGTAGTTGGTCAGCACTTTGATCTCACCAAAGGGAATCGTATTCAGCGCACCCAGATGGTGGCGAAGCTGAAAGGACCGGATCGAGATCTTTTCGACTGTCCCCTTCACATCCCCGATGTCGATATACTCGCCCTTGCGAAACGCATCATCCATCAGGAAGAATGCACCAGAAAAAATATCGCGCACCAGGGTCTGAGACCCGAATCCAACGGCCAGACCAACCACACCGGCGCCCGCGAACAGAGGGCTTACGTTGATGCCCAGCTCCATCAGAGCGATCAACGCAATGGTGACAACAACGACGGCCAGAATAGCCCCTCGAAACAATGGCAGCAGAGTTGCCAGACGGCTCTGACCGCCTTCACCACCCTCATCACCTAACTCGGCATCGGCGGCGCCATCATCAACCTCTTCGGCGATCTTGCTGTCGATCCACACGCGGAAGAAATGAAACAGGATATAGCCAATGAACAGGATCACTATCACGTCGAGCGCCCGCCCGATCGGCAGATCCTCGCTCCAGTTTGCCTGCGGATTCCAGATGACAACCAGCGCATAGAGACCCACGACAAAAGCCAAAATACCCGCTACTCGGCGGGCGAGATCTTCATAGGTCAGGATCGTATGTTTGCGCTGCTCTGCCTCAGGCGTCGCGGCTGCTGCTTCCTCTTCGCTTGACTCCGGATTCTGGGTATCCGCGTTCAGCGCCTCAATCTTGCGATTGCGATCAAAATACCGCTCAAGCAGATAGTTCATCGCGCCATAGGCCACGACAACCGACATAAAGATCGCATAGCTGCTGGCCACGATCGGGATCGAATCCTGAACCTCAAGCACCAGATCAACGGCCAGTTTGAACCAGCTGAATACCATGTAAACCACCAGAACCGGTGCCCAGGCGAAAGAGATGAATCGCAAGATCCAAGACACCTGATCCGGCGTGCGCCCACCGCGGATGGCGTTAGAAATCGCACGCGCGTTGAACAGGATCATCAGCACGTTGCCCAGCGCCCCAACCAGCGTCAGGCTGCCATAGACCATCGCATAGACGTTATAGTTCAGACCGAAATCCGCCACCCAGATCGAGAACAGAACGACCGAGATATCATAGGTCGCAAGTGCGGAGGCCCAGAAATAAAGACGCTTGGCATCTCGATCCGAAAATGGCGGCAAACGATACTGGCTGAGGTAAGGCGACAGTACCATCCGCCACAGGTCCGAGGCCGTGCGCGACAGAAAATATGCGGTGAAGATCGCCGTAACGGTGAACTGGATCGATATGTCCTCGGCTTCTCCAAAGAACAAATAACCAACGATAAGGGCAAGAACCATGGCAAAGACCGTGCCACCAATGCCCATAATGAACCGATAGACCAGGAAAGGCATTTTTTCACGATAGCCCTCCGGGTTCTCTTTGATTCGCGCCACCACCCATCGTTTTGCAAAACGCTTGCCGTAGATCTCGATCGACAGCCAGCGTCCCAGCAAGAGGAACAGAATGTTCCAGCCCAAGACCTCGGCATAGGTCTGAATGCGCCCGTCCGGGCTGGTTTGTCTGAGGATATACTGCACCTCGAACACCGAATATGGCAGGGCTTCCAAGCGCGAGCGGACCGAATCCATGAACTTGGAAAACCGTTCCTGCGTCTTCATGAGCTGAGAGCTTTCGGCCATCGGATCCGAGCCCTTGGCCTCGGGTGTCGCACCGCCGTTGTCTCCGGCCGCAGACACCACTTGACCGGCGCTGTCTATGACGATGACGCTTGCCCCCGCTTCGGTGGCTGAACGGATGGCGGTCGCCAGATCGCTATCTGTGGCGGATGAGGTCGTGCCGGCTTTGTCGGATGACCCCGTGGGGTATCCCGGAATAAGCGACGTCTGCGCTGCGGCGCTGGTCGCACAGGCCAGAACCATAGCCCAAAGCAACATACCCAGTCCGGCCAGAACATTCATTTTCATTGTATTTCACATCCAATTCACAGTTACGGCCAAGACTACAGAACCTCTGGGGGCTGTACAAATCTTCAACGCGGACAATATCAACATCGTGAGCGCCAGTGTTCCCTGCGCACTGGCGGGATAAAGTATTTTCAAGTCAACAAAAATTGAATATGACCGCCTGAGGCGATAAGCGTACTGGTTGTCTCGTCCATTCGGAACCGACGTCCTGCGTCAGACATGGCGCACTGATGGTTGGTGGACCTTTGTGCTGTTGCCAAATCGCAATGTTTGGCGCATTTGGGCGAAGAAACCTTCGCCTTTGGCAAGCAGGCGCAGATGAAATACGTTAATCAGGTGCAGACGCGCGGAGTTGCACCGGAACCGAAACAGGCGAAGGCATGAGCCTAGGTATCAAAAACAAAAATCACGGCCGCGCACCGCGCATCCTGCTATACAGCCATGACACGTTCGGCCTGGGTCACCTGCGCCGATCGCGGGCTTTGGCTGCTGCTATTACACAAGCCGATCAGAGGGCTTCGGCCCTTATTCTGACCGGCTCGCCCATTGCTGGGCGATTTACCTTTCCGCGGCGGGTCGACCATGTTCGTTTGCCCGGCGTTACCAAACGTGCTGATGGATCTTATGCCTCGCAGACCATCGGCATGGGCATCGACGATGTGACCGAATTGCGCTCAAGCCTGATCCAGACTTCGGTCGAACAGTTCGAGCCCGATGTCCTGATCGTCGACAAAGAGCCAACCGGGTTTCGTGGCGAGCTACTGCCAACGCTCGAACACCTTGAACGCGCGCGCACCACCAAGCTGATTCTGGGGCTGCGTGACGTTTTGGACGAGCCCGAAGTTCTGGCCACCGAATGGAACCGCAAAGACGCGATCTCGGCTACTGAACGATTCTATGATGAGATCTGGGTATATGGCTTGCGCTCGGTCTACGATCCGACGCAGGGTCTTCCACTCAGCCCGGCAACGCAGCAACGCATTCATTGGACAGGGTATCTGCGGCGCGATCTGGGCCCGGTCGGTGATCCGCCGGAGCAACCCTATATCCTGATCACCCCCGGTGGTGGTGGCGATGGCAAGGCGATGGTCAATCTGGTGCTGTCCGCTTATGAGAAAGATCCGGATCTGTCACCACGCGCCGTGTTGGTCTACGGGCCTTTCCTGTCAGGAGAACTGCGCGAGGATTTCGAAACCCGTGTCGCCGCACTCGATGGCCGGGTGACAGCTGTTGGCTTTGAATCCCAGATCGAAACGCTGTTCGCCGGAGCCGCCGGCGTGGTCTGCATGGGCGGTTACAACACCTTTTGCGAGGTTCTGTCTTTTGACAAACGCGCCGTCATCGTTCCGCGCACGACACCCCGGCTGGAGCAATGGATTCGCGCATCCCGGGCCGAGGATTTGGGACTTGTACGGATGCTGGATGAAAACCGCGACGGTCTGACGGCGGACGCAATGATCCGGGCAATCCGCAATCTGCCCCATCAGCCGGTACCGTCGCAGGCCATCCGCGCCGGATTGCTGGACGGTCTGGGCTATGTCACCCATCGCATCAACACGCTGCTGGGCGCGGAACAAGAGCGCGCAACCGGATGACCAAACAGGCCCCCGCACTGGCGGTGCTGGTCAAAGGTTGGCCACGCCTGTCTGAAACATTCATTGCACAGGAACTCGTAGCTCTGCAGGAGGCCGGGCATCGCTTTGACATCTGGTCGCTGCGCCATCCGACAGATTCCAAACGACACCCGTTGCATGATCGCTTTGACGGGCAAGTGCGATATCTTCCGGAATACCTCTATGACGAACCAGAGCGGCTGACGGCGGCGCGCAAAATTGCCTCGGGCCTGCCGGGATACAGCCAAGCCTATCAGGTCTGGCGGCAGGACCTGCGTCGTGACCCGAGTCACAACCGCATTCGCCGGTTTGGACAGGCCTGCGTTCTGGCGGCAGAACTGCCGGACCAAACGCGCGCGCTCTATGCGCATTTCATGCACACGCCCTCATCAGTTGCGCGCTATGCCGCCATAATGCGTGGCCTGCCATGGAGTTTCTCGGCACATGCCAAGGACATTTGGACCTCGCCCGATTGGGAAAAGCGGGAAAAGCTGCAGATGGCGACACACGGTGCAGCCTTCGGGGCAACCTGCACCGCCATTGGCGCTGCGCATCTGCGCGAACTCGCTGATGATCCCGCGCGGGTCGAACTGATCTATCACGGTCTGGATCTGAACCGCTTTCCTGCACCGCCCGAGCAGCGCGTACGTGCAACAGATGAACCCTTCCACATGCTTTCAGTCGGGCGTCTGGTCGAGAAGAAGGGTTTCGACCGGCTTATCAGGGCGCTTTCGTTACTTCCTGAAACACTGGACTGGCACTGGACCCATATCGGCGGCGGAACCCTGAGTGAAGAACTGAAAGCGCAGGCCGATGTCGCCGGGATTTCCGGTCGGATCACATGGATGGGGGCGTGCGATCAACCCGAAGTCATCGCCGAGATGCGCCGCACTGATCTGTTCGTCTTACCCAGCCGGATCGCCGCTGACGGCGACCGGGACGGCTTGCCCAATGTGCTGATGGAAGCGGCCTCTCAAAAGCTTCCGATCCTCTCGACACCTGTTTCCGCAATTCCGGAATTCATTGAAAGTGGCGTCCACGGGGTTTTGTCCACGGATGACCCGGCCTCACTGGCCTCGGCCATTTGCGATCTGGCGCTGAACCCGGAGGCGACCGTACGGATGGCGACTGCGGCATATGACAGGTTGATCGCCGACTTTCGCATGGACCCTGGCATCCGCCGACTTTCCCGGCGGCTGAGTGCCTTGTGTATGGACGGCCTGTGATGGCGCGCGTTGCCTTTTACGCGCCGATGAAATCTCCCGACAGCCCGAACCCGTCGGGCGACCGCGAAATGGCCCGCAATCTGATGACGGCGATCGGAGCGCATGGCGACAAGATTCAATTGGCCTCGCAAATGCGGATCTATGACAAAACAGGCGACCAATCCTTACAGGATGAGTTGCGACGGAAAGCTAAGGCCGAGGCCGCACGACTGATCAAAGAGATGCCTGCAGATACCGACCTGTGGGTGACCTATCACAACTACTACAAGGCCCCTGACCTGCTGGGCCCCATGGTTTGCAGCGCAAGAGGTATCCCCTATGTGCAGTTGGAAAGCACGCGTGCCACCAGCCGGCTGGCCGGGCCATGGGCTGATTTCGCCCACGCGGCCCATCACGCCTGCGACACCGCGCAGGTGATATTCTATCACACCGCCAACGATCTGATTACGCTAGAGCGCGAACGGTTCGGTGCTCAGGCATTGGTGGAACTGCCGCCCTTTCTGCCCATTGCTGAACTCCCCCCTGCCTCGACCCGAGATGGCCCGATGCTGACAGTGGGCATGATGCGCCCGGGGGACAAGCTGGCCTCTTACACCATATTGGCCGACACTCTGGATCATCTCACAGGAGATTGGGCGCTGAACATCGTGGGCGACGGCCCCGCCCGCCCGCAAGTCGAGGCACTGATGAAGCGATTTGGAACCCGGGTCCGGTTTCTGGGACAGCTGGATCGAAGCCCATTGCAGACGCATTACCTTCAGGCGTCAATGCTGGTCTGGCCGGGTGTAAACGAAGCTTACGGCATGGTCTATCTTGAGGCACAGGCCAGCGGTGTTCCTGTTGTCGCGCAGGATCGCCCCGGCGTGCGCGATGTCCTGATGCCTGCTGATCATCCCGCCGTCGCATCGGGGGCCAAGGGACTGGCAGTTCGCATTCAGATGCTTCTGGATAACCCTGGCCTGCGTTGCTCCGAAGGCGAACAAGCGCGGAGTTATATCGAATATCGCCACCTGATCCCGTCGGCCACCGAACGGTTCTGGTCTGCCGTTCACCCCCTGTTGGAGAAAAGAACATGAACCGTCTGGCCCTGCTGCGCCATGGGCACACGGACTGGAACCGTGCGGGTCGGATTCAGGGGCGCAGCGACATACCGCTGGACGCAGATGCGCGCGCCGAACTTGCAGGTTACTGTCTGCCGCCGCCCTGGGACACGGCATCAATCTGGTCCAGCCCGCTCAGCCGGGCCGCTGAGACGGCGCAGTTGGTTTCGGGTAAAATACCCAAAACATCCGCGGCCTTGACCGAGATGAACTGGGGCGACTGGGAGGGTCAGCGCGGTGCTGAACTGATCGAAATCCCCGACAGCGGTTATCGCCATATTGAAGAATGGGGCTGGAACTATCGTCCTCCACGCGGTGAAAGCCCGGCCGAGCTCTGGTCACGGATCAAGCCCTGGCTGGAGGGTTTGAGCGGCGACAACCTCGCGGTCTGCCACATCGGCATCATGCGCGTGATACTGGCCAAGGCCTGGGGTTGGAACTTTGCGGGTCCGGCACCGTTCCGGATCAAACGCAACAGGCTTTATGTGATAGAACTGGACACGATGCGGGCCGAACCCGAACCGGTTCGACTGAGCATAAGCGAGGTCTGAATATGAAGGTGATGATCGTCGTTACGCATCTGCTGGGCACCGGACATCTGAGCCGGGCGCTCACCCTCGGGCGTGCATTCGCAGAGCAAGGCCATGAGGTCCTTGTGGTTTCGGGCGGGATGCCTGCGCCTCAGCTAGATACGCGCGGTCTTTCTTTACTGGGTTTGCCGCCATTGCGGTCTGACGGCACCGATTTCACCCGTCTGCTCGATCAGGACGGAGTGGTAGCGAACCCAGCGTATTTCCTTGCCCGGGCGACCGGACTGACACAGGCGATAAACAGTTTCAAACCGCAGGTTCTGATCACCGAGCTTTATCCGTTTGGCCGCCGCTCTCTGGCTGCGGAGTTCCTTTCCGGATTGGAGGCCGCGCGCGAGCTGCCTCAACCACCTGTTATCCTGAGCTCGATCCGGGATATTCTCGCACCTCCCTCGAAACCTGCGAAGGCAGCGCGAACAGATGTGGTTATTGCAGAATTTTATGACGGCGTTCTGGTCCACTCTGACCCGGCGATCACACCGCTGGACAGCAGTTGGCCCGTCTCCGGGCAATTGGCATCACGATTGCACTATACCGGGTTCGTCGCCCCAGAGGCCGCGTCAAGCCATCCTGAAGGCACGGGCCGGGGCGAGATCGTGGTCAGTGCAGGCGGCGGATCTGTTGGCCAGCCGATATTTCGCGCGGCCATCGAGGCCGCCCGAAAGATGCCCAACAGGCGTTGGCGCCTGTTGGTGGGCGGACAGGATGCCGAGGCGCGTATCGCAGAACTCTCGCATCTGGCCGAGGGGACGTCGGTTCTGCTGGAAACCGTACGCCCCGATTTTCGCCAGATGCTGCCCCTTGTTGGTGCCTCGGTCAGCATGTGTGGATACAACACCGCCATGGATCTGCTCCAAAGCGGCGCCTCGGCGATTCTGATCCCGTTCGATGACGGCAAAGAAGTCGAACAGGGTTTACGCGCTCGGTCCCTCGCGCAGCTAACTGGAATTGAGGTGTTAAACAGTTCCGATCTATCGGGACAGTCATTAGCCGACGCGTTGAACCGAGTCATATCCGATTCCAGACGCCCCCCTATGACTGAAGGATTCGATGGCGCGCACCGATCGATCGAGATTGCGACAGCCTTGTTCGAGGCCAACCGATGAGCCCCGATTGGCACCCTCTGCAGAATGAGTTGCAATGCTGGCAGGACGCCGGATTTACCTTGCCGTTATGGTGGCGTGATGACGATGCAATCACGGTGACACCGCAGCTTGAACGGTTAGCTTCAATGTCGGCAGAGCTCGGACTGCCCGTTCATCTGGCGGTCATCCCTCGGGATGCTGATGCGGCGCTGGTGGGTTGTGTATCAGACCATCCCGAATTGATCCCTGTTGTTCACGGCTGGGCGCACCAGAATCACGCGCCCAATGGAGAAAAGAAAGCCGAGTTCCGCCTGCACCGTCCGATCGATGCCTTGGCATCAGACGCAGGCGCCGGTTTGACCCGGCTGAGGGATTTGTTCGGCAATCAGTTGCGCCCGATGTTTGTTCCCCCGTGGAATCGGATCGACCCGAAAGTTACGGCGCTCCTTCCTGGGCTGGGCTACCGGATTCTGTCAACGGCAACACCACGAAAGGCAGCATCAGGGATCGCGCAGGTCAACACACACCTCGATCCAATCGACTGGCGCGGAACGCGAAACCTGATTGAACCCGGCAAGCTGATCGCGCAAACGGTGCGACTGTTGCAGGACCGCCGCGCAGGGCGCGCGGACAATGCCGAAGCATTCGGGGTGTTGACGCACCATCTGGTCCATGATCAGGACATCTGGACTTTTACACAGGAGTTGTTGCACAGGCTGCTTGATGGACCGGGCGTGCCCTGGACCGCGCCGCGCAACTGAACGGACGAGGAGAGCCCGAATGAGTCGACTGGATTCCATGCTGCGCCGCCTGACCGCGCAACGCGACGGTCTGAACTGGGCAGCGGCACAGATCAACGACACGGACGGGGACGTTCTGGACATGGGTCTGGGGAATGGGCGCACCTACGACCATTTGCGCGAGACCCTGCCCTCTCGCCGGATCTGGGTTATGGATCGCGTCTTGCAATGCCACCCTGACAGCACACCACCGGCCAGGGATTTTTTGCAAGGCGAGGCAGAGCCAATGCTGCAGAAGCTGGCCGAGGCAGGCCGGATGATCGCGCTGGCCCATTATGATTTCGGACGTGGAATCAAAAGCGAAGACATTGCAGAAGCAGCCCGACTAAGCCCCCTGATTGAACAAGTGATGCACCCGGGAGGGTTGTTGATCTCAGGACAACCCTTGGTAGGTTTCAAGCAAATCAAAGGGCCCGATACAATCGCGCCAGACCGGTATCTGTTTTACAGGGCCTGATGTGGTCGCCGCTGGTTCGTCAAAGCGGGACACATCCAGATGCTGCTGGACAGAAAACTGTGAGCGCGCCGACAGTATGAATTCTCGGACGATCTGCTGATTTTTTTATCATCGCGGTGCGCAGGTCTTTCTGCTGATCCACAAATGGAGCCGGGGATTCCAAGCCTGCGGTCACACAGCACCACAAAGCCCAAAAATGGGAATTGTGGTGCATCAATTGCTTGGAAACAGTGTTGGGTTATGCAAGAGTAGAAGATATTTTGTTTTGTATCTTGTTGTTTTATATTATGTTTATTGATTCTGCTGTATTAGCAGTGTTTTGTCTAATCATCTTGGCCTATGTGCTCTGGCACCGTCGCCATTCCCGCAAACGCAAACACGCTATTCAGCGTGATCCTTTGGGGCTGTGGCAATCAATTGATGGAAACTCCAGCAACATCGCTGAGCCCCCGGCAAGCCTAACAGGTTATCAGAATTACACTGACAGGCCTCAGGGTTAATGAAAGGCGGGCACCAAAGTAACTGTTGCTCGGCCTGGCAAGTTGCCGGCGAATCTCAATCCCGCTCTTTGCTTCAGCGCGGCGTAAGGTTCACTTGATGCGGGCGCAAGGCTCGAATTCATCATCTCAGGTCTACCGCTCAGCGCCTATCGCAGATATACGCCCTCGCAACCGTACATCCAAATGAGGTCCGTCATGAGCTTTGACCGTTCCATCAAGATCGCTCCTTCGATCCTGTCCGCCGATTTCGCCAATTTTGGGCAGGAAATTCAAGCCATCGAAGCGCAAGGGGCAGATTGGGTTCATGTGGACGTGATGGATGGGCACTTCGTTCCAAACCTCACCTTTGGCCCCCCGGCAGTCAATGCGTTTCGCCCACACGTGAAGACGGTCATGGACGTGCATCTGATGATCACACCAGTCGATCCTTATATTCAGGCTTACGCAGATGCGGGTGCCGATATTCTGACTGCGCATATCGAAGCCGGACCACATGCGCACCGCACGCTGCAAGCCATCCGGGCGGCGGGGATGAAAGCTGGTATTGCCTTGAACCCCGGCACACCGGCCGAGGCGGTCGAGCATCTGCTGGACCTGACCGATCTGGTGTGCGTCATGACTGTAAACCCCGGTTTCGGGGGGCAGAAATTCATCGACATGAGCGCAAAAATACGACGCCTGCGTGAGATGATCGGGGACCGCCCGGTACATATCGAGATTGATGGTGGGGTTGACCCCAAAACAGCGCCCCTGGTTGCTGCCGCAGGCGCAGACGTCCTGGTTGCCGGGTCAGCTGTATTCAAGGGTGGGTCGGTGTCCAATCCGTCGGTCTATGGCGAAAACATTCACGCGGTACGCGCGGCTGCCGAAAGCGCATTAAGTTGATCGCGCGCTCCCGCCAGTCGTCGACGTTCCTTGCGTAACACCTCCTCCTGTTGGGCCTGGCATCAACATTGGCACTGCCAATGTTGCGCGGGCGCGGGAGCGATTAACTTAAGCCTTCAGCGTTCTTTGTTGAGATCATCAAAGCAGCGATCTTCGGCTTCCAGCTTTACAAGCAGCGGCGCAGGCTGCCAGAAATATGCATCTTGCTCAGACCACTTACGGATGTCATCCAGCACGTTCGGCAAACCCTGCAGATCAGACCATTTCAGCGGACCACCCATGTAGCGCGGAAAGCCGTAACCGTAGAGCAGAGTGACGTCCACATCCAGTGGCCTGCGCGCCACTCCGTCGCCAACGACCCTCGCCGCCTCGTTCACCATCGCGACCATATAGCGACGGACAATTTCCTCATCCGAAAACGTGCGGGGCGAAATACCCTGCGCTGCGCGATCCGCTTCGATCAGAGGCAAAACGTCGGGGTTCGGCTGTCCACCGCGCTTACCCTTTTCATAAACGTAATAGCCCCTACCGGTTTTCTGACCAAAATGCCCCGCCTCGCACAACTTGTCCGCATAAATGCTATCGCGTGCGCGCGGGTCCTGACCCGCAGCCCGTTTGCGTTTTCGCGCCGCCCACCCGATATCCAGACCGGCTAGGTCGGACATTGCAAAGGGCCCCATCGCAAAGCCAAATCTGGTCAATGCAACATCGATCTGAAAAGGGCTCGCCCCGTCCAGAACCATGTGATCCGCGCAGGTTCGGTAGGCGCTGAGAATCCGGTTTCCGATAAACCCGTCGCAGACGCCCGCCCGAACCGACACCTTCCCCAGCCGCTTGCCCAGCGCAAACCCAGTCGCCACAACCTCGGGCGAGGTGTGATCCGCTACCACGATCTCGAGCAGCTTCATTACATGGGCGGGCGAGAAGAAGTGCAGACCAACCACATCGTGAGGCCTGCTGACTGACTGCGCAATTTCGTTGATATCAAGATAAGAGGTATTTGTTGCCAATATTGCCCCTTTTTTGCAGACCGCATCCAGCCGCGCAAAAACCTGCTTTTTGACCTCCATATTCTCAAAAACAGCCTCGATCACCAGATCGACGCCGCTCAGCGCATCATAGTCAACGGCCAGAGACAACTTGTTCCGCAGAATATCCGCCTGATCATCCGGGCTCAGCTTGCCACGTTTCACGGCACCGGCCAGATTCGACGCGATCCGGTCCTGGGCAGCACTGGCTGCCTCGGACGACATCTCAAGCAGCAGCACCGGAAGCCCTGCAAGCAGAGCAGAAGTGGCGATCCCTGCCCCCATCGTGCCCCCTCCGATGACGCCAATCTGATGAAGGTCTCGTGGTCTTACCCCCTGCAATTCCGGCAGTTTTGAAACCGCGCGCTCCGCAAAGAAGGCGTGGATCAATCCTTTGCGCTGATCCGAGGCCATCAACTGAGTGAACAATTCGCGCTCACGCGCCTGTCCGGCCGTGAAGTCGTCGGCCTCGCAGCTGGCTTGCACCGCACGCACCGCAATGGCAGGAGAAAGTTGGCCCCGCCCTTTTCTTAGCACAGCGTCATAGGCCGCATCAAAATCGATCGGAGTCGGTTTGGCCATGTCACAGATCGGTCGGCGCGGCGCTTTGACTGCTAGCAATTCGCGCGCATAAGCCAAACCAATCTCGCGCGGGTCACCGTCCTGAACCTTGTCAAGCACTCCCATCTCAAGCGCTTCGGGTGCCTGAACATGCCGCCCGGTAGTGATCACGTCCA
This sequence comes from Ruegeria halocynthiae, assembly GCF_900106805.1. Taxonomy (GTDB): domain Bacteria; phylum Pseudomonadota; class Alphaproteobacteria; order Rhodobacterales; family Rhodobacteraceae; genus Ruegeria; species Ruegeria halocynthiae. Next base: position 1,667,922 of record NZ_FNNP01000001.1, read on the forward strand.
ACGCCGCTGTGACACCGGCGACACGCGGCAGGCGCTGGGTTCCACCAGCGCCGGGAATGATGCCCAGATTGACCTCGGGCAACCCGATTTTCGTGGATGGAACCGCAATGCGGTAGTGACAAGATAGGGCGACTTCCAAACCGCCTCCCAGGGCCGTGCCGTGCAAAGCTGAAACCACCAATAGCGGCGATGCTTCAATCCTGTCACAGATCGCGGGCAGCCATGGATCCTGCGGTGGCTTGCCGAACTCGCGAATGTCAGCGCCAGCAAAATAGGTTCGTCCCCGCCCGTAGATAAGAACTGCCCTTACACCTTCGGTTTCGGCACGTTCGATCCCGTCCATTAGGCCCCGGCGCACCTCGACACCCAGCGCGTTGACCGGAGGGTTATTCGCCGACAATACCGCGATATCGCCCTCTTTTTCATATTCGATGACTTGGGACATCAACCCTACCTCCTCAGACGAATTGCGGTGCCAGCCGAGATTTCACAAATTCTCTGATGCCGTGTTTCCGGAGAGTGAACTGCTCTGCTTTGGTATTCAACCAAATAATCGACCAATCGTTCGGTTTTTATTGCCACCCAAAAGCCTATGGTACATGCGAACGGACATAGCGAAGGCGTCAGAGATCGCACCCATCCGTGATCTTCAGTTTTGTCTCAGGTGGATTGGTCTGTTTGCGCAGGCCGGAACACGAGCTAATCCGGCTCTGTTCACATGGGGCCTTACCACAGCTATAAATTTTTTTAGGCACCAAGCGTCACTAAATTTGCCCCCATGTCGTGAGTGAACAGATGACACGTCGCTCATTAAACGCGGTTGCAACCTTTACGAATTGTCTGGGAAGCTTGGTAGCGGAGGAGGGACTTGAACCCCCGACACGCGGATTATGATAGCGCATATCAAAGTGAGGTATTGTCATTTATTATTAAGGTATTAGGTGATGTGCGATATTCATTTTCCACTCTATTTTCCACTCCTATACGGCGATTTTTTCCATCAACGCCGCGTCAGCGGCCCTATCTTCCACTAGGTGCCCATACTGTTTGACCGTGTAGGCAGGGTCATGGTGGCCCATCCAAACCTGCAATCTCTTTAGGTCCACGTTGGCAGCAATGAGGCGTGATGCGTAGCTGTGGCGAAGAGCGTGGAAGCCTAGTTTTCGTACTGGCGAAAGCTCATTTTCTTCGTCTGCCGCCATCTCATTGGCTTTGGCAATGAGTGGCTTCCACATTCGGTTATAGAGGTTCCGAAGTTCAAGCGGATCGCCGTTGCGAGTTGAGAATACGAGGTCGCGGTCGTGTGCTTGCATCGCCTCCTGCATGGGCGCTACCAGTTCGGGCACGAGGGGAATGTCGCGGATGCCGTCCCGTGTTTTCGGATACTCGATTTCTCCACCCTCAGTAGCCTTTTGACGTATGCTGATTAGGTTTTGGTTGTGCAAGAATCCAACGCGAGGGAAGCCCCGCGCTTCCGAAATCCGCGCGCCTGTATACGCAAGGAAGTAGGCAAGCGCGCGGTACGACAGCCATGCCTTCTGCCGTTGTTTCTGCTTGTCCTGCGCCAGTGCGTCAGCCGCGCGCAACAATGTTCGTACTTCGTCGGTCGTGAATACTTGGTCGGTCTTCCTTATGCGTTCTTGCATCCTGTCTGAGCGGCTTACAGCGACATTCAACTTTAGACCCGGAGCGCGTTCTATATAGCCTTGTGCTTCTGCATAACTCATGACCGCTTTGCATAGCCGGAACGCCTCAGAGGCGGCGCGGGTCGAATTTGTATTCTTGACGCAGTAGTCACGCACATCGCGCATCCATTCGTCATCCACTTCGCCAATCTTGTGATGCTGTAAAACAAAAGCCGGATAGGTGAGGTAGCGTTTATACGTACGATGGGTTTGTTCGCCGATGGGGTCGCTGCCATCAGTCGGTTCGACAAGACTAAGTCGGTATTCGCGTGATATTTCAATATAGGTCTTGTCGCTGCCGAATAGGTCCAATTCACGTTTTGAGTCTTCTCCTGCGGTCTCAAGGAACTTTGATGCATCTCGCTTGCGCTCGAAAATCTTTTCTTTCTTCTTGGAGCCTTCTTTCCATCGTGCAACGTAGACTTTGCGCTTTGTGTCTCCCTTGGACTTCACCATTTTTGTAGTGATGTGGCTCATTTTCCACCCCTGATTCCGCATGTCTACAAAATGTTTCTGTTTAGTTTGGAAAAAGCAAGTGGGTTTGTTGGTTTATTCGAAACTTCGGTTCGGAAAGGGATTCATGAGCCAAACCCGATTCGCTTGCTTGATGTTCGGTGCTGCGGTCAAGCTGGACGTCCGCCTGTAACATGGGTTGGTTCGCTGGACTGCAAAATCATGGTTGCGTTTCACACAGTATAATGACCAGTTTGGCAGCAAACTTGCAAAACTACAGGCGGGCGGAACATTGAGCCAAAACATCGCATTATTGATTGGGAATACACAATACGACAGCATGTCTACATTAGGTTGCTGCAAGAACGACGTAGAACAGATGCACGAGCTCTTGAGTGGCACGCAGAAGTTCAGTCAAATTGTAGACTTTGTGGATCAACCGGTATCGTCGGTCAAAGACAGGATACGCAAGCTAGCCGAGGAAAACGATGAATGCGATGAAATATTTCTGTTCTTTACGGGGCACGGGCTTTCCAACTCCGACGACTTTTTTATGTGCTTTCAGGGTTTCAAAGAAACTTCTCCAAACACTACCGGGCTATCTCGATCTGAAGCGTTCGAGCTTCTAAGACTGTTTAATTCCGATCTTTCTGTCGTCGTGATAGATGCTTGTGAGGCGGGGCGAAATCTAATCAAGACTGATACTCCGCCACTCGCTCGAGCAATAAAGTCTGGTTTCACAAACTTTGTCCAAATAGCGTCTTGCACCGAGGCACAGTTTTCATTGGCTGGTGAAGAAATCAGCGCTTTTTCAGATGAATTCATCAAAGCGTGTCTTCAGAAAACCAACGGGCCAGTCTACTACTCTGATGTTGAAAGTGCGCTCAGAGATGCATTTTTGAACAATCCCAATCAGACGCCTCACTTTATCAGGCAGGGTACAGCCCAAGAGAAGTTTTGTGACGATGCAAACCGCTTATCGGGCTTTCGCAACGTATATCTTGTAACTGGTGACACTGCTGGCATTGACGGCAAGGAACTTAAACCAACTAAAGATTCATTTGCAGCGGCAAAGTCAGTGATCGAAGGAATCGAGGATCAAGTACCAAGCAAAGACGAGGCCCAGTCATTTGTTGATTCAATGTTTGAAGCAACGGTAGCGATGGCAAACTTGACGCCAGAGGTGAGTGAGTTCTTCGAAACGAGGATCGTCAAATATGATAATTTTGACAACGTTCAGAACAAGCGTTCCGTAATCAATCTCCTAAACCGGCGTGGCGGTTCCGACAGGTTTGTCGAGAGCAATGTCGAGCGAACCAAGAGGAGAACACCTTTTGGGGCGCTCACTATCGGCGCTTGGAGCGCGTTGGCTGGTCCGGATGAATATGACGAGACCTTTTCCCTCTACAACCGGTGTGATTTAAAGTCCGTTCATGTTGGTATATACTTTGAGCCTAAATTCATGGCGCTTAGTAGGTTGTTTTCAGAGGTCGTATTCCTGCCTCGTCTGACGGAATGTCTCATGTTGACCTGCAATTCGATAGAACCCCGAACTGGGTGGGGTACTTTCCAAGAGTATGAAGGTTCAAAATCATGGGAGTGGACCAGTCATAAATGGACTGCGGACAAGCCAGAAGCTGCGAAGGGATTCGGGTCTAGTCCAATCGACTATGTACGAGAATACGTTCTTTCGTTTAGCGAGAGTTCTGAATAGACGCGGTATTGACGATATCAAACTTGCTTTAGATTTCACAAAGCCCCGCGATAGCGGGCTTTTTCTTTACCCCCAATTCCGTGACCCGTTTTTGCGGTGATTTTTGACGAAATCGCAGAAATCTGCTATGTTCTTATTACAAGGGCAGAAATGCCGAAAGAAAAATAATATCTATTTATGAGTAGGTTAACAAGTGCTGACTGTATGTCAATCCGACATGGTCAACGCACTCGGGCGGTCTCAAAACACAGTCATTACCCGAGTGCGTGGACTCGAATATTCCCACGGGCAAAACGGTGCGCGTCGTTATCGGCTGGCGGACGTTTTGCCGACAATCAAACCAAAGGACCGGCAACACGTTCCAGCGCTCTTTGAGCTGGCCGCTGACGACGGTGAAGAGCTTTGGGCAGGTGATAATGCCGTGCCCCGCGCTCGCCGTATCGAAGCTTGGTTGAGGAGCGAACAGCTTGAACGTGCCTTTGGTGCGAGAGTGACCTTCACCAACGCTCTTGCCGCGTCTGTGCAGTCCTCAGTGCTCTTTGAGCACCTTGAGGCCCTGCGCCTGAAATTGATCCTGACGGACCCGGTTTTGAAATGGACGGTGCTTGGCGATGCGGATGCGTTGCCACCCTTTGAACACTGGGCTGTGCCGTACGCAATTACGAACGCCCGATATGAGAATTTGAACTTTGAAGAGAAGGAGGCCGCGTAATGGATGACGGCGAAAATTTCCGGTCCATTGTGGCCAATGACGACAAACTGAAGGCCCGATGGGAGGCTGTCAGCAGCAAGATAATGGCTGACTCCTCGCGCTTGCTGGGCGTAGAACTGAGCCGCGAAGATGTCGTGGCGATGCCCTCAGCGCGTATTGCAACTCTTACAGATGCGGCGCTTTCTGAATCCTATTTGGACGAAATAAAGCAGCTCGAAGCCGCTCAAGAGCAAGTACGCAAGAACGAAGTGCGTGAAGCTTTGGAAGCCGGTGAAGAACAGGCTCATGCTGAGCTTGCTAGATTGTCACCGACAGAGCGCATGAGCAAGGCTAGGGAGCTTGGTCTCACTGGTGGAACGCCAATGGCAGAGCCATCTAGCATCGCAGACGAAGCCACGTTGCTGCGCAGGCTGCTCACATTGTCCCCTAGCGAGCGCATCGCAAAAGGGCGAGCATGGGGGCTGATCAAATGACTATAGACCAACTTGAAAACACTATCCGCCGCGAGTACGGCGGCGCGTGGTTCATGCTGTTTCATATCGTTGGTGGCGAACATCAGTTTTTGCCAACTGGCCACAAGCTCACCGATAAAGACTATGCGGAAATCAAATGTCGCTTTGGTGCTGGCAATGGTAGCTACCTGACGGAAGAAGAGCGACGAATTAACCAACTTCGTTGGAAGGCTGACAGAGCGGAGAAATCAGCATGATCCCCGCTGAGCATTCCCTTTTCGGCGGCGGTCCGTTGCCGCCAAAACTCACCGCCGAACAGGAAGAAAGAATGCGCCTGCGAGACGCCAAATGGCAGCGGGCTGAGGTGGTCAGATTGAGTATGTCAAAACAGGATAAACTGGATGAAGAGCGTAGGTTGCAAGCCGAAGCCGAAGCGATCCTTGTCGCCCGCCAGTGCGCTGCGTAGGGCTAACGCCCGCTTTTACCGGCGTTTGTCCCTTTGGAACGCAGCACGCTTGGCCAGCGGCTCCTATGAGGCGTTCCGCGAAAACATCGGTGCAATCGAGCGGGCCATAAGTGCGCAGCTCGAAACTGAGTTTCCCCGAAGCACGTAGTCGCTCCTAGATATGTGCACGTTGCCTGCCCGGTCGAGACCGGGCAGGCGCACTACACCACTTCCATACAGCGAGAACTAGAATGACCATCGAGCTCACCGATGTTGAAAAGGCACGGATGTACCTTGCCCAAATCGATGCCCTGAACATTCCCAACGAACCGGAATCGAACCGCGACCGGATGCTTGAACGCCGCGCTTGGTTGTCTACGCATCTGGACCAAGACGACTACGCGTCAGCCCTGATTTTGGCCGATGCAATCGACACGCGTTTGATTGAACAGGGGCATAGCGTTAACTTTGCTGTGTCAGTGCAAGAGGTGCGTGAGGCCGCAGATACCGACCTGACGGAAGCCCGATACGCTCTCGAACTGCTTGGTTCGAGAGAGACCCGAAGCGGTGTTTTCAGTAACGGCGATTCGAATCATGTCATCAAAATCGGCGATCTTGGAGACTGGCGCGAGCTTCCGTAGCATTAGAAATATAACTTCAAGTAGTATGTTTTTCGAAATGTACCGAAAACTGAAAAGATATCAAAAAAAGTTTTAGCACATTTGGCCATTCCAATTCGAAACAATGACGCAATAAAACCTAGAATACAGGGTAATTGAATGGTCGAAATGTAACTTCAAGTCATAAGAAATCTCACTTGAAGTTACAAAAGGTCTATTAAATCGTTTCCCGTTCCAGAACAGTGAATATAGACGCGGAAAATGGCACATTTTCAGGCTGTTGACTTGAATTTAGCTTCACCTCTAACTCTCTCGTGTTCGCAGAAAATCGAACTAACTTGAAAATTGAACACAGGAGAAAAGCTAATGAATGGGCAGCAAGAGGCACGTATTTGTGTGCTTGGTCAGAGAATTAAGGAAGCGGCTGAACTGGATATGAAAGTTGTCGCCAATAAAGGGGATTTGCTGGCTCTTTGCGATGAATTGAATTCGCTTATTTCGGAGGTGGCGTAATGCAGTGTTTGTGCGCCAAATGCCACCCGTTTGAATGGTGGCTTGACAATTCTTCCAACTTTGGCGGGATACTCGCGTTTTACGACAAAGACGACGAAGGGAATGATCGCGAGACCTGCGCTTGTTCAGCCTTCATGATCGAAAAGTTTTGCTCGAACAGTGCCGGAAAGAAGCTTGTCCGTATTCAGTTCGTGACTGCGAGAAGCTTGAAGGACAACGGAACCAAAGCCGACGGTTGGGCGAACGTTCCACTTGGAGAAATCTTTTCGGATGTGTCAGCGGCTGTTTCTCGACTGGCCAATGCAGGCTTCTACCTGTCGCCCGAAACTTCCCCTGAAAGCGTGATGGTCCACATACGCGAAGCATTGGACCACTTCATCCTGCGTGACCGGAAACCCGTCGAGTGCAGTGCCAGTGAAGACACGCAGGGTCAGGAAAGTAATCCGAAGCAGGCCGCGACAGCGCATTAACTGTGGGCCGCGTCAGCGGCCCCACAACACCAAATTCAAGGAGTATCTAGCGTGAGCAAGGCAGAAGCCAAGAAGATTCTGAAGTCCTTCAAGGAGTCGGATCAAAAGAAAATCAAATCAGCGAAGAAGCTTGTAAGCGTGTCGGCGTCAGTAGCCGTCAAAAAGCTGAAAGACCCTTCCGCCGTTGAATTCGCGGAAATCATCGCAGGTATGAAAAAGAATGGCGAAGACATGCTGCGGATAGCTGGCGTGCTCGAGGAAATGAAGCAGATTGGCGCGAAGATGCCTGATCGATGGTGGACGGGTCTTGTGATGGCGGTCGACCAACTGCTGCATACTCAGCGTTTGGATAGGTTGCCCAGCGGTGTCAATGTCGGTGTTGGTTTCGATACTCAGCTAGAAGTCACCCAGAAGCTGCTGATCAACGCACATTCAAAAGAGCCTACTTTGTTTCGGCATGGGATGAATTTTGCGGCGGTCCACCATATAGATGAAATCGGTCAAACTGAAATCGGTGTATTGAATAAGGACCAATTCCAGACTGCTGTTCAGCAATGTGTTCGCTTCTATGATGTAACGGGTGACGGAGACGACTTTGCTACGCATGCTCCGCCTGAGGCCATTAAGCACCTGTTCAATACCAATATCCGCGACTTGCCGTATCTTGCATCTCTGATCCGTGTTCCGATTTACGGAGCGGACAAGACTTTGATCAACAAGCGCGGATACAACGCCAACGGCTGGGTCTATTATCAACCGCCAAATGACCTGAATATTCGGGCATTGCCCGACCGTGTAGGACGCGGGGCTTTGAGCAAGGCACGCAGATTGATCGTGGAAGAGCTCATGGGTGACTTCCCGTTTGATGGGTGGACGCGAGCAGAGATTGTGTCAGCCGCTTGTTACGGGAGTACTACTAACCCACCACCGCCTTCTCTCCTCAACGCTATAGGTTTTCTCTTGGAGCAATTTGCACGCCCAATGATTGATGGGCCCCTGCCGGTTTCACTTTTTCACAAACCATCGCCGCGCACTGGAGCTACCATGCTGGTGAATGCCGTCCAGTTGGTTGTTTCGGGCGTTTCGGGCACCCAAACACTTCCGGACAGTGAAGAGGAACGAGATAAACGGGCCACTGCTATTCTCATGTCGGGCACAGCTATCAATCTGTTCGACAACGTATCAGGAGAGATTTCGGGTGGGACACTCGCGAAGTTTTGGACCGATAGGGTTTATGTCGGTCGGACGCTTGGAAAGAGTGAAATGCGTGCGCTTCCTGTCACCTGTTCCCACGCCTTGACCGGCAACAATCCGTCTTTTAGTCGTGAGCTTTCAGAACGTATTGGGCGTATTAGGTTGGATGCTCGTTGCGCCGACCCCGGCGCGCGAAACGGGTTCCGGCATCCCGAACTGTTGGCATGGGTAAGCGAAAATCGAGGCGAACTGGTTTGGGCTGCGTTGGTACTGATCCAAAATTGGATCGAAAAGGGATGCCCTGAGCCTGTGACGCCTACGAGTTGGCGAGGTGGTCCAGATGTTGCCTCAATCCCAGATGCGATCCATTGGGGTGGCTACGAAGCCTATGTAAAGGTTATCGGTGGCATCATCGGTGCAGCAGCGCGAAACTGGACCACTTGGCAGGCCAATCGTAAGACTGAGGTTGTCGAGTCTGGCGAGGATGATGCAATTCAGGAAGTTTTGTCTGCATGGTGGAGTGAGGCTAGCGACGTACGTGGCAACTCGTTGGATGAAAAGCACGGGATGTACGTTAGGGATATTGGCGACAGTCCAAATACAAAGCCGGGGTTGTTGTCCGTCGTACAGGCCTACAATATTTATCTGCCTATCAAGCGCATTGATCGCGATGATCCCACTTCGTACGACCCGGCTGCGTTTGGCAAGTGGTTGGCTGGATATAAGGATCGTATTTTCAAGCTCGACGATGAAGTCGGGATTGAGGTCGAATTGTCCCGCGCTGACGCGCGCACGAGGCACGGTTACAAATGGTCTATGCAGCAAGTAAATGCTGTTGCGCCAGATAGCGAAAACAAGGTCAGTGCCGATGTCATCGACATTGAAGCCAAGCGTGCATGACTGGCTATCTGATCGACGATGCAAGGATAATGGCCCGCGTTAGCGGGCCTTTCCTTTTCTGGCGTATGGTCCCGTCGAGTTCGAGAAACGTGCGAAAAGCGTGTAGACCCTTTCGTCTACACAGGGTCTACACGGTCATCTACACGCGACATTATCCATTTATTATCAAGGTGTTGAAGAAAAATTTCTTGAATCTGTGTAGTGATGTAGACCCCACCACCAATTCCATACGATTCAACAAATACCCCTCGCTATTCGTCGCGTATGTTGTTCTGTGGGGCGAAGGCCGCCGGGGTCTACATCACTACACATATCGCACGACCTCACCCCTTAAGTCGTTGCTTTATAACAGAAACAACGACGTGAAGGTGCGTGTGTAGACCCCGTGTAGACGAATGGGTCTACACACGCACCTTTTTGAAGAAGTGCACCAATCGCTGTGCATCTTAAAAGAACAATGCTGATACGATGCCGGTCACTCCGCCGATAAAACCAATGAACGCTGAAGGCCAAAGGAACAAGAGTTCTATGCGTTCTCGGCGCTCCTGCCGGACACGTTGACCGACCACGTCTAGAACGTCATCGTTCAGCCGCCACCTTCCGTCGTGATCGGATTGCAGCCAACTATCGGACTTCGTGCCGAACTTCGGGATCGGAACCAACAATCTTTCTGCTTGACGAGTGACATATCTGTGCTGAAGCCATCGAATTTCTGCCTCCACCATGTCCAATTCATGGAACATTTCGGACGAGTGCATTTGTTCTTGTTCCCATTGCTTGGCCTCGCGCGCTGCCGCTATCTTTGGATCATAGTAGTCGCCTACTTTACGTTTGTCCTTTTGCAGTTTTGCAAGCTGTCCACGAAATTTGGCATCTTCTAGCCACATCATCTCAGGAAGCCTTGCAAAGCTGCCGAGCATTGCAGGTCATCGTTTTCCCTGAATCAGGGTCAACGCATAGCACCCTATCTTCATCGATGCTTATGACTAACAGCAAAGGACCGAGTTTACCGAAAGTGACTTCTTGACCTCGGCTAAACTGCGGTTCGCGCCTATACATATTCATCCTTCAGTTCTGCTAGCAATGACTCTACTTGGGGTTTGGTTGTAAAGTCAGGTAACGGGTAGGTCTCTTGTTCGCGACCATAGTTGAAGATTTCATCCTCTCCAGAATAATCTATGGGCGTGATTATCAGATCAAAACCATAAGGGCGTTTATGTAAAGCGATCTGTCCCGCCGTAGACTTTACGTGCTTGGTTAGGCGCGACAACGCCTTAATATTCTCCTTAGTGTAAAACTGGGCGCATAGATTGAGAAAGCGGGCGGCGTTACGAATGTCTGAGATCAAGTGGCTCCGGGTCTCGGACATGCGTTCGACCACTAAGTCGCTGAGCTCTCCTTCGGTGTTAACGCCTAATAATTTTTCAAGGTTTTCTTTTACGCGCCTCAATCTCACTGGTGGACGCGTCTCACCGCCTCTCAATATTGCTGCCCCCGCAATGCTAAGGATGACCCGTTCTTCATCGATCGGGACTCGCCTAGACCTTCCAAACTCGTCGTCACGTTCGACCCATCTGCGACGTGATTCCTTATGCTCGTATCGGCCTTGCTCCGAGATTTCGGATTGGATGCCGCTGTATCTGAACTCAATGTGTAAAGCGTGAGAAGCTTCGAGCGCCCTCTCTTCCATTTCAATCCAATCATCAGACAACAGTGCTAGCGCTGCAGGTACACCTTCTAAAGTCCTCTGGATTATCTTGCGCTTGGTCGCACGTCTGATCTGCTTCTCAAGCTCTTGCTCGTGATTATCTGCGATCTGTTTGCCAAAATATTTGGTGGCGCAGTCTTTGCCACAAAGGGCTGTGCGCCCGTCTTCCATACGTACTGTAAAGCCCCTGTTGTGTGGCATATGGCTGTCGCAGAACGCACATCTGACTTTGTACTCTGCTTGATATCGATTGATATAGTGAGACGGTATTTCTCCGGGCGGAATAACGTCGGTTAGACTCGGTTGTAGGTCCGGCTTAGAAATGACTAGGTTCTCGAGTTCGATTGGCTTGTGTAGTCCCATATCTGCTCTCTGAATCGTCTGGGGACTCAACATATAGCATCTATTCATGTTTTGTTCCAGTAATGACGCTGCAAGGGTAGAATTTTCTTGAAAACCTTCTTATATCATGCGCCCTATCGTCTCGATTAACCCGCAACTTATTCACAACTTATCCACAAATGTGTATATAGATAGTGAGAGGAACCAATTCAGACACATGATCTATGACGCCCGACAAGTTGCAAACTGGTTTGTGACCCGCGCTCAGCGGGAAGGGAAAACTCTGTCCATCATGTCTCTTCTCAAGCTCACCTATATCGCCCATGGTTGGCATCTTGAGACCCAGAACTCACCGCTCTTTTCCAACCGGATTGAAGCTTGGCAATATGGCCCGGTGATTCCTGACGTCTATGGCGCATTCAGGCGGCAAGGAATTCACGTCACCGGCCCCGTTCAGGTGCCAAATGCTCAATTCACTCCGAGTGACGAGTATCTACTTGATCAAGTGTACAACGTGTACGGAAGGTTGCAGCCATTTCAGCTTTCTGATCTGACGCATGTGTCCGGTGGACCTTGGGATATTGCAACAAAATCAGGCGGGTATCATGCGGTCATCCCTGACGAATTGATCAAGCAGCACTACGTAATGAAGAGAGCGGAGGCTGACAGGCAAGCCGCGAATGTCTGATGAAATCCCGCCAATTGACCCAGATTTGGAGCCAGAAGGACCTTCGCGTGAAAATCGCCGCGAGGAACTAGAGTACGAGCTTCTAGAGGCCGAGGCAGCAATCAGCAAACTCGCTAGGCGTGAAATAGGCCAAAGGTACGCCATTAAGTGGATTGCTGTTGTTTCTGGCGTGGTGGTTATCGTAGGCATGGCGGCAATCCTTTGGCATCTTGTGCACAGCGCATTTTGGGGCCCGTTTCTGTTCGCCAGTCCGGCTTTCTCGGTTGCGATGGTGGTGGCCCCGATCACTTCGATCACTACGATAACGGTTGCATTGTTCGTTGGAGCCTTCAGGAAGTTCGAAGAAAAAGACCTAGAAACTATGGGGAACGGGGTCTCGGGAGCAGTTGGTTTTATGAAAGGTAACTGACCCGATCTAAATTGTTTATGGCCAATCAGTCGCCGCTGACGCGGCACGTGTAAACTCTCAAATTTGCACATCCAATGTATATACAAAACCAACCGGATTGACTGCGCAGCCGAACCGCTGACGCGGACGCACCAGATCACCTACGGAAATCCGTGAGAATCGCTAAAGTAAAGCAATTACAACGAGTTACGATGGTGTCGATTGAGAAACAATCTTGTGCGCTTTGCGGAAAGCACGTCAATTTCATCTAAGTTATTGAAATTAAAAAATATGATATTTAACATAATGGAGATTCTGCGACTTAGCCACCGCACCTCGGAAGGCCAGTATAGCATGGGCAACAGGGGATAACACCGACCCGCTAACGCGGGCCACACTAACATCCAGAAACGCTACCAAATCTTGTCGGATTCCACCTGAATCGACAACATCTAGGGTGCTGATTGGTTAACATCATGTCTCACCTGACGATGAGACTTGGAAAACGTCCGCGTCAGCGGCATGAGGTGCTATATATAGTATAAAATCATCGGAGGGACCCAATATATGGGGTGTCTTTCCCGATTATGGGGCTGCAGTACCTGTGGGCACCTAGTTGTACAACCTATTAAGCAACTAAGTTTACATCAGCGCCCGAGGTTGCACCCGGAGGGACCCACCAGCAACCGACCCCCCCCATCTTTGATTCACAAATCGGCCTCAGAAAATTTTCAAAATTCCCGAAATCGACTTAACAAAATCTGTTAAGTTTGTGACCCGTTTTTGTTTGCGATTTTAGGAGCTTGTGCCCTTCTGTGGTAAAATGGGGCTGTCGAAAAGGGGTTCCCACTCCTTCGATGTTGCCAACTTCGGTGAGGTACTTTGCACCCGTGTGGGGCGTGCAAAGTACCTCGCCGCTTTTTCCACACAGAAAGATGAACCTAAATGGCTGAGACCCACGAACTTCGGTTGAAGATTGATGCTGGTGCCGCAAAGAACGGTGCCCGCGAATTCACAGGTGCAATCGCGACGATCAAGAAGGCGGTACGCGATCTTGAGCGAGATACGACGGGGGCATTCACCAAGCTCAAGAACATCAGGCCCGAGTATGATGTGACCCCGCTAACGCGGGCACGTACAGAAACTGAAAAGCTCAGCACTGCCTCCGATAAAGCCGCCGCCACGATCCAGCGCACCGCCCTTGCATCCGCATCGGCCCTCCGCACCTCTGAGCAAGCCGCACAGCGCCTTGCATTGCGTATGGATGATCTCGGTGATGCACGGGGCATTGCGCAGATAGACGCCGCGCTCACGCGCATGCAGTCCAATCTCGTGAACGCCACAAGCACCTTGGATGTTCGCTCTGCAAAGTCTCAGTTTGACGATTTGCGCAGCAGCCTGCTGCAAAACACCGTCGCCGCCGAGCATTTGCGCGGCGAACAAGCACAACTCGCGCGCCAAACCGAAGAGGCAGCACGTGCCGCTTCGACCAAGGCCGAGTCTCTGGATCGGCTGCGGGCTAAGTACAACCCACTTTATTCAGCATCAAAGCAATACGAGAATGCACTGGAAGAGATTGCCCTTGCTGAGCGTGAGGGGGCAATCTCTGCCCAGCTTGCAGGTGACGCGCGTCAGCGCGCTGCGCAACAGCTTGCAGGCAATACCGCCGCAGTCGATAAACATACCGCTTCCATGAAGCGTTCCGCTTCCACGACACAACAGGGCATCATGGTTGGGCATCAAGTGTCTGATGTACTTGTCCAAGCTCAAATGGGATTTGCTAGCGTAGGGCAAATTTCCCTCATGCAGGGTTCACAGCTCGCTAGTCAGTTCGCGGCGCTCAAGGCATCGGGGGGTAGCGTTTTCCGCACGCTGCTTTCAGGTTTTACGTCGCTCCTGTCACCTCTCACCTTGCTGACTGTCGGCGCTGTGGCCGTAGGAACCGCGATTGCGAAATGGTTCTTTGCTGCCGGTGAAGAAACCAAGTCATTCTCTGACGCACTGTCTGACGCCAATTCGCGTATCTCAGATTTGCAGCGTGCGACGTCCAACATGTCAGGCGGGAACATCCGTCAGCTTCGCCGGGAATACGGTGCGCTCAACAGCGAATTGGATGCCCATCTTGAACGCTTGCACAAGGTTGCGGAATTGAATGCGGCGACTGCCAACAGCGACATGGTGGCAAGCCTCCGCGATGCCCTGACCAGTGACGGCAATCTCTTTACCACGGATATCGATGCCATCCGTCGCGCCTTCGATACCACAAATGACCGCGCGCGTATCTTCCTTGAACTCATGCGCGGAGTAGAAAGTGCCCGAACTTTCGAACAACAGGCAGAAGCTGTATCAAAGCTGCGCAAGGCCGTGGAAGATACAACGGGCGGTTTGGACCGTGCAGAAGGCGGCGCGCGGGGTGTACTGGCTCAGCTTGTTCAGGCCGAAGATGCAGCTCTGCGCCTCTTGGCAGCGAACAACGGAAACACCGACGCCACTCGCAGTAGCAGCAGTGCGGCAAGCACATTGTCTGCAGAGTTGGGAGCCGCTGCCGATGCCGCCGCCGATTTGCTCGCCAATCTTGGTTCAGTGCCTTCAGCGCTCAGCACATTGCAGGGCAGCGTGACGGGTCAGCTTGCAAGTATTGCCGCCACCAACCGCAGCCTTGAATTGCAGATTTCCGAAGGTCTGAGCGCCGCTGCTGCGAACCGTACAGTGCAGTTGCAGGACATGGTCAACGCGGCTCAGAGCGGTGGTGGCGTCAGCTTTGACCAGATCGCCAACGCATCGGCTGAGATTGCGGCTTTGGAAGCAGCCGCAAAACAACAATCGGCGCTACAAAAGCAGCTTCGTGACCAGAACAAGCCCGACCGAAAAGGCGGAGGTGGACGTATCGAAGCTCTGGGCGACGAGTCCCGCCAACTCGAAAAACTGTCCAAACAGGTCAATGACCGCATCTTCAAGCTTGGTCAGGAAAACGCGGCTCTGGACCTTCTGGCTACCGGGCAGGCCACTACACGTGAATCTGCCGAATTGATGGCAGCGGCAATGTCGTTGGGCGGTGGTGCCATTGATGGTCAGACGTCCGCAATGATCCGGCAGTTTGAAGCGGCGCAGGTCTTGAACGAAGAGTTGCGGCGTCTCGCTCGCGATCCCGTAAAGGACTGGATAGCGTCCGTACCGTCTTGGACGGAAGCCGGACAAAAGATCGAAACGCAGGTCTTTGGGTCCCTTTCTGATGCCATCGCAAACTTCGCTATGACCGGGAAGATGGACTTTGAGGCACTGGGCCAGTCCATCCTTTCAACCGCTACCCGGATTATCGCAGACATGGCGGTAAAAGAACTGATTGGCATGCTTGGCGGCAACGTCGCGGGCGGGGGTGGCGGCGGCTTCAACTTCGGCGCGCTCATCGGTTCGTTCTTCGCTGCCGAAGGGGGTTTGACCAGCAGCCCTGTCGCCGTAAATACCGGGCCGATGGTTTCACCAGCCGCGTTCCGCCATGCGCCTCACTTCTCCGAAGGCACGTCCAACACCTCAGGAATCCCAGCGGTTTTGCACCCGAATGAAGCGGTAATTCCGCTCAGCAAGGGGCGCAAAATTCCCGTCGAAATGGCTGGTGGCACGAGCGGCGGCGGTACCGTGATCAATCAACCGCAGACCTTTAATATCCAGACGAAGGATGCAGACAGCTTCCGCCGTAGTCAAAAGCAGATCGCAGCCGATGCAGCCCGTAGCGGACGGCGTGCGGCATCGCAGATCGACTAATTGAGAGGAAAGACATGACCTACGTTTACAAAGGTCGCCCGCACCCAACGGGACTCCACAAGCCGCTGATTGATGAAATCCGCAGGCGGCGTGGCTTGGACAAAGAGGAAAACCGTGAAGCAGAAGAAGAGCGAAATGAAGGTGACGACACTCAATCCCACTAACGCGGGTACTCACTGAGTCGCTTTGCCACCATTTAGCCGTCCGATTTTCCACTCATTTTCCACTCCTACATGTGCGAAAACCCAAAATTTCGACGATTTTGACATGCTAAAATGTCCAGTGCCAACCTGCATTAGACGGCGGTCCGGGTTGGATAAAGCCTTTGATTTATTGGTGTTTTATCTGTGTGGGAATTTGGTAGCGGAGGAGGGACTTGAACCCCCGACACGCGGATTATGATTCCGCTGCTCTAACCAACTGAGCTACTCCGCCATAAGTGTCAGGCGATTTAAGCGAGAGGTCGGGAAGGGTCAAGAGGGAAAACACGCCTGCAAGGAATCTTTGGAGAAACTTGCTCAGGCGTCGATTTTCGTCGCCTCATCAGCAGATTTACCCGCGACCCGACGGATGAAATCCGCACAAATATCGGGTGCCGTGATCAGGATCATGTGCCCGCGATCGTTCAGGATGTCCAATGCCAACCCGTATTGCGTCATGTTCACGCCGTGTATGTCCGCTGCCAAAACCGGATCGGCGGCACCGAACAGGATACCTCCGCCTACTTGCAAGTCTTTGTATCGCCGGCAAAGCGCGCCTATGCTCGTCTCGACGCCGATCACGTCTTGCGAGGCGGTGATGAAAGCCGAAGGGCGCAATCCGAGGGCGCCACCCGCGCGATACAGAAAATCTGCTGGCGCTGGTTCTGGCGAGAAAACGTCACGCAATACCAGAGGCGCAGTTTTGCGCGCCAGCGGCACAGCGATCGTGTAGCCGATCAGATTTCGCAACCACTGGGTGCGAATCTCAAGCGGCTTGAAGACGGCGGGCGCTCCGGGCATTTCCTGAGTGAGCGGCGACAGCAGCGCCAGAGCATGGGTTTGGTCGGGATAGTCCAACGCCATGGCCAGAGCAACGGCGCCGCCAAGCGAATGTCCGATCAGAGTAGCATTCGCGATACCTTTGAGTTCGAGGAATTCGTGGATCATGCGGGCCTGCTCGGGCAGCGCTGCAAGCTCGGCGTTATCGCGACTGGAATAACCACACCCTGGACGATCCACGGCAAGGACGTGAAAATCACTGGCTAGGTCATCCACGAGCGCGTAGGTGAAATGCTGCAGTTGCCCCGACAGCCCATGAATCATGACAAGTGTTGGATCGGCCGGGTCGCCCTTTTCAACGTAATGGATGCTGCCTCCTTTGACGGGAACGATCTGACCCAGTTGCGGCACCATTTTGACACCCTGACGGGTAAGGCGGTGTGTCCAGTACGCCATGGCCAGCAGGAAACCCGCCAGAACAGCGGCAATCGTCAGTGTTATTGTCATTTGATATCACCACCCATTTCAGAGATCAGCTGGTATTGTTCCAACCCTGATCGCGCCATGCGCTTTCGGAATTCGGCTACGGTCCCGGGCCACAGCGTCGTGTTGCGCCCATTGGCGTCCTGATACCACGAGGTACACCCCCCGGCTTGCCAGATACTGCTGGCATGACGATCCTGCATTTCTTGCGTGAATCTGGCTTGTTTGTCAGCATCGGGCTCGACGATACGAACACCTTGTCTGCTCATGGCGGCCAGAACACGCCCGATATGGGCGACCTGCGCCTCGATCATCAGCACGACCGAGTTGTGGCCCAACCCGGTATGTGGCCCCAATAACATGAACAGGTTCGGAAATCCGGCAATTGCAGTGCCCAGATTAGCCTCCATACCACCGGTCCAGGCCTGTTTTATCGTCAGACCATTCACGCCAATGATGTTCAAGCGCTCAACCGCGTTTGTGACCTGAAAACCGGTGCCCCAGATCAGAATGTCAGCCTTGCTTTTGGTGCCATCGGCTGCGGTGATCTCACCCTGATTGATCGAGGCAACGCCATGGGGAACAACCTCAACGTTGTCGCGCACCAACGCTGGGTACCAGTCATTCGAACTGAGAATACGTTTACAGCCGATCGCGTAATCCGGGGTCAGAGCGGCTCTTAGCTCCGGGTCGGAGATTGCGCCGTCCATCGCTTGCCGCCACATCTTCATGGCGAACGCAACTGCGCGAGGCTCTCCGCGAAAAACACGATGTCGAAATTCGAACAACAGATATATCAGATGACGGCGGATGCGGGGCAGTAGAGACACGCGTTGATACAGGCGTCGCACCCAGGGCGCGATCGGCCCGTCCGGGCGAGGCAGAACATAGGGCGCGCTGCGCTGAAAGATGGTGATATGCTGGGCCGATTTCGCTATCTCAGGCACGAATTGCACAGCTGATGCCCCGGTTCCGACAACGGCGATCCGTTTGCCGTCATGCGCTATGCTGTGATCCCATTCAGCCGAATGAAAGCTGGGGCCCGGAAAGCTGTCAGCCCCTGGAATATCCGGTATCCGGGGAATGTGCAGAGCGCCAATAGCTGAAACCAGAAACCGGGCGGACCAGCGATGACCGTCGACCGTTTCAACCTGCCAACGCGCACCATCCCAACGGGCCAATCTCAGCTCTTGATGGAATTTGCACAGATCATACAGCCGCTCGCTGCGGGCAACCTGTTGTAGATAGGACTGGATTTCTGCACCACCGGCATAGGCCCTGCTCCAATGCGGATTCAGATGCGTTGCCATCGAATAGAGGTGCGAGGGGATATCGCAGGCGACTCCGGGATAGGTGTTTTCGCGCCATGTGCCGCCGATGTCGCCGGCCTTTTCCAGTATCACAATATCCGAGATGCCACGTCTGCAGGCCTCCAGCGCCATTGTAAGCCCGGAAAATCCCGCACCGATGATGAGCATATCGGTCTTTGTTGCCATACCTGTTCCAGATCCTCCCGCAATTCATCGTTGGGGTGTTAACCCGATATGATACAGGACCGAGCTATGTTCTGAACAGGTTGCCTACGAGTCAACCGCTGCCGCTGAGCGTTTCGGCCGGGGGACGCGGAAGAACATCGAGAAGATCGAAGACACGATCCCGGCACGCAGGACCAACCCAATCCGGCGGATAAAAGACCTCGGGCAGGTCGGGTTGGCGGAGCACTACCCTTCGCCATCGATGCACCAACAACGTGCGCAGCGTCGCGCTTTGAAGTGGTGTAGGCGACCATCCGTCCGGCCGGGTTCGCGTGGCATTTTCTACTGCATCCAGCAGCGCTTGACAGGACGTACGCAGATCTTGCGGACACAAACGATCCTTCAGCCAGGCCGGCGCCGCCCGAGGTGCAATATCAAGTGCTAGAAGCCCATCCCACTGATCCGGGGCAGACCCTGGCCCCAGTGCCGCCCCCCGACTGATCGGGGTGTAATCGTGGTTCAGCATGACGTCCTCAAGCACTTGCGTCTTGCCATCTTCGGCGATCAACAGGTGCCAGCGCCCGGCGGGTGTTGATCCGCGGGCGTAAATACGAGGAGTAACAGCCGCCGATTGGGTTCGCCCGAATTCGCTCAACACATGACGCGAGACGCGGCCGATCCGGTTGCTGTCAATCCAACCATCCTTTCGCAGACGGTGCAGGGCAACGCGGATGGCTTCAGGTTTAATGCCCATCGGTTCGATAATCCGCGTCAACGCGCTGCCGGAAATCTGCGCACCTGGGTCCTGTGCCATATCACCGAACAGAGACACGATGATGGACCATACCCGCTGATCCTGCGGGTCCGCCAGTTCGGTCACGGCTGTTTCGAACCACGAGGTTTGTTTGGTCATAAGGCCAGTTTAACCTGCCAGTTCCAATAAGAAAAACAGGTATATGCAAGCGCTCAGCAGGCGTTCATAGTCAACAGCTTATATTCCGCTACCGGCTCATCATCCTGATTGGTCAAGGTCACGTGCCAGCGCACTTCGCCATATTCGTCATTCCGCAGGGTCTTGTTTTTAACCGTTAGACGAACTTTGATGTCATCGCCCGCAACAACAGGCTTCATGAACCGCAACCCATCCAGACCGGTATTGGCAAGCACCGGCCCTTCATTCGGTTCAACGAACAAGCCTGCCGCGAAGCTGAGCAACAGATAGCCATGCGCTACGCGACCGGGGAAAAAGGGATTTCGCGCCGCCGCGTCTTCGTCCATGTGGGCATAGAACGTATCGCCGGTGAAACTGGCGAAGTGTTCGATATCCTCCAGAGTGATCGTGCGTGAGGCGGTGTGCAGCGTCTCTCCTAATCGCAGCTCGCCGAACTTACGAGTAAAGGGATGTGCAGGGCCTTTGATTTCAGGTGCACCGGGCACCCATTTGGAACCAACCTCGGTCAAAATACGTGGTGAGGCTTGTATCGCGGTGCGCTGCATATAGTGTTTCACACCGCGCACACCGCCCAATTCCTCGCCGCCGCCCGCGCGACCCGGCCCGCCATGCACCATATGCGGCAGCGGCGAGCCATGGCCGGTCGATTCCGCCATCGAGTCGCGGTCGTTGATGTAAATCCGCCCATTGTAGGCTGCGGCCCCCATCACTACGTCGCGCGCAACATCACTGTTGTGGGTAATCAGAGATGTGACCAGAGACCCCTGCCCGCGATTGGCCAACGCCACCGCATGATCCAGATCGCGGTAGCCCATGAGGGTTGAGAGCGGGCCGAACGCCTCGGTATCGTGGATCCGCTGCGCGTTGTCGGGATCAGCGCAGTGAAACAGCATTGGCGGAACGTAGGCGCCGGATTCGGGGCCATGCAGTTCGAATGCGTCGGGATTGCCGAACACTCGTTCGGCCTCTTGCCCGATCAGAGCGGCTTTTTCCAACACGTCGGCTTTTTGACCGTTCGACACAAGCGCCCCCATGCGCGTGGTCTCTGCTCGAGGGTCACCGATGGTGATCTTCGCCAACCGACCCGAGAGCGCGGTGATCACCGCATCGACCTGACCATCGGGTGCGATGATGCGTCGGATGGCTGTGCATTTCTGACCGGCCTTGGTGGTCATCTCGCGAGTGATCTCTTTGACGAACAGATCGAATTCAGGTGTTCCTGAAACCGCATCCGGGCCAAGAATCGAGGCGTTCAAGCTGTCCTGTTCCGCCACGAAGCGGACCGAGTTCTGCAGGATTGCGGGCGTCTGGCGCAGCATCAGCGCGGTACTAGAAGAGCCGGTGAAGCTAACCACATCCTGGCAACCCAGATGATCCAGCATGTTCCCCAACCCGCCCGAGACCAGCTGTAGCGCACCTGCAGGTAGAATGCCGCTGTCCAGCATGATGCGCACCGCCAGTTCGGTGACATAGCAGCTGTTGGTGGCCGGTTTCACGATGGCCGGAACGCCCGCCAACAAGGTCGGAGCCAGCTTTTCCAGCATCCCCCAGACCGGGAAGTTGAATGCGTTTATATGGACCGCCACGCCTTGCAATGGGGTGCAGATGTGCTGCCCAAGAAAGGTGCCATTGCGCGAGAGCTGCTCGGTGTCTCCGTCCAGATAGACCTGAGCGTCCGGCATCTCGCGCCTACCCTTAGAGGCAAAGACGAACATTGTGCCGATGCCACCGTCGATGTCGATCAGGTGGTCTTTCTGAGTGGCTCCGGTCTCGAAACTCAGGTCGTAGAGTGCTTGTTTATGCGTCGAGAGCTCTTGTGACAGCGCTTTGAGCATCCTCGCACGGTCATGAAACGTAAGCTTGCGTAGGGCGGGACCGCCGGTGGTGCGCGCGTAATCCAGCATAGCCTGAACATCAAGCGTTGCGTTTCCTGCGGTGGCAAACGGCGCACCAGTAATGGCGGACGCGATGATGCGTGCGCCCTCTCCGGGCGCGACCCAATTGCCAGCGGCAAAGCTGGATATCTGAAGCAGGGACATGGTGTTCTCCTGTTTGATGAGGCGGGGCTTAGTGCCCCAACGCGCCCATTTGCTGCGGCAGGTATAGAACCACGATGGGCACCAGCACGATTAGCGCGAGGCGGAAGATATCGGCGATCCAGAACGGTGTGACGCCGCGGAAAATGGTGCCAGTCGAAACGTCGCCAACTACGCCTTTCAGGATAAAGACGTTCAGTCCAACAGGCGGAGTGATCAGAGAGATTTCGGTGACAACCACAACGACGATGCCAAACCAGATCGGGTCATATCCCAATGATGTGACCAGAGGAAAAAAGATCGGGACAGTCAGCAACAACATCGAGAGGGATTCGAATACGCAGCCCAGAATGATGTAGATGCCAAGGATCATCAGGATCACAACAAACGGCGCCACATCATAGGCCGTGACCATCGCGATCAATGCTTCGGGCAATCCGGCCAAGTTGATGAAATTCGAGAAAATCTGCGCGCCAATCAATACGGCAAACAGAGCAGATGCCGTAAAGCAGGTCTCTTTCAACACCTCAAAGGTTGAGCCAACTGTAAGGCCACCGCGAAACAGGGCGATCAGGAAGGCTCCTGCAGCACCCATGCCTGCAGCCTCGGTGGGTGAGAAGGTCACGTTCAGAGGCTCAAAATCGAAGGCTCCGTAAAGCCCACCAATCACCAGAAAGAACAGCAGCAACACGGCCCAGACCGAACCAAGCGCACGGATGCGTTCAGACCAAGTGGCGCGTTCCCCTGCCGGACCGGCCTCAGGGTTGCGCCAAACCGTCCAGCGCACAGCAAAGAGGTAGAACAGGATGCCAAGGATGCCGGGAATGATGCCCGCCATGAACAGTTTTCCGATCGAAGTTTCCGTCAGTAGCCCGTAGATGACCAGAATGACTGATGGTGGGATCAGAATGCCCAGCGTACCACCTGCTGCAATTGAAGCGGTCGACAGTTCATCAGAATAGCCATAGCGCCGCATCTGCGGCATCGCGACCTTGGACATGGTGGCGGCAGTCGCCAGTGACGATCCGCAAATGGCAGAGAACCCACCGCAGGCCGCAACGGTTGCCATCGCGATGCCACCGCGCATATGCCCCAGAAAGGCGTTAGATACCGCATAGAGCTCACGCGCCATACCACCCTTATTCACGAACAGACCCATCAGGATGAACAGTGGAATAACGGACAGACCATAATCTTGTGCGGTGTCGGTGATCTGGCGACCGACCATGGACATGGCAGCCTTCAGCCCGCGCTCGGACAGGATCGAGCCGCCGCGTTCATATGCGAAACCCAATGTGCCGACCAGCCCCATCGCAAAGACAATGGGAAGGCGCACCAGCACCAGGATCAAGACAATCGCAAATCCAATCAGCGCAGCGGTCATTGCAGGGGCTCCGAGAGGGTGTTGGGGGCGAACGCTTTCAGTAGCCCAGTGGCGATCATCACCAGCGCGGTGATGGCGACGGACAGTGCGATGAACCAGCCGATCAGGTAGGTGGGGATCGCGAGATACTCGGTCACATCCCCGTAATCCCGCGCACGCTCGGCCAATACCAAGACGCGTTGAACCGGCCAGAACAACATGATGCCGCTGAGCACATAGATCACGACGTCTCGTGCATGAGACAGGTGTAAGCGATTGAAAAAACCGTCCGTGAGATCGACAGCAATGTGACCGTTGGTCGTGGAGACAATCGGCAGAACCGAAAACACCAGAATGGCCATAAGAATACGCGTTAACTCTGTCGCTGCCTCAATGGGTGCGTTGAAGACCGAGCGCAGGATCACATCGCAAAAGGTCATTGCCATCAGGATGAACAGAGCGATGCACGCCACGATCACGGGAAGGGCACTGGCGCGTCGCACAAGCTGAATTATCGGGGTCATGGGAAACTCACGCAAGGTAAGTCAGGGCGGCGTGTGTGGCCGCCCCGCATTAGATCAGTTCGAGGACATTTCCGATTTGATCATGTCGTAGGCGGCCTGTGCATCGACGCCTGCGGCATCAACCTCGGCAATGACCTTGCCACGAATGTCTTCGGCGATGGCCGAGAATTTCTCTTTATCCGCGTCGCTGGCGGCGTTGATGGCATTGCCTTCGGCAGCTTCAGTGGCTTCGCGGCCAGTAGCGTCGATCTCATCCCAGATTTTACCGATCTCTCGGCTTAGCGGTTCGCCAAACACATTTTCCTCCAGCGCTGCCTGCAGTTCTGGGGGCAGATCGGCAAAGGTGTCTTCGTTCATGATGAACGCAAACGAACCACGATAGAGCCCACCGGGCATTTCATAGACGTTCTGCGCCACTTCAGTCAGCTTGAAACCTTTGCGGGACTCCAGCGGCATGACAACGCCGTCGGCAGCTTTGGACGCCAGCGTTTCATAGACTTTCGGAGCAGGCACCTGAATGCCGGTTGCGCCAAGTGCCGCGCCAACGTCACCGCCTACACCGCCGGGGATACGCACCTTCAGACCCGATACCTCCTCCAGAGAGGTTACGGGTGTACTGGAATGCAGTTGTGCGGGACCATGGGTGTGCAAAGCAATGACCTTTACACCGCGATGTTCGTCAGCCGCTTTGAGGTGCTGGTCGTATGCGCGCCAGTATGCCACCGAGGCGTCCTCGGCCGAGCCTTCATAACCCGGTAGCTCGATCAGTTTGGTGGTGACAAAGCGGCCCGGCTGGTAGCCGTGGAAGATGATCGAGGCATCGGCAGCGCCGTCCATGATCAGGTCCATCTGTGCGGGTGGCGGGGCGATACCCAGCTTCAGTTCCGCAGTGACCTGTCCATCGGTGGCCTTTTCCACCATCTCGACGAATTTGGGCCACATCTTCGCGTTGATGCCATGGGTGGGCGGTGCCCAGCTGGAAATCGTCAGCGTGTAGTCGGCCGCAAAAGCGACGGTGCCGGACACCGCCAGCGTTGCAGAAGCCAATAGCGTGGTGAGCTTGGTGAATTTCATGACCGGATCTCCTCCTCAAAAGCGCAAGTCGTGAACATGTTAACGGTGCGTTTTGTAACTATCAACGACGAGAAAAGCTGAGCAGTTTGCCTGCTAAAGCGCTTATCTGATCGCCGAGTCACAATGAGCTACAGAATTTATTGACCAACCGTTCGGTTTATGCAAGGTATTTATTGTAACTTATGCAAAGCGAACCGGGTATGTCTGATACGATTATTTCACACAATCATGGTCAATGGGTGGAAATCACACTGAACCGTCCGGATCGTTTGAACAGCTTTACCGACGAGATGCACCTTGCCCTGCGGTCTGCGCTTGAGTCGGCGCGCGATGAAGGCGCCCGAGCTGTGCTGTTGACCGGCGCCGGGCGAGGGTTTTGTGCGGGGCAGGATTTGGGTGACCGCAATCCCGCCACGATGGAGGGACCACCCGATCTGGGTCATACGGTCCGCACGTTCTATGCCCCTTTGGTTCGCTTGATACGCTCTCTGAACTTTCCGGTCGTATGCGCCGTAAACGGTGTCGCTGCAGGAGCTGGCGCGAATATTGCACTGGCGTGTGACGTGGTGCTCGCAGCCGAATCCTCTAGGTTCATCCAGTCGTTTTCGAAGGTCGGTCTGATTCCCGATACGGGTGGAAGCTGGCACTTGCCGCGTCTATTGGGCGAAGCACGCGCCAAAGGCCTTGCCCTGACCGGGCAACCCCTGCCCGCGCAACAGGCCGCAGATTGGGGGCTGATCTGGAAAGCCGTCCCCGATGCTGATCTGATGGCCGACGCCCGTGCGCTGACGCAAAAATTTGCCAGCGGGCCAACGCTGGGACTGGGGCTTACCAAACAGACCATTCAGACCGCTGCCGTGAATACCTTGACTGACCATCTGGAGGTTGAAGCGGATGCGATGAAAACCTGCGGGCAAAGCGCAGATTATGCGGAAGGCGTGACCGCATTTCTGGAAAAGCGCGCGCCCGTTTTCCGAGGTGAATGAGATGACACCGAAGGATCGCGCCGAAAAGGCAGCTACCGCAATGTGGGGGCGGGACAATGCCTCGAAATGGGCGGGCATGGAACTGATAGAGGTGAACGAGGGGGCCGCGACGCTTGCCTTGCAGGTCGCCGACCACCATTGCAACGGACATGGCATCTGCCACGGAGGTGTCACCTTCATGCTGGCCGACAGCGCCTTTGCCTTTGCCTGCAACAGCCGCAATCAGTCCACAGTCGCACAGCACAATGTGATCAGTTTCATTGCCCCCGCCCAGCCCGGCGATCTGCTGACGGCGCGCGCGACAGAGCAAAGTCTGACCGGTCGCAGCGGCATATATGATGTCACAATAACCAATCAGACCGGCCAAAAGATTGCCGAGTTTCGTGGGTTTTCCCGCGCGGTCAAAGGCCCGGTTTTTGATGAGACCTGATACGAGGGGGATAGCATGAAGGATCTTACTCCGAACAAGGCGGATCTTGATCCGATCGAAATCGCCTCGATCGATGAAATTCGGGCGCTCCAGCTGGACCGGTTGAAATGGTCACTGCGTCACGCCTATGACAATGTGCCAATGTATCGCCAGCGCTGCGATGAGGCGGGCGTGCACCCGGATGATCTTCGAAACCTCGGTGATCTTGCCCGGTTCCCCTTCACCTACAAAAACGACCTGCGCGACAATTACCCGTTTGGCCTTTTTGCAGTATCGCGCGATCAGATCGTGCGCGTTCATGCCTCGTCAGGAACCACTGGCAAGCCAACTGTTGTTGGCTACACGCAAGGCGATATTGACACCTGGGCCGATCTGGTGGCCCGATCCTTGCGCGCCAGCGGGTTGCGGCGCGGAGACATGGTGCACAATGCCTATGGCTATGGCCTCTTTACCGGTGGGCTGGGCGCGCATTACGGGATCGAGCGTCTGGGGGCGACGGTTGTACCGATGAGCGGCGGACAGACGGCAAAGCAGGTCGATCTGATTACCGACTTCAAACCCGACGGGATCATGGTTACGCCATCATATATGCTCAATATTCTCGAGCAGTATAATAAGGTTGGTCTCGATCCGCGCGAATGCTCCCTTTCTGTTGGTGTTTTTGGGGCCGAACCCTGGACGGATTCGATGCGAGCCGAAGTCGAACAAGCCTTCGATATGCACGCGGTCGATATTTACGGCCTGTCCGAAATCATGGGGCCCGGTGTGGCCAACGAATGCGTCGAAACCAAAGACGGCCCGGTCATCTGGGAGGATCATTTCTACCCCGAAATCATCGACCCCGTAACAGGAGAGGTTTTGCCTGATGGTGAGATGGGAGAGCTCGTCTTTACCACGCTGACCAAAGAAGGTCTGCCGATGATCCGATATCGCACCCGTGATCTGACTCGCCTGTTGCCGGGTACTGCGCGTTCGATGCGGCGGATGGAGAAGATCACCGGCCGGTCGGATGACATGATCATTTTGCGGGGCGTGAATGTCTTTCCCAGCCAGATCGAAGAACAGGTTCTGGCCACTGGCGGCCTTGCGCCCTACTACCAGATCGAACTGTATCGCTCGGGTCGTATGGATGCGATGCGGATTCACGTTGAAGCAACGCCAGACGCGGCAGATGAGCTTAGCAAAACCGCTGCCGTGCGGATGTTGTCGCGCCGGATAAAAGAGGTTGTTGGCATCTCGACCGAGATCAATATAGGCGACCCCGGAGAAGTCGAACGCAGTCAGGGCAAGGCCCGCCGAGTGATCGACAATCGAAACGCGTAAGGCAGAACGGAGAGCAAGGGTTTGGCCCGTACAATAGCAAAAGACCATGACCACAAGCGCGCCCGCATCCTGAAATCGGCAGCGCGTGTGTTTGCACGGGAAGGATTCGATCGGGCCTCGATGTCGCAATTGGCGCGCGAATGCGGAATATCAAAAGCCAATATCTACCACTACTACGACAGCAAGGATGCCATTCTGTTCGACATGCTCGACAGCTATCTGCGGCATTTGCGCGATCAAATCTGCGGCTTGAACCTGCAGGACCTCAGCCCCGCCGAGCGTCTGCATCAGGTCGTGCACGAAATTCTGATGGCCTATCAGGGCGTCGATGACGAACACCGGGTACAGACCAGTGGCATGTCCGCACTGCCTGAAGAACAGCAGAAACTGCTGCGCGGTTATCAGCGAGACTTGGTGGTGTTCCTTAGCGAGATCATTGCAGATGTCGCCCCCGAGACGTTCCGCGAGGACGCGACCAAGCTGCGTGCGACAACGATGTCTGTCTTTGGGATGCTGAATTGGTTCTACATGTGGAACGCCGATGCCGACGCCGAAGCACGTGGCAATTATGCTGCCCTTGTCAGCGATCTGACACTGTCCGGCGTTGCCGGGCTCTAAGCCCCCCTGCCTCACTTATGTTGCGCTTCTGAAACCAACTATTGGGCAGCCCCATTTGGACGGTCCATAACTAATTTTGGAAATGGTCTGGCCTATGCATTGCAGCTCTGCGCGAAAATGAACAAGGCGAAGCTGGGCGCATCCTTGAGGACGGACAGTCCAGCGTACGTATGTTTGGGAGATGCGAGCCCTTCACCAGTCGGATGATCTCAAGCTTCTTGGAACAGGAAATCTCATTCCTTGTCATCCCCATCCGCGACCATTCTTTATTAAGCAAACGCAATTCCAGGGCCTGTTGGGCAATAACTTCCTTTAGATCACGGGCATCCCGTTTCAGATCCATCACTTCGTTGGAAGTTGCCGCGTGTTGGCGTAGGAAGTGGTCCCCGAAAACATGGGGCATTCGCATTCACCACGTGGCAGATCAGCAAAAAACAGGCGCATTCGGTGTCTGATCTGCAATTCACCCCAGATTTTTCCAAAAGGAGGCCGGGATCAATCAAATAGGTTTGGGCTCTGGATGAAGGAAATGAGGCGAAGATGGTAAGGTTCTGTCATTCGCTCGTTTTTTTTGAACTGCCACAACGGATTTAAGTAGTAAGCTGATAAGCCCTCTTCGCCGTTTCGCTATACAGGTTTTTCTTTGTTCCGAAGGCAAGTCAGCGAACAGATCCTAATATGCCATCCAAACCGCATTGTAGGAGGATGTCAGCTTCTCGACTGTGAAATTACTGCCCAGCATGCATCGTTCAGAACCAAACGCTCCCAGCACCTGATCGACCAATGGCCTGATGCTGCTGGTACTCCAATGTGATCCCGCTTGGGACAAGCCCGATATCTTCATGAACGTATTGGGAAGTGCGGCGAGCGCCTGGATCCCATCCAGCCACACCTCCTGCACGTGGCCGTCACCTAAGACCGGTGATCCCAAATGGTCGACGATGACAGGTATATCAGGATGTTTAGAAAGGAACTTCGCAAATGGGCTGAGTTGAGTGTGCCTGCACGTCAGATCAAACGAAACATTGACGTCAGCCAACGCACCAAAACCACGGCGCCAAGCAGAGCTTGCCAGCATATCCTCTTCGAGGATATCCGGGCGCGAGGGAAATTCTTCCCACCAGAACTCTTGTCGGACACCCTTGCATATTGCGTGTCGCTAATGCCGTTCAAGAGTGAGTGCTATGATTGTGTCAGCAAGATTTGCATAGGCTACAAACCCCGAGGTCCGATTGCCATTCGGATGCTCATCAACCATGTTCTGAATCCATGCGGTCTCATCAACAGGATCATTCGTATGATTTACTTCAGCTTGAACAGCTATGAATGCGGTTTCAGCGTGCGAATACTCGGATATCGCGTCACCCAACTGATAGGTATCAGGCAGTTCGGTAAATGAACCGCTCTGACGCCAAGGGTAGTCAAAACGCATGTTGTCCCATAGGTGAATGTGTGTGTCGATCCGCGGCATATTCGTGCCTCCGCATACGGTGCTTAGGAACATAACATCGCCATATCCGCTTGATGGGCAAACGCCTTCTTTTACGTGCGTTTGAGTTTTTGCATCGACCAGCGGACGACGCCACCCACCCAGATGAAGCCAAACACGCCGCCGAGATATATGTTCATCGTCCCACCGGGTGCAATAAATCCAGATTGCCCAAAAACCGTAATTGTTTCAATCGCCTGTTCGATTCCAAAAGCCAGACTAAGCCATGCCAGCCAGTGTGGAACTATTCTATGTTCGCCAAAGCCCAACACAGCAATCGCGCCGGCCATGGCGGTCGTAGATGCGTTCACAATCGGCCCCCAAAACGCCGCAATGGCGAATATCATCTGTGCTGTTCCTTCGGATAAACCGCTCGGGTCATAGGCCAACCCGGCCCAAATCCACGCCTGCACCTGAGCCGTCAGTGCAAATCCAAGGACACCTGCAAAGAACACATAACGATGGGGCGCAGGAAGAAGGACTGAGACCTGACCCGCAAAAATCATCAGGCCGAGAGACACGAAGGTCGAAGCCCACGCATATGTTCGCGCATTGGACCCATTCTCCGAGAACCACGCAGCGATTTCTGCCCCAGTGGATTCGATGTTTGGAACGGTGCTACCAAGCGCGACGAAGCTGAATACGTAAAAGGCACCCGTCAAAAGAATGTTGATAAGTAAGAAATTTCCGGCAGAAATGCGCATCCGCAAGGCCTTTGTCCTGTTTATTTCAAATTGTAATCTACTGTCATCCATGTTTTCGAAAAACTGTGGGAATACTATGAAAACGCTTTATGTGACTTATCATTCAATAACCACGGCCAGTGTGAACGTTCCTGGTTTCGCGGAATAGCCGTCTGGCGAGCGTATGCAGTAACAAGCTTGGGTTGGAAAGCTCCGACTTTATGGAGCTTTCACTGACACGGGTGTCTCCTTGCTTCATCATTCAGTAGTCGGTGAACGTGTATTCATCCAATTCATACAAGTTCAATCCAAAGTCTTCGGTCTCGAAATTATCTGCAAAGCTGCCGCGGATATCGTAGATGCACGTGGTCAGCCCATCCGCAATGATAATGTCAGTTTCATTTCCCGGCGCCAATGCGACCTGGTTGTTACCATCGTTGTTGGTAATCGCATCACCGGATGTGGCCGAAACCTATGCGCCGCTATTGAGGGTGATCACCGTCAAACCGCCAGCATTGGTTTCCGTGGCGATACCGGCTCCGGTGCCACCTTTCACCGCACCCGATACAGAAACCGATGTTAGACCGCTATCAGCGTTTCGGGCATAGATACCGTCGATCCCTCCACTTACAGTTCCTGTGGTAGTGATACTCAAATCAGCGCATTGGGCATATTGTCAGTGGATAAGCGGGCACCCTCAAAACACCATCATCTACCGCAAACGCGCGGTTCGCCCGCCCCATCGGAAGCGCTGTAACGGCCCCCAGCGCGGTTGCGCCTTTCAGAAACCTCCGCCGACCAACATTGGCCTATGTCCATTGAATCTTCTTGTTATCCTCCCTTGGATTTAATCAGAGAAGCCCACGCGGAACAGTTTCGGACCATTCCTTTGTCAGAACTTCAATTTCATCTGCGCCTTCAGTGGCGCGCAGTTTGCGGTAAAGGTAGAAATTCTGAGCGTCGCAGGTCATGCGGCACTCGGTTGATATGGCGACATGCCAATCCTCCCGCTCAAAGGTGAAATTCCATTCGGTCTTGTAATTTGCAGTGGCCGGATCATCAGGGTGAATGCCATAGTGCATTCGCACGTCGCTGCCGACAATCAGATCATGGTAGGGGTCACGGGTTTTGCCGTAATCATCAAATGTCTCCAGAACCACCTGACCATCATCGGTCACGCAGCGTTCTGATTGTGCTGAAGGTGGGCGCAATTGCTCAACTGCGAGAACTGGATACGCCTGCGCCGGACCGGGTTCGGAGGCTTGAATTTCGTGCGTGACTTCGCGCACTGGCAAACACAGGGCGCAGTTTTGCAAGCACAATGTCACTTCGGCAGAATTCGGTCCCGGCCAAACGATCGGCCAGTAAGACGTCGACAAAGCCAGCCGCAACACATGGCCCTCGCGCAAATGGTGCGCACATTCATTCAGGGCAATCTCGGCCTCGTAAATCTCACCGGGTTGTAGCGCTTCGGGTGTCTCGTGGCTTCGGTAATGGCACAGATTCAGCGACCGATAGCTGATGCGTTGCGAAACGCCGTCGGGCGAAACATCACACAAGCGCGCGACAAGCTGGGCAACAGGCCGATCCACCGAAAACTGAAACTTCAGTTTTGCGCGACCCAGCAGCTCCAGCGGAGCCTGTAACGGCGCGCTGTCAAAACAAACCGACAAGGCATCATCGCTTGCCTGATCCCCCGCGAGCTCGTTGTCGATCCGCATACCGGCACAGAAATACCCACTTTCCGCGCCAACATTGCAAGGTGACGCGACTGTGACCGTGCCACCAGCCGGTTCCTGCGAAAACCCACCAGGAGCCAGATTCCAGACCTGTTCAATGACATTAGGTGACGGCCAGTTGGTTTCAGCAATCCAACGACCATGCCGAGGACTGTTCTTAGGCGTCGGATTAAAGTGTTCTTGCAGATACGTCCGGTACGCAGGTAAATCTTCGACGCCATTCTCTTGACCTTTTAGCCAGCGGTCAAACCACCCAATGACCTCAGAATGAAAATCTCCTGGACCAAGTTTCGAGATATGAGGATAGCGATGCTCCCACGGCCCGATGATGGCTTTTGTCGGCACCGTCAGGTTTGCCGCCAAAGTAGAGGGCGCATTAACATAAGCATCTGCCCAGCCAGTAATAGCTAACACTGGGGTTTGGATTGCCGACCAGTCCTCGCAAACAGAGCCATGCTTCCAATATGAGTCACGGGTCTGGTGACGCAACCAATCCACAGACGAGAATGGGACGGTTTGCAGTCGCGCTAGCCAATCCTCTCGCCAATCTACACGAAGATCCGGATCAGCGGGGCGAGTCAGATATGCAAACATCTGACCGCCCCAATTCACGTTGTCACTCAGCAGGCACCCGCCCATGAAATGGATGTCGTCTGCATAGCGATCCACGGTCGAGGCGACGCTGACAACAGCCTTCAACGCCGGTGGCTGCCGAAAGGACAGTTGCAAGCCGTTAAACCCGCCCCACGATATTCCGATCATGCCAACGTTGCCGTCGCACCAATCCTGCGCGGCGATCCAGGCTAAGACTTCCTCGCCATCACGCAGTTCCTGCTCGGAATACTCGTCGTCGAATTGCCCCTCGCTGTCCCCGGTGCCAGCTATGTCGACCCGGATGCAGGCATAGCCCGCTGCAGCAAATACCGTGTGCGTTGTTTCATCACGCGATGCAGTACCGTCTCGTTTGCGATATGGCAGGTATTCCAGAATGGCCGGGGCCGGGCTCGTGTCAGGTAACCAGAGGCGCGCAGCAAGCCGTCGCCCGTCGGCAAGAGTGATCCATGTGTTTTCGATGGTTTCGATTGGCATCTGAGGCTCCTCTGTTGCGAGCTGATGCTAAAGAAGAAATCGATTTGCAGATAAAACAAATTGGGCTCTGTTGCAAACTTTTGGCTGCTGACGCGCTTGGGTTTAGCGCGTGGATGGCTTTCGGTCCCAACTAGTCGAAAGCCCGTTCATGATCTCTTTCAAAGGCGCGCAATATCCCAAGGATTTGATCCTCTTTGCTGTTTTCTCCTATGTCCGCTACGGCGTGTCGTACCGTGATCTTGAAGAAATCATGTCCGATCTTAGCGTTACGGTAGATCACACGACGCTGAACCGTTGGGTTACAAAATACGCCAGTGCAATCCCCGACGTAGCGCGCATGCATAAGGAACCAAGTGACCGCTCCTGGCGGATCGATGATACTTACAACAAGGTGAAAGGTGCGTGGGTCTATCTCTACGGAGCGGTCGACAAACACGGCAAGATTTTGGATTTCATGCATTCAGGAGGTCGGAACAAACCTGCCGCTACGAAATTCTTCGCTCGAATGTTGGAAAGCAATGGTCTTCCACGAAAGATCGTCATCAACAAGAGCGGTGCGAACACAGCCGGCATCAAAGCCATCAACAAGATGCTGAAAGGCTTTGGCGGCCCAATTCCAATCGAGATGGTCAGGCGGAAGTATCTGAATGTCATTGTGGAACAGGACCATCGCTTCATCAAGCGACGCACTCGACCGATCCTAGGGTTCAAGACCTTCGCTTCAGCGGCGACAACGCTGACCGGAATCGAAGTGGCGCACATGATCCACAAAGACTAAATCACGCCCGGAATCTGTCCGTTTCGTCAATTTGCAGAACTGGCGGCATAAGCCGCGGGTTCGGTATTAGCTCTTCGTTCAGTCAGAAATTTCGCAACAGATCCCATCCACGCTCACACTAAATCAACCATGAGCAACACCGTTCAAAGCCCAGACCGCAAGCATTCATTTGTCGATCTCGAGACCCGCCTTGTGAAGACTGCCTAGCAGCTTTTGCTCGAACTGATCACCCAGTTGCCAGATTGACAGAATGCTGTTTGCCTCGGATGCAAAGGCGGGTCGTTGCAATAACAACTCATTCAGCGAGGACTGGGCCTCTTGCTGGCGTTCCAAACTCGCATTCAGAACCGCGCTCCAAAGGTGTGTCCAAAGGAAGTTTGGCATGTCAATCTGGTCCAAAACCGTGAGTGCCTGTTGGTAATTCCCTTGATCGAATTCATAAAAGATACGCGGGAAATGGTACCAATGCGGATGTACGGGGTTCAAGGCGATGGCCCGATCCACAATGGCCAGACCTTCGTCCCAATCACCGCTGAAGGCAAGCCTCATACCATAATGTGCCAGAACAGAGCTGTCATTTGGGTTCAGGCCAACTGCAATCTGACCGGCCCTGCGAAACCCATCAAAATCTCCACGCACAAAGCGCATATTGGCCAACATCAAATGTCCGGCCGCCAGGTTCGGATCTATCTCAACGGCACGCCGCGCCGCATCAGAGGCGGCGGCGATCACCTCTTGGCGGTCGCCACCAAGACCAAATCGGATTTGTTGAAGATAAAGATTGGATAACACGGCCCATGCTTCGGCGTAGTCTGGGCTTTGTTCCAGAGATCGTTGAATGCAGTCCATGATTGCCGGATGACGGCCATGGTCGATTGTGATCTGGTAACTGTAATAGCTAAGCACGCAATCATATGCATCGCGATTACTCGGTGGCGTTCTGGTCGCGGTTTTCATCGCATCCTGAGTCAGAACACCGTATTTTCCGGCCAATCTTCCGATTACATCACGGATTATATTATCTTGAGCGGAGTAGATTTCGCTAGGGGCGCGGCCGGTGGAATAGTCATTCACCCAAACATATCGCTGGCTCTTGAGGTCGATGAGGCGGGCTGACAGCACAATGGTATCGCCCTTGTCGAGAACACTTCCTTCAAGCGCAAAATCCGCATTGAATTCTGTCCTGAGGCCCTGCAGATCAGAGCCCCCTTGGGACGATCTCTGGCCACTGCCCAATGGCAACACCCAAATGTCACGGAATCGCGCCAACTCGCTTGTCAATTGCTGTGTCAGCCCATCGGCAAAGTATCCCGGCCCCTCACCTAATGTGTCAAACGGAAGGACAGCCACGACAGGGCCTTGCGGTAATGCTCCTTCAGAGACTGAGGGGCTTGATGCCCACCAGCCAACAAACGCAAACCAGACCAACGCGCATAGTGCCAATAGCCCGGCAACACCAAGACCGATCGCGGGAATTCGTCGGGGGTTGCGGATTTCCAGTGGCGCGACCTCGGGTAAAAGACCCGGTTGTTCAGGCGGTGCAACACGTTCGAACCTTGGGGCGTAGCCTCCCTTGGGAATGGTCAGACGCAGCGGATCTTGCCGGCCCGGTCCGGCATAGTAGCCATCTATGTCCTGTCTCAGGCGTCGTGCCTCAAGCCGGACAATCGGGTCGATTTGCTGATCAAATGTCTCATCCCTGTCAAAAACAGACATAGCGATAGAAACACCTTTGATCTGATCAGCGCGACCCGCCAGATACTCTTCGACGATGTAGGATAGAAAGGCGCGGCGTTGCGGTGTCGCTGCAAAATCGGGATGGGCCAATATACAATGCAACTGCGCCCGAATGTCATTTTCCGATATGTCCACCCAAAGAACCTCATTCCCGTAAAAATCTAAAGAAAACAAACAATCAACACGCGACTCCGGGTGTAATACAGGGGATCAACGGCAGGTAGCAACATGTTCGCACTTCTCTGCGGTATTTCTTTCGCTAACACGGGCAAGCACTTTGCCATGCAGGCAAGCGCCGGAGCGACAGGGAAACGGCCTTTGTATTCGAAAAGATGCCGTTCTACGTGAACGACCAGATTTTCCCTCGTGATTTGGTTTTGTAGCCGCTTCCTTGCCGCTTTCGATTATTGAATTCTCTTCGACAGGAGCTGTCTGATCATGGCACGCCGACAAAAACTACTATTCACCACCGCACTATTGATGTTGACCGGGGGTGTAGGGGCCGCGCAGGAACATTTTGACCCCAAGGGTAAGATGCCATCGGAATTCACTGTCGAGTTTCAGAAGCAGATGCGTGACTCTCTGCCGTTCGAAGATCAGCGTGACTTTGAAGAAAGCCGCAAAGGTCTGATTGCAGTTCCTGACTATCGTCAGATCAAAACCGAAGACGGAACGGTCGCGTGGGATATCGGCAGCTATGACTTCCTGCTCGAAGACGGTCAGGCCTTTGACTCGATCCATCCATCGCTGCAACGCCAGGCTATTCTGAATATGAACTACGGCCTTTACGAGATCCTGGAAGGCAAGATCTATCAGGTGCGTGGCTTTGATCTGTCGAATATCTCGTTCATCCGGGGTGACACCGGTTGGATCATATTTGACCCTCTGGCGTCAAAAGAGACCGCCGCCGCCGCGTTGAAGCTGCTGAACGACACGGTCGGAGAACTGCCTGTCAAAGCGGTCATTTATTCCCATTCCCACGCCGATCACTATGGCGGTGTCCGCGGTGTCATCACTGATGAAGATGTTGCCAATGGCGTCGAGGTCATCGCGCCCGAAGGCTTTATGGAACATGCCGTTTCAGAAAACGTCTACGCCGGAAACGTGATGAACCGCCGCCTGTTCTTCCAATACGGTGTTCTGCTACCGCGCGACCCGCATGGTCACGTGGATCAGTCGATCGGCAAGAATATCTCTGCCGGTACTACCGGTCTGATCGAACCGACCCGCTATGTCTCGGACGACTACGAAGAGATTACTATCGACGGCGTGCGCATGATCTTCCAGAATACGCCCGGAACCGAAGCCCCGGCTGAAATGAACACCTATTTCCCCGATCTCAATGCCTTTTGGGCGGCGGAAAACATCACCGGCACGATCCACAACATCTATACGCTGCGTGGTGCGCTGGTGCGCGATGCGCTCAGCTGGTCAAAGCATATCAACGACGCGCTTTATGAATTCGGGCAAGATGCCGATTTGATGTTCGCCTCGCATTCCTGGCCTCGCTTTGGCAATGACCGCATTCAAGAAGTTATGCGCGCGCAACGTGACACTTATGCCAACCTCAACAACGGCGTGTTGAACCTGGCCAACAAGGGTGTGACCATCAACGAGGTCCACAATGTCTATGAGGTGCCGGAAAGCCTGCAGCAGCAATGGGCCGCGCGCAGCTACCATGGCTCGGTCGAGCATAACAGCCGTGCGGTTATCAACCGGTATCTGGGATATTGGGATGCCAACCCGACCACTTTGACGCCCTTGTCCCCAAAGGACAGCGCGCCGCTGTTTGTCGAGATGATGGGTGGTGCAGAACCGATCCTGGCCAAAGGACAGGCGTTGTTTGACGCAGGTCAATACCTGCATGCTACTGAAATTCTGAATAAACTGGTCTATGCCGAACCGCACAACCAGCAAGCCAAGGATTTGTTGGCTGATGCGTTCGAACAGATCGGCTACCAGAAAGAAAGCCCCTCGGTCCGCAACTCGTTCCTGGGTGCCGCTTATGAGCTGCGCAATGGCATCCCGCAAGGCGCCACTATCGAAACCACGGGTCCCGACACAATTCGGGCAATGGAAACGTCGATGTGGCTGGATTTTATCGCCATTCGCGTCAATAGCGCAAAAGCGGCGGGTATGGAGTTTGTCATCAACCTGTCCATTCCGGACCGGGATGAGAACATCGTGGTCGAGATGAGCAATGCCACGTTGACCCATATCATCGACCAGACAGCCCCGAATGCGGATCTGTCAATCAGTTTGAACCGCGCCGATCTGGAGAAGGTCATGACAGGT
This sequence comes from Ruegeria halocynthiae, assembly GCF_900106805.1. GTDB lineage: Bacteria > Pseudomonadota > Alphaproteobacteria > Rhodobacterales > Rhodobacteraceae > Ruegeria > Ruegeria halocynthiae. The sequence continues at coordinate 1,706,022 of NZ_FNNP01000001.1, forward strand.
GAGCGCAAGCTTACCGAATTGCTGGCGGACGGGACGGCACAGTCCAAAGGCAACACGGATGTTGTGGCCCAACTGGCATCCACATTGGACCAGTTCGATATTGGGTTTGAACTGATGCCTGGCACCGGGGCCAAGGATCTTACGCCCCAGACAAATGACTTTGCCCAGCCTCCGTTGGCGAATTCAAACGGAGGCTAGTCTCCGCGCCCGTCTGGGCGAACTATCCCAGATCGACCCCAGTTTTGGCCACAAGAGAAATTCGGACCCGAATTCGAAGTTGATCTGGGATAGTTTTCCCTCGAAACGGTCGCTCATGATTTGACTGGCAGGTGGCCAAAAGGTGTAGGAAGCAATTTGCACATACTTTGGCAAAATGTCCTGCGCAGCAAGTCAGCGGAACTTTTAGAACTTTACCCCTGGACCAGTCCAGTCACAAAGCGTGAATGTCTCGTGGTTCAGCAAAGCCTTTGATCTGGGTGCGTTTATAAGTTCGTGCCACCTCGACCTCCTCCAGCAGATCAAATGTCGATTGATCGATAAGAAACTGGCTTCCAGTAATTTTCGTTTCTGCTTCTAACCTAGCGGCTAAGTTTACGGTGGAACCGATGCAAGTATATGTCGCCCGGTTGTCTGTTCCCGCATAACCTGCAACGACCTCACCAGTGGCAATGCCAACACCAATCCGCAAATCGTCTAATCCTTCGCCGGCTCGTTCAGTATTTAAAGTCTCTATCATGTCAAACATTTCCCGCCCCGCCTGAACAGCACTTTGGGAAGAGTTTTCAAGAGGTTGAGGAACTCCGAACAGAGCCATCAGCCCATCACCCAACATCAGACTTACGATCCCGTCATTGCTGGTGACCGCCTCAAACATCAGCGTGTAAAAAGTGTTGAGCAGCTCAATCGTAGCCTCGGGATCGAGCTGTTCAGACAGACCGGTAAACCCCCGTAAGTCGCAAAACAAAACGGATGCATGGGCGCGTTTGCCCCCGATGGCAAAGCCTGAGTTCTGCAGGTCCTGCGCCACCTCGCTGGTTGCGAAACGCTCAAGCAGGCGCTTTTGTTCGTCGCGCAGTCTTTTCTTTTCCAGGCAACTGGCCAGCCGGGCTTTTAGCAGGGTTTTGTTGACGGGTTTGGGCAGGTAGTCATCGGCGCCCAGTTCGATACAGCGAACGATGTTGTCAAGCCCCTCAACAGAGGATGTCACAATGACAGGGATGTCTCGAAATTCCGGATTGGATTTTAGAACTTCGAGAACCTCAAACCCGTCCATTTCCGGCATCTCAATATCAAGCAGCAAAAGGTCAACGTCTTGCGTGGCTAACAAATTCACCGCGACGCGGCCATTTTCAGCAAGCAAAGCCCGATACCCCAACATTTCGACGCTGCGAGACAGAAGCAGGCGATTGACCTTGTTGTCGTCGACAATCAGAAGATTTCCAGACAACTCAACCATTTATCAAGTCCTGCAAAGTGGATCTAGCCATGTCCAATGCAGTCTGCAAGGTATTCACGCCCGTCAGGTCGCCGTCTTCTGGCATGTCCCCTAGTTCGATTTTGCGTGCCAACTCAGCCAATGAACACGCACCAAAAGTTGCAGCGTTGGATTTCAATGAATGGGCTGCGCGGCGATACCCATCGGCATCTCCGCCCGCAAGTGCCGTAGTTAAGTCGGCCATCATTCCCGGGGCTTCATCCAAGAAAGTACTGACAAGTTCGACTGCAAATTTGTCACCGGTTGCGTCTTTGAGTTCGTTGTAAACATCTAAATCTATGGGGCCGTTGGTCATGGATCACGTTCTTTGGCTAGGAACATTCAAAAGGGCTTCGATAAGAGAAGGGACACGGATTGGCTTTGCGATATAGTCGTCCATGCCCGCCTCCAGGCACATTTCCCGGTCACCTTGCATGGCGTTGGCGGTCATAGCTACAATACGGGGTCGGTTGTCACCGGGGAAGGAAGTGTTGATGCGGCGGGAGGCTTCCAACCCATCCATTTCAGGCATCTGCACATCCATCAGAATGACATCATATCGTTGGCGGGCAACGCTTTCGACGGCCTCGGCCCCGTTAGATGCAAGGTCTGCGCGATAACCCATCTGCTCTAACAGGCGCAGCGCGAGTTTCTGGTTCACCAGATTGTCTTCGGCAAGCAGGATGCGTAGCGGGTGACGCTTGGCCATCTCTGGGTCGGTTTGCGCTTTGCCATCAATTTTGGTCCTTTTGACCGGTGTTGTATTTGATTCAAACAAGGTGACCAATGTATCAAACAAATGCGATTGACGAAGAGGTTTGGCGAGGTTCGCGACAAACAGGCCGTCCTCAAGGTCCAATTCACGCGGACCAAGAGAGCTGAACAGGATCAGCGGCAGGTTCGGGTTCGCGTTTCGGACTTTCTTGGCCAACTCAACCCCGTCCATCTGGGGCATATGCATATCAAGGATAGCGAGGTCGAATGTGTCGCCTTTCCCGAGTGCGCCCAATGCCTCAGAGGGCGTTTCAAACGTGGTTGTTTTCGCACCCCATTTTTCGGTTTGCAGCGACAGGATTTTGCGATTGGTGGCATTGTCATCAACCATCAGGATGCGCTTACCATCCAGCTCGGACTGGACCCCCACCAGATTACGTGATGACGATTTGATGGGTTTGGATGGTTTTGCCTGAATTGTGAAAGTGAAGGTGGAGCCAAGCCCCTTCCCGCCGCTTTCGGCCCACATGCTACCACCCATCAATTCAGCCAACCGTTTTGAGATGGCCAACCCAAGACCGGTGCCGCCGTATTTCCGTGTTGTGGAACTGTCGGCCTGACTGAAGGACTGGAACAGGCGGCTCATGCCTTTTTCAGACAGACCTATACCGGTGTCACGCACGACAAAGGCAAGTTCCAGAATGTCCCTATTCTTGGCCGTTTGTTCGACAGACAAGACGACCTCGCCGCTTTCAGTGAACTTAACTGCGTTGGACAGCAGGTTCAGCAGGATTTGCCGCAACCGCGTCAGGTCTGTACTGATCGCAACCGGCAATGCGTCATCAAGTTCATAGGCCAGATCAAGTTGCTTTTCCGCCGCTTTGCCGCTGATAAGATCCAACGCGCTTTCGATACATTCGCGCAGATCGAAGGGGTGGGTTTCAATATCCATCTGACCGGCTTCGATCTTCGAGAAGTCGAGAATTTCATTGATGATCCCAAGCAACGCATCACCACTGTCCCGGATCGTGCTGGCATAGTCGCGCTGTTCGGCGTCAAGCTCTGTGTCCATCATCAGCCCACTCATCCCGATCACAGCATTCATCGGGGTGCGGATCTCGTGACTCATCGTGGCGAGGAACGCGCTTTTAGCCTCATTGGCGGTTTCTGCCGCTTCGCGAGCTTCTTGAGCTTCGTTGAACAGACGCACATTTTCCAGAGCGATAGCGGCCTGATCTGCAAAAGATTCAGCGACGGATATTGCTTCGGCGCCAAATACCTCGCCTGAATTGCGCACGAATATCAGACATCCGATGCTTCCCTTGTCGCGCATAAGGGGTACGTTCATTGCGGATCTAAACTTGTGCTTCTTGATTATCTCCTGTTCTCGTGGCGGTAATTCTTCAATGGGCGTTTCCGGGCCGATCTGATTGTTTTTGCCACTTAACATTGCGCGTGACGGCAGGTTGTTGGCGGGATCGATGGGAAATGGGATTTGCGTAAAGTCTGCTTCAATGCCATCCGGTGTCGCGACAGCGGCTTGCCAAAGCTGCGTACCGTCGCTTTGCAGCGCTACAGCAAGGTCACACCCGATCAAATCGATGGACAATCTGACAATTTCCTCAAAGACCGGTGTGATCTCGTTGGGGGATTCACTGATCACCCGCAACACATCCGTACTCGCCGTTTGGCGCGCAAGCGAGGTTTGGGTTTCATTGAACAAACGCGCGTTTTGGATGGCGATAACGGCCTGATCGGCGAAGCTTTCCAACAGAGAGATTTCTTCTGTGGTAAAGGGTTTGATCTCGCGACGATACAGCGCGATGTTGCCAATTCCCTGACCATTTTGAACCAACGGGATCACCAAGAATGTTCGAATTCCTTCCTCATCCACTGCCATGCGTCGCTTGGCATTTCCGGCACGGTATCTGTCCGTATCTTTGAGATCGTGAATGTGGACGGCTTTGCATTCGAGAATGCTGTCGGCGATCGACACTCCCGGTTCCATCTCCCATCTGGTTGTTCCGACTTCGATCACATCAAGTTTGTCCCCGTGATGCGCCACAAGATCGGCATGGCTGCGCGTTTCATTCACGATGTTCAAACTCGCCATGGGTGAGGCACAGAGCTTTGCCGCGCGGCTGAGTATCGCCTCAAATGCGGGTTCAAGATCGGACTGTGTTTCGCTGATTACCCGCAGGATATCCGCGCTGGCGGTCTGACGTGCCAAAGCGCTTTGCGTTTCATTAAACAGTCGTGCACCCCCGATGGCGATTACAGCCTGGTCTGCAAAGGACTCAGCCAGTGCAATCTCTTCCGCATTGAAGGGTTTCTCGGTTTTACGAATGAAGGTTAAAGCACCCAAAGAAGCGTCCCTGCGCATCATGGGCACGTGCAGCGAAACCTTGTACCCATGTTTCTTTGATCTTTCTACATCGCGCGCTGGAAGATTGTCTTGGCCATAACTGTGGTGTTGGGTTTTGCCCAGAACCATAGCTCTGGCAGGCGTGTTGTCGTCGGCATCCAAAGGCGCGCGGGCGTCTGATTTCCACTTTTCCAATCCGCGCGGTGTGGCCACCGCGGTTTGCCAAACGTCCTGCCCATCGGTTTGCCCGGCAATTGCCAGATCACAGTCGATCAGTCGAATACCCGCCTGAACAATTTCTTCAAAAACAGGGGTCACATCATCCGGTGATTGGCTGATGACACGCAGGATATCCGCACTGGCCGTTTGGCGCGCCAAGGAGGTCTGCGTTTCGTTGAACAGGCGGGCATTTTCGATCGCGATGCTTGCTTGATTGGCGAAACCCTGCACAAGTTCGACGCAGTTTTTCTGCGGTGCGCCGGGTTCTGACCACCCAACTATCACAACCCCCCAGATACGCCCATCAGCCCGTACAGGGATACCCATCAAACGCCGATATCCAGCGGCCTTGGCAAGGTTCGGATTGAAATACTCAGACGACCAGGCATCGGCCATGTGCTGTGCGGTGCCAGTCTCTACGACCAAGGGCGCCATATGCCCTTTTGCAGGTTTCAGCGGGTAATCGGCGGTCAGCGTTTTTAAGGTCTCGGGAGGGAACCCGTATTGGGCACAGAATTGGAAATGCTCGCCGTCAAATTGTTCGAGTACCGCAAATTGAGCGTCACTCAGTTCGGCGGTTTTCTGGACAACCAGATCAAAGACTGGTTGCAGGTCGGATGATGCTTCGTTGATGACCTGCAAAATCTCAGCGCTGGCTTGCTCACGGACAAGTGCCTCCTCAACCTCAGCGGTACGGGCCTGAACCTCGTCAAACAGCCGTGCATTGCTGATTGCGATTACCGCTTGTGAAGCAAAGGTCTCCAACAATCCAATTTGCTTTTTCGTGAACGCGCTGGCTTCGCTGTGAGCCATCACGATGACACCGACCGTTACACCGTTTTTAACCAGAGGCACGCCAAGCGTGGTCAGGTAGTCACCAATTTTGGCTGCTTCTTTCCATTCATAAGTTGGGTCTTGGCTGGTGTCTTCGATATAGACTGACTTGCCAGACAATGCTGCACGCCCGATACAGGTGCCTTCGCCTGGCGCAATGGGATTGTCATTCAAATACTGTTTGAACTCGTCAGACACATCATGCGTCAGCGCCACACGATATAATCCGTCCTCAACGTCCAACATTGCGCAAAACGCATATTCTGGCGCGCAAATACGCGATGATACGGACAGAATGGACTCTAGAACCGGCTCCAACTCGTTGGGGGATTTTGAAATCACCTCAAGAACTTCGGATGTGGCTGTCTGGTATTCCAGCGCCTGTTCGACTTCGGTGGTCCGCTCTTGAACTTGACGGAATTGGCGGACGTTCTCCATTGCAATCACAGCTTGTGCGGCGAAGGTCTGAACAAGGGCTGTGTCGTCGTCCGAAAAAGGCGCGACCTCGCGACGGTAAAGCACCATTACGCCGAGCCCCTTGCCGTCTTTCATTAGCGGCACGGCTAGAACCGAACGAGCCCCTTCTAGATCAACCATCTGCACCCGCTTGGGGTCGCGGTCCTCATAGTACAGCGGATCATCCGCGATGTCGTCCTGTCGGATGAGCTGCCCATCGATCATAGGGCGGATTGCCACCAACTCAGTTCGGGTAAGGGGTTCAACGAATCCTTGCAGTGCCTCATCAAAATCCGTGCGCGCACCTATATTGGCCGGGATCGTCGCCACTCCGCGCTCGTGATCTGCGACGCAAAGGAAAGCAAGCGGTGCTTTGCACAACCGGCTCGCGTTCTTGAGAATGCTATTGAACACCGGCTGATCGTCATCCCGGCTTTGGCTGATGACCTCCAAAATCTCGCGCGACGCTGCCTCGCGTTCCAGCCGTTCTTGCACTTCTCGGAACTGGCGGGTGTTTTCTATGGCAATCACGGCGTGTTTGGCGAACGCCTCAATCAACTGAATATCATCGTCAGAAAATGGACGGACGTCACGTCGGCTGAGTCCAATCGCACCGATCGCTTCGCCCTTTAGCATCAACGGAACAGCGACGCGGGATCGGATGCCTTCGATTTCCACCATGTTGACCGCGACTGGATCACCGGAGCGGTATAAATCGGTATCCGCGTAATCATCGATCCGAACAGCTTTGCCAGTTAGAATTGCCTTTGCCGCAGAAAGCGGGCCATCCAACGGCCATTCCTGACCAACGAGCATCGCGGATTGCTCATGTCCCCAATCCGCGGTCAATCGACCATGTGTGCGGGCCTCGTTGGCCAATATCAACGCGGCTTGATCTGCCCCACATACTCGCGCTGCTTGCGCAAGAACCGAGTCAAAAACACGCGCATCATCATCGCGGCTTTGGCTGATGACTTCGAGGATCTGAGAGGTGGCCTTCTCGCGTTCAAGCCGATCTTGAATTTCGCGGTATTGGCGCACGCTTTCGATAGCAATGACCGCCTGTGCAGCAAAGGTTTGGACCAGTTCGACTTCGTCATCCGAATAGGCCAGCACTTCATCGCGTGCGAGCATCAGACACCCAATCGCAGAACCTTCCAACATCAAGGGCACGAACAGATTGCTGCGGCATCCGTGTTTGTCGACAATCAACTTGTAACGCTCGTCACCTGACCTGTGGAAATCCGTGTCACCCATGTCCAGTACGCGATTGATCTGACCGGTCAGAATTGCATCCCCAACAAGCGAGTTTCCTGGCTCCATTGTGTACTTGCCGTCTTCCCACAATTTCTGGATTTCCGGGTGCAGGTTAACACTCGCCACAAGTCTCTGAAGTTTGTCGCCCTTGCGCCCCAAAACTAACCCGGCAAAAACAGCTCGACACAGATTTTTTGCCAGCCTGACAATTAGATCGACTATCGGTTGCACATCATCCGGGGAATCCGCGATCGCACGCAAGACCTGAGCAGCTGCCTCAAATCGCACCTTCAAATCTTCAGCACTCAATTCCCGATCATGCGTGGCAATGTGCTCAGGTTGAACTTTTTCCCCAGACACTTTGTTGCCGTTCTCCAATATCCAAGTTTCCAACTCAATTTGCGAAAAATGACAGGTCAACTGTCAGTGAACGTGAATTGAAAGTCACTTACTATTTTGAAATGTGTTGAAAGCGTTGAGATATGCAGACGCTTTACCTGGAAATCTGGGAAGCAATATACGGTGCAAATGAGGGGATACTTTACCCTAAATAGCGAAATCGTAGTGACAATTTCACAGATACTGAAGATGGAGACGAACGAAAGTGAACCTTGAAACCAGACTCCAGTCGGATGTTTCGATATTTCCAAAGCCGCTACGAACGACCGCCTCCCGCCGCTACAGACCGACACTTTCAATTGGTCGAATATCGAGCAGCTTGAAATTCCGCTTCTAAGCCGGTGTGTGGCACTGCATTCCTTCGTAGTGAATGGCCGCTTTCCAACCATTCAATTTCATCTGATGAAATTGGTTTGTTTACAAATGGTGATCGTGCAGCTTGCCCCGCCGCCTTTGTTTTTGGGCCAGCGGGATTTGGACGAACCAAACGCCTCTGGCCGCAAGGGGTAAGACGACGCATAGTTTTGCCACTCCCTTTCATCCAAGGCATTGATTTTAAACAAACGAGATTTTCTTTGGCGCACAAGTCTTGCCAATTGCGACTCAAGGGTCTTCCATCTCATCAGAAGATTCAGACCGGCATCTCTGACTTGCGGACCAGAAAGCGACGACTGCGATCTCTTCTTTAGGTTAGATTCAATGCACAACATTCGAGGTGATCGATTGAAAGAAGAAACGTCGCTTCGAGTGAGAAATGTTAACTCTGATGGCCGACTCGGCCATCTTTTAGGAAAGGAAGCATTCCAAATGATCGCGGCCATCGGCAATGTTTTGTCGCAGCGTTCGACTTATGCTGCGGCCTCGTTCCTGATCGTTGTTTTCACCAATAGTGCTTGGTCCGAAGCTGTTGTGCCGCAAATCATGCTGACCAATGACGTGGTCGAACGCGTTGAAACCCTTCGCAGAACAGACGCTGCTATCGCTTCGGACTATGAAGCACTACTTACAACCGCAGATTCTTATTTGGATCGAGCCACGATTGTGGACGCGCTCAACGCGCGCGACTCCACATTGCAGTCGGGATTTGTTGGGTTTGATCAGAAGCCGGTTGAACGCCTGACAACGCTGGGCATGGCGTGGCGACTAACCCGAGACAAGCGATATGCTGAACGAACCAAACTGGAGCTTATGCAACTTGCAGACCTGGAAACTTGGCATCCAGAGCATTTCCTGGGCTTAAGCAGAGTGACGTTGGCGATTGCGCTCGGCTACAGCTGGATCGGTGAAACACTTGATGAAAGCGAACACTCCGTAATCAGGTCAGCTCTTATCGACAAAGCGCTGAACGAGGCCAATAGGATCTATAAACTGGATAAAGCCTATTTCGACAAGGGATGGGTTGTCCCGCAGCGTTGGGTGCATCCTACGCCGGTTCCAACTACGTTGCCGGATGGTACTGCAACTGCAGATATCACCTGGCCAGTCGCATCGTTTAATTGGAATATCATCTGCAATACCGGAATGATCGTTGCAGCCCTTGCGGTCTCTGAAGCTGAGCCAGAGCTGGCGACGCAGACTATCGAAAGCGCTCAGACTTCGATCCGGAATGGGTTTGCCATGCTCGCTCCGGATGGGGCGTGGCCAGAAGGACCCATGTATGGCGCCTTGTCCGCGCGGGATGCGGCAATAGCAATCACGTCTCTGGAAACTGTCCTTGGGCACGATTTTGATTTGTCTAAAACCGACGGAATGGCGAATTTTGGTGACTATCTTACGCATGCGACCGGACCGTCCGGCATGTTGTTTAACTACGGCGACAGCGACACTAACACTGATCTGGTCGCTTTGACTTGGCTTGCGTCGCATTTTAACCGGCCCGACTACAACCTTCGTGTCTCCGGCTCCAAACCTTCTTCACACATTGCGCTGGATTTGATCTGGCGGCAAAAAACCAAGGCTAAGTCGATCGACGGGCGGCAAAATTCGTTTTGGTTTGGCGGCTTAGGGCTTGTGACAATGAGAACGGCTTGGGATGATCCGCAAGCAACCTATGTCGGCTTCAAGGCAGGGCCACTGCGCAGTCACCACAATAACCTCGATGCCGGAACATTTGTTCTTGAAGCCGATGGCGTGCGATGGGCAGTTGATCTTGGGATCGGAAACTATCACTTACCGGGTTACTTCACCAACAAGCGTTTTGACTATTATCGTACCGCCACCATCGGTCAAAATACACTGACCTTTAATTCTGCAAATCAGCAAACGACTGGTCGCGCACAGATCGAAGAGTTTGGGCAGTTTCCCGATTTCACCTTTGCAATCGCAGACCTTTCAGAACCGTATGCCCAGCCCGTGGGTACCGTTAGACGCGGCATTGCCTTGATCGAAGGGAATACGGTCGTGGTTCAGGACGAAATTAAACGAGGCCATAGTGAACCTGTATTCTGGACCATGCATACGGATGCGCAGATCCACATTGATGGGCAGACTGCTATACTGCGTAAGGACGGCAAAGAACTATTGGCGCGCATTCTATCTCCACCAGAGGGCCGTTTTACATTGCGTTCAGCGGATCCTTGCAAAACACCGTACAATTCGGACTGTGCCGATCAGAACCCCAATACCGGTGTCAGCAGATTAATGATCGATTTAGGCGTTCAAAACTCCGACACCCTTCAAACGATTTCCGTTACGTTTGAAAGCATCAAGAGCGCAACTGACAAGACAATTGTCCCGCTGAGCGAGTGGCGATTGCAGGCTACTCTGTCGAGACCGGACCCGAGCGAATAGCGCTGTTTTCAGGTGCCAGACACCATCTTGATCATTCGATTCGGCTGGGTGGGTGCACGCCCTGTTTCCAAGCGTCACGCATGTTTGGAACGAGGTCTCAGGCGGACCAGATACTCTCTAAGCGCCTGAAACGCGGTGTATAAAACCGGGATCATCAATAGCCCCAGCGTACTGTCGAGTATCATGCCGAACAGGACGGGATAACCAATCGATACCCGGGCGGCTGCACCTGCCCCGCTGGACAGCACCAGTGGAAGAACCCCGACAATAAAACACAAGCCTGTCATTGTGACAGGCCGGAACCGGATCTCTGCTGCTTTTAGGGCCGCATCACGAATGCTTGCACCAGACAGGCGCTGCTGGTTTGCGAACTCTACCACCATGATAGCTTTCTTAGCGGCCAATCCAATGAGCAAAACCATTCCCACTTGGGCAAAGATATTGCTGGTCAAAAACGGAAACAGTGCCAGAGGTATCAGCGCGCCCAACAACGCAAAGACTGTCGATGTAATGATCGATAAAGGCAGAACCCAGCTTTCGTACAAAACCACCAAAAACAGGTAAGCCAGCACAAGGGCAAAGAGCATAATGTAGGGCACCAAATTCTGAGACTTCACTTCCTCTTGCGTGACGCCCGACCATTCAATCCGGAACCCGTCGGGAAGTGTTTTGTCTGCTATTCTCTGCATCGCCGCAATTCCTGCACCCGAGCTGATATCCTCTGCAAGTTGCGCACTGACCGATGCTGCCGTGAACAGGTTGTAACGGGGGATCGAATCTGGCGCGAGGACCGGTTCGCTGCTTACGAAATTTCGAAGTTGCAGCGAGTCGCCCGCACTGTTTTTGACATAGATATTGCCCACGTCATCCAGGGTTTGGCGATATTGGGCATCAGCCGAGATAACTACCCAATACACCCGCTCGGACAGAATGAAGTTATCAACAAAATATGTGCTGAGATTGGCCTGCAAAGCTGTGAATATATCTGAAACGTTAACGCCCAGCGCCTCGGCTCGATCCCGATCCAGCAAGAGCCGATATTGCGGCGTCTGTCCTGAAAAACTGCCATTTGCGCGGACAAATTCCGGCGCGGAATTCAACGCTGTCACAAAGGCGTTCATCACCGATTCCAGCTTTTCCCCATCGCCTTTTTCAAGATCCAGAAGCTCGACCGATATACCACCTGTTGAGCCCAGCCCGTGGATGGTGGGAAATGGAAACACATAGCTTTCAGCCTCGGGCCACGTGGCGAGTTGCTTGTCCAAATCCTGCATGATGGCGTTCCAATGCAGGTTCGGGGTTTTTCGTTGGTCCCAGGGTTTGAGTGTCACAATCGCCATACCAGCGTTTGATCGGCCACCAGCCAGCATGCTTGCGCCGGACACTGTAGTCACTGTGTCCACCCCCGGAGCCTGTTCGATAACCGCACCAGCCTTTGCCATGAAAGCCTGAGTGCGCTGAAGCGATGCACCGTCCGGCAACGCCATCGCCGCCAGCAAGACACCGTTGTCCTCTTGTGGGATTAAACCGGTTGGGACAGTTTTGAAGAGATAAATCGTTCCGCCAACGGCTGCAGCAAAAACAAACAACGAGATCGCGAGGTATCGCAGCATGAGCGCTACGAGACGCACATACTGTGTTCTGACCCATGAAACCACTGCAGGAACAAAACGCAACACGCCAATCGGCTTGGCCCCGGACTTCAGGACCATGGCACACAGCACCGGAGCAAGGGTCAGCGCATTCACAGCGGACAGAACAAACGCGAAGATAATTGTCGCCGCAAACTGGTAGTAAATCGTCCCCGTCACACCGGGAAAGAAGCAAACCGGCACGAACACGGCGGCAAGAACAAAGGTGGTTGCGATGATAGGCCGGTTAACCTGCGACATCGCCTTCAAAGTGGCCTCGCGCGGGTCCAGGCCATCTTCCTTCAGGATGCGTTCGGCGTTTTCAATGATTATGATCGCGTCGTCCACGACCAGTGTGATGGCGAGAACCAGGGCAAACAGCGTGATCATGTTGGCGCTGAATCCAATTGCATAAATCAGCGCAATGGCGCCAAGTAATGATACCGGGATCGCAATGGCAGGGACGATGGTTGCTCGGAAACTCGCCAAAAAGAAAAACGTCACGGCGATCACCAAACCCGCGGTGAGCGCAAGGGTCTTCAGAATATCTTCTATCGACACACGAACAGCGTCCGTCACGTCGTAGGTAATCTCATATGAAACGCCGTCAGGGAACTTCTTAGATAGTTCATCCATTAGGCTGTGAATGCTGTCCGAGATGTCGAGCGCATTCGCCGTGCTTTCCTGATGCACGGCAATTGTTGCTGTGTCCTGACCATTCAGTTGCGACGACCCGGCATAAGTGGCAGAGCCCAGTTCGATCCGGGCGACATCTTCTAGCCGCGTGACTGATCCGTCTTCGCCCGTCGAAACGATGATCCGCCCAAATTCCTCTGCTTCTCGCAACAGACCTTCTGCACGCAACTTAAGCTGAAAATCCGTTCGTGCCTCTCCGAAAGGTGGGGCTCCGACTTGCCCAGCAGCTGCAACGACATTCTGCGCTTCAATGGCGTCTGCTATCTCTGCCGCGGTGATATTCAGCGCAGCCATGCGAACCGGATTGATCCAAACCCGCATGCTGTATTCCAACTGACCAAATTGCGAAACGCCGCCGACGCCTGGAAGGCGTTGCAGGGGATCATGCAGGAACTCGGCCGCATAGTTACTCAGATACAGCTCATCCCGGGATTCGTCCGGAGAAGTCAGGTTGATCACCAGGATCATATTTCCGGATTGTTTTGTGACTTCGATACCCTGCTGTTGCACTTCTGATGGTAATTCCGCACTGGCGAGCGCGATCCGATTTTGCACCTCAACTGCAGCGACGTTTGGATCCGTTCCCAATTCGAATGAAACGCTCAGGTCATAGCTGCCATCATTCGAACTTTTGGACTGCATGTACAACATGCCCTCGATCCCGTTCACACGCTCTTCGATCGGCGCCGCAACAGATTCCTGAATAACCTGCGCATCGGCACCTGGGTAACTGGCCTGAACATAGATCTGCGGTGGAGCAATGTCGGGGTATTCAGAAATAGGTATCAGCCGAACACAGACCGCGCCAAATAGTACCATCAAGATCGCGACAACAGCGGCAAAATGCGGCCTGTTGATGAAGTAGTGAGAGATCAATCCCTTACCTAACTCTGGCTGTCGACTGGTGTTACGACCAAGCCATCGTGAATTTTTTGCAAACCTTGCACAACGACCCGGTCACCCTCCTTCAGCCCTGACTTAACCTGAGTTCTGGTCGCGGACTGGGTGCCAATTTCGATGTTCATACGGTGAACAGTATTCTTGTCATCAACGGAAAACACAAAGTAACCCTGCTTGTCGAACTGTACGGCATTGCGAGGGACGGTCAGTACCTTTGGGTCTTCTGAGCCACTCAGGGAAACAGTGACAAACTGTCCAGGGATCAAAACCCCGTCCGGATTTGCAAATGTAGCCCGCAACTCGACGGTGCCCGTGTCCTGACCGACACTATCGCCGACGTAGGTGACTTTGCCATCTGAGGGGAAAACGCCACCATCAGCCAGCGTGATCTGCGTCGTCAGTTTTATTTCGTTCTGTGTGATGGACCCGTTGCGGCGTTCGCGCAGTAATACAGGTTCGCTGACAAAAAAGCTGACCAAAATGGGATCGATACTTGAAACTGTCGCAAGAACTCCGCTGTCGGAATCAACAATATTGCCTGCATCGACCGCAGACAATCCGATCCGCCCGTCCAAGGGGCTGACAATTTCGGTATAGTCGAGATCTATTTGTGCGATCTTGAGATCGGCAATGGCTTCATCCACAGCGGCCTGACCTTCGGCATACGTCGCTTTGGCGGCATCCAGAATGGCTTGCGGAATATCGCCTTTGTCAAACAATGTTTGTTGCCGGTCCAGGTCTGCCTTGTCGCTTTGTGCCGAGGCCTGAGCGCTTTTTAGCGCGGCCTGTGCGTTGTCAACGCTTGCTGCGTATTTTCTCTTTTCGATCCGGAACAGCACGTCGCTCTTTTTAACGGTGCCGCCTTCCGTAAAATTGACCTCTTCGAGAATACCCTCGACACGAGCCTGCAAATCGACGCTCTGATCAGCAACAACGCGTCCTACGAATTCATCCTGTTTCTGCAGTTCTTGCATCGTGGCCGATGCAACGACCACACTAGGCGGCGCTGGCGTTTCTGTCTGTGCCACACCAGCACTGGCGAGTGCAAACACAGCCAGAGTGCTGAAGAGAAAAGTAGCTGAGTTCATCAAGTGCTCGGTTGTTTGGCAGGGGGTTAGATCACTATCCACATCCGACTTCTGTGGCGCAATGTCTTTCTGCCAATATGGCGGATCTTAATAATTGATAAATTGATCAGTGCAGAATGCACAACGATTGCTGTGGGTGCCCGACGCCTGAAGCAATTTTGTGGTACAATTCTGTGGGTCTCAAATGTGCTACGCGCCTGACTATGGGCGCGCAGCTGAGATTTTCAGGTATTATTCTTGCCTTACGATCCAGAGGAAGCACTAGCATTTCCATTGGATAACAAACAGCACAATTCAGAACCTTGGTGATGTTTCACAAAACGGGCGGCGATGGCCAGATTTGTCCGATCAATCTGGTGAATTCTCTTATCCTCGACAATTTGGTGGCCGAAGCCTCAGATGCAGCAGCTGTAGGGTGGACGCCATGAAAATGAGTCAATCACCATTACCGGATTATCGAATGCCATGGCGTCAGAGCCCTCGACATACGTGTAATCATAGGTGACCTGATCATCGCTGACTTTCGGGTTTGAGATTTCAAGAATGACAACTTGAGATTTGCCGCCCACGCTCCCCGTCAAGGCAACATTAGGTGGGTTTTCTTCAAAGTTATTCTCGCCTTTACCCCAGATTTCAAAAAGCT
This sequence comes from Ruegeria halocynthiae, assembly GCF_900106805.1. Lineage (GTDB taxonomy): Bacteria > Pseudomonadota > Alphaproteobacteria > Rhodobacterales > Rhodobacteraceae > Ruegeria > Ruegeria halocynthiae. The sequence continues at coordinate 1,721,488 of NZ_FNNP01000001.1, forward strand.
CTGCGCGCGTGATGAAACCGGCATCACGATAGGGACGGTCTGAAAAGACAGATACCTCGTCCCCCACGCCGAGCAGGATGAGCTGACCATCGGTGAGTTCGGCTTTTTCGCCAACCTCGACAAAGAGATAGCTTTTTTCCGGTGCATCGTCTGCATTTGCGATTGTCGTCGCGAACGTTGCAGTCACTATCGCGGTGACCAATTGGATTCTCATGAGCCTAACTCCACAACTTCTGGGAAGGATGCCTAGATGATTGTTGGTGAGTTCACAGCTCGTCGCTAAACGGTCAGTGAACTCACCGAATTTCAATCCGTGTTCGAAGTTGAATTTCCCAACGCAACTCCAGAAATAAGTTGGTTTTCACCGCCGCCGACAGCTGTATTTACTGCGCCGGCAAGAGTGTCAGTCACAGCTTCCCAACCCCAATCATCAATCACTAAGTACGGGTGGTCGATTTGTCCGACCTCCGTGCCTTCGATCAGAGTGAATTGAAAGCTCATTGCTCCATCATTCAGAACCGGATTACTCATTTCAAGGACTAAGGAGACGGGTTTTCCATCGTCAGACTGCCCCACCAACGCAACATTTGGTGGATCAGCAGCAAAACTGTCTGCGCCCTCATCCCAAGCTCTCAAAAGCTCTGCGATCGGGACAGTCGCTGCGGCGCGGTGCGGCCTGTCTGTAAATACAACCACATTCTTGTCCACCCCCTTCAATGTAAGGGTCCCATCCGACAGTGTCGCGGTATCGGCGTGCTGAACAAATAGTACACTTTCAGGTGTAGGTTTGTCGTCCGATGCTTCCGCCATGGCTGCGGTCGTAAGACCAATCGTTGCCAAGATGACAAGTACATTTTTTAGTGCTCGGTTCATTTCATATCCTCGCTTCAAGATCGTCTGCGCATGAGTTACACGCATCATTTTTGTTGCATGGCATTAGTCGGTCGTGGTCCAGTTTAAGCCGGAAGATGGCGTTGGAATTCCGACCGCTTGGCTAACTGTGGCGAACGTCGAAGCGATGTTTTGATCCAGATAGCTCATATCAATCACAACATAGGGGTTGTTGATTGCGCCTTGATCATCCCCTTCAATAATACTGTATTGATAACTAATAGAATTCTCGCTCAGCACCGGATTGCGTATTTCGACGATCAAAGAGACTGGTTCGCCATCATCAGTTTCGCCGACCAATGCGGCATTCGGTGGATCAGAGGCAAAACTGTCCGCGCCTTCGCCCCATGTTTTTACAAGCTCAACCACGGGGATGGTGGCTGCGGCTCGATGTGGGCGATCAGCGAACACGATGACGTTTTTATCGGCGCCTTCCAAGGTGAGTGTATTGTCCGCAAGCGTCGCTTTTTCTGCATGTTGAACAAACAGAACACTTTCAGGCGTTTTCTTTTCTTCCGATGTTTGTGCTACGAGCACAGACGCGAATGTGCCCAACAATAATGCGGTTCCAAGGATTCTGGCTGGCGTTCTCATCTTTTGCTCCCAAAGTGATTTCTGCATTTGCTTTAACGCGAATTGATCTTCACCCATAGAGACAGGCTCGGTCGACATGTCGGCTCCCTTTAAGCTTGCGTGTGCAACTTCGCGCTTCAAGGGGTCATGAGGAAGTCTTAACAGAACAACCATAAAGTGAAATCGCATTCTTGCGAAAACCAAATTCATAGGCTCAGGTATAAAAATACTGAGTGATCTTTCAAATCCGAAACCCGACTTCACCAATGGGCAAACAGCAAAACAACAAAACAACAAAACAACAAAACAACAAAACAACAAAACAACAAAAAATGAAGGTGGCAATTCGAAGATGATCGAACAACATGTCCTGCTAAATGTAGATGCACGCCCATTTAGCGACCCCAAATAGGCACTTTGTCCACCCTTAGCTTGTTGGAACAAGCAGCGGCGATAGCATGGTTTCGCTTCGGGCAAGATCAATGCTAATGAGCGGCTGGATTAGCAGCAATGGCTGCGCCGCAGCGAAAGACGTGCCGCACGTGCCAACAATTGCTGTGTCAGCAATGGGCGCAGTTGCGCAAGTCCAGTTTGCACGCATAGCTGCTGTCCACGACCCCAAAACACTGCGTCTTTGATTTAAAGTCCGCTTCCAGGGCATTGCCGCCGTCACTAAGGCCTAGTGCTGCACTAGCAGCGAAGGTCTGCTTGGTGGCTAACTGTTACTTTTTCAGTTCGACAGAATGATACAATCGCAAATTGCGGTGGGCTTTCTTCCCCACCACTTTCCGTTTTTTGGGCCAGCGGCAATTGGACAAGCCAAACGCCCTGGCCGTTAGGGTGAGGGCGCGGCCCTCCCCCTCCCGCGTTCGCCACGTGGCAGATTAGCAGGAACAGGCAGCTTCGGTGTCTGACCTACAAATCAGCTCTGATTTTCCGAAAGGGAAGTCAGATCAAACCAAACTATCTGCGGGAGTATGAAATGGGGGCGGCGTGTTAGCTGACGACGCAAAGGTCAAATTCAACTGATGTGCAACGTTGGGGGCGCCTTCTGATGTCGAACGTTCACTGCTTTTCTGGTCCAACTGTGACGGTTGGGTCAGGTTCGTGTGACGTTCAACAAGAGATGTGGAACGTCACTGATATTTGACTCAATTGACGGCCAAAACCTCAATAAACAGGTCAATCACGTCATTCAATTTTGACCCAAACGTCAAGCATTTCTGGCCCAAGGCGCTTAATGGCATTTCATCGATGCTGGAGTTGATGTCTCATTTTTTGCTTGCTCTACCCAGCGACTGACAAACGGGGATTTGACCGTTATGGAGTTGAGAAGGTTACTAAGTTCGAGGAAATTACCTTATGACTGAACGCGCGTTGGGTGTCTTATCCTGAGCTTCCAAGCCTTGCCGATGTATCCTCCTTGGCATTGCCTTCAGCCATTCGGCTAAAAGCTTGTCGCCAACCTTCAGCAAGTTCTTCCATCTGAGACAAAACCTCGGCATCTTCCGGCGGAATGCGACGAGTCAGCCGCGCGCGTGTTACAGCCAATACAGACCAATTGGGATTTGGCCTTTCAGCCAAGGTGATCCGATCACCGGCGCCAACTTCGCCAGGTTCGAGGACACGGTAGTACCATCCGGTTCGGCCCGTCCTCTGAAACTGGTAAGGCATTTCCTTGCGCCCCGTATGTAGCCCAAGTTTCCAGCACGGCTGTCGCCCCTGGCTAATTTGAACTACCGCCGTCCCGAGTGACAGGATGTCGCCGATGCAGAGGTTTTCCTCGATCAGTCCCGCCGTTGAAATGTTCTCGCCAAACGCCGCTGGTATTGTGCCGGGTGCCATTAGGCCCTCTGCTTGCCAAGCCGAATAGTGATCAAAAGCATAATGATGGATGGCTTTGTCTTCGCCACCATGCACAGTCAGATCCGCTTGAGCGTCCCCGGAAAATCCAAGCGAGGTAATAGCTTGCCGCCCGTTCACCCGGTCTTTCTGAATGGCCGACGAGGGTTTACCTTCCCAGCGATCTCTGATGGCTCCAAGGAAAATGCCGTCGATGTTTGCCGACAGTTCAGGATGGTTCATCTGGCTTCCTCGTGCTCAATGCAGATCTTGTCTTTTTCGCCGGGCTCCAATGAAACACACAACAATTTGCAAAAACCGTTTTCCGTCGTGACATCATGATGGGCGCAGGATTTGCATTGTCCGAAGGACCGGCCTCCATTTACGGCCAAAGCCAGACTGAGGCCTTGCATCAGCCCCTGCTCAAGCATGGCTTGGTTTTCTAAGGGCATATCTCCAATTGCCTGGGCAACAGGGTTTGACTGACGTACGATCTCGGCCCCTTCTTTTGTGAGTTCGTAGGAAATCGACCGCTGATCATGTTCTTTGCGATGCTCTTCTACATAGCCTTTGCGCGCCAAAGCTTTGAGCGTCTGTGACATCGTTCCACGGGTTGTTCCGATGTATTCCGCAACATGCGACGGCGAGCGCGAGAACATGTTCGCCTCAGCGAGGTACTCGAGCGCCATTCTCTGAGTCGGATTCAAATCTCCCACCCATCCTTCGGACGCATCAATCCGGGCCAAACGGTTGATCAGTGTGCGTATGCGATGATCTGTGTTCATAACGCTTTTAGTAGCGACTCGAAATTATTGTTGCAATGTATTTCTCACTATAGTAGCGACTCGCTATCTTTTAATCGGAGGCACTCATGAAACTTTCAACGCTCACTTCTACTTTGGCCTTGGTCATCGGCGGTACCGCCCTTGCTGATGAGAACCATGCCATTCATCAGGATGGCGCGATCATATCTTCGGCAGACGCCAGTAAAGTCGCGGACTTTGACATTCTGGCCGCGCACGCGCACCGCAATGGAAACACGGTCACTTTTCACATGACAACGAATGGAGTGGCTGGTGCCTCGGTTCCGGCGGCAACCGGAAAGGTCGGTGGATCAGACGTCTGGTCCTATGTCTGGCCTACTTCTTTGGACCCATCGGCCGTTGGGTTCGAAGGCGGCACAGGCATCCTTGCAATGGCCGCAACCAGCCATCCCGATTTTGATGACACACCGCTTTTTGATGAGAACGGTGACGGCGACCCGGCGAATGACGGCATCGAATGGCACAGCCATTGGGTTGTGTTGACCCCGACCGAAGCTTGCGGACCCGACGCGCTTGCGGTGCGTGACATCCCCGAAGGTTCCTTACCCAAGCTACCTGCGACATGGCCTGGGTTTCCGATCTTTCTGGACAGCCCTGGATTTACGCCCTTGTTCGACGGCCCTGAAATCTCGGTGAACGCAGGCTTCGCCAGCGACGTCGAACTGGAAGGTGTCGCTTACGATGGTGTCACCTCGGCCTTGCGTGTGAACGCTAATATCCATGCGCCCTTGCTGTGCGTCACAGATGTCTTCGACGTCGCATCCGGCGATCTGAGCCTGCCGGGCAAGCTTCACTAACATTCGACTGAGCAGCCGTCGAACCCACGGCGGCTGCCTGCCACTGAGGACGAAGAAAATGCAAGCACCAGAGTTAGACGTCACGGAATGGTTCAACACAGACACGCCCCTAACCCTAGATAACCAAAAAGGACGGGTTGTCGTCATTGAGGCCTTTCAAATGCTGTGCCCAGGATGTGTCCTGCACGGTATTCCCTTGGCGCAGTCGATTCAGAGGACGTTTCCTGAAGAGAAGGTAGCCGTAATTGGCCTGCACACCGTGTTCGAGCATCACAATGCTATGACACCGGTGTCTTTGCAGGCTTTCCTGCATGAATATCGCATCACGTTCCCTGTCGGCGTGGACAAACAGGGCGCAGGACCATTGCCAAACACGATGTCTCGCTTTGGCATGCGCGGCACACCAAGCCTTGTCCTTGTAGATCAGGCGGGGCAGATCGTTGCGCATCACCTTGGTCAGGTTTCGGAACTTCAATTGGGGTCCGAGATTGGCAGTCTTCTGACACAGGAGGTCGTGTCGACCAAAGGCGGCACCGTCACTGTTGATCAAAACGAATGCAAACCAGGTAGCTGCAATGTGTGATCCGGCCAAGGTGCCCACAAATGGAAATCGTTTTTTCCAAGCGCCGTCGCCAAACCGTAGTTTTGTCTTACACGGCGACGAAAAGCCCAAAAACACCAAACTGTGCTCGCTACCCAACAACCCACAGCGTCAGGCAAGTCCCAAAAGATCGGGGACTTGCCAATTGTTTTTATGCCAGATCTACACACTCGATGCTCAAACCAAGCGCGCTTGCCACACCGGCACCATAGGGGATGATTTGCTGCGGCAACGTCTATTGTGATGATGGTCCATCGTTGGGCCGTCAAATAACTGTGCTCATCCGCCATTCAAGCCCTACGCAGCATCAGGTACTTTGGCTCATTGCAGACATTCGAAGTCGACAAAAAGGAGCGCCTTAGGTCCGATAGGGCGGACAAAGTGAACTTTTGCTGCATCTGCGCCAAGGTCTGTTTTCAAGAACGCCGTAAATCGGTTAGCTAAGACTAGCATTATCAAAAGCAGTGGAGATTGACGCCGTTGAAGTACAACGCAGCTCGAAGGGCAAAATTGGTTGACCTTGAGCCGATGTTGCGAATGCCTAAAAGGCCGGGACACAATTCTGTAGGCAAGAGAAGCTTAGCATTCTGCCATCCAAATCACAGTCGAGAAACGCTAGAGGCTTATTTTGGAACTTTCCCACAAGCGATGTTTGTGAGCGAGGAAGAAGACCAAATCATCAGTTTTGCATGCGCGATCCGAACATCTGGCAAGCTAATACAAAAGCCAATAGTTTGGTCGGATGCGACAGGTGAGGGAGCGACGTTAAATCATGACAAAAATGGAGCTTGGCTATATGTCAGTCGCCTAGCATATACAACAGGTCCTGGACATGCTCACGTATCGAAGGAAATAGGTCCGCTCCTTGTGTCCCTGAAAGATTTGACTGTCAGGCTAAACTTACAAGGCGTCGCTTTCCCTACACGCTTTTCTGGATTCCGCGAACGGTCGGGAACGACCGAGTTTCAAAGGTCGACAATTGACGACAAGGGTTCGTTGGAACGATCGGGACTACGGCCTCTCGGCATCGCTTTCCAAGCGGGTTTTGAACATGAAATAGCCTTGCCGAACTATCTGGGTGATGGGAAGCACTTCGCAATGATGGTTTGGCGAAACGAGCAGGGACAAAAACCGCGAACCTGAAAACTGACGTTCGTTTCAATCACAGCATTCAGCACTTTGGGCTCACTGCTGTTGTTCTCTGCGGCTAGCTCGGATGGGTTTAAGAGCCCATTTCTGCCGTTTAGAGAGCTTCGGTTATTCGCATGTGCGGCACGTCGAAAACCGCACCATTCCGGACGTTCAACTTCTAGTGTCATGTGGCAGGTGGGCGCGGACAAAACGGACCTCGGTTGGTTTATTATGAATGACCGCTATGTTCGCACAGCGACCGTAAGATCGACCTGCGCATAAAGCGGAAATTGAGCCGGATTATTCGACTGAGCCACTTTCAGATTGACCATCTAAACCCCCAACCTCGAGGGAAGGATACTTCTGGCATTGTTGGTCCGTTGAACCATCACAATAGACGCACAAATCCTACTATCTTGAACAAAATACGCTGGCGACAGCTGCCGCCAGCGCATTCCGTGTCACTGCGTTATAATTTCCGGTCCCATGAACGTGTTGGGGAGGAATGTAGACAGGAACGGAACATAGGTAACGATGATCAGGAATACGAACAGCACGACCAGGAACGGCAGGGCTGCTTTGACCACGCTCATCATCGGCATACCAGCCACGCCCGAGGTGACGAAGAGGTTCAGGCCGACCGGCGGGGTGATCATGCCGATCTCCATGTTGACCACCATGATGATGCCCAGATGGATCGGATCGATGCCTAACTCGATGGCAATCGGAAACACCAGCGGTGCCACGATGACCAAGAGGCCCGAGGGTTCCATGAACTGACCACCGATAAGCAGGATGATGTTGACAACCACCAGGAACATCACCGGCCCGAAGCCCGCCGACAGCATCGCATTGGCGACCTGCTGCGGGATTTGCTCATCCGTCAGCACATGTTTCAGGATCAGCGCGTTGGCGATCACAAACAACAGTGTGATCGTCAGTTTGCCGGCGTCAAACAAGGTCTTTTGAGTGTCCGGATGCACAATCGCGGTGACAACTGCCCAGGGCTTGCTCTTCAGGGGAATGCGCGGGCCGGCGGGCGCGTCCTCGAACACTGCGGCGGCGGACAGGCTACGGGTTTTGGGGGCGGCCAGCGGACCCATGTCCTTATAGACAAAACTGGCGATGAAGAAGGCGTAGACGGCAGCCACGGCTGCGGCCTCGGTCGGCGTGAAGATACCGCCATAGATACCGCCCAAAATAATCACGATCAGGAACAGGCCCCAACCGGCCTCGCGGCCCGACTGGAACACTTCGCCCCAGCCTTTCCACTCGCCCTTGGGCAGATTCTTGATCTTGGCGATGACATAGATGGTGACCATCAGCATCACACCGGCCAACAGCCCCGGAATGACACCTGCCAGGAACATTCGGCCCACCGACACCTCGACCGAGGCGGCATAGACCACCATCACGATGGAGGGTGGGATCAGGATGCCCAATGTTCCTGCGTTACAGATCACACCAGCGGCGAATTCCTTGGAGTATCCGACCTGCCGCATGCCAGAGATCACGATTGTGCCGATGGCGACAACGGTGGCTGGCGATGAACCCGACAGTGCGGCAAACAACATACAGGCAAACACACCTGCAATGGCGAGGCCGCCCGGGAAATGGCCGACACATGCTATCGAGAAGCGGATGATCCGCCGCGCCACACCGCCCGTCGTCATGAAGGCCGAGGCCAGAATGAAGAACGGGATCGCCAGCAGAGTAAAGTGGCCTTCGAATGCGGCAAACAAGGTCTGCGCGACCGACGCCAGTGAACTGTCTGAAAAACAGAGCAAAAACAGGATGGATGACATCCCGAGCGAGATTGCAATCGGGACACCGATCATCAGGAAGCCGATGACCATTGCAAAGAGAAGAACGACTTCCATTATTTCACCTCCGCGTTCTGGGCTTCAATCTCAGCCAGTTCATCTTCGACCTCGTGGCTGGCCACGAGCCGATCCATCTTTCCGTTCAGAATGCTGAATGTCGCCTGAACAAACCGCAACAACAGCAAGGCCATCGACACCGGCAGCACAATATAGGGCAGAAAACGCGGGATTTTTTCGTAGGCTTCGCCCTCGTTGAAGGTGTCTGCCATCCAGGCGAGAATACCGGGCATCGGGATGTCGTTGGTCTCGTACCAGCCCTTTTCAAGGTAGTCTTGCTCGAACCCAAGCGGGAACCAGCGCCCTTCGGTGGCAGGCAGGTTGGCGAAGTTGGCCCAGTAATCCCAGGATCCCTTCAGCATAAGAAGTGAGAAAGCGACACAAACCGCGGCGGCGATCAGGGCCAGCCGTTTCCGGGCGTTGCCGTGCACCATGTTCACCACTAGATCGACCCCTAGATGCGCGTGTTTTTTCACCGCATAGGACGACCCCAGCAGAACCAGCCAGGCGAACAGGAAAACCGTCATTTCCAGAGCCCAAAGAATATTTGAATCAAAGACATATCTGGCAACGACGTTGGCAAATGTCAGTGTGGTCATCAGACCCAGAATACCGGCGATCAAGGTCTCTTCGATCCGGTCCGTGAACGAGTGTTTGTCGGCCATAGCCTACCCTCCCAACAGCAGCTTGTTTGACAAAGGACGGGCAGGAATATCCTGCCCGCGCCGAGTGAGTCAGAAGCCAGAGTTGATCTGAACTGCTGCGTCGAGGGAGTCCTGACCGATATCGCCCGAGAACTGCTCCCATACCGGTTGCATGGCGACGACCCAGGCCTCGCGCTCTTCATCCGTCAGCGTGCGAATGGTTCCGCCCGCATCCAGAATTGCCTGACGGTTTTTCTGGTTCACAGCGTAGGATTCCGAGTTACGTGTCGCGGTCACCTCGCCCAGAATGGTCAGGAACTGATCACGCACTTCGGGTTCCAGGCTGTCCAGCCAGTCCACCGAGGTCACGACGAGATAGTCGATGATGCCGTGATTGGTCTCGGTGATGCCGTCCTGCACTTCGAAGAACTTCTTGCCGTAGATGTTGGACCAGACGTTTTCCTGCCCGTCCACAACACCCTGCTGAAGGGCGCCGTAGACCTCGGAAAAGGCCATTTTCTGCGGGCTGCCGCCAATCGCTTCCATCTGTGCCACCAGCACGTCCGAGGACATGACCCGGAACTTTAGCCCACCCGCATCCGCCGGTGTAACCAGCGGAACATTGGCCGACATCTGCTTCATGCCGTTGTGCCAGAAAGTCAGCCCCTGAAGGCCGCGACGCTGCATCGAATCCAGCAGAGCTTGCCCGGCATCCGAGGTTTGGAATGCATCGACCGCCTCAATATTCTTGAACAGGAACGGCAGGTCGAAGATGCGGAATTTCTTGGTGAACTTTTCGAACTTTGACAGCGATGGCGCCGCCAGGTGAACATCACCGTTCAGCAGCGCTTCAAGCACTTTGTCATCATTGTAGAGGGTTGAGTTCGGAAAGACCTCCATGCAGGCTTTTCCGTCCATCTCATCATTGACGCGTTGTTCCAGCAACGTCGCTGCGATGCCCTTGGGGTGTTTGTCGGTATTGGTAACGTGGCTGAACTTGATGACGACCTCGCCCGGGTCACAGGCGGCAAAGGTCGCACCTGCACCGGTGACAAGCGCAACGACCAGACTTGATGTCTTCCAGAACTTCATGGCTTCCTCCCTTTTTGTCAGGCCGGTCTGACCTGAATAAATATGCTGATCGAGAATACATGCTTGCGTGGGGATGATTTTTCGTAAGAATTGATCAGTAAAACCGATGAATGTTGTCGAAAAAGTCGACTATATTGAATAACCAATCGATTAAGCGGAGCGCACTAGTATGTTTCTGGATTTCGAGGAACTGACTCTAAATGTCGGCGAGCAGAAAATCTTTGTTCGCCACGGTGGTGACCCCGGCAATCCGGGCCTTTTGCTGTTGCACGGCTATCCGCAGACATCGGCCATGTGGCATGCGGTTGCCCCCCAGCTCACAGATCAGTTCCATGTCATCTGCCCGGACCTGCGCGGATATGGTCGGTCGTCCAAACCCGTCTCAGATGATCGGCATACGCCCTATTCGAAACGCGAAATGGCAAAAGACATGGTCTCCGTCATGTCTCAGATGGGGAACAAGACTTTTCTGGTCGGTGCACATGATCGCGGTGCGCGTGTCACCCACCGAATGGCGCTGGATCATTCCCAAAAAGTCCGCGCAATCGCCCTGTTGGACATCGCACCGACTCGCGAAATGTATCGCGATACCTCAATGGAATTTGCGCGCGCTTATTGGCACTGGTTCTTTCTGATTCAGAAACACCCCATCCCGGAACAGATCATCGGCAACGACCCCGCGCAGTTCTGGAAATTGAAATGCTTCAATCAGGCCAAGGGCGAAAATCCCTTTATCCCTGCGGCGCTCGACGAGTACATCAATGCCTTCAGCACGCCTGAGGCCATCCACGCCGCGTGCGAAGACTACCGCGCCGCGGCGACCATCGACATCGAACATGACGATCAGGACGACGGCCGCAAGGTTGAACAACCTTTGATGGTCCTATGGGCCAGGCGCGGGGTGATTGAGACCTGTTTCGACGCGATGGCGCTGTGGCAGGAGCGAGCGCACCGGGTCGAGGGCGAGGCCGTCGATGCCACGCACTACATGGCCGAAGAGATACCGGACGAAATTGCCAGCCGAATGCGCGCATTTTTCCTGCGCCAGATCGAACAGAAGGATGCTGCCGAATGAGCAGGACGCTTTACGATAAACTTGTGGACGCACATAAAGTCTGCGATCTGCCGGACGGCGACATGCTGGTCTATGTCGACTTCCACATCATGAACGAATACACCAGCCCGCAGGCCTTTTCCGGACTGGATCAGAAAGGGCTTTCCGTTTGGCGGCCCGAGGCCCATCTGTCGGTGGTCGATCACGTGAATGCCACACGGCAGCGCGATCCGCATGATGCGGCCTCCAAGCTGCTGATCGACAATCTGGAAGCCAATTGCAAGAAGCACAACATCGCCTTCTACGGCCTGGGCGACCGCCGCCAGGGGATCGAACATGTGGTTGTCCCTGAACAAGGGCTTGTCGCGCCGGGGATGCTGATCGCCTGCGGCGACAGCCATACCACAACCTATGGGGCCTTCGGAGCGCTTGGTTTTGGCATCGGTACGTCCGAGGTTGAACATGTGCTGGCGACGCAGACCCTGCGCTATAAGCGGCTGAAGACCATGCTGGTAAAAATCGATGGGGATATTGCCCCCGGTGTGACCGCCAAGGACATCATCATGAAGGTCGTTCAGGTGGTCGGTGCGGGCGGTGCCAATGGCTATGCTGTCGAGTTTTCCGGCTCGGCCATCCGCGCGCAGGAAATGTCCGGGCGGATGACGATCTGCAACATGGCGGTTGAGTTGGGCGGACGGGCCGCCCTGATCGGGGCGGACCAAAAGGCGCTTGAGACAATCAAGGGGCGCGCGCATAGCGGCACACTTGATTTTGGCGGTCTGGCCTGGAATTCGGACGCGGGCGCGGAATATGACACGATGTTCGAGATTGACGCTGCCGAGATTGCCCCGCTTGTCAGTTGGGGCACCAGCCCGGATCAGTCCGTTCCAGTCGACAGCTTGGTCCCCGCCGAGACCGAGGGGATGACGCCAAAGGCACGCGAGGCGCTGAACCGCGCACTAAACTATATGGACCTGAGGGCCGGTCAGGCGATCACCGATATCGAGATCGACAGCGCCTTTATCGGCTCGTGCACCAACAGCCGTATCGAGGATCTGCGCGCGGCTGCCTCAATCCTGCAGGGCAAAAAGGTCGCTGGATCGGTGAACGCCATCGTCGTGCCCGGCTCGACCTATACCCGTCTACAGGCCGAGGCTGAGGGGATCGACCGGGTGTTTATCGAAGCAGGCTTTGACTGGCGCCCGGAAAGCGGCTGTTCGATGTGCCTTGCGATGAATGACGATATCGCCCTGGATGGCGAGCGGATTGCGTCCTCGACCAACCGCAATTTCGAAGGTCGGCAGGGCCGTGGTGCACGCACCCATTTGATGAATCCCGAAATGGTGGCCGCCGCCGCCATCCATGGACGGATCGCGGATGTCCGCGAATTTCTAAGCGAAGGAGCGGAATAAGATGCCTAAAACTGTTCATGGGCTCGCCGCCGCCCTGCCGCTTGCCAACGTTGATACCGATGTGATCATGCCCAAACGCTTTCTGATCACGATCACTCGCGAAGGGCTGGCAGAGGGCACATTCGCCGATCTGCGCTTTCACGAGGATAACACCCCGCGTACGGATTTTGTGCTGAACACCCACCCGTGGCATGAGGCCAGAATATTGGTTGTCGGCGACAATTTCGGTTGCGGGTCCAGCCGGGAACACGCGGTCTGGGGACTGGTTCAACTGGGCGTTCAGGGCATCATCGGCACTAGCTTTGCGGGCATTTTTTATGACAATGCGCGCAAGAATGGCCTTGCCTTGGCCATGGTCAGTCCCGAGGTGCGGGATCGGTTGATGCATGCGGCGTCCCATGAGGATGGCGTCAACTACACGATTGATATCGAAAACCGAGTCATCAGAATGGGCGAGGCAAAGCTGCCGTTTGAAATGGACGACGCGACACAGACTGCCCATCTTGAGGGCCGCGACGACACCCTGAACTCGCTGGAATTCGCGGATGCGATCCGCAAATATGAAAGCGGGCTAGGAGAACGGCAACGGGTGCGCGTGATACAGTAGTCGGGACAGGTTGATTTGGAACTTCGCCAACTTCAGTGCTTTGTAGCGGTCGCCGAAGAGTTGCATTTTCGAAAGGCGGGCGAACGTCTTGGCCTCAGCCAGCCTGCATTGTCCGATCGCATTTCCGCGCTGGAACACGAGTTGGGCTTTGCCCTGTTCTTTCGCACAACCCGGCAGGTTAGCTTGACGCAAGCGGGGTCCGAGTTCCTGCGCGACGCCAAGCGTATTCTGGCGGATATCGACAAATCCGTTTCCAAGGCCCGACACACGGCTGACAGCGGTCTAAGGACGTTGCGGGTCAGCGGGGTTGATGAGGCGATCTCAATGCTGCTGCCGCCGGCGCTGATGGAATTCCGCAAACGGCATCCTTCAGTGCATGTGGACATTCTTGAGATTTCGTCCTCGGATTACCATACGCAAGAGCTTGCAAATCACCGCACCGACATTGCTTTTGTCCGCAAACCCCCTGAGGAAGAGTATTTGAAAGCGGACCTTTTGTACCAGCAGGGCGCTGTTGTGGTATTGCCATCCTCATCGGAACTTGCAGGCCGGGACACGCTGTCAGCGGCAGATATCAGGGATCATCCGATTGTCGGGTTTCCAAAACACGCCCGCCCGATCCTTCACGACCTGCACTGGAGCAGCTATCGCGCCCATGGGTGGCAACCAGACATCGCCTGCGAAGTCATCGACAAATCCACCATGTTGCAGCTGGTGGCGCACGGGGTTGGCATCGGGCTGGCACCCGCATGGATTCGCGCCCTGGCGCCTGCACATTTGAGTTGCATCCCGTACCAAACGGATGGCGAAAGCATCGAACTCTACATTGCGCGACGGGCAGCGGAGAACTCGAAAATGGTGGATGAGTTCGTGGACGTGGTCAAAGAAGTCTCCTCGGGCCTGCACCCCGTCGGGGCGGGTCAGTGACACGACCCCAATTGTGTTCCGCAGAAGCATTCGTCGCCTAAATGGTAGCAAATCCGGGAGCCTTGAAATAGCCCCAGCGCGCCTGAAGTGTGTATATCGGAATACTACGCGATAAGGCAAAACGCATCGGTGAAAGTGCTGCCGGCGATCCGGCGAAGTCGGATCGTCAGTGAAGTTTGGCTTGGACCCCTCGTTCAGACAACAACGGCAGTCATCTACGGACTACGGTCGTTCGTGCGTACTGCGGCATTAAGCACTTCGGGCTCGCTACGGACTCTCTCTGCAACAAGTCCGAATTAGCGGTTAGAGCCCTTATTGCTTTTTGCGGTATGACGGAATGTAACAATCGCCAATGGTGGCGGTCATCCTCCCCGCCGCTTTCCTTTCAAGGGCCAGCGGGATTTGGACAAGCCAAACGCCCCTGGCCGTCAGGGTGAGGGCGCAGCCCTCCCCCTCGGGCAACCCTATTAGACAGGGCCGTGTCCTCGGCTGCGCCTCCGGTCCGCACCACCCCTGTCGAATAGCATTGCCTCGCCCCCTCCCGCGTTCGCCACGTGGCAGATCAGCAGGAACAGGCAGCTTCGCTGTCTGATCTGCAAATCAGCCCTGATTTTCCAAAAGGGAAGTCAGATCAAACAAAATCTTTGCGGGAGTATCAAAATGGGGATTCTGGATCAGTTTAAGACGCAATGGTCAATTTCAACTTATGGCCAACATCGGGGGGTGCCTTCCGATGTCGAACTTTCACCCGTTTCTGGTCCAACTGTGACGGTTGGGTCAGGTTCGTGTGACGTTCAACAAGAGTGTCGGGCGACACATAGTTTTGCCATTCATCGACATCTAAGCCTTTGATTTTAAATTCCCCTAGAATAGCACGAGGCACGAGTCTTGCCATTTGCGACTCAAAGGTTTTCCATCAAGCTTAAGCCATCGCATAGCGGCAATTGCCCTTCTGTTAAACAGTTACAGGCAAAAGCCGTATGCACAGGCGGATCGCACACTCTAAATTGCTTTAGGTGGCAACGTGCGAAACATCCCTGTCTGGCGAATAGATGTCGAGGATGTTCCAGTGTCCGGTTGTTGGTGTCGGATTGTTGATCATTGGGACGTCGAGAACTGTTGGTTTGCCGCTGGCGATTGCCGCTTCCAATGCGGGCAACAATTCATCAGCAGCGCTGAGCCTATGCCCTTCTGCACCATAAGCTCGTGCGATGTCTGCATATCCCGGTCCGTTTGCTGGAGCTGCGGCTGATCCAGGGAACGTAGTCCCGTAGGTCAGACCATAATGCGCCTTTTGCAGACCTGCGATCGTTCCGAAGGCGTTGTTGTTCATAACCAGCCAGATGATGCCCAGATCAAGTTCGACAGCCGTTGCCAGCATTGACGGGTTTTGACCGAAACCACCATCGCCAACCAGGCTGATCACCACGCGATCTGGCGCTGCCAGTTTCGCACCGATCGCTCCTGGCGGACCAAAACCCATCGTAGCGAACCCGCCCGGAGTCAGTATTGAACCGGGGGTCAGGATATCGAATTGCTGTCCGACACCGTTCTTGTTCCACCCAACGTCCGTGGTGATGATGGCATCCTCAGGCAGTGCCTTGCGGGTATCTGCCAGAATGCGCTCGGGCATCATCGGAAAGGCCGATGAGGTCGCCATTTCCACATTGCGCGCTTTGAAGTCCGTCCGAAAGTCAGCGATCTTCTGCTCCAGCACGGGGCGCTTGAAGCCGTCCGGATACATCTCGCGGGCGACCCGGTTGAGGACTAGTAAAGCGGCCTTGGCGTCAGCAACGACTCCGATCTCGGTGGGGTAGTTCCGGCCGATCTCCTGCGGTTCAATGTCGATATGAATGACCTTGGAACCGGGGATGTTGAACGTATAGCCGGGGTACCAGCTGGAGCAATCGGCCTCTTTGAACCGAGTGCCCACGGCAAAGATGTAGTCCGCATTCAAGCAGGACTGGTTGACCAATTCGGTGCCCCAAAACCCGGTCATTCCCAGCACAAGCGGATGGTCGTCTCGCAACGCGCCTTTACCCATCAGGGAATGCGCGACTGGAAGGCCCATATGTTCAACAAATTCTCGCAACTCCTCGCTGGCCTGTGCCAGAAGAATACCACCCCCAACATAAGCGACTGGGTATTCGGCCTTCGCCAAGGCTTCGACAATCTCTCGCGCTGTCTCGTCGTCAATCGACGGTTTCTTGAGCGCGCGCGTGTTGTCGCGGATACGGTCAAAGCTGTCCGAGGGGATCACCTCCGAAAAGATGTCCATGGGGACATTGACCAACACGGGGCCAGGCTGACCATTTTCGGCGAGATGGAACGCCTTTTCCAGAATTTCAGCCATCAAATCTGCGCGGTCCACCCGCCAAGCGCGTTTGACAAAGGGGCGATAGATTTCCCACTGGGCAGCATCTGCGTGAAGGTTCACTTCCTGGTGCGCGTGTTTACCGTAGTAATGCGTGGGAATGTCACCCGCGATCACGACCATCGGGATACAGTCCAGTGCGGCGTTGGCGACCCCGGTGGCGCAATTGGTCAGCCCCGGGGAGAGATGGGACAGCACCACCGAGGCCTTGCCCGTCACGCGGGCATAAGCGTCTGCCGCATGGCTGGCAATTTGCTCATGCCGTACAGTGACGAAATCGATGGGGCTTTCCGCCAGCGCAGCCAGAACCGCGATGTTCGTGTGGCCGCACAGACCAAACACGTGTTTGACCTCACGACGTTCCAGGAAATCAACGATGTGTTCGGCGACGGTTTTACCGTCCAGTTTCGCTCCGTCCATCACGCGACCTCCTGTCCGTAGAATTCACCGAACAGGTCCGGCTCCGAGGGGCGATCCTCAGGGATCGGACGGCTGACCCAGGTGTAGTTCATCATATGTTTCATCGTGACGTTTTCGTTGGTGATGTTGCCGCCCCAGATGCCGCAGCCCAGGCTGCTGGTCATAGGCATGCCATTGGTCCACGCACCCGCATTGGCTTTGGATTGCGGCTGTCGAACCATCATTCGGCTGACCGGGGCCAGACGCGCCAACCGGTCGATATGATCGTCATTGTGGCTGTAAATACCGCAGGAGTGGCCTTTGCCGCCGGTATAATAAATCTTGCTGACAGTTTTCAGCGCATCATCGAACGTGTCGAAATGATAAAGCGCCATCAATGTGGTCAGTTTTTCCTTGGAAAATTTATGCTCCGTCCCGATTTGCCCCTGATTTTCGACCATCAGGAATTTGCGATCTTCGGGGATGCTAAAACCGGCGACCTTGGCCGTTTGCTGGGGCGGACAGGCGATAGTCGGGAACGTACGGTTTCCCTTTTCGTCCCACATAGCAGCTTCGAGCATGGCCTTCTCTTCGTCCGAACACAGGTACCCGCCCTCGGCTTGAAGCGCCTTGACCATATAATCGTAAACCGAGCGCTGGATGATGATGTTGCCGTCCGCCGAGCAACCCGACCCAAAGTCAGAGGTCTTAGAAATGCGCGTGTTCTGAGCAGCGATATCGAGATCGGCTGTCTCATCAATGACGATGGACGAATTGCCCGCGCCGACGCCATAGGCCGGTCGCCCCGAACTGTAGGCTGCTTTGACCATGGGCTTGCCACCCGTCGCCAGAGTCAGGTCACAAATCTCCATGAGGTGCTGTGTTAACGGGATCGATGGTTTGCGGATCGACTGGAATAGGTCTTCGGGGGCACCGGCCGCACGGCAGGCCGCTCGCATGACTTCGACCATTTCATAGGTGGTATGGGCGGTTCGTGGGTGCGGGCTGAAGATGACCGCATTCCGGGCGTTTGCGGCGGAAACACCGGTCACCGGTGGTGTCATTGCCGGATTGGTCATCGGGATCAGGGATGCGATGACACCAGCAGGTTTGGCGTATTTCACGAGCCCCTTTTCTTCGTCGACTTCGACGATCCCCGTCGAGGGCGTGCGCAGAACATCACGCAGCACCATGTGAATCTTAAATCGCTTCGCAGGGCGCCCTTCGCGATCTCCGATACCGCTTTCGTCCACGCCTTGCTGGGCCAGACGCGTGAAGGTCTTCTCGTTCCCAGCATACCACGCAATTGCCTGAGACAGGCGGTCCAGCCTGTCCTGATCCCAGTCCTCGATCTCGGCCATAGCAGCGCGGGCGCGTGCCAGCATATCGGCCGCCATGTTGCGGTCGTTTTCAGTGAGCTCTTTGCCCATGATGATCCTCTTGGTGTTTTAGAATTGCAGCATCGGGCACACGACGCTGTGACCGCGCCTCGCCGAATGTTCGCTTGGCGTGGCTGAGACAGCGACGCGCGTGTTCTTCATATCCCAACTCGGCAACGCGGCTTTGGTTGGGCAGTTCGATGGAATAGTCGACGGGCGGCATCCGTTCGATGATGCCGGTGAAATCGATCCAACCTTCGCCGGGGTACAGCCTGGCATCACGGGCCAGTTGAATCATGCCCTCACGCGTATCCGCGATGCCGGGCAGGCAGTCAGAGATATGCAGGAAGTGAAACAGGTCAGAGGGGACGTGCAGAAGTTCTCCCAGATCCACACGGCTGAGGTGCAGATAAAGCGTATCGACCAGAATACCGCCGTTGGGCTGATCGGAGGCACGCACGATATCAAGCGCCTCATCCAGAGTGCGCAAGCGGGAGAAGCTTGGAAACTCAAGGTCCACTGTTAGCCCATACGGAGCCGCCAACTCGCAGGTCTCGGAATAGACGTCGATCAGGAAGTCACGATCATCGCGGGTGTTGGTCCACGCGCTCATGATCATACGCTTGGCGCCCAGTTCCCCGCCGATCTCCAGCGACGGCTCGAAACTGCGCGGATCGACATCTTCGGTAATGCGCGCAAGCTCGACATCGAGGACTTTCAGACCGGTTGTTGAAAGCGCAGTTTTGGTGGCCTGCACATGAGCCTTGTCGATCGGGGACTGGGTGAACTCTCCAGGCACATGCATCGGAATGAACCGGGGGCTGACGGCATCGTAACCGGCCCGTGCGGCGATATAGACCAGCTCGGGCGGCGTACAGCCAATCAGCGTCAGATGCGCCAAGGAATAGAGAGAGGGGCGTGTGCCAGCCTCTTCGGGTTTCGCCATGAATGACAGCTCCGGGTGTCTGCGAATCTTATTTTCATCACACGTAGTAAAAAATATCTGATATTTTTCAAAATATCAACTTTTAATGCTGAGCAGAAAATAGAAACGCCCGAGCAATAGCCCGGGCGTGTTTAACCTTTGTGCTGGCAGAGCATTAGATGGTGACCCAGTCACCTCCGGACTGGTGAGAGCGCACAGAGGCATCAATGAATCGGACACCGTCTGCGCCTTGTTCGACACTGGGGTAAGCAAGCCAATCGGCCGGAACGGTAACGCCATCCCAACGCGCGGCCACGGCCATGGCAAATTCCGTATAGAGGTTGGCCCAGGCTTCGATAATCCCTTCGGGGAAGCCACGCGCGGTACGGATCAGACGTTCCGCACCGCGGCCGATGCCGTGCCCGTGACCTCGGCTGATGATACGATCCGGCTCACCAAACCGATTGAACTTCAGCTGTTCCGAGTTCTCCAGATCCCACTCCAAGCCCCCTTCGCTGCCGAAGACCCGCAACCGCAACCCGCCCCGGTTTCCGGGGGCAAGGCGCGTTGCCATCAGGGTGCCCGGAACCTCGTTTTGATAGCGGGTGAACATGAATACCGTGTCTTCCAAAGGCTTTGGCGCGCCGCAGACATGGAATTCGGCCCTCAGGTCGGTCATCGGCAGGCCCGAGACAAAGCTGGCAAGATGCGCGGCATGGGTGCCGATATCGCCGACACAACTGGTTGGACCTGAAATCTTGGGATCCAGCCGCCATTTCACATGGGGCGCATCGGCCACATCATCGAGCGTCATCCAGTCTTGCATGAACTCAACATGGATCTGGTTGATCTTGCCGATACCGCCTTCGGACACGATTTGCTTGGCCTGCCGGATGACCGGAAAACACGACATCGAATAACCGACGGCAAAAACCTGCCCCGTGCGCGCGGTGATCTCCTCAAGCCCCCCTGCTTCGGCGACTTCGTTGGTCAGGGGCTTGTCGCACATCACGTCAATGCCCGCCTCCAGAAACGCTTTGGCCGCTTCGAAATGAACGTGGTTCGGGGTAGTGATCATCACGGCATCCACGCCATCCGGGCGCTCCGCCTCGGCCTTTGCCATCTCGTCGAAGGACGCATAGCACCTGTCTGCTGGCAGGAACCACTCAGCCCCGCGTGCCTTGCTGCGCGCAGCGTCGGAACTGAGCGCACCTGCGGCGACCTCCCACCGGTCGGTCA
Organism: Ruegeria halocynthiae; assembly: GCF_900106805.1. GTDB lineage: Bacteria > Pseudomonadota > Alphaproteobacteria > Rhodobacterales > Rhodobacteraceae > Ruegeria > Ruegeria halocynthiae. The sequence goes on from NZ_FNNP01000001.1 coordinate 1,742,079, forward strand.
TCCGCGCAGCCGTTGCCTGCGTGACAGAGATACGTCCGCCGCCAACAACGCCCAGTCGCAAACGGCGAGACAACCGGGGGAAAGGTCCGTCAAAGTTCAGGTCTTCGGGTAAAAGTCTCTCAGCCATTCTGAATCTCCATGTCCGGGACCCGCGCGCCTTCCGGCAGCATTTCCACCGCCATGAAAATGCTGGGGGTAATCGTCTCGTACTGATGCCAGGGATAGTTGCCTTCAGCGTCATACATCGGTTTGTGCGTCGTGCCGGGGGCCAGGAATTCTTCGAGGTAAAGGGTTTCAACGTCCCGTTCGCGGCATTGCTGCATTTTGCCAAAGCCTACAATTTGCGTATGCACTTCGCGAAACCCCGGTACCGGGCAGAACGGATGATCCTTGTGCAATCCGACATTCAGCGGCACCGAGCCGGAATGGTACATGGTCAGCCCAACGTTACCCACAAAGACCTTTGGCGACATGTAGTGGCTGACACCGCGTAAACGCTCCTCTTGGCGAACATCAAAAGCAGATGGCCATGTATCTTTCACCCATGCGAACAACTCGTTGTCATCGGCATGGGCGTCGAAATCGTGGACAATGACTGCACGTTCCACGCCGCTAAGCGTGCTGTCTTGCACGATCACAGAGGAAAGCGGTGCAATGGTCTGATCCTCGACAGAGAGATTTCGCCCCCCAAGGTTAAGGACGATGGCGCGACCCTCGATAGAAATTCTGCGCTCGTCAGTTGTGTGCTGGACGCGAAAGAATGGCTGAGTAAAGTCGAGTGTCTCAATCGGCATGAACCAATTCCTTCCTCTCATCGTTAAGGAAATCGACCGGCAAAGGCTCCGGAGCCGCGCAACGGCTTTCTATCGTCTGATAGGCGCCAAATTTTGGTGCCCGTTCGATCGCGTCCATGACCTCGAAAACGTGGTAGGCGAGCGCTCCACTTGCACGGGGTTGGCGTCCTTCTTGCGCCGCCAGGGCCAGATCCAAAAGGCCGAGACCACGGCGGTCCTCATTGAACCCGTGTTTGTTGACGACCACCTGCCAGCCTTCGCGACCGGATGGGCGCGGCTGATGAGACCAGCGCGAGGTCTCCCGCGTTTTCAGCCAGACATCCCCCTGAAAGATGTTGGCACCATGTACCGGGTCAGGGTCTGGGATGCTGATGGTGCCTTTTTCGCCGTAGATCTCGAACCGCGGCGTTTCGCTATCCCAGACGTCAAAGCTCATGGTCATCGACCCTATAGCCCCGGAAGAGAACTGCAGCAGGCTTAGGGAATGCGTGTCGACCTCGACATCCATCCATTCACCGTTGCGAGGGCCGTTTTCGATCATCCTTTTGTCGAACGTGCGCCGAGCCATTCCGGCGACCCGGTCAACCGGACCAAGGCAGCAAACCATGGCGGTCAGGTAATATGGCCCAAGGTCCAGCAAGGGCCCGCCACCGGCCTGGTAGTAGAAATCCGGGTTGGGATGGTGGCGTTCCGTCCCGTGGGTACCGACATGGGCAAAAACCCCTGTCGGTTTGCCAATGGCACCCTCATCGATCAAGCGCCGAACGGTTTGCCAACGACCGCCCAGAAATGTGTCGGGTGCGCAACCGACCAGTAGCCCCTTTTCAGAGGCCATGTGCAGAATCGTCTTACCATCCGTTCGATCCATAACCAGCGGCTTCTCGGAATAGACGTGCTTGCCCGCCTCCAACGCACGCAGGCTGATTTCGGCATGCGCTGCCGGAATTGTCAGATTCAGAACGCAGTCAATCGTCGGATCGTCAAACACCCCATCTGGCGCACAGGCCTTGGCGATACCGTATTGATCTGCCTTGGTGCGGCTTTCCGAAGGGTCAAGGCTTGCGCAAGCCACGACCTCAACGTTTGAGAATTTGGATAGTGTTTTTAGATAAATATCGCTGATACGACCACAGCCGATAAGGCCGACCCGGAAGGATTTCGATGTCTCACGTGTCATCATTCCTGTCTTCGTAGAGGGGTAAGTAATTAGCGGGCATCGGCCCTTTGTTGCGGCCACCCTGGTTCATCTGTTCCCAAGCGTGGGCAAGTATTCCGACCGAGCGGGACAGGCAGAACAGCCCTCGCGACAAGGGCGCAGGAAAGCCAAGTTCGCAGAAGATCACAGCTGTCGCGCCGTCAATATTCATGGCAATTGGCAGACCGCCTCGTTGACGACCGAGTTCGGCTTGAACCTCTTCTCCGATATCGGCAAACCGGCCAGAAACTGTGCCTTCTGCCGCCGCATCTCTAACAAGTTGCATCAATCGGGGTGCGCGTGGATCGACAGGTTTGTGAAACCTGTGACCAAAGCCCGATACGATCTTGCCGTAGGTCTCGCGCCAACTGTCCAAGCCATCCCGAACAGCGTCATTCAGCGAACCTCCCGCATCCATGCGGACTGCGATATCATAGTACAGCTCTGCACACTGCTCTCCTGCCCCGCCGTGCACGTCGCCCAGCATGTTCACCGCAGTCGCCATCGCATTATTGAGACCTACCCCGCAGGTGGCGGCCATACGCGCAGCCGCGATTGAGGGAGCCTGTGGGCCGTGATCCACGCCAGCGACCAAAGCGGCCTGGAACAGACGCGCTTGGGCGTCGCTGGGTAGATCGCCCCGCACCATAAGCCAGATCATCTGCGGGAAAGATACGTTTCCGATCAGGTCCTCTATGGCGTTGCCACGAAAAGAGATCTGTCCGGGTTTCATGTCGATGATGGAGGTACGCCACCATTGGCGAACGGCGCGCTCATCGTCTGTCATCTGCGCGGTCATTGCGTCTGCACCTCTTTCACCGGCTGGGTTTTGCTTTGCGCAGCAAGGCGAATGGGTGCATTGCGCGCGCCATAACCGGCATAGCCCATACGGCGTTCAACAATTTCGAAGAAGAAGCCGTTAAAGATGGGGCAGCTGTATATCTGAAAATACTCAGCACCCGCCGCCCGATCGTAGAGAATGTTCCCCCTGCGCAATTGGGCGACCAAATCGTCATCCAATCCGAATGTCGCTTGCAGATCAGCGTAGTAGTTCTCCGGGACGGACAGGCTGGGAAAGCCAGACTTGAGCAACTGGGCTGAAGTTTCAAAAATATCATCCGACTGGAAGGCAATGTGCTGAACACCAGCCCCAAAGCCATCTTCAAGGAATGACGCCGCCAGTGTTCGACGCCCAACTGCCCCATTCAGGTTTAAGCGCACTTCGCCTTCGGGACTTTCGATAGCCTGGCTTTGCACGACACCAGACGGGTCGGCGACGTTCACGATAGGGGATTTTGCCATCTCGAAAGTCGAAATGTAGTAGAGTAGCCAGCTTTGCATCTCATCGTGACGCATCGTCTGGGCCAGATGGTCGATACGACGCAGACCGGCAGGTTGGGTGGCTTTGGTTTTCGCAACCGGCTCGAACTCAATGTCCCATACCCGATGGAGATCGGATTTCTCATCGATGAAATGAACGACGTTGCCACCAACGCCCCGAATGGCCGGGATATCCAGTTCCCCTGTTCCCACCGGTTGTGAGAAATTCGGTGCGCCCAACGCGGTCGCCCGCTGAACCGTCTGATCCGCATCTTTGACACGCAACCCCATGTCACAAACGGAGGGGCCGTGACCCAGGAACGCCGAATGGGCAAATCCTTCCTTTTCGGTATTCACCACGATGTTTATCGCGCCCTGCCGCCACAGCTCGACGGACTTGCTCACATGCTTTCGCTCCATTCGAAAGCACATTGCTGACAGCATATCTGCCAGTTGCGCGCCGCTTACTTCATCAGCTGTAAATTCGACGAACTCAAAGCCTGACGCATAGACGCGTTCAGGCAAGTCCGGGATGCCGAAATCCGTTCCCGGCTCGGTCCGCGACACCTCATCCAAAAGGTTCACCAGCGACCTATAGCTGTCTCGGGCCAGTGTGCGGCCACCGGGTTGAGGAGCTGCTTCGTTGACGCGCGCAATGGACCAAGGCCCCTTGTAACCGGCGCGCGACAACACCCGCACGAAGCCCGCAAGGTTCAGCGATCCGAGCCCGGGCAAAAGCCCGAAATGCCGCTTGAGCCTGCGGATATCCATCTCAAGCCGGGGTGCATCGGACAGTTGCACATGGAACAACCGCTCTCCGGGAATGTCCCGAAGGCGGGCTGGTTTGGACCCATCGGCAAGCGAGAAGAAGGAATTCAGGGCCAGCCCGAAATGGGGGCTGTCGATGGCTTCAACGACGCGTAACGCCTGCTCATCCGAGCGAATAATATCCGACCATGGCAAGCCCATATAGGCCAGACGCATCCCTATTTCTTTAGCGATTTGGGCCGCCTCGCCAAGATCTGCGATTACCTGTTCTTCGGTTGCAGCGGCATCGACGTCGAAAGCAGACCCGATTAGCAGTAATTCCGTTCCCAACTCGGTCATAAGGTCGAGTTTGCGTTTCAGCCGATCAAAGGCGCGCTCCCGTCCACCGCCGGACTGGCCTTCAAGTTTATGGAAGGGTTGTAGCAGGCAAATCTTAAGGCCGAGGTCCGACGCAATTTCGCGGACTTGCGATGGCGGCCCGTCAAAAGCGGTCAAATCCGGTTCGTGTAATTCGACACCTCCGAATCCCGCTTCAGCGATAGCACTTAGTTTTTCGGCCAGATCACCGGGGATCGACGTTGTCGAAACCGAGAGGCACATTATCCCTGATATCCAAACATTCGCGGCAACCACAGGACCAGATCCGGCATCAGCATCATGATCACCAAGGCAAAGATGAGAACCGCGAGGAAGGCCCAGATTTCCGAGATGATTTCGCGCAGCGGAATGTCCGTCACGGCGTTGATCACAAAGAGTAGAATGCCATAAGGCGGCGTGATCAGACCAATCATCGAGTTCACGACGACCAGCACTCCGAAATGCACCAGATCAATCCCAAGCGCTTCGCAGGTTGGAATGAACAGGGGCACAATCACAAGAATGATCGTTGTCGCGTCCAACACGCAACCCAGCGCGAGGATCAGCAGGTTAACCAGGATCAGGAAAACAATCGGACTAACATCCGAACCCTCCAGCAGTGCCGAGATCGACTGAGGAATTTGCTCCTGAATGACGATGAAGTTCAGGATGAACGCGCCGCCAATGACCACCCCAACGGCAGCAGACGAACGGGCGCTATCGACGAACACCTGATAAAGGCCACGGAAGGTCAATGCACGGTAGAACAAGGCTGCCAGTAGCAGGGCGTAGAATGCAGCTACAGCGGCAGCCTCGGTCGGAGTGGTGACGCCTCCATAGATACCATAGAGAAGGATTGCGGGCATCAGCAGTGCCGGGAACGCATTGGCGGTTTTAGCCGGTAACTCGCGCAGCGGAACAGGTTCTTCTAAGGCAAAGTTCCGCTTTCCGGCCAGATAGTAGTTCATCGCCATGAGGACGACGCCCATGATCAGGCCCGGCAGAATTCCGGCCAGGAACAGGGATCCGATAGAAGCCTTGGAGACGAGCGCATACAAAACCATCGGGATCGAGGGCGGGATGATCGGGCCAATCGTCGCCGACGCCGCCGTGATCGCGGCTGCGTAACCTCGGCTGTAACGGCCATCCTTGGTCATCATCTCAATGATGATCTTGCCGATCCCGGCGGCATCCGCGACAGCCGAACCGGACATACCCGAGAAGATCAGGGACGCTACCACGTTGACGTGCCCGAGGCCGCCCTTGAACCGACCGACCGCAGCGACGCAGAAGTTCAGCAGACGGTCGGTGATCGACCCCGCGTTCATGATATTGGCGGCGACGATGAACAACGGCACGGCAAGCAGGATCGTGCTTTTGTAGAAGCCTTGCAGGATTTTTTCGCCCGCCAGCGCGACGTCCAGACCAGCGACACCCAGATACATCAGTGACGCCAAAAGGATGGAATAGCCGATAGGGGTCCCGATACCTGCCAGAACAAAAAGGGTCAGCAGGCAGGAAAGAAGTTCAAAACTCATTTGCTTGCGTCCCCGTCGTCTTCCACGTCAACGCGGGGATGTTCGTCGACCACGTTGTATCCCACGACCATTTCAAGTTCGGTTTTTGGTGGGCCGTTGCGCATGATGTCAAAGAACAGCCATGCATACCGTGCGGCGACAACCAGCATGAACACGGCATAGATCGAAAACACGGTACGCAGCGGTATCTTCTCACCCGAGAAGGGATTGCGAACGGTCGCGGTCTTGCGGATTTTCATCCAGTCGATGTAGTCCCAGGTCGGCAGGAAACTGTAGAGCATCCCGACCACGATTGCCGCAGCTGCCAGCATCGCAAAGACCTGACGGACGCGTCGGGGTACAGACAGATAGACAATGTCAAATTTTACGTGATCTCTCTCGCGCACGATGAACGCGCAGCTAAAAAAGATCACCCAGACCCAGAGGATGCCGATCAATTCAAGCGTCCAACCAGCGGGGGTAAAGAAGTACCGCAGTAGAATTTGCAGAAGGAAGATCAGGAAGATTGCCGCCAGCATCCCGCCGGCAATTGCTTCTGTCAGTCGGGAGAACCCCTTTATGAAGCCTTTCATTGTGGTTCTCCCTCCCTTGTGTAGACGAACTTAGTTGCCCAGAGCGTTGATCTGCTCCAAAACACCGTCCGGCCATGAACCAGCGAACTCGCTTTCCAGATACATAGACTGTACCTGATCGCGGAACGCCGCCAGGTCGGGCTCGTAGACCTCCATACCCTGCTCCTTGAGGAAGCTGACAAGGTCCTCTTCTTTCTGAAGCTGCTTCTGACGGCCGGCTTCAGCCGCAGCATCCGCAGCTTCCTGAACCTTAGCCTGCTGTTCCGGCGTCAGCCCGTCCCAAACCTCTTTGCCGATGGCGATATAGTTCAAGTCGACCAAATGCGATGTCAGGATGATCTGATTGGTCACTTCGTAGAATTTGGCATCAACCACAGTCGGCAACGGGTTGTCCTGACCGTCAACGGCACCGGTCGACAGAGCTGTGTAAACCTCTGAGAACGCCATTGGTGTCGGGGCGGCACCCAGCGCTTTGCCAAGGAACTGCCACGCATCTGTGCCCGGCATCCGCAGGTTCACACCCTCCAGATCAGCTGGAGTGCTGACGGTCAGTTCATCCTTGGGTTGGCGCAGGTTCACCTGACGACGGCCCAAATACATGACCGAAAGCAGTTTGACGCCCAGTTCTTCTTCGGCCTTTTGCTTGAAGGCATCCATCAAGGGATCGTTGAAGACAGCCACCTGATGCGCGGCGTCCTGGTGGACATAGCCTGCGGTAAAGATCGAAAACTCGGGGAAGAACTGCGCCAGTTCCTGCGCCGATGTGATCGACATTTCCAGGTTGCCCCGGCTGATGGCGTCCAACTCCGTACCTTGTGCGAAGATTGTGCCGTTATAGCTGGGCTCATACGTCGCAAATTCAGCGACCATGGGCGCAAAAACCTCGGCCATGGCGACCGAGCGCTGATCGGTCTCCGATCCTGATGTTGCGAGGCGAAGTTGCACTTTGTCTTCCGCCAGCGCACCACTTGTTGCGCTAAACAGAACACCGGTTGCAACAAGGGCTGATACAGCAGCCCGGCGGGTAAGTTTGGTAATCACTTTGCTCCTCCCTGAGACATCATGATGTATTTTTCCGATTCTGAGTTTTGACCTATTTTGGACATTTTGCAAGATTTTTTACAAAATATCTGATATTTTTCATTACCTGCAGTCTCTGTTCTTGCGTTTCCTGAAGGTTTCTTATCCTGACAGTCTCGCCAGTCCTGCAGGAATTCTGAATAGCTTCAATAACTTGAAGTGTTCTAAAACCTTCCCATCCAGACACAATCGGTTCTGCTTCGCACCGAGCAACTTCAACAAAGTGCCTGAGTTGATTGACCAGGGGGTCAGCGGCACCCTTCTTCAGCGCGGTTGATGAGATTGGCGTCCACCAATCCCTTTGCTCTCTTTGGTAACTCCACAGGCGAAGATCGGGAACGGACAATGAACCATGAGACCCACCTACCATGTAGCTACTCTCAGTAGTTGAAGGATAGATTGGATATTCCTGAGACGTCATCTCCCAGCTCCATGGAGCAACGATGCTGTCGGACACACTTATGGTCCCTATCGCCCCGCTTTCGAACGTCAATAGCGCACCGGCAACATCTTCGTTGTCGTAACCCCGCTGCGATGCAGCCGACTGAGCTTGTACGGTCATGACTTCTCCGGCCAGGTACCGCAGCAGATCCACATCGTGGACAAGATTGACGGAGATGGGCCCTGCACCGGGTTTCTTTCTCCAGGGCGCAGCATCAAAATACTCGTCTGGCTTATAGAACCAGCAATTCGCATGGACAGCGCGCACATCTCCAATCTTCCCATCGACAATGGCTTCCTTAGCCGACCGGATCAAAGGATTGTGTCGACGATGATGTCCGACCATCAGTGGCACATTGGCCTTCTCCGCTGCTTGAACAAGCTCAAGTGCAGCAGTGGCTTCTACGGCGATCGGTTTTTCGACAAGAACGGGACAACCACGTCGAACACACTTGAGGCCTTGTTCGACATGAAGCGTGGTCGGGGTCGCAAGCACAGCTCCGTCCGGCGTCTGATTTGCAAACATTTCCTCTAGGGTCTCGTAACATGCGACCCCGTGCTCAACGGCGTAAGCACGACCTTCATCACTGGGGTCGACCACCGCGACGAGATCAACATGGCGCAACGCTCGGATAGCGTCTGCGTGGCGGCGTCCAACAAGGCCAATGCCGACAATGGCAATGCGAAAGTTCTTAGACACTTTGCTTCCTTCCGGAGGGTCCGGACAATCCCGAAACCGATGATTTCGATCGGGCTGCTTTGCCCAACTTGGCCACGACCGTATTGGGGTTTTCGCGATTCCACAATAATGTATGATATTTTTATTTTTACCATACATCAGTTTGGATTGCTGATGTCTCTGAAAAATGCTAATTGAACGAGGAAACTGATAATATCGGGTGAAACGCATGGCGAAACAGCCTTCTACGATAGGTGCAAGCACCTATCAGCGCATCAAGCGGGATATCATCTTCGGGGAGCTGCAGCCCGGCTCTAAACTGAAGCTGGACGCCTTGAAGGAACGCTACTCGGCAAGCCTTTCGACACTTCGTGAAACGCTGAACAGGCTCGCCAGCGACGGATTTGTCGAAGCTCCCGTGCAACGAGGATTCCTGGTCACGCCGGTTTCACGAGAAGACCTGACCGAGATATCAGAGCTGCGCGTTCTGTTGGAATGCCACGCGTTGGAATTGTCCATTGCGAACGGCGACACGGACTGGGAGGGCAACTTGGTTGCGGCACACCACAAACTGCACCTGATGGAACAACAGCTTCTCAAGGGCGACGAGTCCGAGAAAGAAACCTGGAAACGATATGATTGGGAGTTTCACCAAGCGATGATCGCGGCCTGCAACTCCAAGAACCTTCTGTCACTGCACTCGATCATCTACGACAAGTACCTGCGGTATCAGATGCTCGTGCTGACCTATCGCGGCGAAGAGGCCGTCAAGGAGCACAAGGGCATGTTCGATGCCGCATTGGCAAGAGACGCGAGCACCGCAAAGAAGCTGTTGGAAGATCACATCCGAAACGGTCTCTCACATACGCTTGAGGCTATGTAGCTCGCTGTTATTGCTGCCTATCACCATCACTTGGATCAGCGCCGCGGGGCCTGATAGGCAAGTTTAATTTCTGTGCTTACCAGATGAATTTCGTAAGTTCATTATTCAACTTCCTAACCCCGCTGCATCAGGCAGCCGTTTGAACAGGGACGAGAACGCCAAGCTTCTGCAACCAAGGGTTGCCCTGCACCACCATAACGAACCGCGAAAGTCGTTGAAGCGGTGTTATGTGAAGCGATCTCTGGTTGAGTGGTCGCCATTCATAGGGATCATTGCGAATGGCTCTCTCGCGGGACGAAGCCGTCATCCGATTTCGACCCTTCGCCGACGCAGCATAGGTTTGCATCTGCAGCGACCCCAGCTCCGTTTCGCAGCCCATGTCGCCAAACCGGTCATTCGCCGGCGGCATTCCCGCCCGAACAAAGATCGTACTTTCGCTGCGCTTTGTAAGAGTCATCAGTCTGCGGGACCTTGTTGCCGTTTGCTTCCGCGGTTGTTGCTGACGCTGCATTTTCTCATGCTTGCAGCACGGCCATCTTTGCACCGTTGCCGAAGTCAGTAGTGCAGCCATTATAAACTGGTCTAAGCAGTCAAATCCAAACTGCTTTTTGGCTCTTTCACTCCTCGCACACATGGCAACGGAGCGCCGGTCTATCCCACGCGAAATCCCACATGTAATGTGCGGGCCTCACGTCGATCTTTGCCCGGATGCCGATCTGTTTTGCAACCCCACCCAGCGAACATGAGAGCGCCCGACAGCCGTGGGACGCCCTCAAATGCTCATGCAATCACGTAAGGCTTGGGGGACCGTTAGGGCAGTCGATCAAATACCCCCAACCGCCGCTCTCCAGCTTTTTGGCGACCTCGGTGGATTGACCTTCGGCCAACACCGTGCCGTCCGGCGCAATCACACTCCAATTTGCGCGCAGCATGGCGACATCACCATTAATGACCTCGCTGAACACCTCGCTTTTGATCTGAGGGCGGATGTCCAAGAAACCTTCAAAGGTTTTGCGAGCCCCTTCCAGCCCTGTCAGTGGCGGCTGGTCGGGTGGAAAGAAGATCTGGCAATCTGGATGAAACATCGAGGTGATGCCATCCAGATCACCTTCTTGCAGATAGGCGCTGACGCAATCAGCGATTTCACGGGGTTGATGGGCAATGCGTTGTGTCATGTCGTTGCCTTCGGATTCCCGCCATGGTCCCGATCTTTGTGGTGGCTTTCGAGATATGCCATGCCGTGATCAATAATCCGCTCAGCGCCCCGAAAACCTGCAAGATGCCCCAAAGCATATGAGTGGATCAGACGCGTTGTCGTGTGCAGCTCTTGAGGCTCACCAGGCAATGGGCTGCCATCATGACCAAGGATGAAGAACCCAGGCCCGTTTCGGCAACTCGCGCTGAAGAACTCAAGCTGCCGCATAGCCTGATCCATCAACCATTTGCGGTGATTGGAAGTTTCAAGCCAAAACCCAGGCTCGGAATGCGCACCGGGAGGCAAAGGTTGGTCTTTGATCATCTTTTATCTCGCAAGAGGTGTAATGTAGCGCCCGCCGCGTCCCGGCAGCAACGCTCGCGCCGCGTGCAGAATTGCGTTCACGTCAATTCCATGCAGATGATAGGTGTCTTCCACTGTTGCGGCCTGTCCAAAATGCTCCACGCCAAGGGATTTGGTGCGGTGCCCGTGTACCCCGCCAAGCCAGCTGAGGCTTGCCGGATGACCATCTGCAACAGTGACCAACCCAGCGTCTCGCGGCACATTGGCGAACAGTTGCTCGATGTGCGAGAGCGCCGTGCCAACGCCGCGTTGTCGGGCGCGCTCGGCAGCCTGCCATCCAGCGTTCAACCGATCTGCGGATGTCACAGCCAATACGGCAACGTCCCGAACGTCATCAGATAGTAGTCCCGCAGCCTGAATGGCCTCGGACGCGACAACACCTGTGTAGGCCAGCACCACCGCACTAGTTGCTGTTGGGGGTCTCATCCAGTACCCGCCCGCAATCACGTCTTGCACAAGATCACCGGTCATTTCGCGCCCGATTTGTTCTTGCGGTACTGTGGATAGGCGCAGATACACAGACCCACCCTTTTCGTCGCGCAGCCAGTTTTGTTCGGCCTGACGTGCTGCGCCATCCCGTTGCAAATATTCGAACCCCCAACGCATGATCACGTTCAGTTCGTCCGCAAAAGCAGGCTCGAATGTTGCAAGCCCATCCTGTGCCATACCGATCAAAGGAGTCGAAATGGATTGGTGTGCGCCGCCCTCGTGGCTAAGCGATACGCCAGAGGGGGTCGCAGCCAACATGAAACGCGTATCCTGATAGCAGGCATAGTTCAGGGCATCGAGCCCGCGGCAAATAAACGGATCATAGACTGTTCCGACTGGAAACAACCGCTCGCCAAACAATGAATGAGAGAGTCCAAGTGCGCCCAGAAACGTGAACAGGTTGTTTTCAGCTATACCAAGTTCGATATGCCGCCCTTCCGTATGTCTGCGCCACTTTTGTGTCGAAGGGATTTCCTGATCGCGAAACACATCGCCTTGCTCAGCTTTTGCAAACAGGCCAGTCTTGTTGATCCAAGGACCGAGGTTGGTCGAGACCGAGACATCGGGTGACGTGGTGACAATCCGCTCGGCGAGGGCCGGAGCTTCACTGGCAATGGCCGACAAAATCTGCCCGAATGCTTCCTGGGTGGAGGCTACATCCTTGACCCTTGGCCGGGCCACTTCATCAACCCTGATCGGGTTAGCGATGTGGCGGCGACGCCCCTTGGCATTAAAAGGGACATTGTTCAGAAACGCCTGAACGTCTTCTTGGTCTAAACCGATGCCCGCAAAGCGTTCCCATTCATGGCCCGCATCTATCCCCAAATCATCGCGCAGACTTTCAATCTGCGCCGTGGTCATGATCCCGGCGTGGTTGTCCTTATGTCCAGCAAGAGGCAACCCGTGACCTTTCACCGTGTAGCAGATAAAACATACCGGGCGATCGTGGTCGATGGCCTTCATTGTCTCAGACATCAGCGCAGCATCATGCCCCGCCAGATTGCCCATCAACTGCGCCAGCGCGTCATCGTCATGATCCGCGACCAGTGCCAACGCTTCATTGTTACCACCGAAATCCTGCTCCAGCTGAGCGCGCCATGCAGCGCCACCTTTGAAGGTCAGAGCTGAATAGAGCGCATTTTCACAGCTATCAATCCAATCGCGTAAATGTTCGCCACCCGGGCGCCGGAAAGCGGCTTGCATGAGCGAGCCGTATTTCAGTTCAATCACTTCCCACCCGCAGGCGAGGAATATATCGCGAAACCGGGCGTTCAGACCTTCGGTAACGACGCCATCAAGCGATTGCCGGTTATAGTCGATGACCCACCAGCAATTGCGCAGGTCGTGTTTGGCGCCTTCAAGAAGCGCCTCATAAACATTGCCTTCGTCCAGCTCAGCATCGCCGACCAACGCAATCATTCGGCCTTTGGGCTGGTTGAGCCATCCGTGACCGACCAGGTAGTCCTGCGTCAGGCTGGCAAACGCCGTCATCGCAACACCCATCCCAACCGACCCGGTCGAGAAGTCGACATCATCCTTGTCCTTGGTGCGCGATGGATAGGGTTGTGCGCCTCCAAGGCCTCGGAAATCCTGCAACTGCTGCAGGCTCTGGTTTCCAAGAAGATACTGGATTGCATGGAAGACCGGGCTCGCGTGCGGTTTGACAGCTACGCGATCCTCAGGGCGCAGCACATCAAAGTATAGCGCGTTCAGTATCGCATTCATCGAGGCTGATGACGCCTGATGACCACCCACCTTGATCCTGCCTTTGGCGCGAATGTTGTTGGCATTGTGGATCATCCACGATGACAGCCAGAGCGTCTTTTTCTCAAGCGCTGCTCGAGCTTCCAATTCGTTCGTCATCTCAGGCGACCGGCCGCAAAGCTGTGCCGTCATCGGCAAAAAGATGAGCGTTTTCTGTCTGAATGCGCAGACCAAGCTGTTCGCCAGAATTTACGGGGATATTGCCATGCTTGCGCACCATCATTGATCCGATGCCCTCGACGTTGACATAGATGTTCGTGTCCGAGCCAAGATGTTCAACAACATCTGCCACGGCCGAAAGATCACCGGTCCCGTTGTCCACAACATCGATATGCTCAGGTCTTACACCCAGCTCTTTCGCCTGCGCGGTAAGTGGTTGATCAGGAAGTTCAATTGCGGCTCCATTTCCGGCGGTCACACCTGTATCGGTTCCAATGACAGGCACGACATTCATTGTGGGCGAGCCGATGAACTGCGCAACAAATTTATTGGCCGGACGTTCGTAAAGTTCCAACGGGCTGCCGACCTGTTGGATATCACCGCCGTTCAGAACAACGATCCTGTCTGCCAGCGTCAAAGCCTCAACCTGATCATGTGTCACGTAGATCATGGTTGCGCTGAGTTTTTGATGCAGTCGCGCAATTTCCAGCCGCATCTCGACACGCAGCGCCGCGTCGAGATTTGACAGGGGCTCGTCAAACAGGAAGGCCTGCGGATCACGGATGATGGCTCTACCCATGGCAACCCGCTGACGTTGACCGCCCGAAAGGGCCTTGGGCAAGCGATCCGTCAAGTTGGATAGGCCCAAGGTTTCCGCCGCCTGGGCGACCTTTGATTTGCGTTCCGCTACCGGATCTTTGCGGATTTCCATCGAGAAGCCCATGTTTCGCGCGACATCCATATGCGGATAGAGAGCGTAGGATTGGAACACCATCGCGATGTCCCGATCCCTTGGTCTTACATCGTTCATACGCTCGCCATCGATCAGGAAGTCACCGCTTGATATCGGCTCAAGACCAGCTACCATGCGCAGTAGCGTAGACTTGCCACAACCCGACGGCCCCACCAAAACAATGAACTCACCATCTTGGATTTCAAGGTCGATGTTGCGCAAGACCTCAACGGATCCATAACGTTTTGCAACGTCACGAAGTTCGATACGTGCCATGATCTGGCCTCCTATCCTTTAACTGCGCCGGACGTGAGGCCCTGCACGAGATAACGTTGAATGAAGATGAAAAAGAGACAGCTTGGGATCAGCGCCAGCACGCCGGCCGCCATCATTTGCCCCCAATCGACCGAGAATTTGGAAACAAACGTCAACAAGCCAACCGGGAAGGTCATCGCGTCGTTCTTCGAGATCAGCATCAGCGCAAACAGCAACTCTGACCAAGCTGCGGTAAAAACGAAACCAAGCGTTGCACCGAGGCCCGGTAATGTCAGCGGGAAGACCACTTTGCACAGCGCCTGAAACCGCGAACAGCCATCCATCATCGCCGCGTCTTCCAGGTCCTTCGGTATACCGTCAAAGAATGACTGCATCAGAAATGTTGCAAAAGGAATATTGAAGGCGGTGTAGACGACGATCAGGCTTGTCAGCGAATTCAACAGCCCCAGTTCAGCGACGATCTTGTAGATCGGTGCAATGATCATCAGAAGCGGGAACATCTGGGTGACCAGCATCAATGCAATGATGATCCGTTTGCCAGCGAATACGAAGCGTGAAAAGGCATAGCCCGCCCCGGCCGCAAACAGAGTGGTAAAGAAGGCTGCCCCTAGGGATACAACAAGTGAGTTTCGAAAGTAGGCCACAAAATCAGTCTGGAAAATGACCGTCGTGAAGTTCGAGAACGTGATCTCGCTCGGAAACAGCCTGGTGCCTTCGGAATAGATCAGCGCATCCGGCGTCAATCCGATCTTGAGCAACCAATAAAGCGGGAACAGCGCAAAGATCAGATAGAACGCAAGCGCCGCGTATTTTCCCACGATCAATGCGGGGTTGGGGTTCTTGACGGCTGACATGGCCAACTCCTCAAATCTTGACCAGCTTCTTGCGAAGCCAGAGCAGGATAACGGCGTAGATCAGAAGGATCACCAGGAGTGCCACGGCAATGGTGGACGCATAGCCAAAATCCAGTTTGCGGAAGGCCGTGGTGAATATGTAGGTCGACAGAATTTGCGTCGAGTTGGCTGGACCACCGCCAGTCATCACGAATATCAGGTCAGCAAAGTTTGCGATCCAGATCGTCCGCAGCATAACCGTGATCGCGATCATCGGCGCAAGGAACGGCAATGTAATCTTGGTGAAGGTCTGCCACGGTGTCGCGCCATCCACTTCTGCTGCTTCGTAGAGTTCACCGGGTATCGATTGCAAAGCTGCCAGCAGCGTGATGGCAAAAAACGGCACGCCGAACCAGATATTAGCAGTGATCGGGCCCCACATGGCAAGCTCGGGATCGCCGAGAATATTGTAGGGCTCCGACAGAATGCCAAGCGCGGCCAGCCAATGCGGCAACGGACCGATGACAGGGTTGAACAGCCACGCCCAAGTCAGGGCCGACAGAAATGTCGGGACGGCCCATGGTAGGAAAACGAGGGCCTGAAACAGCTTTTTGCCAAAGAACTGTGTGTTCAGAAGCATCGCAAGGCCAAGGCCAAGCAGGAATTGGAACGTAATCGACCAGAAAGTCCAAAACAGCGTGTTCTCCATCGCAATCCAAAACTTACGGTCGCTCCAAAGATCGACATAGTTTTCGAACCCGATCCAGCCGGAGGCAAAAGGCTTCAACAACTCGATAGATTGGAACGAGTAGGAGATCCCAATGATCAGCGGGATCATGATCACCGCACCGATCAGAAGGATCGCGGGTGACAGATAGAAGAACGGCTCGACCATGTATTGCAGGTAAAGCGAGCGTCGTGCCCGGGTTTCCCCGGGCCTGACAGTTTTTTGAGCGCGATCAATCACTGGTTTGCCTTCCATTTAGCGTGCTCGTCGGTGAGGAACTCAGCCCACTCATCCGCTACATCCTGCGCGCTGCGCTGACCCAGCAAAGCTTCCTGGCTGGTTTCCAGCAGAAGCGTGCTGCCAAAATAACCCCACTGCTCAAGGTTGGTTGGCATTGTGGTCGGCACGTATTGTTCACCATTCAGTTCCTCGAACCAACCTTTG
The DNA here is from genome assembly GCF_900106805.1 of Ruegeria halocynthiae. GTDB lineage: Bacteria > Pseudomonadota > Alphaproteobacteria > Rhodobacterales > Rhodobacteraceae > Ruegeria > Ruegeria halocynthiae. The sequence continues at coordinate 1,758,689 of NZ_FNNP01000001.1, forward strand.
AACTGGTCGGTCTGGAAGTGCGGATCCTGATCGGCACCTTTGTGGATTGGAATAACGCCTACCCTTTTGGCCCATGTAGCATTGGCCTCTGGCGAGGACAGGGCTGCGACCAGATCAAAGGCTTCTTCTTCGTGCTCGGTCGCGTTGAAGATTGACCAGCCTGCAAAACCAATGGTCGGGAAGGCTTTCCCCGAAGGTCCAACCGGCATAGGAATTACGGCAAAGTCCTCTGCCGGCATCCGTTCGGCGATCGCGATCAGCGCATCGGGATCCTGGTCAAGGAACGCGCAGGTGCCGGAATAGAAACCGGCCACGATTTCGTTGAAGCCCCAGCTGACGCTGTCTTTAGGTGCATATCCGTTCTGATACATGTCGATCATGAATTGGATGCCCTCGACCGAGCCGGGCTCGTTGATGCGGCTGACGCCGTCTTCGGTGAAGAACTCGTTGGTGCCGTTCATAGCTGCGGCGAACATGATCCAGCCATTGGTGCCGCCGGGACCACCGCGCAAACAATACCCGTATTTACCATCAAGTTCGGATACTGCAGCCGAGGCTGCTTTAAACTCTTCCATCGTTGTCGGTGGGGTGTCGATACCCGCTTCGGCCAGCAGTTTCTTGTTGTAGAACATTGCCCGCAGGTAGAAGCCGTACGGGATCATATAAAGATCGCCCGCCTGGCTACCCATCGCGACGGTCTTGTCGGTCAGAGTTGCTCCATGGTCCCATCCGGCTACATGGTCTTTGAGACTGACCAACTGATCGGATCCGGCGTAGAGAGCCTGCCACGTGTCGGGCATTTCAACCACATCCGGGATGTCTCCACCCGCCACCATTGTAGCCAGTTTTTCAAATGCGCTACCCCATGGAAGCGAGACGATCTCGACCGCGACGTCAGGATTATTGGCCTCAAACTCATTGACAATCCCCTGAAGCACCTCGGTACGCTCGGGGCTGGTGATCACCTCAACCAGTTTCAGTGTGGTTTCGGCATACGAGGCCGAGCCCATCAGAACGGCAGCGGCTGTCATTCCTGCTAATAGTTTTTTCATGTTTTCCTCCAGTTGGTTTTGATTTCTGCGCGGCGGCGCATTCTTAAGCGGTGCTTTTTGCGAGTGCTGATGTGAAATCGGCCCAGAGATCGTCGGCTGACTCGAGTCCAAGATTCAGGCGCACAAGATTGGGCGAGACGCCAAACTTCTGCATCGAGTTTTGTTCACCGGCCTGAGCAAGTCCGACACGCGCCGGCAGGATCAGGCTTTCGAAGCCACCCCAACTCACGCCAAGGCGGAAAAGGTTCAACGCATCGGAGAACTTTGCGATGTCGACACTGTCATCGAACTCGATCGACATAAGTCCAGACCGCCCCGTCAATCCGGGAGCGTCGTTTGCACCGGGTGAATTGACTTGCCGAACCTGTGGAATTGCGGCCAGGCGATCAACGAACATGTTGGCCGCCGCCTGATGCTGCATCATGCGCGCATGCAAAGTACGCAGGCCTCGCGTCAGCAGGAACGCCTCAAAGGGCGCCAGTTTAGCGCCGAGCAAAGGAAGGGTCAGATCACGGATGCGAGCAATATGGTCCAGGGAGGCGACCACCACGCCCGCAACCGTGTCCGAGTGCCCCGAGATGTATTTCGAGGCTGAGTGGATGACGATGTCTATGCCCAGTGTGAGGGGGCGTTGGAACACCGGACTGGCCCAGGAATTGTCGACCATCGTCAACACATTGTGACGTTTGGCGTGTTCGGCGGCACGACGCAGGTCTATTGCTTCAAAGACTAACGATCCAGGGCTTTCCAGATAGGCCAGTGTCACATCAGCCAGCAACTCCGGGTCATCTACAAAACGTTCCGGCGCATGGTATTCAATATGCACGCCAAACGGGCGCAGCATACGTTCCAGAAACCGGAATGTATCCGGATAGACATGCTCGACGCAGGCGATCCGGTCTCCGGGTTTGACAAATGCCAATAGCGTTGAGGAAATGGCTGCCATCCCAGAAGCAAAACCGACTGCGGCTTCGCCTTGCTCGGCTTCAGCCATGAGCTTTTCAAACGCAGCGACAGTTGGGTTTTCCACGCGGGTGTAGATTGCAGAATCCGACCGGCCTGCCATCCTGTCTTCGAAACTTTTATAGCTATCGAAGGTAAACAGTGAGGTTTGGACGATCGGAGGTGTCACTGCCCCATCAGAGTCGGGCAGTACCGCTGCTAGCAGGGTCGCGATGTCTCTACGATCAGACATTCTGGTTCTCCATGATCTGGAGAATTTCTGCTTCGACCATGTCCATGATTTCACCGACTATCCGCCCGGCTTCGTCGGCATTACCCGAGACTACCGCCTCGGCAAGATGGATGTGAATTGGGATCGTCGCCTGACCCAGATGCGGCTGACCGAACGGCGCTTCGTAAACCTCATTGAAGCCTTGCTGAATCTGACGGATCAATTGCCCGAACAGAGGATTTCCGCAGGTGTCATGCAGTGATGAGTGGAACCGATAGTCGGCCTGACGCCAGTCTTCACCAGCGGCATGTGTGGCTATGAGTTCTGCAACGCGGGCAGTAATCAACCGTCCTTGCGCCTCGGTGCAATTCAATGCCGCCATCCTCGCCGCTTCGATTTCCAAAGGCCTGCGTACTGAGTGGGTTCGCAACAGGCTCTCTGCTTCAAGCTTCAGTGTCAGTGGAAGGTGAATCGCATTGGCCGACACCTCCGCCGCCAAACGTGTCCCGGCCTTCTTGTTGCGAACGACAATGCCCATGTTCTGCCAACTCGTCAGGGCCTCGCGGACCTTTGCCCGTCCGATCCCGAGTTGACGCGCGATTTCCACTTCCGGCGGCAGACGGTCGCCGACTCTCAAACCTTCCGCATCAATCATAGCGGACAGCGCATCCAGAACATCTCGGCTGTTGCTGCCGGGAGGTAACGCTTTAAGCGAGTTGCCTGCCTCTTCGCTCTGTTCTTGGGGTGGCAAATTTTCTGTCACGTGTAGCCGCTCCGAATCAATGTTCTTCCAACACTACACATAATGTCGGACAAAATATACTATAATGTCCGACATTATAATTGAACGCTGTTTTACCAATGGAAATCAAAACTGTGTTTCGTGGATCAGAACTGAGGCAGAATGGCCCCAGACTGCACGCTCTTTTGTTTTTGAAAGCTCAAACCCGAATTGGGAGAAATGGGGCATCTTGCTGAAAGAACTCGTAGTTCGGCACGACCCTGACCAGGCCTTCGCCACTTCGACGTGCGCTGCGGCGCAGTTTCGCCAGTCCAGAGTTCACCGCAGCAAAAAATCTGAGAGTGAGCGAATTCACACAAAGCGGGACAAACAAGCTGCTCGCGTTTCCAGAGGCAAAGTGGGCATGCAGCCCTATGCAGTTATCGACCATCTCGCAGCACTACGATCATACTGCTTGTCAGAACTGCACCAAGCAACCATTGAATGCTCCGCCAACTAAAGGCGGAACAGGACAATCCCGGCCTGGGCCTGTACAGAGGAAGAAAGTGCGGATAGTTCAAGCTTTGCTCATGCTCGCAGCAAGAATGGAATGGCGACGCAGTGGAATTCGCTAATCCTGTTTGAGCCCGCGTATCGCGGCGCGCAGCAAAACACGTGAGTAGAGTTTGTGAAAACCCATCAGGGTGCGAAATACAAACCCTATTCCGCCTGCCTTTCCGGTTTGCGCGGGCTTCGGGACAATCGCAGATCCGAACCACAGCTTTGATGCCCCGCCCTGAGCCGGCTCAACCATCAGCCAGGTTCTTACCCGTCCCTTTTCCACCTTCATCAGCAACTCTTGCTGTGTACGCTGCACGGTTTTCCAGCAGGCTAGCTGGTCATTTTCCGCCAACGCCAGGGCGGCGACGTCTTTTGCGAACGATGGCTTGAAAGCAGCGAGTGCCAGCAATGCGCGCTCGATCCGGAAGACGGGTGAGTCAAACATCGCTACGATGTATTCGCTTAGCGATGGAATGAAACCCACGTGCGCCACAAATGCATCTGCGTGACAACCCGGCCTTTTTGCAAACTGATGCAATAGACTGCCTTCTGGAATGCTGTGTTCTTCAACCTGTCTCACTCGACCCGCGTCCTTTTTAGATATGCTGCCACGAGACTGTCGAACGCGACACCCAGCTTTTTACCTTGCGCCGGCAGATCATTCTGCCAGAGCATCTGTGTCCCGACAAACGCTGCATACTCCAGTTCAGCCAGATCCCGCGCGCTTGCTGCCTCCATCGCAGCGGATTGCGCATGAAGGCTGGCTAGAAAGCCAATGCGCTTCTCATCTATCGCTGCAAGCTTGGTTCCGACCATCCGGTTCTGGTAGCCAAACAGACGCATGGCGATTTCGATCCGATGATCCAGATCCATGACCAGTATATTCAGATGCTCGGCCTGCGCCCCGGACGCGGCCATTACGTCGTCTGTGTGTGTCTTTTCCCAATAGGCGATCAGATCGGCTACAAATGCCGCGTGATCCTTGAAGTGAAAGTAGAACGCCCCTGTAGTGCGACCCTGTGTCTTGCACAGGTTTGCGAGTTTCACTCCATCCGGGCCAAGTTGGGCAAGCTGCTCCAGCCCGGCTTTCAGCCAGCCTTCTTTTGAAAACCGCACAGTCATTAGAAAAGGCTTCCCCAAAACCCAAAGATCGCAATGGGGACAAAAAGCCACCCTTGCGGCAGTTCGGTGAATGTTAGATCAGCCTTCGAAAACTGCAGCAGACCTATGCCCCAAAGGGCAAAGAGTGTGGCCATAATACTGCCCATAATGGCAAGATCATTGCTTCCGTCCCAAAGAGCGGGCCACAGGAACAGGAGGCTCATCAAACCAAGGCTGATCGAGACAAGATGCCAGCAGTAATACGTCACGTATTTGGGCTGCTTTTCCAGATCTCCTGCAGCCAGCAACGGGCGCGCCACCTCAGGCCCGCCCATGAAAACGTGGATGAGGGTAATGATGGCGGACAGGCTGCCGGCTGCAAGAATGGGATATGCCATGGCAAATGCCTCTGAAATTCAATTTCGAACCTCCATAACATAACTTATGTTTTGTAAGAAAGTGTAAATCTTCGCATCAATATGGTAAGCTCAATGCGGCAGTCAGATAGCCAAACGACCAAAAAGTGTAGCGTTTACAGTTAACGGCAACTCTCGCTCATTAAGTAACGGCCCATAGATGCCATTTGTCACTCTGACAATGTCGAAAAGCAGCTTCTTCGAAGCAGACGCAGGAAAGCCGCATTGACTACGGAACCCGGGCGACCCACCATGCTGATATGGGTACTGCCAGAATGAGGAGTGCCAGCAACAAGAATGCGGTTGAGAGTGAGGAGGCATCCGAAATAAAGCCAATCATGGCAGGCCCCAGGAGAATTCCCGCGTAACCGGTTGTTGTCACCGCAGCAATGGCGATGCCAGGCGGCATTACCCTCTGGCGACCTGCGGCGCTGAACAGTACTGGCACAAGGTTCGCTGCACCCAGCCCGATCAGAACAAATCCAAAAAAAGCGGCTGGTACAAACGATGCGACCAAAATGGTCGTGATCCCCGCCATTGTGATCAATCCACCCAGAACGAGAGTTGCGAACCCACCGATCCTGCTGACCAGACGATCCCCGGTGAGACGGGCAGCGAGCATCGCAGCTGAAAAAAGGATGTAGCCGACACCGGCGTTTTCTGCGGAGGCGAGGTCTCTGTCGATGATCAGCAGCGCTCCCCAATCCAGTACCGCGCCTTCGACCAGAAAAATGATGCCTGCGAGAACCGCCAAAAGAAGAACGATGCCCCGAGGAAAGGCAGATGGTTCGGGCTCTTTCCCCGCTACACTCAGAAACCTGGGTCGGGCAGCCAAAATTGCGACGAGCGCAGTTGCGGCGCCAAATGCCGCGCAGACGGTCGCCGGCACGGAAAAGGACAAAAGCACCGTAATCAATCCGGCCCCAAAGAAGCCGCCGATGCTCCAGTGTGCGTGGAAGTTCGACATCAGCGGCCGTTTCTCCTGACCTTCAACTTCTGCTCCATGGACATTCATGGCCACATCGATCGTCCCAAGGAACGCGCCAAAAACAAAGAGCCCGGCCCCCAGCACCCAGGGTGTCCCCGCCAGTGCCAAAAGAGGCAGCATAGCGGTCAACCCAAAACCACCCAGAAGGATCAAAGGCCGCGCCCCTCGACAAGCTGCCATCACGCCGGTCGCAGGCATCGCGATAATCGAGCCGAGCCCGAGGCAGAGCAGCAATATCCCAAACTCCGCCTTGTCGGCCCCGACATTCGCCTTGAAGAAGGGAAACAAAGGTGCACAGCAGGCCATTGCGAAGCCTGCAGCAAAAAATGCGAGGCGTGTCGCCAGACGCGCTGGAGCTGTCCCTGAGAAATCCGGTGTGGCGGGAAGGGTTGCCGGATTTCCGCTGTCTGTTGTAGATGTCATGTATTCAGGACCAGTCTCGTAGTGGTGAGCCGCAAGGTGCTGGCAGCATCAGGAGCTGCATCAGAGACAATCGCGTCGATCTCTGCCAGAGCAAGCGTGTGATGGCGAGCTCGTCGCCCGATTTTCGTATTTTCTGTGACGACGATTGTACGGGCGGCGGCATCGTGCATCGCGCGTTTCATCTGCGCTTCGTCATGGTCGTCGGAACTCAGGCCAAATTCCCGATCGAGTCCGCAGGCTCCCAGAACGGCGATGTCCGCCGAGACGCCTGCAACGCGATCCAATGCGTTTTCGCCGGTTGCGATCCCGCCCTGCGGGCGCAGAGTGCCACCAAGCAAGAAGACGGCGATCCCATTGTTTTGGCAGGCAATAGCGACCCACGGCGATGGCGTGATCACCATTCGTCGGTCCTGTGCAGGCAGGTTTTCCACGACGCCCAACACCGTGCTCCCCCCGTCCAAAAGGAGCGTTTGCGCATTACCAATTTCCCGCACAGCTGCTTTGATCATGCCCGGATTTACCGGGGCACCTTCCGCAAGCCGAGTGTGCAAGGGCGCTGCGGGTGGCGCGACCGGGATGGCTCCGCCGCGCACGCGCTGCGCCTTGCCGTTTGCCTCTAGCGCGAGAATGTCGCGACGGATCGTATCAACCGATACCCTGTATTCATGCGCTGCGTCGGCGGCCACGATTTGGTGACCATCGCTCAAACGCGCGGCAAGCTCCGCCTGTCTTGTGTCTGGTATATTCAGTTCCATGCAATTTCCCGCAAAAGATTGCATAAAACTGCATAGTGTGATCCTCTAATTTAGTCAACATGCTAGCTGGATAAGGTAATCGGAAATGAAACTGACGCATTTGGCCGTTTGGACCAGGGATCTGGAAGAGGCGGCTGCATTCTGGCGAGACTATTTCGATGCGGAGGTCGCTGAGCGCTACGACAGCGACAACAGGTCAGGCTTCGCCTCGCGTTTCGTACAGATCCCAGGCAACGATACGTGTATTGAGATCATGGAAGGCCCTTGGGTCACTCCACATCCCGGCGAAGCTTGCGGGTGGGCGCATATCGCGTTTTCGGTCGGCACAAATGAACGGGTCGACGCAATTGCAGATCGATTTCGCCTTGACGGGTTGCTTGTGTCCGAACCACGGCGAACGGGAGATGGCTACTACGAAGCCGTCGTTCGCTCACCTGACGGCACATTGATAGAAATCGTTGAGTAGACTGCCTTTTCGTGTGCACGGCCAAATCCTTGTGACCATTTATGAATCTGGCTCTGAGCAGCCGTGTCAGAAACGGCCCGAAGGAGACATTCATCGCAAGGGCCGCCGCCGCAATGCGGCTTCACCAAACCGGCCTTTCGCTGCGCTCGCAAGATCGTTTGCCATGCTAATTCACAGATCGCGGACAGAGCCGACTTTCACGCAATTGCCAGAATGCCGGCTTCGCCAATCTTAGCTACCGTTCATGCAAGCTTTTGTCGTCGATCATGTCCAAGCATTGTTTTTATAAGTGGCTGATCTTGCGTGGATCGACCGTATTTTAGTTCTTCATGGCCTAACCAATACAGAGTGACACTTTTTGATCTCGGCAAGCCGCAGTCCGGTGATGGTAGGCTTCGCGGTAGTCCTTCAATTCAAAAAGTGACAGAAGCGCATCGGGGTTTGGATATGACCCGATTGCGACCAGATCCCAATCTTCAGCGGCCCCGATGAACGTAGTGCTGAAAGGTGCGACCAGAAGAAAACGGCCTCCTACCTTCTCAAGGCTTGGCATGCTGACGGCTGCGTAGCGCTGGAATGCATCGTCGCCTGATATACCATCCTCACCCACAGCAAGGCCCACCGGATAAGACGCAAAGTCCCGCATCTTGAAGAAATTCACCAATGTGACGGGTTGGATATCCGAGCATTTGGCCAATGCTTTCCAAGCGTCTTCACCGGGCAGGCCGCTGCCGTCGGTGCCCCATATCGCAAGAATGCGTTCAATTCGGTCACTCAAGTCGAGTGTTGTCATCGTCATACCTGTTCTCTCCATGTGGAAGACCGTCGATTTTGACGGTTGCGCAATAGCTATTGGAAAAGTACTTTTCTGCAAGTAGGCACAATTTTTTGGGGTAGTACGTTTTTCTGTACTAATGGACTAGGGAAACAAATATGACCGACGGCCTTCAACCAATACCGCCGACTGCAGCGGGTCTGTGCCAGCTTCCTTGTCCGATGCCAGACATCGTTTCACTCGTTGGCGGCAAATGGAAACTGATCATCCTGCAAATACTGGTTTTCGACGGAACCCAAAGGTTTGGTGAACTCAAAAGGCGCTTGGACGGTGTGAGTCAAACGATGCTAACCAATCAACTTAGAGCGCTCGAAAGCGATCAGCTTATTACGCGCAAGATCTATCCCGAAGTTCCGCCACGCGTAGAATACAGCGCAACGCCCCTCGCAAAAGACATGGAGGATGTTTTTTATGCAATGCGCGATTGGTGGAAGAGAAACCACGCTGCCGCTGATTGACGGCCACGTCCCCCAGCGTCCGCTTTAATCTACAAAGCCAGAATTTGTTTTGGGCCGCAGCATCTTTAACTATGGGCTCTATGCTGCCATCGGACATAGTAAGTGGACATTGACCCGGTTTTAACGGCCCCAAAGCCTGCTGTGCCGACAAAGTTAGCTTTCGCTGCCATTGCACGAATGTCTGCATGTCGGAATTCCACCGGCTCATCTTGTTGCTGGTGTAATATCCAGGAGCTTGGTGCCGCAAAGGCAGTCCAATCCTCGAACCCCGAACTTGCCATCTGCAATCCATTGAATGGGCACTGTCGCGGCGGCTATTGGGTTCGGCCTGTGCGGTGATCGAATTGCAAAGGTGCCTACTTCCCTACCATTGACTTTTGGCCCACGAGTTTGCGTGACAAGTGACCGATCAACACCTTCAAACCAGTATAGTAACTGTACCGACTGGCCCTCTCGAAGACCCTTCAAACCGGAGGCAAACTCTACATCCAAGACGACCTCACATTCAGGACCTTCAGCCTCGACGTTGTTCGGGCAATCTTCAAGATGTTCATAGGGCGTTTTGATCCGCCCGATTTGGTTGAGTTCAAGCATATAGTCTTCTTTCCAAAGTCATACCTGTTAGTATGATAAATTTACGCTTGCACCAGAGTCAATGCATTCATACTCTTGAGGATGATAATTTGGAGACGAGTTCTAGATATATGGGCAAGATGGAAGAAAAGAGAGAAGCGAAGCGCCTCTCAATCCTGAACGCAGCACGGGAAGAATTTCTTTCGACCGGCTACGAAGCTGCCAATATGGACAGGATTGCGTCGCTCGCTGACGTTACAAAGCAGACCGTCTATCGCTACTTCCCATCCAAGATCGAGTTGTTTGAAGCAACTATCAAGTTCCTTGGACAATCAAGCAATGCGGACTTTACTCGCCAACTTGAACATCCTGACACGCAACAAGCACTGATTGGCTTTGCAGAGGGATTTATCCGCTGGCACATCGAAGAGGAACCACTGCGAGTCTTTAAGTTGTTGGTCGCTGAAAGTGTCAATTCGCCCGAGATCATTGAGACCTTCTTTGCAGCCGCCCCTGATGAAACAAATGCCGCACTATCGCGTTTTTTCAAGGAAAGGCTATCCGTTCCCGATCCTGACGAGGGAATGCTCCTTTTTACATCGATGCTTTCGGCCTACCGGGATGATGCTCTCTTTGGAAGAGGCAAGCCGGACGACCAACAGATCGCCCGGCTCGCGGAAAGCGCAACACGTGTGCTATTCACCGACTTAAAGAAATCCTGAGCACCCGGTACTTACGCTGCTGCAGTATCGCGCTGGCGGACTACGAACGCGTTGCTGGCCGCGATTTTCGCCACAGAAACGGCGTCAAAATTCTCGACAACAGACGCTCGAACAGATGGCCTGTTCAATATGTTACTCGACCACCGCGCGACATTGGGTAATGCCTCTAGAATGCCTGTCGAGAAATGACCGTCCAGCAGCGCGATGGCCCGGAGTACGGGTGCAAAAGCCGTGTCGACCAGACAGAAATTGCTCCCGTTGAAAAACGGATTCTGGCCTATCACTTCATCAATCGAGCGAAGTTTGGCTCTCAGCTTTTCTTTTTCAGCCTCAAACACATCCTGATCGTTGGTGGTTTTCAACTCGTAGATGTGACCCAATAGATCATAGCTTCGGCTAATCCACATACGATTTTGTGCTTTCAGGAACGCATCCTCGGGATGCAGATCGCCGATGGTTGCATCATTGACGAACTCGTTCATGGCAGCAGACTCAAACAGCGGTTTGCCATTCACCAACAGAAATGGCGTCATGCCCTGCGGCGATACCTGGTACACCCAATCCTGTTTGTTGTCGGGTTCTATGTAGGTCACACTGAATTCGGCACCCTTTTCCTTGAGGGTAATAATTGAGGGTTGGCAGAACGGGCAAAAGTCGTAGCCAACGAATTCGAATTTTGTCATGGGGGCCTCTTGGCTCTGAAGATGGTTGGAGGATCCGTCAGCGCTTACCGAGTGTGCTGCAGCGACCACAGCGATGCAGAGCGCATACCCGATCCGCAGTATGCCAAGACCGGGTTTTCGAGATCTTCGAGCGCTTTGCCGAATGCCGCCACATCTCTCATTGAAGCCGCGCCGGACTGTACTGGCACATAGAGTGCGGCCAATCCTATTTCGTTCGCTGCTTTTTCTATTTCTGCAAACCTGGGCTGATCTGCGCCCTCACCGTCGGGCCGATTGCAGATGATCCCCATGAATCCGGCGGCCTTAACTTCCGCCAGATCCTTCACAAGAATCTGTGGACATACGCTGAGCTTGGATGAGATTCGTTGAATACCCATTTCAACCCGCCTCTCTCGTGAGATGCAGCGTATAGGCGATGATGGTGACGAGGATGATGGCACCACCGGCAAGACTGTTGGCACCTGGAACTTCGGTGAAGAAAATGTATGCCCAGATTGGAGCCAAGACTGTTTCCAGCATCAGAGTCATCGACACTTCTGTCGCAGTTGCATAGCGGGTCGCAACCATCGATAGAACCCGGCCAAACGGGGCGGTGACAAGACCCATTGCCCCCATGATTAACCAAGTGTTCATGCTGAAAGTTGAAGGTTCAGTGAAAAAGAACATCGTCACTGCCAGCAAAAAGCCGCCAACACCCACAGCCCCCATGCGGCTATGTCAAACGCCTTTACAGACAACATCAACGGGGAACGAAGTGTTCGGAGATCGCCAAAGCAAACCAGATGAAGCCTGCAACCCTGTCAAGGCTCTTTCGGGAACGTGGTTTTGTGGTGCATCGCGGGCCTCGCAGACCCAAGGTGCCAAAACAAAAACTTCGCCGTATTTGGGTCGAGACTCAGGTGGTCAATAGGGTGGCTCTAGCGTTCGGTATTCGGTGGGAAACGGCGTTAATTTTGCTCAAAGATGATAAGCTAATCGTCAATTATAAACGCCGTACAAGAAAGTTCCCAAAAACTCCGGAACCACCTTAAACCTGACGTACATGGTACACAGCTTCAACAGGCGTGCATGATCGACGCAAAGGCAATTAGAAGAGTGTTTTTCGATTTAGATCGCCATGCTACAATCTTCTCGGAAACCCGTTGTGCGCTGAGGAGAGGTCCGTTCGCCAAGAATGTTGAACCACAGGATTTGCTCGAAATCGTAAATCTGGACATTCATGGCTGTGCGACCCCGTACGGCGCAAACCGTTTGATCCAATTAGGTTTGGTTGTTCCCAGGGTATTTGAAGTTGATGATAAGAAATCTCAAAAGCTGCGTTTCGAAGCCGTTGAAATTGATGTGGGGGGACACATCACGATCGGTCAGGTCAAGAACTGTCTAGCGTCTCAGCATCCTTTTATCGCCGAAGCAAGGGACAAGATTCACAAGGATCAGTTTCTGGACTGCCAAAGCGTCGTCTTTGAAACCGGGTATTTGGAAGGACTCCAGACAGCAGATTTGGCGCAATTGCACTCTCGTTCGGCTGAAGACTGGCAAGGGTTGCCCTGAGAAGTGAGATCGACCCGTTTGTTCATGCGCCCCTCAGCACCGGATCCATCATTGTTGAACGCTTGGAGGCTTAGCAATGACGGTCAAACGGTTGGAAGCGGACCTCAGTTGTGCCCGAATTGTGTCGCAGCGCAATCGTAAAAATGGACATTAGTCTTAGTAACAAGCTTAGATTGATGGCGAAATCACGCGCGACACCCAAAAGTTCTATGAGAGAGGCCGTTGTGGCCGGATTTCGCGGGTTTCGTAGCGCTTTCCGAATTCGTCCAGGACCAATTCGAGTGTTGCTACGAAGGTTGTGAAGTCGAAGTTCAAGCCCATGTCTCTTTTTTCGTGCAGATAGCGCCACTCAACAAATGCATTTGCGTGGTGCGCAAGGACATCTTCGATGGTGTATTCCATCCACCCGCTCCAAGGATGAATCGGAGCAACTTTTTCTTTGAATGCGTCGTTCAGCCTATCCTTACTTGATATTGATAACGCGTCGAAGAGTTTTGCGAGATTGTGTATCCTGATTGGGTCGTGACGATCATGGTCCCAAACAAACCAAGCTTTTAGTGCGAACTCCATTGCTAGCGCCAATAGCATAGGCTCAATGCCGACATGAGAACGCTCTCCAAGAACATCACTCTTCTGAGAGCTGTTCTCAATCGACAAAACCTGTTTCAGAATTGAACGCGCATACTGCTCGAGCTTCACCCCGGTTGACAACCCAGCAAACACTCTCTTGGTGGACTCACCAGTCAACTTTATAATTTCCATTCTTCGTTATTGTATCGCCTTTGGGTAAATCGCTCACGCGAGGCATCATTCGGCTTTGATCAACGAAAGAAACTCCGACTCTCCGAGGATCTTGATTTCGTGCCCTTCACTCTGCAGATCTTCCGCGCGGCGGTGCTTGCTGCTTTTTTCGTGACCCGCCAAAGTTGACAGATCTTGGTCTCCAACAACCAAAAGCGTTACTTTCTTCGAAATACTCGTCTTTACGGTTATCCCTGCTCCAGCAGCTATTGTCGCCGCTTCCACGCGAGACATACTCAACTGACCAGTAAAGCAAGCAACATGCCCGTAGAGAGCGCCACTTTGATTGCCAGATATCGCCACCGAAGTTGGGTAGTTTTGATTTTTAGACTTCACGAGTTCGGAGAAATCCGAACCAGTTGCAACTTCTGCCGCCAGAACGACTTCAGCCGCCGCACGTGCATCTTCTTCTGCATCATGGTGTTCAAATATTAGGCCAAGGTAAGTCTTTAAATTGGCCAACCCATGGCCACCATTACCTTTCAGTTCTGGCCAAGCTCTTCTGGCGATTTTGACGCTATCGACCCAGTTGGCCCTCAATTCTGGAACACCGTGAAATTTGCTAGCCGCTTTAAATGCCTGTTTGTCAAAATTGCTGTGTTGCACCAGAAGATGCCGCTCAAGGAACGGGCGCAAAGACTGAATAACTGCCTTGAAATTGGGAGCCCCGGCTACAGACGTTTCGTCAATCCCGTGTAGGTTGGCATTCGAACGTTCGAAATCTTGTTCGGGGTCGATCAGTATCCCAACCGTCTCGACATCTCCGCTGGGGGACACCATAGCCAACCCTACTTGGCATATACTGCTGTGTTGTCGATTAGCTGTTTCGACATCTACCGCCACAAACCGGAATGTGCGGTCAGTAAAAGTCTCTAAATCAGGTGAGATGTCCGCTTTCGAAGTTCTTGGGGCCGGTATGTACATTCTAGTTTCAGCGGGCTGCGTTTGACTCGAGGAATTGCTCGGCTCTGATATGTATAGCGCATATGTCTTTCCCTTCTTTTCCCTTGTGATCTCGCCTGCTTTTTCCAACCAAGAAATCAAGTTGCTCACATGACGGCCATCATCTTCCCCGAGCTCGGCCTTTACCTTGTTTTGCAATACTCCTGGCTTGGACGAGACAAGCTTTCGAATGGCCACAAAAAGCTCATAAGACTTAAAGTGTCTCATCGCATCGAGCCTGTAAGATTCAAGGTGGTCGAATTCGGTTACAAGATCGCGAATTTTCTCAAGCCCTTCCAAATCCCCTGTTAAGGCCATAATCGTTCCACCTTGCTGCAATGCAGGGACGCGGAGCTGCAACCTTGCACCATCCCCTCTCGGGTCTTTCAACCAATCCCGAAGCGGCGCAATGCTCTTGTGGGCCGCTTCAGCAGCCTCTGCGTAGCTTTTCTTCGAGATCGATTTTTGCAAGCTTTCGAGCAGGGGAAAGTAGTCGCCGCCTGGCATCTCAGCAGACATTCTCTCCAATGTCTCTATATTTTGCTGCTCCCATTCCTCCAGTTCTTCAGCGAATGGGGTAGACCGCTCTCCAACACCGCCCCCCCCTTGCCGTTTCGTGGCGACTTGGATGGTGCCGCTCTTAAGAGTTTTCTCCGAACTGAATAGCTTTTTAAAGAAACCCAACATGCTGAACCCCTAGATGAAATTCTACATCTGTCCTATCGAAGCGTGCCTTTGCTCCTCCGGACCGAAATTAGTTACGAACTTTTTGGTTGCGCCAAGTATCCAAAATTTCAGCGACATTTAAGTCGACCGGTTCTTCGCTCCATAGCGCTGTAAAGGAAGCATCGGCGCTATCTGGAGCAGGGTCAGGTGCATCCACTTTGATGCGCGTAGGCATCATCATTGAATCACCAATCAAGATGGCTTCACCACGCCTTAGCGAAGCGAACATTGACGTTATCCCTCGAACGGAATCAGGAAGCAGGTTGCGAACGTACGACTGGTCGTCCGGGTTTGAAATTCTCAAGCACAGAAAACTCCCGCACTGCGATAAAATCGTGGACGACATTTCCCTCGGTCGCTGACTAATGACTGCTAGACTTATTCCGTACTTTCGACCTTCTTTTGCGATCCTTTCGGCCGACTCTCGTGGGGCTTGGTTAGATCCTGAGTCGCTCAGATAGATGTGAGCTTCATCGGCGAAAATGGATATGGGAAAGCGCGACCCCTTGAGGCGGCTATGCCAATAGGAGAAGTCAAACAGACACCTGAGAGTTAAGGATATCAACGAACCTCTGACGTCAAAGGGTACAGGGCTCAGGTCAAGAACGACTATCTTTTTCCTATTTGAAATCTCCTCTCCCAAGAGCTTGCGAAACAGGTCATCCATTGAGGCACTGGAGTTATATGTCTGGGGTTTGAAGATCAGGTCATAGCGCCGGTCGTTTAGCCGAGATTCCAGCCTCATTAGAAGGCGGGTAAACTGCCCATGGAGTGGCCCCTTAACTTTTTTCGTACTACCCTGAACCATTTCGACATCCAAACGCCGAAATTCATCAACGATCTCCATAAGGTCGAAATAGACCGGCGTATCGATAGTAATTTTTTCTAGACCGAGAGCAGCATTCTCGGGGTGATTCTCCTTCGCAGATTGCAACAGCTCTTTAAACTTGGCGTTTTGGTTCGGGGCGCTAGACTCTGCTCGATCAATCATGAGCGAAAGAATTTCCTCTGCGTTCATCAACCAATAGGGCATCTCGATGTCGGCGGCAGAGATTACCTCGGCTTCATCCCCAAATGCCGAAGCATACTCTCCATGCAGATCAAGCAGGAGGACGGTCGATTGTGGGAATTGTGCAATCTTCTGGAGGACAGAGGCAACCGTCCAAGACTTTCCCCCACCCGTTTGCCCTAGTATCGCAGCATGACGGCCAAGGAATGCATCAAGGTTCAGTTTTGCTTCTTGCTCAGGCAGAAGGGATAACTTCCCCAAAGAAAAGTTCCCTTCGGCAAAGCTTGTGTAGATGTCATTTATTGTTGAAGGGAGGACGGCGAAAACGGGGGCGTTTACTGTTGGTAAGACATTGGTTCCCCGTTCGAAGTCTCCGTCTGAATCTATTGTTCCAATCGGAATCGTCACAAGCTGCCGCGAGACTTGGTCGATAACAAAGTCGCCCGTAGTAACGGCTTCCTTGGCTTCTGTCACGCCAACATTTGCTTCTCGCATCCGTGTTTCTGTGACAAGACATAGCAAAGTGCCGTTTGGCAAAGACAGCTCAACAAACGATCCGGGCTGGCCTATTAGAATGTTCACCGGACCATCTGGAGTGGAGACGTCCACCGCCATCTCTTCAGGCACACCAACAGTTTTCTCTTCGTCAAATTCAATTAGTGATACGGCAATTGTATCGCCTTTAACCTCAATTACTTTTCCGATTTGGTGCTTCACCGCGTATCTCCTAAAATAGCTCGACAAACTTGCTGAACATCCAGGCTTCGCTTTCCTCTTCAGTCTCACGCCCGCCAATCACTTTTTTGTCTCGGCAAACATGAAGAACATTGGGGCGTGCACGTAGGTCACTCAGATCTGCAGGCTCGACTTCACAGAAGTTGCAGAGCGAGATGCCCCCGGACGAAATGTGGGGCTTCACTAAGCTGTCGTTAATGTGGCTGTCACCGAAGCTGAAACCGGAAGCTATCAAGTGTTTACAGCGTCTCCCTAAAACTGAGTTAGAAATGCGAAAGAGGCCGTCGTATGGTCCTGACAGAGTTTCAAATACCTTGCTTCGCCGCGGGAGTACCATACATCTTGCATCTTGCTCTACAATTGCACTCGGAGCAGCCTCAAAAACGCGATCACCTTTGCGATACCAAGACACCGATCCATGAAGCTTGACTAGTCTTATGGTCAAACCACTCTCGGGGGTGAACCTGGATCCAGAGGTTGTCCCAGATACGATCGAAAACTCCTGTTCTGAAAAGAACCTCTTTGTCGCGCCACAAAACCCATTTATCAGTTTCAAGCCAACTTCGGCGCAAGCCTCTTCAAGCAACAGATCATAGTTTGTCGTGAGAAACCAAACATTGGTAGGTCGGTCAAAAGCCCTTCTCTTGAGCCTTTCCAACAATTCAACTTGATTTGATATATCTGGATGAGAAACTCCCAGTATCGCATCTCGAACCAGCTCGCGGATCTTTTCTCTTAGGGACTGGAACTTCGGAAGCTGACTGTTTGTATGATGCTCGATTACTATGTCTGAGATTTCTTCGATGTTTGGCAATCCCTTGCCGTCATCATAGGTGAAGCCTTTGGTCGCCAGAGCTTCTTCCAATGCGGCCCTGTCGTCTGTCGACAAGGCTCCTACAACATCTTTCGTCAATCCAGACACTAGCGGGTAGCCTGATTCAAAAGATGTCCCTGCTCCAAAAAGGAAACCCAAATTATCTATACTAGTTCCTGCTTTTGGAACAAATTCTTCAATACCCAAAATATCACTTCTCAGTAATGGTGGAGATAATCTCGCACAACCGACGGTAGCGCAATAACCTGTGGCGAACCAGACCCAAAGCAAAGTGCCCGAACGGTGCAACTATTTGTTTAACGTCTGTTGTCCCACTGCACTGAAAAAGGAAGTTACCGCGGCTAAGCTCAGTTTCCGCTCACGCAGATTCACATGATGAAGGCGTCTTGTTCAAGAATAGTGACGGCAAAGCATGCCCCACCGCTCCTGTTTTCCTTGGGGCCAGCGGGATTTGGACAAGCCAAATGCCCCTGGCCATCAGGGGTAAGACGCTGCCTTCCCCCTCGGGCAACCCTATTAGACAACACCGTGTCCTCGGCTGCGCCTGCGGGCCGCACCACTATTGTCGAATAGCATTGCCTCGCCCCCATCCGCGTTCGCCACGTGGCAGATCAGCAGGAACAGGCGCCTTCGGCGTCTGATCTGCAAATCAGCCCTGATTTTACCAAAAGGAAGTCAGGATCAATGAAATCGGTCTAGGTGCTGGATGAAGGAAGTGAGGCGAAAATGGCAAGGTTCTGTCGCTGGTGGCAGAACTATGTGTCGCCTCACAAAAGAGATAAGTGGCGGACCGAGGAGGATTCGAACCCCCGACCCCTTGATTCGTAGTCAAGTACTCTATCCAGCTGAGCTATCGGTCCGCGTTGGTGAGGCGGTATTTAGACCTGGGGATCAGTGCGTGCAAGTCGATTCTTCAAAAAAACCTCAAAAAGTCATTTCCCCGCGTGGGAGCCTTATTTCAAAGGTTGTTCCCTCGGGTCCGGTGTCTTTCAGGAACAATTCCCCACCGTGCCCACGCACCAGCTCTTGTGAGATTGCCAGTCCGAGACCCGAGCCACCTTTGCGCACGCCCCCCTGAAACGGGGTAAACAGATTCTCTTGCGCTTTGGGTGGAAGACCCGGGCCTGTATCGCTGATTTCGATACACCAGTCTGATTCCTGCTCGGAGGCATATACGGAAATGCGGCCGGGTTTTCGGGACGTCGACAGCGCCTGTCGTGCATTGCGTACAAGGTTCATGATGACCCTGAAAATCTGCTCGGGGTCGGCGCGGACCACAAGATCCTCGGGCACATCATTTACGATCTCGACACAGGCATCCGCAAGCGCAAGCCTTTCGCTGCTGACAACATCCTCGGCAATGTCCCGCAAGCGCAACTTGGTTAATGTCGGGGCGGGTTCTTCCGCGCGACCAAAGGCCAGGGTGCTTTCGCACAGTGAGACGGCGCGTGTGATCGAGTTGACAAGTTTTGGCGCCATGCGAGCCACCAACGGATCATTGCTGGCCTCGATCCGGTCGGTGAACAGCTGAGCCGAAGTCAGAATGTTACGCAAATCGTGGCTAACCTTGGCCACCGCCCCGCCCAACTGCGCAAGGCGTTCGCGTTGCTTCAAGGCTTGTGTCAGATCGGTCTGGAGCATCTGCAAGGCCTCTTCTGCTTCGCGCAGTTCAGTCACCTTCGAGTTGGGTGAGATGATACCGCGCGCATCTTCAGGCGCGCTGGCATAGCGTTGCATGTAGCCAACCACGCTTTTGATCGGGCGCACCAGAACCACGCGCACGGCGAGAAACAGGAATGAGGCGGTGATGATGGAAATCACAAATGACAAGCCCAGAATACGAAGCCCGTAATCCGTCATCGCCATGCGCAACGGATCACTGTCCATCGTAACCTCGATCAGTAGACCCGCATCTTTTACCGGTGCTCCAATCACGCGAATGACTTCGTTTTCAGGCGTAAATAGACGTGAAGTAGCGTCGCGGATCAATATCCAGGCGCTGGCGTCGCGCAGGTCGTAGGTCTTGGTGATCTGATCCGGAATGGGCGAAGAGAGCATCAGCTGGCGCACTTCATCTCGGCGCAGCACGACGTTGTAGACGCCAGCATTGGCCAGCAGTTCAGCCTCAAGCTCTTCTGCCAGCATGTCATCGGCCAGCAGGGCCAGCGAAGCGATCTGGGCACGCTCCAATCGATTGAGCAGGAAATCCTCACGAAAGCGCGCAATTGAAGGCACAAAGATCAGAACCTCGGCCAACATGACGAAGACCGTCGTCAGGATCAGGAATCGGCCCGACAGCGAGTTCACTTTGTGCTCCTCCTTGAGTCAGGGAATCCAGCGCTGGACGAACCTGACCACACGTTTAACCGTTTGATTCTCAAACAGCCTTGGCGTGAAATAGGCACCCGCCACACGTTTGTTAAGCTCTCCGATCGTTGGGTAAGGTGAAACCATCGCCGCGATCTGGCCCATTTTGAGGTTATTCGCCAGCGCCAACGACCACAAGTTGATCAATTCGCCCGCCTGATGCCCCACGATCGTCGCACCGACGGGGCGGCCTTTTACGACCATCACCTTAATGAACCCCTTCGTTTTCCGGTCAGCAACTGCGCGGTCATTGTGGTGATAATCAAAGCGGGCGATTTCCAGAGCGTTCCCGTGCCGCGCACGCGCTTGCGTCTCGGTCAGGCCCACCTGCGCCAGTTCTGGGTCGGTATATGTCGCCCAAGGGATATGCGCCGTTTTTGCCTTGGTCAGCAGCCCAAACAGGGCCGAGCGAATGATGATCCCCGCCTGATACCCCGCCACATGGGTGAATTGCAGGCCGCCTGCGACGTCTCCGATGGCATAAACCTTGCGGTTTGTAGTTCGCAGTGATTCATTAACTTTGATGCCGGTGCGCGTGTGGTCGATCCCAGCAGCTTCAAGGTTCAGCCGGTCGATATTTGCCTTGCGCCCAACCGCCAGCAACAGGTGAGAGCCCGCGTAGATCTCTCCGTTCTCGGTCACGACTTCAACACCCCCCGTGTTGCCCCGAATCTGGGCCACCATGGCATCTTCATGGATCGCAACGCCTTCGGCCTGCAGGCTGCCCAGTACGACCGACGCGGCCTCGGGGTCGTCCTTGCCCAGCGCCTTCATCCCCTCGATTACCGTCACCTTACAGCCCAGACGGATATGCGCCTGTGCCATCTCCATGCCGATGGGGCCTCCTCCGATGATCAGAAGGTGCTCGGGCTTGTCGCGCAGGTCGAATATAGTCTCGTTGGTATAATACGGCACCTGATCAAGCCCGGGCAGCGGCGGCACCAGCGGCGAAGATCCGGTCGCGACAACAACACGGCGGGCGGTGATCAGGTGATCGCCAGCCTGAACCTGTGTAGGCGAGACAAAGCTGCCGTATTCGCGGATCACCTTGACGCCAAAGCCCTCGAACCGCTCCTGACTGTCCATTGGCTCGATCTGAGCAATCACGTCATGAACGTGGTCCTTAGCCGCAGCATAGTCGATCTGCGGCACCACATCCGCCACGCCATAAGCAGACACATGCGCCTGCCCGTAAGCGGCCTTACCGCTGGCCAACAGAGCCTTGGACGGAACGCAGCCAAAGTTCAGGCAATCGCCTCCCATCTTATGCCCTTCCAGCAAGACAACATCTGCACCCATCTGACTGGCCCCGGCGGCCACGGACAGCCCACCCGACCCGGCGCCAATAACCAGGATATCAGTCTTTAACTCTTGCATGGATCAGGTGTCCTTTCGGCCACGGAGGGATTTGATGACTATCGGCAACGCCGCAAGCACACTCAAGCCAATGATGGGACCAATGACAAACGGTTCCCACAGCAGAGACACATCCGGGGTCTCACCGCGGTCGAAGACACCGCCCAGACCGACGCCGATCCAAGTATAGACGATGCCGCCCGGAATGATGCCCAGCGCTGTGGTGATCAAAAAGTTGCGGAACTTCACGCCCACCAATGCGGGCACCAGATTGGCCACAAAGAACGGCACCACGGGAACCAGACGCAAAAGGAACAGGACCGAGATTTCATTCTCGCGCAGCCCGTCCTTTAGTTTCTTGACTGTCCCTTCCGAGGATTCCAGCCGCGCCGACAACGACCCGCCCAGCCCCCAACGTGCCGCAAGAAAGATGGCCGAGGCCCCGATCGTTGCGGCAAACACGTTGAACACCGTCCCGGCGAACAGACCGAACAGGAACCCTCCGGTCATCGAAGCCACTGCTGCACCAGGCAGTGAGAAGGCTACGATGACGATATAAAGTGCGATAAACGCAGCGGCCATGGCCCAGTAGTTGGCATCCCGCCACGCCAAAAGTGCCTCGCGATTGTCGCGCAGGGTCTCAAAGGTCAGGTAATCGCCTAGGGTGAAGAACCCCACCGCAGCGACAGCGAGAATCACCAGCAAAGGAATGTGGCGCGCTGCTCCGCTGCGCGCGGTCTGAGTCGTATCACTCATTGTGGTGTCCGGTTTGATGCGTTTCATTCTGGTTACAACATGCGCTGCCTGCGGGTCGTGCAACAGAGGCCTCACGCGGCGTTGATGTTTAAGGCTATGAATGTGAGGGTTTTGGGTGCAAAAACCCGGTATTTGAAACCTTTTGCGGGTGCCGGTTACAGAATTGTTGCAAAAGGCCCCAAAACCCCCACCTTGGGGTTTGACTTAGCACCCGCGACCCAGTAGAGGACGGGCTTCGAACACTAGGGCCAGGCGAATCCGCGCCGCACCCGACCGCTATAGATTGGAGACGGAGCGATGAAACGCACCTATCAGCCTTCGAACCTGGTTCGCAAACGCCGCCACGGTTTCCGCGCGCGCATGGCTACAAAAGCCGGCCGCAAAATCCTGAACGCGCGCCGCGCCCGTGGCCGCAAATCGCTGAGCGCGTAAACCGCTCACCGATCAGGTTATGAACATGACGCCGCCGGAGGCCCCTGAGGATGGTAGAAACCAACCGAGGGTAAAGCCCCCGGCGGCGTCCGTTTGCGTGCCTGATTCTCTGACCGTGCTGCAGAACCGCTCGGACTTTCTGAAGGCCGCGCGGGCAAAGCGGCAGGGCACTTCATCTATGATGGTGCAGGCCCGCAAGCGTGGTGCGGGCGAAGCGACCGGTATTCGCGTTGGTTTCACCTGCTCGAAAAAGGTTGGCAATGCCGTTGCCCGCAATCGCGCCAAACGCCGCCTGCGCGAGGCTGCGCGCGCTGTTCTTCCCAATCAGGGACGCGACGGATGGGATTACGTCCTGATCGGCCGCGCCGAGGTTACAGCCGCCCGTCCCTTTGAGGCTTTAAAAGACGATCTGCGCTATGCATTGCGCAAAGTGCATGGCGGTAAATGACGCTGCTTGCCCATATCCTCGCACTGCCAATCCGGGCCTATCGGCTGATCTTCAGTCCCTGGGTTGGATTCAATTGCCGCTACCAGCCGACCTGCTCGGCCTATGCACTGGAGGCGCTCGAGAAACACGGACCGATCAAGGGTACATGGCTGGCCGCTCGCCGCATCGGGCGGTGTCATCCGTTGGGTGGCGATGGCTATGACCCGGTACCAGATGACGAATGACCGCCACTCTTGCCCGGTTCACACAACTGCGATAGGCCCACCCCATGTTCGACGAAGCTGACGATATCCACCCGCTCTTTGCCGGTGCGCCCTCGACTACCGAGTTCAAGAAGTTACGCAAGCGCATCGTCCGGCAGACCCGTGAGGCCATCGAGCAATACGGGATGTTCGACGCAAACGCCCATGACAAAGACGCCAAGCCGCCGCGCTGGCTGGTGTGCCTGTCTGGCGGCAAGGACAGTTATACGCTTCTGGCGGTGCTTTATGAACTGAAGTGGCGCGGGTTGCTGCCCGTCGATCTGCTGGCCTGCAATCTGGATCAGGGCCAGCCGGGGTTCCCCGCCACGGTGCTGCCCGAGTTCCTTGAACGTATGGGCGTGCCCCATCGCATCGAATATCAGGACACCTACTCCATTGTGGTGGACAAGATTCCGCAAGGCCGCACCTTTTGCGCACTGTGTTCACGTCTGCGCCGGGGCAATCTGTATCGAATTGCGCGCGCAGAAGGATGTTCCGCCGTAGTTCTTGGACATCACCGCGATGACATCCTCGAAACCTTCTTTATGAATCTCTTCCACGGTGGCCGTCTGGCGACCATGCCGCCCAAACTGGTGAACGAAGAGGGCGATCTGTTCGTCTTTCGCCCCCTCGCCCATGTCGCCGAGACGGATTGTGCGAAATTCGCGAACGCGATGAACTACCCCATCATTCCCTGCGACCTGTGCGGAAGCCAGGACGGACTGCAACGCCAGCAAGTAAAACAGATTCTGGATCAGTGGGAAAAGAACGCACCTGGTCGACGACAGGTAATGTTCCGGGCCCTTACCAATGCGCGACCATCGCATCTTCTGGACCCAAAACTGTTTGATTTCGCAGGTCTTTCGATCAGTCAGAATCAAAAAGACGAAAATTCAGGAGAAATTCCGCTGTTGCGTTAACGACTGACTCAGATTGGTTTTCTACGGTTGGCCTGCGCGATCATTGCCCAAGCCAAAGGCCGTAACACCGATGCGGAAATTTCTCTCTGTTGACCGATGTCTCGATACTATGCGGGTTCTTCTTACCGGGCCCCAGATTCTGGCCTTTGTCCCGGCCGTCTGTCTGGCCGCCTTCTGGCTGGGCGGCGAGCGCGCGCTTGTCACCACAGCACTGGGTTTGCCACTCGTTTTTGCCGCAACCGGCATTTGGGGCAGTCGGTCGTATACCGCAAGAAGCTCAGGAATGCGCCCCAGCGGTTCGGTCACCCATGACGTTTTCCAATCTGAAATGCAGGTTCTGAACGATGCGGCCAAAGCCAATGGCGAAAATGCCGCCTGCATTGCAATTGCCCTGGATGATTTTGCCGATCTTCAGGACCTGCACGGGCAGGCCGCAGCCAATCATATAAAGCAGCAGTTCAGCGATCGCATCTTATCCATCATCCGAAGCCGCGACCTGTTTTCCCAAATCGATCAGAACCGGTTCATAATCGGCCTTCACCCTTCGTCGCAGTTGGATCTTGAAGCCTGCATACAAATGTCAGGCCGCATCCAGAGTGCTGTCGAAGAGCCTCTTCTGCTTAATGGAGCGAGCGTCTATCAATCCTGCTCCATCGGGTTTTGTCTGCACTCGAACCAGCCTCAGGCCGAGGTTGAAGACTGGGTTGGTGCCGCGATCGCTGCGTTGGCCGAGGCGCAAAGAAGCGGACCGTCGACAATTCGCGCCTATTCAACAGCGACCCGCCGGCGATCACTAGTCCGGGCAAATCTGCGGAAAGAGTTCGAGGCGGCGCTGGACAGTGGCGAAATCCGCCCCTGGTTTCAGCCTCAGGAATCAACGGACACCGGCAACATCACCGGGTTCGAGGCTCTGGCGCGGTGGGAGCATCCGATCAAGGGTGTGCTAAATCCTCAGGTGTTCTTGCCATTCGCCGAGCAGGCCGAACTGATGGAAAGGCTGGGCCAGGTCATGCGTCATCACGCCTTCGAGGCGATGCGGGCCTGGGATCGTGCAGATCTCGTCATTCCCCGAATCGGCATCAATTTCTCATCAGAAGAGTTGCGCAACCCGGGGCTGATCGACCGTCTGAAATGGGAACTGGATCAATTCGAACTCACCCCGGACAGACTGGCGGCAGAGATTCTGGAAACCGTGTTCTCGCGCCGACCCGACGATGTGATCACCCGAAATGTAACTGGCATGGCTGCGTTGGGATGCTGCATTGATCTGGATGACTTTGGTACTGGCCATGCCTCGATCGCCTCGATCAAGCGCTTTGATGTCTCGCGTATCAAGATCGACCGGACTTTTGTGGCTAAGGCCGATAAAGATCCCAGTCAGCAGCAGCTTGTCAGCGCCATCCTGACAATGGCTGAACGTCTGAATCTCGAAACACTTGCAGAGGGGGTTGAAACCCCAGGTGAACATGCACTGATGGCGCAATTGGGCAGCGATCATGTGCAGGGGTTCGGGATCGCCAAGCCAATGCCGTTCGAGCAGACCCTTGATTGGATCACAGCGCACCGGGCCAAGCTAAGGGGCACACCAAAGATCGGTCGCAAAATGGGCTGAAATAATCAGATTCCTTGCGTAGAATCCTATCCGGTGATGAATTGAGGGGCGATTCCGCTTGACCTTTGGGGCTGCACTCTGTTGAACCCACCGGGTGTGTTTCACTGCTCAAGGTGGCTGTCCCCGATGGACGATCAGAACAAAAATCTCATCCTCGCAACCGTGCTCAGCTTTCTGGTGATCCTAGTTTGGTTCGTACTGTTCCCGCCGCCGGAACAGACCACCACACAGGAACAAGCCGAAATCGCAGCTCTGGAAGGCGAGGAAGTGCAAACCCCCAGTGCCTCCAGCACCGTGGGTGAGGCAACCGCCACCGCCGAGGAAACTCTGCCCGAAAAACAGGCGCCGCGCGTTGAAATCGATACACCCCGTCTGAAAGGCAGCCTGTCTCTGTCAGGCGGACGGATCGATGAGCTGTTTCTGAAAGACTACAAGGTCTCTATCGAAGAAGGCGCGCCCATTGTTGAGCTGCTCTCGCCGGTAGGCTCAGAATCGGCATACTATGCCCTATATGGTTGGGCCCCGGGCACCGGGCTGGCGGGTACGGATGTTCCCGGCCCCAACACCCTCTGGTCATTGGAAGAGGGTGAGGCCTTGGGCGTGGACAGCCCCATCACTTTGAGCTGGAGCAATGGCAATGGCCTGACGTTCCGCCGCATCATTTCGGTTGATCAGGACTATATGTTCACCGTAACCCAATCGGTTGAAAATGCGACGCAATCCGAAGTCGGCATGGCACCGTACGGCATTCTCGCCCGGCACGGGATTGGTGAGGACGGCGATCTGCCGGGTCTGAAAAACTTCTTCATCCTGCATGAAGGCGTGATTGGAATGGCGGATGGCACATTGTCCGAGGTCGACTATGGCGATGTGCGCGACTTTGACATTGACCCGAACGAACGCGCGCAAGCCGAGACTTATCAGGTCAAGGAAGACGGCTGGATTGGCTTTACCGACCATTACTGGATGACCACGTTGATCCCGGAACCGGGCTCAACATTCAAAGCCGCCGCAAAATACGATTCACGCCGCAAAATCTATCAAACCGAAACGGTGCTGCCGACAGTGACTGTCGCCCCCGGCGAAACCGCCGAAGTGACGACCCGCCTGTTTGCGGGGGCCAAGGAATGGGAAGCCATTCGTGAATATCAGTCCGAAGGTGTTCAGAAATTCATCGACAGCATCGACTGGGGCTGGTTCTTCTTCCTGACCAAGCCAATCTTCTGGCTGCTGCACAACATCAATGCCCTGATCGGTAACATGGGCTGGTCGATCATCGGCCTGACTCTGATCATCAAGGCTATCCTGTTCCCGCTGGCCTACAAATCCTATGTCTCGATGGCGAAGATGAAGGAACTGCAGCCGCAGATGGAAGCCCTGAAAGAAGCTGCGGGCGATGACCGCCAGAAAATGCAGCAGGGCATGATGGAGCTGTACAAGAAGGAAAAGGTAAACCCCGCTGCAGGCTGCCTGCCGATCCTGATGCAGATCCCGATCTTCTTCTCTCTGTACAAAGTTATCTTTGTCACAATCGAACTGCGCCAGGCCCCCTGGTTCGGACCGTTCCGCGACCTCAGCGCACCTGATCCGACGTCGATCATGAACTTCTTTGGCTGGATGCCCTGGGCAGGTCCCGAGCCCGGTACATTGATGGCGACCATCTTCCTTGGTATTTTGCCGCTGCTGCTGGGAATTTCGATGTGGCTGCAGCAAAAGCTGAACCCGGCACCAACCGATGCGACACAGGCGATGATCTTTGCCTGGATGCCTTGGGTGTTCATGTTCATGCTGGGTAGTTTCGCGAGCGGTCTGGTGGTTTACTGGATTGCGAACAACACGATCACCTTTACGCAGCAGTACCTGATCATGCGCAGTCAGGGTTATAAACCCGACGTGTTCGGAAACATAAAATCGGGTTTCAAACGCACACCCAAGACGGATGACAAATGAGCGGATCAGTCACCAGCCTTTGGCGGCACCCAATCAAAAGTCACGGGCGCGAATCCCTTGAAGAGGTAACAGTAATCCCCGGGCAGACCATGCCCGGGGATCGCGTTTGGGCAGTTGCCCATGAGGCTTCCAAAGCCGACGGATCAAAGTGGGTCCCCTGCGCGAATTTCAGTCGCGGCTCCAAGGCGCCAAAACTCGCCGCAATCTCGGCCCGCCTTGATCGGGATACACTGACGCTCAACCATCCTGAACGACCGCAGCTCAGCTTTGATCCCGAAACGCAACAGGGCGTGTTTCTGGAGTGGGTCAAACCGCTGATGCCCGCTGACCGGGCCGCCTCAGCACGGATCATCCGCGTACCGGGCCGGGGGATGACCGACAGTGATTTCCCATCGATCAGCTTGAGCAACATGGCTTCGCATCGCGCGGTCGAAGAGAAACTGACACAATCCCTGTCGATCGGCCGGTGGCGCAACAACGTCTGGTTTGATGGCCTCCCCGCGTGGGGTGAATTCGATTGGCTAGGACGAGAAATCCAGATCGGTGAAGCCGTGTTCGGCATTCGGGAACGGATCACACGCTGTCTGGCAACTACTGCCAACCCGGAAACGGGTGAGCGTGACGCCGACACGCTGGGCGCATTGAACAGTTGGGATCATCAGGATTTTGGGGTCTATGCCGAAGTGATCCGGGGCGGTGCCCTGCGGGTCGGTGACGGGGTGAAACTGTTATGACAACGCTCCCATTTCCGCTGGCTGAAGAACCAGACGATTTCTCGAAAGAGGCCGGGCGTAAGCTGTTTGCTGGACCGTCCGAGTTTGTGAAAGGCGTGGTCGCGATGGACGGCCTGCCTGCGCCGGATCGGTTAGAGGTTTGCTTTGCGGGCCGTTCAAATGTCGGAAAATCAAGCCTGATCAACGGCCTGACCGGAACCAAAGGGTTAGCGCGCGCGTCAAACACGCCCGGCCGAACGCAAGAGATCAACTTTTTCACACAAGGCCCCGAGCTCTATCTGGTCGACCTTCCCGGCTATGGCTATGCAAATGCACCGATCAAGGTGGTCGAAAAGTGGCAGCGGCTGCTGAAGCAATATCTGAGTGGTCGACAGACCCTGCGACGGGCCTTTGTCCTGATTGACTCGCGCCATGGGGTGAAGCCCGTGGATGCCGAGATCATGAAGCTGCTGGATACCAGCGCCGTCACCTTTCAATGCGTTCTGACCAAAGCCGACAAGGTCAAAGTGAAGGATCGGGAAAAAGTGCTGGATCAGGTACGCGGCGCGCTTTCGAAACACCCGGCGGCCTTCCCCGAGATTGTCCTAACTTCGTCCGAAAAAGGCGACGGAATTCCGACACTGCGTACGATCATCGCGCATCTGGAATAGCTTCGCCCTTGGCAGCGTCGTCCAAAGGTCCTAACACGGAATGCCAAAGAGACCTCAGCCATGAAGACACGTGAAATGAACCGGGATTGGATCGCCACCGCCGCCACTTTGAATAGCGCCCTGCCTTACCTGCAGCGCTATGATGGGGCCATTGTCGTCATAAAACTGGGCGGGCACGCCATGGGCAGCGACGAGGCGATGGAGAGTTTCGCACGAGACGTCGTTCTGATGCGTCAGGTCGGCGTGAACCCGGTGGTCGTGCATGGCGGTGGTCCGATGATCAACGCGATGTTGGACAAGCTGGATATCCAGTCCGAATTCGTGAACGGTAAACGCGTCACGGATAAACCTACTGTCGAAGTCGTTGAAATGGTTCTGTCCGGCCTCGTGAATAAACGCATTGTGCAGGCGATTAATGCGCAGGGCGGTATGGCCGTGGGCCTGTCCGGCAAGGATGCGCATCTTATGATGTGCGAGCAGACAGATGCCTCGCTTGGGTTTGTCGGCACGCCGTCCGAGATGAATCCCAAGGTGCTGCATGATTTGTTTTCTCATGATGTGATCCCAGTGATAGCACCGCTTGGTGCGGGGCAAAGCGGTGAAACCTTCAACGTAAACGGTGACACGGCGGCCGGAGCGATTGCCTCGGCCCTCAAGGCGGACCGCCTGCTGCTGCTGACGGATGTATCGGGCGTCAAGAACGCTGCGGGCGATGTCGTGACTGAACTGAAGGCGGGCCAGATTCGCGAGATGACACGTGAAGGCACCATCGCAGGCGGTATGATCCCCAAAACAGAAACTGCGCTGGGCGCGCTGCATAGCGGCGTCCGGGCGGTTGTCATCCTTGACGGGCGCGCACCAAACGCTGTTCTTTTAGAGTTATTCACTGAACACGGCGCCGGGTCACTGATCCGACCCGACTGAATCAACCCAGCCGGAGGCGTAATGGCACCGCAGATCGGACACAGTGCAAAAACGCAGACGTCAGCCGCCGGACCCTACGCTGTTGTAGAACACGCTGCTCGGGGTGCTGGTCTGATCGTGATGGGCGCGCTTCATCCGAGGCTGAGTAACGCCAAGCAACTACATGAGGGCACATTGATCCTGCTGGGGGCAGCCGGGGCGTTCTGGCCGGTTTTGAAAGACTCGCGTGAATGGCGAGAGGGTCAGCCTGATCCCGTTGACCGCTGGTCCGAGCGGGTGATCGGCCAACTGGCGCTGGAAATGAAGGCCACGCCCTACTATCCGTTTGGCGGCCCGCCTTACGCCCCCTTCATCGACTGGGCACTTAAATCCGAACGTACATTCAGCAGCCCGGTCGGGGCTTTGGTGCATGATACTGTCGGGATGATGATTTCCTTTCGCGGAGCTTTGCATTTCGCGGATGAGTTCGAGATTCCACTCGCATCGCATGGCTCTCCCTGCACAGACTGCCATGCCCCTTGCACCACAGCCTGTCCGGTGGAGGCATTGAATGCCCACAACTTCTATGACGTTGCTGCCTGTAAGGATTATCTCGTAACCCAGGCGGGGCAAAGCTGCCTGACCGAAGGCTGCATCGCCCGTCGCGCCTGCCCGTTCAGCTCGGGTGCGGAACGCCAGCCAGAACAGTCGGCACATCACATGGATGCGTTTCTCCGGCCATGACCCGTACTCTGATCCTGATCCGCCATGCCAAGTCCAACTGGGATGATCCCTCTGCCTTGGATCACGACCGCCCCCTGAGCAAACGCGGGCGCAAGTCGGCCCCGGCAATCGGTGGGTGGTTGCAAAGCAATGGTTGGCAACCAGATGAGGTTCTAAGTTCAGACGCCCTGCGCACGCGAGAAACGTGGGATCGGCTGGGATTGAGTGCCCCCAAAGTCGATTTCCGCCCAGCTCTTTATCTGGCTGCCCCTGATGAGATGCTTGCCGAATTGATGGCGTCCTCAGGTAACAGCGTGCTGATGCTGGGGCATAATCCTGGTATTGCGGCGTTCGCCAACAGGTTGGTGCGCCATCAACCAGTGCATCCTCGGTTCTCTGATTATCCGACCTGTGCAACGACCGTCATCCGCTTTGAAATTGCGGATTGGGCCTCTCTCAGTTGGGGCAGTGGCGAGGTTCTTGGCTTCACCACTCCACGCACTTTGCTGGAATGGAAAAAGGCGGGGAATGCCCCCGCCTTTCCGGTTTCCGGTTTTACGACTGAGACTTAGTGTCCCAGAATCTGACTCAGGAACAATTTGGTCCGTTCACTCTGCGGATTGTTGAAGAACTCTTCCGGTTCATTCTGTTCCACGATCTGGCCGGCATCCATAAAGATCACACGGTTGGCGACCTGACGTGCAAAGCCCATCTCGTGCGTGACGCAAAGCATGGTCATGCCTTCTTCGGCAAGTTCGATCATGGTGTCGAGCACCTCTTTGATCATCTCGGGGTCAAGTGCCGAGGTCGGTTCATCGAACAACATGATCCGCGGCATCATGCACAAGCTTCGCGCAATCGCCACACGCTGCTGCTGACCACCCGAAAGCTGGCCGGGATACTTATCCGCCTGTTCGGGGATTTTCACCTTTTCCAGGAAGTGCATCGCACGCTCTTCTGCCTCTTTCCTGGGCGTCTTGCGCACCCAGATCGGGGCCAGCGTGCAGTTTTCCAGAATGGTCAGATGCGGGAACAGGTTGAAGTGCTGGAACACCATGCCAACCTCGGACCGGATCTTGTCGATGTTCTTGAGGTCATTCGACAGCTCAGTCCCATCCACCATGATCGTGCCCTGCTGGTGCTCCTCCAGCGCGTTCAGACAGCGGATCAAGGTGGATTTGCCCGATCCCGACGGCCCTGCGATCACGATCCGCTCGCCTTGATTGACGGTCAGATTAATATCGCGCAGCACGTGAAAGGCCCCGTACCACTTATTCATGTTGTTGATTTCGATGGCGACCTCGTCGCTCACCTGCATCTTCGAGCGGTCAATTTGACGGTCAATTGCAAGTTCAGACATATGTTGAACTCCTTAATGGTGGCCAGTCTGAAGCTTGCGCTCCAGATACATGGAATAACGGGACATAGAGAAGCAGACGACGAAGAATAGCGCGCCAATAAAGGCGAACAGTTCCCAGTAGATGCCGTTCCAGGCGGTGTCAGCGCGGATGGCGGATGCCAGTCCGATTACGTCGAACAGCCCGATAATCGACACCAAAACCGTATCTTTGAAGATCCCGATGAATGTGCTCACAATGCCAGGAATTGAGATTTTCAAGGCTTGCGGCATGATGATCAGTCGCTGTGCCTGCCAGTAGTTCAGGCCCAGACTGTCAGCGCCTTCGTACTGACCCCGTGGCAATGCCGCCAGACCTCCTCGGATAACCTCAGCCATGTAGGCGGCCGAGAACAGGGTCATCATGATCATCACCCGCAGGATGATGTCAAAGTTGGTGCCCGGTGGCAGGAACAGGTTCAGCAACAGCGAGGCCACAAACAACAAGGTGATCAGTGGAACGCCGCGAATGAACTCGATAAAGCCCACGCACAGGTATTTGACGATCAGCAAGTCCGACTGACGGCCAAGCGCCAAAACGATACCGATCGGCAATGACACGCCAATGGCCACAACACCCAGCAGGATCGCCAGCATAAAGCCACCGAACTGACGGCTTTGCACGGCCTCGATACCGATTGGCAGGATCGAGTCCATTGCACCGACGAAATAGCTGGATAGAACCAACCACCAGATGATCGACGCAACGACGCCCAGAATGATACCAATCAGGCCGCTTATTTGTTTACTGGCAACGGTATAGACACCCCAGCCAATAACAAAACCCAACGCGGCTGAAATTGGTCCCCAAATTGTTCCACCCCACATCAGGAAGGGCAACAGGAATGGGTACGCGGCTGTAAGGATCAACAGCTTGGTTGGCACGCGCTCTGAATACAGAACTGGAGCCAGAGCAATCAACAACAGAACCAATGCCAGTATTGGGCGCCAGTACAAGTGGCTCGGGTAGAACCCGAACAGCAATTGCAGCCATCGATCATTGATCACCGCCCAACAAGCATGGCCGTGGGTCGAACCCCACTTGGCCATCATGATCTCGCGGCACTGGTTTAGCGAGTCGGCGTTCCAGACGGATTGGAAAGTCCATGGCAAAACGCCGGAAAGCACATAGTAGATCGCATACAGCGAAACCAGCGTCAGTATCGAGTTGAACCAACCTGAAAACAGGTTGTGCCTGATCCAGCCAATAGGGCCTACTTCGGATGCTGGTGGCGCTTGTTCCGGCAGCATTTCCGTGCGGACAAATGAAACATCACTCATATTACCGCTCCACCAATTTGACACTATTGTTGTACCAGTTCATCACTGCTGAGATGCTCAGCGAGATGCACAGATAGACCAACATCAGCAACAGAACACATTCAAGCTCACGCCCGGTCTGGTTCATGGTGATGCCACCCAATGTTCCCGTGATGTCCATATATCCGACCGCGATCGCCAGTGACGAGTTCTTGGTCAGGTTCAGATAGTTCGAGATCATCGGCGGGATGATTACCCGCAGTGCCTGAGGCAGGATAACCAGCCGCATAGTGCGACCCGGGCGCAGGCCCAGCGCAGATGCGGCCTCGGTCTGACCATGCGAGACGGCCAGAATACCAGCGCGCACGATCTCGGCGATGAATGCCGCCGTATAAAGCGACAAGGCCAACCAAAGCGCAATCAGCGAGTTGCGCATATGGGTGCCACCTTTGAAGTTGAACCCTTTGAGTTCTGGGTAACCCAGATGAAAGCCCAGAAGGCTGAGCAGGATGATCATCGGGACGAACAGAATACCCAACTGGATGTGCCAGATGGTTGGGCGATCGCCGGTCGCTTCCTGCTTGGCAGAAGCCCGGGCCGATACTTTCCGCATGAAAAAGATGCTACCTGCAAGAACAACGAGTACCGCAATCAGATCCAACGAGACATTGAAGCGAATGCTTGATGCTCCGAACAGGTGAATGTCGCCAAGACTGCGTGAAAACAGAAATTCCGGGATGTAGACACCGCGATTGGTGACGGCGACAGAATTGAACAAGTCCATCGTGGCCGTCGGGTTGTCGCCTCTGAATGCATTCGGTGCTGGAAGGCCTTCAATCAGGATGGCCATTGCCAGAACTATCCAGAGCAGAACAGGGACATTGCGGAACATCTCGACATAGACAGTCATGATGCGTGCAATCAGCCAATTATTCGACAGACGCAGGACGCCGACAAAAACACCAACAATCGTTGCCGTGATGCAGCCTAAGACTGCTACAACCAGCGTATTCAGCAGCCCGATAAAGGCCGCGCGCAGGTGGCTGTCGCGTGATGTATACTCTAACAGTCGCTGGTTGATGTCATAGCTTGCGGGCTCTCCGAAAAAACCGAACTCAACGGGTTTTCCCAGCGCCTCAAGGTTCTGAATTGTATTTGAAATGATCCAGGCTGCCAGAAGCATGAAACCGATCAGAGCGATAACCTGAATGGTCGCAGATCGATACCGCGTATCGTAAAGGAGCATGGACAGCCGGAAGTGCTCCTTCGGCGGGTCAGTGAGAGTCGTCATGACCTATGTATATCCCCGTGCATCCCGTCGTTATGTCGGCAGAGTTGATCTCTGCTCAAACTATCCGGGCGTGTTTCTTATTTATTGAGAAAGGGCGCAGGTTTCCCCGCGCCCTTACCCTTGGATGTCTTAGCGGAACGGCGGTGAGTACAGCAGGCCACCGTCGGTCCACTGTGCGTTCAGGCCGCGCGCCAGACCGATCGGGGTTTCTTCACCAATGTTGGTGGCGAAGATTTCACCGTAGTTACCACCAGCTTTGATCGCCTTGGCAGCCCAGTCAGCGTTCAGACCCAGCATTTCGCCCAGAGTACCTTCGGTACCTAACAGACGGTTCACCTCGGGGTTGTCGGTGCCAGCTGACATCTCGTCGATATTGGCCGAGGTCACGCCCAGTTCTTCAGCCGAAACCAGAGCATTCAGAGTCCAGCGGACAACGTCGCCCCACTCGTGATCGCCATGACGGACCAGCGGGCCCAGCGGCTCTTTCGAGATGATTTCCGGTAGCAGGACGTGCGCCGATGGATCTTCGAACGTGGCGCGTGTTGCAGCCAGGCCCGATGCGTCGGTGGTGTAAACGTCACATGCGCCAGCCAGATACTGCTGCTGCGCTTCAGCGTTGGTTTCGATCGGAACCGGCTCGTAGCTGATGTTGTTCGAGCGGAAGAAATCCGCCAGGTTCAGCTCGGTGGTGGTGCCGGTTTGGATGCAAACAGTCGCGCCGTCCAGTTCCTTGGCCGAAGTCACGCCCAACGCCTTGGGAACCATGAAGCCCTGACCGTCGTAGTAGTTCACGCCGGTAAATTCGAACTTCAGGTCGACATCACGGCTGAAGGTCCAAGTGGTGTTACGGGCCAGCATGTCGATCTCACCGGAAGCCAGCGCTGTAAAGCGCGTCTTGCCAGTTGTGGGTACGAACTCAACTGCGCTTGCGTCGCCCAGAACTGCAGCTGCTACAGCGCGGCACAGCGAAACGTCAAAGCCTTTCCACTCGCCATTTGCGTCAGGTGCAGCAAAGCCGACCAGACCGGTGGTCACACCGCAGTTCAGCTTGCCGCGTGCTTTGACATCGTCAACAGTCCCCGCCGCAGCTGCACCAGCAGCCAGGCCGGCAATCGTTGCCATGCCCAAGATTACGGATTTTTTCATTTTTACCTCTTCCTGATTTTCCACCTCTTTTAGAGATGGTTCGATCCAGCACATGCGCGCCAGAAAGGTTACCCAAAAGGTGTCTCCCCTTTAGTGGCCCGAGTTTGGGCGTATTCATCAACAAACGTCAAGGGCCGGATCAGGGAAAACGATTGGTCAATTTGGGCAAAATAGGGCTCAGAAACACGAATTGAGACCATTTGGTCTCAGATCGAGAGATCAAAGAACCGCTTGGCGTGCAGGAATGCCACCTTTTTGATTTCGGCGGCTGCGTGCGCTTCATCATCATGGCCCCATTGTTCGATCTGCCACAGTTCGTCCAAACGGGAAATGCGCCAAATCTCGTCCGGATTGCGCCACTCCTGTGCGGCGGCAAATCCAAGGATCAACGACCCGGACAAGCTCACGAGGTCATGAAACGCCGCCAGTTGGAAGGCGTTCAGGCCATGCACCCGATTGCGCAGTTGCTGCAGCACCTCGGTTGCCTGCGACTGATGCACCACGCCCACAAATGGAACCAGCCGGGCACCCAGCATTTCGGCAGCCCAATCCAACGCCGGGTCCCAGGCATCGGATTGCCGCTTTTGCAAAGCTTCGGGATGGGTCGCCCGATAACACAGCAGATCCGAGTCGCCGTAATCCGCCAGCATATCGGCAACCTCACCATGCTGGTGCTGCACTTTGTCGATTGCTGCGTTGGCCGATCGGGTGAAGGGCATCATGGTCGGGTCGATTTCTTTGTCCTGCGCGTCCCATTCCTGTGCAATCGCCTCGGCCATGGTGCGTGTGGGCAAGACCAGTGCTGCCTTGGCGGGCGTTTTGACCCGGCGACCGTCCAGTTCGACCGTGTATCCCCCGTCAGCCTCAACAACAGCGCCAGAGGTCCAGAAACGTTTCGGTTTCCAATCGCTCATCTCATCAGCCCCAGATCTTCGCCAGTGCGCCTGGCAGTTGTTCGAAAGTCTCGATCACATGCCGCGCCGCTTTCAAGGCCGAGCGATCATGATATCCCCAGCTGACCCCGATCCCGGCCACCTGCGCGGCTTTGGCCATATCCATGTCAAAGCTGGTATCGCCCACCATGGCCGCTTGCGCGGCATCAACGCCTGTCTCGGCCAGAGCGGTTTCGATCATCGACGGATGCGGCTTCGACGGGTGATGATCGGCCACCTGACGGGTCACGAAATACTGCTCAAGCTCATGCGCTTCCAGCAGCGCGTCCAGACCGCGCTGAGATTTACCCGTTGCCACCCCCAACAGCACTTCTGGCATGGCATGAAGCACCTCGATCACCTGACGCGCGTCGGGATAAAGTGGTGAACTTGCGGCGCCGAGCTCCAATCGCTGCGCGTGATAGGCCTGTTTGTACCCGTCAACCAACGCATCTTGCACCCGATCCGTCTGATCCGCAGCCAGACGGGCCATCGCATGGGGCAGTGACAAGCCTACAATGGACAGGATTGCGTCGCGACTTGGCACCGACAGCGATTGCGCCTGAAAACAAGCTGTCATCGCCGAAATAATGGCGCCCTGACTATCAACCAACGTGCCATCCACATCGAACAGGACCAGCCGCAACGGGGCGCTCATCGCAGTTCCTCGAACGGATCGTCAGTTGCCAGATCCTCGGTCCAGCCCAGAGTTTCCCAGCTATGCTTCATATGCTCCGGCAAAGTGGCCGTGATCGAAATGGGTTTTCGAGTTGCCGGGTGTTTAAATGACAAACTTCGGGCGTGCAGATGCAGTTTTTTGCTGATGACGCCACCCAACTGCGCGCCCCAGCCATCGCCGAGATTTTCCTGCCCCGACCCGCCGTATTTTCCATCTCCGATGATCGGGTGGCCGATCGCCGCCATATGCGCACGCAACTGATGGGTGCGCCCGGTGACCGGCTCCATCGCGACCCAAGCCGCTCGTCCCGCGACCCGGTACAAAGTGGCATAGAGCGTATGCGCGCGTTTTGCGCCGGGCGTATCGTTCACTTCGCTCGGATGCACAGCGATCATCTTCTCGCCTTCACCCTGTTTGCCGTGCCCCGGAGCCTTAACCAGACCAGTCTTGATCTCGCCCAAATAAGGGGTCGGAACCCCAGCAACGAGTCCCCAATAGATTTTTTGGGTGTTGCGATGCCGGAAGGCTGCAGTCAGCCCCTTGGCGGCCTCACGCGTGCGGGCCATCAACAGAACGCCGGATGTGTCCTTATCCAATCGATGCACAAGGCGCGGGTTCTCATCGTACCCAAATCGTAATGCCTCGGACAGGCTGTCCACATGGCGGGACTGACCGCTTCCGCCCTGAACCGGCAGCCCATGCGGTTTGTTCAGCGCCAGAACATCGTCATCTTTATAAATCACACAGGACTGGATCATCTTTGTATCCGCATCCGAGATACGATGTGTCACAACAGCCGGCTTATGATCGGCATCCGGCAATGGAGGTACCCGTACAGATTGCCCAACCTCGAGCCGGGCCGAGGCTTTGACGCGCCCGCCATCGACGCGCAACTCTCCTTTGCGGCACATCTTCTCAATCCGGCCTTGGCTGACATGGGGAAACAGACGGCGCAGCCAACGATCCAGCCGCTGGTCGCCATCGCCCTCTGCTACGGTAATCACCTGTACGCCGCTCATGCCATTGCCCCTTGTTCCGCACGGCTGATCCGCCCGGATTGTGCTTGTTTCATTGCCTTAGAAATCATGCGCGTCTGTCGCGCGCATCGCGTGCAGAGTCAAGCCTACCCCGGATTGCGCTGAGACCGCAGTTTGGCAAAATACTCCAACCGCTTTTTCAGCTCGCGTTCAAACCCGCGCTCGACCGGCTGATAGAGAACCGGTCGTTCCATATCATCGGGGAAATAGTTCTGGCCCGAAAACCCATCCTCGGCATCGTGGTCATAGGCGTAACCTGCCCCATAACCCTGATCTTTCATCAGCGATGTCGGTGCGTTAAGGATATGCTTGGGCGGTGGTTCGCTGCCCGATTGCTTGGCCAGCCGCATAGCGGCTCTATACCCCACATAGGCCCCGTTCGATTTCGGAGCGAGCGCCAGATAGACCAGCGCCTGTGCCAGCGCCAATTCACCCTCGGGCGAGCCCAGCCTTTCGTAGGTTTCCCAGCTATGCAGACAGATCGACTGCGCCTGCGGATCAGCCAAGCCGATATCTTCAACCGCCATCCGTGTGATCCTGCGCGCCAGATAACGCGGGTCTTCGCCGCCGGTCAGCATTCGCGCAAACCAATAGAGCGCCGCGTCCGGGTCTGACCCACGCACGGATTTGTGCAGTGCCGAAATTAGGTTGTAGTGCTCATCCCCTGACTTATCGTACTTCGCTGCCCGCCGCATCAGGCGCGTCGACAATGCATCGGAATCCAGAGGTGCATCCACCTTCCAGGCGGCAACCTGCTCGATCAGATTCAACAACGCCCGCCCATCCCCATCTGCCATCTCTTGCAACGCTTCGCGGGCCGCAGGGATCAGGGGCAAAGCTCGGCCCATCTCTTTCTCGGCGCGCTGAGTCAGGCGCTCAAGATCGGCAAGGCTGAGACGTTCAAGAACCAGTACCTGAGACCGACTGAGCAGCGCCGCGTTAAGCTCGAATGACGGGTTTTCGGTGGTTGCACCAACCAGCAGGATTGTGCCGTCTTCCATATGCGGCAGAAACCCGTCCTGTTGTGCTTTGTTGAAACGATGGATTTCGTCAACGAACAGCAAGGTGCCCTGCCCGTTCTGACGACGGATTTTGGCAGCCTCAAACACCTTCTTTAAATCCGGGACGCCGGTGAAAATCGCGCTGATCTGTACGAAATGCAGATCGGTTTCCTGCGCCAGCAATCGGGCAATCGTTGTTTTTCCAACGCCGGGCGGACCCCAAAAGATCAGGCTGGACAGGCTGCCCGAAGCCAGCATCACACCCAAGGGCGCATCCGGCCCCAACACCTGCTCTTGCCCGATTACCTCGGGCAAGGATTGCGGACGCAGCCGGTCCGCCAGCGGCCTGTGCGGTGCGGTCGCTGGCTCGGTGGACCCGGTATCGAACAGATCACTCACGGGTCACAGCCTGAATCGCAATGAGATTGAACGACCT
The DNA here is from genome assembly GCF_900106805.1 of Ruegeria halocynthiae. Taxonomy (GTDB): domain Bacteria; phylum Pseudomonadota; class Alphaproteobacteria; order Rhodobacterales; family Rhodobacteraceae; genus Ruegeria; species Ruegeria halocynthiae. Next base: position 1,798,487 of record NZ_FNNP01000001.1, read on the forward strand.
CCACGCTCAATCTCGACTCGGACCCGGCGCCCAGGGTCGGTCAGGGCCTGGACGACATCAGCGGGAGCGGCGATTGTACCGCCGTTGATTCCGTCTAAAACATCACCTGCGCGCAATCCTGCCCGAGCGCCGTATGGGCCGGGATCTATCACAACAACGCCGGTCTGGGACAGTGGCAAACGATGCCGCACGATGACCGCTGGATTGACCCCGGACACCACCATGCCGGGCAGCGCCGTATCCTCACCCAATGTGGTTTCATCGGCAGCAGGTATTTCGGGCGCTTTGATCAGCGCAATCTCGATGTCCGCGCGACCCTCGCCCCGCATCCGGGTCAGGACCGACTTGCCGCCCACTCCGGCAATCGCCATGCGAAACTTCATCTCGGCCGGGGAATTCACCTCGTCCCCATCAACATGGGTGACCACATCACCAACCCGCAGGCCCGCCTCGGCCAGCGGGCTCAGCACATGCAGGTCGGATATTACAACACCCAGTGGGACAACCAAACCCAGAGATTCAGCGATATCCGCGCTCATGTGCTGTCCGGCCATGCCTGCCCAGGGGCTGATAAAGCTGTCATTGCCTGCCTGCGCTTGCCGCAGGAACTCGGCTACAAGATTGGCCGGGATAGCGAAGCCGATCCCGTTCGACCCACCGGAACGTGTCAGGATCGAGGTGTTGATGCCGATCAGATCACCATTGACGTCAATCAGCGCGCCGCCCGAATTGCCGGGATTGATTGCCGCATCCGTCTGAATGAAATACCCCCGCGCATTGCCCGTGGCTGTTCCAGTCCGCGCAAGCCCCGAGATGATGCCCGACGATACCGTCTGCCCCACACCAAACGGATTGCCGATGGCAAGGGTCAGTTCCCCCACCTCGACCTGATCAGAATCGCGCAACCGCAGAAAAGGCAATTCGCTTGCCTCGTTGAGCCTCAGGATCGCAATATCGCTTTCCTTGTCTCCCAAGACCACGGTGGCCGAATACTCCCGCCGGTCGGTTGTCACCACCTGGATCTCGGTTGCCGATCCAACAACATGGTAGTTTGAGACCACATAGCCATCCGCAGACAGGATGACGCCGGATCCCAGAGAATTCTGAACCCGGGGACGAGGATCACTAAATCCGCGGCCAAAGAAATCCTGAAAGAATGGGTCGGAAAAAAATGGGTTGGCCCGCCCTTGCCGAACGATCTTGGCATAGATGTTCACCACCGCCGGAGCAGCCTGCTTGACGACCGGGGCGAACCCAAGGCTGATTTCGGCCTGGTTTTTCGGAACATGCGTTTCCGCGGCGGCTGGCACCGTGCCCATCAGCAAGACAATGGAACACATAATTCTCAGCATAGTCGACCCTCCGGAAACACTGCCCATCGGATATGCGGGGCAGATAGCGGGAATGCAAGTGGCTTGGGGCCTTGGCCAATTCACTTACTGAAGGCACATGAGGATATACTGAATGCAGGGTATTAAACACCGAAGGAGAACGAACATGCATCCGGATCGGGAACTGACCTTTGCGACGGCCCTTGCTTCTCATCATCGGAAGCAGCATTTCAGCCCAGACGAGCACGCGCACGAGTATTACCAGACCTCCTTACTGAGCGCGATCATGCAGGGTGTCTATGATGGGACCGTTTCCATCGGGCAATTACTGAAACACGGAGATTTCGGTCTGGGTACATTCAATGCGCTGGACGGAGAAATGGTGGTTCTGGACGGCGTTGCTTATCGCCTCGACGGGGAAGGTAAGGCCTCGGTTTCAAGTGACAGCGCGCTGACACCTTATGCTGCTGTCATCAATTTCGAACCGACTGTTTCCCTGCCCTTGGGTGCGCCAGTAGACAAAGAAGCCTTTGAGGATGAACTGGATGCCATGGCCGAGGCGAAAAACCTGTTCTATGCGGTGCGCTTTACAGGCTTGATCAAGTACATCAAGTATCGAAACGTCCTGCGGCAAGATCGGCCCTACAAACCCTTGTTAGAAGTTGTAAAGACGCAGGCCGAGTTTGAGCTGGGTTATGTCACAGGCACAATTCTAGGCTTCCGCTGCCCTGACTACGCGGTAGGCATAGGCGTTCCGGGATATCACCTGCATTTCATCTCAGAGGATCGCACCAAGGGTGGCCATGTTCTGGACTACGTCCTGTCCCACGGGCAGATCAAAATTGATCACACTTCATCTCTGTATCTGGAGCTGCCGGAGACACAGGATTTCTCTGACGCCAATCTTTCGGCAGGTGCGTCAACGGATAGCATTCTGAAAGCCGAAAGCAACTAGGTTCCGACTCATTCCAGTCTTTCACAGAGCGCAAAAGAAAACCCCCGCGTCCGGGACGCGGGGGCCAAAATCAGAAAGCGGCGCTTTCTTATTCCTCGTCTGCAGCCTCTTCGGCGACGACGCGGGCTTTATCAGCCGCGCCTTTGGCGTCCAGATCGCGGTCAACGAATTCGATGATCGCCATCGGGGCCATGTCGCCATAGCGGAAACCCGCTTTCAGGATGCGGACATAACCGCCCTGACGCTCGGCATAACGGGGGCCCAGGATTTCGAACAGCTTTGCGACGTCTTTGTCTTCTTTCAGCTGCGAAGCGGCCTGACGACGGGCGTGCAGGTCGCCGCGCTTGCCCAGAGTGACCAGCTTTTCGATGATCGGGCGCAGTTCTTTTGCCTTGGGCAAAGTTGTTTTGATCTGCTCATGTTCGATGAGCGAGCCTGCCATGTTCGCAAACAGAGCTTTACGGTGCTCATGAGTACGGTTCAGGCGGCGGTAACCACGTGCGTGACGCATTTTCTAGTTCCTTCTTCAGCGTTTTGCTTTGTCTGGCCAGCGATGCGTGTCACCGGCTCTCCTTGGGGCATGATCGCCCTTACATTCCCCGGCAGCCCGGGCATTGGGGAAGACGCGCTTAAAACGCGTCTTCGAATTTCTTCGCCAGATCTTCGATATTGTCGGGCGGCCAGTCCTCGACATCCATGCCGAGGTGCAGACCCATTCCGGACAGCACTTCTTTGATCTCGTTCAGCGACTTGCGGCCGAAGTTCGGGGTGCGCAGCATCTCGGCTTCGGTCTTCTGGATCAGATCGCCGATGTAAACGATGTTGTCGTTCTTCAGGCAATTTGCCGAACGGACCGACAGTTCCAGCTCGTCCACTTTCTTCAGCAGCAGCGGGTTGAATTCCAGACCATCGTCTTCGTCCTGACGGCCAGCCGATTCCGGCTCGTCGAAGTTGACGAAGATCGACAGCTGATCCTGCAGGATACGTGCGGCGAAGGCCAGCGCGTCTTCCGGCGTGATCGAACCGTCGGTGTCGATCTTCAGGGTCAGTTTGTCATAGTCCAGAACCTGACCTTCACGGGTCGGCTGAACGTCATAGGCAACCTTTTTGACCGGCGAATAGATCGCATCGATCGGGATCAGGCCGATGGGCGCATCTTCGGGCTTGTTCTTTTCAGCCGAGACGTAACCCTTGCCGGTGTTGACGGTCAGTTCCATGAACAGGTCGGCGCCATCGTCGAGGTGACAGATAACGTGATCGCGGTTCAGAACCTCGATACCGGCGCTTTCGCTGATGTCGCCTGCGGTGACAACTGCGGGGCCTTTGGCATTGATCGACAGGCGCTTGGGCCCTTCGACTTCCATGCGCAGCGACACACCTTTGAGGTTCAGGATGATGTCGGTGACGTCCTCACGAACGCCCGCAACCGAGCTGAACTCGTGCAATACGTTGTCGATCTGAACGCTGGTGATGGCCGCGCCTTGCAGCGAGCTCATCAGAACGCGGCGCAGCGCGTTGCCCAGAGTCAGACCAAAGCCACGTTCCAGCGGCTCGGCGACCAGAGTGGCCTGACGCGCGGGATCGTTGCCCGGCTTGCCGTCAAGTTGGGTCGGCTTGATCAATTCTGCCCAATTCTTATGGATCATGTAATCCCTCCATTCCTGTCCGCGCCCCATGACCAACAAGGTGCAGACGCCCGAGGTTCAAAATGACGTGCTGGGGCCGTGCGAAAACGCGGGCCCCAGCTCAATTCAATATCGCTTAGACGCGACGACGCTTCGGCGGGCGGCAACCGTTGTGAGCGATCGGCGTCACGTCGCGGATCGACGTGATGTTGAAGCCCACTGCAGCCAGCGCGCGCAGAGCCGATTCACGACCCGAACCGGGGCCCTGAACTTCGACTTCGAGCGTCTTGACGCCGTGATCCTGCGCCTTCTTGCCTGCGTCTTCTGCAGCCATCTGAGCGGCGTAGGGTGTCGATTTACGCGACCCTTTGAAACCCATGGTCCCAGCCGACGACCATGCAATGGCGTTGCCCTGCACGTCCGAGATCAGGATCTTGGTGTTGTTGAAGGTCGAATTCACATGGGCGACGCCCGATGCGATATTCTTGCGCTCTTTTTTCTTGGTACGAGTCTTTTCGCGTGCCATCAGTCAGACCCCCCTTATTTCTTCTTACCAGCAATGGCCTTTGCGGGGCCTTTGCGAGTACGAGCGTTGGTGTGAGTACGTTGACCGCGAACGGGCAGGTTACGACGATGGCGCAGACCGCGATAGCAGCCCAGATCCATCAGGCGCTTGACGTTCATCTGAACTTCACGACGCAGGTCACCTTCAACGGTGAAGTTTGCATCAATGTGCTCGCGGATGGCCAGAACTTCGGCGTCGGACAGCTCATTAACGCGACGGTGCGCTTCAATGCCTACGGCTTCGCAGATCGCCTGCGCCGAGGTGTTTCCTATACCGGTGATATATGTGAGGGCGATTGGTACCCGCTTTGCAGTCGGGATGTTTACGCCGGCAATACGTGCCACGTGTCACTTTCCTTTTTGTTGCGGTTCCGTAGCTCCGGAACCTTTTTTCACAACACTTGACCGTGGCAGTGACGCCAGAGGGCCCAGTATTATTCGAGGTGGTCGGGGCATTTGGGACGAATCCCGCATGCGATCTTGATTCCCTTCAGGGATGGGGGTCGATATGGGCTTTTGGCAGTGCCGTCAAGCCCATTTTAGGCTCAGCCAAGAACAGCCTCAATCGACGCTGTTACTTCGCCGATATCTGACAGCCCGTTTACGGGGCGCAGATCGCCTTTGGCGTAGTAATAGCCGATTAGCGGGGAGGTCTTTTTGTAATATTCCATTAGACGCGTGCGCAGGCTGTCTTCGTTGTCGTCGGCGCGGCGGGTGAATTCTTTCTGCTCGCCGCAATTGGTGCAGACACCATCGGCGGGGATCGGCTTTGTCTTGTCGTTATAGACCTCACCACAGCCCGAACAGGTCGAGCGTGCGGTGATCCGATCCACCAGAGCGTCGTCGTCTACGCGCATCTCGATCACGGTGTGCAGCGACTGGCCCAGCTTGGTCAGCAGGGCCGCCAGAGCATCGGCTTGCGCCAATGTGCGGGGGAAGCCGTCAAAGATGAAACCTGCGCCTTTTTCGGTGGTCAGCTTCTCTTCGATCAGGCCGATTACGATCTCGTCGGTGACAAGCTTGCCCGCGTCCATGATGGCCGCAACCTTCTTGCCCATCTCTGTGCCACTGGTCCGCGCTTCGCGCAGCATGTCACCTGTGCTCAGCTGGATCATACCGCGGGTTTCAACCAAGTGACGCGCCTGCGTGCCTTTGCCTGCCCCCGGGGGGCCCAGAAGAATGATGTTCATCGACGAGCAGCTCCCTTTCTGCCGCGTTTCTTGCTTTTGCCGCGCAGCTGGGACTTTTCAATCAGCCCTTCGTATTGATGCGCCAGCAAATGGCTCTGGACCTGTTGGATCGTGTCCATGGTCACCGAGACAATAATCAGAACCGAGGTACCGCCGAAATAGAACGGAATGGCAAACTGACCGCGCAGGATCTCCGGCAACAGGCAGACAGCCGCCAGATAGGCCGAACCCAGAACCAGCACACGGTTGACCACGTATTCCAGATACTCGGCGGTTTTCTTGCCGGGACGGATGCCAGGCACAAAGCCGTTTTGCTTTTTCAGGTTGTCCGCCACATCGTCCGGCTTGAACGATACGTTGAACGTGTAGAAATAGGCAAAGAACACGATCATCGAGGCGAAGAACAGCAGATAGAGCGGCTGTCCGGGGCCGAAGTTGGCCAGCAGCCAAGACATAACCGGCCCGTTGGTCGCGCCCGACGAGAAGGTCGAGATCGTCACCGGCAGCAACAGCAATGAGCTGGCAAAGATCGCCGGGATCACGCCCGCCGGGTTCACCTTAACCGGAAGATGACTAGAGCCGCCTTCGTAGACTTTCATACCGGCCTGACGGCGCGGATACTGAATATGGATCTTGCGCAGGGCACGTTCCATGAACACCACGAAGGTGATCACGGCGATGACCATGGCAATCACACCAACGATCACGGCAGGGCTGATCGCGCCGCTGCGTCCGCTGGCAAAAAACTGAGCCATAGCGGCCGGAACCTCGGCAATGATACCAACGAAAATGATCAGCGAGATGCCGTTGCCAATGCCGCGTGCGGTGATCTGCTCACCCAGCCACATCAGGAACATGGTGCCGCCAACCAGCGTGATCATGGTCGACATGCGGAAGTACAAGCCAGGATCAGTCGCCAGATCACCCGATTCCAACGACACGGCCAGAGCATAGGCCTGAACAGTCGCCAGAGCCACGGTGCCGAAACGGGTGTACTGGTTGATCTTCTTGCGCCCCTGCTCGCCCTCTTTCTTGAGCTGTTCAAGCGCGGGAACCATCGATGTCAGCAGCTGTACGATGATCGAGGCCGAGATATAGGGCATGATGCCGAGGGCAAAGATACCCATCCGCCCCAGCGCCCCGCCGGTGAACATCGAAATCATGCCGCCGATGCCCTGCCCCGCCTGCTCCATGAACTCGCGCAGCGCTTGTCCGTCAATCCCTGGCACCGGAATGAAGGTGCCCAGGCGATAGACGATCAGCAATGCAAGCGTGAACAGGATGCGGTTGCGCAGATCGGTGGCTTTACCAAGGGCAGCCCAGCTTGTGTTGGCTGCCATTTGTTCTGCTGCTGATACCATAAATCGGTCTCTCTTATGAAAACACCGCCCGGAACCGTTTTCCGGCTCGGGCGGCGTCTTGGAAAACTCTGAGGTCTATGTAAGCGGGTCTTGGCCCGCTCACAAGCGCTTACTCTGCCGCAGCAGCTTTTGTGACCGTAAGTGAGCCGCCCGCTTTCTCAACCGCCTCAACAGCAGCTTTCGAAGCACCGGTAACTTCCAGATTCACTTTGGCGCTAATCTCGCCTTTGGCTAGCACGCGGACACCATCCAGCTTGCGACGAACCAGACCGGAGGCAACTAGTGCATCCTCGGTGATCGCTGCTTTGGCGTCCAGCTTGCCGGCGTCGACGAATTTCTGGATCAGGCCCAGGTTGATAACGGCAAATGCTTTGCGGTTCGGCTTGTTGAAGCCACGCTTGGGCAGGCGCTGGTACAGTGGCATCTGGCCACCTTCGTAGCCATTGATCGCCACACCCGAACGGGATTTCTGGCCTTTGATACCACGGCCACCCATTTTACCTTTGCCGGAACCGGGACCACGGCCAACGCGGGTTCGTTTCGGTGTGGCGCCTGGGTTATCGCGCAATTCGTTCAGTTTCATATCGCTTCTCCTTCGCCGGAAGTGACCCCGAAGCGTGATGGGTCAGACACGGCATTTCTTGGTTTTGATTCTCGTGGGCGCATTGCCACCGGAGCGCTGTACAGCGTTGCGCATTCAGTTGCAAGGTTTGTTGTCGCACCCAACCCATAACGAAAAGAGGCGCCCGAATGGCGCCTCTCTTTTGGTGAGTGGTAGGGTGTTACGAACAGTACGCGTGCTCACGCGCGATATCAGCGATGTCGCAGCGGCGCAGACCGATATCATCCAGCTCGCGATTGCTCAGACGCTGGAGCTCGGTGAAGGTGCGGTTATACTCGTTCGCCCGGGCGCGGTTTTCTTTTACGCGCTCGATAAAATTCGCAATATGTGCGGTCAGGTTGAAGCCGCCATGTGTCAGTGTTGCTGTATGTGCCATATCTTAATTCCTTTCGAATGTCGGGGCGTATTCCCCGATGTCACTTGTTTGTTCCTGTCTTGGACAAGGTTGAGATAGGCGCAGTCGGTACCGCTAACAACGCTAATTATGGTCTAGCCGATATGCATTTGGGGAATAGCAGTTCAAAGCCCGAATTTGACCAGGAGCGTAACCGAAAGCGTTAGGCGAAACCCAGAAAACCTGGGGATCCCGGGGAAGAACGCACGCGGCAGCGCCCTGAAAGTGTAGACCCCATACCATGGCACCTGCAGTAAGGGTGCCTGCCCATACACCCACTCAGACATAGGTCTTGGCCCGAAATTTACTCAGAGTTGCCTGATTTGCCTGCCTTCAACTTGCGTGCACGGTTCTTTTTGCTGGAGGGTTTTCCAACCGGGGGCTTGGGTCCGCGAGTACGCTTACCTTTGCCTTCCAGCTTCTTTCCCTCTGCATCATCGGCCTGACGGGATTTACGGGGCTTTTTTGCAACCACGCCCTTGGAGTTGGGCGCGGTAGGTTTTGGGTGTTTCGGCTTTGTAGATTTGGGCTTTTTAACTCGTGGAACCGGATCATCGTTCCAATCAACAGGCTGTGTCGTTCCGGGTCGTTCACCTTTTGACGCTGCTGCCCGTTCATCCGTACCGGAGTGACGCTGTGATTTATCTTTGCGCTTAGACGGAGCAGGACGACGCGGCGACTTGTCAAACTTGGGCGCGCCCGACAATCGTGTCAGGGCTGCGCCGTCTTCCATTACCATCGCTGGCCCAATCGCCGCCAAGAACCCTGAAACCGAACCTTCCCGTATTTCTATGAGGGATTCGTTTGGTTGAATACGGATGGCACCGATGTCCTCGCGGGAAAGTTTCCCCAGTTTACACACCATCGGCAACAGGCGCCTGGGTTCAGCCCCAACGGCACGTCCACCCGCCAGCGAAAACCACACACTCGGGCCAAACGCCTCACGCGGTTTGGCGGCCTCATTGATGTCTGACAGCTCCTCAGGGGCTGAGTGCTGTTCGCGATACTTCCGCAGATAGGCGGCGGCAATCTGATCAGGTGTGAAAGTGTCGATCATCCTGTCGATCAGTGCACGATCCGCATCGGAAGCCGGCTCGGACCAATCGGGGCTGGCCAACATCCGTTCTTCGTCTTTCGCAGATACTGCATCGGCGCTCGGGGCATCTGACCAATCTGCGGTCAGTTTGGCCCAACCCAGCAACCGCTCAGCCTTTTTGCGAACATTGCCGGGCACGATCATGGCGCTAACACCCTTGCGTCCGGCACGACCCGTTCGGCCGGATCGGTGCAGCAATGTTTCCTGATTGCTTGGCAGTTCGGCGTGGATGACCAGATCAAGATTTGGCAGATCGATTCCACGGGCAGCAACATCGGTGGCGACGCACACACGTGCACGCCCATCCCGCATCGCCTGCAGAGCATGGGTTCGTTCGGTCTGTGACAGTTCGCCGGATAGCGCCACGACCGAGAATCCGCGGTTGGACAGGCGGGTCGTCAGACGGTTAACCATGGCGCGGGTGTTGCAAAATACGATGGCGTTCGGGGCCTCGTAGAAACGCAGAACATTGATGATGGCGTTTTCACCGTCCCGTGGGGCCACCCGGAATGCCCGATAGTCGATATCGGCGTGTTGGGTCGCTCCACTGGTCGTTGCGATACGAACCGCGTCACGTTGATAGCTTTTTGCCAACTTGGCGATGGCCGACGGTACCGTGGCCGAAAACAGCAGCGTCTGGCGATCTTTCGGGGCGGCATCAAGGATAAATTCAAGATCCTCGCGGAAACCCAGATCCAACATCTCGTCCGCTTCATCCAGGACAACAGCCCTAAGCGCCGTCAGGTCAATCGAGCCGCGCATGATGTGATCGCGCAGGCGTCCGGGGGTGGCAACAACGATATGCGCGCCGCGCGCCAGCGCCCGCCTTTCGTCACGCATGTCCATACCACCAACGGTCGATGCAACAACGGCGCCCGCTTTTTCAAATAGCCAGGCCAATTCACGTTTGACCTGCAATGCCAGTTCCCGCGTTGGCGCGATGACAAGCGCCAGGGGTGCCCCAGCCTGATCAAAGTGATCGTTGTCCCCCAAAAGCCCCGGTGCAATCGCCAATCCGAAACCAAGGGTTTTGCCAGAACCGGTTTGCGCCGAAACCAAAAGGTCTTTGCCAATGGTTTCAGGATCGGTCACTGCCTCCTGCACCGCCGTAAGGGATGTATAACCACGCCCTTCCAGCGCGTCCGCCAGAGTTTTCTTCATTACCGTTCCTCGACCATATTGGGTTCGCCACAGTCTCCGAGGCCGAATTCTTGGCCTCAGACAACAAGGGGGGGCACCTATCCCCTTGGCGCAGGGAAGTACAGGCCCAAACGAGGTTTTGGTTGGGCCTGCATCGATCGCGTCATCTTTGCATGAGTGAAGGCCATCAGAATTGATTACTTGTGGCGCGTCACAAAAGATAAAGGCGCTTATCGTGCTGCAGGGTCCGACTTTCGCGCAGCTCTTCTGCGGGCCGTCATCGCCCGACCATCACGAATACTCAGCCCCATCAGCGTCAGGTTGGTAGCCCCGGCGATCAACTCAACGACCTGCACAACATAAAAGCTGGTGTCAAATGACCCCGCATTCGCCTTAGCGCTGAGGTAGATAGCAGCAGGAACAAGGATGAACAGGCCGTTGATCGCAATGATCGGCATTCGCTTTTTCTTGGCAAGCGCCGGCGCGTCTTTGCGGCGACGGCCAAGTGACATGCCGGATGCACCGACAATTGCCATCGCAGGTACGAGAATAAAGAGCCCACTGACGATCATGGATTTGACCACGGCGACAGTAGCATGCGGCGTAAACAGCTCGCTGAACAAAGTGGATGTCCAGAACACGAGGATAGTAAGAAATCCGACTATTCCGGCGATGGGATGGATTGCTCTTAACATGGCACTACTCCGGTTTTGGCATCAGGCGACGCAGTGGTTTTCAACTGATAGCTTTCGAACAAGATGAGGCCGTGCCACTGCACTTGCCGGATAGTCGGCAATCCGACGCTGGAACTCGGGATGGGTAAATGCGTTGCGGAAGCTGTATACGTTCTGCCAGATCGCGTAGTTCACAAAGGTCGAACTGCCTGCGATGCCCTGATGGAGCTGAGTCGAGATATATCCCGGCTGGGATTTCATGAAGTCAGCATCATGCGCCCATGCCTTCAGCAGCGCCTGTTCATCTTTCGCGTCTACGGTGAACAGATTGATCAACACCACCGGGCCTCCTTCGGCCTGCATCTGATCAGCTAGGGTGACGATTTTGTCCAATTCTTCGATGTGAGCCATTTCGATTTCCTTCGATTCTTTATATAGCATGCTATTTAATATTGCATAGCTTGCTATGCAAGTGTAAATCTCACACATGAACTTCGAAAAAGAAAACTCGGCCGGGTTTCTGGTCAATCATATGGCGCGATTGTTCGCAAAAGAGTTGCAGCATCAAATTGCACCCCTGGGTATCGTAGTTGGACAATTCCCCATCCTGCTGGAGCTTTGGCTCAAAGACGGAGTGACGCAAAAGGATCTGCTGGACAAAATCGATGTCGAGCAAGCGACTCTGGCCAATACGCTTAATCGTATGGAGCGCGATGGCTTGATAAGAAGGACAAAGAGTCTCACTGATGCCAGAGCTCAATTGATCTGGTTAACCGAGAAGGCAACCGCGCTTCGAAACAGCGCCTATGAAGCGGCTCAGAACGTGAATGCCGATGCGCTGCAGGTTTTGAGCGAACCCGAACGCACGAAATTCATGGGCTTTATGCGCAAAATAATAGATGGAATGCGTGCGGATTGAGCACACACTGCTTTGCCTACAGGCAAAGACCAAGAAGAGCCTCAAATAAAAAAACGCCCCCGAGTTAATCGGAGGCGTTTCCAATTTTCTGTCGAAGGCGCGCTTAACCGCGTTCTTCGATGATCTCAACCAGATGCGGGATCTTGTTGACCATGCCACGGACTGAAGGAGTGTCTTCCAGCTCGCGAGTTCTGTGCATCTTGTTCAGGCCCAGACCAATCAGGGTCGCGCGCTGTTCGGCGGGGCGGCGGATCGGGGAACCGATCTGCTTGACGACGATGGTTTTTGCCATGGGTCGCTCTCCTTATGCTTCTGCTTGGGCAGCAGCTGGTGCTTCGTCCCGCTTGGGCAGGATGTCAGCAACCTTTTTGCCACGACGCTGTGCAACCGAACGCGGGCTCTGCTCTTTGGTCAGGCCGTTGATGGTTGCGCGGATCATGTTGTACGGGTTCTGCGAGCCCAGCGATTTGGACACAACGTCCTTTACGCCCAGCATTTCGAACACGGCACGCATCGGACCACCGGCGATGATACCGGTACCTTCAGGTGCCGAGCGCATGACCACTTTACCGGCGCCGTGACGGCCTTCGATATCGTGGTGCAGGGTCCGACCTTCGCGCAGTTGCACGCGGATCATCTGACGCTTGGCTTGTTCGGTCGCCTTACGGATGGCCTCGGGTACTTCTTTCGCTTTACCCTTGCCAAAGCCCACGCGGCCTTTCTGATCGCCTACGACCACCAGAGCGGCGAAGCCAAAGCGCTTACCACCTTTTACGGTTTTCGACACACGGTTGATCGCAACCAGACGATCTGCGAATTCCGGAGTTTCGTCGCGGTCACGACCACGGCCCCGGCGGTTATCACGTTCTGCCATTTTGGCATCCCTTTTCTTTGGTGACGCTTCTCGGCGTCGTTTGTTCAACCCAGGTGGGCCCTGGCAGTACCAAGGCCCCCGGATCATCGGGGCGGATCGAAACCCGCCCGCAAGCCTTAGATCTTCAGACCACCTTCACGCGCAGCGTCGGCCAGAGCCTTCACCTTGCCGTGGAACAGGAAGCCGCCACGATCGAAATAGGCCTCTTCGACGCCTGCCTTCTTGGCACGCTCGGCGATGGCCGCGCCCACTTTGGACGCCACTTCGACGTTGTTCTTGCCAACGATACCCAGATCTTTTTCCAGGCTCGAGGCCGAGGCCAGAGTCACGCCACGTACGTCGTCGATCAACTGAACAGAGATGTTCTTGTTCGAACGGTGTACGGATAGACGCGGACGACCCGCGTTGACCTTGCGAAGTTTGTTCCGAACGCGCAGGCGGCGCTTCAGAAACAGGGTTCTTTTGCTGTTTGCCATTGTTTGCGTCCTTACTTCTTCTTGCCTTCTTTGCGGAAGATGAACTCGCCCTTGTAGCGGATGCCTTTGCCCTTATAGGGCTCGGGACGGCGCCATTCACGGATTTTCGCCGCGACTTCGCCCACCTGCTGCTGGTCGTTACCTTCCACAATGATCACGGTCTGCTTCGGTGCGGTTATGGTGACACCTTCCGGAGCAACGAAATCAACGTCGTGGCTGTAGCCCAGGTTCAGCTTCAGGGTATTGCCCTGCATCTGAGCCCGGTAACCAACACCCTGGATCTCCAGCTCTTTCTTAAAGCCTTCGGTCACACCGGTCACCAAATTTGCGACCATAGTGCGGCTCATGCCCCACTGCTGGCGCGCGCGCTTGGACATACCACGAGGGTTGATTTGAACCACGTTGTCTTCGACCGACAGCGTAACGTCGTCGGTCGCGGTAAAGCTGCGGGCGCCTTTCGGGCCTTTAACTTCGATGGTCTGGCCGGAAACCGAGGCGGTAACACCGCTGGGCAGTTCGACCGGACGTTTACCAATACGAGACATTGACAGACCTCCTTAGAAGACGGTGCAGAGCACTTCGCCGCCAACATTGTTGGAGCGTGCGTTCTGGTCCGACATCACACCTTTCGGAGTGCTGACAATCGACACGCCCAGGCCCTGACGGACCTGCGGGATGTCACTGACGCCCATGTATACGCGGCGACCGGGCTTCGAGACCCGCTTCAGTTCGCGAATAACAGGGGTGCCTTCGTAGTATTTCAGGCTGATTTCGATGGCCGGATGACCATTTTCACCAGTCGTCGCCTCGTAGCCACGGATGTAACCTTCGTCCGCCAGCACGTCCAGAACCCAACCGCGCAGCTTAGAAGCCGGGGTGGAAACGGTGGACTTGCCGCGCATTTGCGCGTTGCGGATGCGGGTGAGCATATCGCCGATAGGATCGTTCATATCATTCTCTCCCTTACCAGCTCGATTTCACCATGCCGGGGATCTGACCAGCAGAACCCAGCTCGCGCAGCGCGATACGGCTGACCTTCAGCTTACGATAGTAAGCGTGAGGACGACCGGTCAGCTGACAGCGGTTATGAAGACGGGTTGCCGAGCTGTTGCGCGGCAGCTTCGCCAGTTTCAGACGCGCTTTGAAACGCTCTTCCATCGGCTTGCTCTCGTCATTCGCGATTTCTTTAAGCTCGGCACGCTTTGCGGCATATTTGGCCACCAGGCGTTCGCGCTTCTTCTCGCGTTCGATCATTGCTTTTTTAGCCATGTCTTAATCCTCCCGGCGCTTAGGCGTTGAAGGGCATGTTGAATGCTTTCAACAGTGCCTTACCTTCAGCGTCGGTTTCCGCTGTGGTGGTGATTACGATATCCAAGCCCCAGACCTCGTCGACCTTGTCGAAGTCGATTTCCGGGAACACGATGTGCTCTTTCATGCCCATGGCAAAGTTGCCACGACCATCAAAAGACGGCTTCACACCGCGGAAGTCACGAATACGCGGCATCGCGATGGTGATCAGACGATCCAGGAATTCGTACATCCGGTCACCGCGCAGGGTTACCTTGGCACCCAACGGCATATCTTCACGGACGCGGAAACCCGCGATCGACTTCTTCGCCAGTGTTGCAACAGCCTGTTGGCCAGCAATCGCTGTCAGATCCGCGACAGCCGCCTTGGCTTTCTTGGAATCACGAACAGCTTCTGCACCACAACCGATGTTCAGAACGATTTTGTCCAGCTTGGGCAGCTGCATGTCGTTCTTGTAACCGAACTCTTCTTTCAGAGCCGGGCGGATGGTTTCAGCGTACTGAGCTTTCAGACGCGGGGTATAATTTGCGGTATCAAGCATCGATCACGTCCCCCGTGGTCTTGGCGAAGCGTACCTTCTTGTCACCTTCCATGCGGAAGCCAACGCGGGTTGCTTTGCCGTTTTTGTCCAGCAGTGCCAAATTCGACAGCTCGATCGGGTTTGCCTGAGGCAAACGACCGCCCTGAGAATTCTGGGTCTGGCGGGTGGCGCGGATGGCGATGTTGATGCCATCAACAACAGCTTTACCGGCAGACGGGTTTACCGAGGTAATCGTTCCCTCTTTGCCCTTGTCCTTGCCGGCCAGCACGACGACCTTGTCGCCTTTGCGGAGTTTAGCAGCCATGATTACAGCACCTCCGGAGCGAGCGAGATGATTTTCATGAAGTTCTTGCCGCGCAGTTCGCGAACAACGGGGCCAAAGATACGGGTACCTACGGGCTCGTTGTTGTTGTTCAGGATGACGGCGGCGTTGCGATCAAAGCGGATCGCGGTGCCGTCTTCGCGACGGACTTCTTTGGCGGTGCGTACGACGACGGCCTTGCGGACGTCACCTTTCTTTACGCGGCCGCGTGGGATGGCTTCCTTCACCGAGACGACAATGATGTCGCCAACGGAGGCGTATTTACGCTTGGAACCACCCAGGACCTTGATGCACTGAACTCGGCGTGCGCCGGAGTTGTCAGCGACATCCAGATTGGTCTGCATCTGGATCATGTGGTTTCTCCCGACCTGTGGGGGCTGGTCTAGTTAAATCCCCCAGGGTTTCGACAAATGGGAAAATCCCGGAAACTTACGCTTCCAGAACTTCCCAACGTTTCGTCTTCGATTTCGGCGCGCATTCGATGATGCGGACTGTATCGCCGACCTTGAAGGCGTTCTTTTCATCGTGAGCCCGGTATTTCTTGGACTTACGGATGGTTTTCTTCAGAACCGGATGCGTAAAGCGACGCTCGACGGATACGGTTACGGTCTGTGCGTTGGCATCGCTGGTTACGGTGCCGGACAGGATACGCTTGGGCATAGGATTACTCCTCCGATGCCGCAGCAGCGGCCTTTTCGTTCAGAATGGTTTTGACACGGGCAGCATTGCGGCGAGCCGCTTTGATGCCGGCGGTGCTCTCCATCTGACCGGTTGCCTGTTGAAAGCGCAAATTAAAGCTTTCTTTCTTCAGGTTGGCCAGTTCCTCGCGGAGCTGGTCCGGGGTCTTGTCACGCAGTTCTTGGGCGTTCATCGCCTTTTCCTTTGCTCAAAACACCAGAAGGCCCCGTATACGGGTCACCTTTGACCTGGTGGATGAATGATAGACATACGAATCGCCCGACTACGCCGGGTGATCGCAAGATGCCGCTCTATAGGGGGTTGAGGGGTGGGTGGCAAGAGGAAGTTTGGCACCCAGTGTGGGTCTGCGTTACAACACCCCCGATGCACTGCAATACATTTAGGTTGCAGTGGTGTAGATTGCAGTGATGCGCTTCGATCACTTTCGAAGCAGAAGAGCTTATCTACAAAACTATTGTGCCTCAAGTAGCTGCTCTCTTAGCATCGGAATTACGTGTTGTGTAACTATTGGCAAAAGAGGTATTTCATGAAGCCTTCCAAACTATCGATTTTCACAATCGCCACTTTGATATCAGTAACCTTTGCATCGGCCGCACCTGATGGAAAATGGACGCTTACAATAAACTCCAGCAGACCTTGGCAAATGGATATCGCCATAGCTGGCAACACGCCGCAGGTACTTGCGGCCCATGGGATTACGCCCGAAGGCGTTGCAATTCGAAAAGTAACGGATGACCGTCTTCAATTCGACGCGACGATTGCCAAGCAGGGAAGCTGTTCATCTGGAAGCGTGATGAAGTTTGATCTCAAGTTCAAAAATGGAGCCTACAGATCAGGATCAGTAAATGGGCATTGCATAGGCTTCCCCAAATTCCGGGCCCGGGTGACTGCCAAGTAGCCCCCATAAACGCAAAACGCGGCCTCGTTTACACGAGACCGCGTCTGCAACCGTCTAAGTCTGAGTGACTTACGCCAGAGCGATGTTCACAGCCGACTCGCGGCCGTCACGGCCGGGTTCGATGTCGAATGTTACTTTCTGGTCGTCGGCCAGGCCGGTCAGACCCGAGCGCTCGACAGCAGAGATGTGTACAAACACGTCTTTGC
The DNA here is from genome assembly GCF_900106805.1 of Ruegeria halocynthiae. Classification (GTDB taxonomy): domain Bacteria; phylum Pseudomonadota; class Alphaproteobacteria; order Rhodobacterales; family Rhodobacteraceae; genus Ruegeria; species Ruegeria halocynthiae. The sequence continues at coordinate 1,815,682 of NZ_FNNP01000001.1, forward strand.
CACCGGTCTCCGGTGCGATGAAGCCAAAACCTTTAGTTGTGTTGAACCATTTTACGGTGCCGTTGGCCATATCCGTAGTCTCCTAGTAAATTGCTGTCCGCGGAATTGCGACAGCGCGGCGTAGTAGGTCTGGATCGAAAGACTGAACGCCGAAAATCGGGAGACAGTGGTCGAAAAAGAAAAACGTTAGCGCGCCTCACATGGGTCATGTTCCGGCATATTGCAAGACATATTCCCAAATTCTGTTGAAACGTGATCGCCCTCGGCGACAGTTTGCTAGTCCCAGCGATAGTTGAAACTGACGCTGATCCGCTCGTCCTCGGCCATATTCATCGGCACCTCATGGCGCAGCCAGCTTTCCCACAGCAGGACATCCCCCACTTGCGGTTTCATATAGATGAATGGCTGCAAATCTCTGCGCCCACCTTTATGTCGCGTGGGTGCCGCCATCATGCGGCCTGAGCGCGGGTCTTCCAGTTTCAACGCACTGGCCCCTTCCGGCATGGATACGTAAGTCGTGCCCGAGATCACGCTGTGTGGGTGCAGGTGGCTGGAATGCATCCCGCCCTCGGGTAGAATGTTGATCCACAAGTCTTCAAGCTTGAGCTCGCGGTCGTCCAGATCAAACTCCAGATCCTTTGCAAAGGCTGCAACGTGCAGGTCCAGCACTTTGACCAGATCGGCAAAGATCGGAAAGCGCCATGGCAGATCGGTCAGCGAGGCATAGCTGGTGTAACCGGGATAGCCGTTCTCTTCGCACCACTCCTGCCCTGCCTCGTCATCCTCGGCGATGACAATGCAGGAATTTTCCAGCTCAGTCGGGTCGATCTTGGGATCAAACTCGGACAAGGCTGCGTGGTAAAGACGGGTGACGAAGAGCGATTCAATCTGTGCCATGGGTCGGGCATAGCCCAAGCCCTGATCCAAGACCAGCCCCAGCCAACCGTTAGTTTTTGACCGGCCCCGTGCCGCAGCGCGGGATCGGACGTCCGCCATCTGCGTAGGCCAGACACAAGACGATCTCGTCCGGTTTCGGCGCGTCGGGAATGCTCAGCGTCATGGTATCAAAATGGTCAAAGGACCACGGGTTGTCTTTGTGCCCGAGCGGCAGATCAATCGCACATCCCGGCGTTCCAAGTTTTGCATTGGAGGGGATAACAGCTTCACCTCCACCCGCTGCGGCACGCATTGGAGCGCCAAGTTTAGGATGGATCAGCGCACCACCCTGTTCGAGATCGCCATTCAAGCCAACAATTGCTGATTTTCCATACGAAATCGGAATGCCGTCGAGTTGAGAAACCGCTTCGGCGGCAAGTTCTGCGCCAAGCGTACCGCCAATTTCGAACAGCTCTGATAAGTCTTCCGAGAATTTACCAGAAAGTGGGTTCTGTATGACAGCCAACGCTGCAACACGGCAGACCGGAGCGCATGATTTCCCCAGTTGGTCGGTTGCTACGACCTCTTTGATGAACACCTTCTTGCGCAGCTGAACCATAAGACCCTCCCATTCACCCCGAACAGACTATGGGGGCTATGGACAAACGTCGACTTTATTCACGCGTCGGAGGTATGGATCACAAAAGGCTAACGCAAAAGAAAACCCCCGCCGGTGTTCCGACGGGGGTTCATCTTGTCACGAACGGGTTGCCCCAGATCGTTTACCAGTCTTCGCGGACCACGACGCGAGTCTTGATCGGCAACTTCATCGCAGCCAGGCGCAGGGCCTCACGCGCGATGTCGTCATTGACGCCGTCGATCTCAAACATCACACGACCGGGCTTTACTTTGGCTGCCCAGAAGTCAACGGAGCCTTTACCCTTACCCATACGGACTTCGGTCGGCTTCGAGGTCACGGGAGTATCCGGGAAGATCCGGATCCAAACGCGGCCCTGACGTTTCATGTGACGTGTCATGGCACGACGTGCAGCTTCGATCTGGCGTGCGGTTACACGTTCAGGTTCAAGAGCTTTCAGGCCGTAGGTGCCAAAGTTCAGATCAGAGCCGCCTTTGGCGAGTCCCTTGATCCGGCCTTTGTGCATCTTGCGGAATTTAGTACGCTTTGGTTGAAGCATATCTTTCCCTCCTTAGCGACGACCGCCACCAGCACCACGAGGTGCAGGGCCGTCCTGGAGTTCCTGTGCTTTACGGTCACGTGCCTGCGGATCGTGCTCCATGATCTCACCTTTGAAGATCCAGACCTTGATCCCGATGATCCCGTAAGGAGTCATCGCTTCGGCTTGTGCGTAATCGATGTCGGCGCGCAGCGTGTGCAGAGGCACGCGGCCTTCGCGGTACCACTCGGTCCGTGCGATTTCGGCGCCACCCAGACGGCCAGCGACGTTCACCCGGATACCCAGCGAACCCATACGCATGGCGTTCTGAACCGAACGCTTCATCGCGCGACGGAACGAAACCCGGCGCTCCAGCTGCTGAGCGATGGACTCGGCAACCAGCTGCGCGTCAAGCTCGGGCTTGCGCACTTCGACGATGTTCAGGTGCAGTTCGCTGTCGGTCATCAGAGCGATTTTCTTGCGCAGAACTTCGATGTCCGCGCCTTTCTTACCGATGATGACACCCGGACGTGCGGTGTGGATCGTAACGCGGCACTTCTTGTGCGGACGTTCGATGATCACACGGGCGATGCCGGCTTGCTTGCACTCTTTGTTGATGAACTCACGGATCTTCAGATCTTCCAGCAGAAGATCACCGTAGTCCTTGGTATCGGCGTACCAGCGGCTGTCCCAGGTACGATTGACCTGAAGGCGCATGCCGATCGGATTGACTTTATGACCCATTAGGCTTGCTCCTCAACTTGACGCACCTTGATGGTGATCTCCGAGAACGGCTTCAGGATTTTCCCGAAACGGCCACGGGCCCGCGGACGACCGCGCTTCATGACCAGGTTCTTACCAACCCAGGCTTCGGCGACGATCAGCTCGTCGACATCCAGGTTGTGGTTGTTCTCGGCGTTGGCGATTGCAGACTGCAGGCACTTCTTAACGTCCTGCGCGACACGCTTGTTCGAGAAAGTCAGGTCGGTCAGAGCCTTCTCAACTTTCTTGCCGCGGATCATCTGCGCAACCAGGTTCAGTTTCTGCGGGCTGGTCCGAAGCATGCGCGTTTTCGCCATTGCTTCGTTTTCGGCCACGCGGCGGGGGTTCTTTTCCTTGCCCATGACTTACTTCCGTTTCGCTTTTTTGTCAGCGGCGTGACCGTAATAGGTCCGAGTTGGCGAATACTCACCGAACTTCTGACCAATCATGTCTTCCGAGACGTTGACGGGGATATGCTTATGGCCGTTGTACACACCAAAGGTCAGACCCACGAACTGGGGCAGAATGGTGGAACGACGCGACCAAATCTTGATGACTTCGTTGCGGCCCGACTCGCGCGCTGCTTCGGCTTTTTTCAGCACGTAAGCATCGACGAAAGGACCCTTCCAAACAGAGCGAGACATAGATTAACGTCCCTTCTTCTTGGCGTGCCGCGAGCGGATGATCAGCTTCTGGGACGCTTTGTTCTTGTTGCGGGTACGCTTACCCTTGGTGTCCTTACCCCATGGAGTAACCGGTGTACGGCCACCCGAGGTACGACCTTCACCACCACCGTGCGGGTGATCGATCGGGTTCATTGCAACACCACGAACCGACGGACGCACGCCCATGTGACGCTTACGGCCGGCTTTACCGAGGTTCTGGTTGCTGTTGTCGGGGTTGGACACGGCACCGACAGTGGCCATGCATTCCTGACGGACCATGCGAAGCTCGCCCGAGCTCAGACGGATCTGAGCGTAGCCGCCATCGCGACCAACGAACTGAGCGTAAGTACCGGCCGCACGTGCGATCTGACCGCCTTTGCCAGGCTTCATCTCGATGTTGTGGACGATGGTACCGATGGGCATGCCCGAGAACGGCATTGCGTTGCCCGGCTTGATGTCAGCCTTGGCGGATGCCACGACTTTGTCACCAACAGCCAGACGCTGCGGAGCCAGGATATAGGCCTGCTCGCCGTCTTCGTATTTTACCAGTGCGATGAATGCGGTCCGGTTCGGGTCATATTCGATCCGTTCGACGGTTGCCGCGACATCAAATTTATTCCGTTTGAAGTCAACGATCCGGTAGAGACGCTTTGCGCCACCGCCGCGGCGGCGTGAAGTGATCCGTCCGGTGTTGTTCCGGCCGCCCGATTTGGTCAAACCCTCAGTGAGAGACTTGACCGGACGTCCTTTCCAAAGCTCCGAACGGTCGATCAGCACCAGCCCGCGCTGGCCCGGCGTCGTCGGCTTGTACGACTTGAGTGCCATGCTTTCTGTCTTCCGTTTAGCAAGTGCGGGGATTTCCCCGCTATGTGATAGGCCCCCGTAGGTGCCAAGGGTATAGGGCCCCGAAGGTCCCCGGTTTCAAATATCATAGGCCCCGGAACGAATCCGAGGCCGTAAGATTGGGTGCATATAGCCGTGTTGGGGGTGGGTGTCTATAGGGGAAGTGATAGTGGAGACGTTACGCTATGATTTGTCGCTCGACCTGATGAGCGCTTGAGAAGCTTTGTCAGCAATTCGCTCTGCTAGTGTCTTTACAGTCCCGTCATCAATTCTGTTTAACCTACCCGAAATTTGGATGTGCTGTTGGCCAAACATACGTTTGATCAACTCAGCTTTAATCTCCTTCTGGTCCTTTTCCTCCAAGTTGGCAATGAAAGGATCGAGGGCTTTAGTCTCAAGAGCAAATGATCGCATCTGCTTTTCGTTGTCTCGGTGCATTTTTGACTGCCGAGACGCGTATCCGGCTGTCACTAAGAGAATTGCTGTAAGCGATGACGCAGTAATGATGTTGGCCCAATTTAAGGTGCCAGAGTCAGTCGGCTCGAACCCGACCCAATACTTGAAAGCCAACCATACGATAGCGGCACCTAGCGACCCCATGGATATCCATCGCCAAAGATCAGCTTCTTTCTTTTCTTCACCAGCGCTCTTTTGGTACCCTCCGGCGACACTGTCCCGACCAACCAGCTTGTGTATTTCCAACACAGCCTGATGCTTCGCATTCACATCCGCCAAAGCCGTTTCACCTTGCTTTGTAAAACGCTCCAGAAGCGTCGTGAGTTTCTCGGCTTGCGACTTCCCTAACTCAATATGTTGAGTATCGGCGGACTTTCTCCATTCGGACAACAACTCCTCAAACTTCGTATCCCGTTCTATTTGGGCTTCGGAATGTTCTTCAGCGCGAGCAGTTTGCTTTTCCGTGAAGTCAGACTGCCACTCTGAAAACTTCGTTTCTGCGTTTGTCGAAAGACTATCTAGCTGATCTCCTAAGTCGTTTGCCTTATTTTCTAGTTCGGAGTGGGTTTCAGCAGTTTCTTCAAGTTTTTCTTCTGTTTGTTTGATGAAGCCATCCATCGATGCTGAAAATGATCTGTAGGCTTTTTCTGCGTGCTTAATGACTTTCTGAGGCTCGGGCAGTCGAGACATCGCCGCCAATTGATATATCTGCGGAGCGTACTGCGTGATATGATTATTGGCCGTTTGCAGATGTGTTATCTGAGGTGAACTCATATAAGCCTGAAGCTGTTGAAAAAAGTTCCCATGCCGCAAGTGTTGGTTAATCTGATCCAGCAAAGCCTTCGGAAAAAACTCATCATCCAAGCCGGTTACAGTATCCTGTAAGTTACCTAGAACCTTCGTCAATCGGTGCCGTTCCTCATCAAATTCTAGTTCAGTGTTCTCCACTTCAACTTCTATGAATTCTGCAGATTGCCGTAATGTTTCGTGTAATGGGTGATTCTCAAATTCGTTAGACCAACGCGACAACTTTTAGCACCTCCAATGCACTTCTCGCACATCTTATGCATGCAAAAACATCAAGTGCCAGTGGCGCACGTACCAAAACGAAAAAACCTCGCTTTCGTGCAGACCTATCTCTCTCCAACGATGCTGCCGATCAGGGATCGGTAGACGCGCCGCTGGTGCTCCCCCTTTGCAGGGTCACATAAGCTGTCTTGACGTCTTTCCGCCTGACCGACAGGCCTCGCACAATCACTTCTTGTCGCGCGCGGCCTTCTCTTCCTTGGTCAGTTTGGCGTTCCAGACATTCTTGCTCAGACCAAGCTCAGCGGGCGCAGGTTTGGTCTTGCCGATGCTGACTTTGCCTCCTTTATCCAGGAATTCCTGAATAAGGGCCTCATCTGTTGTTTCTTTGGGGACATGTTTCATGAAGGTGACGCTATCCGCATCACGCGCCCGGAGCAACGGCTGCTTTCCGAAAACCCAGCTGGCCTCGGAACCTACTGCTCACCCATATAGCGCGCGCGCCTCGGCGAAGGACAAAAGTCGGCGGTTCTGTTCGTCCCACAGGTGCAGGCGCGCGTTGGCGAGGCTCTCGCGGATGGTCATCCGGTTGCTGTTTGCCAACTCATCATGATCGCGCAGCACCTCGGTCAGGCGGTAGAACGGGATGCGACTGTACAGGTGGTGCACATGGTGGATGCCGATATTTGCGCTGAACCACTGCAATACGGATGGCAGGATGTAATGCGAGCTTCCGTGCAGAGCCGCCTCGTGCAGTTGCCAGTCCTCATCGGAATCCCAATGCGTGTCTTCGAACTGATGCTGCACGTAGAACAGCCATACTCCGGCTGTTGCGGCAATCAGGGTAGAGGGTAGAAAGATCAACAGAACAGGCATTAGGCCGCCAAAGTAGTAGACTGCCAGAAGCGCGGCCAGAATTGCGACGTTAGTGCCCATCGCGCTTACCCAGAACCTAACGCTACTGGTCAAACCCAACGGGAGGCGGTTCTGAAACAGAAACAAATATCCCGGGCCGAAAACGAACAGAGTAATCGGGTTCCGATAGACGCGGTACGCAAGCCGATTCATCGGTGTCTTCGCTTGATACTCGGCCACAGTCAGGGTGTGGATATCGCCCATGCCCCGTTTGTCCAGATTGCCCGAGCTGTTGTGATGGTTGGAATGTGTACGCCGCCAGACATCGTAAGGCGTCAGCGTTAGTACTCCAATCACCCGCCCAACCCAGTCGCTGACGTTCCGGTTCTTGAAAAATGCTCCGTGCCCGCAATCATGCTGGATCGCAAACAAGCGCAGCAGGAAGGCCGCATTGAGGACAGAAATCGCGAAAGCTAGCCAATAACTAAGCGAAAGCGACATCCAAGACAGCGCCCAAAGTGCAAAGAAAGGGATAATGCTAACGCCCAACTCAAAGGAACTGCGCCACTGGTTTGGTTCGCGGTATTTGGCAAGTGTAGACACCCAATCTCGCGCTGCGGTCAGTTCCGGATTTTTCCGGGTCGAGAGTGAGGGTTTTGTCATACGCCTGCCATGTCTTTTGTTTGTTGGGAACCGGATAGACTACCGACGCGACTTAGCAAGAGATTTGTGCAAAACATGACGATTTTGCGTTCAATTCTTTGTGCCGCTGCTAAAGAAAAACCCCCGCTTTCGCGGGGGTCCTCATCTCTTTCCAAAGACAGTTCCGATCAAAGACCGGTGGATACGTCGATGGTGTTACCCTCTTCCAGGGTCACATATGCTTTTTTGACGTCTTTCCGCTTGCCCAACTGGCCGCGGAACCGCTTGACCTTGCCTTTGGTGATGGTGGTGTTCACCGCCTTCACCTTGACACCAAACAACGATTCAACCGCTTCTTTGATCTGCGGTTTGTTGCTGTCGATCGCCACTTCAAAGACAATCGCGCCGTTCTCAGACGCCATGGTCGACTTTTCGGTGATGATCGGTTTGCGGATCACGTCGTAGTGTTCTGCCTTCGCGCTCATTTCAGACGAGCCTCCAGTGCTTCGACAGCCGCTTTGGTGAGCACCAGGGTGTCACGCTTGAGGATGTCATAGACGTTTGCGCCCATCGTCGGCAGGATATCCAGACCTTCGATGTTCTTGGACGCTTTCAGGAACCCTTCGTTCACGGTCGCGCCATCGATGACCAGAGCGCGTTTCCAGCCCAGGTTTGCAACCTGTTTGGCCAGAGCGGCAGTCTTGCCCTCGGATGCGGCGTCTTCGATCACAACCAGCTCACCAGCTGCCATTTTGGCAGACAGCGCGTGGCGCAGACCGAGTTTGCGGAACTTCTTCGGCAGGTCATGACCATGCGAACGCACGACCGGACCTTTGTAAACGCCACCACCACGGAAGATCGGTGCCGAGCGAGCGCCGTGGCGTGCGCCACCGGTGCCTTTTTGGCGATAGATCTTCTTGGTCGAGTAGGATACTTCCGAGCGGGTCTTGACCTTGTGGGTGCCAGCTTGCGCGTTGTTGCGCTGCCAACGGACCACACGGTGCAGGATGTCTGCGCGCGGCTCAAGGCCGAACAGGTCTGCATCCAGCTCGATGTTGCCGGCTTTGCCGCCGTCCAGTTTGATTACATCAAGTTTCATGCTTCACCACCTTCCGCGGGAGCTTCTTCCGCAGGTGCTTCAGTTGCGGCACCTTTTACGGCTGCCGGGAAAGGCAGACCTTCGGGTGCTTTCTTCTTGACGGCGTCCTTGACGGTAACCCAGCCCGATTTTGGTCCGGGAACGGCGCCTTTGATGAACACCAGACCACGGTCGGCGTCAGTTTTGACAACCTCCAGGTTCTGGGTGGTTACACGGGCAGCACCCATGTGACCGGCCATCTTCTTGCCTTTGAACACCTTGCCCGGGTCCTGACACTGACCGGTTGAGCCGTGCGAACGGTGGCTGATCGAAACACCGTGCGAGGCGCGCAGACCACCAAAGTTCCAACGCTTCATTGCACCGGCAAAGCCTTTACCGATCGAAGTACCCGAAACGTCAACCTTCTGGCCTTCCAGGAAGTGTTCTGCCGAAATCTCGGCACCCACTTCGATAAGGCCATCAGCTGAGACGCGGAACTCGGCCAGCTTACGCTTGGGCTCGACCTTGGCAGCGGCATAGTGACCGCGCATGGCCTTCGAGGTGCGTTTTGCCTTGGCAGCACCGGCACCCAACTGAACGGCGGTGTAGCCGTCTTTGTCATCGGTGCGCTGTGCAACAACCTGCAGGTTGTCCAGGTGAAGAACGGTCACAGGAATCTGCTTGCCGTCTTCCATGAACAGGCGGGTCATGCCTACTTTTTTTGCGATAATACCAGAGCGCATAATCTATACCCTCCGATCTTACGACTGCAACTTGATCTCGACGTCCACACCAGCAGCGAGGTCGAGCTTCATCAGCGCGTCAACGGTCTGGGGGGTCGGATCAACGATGTCGAGCAGACGCTTGTGCGTACGGATCTCGAACTGGTCGCGGGATTTCTTGTCAACGTGAGGGCCACGGAGAACCGTGAACTTCTCGATCTTGTTCGGCAGCGGGATCGGGCCGCGCACGTTCGCGCCGGTCCGCTTGGCAGTGTTGACGATCTCTTGCGTGCTGGCATCCAGAACGCGATAGTCAAATGCCTTCAGCCGAATACGGATATTTTGGCTTTGCATAATAACAGCCTTTTATCAGGCGTTGAGGCTGAGAGGAGGACAAGCGCGCATCGCCAACCCTCATCGAACCCAAAAGACGGGAATCACCCCGCCTTGATGTTCTTGTAGAGAACTCGCGCGAAGTACAGGGGTGTGAGGGGTTTGGCAAGAGGGAAATGGTTGCCCATTGACGGAGAATTGAGAGTGCTTTCTTTCTGACTCAGCATTGCGCATCTGCCATCGACATTCGAGAATAAACAGCTCATCTTCCACTATAGGTAGAGTAGAAAGGCCTAGAAGCAACTACAATGAAAATGCAGTTCTTTACTTACGGCGTAGCTACGATTTGTGCTTCGTTGGCAATATTCATGCTGCTTCGTGGAGGTCCCGAAAGCGACAGTATTCCAGACGATCTAAGCAATAGAACCGTTGAAACAGACATCCGACAAATCGCTGTTGGCGCACCTGAAACACGGGAATTAGTGCTGCGTGGTAAATTGGCGAAGTTTTGGCAAGTCGTTGACCAAAAGGCTCCGGAAGATCTGGACTACGTCGTCAGTCGCTTTTTCGAGGCAAGATCGAGCCTTCGGACAAGCGAAGACGTACGGAAAAAGCTGGACCGCGAATTGCTGGCCTACAGATTACGATTGGCAAAATACTCGCAGGCGCTTTCAGACAAGCAGCGGATAGACATCATAAACGCACGCATCCAGTTCTTACAGATATTCGATGATCCAAAAACTTGCGCACTTGTTGCCCGCCATGGTGCTGGAAATCTGAATTACGATCAACTTTCTCTAGTATATCTGGAACTGGATCAGGTCATGGCAACTATGGTCTCACATCTCATTGATGCGCGTGCTTCAGGCGACAACAATGAGGCAAATGCACTTACTCTCCCTACCGATGAAGACTACGACCAGCTGGTAGACAGAATGAAAGATGGCGGGTGGTCCGATCTAGAGCTTCAACCTTTACTCCTAGATACTTGGAGAGACCCTGAATATTGCCAAATATACTTGAGCTATCTTGAGAACGTCGCCGCAATGCCCGGAAAGTCAGGGGCTGCCATACGGGTTGACGAAATTGACGGATTTCTCCAGCCCCAATGAACTAGAATAACAGTGGGCTCTTCGTCGGAGAACTTTTTCTCACGGTTGTTGTTTGAGATTTGGATAGCGCCAAGACCCACTCACTGGGAAACAAAAAAGGCCGCCCCGGATTGGGACGGCCTTAATAATCTCACCGATGTGCCGGGCTGAAGCCCGGCCTCAACTTACTCGATGATCTTCGACACGACGCCGGCGCCGACGGTGCGGCCGCCTTCGCGGATGGCGAAACGCAGGCCGTTTTCCATCGCGATCGGTGCGATCAGCTCAAC